>NZ_CP124732.1:4800000-6866808 GCF_000282175.2 Pseudomonas sp. GM17 | reverse complement strand
CGCGAGGAAAAGCCTTTCAAATTGCAGCTGCTAGCTGCTTGATTGTGCCTGGTCACGCTTTCTATGCAACAGCCCTAGGCATGGCTATCATGCCTGCCTCATTGTGAGGCGAGATCTGCATGCTGACATTGTTGGAGCTTCTGAAGGATGGGCGGTTTCACTCGGGCCAGGCCCTTGGTGTCGCCTTGGGCGTTAGTCGCAGTGCCGTGTGGAAGCAGTTGCAGCAGTTGGAGGCTGAGCTGGGGCTCTCTATCCATAAAGTTCGCGGCCGCGGCTATCAGTTGGCGGCCCCGCTGACGCTTCTGAGTCCGGCTGATATTTACGAGCAATCAAAGGATTGCCCTTGGGCTGTGCTGGTTTTCGATTCTATCGACTCTACAAACGCCGAAGCTCTGAGGGCTGTCGAGCGTGGCGTACCTGCGCCGTTCCTGGTGCTTGCTGAGCGTCAGACGGCGGGGCGCGGTCGGAGAGGGCGAAAATGGGCTAGCCCTTTTGCAGAAAATGTTTATTACAGCCTCGTACTGCGTATCGATGGTGGAATGCGTCAGCTTGAAGGGCTCAGCTTGGTAGTCGGGCTGGCGGTCATGCAAACCTTGCGCGAGTTTGGAATTGCTGGTGCGGGCCTGAAGTGGCCAAACGATGTTTTAGTTGGGCGCAAAAAAATCGCCGGAATCCTGTTGGAGCTGGTTGGGGATCCTGCTGATGTCTGTCATGTAGTTCTGGGTGTAGGTATCAACGTCAGCATGCAGAAAGCCGACGAGATTGATCAGCAGTGGACGTCTGTACGGCTTGAGTCCGGCAAGCAGGTTGATCGTAACCAGTTGGTTGCTCGGCTGAGCATGGTGCTGAAAGCTTACCTGGAGCGCCACCAAACCCAGGGCTTTTCCTCTATTCAAGAGGAATGGGAGCAGAATCACTTGTGGCAAGGTAGTGCGGTGTCTCTGATTGCTGGGATCAATAAAATAGACGGTGTTGTTGTGGGCATCGATCAGCAGGGCGCATTGCGATTGAGGGTGGATGGGGTTGAGAAGGTCTACAGCGGTGGTGAGCTCAGCTTGAGGTTACGCAATGATTCTTGAGCTTGATTGCGGAAACAGCTTCATTAAATGGCGCGTTCTGGATAATGCTGCGCTTGGGGTATTTGCTGAGGGTGTGGTTGATTCCGATGATGCTTTGGTCGGGCATCTGCGTACGCTAAACGGCTTGGTTTTGACCCGCTGCCGCTTGGTCAGCGTGCGCACGGCCGAGGAGACGAGCAAGCTTACTTCCATGTTGGTTCAGGCTTTTGGCGTGGCGGTGATCTGTGCTGCGCCTGCGAAAGAAATGGCCGGCGTACGAAATGGTTATGAGGAGTTTGAGCGACTTGGCCTGGATCGCTGGCTTGCCATGCTGGGAGGCTTTCGCCTTGCGGCTGGTGCCTGCCTGGTACTCGATTTCGGGACGGCGGTTACTGCGGATTTCATTGCTGCGGATGGCGAGCACCTGGGGGGGTTTATCTGCCCAGGGATGCCATTGATGCGTAATCAGCTGAGAACTCACACTCGTCGAATTCGGTACGATGATTTGTCTGCTGAACGTGCGCTGGTGAGCCTGTTGCCGGGTCGTACGACGGTTGAGGCGGTAGAGCGTGGCTGCTCATTGATGTTGAGGGGGTTCGTTCTAACTCAGTTGGAGTTGGCGCGTGGTTACTGGGGGGATGATTTCGTAGTATTTCTCACTGGTGGTGATGCTGATCTGGTTTCTGGGGTTGTCCCGCAAGGGCGAGTGGTTCCGGATCTGGTTTTTGTCGGATTGGCTATGGCATGCCCATTGTCCTGAGGTTTTTATGCGCTGGTTGTTCCTGCTGCTTCTGGTTCTCAATGTGTTCTATTACGTCTGGCATCAGCAGGAAGTGCCTTTACGTGCCAAGGAGGTAACACCTCTGACGCTTTATAAAGGGTCCCAGCAGGATATCCGCTTGTTGAGTGAGTCGTCTGACGCTCTCTCTAGGCGTGACAAGGGTGGGGCTCAAGCCGATTGCCTCTATATAGGTGGTTTTGCTCGTCGTGATCAGGCTCAAATGCTCGAGCAGCGTCTGTCGGCATTGGGGGTGGAGGTCCGGTTGAAGTCCTTGGGGTTGCCTGATGCTTCTGGTTACTGGTTGCGGGTGGCTCCTGAAAGCAAGCATTTGCTGGATGATTCGCTGCTGCAGAATCTTGCTAAAGAATTCAATGAGTTAAAACATAAAATAATGTCATGCGAAGGCATTGCAACTGTCGAGTAGTTTGCATAGAATGGCGCCCGCTCCGCAGTGAAGACCTCTAGAGGTAGACGCAGCGAAGCGAGGTCAACGCAGCTAACCTCAGGTTTTTAATGAGAAAATGCTTGACAGAAGGGTGGCATGATGTAGAATGCTGCCTCGCTTAGGAGGGGTTCCCGAGCGGCCAAAGGGATCAGACTGTAAATCTGACGTCTACGACTTCGAAGGTTCGAATCCTTCCCCCTCCACCAGATTTAGCGTGAGCTGCAGGCTCCGCGGGTATAGTTTAGTGGTAGAACCTCAGCCTTCCAAGCTGATGATGCGGGTTCGATTCCCGCTACCCGCTCCAAGTTTGCAGGTTGTGCAAAGTGTTTCGCTCTTGTAGCTCAGTTGGTAGAGCACACCCTTGGTAAGGGTGAGGTCAGCGGTTCAAATCCGCTCAAGAGCTCCATATAACAAGGCAGATATGAAAATATCTGCCTTTGTTTTAATGGCTTGTGTGACTTGCTCAATTCTTCTCCTAGGGGTGATTTCGATGGCTAAGGAAAAGTTCGAACGTAATAAGCCGCACGTCAACGTTGGTACCATTGGTCACGTTGACCACGGTAAAACCACTCTGACTGCTGCTCTGACTCGCGTCTGCTCCGAGGTTTTCGGTTCGGCTCGTGTTGACTTCGACAAGATCGACAGCGCCCCGGAAGAAAAGGCTCGTGGTATCACCATCAATACTGCGCACGTAGAGTACGATTCGAACATTCGTCACTACGCGCACGTTGACTGCCCAGGTCACGCCGACTACGTCAAAAACATGATCACTGGTGCTGCCCAGATGGACGGCGCGATCCTGGTTTGCTCGGCTGCCGATGGTCCGATGCCACAAACTCGTGAGCACATCCTGCTGTCCCGTCAGGTAGGTGTTCCGTACATCGTTGTCTTCCTGAACAAGGCTGACATGGTGGACGACGCTGAGCTGCTGGAACTGGTTGAGATGGAAGTGCGCGACCTGCTGAGCACTTACGACTTCCCAGGTGATGACACTCCAATCATCATCGGTTCGGCTCTGATGGCTCTGAACGGCCAAGACGACAACGAAATGGGCACTACCGCTGT
Organism: Pseudomonas sp. GM17; assembly: GCF_000282175.2. Classification (NCBI taxonomy): domain Bacteria; kingdom Pseudomonadati; phylum Pseudomonadota; class Gammaproteobacteria; order Pseudomonadales; family Pseudomonadaceae; genus Pseudomonas; species Pseudomonas sp. GM17. The sequence goes on along the minus strand of NZ_CP124732.1, from coordinate 6,863,459 downwards.
TAAGAAGCTGGTAGAAACTCTGGATACCTACATCCCAGAGCCAGAGCGTGCTATCGACAAGCCGTTCCTGATGCCAATCGAAGACGTGTTCTCGATCTCCGGCCGCGGTACCGTGGTAACTGGTCGTGTTGAGCGTGGTATCGTTCGCATCCAGGAAGAAGTTGAGATCGTTGGTCTGCGCGACACTCAGAAAACCACCTGCACCGGTGTTGAGATGTTCCGCAAGCTGCTGGACGAAGGTCGTGCTGGTGAGAACTGCGGCGTTCTGCTGCGTGGCACCAAGCGTGACGACGTTGAGCGTGGCCAGGTTCTGGTTAAGCCAGGTACCGTTAAGCCGCACACCAAGTTCACTGCTGAAGTATACGTTCTGAGCAAAGAGGAAGGCGGCCGTCATACTCCGTTCTTCAAAGGCTACCGTCCACAGTTCTACTTCCGCACTACTGACGTGACTGGTAACTGCGAGCTGCCAGAAGGCGTTGAAATGGTAATGCCAGGTGACAACATCCAGATGACTGTCACTCTGATCAAAACCATTGCGATGGAAGATGGTCTGCGTTTCGCTATCCGTGAAGGCGGTCGTACCGTCGGCGCTGGCGTCGTGGCCAAAGTCATCGAGTAAGTTCTTGATATATCTCCATCGGGCCGGCATAATGGTCGGCCTGATTTTGTTTTTAGGTCAGTAGCTCAATTGGCAGAGCGACGGTCTCCAAAACCGTAGGTTGGGGGTTCGATTCCCTCCTGACCTGCCAGATTCACTCGGTGTGTCTGGCTTTCTTTTCACAGGATCTTCATAGATGACTCCTAAAGCTGAAGCTCAAGGCTCTCGCTTCGATCTGCTCAAGTGGCTTGTAGTAGTTGCTTTGGTGGTCGTTGGCGTTGTCGGTAATCAGTATTACTCTGCTTCGCCGATCCTGTACCGCGTACTCGCTTTGCTTGCTATCGCTGCTGTAGCTGCCTTTGTAGGCCTGCAGACTGCCAAGGGCAAGTCTTTCTTTGTACTGGTTAAGGAAGCTCGCACCGAGATTCGTAAAGTCGTATGGCCAACTCGCCAAGAAACCACGCAGACCACGTTGATCGTAGTGGCTGTTGTTCTGGTTATGGCGTTGCTGTTGTGGGGGCTTGATTCCCTGCTCGGCTGGCTCGTTTCCTTGATTGTTGGCTAAGGGTGTCCCGTGGCTAAGCGTTGGTACGTTGTGCATGCTTACTCGGGTTACGAGAAGCATGTAATGCGTTCGTTGATCGAGCGCGTAAAGCTGGCTGGCATGGAAGATGGCTTTGGTGAAATTCTGGTTCCCACTGAAGAAGTGGTTGAGATGCGTAATGGCCAGAAACGCAAAAGCGAGCGCAAGTTCTTCCCTGGTTATGTGCTGGTTCAGATGGATATGAATGAGGGTACTTGGCACTTGGTCAAGGATACTCCTCGGGTGATGGGTTTTATCGGTGGTACTGCCGACAAACCTGCGCCAATCACGGACAAAGAGGCAGAAGCCATTCTGCGTCGTGTTGCTGATGGTAGTGACAAGCCTAAGCCTAAGACTCTGTTCGAGCCGGGTGAGGTTGTTCGTGTTACCGATGGTCCGTTCGCTGACTTTAACGGCACCGTCGAAGAAGTTAACTACGAAAAGAGCCGGATCCAAGTGGCTGTGCTCATTTTTGGTCGCTCTACTCCGGTAGAGCTAGAGTTCAGCCAGGTCGAAAAGGCATAGCTGAACGAGAATCCCATACCCCGCAGCCCAAGGCTGTGGGGTTTTGTCGTCACTGGGATAAACGCGCAAGTAACCGGGGAGCCTTCCAGGCGTTTGAACCCGTAATTGGAGTGCCTCATGGCTAAGAAGATTACTGCTTACATCAAGCTGCAAGTGAAGGCCGCACAGGCCAACCCAAGTCCACCCGTCGGTCCAGCACTGGGTCAGCACGGCGTGAACATCATGGAATTCTGCAAGGCCTTCAACGCCCGTACCCAGGGTCTTGAGCCAGGTCTGCCGACTCCTGTGATCATCACTGTTTACAGTGACCGCAGCTTCACTTTCGAAACTAAGAGCACCCCTGCTTCGGTTCTGCTGAAGAAAGCTGCCGGCCTGACCAGCGGTTCCGCTCGTCCGAACACCGTTAAGGTTGGCACCGTTACCCGTGCTCAGCTGGAAGAAATCGCGAAAACCAAAAACGCGGATCTGACTGCAGCTGATATGGATGCAGCCGTGCGTACTATCGCCGGTTCTGCTCGTAGCATGGGCCTTAACGTGGAGGGTGTGTAATGGCTAAGCTGACCAAGCGCCAAAAGGCTATCGCCGGCAAGATTGAAGCGGGCAAGGCCTACAGCTTCGTAGACGCAGCTGCTCTCCTGACCGAGCTGTCGACCGTCAAGTTCAGCGAGTCTGTTGACGTCGCTGTAAACTTGGGCGTTGACCCACGTAAGTCCGACCAGGTTGTTCGCAGCGCTACCGTGCTGCCTCACGGCACTGGCAAGACTGTACGTGTAGCTGTGTTCACCCAAGGTCCAGCCGCTGAAGCTGCCCTGGCTGCCGGCGCTGATCGCGTAGGCATGGACGACCTGGCTGCCGAAATGAAAGGCGGCGACCTGAACTATGACGTAGTTATTGCTTCCCCGGATGCAATGCGCGTTGTAGGTCAGCTGGGCCAGATCCTCGGTCCACGTGGTCTGATGCCTAACCCCAAGGTTGGTACCGTAACTCCAGACGTAGCTGGCGCTGTTAAAAACGCCAAGGCTGGTCAGGTTCGTTATCGCACCGACAAAAACGGCATTATCCATACCTCCGTTGGCAAGGTTGGCTTCGACGCCGTCAAGCTGAAGGAAAACGTTGAAGCCCTGATCGCTGACCTGAAGCGTATCAAGCCAGCTTCCTCGAAAGGTATCTACGTCAAGCGCGTTACCCTGAGCACCACCATGGGGCCAGGTCTGGTCATCGACCAAGGCTCGCTGGACGTATAAGACACAGGTTGGCGCAAGAGATTGCGCCAATGAAAGATTGGGGTCCCTGCCTGGCGGGGGCTATCCAAGACCGTAGGCGACGCAAGTCTTAAACCACAAGCCTACGCAGATGGTGCTCCCGGTTCCTTACCGAATCAGACACCAAAACGACATCCGACCTCGGTTGGATGAAACGGTAACAAGCAGGAGTTAAACCCGTGGCAATTAAACTCGAAGACAAGAAGGCCATCGTCGCTGAAGTCAACGAGGCTGCCAAAGGCGCTCTGTCCGCTGTCGTGGCTGATGCCCGTGGTGTGACAGTAGGCGCTATGACCGGACTCCGTAAAGAGGCCCGCGAAGCTGGCGTGTATGTACGTGTCGTACGTAACACCCTGCTCAAGCGCGCTGTTGAAGGCACTCAATATGACGTGCTCAACGACGCGTTCGTCGGCCCTACCCTGATTGCATTCTCCAAGGAACATCCGGGCGCTGCTGCTCGTATTTTCAAAGAGTTCGCAAAGGGTCAGGAAAAGTTCGAGATCAAGGCAGCTGCGTTCGAGGGCAAGTACCTCGCAGCAAACGAGATCGACGTGTTGGCTTCGCTGCCAACTCGCGACGAAGCTATTGCGAAGCTGATGAGCGTGATCCAAGGCGCTACCAGCAAGCTGGCTCGTACTCTGGCGGCCATTCGCGACCAGAAAGAAGCTGCTGCTGCCTAAGGCACTGCAAGCCCTTTCAAAATCATATGTTTAATTTGATGGCTGCGTAGGCTGTCACCCCAATACAGGAATTTATAGTCATGTCTCTGACTAACGAGCAAATCATCGAAGCAATCGGCCAGAAAACCGTTCTGGAAGTTGTTGAGCTGATCAAAGCAATGGAAGAAACCTTCGGCGTTACCGCTGCTGTTGCCGCTGCTGGCCCAGCTGCTGCTGCCGCTGTTGTTGAAGAGCAAACTGAATTCAACGTCATGCTGACCGAAGCTGGCGAGAAGAAAGTTAACGTGATCAAGGCTGTACGTGAACTGACCGGTCTGGGCCTGAAAGAAGCCAAGGCTGTAGTTGACGGTGCTCCTGCCATGGTTCTGGAAGGCGTTGCTAAAGAAGCCGCTGACAAAGCCAAAGCAGCTCTGGAAGAAGCAGGCGCTAAAGTCGAGCTGAAGTAAGCATCGACTTTGTGTCTCCAGCCCAAGCGTTAAGCTGAGGCTGATGGCTGGTGGCTCTTGCCACCGGCCTTTTTCCGTTATTGGCAGCCGACTGGGTTGGTGTCTCTAACGTGCTGTAACCACCCTGTGCGGTGGAGCAAACCAAAGGGTTTGCACGATTTTCTGGCTGCTCCCGTCGGGAGGGGCCAAATAAGCAGGTGACCAAGCTGGGGAACGCTGATGGCTTACTCATATACTGAGAAAAAACGTATCCGCAAGGACTTTAGCAAGTTGCCGGACGTCATGGATGTGCCGTACCTCCTGGCCATCCAGCTGGATTCGTATCGTGAATTCTTGCAAGCGGGAGCGACTAAAGATCAGTTCCGCGACGTGGGCCTGCATGCGGCCTTCAAATCCGTTTTCCCGATCATCAGCTACTCCGGCAATGCTGCGTTGGAGTATGTCGGTTATCGCTTGGGCGAACCGGCATTTGATGTCAAAGAATGCGTGCTGCGCGGTGTAACTTACGCCGTACCTTTGCGGGTAAAAGTTCGTCTGATCATTTTCGACAAAGAATCGTCGAACAAAGCGATCAAGGACATCAAAGAGCAAGAAGTCTACATGGGGGAAATCCCCCTGATGACTGAGAACGGTACCTTCGTAATCAACGGTACCGAGCGTGTAATCGTTTCCCAGCTGCACCGTTCCCCTGGCGTATTCTTCGACCACGACCGTGGCAAGACGCACAGCTCCGGTAAGCTGCTGTACTCCGCACGTATCATTCCTTACCGCGGTTCCTGGTTGGACTTCGAGTTCGACCCGAAAGACTGCGTGTTCGTGCGTATCGACCGTCGTCGCAAGCTGCCTGCATCGGTACTGCTACGTGCGCTGGGCTACACCACTGAAGAAGTGCTGGATGCTTTCTACACCACCAACGTATTCCATGTGCGCGGCGAAAGCCTGAGCCTGGAGCTGGTGCCTCAGCGCCTGCGCGGTGAAATTGCAGTCCTCGATATTCAGGATGACAAAGGCAAGGTTATTGTCGAGCAGGGTCGTCGTATTACCGCTCGTCACATCAACCAGCTGGAAAAAGCCGGGATCAAAGAGCTGGAAGTGCCTCTGGACTACGTCCTGGGTCGTACTACCGCCAAGGTCATCGTGCATCCGGCCACCGGCGAAATCCTGGCAGAGTGCAACACTGAGCTGAACACCGAGATCCTGGCGAAGATCGCCAAGGCTCAGGTCGTGCGTATCGAAACGCTGTACACCAACGATATCGATTGCGGTCCATTTGTTTCCGACACTCTGAAGATCGACTCCACCACCAACCAGCTGGAAGCGTTGGTCGAGATCTATCGCATGATGCGTCCTGGCGAGCCTCCAACCAAGGATGCGGCCGAGACCCTGTTCAACAACCTGTTCTTCAGCCCTGAGCGCTATGACCTGTCTGCGGTCGGCCGGATGAAGTTCAACCGTCGTATCGGTCGTACCGAGATCGAAGGTTCGGGCGTGTTGTGCAAGGAAGACATCGTTGCTGTTCTGAAGACACTGGTCGACATCCGTAACGGCAAAGGCATCGTCGATGACATCGACCACCTGGGTAACCGTCGTGTTCGCTGCGTAGGCGAAATGGCCGAGAACCAGTTCCGCGTTGGCCTGGTGCGTGTTGAGCGTGCGGTCAAAGAGCGTCTGTCGATGGCTGAAAGCGAAGGCCTGATGCCGCAAGACCTGATCAATGCCAAGCCTGTGGCTGCGGCGGTGAAAGAGTTCTTCGGTTCCAGCCAGCTGTCCCAGTTCATGGACCAGAACAACCCGCTGTCCGAGATCACCCACAAGCGTCGTGTCTCCGCACTCGGCCCGGGCGGTCTGACCCGTGAGCGCGCAGGCTTCGAAGTTCGTGACGTACACCCGACTCACTATGGTCGTGTATGTCCGATTGAAACGCCGGAAGGGCCGAACATCGGTCTGATCAACTCCTTGGCGGCCTATGCTCGCACCAACCAGTACGGTTTCCTCGAGAGCCCGTACCGTGTGGTGAAAGAAGGTCTGGTGACCGACGAGATCGTGTTCCTGTCCGCTATCGAAGAGGCCGATCACGTGATCGCCCAGGCTTCGGCGACCATGAACGATAAAGGTCAGCTGATCGATGAGCTGGTAGCTGTTCGTCACTTGAACGAATTCACCGTCAAGGCGCCGGAAGACGTCACCTTGATGGACGTTTCGCCGAAGCAGGTAGTTTCGGTTGCGGCGTCGCTGATTCCGTTCCTCGAGCACGACGACGCCAACCGTGCGTTGATGGGTTCGAACATGCAGCGTCAGGCTGTACCAACCCTGCGTGCCGACAAGCCGCTGGTAGGTACCGGCATGGAGCGTAACGTTGCCCGTGACTCCGGCGTTTGCGTCGTGGCTCGTCGTGGCGGCGTGATCGACTCGGTTGACGCCAGCCGTATCGTGGTTCGTGTTGCAGATGACGAAGTTGAACCAGGCGAAGCCGGTGTCGACATCTACAACCTGACCAAATACACCCGCTCCAACCAGAACACCTGCATCAACCAGCGTCCGCTGGTGAGCAAGGGCGATCGGGTTCAGCGTAGCGACATCATGGCCGACGGTCCGTCCACCGACATGGGTGAGCTGGCTCTGGGTCAGAACATGCGCATCGCGTTCATGGCATGGAACGGCTTCAACTTCGAAGACTCCATCTGCCTGTCCGAGCGCGTGGTTCAGGAAGACCGCTTCACCACGATCCACATCCAGGAACTGACCTGTGTGGCCCGTGACACCAAGCTTGGCCCAGAGGAAATCACTGCAGACATCCCGAACGTGGGCGAGGCTGCACTGAACAAGCTGGACGAAGCCGGTATCGTTTATGTGGGTGCTGAAGTTGGCGCAGGCGACATCCTGGTCGGTAAGGTCACTCCGAAAGGCGAGACCCAGCTGACTCCGGAAGAGAAACTGCTGCGTGCAATCTTCGGTGAAAAAGCCAGCGACGTTAAAGACACTTCCCTGCGTGTGCCTACCGGTACCAAGGGTACTGTCATCGACGTACAGGTCTTCACTCGCGACGGCGTGGAGCGTGACGCTCGTGCCCTGTCGATCGAGAAGAGCCAGCTCGACGAGATCCGTAAGGATCTGAACGAAGAGTTCCGTATCGTTGAAGGCGCCACTTTCGAACGTCTGCGTTCCGCTCTGGTCGGCCACAAAGCCGAAGGCGGCGCCGGTCTGAAGAAAGGTCAGGAAATCACCGACGAAGTACTCGACGGTCTTGAGCATGGTCAGTGGTTCAAACTGCGCATGGCTGAAGATGCTCTGAACGAGCAGCTCGAGAAGGCCCAGGCCTACATCGTTGATCGCCGCCGTCTGCTGGACGACAAGTTCGAAGACAAGAAGCGCAAACTGCAGCAGGGCGATGACCTGGCTCCAGGCGTGCTGAAAATCGTCAAGGTTTACCTGGCAATCCGCCGCCGCATCCAGCCGGGCGACAAGATGGCCGGTCGTCACGGTAACAAGGGTGTGGTCTCCGTGATCATGCCGGTTGAAGACATGCCGCACGATGCCAACGGCACCCCGGTCGACGTCGTCCTCAACCCGTTGGGCGTACCTTCGCGTATGAACGTTGGTCAGATTCTCGAAACCCACCTGGGCCTCGCGGCCAAAGGTCTGGGCGAGAAGATCAACCGCATGGTCGAAGAGCAGCGCAAGGTCGCGGAACTGCGTAAGTTCCTGGACGAGATCTACAACCAGATCGGCGGTCGTAACGAAGATCTGGATAGCTTCTCCGATCAGGAAATCCTGGATCTGGCGAAGAACCTGCGCGGCGGCGTGCCGATGGCCACTCCGGTGTTCGACGGTGCCAAGGAAAGCGAAATCAAGGCCATGCTGAAACTGGCGGACCTGCCAGAAAGCGGCCAGATGCAGCTGACCGACGGCCGTACCGGCAACAAGTTCGAGCGCCCGGTTACTGTTGGCTACATGTACATGCTGAAGCTGAACCACTTGGTAGACGACAAGATGCACGCTCGTTCTACCGGTTCGTACAGCCTGGTTACCCAGCAGCCGCTGGGTGGTAAGGCGCAGTTCGGTGGTCAGCGTTTCGGGGAGATGGAGGTCTGGGCACTGGAAGCATACGGTGCTGCATACACTCTGCAAGAAATGCTCACAGTGAAGTCGGACGATGTGAACGGTCGGACCAAGATGTACAAAAACATCGTGGACGGCGATCACCGTATGGAGCCGGGCATGCCCGAGTCCTTCAACGTGTTGATCAAAGAAATTCGTTCCCTCGGCATCGATATCGATCTGGAAACCGAATAACACGTGACGCGAATCGAGAGCGGGGCAGGATTGCCCGCTCTCTGCTCCGCCAGGAGGAAAGGCCTTGAAAGACCTACTGAATTTGCTGAAAAACCAGGGTCAAGTCGAAGAGTTCGACGCCATCCGTATCGGATTGGCCTCGCCTGAGATGATCCGTTCGTGGTCGTTCGGTGAAGTTAAAAAGCCGGAAACCATCAACTACCGTACGTTCAAGCCTGAGCGTGACGGCCTGTTCTGCGCCAAGATCTTTGGCCCGGTAAAGGATTACGAGTGCCTGTGCGGTAAGTACAAGCGCTTGAAGCATCGTGGCGTGATCTGCGAGAAGTGCGGCGTTGAAGTTGCACTGGCCAAGGTTCGTCGTGAGCGCATGGCGCACATCGAACTGGCTTCGCCGGTTGCCCACATCTGGTTCCTGAAATCGCTGCCGTCCCGTATCGGCCTGCTGATGGACATGACCCTGCGTGATATTGAGCGCGTTCTCTACTTCGAGAGCTACGTCGTTATCGACCCGGGCATGACCACCCTGGAAAAAGGTCAGCTGCTGAACGACGAGCAGTATTTCGAAGCGCTGGAAGAGTTCGGTGACGACTTCGACGCTCGCATGGGTGCCGAGGCTGTCCGCGAGCTGCTGCACGCTATCGACCTGGAGCACGAGATTGGCCGTCTGCGCGAAGAGATTCCGCAAACCAACTCGGAAACCAAGATCAAGAAGCTGTCCAAGCGTCTGAAGTTGATGGAAGCCTTCCAGGGTTCCGGCAACCTGCCAGAGTGGATGGTGCTGACCGTTCTGCCGGTTCTGCCGCCAGATCTGCGTCCACTGGTCCCGCTGGATGGCGGTCGTTTCGCGACTTCCGACCTCAACGATCTGTATCGTCGAGTGATCAACCGTAACAACCGTTTGAAGCGCCTGCTGGATCTGTCCGCTCCGGACATCATCGTGCGCAACGAAAAGCGTATGTTGCAGGAAGCCGTCGACGCACTGCTCGACAACGGTCGTCGTGGCCGCGCTATCACCGGTTCCAACAAGCGTCCTCTGAAATCCCTGGCCGACATGATCAAGGGTAAGCAAGGTCGTTTCCGTCAGAACTTGCTCGGTAAGCGTGTTGACTACTCCGGTCGTTCGGTAATTACCGTAGGTCCGACCCTACGTTTGCACCAGTGCGGTCTGCCTAAGAAAATGGCTCTCGAGCTGTTCAAACCGTTCATTTTCGGCAAGTTGGAAATGCGTGGCCTGGCCACCACCATCAAAGCCGCGAAGAAAATGGTCGAGCGCGAGCTGCCAGAGGTCTGGGACGTTCTCGCCGAAGTGATTCGCGAACACCCAGTGCTCCTCAACCGTGCGCCGACCCTTCACCGTCTGGGTATCCAGGCGTTTGAGCCAGTACTGATCGAAGGTAAGGCTATCCAGCTGCACCCTTTGGTCTGTGCTGCGTACAACGCCGACTTCGACGGCGACCAAATGGCCGTGCACGTACCGCTGACACTGGAAGCCCAGCTGGAAGCGCGTGCGTTGATGATGTCGACCAACAACATCCTGTCGCCAGCCAACGGTGAGCCAATCATCGTTCCGTCGCAGGACGTTGTATTGGGTCTGTACTACATGACTCGTGAAGCGATCAACGCCAAGGGCGAAGGTCGCGTGTTCGCGGACCTGCAGGAAGTTGACCGTGTATTCCGTGCCGGCGAAGCCGCACTGCATGCCAAGGTCAAGGTGCGGATCACCGAAACCGTCAATGACCGTGATGGCGGCAGCGTGACCAACACTCGTATCGTCGACACCACTGTCGGTCGTGCGCTGTTGTTCCAGGTTGTGCCAAAAGGGCTGTCGTACGACGTCGTCAACCTGCCGATGAAGAAAAAGGCGATCTCCAAGCTGATCAACCAGTGCTACCGCGTGGTTGGTCTGAAAGAGACTGTGATCTTCGCTGACCAGTTGATGTACACCGGTTTTGCCTACTCGACCATTTCCGGTGTTTCCATCGGTGTTAACGACTTCGTTATCCCGGATGAAAAAGCCCGCATCATCGGTGCTGCCACCGACGAAGTGAAAGAGATCGAGAGCCAGTACGCCTCCGGCCTGGTAACCCAGGGCGAGAAGTACAACAAAGTGATCGACCTTTGGTCGAAAGCGAACGACGAAGTCTCCAAGGCGATGATGGCCAACCTCTCGAAAGAGAAGGTCATCGACCGTCACGGCGACGAAGTCGAGCAAGAATCCTTCAACTCGATGTACATGATGGCCGACTCGGGTGCGCGGGGTTCCGCAGCACAGATTCGTCAGCTGGCCGGTATGCGTGGTCTGATGGCCAAGCCGGACGGTTCCATCATCGAAACGCCGATTACTGCGAACTTCCGTGAAGGTCTGAGCGTACTCCAGTACTTCATCTCGACTCACGGTGCTCGTAAAGGTCTGGCGGATACCGCGTTGAAAACTGCGAACTCCGGTTACCTGACTCGTCGTCTGGTAGACGTGGCGCAGGATCTGGTTGTAACCGAGATCGACTGTGGCACCGAACATGGCCTGGTAATGACTCCGCACATTGAAGGCGGCGACGTTGTAGAGCCGTTGGGTGAGCGCGTGTTGGGTCGTGTTATTGCCCGTGACGTATTCAAGCCAGGTACCGAGGACGTCATCGTTCCTGCCGGCACTCTGGTCGACGAGAAGTGGGTCGAGTTCATCGAGCTGAACAGCATCGACGAAGTGATCGTGCGTTCGCCGATCAGTTGCGAAACCCGCTACGGCATTTGCGCCAAGTGCTACGGCCGCGACTTGGCTCGTGGCCACCAGGTGAACATCGGTGAAGCTGTCGGCGTTATCGCTGCTCAGTCCATCGGTGAGCCGGGTACCCAGCTGACGATGCGTACGTTCCACATCGGTGGTGCGGCAAGCCGGACCTCCGCGGCCGACAGCGTTCAGGTGAAGAACGGCGGTACCGTCCGTCTGCATAACCTGAAGCACGTTGAGCGAGTGGATGGTCACCTGGTTGCTGTGTCCCGTTCCGGCGAGCTGGCGATCGCTGACGACTTCGGTCGTGAGCGTGAGCGTTACAAGCTGCCGTACGGTGCTGTGATTTCGGTTAAAGAAGGTGACAAGGTCGACGCTGGCTCTATCGTGGCCAAGTGGGATCCGCACACTCACCCGATCGTTACCGAAATGAAAGGTACCGTGACCTACGTGGGCATGGAAGAAGGCATCACGATCAAGCGTCAGACTGACGAATTGACCGGTATGACCAACATTGAAGTACTTGACGCGAAAGATCGTCCAGCTGCCGGTAAAGACATTCGTCCTGCCGTGAAGATGGTCGACGACAACGGCAAGGATCTGTTGCTGCCAGGCACTGACGTAATTGCTCAGTACTTCCTGCCAGCCAACGCCCTGGTCGGTGTAGCGGACGGCGCGAAGATCGCGATCGGTGATGTTATCGCTCGTATCCCGCAAGAAACTTCGAAGACCCGTGACATCACCGGTGGTCTGCCGCGTGTTGCCGACCTGTTCGAAGCTCGTCGTCCGAAAGAAGCCTCGATCCTGGCTGAAGTCAGCGGCACCATCGCGTTCGGTAAAGAGACCAAGGGCAAGCGCCGTCTGGTCATTACCCCGAACGACGGTAGCGATCCGTACGAAGAACTGATTCCGAAGTGGCGTCACCTGAACGTCTTCGAAGGCGAACAGGTAAACCGCGGCGAAGTTATCTCCGACGGTCCAAGCGATCCACACGACATCCTGCGTCTGCTGGGTGTGAGTGCGCTGGCCAAGTACATCGTGAACGAGATCCAGGACGTTTATCGCCTGCAGGGCGTGAAGATCAACGACAAGCACATCGAGACCATTCTGCGTCAGATGCTGCGTAAGGTTGAGATCGCTGAATCCGGCGATTCCAGCTTCATCAAGGGCGACCAGATGGAACTGACTCACGTACTGGTAGAGAACGAGCGTCTGAACACCGAAGACAAGTTTGTCGCCAAGTTCACCCGCGTTCTGCTGGGTATCACCAAGGCGTCGCTGTCGACCGAATCGTTCATCTCGGCGGCCTCTTTCCAAGAGACCACTCGCGTACTGACCGAAGCGGCGGTAACCGGCAAGCGCGATTACCTGCGCGGCCTGAAAGAAAACGTGGTCGTGGGGCGCCTGATCCCGGCTGGTACTGGCCTGGCCTATCACAGTGAGCGTAAGCGTCGCCGTGATGCAGACAAGCCTCTGCGCGTAAGCGCAAGTGAAGTTGAAGCTGCACTGACCGAAGCGCTGAACTCCAGCGGTAACTGAGGTCTGCAGTAGATTGAGATAGGGCCCTGGCTTTTCCGCTCACGAATCAAGACGATTTTGTCGGGGTTCGCTGATAGGGGAGGCCGGGGCCTTGCCTTGACTGGGGACAAGATCCTCTTTAGACTCTTGTACCCCTAAATTTGGTGGGGCTTGCGCCCTGCCATTTTGTTTATGTCGAAAGACAACAGTGGAGCTAGTAGATGGCAACTATCAACCAGCTGGTACGTCAGCCGCGTAAGCGTATCGTCGAGAAATCCGACGTGCCTGCGCTGCAGAACTGCCCGCAACGTCGTGGCGTGTGCACTCGCGTGTATACCACTACGCCGAAAAAACCTAACTCGGCACTGCGTAAAGTATGCCGTGTGCGTCTGACCAACGGTTTCGAGGTTTCCTCGTACATCGGTGGTGAAGGCCACAACCTGCAAGAGCACAGCGTGGTACTGATCCGCGGCGGTCGTGTAAAAGACTTGCCAGGTGTTCGTTACCACACCGTTCGCGGCTCCCTGGATACCTCCGGCGTTAAAGGTCGTAACCAAGGTCGTTCGAAGTACGGTACCAAGCGTCCGAAGTAATCGGCCGTTTTGCAGTTAATTATTTTATTGAGTCGATAAGAGTAAGGTCGGGCACGAGTCCTTTGGATCAACTGTCCCGAGCTAACCTGAAGACCGTTTGAGGGCTTATCATGCCAAGACGTCGCGTAGCAGCCAAACGTGAGATTCTGGACGATCCGAAATACGGAAGCCAGATCCTCGCCAAGTTCATGAACCACGTAATGGAAAGCGGCAAGAAAGCCGTTGCCGAGCGTATCGTTTATGGCGCGCTGGAAAAAGTTAAAGAACGCAAGAACAGCGATCCCCTGGAAATCTTCGAGAAAGCTCTCGACGCCATCGCTCCGCTGGTCGAAGTGAAGTCGCGCCGTGTTGGCGGTGCTACTTACCAGGTTCCGGTCGAAGTTCGTCCGTCCCGTCGTAACGCTCTGGCAATGCGCTGGTTGGTAGACTTCGCCCGTAAGCGCGGCGAGAAGTCTATGGCTCTGCGCTTGGCTGGCGAACTGCTGGATGCTGCCGAAGGCAAGGGTGCTGCAGTTAAGAAGCGTGAAGACGTACACCGTATGGCTGAAGCCAACAAGGCTTTCTCGCACTACCGCTTCTAATATCGGCATCATTCATTTTGCGAGGGCTTTATGGCTCGTACTACAGCAATCAACCGCTACCGTAACATCGGTATCTGTGCCCACGTTGACGCGGGCAAGACTACCACTACCGAGCGGATCCTGTTCTACACAGGTCTCAGCCACAAGATGGGTGAGGTGCATGACGGCGCTGCTACCACCGACTGGATGGTGCAGGAGCAGGAGCGTGGTATCACCATTACCTCTGCTGCTGTAACTACCTTCTGGAAAGGTTCGCGCGGCCAATACGATAACTATCGTGTAAACGTTATCGATACCCCGGGCCACGTAGACTTCACCATTGAAGTAGAGCGTTCGCTGCGCGTACTCGACGGCGCGGTCGTTGTGTTCTGCGGTACTTCCGGTGTTGAGCCTCAGTCCGAAACCGTATGGCGTCAAGCCAACAAATACGGCGTTCCACGTGTTGTTTACGTGAACAAGATGGACCGTGCCGGTGCCAACTTCCTGCGCGTTGTTGCTCAGATCAAAAACCGTCTGGGTCACACTCCGGTTCCAGTTCAGCTGGCTATCGGTGCAGAAGATAACTTCGAAGGTCAGATCGATCTGATCAAGATGAAGGCTATCTACTGGAACGACGACGACAAGGGTACTACCTATCGCGAGGAAGAAATTCCTGCCGATATGCTGGACCTGGCTAACGAGTGGCGCTCCAACATGGTTGAAGCTGCCGCCGAAGCCAACGAAGAGCTGATGAACAAGTACCTTGAAGAAGGTGAGTTGACTGTCGAAGAGATCAAGGCAGGCCTGCGCGCGCGCACCCTGGCCAGCGAGATCGTTCCGGCTGTCTGCGGTTCTTCGTTCAAGAACAAGGGCGTTCCGCTGGTTCTCGATGCTGTCATCGACTACCTGCCTGCTCCGACCGAGATCCCTGCAATCCAGGGTATCCATCCGGACAACATCGACGACGAAAACGCTCCGAAAATCGAGCGCCACGCCGACGACAGCGAACCGTTCTCGGCTCTGGCGTTCAAGATTGCTACTGACCCGTTCGTGGGTACCCTGACTTTCGTGCGCGTTTATTCGGGCATGCTGCAGTCTGGCGACTCCGTGATCAACTCGGTCAAGGGCAAGAAAGAGCGCGTTGGTCGTATGGTGCAGATGCACGCCAACCAGCGTGAAGAAATCAAGGAAGTGCTCGCGGGCGACATCGCTGCGCTGATCGGCATGAAGGACGTCACCACTGGTGACACCCTGTGTGATGCTGCCAGCCCGGTTATCCTCGAGCGTATGGACTTCCCTGAGCCGGTGATTTCGGTAGCTGTTGAGCCGAAAACCAAGCAAGACCAGGAGAAGATGGGTATTGCACTGGGCAAGCTGGCTCAGGAAGACCCGTCGTTCCGCGTCAAGACTGACGAAGAAACTGGTCAGACCATCATCTCGGGTATGGGTGAGCTTCACCTGGACATCCTCGTTGACCGCATGAAGCGCGAGTTCAACGTCGAAGCCAACATTGGTAAGCCGCAGGTTTCCTACCGCGAGAAGATCACCGTCGGCTGTGAAGTTGAAGGTAAGTTCGTTCGTCAATCCGGCGGTCGTGGCCAGTTCGGTCATTGCTGGATCCGTTTTGCTCCGGCAGACGTCGACGAAAAAGGCAATATCACTGAAGGTCTGGTGTTTGCCAACGAGGTCGTTGGTGGTGTGGTTCCGAAGGAATACATCCCGGCAATCCAGAAGGGTATCGAAGAGCAGATGAAGAACGGCGTTGTCGCCGGCTATCCGCTGATCGGCCTGAAGGCTACCGTGTTTGATGGTTCTTACCACGACGTCGACTCTAACGAGATGGCGTTTAAGGTAGCGGCCTCCATGGCGACCAAGCAGCTGCGTGAGAAGGGCAAGGGCGTAGTTCTTGAGCCGATCATGAAGGTTGAAGTAGTAACCCCTGAGGACTACATGGGTGACGTGATGGGTGACCTGAACCGTCGTCGTGGTCTGATCCAGGGTATGGAAGACTCGGTCTCTGGCAAGGTTATCCGTGCTGAAGTGCCGCTGGGTGAAATGTTCGGTTATGCGACCGACGTTCGTTCCATGTCCCAGGGTCGCGCGAGCTACTCCATGGAGTTCTCCAAGTACGCCGAAGCTCCGTCGAATATCGTCGAAGCACTCGTTAAAAAACAAGGCTAATCCAGCCCTTTAGGCAAGAGGTTCACTGTCGTGGCTAAAGAAAAATTTGAACGTAACAAACCGCACGTCAACGTTGGCACTATCGGTCACGTTGACCACGGTAAAACCACTCTGACCGCTGCACTGACTCGTGTTTGCTCCGAGGTTTTCGGTTCGGCTCGCGTTGACTTCGACAAGATCGACAGCGCTCCGGAAGAAAAGGCTCGTGGTATCACCATCAATACTGCGCACGTAGAGTACGATTCGAACATTCGTCACTACGCGCACGTTGACTGCCCAGGTCACGCCGACTACGTCAAAAACATGATCACTGGTGCTGCCCAGATGGACGGCGCGATCCTGGTTTGCTCGGCTGCCGATGGTCCGATGCCACAAACTCGTGAGCACATCCTGCTGTCCCGTCAGGTAGGCGTTCCGTACATCGTTGTCTTCCTGAACAAGGCTGACATGGTGGACGACGCTGAGCTGCTGGAGCTGGTTGAGATGGAAGTGCGCGACCTGCTGAGCACTTACGACTTCCCAGGTGATGACACTCCAATCATCATCGGTTCGGCTCTGATGGCTCTGAACGGCCAAGATGACAACGAAATGGGCACTACCGCTGTTAAGAAGCTGGTAGAAACTCTGGATACCTACATCCCAGAGCCAGAGCGTGCTATCGACAAGCCGTTCCTGATGCCAATCGAAGACGTGTTCTCGATCTCCGGCCGCGGTACCGTGGTAACTGGTCGTGTTGAGCGTGGTATCGTTCGCATCCAGGAAGAAGTTGAGATCGTTGGTCTGCGCGACACTCAAAAAACCACCTGCACCGGTGTTGAGATGTTCCGCAAGCTGCTGGACGAAGGTCGTGCTGGTGAGAACTGCGGCGTTCTGCTGCGTGGCACCAAGCGTGACGACGTTGAGCGTGGTCAGGTTCTGGTTAAGCCAGGTACCGTTAAGCCGCACACCAAGTTCACTGCTGAAGTGTACGTTCTGAGCAAGGAAGAAGGCGGCCGTCATACTCCGTTCTTCAAAGGCTACCGTCCACAGTTCTACTTCCGTACTACTGACGTGACTGGTAACTGCGAGCTGCCAGAAGGCGTTGAAATGGTAATGCCGGGTGACAACATCCAGATGACTGTCACTCTGATCAAAACCATCGCGATGGAAGATGGTCTGCGTTTCGCTATCCGTGAAGGCGGTCGTACCGTCGGCGCTGGCGTCGTAGCCAAAGTCATCGAGTAATCGGCGACTCATGAAAAAGCCCCCGCTTGCGGGGGCTTTTTTATTGGGTTGACACTCTGTGGGGCCGTCTATAGAATTGCGCCTCCTTTTAACGGGCGTATTGCGCCCGGTGGGAATAGCAGCCTGGAGTCTGAAATCCAATGCAAAATCAGCAAATCCGTATCAGGTTGAAGGCTTTCGACCATCGCCTGATCGACCAATCCACCCAGGAAATCGTGGAAACCGCGAAACGTACTGGTGCTCAAGTGCGTGGTCCTATTCCACTGCCTACCCGTAAAGAGCGGTTCACCGTTCTGGTCTCCCCGCACGTCAACAAAGACGCGCGTGACCAGTACGAGATCCGTACTCATAAGCGCGTACTGGACATCGTCCAGCCAACGGATAAAACCGTTGATGCTCTTATGAAGCTTGATCTTGCGGCAGGTGTGGAAGTGCAGATCAGCCTCGGCTAAGACTCGGTCTTAGTCGTGTAACGCTCTGAAATGGGCGGCCATAGCGGGTGAAAGCCCCGTACACTCATGAGGTTTACAACATGACTATTGGTGTAGTCGGTCGTAAATGCGGTATGACCCGTATTTTCACCGAAGAAGGTGTCTCCATTCCGGTCACGGTCATTGAGATCGAGCCGAATCGCGTCACCCAGTTCAAAACTGAAGAAACCGATGGCTATCGTGCAGTGCAAGTCACTGTAGGTGAGCGTCGTGCTTCGCGCGTGACTGCTGCTCAGGCAGGTCACTTCGCTAAAGCGAACGTTGCTGCCGGTCGTGGCGTTTGGGAATTCCGCCTTGAAGAAGGCGAGTACCAAGCTGGCGATCTGATCAATGCAGAAATCTTCGCAGCTGGCCAACTGGTAGATGTTACCGGTCAGTCGAAAGGTAAAGGCTTCGCCGGTACCATCAAGCGTTGGAATTTCCGCGGTCAAGATAACACCCACGGTAACTCCGTTTCCCACCGCGTCCCGGGCTCTATTGGCCAGTGCCAGACTCCTGGTCGTGTATTCAAGGGCAAAAAAATGTCCGGTCATATGGGCGCTGAGCGCGTGACCGTGCAGTCCCTGGAAGTAGTGCGCGTCGACGCTGAACGCAATCTGTTGTTGGTCAAGGGTGCTGTTCCTGGCGCTACTGGCGGCAACCTGGTTGTACGTCCGGCGGCCAAGGCTCGCGGTTAAGGGGAAGCTGACATGCAATTAAATGTAAATGACGCTCAAGCGATCGAAGTTTCCGAACTGACATTTGGCGGCGAATTCAACGAGACGCTGGTTCACCAAGCAGTCGTGGCCTACATGGCCGGCGGCCGTCAAGGTAGCAAGCAGCAAAAGACCCGTTCCGACGTTTCCGGTGGCGGCAAGCGCCCATGGCGTCAGAAAGGTACTGGCCGTGCTCGTGCCGGTACTATCCGTAGCCCAATCTGGCGTGGCGGCGGTACCACTTTCGCAGCTCGTCCACAGGATCACTCCCAGAAGCTGAACAAGAAGATGTATCGCGCAGCAATGCGTTCCATCCTTGCTGAGCTGGTGCGTACTGATCGTCTGGTCGTGGTTCAGGATTTCGCTGTTGAAACTCCGAAGACCAAAGATCTGCTGGGCAAGCTGAACAACATGAGTCTGACCGACGTTTTGATCGTGTCTGACGCTGTTGATCAGAACCTGTACCTGGCTGCTCGTAACCTGCCACACGTTGATGTACGTGACGTGCAAGGTTCCGATCCAGTTAGTCTGATCGCATACGACAAAGTGTTGATCACTGTGTCGGCCGTGAAGAAATTCGAGGAGCTGCTGGGATGAACCAGGAACGCGTATTTAAAGTTCTGCTTGGCCCGCACGTTTCCGAGAAGGCTACGGTTCTGGCAGACAAGAAAGGCCAGTTCGTTTTCAAGGTTGCTACTGATGCAACCAAGCTGGAAATCAAGAAGGCCGTCGAAAGCCTGTTCAGCGTGAAAGTGGAGCGCGTTACTACCCTGAACGTTCTGGGTAAGAGCAAGCGTACCGCTCGCGGTCTGGGCAAGCGTAATGACTGGAAGAAGGCAGTTATCTCCCTTCAGCCAGGCCAAGATCTCGATTTCAGCAGCAGTGCTGAGTAAGGAAGGGGTGCATCATGGCAATCGTTAAATGCAAACCGACTTCCCCTGGCCGCCGTTTTGTGGTCAAGGTGGTCAACCAGGAGCTGCATAAAGGCGCTCCTCACGCACCGCTGCTCGAGAAGAAATCGAAGTCTGGTGGTCGTAACAACAATGGCCGTATTACCACTCGTCACGTTGGTGGTGGTCATAAGCAGCACTACCGTCTGGTCGACTTCCGTCGCAACGACAAAGATGGCATCGCTGCCACTGTCGAGCGTATCGAATACGATCCAAACCGTACTGCTCACATCGCTTTGCTGCTGTACGCAGACGGCGAGCGTCGCTACATCATCGCCCCTAAAGGCGTGAGCGCTGGCGACCAGCTGATCGCAGGTGCTCTGGCACCGATCAAGCCGGGCAACGCTCTGCAACTGCGTAACATTCCAGTTGGTAGCACCGTACACGGCATCGAACTGAAGCCAGGTAAAGGCGCGCAAATCGCTCGTTCCGCTGGTGCTTCGGCTCAGCTGATCGCTCGTGAAGGTGTCTACGTGACCCTGCGTCTGCGTTCCGGTGAGATGCGTAAAGTCCTGGCTGAATGCCGTGCGACCCTGGGCGAAGTCTCGAACTCCGAGCACAGCCTGCGTTCGCTGGGTAAAGCTGGTGCCAAACGCTGGCGTGGCGTTCGCCCAACCGTTCGTGGTGTTGCCATGAACCCGGTTGACCACCCACATGGTGGTGGTGAAGGTCGTACCTCTGGTGGTCGTCATCCGGTATCGCCATGGGGCTTCCCGACTAAGGGCGCGAAGACTCGTGGTAATAAGCGTACCGACAAAATGATCGTCCGTCGTCGCAAGTAAATAGAGGGATACGACAGTGCCACGTTCTCTGAAAAAAGGTCCTTTTATTGATCTTCACCTACTGAAGAAGATCGAAGTGGCGGCGGAAAAGAACGATCGCAAACCAGTTAAGACCTGGTCGCGCCGTTCCATGATCCTGCCACAAATGGTCGGTCTGACCATTGCTGTGCATAACGGTCGTCAACATGTTCCAGTTCTCGTGAACGAAGACATGGTCGGCCACAAACTGGGCGAGTTCGCCGGTACCCGTACATATCGCGGGCACGTGGCTGACAAGAAAGCCAAGCGTTAAGGGGTAAGGAACGATGGAAGTAGCCGCTAAGTTGTCGGGCGCTCGAATCTCCGCCCAGAAAGCCCGCTTGGTCGCCGACCAGATCCGCGGGAAGAGGGTGGGCGAAGCGCTCAACCTGTTGGCTTTCAGCAGTAAGAAAGCCGCCGAGATCATGAAGAAAGTGCTGGAGTCGGCCGTAGCCAACGCCGAGCATAACGAAGGCGCAGACGTTGATGACCTGAAGGTCTCCACCGTTTTCGTCAACGAAGGGCGTTCGCTGAAGCGCATCATGCCACGTGCCAAAGGCCGTGCTGATCGCATCGTCAAGCGGTCTTGCCATATCACTGTCAAGGTTGCTGACAAGTAACGGAGTCGAAGAGATGGGTCAGAAAGTACATCCCATTGGCATTCGCCTGGGAATCGTCAAGGAGCACACCTCCGTCTGGTACGCAGACGGTCGGACTTATGCGGACTATTTGCTCGCAGATCTGAATGTGCGTGAGTACCTCCAAGACAAACTAAAAAGCGCGTCCGTAAGCCGTATCGATATCCATCGTCCGGCTCAAACTGCACGCATCACCATCCACACCGCTCGTCCCGGCATCGTGATCGGCAAGAAAGGTGAAGATGTTGAGAAACTGCGTCAGGACCTGACCAAGCAAATGGGTGTGCCTGTGCACATCAATATCGAAGAGATCCGCAAGCCGGAGCTCGACGGTATGCTGGTTGCCCAGAGCGTAGCTCAGCAGCTGGAGCGTCGTGTAATGTTCCGTCGCGCTATGAAGCGCGCAGTACAGAACGCCATGCGCATTGGTGCCAAAGGCATCAAAATCCAAGTGAGCGGTCGTCTCGGCGGTGCTGAAATCGCACGTACTGAATGGTATCGCGAAGGTCGTGTGCCACTGCACACCCTGCGTGCCGATATCGACTATGCCACCTACGAAGCTCACACCACTTACGGTGTGATCGGTGTGAAGGTTTGGATCTTCAAAGGCGAAGTAATTGGTGGTCGCCAAGAAGAGCTGAAGCCACAAGCACCTGCGCCTCGTAAAAAAGCTGCTAAGTAAGGGGTACGCCAAATGTTGCAACCAAAGCGTACGAAGTTCCGCAAGCAAATGACCGGCCACAACCGTGGTCTGGCATTGCGCGGTAGCAAAGTCAGCTTCGGCGAGTTCGCGCTGAAGTCTGTTGCTCGTGGTCGTCTCACCGCTCGTCAGATCGAGTCAGCGCGTCGTGCTCTGACCCGTCACGTAAAACGTGGCGGCAAGATCTGGATCCGTGTATTCCCGGACAAGCCTATTTCCAAGAAGCCACTCGAAGTTCGGATGGGTAAAGGTAAGGGTAACGTCGAATACTGGGTTGCCCAGATTCAGCCAGGCAAAGTCCTGTATGAAATCGAGGGTGTTTCTGAAGAGCTGGCGCGTGAGGCTTTCGCCCTGGCTGCTGCAAAGCTGCCGCTCGCCACCTCCTTTGTTAAACGGACGGTGATGTGATGAAAGCGAATGAACTTCGTGAAAAATCCGCACAGCAGCTGAACGAGCAACTGCTCGGCCTGCTGCGCGACCAGTTCAATCTGCGCATGCAGAAGGCAACTGGCCAGTTGGGGCAGTCTCATCTGCTCTCGCAAGTTAAGCGTGACATCGCTCGCGTGAAGACTGTGCTCAACCAGCAGGCAGGTAAGTAATCATGGCTGAAGCCGAAAAAACTGTCCGTACGCTGACTGGCCGTGTTGTCAGCGACAAGATGGACAAGACCATCACCGTTCTGATCGAGCGTCGCGTTAAGCACCCTATCTACGGTAAATACGTTAAGCGTTCGACTAAGCTGCACGCGCACGACGAAACCAACCAGTGCCACATCGGCGACAAAGTCACTATTCGTGAAACTCGTCCGATGGCCAAGACCAAGTCTTGGGCTCTGGTTGATGTTCTCGAACGCGCTGTGGAAGTCTAAGGGCTAAGGGTCGGAGAAATTATATGATTCAGACTCAATCCATGCTCGATGTGGCCGATAACAGCGGCGCTCGCCGCGTTATGTGCATCAAGGTGCTGGGTGGCTCCCATCGTCGTTACGCTGGTATCGGTGACATCATCAAAGTTACCGTCAAGGAAGCAATTCCTCGCGGTAAGGTGAAGAAAGGTCAAGTGATGACTGCTGTTGTAGTCCGCACTCGCCATGGCGTCCGTCGTGCTGACGGCTCCATCATCCGCTTTGATGGCAACGCTGCTGTTCTGTTGAACAACAAGCAAGAGCCGATCGGCACCCGTATCTTTGGGCCAGTGACCCGTGAACTTCGTACTGAGAAGTTCATGAAGATCGTCTCGCTCGCCCCAGAAGTGCTGTAAGGAGATCCGACATGCAAAAGATTCGTCGTGACGACGAGATCATCGTGATCGCCGGCAAAGACAAGGGTAAGCGCGGTAAGGTGCTTAAGGTTCTCGCTGACAACCGTCTGGTTGTTGGTGGTCTGAACCTGGTTAAGCGTCATACCAAGCCTAACCCGATGTCGGGCGTACAGGGCGGTATCGTCGAGAAAGAAGCGCCACTGCACGCTTCCAACGTCGCCATTTTCAACGGCGAAACCAACAAGGCTGACCGCGTTGGTTTCAAAGTAGAAGACGGCAAAAAAATTCGTGTCTTCAAGTCGACCCAAAAAGCGGTTGATGCTTGAACACTGCTAGGTAGAAGACCATGGCACGACTACAAGAGATTTACCGGAAGGAAATCGCTCCGAAACTTAAGGATGAACTTAAGCTTTCGAACGTGATGGAAGTTCCGCGCGTTACCAAAATCACCCTGAACATGGGTCTGGGCGAAGCGATCGGCGACAAAAAAGTCATCGAGCACGCTGTTGCTGACCTGGAAAAGATCACCGGCCAGAAAGTCGTTGTGACCTACGCTCGGAAATCCATCGCTGGCTTTAAAGTCCGTGAAGGTTGGCCGATCGGCGTCAAAGTGACACTGCGCCGTGAGCGTATGTACGAGTTCCTGGATCGTCTGCTGTCGATCTCCCTGCCTCGGGTTCGCGACTTCCGCGGCCTGAATGCCAAGTCCTTCGACGGTCGTGGCAACTACAGCATGGGCGTGAAAGAGCAGATCATCTTCCCGGAAATCGACTACGACAAGATCGATGCTCTCCGCGGTCTGGACATTACCCTGACCACCACTGCCAAGAACGATGATGAAGGCCGCGCTCTGCTGCGTGCTTTCAAATTCCCGTTCCGCAACTGATTGGAGTAGGAAAATGGCCAAGAAGAGCATGAAAAACCGTGAGCTGAAGCGTCAGCTCACCGTTGCCAAGTACGCCACCAAGCGTGCAGCGCTGAAAGCTATCATCGTCGATCTGAACGCAAGTCCAGAAGCGCGTTGGGAGGCTACCGTAGCTCTGCAGAAGCAGCCACGTGACGCAAGCGCTTCGCGCATGCGTAACCGCTGCCGCCTGACTGGTCGTCCGCACGGCGTTTACCGCAAGTTCGGCCTCGGCCGTAACAAGCTGCGTGAAGCTGCAATGCGTGGTGACGTACCAGGTCTGGTTAAAGCCAGCTGGTAATAGCTATCAAAGTCGCGGTGTTCGGGGTCGCAAGATCCTGACCACCGGTGGCCTTGAACATGAATCAAGCCCCTTTTGGGGCTTGATTCATTTCTGGGGTGTGTCTAGAATGACCGGCTCGCCTGAGCCCGTGTTTTTTGCCCGGAATTTCTCGGCGACAAGCTGTAGCCGCAAGGCTCATTTTTTTTGTATCAGGAGCGTCTAGCCCATGAGTATGCAGGACCCGTTAGCGGACATGCTAACTCGAATCCGTAATGCCCAGATGGCTGAAAAGTCCGTCGTAAGCATGCCGTCTTCCACGCTGAAGGTGGCTGTAGCAAAAGTCCTGAAGGACGAAGGTTACATCGCGGGTTATCAGATCAGCAGCGAAACCAAGCCACTGCTGTCCATCGAGCTGAAATACTTCGAAGGCCGTCCGGTCATCGAGGAAGTGAAGCGCGTTAGCCGTCCAGGCCTGCGTCAGTACAAGTCCGTTGAAGATCTGCCGAAAGTTCGTGGCGGTCTCGGCGTGTCTATCGTCTCCACCAACAAAGGTGTGATGACTGATCGTGCTGCGCGCGCTGCCGGTGTCGGCGGCGAAGTTCTTTGCACTGTGTTCTAAGGGGGGATAAGCATGTCTCGCGTCGCTAAGAACCCCGTTAAGCTGCCAGCTGGTGTTGAAGTTAAATTCGCCGGCCAACAGCTTTCGGTGAAGGGTGCCAAGGGCACTCTCGAACTGAACGTACACTCGTCCGTTGAAATTGTTCAGGAAGCTGGTGAGCTGCGTTTCGCTGCTCGCAATGGCGACCAACAAACTCGCGCAATGGCCGGTACCACTCGTGCGTTGGTAAACAACATGGTCCAAGGCGTAAGCCAAGGCTTCGAGCGCAAGCTCCAGCTGGTCGGTGTTGGTTACAAGGCACAAGCAAAAGGCACAGTGCTGAACTTGGCCCTTGGCTTCTCGCATCCAGTGGACTACGAGCTGCCGGAAGGCATCACCGCTGAGACTCCTAGCCAGACCGATATCCTGATCAAGGGCATCGACAAGCAGCTGGTAGGTCAAGTGGCCGCTGAGATCCGCGACTTCCGTCCGCCAGAGCCTTACAAAGGTAAAGGTGTGCGCTACGCGGACGAAGTCGTCCGTCGTAAAGAAGCCAAGAAGAAGTAGGGCATAGCAAATGACCGACAAAAAAGTTACTCGACTGCGTCGCGCTCGCAAAGCACGCCTGAAAATGCACGAACTCGAAGTCGTGCGTCTCTGCGTGTTCCGCTCTTCGCAGCACATCTACGCCCAGGTCATTTCGGCCGACGGCAACAAGGTCCTGGCAAGTGCCTCGACTTTGGATAAAGAACTGCGTGATGGCGCCACTGGCAACATCGACGCGGCCACTAAGGTTGGCCAGCTGGTCGCTACGCGTGCAAAAGCCGCTGGCGTCTCGCAGGTGGCTTTCGACCGCTCTGGCTTCAAGTACCACGGCCGCGTCAAGGCGCTGGCTGATGCTGCTCGTGAAGCTGGGCTGGAGTTCTAAGTTATGTCAAATAACGACCAAAAGCGCGACGAAGGCTACATTGAGAAGCTGGTTCAAGTTAACCGCGTAGCCAAAACCGTAAAAGGCGGCCGTATCTTCACTTTCACCGCGTTGACCGTGGTTGGTGATGGTAAAGGTCGCGTTGGCTTCGGCCGTGGCAAGTCGCGTGAAGTGCCTGCTGCGATCCAGAAGGCAATGGAAGCTGCTCGCCGCAACATGATCCAAGTTGATTTGAACGGCACCACCCTGCAGTACGCAATGAAGTCCGCTCACGGCGCTTCGAAGGTGTACATGCAGCCTGCTTCTGAAGGTACCGGTATCATCGCTGGCGGCGCTATGCGTGCTGTCCTCGAGGTTGCTGGCGTTCAGAACGTTCTGGCCAAGTGCTACGGCTCGACTAACCCAGTAAACGTGGTTCACGCCACTTTCAAGGGTTTGAAAGCAATGCAGTCCCCTGAATCCATTGCCGCCAAGCGTGGCAAAAGCGTCCAGGAGATCATCTGATCATGGCTACCGTTAAAGTAACGCTGATCAAAAGCATGACCGGCCGTATCCCTAACCACAAACTGTGCGTTAAGGGTCTGGGTCTGCGTCGCATCGGTCACACTGTAGAAGTCCAGGATACTCCCGAGAACCGCGGGATGATCAACAAGGCTTACTACATGCTGCGTGTCGAGGGTTAATCGATGAAACTCAATGATCTGAGTCCAGCGCCGGGTTCCCGTCGCGAAAAGCATCGTCCGGGCCGTGGTATCGGTAGTGGTTTGGGTAAGACTGGTGGCCGTGGTCACAAAGGTCAGACTTCCCGCTCCGGTGGCACCATTGCTCCAGGCTTTGAAGGCGGTCAACAGCCGCTGCATCGTCGCCTGCCAAAGTTCGGTTTCGTATCCCTGAAGGCCATGGATCGCGCAGAAGTGCGTCTGTCCGAGCTGGCTAAAGTGGAAGGCGACATCGTCACCGTGCAGTCCCTGAAAGATGCCAACGTGATTAACCAAAACGTACAGCGTGTGAAAATCATGCTGTCCGGCGAAGTTACTCGCGCTGTGACTATCAAGGGCATCGCAGCCACCAAAGGTGCGCGTGCGGCTATCGAAGCAGCTGGCGGCAAGTTCGAGGAATAAATGGCTAAGCAAGGTGCTCTCTCTGCGCTCGGCAAAGGCGGTATGTCTGAACTCTGGGCTCGTCTGCGTTTTCTGTTCTTGGCGATTATCGTCTACCGAATAGGCGCACACATCCCGGTTCCAGGTATTAACCCTGACCGACTCGCAGACCTGTTTCGACAGAATGAGGGGACCATTCTTAGCTTGTTCAACATGTTTTCCGGCGGCGCGCTGGAACGGATGAGCATCTTTGCACTGGGGATCATGCCGTACATCTCGGCATCGATCATCATGCAGCTGATGACCGCCGTCAGCCCGCAGCTGGAGCAGTTGAAGAAGGAAGGTGAAGCTGGCCGTCGCAAGATCAGCCAGTACACCCGCTACGGCACTGTCGTTCTAGCTCTTGTTCAGGCCATCGGCATGTCCGTTGGCCTGGCGGGGCAGGGCGTTGCGTTCACTGGTGACTTTGGCTTCCATTTCGTCGCGGTATCCACTTTTGTGGCTGGTGCGATGTTCATGATGTGGCTGGGTGAGCAGATTACTGAGCGTGGTGTTGGCAACGGTATCTCGATGTTGATTTTCGCAGGTATCGTCGCCGGTCTTCCGAGAGCGATCGGGCAGTCTTTCGAGTCTGCGCGTCAGGGTGATATCAACATTTTTGCCCTGGTTGCCATCGGTTTGCTGGCAGTAGCGATTATCGGTTTTGTGGTGTTCATTGAGCGTGGCCAGCGTCGTATTGCTGTTCACTATGCCAAGCGTCAGCAGGGCCGCAAGGTGTTTGCTGCGCAGACTAGCCACTTGCCGCTGAAAGTGAATATGGCAGGCGTTATTCCTGCTATTTTCGCGAGCAGCATTTTGCTGTTCCCGGCTTCGTTGGGTGCCTGGTTCGGTCAGTCTGAAGGTATGGGCTGGTTGCAGGACATCTCGCAGTCGATCGCTCCTGGTCAGCCGTTGAATATTCTGCTGTTTAGTGCAGGGATTATTTTCTTCTGCTTCTTCTATACGGCGTTGATGTTCAATCCGAAAGACGTAGCGGAAAACCTGAAGAAGTCCGGTGCCTTTATTCCGGGCATCCGTCCAGGTGAGCAGTCTGCGCGCTACATTGATGGCGTTCTGACCCGCTTGACCATGTTCGGTGCTCTATATATGACGGCCGTCTGCCTGTTGCCCCAGTTCCTGGTGGTTGCAGCAAACGTTCCGTTCTACCTTGGCGGGACCTCGTTGCTGATCGTGGTCGTGGTTGTTATGGACTTTATGTCGCAAGTACAATCGCACCTCGTTTCGCACCAGTACGAATCCCTGATGAAGAAAGCCAACCTGAAGGGTTACGGCAGCGGCATGCTGCGCTGACCCATAAGGTTCGAGGAGTTGGTGATGAAAGTTCGTGCATCGGTGAAAAAGCTGTGCCGTAACTGCAAGATTATTCGCCGCGAAGGTGTTGTTCGAGTAATTTGCAGCGCGGAACCGCGTCACAAACAGCGCCAAGGCTGAGTGTGATTGTGCTTCAAGCCCAGCAGCTAGTGCGCTGCTGGGTTGATTATTTGTTATTACAGCGATATTATCTCGCGCCCTATTTCTTGGCTTCCGGGGCGTAGGTAGCTGTCAATTGGAGTCCCACTGAATGGCCCGTATTGCAGGCGTTAACATTCCAGATAACAAGCATACTGTTATCTCGCTGACCTACATCTATGGTGTTGGTCGCACGACTGCGCAGAAAATCTGTGCAGAGACTGGGGTCAACCCAGCCGCAAAGATCAAGGATCTGAGCGACGAGCAAATTGAACAGCTGCGTGGCGAAGTGGCGAAGTTCACCACTGAAGGTGACCTGCGTCGCGAAATCAACATGAAAATCAAACGCTTGATGGATCTGGGCTGCTACCGCGGTCTGCGCCATCGTCGTGGTCTTCCAGTGCGCGGTCAGCGTACCAAGACCAACGCGCGTACTCGCAAAGGTCCGCGTAAGCCGATCCGCAAGTAATCGCACCAGCGAATCGACAGGAATTTAGTCATGGCAAAACCTGCTGCTCGTCCTCGTAAAAAGATTAAAAAGACAGTGGTTGATGGCATCGCCCACATCCACGCGTCTTTCAACAACACCATCGTGACCATCACCGACCGTCAAGGTAACGCTCTTTCCTGGGCAACCTCCGGTGGTTCGGGTTTCCGCGGTTCCCGCAAGTCCACCCCGTTCGCTGCTCAAGTAGCTGCTGAGCGTGCTGGTCAAGCTGCGCTGGAATATGGCCTGAAAAACCTCGACGTTAACGTCAAGGGCCCAGGTCCAGGTCGTGAATCCGCAGTCCGCGCTTTGAACGGCTGTGGCTACAAGATCGCCAGCATCACCGACGTGACGCCAATCCCGCATAACGGGTGCCGTCCGCCGAAGAAGCGCCGCGTGTAATCCAGGAGATTGTAAAGAATGGCTCGTTACATTGGTCCAAAATGCAAACTGGCTCGTCGCGAAGGCACCGATCTCTTCCTGAAGAGCGGCGTGCGCGCTATCGAATCCAAGTGCAACATCGAAGCAGCACCTGGTATCCACGGCCAGCGCCGCGGTCGCCAGTCCGACTACGGCACCCAACTGCGTGAAAAGCAGAAGGTCCGTCGTATCTACGGCGTTCTCGAGCGTCAATTCAGCGGCTACTACAAAGAAGCTGCTGGCAAGAAGGGTGCAACCGGTGAAAACCTGCTGCAGCTGCTCGAATGCCGTCTGGACAACGTTGTATACCGTATGGGCTTCGGTTCGACTCGTGCCGAATCCCGTCAGCTGGTATCGCACAAGTCGATCAGCGTAAACGGTCAGACCGTTAACGTTCCGTCCTACCAGGTTCGTGCTGGTGACGTGGTTGCTGTTCGCGAGAAAGCAAAAAACCAACTTCGCATTGTCCAAGCTCTCGATCTGTGTGCCCAGCGTGGCCGCGTAGAATGGGTAGAAGTAGACACTGAGAAGAAGTCGGGCGTTTTCAAGAACGTTCCAGCTCGCAGTGATCTGTCCGCCGACATCAACGAAAGCCTGATTGTCGAGCTCTACTCCAAGTAAGGGCTAGAAAATAGGTGCATCCATGCAGATTTCGGTAAATGAGTTCCTGACACCCCGCCATATTGATGTGCAGGTTGTCAGTCCAACCCGCGCCAAGATCACCCTCGAGCCTCTCGAGCGTGGTTTTGGCCACACCCTGGGCAACGCGCTGCGCCGCATCCTGTTGTCCTCAATGCCCGGCTGTGCAGTAGTCGAGGCCGAGATTGACGGTGTGCTCCACGAGTACAGCGCCATCGAAGGTGTACAGGAAGACGTAATTGAAATCCTGTTGAACCTTAAAGGTCTGGCTATCAAGCTGCACGGCCGTGACGAAGTTACGCTGACCTTGTCGAAGAAGGGTTCGGGGGTGGTTACCGCTGCCGATATTCAGCTGGATCATGATGTCGAGATCGTTAACCCCGATCACGTAATCGCTAACCTGGCGTCTAACGGCGCCCTGAACATGAAGCTCGTAGTAGCTCGTGGTCGTGGTTATGAACCGGCAGACTCGCGTCAGAGCGATGAAGACGAAAGCCGCAGCATCGGTCGCTTGCAGCTTGACTCTTCGTTCAGCCCGGTTCGCCGTATCGCATACGTGGTGGAAAACGCCCGTGTCGAGCAGCGTACCAACCTGGACAAGCTGGTTATTGATCTGGAAACCAACGGTACCCTGGATCCTGAAGAGGCTATCCGTCGTGCTGCAACCATCCTGCAACAGCAGTTGGCTGCGTTCGTCGACCTCAAGGGTGACAGTGAGCCAGTGGTAATCGAGCAGGAAGACGAGATCGATCCGATCCTGCTTCGCCCGGTTGACGATCTGGAACTGACTGTACGTTCGGCTAACTGCCTTAAGGCGGAAAACATTTACTACATCGGCGACCTGATTCAGCGTACCGAAGTAGAACTGTTGAAGACTCCGAACCTTGGCAAGAAATCCTTGACTGAAATCAAGGACGTTCTGGCCTCCCGCGGTCTGTCCCTCGGCATGCGCCTCGACAACTGGCCGCCTGCAAGTCTTAAGAAGGACGACAAGGCGACTGCCTGATCGTCGTAATCACCGAACGTTGTGTTTGGTAAGGAATGAACCATGCGTCATCGTAAAAGTGGTCGTCACCTGAGCCGCACCAGCTCGCACCGCAAGGCCATGTTCCAAAACATGGCGGTGTCGCTGTTCGAGCACGAGCTGATCAAAACTACACTGCCGAAAGCTAAAGAACTGCGCCGCGTTGCTGAGCCGCTGATCACTTTGGCCAAGACAGACAGCCTGGCTAACCGCCGTCTGGCTTTCGACCGTACTCGTTCGAAAGCTATCGTTGGTAAGCTCTTCAACGACCTGGGCAAGCGTTACGCTACCCGTGAGGGTGGCTACCTGCGCATCCTCAAGTGCGGTTTCCGCGCTGGCGACAACGCGCCTATGGCGTACGTCGAGTTGGTTGATCGTGCTGTCGGCGGTGAAGCTGTATCCGCTGAGTAAGACGTCAAATACAAAGAACCGGGCCTAGTGCCCGGTTTTTTGTGTCTGCTGTATTAGAAAATTTCTATCGATAGCAATCATTTAATGCATTTGATGCTGTCATCTTGATGGTCGATACTCCTCGTCAGCCGATTAGCCGGCAGTTCCAAGACTGACAGAGGAAGATTGAGCATGAGCCAAAACAAAACGCTTACCACCGCAAGTGGCGCTCCAGTCGCCGATAACCAGAATTCCCGTTCTGCTGGCCCTCGTGGCCCGCTGCTGCTCGATGATTTTCATCTGATCGAGAAGCTTGCCCACTTCAACCGTGAAAACATTCCTGAGCGTCGCGTACACGCCAAGGGCTCGGGTGCCTACGGCACTTTCACTGTGACCCGCGACATTACCGAATACACCAGCGCCAAGCTTTTCGAGTCCGTGGGTAAGCAGACTCCTACTTTCCTGCGGTTCTCCACCGTAGGTGGCGAGCGTGGTTCGGCTGATACCGAACGCGACCCGCGCGGTTTTGCCCTGAAGTTCTATACCGAAGAAGGTAACTGGGACATCGTCGGCAACAACACGCCTGTGTTCTTCATTCGCGATCCACTGAAGTTTCCCGACTTTATCCACACCCAGAAACGTCTGCCGCAGAGCAACCTGAAGAGCGGCCAGGCTATGTGGGACTTCTGGTCACACTCTCCCGAGGCGCTGCACCAGGTCACCATCCTGTTCTCGGATCGCGGGATTCCGGACGGCTATCGTCATATGCACGGCTTCGGTAGCCACACCTACAGCTTGATCAACGCCAAGGGCGAGCGTCACTGGGTGAAATGGCACTACAAGACCCGGCAGGGCATCAAGAACCTGGCACCGGCCGAGGCTGCCCGCCTGGCGGGTACCGATCCGGATTACGCCCAACGTGACCTGTTCAACGCGATCGAACGCGGCGACTTCCCGAAATGGAGCGTATGCATTCAGATCATGACCGAGGCTGAGGCGGCCGCTCACTACGAGAACCCGTTCGACGTGACCAAGACCTGGTCGCAGAAGGAGTTCCCGCTGATCGAGGTCGGTGAGCTGGAGTTGAACCGCAACCCGCTGAACTACTTCGCAGAAGTCGAGCAGGCTGCCTTTGGTCCTAGCAACATGGTTCCAGGCGTCGGCCTGTCGCCGGACCGCATGCTGCAAGGCCGCGTATTCGCTTACGCCGACGCTCATCGCTATCGTGTCGGCACCAACCACCAGCAACTGCCGGTCAATGCCCCGCGCAGCCCGGTGAACAGCTACCAGCGCGACGGCTCTATGGCCTTTGGCAGCAATGGTGGCGCGGCGCCGAACTATGAGCCGAACAGCTACGCCGATGCGCCGAAGCAGGCTCCTCGCTACGCGGAGCCGGCGCTGGCCCTCAGCGGTGCGGCGGACCGTTACGATCACCGCGAAGACACCGACTACTACAGCCATGCGGGCGCTCTGTTCCGCCTGATGAATGATCAGCAGCAAGCCCTGTTGATCAACAACATCGCCGGCGCAATGGCGGGTGTCAGCTCGGACGTGGTCCAGCGTCAACTGCAGCATTTCTTCAAGGCTGACCCGGCTTATGGAGAAGGAATCGCAAAGGCGTTGGGCGTACAGCTTAACTAAGTCTAAACGAGAAGCAGAACCGCCCTCATTTGGGCGGTTTTTGCGTTTTTTCGGCTACTTTTCTCTGAAAATCTTCACTTTGTTAGCGTTTTTACAGTGACCTGCAAGTCAGCTTGGTTCAAAATACAGACTTTCAAGCAGGGAGATGTAGGGCGATGCAAGGTCACCCGGACGTAATCGATTACCTCAACACGTTGCTGACGGGCGAACTGGCGGCGCGTGACCAATATTTCATCCACTCGCGTATGTATGAGGACTGGGGCTTCAGCAAGCTCTACGAGCGCATCAATCACGAGATGGAAGAAGAGACTCAACATGCCGATGCATTGATGCGTCGCATCCTGATGCTCGAGGGCACGCCACGCATGCGCCCTGACGATCTGGATATCGGTACCACCGTGCCGGACATGTTCGCCGCCGACCTGCGCCTGGAGTACAAGGTCCGCGCTGCACTGTGCAAAGGCATCGAACTGTGCGAGAAGCACAAGGACTATGTCAGCCGCGACATCTTGCGTGTGCAGTTGGCCGATACCGAAGAAGACCATACCTACTGGCTGGAAAAGCAGTTGGGGCTGATCAAGTCGATTGGTCTGGAAAACTACCTGCAGTCGCAGTTCTGATGTTCTAGCCCGCGTCTGCAGGCAAATGCGGGACTGACGAGCACAAAAAAGCCCCTGCCATTTCACAATGGCCGGGGCTTTTTCATTGGGCTCAGGCCCGGTCGCGGGTCAGCAGTGGCTTGAGGTAGTAGCCGGTATGGGATTGCGGCATTTCTGCCAGTTGCTCCGGCGTACCTTCGGCAATGATCTGTCCGCCCTTGGAACCGCCTTCCGGCCCCAGGTCCACCAGCCAGTCGGCGGTCTTGATCACGTCCAGGTTGTGCTCGATCACCACCACGGTGTTGCCGTGGTCACGCAGACGATGCAGAACGTCCAGCAACTGTTGGATATCGGCAAAGTGCAGGCCGGTGGTCGGTTCGTCGAGGATGTAGAGGGTCTTGCCGGTGTCACGCTTGGACAGCTCGCGAGACAGCTTGACCCGCTGCGCCTCACCGCCGGACAAGGTCGTCGCCGACTGCCCCAGCTTGATGTAGGAAAGCCCCACGTCCATCAGCGTCTGCAGCTTGCGCGCCAGCGCCGGCACCGGGTCGAAGAACTCCCGCGCTTCCTCGATGGTCATTTCCAGGACCTCGTGGATGCTCTTGCCCTTGTACTTGATCTCAAGGGTTTCGCGATTGTAGCGCTTGCTCTTGCACACATCGCACGGCACGTAGATGTCCGGCAGGAAGTGCATTTCCACCTTGATCAGGCCGTCGCCCTGGCAGGCTTCGCAGCGTCCGCCCTTGACGTTGAAGGAGAAGCGGCCCGGACCGTAGCCGCGCGAGCGCGATTCGGGTACCCCGGCAAACAGTTCGCGGATCGGCGTGAACAGCCCGGTGTAGGTCGCCGGGTTGGAGCGCGGGGTGCGACCGATCGGGCTTTGATCGATATCCACCACCTTGTCCAGGTGCTGCAGGCCATTGATGCTGTCGTGCGCAGCGGCTTCCAGCGTGGTCGCGCCGTTCAGCGCCGTGGCGCTGAGGGGGAACAGGGTGTTGTTGATCAGGGTCGACTTGCCCGAGCCGGAGACACCGGTCACGCAGGTCAGCAGGCCGATCGGAATCTCCAGATCGACGTTGCGCAAGTTGTTGCCGCGAGCCCCTTTTAGGGACAGTGAAAGCTTTTTGTTACGCGGCGTACGCTTGGCCGGCACGGCGATTTTCACGCGCCCTGACAGGTATTTGCCGGTCAGCGAGTCGGGATGGGACATCACCTCGTCGGGAGTGCCCTCGGCGACGATCTGTCCGCCATGCACGCCAGCGCCCGGGCCGATGTCCACCACATAGTCGGCCAGGCGAATGGCGTCCTCGTCGTGTTCGACCACGATCACCGTATTGCCGATATCCCGCAGGTGTTTCAGGGTGCCCAGCAAGCGATCGTTGTCGCGCTGGTGCAGGCCGATGGAGGGTTCGTCGAGGATGTACATCACCCCCACCAGGCCGGCGCCGATCTGGCTGGCCAGACGAATACGCTGCGCTTCGCCGCCGGACAGGGTATCGGCGCTGCGATCCAGGGTCAGGTAATCCAGGCCGACATTGACCAGGAACTGCAGGCGCTCGCGGATTTCCTTGAGGATCTTGTCGGCAATCTCGCCACGGCGTCCGGTTAGCGACAGGGTGCCGAAGTAATCGGTGGCATCGCCGATCGGCAGACTGGTAACGGCCGGCAACGTCTTCTCGCCGACCCACACGTGGCGGGCTTCGCGACGCAGGCGGGTGCCGCGGCAATCCGGGCACGGCTGGGTGCTGAGGAACTTGGCCAGCTCCTCACGCACGGTGGCCGACTCGGTCTCGCGGTAGCGGCGTTCCAGGTTCGGCACTATGCCTTCGAACGGGTGGGAGCGTTTGACGATATCGCCACGATCGTTGAGGTACTTGAAGTCGACGTTCTGCGTGCCGCTGCCGTTGAGAATGACCTTCTGCTGGTCGGCCGGCAGCTGGTTGAACGGTACTTCCAGGCTGAAGCCGTAATGCGATGCCAGCGAGCCAAGCATCTGGAAGTAATAGACGTTGCGCCTGTCCCAGCCGCGAATCGCCCCTTCGGCCAGGGTCAGCTCGCCATTGACCAGGCGCTTGATGTCGAAGAACTGCTTGACCCCCAGGCCATCGCAGGTCGGGCAGGCACCGGCCGGGTTGTTGAAGGAGAACAGCTTGGGTTCCAGTTCGCTGATGGCATGGCCACAGATCGGGCAGGCGAAGCGCGCGGAAAAGATGATTTCTTCACCGGGTTCGTCGTCCATCGGCGCCACCAGGGCGATACCGTCGGCCAGCTTCAGCGCGGTCTCGAAGGACTCGGCCAGACGCTGCTGCAGGTCGGCGCGGACCTTGAAGCGGTCGACCACCACATCGATCGAGTGCTTCTTCTGTTTATCCAGCTTCGGCAGCTCATCCAGCTCGTAGAGCTTGCCGTTGACACGGGCGCGGACGAAGCCCTGGGCGCGCAGTTCCTCGAAGACCGACAGGTGCTCGCCCTTGCGCTCGCGAATCACCGGCGCCAGCAGCATCAGCTTGCTGCCTTCCGGCTGGGCCAGCACCAGGTCGACCATCTGGCTGACGGTCTGAGCTTCCAGCGGGATGTCGTGATCCGGGCAGCGTGGCGTACCCACGCGCGCATACAGCAGGCGCAGGTAGTCGTAGATCTCGGTGATGGTGCCCACGGTGGAGCGCGGGTTGTGCGAGGTGGATTTCTGCTCGATGGAAATTGCCGGCGACAAACCTTCGATGGTGTCGACGTCGGGTTTTTCCATCATCGACAGGAATTGCCGGGCATAGGCCGACAGCGACTCGACATAACGGCGCTGCCCTTCGGCGTACAGCGTATCGAACGCCAGGGACGATTTGCCGGATCCGGACAGGCCGGTGATGACGATCAGTTTGTCCCGTGGCAGGGTCAGGTCGATGTTCTTCAGGTTGTGGGTTCGGGCCCCACGAATCAGGATCTTGTCCAAAGTGGCCTCGCTCGGCGGGCGTCGAAAACGTAGGAGTATAAGGGCAAATACTGGATGGATGCACACTATCAAATGAGGTCTGTGCAGCCGTAGATGAAACCTGCGCGGCAAAGCGTCGCCATATACCCCGTCAATCGATCGGACTGGTAGAATCGCCGCCGGTTCACACGAGGTTTTTCCATGCATGATCCCCACAGCGAGCGCATGAGTGGCGCCGAGACCCGCGCGGCAAGCGGTCTGGCCCTGGTGTTCGCCTTCCGTATGCTTGGCATGTTCATGGTGTTGCCGGTCCTGGCGACCTATGGGATGGACCTGGCGGGAGCGACCCCGGCCCTGATTGGATTGGCGATCGGCGCTTACGGCCTGACCCAGGCGATTTTCCAGATCCCGTTCGGGATCATTTCCGACCGCATCGGCCGTCGTCCGGTGATTTACCTGGGGCTGATCGTCTTTGCCCTGGGCAGTGTGCTGGCGGCCAACGCCGATTCGATCTGGGGCGTGATCGCCGGGCGCATCCTGCAGGGCGCCGGGGCGATTTCCGCGGCGGTCATGGCGCTGTTGTCGGACCTGACCCGCGAGCAGCACCGGACCAAGGCCATGGCCATGATCGGCATGACCATCGGCCTGTCCTTTGCCGTGGCCATGGTGGCCGGCCCGCTGATGACCCGCGCTTTCGGCTTGCCCGGGCTGTTTTTCGCCACCGGCGGCATGGCGTTGCTGGGCATTTTCATCGTCGCCTTCATGGTGCCGCACTCGACCGGCCCGTTGCAGCACCGCGAATCCGGGGTCGCGCGCCAGGCCCTGTTGCCGACGCTCAAGCACCCGGACCTGCTGCGCCTGGATCTTGGTATCTTCGTGTTGCACGCGATGCTGATGTCGAGCTTCGTCGCCTTGCCGCTGGCCCTGGTGGAAAAAGCCGGCCTGCCCAAGGAACAGCACTGGTGGGTCTACCTCACCGCGCTGTTGATCTCCTTCTTCGCCATGATCCCGTTCATCATCTACGGCGAGAAGAAACGCAAAATGAAACGAGTTCTGCTGGGCGCGGTCAGTACGCTGCTGCTCACCGAGCTATTCTTCTGGGAGTTCGGCGACAGCCTGCAGGCGCTGGTGATCGGCACGGTGGTGTTCTTCACCGCGTTCAACCTGCTGGAAGCTTCGCTGCCGTCGCTGATCAGCAAGGTTTCACCGGCCGGCGGCAAGGGCACGGCCATGGGGGTCTACTCCACCAGCCAGTTCCTCGGTTCGGCGCTGGGCGGCATTCTCGGCGGCTGGTTGTTCCAGCATGGCGGTTTGTCGGTTGTATTCCTGGGTTGCGCAGGGTTGGCTGCACTCTGGCTGGCCTTTGCTGTTACCATGCGCGAACCACCTTACGTGACGAGCCTGCGCTTGCCGTTATCGCCCGAAGCGATCCGCGAAGCCGGTCTGGTCGAGCGCCTGAAGGCCGTTGTTGGGGTAACAGATGCAGTGATGGTGGCCGAAGAAGCCGCCATTTACATCAAATTGGACACCGAATTATTGGATCGCGCGACCCTCGAGCAGCTGGTCAACCCAGCCCGATCGGCGTGCGAAGCCTAGGAGAACGTTATGGCCCGTGGGGTTAACAAAGTCATATTGGTCGGCACTTGCGGCCAGGATCCTGAAGTTCGCTACCTGCCTAACGGTAACGCCGTGACCAACCTGAGTCTGGCCACCAGCGAACAATGGACCGACAAGCAGACCGGCCAGAAGGTCGAGAAGACCGAGTGGCACCGTGTGTCGATGTTCGGCAAGGTTGCGGAAATCGCCGGTGAGTACCTGCGCAAAGGTTCGCAGGTCTACATCGAAGGCAAGCTGCAGACCCGCGAGTGGGAAAAAGACGGCATCAAGCGTTACACCACTGAAATCATCGTCGACATGCAGGGCACCATGCAGCTGCTGGGCGGCCGTCCTCAGGGCGACCAGGGCCAGGGCATGGGCAACTCCGCGCCACGTCCGCAGCAGTCGCGTCCGCAGCCTTCGCAGGCGCCACAACGCGAATCGCGTCCAGCGCCTCAGCAGTCCTCGCCGCAGCCGGCGCAGAACTTCAATGACAGCTTCGATGACGATATTCCGTTCTAAGAGAGCCCTCTTGGCAACGGCATGAAGAAAGCCCGTAGCGCGTAAACGCTACGGGCTTTTTGCTTTCCATCTATCGCGAATTCGGTGCTGGGGACGAGGTCCCCAGCAAGGTGCTGCCTGGCAGAGTCAACGGCTGCCCGCCAGAAACTCATCGGTGGACACCAGGCTGGCGTAGGCGAACCCCAGGGACGACATGAACGCGGCATGCACCTGGGCCGCCGGCACTACCACACCATTGAATTCGAGGTCGCGGGTGGCACAGGCGTCATGGATCACCGTGACGTCGTAACCCAGGTCGGCGGCGGCGCGGGTGACGCCGTCGATGCACATGTGGCTCATGCTGCCGACCACCACCAGTTGTTCGATGCCGTGCTGGTCAAGAATGGCCTTGAGCTCGGTTTCGCGGAACGAGTTGACGAAGTGCTTGAGCACCACCGGCTCGTCGGCGCGGTTGCTGACCTTCGGATGCAGTTGCGCGCCGCTGGAGCCGGGGGTGAAGAACGGTGCGCTGTCGGAGGTGAATTCGTGGCGGATGTGCACCACCTGCTGGCCGCTGTCGCGGAAGGCCTGGATCAGCCGCGCGGCGTTGTCGGCGGCGGCTTCGGCGCCGACCAGGGGCCACTTGCCGTTGGGGAAGTAGTCGTTCTGGATATCGACTACGATGAGCGCTTGCTTGGCCATGGGTGTTTCCTCTGAAGTAGTGGTTGGCTGTGGAGTCCAGTATTGGCTCCGGCGGGCCGGTCGAGGATTGGCCGCACCGACAATAGAAGGGGGAAAACTGACAATGGGTATGGAAAGCGCAGTCGCCGAACTGGGCGTGCTGATCTATCCCGGCGCACAGATGGCCGCGGTGCATGGCTTGACCGACCTGTTCGAGGTCGCCAACCGCATTGCCGCCGAACAGCGCAGCACACAGTTGCCGCTGCTGCGCATCAGCCACTGGCAGGCCCAGGCCGACCAGGCGCCCGTACGGGTGTACGACAGTCACTCGGGTGCTGACGGTCCATTGCTGGCGGTGCTGATCCCACCCTCGGTGGCCGGTTTTTCCCAGGCGCAGGCACCGCAGGCGCTGATCCAATGGCTGCGCCAGCAGCATGCCAATGGCGCGACCCTGGGCGGGGTCTGTGTCGGTTCGATCCTGCTGGCCGAAAGCGGCCTGCTCGACGGCCGCAGCGCCACCACTCACTGGAGCTCGGCGAAGCAGTTCGCCGAGCGCTACCCGAACATCCGCCTGAACGCCGACAAGCCGATCGTCGACGACGGCGACCTGATCACCACCGCCGGCCTGATGGCCTGGTCCGAGCTGGGGCTGCGCATGGTCGACCGCCTGCTGGGCCCGAGCATCGCCAGCGGCACCGCGCGTTTCCTGGTGATCGAACACAGCGACAGCGCCAGCCAGTGCGGCAGTAACTTCGCGCCGATCCTAGGCCATGGCGACGCGGCGATCCTCAAGGTGCAGCACTGGCTGCAGGCCAATGGCGCGGTGGACGTTTCCCTCGCCGTCATGGCACAGCAGGCCGGGCTGGAGGAGCGCACCTTCCTGCGGCGCTTTCGGACCGCAACCGGGCTCAAACCCACCGAATATTGCCAGCACTTGCGGGTAGGCAAGGCACGGGAAATGCTCGAGTTCACCAACGGCACCATCGACCATATCGCCTGGACGGTCGGTTACCAGGACCCGGGGGCGTTCCGCGCCACCTTCAAGAAGATCACCGGGCTTGCGCCCAGCGAGTATCGCGCGCGTTTCGGCGTGACACCGCCGGCGCGGGCCGGGCAGGGCTGACCCCGCGGGTCGTGCAAAATACCGGGCGTCGCCGGCCGATCGTGCAAAATAAAACAGGCGCAATGCCAGCAGCGATGGCCTGGAGCGCTTATTCCATGGGGGCATTCGGCTTCCCCCTGGCCTTGGCGTGATCCCTGCACCCTGTCTTGTACATTCATCACGCCGATGACGAAGGGGGACGCATGACCCCGACGCAACGCAAGAAACGGGTGGTCGCCCACTCGGTCCATCCGGGGGCCTCGCAGCATGTCGTGGAGACCAATCGCGCGCTGGCTCGCTGGCTGGCGCAAATCCTCGGGTTGCAGTTCGCCGGTGACTACGACCCGCTCGTGCATGGCCAGGACGAGCTGTACCTGTTGCCGACGCAGACCATCGTCGGCCCCGCCGCGGCCCGGCAATTGCGGCTCAAGGGGCCGGACGACCTGTGGGGCGGGTATGTCGAGCATGACTTTATCTGCACCAAGGCCATTACCCATGGTCTGTTGAACAGGAACGCCGTGGCCCCGCCGGGCTGGGCGCCGCTGTTCTCCCAGCGGGTGCGCAATGTGGTGCTGGACGGCCTGAGCGTGTTTTCCCTGAATGACGCCCGGCCAGCGGCCAGTCATTTGCTTTACAGCGGGCCGATCCGCATGAAACCGATCCATGCCTGCGCCGGTCGCGGCCAGCAGGTGATCGAGAGCCTGGAGCGCTTCGACGAGATGCTGGCGCAACCGGACGTCGCCCGGCAGTTCAATCAAGGCGTGGTCCTGGAGCAGGATCTGCAACAGGTGGCCACCTACAGCGTCGGCCAGTCCTTTATCGCCGGCCACGTCCTCAGTTACTGCGGCCAGCAGTACCTGACCGAAGACTCCGACAGCGAGCAGGTCTACGGCGGTTCCGAGCTGTTGGTGGTGCAGGGTGGCTACCCTGAGTTGCTGGCGCTGCAACTGCCGCAGCAAGTGCGCCTGGCGGTGCAACAGGCGCGGGTTTTCGACGCCGCCGCCGATGAGGCCTATCCCCGATTCTTCGCCTCCCGGCGCAACTACGACATCGCCCAGGGCCTGGACGCCGAAGGCCGGCAGCGCAGCGGCGTACTCGAACAATCGTGGCGCATGGGCGGTGCCAGCAGCGCCGAAGTGGCGGCTTTGCAGGCCTTTATCGATCATCCGGACATGCGCGCGATTCGTGTGTCCGCGGTGGAAACCTATGTCGACCGGCCCTTGCCGGCCGATGCCATCGAGGTCTATCGCGGGCCCGCGGAACACAGTGACTTTCTTCTCAAATATGTAACGGTCCAATCCTATGACGGCTAGAAGCGAAAGCATTCAAATCGACATCGATGACGAGCAGATGCGCGGGACTTTCCTCAGCCCCAAGTCGAAAGTCCCTGGCGTACTGTTTGTCCACGGCTGGGGTGGGAGCCAGGAGCGCGACCTGGACCGCGCCCGCGGCATCGCCG
Source organism: Pseudomonas sp. GM17 (assembly GCF_000282175.2). Taxonomy (NCBI): domain Bacteria; kingdom Pseudomonadati; phylum Pseudomonadota; class Gammaproteobacteria; order Pseudomonadales; family Pseudomonadaceae; genus Pseudomonas; species Pseudomonas sp. GM17. The sequence goes on along the minus strand of NZ_CP124732.1, from coordinate 6,821,950 downwards.
GGCTGGGTTGCGTGTGCCTGACCTTCGACCTGCGGGGCCATGCCGGCAGCGGCATCCCGCTGAACCGGGTGACCCGCGAAGACAACCTGCGCGACCTGTTGGCGGCCTATGACCGCCTGCTGGCCCATCCGGCTCTCGACACCTCGGCGATTGCAGTGGTGGGCACCAGTTATGGCGGCTACCTGGCGAGCATCCTGACCTCGCTGCGACCGGTGCGCTGGCTGGCATTGCGGGTGCCGGCGCTGTACCGCGACGAAGCCTGGAACAGCCCCAAGCGTGACCTGGACAAGGCCGACCTGCTGGATTACCGCAGCAGACTGGTGCGTGCCGACAGCAACCGGGCGCTGCATGCCTGTTCGACGTTCACCGGGGATGTGCTGCTGGTGGAATCGGAAAACGACGAGCATGTGCCCCACGCCACGTTCATGAGCTACCGCGCGGCCTGCCAGCAGACCCATTCCATGACCCACCGGATCATCGACGGCGCTGACCATGCCCTGAGCGATCCCGTGTCGCAGCAGGCCTACACCTCGATCCTGGTGGACTGGATCACGGAAATGGTGGTGGGAGAACGCTTGAGCATCATTCAGTCGCGATAGTCGCAAGCGCTGGTTGAATGAGGCGCGCAAGCTCGCTCCTGGAGAGGAACGCGCGCGTGCGCGATAGCCTCAGCTGCCTTTGCGCGGATTCTTCTCCACGCGCAACGCCTTGGCCCTGGCCTCCACCACCAGGTACATCAGCAGCGCGATCAGCAGCGGCAGGATGAAGTAGATCGCCCGGTAGGCGATCAACCCGGCCAGCAGGCTGCCGCGGGACACCTCATGTTGCAGCAGGGCGATAAACACCGCCTCCAACACCCCGAGCCCCGCCGGAATATGGGTGATGACCCCGGCGATGCTGCTGATCAGCAGCACCCCGAGCACCACCGGATAATCGAGCTTGCTGGGCAGCAGGGTAAAGATCACCGCTGCCATCAGCGACCAGTTGAGTGCGCCCAGGGCCAGTTGCAGCAAGGCCATGTGCAACGAGGGCAAGTTGATCTCGACCCCGTGTATCGACCACTCGCGCCGTCGGGAAAACCGACAGGCCGCCAGGTAACCCACACCCAGCACCAGCAGCAGGACGCCCACCCCCTGCAACGCGCCGTTGCTGAGTTGCCAGCCGGGCGGCAACTTCATCAGGCCACTGGCGAATACCGCGCCGGCCAGGGCCATGTAGCCGAACCAGTTGGTGGCCAGGCTCAGGCCGAGGATCTTGGCGATATTGCCGGTGCTCACCCCGAGCCTGGAATACAGCCGGTAGCGCATGGCGATCCCGCCGACCCAGGCGCTGAGGTTGAGGTTGAAGGCGTAGCTGATGACCCCCACCGGCAGGATCTGCCGCCAGCCGAGGTTCTGCCGGATGTAGGTGCGACCGATCAGGTCGAAGCAGGCATAGACCAGGAAGCTGGCCAGGGTCAGGCCCGCGGCGATGACCAGGGTGCGCACCTTGAAGTCGGCCAGGGTGCCGAGCACTTCGCTCCAGTCGATGCGCCGGGCCAGCAGGGTGAACAGCACGATCAACAGCAGGAAGAAGGCGATGGTCAGCGGTTTCTTCAGGCGTTGCCAGCGCGACCGGGAGTGCGACGCGGCGGGCGTCGAGCCATGGGCGTCAGTGCGGCTCATGGGGCGACTCCCGCGGGGTGGCGGCCTGGCCGAAGGGTTTCAATTGTGGCTTGTGGGCGGGCAGCCAGCCGGACCAGGCCGGGAAGTGACGCAGGATGTGAAACACCAGGAAACCCACGGTCAGGCGCCACAAGCGGCCGCGCCCGGAGCCCTTGGCCGGCATGGCCTGGCAGTGGTCGCGACTGAGCCGGTCGAGGCGCTCGAACAGGTCGCGATTGAATGCGCGGTCGCGGATCAGCACATTGGCCTCCAGGTTCAGCGACAGGCTCAGCGGGTCGAGATTGCTCGAGCCCACGGTGCTCCAGTCGTCGTCCACCAGCGCCACCTTGCCGTGCAGTGGCCGTTCGCAATATTCGTAGATGGTCACGCCGTCCTTGAGCAGGTAGTCATAGAGCATGCGTGCCGCCAGCCTGGCCACCAGCATGTCCGGCTCGCCCTGCAGGATCAGCCGCACCTCGACGCCACGGCGCGCGGCGTTGCGGATCTCGCGCAGCAGCCGATAGCCGGGGAAGAAGTAGGCATTGGCGATCACCACCCGCTGGCGGGCCCCGCGCAGCACCAGGCGGTAGACCTCTTCGATATCGCTGCGGTGCTGGCGGTTGTCGCGATAGACCAGGCGCACCTGGCCGTCATGGTCGGTCAGGGCCAGCTCCGCGCGGCGCTGCCGGCGGCGTTGCCACCAGTAGCGGGCGCGGGCCGGGCGGTCGCCTTGCAGCAGGGCGAAATGGTGGATATCCACCACCGCCGGCCCCTGGATCTCTACCGAGTAATCCTGCTTGGCCTGGGGGCCGAAATCGGCCAGGTGATCGGCGGAGAAATTAATCCCGCCGACAAAGGCAATGGCGCCGTCGACCACCACGATCTTGCGATGCAGGCGGCGGAACCAGTTGGTGCGCACCCCGAAAATCGGCTGCGCCGGGTCGAATATCTGCAAGCGCACCCCGGCGTTGCTCATGGCGGCAAGGAACTCGGTGCTCAATTCGCCGCAACCGAAGCCGTCCAGGCTGACGATGACCCGCACGCCACGCTGTGCAGCCTCGATCAGGATACGGTGCAGCTCGTGGCCGACCTTGTCCTCGAAGAGGATGAAGGTCTCCAGCAGGATCTCGTTCTGCGCCTGGCGCAGCACTTCGAACACCCGGGGAAAATACGCCTCGCCATTCTCCAGCAGCACCACCCGGTTGTTGCTGTGCCAACCGTATTCGAGGTCCATCCGTAGCGGTTCGTGGGCCAGCCCCGCGTCAGGCGGGTGGTCCACCGTGGTTTTTTCCAGGGGCATGTCGTTCATAACTCGACCTCGACCGACAGCGGTGCGTGATCGGAGAGATGGGACCAGGGATGGGTGTCCAGTACCTGGGGCCGGTGGATTTTCAGGTGACGCACGTAGATCCGGTCCAGCCGCAGCAGCGGCAGGCGCGCGGGGAAGCTGCGCGCCGGTTTGCCGTGCTGGCTGACAAAGGCCTCCTGCAAGCCACTGGGGGCGAGCTGTGCACCGGCGCGCAGCCGCCAGTCGTTGAAGTCGCCGGCGACGATCAAGGGCGCGTCGGCGGGAAGCTCGGCGATCAGTTGCAGCAGCAGATCCAGCTGTTGCTGGCGATGGCTTTCGCGCAATCCCAGGTGCACGCAAATGGCGTGCACTTCCAGGGCATCGCCGGGCAGGCGCAGCACGCAATGCAACAGGCCGCGGCTCTCGTGCCCGGACAGGGAGATGTCGAGGTTGTCGTAGCGAATGATCTGGAATTTCGAGAGCAACGCATTGCCGTGGTCGCCGGCCGGGTACACCGCATTGCGTCCATAGGCGAACTGCGGCCAGATGCTGTCGGCGAGGAATTCGTATTGCGGCATGCTCGGCCAATTGTTGTAGCGCTGCGGGTGCTGGTCGTGGGCGCCGTGCACCTCCTGCAGGAACACCACGTCGGCGGCCACGCTGCGCACCGCCTCGCGCAGCTCGGGCAGGATGAAGCGCCGGTTCAGGGCGGTGAAACCCTTGTGGGTATTCACCGTCAGCACCGTGAAGCGGCGCGCGGCGGCGAGCCCGATCGCGGGCGGTATCGGGTTGTTGGCCGACTCGTCATGGCTCATGGCAGCACCCCGGGCGCGGCAGGCTCGCCGGGCGCCGTCGCCAGTGCCACGCCGTGCTGGCGCAGCAGATGAGTGAATTCGGGCACGGCAAAGCTTGCGTGGCGAATTTCCACGGCATGGCGCATGGCTTTTTTGCCGTAGGCCTTGGTGCTGGCGTGGCCGTTGAGGCGTGGTTCGTGCTGGCGGGCGAGGGTGGCGGCCTGTTCGGTATCGGCGGGCAGTTGCTGAAGAAAGGCGCCGAACAGCTCGGCGTCGAACTGAAAACTTGGCGGAAACTGCCACAGGATCGGCCCGAGCTTGTTCTTGAGCTCCAGCACGCCCGAGGCGAAGAAGTGGGCGATCGGCTTGTGCACATCCCGCAGCCGCAGGATATGGGCGATGTAGCGCGGCGTCTTGACGCTGAACACGAAGTCCTTGGGCGTATCGGCATACCAGTCGGCATAACGCTCGGGGGGCTGCAGCGCGTAGAACGAACCGTTGATTTCGATGCTGTTGACTGCGCGCGAAGCGAATTGCAGCTCGCGCTTGTGCGTCAGCCCCTCGGGGTAGAAATCTCCACGCCAGGGCTTGTAGCGCCAGCCGGAAATACCGATATGAATCGCCGCCATGTCCGCTCCCGTCTTGGGGCCTTCGAACCACCTCTGTCTTTTGATGACTGCCCGGCTGACGGGAAAGTTTCGACCTTCCTACGGACGGTGTTTTCGATCCTCTAGGAGCCGACCCTGTAGAAGCGCAGCTTGCGCGCGAAGAACGACAACGCGGTGGAGCAGGCATTGCGCGGCGTGGCGTTCGCGGGCAAGCCTCGCTCCTACAGGGGAGCCAATCGTTTAACTGATCGGCATTAGCCGGCCAGGGCTGCGCTTTTCTGGTTGGGGCCTGCTGGTGGGCTCAGTGCCCGACCACCACCCGGCTCGACCCCTCGGCCGGCTCGGCGTATACCGGGCCGAGGCGATCCAGGCGGCCGCTCCAGGCGGTCAGGGCCAGGGCGGCCAGTACCACCAGGCCACCGATCCAGGCGGTGTGGATCAGCCCCAGGTGGGCGACGATCAGGCCGCCGCCCCAGGCGCCGCCGGCGATGCCGAGGTTGAAGGCGGCGATGTTCAGGCCCGAGGCCACGTCTACCGCTTGCGGGGTGTGGTGTTCGGCCTGGCGCACCACGTAGACCTGCAGGCCCGGTACGTTGCCGAAGGCCACGGCGCCCCACACCAGTACGGTGGCCAGCGCCAGCCACGGGTTGCCGGCGGTGAAGGTGAGCAGGAACAGCACGCCGGCCAGCAGGGCGAAGATGATCTTCAAGGCGCTGATCGGGCCGCGCTTGTCCGCCAGCTTGCCGCCCCAGATGTTGCCTACGGCGACCGAGAGGCCGTAGACCAGCAGCACCAGGCTGACGGTGCTGGCGCTGAAGCCGGAAATGCCCTGGAGAATCGGCGCGAGGAAGGTGAAGGCGATGAACGAGCCGCCGTAGCCCACCGCGGTCATGGCGTACACCAGCAGCAGGCGCGGTTGTTTCAGCACTTGCAGTTGTTGCAGCAAGGACGCTGGTTTGCTGTGAGCGATGTTTTTCGGCACGTAGACCAGGCTGCCGATAAAGGCGATCACACCCAGGGCGGATACCGCGAGGAAGGTTTCGCGCCAGCCGAAATGCTGGCCGATAAAGGTCCCCAGCGGCACGCCGGTGACCAGGGCCACCGTCAGGCCGGTGAACATGATGGCAATCGCGCTGGCGGCTTTTTCCTTGGGCACCAGGCTGGTGGCGATGGTCGAGCCGATGGAGAAGAACACGCCATGGGCCAGGCCGGTGACGATTCGCGCCAGGACCAGGGATTCATAGCTGGGCGCTTGCCAGGCCAGCAGGTTGCCGAGGGTGAACAGCACCATCAGCGACAGCAGCAACAGCTTGCGCGGGACCTTGCCGGTCAGCGCGGTGAGCACCGGCGCGCCGACGGCGACACCCAGGGCGTACAGGCTGACCAGCAGCCCGGCGGACGGCAGGCTGACGCCAAGGTCGGCGCCGATGGTGGGTAACAGGCCAACGATGACGAACTCAGTCGTCCCGATGGCGAAGGCGCTGAGGGTCAGCGCGAGCAAGGCAATGGGCATGGCTGCAACTCCGGTGGATTTGACAATGGAGCGCAGTGTCCGGATTTGAATCGTGCGGAAAAATAGCGGTTCCGGTATTTGATATTTGACCTGAAGGCAAATATCGAGCTGAGCGCGATCACTGCGCTTCTGTAGGAGCGAAGCTTGCTCGCGATAAGGCCGACGCGATGCACCAGGCCGCCCGCGGCCCGATATCAGTGGCGAATCAACCGGGTCCGCAGCTCAAGGCTGGCCTGCGGCTCAAGGTCCAGCCAGACATGCGCTTTGCCGGCGATCTCGGCGGCCGCGGGCAGGCCGTCGCGGTACACCAGCCGGTTGCCGGCCAGGGCCGGAACCTTCGGCCCGGGCAGCAAGGTGCCGGCGAGGTTCAGCGGGTCGACGCCACACACCGCGATCAGGCTGCCATCCAGCGGGCGGCGGCGCACTTCGCGCAACAGGGCGATGGCCTCGGGCAGGGCGAACTGCTCGCCGGCCAGGCCGCTGACAAAACGCCCGCCGCGAATTTCGCCGCGGGCCTCCAGCCGATGGAAGGTGCGCAACAGTTCGCGCCAGCTCGGCAGCCAGTCGGCCTCGCGCTCCAGCAGGCGCCAGAACACCACGCCATAACGCCGCAACAGGGTCATGGCGATGTGTTCCAGGGTGGCCGGTGGGGTTGCCTGCCCATGACTGTCGACGCCCTCCGGTACTGGCGACGGACGCCGTAGCAGGGCCCAGCGCCCCGCATCGTCCATGCCGCCGACCACGGCCCCGCGCCCGCGTCGGCCGCTGCGGGCCAGACGCTTGCTGGCCGGGGTGATCAAGGCGCGCAGGCCGGCAAAACTGTCGGCATTCACCCACCCTGCGGCCACCAGTTCCTGCAGGGCGATCTCCAGCTCGGTGCGCAGGACATGGGCTTCATGCTGCAGTTCATCGAAGAACAAGGCGCCGTGCTGGCTCAGGGCCTCATGGACCTTCTGCGCCTTGGGTGACAGCGCGCTGCTGTCGGGCTGTGCGCCCAGCCCGCTCCACAGCGCGACCTGGTTGCGCGGCAGCAGCACGATCGGCGTATTGCGCAGGGTCGCGCTGGCGGTTTTGTGCGGCGCGCTGAGCCGGCTCCAGACCACCTTGCCGTTGCGGCACAGCTCATCCAGCCAGGTGGCGGAGTAATCCTTGATCCGCGCCGGCAGCAGGTCGCTGTCCCAGGCGCCGGCCGCGGCGGCATAGCCTTCGAACTGGGCGACCGTCTGCGCCAGCATGGCACTGCCCTGGCCCAGGGTGGCGCTGGACAGGTGCTGCCAGTCGAACAGAAAACGCATCAGGTCCTGCAGCGACACCGGTTCGATTTCCCGACGCAGGCGTTTGACGGTGTAGCGATGAATCCGCGCCAGCAGATGCCGTTCGCACCATTCCTCCCGGGCCTCGCCGGGGCTGAAGCGGCCGCGCAGCACATAACCTTCGCCTTCCAGCTGCGCCAGGACCTGGGTGACCTCGCTGGCGCTCAGGCCCAGGGGCATGGCGATGCTCTCCAGCGGCAACGGGCCGAAGCCACTGAGCCGGGCTCGAATCACTTCGACCACCGCTTCATCGCGCTGCCATCGCTCATCGAAGCCGGGCGGCGCCTCGAGGAGCGGTTGCAGCAGCGCCTGTGGATAAATCGCCCGCAGGCAGCCCAGGCGCTCGATGGCCAGCCACAGGGCTTGTCCGCCGCCGATCTGCAAGCGGCTGGCGCGCCCGCTGTCCGCCAGGGTTTGCAGCCAGTCGGTCCACCGCGGGTTGGCCTGGACTTCGTCCTCGCCGATACAGGCCAGGCTCATCAGCGCTTCATGCATTTCGTCCGGGTTGCCGGGGGCGGGCCAGGCTTCCTCGCGCACCGACTGGATGGCCTCGGCGTCCAGGGCGCCGAGGTCGTCGCTGGACTCGGGGTCGCTCCAGCGGCGGCTGAGCACGGCCTGGGTGCGGCGCTCTTCCAGCGGTGCGTCGTCGAGGAAGGTGTAGGGCCGGGCGCTGAGGATTTCCGCGGCCAGGGGCGAGGGCGCCGGCAGGTCGCGGCTGATCAGGCGCAGCTCGCCGCGCTCCATGCGCCGCAACAGCGTCAGCCAGCCCTCGCTGTCCATGGCTTCGTGCAGGCAGTCGTCGAGGGTCTGTTCCACCAGCGGGTGATCGGGAATCTGCCGCTCGCCGGCGAGGTTCTCCAGGCAGGCGATCTGGTCGGGAAACACGCTGGCGATCAGGTCTTCGCTTTTCATCCGCTGGATCTGCGGCGCTACCTTGCGCCCGCCGACAAAGCGCGGCAGCGCCAGGGCCACCCCGGCATTCCAGCGCCAGCGCACGCCGAACAGCGGCGCCTCCAGCACGGCCTGGACCAGGATGTGTTCGGCGCTGTTGCTGTGCAGGTAACGCCAGACGTCGTCGAGCTCGAAACTGTGGCCGGTGGACAGCGACAGCACGATGGCGTCTTCGCTGGCGGCGGCCTGCAATTCGAAGTTGAAGGTGCGGCAGAAGCGCTTGCGCAGCGCCAGGCCCCAGGCGCGGTTGATCCGGCTGCCGAACGGCGTGTGGATGATCAGTTGGGTGCCGCCGGACTCATCGAAAAAACGCTCCATGATCAGCGTGTCCTGGGACGGCAGCGCGCCCAGGCTCTGGCGTGCGCGGGCCAGGTAGTCGACCAGTTGTTCGGCGCTGGCGGCGTCCAGGCCCAGGCTGTCGCCCAGCCAGTCGAGGGCGGGCTGTAGTTGGCCGGGGGGGGCGCCGAGCAACTCGTCGAGCCGGGCCAGCAGGCGCGCCACGGCAAATGACAGTTCGGCGCTGCGCCCGGGGGCTTCGCCGAGCCAGAACGGAATGGTCGGCGGCTGGCCGTGGGCGTCCTCGACCCGCACCCGGCCGGTTTCCACCCGCAGGATGCGGTACGAGGTATTGCCCAGCTGGAACACATCGCCGGCGATGCTTTCCACCGCGAAGTCTTCGTTGACGCTGCCGATATTCAGCGCCTGGGGCTCCAACAGCACGCTGTAGTCGGCGTTGTCGGGGATGGTGCCGCCACTGGTCACTGCCGTCAGCTGGCTGCCCCGCCGACCGCGCAGGCTGCGGTTGACGGCGTCGCGATGCAGATAAGCGCTGCGCATGCCCTGACGCCCGTTGTAACCCTCGGCGAGCATGCGCAGCAGCGCCTGGAAATGTCCTTCGTCGAGGTCGCTGTAGGGCGAGGCGCGACGGATCATTTCCAGCAGCGGCTGCTCCTGCCATTCTTGGTTGCTGACTTCGGCGACGATCTGCTGCGCCAGCACATCCAGCGGCGCCCTGGGGATCTGCAGGGTGTCGAGTTCGCCGCGATGCACGCAGTCGAGCAGGGCGGCGCATTCGATCAGGTCGTCGCGGGTCAGGGCGAACAGGCGGCCCTTGGGCGTGCCGCCGACCTGGTGCCCGGAGCGCCCAACCCTTTGCAGAAAGGCCGAGATCGAACGCGGCGAGCCGATCTGGCACACCAGGTCGACATCGCCGATATCGATGCCCAGCTCCAGCGAGGCGGTGGCGATCAGTATTTGCAGGTCGCCGCGCTTGAGACGCTGTTCGGCGTCCAGGCGAAACTCCTTGGCCAGGCTGCCATGGTGGGCGGCCACCGCGTCCTTGCCCAGGCGTTCGCTGAGGTGGCGGCTCAGGCGTTCGGCCAGGCGCCGGGTGTTGACGAACACCAGGGTGGTACGGTGCTCCCGCGCCAGTTCGGCGATACGTTCGTAGACCCGTTCCCAGACGTCGTTGGCCATCACCGCCGACAGCGGCACGGGCGGCACTTCGATGGCCAGGTCCCGGGGGCGAGCGTGGCCGATGTCGACGATCTCGCAGGGGCGTTCATGGCCGACCAGGAAACGCGACACCGCTTCGATGGGTTTCTGCGTGGCCGACAGGCCGATGCGCGTCAGCGGCTCGGCGCAGAGCGCTTGCAGGCGCTCCAGGCTCAACGCCAGATGGCTGCCGCGTTTGCTGGCGGCGATGGCGTGGATCTCGTCGACTATCACCGTGCGCGTGCTGGCCAGCATCTGCCGGCCGGAGGCCGAGCCCAGCAGCACATACAGCGATTCGGGGGTGGTCACCAGGATGTGCGGCGCGCTTTTGCGCATGGCGCTGCGGTCTTTCTGCGGGGTGTCGCCGGTGCGCACCGCGGTGCTGATGCGCAGTTGCGGCAGGCCCATGCGTTCGAGTTGCGCGGTGATCCCGGCCAGCGGGTCCTGCAGGTTGATCTGGATATCGTTGCTCAAAGCCTTGAGTGGCGAGACGTAGACCACCAGGGTCTGTTCCGGCAGCGTGCCGCCGTTTTCCAGGCCACGATGAACCAGCTCGTCGATCACCGCGAGGAAGGCGGTCAGGGTCTTGCCCGAGCCGGTGGGCGCGGCGATCAGCGTCGAGCGGCGCTGGCGGATCAGCGGCCAGGCCCGGGCCTGGGCGGCGGTCGCCGCCGGGAAGCAGCTGTCGAACCAGGCGCTGACCGCGGGATGAAAACCCGGCAGGGCGTTGGCGGGGATCTGGGGAAGGTTCATGCACAACGTTATGCGACCGCCGGAGTGAAGTTGCAAGCCTGCCTTGTCGCCGCTGGCGGCAGCAGCCCTGAAGGGCTGTGTGCTTTGTTGCTCTACACTTTCTCAGTGACGGTTGCGCCGGAAACCCGCAAAATGCAACGATTCTGAGCAATATTCATGGCCAAACCCGCGGGTCTGGCCGATTCAAACCATCGTTCCGAACAGATTGGGCCTGCTGACTCTATGCGAATGCGCCTTATGTTACTGGGCGGCGGAAATGCCCTTGGGCAGGCGCTGATTCGCCTCGGTGCGGAGGAAGACATCGGTTTCCTCGCCCCCCGTCCGCCGCAAGACGGCTGGGATGCCGCGAGCCTGACGCAACTGCTCGACGACACCCGCCCGGATGCCTTGATCAACCTTGCGTACTACTTCGACTGGTTCCAGGCGGAGAGTGTCCCCGAGGCACGCCTGGCTGGCCAGGAACGGGCGGTCGAGCGGCTTTCCGAGCTGTGCCAGCATCACAACATCATTCTTCTGCAGCCTTCCAGCTACCGGGTGTTCGACGGTTCGCGGGCCACCGCCTACAGCGAAAAGGACGAACCGGTACCGCTGGGCCTGCGTGGCCAGGCCTTGTGGCGGATCGAGCAAAATGTGCGCGCCACCTGCCCGCAGCATGTGCTGCTGCGTTTCGGCTGGCTGCTGGACGATAGCGCCGAAGGCACCCTGGGGCGTTTCCTGGCCCGTGCCGAGCAACCCGAAGAGCTGCTGCTGGCCGACGACCGTCGGGGCAACCCGACGCCAGTGGACGATGCCGCCCGGGTGATCATCTCCGTGCTCAAGCAACTCGATTGCGCCGCGCCGCTGTGGGGCACTTACCACTACGCCGGCCATGAGGCGACCACGCCGCTGGCGCTGGGCCAGGCGATCCTCACCGAGGCCCGCAGCCTGCATCCGCTGGCCATCGAAGCGCCGACCGCCCAGGCCCACGCCGCCCGGCCGGACGCTGCCGAAGAACCGCAGCACGCGGTGCTGGCCTGCAAAAAAATTCTGCACACCTTCGGGATCAAGCCTCGCGCCTGGCGCGCGGCACTCCCGGCTCTACTGGATAGGTTTTATCGTCATGGCTGATGGCCCAATCTTGATCACCGGCGGTGCCGGCTTCATCGGTTCGCACCTGACCGACGCTTTGCTCGCCAAGGGCTACTCGGTGCGGATCCTCGACGATCTGTCCACGGGTAAACCCGGCAACCTGCCGCTGGATAACCCGCGGGTCGAACTGATCCAAGGCGACGTCGCCGACGCGGCCCTGGTGGCGCGGGCCATGAGCGGCTGCCAGGCGGTGGCGCACCTGGCGGCGGTCGCTTCGGTACAGGCTTCGGTGGACGACCCGGTGCGTACCCACCAGAGCAACTTCATCGGCACCCTCAACGTCTGCGAAGCCATGCGCCAGGCCGGCGTCAAGCGCGTGCTGTTTGCTTCCAGCGCGGCGGTTTATGGCAACAACGGCGAGGGCGAATCGATCGACGAAGACACGCCCAAGGCACCACTGACGCCCTATGCGTCGGACAAGCTGGCCAGCGAGTACTACTTCGATTTCTATCGCCGCCAGCACGGGCTGGAGCCGGCGATCTTCCGCTTCTTCAACATCTTCGGGCCGCGCCAGGATCCATCCTCGCCGTACTCCGGGGTCATCAGCATCTTTTGCGAGCGCGCGCAGAAAGGCCTGCCGATCACCGTATTTGGCGATGGCGAGCAAACCCGTGACTTCATGTATGTCGAAGACCTAGTGGACGTGCTGGTGCAGTCCCTGGAAACACCGCAACTGGAAGTCGGCGCGGTCAATGTCGGCCTGAACCAGGCCACTACCCTCAAGCAGTTGCTCGAGGTCCTGGGCGAGGTGGTAGGGCAGTTGCCACCGATCAGCTACGGCCCGGCGCGCTCCGGGGACATTCGCCATTCGCGGGCGAACAACCAGCGCCTGTTGCAGCGCTTCAAGCTCCCCGAACCGACGCCGATGAGCGTCGGGCTGGCACGTTTGCTGGGCCGCTGAGCTTTCCCCAGCGATGAAAAAAGGCGCCTTTGCAGGCGCCTTTTTTTGTCTGGCCGATTTAGAACTTGTAGCCCAGGCCGACCATGTAGACCCATGGATCGACGTCCACGTCGACCTTGGCCCGGGTGCCGCCGGCGACCGCGTTGTTGTTCACGTAGGCGGTGGTGTCGATGTCGACGTAGCGCACCTGGGCGTTGATCATCACGTTGTCGGTCAGCATGTAGTCGGCACCGACCTGCCAGGCCAGGCCCCAGGAGTTCTTCGCCCGGAAGTTGTCGAAACCGGCGGCGCTGGCGCGGCTGCCGACGTGCTCGTCATAGATCCAGGTGTAGTTGATGCCGGCACCGACGTAAGGCTGGAAGGCGGCCTTGTGGTCCAGCGGGTAGTACACGACGCTCAGGGTCGGCGGCAGGTGCTTGAGAGTACCGAGCTTGCCGTTGGCGGCGTCCAGCGAGGTGCCCTTGAGCTTGACGTCATGCTCGAACGGGGTGGCCGCGAGCAGTTCGATACCGACGTTGTTGGTCAGCATGTAGGCGAAGTTCAGGCCCAGCTGGGTGTCGCTGCTCATGGTCGCCTTGCCGCCGAGGTTGGCACCGGCCAATGGACCGCGGTCGACCTTGACGTCACCGCTGTCGGCTTTCGGATTGACGGTGATGGCACCGGCGCGAACGATGATGTCGCCGGCTTCGTGGGCGTGGGCGATCGGGGCGGCGAGCGCGAGCGCGAACAGGGAGGCGCTGAGCAGGGACTTGTGCATGGGAGCTCCAAAGGACGATTCGAGTTGGCTAGGTCCAATGGTAAGGATCGTCAAGGAACAGGCTTTGACTCAGCTCAATGAAAACCGGATCAGCGTGGAGGCAGTGGAACTGCGGGTGTTGTGTACGCTGTGCAACTGATCGCGGGCAAACGTGCGGCTACAGGGAACTGTGCTGTTTTGTGGGCGCAGGCTTGCTTGCGATGAGGTCATGAATGGCACTGCGAAAAACGCGGTTTCACTCCTGCAATTCGTACATGTAAATTTTCTCTGCCTCCATCTGGTAACCCGCGTCGGCGATGTCGCTGGTGGACGCCTTGACCTGCATCGGCCCCTCGATCCAGTACGGCTGATACAGCTCGTCGAGCTTCACGCCGACGGCGCTTTTCACATGCACTATCTGGTTCGACGGCGGTGGCGGCACGTGGATGCAGGCGCCGAAATACGGCACCAGCAGAAACTCCGTGGTGCGGCCTTCCTCGCTGACTTCCAGCGGCACGATGTAGCCGGGCAGACGCACCGACAGGCCGTCCAGGCTCTGCACCACCGGAGCGTTGGGCATGTCCTGCTTGGCTGCCGGGGCGGACTCGGCGGCCAGGGCATCGCTCATCTGCGACAGGTCGTGCAGCGGCTGCATGTTCGGCACCTCCGCCGGCGCGTCCGGCGGAATCATTTCCGACCAGGCCAGGTCACGGGGTTCGGCGGCCCATAGCGGCAGGGCGACCAGCATCAACAGCGCAAGCAGGGCACGGGGCATGCCGGAGCTCCTCATAACCAGAAGTTCCTCATAAACGGATGGACAGGCCATCGGCCAGCGATTGTCGGTAGGCGCGCCAGGCCGGCACGCTGCCCATCAGCAGGGCGGCGATCAGGATACCGCCGAGCAGCGTCCACTCATACTCGCTTGGCCAGGACAGCGGCAGGTACAGGCCGTAGCTCGACTGCACATAACCCTGGGCCAGGGCGATGCCCAGGTACAGCAGGCCCAGCCCGGCGAGCACACCGGACAGCGCCAGGGCGAAGGCTTCCAGCACCAGCAAGGTCGCAATATGCCAAGGCCGGGCGCCGACCGAACGCAGGATCGCCATCTCCCGGCGGCGCTCGTTGAGGCTGGTGAGGATCGCCGTGAGCATGCCGATCAGGCCGGTCAGCACCACGAACAGCGACACCACGAACAAGGCCTTTTCCGCGGTGCCCATCAGGCTCCACAGCTCCTGCAGGGCGACCCCGGGCAAGATCGCCAGCATCGGTTCGCCGCGGTATTCATTGATCTCGCGCTGCACCGCGAAGGTGGCGATCTTGCTGTTCAGGCCAAGCATGAAGGCAGTGATCGCTTGCGGCGTCAGATCCATGTTGCGCGCCTGGTCGGCGCTGATGCGGCCGCTGCCCTGGGCCGGCACGCCGTTGTGCCAGTCGATATGGATCGCCTCCATGCCACCGAGGCTGATGTGCAGCGTGCGGTCCACCGGGGTGCCGGTGCGCTTGAGGATGCCGACCACGGTGAAGGGTTTGTCGTCATGCTTGACCAGGCTGATGGCCGCCACGCCGTGGGCCAGCACCAGCTTGTCGCCGAGCTTGTAATGCAGGGCCTCGGCGACTTCGGCGCCCAGCACCACTTCGAACGGATCGCTGGCGAACTCGCGGCCGCTGGCCAGTTGCAGGTTCTGCTGGTGGCCGTACTGGTAATGCTCGAAGTAGGCCGCGGTGGTGCCCATCACCCGGTAGCCGCGATGGGAGTCGCCGAGGGAAATCGGGATCGCCCATTTCACTTTCGGGCTGTTGGCGAAGTGCTCGAAGCTGTCCCAGCGAATGTTGTTGGTGGCGTTGCCGATGCGGAACACCGAGTACAGCAGCAGGTTCACCGAACCGGAGCGGGCGCCGACGATCAGGTCGGTACCGCTGATGGTGCTGGCGAAGCTGGCGCGGGCTTCGGTGCGCACCCGTTCCACCGCCAGCAGCAGGCAGACCGACAGGGCGATGGCGAAGGCGGTGAGGATCGCGGTGAAGCGGCGGTTAGCCAGGCTGGCCATGGCTAGACGGAACAGATACATCTCAGACCTCCGCGGGCGTGGCGGCGCGATTGAGTTCGGCCAGCGACAGGTTGCGATCGAACAGCGGCGCCAGGCTCTGGTCGTGGCTGACGAACAGCAGGCTGGCCGCGGCCTCGCGGCATTCGGCGAACAACAGGCGGATAAAGGCTTCGCGGGCGTCGTAGTCCAGTGCCGAGGTGGGTTCGTCGGCGATCACCAGTTCCGGTTGGCCGATCAGCGCGCGGGCGGCGGCGACCCGTTGTTGCTGGCCGATGGACAGCGAGTCGGCGCGACGGCCGAGCAGGCCGGGGTCTTTAAGCCCCAGGTGGGCGAGCAGGGTGGCCGCTGCCTGGTCGACACTGCCGTGGCGCTGTACGGCGCGGCTGGCGCGCAATTTGGAAAAGTGGCAGGGCAACTCGACGTTTTCGCGTACCGAGAGAAACGGCAGCAGGTTGAACTGCTGGAAGATGTAGCCGGTGTGATCGACCCGGAAGCGGTCGCGGGCGCCGGCGGAGAGTTCGGTCAGCTCCTGGCCCAGCAGGCGGATGCTGCCGCGGCCGGGTTTCTGCACACCGCCGAGCAGGCCGAGCAGGGTGGTCTTGCCGCTGCCGCTGGGGCCCTTGAGGAACAGCGTTTCACCCGCTTCCAGGCGAAAGGCCGGGATATCCAGCAACTGCGGATGGCCGGGCCAGCTGAAGCCCAGGTCGGACAGTTCGATAAGTGCTTGGGTCATGTTGGGCCGATCATGGAGTGAGTTTTGTAGCCGCTGCCGAAGGCTGCGATAAGGTCCGCAGGACCTTGCGAAAACCTCAAGAGCAACGACCCCTTCGGGCTCGATCGCAGCCTGCGGCAGCGGCTACAGGAGTTGCGGTCAGAATTTCAGGCTGGCGGCCTTGGAGGTCGCTTCCACGCCTTGCTGGCCACTTGGCGAGATGAGTTGTACCTGAATTTTCTGAGTGGCGGGGAAGGTCTTGAACACGTCGGCCAGGTCCAGGTTCTTCAGCGCACCCGGCGTGGCACAGGTGAACTGGTAGTGCGCATGGATCTCGCTGTGTTCGTGATGATGCTCGTGGCCGCCGGCATTCTTCGCGTCGTCATGGTCTTCGTCGTGATCCTCGGGCTTGTCGCCGAACAGCGGGCTTTCCAGTTCCTGTTGCGCCACCACGCAACCGGCGGCGGGCGGCAGGCTGAACAGCGCCAGCGGTTTTTCCAGCTGGGCGCGCACGGCGGCGACCTTGGCCTTGTCCGCGTCGGTGCTGGCGGCGTGCTCGAAGCCCACCAGGTTCATCGCCGGGCTTTCCAGTTCCAGCTCCAGGGTCTGACCGTCCAGCGCGGCGTTCAGGCGGGCCACGCCATGCTCGTGAGCACCGAGGCTGCCGTGCTCATGGTCGTGGTCGTGTTTTTCGGCCGCGTGAGCGATGGCCAGGGGCAACAGAGCGAACGGCAGGGCGAGCAGCAGACGACGCATGGCAAGTCTCCGGGAGCGAACATGAAAATAATGTTATGTAATCTTATAACGAAAGTGGCGTGAGTTTGACCGTCTGCTTGGCGTTGCGCAAGACGCATGGGAGCATGCTCGTCAGAAATTTTCGGGAGCAGAGCGATGGTGCGGATTCGTGGAAGCATCGGCGAATGGCCGGTGGATTTGACCCTGGAACTGGACGAGGCCGACTGGGATCAGTTGAGTGCCCGGCTGGGGACGCCGTTGCAGGCGGCCAAAGCCGAAAGCGGCGCGCCTGTGGCCAAGCCGGCGAGTCAGGACGATGCGCTGTGGCAGATCACCCAGGACCTGCTGCGCAAGGCCGGGCAATTGAGCGGCCCGGATCTTTTGGAGCAACTGGAAGGCCTGACCGGCAGCGCCGCGGCGGGCAAGCGGCTATTGGTGCGTTTGCGCCACAGCGCACAGGTCAAGGTGGTGAGCGGCGGTGATACGCCGCTCTACAGCTGGATCGAGTAGGCGAGGGCTGCGCCGGCTTGCGATAAACCGGCGCGGCTATCAGCTATGAATCAGTACAGCGCGGCGAACAGCTTGCGACGGTAGGTGGTCACCAGCGGGTGGTCGTTGCCCAGCAGCTCGAACACTTGCAGCAAGGTCTTGTGCGGCAGGCCTTCGTTGTAGCTGCGGTTGCGGATGAACAACTTGAGCAGGGCATCCAGCGCCGCGTCGTACTGCTGGCGCGCCAGTTGCTGGATGGCCAGCTGATACACCGCCTCGTCATCCTGCGGGTCCTGCGCCAGGCGGCTTTTCAGCTCGGCGCTGTCCGGCAGGTCGGCAGCCTGCTTGAGGAAGGTGATCTGCGCCTTGGCCCCGGCCAGCGCCGCCTTGTGTTCATCGCCGGTGACTGCGTCGAGTACGGTCTGGGCTTCGCCCAGTTCGCCGCGTTCGGCCAGGCAGCGGGCGTAGAGGATCAATGCCTTGGCGTTGCTGTTGTCTTCGCCCAGCAGCACTTTGAGCGTGGCTTCGGCATCGGCGATGCGCCCTTCGGCGAACAGCGCTTCAGCCAGCTCCAGCGGGTCGGCGGCCTTGGGCGGCGGCATCTGCACATGGGGTTCGAGCATGGCGCGCACCGCGGATTCCGGTTGCGCCCCGGCAAAACCGTCCACCGGCTGGCCGTCCTTGAACAGCACCACGGTCGGCAGGCTGCGAATGCCGAAGCGGGCAACGATGTCCTGCTCGATATCGCAGTTGACCTTGGCCAGCAGCAGTTCGCCCTGATAGCTCTCGGCGATCTGTTGCAGCATCGGCATCAGCGCCTTGCAGGGCGCGCACCATTCGGCCCAGAAATCCACCAGCACCGGCTTGTGGAACGAGTTCTCGATCACCGACTGGTCGAAGTCGGCGGTGCTGGCGTCGAAAATGTACGGCGTGTCCTGACTCATGGGGGATCTCGAAGAACGTGAATGGGCCAACTATAAGGCTTGGCGGGGGGCGGCTGAAAGCGGGGTATCGGGTGGCCGGTAGATTGTTTCCCGGGCAAGCCTCGCTCCTGCAGATGCTGCTGGACGTTGCTCGATAGAGCACAAGGTGATTTGTCCTTCATCAATCGCGCTGCGCGTGATACAGGCTCACTTCGCGGAACTCCCAGGGCTCGGCCAGATCCGGTAGGGTCAGGGCGTGGAGCATTTCCAGGCGTTGGTACAGCGGATGTTGGAAGTCCTTGACCCGGGAGTCCGCCACCAGTGCCTGGCGTCCGCGGCTAAGGAATTCATCCAGCAGCGGCAGGTTGGCGCGGTCGTAGAGCACGTCGGCTACCAGGATCAGGTCGAAGCGATCCGCTTGCGCGAAAAAGTCCGTGGAGTAACCCAGTTCAACCCCGTTGAGCGCCGCATTCGCCTTGCAGGCGGCAATGGCCAGCGGGTCGAGGTCGCAGGCCACCACTTCCAGCGCGCCGGCTTTCAGCGCCGCGATACCGGCCACGCCGGAGCCGGCGCCGAAATCCAGGACCCGCTTGCCTTGCACCCACTGCGGATGCTCGGCCAGATAGCGTGCCAGGGCCAGGCCGCTGGCCCAGCAGAAACTCCAGTACGGCGGTTCGTGGAGAATTCGCTGGGTTTCTTCCGGGGTGAAGGCGCGGTCCATGTTGTCGGCATCGATCAACCACAGCTTCAGCTCGGTGTCCGGCAGTTCGCAGGCCACCAGTTGGGCGTCGCCCAGCAGTTCGCTCAGGGCGCGTTGCAGGTCGAGCGGTGGGGTCATGGTGCTTTGACGAATTGCAGCTGGCCCACGGCCTGGGTGGTCGGCTGGGTGATGAGTTGCGCCGGCAGGTGCAGGATCAACTGGCCGGACTGGCTGGCACGGCCGCGCAGTTCAACGCGGGCGCCTACCGGGAAGACATCGGGATTGAAGCGAAGGCGAAACGGCAGGACCTTGTTGTTGCCGATCAGGTTGCTGCTGGCCAGCAAACGTTGCGGCCGGCCGCGCTCGTCGATCACCAGCAGCGCCAGTTCCACCTCGGCACCGCCTGGTACGCCCTGCAGGGTGCCGCTCAGTTCACGCTGATAGGCCGGCAGAGGGCCGAGGTCAGTGGATTCCTGGGCTTTTTTCACACTCTGCTGGGGCGGCACGGTGGAGGCGGCCGGTTTAGGGGCGTCGCTGCTGCAAGCGACCAGCAGGCTGAAAAGGCTGAGCAAAACGAGCGGTCGTAGTGGCATGCGAAGCTCCAACAAGGCGAAATTCCATGTGCAAAACATAATAGTCGGTCTGTATACCGTAAAGGCTATGGCTTGTCTTGCCAGTGGGATGCGCTACCATGGCCCTCCCTTTTTTTGTTGCCTGCCACCATGCACTGTCCCTTCTGCGGTGCCAACGACACCAAGGTCATCGACTCGCGTCTGGTCGCCGAAGGCGAACAGGTGCGCCGCCGGCGTGAATGCCTGGCCTGCGGTGAACGTTTCACCACTTTCGAAACCGCCGAACTGGTGTTGCCGCGCCTGATCAAGACTGACGGCAGCCGCCAGCCCTTCGACGAAGAAAAACTCCGCGCTGGCATGCAGCGTGCCCTGGAAAAGCGCCCGGTCAGCGTCGAGCGCCTGGAAGCCGCGCTGGTGCATATCAAGCACAAGCTGCGCGCCACCGGCGAGCGCGAGGTCAAGTCCCTGGTCGTCGGCGAACTGGTGATGGCCGAGCTGCAAAAGCTCGATGAAGTGGCCTATATCCGCTTCGCCTCGGTCTACCGGCGCTTCCAGGATCTCAACGAATTCCGCGAAGAGATCGACCGTCTCGCCCGCGAGCCGGGCAAAGAATGAACACCTCCAGCGAACAGGCGGTACTCGACGCCCACTATATGGCGCGTGCGCTGGAGCTGGCCGCAAAAGGCCGCTTCAGCACTCATCCCAACCCCCGAGTCGGTTGCGTGATCGTGCGCGACGGCCAGGTCGTCGGCGAGGGCTGGCATGTGCGGGCCGGCGAGCCCCATGCCGAAGTCCACGCCCTGCGTGCCGCCGGTGCCAACGCCCGCGGCGCCACCGCTTACGTGACCCTCGAACCCTGCAGCCATCACGGCCGTACGCCGCCGTGCGCCGATGCCCTGGTGGATGCCGGCGTGGCGCGGGTCGTGGCGGCGATGCAGGACCCCAACCCGGAAGTCGCCGGCCGTGGCCTGCAGCGCCTGGCCCAGGCCGGCATCGCTACCCACAGCGGGGTGATGGAGCAGCAAGCCCGTGCCCTCAACCAGGGTTTCCTCAAGCGCATGGAGCACGGCTTGCCGTTCGTGCGGGTCAAGCTGGCCATGAGCCTGGACGGGCGCACCGCCATGGCCAGTGGCGAAAGCCAGTGGATCACCGGCCCCGCCGCGCGTTCCGCGGTGCAGCGTCTGCGGGCCCAGGCCAGCGTGGTGTTGACCGGTGCCGACACGGTGCTGGCGGACAATGCCCGGCTGACGGTGCGGGCCGAGGAGCTGGGGCTGGATGCGGAACAGACCGCCCTGGCCATGAGCCGTCCACCCTTGCGCGTGTTGATCGACGGCCGTTTGCGGGTGCCGCTCGATGCGCCGTTCTTCAAGGCGGGGCCGGCGCTGGTCGCCACCTGCGCGGCGGTGGAAGAACAGTATGCCAACGGTCCGGAATGCCTGATCGTGCCGGGCGCCGATGGCCAGGTGGACCTGCGTCGGCTGTTGGGCGAGCTGGCTGCCCGCGGCGTCAACGAGGTGCTGGTGGAAGCCGGCCCGCGCCTGGCGGGGGCGTTCGCCCAGCAAGGTTTGGTGGACGAGTACCAGATCTTTGTCGCCGGCAAGTTCCTCGGCTCTACGGCCCGGCCGCTGCTCGACTGGCCGCTGGCGCAGATGAGCGAGGCGCCGCGGCTGAAAATCATTGAAATGCGCGCCGTAGGCGATGACTGGCGAGTCATTGCCATTCCTCTGCCAGCAGCGAGCGTATAATTTCGGGCCTTCGCCACGCGGCGACCCTGTTCTCGAGGAGGACTCCATGTTTACAGGCATCATCGAATCCATCGGCAGCATCCGTGCATTGACCCCCAAGGGTGGCGATGTGCGGGTGTATGTGGAAACCGGCAAGCTCGACCTGGGCGACGTGAAGCTGGGCGACAGCATTGCGGTGAACGGCGTCTGCCTGACCGCGGTGGAACTGCCGGGCGACGGCTTCTGGGCCGACGTCAGCCGCGAGACCCTGGACTGCACCGCTTTCCATCAGTTGAAGGCCGGCAGCCGGGTCAACCTGGAAAAGGCCCTGACCCCGACCACCCGCCTGGGCGGTCACCTGGTCAGCGGCCATGTCGACGGCGTCGGCGAAGTGGTGGCCCGGGAAGAAAATGCCCGCGCCATCCAGTTCCGCATCCGCGCGCCCAAGGACCTGGCCAAGTACATCGCGCACAAGGGCTCGATCACCGTCGATGGCACCAGCCTGACGGTCAACGCGGTCAATGGCGCCGAGTTCGAGCTGACCATCGTCCCGCACACGCTGGCCGAAACCATCATGGCCGACTACCGGCCGGGTCGGCAGGTCAACCTCGAAGTCGACCTGCTGGCGCGCTACCTGGAGCGCCTGCTGCTGGGCGACAAGGCCGCGGAGCCTTCGAGCGGTGGCATCACCGAAAGTTTTCTGGCCGCTAACGGCTACCTCAAATCCTGACTCAAGGGGGTGCCGCGTGGCGCTCAACAGCATCGAAGAACTGGTTGAAGACATCCGCCAAGGCAAGATGGTCATCCTCATGGATGACGAAGACCGCGAGAACGAAGGCGACCTGATCATGGCCGCCGAGTGCTGCAAGGCCGAACACATCAACTTCATGGCCAAGCACGCCCGCGGCCTGATCTGCATGCCGATGAGCCGCGAGCGTTGCGAGCTGCTCAAGCTGCCTTTGATGGCGCCGCGCAACGGTTCCGGGTTTGGCACCAAGTTCACCGTTTCCATCGAGGCCACCACCGGCGTGACCACCGGCATCTCCGCCGCCGACCGCGCACGCACGGTGCAGGCTGCCGCCGCCAAGGACGCCAAGGCCGAAGACATTGTCAGCCCGGGCCACATCTTCCCGCTGATGGCTCAGCCGGGTGGCACCCTGGCTCGCGCCGGCCACACCGAAGCCGCCTGCGACCTGGCGCGCATGGCCGGTTTCGAGCCGAGCGGGGTGATCTGCGAAGTGATGAACGACGACGGCACCATGTCCCGTCGCGCCGAGCTGGAAGCCTTCGCCGCCGAACACAACATCAAGATCGGCACCATCGCCGACCTGATTCACTACCGGATGATCCACGAACGTACCGTTCAGCGGATTGCCGAGCAGCCGCTGGACAGCGAATTGGGCCAGTTCAACCTGGTGACCTACCGTGATTCGGTGGAAGGCGACGTGCACATGGCGCTGACCCTGGGCAACATCTGCGCCGAAGAACCGACCCTGGTTCGCGTGCACAACATGGACCCGTTGCGCGACCTGCTGATGGTCAAGCAGCCTGGCCGCTGGAGCCTGCGGGCCGCCATGGCCACGGTGGCCGAGGCCGGCAGCGGCGTGGTGCTGTTGCTGGGCCACCCGCTGGACGGCGACGTGCTGCTGGCGCATATCCGCGAAACGGCCGAGCACGTGCCTGCGAAAAAACCGACCACCTACAGCATCGTCGGTGCCGGTTCGCAGATCCTGCGCGACCTGGGTGTACGCAAAATGCGCCTGATGAGCGCGCCGATGAAATTTAATGCGATATCCGGTTTCGACCTGGAAGTTGTAGAATACGTGCCCTCCGAATAAAAGCCGGTTGTTGCGGGCTTGAAATTCGCGGTTCAAATATCACTAGTGAGCGCGTAGTGAACGCGCTCCGGCTCTTTAAGAGATTTGTCGAATGACCCTGAAGACCATCGAAGGTACCTTCATCGCCCCCAAAGGCCGCTATGCCCTGGTGGTCGGCCGTTTCAACAGCTTCGTCGTCGAAAGCCTGGTCAGCGGCGCCGTTGACGCCCTGGTCCGTCACGGCGTGAGCGAAAGCGACATCACCGTGATTCGTGCCCCTGGCGCCTTCGAGATTCCGCTGGTTGCGCAGAAAGTCGCGCAGAAGGGCGAGTTCGCGGCGATCATCGCCCTGGGCGCGGTCATTCGTGGCGGCACTCCGCACTTCGAATACGTGGCGGGCGAATGCACCAAGGGCCTGGCCCAGGTGTCCATGGAGTTCGGCGTACCGGTCGCCTTTGGCGTGCTGACCGTCGACTCGATCGAGCAAGCCATCGAACGTTCCGGCACCAAGGCCGGCAACAAAGGTGCTGAAGCTGCCTTGTCCGCTCTGGAAATGGTCAGCCTGCTGGCGCAGTTGGAGGCCAAGTGATTAGCGACGATAGCGATCGTTTCAACCCGCGTGATCCGAAACCTGCGGACGCTGGCAAGCCATCCAAGAGCGCCAAGCGTCGCGAAGCCCGTCAGCTCGCGACCCAGGCGCTGTACCAATGGCACATGGCCAAGCACTCGCTGAACGAGATCGAAGCGCAGTTCCGGGTCGACAACGATTTCACCGACATCGACGGTGCCTACTTCCGTGAGATCCTGCACGGCGTTCCGGCCAACAAGAATGAGATCGACAACGCTCTCACCCCTTGCCTGGACCTCACCATCGAAGAGCTGGACCCGGTCGAACTGGCGGTTTTGCGCCTGTCCACCTGGGAACTGCTCAAGCGCGTCGACGTGCCGTACCGCGTTGTGATCAACGAAGGTATCGAACTGGCCAAAGTCTTCGGTTCCACCGACGGCCACAAGTTCGTCAACGGCGTACTCGACAAGCTGGCCCCGCGTCTGCGTGAAGCTGAAGTGAAGGCATTCAAGCGCTGATCCGCGCTTGCAGCTGCCATGGGCGAGTTTGAGCTGATCCGTAACTTCTTCGCTGCCGCGCCTTGTGCGCAGGGCGGCGAGGGCGTTGCACTGGGGATTGGCGACGACTGCGCCTTGCTGGCTGTTCCCCCTGGCGAACAGTTGGCGATTTCCACCGACACCCTGGTGGCCGGTGTGCATTTCGCAGATCCCTGCGACCCTTTCCTGCTCGGCCAGCGCTCGCTGGCGGTGGCGGTCAGCGACCTGGCGGCCATGGGCGCCGCGCCTGTCGCCTTCACCCTTGCCCTGACCCTGCCGACGGTTGACGCCGATTGGCTGCAAGCCTATGCCAACGGCCTGAGCGCCATGGCGCAGAGCTGCGGCGTGCGCCTGGTAGGCGGTGACACCACCCGCGGCCCGTTGACCCTGACCATGACCGTGTTCGGTCGCGTGCCCGCCGGCCAGGCCCTGACCCGCAGTGGTGCCCGTCCGGGCGACCTGCTGTGTGTCGGCGGCGAGCTGGGCAATGGCGCCGGGGCCTTGCCCCTGGTGCTCGGACAACGCAGCGCCGAGCCGGTGATCGCCGAGCCTTTGCTGGCCCACTACTGGTCGCCGCAACCGCAACTGGCCCTGGGCCAGGCGCTGCGCGGCAAGGCTACCGCGGCCATGGATATCTCCGATGGCCTGTTGGCCGACTGCGGGCACATTGCTGCCGCTTCAGCTGTCGGCTTGCTGATCGAAAGTGAAAAACTGCCGATGTCCCGGGCGTTGTTGAGCTTTCTCGGTGAGAATGGCGCCCGCTCGGCGGCACTCAGCGGCGGTGACGATTACGTGCTGGTCTTCACCTTGCCCGAAGCCGAGCTGGCGCCGCTGCTCGCCGCCGGCTGGCCGGTGCATGTGCTGGGCCGGGTCGTGGCCGGGCAGGGCGTGGTGCTGCTGGATGCCGAGGGGCGGGACATCACCCCGAACACTCGGGGCTATCAACATTTTCGGGAGACACCGTGACAGATCATCCCAAACAGGTTCCGGCAGAGTTCGTGCCACCCTCCGTCTGGCGTAATCCCTGGCATTTTCTGGCCTTCGGCTTCGGTTCGGGCACCTTGCCCAAGGCTCCGGGTACCTGGGGCTCGCTGGTGGCGCTACCGTTCATCCCGCTGTGGCAGATGCTGCCGGACTGGGGTTACTGGCTGATGCTCGGCATCACCATGCTGTTCGGCTTCTGGCTGTGCGGCAAGGTGGCCGACGACCTGCGGGTGCATGACCACGAAGGCATCGTCTGGGACGAAATGGTCGGCATGTGGATCACCCTGTGGCTGGTGCCGGAAGGCTGGCAGTGGTTGCTGGCGGGTTTCCTGATGTTCCGCTTCTTCGACATTCTCAAGCCCTGGCCGATTTGCTGGATCGACCGGCATGTGCACGGCGGTATCGGGATCATGCTCGACGACGTGCTGGCCGGTGTCTTCGCCTGGTTGGCGATGCAGGGGCTGGTGTGGTGTTTTACCTGAGGAATCAGCCATGCCGGCCGCTCGCGTTCTGCTGGTAACGCTCTGTGTCTTGACCGCCAGCCTGGTCCGGGCCGCCGAGCCGGCGGCGCTTCCCGGCGAAATCCGGGTGGCCAGCGAGGAGTGGGACAGCTACACCCAGGCCGATGGCCAGGGCATGGCCTGGGATATCCTGCGCGAGGTCTTCGAGACCCAGGGCGTGAAGCTCGACATGCGCAGCGTGCCGTACACCCGCTCGGTCGGGCTGGTGCAGCGGCGTGAAGTCGACGCCCTGGTCGGTTCCTATCGGGACGAAACCGATGGCGCCCTGTATCCGCGCTGGAATTACGACACCGACCATATCTACAGCCTGGGCCTGGCGACGAACCCGCCGCCGACCCTGGCCACGCTCGGCAACTATCGCCTGGTCTGGGTACGCGGCTATCGCTACCAGGACTACTTGCCCAATATTCAGCGTTTCAATGAGATCCGCCGGCGTGTCGGTATCTTGCCGATGCTCCAGCAAGGTCGCGCCGACTTCTATATCGATGCCCTGACCGAGGTCGATGTTGTCCTGTCCCAGGCCGGGGACCGCTCGCAGTTCCGGCGCAGCCATTTGGCCGAACTGCCACTGTTCCTGGGGTTTGCCAACAATGAACGTGGGCGGGTGCTGTGCGCGCTGTTCGATCGGCGGATGGCCGAGTTGGTGAAAAATGGCCGTTTGCGCCCGATTTTCCAGCGCTGGCAGCAGCCCTATCCGTTCGATACCGGGCGCCCGCCTGAAGACCGTTGATCTAACTTCTCGATCTTTATGTCCGATAATTCAGCCTAAGCGTCTGTCGGAAGCTGCTGTTACAATGCCGCCTCTGCGAATCTCCAGTCCCATACAGATCAGGAGCACAACGGTGCCCGTCGTTTTTGTTGCCGCTTCCAAGCTGCCTACCCCTTTTGCGCAATTCACCATGCACGGTTTTCTCGATGAAGCCACCGGCCGCGAGCACGTCGTGCTCAGCCTGGGTGATATTGCCGATGGTGCTCCGGTGCTCGGCCGGTTGCACTCCGAATGCCTGACCGGCGATGCCCTGTTCAGCCAGCGCTGCGACTGCGGTTCGCAACTGGAAGCCGCCCTGCAGGCGATCGCCCGCGAAGGCCGTGGCGTGCTCCTGTACCTGCGTCAGGAAGGCCGCGGCATTGGCCTGCTCAACAAGATCCGCGCCTATGAGTTGCAGGATGGCGGCGCCGACACCGTGGAAGCCAACGAGCGCCTGGGCTTTGCCGCCGACCAGCGTGACTACGCCATGTGCCTGCCGATGCTCGAGCACCTGGGGGTGAAATCCCTGCGGCTGATGACCAACAACCCGCGCAAGGTCAAGGCCCTGACCGAGATGGGCATAGTCGTTGCCGAGCGCGTGCCGCTGCATACCGGCCACAACCCGCACAACAAACTCTACCTGGCCACCAAGGCCAGCAAGCTCGACCACATGATGGGCAACGAGCACCAGGGCGAGGTAGACCGGGCGTGACCCGCGGTCAGGTCCGGCGGCGCCTGGCCGTCAGCTGGTGGCAATACCTGGCGCTGGCGCTGCTGCCGCTGTTCGTGATCAATCTGGTGTTTGGCCAGGGCGAGCCGTTGCTGCCGATCCTGGCGATGCCGTTTTTCATCGCTGGAGTGGCCTCGATGTTTGTCAGCCTGCGTTTTTTCGGCGGCTACAAACGGGCCCTGATCGCCACCCATAAAGCCCTCGATACCCCTGAAGAGCCAGCGGCCTGGATCGAGCTGGCGGCCCGTCGTCGCGCGGCGTTTCTGGCCGCGGCCCTGCCGGCCTGGGTCGGTGCCCTGGCGGTGTTCGTCGGCCTGGAAGCGGTGCCGCTGATCCTCCTGGCGCTGTCCACCGCGGTGCTGTTCTACCTCTACCGCATCCCGCGTCAGCTCGCTTGATGCACCGCTGGCTGGCAGTCCTGCTGCTGGCCCTCGCAGGCCCGGCGCTGGCCGTGGAGCGCGTGGTCAGCCTCGCGCCTTCGCTATCGGAAATCGTCGTCGAACTGGATTCCGCCGACCTGCTGGTCGGTGTGCTCGACGCCGGCGAGCGCCCCCCTCAATTGCACAACCTGCCGTCGGTGGGCCGTTATGGCCAGCTGGACATGGAGCGGCTGCTCAGCCTCAGGCCGGATCTGCTCCTGCTCTGGCCCGGCAGCGTCGGCCCGGCCCAGCGCGAGCAGCTCGCTCGCCTGGGTATCCCGACCCTGGTGGCCGAACCCCACAGCCTCGACCAGCTCACCACTCAAATTGCAACCATCGCCGCCCGACTAGGGCGCCCACAACGCGGCCTGGAGCGTGCCAGCGAGTTGCGGCAGCAACTGGCCGGCCTGCGTCAGCGTTATGCCCGCAGTGCGCCGATGGCGGTGTTTTATCAGGTCTGGGACCAGCCGCTGTACACCGTGGGCGGCGGGCAAATCATCAGTGATGCCTTGAGTGTGTGCGGCGCGCGCAATGTGTTTGCCGACTTGCCGCTGCCAGCGCCCCAGGTCAGCGTCGAGTCGGTGTTGCAGCGCAACCCTGAAGTGATTTTGGCCAGCACCCAGGCGCAACTTGACGCCTGGAAAGCCTGGCCGCAATTGAAGGCGGTGGCGCAAGGCAGGTTGTTGCTGATCAGCGATAAAGGCCTGGAGCGGCCGAGCGGGCAGATGATCGCTGCGACGGCCAAGCTCTGTGAGTTGCTTGATTCTGAGTAGCTGCGGCTAGCGCATCGCGGGCAAGCCTCGCTCCTACAGAAAAATGTGCAATCCCCGTGTAGGAGCGAGGCTTGCCCGCGATAGCGTTCTTACAGGACCGACCTGACTAAAGCTCCGGCGTCCAGGTCACCCCGAACATCCAGGCCCGGCCTTGCTCCCGATACCCGTACTGCGCGCCGTCATGGCTGTACAGCACCCGGCTGTAGGACTTGTCGAGCAGATTGTCGACCTTCAGTTCCAGCCGGACTTCGCGATTCAGCGCCCAGCTGCTGCGCAAGCCCAGCAGGGCATAGCCGCCGAGGCGTTGCTGATTGGCCAGGTCGTCATAGCTGCTGCTCACTGCTTGCCAGCTGGCGCCGAGGCCCAGGCGGTCGAACTGCCGATCCAGGTCCAGGCTCAAGGTGCGCCGGGCACGACGGGCCAGGGTGTGGCCGGTGTCGCGGTCGCGGGGATCGATGATCGCCAGCCCCAGATTGCTCTGCCAGCCGAACAACTCCTGCTGCAGCGTCGCCTCGAAGCCGTTGATGCGTGCCGAGGCGACGTTCTGCGGGCGCGAATTGCTGCCGAAGATAATCGCGTCTTCCAGGTCGGTGCGGTACAGCGAGGTCTCCAGGCGAGTGCTCTCGCTCAACTGGCTGCGCCATTGCAATTCGTAGCTTTTCGAGGTCTCGGGCTTGAGGTCAGGGTTGCTGAAGTCGGGGTAATACAGGTCGTTGAAGGTCGGGGCGCGAAAGCCTTCGCTGTAGGTCAGCAGGACATCGTTATCTGCATTCAACGGCAGGGTGAGGGTGCCGCTCCAGCTGTTCTGGCCGCCGAACTGCTGGTTCTGGTCGCGACGCAGGCCCAGTTCGGTGGAGAAACTGTCGGCCTTGAAGCGATGCTGGACAAAGGCCGCGCGGTTCCAGCGGCTGTCTTCGGCGAAGGCGGTACTGCTGTTGACCCGGTCTTGGTACCAGTCGCCGCCGACGATCAGGCTGTTGCGTTCGTCGAGGGTCAGGTCGTTCTGCCAGTTGACCGAGTCGCGGTAGGTGTTGAACACCGTGCGTTCGTCGCTGAGCTTGTCGAAGGTCTTCTCGCGGTTTTCGCTGTGGCCCAGCTCCAGGCGCGACTTCCAGACGTCGTTGATACGCCCGTCGACATAGCTGCTGAAGCTGCTGACCGCGAATTCGCTGTAGGGCTTCTGGGGGAGGCTCTCGAAGGCGCTGCCATTGAAATACGAACGCCCGAAGGGGTTGTCGAACTCGCTTTTACCGCGGTTATCCAGCAGGTTCAGACCGGCTTCCCAGTCGTCGTTGAAGGCGTGGCTCAGGCTCAGGCTGAGGGACTGGTTGCGGTAGGCGTCATTGTCGCGATCGCTGGCATAGGACTCATGGGTGCGATTGCTCCCGACCGTGTCGTCGAGGCTGGCGCCCAGGCTGAAGCGGGTCTGCTGGTCGCCGCCGGACAGGCCGATGCTGCGCTCCCAGGTCTGGTGGCTGCCGACCCCCAGGTGCAGGCGGGGTTGCAGGCCCTGCTCGGCGCTGCGCCGGGTGAAGATCTGGATCACCCCGCCGATGGCGTCGCTGCCGTAGATCACCGAGCGGGAGCCGCGCAGCACTTCCACCCGCTCGATCTGCTGGATATTCAGATGCTGCAGGTTGCTGTCGCCGGAGCTCGAGCTGCCGATGCGCTGGCCATCCACCAGTACCAGGGTCTGCGCCGACGAAGTGCCGCGGATATAGATCCCCGGCACGCTGCCCCGGCCGCCGCTCTGCGCCACTTGCACACCAGGCACCCGTTGCAGCAGGTCGGTGACGCTGGAGGGTTGCAGGCGGTCAATGTCGTCGCGGGTGAATACGGTGTTGGCGGCGCTGCTGTCGTTGCGTGCCTCTACCTGGCGGTTGGCGCTGATCAGCGTGTCGGGCAGCTTGAGGGCCTGTTCGCGGTCGAGAGTGTCGGCCAGCAGTTGGCCGGTGGGCAGCAGGACAAGGGGCAGGACGAGGAGGGCGGGTTTCATCGGCAATCCGTGGCGCTTGGCGAGCGAGGCGGGAGCGGGGGGATAACTCCTGTAGCCGCTGCCGAAGGCTGCGATCGGCCCCGAAGGGGCCGTCGCTTTTAAGGCTTACAGGTTACAGGCCGAGCCGTTGCAGGCGTGCCCGTACGGCGGCTTCGATACCGGCTTCGTCCAGGCCGCATTCGGCCAGCATCTGCGCCGGCTTGGCGTGTTCGACGTAGAGATCCGGCAGGCCCAGGTGCAGGATCGGCTTGAGGATCGCCTCGCGCGCCAGGAACTCGCCGACCGCGCCACCGGCGCCGCCCATGATGGCGTTCTCTTCGATAGTCACCAGCAGTTCGTGGCTGGCGGCGATTTCGCATACCAGGGCTTCATCCAGCGGCTTGACGAAACGCATGTCGACCACAGTGGCATCCAGCTTGTCGGCGACTTTCAGCGCCTCGGCCAGTTGCACGCCGAATACCAGCAGGGCGACCTTGCTGCCTTGGCGACGGACCACGCCCTTGCCGATCTCGATCGGCTGCAGGTCCTTTTCGATGGTGGCGTTCGGGCCGGTACCGCGTGGATAACGCACGGCGGCCGGGCCGTTGTACAGGTGGCCGGTGCTGAGCATCTTGCGCAGCTCGTTCTCGTCGCTTGGGGTCATCACCAGCATGCCGGGGATGCAACGCAGGAACGACAGGTCGAAGCTGCCGGCGTGGGTCGGGCCGTCTTCGCCCACCAGGCCGGCACGGTCGATGGCGAACAGCACGTCGAGGTTCTGCACCGCTACGTCATGCACCAGCTGGTCGTAGCCGCGCTGCAGGAAGGTCGAATAGATCGCCACCACCGGCTTGGCGCCTTCGCAGGCCATGCCGGCCGCCAGGGTCACGGCGTGCTGCTCGGCAATCGCCACGTCGAAGTAGCGCAGCGGGAAGCGCTCGCTGAAGGCCACCAGGTCCGAGCCTTCCTTCATCGCCGGGGTAATGCCCACCAGGCGCGGGTCGGCAGCGGCCATGTCGCACAGCCATTCGCCGAACACCCCGGAGTACTTCGGCCCACCGGCCTTTTTCGGCGCGGCGGCAGGGCTGTCCAGAGGGTCGAGCTTGGTGATGGCGTGGTAGCCGATCGGGTCGACTTCCGCCGGGGCGAAACCCTTGCCCTTCTTGGTCACCACGTGCAGGAACTGCGGGCCCTTGAGGTCGCGCATGTTGCGCAGGGTGGCGATCAGGGTCGGCAGGTCGTGGCCGTCGATCGGACCGATGTAGTTCCAGCCCAGCTCTTCGAACAGGGTGCCGGGAACCAGCATGCCTTTTGCGTATTCTTCGGTGCGGCGGGCGATTTCCCAGGCGCCGGGCAGGCGCGACAGCACCTTCTTGCTGCCTTCGCGCATGCTGGCGTAGGTGCGGCTGGAAAGAATTTTGGCCAGGTAATTGGACAGGCCGCCGACGTTGCGCGAGATCGACATGTCGTTGTCGTTGAGGATCACCAGCATGTTGGCGTCCACTTCCGGCGCGTGGTTCAGCGCCTCGAAGGCCATGCCCGCGGTCAGGGCGCCGTCGCCGATTACCGCGATGGCCTTGCGCTCGCTGTTCTGCAGGCGGGCGGCAATGGCCATGCCCAGCGCCGCGCTGATCGAGGTGCTGGAGTGGCCGACGCCAAAGGTGTCGTACTCGCTCTCGGAACGCCGCGGGAAGGCGGCCAGGCCGTCCTTCTGGCGCAGGCTGGCCATGCGCTCGCGACGACCGGTGAGGATCTTGTGCGGATAAGCCTGATGACCCACGTCCCACACCAGGCGGTCGTCCGGCGTGTCGAAGACGTAATGCAGCGCGATGGTCAGCTCGATGACGCCCAGGCCGGCACCGAAATGCCCACCGGTCTGGCCGACCGTATAGAGCAATTCCAGGCGCAACTCATCGGCCAGGGTTTCCAGCTCGGCTTCGCCTAACCGGCGCAGGCCGTCCGGCGTGTTGGCACGGTCGAGCAGGGGCGTGGTCGGGCGCTTGCGGGGAATCTCATGAAACGTCGTGGGCATCAGGCGAATCGTTATAGGTATAAAAGAGGCGGCAGTTTACCTTATGCATCGCAAGCTGCCCACGCAGAGCGCGGAACTTGGCCGATATGCGGTCTGCCGCGCCGGGGTCGATCAGCTGCGTCGTTCGACGATATAACGCGCCAGCTCCCGCAGGGGCTCGGCGTCCGCGTCAAAGGGTCGCAGTGCGTGCAGGGCCTGATCGCGCAGTTCCAGGGCATAGGCCTTGGCCGCTTCCAGGCCGAGCAGGGCCGGGTAGGTCGGTTTGTCCCGGGCGATGTCGGCACCCTGGCGTTTGCCGAGGGTCTCGGTATCGCTTTCCACGTCGAGAATATCGTCCTGCACCTGGAACGCCAGGCCGATGGCCTGGGCGTAGGTCTGTAGGGACTTGAGCTCGTCTTTTTCGGCCCGGCCGCTGGCCAGGGCGCCGAGCTTGACGCTGGCCTCGATCAGCGCGCCGGTCTTGTGCCGGTGCATGTATTCCAGGGCTTTCTGGTCGAGCTTGAGGCCCACCGAACCGAGGTCGATGGCCTGGCCACCGACCATGCCCGCCGGGCCCGCCGCCAGCGCCAGGGCGCTGACCATCCGCAGGCGGATCTCGGCGCTCGAATCGCTCAGGCGCGGGTCGAGCAGGGCGCTGAAGGCCAGGCTCTGCAACCCGTCGCCGGCGAGAATCGCGCAGGCTTCATCGAAGGCTTTGTGGGTAGTTGGCTGGCCGCGACGCAGGTCGTCGTCGTCCATCGCCGGTAGATCGTCGTGCACCAGGGAATAGGCGTGGATCAGCTCCACCGCGCAGGCCGCGCCGTTGGCCTGTTCTGGCCGTGCACCGAGGGCTTCGCAGGCGGCGTAGGCCAGCAGCGGACGCACGCGCTTGCCGCCGTTCATCACGCTGTAGCGCATGGCCTGGTAAAGACGGGCCAGCTCCGGGCTTGGCGCGTGGAACAGGGTTTCCAGTGCAGCATTGACCCGGGCCTGGCTGCTGGCCTGATAGGCCGCGATCATTCTGGTTGTTCCGCGTCGAAGGGTTCTTCGGCCAGCTCGCCATCGCGCTCCAGCAGGATCTGCACCTTCTGCTCGGCCTGGGCCAGGGCCGCCTGGCAATCGCGGGTCAGGCCGATGCCTTGCTCGAAGGCGGTCAACGAGTCTTCCAGCGACAGCTCGCCGTTCTCCAGACGCTCGACCAGCGTTTGCAGGTCGGCGAGGGATTGTTCGAAATCTAAGGCAGCTTTTTTGCGGGCCATGGCGGCTATCCCGGTTGACGTTAAACCGGCGCGACACTAGCAGACATGGGGTTTTGGGGCAAATGAGCGGCGGTTGCCGAACGGCTCGGCAGGGCGATTTTCTGCCCTGGGTCAGGGGCCGGTTGCGCGGGTCGACCTTCTGTCGCCATTTCTTGCTTTACGACAAGGAAAGTTGCGCGCACTTGCCTTGCAATGCCCCATCGTTGATTGGCAAGGAGAAGCTGCAATGAGTGTTTTTCGAAGTGTATTGGGGGCCTGGGTGCTGCTTGGCAGTTGTGCCAGCAGCCTGGTTCTGGCCGGTGGCGCAGAGGGTTTACAGCGGGTGCAGGTCGAGCTGGTTGCACCGCCGCTGGTTCATCCTCATGAGCAAGTGGTCAACGGGCCGCCCAAGGTGGTGCAGTTCCGCATGAGTATCGAAGAGAAAAAAATGGTCATCGACGACCAGGGCACCACGCTCCAGGCCATGACCTTCAACGGGTCCATGCCTGGCCCGACGCTGGTGGTGCATGAGGGTGACTATGTGGAGCTGACACTGGTCAATCCCGCGACCAACAGCATGCCCCATAACGTCGACTTTCATGCGGCCACCGGCGCCCTGGGCGGAGCGGGCCTGACCCAGGTGGTGCCGGGGCAGGAAGTGGTGCTGCGTTTCAAGGCTGATCGCAGCGGTACCTTTGTCTACCATTGCGCGCCGCAAGGCATGGTGCCGTGGCATGTGGTGTCGGGCATGAACGGCGCACTGATGGTGCTGCCCCGTGACGGTCTGCGCGATCCTCAGGGCAAGCCCCTGCATTACGACCGCGTCTACACCATAGGCGAATCCGACCTGTATATCCCCAAGGACAAGAACGGCCACTACAAGGACTACCCGGACCTGGCGTCCAGCTACCAGGACACCCGTGCGGTCATGCGCACCCTGACTCCGAGCCACGTGGTGTTCAACGGCCGTGTCGGCGCCCTGACCGGTGCCAACGCGCTGACCTCCAAGGTCGGTGAAAGCGTGCTGTTCCTCCATTCCCAAGCCAACCGCGACAGCCGTCCGCACCTGATTGGCGGCCATGGCGACTGGGTCTGGACCACCGGCAAATTCGCCAACCCGCCGCAACGCAACATGGAAACCTGGTTTATCCCCGGCGGCTCCGCGGTCGCGGCGCTGTACACCTTCAAGCAGCCGGGTACCTACGTGTACCTCAGCCACAACCTGATCGAGGCCATGGAACTGGGGGCCCTGGCCCAGATCAAGGTGGAAGGGCAGTGGGACGATGACCTGATGACCCAGGTGAAAGCGCCGGGGCCGATCGTCGAGAGCAAGTAATAGGTGGACGGGCGGGGATATTGCTCGGATCTTGAACATTTCGTAAAAGTCCGTAATATCCTCGCCATGCTCATCGACCAAATCAAAGCCCTGGCCAGCGACATCCGTATGCAGATGCTCGAATGGCTGAAGGACCCGGAAGGCAACTTCCCGCCCCAGGGGCATGACGCGCCGAAAGAAATCGGCATCTGCATGACTCACCTGCAGCACAAGGCCGCGCTTTCGGCGTCCAGCACGTCCAGCCATCTGGCGATCCTGCAGCAGGCCGGGCTGGTCGAGGCCACGCGTATCGGCAAATGGACTTACTTTCGCCGTAACGAAGCGGCCATTGCTGCTTTTGCCGAGCAACTGAAGCGCGAACTCTGAGTTTTTTTACTTGAACATTTCGTTATTTTTCGAAATGAAAAGGCAACCCAGGAGGATCTGTTCATGAAAGCAATCTACGTACAACCCGGTGGTGGCTACGATAAAGTAGTGGTCGGCGAGGCTCCGGCCGCGGCGCCACAAGCGGGCGAAATCACCGTGCGCCTGCGCGCCAGCTCCCTCAACTACCACGACTTCGCGGTGGTCAGCGGCATGTGGGGGCCGACTGAGTCGCGGATCCCGATGGCCGATGGCGCCGGTGAAGTGGTAGCGGTGGGCGAGGGTGTCAGTGAATTCGCCATCGGCGACTCGGTGGTCAGCACCTTCTTCCCCGAATGGCTGGACGGCCGGCCCAATGTCATAGGTTTTGCCACGGTGCCGGGTGATGGCCTGGATGGTTACGCCCGGGAAGTCGTCACCGCCCGCGCCACCGCCTTCACCCGTGCGCCCAGGGGCTGGAGCCACGCCGAAGCAGCGACCCTTACTACCGCCGGCCTTACCGCCTGGCGCGCGCTGGTGGACGACGGCCGCGTAACTGCCGGCGATACCGTGCTGGTGCAAGGCACCGGCGGCGTGTCGATCTTCGCCCTGCAATTCGCCAAGATGCTCGGCGCTACCGTGATCGCCACTTCGTCCAGCGATGCCAAGCTGGAACGGCTGAAAGCCCTCGGCGCCGATCACCTGATCAACTACCGCCAGGACCCGACCTGGGGCGAGACCGTACAGAAGCTCACCGCCGGCCGTGGCGTCGACCATGTGATCGAAGTCGGCGGCCCCTCCACCCTGGAGCAGTCGATGATCGCCGCGCGGGCCGGTGGCCATATCTCGGTGATCGGCATCCTGACCGGGGTTGCCGGCGAGTTCCCGATCGTCACCGCGCTGGTCAAGCAACTGCGTCTGCAAGGCGTGCTGGTGGGTAGCCGCCGGCAGCAGCAGGACATGGTCCGCGCGATCGACGCCAACGGCATGCATCCGATCCTCGACAAGCACTTCGCCCTGGACGCGATGGTCGATGCCTTCCGCTACCAGGAAAGCAACCAGCACTTCGGCAAGATCATTCTCGATATCTGATCCTGCCTGGCCGGCTACCGCGGATCACTCACTCTGATCCGTGGTGGCCAGCACCTCGTTGATCTTCCAGCAGCCTTTGTCCTTGACCAGCAGCAGGTCGACGATCTGCGTGGTGTCCGGCGTGTTGCCCAGGGTCACCGACTCACGCGCCGAGGTGCCTTGCACCTGCGGTTCGCTGACCTTGATCTGGGTCAGCCACTCATCCATGTAGTCCTGGGTCTTGAGAAAGTAGTCCTCTTCCAGACCCTCGGGGCTGCTCATCTGCTTCTTGATCCGTTCGATCAGCGTTTGCGTGACGTACTGCTGCAGGTGCGGCAGGTCATCGGTGATCGGGTCTTTTTCGTTGCTGAAACTCTGCAGGTACCAGTTGTAGAAGGCCTCGGCCACTGGCTTGGGCGAGCTGGCGCAGTCGGCGAGCGCGAGGGGTTGATGGAAAGCCGCGGCGAGGAGCAGCAGGGGGAACAGCTTTCTCATGGGGACGTCCTTACAGGAGTTAAGACATTGAACCGTTGAGACATCAGATTTATGACCGAGTGCTCGATTTCAACACGCTGTGGGCCGGATCGCTATCGGCCTGTGCGCTGGCAGCGCTTTGCAATACAAATACGCTTTCAAATACTGTAGTCTTGAAACTACAGTTGCGGGATGATCGAGATCAAACAGACCGCGACCTTTATGGAGTGGGAAAACAGGCTCAAGGATTCCAGAGCCAGGGCGTTGATTGCTGCGCGGATTTTTCGCCTGGCCAACGGTCTTGCCGGGGACGTGTCCCCGGTGGGCGAAGGCGTCAGTGAGTTGCGCATCCATTACGGGCCGGGCTACCGGGTTTACTTCCAGCAGCGCGGCTTGCAACTCGTCATCCTGTTGTGCGGCGGCGACAAGAGTCGCCAGAGCCGCGATATCGAACTGGCCAAATACCTGGCCCGTCGTTGGAGTCGATCATGAACGAACCGCTATTCGACTATGACCCCGCCACGGCCTTGCGCGACCCGCAAGCCATCGCCCTGTTCATGGCGGACGCCTTCGAAACCGGCGATGCCGGCTATATCGCCAAAGCCCTGGGTGTGGTGGCGCGGGCCAAGGGCATGACTGAGCTGGCCCATGAAACCGGGCTGTCCCGCGAGCAGCTGTATCGCTCGTTCAGCGACAAGGGCAACCCGACCCTGAAGACCCTGCTGGCGGTGATGCGTGCACTGGGGTTGGACATGACGGCGCGGGTGCATGGGGCGTCTTGATGGCTGGGCCGAGCCGCCAATGTCGGGGGGGCGGTCCTGCCTAACACGCCTGGCGGGAATTCATGGAGCACGGGGCGAATGAGCTTCGCCCCGTTCCAGCGTTCGCCGATTTTTAACGCCCCGCGCCAGCCTCGGCCGGCCGGTTAGTGTCGAGCAACGCGCTCACTACGGCATTGGCCATCTCCACAGAGTGGATCATCGACCAGATCAGCCCGCGCTCCACACCGCTGGCGCGTTCGCTGATCTCGTCGCTGACCTGTACCGCGCAATCCAGTAGCAGCGACACATGCACCAAGGCCTCTTCGGCGCTGACGCCGGGGCGGTGGCTTTCAGGTTGCCGAGGATTGAGGTTTCAGCTGTATTCGCGGCCAGGGCCAGGCGGATGCGCTGGGTGGCGAGATCGTGTTCGGGGGTTCTGAATTGCCCGGGCAGGGGCGGATCGGGAACAAGCTTTTTCATGGTGCATCTCCAACGTGAGTGGAGCTGCCAGATGTCGCTGCTAAACGATGGGGTGGCAGCTGTACGCAGGTTAGCAGGCCGGTCACATTGGAAAACCGACGCATCCGAAGATGCCCTGCGCACAGCCACCATGACAGGCAGAATAAAAAATCTACCGACCGGTGACATCGATGCGCCCGATGTGATGTTTCGAGCTGCTAAACCCGATCACTGAATAAGCAGTGACAGGCCGAGCCTAGACAGCAGGTTTCACAGGCGCAAGCGGGTGGGAGTTTCTAGGAAAAGTCGCTCAATAGAAAGCGAAGAACCTTACTTTTGCCGGGGCAGAAACGGGGGCCGATGACCTGTCCGGTCCCATCGGGTTACGCATTGAACAGGGTTTTCCAGGCATTAAAAAGCCGGCTTGTGGCCGGCTTCTCGGGGACTGGCTTGGTTCATTTTTGGTAAACCGCACCAGCCTGCAAAACGTACACCCAGCTCTTGCGGCTGGCTGTGGGACTTGGCGAGAAAATCATCTGCCGCGTCGGGCGGATCTGACCGGTTGAACAGGTCGATGCGCAAAGGTGGGGCGCAGCATACTGATATTCGAAGAGAATTCCCAGCGCAAAGCGTTAGCCGGAGCCTGTGACGAGGGTGAAAAGCAGAGGCGTTTTGTATCGGAGGGTGTGATTGGCGGGGGATGGAGTGTTGTTCTGGGGAGATCGCGGGCAAGCCTCGCTCCTACGGGGAGGGCATTCGACAGGCATAAAAAAGCCCCGGGTCAGCAGGGCTTTTTCTTGAAGCTTGGCGCTGGAAGCTTGCAGCTGCTTAGCCTTTGTAGGCGGCAACCGACTTCGTGATCGCGGCGCGGGCGGCGTCGGCGCCGTCCCAGCCTTCGATCTTCACCCATTTGCCTTTTTCGAGATCTTTGTAGTTCGCGAAGAAGTGCTCGATCTGCTGAATCAGCAGTGGCGGCAGGTCGGTGTACTCCTTCACGTCGACATACAGCTGGGACAGCTTGTCGTGTGGTACAGCGATGACTTTGGCATCGCCGCCGCCGTCGTCGGTCATGTTCAGGATGCCGACCGGACGGGCGCGGATGACCGAGCCTGGAGCCACCGGGTAAGGGGTCACGACCAGCACGTCGAGGGGGTCGCCGTCGTCGGCCAGGGTGTTCGGGATGTAGCCGTAGTTGGCCGGGTAGAACATCGGGGTGGCCATGAAACGGTCAACGAACAGGCAATCGCTGTCTTTGTCGATTTCGTATTTGATCGGCGCGTGGTTGGCCGGAATCTCGATTGCGACGTAGATGTCGTTCGGCAGGTCTTTGCCAGCCGGAATCTTGCTGTAGCTCATTGGGCGATGCCCCCGTTAGTTGACCAAAATGTCTTGGCCGGATTGACCAAAAAGTGGCGGCGATTATAGGCATATTCCAAGGGCTATGCCACGTACCGAAGGACGTATGGACGCCTTGGGCCAAACGCCGCGAACCCTGTGCAGGAGCCGTCGGTCGACGCTCGATTGCTTGCGAAAAGAAGAGTCGCCGCAGCCTGTTTAGTTCAGAGACACCCGTCAGGATCAGCGATTATTTCGCCAGCGGGCGCGTTCCGGCAGGACGCCTCAGTGTTGCTGGTAGTTCGGGTCGCTGGCCTGCAATTGCTGGAGCCGGGCCAGGGGATTCTGCCGGTAAAACAGCTGCAGTTGCTGGTAGACCTTCGGATAGGCCTCGTGCAGCAGATCCGGGGCGCTGAAGAAGTATTCGCTGGTGACGGCGAAGAATTCCGCGGGGTTTTCCGCGGCGTAAGGGTCGATGGCGGTTTCGGCGTCCGGGTTGTGGTCGAGCTGGCGGTTGAGGTCGTCGTAGGCCGCCTGCATCACCTGCGCCCAGTCGCTGATGCGCATGTCGCTGTGCAGCGGCGGCAGGCCGTTGGCGTCGCCGTTGAGCATGTCCAGCTTGTGCGCCAGCTCGTGGATCACCAGGTTGTAGGCT
This sequence comes from Pseudomonas sp. GM17, assembly GCF_000282175.2. Classification (NCBI taxonomy): domain Bacteria; kingdom Pseudomonadati; phylum Pseudomonadota; class Gammaproteobacteria; order Pseudomonadales; family Pseudomonadaceae; genus Pseudomonas; species Pseudomonas sp. GM17. The sequence continues at coordinate 6,782,172 of NZ_CP124732.1, read as the reverse complement.
TCCCAGCCGCCGCTGGCGAGCACGCCGGGCCAGGCCAGGATGATCGGGCCCTGTTGCCAGGCTTCGCCGCTGTGTTCGCCGTCCCATTCATGTTCGACGCCACTGGCATCGCGATGGCGCTGGGGGCTGAGGAAGTCGTCGGGGTAGAGGACGATTTCGTGGAAGCCCTGGTACCAGTTCAAATCCCCCAGGTGCAATAGCGGCAACTGGGCCTGGGCGGCCAGCAGCAGGCGTTCGAACTGGTGCAACTCGACCCCGGGCAGGGCGCTCAGGTGCTTGTCGTCGAGAAACAGGACGCTGGTTTCCCGCAACCACTGATCCTCGGCATCGCTCAGGCCGTCGAGAAAGGGCAGGTGCTGGCGCACCCGTTGCCACATTTCATCGGCAACCGGGTGCTTGGCCAGCCGGCGGCGGCGCCAGGCACTGAGGGGCCACATAGCGATTAGTGGCTTTCAGCCTTTGCCGCCGAGCGGCCCAGGCGGCTGCGCACCACGCCGATGATCATCGGCACCAGCGACAGCAGGATGATGCCCACCACCAGCAGCGACAGGTTTTTCTTGATGAATGGCACGTTGCCGAAGAAGTAGCCCAGGGTCACCAGGCCGCCGACCCACAGGATGGTGCCGGCCACGCTGAAGGCGAAGAAGCGCGGATACGGCATCTTGGCCACGCCGGCGACGAAGGGGGCGAAGGTACGGATGATCGGCAGGAAACGCGCCAGGGTCACGGTTTTGCCGCCGTGCCGGTCGTAGAAGTCGTGGGTTTTTTGCAGGTAGTCGCGGCGGAAGATCTTCGAGTTCGGGTTGCTGAACAGTCGTTCGCCCACCGTTCGCCCGATGATGTAGTTGGTGCTGTCGCCGAGGATCGCCGCCAGCATCAGCAGGCCGCCGAGCAGCACCGGGTCCATGGCGCCACCGGCGGCGACCGCGCCGGCGATGAACAGCAGGGAGTCGCCAGGCAGGAACGGCGTCACCACCAGGCCGGTCTCGCAGAAAATCACCAGGAACAGGATGGCGTAGATCCATGGCCCGTAGTTGGTCACCAACATGTCGAGGTAAACGTCGAGATGGAGGATGAGGTCGATCGGGTTGAAATCCATTGGGGCACCTGTGGTGACGGCCTGACTCTGCGGGCCTGTGCGATGACTGGGGCAAAAAACTTACAGCTGGCGCAGATTCATCTTACGCCCCGAAAAGGTCGGCATTATAAGACCTGATAGGTGAAATGGGCGTTGAGTTTGTAGCGAGGGATGTCTTGACGGCGCTGGCTGGCCAAAGGCGAAAGATCGTGGCCTTCGGCAGCGTCTTCCCAGGCGCTGTCGAAGGTTGTGATCGGGCGGTTGCAGAGGGGTTTAGTCGTCGCTGATCGGCAATATGTAGTTCTTGAACTCGGTATCTTCGCGAAAACCGATGGATTCATAGGTTTTCTGTGCCACTTCGTTGTCACTGCTGGTGGAGACACGCATGCGTACGGCCTGGGTGTCCTTGGCCATTTTCTTCGCGGTGCGGATCAGGTTGTCGGCCACCAGTTGTCGGCGAGCGTCTTCGGCGACGTAGATATCGTTGAGGATCCACACGCGCTTCAGGGACAGGGAGGAAAAGCTGGGGTAGAGCTGACAGAAACCGAGGAGTTTCTTATCGTCATCGTCGGGCAGGGCCAGGTAGATCACCGATTCCTTGCGGCGCAGGCGCTTTTCCAGGAAGGCCCGGGACGAGTCCGGAAAAGGCAGGGCGCCATAGAACTCGCGGTATTTGACGAACAGGGGGGTCAACAGATCCAGGTGTTCGAGGGTCGCTTGAGTAATCCGCATGAGTTGTCCTCAACTTCGAATGGATACGACGGCAAACGGTTCATTACTCGGGCAGCCGTGTTTCGATGCTGCCTAAAGCCTGGAAAAAGCGCAATCGTCTCGAAAAGTCATGGCTTTGCAGGCCCCAGCAGGAAATTGCCCTTGGTGGTGTCGGGCGAGTCGCTGTCCAGGGTGTTCACCTGGGCCTCGTCTTTCAGGTTGACCCCCGAAAGCTGCCGCCTGCAGGCCTCGCGCATCAGGTACAGCAAGCGGTGGGCCGCCATGCCGTAGCTCAGGCCCTCCAGGCGCACGTTGGAAATGCAGTTGCGATAGGCATCGGTGAGCCCGACCTTCGGGTTGTAGGTGAAATATAGCCCCAGGCTGTCCGGTGAGCTGAGGCCCGGGCGTTCGCCGATCAGGATCACGGTCATTTTCGCCCCGAGCAGCTCGCCGATTTCGTCGGCCACCGCCACCCGGCCCTGTTCCACGAGGATTACCGGCGACAGCGACCAGCCTTCGGCCGCGGTCTGTTCTTCAAAACGGGCGAGAAGCGGCAGGGTATGGCGATGCACCGCCAGCGCCGACAAACCGTCCGCCACGACCACCGCCAGATCCACCCCGCCCGGATTGGCGGATGCGTGATCGCGCAGGGCCTGGGCCGAATCGTCGCTGAGCTTGCGCCCCAGGTCCGGGCGTTGCAGGTAGCTGTGACGATCGCTGGCGGCGCTGTGCAGCAGCAGGCTGTCGCGGCCGCGTTCGGCCAGTTGGCTGCTCAGCCCGGCATGGTCGAAGGGCAGGTGCACCGCATCGCGGGCCTGGGCGTGGGCGAACTGGAAGTCCAGCTGGGCGCCGGTGGGCAGGCTGGTGCCGGTGCGGCCCAGGGCGATACGCGCCGGGGTCAGGCGGCGCAGCTCCAGCCAGGGGTTCTGGCTGTCGGTCGGATGTTTGTCCATGAGCCTGTCCTTACTGAAGCTGTGCCAGTGCCTGGCGGAAGGCCGGCGGCAGGTTGTGGCCGAACTGCACCTTGCCGTCGGGCTGGGTGAAGATGCCGGTTTTCGCCAGCCACTGCTCGAACTCCGGCGCCGGTTTCAGGCCCAGGGTCTGGCGGGCGTAGAGCGCGTCGTGAAAGGAGGTGGTCTGGTAATTGAGCATGATGTCGTCGGAGCCGGGGATGCCCATGATGAAGTTGATCCCGGCCACGCCCAGCAGGGTCAGCAGGGTGTCCATGTCGTCCTGGTCGGCTTCGGCGTGGTTGGTGTAGCAGATGTCGCACCCCATGGGCACGCCCAGCAGCTTGCCGCAGAAATGGTCTTCCAGGCCGGCGCGGATGATCTGCTTGCCGTTGTACAGGTACTCCGGGCCGATGAAGCCGACCACGGTGTTCACCAGGAACGGCTTGAAGTGCCGGGCCACGGCATAGGCGCGGGTTTCGCAGGTCTGCTGGTCGACGCCGAAGTGGGCGTTGGCCGACAGCGCGCTGCCCTGGCCGGTCTCGAAATACATCAGGTTCTGCCCCAGGGTGCCGCGCTTGAGGCTCAGGCCGGCCTCGTAGCCTTCCTGCAACACATTGAGGTTGATGCCGAAACTGGCGTTGGCCGCCTCGGTGCCGGCGATCGACTGGAACACCAGGTCCAGCGGCACGCCACGGTTGATCGCCTCGATGGAGGTGGTGACGTGGGTCAGCACGCAGGCCTGGGTGGGAATTTCATAACGCTGGATGATGGCGTCGAGCATTTCCAGCAGGGCGCAGATCGAGGCGATGCTGTCGGTGGCCGGGTTGATGCCGATCATGGCGTCGCCGTTGCCGTAGAGCAGGCCGTCGAGAATGCTCGCGGCGATGCCCGCCGGTTCGTCGGTCGGGTGGTTGGGCTGCAGGCGGGTTGACAGGCGCCCGCGCAGGCCCAGGGTGCCGCGGAACTGGGTGACCACGCGGATCTTCTGCGCCACCAGCACCAGGTCCTGGACACGCATGATCTTCGACACGGCAGCGGCCATTTCCGGGGTCAGCCCGGGTGCCAGGGCGCGCAGGCTCTGTTCGTCGGCGGCGTCGCTGAGCAGCCAGTCGCGAAAGCCGCCGACCGTGAGGTGGCTGACGGTGGCGAAGGCGGCCTTGTCGTGGGTGTCGATGATCAACCGGGTGACTTCATCGGTCTCGTAGGGAATCAGCGCTTCTTCGAGGAAATGCTTGAGCGGAATATCCGCCAGGGTCATTTGCGCGGCGACCCGCTCGCCGTCGTTGAGGGCGGCGACGCCGGCCAGGAAGTCCCCGGAACGCGCCGGGCTGGCCTTGGCCATGACCTCCTTGAGGCTGTCGAAGCGGTAGGTCTGGGCGCCGACGGTGTGGGCGAAACTTGCCATACAGGTTCTCCGTGACGACGCAGGGACGTGGCCCCCGCGTCGAGGTTTTCGGCGGTTAGTGCAAGGCTTCTTCAGCTTTCTGAATGGCCGCGAATTCTTCTTCGGGCGTGCCTGCTACCAAGTGATGCCGACTGTAGAAAGCAAAGTAAGCAATTAATACTCCATAGATGATCGCGGCGCCAATGACCACCCGCGGATCCACCAGGAAGCCCGCCACCACGGCGATGCAGGCCAGTACCAGGGCCACGCCGGAGGTGAAGATGCCGCCCGGGGTGCGGTACGGACGATCCATTTTGGGGCGGCGGATGCGCAGGGTGATGTGCGCGGCCATCATCAGCACGTAGGAGATGGTGGCGCCGAACACCGCCACCAGGATCAGCAGGTCGCCCTGGCCGGTCAGCGACAGGCCGAAACCGATGATGCCGGGGATCACCAGCGCCAGGACCGGCGCCTTGCTCTTGTTGGTTTCCGACAGCTTGCGCGGCAGGTAACCCGCGCGGGACAGGGCGAAAATCTGCCGCGAGTAGGCGTAGATGATCGAGAAGAAGCTGGCGATCAAGCCGGCCAGGCCCACCAGGTTGACGAAGCTGCCCATCCAGGTCGAGCCGCCGTAGGCCTTGGCCAGGGCTTCCACCAGCGGGTTGCCGGAGGTCAGCAGGGCGTTGGCACCCGCGCCACCGGGGCCGATCACCAGGATCAGCAGGGCGAAGCTCAGCAGCACCAGCATGGCGCCGATCAGGCCGCGGGGCAGGTCGCGCTTGGGGTTCTTGGTTTCTTCCGCGGCCAGCGGGACCCCTTCGACCGCCAGGAAGAACCAGATGGCGTAGGGAATCGCCGCCCACACACCGACATAACCGAACGGCAGGAAGCTGCTGGCGCCCACGGCCTCGGTGACCGGGATATCCAGCAGGTTGGCCACCGAGAAGTGCGGCACCATCGCCACCAGGAATACGCCCAGGGCGATGGCGGCCACGGCAGTGATGATAAACATCAGCTTCAGTGCCTCGCCGACCCCGAAGATATGGATGGCGATGAACACGATGTAGAACGCCAGGTAGATCATCCAGCCGCCGATGCCGAACAGCGATTGGCAATAGGCGCCGATAAACACCGCGATCGCCGCCGGGGCGATCGCATATTCGATGAGGATCGCGGTGCCGGTGAGGAAGCCACCCCAGGGGCCGAAGGCGCTGCGGGCGAAACCGTAGCCACCGCCAGCGGTGGGGATCATCGAGGACAGCTCGGCCAGGGAAAAGCACATGCACAGGTACATGGTGGCCATCAGCAGGGTGGCGAGGAACATGCCGCCCCAGCCGCCCTGGGCCAGGCCGAAGTTCCAGCCTGCGTAGTCGCCGGAGATGACGTAGGCCACGCCCAGGCCCACCAGCAGGACCCAGCCTGCCGCGCCTTTTTTCAGTTCGCGTTGTTGGAAATAGTCGGAGCCGACTTTTTCAAAGTCGACCGAAGAGCCAGCCGACTGCACGCCGGTATGTTCGCTAGGCATAAGGGTTCACCTGTTCTTATTGTTGTGCCCGGTCGGCAGACCGGATCGGTGTTGCAAGGCGATGGAGTGTTCTGCCTTGAGGTCGTCATCGCGAGCTTGCGCGAGCGGCCCCCAAGGGTGAAACCGCGTTGGCGGCTTCACCCTTGTCCCTGGCGTTGCTGGTTTTTAGAAGAAGCCCAGCGGGTTGATGTCGTAGCTCACCAGCAGGTTTTTGGTCTGCTGGTAGTGGTCGAGCATCATCTTGTGGGTTTCACGGCCGACGCCGGACTTCTTGTAACCGCCGAACGCCGCGTGGGCGGGGTACAGGTGGTAGCAGTTGGTCCACACACGACCGGCCTTGATCGCCCGGCCCATGCGGTAGGCGCGGTTGATGTCGCGGGTCCAGAGGCCGGCGCCAAGGCCGAACTCGGTGTCGTTGGCAATCGCCAGGGCTTCGGCTTCGTCCTTGAAGGTGGTGATGCTCACCACCGGGCCGAAGATTTCTTCCTGGAACACACGCATCTTGTTGTTGCCCTTGAGCAGGGTCGGCTGGATGTAATAACCGCTGGCCAGGTTGCCCTCGAGTTTCTCCACCTTGCCGCCGGTCAGCAGCTGCGCGCCTTCGCCCTTGGCGATTTCCAGGTACGAGAGGATCTTGTCGAACTGCTGCTCGGACGCCTGGGCGCCGACCATGGTGTCGGTGTCCAGCGGGTCGCCGCGCTTGATCTGCTCGACCTTTTTCATCACCACTTGCATGAACTCGTCGTAGATCGACTCTTCCACCAGGGCGCGCGACGGGCAGGTGCAGACTTCGCCCTGGTTGAAGAACGCCAGCACCAGGCCTTCGGCGGCCTTTTCGATGAAGCTCGGTTCGGCCTGCATGATGTCGGCGAAGAAGATGTTCGGCGACTTGCCGCCCAGTTCCACGGTAGACGGGATGATGTTCTCGGCGGCGCATTTCATGATGTGCGAGCCCACCGGCGTCGAACCGGTGAAGGCGATCTTGGCGATGCGCTTGCTGGTGGCCAGGGCTTCGCCGGCTTCTTTGCCGAAGCCTTGCACCACGTTGAGCACGCCCGGCGGCAGCAGGTCGCCGATCAGTTCCATCAGCACGCAGATGCCCAGCGGGGTCTGCTCGGCCGGCTTGAGTACCACGCAGTTGCCGGCGGCCAGGGCCGGGGCGAGTTTCCAGGCGGCCATCAACAGCGGAAAGTTCCACGGGATGATCTGCCCGACCACGCCCAGCGGTTCGTGAATGTGATAGGCCACGGTGTTGCCGTCGATTTCCGCGGCGCTGCCTTCCTGGGCCCGCAGGCAGCCAGCGAAGTAGCGGAAGTGGTCGGCGGCCAGGGGGATGTCTGCGTTGAGGGTTTCCCGCACGGCCTTGCCGTTGTCCCAGGTTTCGGTGATGGCCAGCAGTTCGAGGTTCTGCTCGATGCGGTCGGCGATTTTCAGCAGGATCAGCGAGCGGGCCTGTGCCGAGGTGGCACCCCAGGCATCGGCGGCGGCATGGGCGGCGTCCAGGGCTTTCTCGATGTCTTCGGCGGTGGAACGCGGGAATTCGGCGATCGGTTGGCCGTTTACTGGCGAGGTATTGGTGAAGTACTGACCTTTGACAGGCGCGACGAATTCGCCGCCGATGTAGTTACCGTATTTGCTCTTGAACGAAACGATAGCGCCTTCAGTACCGGGGTGTGCATAACGCATGGTGGGTATCTCCTGGCTTTTGTGCTTATAAGGGAGGACGCGCTGTTGCGCTTGTAAAAGCGTAGAGCAAAGCCCGGGCCACTGCGTTGCGGGCCAGGAAAATCAAGGGTTTACGAATGTTTCAGCGGCTGCGTACCGGGCGTATGTGGCAGTTGTGGCACAGGCCGGGTGACACTTTGTACCGCTTGTGGCACAGCCTGTGACTCATTGGTCGAAGCAGCATTGCAATGCATCCATGGCTGGAGGATGCTGGTGGGCCGCGAGGATCTGAAGAACTCTTCTGTAGCCGCTGCCGCAGGCTGCGAACGACCGCGAAGCGGGCGCTGCTCTTCAGATCGCGGAAGCCCCTGCGGGGCTTGGCGCAGCCTGCGGCAGCGGCTACAGGTGGGTGCCTTCTGAGCAGTCAGCGCAGCAGGAGAACAATAAGAAATGCACAGCAATCACCTCACCCGGCACGCCCAGCAAGTGCTGACCGTGACCCAAGGCAAGGCCCATCTGCAGGGGCCCGGCAGCGATCCTTCCATCGCCCGCTCCTGGCTGCGTTGCCTGGAGGACTATCACCTCGACCCGGCCCTGAGCATGGCGCCCACCGTGCTCGAGCACGGACGTCTGCTGGAAAGCCGCGAACGCCTGCAGCAGGTGCTGCAGATCGCCGGCAACGAGATGACCAGCCTGCACCAGCAGCTGTCCGGCGCCGGCCATGCGGTGCTGCTGACCGACGCCCGCGGGGTGATCCTCAACTGTGTCACCGCGCCCGCCGAGCGCAAGATTTTCGAACGCGCCGGGCTCTGGCTCGGCGCCGACTGGAGCGAGGCCTGCGAGGGCACCAACGGTATTGGCACCTGCCTGGTGGAGCGCCAGTCCCTGACCATCCACCAGGACGAACATTTCCGTGGCCGCCATACCGGCCTGACTTGCTCGGCCAGCCCGGTGTTCGACCCTCACGGTGAACTGCTGGCGGTGCTCGACGTTTCCTCGGCGCGCCCGGATGTGTCGCGCCAGAGCCAGTTCCACACCATGGCCCTGGTCAACCTCTCGGCGAAGATGATCGAGAGCTGCTATTTCCTGCGTTATTTCGACAATCAATGGCTGCTGCGTTTTCACCTGCAGGCCGAGTCCGTCGGCTTGTTCAGCGAAGGCTTGCTGGCATTCGACGGGGAAGGTCGGATCAGCGCGGTGAACCAGAGCGCCTTGAACCTGCTGGGGCATATTCGCGGCGGCTTGCTGGGCAAGCCGGTGGAAGCCTTTTTCGACTGCTCGCTGGACGAGTTGCTGGGCCGCGCCAGTGTCAATGCCAGCGCCAGCTGGCCGCTGCGCACCTGTGATGGGCGGCATCTGTTCGCGGTGTTGCGTGGCCAGCCGCGCAGCGTGCCGCAACCGCTGCCGCCGAGGGCGGTGCTGGAGCGTCCGCGCCTGCCCGAGATCTGTCTGGGCGATGCGGCCCTGCAAGACGACTTCCGCAAATCCTTGCGCGTGTTCGAGCGCGATGTGCCGCTGTTGATCAACGGCGAAACCGGCTCCGGCAAGGAGGCGTTCGCCAAGGCGGTGCACCATGCCAGCCAGCGGGCGGAGAAAGCCTTCGTTGCCTTGAACTGCGCGGCCATTCCCGAAAGCCTGATCGAAAGCGAGCTGTTCGGTTATCGCGGCGGCACCTTCACCGGGGCACGCAAGGAAGGCATGCGCGGCAAGTTGCAGCAGGCCGATGGCGGCACGCTGTTCCTCGATGAAATCGGCGATATGCCGCTGGCCTTGCAGACCCGCCTGTTGCGGGTGCTGGAAGACCGCATGGTGGTGCCTATCGGCGGCGAGCCGCAGGCGGTCAACGTACGCATCATCAGCGCCACTCACCGGGACCTGCTGGAGCGGGTGCGGGATGGCAGCTTCCGCGAGGATTTGTATTACCGGCTCAATGGCCTGGAAATCGCCCTGCCGGCGCTGCGCGAGCGCAGCGACAAATCCCAGCTGCTGGATTTTCTCCTGGCGCAAGAGGCCGGCGACCAGCAGGTCTCGCTCGACGGCCCGGCACGCCAGGCCCTGCTGGACTTCCACTGGCCAGGCAACGTGCGGCAACTGCGCAACGTATTGCGCACCCTGGCGGCGCTCTGCGACGACGGACGCATCGGCCTGGAGGATGTGCCGGCGATGATTCGCCAGGGCCGCCCGGCACCGGTGCCGGCAGCTGTCGAGGAGGCGGGCGGATACCCGTTGGACGATGCCGAACGCCTGGCCTTGCTCAATGTGCTGGAACAACAGCGCTGGCATATGACCCACACCGCCGAGCAGTTGGGGGTGAGCCGCAATACCCTCTATAGAAAGCTGCGCAAGCATGGGATCGCTCGCTAGGCGCGGCACCGGGTTATCGTTCATCGCGAGCAATCGAGCGTCGACCGGCTGCTCCTACAGAAAATGCGCATTCCTCTGTAGGAGCGAAGCTTGCTCGCGATAGGCGGCGCAGCCGCCGATACATCGGTAACCGCGGTCCAAGGCTCCAGCCGCGTTCGAGCGATTCCCCGTCAAAAGCCCCACAGAACTCGTCACAGCCTCCGGCAGCGACAACCGCGTGTTCCCCCATCAGCTAAAGAGTGCGATTTGCAGCCCTCTACGCTAACCTGCCTCGATGTTTTACGAGGCCTTCTATGCACATTCATATTCTCGGTATTTGCGGCACCTTCATGGGCTCGATGGCGGTTCTGGCCAAAGAACTGGGCCATCATGTCACCGGCTCCGATGCCAACGTCTACCCGCCGATGAGCACCCAGCTCGAAGCCCAGGGCATCGAGTTGACCCAGGGCTACGACCCGGCCCAGCTTGACCCGGCACCGGACCTGGTGGTGATCGGCAATGCCATGTCCCGCGGCAACCCGGCGGTGGAATATGTGCTGAACAAGGGCTTGCCCTATGTTTCCGGCCCGCAATGGCTGGCCGACCATGTGCTGCAAGGCCGTTGGGTGCTGGCGGTGGCCGGCACGCATGGCAAGACCACCACCAGCAGCATGCTGGCCTGGGTGCTGGAGCATGCGGGCATGAGCCCGGGCTTCCTGATCGGTGGCGTGCCGCAGAATTTCTCGGTGTCGGCCCGCCTGGGCGGCACACCGTTCTTTGTGATCGAGGCCGATGAATACGACAGCGCCTTCTTCGACAAGCGCTCGAAGTTCGTGCACTACCGTCCGCGCACGGCGATCCTGAACAATCTCGAGTTCGATCACGCGGACATCTTTCCCGATCTGCCGGCGATCGAGCGGCAGTTCCACCACTTGGTGCGGACCATCCCGAGCGAAGGCCTGGTCATCCACCCGACCACCGAGCCGGCCCTGCAACGGGTGATCGACATGGGCTGCTGGACCCCGGTGCAAACCACCGGCGCGGGCGGCCAATGGCAGGTCAAGCTGCTCAGCGAAGACGGCTCGAAGTTCGAAGTGATGTTCGAAGGCGAGGCCCAAGGTGTGGTCGAGTGGGACCTGACCGGCCAGCACAACGTCGCCAACGCCCTGGCCACCCTGGCCGCGGCGCGCCATGTCGGTGTGGTGCCGTCCATGGGCATCGCTGCGCTGAGCGCGTTCAAGAGTGTCAAGCGGCGGATGGAGAAGGTGGCTGAAGTCCATGGCATCACCATCTACGACGACTTCGCTCACCACCCGACCGCCATCGCCACCACCCTGGACGGCTTGCGCAAGCGCATCGGCGATGCGCCATTGATCGCTATCATCGAGCCGCGCTCCAACTCCATGAAGCTCGGCGCCCACCGTGACGGGCTGCCGGAAAGCGTCAACCAGGCCGATCAGGTGGTCTGGTACGCGCCGGCCAATCTCGGCTGGGACCTGGGCGCCACCGCCGCGCTGTGCAGCGTGCCGTCGATTGTCAGCGACTCCCTGGAAGGCATCATCGAGCGGGTGAAGAGCCAGGCCAAGCCGGGCACCCACGTGGTGATCATGAGCAACGGCGGCTTCGGCGGCCTGCACGGCAAGTTGGCCGAGGCACTGCGATGAACAACGGTCCGGAACGCATCACCCTGGCGATGACCGGCGCTTCGGGCGCCCAGTACGGCCTGCGCCTGCTCGATTGCCTGGTGCGCGAAGATCGTGAAGTGCACTTCCTGATCTCCAAGGCCGCGCAGTTGGTGATGGCGACCGAGACCGACGTGACCCTGCCATCCAAGCCGCAGACCATGCAGGCCTTCCTCACCGAGTACACCGGTGCGGCAGCCGGGCAGATCCGCGTGTATGGCAAGGAAGACTGGATGTCGCCGGTGGCCTCGGGCTCCGGTTCGCCGGCGGCGATGGTGGTGGTGCCTTGTTCCACCGGTACCTTGTCGGCCATCGCCACGGGCGCCTGCAACAACTTGATCGAGCGGGCGGCGGACGTCACCCTGAAGGAACGCCGCCAGTTGATCCTGGTACCGCGCGAGGCGCCTTACTCGAGCATCCACCTGGAAAACATGCTCAAGCTGTCGAACATGGGCGTGACCATTCTGCCGGCTTCTCCGGGTTTCTATCACCAGCCGCAGACCATCGACGACCTGGTGGATTTTGTCGTGGCGCGGATTCTCAACCTGTTGAACATCCCGCAAGACATGCTGCCGCGGTGGGGCGAGCATCACCTGAGCAGCGATGAGTAAGTCGCTGCTGATCCTGCTGGTCGCCCTGCAACTGGGCGGCTGCGCCACGGCACGCACGCTGAACGCGGCCAAGCCGGGCGCACCGGTGGTGTATTCCGGGACGCGCCTGGATCTGTATGTGATGCAGGGCGGTTGTTGCCCGATGGATCGCTTCGGTGCCGAAGCGCCGAGCTATCCGGGTGTCGATCTGCCGGCCAGCGCCTTGCTCGACACGCTGCTGTTGCCGCTGTCGGTGCTGACGGTATTGGGGGTTGGTTTCCAGGCTACAGGCGGGTTGTAACGACCTTGTAGCCGCTGCCGAAGGCGGCGATCGGTCGCGTAGCGGCCGTAGAGGCGGGCTGCGCGTCGGTGCGGCAAATCGCGTCGTCAGGATTGCGCCTGCTGCGCAGTCGATCGCAGCCTGCGGCAGCGGCTACAGGCGCGATCCATGGCGTTTATTTACCCAGCTTGCGCAATTCGTCGGACTCGACGATCCGCACGCCATCCTGCTCTTCCAGCGCCAGGCGCCACATGGCCCGGGCCAGATGGCAGGCTTCGATGCCGTGGTATTTGCCGGGAATCAGCTTGGACAGCGGGCCGGCCAGCTGTTCGGCGAGACGCGGTTCGATGCGTTCGCCAAGCAGCAGCGACGGCCGGCAAATAGTCAGTTGCGGCCAGTCCTGGGCCTTCAGCGCCTGTTCCATTTCGCCTTTGACCCGGTTGTAGAAAATCGAGGATTTCGCGTCCGCGCCCAGGGCGCTGATCACCACCAGGTGCCGCGCACCCATCTCCCGCGCGCGTTTGCCGAAGGCCACCACCAGGTCCAGGTCGACGGCGCGGAATGCCTGTTCGGAGCCGGCTTTCTTGATAGTGGTGCCCAGGCAACAGAACGCCAGGTCCACCCGGCCGCTGAGCTGCGGCAGGAGTACCGCCGGCTCGCCGACCGGGTTTTCCAGGCGCGGATGTTCGCTCAAGGGGCGCCGGCTGGGCGCCAGTACGCGGGTTACCGTGGGTTCGTTGAGCAGGCGGTCGAGCAAGTGCTCGCCAGTCAGGCCGGTCGCGCCGGCGAGCAAGATATGCTGAGGCGTCAAGTACATAATGTTTCCCCCTTGATACTGTTCCAGCTTAGTTGCTCTTTGCTTCCTTGCTGTCATTGGCGGCGCTTTGCAGCGCCTTTCGTGCTTGTTGCTTGCGCAGATGCTGCCAGTGCGCCAAGACCCCCTTGGGCGCCCAGATCTGCGGTTCGGAGGCTTCGAAGTTGTCCGCCAGTTCACGTTCGGCCACGGTCGCCCTGGCCAGCTTGAAGGCCTGTTCCAGGTCGTCGGTCTGGTTCAGCGCCTGGGCGAACAGGGCGTCGCCGAAGTAGGTGAAGTCGGCTTCTTCCGAGCAGCCGAACGATACGCGGTCGGCCTGCGAAGCGGTCATGATCAGAGTCCGCTCATCCTTGAGCGCGGGAATGAACCCGCCGGAATAACAGGCCGAGATCACGATGATCTTGTCGCGGTTTTTCAGTGGCGCCAGCACCGCGGCCAACTCGTCGGCCGGCAGGTCGGCCAGCTCCAGGCGTGGCTGGTCGAGCACCAGTTCGTGTTCGCTGGTGCCGTGGCTGGTCAGGTAGAGAAACAACAGGTCTTCCGGGCCGCTGCGTTCGGCCAGGACCTGTACCGCGCGCCGCAGGTTTTCCCGGGTGGCCATGGGCCGGCTGTCGAGGCGGTCGCGGTGGTTGACCAGGCGGATCTGCCCGTAGGCGCCGAAGCGGGTGGCGAGCATGTTGCTGACATAGTCGGCCTCGCGCAGAAACACGCTTTGCTTGCCATCGCCGGCCAGCGTCAGGCTGTAGAGCTCGATGGCGGGGGTCGACGCCGGCACCGCGCTGAGGGCGTCGTCGAGCAGGCGGCCCTGGGCCAGCAGGCCGGTCTCCAGTGGGTCGGGCAACAGTCGGCCGTCGGCATCGCGAACCCGCAGGCCATTGATCCAGTCGCCGCTTTGCACGGAGCCATCGCGCAGCACCAGCACGCCGTGGCCCTGGTAGTTGTCGCCTTCGAAGCCGCCGATATAGAAGCTGCCGTCGCTGAGGTTCAGGCGGCCCTGGCCGCTGAAGCGCCAGTCGCTGAAACGGCCGATGTAGTGGCTGCCGTCGACGCCAATCAGCTCTCCCTTGCCACTGAGGGCGCCCTCCTTGAACTGGCCGATCCAGACATCGCCGTCGGCGTTTTCGTAGCGGCCCTTGCCGCTGAGCTGGTTCTGTTTGAAGCCGCCGACGTAGAGGTCGCCCTCGGCGCTGCTGAAGGTGCCGTTGCCTTCCAGCTGGCCATCGACGAAGTGGCCGCTGAACTGGTTGCCGCTGGCATCGCTGCGCTGGCCTTCGCCGTTGGGTTTGCCACGAGAGAACTGGCCCTGGTACTGGCTGCCGTCTTCCAGTTCGAGACGGCCGAGCCCGGAATACAGGTCGGACTTGAATTCGCCGCGGTAGGTCATGCCGCGTTCCTTGAGGGTGCCTTCACCGTCGCGCCGGCCCAGTTTGAAACCGCCGGTGTAGCTGCTGTCCTTGGTGGTCAGGCTGCCCTGGCCGTGGAACAGGCCCTGCTGGAATTGACCGCGGTAGACCTCGCCGTCGCTGCCGTGCCATTCGCCCTGGCCGTGCCACTGGCCGCTGTCGAACTGGCCGGCATACCAGCTGCCGTTGGGGTAGTCGATGCGCCCTTGTCCCTGCAGCAACCCGTTGACCACATCGCCGCGGTAGCGGCCACCGTCCGGCAGACGGGCGTCGGGAGGCAGCAGCGATTCGCCGTCTCCACATGCGGTGAGCAACAGGGTCAGAGCCAGGGGTACAAGTGGGTGCATAGCGGGATCCGGATAATTAGGGGACCGAGTATGCCGTAGCAACGAGGCTTATATATAGAGAGGCTGCGCGAAACAGCGTGAGCTGTTTCGCATCAGGAAGGTTTCAGACAAAGCAGAGGGACAAGGGCTCGGCAATGTAGGCTGGTTTTTCCTGGCCTTCGATTTCCAGTGTGGCGGTGGCCTTGAGCAGCCATTGGCCGGGTTTCTTCTCGGTGACGTCCACCAGGTCGACCTTGAGGCGGACCCTGGAATCGACCTTGACCGGCTGGATGAAGCGCACGCTGTCCAGGCCGTAGTTGACCGCCATCTTCAGCCCCACGGGCAGGATCAGGATGTCTTCCATCAGTTTCGGGATCAGCGACAGCGACAGGAAACCGTGGGCGATGGTGCCGCCGAACGGCGTCTGGGCGGCTTTCACCGGGTCGACGTGGATGAACTGGAAGTCACCCGTGGCTTCGGCGAACAGGTTGATACGCTGCTGATCGATGGTGAGCCATTCGGAACGTCCTAGTTCCTTTCCGACATAATCTTTGAGCTCTGCAACAGGAACATACGGCATTGAGACTCTCCTTGGGTTCATCGGTTTTATCGTTCTAAAGGGGCGGGGGACGTACCCCCTGACCACCCACTGTAGATCATCATGGGGGTTTGCTCCGGTCAACCTTCCATGCTTTTGGCGAATGCCGGTGCATAGCGTTCGCGTGCTTATAATGCCCGGCGTTTTTTCGGGGGGGATGAGAGATGTTGTTACGCGGTCTGACATGGCTGGTGCTGTTTCAATTGCTCGGCACGGCGATCAATCATCTGTTCCTGCCGATCCTGCCGGGGCCGATTGTCGGCCTGCTGTTGCTGCTGATCTTCCTGGTGGCGCGCGGCGAGGTGGGCGAGCCGCTGAACCTGGCCGCCTCCAGCCTCCTGCGTTATCTGCCGCTGTTGCTGGTGCCGCCCGCGGTGGGCGTGATGGTGTACGCGGCGGATATCGCCGCGGACTTCTGGGCGATAGTCGGCGCGCTGGTGTTGTCGCTGGTGATCTCCATGGCCTTCGTCGGCGTGCTGATGCAGCGGCTGGTCAAGTGCCACGGACATCGGGAGGGCGGCCAATGATGTTCGATTGGCAGGGCGCCTGGGCGTCGGTGATCCACCATCCATTATTCGGCATCGGCATTACCCTGGGCGCCTATCAACTGGTGCTCGCGGCCTTCGAGAAAACCCGCTGGATCTTTCTGCAACCGGTGCTGGTCTCCATGTTGCTGGTGATCGGCGTGCTGCTGAGCTGTGGCCTGAGCTACGCCGAGTACCGCAAGAGCACGGAGATCCTCAGTATTCTCCTGGGCCCGGCCACGGTGGCGCTGGCCGTACCGCTGTACCTCAACCTGCGGCGGATTCGACAGTTGTTCTGGCCGATATTTACTACGCTGGTGATTGGAGGGGTGGTCGCCACCGGCCTGGGCGTATTGCTGGGATGGTGGTTCGGTGCCGAGAACATGATCCTGATGACCATGGCGCCGAAATCGGTGACCTCGCCGATCGCCATGCTGGTGGCCGAACAGATTGGCGGTGTCGCAGCGCTGGCCGCGGTATTCGTATTGATCACCGGGGTGATCGGGGCGATTTTCGGTCCGGCCATCCTCAACCGCCTGCAGGTGCATAGCCCGGAAGCCCGGGGCATGGCGCTGGGCATGACGGCTCACGCGGTGGGCACTTCGGTGGCCTTGCAGGAAAGTGATGAGTGCGGTGCTTTCGCGGCGCTGGCGATGAGTCTGATGGGTGTGGCCACGGCGGTTTTCCTGCCGTTGGCGGTGTCGTTGGTGGTTTAAGGAAACCTGTATGAGCCTGGCGCTTTTCCCGCTGAACACGGTGCTGTTCCCCGACTGCATTCTCGACTTGCAGATTTTCGAGGCGCGCTACCTGGACATGATCGGTCGCTGCATGAAACAGGGCAGCGGCTTCGGCGTGGTGTGCATCCTCGAAGGCGAAGAGGTGGGCATCGCCCCGGAAGGTTTTGCGCGGGTGGGCTGTGAAGCGCTGATCACCGACTTCCATCAGCAGGACAACGGCCTGCTGGGGATTCGGGTCAAGGGCGGGCGGCGTTTTCGGGTGCTGAGCAGCGAAGTGCAGCGCGATCAGTTGCGGGTGGCTGAAGTCGAGTGGCTGGACGAGGCGCCGGAGCGGCCGCTGCAGGATGAAGACGGGGACCTGATCGCCTTGCTCAAGGCGCTGGCCGAACACCCGATGGTCGAAGCCCTGAACATGGGCACCGAAGCCACTGGCCAGCAGTCGCTGGCCAACCAGCTGGCCTACCTGTTGCCGTTCTCCGAGCTGGACAAGATCGACCTGCTGCAACTGGACGATCCGCAGCAACGCCTGGATGCGATCCAGGCCTTGCTGGACGAGTTGCAGGGCGAACTGTTCGCCTGATCCTGATCCTGATCCTGATCCTGATCCTGATCCTGATCCTGATCCTGATCCTGATCCTGATCCTGTAGCCGCTGCCGCAGGCTGCGATCGCCCACACAGTGGGCGCAGATCGAAACCGCTGAAGGCCTTCGGTCTATCGCAGCCTGCGGCGGCTACAGGGGCGTTCGCTCTATCTAGTAGGCATAACGCAGCATGGCGTGGGGTAGATGCCTGACTGCTTCGAAGCCGAACAACGCGATCAGCGCCGGCAAGACCAGCCACCAGATCTTGGCCGGCATGGGTTCCAGCGGGGTCTGGCGCTGGGCGACCCACAAGCTGGCGGCGCACACGCAGGCGGCAAGCATGGCGCCGGCAAGGATGTCGGAGGGCCAATGCGCGCCCAGGTAAATCCGTGACACGGCAATCGCGGCCGCCGGCAGGCAGCCCAGCAGCAGCCAGGTCAGGCGCATGCGCGGCGGCTGGCCGCGGCCGGCGAGCACCGCCAGGGTCAGGAACAGGGCGAACGAGCCGGAGCTGTGGCCGCTGGGCATGCTGTAGCTGGTCAGTGGGTCGGTCAGGACTTCCGGGCGTACCCGGGCGAAGAACAGCTTGGTACCGGTGTTGGCCAGTGCGGTACACAACAGCGTGGCGCCCGCGAAAATCGCCTGCCGCCATTGCCGGGCAACCAGCAACAGCAGGGTGACCAGGGCGCTGGCGAACAGCATGGTGCGGAATTCGCCGAACTGGGTGAGCACCACCATCACCTCGTCCATCGCCGGGCTGCGGTGCTCCTGGACCAGCGCCATCAGGCCCTGGTCGAAATGGTTCAAGTAGGGGTAACCGATGAACAGCCCCGCCAGGATCGCCAGGCTGAGGCCGGCCACCAGCGGGCTGGCCTTGCGATGGCGGCGCACTGTGCTGTTGATGCTCAGGCCCAGCAGCACGGCGATGCTGGCGGCGACTATTCCCGCTTGCGGCCAGAAACCTTCAGGCAAGGGCAGGCGGATCGCCGCGCCCGTGGCCCAGCCCGGCAGCAGGTAGGCGACTGTCCAACCGGCCGCGGCCAGCAGGCTGACGGCGAAAAAGCGCGGGAACGACATGTCGAACATCCCGGCGACCATCGGCAGCATGGGCCGCAAGGGGCCGATAAAACGCCCGACCAACAGGCTGGCGATGCCATACCGCTGGAAATAGGCTTCGGCGCCGTTGATCCATTCCGGGTGATGGCGCAGGCCTGGCAGGCGGCGGATATTCTGGTGAAAACGCCGGCCCAGCAGATAAGACACCACGTCCCCAAGCAAACCGCCAAAGAACCCCAGCGCCAGGGTCTCACCCAGGGACAGTGCGCCGCTGCCGGCCATCACTGCAATGGCGAACAGCAGCACGGTGCCGGGTACGATCAGGCCAGCAATCGCCAGGCATTCGACGCAGGCGACGATGAACACGGCTGCCGCCAGCCATTGGGGGTTCATCGTCAGCCAGCCGGTTATTCCATCGAGCCATTGGCCCATAGGTTTTCAACTCCGGTTATTCGGTGGTTCAACTGTAGAAACGGGCTTGCTCGCGATCAGGTCGTCCGAGGGCGCGCCGGCTCCTGCGAAAGGGATCAATCGAGCAGTAAATAGTCGCGACCTTCGACCTGCCCGCGACGTAGCGGGTTCCGGGTGCAGTAGGGGGCGTAGGCGGCATCGACAAAGCGGTACATCAAGTGTTCGTCGCGGCCGTGGGGAATGCCCAGGCGAGTGGTCTGGATGATGCTGGCGACGGGCGTGCCGACATCTTCGACGAACAGCACTTCATGGTCGAAGCGCTTGGCATCCCATACCGGGACTTTCAGACCCAGCGCCTTGCACAGCAGGGTCTGGCCGGCGCAGAGCTTTTGCGAGGGGCGCGGCCGACCGCTGGCATCGGGATTGTTCAGGAGCATCTGCGCCAGGCTGGCGGGGCCGGAGACTTCGTCGACCCAGGGGTAGGCCGACTTGATCAGCACTGCGTTGCCCGGGCCCTGGGCGCTGAAGTTCAGCGAATCGCCGCCACGGGCGTAGTACATATAGATGTGGCCACCGTCCAGAAACAAAGCCTTACGCTTTTCTGTGTAGCCGAGGGAGGCATGGCTGCCTTTTTCCTCGCAGTAATAGGCTTCTGTTTCGATAATGCGCGCCGACAGCCACAGATCGCCGACCCGATGGCGGATGATTTTGCCGAGCAGTTCACGGGCCAGGACCTGGGCGTCTCGATCGAAAAAGCGGTCGGGCAGGGCCTTGGGCAGCGTCGGAGTGGACAGAATGGACATGGTAGCCAGGAGCGATGACGGGAATTGGGTCGGAATGATATCAATTCCAGGCTTAATTCAGGCTGAACGAGAGGTATTTGCCGTCCATTTCGACCATCCGCCCGTGACCGCTGTCCGTGGACCGGCGCGACAGCTATAATCAGCCGCTTTCCTCTTTGCCAAGACCACAGCAGACCATGACTGAGTCCGTTCTTGACTACATGACCCGTTTGGGTCGCGCTGCCCGCGAGGCTTCTCGGGTAATCGCCCGTGCCACCACTGCGCAGAAAAACCGCGCATTGCTGGCGGCTGCCGATGCATTGGACGCTGCTCGCCCCGAGCTGAGCGCAGCCAATGAGCAGGACCTGGCCAACGGCCGGGCCAATGGTCTGGAACCTGCATTGCTCGATCGTCTGGCGCTGACTCCGGTGCGTATCGACGAAATGATCGAAGGCCTGCGTCAGGTGGCCAAGCTGCCTGACCCCATCGGTGAAATCCGCGATATGCGCTACCTGCCTTCGGGCATCCAGGTCGGCAAGATGCGCGTGCCCCTGGGCGTGATCGGCATCATCTACGAGTCGCGTCCCAACGTGACCATCGATGCGGCCAGCCTGTGCCTGAAGTCCGGCAACGCCACCATCCTGCGTGGCGGCTCCGAGGCGATCAATTCCAACCGTGCTATCGCCACCTGCATCCAGCAAGGGCTGGCGGTGGCCGGCCTGCCGGCGCAAGTGGTGCAGGTGGTGGAAACCACCGACCGCGCGGCCGTTGGCGCGCTGATCACCATGCCCGAATTCGTCGACGTGATCGTGCCGCGTGGCGGCAAGAGCCTGATCGAGCGGGTCAGCCGCGACGCCAAGGTGCCGGTGATCAAGCACCTGGACGGCGTCTGCCATGTGTTCATCGACGTGGCGGCCGACCTGGACAAGGCGATTCGCATCGCCGACAACGCCAAGACCCAGCGCTACGCACCCTGCAACACCATGGAGACCCTGCTGGTCCACGCCGGTATTGCCGAGCGCGTACTGCCGCCGCTGGCGGCGATCTATCGCGACAAGCAGGTCGAGCTGCGCGGTTGCCCGCGTACCCGTGCCTTGCTGGGCGACGATGTGATCGAGGCCACCGAAGAAGACTGGCGCACCGAATACACCGCGCCGATCCTGTCGATCCTGGTGGTCGACAGCCTGGACGCGGCCATCGAGCACATCAACACCTACGGTTCGCACCACACCGACGCCATCGTCACCGAGAACTTCACCGACGCCCGGCGTTTCCTCAACGAGGTGGACTCCAGCTCGGTGATGGTCAATGCCTCGACCCGGTTTGCCGACGGTTTCGAATATGGCTTGGGCGCGGAGATCGGTATTTCCACCGACAAGCTGCACGCCCGTGGTCCGGTCGGCCTGGAAGGGCTGACCAGCGAGAAATATGTCGTCTTCGGCGACGGTCATGTGCGCACTTGATGAGCAAACGTATCGGTCTGCTGGGCGGTACCTTCGACCCCGTGCACATCGGTCACCTGCGCAGTGCGCTGGAGGTGGCCGATTCGCTGGGGCTCGATGAGCTGCGCCTGACCCCCAGCGCGCGGCCGCCGCATCGCGATGCACCGCAGGTGTCGGCGCTGGACCGTCTGGCGATGGTCGAGTGTGCGGTGGCGGGCGTTTCACCCCTGGTGGTGGACGATCGTGAGCTGAAACGGGACAAACCGTCCTACACCCTAGACACCCTGGAACAGATGCGGGCCGAGATGGCCGCGGATGACCAGTTGTTCCTGTTGCTGGGCTGGGACGCTTTTTGCGGCCTGCCTACCTGGCATCGCTGGGAAGAGTTGCTCCAGCATTGCCACATCCTGGTGCTGCAACGCCCGGATGCCGACAGCGAGCCGCCGGATGCATTGCGCAACCTGCTGGCGGCGCGCTCGGTGAGCGATCCCCTGGCCCTGCAAGGGCCCGGAGGACACATTGCATTCGTCTGGCAGACACCGCTCGCGGTGTCTGCCACCCAGATCCGTCAACTGCTGGCCAGCGGTAAGTCGGTACGTTTCCTGGTGCCTGATGCGGTCCTGGCCTATATCGATGCCCACGGTCTTTACCGTGGGCCGAACTGAAGGCGCGCTGCCGGCTGATGCCGTGCAACGCGCCACACATACGAGCTGAACGAGTTTTATATGACTAACCAAGTAATGAAAGGCGAAGATCTGGTCAAGGTGGCAGTCGCCGCGCTGGAAGACGTCAAGGCCCAGGACGTCCTGGTGATCGATGTTCGCGAAAAGCAGAGCATCACCGACTACATGATCATCGCCACCGGTACTTCCAACCGCCAGATCGGCGCGATGCTGGAAAAGGTCCGCGAGATGGTCAAGGCCCAGGGCGTCAAGCCGCTGGGTGAAGAAGGCAAGGGCGACAGCGACTGGGTGCTGCTGGACCTGGACGACGTGATCGTGCACATGATGACCGCCTCCGCGCGCCAGTTCTACGACCTGGAGCGTCTGTGGCAGGGCGCCGAGCAGAGCCGTGCGGCCGATGGCAAGCACCACAGCCCGGAGCACACCCATGAGCACTTCACCAAGCTCAACAAAGACCAGCAATAAGGGACGGCTGTGCGCCTGCGTCTGATCGCTGTCGGTTCACGCATGCCCAAGTGGGTGGAAGAGGGGTGGCACGAGTATGCCAAGCGTCTGCCATCCGAGCTGGCGCTGGAACTGGTGGAAATACCGCTCAATACCCGTGGCAAGAACGCCGATGTGGCCCGTTTCATCCGTCAGGAAGGCGAGGCCATGCTGGCCAAGGTCGGCCCGAACGAGCGGATCGTCACCCTCGAGGTCCACGGCAAGCCCTGGAGCACCGAGCAACTGGCGGTGGAGCTGGATCGCTGGCGCCTCGACTCGCGTACCGTGAATTTCATGGTCGGCGGCCCCGAGGGGCTGGCGCCGGAAGTCTGCGCGCGGGCGGATCAGCGCTGGTCGCTGTCGCCGCTGACCTTGCCGCACCCGCTGGTACGGATCCTGATCGGTGAACAGCTGTATCGCGCCTGGACAGTCCTGTCCGGGCACCCTTATCACAAATAGTCCGCGCCCCTAATGTCCCAGCCGATCCGTATCAAGGACCACGAAAAAGACGCCCGTCTGGTGCGTGGCCGGGTCGTGTTCGGGGCTATTGCCGTGGTCTGCCTGATCGGGGTGCTGATCGCGCGGCTGTATTACCTGCAGGTGATCCAGTACGACTATCACTCGACCCTGTCGGAAAACAACCGGGTTCATGTCCAGCCGATTCCGCCGACCCGCGGCCTGATCTTCGACCGTAATGGCGTGGTGGTGGCCGACAACCGGCCGAGCTTCAGCCTGAGCATGACCCGCGAGCGTTCCGGTGACTGGCGCCAGGTGCTCGATGTCATTGTCGAGGTGCTGGAGCTGACGCCGGAAGACCGGGTCCTGTTCGAAAAACGCATGAAACAGGGGCGTCGGCCGTTCGAGCCGGTGCCGATCCTGTTCGAGCTCAACGAAGAGCAGATCGCCCGGATCGCGGTCAACCAGTTCCGCCTGCCTGGGGTGGAAGTGGTGGCGCAGTTGGTCCGTCATTACCCCCAGGGCGCGCACTTCGCGCACTCGGTGGGCTACATGGGGCGGATCAACGAGAAAGAGCTGAAGACCCTGGACCCGGTGAACTACAGCGGCACCCACCACATCGGCAAGACCGGTATCGAGCGCTTCTACGAGCCCGAGCTGCACGGCCAGGTGGGTTACGAAGAGGTCGAGACCAACGCTCGCGGCCGTGTGTTGCGGGTGCTCAAGCGTACCGACCCGATTCCCGGCAAGGACATTGTCCTGAGCCTGGACATCAAGCTGCAGGAAGCTGCGGAGGCAGCATTGGGCGGCCGGCGTGGCGCGGTGGTCGCGCTGGACCCTCGCACCGGGGAAGTGCTGGCCATGGTCAGCCAGCCGAGCTTCGATCCGAACCTGTTCGTCACCGGCATCAGCTTCAAGGCCTATGCCGAGCTGCGCGACTCCATCGATCGCCCACTGTTCAACCGGGTACTGCGCGGCCTGTATCCGCCGGGCTCGACCATCAAGCCGGCGGTGGCGATTGCCGGTCTCGACTCCGGGGTGGTGACGGCCTCCACGCGGGTCTATGACCCGGGCTACTACCAACTGCCCAACTACGATCACAAGTACCGTAACTGGAACCGCAGCGGTGACGGTTACGTCGACCTCGACACCGCGATCATGCGGTCCAACGACACCTACTTCTATGACCTGGCCCACAAACTGGGGATCGATCGGTTGTCGGCCTACATGAACAAGTTCGGGATCGGCCAGAAGGTCTCGCTGGACATGTTCGAGGAGTCGCCGGGCCTGATGCCGTCGCGGGAATGGAAGCGTGCCACCCGTCGCCAGGCCTGGTTCCCGGGCGAGACGCTGATTCTCGGGATCGGCCAGGGTTACATGCAGTCCACCCCGTTGCAGTTGGCCCAGGCCACGGCGCTGGTGGCGAACAAGGGTAAATGGAACCGTCCGCACCTGGCCAAGACCATCGAGGGCGAAAAGCCGGTGGATGAAAACCCGATGCCGGACATCATCCTGCGCGATCCGTCGGACTGGACAAAGGTCAATCACGGCATGCAGCAGGTGATGCACGGCGCCCGCGGTACGGCGCGCAAGGCAGCCATCGGCTCGCAATACCGGATCGCCGGCAAGAGTGGTACGGCCCAGGTGGTCGCGATCAAGCAGGGCGAGAAGTACGACCGCTCCAAGGTCCAGGAACGCCATCGCGACCACGCCCTGTTCGTCGGTTTTGCGCCGGCGGAAAACCCGAAAATCGTGGTCTCGGTCATGGTCGAGAACGGCGAGTCCGGTTCTGGCGTGGCGGCCCCGGTGGTGCGCCAGGTGATGGACGCCTGGCTCCTCGGCCCGGATGGCCTGCTCAAGCCTGAGTTTGCCGGCCCTATCAGTGCGGAGGCTACGGCCCGTGAAGAGTAATTTCGATCGCATCCTGTCCAGCGAGGATGTGATGCGTCGCCGGGCGACGTTGCTGCAGCGCATGCACATCGACGGCCCATTGCTGATCCTGCTGCTGACCCTGGCGGCCGGCAGCCTGTTCGTCCTGTATTCGGCCAGCGGCAAGAGCTGGGACCTGCTGGGCAAGCAGGCGACCTCGTTCGGCATCGGCCTGGTGTCGATGATCGTCATTGCCCAGCTCGAGCCCCGATTCATGGCGCGCTGGGTGCCGCTGGCCTATGTGTTCGGCGTGATACTGCTGGTGGTGGTGGATGTCATGGGCCACAACGCCATGGGCGCCACCCGCTGGATCAACATCCCCGGGGTGATTCGCTTCCAGCCCTCGGAATTCATGAAGATCATCATGCCGGCGACCATCGCCTGGTACCTGGCCAAGCGCACCTTGCCGCCGCAGCTCAAGCATGTGGGCATCAGCCTGGTCCTGATCGGTATTCCGTTCATTCTGATCGTGCGCCAGCCGGACCTCGGGACCTCGCTGCTGATTCTCGCCGGTGGCGCCTTCGTGCTGTTCATGGGCGGGCTGCGCTGGCGCTGGATTCTCAGCGTGCTGGCTGCCGCGGTACCGGTGGCGATCGCCATGTGGTTCTTCATCATGCACGACTACCAGAAGCAGCGGATCCTGACCTTCCTCGACCCGGAAAGCGATCCATTGGGCACTGGCTGGAACATCATTCAGTCCAAGGCGGCCATCGGCTCCGGCGGCGTCTTCGGCAAGGGCTGGCTGCTCGGTACTCAGTCCCATCTGGACTTTTTGCCCGAGAGCCACACCGACTTTATTATCGCGGTCATGGGCGAAGAGTTCGGCCTGGTGGGCATTTGCGCCCTGCTGCTGATCTATCTGCTGCTGATAGGTCGTGGGCTGGTGATCACCGCCCAGGCGCAGACGCTGTTCGGCAAATTGCTCGCCGGCGCCCTGACCATGACGTTTTTTGTTTACGTTTTCGTCAACATCGGTATGGTCAGTGGCCTGTTGCCGGTCGTGGGGGTGCCGTTGCCGTTCATTAGCTACGGAGGAACTTCGCTGGTGACGCTGCTGTCAGCGTTTGGGGTTTTGATGTCGATCCATACCCATCGTAAGTGGATCGCGCAGGTTTGAATAAGGTGAAGAATTCAATGCAAGTAATGCGTGGCTGGACCGCTCGGTATGCGCCGTGGGTCGGTCTGGTAGGCATCCTTGGTGCGGCGCAGGAAGCGCTGGCCGGCGGCGAATACGAAGGTTCCCCCCAAGTAGCCGAATTCGTGGGCGAAATGACTCGCGACTATGGCTTTGCGGGCGAACAGCTGATGGGCGTGTTTCGCGAGGCCGAGCGCAAGCAGTCGATCCTCGACGCCATTTCCCGGCCCGCCGAGCGGGTCAAGCAGTGGAAAGAATACCGGCCGATGTTCATCACCGACGCGCGTATCGCCCGCGGTGTGGACTTCTGGCGCCAGCACGAAGCGGTACTGGCCCGTGCCGAGCAGGAATACGGCGTGCCAGCCCAGGTGATCGTGTCGATCATCGGCGTCGAAACCTTCTTCGGGCGCAACACCGGCAATTATCGGGTGATCGATGCACTGTCGACTTTGGGCTTCGATTACCCGCCACGTGCCGAGTTCTTCCGCAAGGAATTGCGCGAGTTCCTGCTGTTGGCCCGTGAAGAACAGGTCGACCCGCTGACCCTGAAAGGCTCCTACGCGGGAGCCATGGGCTTGCCACAGTTCATGCCGAGCAGTTTTCGCGCCTATGCTGTGGACTTCGACGGCGATGGCCACATCAATATCTGGACCAATCCGGACGATGCCATCGGCAGCGTCGCCAGTTATTTCAAGCGTCACGGCTGGGAGGCCGGGCAGCCGGTGGTCAGCCGGGCCGAAGTGCGTGGCGATCAGGTCGACGAAGGCCTGACCACCGGTATCGAACCAACGAAAACCGTCGGGGAGTTGCGGGCGCTGGGCTGGTCGAGTCATGATGCGCTGCGCGATGATATGCCGGTCACGGCTTTCCGCCTGGAAGGTGACAATGGCCCCGAATACTGGATGGGCCTGAAGAATTTCTACGCGATCACGCGTTATAACCGCAGCGTGATGTACGCCATGGCCGTACATCAGCTCTCTGAACAGCTGGTCCAAGCACGGGGCGTCAAGTAATGCTGGCATCGCCAAACCGCAAACCCCTGAAGCTGGTGGCTCTTGCCGCGTTGTCCTTGCTGGTGGTCAGTTGTTCGTCAACCCAGGCGCCGAAACAGAAAGGCCCGACGACGGCCGTACGTTCAACGCCGGGCCTGGACATCAACCGTGCCCACAAAGACGGCGCACCCTGGTGGGACGTCGATGTATCGCGCATCCCCGACGCCACGCCGACCCTGCACACCGGCCCGTACAAGGCCAACCCTTATACGGTGCTGGGCAAGACCTATTTCCCGATGGCCGAATCCAAGCGTTATGTCGCTTCGGGCACGGCTTCCTGGTACGGCACCAAGTTCCACGGGCAGAACACCGCCAATGGCGAGGTGTATGACCTGTATGGCATGAGTGCCGCGCACAAGACCCTGCCATTGCCGAGTTATGTCCGGGTGACCAACCTGGATAACCACAAAAGCGTGATCCTGCGGGTCAACGACCGTGGGCCATTCTATTCGGACCGGATCATCGATTTGTCCTACGCCGCGGCCAAGAAGCTCGGTTATGCCGAGATCGGCACCGCCCGGGTCAAGGTCGAGGGTATCGACCCGCAGGAATGGTGGGCCCA
Source organism: Pseudomonas sp. GM17 (assembly GCF_000282175.2). Taxonomy (NCBI): domain Bacteria; kingdom Pseudomonadati; phylum Pseudomonadota; class Gammaproteobacteria; order Pseudomonadales; family Pseudomonadaceae; genus Pseudomonas; species Pseudomonas sp. GM17. The sequence goes on along the minus strand of NZ_CP124732.1, from coordinate 6,754,986 downwards.
GCGCGGTCGGCCGGCACCCTTGATGCTCAATGAGCCGAAAGCCGCGCCAGTGATGACGGCGTCCACGGGGACCGTCGAGCAATGGACGCCACCTGCACAGCAGCACGCCGCGGCCGTTGTGCCGGTGCAGCTGGATGCAAAAAAAAACGCTTCTGCGCAAGCCTCTGGCCAGTATCTGCAGGTGGGCGCCTTCGCCAACCCGGACGCTGCCGAGCTCCTGCGCTCGAAGCTGAGCGGGATGGTGAGCGCTCCGGTGTTCATCAGCTCGATCGTGCGCAATCAACAGACCCTGCACCGGGTGCGCCTGGGGCCGATCGGCTCGCCGGGTGAGATCCAGCAAGTGCAGAACAGTGTCCGGCTGGCCAATCTGGGGCAGCCGAGCCTGGTAACTGCCGAGTAATCGGACATTGATTCATGGTTCGCCTGCGGTATTTGGGGGGTGAACCCAGGTTGTTGGCTCGTCGTACAACAAAAGCCCGGCAAGGGTCAGTGAGTGAACAACTGAACACGCGACAGCCCTTTAGAAGGCTGTCTGAATAGTTTTGTCCGCGAGGACAAGTTTCCATTAGCAATTTCGAGAGACGGATGAACATCACCACCTTTGCCAAACGCCTGTGTCTGCTTGTCCCGCTGATCATCACGCCTGCCGCCTGGGCGGTAGAAGTGATGCCGTCGCCACCGCAGCTGGCCGCCAAGTCCTATGTGCTCATGGATGCCAGCAGCGGTAACGTGCTGGTGGAGAACAACGGTGACCAGCGCCTGCCGCCAGCCAGCCTGACCAAGCTGATGACGGCCTACATCGCGACCCTGGAAATCCGTCGCGGCCAGATCGGCGAGAACGACCCGGTGACCGTCAGCGAGAACGCCTGGCGTACCGGCGGTTCGCGGATGTTCATCAAGGTCGGCTCGCAGGTCACTGTCAGCGACCTGTTGCACGGCATCATCATTCAGTCGGGTAACGACGCCAGCGTCGCGGTTGCCGAGCACATTGCCGGCAGCGAAGACGCCTTTGCCGACATGATGAACAAGACCGCCGGCGATCTGGGCATGAGCAACAGCCACTTCATGAACCCGACCGGCCTGCCGAACCCCGAGCACTACTCGTCGGCGCACGACATGGCGGTGCTGGCTCGCGCCATCATTCACGAAGACCCGGCTCACTACGCGATCTACTCGCAGAAAGAGTTCTTCTGGAACGGCATCAAGCAACCTAACCGCAACCTGTTGCTGTGGCGCGACAAGACCGTCGACGGCCTGAAAACCGGTCACACCGACGAAGCCGGCTACTGTATGGTGTCCTCGGCCGTGCGTGACGGCATGCGCCTGATCGCCGTGGTGTTCGGTACCAACAGCGAGCAGGCTCGCGCGGCCGAAACCCAGAAGCTGCTGACCTACGGTTTCCGCTTCTTCGAAACCCAGACCTTCTACCAGAAGGGCACCGAGCTGGCTCAGGCCCCTGTCTGGAAAGGCACCACCTCCCAGATCAAGGCCGGCCTGGCCCAGGACCTGACCATGACCATGCCAAAAGGCCAGCTGAAAAAGCTCGCTGCCAGCATGACCATGAATCCACAATTGATCGCGCCTATCGCCAAGGGCGACGTGATCGGTAAAGTCGAAGTGAAACTGGACGACAAGGTGGTGCACAGCGCCGATCTGATCGCTCTGGACGCGGTCGACGAAGGTGGTATCTTCCGCCGCATGTGGGATAGCATCCGTCTATTCTTCTACGGCTTGTTCAACTGATATTGTCGACCCGCGCGGCCCTCGCTCTGAAATAGAGCGGGGGCCGCGTCCGTCGCCACGGCTTACGAGGCCGTTACGCCATGACAGACACCGAAGTAAAGGCGCCAAAGATCGAATTCCCCTGCGCGGATTACCCGATTAAGGTGATCGGCGACACCGGCGTGGGTTTCAAGGACAAAATCATCGCGATCCTTGAAAAACACGCGACCGTTGACCACAAGACCCTGGCCGAGCGCCAGAGCACCAACGGCAAGTACACGACCATCCAGTTGCACATCGTCGCCACCGGTCAAGAACAGCTGTACGACATCAACAGCGAGCTGCGGGCCACCGGCTTCGTGCACATGGTGCTGTGATGCCTCAAACGCTGGGCTTTCGCGAGCTCGGCCAGATGGCCTACGAGCCGGTCTGGCAGGCCATGCAACGCTTTACCAACGAACGCGGCACCAACGCTCCCGATGAAGTCTGGCTGGTGCAGCATCCGCCGGTCTTTACCCAGGGCCAGGCGGGCAAGGCCGAACACCTGTTGCTTCCCGGGGATATCCCGGTGGTGCAGGTCGACCGGGGTGGCCAGGTGACCTATCACGGTCCTGGCCAACTGGTGGCTTATCTGCTGCTGGACGTTCGTCGCCTGGGTTTTGGCGTGCGCGACCTGGTCAGCCGGATGGAGCAGTGCCTGGTCGAGCTGCTGACCAGCTACGGCGTGACCGCGGCGGCCAAGCCGGATGCCCCCGGCGTTTACGTCGATGGCGCGAAAATCGCCTCCCTGGGCCTGCGGATCCGCCATGGTTGTTCCTTTCATGGCCTGGCCTTGAACGTGGACATGGATCTGCAGCCGTTTCGACGGATTAACCCCTGTGGCTATGCCGGGCTGGCAATGACCCAGCTGAGCGACCACACAGGACCGATTGAATTTGCCGAGGTAAGTGCCCGGCTGCGTGCGCAGCTCGTCAAACACCTCGACTATGCTGAGCAGACGACCCTAACGGGCGGAATCGACTGATATGACTACTGCGCAAGACGCTGTGCAAACCCTGATCCCGACGCTGGATGTTTCCGAGCGCCCGGCCCGTGCGAAAGTTGAAACCGGCGTTAAATTGCGCGGTGCCGAGAAAGTCGCGCGTATCCCGGTGAAGATCATCCCGACCACCGAACTGCCGAAGAAACCGGACTGGATTCGCGTGCGTATTCCGGTTTCCCCGGAAGTCGACCGGATCAAGCAATTGCTGCGCAAGCACAAATTGCACAGCGTCTGCGAAGAAGCCTCCTGCCCGAACCTGGGTGAGTGCTTCTCCGGCGGTACCGCGACCTTCATGATCATGGGCGACATCTGCACCCGTCGCTGCCCGTTCTGCGACGTCGGTCACGGCCGTCCGAAGCCTCTGGACGTCGATGAACCGATGAATCTGGCGGTGGCCATCGCCGACCTGCGCCTGAAGTACGTGGTGATCACTTCGGTGGACCGCGACGACCTGCGCGACGGCGGTGCCCAGCACTTTGCCGACTGCATCCGCGAAATCCGCAAGCTGTCGCCGAACGTGCAGCTGGAAACACTGGTCCCGGACTACCGTGGCCGCATGGACGTAGCGCTGGAAATCACCGCTGCCGAGCCGCCGGATGTGTTCAACCACAACCTGGAAACCGTGCCGCGCCTGTACAAGGCCGCGCGCCCGGGTTCGGACTACCAGTGGTCGCTGACCCTGCTGCAGAAGTTCAAGCAGCTGGTGCCGCACGTACCGACCAAGTCTGGCCTGATGCTGGGCCTGGGCGAGACCGACGACGAAGTCATCGAGGTCATGAAGCGCATGCGCGAGCACGACATCGACATGCTGACCCTCGGCCAGTACCTGCAACCGTCCCGCAGCCACTTGCCGGTGCAGCGTTTCGTGCACCCGGACACCTTCGCCTGGTTCGCCGAGGAAGGTTACAAGATGGGCTTCAAGAACGTCGCCTCGGGCCCGCTGGTACGTTCCTCCTACCACGCCGACGAGCAGGCGAAGCTGGCCAAAGAAGGCCTGGTCTCCTGATGTAATACGCCCGCAAGGTCTTTTCCTTGCGGGCGTCATCTTCCGTTACGCCTGCGTCTCCCTCCCTTCATAGACTTTTCCTGCAAGCGCCGTGGCGTTTCGGCACTTCTGTTTGCCCGCTTTCATGTCTACTGTGCACTAGAGAATCCACACAGGGAGAACCACTGGATGACCCGCCAACCGACTGATGTCCTTTGTACGCAACGGCCAGTGCCGGCGCTGCCTTCGCAAGGGCTGATCGGCTTGATTGCACCCGCCGGGCCCGCGGCCCTGGACACCGAGCAAGCCGCCCGCTGGATGCGCGCTCGAGGTTATTCGCTGCGGATTTATCCTGGGGTCCAACAGAAGGACGGCTATCTGGCCGGTAGCGACGAGGTCCGCCTGAACGACCTGCACGCCGCTTTCGCCGATGACGATGTCGATACCATCCTGTGCCTGCGGGGCGGCTATGGCAGCCCACGCTTGCTCGACCGGATCGATTACGACCTGCTACGCCGCCATGCCAAGCCGTTTGTCGGCTACAGTGACATCACCGCGCTGCATCTGGCCATCAATCGTCATGCGGGTTTCGTGACCTTTCACGGGCCGATGCTCAATGCCGACTTGTTGGGTGACAAGCAGCCACCTACCGAGTCCTCGCTGTTCAGCCTGCTCCGGGGGCAGTTGAAGGCTGGCAGCCTGCTGCCGCATCCGGCGGCTTATCCCTTGACCACCGTCGAGCCTGGCATCGCCTGCGGCCAGTTGTTGGGGGGCAACCTGTCGTTGATCGCCACGACCATGGGCACGCCATACGAGATCAATGGCGACGGCATCATTCTGTTTATCGAAGACATCAACGAGCCGCTGTACCGGATCGACCGTCTGCTGACGCATCTGCGTCTGGCGGGCAAGCTCGACAGGCTTCGCGGGGTGCTGGTGGGGGATGTGGCAGGAGTGGAGCCCCAGGCGCTTGCCGGACTGCTCAAGCAGACCTTCGAACCCTTGCGCATTCCTGTTCTGGCTGGATGGCGCAGTGGCCACTGCGATCCGAACCTGACCCTGCCGATGGGGGCGATGGTCAGGCTGGATGCGGGGGAGAAGCAATTGATCCTGGAGCAGGACGTGGTATTCGGCTGATCAGCCCGTGCTCGCTGCCCTTGTGGGAGCGAGCTTGCTCAACTATGGCGCCCCTATGATTCGGCGCGCAGGCCTGGTTCAACGCGAGCGCAGGCTCTCCAGCAGCTTGTGGGTCGGATAGCCGTCGGCAGGCCAGCCCAGCGATTGTTGGGCGCTGCGAATCGCCTTGCGGGTATTGGCGCCGATAATGCCATCCGGGTTGCCGGCATCGTAATTGTTGGCACTGAGCAGGCTCTGCAGCTCGATGCGCTCGGAGCGGCTGAGGGGCATGTCGTCCTTCGGCCAGACGCCGTTGATCAGGCCTGAACCGTTGAAGCGTTGTGACAGCAGGTTCACCGCCAGGGCATAGGACGAGGAGTTGTTGTACTTCAGAACGGCGCGGAAGTTGTCGAGGATCAGGAACGCCGGACCGCGATAACCCGCCGGCAACAGCAAGGCTGCCGAAAGCTGCTCGGCGCCGGCCGGAACGCTGGCGCCGTTGGGCAGCTGCATGCCCAGGCGCAGCCATTCGGCTACCGGTTTGCGGATCGCGCCATCCGCCAGCGCATAGTCGAAGCCGTTCGCCAGCTGCACTTCGAAACCCCATGGCTGGCCCTTCTGCCAGCCGGAGCTTTGCAGATAGTGCGCGGTCGAGGCCAGGGCGTCGGCCGGGCTGTTCCAGATGTCGCGGCGGCCATCGCCGTCGAAGTCCACGGCATGGGTGTTGTAGGTGGTCGGGATGAACTGGGTCTGCCCCATCGCGCCGGCCCAGGAGCCGAGCATCTTCTCGGGCTGGATGTCGCCGTGCTGGAGAATCTGCAGGGCGGCCAGCAGCTGGCTGTTGGCAAAGGCCGGACGGCGACCTTCGTAGGCCAGGGTCGCGAGGGAACGGATGACCGATTTGTTGCCCTGGAACTCACCGAAGTTGCTTTCCATACCCCAGACCGCCACCAGGGCCTGGCGATCGACGCCATAACGCTGTTCGATCTGCTGCAGGATGTCGGCGTACTGATTGAGCAGTGCCTGGCCCTTGCGCACGCGCAGCGGCGACAGGGCACCGTCCAGGTATTCCCACACCGGCCGGGTGAATTCCGGCTGGCTGCGGTCGGCCTTGATCACGCCCATGTCCGGGGTGATGCCGGCGAATGCACGGTCGAAAAGATCGGCGCGGATCCCGGCGTTCAGGGCTTCGACACGGAAGCCTGCCTGCCATTGGGCAAAGGTCTGGGTTGGCTGGATGTCCAGGTTGTCGACGGCCAGTGGAGCGACAGTTGCAGGCGCGGCGAGAGGGGCGGCTTGAATGCTTTGGAGTGGCTGGGCATCGGCGGCGGTGGGTTTTTCCGCGCAGGCGACGAGCAGGGCAAGGCTGGAGGCAGCGATCAGTTGGCGCAGGTGCCAACGACGGGAAAGACAAAAGGGCATGCACAGGTCCAGAGAATACGAATCAGATACAGACCTTATCACGCCGGCGGGGTTCTCTGCTTTATGCAGCCAGAAAGTAAGAAGCCTCCCAGCTTTTAGACTGGAAGGCTTCGCGGCGGTAGCTGCCTTTGCCCTTGGCGGGTCGTTCCTGACGGCTGCGGAACAGTGGCTGGGCGATGATGGATTTGGCCTTGTTGGGGCCATGCTTGGATGGCTTGCTCATTTTCGGTTCTCGCTTGAGGTGGGTTTGCGCGGCAGATGATCGGCCAGCTTGACCCGGCTGTCCAGCCCTGTGATGCGTAGGGTTTTTTCAGCAAACCTCACGGATTCCCCCATTCCCTGTAGGAACGAGCCTTGCTTCTGTAAGACGTTGGGGTTACTCGGCTGGGAGAGGCAGGCGTTGCCCGGCCATCAACAGCGACAGGCGGCTCAGGCTGCTCCAGGGCGAACCGGCGGCCTGCCCCTTGATCTGCGCATCGATACGCTGGGCGTCGAGCAGCAATTGCGCCCAGCGCGGCGCGGAATAGCGCTGCAGGGCCTTGCTCATCAGCGGCTTGCGTTTGTCCCAGACGGGCGGACGGGCCTGGCTGAACACTTTATCCAGCGGAGTGCCCTGGCTGTACTGCAGCGACATGTTGGCCAGCGCCCGCAATTCCCGGGACAGTGCCCAGAGAATCACCGGCGGCTCGACACCTTCGCCGCGCAGGCCTTCGAGCATGCGCAGGGCATGCGCGGCCTCGCCATTGAGGATGGCGTCCACCAGCCCGAAAACATCGAAGCGCGCACTGTCGGCGACTGCCGCTTGCACGGTTTCCACCGTGATCTGGCCACCCTCGGCCATCAGCTTGAGCTTTTCGATTTCCTGGGCCGCGGCCAGCAGATTGCCTTCTACCCGGGCCGCAATGAGTTCCACGGCGTCCTGGCTGGCGGAAAGCCCGGCCTGGGACAGGCGTTGGCGAATCCACTGCGGCAACTGGTTGGCATCCACCGGCCAGATCTGGATGAACTGGGTCTGCTCGCCATCGATCAGGGCCTTACCCCACTTGGTCTTTTGCGCGCTGCCATCGAGCTTGGGCAGGCTGATCAGCAGCAGGGTGTCTTCGGCCGGCCGTGAGCAGTATTCGATGAAGGCCGCGGCGCCTTTATCTCCGGGCTTGCCCGAAGGCAGGCGCAGTTCCAGCAGGCGTTTTTCGGCGAACAACGACATGCTCGCGCCGGCTTGCAGCAGCGTTCCCCAATCGAAATTGGCGTCGGCGCTGAATACCTGGCGTTCATCGAAGCCTTGCTGGCGGGCGGCGGTGCGAATGGCGTCGGCGGCTTCCTGGCACAGCAACGGGTCGTCGCCACTGATGACATAGACCGGTGCGAGCGTGCCTTGCAGGTGTTTGCCGAGTTGAGCGGGGGCGAGTTTCATAAGGAAGGGCAAGCGGGGCGCTTGCGCGCCCCACGAGACTTACTGGTTCGGCAGCTGCATGGGCGACTGTTGCGGGGTTTCCGCCTCAGCCTTCTGCGCGGCTTCCAGCGCCTCGGCTTCGGCCTTGGCGCGGGCATCCGCGGTCTGCTGCAGTTGATCCAGCTGGGTCGGGGTCAGCAGTTGCAGGCGCAGCATCATGTTCTGCACCAGGTCGCGACGCATTTCCTTACGCACTTCCAGCGACTCCTGGTCGGAACCCACCAGGTTGTTGCCGTCGTGGATGTAGACCTTCTGCACTTGCAGCTTGTCGCTGAGCAGGGTCAGGTTGTTCTGGCCCTGGATCTCGTAGTTCAGCACGGTGGTCATTTCATATTCGGCCGAACGACCGGCACCGGCGTAGCTGAGGCTGCGCTGGGATTCCTGCTCGCGGATCAGCACCAGCTTGTAGGGCGCACCGGCGTAGACCTTGACGCCACTGCTCTGCAGAACCTGGCGCAGCTGGGTCACGGTTTCGCCGTAAGCGTTACGGGCGCTCAGGTCGAGTTCCTTGATCGCCAGTTCGGTGGTGCCGGTACCGCGCAGCTGAAAGCCGCAGGCGCTCAGCAGTACGGCCAGGCCCATCACCAGGAGGTTGCGTTTGATCATCTTGTTGCTCCCCTTGAAACCATGTGGGCCGACAGGGCGGCCCTGGAGGTTTTATTCGGCGTCAGCCTTGGGCTGACGCCTGATCCAATTAGCTAGCGACGATATTGACCAGCTTGCCAGGCACGACGATCACTTTACGAATCGTCAGGCCTTCGGTGAAGCGCAGCACGTTCTCGTTGCTCCGGGCGGCGGCTTCGATCTCTTCACGGCTGGCGCTGGCCGGCATTTCGATCTGGCCACGCAGTTTGCCATTCACTTGAATGACCAACTGCAGGCTGTCCTGAACCAGGGCGTTCTCATCCAGCACCGGCCAGCCGGCGTCGATAATGGCGCCGCTGCGACCCAGCTGGCTCCACAGCTCGTGGCTGATGTGAGGGGTGATCGGCGCCAGCAGCAGGGCCACGGTTTCCAGGCCTTCCTGCAACAGGGCTCGGTCCTGCGGAGTAGCTTGCGGTGCTTTTTCCAGCACGTTCATCAGCGTCATGACCTGAGCGATGGCGGTGTTGAATTTGTGGTTCTGGCCGACGTCCTGGCTGGCTTGCTTGATCGCCAGGTGGATGGCACGACGAATGACTTTCTGTTCGTCGTTCAGCGAACCCAGCTCCAGTGTTCCCGGCAGGCCCTGGGCTACGTGAGCTTGAGCCAGGCGCCAGACGCGCTTGAGGAAGCGATGGGCACCCTCGACGCCGGAGTCGGACCATTCCAGGCTCATGTCAGGCGGCGAAGCGAACATCATGAACAGGCGGCAGGTGTCCGCGCCGTACTGTTCGATCATCGACTGAGGGTCGACGCCGTTGTTCTTCGACTTGGCCATCTTCTCGGTGCCGCCGATTTCCACCGGCAGGCCGTCGCTGATCAGCTTGGCGCCGACGATCTTGGCCTTGCTGTCACGCTCCAGCTCGACATCGGCCGGGTTGTACCAGGTGTAGGCACCGTTGGCTTCGCGGCGGTAGTAGGTCTCGGCGACCACCATGCCTTGCGTCAGCAGGTTCTTGAACGGCTCGTTGGAACTGACCAGGCCCTCGTCGCGCATCAGCTTGTGGAAGAAGCGGGCATAGAGCAGGTGCAGGATCGCGTGTTCGATACCGCCGATGTACTGGTCCACCGGCAGCCAGTGGTTGGCCGCTGCCGGGTCGACCAGGCCACCCTCGTATTTTGGCGAGGCATAGCGGGCGTAGTACCAGGAGGACTCGACGAAGGTGTCCATGGTGTCGGTTTCACGCTTGGCAGGCTTGCCGCATTTCGGGCAGCTGCATTCGTAGAACTCGGGCATGCGCGCCAGTGGCGAACCGGCGCCGTCCGGCACCACGTCTTCCGGCAGCACTACCGGCAGTTGGTCTTGCGGTACCGGCACATCACCACAGCTGTCGCAGTGGATGATCGGGATCGGGCAGCCCCAGTAGCGCTGGCGGCTGATGCCCCAGTCGCGCAGGCGGAACTGGGTGCGGGATTGGCCGAGGTTTTTCTTCAGCAGGGCGACTTCGATGGCATCGAAGGCACCGGCAAAATCCAGGCCGTTGAACTCGCCGGAGTTGATCAGTTCGCCGTGCTCGCCGTAGGCGTCCTGCCAAGGCGCTGGCGTTTCGTCGCCAGCGCTGGTGCGCACCACGTTCTTGATCGGCAGGTTGTACTTGGTGGCGAATTCGTAGTCGCGCTCGTCATGTGCCGGAACGGCCATTACCGCGCCATCGCCGTAGTGCATCAGCACATAGTTGGCGACCCATACCGGGAGTTTTTCACCGGTCAGCGGGTGTTCGACGAACAGCGAAGTCGGCAGGCCTTTCTTCTCTTGAGTGGCGATGTCGGCTTCGGCGACGCTGCCGCCCTTGCACTCGGCGATAAAGGCTTGCAGCGCCGGGTCGTTCTGCGCTGCCAGGGTGGCCAGCGGGTGCTCGGCAGCCACGGCGACGTAGGTCGCGCCCATCAGGGTGTCAGGGCGGGTGGTGAAGACTTTCAGTGCGCCCGCTTCGCCAATGGAGGCCTGGTCGTAGGGGAATTGCACTTCCATGCCACGGGATTTGCCGATCCAGTTGCGTTGCATGGTCTTGACCTGCTCGGGCCAGCCCGGCAGTTCGTCGAGACTCTCCAGCAGCTCATCCGCGTAGGCGGTGATCTTGAAGTAGTACATCGGGATTTCGCGTTTTTCGATCAGCGCGCCGGAACGCCAGCCGCGACCGTCGATCACCTGTTCGTTGGCCAGGACGGTCTGGTCGACCGGGTCCCAGTTCACGGTGCCGTTCTTGCGGTAGATCACGCCTTTTTCGAACAGACGAGTGAACAGCCACTGTTCCCAGCGGTAGTAGTCCGGCTTGCAGGTCGTGACCTCGCGGGACCAGTCCACCGCCAGGCCCAGGCTGCGCAGCTGGGACTTCATGTAGGCGATGTTTTCGTAGGTCCACTTGGCCGGTGCGACGTTGTTCTTCATCGCGGCGTTTTCCGCCGGCATGCCGAAGGCGTCCCAACCCATGGGTTGCAGTACGTTCTTGCCTTGCATGCGCTGGTAGCGAGAGATCACGTCGCCGATGGTGTAGTTACGCACGTGCCCCATGTGTAGCTTGCCGCTGGGGTAAGGGAACATCGACAGGCAGTAGTAAGTTTCCTTGCCTGGCTGTTCACTGACTTCAAAGGACTTTTGCTCATCCCAGAACGACTGGGCGGCGGCTTCGATTTCACGGGGCTGATAGTGTTCGTGCATGGCTACTTTTGAACTGAATAGGGGTGGCCTAATCCTCTTCAATGCAACGTTGGGCGGTGATGACGCCAGATATGGCGTTTTCGCTACCCAGTCGAGCTGGAAGTGGAGTTACAGGAAGCGCCGTAGCATACATGACCGCGCTCTACCGAGGGAAACCCTGATTACGCGCCGTGGGCCGTTGGTCGCGGCACCCTGCCGGTTTCGGCAGTGCGGCTAAGCTCAAAAAGGGGGAGTGATTCTTACTTTCATGAGGTGAGTGGATGGTTGAGTCGCAGCGAAAAGTTACAAAACCCGAGTTGTACGAACGATTGATAGATCGTCTGGCTTTGGCCTTGGATACAGCGAAAACAGCAGGGAGCTTGCGTAATGAGCGTCCTGCGGAGTTGGAGTTGCGGGGCCTGAGTCACGCCGAGCTCGAGGTGATCAAAGCCTATTTGGATCGTAGCGAGCGTGAGACGCAATTGAGCGTGCTCGAATGCCTGAGGCACGAAGTGACTCCACATTCGGCCAAGGTCATCTGGTTGAAAGACAAGGTGCCCGTCGGGGATGCGGTAAAGGTCCGATCCCTGCAGTTCAAGTGAGTCTGCGCAGCCCATGCGGGCATCTGCGCAGCGTCAACGCCGCGTACCTTGTGCGTGAAATCTGTTTCGTATCTGTTGTCGCTTTGCTTTTACCCACTTAGGCTTCGAGCATCTTTGGAGATGCTCGATGCCTTTTCGTTATTTCGTCAAACAACTACTCCTGCCGCCAGGCCTTCTGTTGCTGCTGCTTCTGCTTGCCTGGTGGTTTCGCCGCTCGAGGCCGCGATTGGCCGGTGTGTGTTTTGCTCTCGGCCTGGGCGGGTTCTGGTTGATGAGCCTGCCTGTGATGGTGGAGTGGGGCGCCAGCGCCCTGGAAAGTGAACCGGCGCTGACGCAAAGCCAGTGGTCGACCCTGGCCAAACAGGCCGATGCGATTGTGGTGCTGGGGTCGGGGCGTGAACGTGGCGATCCGGCCTGGGGTTCCGACCAGCCGACCGGTGTTGGCCTGGAGCGCCAACGCTATGCGGCGCGCCTGGCCAAGGCTTCCGGGCTGCCGATCCTGACCAGCGGTGGCCTGCACTACGGCACGCCGCCAACGGAAGCCGCGCTGATGGCCGAGTCGTTGCTGAACGACTTCGACGTGACGGTGCGCTGGCAGGAAGGGCGTAGCCGCACGACCTGGGAAAACGCCCAATTCACCGCGCAAGTGCTGGAGCCGCAAGGCGTCAAGCGTGTGGTGCTGGTCACCCAGGCCTGGCATATGCAGCGGGCTGTCTGGAGTTTCGAACAGGCAGGATTCACCGTGGTGCCGGCACCCGTGGGGTTCCTCGGGGTGGATAACGCCAGGCCGCTGGGTGGCTGGATGCCGGAGTTCAAGTCGATCTGGCAGAGCGGCCAGTTGTTGAACGAGGCGGTGGGGCTGGTGGGCTACAAGTTGTTTTATCGTGGAGAGGACTAGGTTCATCTCGAGCCTGCTCCTGCTGGAATCGCAAATTCCCACCAGGAGCAGCCGCTCGACGTTCGATGGCCCGCGATAAGGTCAGACGGTCTTGGCGATCCGGCTGGCCAGAAGGGCCCAGCCGAACAGCAGGACGCTCAGGATGATCAGGGGCCACGAGCGCCACTGCAGGTAAGGCGTCAGGTTGCGCATCGGCACCACTTCGCCATAGAGAATGCCGCGTTCGAACTGCGGAATCTGCACGGTGATCTTGCCGAATGGATCGATCAGGCCGGTCACCCCGTTGTTGGTGGCGCGGATCATCCAGCGGCCGGCTTCCAAAGCTCGCATCTGGGCCATCTGCAAGTGCTGCAACGGGCCGATCGAAGTGCCGAACCAGGTGTCGTTGCTGATGGTCAGCAGCAGGTCGCTGCGGGCTGACAGGCTGGCGGCGAATTCCGGGTAAACCACCTCGTAGCAGATGAACGGCGCGATCTGGTAACCCTTGGCTTGCAGTAAAGGCTGGTCGGCGGGGCCGCGGGCGAAGTCCGACATGGGCAGGTCGAAGAACGCAATCAGGCCGCGCAGCAAGTCCTGCAGGGGCACGTACTCACCGAATGGCACGAGCTTCTGCTTGAGGTACTCGCCATCGCCTTCGCCGACCACGGTAATGCCGTTGAAGTAGCGTTTCTGATGGTGCACTTCCTGGCGGATCGGTACGCCGGTGATCAGCGCCGAATGCCGGTCGGCGGCGAAATTGCCCATCATGTTCAGATAACCTTCGGCCGACTCCTTGAGCACGGGCACCGCGGTTTCCGGCCACACCAGCAGATCCACGCGCTTGGAACTGAAACTCATGTCGCGGTACAGCGCCAGCTGGGAGTTGAGTTGCGCAGGGTCCCATTTCAGGCTCTGTTCGATATTGCCCTGGATCGCCGCCACGGTCAGCGGCTCGCCCGACGGGCTGGTCCAGGCATGTCCCTTGAGCGCGATACCGATCACCCAGGGGGCGACCAGCAGCACCAGGCCGGCGGCGATAAACCCCTTGCGCCCGGCACGGATCAGACCGGGCAGGTTGTAGAGCAGGGCGGCGGTCAGCGCCAGGGCAAAGGAGATCAGCCACATGCCGCCCAGAGGGGCCAGGCCGGCCAGCGGGCCGTCGAGTTGGCTGTAGCCGGAATAGAGCCAGGGGAAGCCCGTCAGGAACCAGCCGCGGAAGGCTTCCTGGCCCACCCAAAGGGCGGCGAAGGCCAGGGCATCGGCGAGAGGGGCTTCATTGCGACGCAGCCAACGCGCCCAGAGCCAGGCCGGCAGGGCGAAAAAGAAGGCGATGGCGGCAATGAAGGCCAGCATCAGTAAACCGGCCAGCAGCACCGAGGCGCCGCCGTAGGTATGGATGCTGACGTAGATCCAACTGGTGCCGGCGGCAAACAGGCCGAAACCGAAACACCAGCCGCGCCACAGCGCCTGACGCGGGCTCAGCTCGCGCAGGCCGGCATAAAAGAAGCCGACCGCCAGCAGTGCCAGCGGCCAGATGTCGTACGGCGCCAGGGCCAGGGTGGTGATTGCGCCAGCCGCCATGGCTAGCAGGTTACCGGGCCAGCCGGGGCGGGTTAAGCGCAGCATGTCGATCCTTAGCGGGGGATAGGCGTTAGTCGCAGCAGATGAATCCGACGGCTGTCGGCGTTCAGGATACGGAAGCGATAGGCACCGATTTCGGTGATTTCGTTACGTTTAGGCAGGTGCCCGAACGCGCTCATCACCAGGCCGCCGACGGTGTCGAACTCGTCGTCGGAGAACTCGCTGTCGAAGAACTCGTTGAAGTTCTCGATCGGCGTCAACGCCTTGATCAGGAAATCGCCGCTCGGCAGGGGCTTGATGTAGCTGTCTTCCTCGACGTCGTGCTCGTCTTCGATGTCGCCGACGATCTGTTCCAGCACGTCTTCGATGGTCACCAGGCCTGCCACGCCGCCGTATTCGTCGATGACGATGGCCATGTGATTGTGGTTGGCGCGGAATTCGCGCAGCAGCACGTTCAGGCGCTTGGATTCGGGAACGAAGGTCGCCGGACGCAGCAGGTCCTTGATGTTGAAGCTGTCGCCGTTCTCCTTGAGGATCAGCGGCAGCAGGTCCTTGGCCAGCAGGACGCCCATGACGTCGTCATGGCTTTCGCCGATCACCGGATAACGCGAGTGCGCGGAATCGAGGACGGACGGCAGGAATTCGCGGGGAGTCTGGGTCGCCTTGATGCTGATCATCTGTGAGCGCGGAACCATGATGTCCCGTACCTGCAGGTCAGCGACCTGGATGGCGCCTTCGACGATGGCCAGCGCTTCGCTGTCCAGCAACTTGTTCTGATGGGCTTCGCGCAGCAGCTCCAGCAGCTCCTGGCGGTTTTTCGGCTCATGGGCAAAAGCCTGGGTCAGTTTACCCAGCCACGACTTTTGCCCGCTGCTCGATCGGTCTTCGCTCATAGCGATTACTCTAAATCCTTGGTTGTTACAGATGGATGTTCTTCGGTTTCGTCGTCCGCATAAGGGTCGGGATGACCCAGTTCTGCAAGCAACGTTCGTTCCAGTGCTTCCATTTCTTCGGCTTCGTCGTCATCTATATGGTCGTAACCCAATAGATGCAAGCAGCCGTGAATCACCAGATGGGCCCAGTGGGCCTGGAGGTCCTTGCCTTGTTCGGCGGCTTCGCGCTCGACCACTTCGACGCAGATCACCAGGTCGCCGAGCAATGGAATGTCCAGCAGCTCGTCCGGCACGTCGGCGGGGAACGACAGGACGTTGGTGGCGTAGTCCTTCTGCCGCCAGGTGCGGTTCAGTTCGCGGCCTTCGGGTTCGTCCACCAGGCGGATGGTCAGTTCCGAGTCGGCGGTGCGCTGGCGCAGGGCCAGCTCACACCATTGGCGGAACAGGGCTTCACTGGGAGCAGGCTTGTCGCTTGCCAGTTGCAGATCAAGCTCAAGCATCGTGGCGATTGCCTTTTTCCGCGGCGGACTGGGCGGACTCGTCGGCCACGCGCTGCTCGAAGCGCTCATAGGCTTCGACGATGCGTTGCACCAGCGGATGGCGCACCACGTCCTTGGGCATGAAGTGGGTGAAGCTGATGCCCGGGACGTCCTTGAGGACGTTGATCACATGGGCCAGGCCGGACTTGGTGCCCTTGGGCAGGTCGACCTGGGTGATGTCGCCCGTGATCACGGCGGTGGAGCCGAAGCCGATCCGGGTCAGGAACATCTTCATCTGTTCGACGGTGGTGTTTTGGCTTTCGTCGAGAATGATGAAGCTGTTGTTCAGCGTACGGCCTCGCATATACGCCAGCGGCGCAATCTCGATGACCTGGCGCTCGATCAGCTTGGCCACGTGTTCGAAGCCGAGCATTTCATACAGTGCGTCATACAACGGGCGCAGGTACGGGTCGATCTTCTGGGCCAGGTCGCCCGGCAGGAAGCCGAGTTTCTCACCGGCTTCGACCGCCGGACGCACCAGCAGGATGCGCCGTACCTGCTCGCGCTCCAGTGCATCTACCGCACAGGCCACGGCCAGGTAGGTCTTGCCGGTACCGGCCGGGCCGATGCCGAAGTTGATGTCGTTGCCGAGGATTTCCTTGACGTAGCGCTGCTGATTCAAGCCGCGGGGGCGAATCATGCCTTTTTTGGTGCGCAGGGCCACGGCCGCTTCGGCGACAGGGTGATTGTCCAGTTCTTCGACGGCGGATTCCTGGAGGAAGAGGTGCACCATGTCCGGCGACAGCTCGGTACCCTTGGTTTCCCGGTACAGGCGGCGCAAGAGGTTTTCCGCGGAGGTGGTGTGCTTGGGTTCGCCGATCAGTTCGAACTGATTGCCGCGGTTGCGGATCTCGATGGTCAGGCGCTGCTCGATCAAGCGCAAATGCTCGTCGAATTGCCCGCACAGATTGGCGAAGCGGCGAGCCTCAAAGGGCTCGAGGATGAAACGATGTGGTTCTATGGGTGCGTTCAAGGTCGTTTTTTAGCCGCCCAACGGCAATAAGGGATGAATTCAAGGATAACGCCAGCGGCCTGGGTGCGAAAGCTCTTATACAAAGCAATGTCTTTCGCCACATTTTCCTTGGAAGCCGGCTTCCCGGCGATGGCGGGCCCGAGGCCGCTACCGCTGGTCAGCCAGCATCGGCAGGAGATTATTGCAGCAGCGATCCGCGCAGCGAGTGAGGCTGGGCCGAGTCGATGTGCACATCGGCAAACTGGCCGATCAGCGTCGGGTTGTCACAGCGGAAATTGACGATGCGGTTGTTCTCGGTCCGCCCTTGCAGTTCGCCCGGGTCTTTCTTCGAGTAGTCGGTGACGAGGATGCGCTGGATCGAACCGACCATTTGTCGGCTGATTTCGAATCCTTGCTGATTCAGCCGATGTTGCAGCGCGTTCAGGCGTTCCTTTTTCAACTCTTCCGGGGTGTCGTCCGCCAGGTCGGCCGCCGGGGTGCCCGGGCGCTGGCTGTAGACGAACGAGTAGGAGAAGTCGAAGCCGACGTCTTCGATCAGCTTCATGGTCTGTTCGAAGTCTTTTTCGGTCTCGCCGGGGAAGCCGACGATGAAGTCCGAGCTGATGCAGATGCCCGGCACGGCGGCGCGCAGTTTGCGCAGCTTGGATTTGTATTCCAGCGCCGTATGGTTGCGCTTCATGGCTGCGAGAATCCGGTCGGAACCCGATTGCACCGGCAAGTGCAGGTGTTTCACCAGTTCCGGCACTTCGGCGTGGGCCTGGATCAGGCTGTCGGAGAATTCCAGCGGATGGGAGGTGGTATAGCGGATGCGCTCGATGCCATCGATCGCCGCGACCACACGGATCAGTTCGGCGAGGTCGGCCAGGCGGCCGTCGTGGGTCTGGCCACGGTAACCGTTGACGTTCTGCCCCAGCAGAGTGACTTCGCGCACGCCGTTTTCCGCCAGGTGGATGATCTCGCAGATCACGTCGTCGAACGGCCGGCTGACTTCCTCGCCACGGGTGTAGGGCACCACACAGAAGGTGCAGTACTTGCTGCAGCCTTCCATCACCGAGACATAGGCACTCGGGCCATCGATGCGCGGCTCTGGCAGGTGGTCGAATTTCTCGATTTCCGGGAACGAGACGTCGACCTGCGGCAGCTTGCTGCTGCGGGCAGCATCGATCATTTCCGGCAGGCGGTGCAGGGTCTGCGGGCCGAAGACCACGTCGACATAGGGCGCGCGATCGCGGATGGCCGCGCCTTCCTGGCTGGCCACGCAACCGCCGACGGCGATGACCATGTCCGGGTTGGCCAGCTTCAGCTCGCGCCAGCGACCCAGTTGGGAATACACCCGGTCCTGGGCTCGTTCGCGGATCGAGCAGGTGTTGAGCAGGATGACGTCCGCGTCTTCGGCGCGGGCGGTGACTTCCAGGGCCTGGTGTTCACCCAGCAGATCGACCATGCGCGAGCTGTCGTACTCGTTCATCTGGCAACCGTGGGTTTCTATGTAGAGCTTCTTGGCCATGGACGGAGTCATCACGTGATTCAAAGAACCGCGCATTATAGGGAACATGGCCTGAGGTTCCTACCGCTGCGCGTCCGGTGGCTATGCTATAGTTCGCGCCCTCTTTTATATCCCCCGATGTGTTACCCGCCCACCATGACCAAACGTGAAGCTCCAATCTACAAGGTGATTTTCCTCAACCAGGGACAGGTGTTCGAAATGTACGCCAAGCAGATCTATCAAAGTGATCTGTGGGGTTTCCTGGAGGTGGAAGAGTTCGTCTTTGGCGAGCGCACGCAAGTGGTCGTCGATCCGAGCGAAGAGAAGCTCAAGGCCCAGTTCGAAGGCGTGGTACGCAGCTTTGTGCCGATGCATTCGATCGTGCGTATCGACGAGGTCGAGCGCCTGGGTACACCGAAGATCAGCGAGGCGCGTGGCGTGAGCAACGTCATGCCGTTTCCGATGCCGATGCCTGAGAAGTAAGGGCTGTATCGAGTGTGCTATCGCGAGCAAGCTTGCTCGCGATGTCATCAAGGCAGGGGTGAGAAGGGCGAACGCCCGTCGGCGCTCTGCAATTCCATCAGGTATTTGCGGAAAATCTGCCCCAGCACCTGGGTGGCGACTTCCAGCTCGTCGCGCTGCATGTGCTCGGCCACTTCGTCAGCCGTGTCCAGTGCCTCTTCGGCGCCATTGACTGCCGCCATCTTCAGCACGATATAGGCCTGAACGTTGTTGGCCGGTACGCCTTCGCCGCGAAAGAACATGGTGCCGAGTTTGAATTGCGCCTGGGCGTGGCCTTGCAGCGAGGCCTTTTCAAAGTAGCTCAGGGCCTGATTGAGATCGCGCGGGGTATTTTTACCTTCGTAGTAGAACTCGCCCAACTCGTATTGCGCTTGCGCATCCCCTTCGTCAGCCGCCTTCTGGCAGACCGCCAGGGCCTCGGACAGATCCTGTGACTGAGTATTGAGGGTGCAGCGACCCATCGCTGGGATCAACAACGAGTTGCCGCCTGCTTGTGCATGCGCGAGCAGGGGCTGAAGGAGCAACAGGCAGCCCAGTGCAAGGGCGCGGCCGGTGCGGTTCATGGGAATCGACTTACCTCTGAAGGGCGCGCGGACCCATCGAGGGATCCAATAAGCGCGCATTATGAAATAAGCAGGGCCAACCTTACAAAGTCTTTACTCGTTTTTCTGCTGCGCGGGCGCGATATCCGCCGCTTTCGGGGCTGTTTCGGGAGTTGGGGCGCGAATGCAGCGTAAAACCGGCGTCAGCAAGTGTGGCGCCGGTTTGGCGGGGAAGGTTACTTCAGGGCAGCGAAAGCGCGTTCGGCCGCGTCCAGGGTCAGTTTCAGCTCGGCGTCGCCGTGGGCGATCGAGGTGAAGCCGGCTTCGAAGGCACTCGGGGCCAGGTAGACACCGCCTTCGAGCATCAGGTGGAAGAAGCGTTTGAACAGATTGGCATCGCTGGCCATCACATCGTCGAACGTGACGATATCGTCGGCGCCGCTGAAATACAGGCCGAACATGCCGCCCGCCTGGGTGGTCACGAACGGGATACCGGCGGCGTCAGCGCGTTGCTGCAGGCCGTCGAGCAGGCGGCTGGTGTAGTCGCTCAGCTCGGCGTGGAAGCCCGGACGGCTGATCAGGCGCAGAGTAGTCAGGCCGGCGGCCATGGCCAGCGGGTTGCCCGACAGGGTGCCGGCCTGGTAGACCGGGCCCAGCGGCGCGATGTGTTCCATGATCTGGCGTTTACCGCCGAAGCAACCCACCGGCATGCCGCCGCCGATGATCTTGCCGAAGGTGGACAGGTCCGGGGTCACCCCGTAGTGCGCCTGGGCACCGCCCAGGGCGACGCGGAAACCGGTCATCACTTCGTCGAAGATCAGCACCACGCCGTGCTTGTCGCACAGGCTGCGCAGGCCTTCGAGGAAGCCCGGGGCCGGTGGCACGCAGTTCATGTTGCCGGCCACCGGCTCGACGATGATGCAGGCCACTTCCTGGCCGACCTCGGCGAGCATCTTCTCGACCGCGTCGATGTCGTTGAACGGCAGGGTCAGGGTGTGTTTGGCGAAAGCCGCCGGTACGCCGGCCGAGCTGGGCACGCCCTGGGTCAGCGCGCCAGAGCCAGCCTTGACCAGCAGGCTGTCGGAGTGGCCGTGGTAGCAGCCTTCGAACTTGATGATGCTGTCGCGGCCGGTGAAACCGCGGGCCAGGCGGATCGCGCTCATAGTCGCTTCGGTGCCGGAGCTGACCATGCGCACCATTTCCATGGACGGCACGATGGAGCAGACCAGATCGGCCATTTCGGTTTCCATGGCGGTCGGGGCGCCGTAGGACAGACCGTGTTCCAGCTGCTTGCGCACCGCGTCCAGCACATCCGGATGGCTGTGGCCAAGGATCATCGGCCCCCAGGAACCGACGTAGTCCACATAACGCTTGTCGTCTTCGTCGGTGACGTAGGCGCCTTCGGCGTGTTTGAAGAACAGCGGCGTGCCGCCCACGCTCTTGAACGCACGCACGGGCGAGTTCACGCCGCCGGGGATGTGTTTCTGGGCATTGGCAAACAGGGTTTCGGAACGAGACATGATCGGACTCTCGAAAATCAGCGGTTAGAAGAGGGCGTTGAAGGAGCGGGCGCGGCGGGTCACTTCCTGGGCGCTGTCGGCGCCGAACAGGCCATGGACCACGGCCAGCAGGTCGACGCCATGGGCGACCAACGGCGCGGCGTTCTCCAGGGTGATGCCGCCGATCGCGCAGATCGGCAGGTGTAGCCGGGCGCGGGCCTGGTCCAGCAGCTCCAGGTTGGCCGTCGGCGCGCCGGGCTTGGTGTTGGAATTGAAGAAGCGACCGAAGGCGACATAGCTGGCGCCTTCCTTGGCGGCTTGCTCGGCCAGCTCCAGCTGGGCGTGGCAGGTCGAGCCGATGATCGCCTGGCGGCCGAGCAGGGCACGGGCCGGAGTCAGCGGGCCATCGGTCTGGCCCAGGTGTACGCCGACACCGATGCGCGCGGCCAATTCGGCGTCGTCATTGATGATCAGTTGCGTCTTGTAGCGCTCGCACAAGCTGTGCAGGGCTTCGGCTTCGCGCAGGCGGCGGGCCTCGTCGCTGCTCTTGTCGCGGTATTGCAGGAGGGTCACGCCACCGTCGAGCGCCGCCTCCACGTACTGCAGGAATTTGCCGGCCAACAGTTGGCTGTCGGTAATGGCATACAGACCACGTAGTTTCATCGAGCGAGCCTCATGGCTTACGAGCAGAAGTCCAGCGGCAGGCGGCGCGGTACGAACTGGCCTTGGCCCAGTTGCTCGGCGTCGCGCAGGGTGCGCCAGGTGTAATCGAGGGCCGACTTCACGGCGCTGGCCAGGTTTTCGCCCTGGGCCAGACGTCCGGCCAGGGCGCTGGCCAGGGTGCAACCGGAACCGTGATAACTGCCCGGCAGCCGCTGGCAGGTGTAGGTGTGACGGCTGCCGTCGCGGCTGTACAGGCGATTATGCACTTCATGCTCGTCGCCATGGCCGCCAGTGATCAGCAGGTGTTTGACGAACGGCAGGAGCTTTTCCGCGCACTGGTCCGCAGTGCCTTCGGGCAACTCGGCGAGGATTCGTGCTTCCGGAAGGTTCGGGGTGGCGATGGTCGCCAGTGGCAGCAGGCGTTCACGCATGGCGTAACCGACCTCGTCCTTGCCCAGGCGTCCGCCGCCGCCGGCGCGCAATACCGGGTCGCAGACCATCGGCAGGTGCGGATGCGCCTGCAACAGCTCGACCACGGTGTCGACCATTTCCAGCGAGCCGAGCATGCCCAGCTTGACCGCGGCGACCGTGGAGTCGTTGAGTACGGCGTTGGCCTGGGCCAGCACCCACTCGCGATCCAGCACACGGAAGTCGCTGACGTTGACCGTATCCTGCACGGTCAGCGCGGTCACGGCGGGAGCTGCATGACAACCCTGGGCGAGCAGGGCTTCGATATCTGCCTGCAGGCCGGCGCCACCACTGGGGTCGTGGCCGGAGAGACAGAGGACAACGGGGCGAGAGCTGTAGATATTCATGGTGCGCGAGCTTACCACCAAACGTCTTTTTTGCACGGCTCCTCGCGTGTCGGCCGGGGCTGGTTTTTCCGCCTTGCCGACAAGTTGACCGAGGCAACAGCTCTAGATCAATTGATAGCGCTGAAACGCCCGTTCTAGAGCCTTTAAACTAAAACTTTTCATGGTGTTCTTTGGCCATCAACGGCTATGCTAGAGTGGATCCAAACCAATAACAGGTCATGCCGGTTTTACGTCTACTCAAAGGGAAATGGGGGGCTTCCTGACACAACCGGACAGGCCACGCTGGGGCTTTATGCGCTATTTGCTGATGTTGCTGTTGAGCTTGCCGATGCTGGCTGGCGCGGTCGAGTTCGACGAGTTCACCCAAAGCCTGCCCTTGGGGCGGGTGATGCAGGTGTTTGAAGACGCGAGTGGTCAGGCAACGATCGCGGATGTCAGCGCAGCGGCGATGGCCGGCAGTTTCAAGACCCATGACAAGGCCACCCTCAACGCCGGTTACTCCCGCTCGGCATTCTGGCTGAAAATCCACCTCAGCTACCGTCCCGCCAACCCTTCCATACGACACACCTGGCTGCTGGAGCTGGCCTATCCGCCGCTCGATCATCTGGAACTGTATGTGCCCGATGAAACCGGGGGCTACCGTCTGGCCCAGCGCACCGGCGATGCCTTGCCGTTCGACAGCCGGCAGATCCGCCAGAACAATTACCTGTTCGACCTGAGCTTCGCGCCCTACGAGCAAAAGACCCTGTTCCTGCGCCTGCAGAGCCAGGGCTCGGTCCAGGCGCCGGTGACGCTCTGGTCCAGCACGGCGTACCTGGAAGCGCAGCCGGTGCGCCTGTATGTACTCGGCCTGATCTACGGTGTGCTGCTGGGGATGCTGGTCTACAACCTGTTCATTTACCTGAGCGTGCGCGACACCAGTTACCTCTATTACATCCTCTACATCGCCTCGTTCGGGCTGTACCAACTGTCGGTGAACGGCGCCGCGGTGGAGTACTTCTGGCCGGACAACCCGTGGTGGGCCAACGCGGCAACGCCATTTTTCATCGGCGCGGCGGCCCTGTTCGGCAGCCAGTTCGCCCGCAGTTTCCTGCAGACCGCCAGCCACAGCCGCTGGGTCGATCGCCTGCTGCTGGTGCTGATCCTGTGCAGTGCCGTGGTGGTGGCCCTGTCGCTGATGACCAGCTACGCCCTGGCGTTGCGTCTGGCCACGGCCCTGGCGCTGATCTTTACCGTGGTGATCTTCGTCTCCGGCATCGTCGCCTGGTGCCGCGGCATGCGCGTGGCGCGCTACTTCATCATCGCCTGGTCGGCGTTCCTGGTGGGCGGGATCATCAATACCCTGATGGTGCTGGGCTATCTGCCGAACATGTTCCTGACCATGTATTCCAGCCAGATCGGTTCGGCCATCGAGGTGGCGCTGTTGTCGCTGGCCCTGGCCGACCGCATCAACTCGATGCGCGAGCAGCAGGCGCAGACCCTGTTCGATGCCGGGCAGAAGCTCGAAGTGCTCAACCAGCAGCTGGCCCACAGCAACCGGCTCAAGGATGAGTTCCTCGCCACCCTGACCCACGAACTGCGCACGCCGATGAATGGGGTGATCGGTTCCCTGGAGCTGATGCAGACCGTCGATCTCGATCCGGAGCTGGAGCAATACCAGCAGACTGCCGCCGGTTCGGCCCGGGACATGATGCGCATGGTCAATGGCATCCTGACCCTGACCGAGCTGCAGGCCGGCAAGCTCAGCGCCCAGCACGAGACTTTCAGCCTGCGTTCGCTGCTCGATGCCTTGCTGGGCCAGTTTTGCGCCAACGCCTCGGCCAAGGGGCTGGGCTTCGATGTCGACCTGGCCGCCGGGTTGCCCGATCGGCTGCTGGGCGATCGCGGCAAGTTGAGCCAGTGCCTGGAGTGCCTGCTGGACAATGCCATCAAGTTCACCCGGGTGGGTGGCCTGGTCCTGCGAGTGACTGGCAAGCCGGTGGCAGCCGGGCGGGTGGCGATGACCTTCGCGGTGATCGACACCGGCATCGGTTTCGTCAACCTCGATGAGGCCTCGTTGTACCAGCGCTTCTTCCAGCTCGATGGATCGATGACCCGTGAGTACGGCGGACTGGGCGTGGGGCTGGCGATCTGTCGGCAACTGGTGGATCTGCTGGGCGGCCATCTGACCCATGAATCGGAGCCGGGGCGTGGCAGCTGTTTCCGCCTGGAGGTGACCTTCGAGGTGGACGGCGAGCAGCCGATGGCCTCCCAGCCGGCCCTGCGGGTCCGCGCCGTCCGGCGCATGCCGCAGGATTGCAGTGTGCTGCTGGTGGACGACAACAGCATCAATCAACTGGTGATCCGCGGCATGTTGCTCAAGCTGGGTTATCAGGTACGCACGGCCGAGAACGCTCGCGGGGCGCTGGCGTTGTTGCGCCGGGAGTCGGTGGATGCGGTATTGCTCGATTGCCAGATCGAGCAGGCCGAGGCGCTCAAACTATGCGACCAGGTGCATGGCATGCCGGGTTGCGCCGGCTTGCCGGTGCTGCTGGTGTCGGCCTCGGCACATGGTCTGGATGCTGAGCGCTGCCTGCTCGATTACCTCTCTTGGCCGGTGAAATTCGAAGAGTTGCAAAGCGTTCTGGCGCGTCGGGTACTGGCCTCGGAACAGGGCGAAAGCGCCGGCATTTAGGCGGGTATGCCACTTTGTTCGGTGGGGAGGGGGTGCTTAACTGAGGTTCTGGCACACCCCTCAAGGAGCCCCGACATGAACCTGCATCAGTTCGCCGAGACCCACGAAGTCACCAACCAGCCACCTTCCCTGGACGGTACCAACCTCTATCGAATCGATCTGCCGTTGCAGGAGTGGGCACGGCGTTTCGGCGCCGGCTGGGCCGAATCGCGGATCGACGCCTACGGTGCCCTGGCCGGTGGGCCGCTGATGGAAGCGGGGTTCCTGGCCAACCAGAACAAGCCGGTGTTCACCAGCCATGACCGTTACGGGCATCGCCTCGACCTGGTGGAGTTTCATCCGGCGTATCACGAGCTGATGCGCACCGCCATCGAGCACGGCCTGACGTCCTTGCCCTGGGCTCATCCGCAATCCGGGGCGCATGTCGCCCGCGCCGCCATGACCTATTTGCACAGCCAGGCCGAGGCCGGCAGCGGTTGCCCGCTGACCATGACCTTCGCCTGTGTGCCGGCGCTGAAGCTGCAGCCGGATCTCGCCGAACAATGGCTGCCGAAAGTCCTCGCCACCGAATATGACCCGCGCAATGTCGGCATGGCCCACAAGGCCGGCGTCACCATCGGTATGGCGATGACCGAGAAACAAGGCGGTACCGATGTGCGCGCCAACACCACCAAGGCGTATCCGGTGGGTGCTACGGGGCCGGGGCAGGCTTATGAACTGGTGGGCCACAAATGGTTCTGTTCGGCGCCGATGTGCGACGCCTTCCTGACCCTGGCCCAGACCGAAAAAGGCCTGACCTGCTTCCTGTTGCCTCGCCATCGTCCGGATGACAGCCGCAACCAGTTCTATATCCAGCGCCTGAAAAACAAGCTCGGCAATTGCTCCAATGCCTCCAGCGAAGTGGAGTTCCGTGGGGCCCTGGCGTGGATGATCGGTGAAGAAGGGCGCGGTGTGCCGACCATCATCGAGATGGTGGCCATGACCCGCTTCGATTGCATGGTCGGCTCCAGCTCGCTGATGCGCCAGGCGCTGACCCAGGCCGCCCATCATTGTGCCCATCGGCTGGTGGGCGGGCGTGTACTCAGCGAGCAACCCTTGATGCAGAACGTACTGGCCGACCTGGCGCTGGAAAGCGAGGCGGCGCTGGCCTTGAGCCTGCGCATGGGCCGCGCGCTGGACAACCTGGATGACCCGCAAGAAGCCATGTTCTCGCGACTGGTGACGGCGGTGGGCAAGTACTGGATCTGCAAGCGGGCCCCGGCAATGATCAACGAGGCCGCCGAGTGCATGGGCGGCGCCGGTTATGTCGAGGAGAGCATTCTGCCGCGGCTGTACCGCGAAGCGCCGGTCAACTCGACCTGGGAAGGTTCCGGCAACGTGCAGTGCCTGGATGTGCTGCGCGCCTTGTCCAAGGAGCCGGGCGTGCTCGATGCGTTGTTCGCCGAGCTGGGCGATGGCCATGGCGACAGGCGCCTGGCCGCGCATATCGCCAACCTGAAAGGCGCCTTCCAGGACACCGACGACATTCAGTACCGCGCCCGCCAGCTGACCGAGGACATCGCCCTGGGCCTGCAGGCCAAGCTGCTGCTGGAAGCCGGCAACGCGGCGGTCAGCGATGCCTTTATCGCCAGTCGCCTGGGTTCGGCGGGAAGGGTCTACGGCACCTTGCCGCGAGGGCTGGATGTGGAAGCGATAGTCGCGCGCTCCACCCCGACAGGCTTCTGACTGGTTTGTTGTAGGAGCGAGCTTGCTCGCGATAAATAGTCCAGGCTACCGATCGGCTGGGGCCTGAAAGATCTTTCGCGAGCAAGCTCGCTCCTACGCATATTCCGCTGTTCCCGTGAGACGGCGTTGCAGGCAAGATGAAGGCCTGCAAGATCAGAACACAGGATGCTTACCGTGACCGAAGCTTTTATTGTCGTTCAAACCGCCGAGCAAGCCGTGGACCGGCTTGCCGCTTTGCATGAGCGGGCCACCACGTCGCTGAGCCAGGCGCTCAAGCGTTACCTCAAGGATCGTGTCGAACCGGACGCCGAACAACGCGCGCTGTTTCGTTACCCGGAATTGCGCCTGACTTATCTCTGTCAGGGCGAAGTCCCGCAGACCACCCGGGCCTACGCCAAGGTCCAGTTGCCGGGCACCTACAGCGTCACGGTCACCCATCCCGCCGCCTTCCGTAAGTACCTGCTGGAACAGCTGGTGCCATTGATGCACGACTTCACCGTGACCGTGGAAGTGGGCGTCAGCGAGCAGAACATCCCGTATCCGTACGTGGTCGAGCAGGGCGATGAGCTGGCCGGTTCCGGCGTCACCGCCGCGGTGCTGGCGCGGGTGTTCCCCAGCACCGACCTGTCCGCCGCCACCGATGGCATCGCCGACGGGCTGTACGATTGGGAAAACACCCATCCGCTGCCCCTGGCGCTGTTCGATGCCGCGCGGGTGGATTTCTCCCTGCGCCGCCTGGTGCACTACACCGGCAGCGACTGGCGCCATGTGCAGCCATGGATCCTGCTGACCAACTACCACCGCTATGTCGACCAGTTCATCACCCACGGCCTGGAGCAACTGCGCAGCGATCCGCGGTTCGTGCGCATGGTCCTGCCGGGCAATGTGATCATCGAGAAGGGCATGGATCACGGCGAAGCCTCGTCGATCGCCGCCGGGGTGGTCTGGCACCGCTACCAGATGCCGGCTTATCACCTGCAGGCCAGCGACGGCCACGGCGTGACCCTGGTGAACATTGGCGTCGGCCCGTCCAATGCCAAGAACATCACTGACCATTTGGCGGTATTGCGTCCGCACTGCTGGCTGATGATCGGCCACTGCGGCGGCCTGCGGCAGTCGCAGACCATCGGCGACTACGTGCTGGCCCATGCCTACATGCGTCGCGACGGCATTCTCGATCGCGTGGTGCCGCCGAACATTCCGATTCCGGCCCTGGCCGAAGTGCAGTTGGCGTTGCAGCAGGCCGCCGCCAACGTCACCGGCGAGAAGGGCGACGACCTGAAAAAACGCCTGCGCACCGGCACCGTGCTGACCTACGACGACCGTAACTGGGAATTGCGCTGGGCCCAGGAGCGTCCGCTGATCAACCTGTCCCGCGCCGTGGCGGTGGACATGGAAAGCGGCACCATCGCCGCCCAGGGGTATCGCCTGCGGGTGCCATACGGCACCTTGCTGTGTGTCTCGGACAAGCCGCTGCACAGCGAAATCAAGCTGCCGGGTTCGGCCAACGCCTTTTATGAGCGCGCGGTCAGCCAGCACCTGAAGATCGGTATCGCCGCGGTGGACCTGCTGCGTACCGAGCTCAACTCGCTGCACTCGCGCAAGCTGCGCAGCTTCGACGAGCCGCCGTTCCGCTGATCGCGGGATGGTCATTTAACGGTCGGGCCACTAGCATGGTCGGCCCTGACCGTTAGATGCTCTTTTCGCCATGTCTCGTCCTCCTCGTCCCGCTTCCCGCCGCCCTGGCGTGAAGAGTCCTTCGTCGTCTTCCGCGCCGCGCCGTGTTGCCAAGGCACCACCGGCCGAGCCAAAGCTGATCCTGTTCAACAAACCCTTTGATGTGCTGACCCAGTTCAGCGACGGCGAAGGGCGGTCGACCCTCAAGGACTTTATCGCGATCCCCGGCATCTACCCGGCCGGGCGCCTGGACCGCGACAGCGAAGGCTTGCTGCTGCTGACCAACGACGGCCAGTTGCAGGCGCGCATCGCCGACCCCAGGCACAAACTGGCCAAGACCTATTGGGTGCAGGTGGAAGGAGAGCCCACGGCCGAGCAATTGCAGCGTCTGCGTGATGGCGTGGAATTGAATGACGGCATGACCCTGCCAGCCGAAGCCCGGCAGTTGGAAGAGCCGCAACTGTGGCCGCGCAACCCGCCGGTGCGCTTTCGCAAGAGCGTGCCCACCAGTTGGCTGGAATTGATCATTCGTGAAGGGCGCAATCGCCAGGTGCGGCGCATGACCGCGGCCGTGGGGTTGCCGACATTGCGCCTGGTGCGGGTCAGGATCGGCGACTGGACGATCGAAGGGCTCGACCAGGGCCAGTGGAAGGAGGTTCCGGCGCGCTTATAAGGCGCCGGATTCGATCAGGCCGATCACCACGCTCTTGATAATGAACGCGGCCACGCCCAGGCCCAGGACGAAGAACAGGATGAACGAGCCGAAGCGTCCGGCCTTGGACTTCTTCGCCAGATCCCAGACGATGAAGGCCATGAAAATGATCAGGATGGTCACCAGGCCGGTCATCATCCACTCTTCGAATACTGCAGGATCCATCGAACATCTCCAGCGCGGGCAAGGCTAAAAGGCGGGGGCGAGTATACGCCAAGGGGCCGCGACCGGGCATTGATCCAGGTGCGCTTCGTCGTCACAGGCTCCGCATGTCCTTGTAGGAGCGAGCTTGCTCGCGATAAATATTCCAGGCCATACATCGGTTGCGGCCGGACATTTCTATCGCGAGCAAGCTCGCTCCTACAGAAGAGATAGCGCTCAGTTGCGCAGGTGAGTCAGCGGCAGTTCGGTGCTGTTGAGCACCTGATTGAGCACGAAGCTGGAGCGTACGCTGGTCACGCCGTCGATGCGGGTCAGATGGCCGAGCAGCAGTTTCTGGTAGTGATCCATGTCCGGCACCACCACCTTGAGCTGGTAGTCGGCGTCCATCCCGGTCACCAGGCTGCATTCGAGGACCTGCGGCAGGCTGCGGATCGCCGCCTCGAAGTTCTCGAAACGCTCGGGGGTGTGGCGATCCATGCCGATCAGTACGTAGGCGGTCAGGCTCAGGCCGAGCATCTTGCGGTCCAGCAGGGCGACCTGGCGGGAAATGTAGCCGTCATCTTCCAGTTGCTTGACCCGACGCGAACACGGCGAAGGCGACAGGCCGATACGTTCGGCCAGTTCCTGATTGGAGATTCGGGCGTCGCGCTGCAATTCCGCCAAAATGCTGAGGTCGTATCGGTCGAGTTTGCTCATGGAACAGGCCTTTTTAATAACTATTGCGCAATATTATCTATTCTGAGTTAAAAATTGCGCAAGTAATGTTTGTTGGAGCAATCTTCGCAATCCTCTGTCGGCGCGCCAGGCCTATTCTTATCACCAGAATCACTGCCCGGACATAGAGTCCACTGCGGCCCGCCGAATCAGGCCTGCCGCGGCCGCCAATCCCACAGGGTTGAGCCGGCCCCCGGGCTACACACTGTCCAGAAGACGGCGTGAGGTGAGCCGGCGCCATAAGCGTCGAGCACGGACGAAATTCTCAAAGGGGGACCGACGGGTCCCCCTTTTTTATTGCCTGCGCGCCAGGAAATATCCCGTGGCGCCTCAATAAATAAGTGTTGCGACTGATAACCTGTGGCAGAACCGGCCTGGGCTTTTCCAGTCTTATCTACAGGCCCCCATCCGTAGTGAGGAATAGCATGAAATCGCGCATCTGGCGTTTGGCAGGTGTTGGTTTGCTGTGTGTGAGCGTCAGTGCACAGGTGCTCGCCGATGACCGCGATAACCGCAATGACGGTCGCGGTGGCCCCGATGGCGGCCAGCGCGGTGGCGAGGGGCACTCGGGCAAGGGGCAGGGACGCGGCGAAAACCAGCCGCCGCGCCCGCAGACTGAAATCATTCGCGGCGACAACAGCCAGCAGTTCGAGCGCAACGTCGAGAACGGGCGCTGGCAGAACCACGGGCCGAATGATGAAGGGCGGGGACGACCGGCACAGCCGTCCGCCAACCTGCCGA
This sequence comes from Pseudomonas sp. GM17, assembly GCF_000282175.2. Taxonomy (NCBI): domain Bacteria; kingdom Pseudomonadati; phylum Pseudomonadota; class Gammaproteobacteria; order Pseudomonadales; family Pseudomonadaceae; genus Pseudomonas; species Pseudomonas sp. GM17. Next base: position 6,724,569 of record NZ_CP124732.1, on the reverse strand, counting down.
TCCAGGGCCGCCCCGATACCGTCCGCCAGACCCAGGAACCGCGCCAGGGTTATTACCAGGACATTCCGCGCCGCAACGACTACAACCCGCATTGGCAGGCCGGCGGGCCGGGCTCGCGTCCCTACGACTATCGCTGGCCGGGCCGTCCGGAGGGTCGTGGCAATGGCTGGGGACCAGGCCCGCAATATCGGCCGGGTTATGTGATCGATCGTTTTCCGGACCGGCATTACCGTGTGCCTTATCGCGGCCGGGACTATTACTTCTCCGGTGGCTATTGGTACCGCCCAGAGGGGCCGCGTTACGTTGTGGTGCGCCCACCCTACGGGATTCGCGTGGCCTACCTGCCGGACTACGCGCGCGAGGTGTGGATCGGCAGCGCGCTGTTCTTCCTGGCCGCGGGCGCCTACTACAGCTACGAGGCCAGTACCCAGCAGTACGTAGTGGTCGAGCCGCCGGTGGCCAGCCCGCCGCCGCAGGCCAGCAATGATTACAACGTGCTGGCCTACCCGGTCAGCGGACAGAGCCCGCAGCAGATCAATCAGGACCGCTACGACTGTTATCGCTGGGCGGTGCAGCAGAGCGGCTTCGACCCGGCGGCGATGACCTATCCCCCGGCGCCGCAGGTGGTCCAGACCTACCGCCAGGCCCAGGGCGGTTGCTTGAGCTCGCGCGGCTATCAGGTGACTTACTGAGCCCGGGCGGCGAGCACCGCTTCCTGCGGGTCGGCGTGCACCAGCACCTCGGCCCGCGGATAGGCCGCATGGATCGCCTCGGCGGCCTGATCGCTGATGCCGTGGGCCACCGACAGGGTCAGCTCCCCCGGTAATTCCAGATGCAGTTGCACGAACCAGTGGTTGCCGGAAATCCGCGTGCGCAGGTCATGGGCGCCGAGTACCCCGGGCACGGCGCATACCAGCTCCAGCATGTGCTGGCTGACCTCGGGCGGCAGTTCCTCATCCATCAGCACCGCCACGCTTTCCCGAGCGATCTGGATCGCGCTCCACAGGATGTAGACGGCAATCGCCAGGCCGAACCAGGCGTCCAGTTGCTGCCAGCCGAAACTGGCCAGCACCAGCGCCAGCAGGATGCTGCCATTGAGCAGCAGGTCGGAGCGATAGTGCAGCGAATCGGCGCGTACCGCGGTGGAGCCGGTTTCGCGGATCACCCGGTATTGCACCATCAGCAGCGCCACGGTCAGCGCCAGCGACAACAGCATCACGCCGATACCGATCCAGGGCGCGCCCAGCGGTTCGGGGTTCTGCAGGCGTTCGACGGCCTGTACCCCAATCAGCACCGCGCTCACCGCGATGAACAGCGCCTGGGCCATGCCCGACAACGATTCGGCCTTGCCGTGGCCGTAGCGGTGGTCTTCGTCGGCCGGGCGCAGGGCGTAATGCACGGCCAGCAGGTTGAGGAACGACGCGGCGCCATCGAGCAGCGAGTCGGTGAGGCCGGCCAGCAGGCTGACCGAGCCGCTCAGCCACCAGGCGATGGCCTTGGCCACGATCAGGATACTGGCCACCGCCAGCGAGGCGCGGGTGGCCAGGCGCAACAGGCGTGCGTGTTCCGGGCTACTGCTCATACAAGGCTTGTTCCTTCAAGAAACGCGAGGGTCAGGCTGCCGGTTGCAGACCGTACAGGGCCAGTTGCTGCGCGCTGCCCTTGTGCTGGATCAGGCGTGGATCGTCCAGAGGGAAGCTGCGGCCCAGCTCGCTTTCGAGGATAGCCTGCAACTTGTGGTTATCGACCTGGCCGTCGGCGCCTATGGCTTGCTGCAGCTTGTGCGGGTCGACCTGCGCGGTCTTGCCCGGTTCCAGGTAGATGGCGCCGGTGGCGAAGTCGACGCCAAAGGCGATCAGCCCCGGGATCACATAAAACAGCAGGCCCACGGCGTCGAGCACGGCTACCAGCGGGTCGATCTTGCCGTCGATCTGGCCGCGCCGGTCGGGGAAGAAGATCGAGCCGCAGGCGGTGAGCTGAGTCAGCAGGGTGGCAACCAGGACGCCGCCGATGATGCGGAAAGGAATACGCATGTAAATCTCCTGAACAGACACGAAAGAGCAAGGCTGAAGCGTTGCCGGTATGAATTCAGACCGTGATTAACGCCAGGCAGTTCGCCGTTATACTCGCGCCTCTGTTTGGGAGCCAGTATGAATTCTTTGCCAATTGATGAAGTTTTACCCGCCCTGCGTGAAGCCCTGGCGACACGCCACGAGGCCGTGCTCGAAGCACCGCCCGGCGCCGGTAAGACCACCCGTGTGCCTTTGGCCCTGTTGAACGAACCCTGGCTGGCCGGACAACGCATTCTCATGCTCGAACCGCGGCGCCTGGCGGCGCGGGCGGCGGCCGAGCGGCTGGCCAGCGAACTGGGGGAAAAGGTCGGCGAAACGGTGGGCTACCGTATCCGTCTGGATAGCAAGGTCGGCCCGAACACCCGCATCGAGGTGGTTACCGAGGGGATCCTGACCCGCCGCCTGCAGGACGATCCGGCGCTGGAAGGCGTCGGCCTGCTGATCTTCGACGAATTCCACGTTTTGCCATTTACACCAAAATTGCTCTAAATCTTGTCAGAAAATGAATGACCTTTGCTCATTCTCATCTAGAACAGCACATGTGCATGTTTCAGCTCGGATCTCTGTGGGCGAATGGGTCGCTGCTTTGTCCCCCAGTGAGTAACTCGATCAGTTCTGTTGACGTTGCTCGTGCTCGTTCGCTACCCCTTTATACTGCTGCATCAGACTGGAAGACCCCATGAATCAACTCCCCATTGATGCTGCCTTGCCGTTGTTACGTGCCGCACTTTCCGAGCGTAACGAGGCTGTTCTCGAAGCACCTCCTGGAGCGGGGAAGACCACGCGCGTCCCCCTCGCATTGTTGAGCGAATCATGGCTAGGCGAGCAGATGATTCTGATGCTTGAGCCTAGACGTCTAGCTGCTCGAGCCGCTGCAGAGCGCTTGGCAAGTGAGCTTGGTGAGCGGGTAGGAGAGACTGTAGGCTACCGCATTCGGTTGGAGAGCAAGGTAGGGCCTTACACGCGGATCGAGGTCGTAACCGAAGGGATTCTGTCCCGTCGGTTGCAAGAGGACCCAGCGCTCGAAGGCGTCGGGATGGTCATCTTCGATGAGTTTCACTTGAGAACATTGGAGGCCGATCTCGCACTCGCGTTGTGCCTGAATGGACGCGAGCTTCTGAGAGAGGAAGGCAAGCCTCTCAAGATTCTACTGATGTCAGCCACGCTTGAAGGTGAGCGTCTTTCTAAGCTTTTAGATGATGCTCCCATCGTGACAAGTGAAGGTTACATGTACCCGGTTTCGATGATTTGGGGTAAGCCTTTTCAATCAGGTGAGTCTGTCGAACCCCGAGTCGTGCAGATCTGCCGGCAGGCCCTCGCTGAACAGTGCGGGAGCATCCTGGTATTCCTTCCCGGCCAGGCCGAGATTCGCCGAGTTCACGAACAGTTGAAAGAGCACCTAAATGGACGCAGCGAAGTAATGCTGTGTCCCCTCCACGGCGAGCTTGAGTTATCGGCTCAGCGTGCGGCAATCGAGCCAGCCCCAGCAGGAATGCGAAAGGTGGTTTTGGCCACTAATATCGCTGAGACCAGTCTGACCATCGACGGTGTGCGTGTGGTGGTGGACGCAGGCCTGGCTCGAGTCCCTCGCTTCGATCCGGTCAGCGGCATGATTCGCCTTGATACACAGCGGGTCTCACGCGCAGCCGCTATGCAGCGCGCCGGCCGGGCAGGGCGTCTCGAACCGGGTGTCTGCTACCGTCTCTGGTCTGAGGCGCAACACGATCAACTTGCTGCCTTCGATGTGGCAGAAATCCTCCAGGCAGATCTTTCGGGGCTGGCCCTGCAGCTTGCTCGTTGGGGCGTTGAGCCTGGAGACCTTGCATGGCTTGATGCACCGCCAGTAGCGGCATTTGCACAGGCGCGTGATCTGCTGAGCTGCCTCGGTGCGTTGGATGAACGTGGAGTCATCACTGCTCACGGCCAAGCGATGGCCGAGCTGCCAGCGCATCCTAGAATTGCCCACCTGCTGCTCCGGGGACAAGAATTCGATCTAGGTAACCTTGCCTGTGATATTGCAGTCTTGTTGAGTGAGAAAGGTATCCTTCGTGGTGCCGGCGCCGATCTTCACGACCATCTTGCAGCGATGGCCAACGAGTCTTCTTTGAGGGTGAGTCGAGGTGCAACTCAGCGCGCTCGCCAACTGGCAAGACAGTTCCGAAGCTTCCTGCGAGGTCCTGCTTCAAAAGCGGTAGCTGATCCGGACGACCCTCGTTGGCTTGGCGCGCTCTTGGCTTTCGCATACCCAGACCGAGTGGCCCGTCAGCGTCGTGCTGGAGGGGCTGACTACAGACTGGCGAATGGTCGTGCCGCGCAGTTCGGTGAGCCTGACACTCTGATGAAAGAACCCTGGCTGGTGATCGCCGATCTTGGCAGCCGCCAAGGGCAACGTGAAGAGCGTATCTACCTGGCAGCTGCGCTTGATCCTGTGCTCTTTGACACAGTACTTGCCGAGCAGGTAAATCAGCGTGACGAGATTGAGTGGGATGAGCGTGAAGGTGTCCTCAAGGCTGAGAGGCAATATCGTGTGGGGGAGTTGGTACTCAGCCGCACTACGTTACCTGGAGTCGATGAAGAGATACGCTCCAAGGCTATGACCCGCCTGGTTCGACGCAAGGGCATCGAGCTGCTTCCGTGGACTCCAGAGTTACGCCAATGGCAGGCACGAGTTGCACTTCTTCGTCGGTTGGATATCGAGCGGCAAGGCCATAGTGAGTGGCCCGACCTCTCCGATGCGGCACTCCTAGATACCCTGGGAGAATGGTTGGCGCCGCACCTGGGAAAGGTGAGCCGCCTTAGCCATTTTGCCAGTTTAGACCTGCAGAGCATCCTTCTGGGGTTGCTGCCCTGGCCGCTGCCACCGCGTCTGGATGAGCTGGCACCAAAAACACTGCGTGTGCCTTCAGGCTCGTGCATTGGCATCGACTACTCAGAACATCCACCCGTACTCGCGGTGCGGTTGCAGGAGTTGTTTGGACTGGCAGAAACGCCGCGTGTTGCTAATGGGCGGCAGGGTGTGCTGCTGCACCTGCTGTCTCCGGCGCGCCGACCAGTGCAGGTCACCCAAGATCTGGCCAGCTTCTGGGCTAACACTTACACCGAAGTGAAGAAAGATCTAAAGGGCAGATATCCGAAACACTGGTGGCCCGATGACCCCTTACATGCTGAGCCTACAGCTCGGGCAAAGCCAAGGAAATGATGTTAACGCCTATGCACCGGTCACGGCATCTCCTGGAGGAAGGGGCTATAAATACTTCATCATATGTTATGAGTGAACTTTGAGTGGGGCGTTATCTGTTGGTTATGTTGGTATCGTTCGCCCCGAAGGGGGAATCGGTCGGCTGAAAACAACAGCGCAACTTGGTGGTTGTCTAATACCTGCGCAATGCCTTGAAACATCGCTCACGAGAGAGTTCAGCTCATTGCAGCAGTATCAGCTTGACGGGAAGTTGTTGGGAGTCGGTTTTGTAGGGGGATGTCTAGCCAATATCCGCTACAGGCATTCAACCACTCAAAGAAGTCGGCTGCTGGAGTTGGTTTGGCAATGAGGTAACCCTGCACCTCATGGCAACCCAAGCTATCCAGTAACTCACAGACGGTAGGGTTTTCTACCCCTTCGGCAACGAGCCGCAGTTGCAGAGCCAGACCAAGCTGAATGATGGCTTTAACGATTTCTCGTTGCTTGGAGTCGTGTAGTTGAGCGACAAACGATCGGTCGATCTTCAGTTCGTCGACCGGCATCCTCGAAAGATAGGAGAGCGATGAATAGCCTGTGCCAAAGTCATCTATCGACAGCGTAAAACCTAACTGGCGCAACTGTAACATTGATGCCAGGCACTGCTCTGGATTGCGCATGGCACAAGACTCTGTGATCTCCATGCAAAACCAGGCGGCTTGCGCCCCAGTTTGCTTGAGCAACCCCTCGACCTGCTGGGGAAAGTTCGGCGACTCTAGATCCTGCATACTTAAGTTGACGCTGATCCGGATTTTCTGGAGTTGTGTTTGAGCACAACTCAACAGCATGCATTTACGCAATAGCCAGAGGCTAAGTGCACAGACTTTGCCAGCCCTTTCAATGACCGGTAGGAAAGCGTTCGGAGCCAGTAAGCCAAAGCGTGGATGCAACCAGCGCACCAGGGCTTCGGCACCGACGACTCTACCGTCGACGAGCGTCACTTTGGGTTGTAAAAAAACTCTTAACTCTTCCTTGGCTATGGCTGTATCGAAGTCGTCCAAAAGCACCATCGCCTGTTGGCGCTCCTGTTCCTTATCCTGGAGCACACGGCAATAAGTCTGGCTGCAATCATCCAGGACAGTCTCGGCAGTATCGTGTAACTCCTGAGTCACGGAGTTATGCTTTGGAGATTCGAATATCACTCTCTCATTACCAATCGCTACACCTGAGGAGGGCAGTTGGGTAACTACTGGTTTGATCTGTACCACCATAGCCTCAATCGCGCCGGACGCGTGTCGACTGTCAGCAGTACGTTGCACTCTGTTTTTTAATCGGCGGGAGATCGGCAGTAATAACGGGGCATCGTCTCCCAGTTGCTTAGTGCACACGGCGTCTAGCCCCTCAAGATGCTCCACCAGACAACGGAACAGCGGTAGCTGATCCTTGATCGAAATATTTTCGTCCAGCACCTGTTCAAGGCGCGACACCAACCAGCTGAGGGCTGCGGAACGGCTTCGAGTCTTGCTCGGATGGATCTCTGCCCAGTGGTTTTCGCATAGGTAATGCAGCAGGCTGAGCCCGGCTAGTAATCCCTGAAAAGACTCTCGTTGGTACAGCGCCCAAGTCAGCCATGCACCGACACGTAGATCCTTGGACTGACGCAGCAGGGCTTCACTATTCTCAATGATCTTCTGCCAGTCGATCTGATCGTCTTTGTGCTTGGGCTGCCCTTTGCTCAGCTCGCTTTCTAGCGCTTCGTATTCGCTTGAAAAGCGAACATCCTTGCCCGCAAAGCTCTCTTTAGAAGCAGAGTAATTGGCGAGTTCAAGATAATGCACAGAAAGTCTGCTTGAGTAGGGCATCCACAGCCTCATTTCAATGGCGCTCTGGGACGTTTTTGACATTGCGGGGGGGCTGGGGCGAATCAAAGATGCAATGTAAGGGACGCATCCAGCCGAGCGTCACATGGCACCCGTCGCAATCCTCATGAGCGGTCACTGCAGGTCACCCACCGTATATGTATTGTGCGTCAGAGATCTCCTTGTACCAGATGAGGGAGATTCAAAACTTGAACAATATTGAACAGCTTCAATCTCCTGTTTTTTTGAAAGGGGAAATTTGAACAATTCTGTCGAATTTCTTTTTGCCCTGAATCCTTATGAGACATTGCACAGCAATGGAATTTGGCTGTGCCAGCGGACCTCTGTGGCGGTCCGTTTTTTACAGGCAATGTTGATTTAACTGCCGCTGTTCTGTTGGCCGTTATTTCAATGTCGAGTTCTCGGCTTTGTCTTTCGATGGATCGAATATGAATTTCTTATCGCCACGGGGCCGACTTTTTCTGGGGCTGTCACTGTTGGGGCTCAGTGCTCAAGGCAGTGTGTATGCGGCGTCCACCCCGGGTGAAACCGACCTGATCCGTCAACGCCAGAACCTTCTGCTCGAAGAACAGCGTCGGCGTCTGGAGGAACTCAAGGAGTTGCCCGGCAAAGAGGTCGCTCCCACCGTACCGACTGCCCCGGTCGATACGCGTTGTTTCCCGATCAAGAGCATCGAACTCAAGGACGCTGATAGCCTTTCTGCCAGCGAGCAGGAACACCTGCTCAAGCCCTATATCGGCCAGTGCCTGGGCGTCGGTCAGCTCAATGAGCTGCTCAAAGTCATCACCGATCACTACATCGAGAAAGGCCTGGTGACCAGTCGTGCCTATCTGCCGGAGCAGGATCTGTCCGACGGTCATCTGAAAATAATCGTGGTCGAGGGGCGGCTTGAGGGGGTGAGGGGTGCAGCCGACAACCAACTGTCCGAGCGCGAGCTGGCCATGGCCTTTCCCGGCAAGGTCGGCGCACTGGTCAACCTGCGGGAGATCGAGCAGGCGATCGACCAGCTCAATCGCTTGCCTTCCAATCAGGCGCAAATGGAATTGTCCCGGGCCAGGAGCTTGGAGGCAGTGAGGTTCTGGTCAAGAACACGCCACAAAAGCCTTGGCGTGCCAGTTTGTCGCGCAATAACGACGGGCAGAAAAGCACCGGCGAGCAGCAGTGGAACACCGGTTTTGAATGGGACAGCCCACTGGGCCTGGCGGATCAACTGATCCTGCATGGGGGCCATGACGCGATCAGCGATCACCAGAAAACCTCGAAGAACGCGATGCTCTATTACAACGTTCCCTGGGGCTGGTGGAACTTCAGTTACACCTACAGCCAGAGCGAGTACCGCGCCCTGGCCCAGGCCAACGGCTTCGACTTCAAGCAGACCGGCGATAGCCAGAATCACCAGTTGCGTGCCGAGCGCGTGATCCACCGCGATGCGGTGAGCAAGACCTCGCTCAATGCTGGCCTGGCTTATTTGCGCACCAACAATTTCATCGAAGACAGCAAGCTCGAACTGAGCAGTAACCGTATCAGCGAGGCCCAGTTCGGCATCAACCACGGTCGGCGCATCGGCAGCGCCTTCGTCAACCTTGATCTGGGGATGCAGAACGGTATTGGCGCCTTCGATGCCCAGAGCAATGGCCATCCCGGCCCCGGCGAGCCGGATGCGCGCTACCGCAAATACACCGCCACCCTGAGCTATCTGCAGCCGTTCACGTTGTGGGGCGAATCCTTCAGTTTCACCAGCCTGATGACCGGCCAACGCAGCGAGGATGTGCTGTTCAGCCCGCAGCGTTTGAGCCTAGGTGGTTCATCGTCGGTGCGCGGCTACAAGGATCAAACCCTCACCGGCGACAGCGGCGGTTACTGGCGCAACGACCTGCGCTGGAGCCGGCCGGTGACCCTTGGCTGGTTGCGCCCGGTGTTTGGCGAGTACGGCGCCAGTGTGGGCTATGACCAGGGCGTGATCCGCAATGACCGTTACAACGACAACGTGCATGGCCGGGTGTCCAGCAACTCGCTGGAGCTGTTTGCCCGGGGGCAGTACGTGTCGACCCGCGTGACCTTCGCCCATTCCCTGGAACGCCCGAACGTGATCACTGAGCGCGAAGCGCCGATCTATTTCAGCCTGGATTTCTTTCTTTGATTGAAGCTTTTTCGAGGCCTTCGACATGTACGCTCGCCACCTTGCTCTGCTGGCTCGCCAGCCTTCTGCCGCCCTGAATACCCACGAGCACTTCTGCGGCCTGTCCAAGCGTGGCCTGGCGTTCATTCTGGCCAACGCCATGTTCTGGCAACCGCTGTGGGCCCAGGCGGACGGCATCGTGGTCAGCGCGCCGGGCACCAGCCTGGGCCAGGCGGGCAACGGCGTACCTATCGTCAATATCGCCGCGCCTAACGGCAGTGGCCTGTCGCATAACCAGTTCAAGGATTACAACGTCGGTAGCAACGGCGTCATTCTCAATAACGCCGCGGTCCGCACTCAGGACACACAACTGGGCGGCATCATCCTCGGTAACCCGAACCTCAAGGGCGCTGCGGCACAAACCATTCTCAACGAAGTCAACGGCGGTAGCCCCAGCCAACTGCGCGGTTACACGGAGGTGGCCGGCCAGTCGGCCCATGTCATCGTCGCCAACCCCTACGGCATCAGCTGCAACGGCTGTGGCTTTATCAACACCCCGAAAGCCACCTTGACCACCGGTAAACCGGTGATCGAGAACGGCCAGCTCAGCCGCTATCAGGTCGATCAAGGCCAGGTGGTGATTGAGGGAAGCGGGATCGATGCCAGTAACATCGACAGCTTCGAAATCATCACCCGCAGCGCCCAGATCAACGCGCAGATCAACGCCAAGCATCTGGCGGTGATCGCTGGTGCCAACGACGTTGACGCCACTACCCTGAACGCCACCGCCCGCGCCGCCAACCCGGCGGACGCTCCACAATTGGCGATCGACTCCAGCGCTCTGGGCGGCATGTACGCTGGGGCAATCAAACTGGTGGGTACCGAGGCGGGTGTTGGGGTGAAGCTGGCCGGTAATCTCGCGGCCAGCGGCGGTGATATCCAGATCGATGCCAACGGGCGATTGAGCATGGCGCAGGCCGCCGCGACAGGGGCCATCGCCGTCAAGGCCGCCAGTGTGGACGTGCAAGGACCGGTGTATGCCGGCACCACCCTGGACGTTAATAGCCGGGGCGACCTCAACAGCCAGAAAACCTTGGCCGCCCGCGACCGTATCAGCCTTTCCAGCGGTGGTCAGCTGACCAACCACGACATCGTCGAGGCCGGGGTCAACGCCGACAACAGCCGTAACAGCAGTGGCGACCTCTACGTCACCACACAGGTGCTCAACAACAGCGGCACCAGCCTGATTGCCAGTCGCAACCTGACCGTCAGCGCGACTCAAGCCCTGAACAATCAGGGTGGCACCTTGAGCGCCAAACAAGCGGCGACGATCAGCACCGGCACCCTGGATAACCAGAACCAAGGTAGGGTGCTGAGTACCGGCAGCCTGAACGTCAACGCCAACCAGCTGCTCAATGCCCAAGGCGGCCTGGTGACCAGCAGTGGCCCGTTGAGCGCGACCATCGGCCAGCTGAACAACCGCAGTGGCGAGTTCTCCAGCCTGGACGCCATGGCCCTGAATGTCGCCAGTCTGGATAACGTGGCAGGCTTGGTCTCGACTGGAAAAAGCCTGAGCCTGACCGCCAGCGGCGCGATCAACAATCAGAATGGTCAGCTCACCAGCCAGGAGGCACTCGACCTCAAGGCCGGTGCGCTGGACAACAGTGCCGCGGGGCGTGTTGCCAGTAACCAGGCAATGACCGTGCAGGTCGATCAGGCTCTGGTCAATGCCAAGGGCGTGATCGCGGCCGGTACGTTGGACCTGCGCAGCATGATGCTGGATAACCGCGAAGGCCTGCTCAGCAGCCGTGGCGAAGCGAAGGTGATGGTGGCCGGGGCTTTTCAGAACCAGGCCGGCATCCTGATCGGGGACGGTAATACCCAACTGAGCGCCGCTCGCCTGGATAACAGCGGCGGGCAGATCTCCAGCAAAAAAGACCTTACTGCGCACCTTGCCGACAGCAGCAATCAAAACGGTTCGCTGGTTGCCGAAGGTACGCTCAAGCTCGACGGCACTACCCTGGATAACCGCCAAAACGGCCTGGTCGGCGCCACACAAGGCGTCGAACTCAAGGTCGGCAGTGTCGATAACCGTGGCGGCGAAGTCTCGAGCAAAGGCACAGTCAGCCTGAGCGGCCAGCAGCTGGATAACAGCGATGGCGGCCGGGTGACGGCGGGCACCAATCTGACGTTGGCGGTGGATCAGGTGCTGAACCGCAATCAGGGGCAGCTCAGCGCCCAGACCGGTTTGAGCCTCCTGGGCCAACGTCTGGACAACAGCGGTGGCAGCCTGCTCAGCCAACAGGGTGTCGATATCAAGCTCAGCGGCGATGCTGACAACCGTCAAGGTCTGATCAGCAGTGAAGGCGTGCTGAGCGTACAGGCGGCGAATCTCGACAATCGCCTGGGCAGTCTGTCCAGTGCAGGCCCCTTATCGGTAACGACACAGCAGGCGGTGAATAACCAGGGCGGTCAACTGGTCACCGATGGCACCCTGGAGGTGCGCAGTGCCAGCCTGGACAACAGCCAGAAGGGCACCCTCAGCAGCCTGGGGGCCCTGAAGATCAGCACCGGCGCGCTCGACAATAGTCACTCCGGTACGGTCAGCACCCGTGACACCCTGGAGATCAGTGCCGGACAGCTGACCAACCAGGACGGTGGGAGCCTCAGCAGCAGCAAAGCGCTGACGGCCAAGGTCAGCGGCCTGGATCAGCAAGGTGGCCAACTCGTCAGTGAAACCTCGGTGGACCTGGACCTGAATCATGGCCAGTTGAACAACCAGGGCGGCCTGATCAATGCGCCGCTGCTGATGCTGAACAACCTCAAGGGAGTGAATAACCAGGGCGGGGAAATCTCCAGCGCCCAGGCCTTCACCCTGGCTGCCGAAAGTCTGGACAACAGCAATGGCAAGCTGCTGAGCAACCAGGCCCTGACCCTGCGCATCGAACAGGTCCTGAACAACCTCACCGGCCTGATTGCTGCCCAGTCCATCGATGGCCGTGCCGCCAGCCTGGACAACAGCGGCGGCACCCTGACCAGTCGCAGTGACTTGCTGCTGAACGTTGCAGGCCAGCTCAGCAACCAGAACGACGGGCTGATCAATGCCACCAACACCCTGACCCTCAACAGTACGGGTTTGAACAACCAGCAGGGTTCGCTGCTGGGCAGTGCCATTGCCATCGACCTCGGCCAGTCCACCGGTGACCTGAACAACAGTGCCGGGCTGATCACCACCGCCGGTTCGCTGACCATCACGCACCTGCGTGACCTGAACAACCAGGATGGCGAAATCTCCAGCACGCAAAGCCTGGACCTGACCGGCCGTACCCTGGATAACAGCCGCGGTAAGCTGATCAGCAACCAGTTGCTGACCCTCAATGGCGGCAGCCTGATCAACCAGGGCGGCCTGATCTCCGGCTGGCAAGGCCTGATCGTCAAAGGCAACGACCTGGATAACCGCAACAGCGGCACCCTTTCCAGCCGTGATGGCGACCTTGATATCGAGCTGAGCAATCAACTGCTCAACAGTGGCTCCGGCGCCCTGGTCAGCCAAAAACAACTGACCGTCAAGGCCGCCAGCCTCGACAACAGCGCCCAGGGCATTGTCTCCAGCGGCGGCGAGCAAGCCCTGGTCGTCGACGGCGAGCTTAACAACGCCCAGGGCGGCCTGATCGACAGTGGCACAGCCCTCGACGTGCAGGCGCAGACCCTGAATAACAGCGGCGGCGCCATTCAGGCGCAGCAGCAGATCAGCATCACTGGCAGTGCTCTCGATAACAGCGCCGGCACCCTGAGCGGCAATGGCGCGGTCACTCTGGATCTGCTCGGCGCCTTGACCAATACCAACGGCAAGCTCGCCAGCGGCGACACGTTGCTGATCAAGCGCTCCAGCCGGATCGACAACCAAGGCGGTCAACTGGCCAGCCAGGGTTTGCTCACCCTGTTGACCGGCACCCTGGATAACCGCAATCGCGGCACGGTGGCGGCGTCCCAGGCGCTATCGCTGACGGCTACGGACGCGGTGCAGAACAGTGGCGATGGCCTGATCTACAGCCAGAGCGCCGATCTTTCCCTTAAGGCTGACAGCCTCGATAACGCCAAGGGCGCTATCCAGAGTCAGACCGGTCTGAGCCTCGACGTCGCAGGGGATATCGACAACCAGAGCGGTAAGGTCATTGCCCAGACCGGCGATGTCAGCCTCAAGGCCAACATGATCGATAACCGCGGTGGCGTCCTGGCCAGTCTCCAGGGTGCCCTCGAAGCCCGCACCGTTGGTGTACTGCGCAATGGCTACGACCTGAACAACAACCGCCAGGGTGGCATCGTCCAGGCCCAGAGTTTGAACCTCACCACCGGCAGGATTGATAACAATGGCGGACGTATCTCCGCGCAAACTGGCGATGCCGTGGTCACCACCGGCGACTTCGACAACCGCGATGGCGGCCTGTATGGCAAAGGCGCGCTCAAGGTCACGGGCAACAACTTCGACAACAGCGGCGAGGTGCGTGGCCAAGTGGCCGCAGGCCTGATCGACCTCAACCTCAGCGGTGCCCTGAACAACCAAAAAGGCATTATCGAAAGCGACAGTACTCTGAAAGTACTCGCCGCCAGTGTGGACAACCAGAATGGCCAACTGCGGGCCCTGGGCACGGGCGGTACGACCGAGTTCCAGATCGGGGGGCTGTTCGATAACCGCAATGGCACCCTGGAAACCGCCAACCAGGATTTTGAGTTCCAGGCCGGTAGTTTTGAGAACGCCGGCGGTACCGTGCTGCATGTCGGCGCAGGCACCTTCGACATCGCCATGGCCAACCTCAATAACGCCAGCGGTAGCCTGATCACCCGCGGCAGCCTGACGGTCGACCAGGACAGCTGGAGCAACAGCAGCGTGATCCAGGCCGGGCAATTGACGGTCAAGGTCAACAACCTCACCCAGACTGCCGACGGCCAGTTGCTGGCCTCTGACCACTTCACCGGCAGCGGCGTCAACTGGAACACTGCGGGCTTGATCGCCAGTGACGGCAGCTTCGACCTGAGCCTGGCGGGCAGCCTGAACGGCAGCGGTCGTATCAGCAGCCTGGGGGCCATGAACCTCGCGCTTGGGCAACTTGACCTCGGCAGCACCGCCAGCCTGGCCGGCGGTGGCGATACCACCGTGAAGGTCAGTGGCTTGCTCAACAACTCGGGGCGCCTGACCTCGGCCGCCGATCTCACCCTGAGCGCTGCGAGTGTCAACAACTACGGCACCCTGGGCAGTGCGCAGCAGCTCACCCTGACTACCGGGGCGCTGCTCAATGACCATGCGCTGATCTTCAGCGGCGGCGATATGAGCCTGCGGCTGGATTCGCTGAACAACAGCTACGCCGATATCTACAGCCTGGGCAACCTGAGCATTGACCGTGACGGCCAGGGCGGGTTGGCCAGCAGCATTCTCAATAGCTCTGCGAACCTTCAGAGCGACGGCAATATGAGCCTGGCGGCGAGTACGATCCAGAACGTCCGCGCCATCCTCACCACCAGCAACCCAGGCATTTACACCGCCAGGATTAGCGAAATCGCCTGTATCGAAGGCGTCAACGCCGGCGACTGCGGCGGCAAGCGTAACCACGTCTGGGAGCTTGTCCAGCGCGACAAATTCGAGGTCACCGAGGCCAGTGCCGCGTCCAGCATCACCTCCGGCGGCAACCTGAACATCCAGGGTGGCGACCTGCTGAACCAGAGCAGCACCATCGCCACCGCGGGCAACCTGGTGGCTACGGTCAACAACCTGACCAACAGCGGCATCGAAACCGGGGAAACCGAAACCACGCGGGTATTCATCTCAGAGCGGACGAGTAACGCTGGACGCTGGTACGACGCGGCCGATGCTGTCACCGACAAATACTGGTTCGAGAGCCCGGGTTACACCCCTGATGATCTGGGTGGCTTGCAGGCCGCTATCAGCCGCTTTATCGGGATAGCTGAATCCGAGCTGACAGGACTCGGCAAGACGCAAACACTGGCCACCAGCGATCAAAGCTACGCCGCGGTGATCCAAGCGGGCGGCGGGGTGAACATCCAGGCGCAGAACAACATCGACAACAGCGTGGTTCGTCCTGGCTACACCTATGTCGGCAGCGGCACCAAAACCGATACCGGCGCCTCGGGCGCGAGCGGTGCAAGTGGCTACTCGACCCGCATCACCCTCAACCAGCAATTACCACCAGACCTGGCCCAGCAACAGGTCAACCCGCTGAGCCTGCCAGGGTTCAGCCTGCCGACTGGGCAGAATGGATTGTTCCGTCTGAGTGGGGAAACCAGCAGCACCCCGGCACAGCGAGCCGCAAAGCTGGGCCATGAGCGGTGCGGCCATCAGCATCGCGCAACGTCAGCAAGGCTTGCCGGGCAGCGAGGGACAGGCTGTTCAGTCAGGCGATGCCGCCGCTGCCGCCGCCGGCTCGATCACCGCCGCCGGGGGACAACGCATCAGTCGCGTGCAAGGCCTGCCCGACACGGCTGGCCGCGCCAACCCGAACAAATACCTGATCGAAACCAACCCGGCCCTCACCGACCTCAGGCAGTTCATGAGTTCGGACTACCTGCTGTCCAACCTGGGCTACAACCCGGATGAGAGCTGGAAACGCCTGGGCGATGGTTTCTATGAACAACGGCTGATCCAGCAGGCCGTGGTGGCTCGCACCGGCCAGCGTTTCCTCGATGGCCAGACTTCCGACGAGGCGTTGTTCAAGTACCTGATGGACAACGCCCTCAAGAGCCAGCAGCAGCTCAACCTGGCGGTCGGCGTCAGTCTGACCGCGGAACAGGTCGCGGCCCTGACCCATGACATCGTCTGGATGGAAACCGCCGAAGTCAACGGCGAGCAGGTGCTGGTGCCGGTGCTGTACCTGGCCCAGGCCAACAACCGTCTGGCGCCCAATGGCGCGCTGATTGCCGGTAGTGATGTCAACCTGATCGCGGGCCAGGACCTGCACAACGTCGGCACCCTTCGCGCCAGGGCCAACCTGTCGGCCCAGGTCGGTCAGAACCTGGTCAACAGCGGCCTGGTGGAGGCCGGCAAACGCCTGGACCTGCTGGCCGGCAACAACCTGACCAACAAAGCGGGCGGCATCATCGCCGGACGCGACGTCAGCCTGACCAGCGTCAACGGCGACCTGCTTAACGAGCGCACGGTCACCACCCACGAGAGCAGCAGTGGTTATCGCAGCGAACGCACCGACTTCGTCGACAGCGCCGCGCGCATCGAGGCGGCCAACAACCTGAGCCTCACTGCCGGGCGCGACGTCAACAACGTCGGTGGCGTGCTGAAAAGCGGCGCCGACACCACGATCAAGGCAGGGCGGGATGTCAACATCGCCTCCGCCGAGCAGATCGTCAGCGGTCAACGCGGTGCTCACCGCGATCAAACCATCACCCAGTACGGCTCCACCCTCGAAGCGGGCCGCGATCTGACGGTCAGTGCCGGTCGTGATATCAGTGCGATTGCCAGCCAGATCGAGGCCAAGCGCGATATCGCCCTCGCGGCCACCGAGAACCTGACCCTGGCCTCGGCAGCGGATGAGCAGCATTCCTACAACAAGACCAAGAAGGTCACCAGCCAGGAGGACCATGTCAGTCAGGTGGCCACCACGGTGACGGCGGGCGGCGACGTCACCCTCAGTGCGGGCAAGGACATGGCATTGGTTGCCAGTCGGGTTACGGCGGGTGATGACGCGTACCTGGTCGCGGGCGAAAAACTCGAACTGTTGGCCGCGCAAGACAGCGACTACTCGCTGTACGACATGAAGAAAAAGGGCAGTTGGGGCAGCAAGAAAACCCAGCGCGATGAAGTCACCGATGTGAAAAACATCGGCAGTGAAATCAAGACCGAGGGGGACCTGACCCTCCAGAGTGGCGGGGATCAGAAGTACCAGGCGGCGAAGCTGGAGAGCGGCAAGGACCTGGCCCTTATCAGCGGTGGGGCGATCACCTTTGAAGCGGTTAAGGACCTGCATCAGGAAAACCACGAGAAGAGCAAAGGCGATCTGGCCTGGAACTCCGCGTCCGGCAAAGGCACCACCGACGAGACCCTGCGGCAGACCGAAATTGTCGCTCAAGGGAAGTTGGCTATCCAGGCCGTAGATGGCTTGAAGATCGATATCAAGCAGATCGATCAACAGACCGTTAGCCAGACCATCGACAGCATGGTGCAGGCTGATCCCAATCTGGCTTGGCTGAAAGAGGCCGAAGCTCGTGGCGACGTAAACTGGCAGCTGGTCAAGGAACTGCACGACTCCTTCAAGTACAGCAACTCAGGCTTGGGTGTCGGCGCTCAACTGGCCATCGCCATCGTCATGGCGGCATTTGTCGGTCCCGCTGCTATGGGGGCATTGGGAGGGGCTGGAGCAGGCACAGCCATGGCCGCAGGAGGGGCGGCGGTTGCCACCGGAGCCGCGACCAATGCTTCGATCAGCCTGATCAATAACAAGGGCAATCTCGGTGACGTCATTAAAGACGTGACCTCCAGCGATGCGCTTAAGGGTTATGCCATCTCCGGCGTTACGGCGGGCCTTACCACGGGCTATTTCGATACCTGGACTGGCACCACCACCGACCCGATCACTGGCAAGATCACCACCAACCTGAGTACCTGGAAAGGGATTGGTCAGTTTGCGGCCAAGCAGGGTTTACAAAATGGCACGTCGACGGCGCTGGGCAAGATCATGGGCCAAGGCGGCGACCTAGGCGATGCCTTGCAAAGCACGCTGTTTAATACCTTGGCGGCTGCCAGCTTCAACGCCGTGGGTGACTATACCAAGGATCTCTATGCCGACGGCAGCCTGCAAAAAATCGCCATTCACGCCATGGTCGGAGGTCTCCTAGCCCAAGTCAACGGCGGTGATTTCAGGACCGGTGCCTTGGCAGCCGGTGCCAACGAAGCGATGGTCGATCAACTCAATACTTTGGTGAGTGGTGACCCAAGTCTGCTGAACATGAGTTCGCAGTTGGTGGGAATGTTGGCAGCGGCCACGCAGCAGGATGCCGACATCGACGACCTGAACACCGGGAAGTGGGTGGCGGAAAACGCCACCCAGTACAACTACCTGAATCACGATCAACTCGCGGAAGCTGCCAAGGAACTGCGGGCCTGTGCCGATGCCACCTGTCGCGAAGCGCTGGTAGCGCGTTATAAGGACCTGAGTTTTGCTCAGGACCTGGAAGCCGCAGCAGCGTGCTCAGCCAGTCCAGCAAGTTGCGCGGCTTACTCCAAAGAAGTGGCCAACACCATGGCCAATCTGGATGATATTTACCAGACCTTAGGGGATGGTCCGACTCAAGAGTGGGAAGCTCTGCGGCAGTCCAACCTGGGCTTCCAGGACATGCTCGCGACGTTCACCGCCGGGCATACCTCGGCGTCAATTGCTGAGGCGATGCAGCAAAAATGGGGATTGTCGGACGAGGAAACCAAGGTTGTTGCTGAGAATCTGGTACTGGTGGCAGCGGGTAGTGTCGCCGCGACTGCTGCTAAAAAGGCGCTGTCTACTTTAAAAGCAAAAAGTGATGAGGCTGCAAAAGCAACTGGCGCGGTCGAAGAAACGGCTGGCTCGATTAAGAATGTCAATCCGGGCTTTCCTGAAGCTGGTCGAACTCATAACTGCGTGAACTGTTCAATTGCGACTGATGCAACTCTGGCTGGAAATCCAGCTTCGGCGCTTCCGATAAAATCAACAGATGGCGTTTCAATTACAGTACTGGAAAAGCAGTTTGGTACAAGATTTGTATCGGTCTCATCTGCGGATAATATTTCTCAGAAAATGATTGATATTGGCTCAGGCGCGCGAGGTGTTGTGTATGGATCGTATGGTCCTGGTCAGCCTGGTCATGTGTTCAATGTCGTAAACCAGAATGGTACTATCAGATTCTTAGATGGGCAGACAGGCAAGGCTGCCGATCTTAGTAAGTTTACATCGTTTAAGTTTTTGAGGACTAACTAGTGATAACTTTTGAAGAGTCCCTGGAGATGATCAGTAATCACTTGAGTAAATCTCCAATGCCGATGGTGATAACATACTCTGAAGGGTTTCCTGATGGGTGGCTGTTTTGCTTCAACTCTAAACAGTATGTTGAGACAGGTGATTTCTCATTTCAACTGGTTGGGAATGGGCCGATTTTTGTTGATAAAGATACCGGCGAACTGCATTTTTTTGGCACGGCATTGCCGCCAAAGGAGTATGTGGAAGAGTACTCTTTGAGGAAGCGTAATAAGAAATAACATAGGTAATTGCTGAAAAAGGTACTGATCAGGCTCTACGGGAAGTAGAGGTTAGCTCTGGTAGTAAGGGAGCATGGACTAGGCTCTGTACGAAAAGTAATGTCGCAAACACTGCATGGCACAAGCCAGTGAGACCATTGCCGCATAACTTTTCGCGAGTTTGTCGAAGCGCGTCACGATGCGGCGATTTTCCTTCAGCCACCCGAACATGCGCTCGATGATGTTGCGCTGCCGGTACTTGGGGCGATCAAAGAGTCTTGGCAAGCCCGGCTTCGGCTTGCGTTTCATGCTGCGCAGCGGGATTACCGGCTGCATCCGGTAACGATCACAGTAGCGGCGCAGGGCTTCGGCGTCATAGCCCTTGTCGGCCAGCAACCATCGGCAGCGCTTACGGGGGCGACCGCGCAGGCTTGGGATGCAAGCCTCATCCAGCAGCGGCTGGGCATAAGCGATATCACTGGCTTGCCCGCCTGATAGTAGAAAGCGCAGCGGCACGCCATTGACATCGCACAACATGTGAATTTTGGTCGTCAGGCCGCCCCGACTGCGCCCGAGTGCATGGTCTTGCGGTTCTTCAGGCCCCCTTTTTTCCCGGCGCCTGATGAGGCCCGGGTTGCACGAACGGCAGTGGAGTCGATCATCCAGGTTTCCAAGTCGATCAGGCCTTGCTCGTTCAACCGGATGTGAAGTCGTTTGAGCATCTGGTCGAAAACCCCACGATTACGCCAGTCGCGAAACCGTTGATATACCGTTGACCACGGGCCGAAGTGTTCGGGCATGTCACGCCAGGCCGCTCCTGAACAGAGCACCCAGAGCACGCCGTTGAGCATCAGCCGATCATCTGCCCGTGGGCGTCCGTTGCGGCGGGTTTCACTGAAGATGTCTGCAACCAGATCCCAGGCTGCGTCGGGGGAGTTCGTACCGTTTGGCCATCGTGGGCTCCTGCCTTTGATGGACGCGGACTCTACTGATTCCTGACGTTTGTGGGAGTCAAATGAGTTTCGGCAGATTTCGTACAGAGCCTAGGATTGAAACGGCAGTAACGCGTCGTTTCACCACAATGCAAATGTATAGTCGACGTTCACTCGCAGCTCATTGTCATCACGGTGAGTAGCGCCAGGACCGAAATCATTTCGGTACCAAGCGTGTCTTACTCGGAGTGCCACATCCTTGAAGGTACCGCTCTGGATGACATAGGAAAGCTCGACGTCTTTTTCCGACTCTTTTAGATTACCGCTGCCAAGGTTCGGAAGATCAATGCTATCCCCGCTGACGTAACGCAACATACCTTTCAGTCCCGGGACGCCAACCCCAACGAAGTCATAGTCGTACTTGACCTGCCAGCTTCTCTCTTGAGGGTTTAGGAACTCCGAGCTTAGGGTGCCTTCGGTTATCACCAGAGGCTCGGTACCAAAGAGAGAGGGCATAGCGGTATCGCCGGTCAGCTGCATGTAGCCAACGCCGAGACGATGCACGCCGAGCTGGTAGGTCAGCATCAAAGCAGTATTGCGGTTGTCTACTTTCCCAGCTTTTGCTGATCCATTGTCTTTGGAGTCATAGAAGCGGAAGTCGGAGGTGAGCCGCCCTGGGCCCAGCTCACGGTTGTCCACGAAACCGAGGTAGTTCTTGTCGTAGATGTCTTCAAGCTCTGCGTAGTAGTACTTGAGCGTGAGGTTTTTCGACCAGGCGTAATCGCCGCCAAGGAAATAAAATGCATCAGACTCCGCTGCTCCGTTGAAGCGTCCGTTTGGAGCTGAAACTCGCATCTTTTGGTAGTCAGTCGAGTCCCGCAGGTTGATTCGGTCCAACCACCCCGCGTGCAACGACAGATCGGTGATGTCTTGCGAGCGCAGGTAAGTGCCGCGGAAGGTTTGTGGTAGCAGCCGTGTTGGACTTGCGAACGCGATCGGCAAGAACGTGCTCACGGTTCCGTACTGCAACTCAGTCTTGGAAACCTTGACCTTCGCTGTCAGCCCTAGCTCGGAGTAATCCTTAGCGGGCTCTTTTGTGGAGGCGGAGAACGGCAAAAGGCCAGTGCCTACGCGGTCTGGTGAGGAATCCAGGCGCAAACCCATCATGGCTTGAGCATCCAGTCCGAAGCCGACCACGCCCTCGGTGAAGCCCGAGTTGAAATTGACGATGAAGCCCTGAGCCCACTCCCGTATTGCAGCTTGCGGAGTCTCGTTGATGTAGTTGCGATCGAAGTAGTAGTTGCGCAGCGTTACCTTGGCTTTCGAATCTTCCACGAAGCCGGCCGCCTGGAGTGAAGCAGCATGTGCAGCCAGCAGCCCTGCGAATGCAATTTTTTTTGATTTGCTCATGTCGTGTCTTCTTTCTTGTTTTTGTGATGACGCAATGTCGGTCAAACCACCGAGGGGCTCAGCTCAGGGCGTTTCTTCAGCGACGAGAGATAAAGCAGCGAGATAGCCGCCAGAACGATGCCTGGCGCCGAGGCCAACATCACACCGCCCGCACCGGCCCCCAGGACCATCATCTTTCCTACGACGAGTGGACCGGTCATGGCACCAACACGACCGACTGCGAGTGCTGCACCTGTTCCGGTAGCCCGGCCATTGGCGGGATAGAACTGAGGAGCAAGGGCGTAAAGCACGCACTGGCCACCCGTTGTGAAGATGCCGGCCAAGAATCCTGCACCGATCATGGTCGGAAGTGAGGCCGCCACGGTGAGGCAGGCCAAGGAAATCAGAATGCCCCCATAAACCAGTGCCGACATGGCCCAGATAGGCAGGCGATCCATGGCAACGCCGAGCATTAACGTACCCACCGCAGCGCCGAGCTGCATGGCCAACACGACGATGCTTGCCTCGCTCGGTTTGAACCCCTGTCCAATAAGGATGCTTGGCAGCCAGTTGATCAGGATGTAGGTGACCATCAGTGTGAAGAAGAAGCTGACCCACAGGAGCAGGGTTTTCTTCAGCGCACCGCCTTCAACCAAGATGGCTTTGGTGGAGGGAACTTCGATAGTTGAAGCAACTGAAATTGCTTGCTTGTATACGTCAGGCAGGAAGAGAAGCAGCAAGGGAACGATGACCAGAGGAACGACGCCGCCGACGTAGAAGACGAGCTTCCAGCCAGCCCCGAAATCCAGCAGACCAATGGCGGCTGCCAACGCGGCCCCCAGCGGTACACCGCAATACATCAAGCTGACTGCCGTACCTTGCATGCGCTCACCAGCGGCTTCAGAAGCGAGTGCGATCAGGTTGGGCAACGATGCACCCAGGCCCACGCCTGTCAGGAACCGGGCGAACAACAACGCGCCGAAGCTCCAGGCAACCGTAGTGACGAGGGAGAAGATGCCGAACAGTGCAACAGAGACGATGAGCACGTTCTTCCGGCCGTAGCGATCAGCCAGGCGACCGCCAACGAAAGCACCAGGGAGCATGCCAAGGACGCCAACGCTGAAGACCCAGCCCATTTCTAGCTTATCCAAGCTGTAGTCGGCAGACATGCCGTGAGCCGCAATCCCAGGGGCTTGGAGATCCAAGCCTTCCATCAGTGCAACGAGGAAGCAAAGCGCGATGGTGATGAAAAGTTTGGTTTTATCAGTTTTGTCAGTCATAGCGACCCCCTCTGAAGCCCTTTGGAAGGTCTTCAGAAAACACGTGATTGTGGTTTTAGTAACACCAGTGATGTGGAGCTAAATCAGCTCAGTAATCACTCAAGAAAGAGTGAGTAGGTGGGCTGATCACTGCGTGTTAGAAGCTGCTGCGAGTAGGGAATCTGCGAGGCATTCATGTTGGTGAGCTCTCTTATTGTTTTGTCATAGACCCCCTCCCTGACGGGAGGGGATTGCTGCAGACCGCTTGCGTGGAGCTGTCTGCGAACCTCAGCGCTTCAGCAAATCCAATGCGACGTCGACGATCATGTCTTCCTGGCCACCGACCATGCGGCGTTTGCCAAGCTCGACCAAGATGTCTACTGCTTTGATGCCGTAGCGAGCAGCTGCAACTTCTGTATGGCGAAGGAAGCTCGAATAAACGCCGGCGTAGCCGAGCGCGAGAGTCTCTCGGTCAACCCGTACCGGGCGATCTTGGAGTGGGCGAACCAGGTCATCTGCTGCGTCCATCAGGGCGTACAGGTCAGTGCCGTGGTTCCAGCCCAGCTTGTCTGCGGCTGCAATGAAAACTTCCAGTGGTGCATTACCAGCACCGGCGCCCATGCCCGACAGGCTCGCGTCGATGCGGTCACAGCCTTCCTCGACGGCAACGATCGAGTTGGCTACGCCGAGACTCAGGTTGTGGTGCGCGTGGATACCGGTATGAGTGGCCGGATCGAGCACCGCTTTCACTGCGCGGAAGCGCGCACGAATGTCATCCATGTTCATCGCGCCGCCTGAGTCGACGACGTAAATGCAGGTGGCACCGTAGCTTTCCATCAGTTTTGCCTGCTGCGCGAGCCCTTCCGGGGTCTGCATGTGGCTCATCATCAAGAAGCCAACCGTGTCCATGCCGAGCTCACGGGCGTATTCGATGTGCTGCTTGGAGACGTCTGCTTCGGTGCAATGGGTGGCGACTCGGACAACGCGAGCGCCTACGGTATAGGCAGCTTTGAGGTCGTGCAGAGTACCGATGCCTGGGAGCAGCAACGTTGCTATCTTGGCGTGCTTCACTGCGTCGGCGGCAGCTTCGATCCATTCGATATCGGTGTGTGCGCCAAAGCCGTAGTTGAAGCTGGAGCCTTGAAGGCCATCACCATGGGCCACCTCGATCGAATCGACCTTGGCGGCATCCAGCGCGCGAGCGATTGCCTGGACCTGATCCAGTGAGTACTGGTGACGAATGGCGTGCATACCATCACGCAGGGTCACGTCCGAGATGTAGAGCTTTTTACCGTTCATATCTGCGCTCCTCAGGCTTGGCTCATCGACTGTGCCATGCGCTCGGCGGTAGCCAACGCAGCAGAAGTCATGATGTCGAGATTGCCTGCGTACGCTGGCAAGTAATGGGCAGCACCCTCGACCTCAAGGAAAACAGAGGTCTTCAGTCCACTGAACTTGCTCTGACCAGGAATGTTCAGCGGGGCAGATTCAGGGATTACTTCAAACTGCACTTTCTGCTTAAGGCGGTAGCCAGGGACATACGCATTCACTGCGGCAACCATTTCTTCAATGGAGGCCTCAACCTGATCCTGGTCAGCTGCTTCAGACAACACATAGACGGTGTCGCGCATCATCAGTGGAGGCTCAGCCGGGTTCATGATGATGATGGCTTTACCTTTAGCTGCCCCGCCGATCACTTCGATGGCTTTCGAGGTGGTCTCGGTGAATTCGTCGATGTTCGCCCGGGTGCCAGGGCCCGCCGATTTGGAGGCGATCGATGCGACGATCTCTGCGTAATGCACTTTAGCAACACGCGATACTGCAGCGACCATCGGAATAGTTGCCTGCCCACCGCACGTAACCATGTTCAGGTTCTGCGCGTTGACGTGTTCTTCGAGGTTAACCACCGGCACGCAGTAAGGGCCGATAGCTGCCGGAGTAAGGTCGATCACACGGATGCCGGGTTTGCACTCACGCAGCATGGCGTCGTTTTTGACGTGAGCACCGGCACTGGTTGCATCGAAGACGAAATCGATGTCAGCAAACTCTGGCATTTTGACCAGGCCAGCGACACCTTCGTGAGTGGTAGCCACGCCCATTCGGCCTGCGCGGGCCAGACCATCAGAAGCAGGGTCGATACCAACCATCACGGCCATTTCCAGGTGCTTGGAATTGCGCAGGATCTTGATCATCAAATCGGTGCCGATGTTTCCGGAGCCGACGATGGCGACTTTGCGTTTTGTAGTCATTTCTAGATCTCCATCACTCGACACTGAACGACACGCCGACGCGGCCAAGGCCTTCGATTTCGGCTTCAAAATGATCACCTGGGCTTACGCCAACCATCGGCCCCAAGGCACCTGTGAGGATGATGTCGCCTGCTTTGAGAGGCTCACCAAACTCAGCCATTGTGCGAGCGAGCCAAACGGCTGCATTCAGCGGATTACCCAGGCACTCGGCACCACTACCGGAGCTCACGACCTCACCGTTTTTGGAGAGCCGCATCGTTGCGCCGCGCAGGTCTAGCCCATCAA
Source organism: Pseudomonas sp. GM17 (assembly GCF_000282175.2). Taxonomy (NCBI): domain Bacteria; kingdom Pseudomonadati; phylum Pseudomonadota; class Gammaproteobacteria; order Pseudomonadales; family Pseudomonadaceae; genus Pseudomonas; species Pseudomonas sp. GM17. Next base: position 6,698,981 of record NZ_CP124732.1, on the reverse strand, counting down.
TGCGCTGTGCAGGGCCGCCGAGTACAAAGCACCCGCTTGAAGCGTTGTCAGCCACGGTGTCGGTGAACTTGATGTTCCAGCCCTCAATGCGGCTGCCGACAATTTCAAGCGCCGGGAGAACCCAGCCAGTTGCCGCGATGACATCTGCGAAGGTTGTGGAAGCGCTAGGCAGGTCGCGTTCCAGCACCAGAGCAATTTCAGCCTCGATCTTGGGCTGCAGAACACGCTCGAACGGAACCACTTCGTTGTCGCCATACGCCATGTCCGCAAACAGGCAACCGAAGTCCGGCTGGTCTACACCCAGCTGGGCTTGGACCTTGGGGTTGGTCAATCCGATCTTGCGGCCAACCAGGCGTTGTCCATTGGCGATGGCGTAGGCTTGGTTCAGGCGTTGAATCGCATAGGCACTTTCCACGTTTGTGGCGCCGATCACGTCACGCAGTGGTCCAACAGGCTCGCCCTTTCCTTCAGCTCTGCGCAGATCAGCCGCCAAGCGCTCAAGGGTCTCTTGTGTGATGTTCATCGTGACCTCGATCAGTGGGTGAGGAAGTCGAGAACCAAGCGGTTGAACGTGTCCGCGTGTTCCCATTGGGCCCAGTGGCCGCATTTGTTGAAGACATGCAGTTGAGAGTTGGGAATGCCGGCAACCAGGCGCAGGCCGGTGTCCATCGGGACAAAGCGGTCATTGCGCCCCCAAACTACGAGGGTCTCGGCCTGAATCTCGCCGAGGCGATGGCCGAAGTCAGGGAACTGCTTGAGGTTCGCAGCGAGGCTCGCGGTAAAGTTTTCGAGGTGGTCCTTACGAGCTAGCATGTTGTCCAGGCGCGCTTGGAACAGTTCTTCGGTGAGGTCGCTGGTGTCGTAGACGAAGATGTTCATCATCTTCTTGAGGTTTTCGATGGTTGGCTCGCGGTACAGGCCGTTGAGCAATTTGATGCCTTCAGTTGGCATTGATACGAAAGGGCTGACCCCACCGGTGCCACCGCCCATAAGCACGAGCTTCCCTACGCGCTCAGGCCAGGTCAGGGTGAAAGCTACGGCGGTATGGCCGCCCATGGAGTTGCCGAGCAGGTGCACCTTGTTCAGGTCCAGCTTATCGACCAACCCTTTCAGAACACGGGCGTTAAGATCGGAGCGAGAGCCGGTGCTGACGATCGAATCACTTTTGCTCCAGCCAGGGCAGTCCATGAGGATGACCCGGAAACCAGCCTCTACCAGTGGCTCGATGTTGCGATTGAAGTTGGCCCAGCCGCTAGCACCAGGGCCAGAACCATGCAGCATGACAACCGTTTCTTTGCCTTCACCGCAGTCGTTGTAATGAATATTCAGATCCAGCTCGCCGTCTTGGATGCGAACGAATTTGCTGCTGTCTTTTTCAGTAATTGCAGTCACGATTGAGTCTCCGTGAAGGTGTGTTAGCGCTGAGAGTGCGCACTGATAGAGCCGAAGCCTGCGATCCACTCTGGGATCTCTCGGTAGTAGCGATCTGTCGCGGTGTATGCGCCGTGGGCAGCGAGCGCTGAGAACGCTGCGACCCAGGCCTTGACCTCATGCGTGGATTTACCGGCCAACTCGGAAAGATGTGCATTGGGGAGGTGATCTAGGTCGCTCAACATGCCTTGCTCCACAACGTCGAGGAAGTACTGATCCCACTCGGGATTCAGCGGATGCAGGGTGTTCTGGTCTTCGACAAACCGCTCAGCTGCGGTGACGACTCGTTGAGTGCGAGCGGTGCGCTCGTCTTCTGGCAGATTGCGGCCACTGCCCATGAGCCGATCAGCCATTCGAGCATCGACTTTGGCTAGCTCTGGAACTGGCGGTTGGTGTGAAAGGCCGCCCGATCCCAGGAACAGCGCCCGCTTGTTCAAAGTGCGGGTGAATCGACCGACCGCATCACCCATCAATCTGACTCGCTCGAAGGTAGGCAGAGGCGGGGCCACGCAGTTCATGAAGATCGGCAAGACCGGATACTTGTCCAAGCCGCCGAGAAGGAATTCGAGCGGTTGAGCGAAGCCGTGGTCGACCTGCATGCGATACGAAACAGGCATGTCGATGCCATTGCTCAGCAGAGATTCAGCACAAGCTTCAGCGATGGATTTGGGGACAGACAGGGTGCCGGCGAGCGAGCCAAAATCGCCGATGGCTTCTGCCGCCATGCCCAGGCAGAAAGGGGGCATGACATCGTAGAAGAAGCCGTTGTAATGGTCTGGAGCGAAAAGCACCACGAGCTCAGGATCGAAAGCGGCGATGCGTGCACGGGCGGCGCGGATCACCTCATCCACTTCATCAAGCACGTTCTTGGGCGGATCGAAATACCCAATGAGGGGCGTGTGCGATAGGCAATGCAGGTAAGCATTCATCGATACGAACCTTTACGTCGTGCCCCAGTGCAGGCCGCCTCGCACTGGGACGGCATGAGCGCTTTCCTTAATGCCTAACGGCAGAGGGGCAACGCCATGCAGGTAGATTTGTTTTTGTCTGGCTAATAATCATGCACGCTAGAGTGCTAGCATGCAAGCTTAGAGGTGCCCGCTCATCGTCGGATGGATTCACGCTTTGGGAGTGGGTCGCGACGGATGACGAAGCGATTGGTGCAAAAATCTGGTTTACTATCCGAAATGCTAGTATGCAAGCCAGTTAGCGAAACGCGCAATCAGTCCTAGGAAAACCACACCGATGCAAGTGGCAAACAAGAAGACCGCTATCTATCAGCACATTTTGGAACGCCTACTGAATCGTAGATATGCGTTCGGTGAAAAAATCCTGGTAAAGGAAATCAGCGAGGAAACTGGTGTCAGTCGTCAGCCAATCATGACCGCACTCAACAGCCTTCAGGAAAGAGGCTTTGTTGTGATCACTGCCCAGGTTGGATGTGAGGTTGTGCACCCTACACGTTTGGAAGTTGATGATTTTTACCAAATGTTTGCCAACAACGAAGCGCTTATCGCAGGGCTTGCTGCTGAACGTGGCTCCCCTGATGATGTGCTGCGTATGTCCGAGATCAACGACAAAATCAGAAGCATCAATCCAGCTCACAGCGATGCTGCCTACAGCTATCAAACTTTGAACATCGAATTCCACCGCGTGCTGCACTCAATGGCGAAATCGCCAATACTCTCGGCACGCCAAATAGCAAATTTTGATCTGTCCGACTTTTTCATCGTGCAGACCTGTGGCTTCCAAGTGCACTTGGGCGCTGTTACTGATGAGCATGATGAGATTCTTGCAGCGCTGAAAACCAGAAACAAAAAGGCTGCAGCCAATGCGGCTGCGAGCCATATTTACAGTGTGGCGAAGGATGTCGTATCTAAAATGCCTGAGGATGCGAAGCTAGCCTCATAACGGGAAGGAGAACTCAAGCCATACCGAGTCGCCTTTGGGGCCGTTCTTGACCGCGGTCTCACGCATCCACTTGAGCACGACGCCTGACTTCTGATCAAACGCATAGAGGATCTGGGGGGCAACCGCGAATTTACTCAGCCGGTTCCCATCATCGAGGTCACCATGGTCGTAGCGATCATCGGTGACCTGCTTGGTGTAATACCCCACCAAACCCAGCTGAATCTTGGGATTCGACTGCAGCCTGTAGCCGAGCAGATAGTCGACGTTGAGCACGTTGCTCGAGCGATAGTCGGTGTCGTGGTTCTTCGCATTGATAGTGAAGGTCGGTGCAATCGAGATCTCCCAGTTAGGATGGGGAAACCAGGTCAGGTCGAATTCCTGAGTATAGCTCGCATTGCCTGTCGGGCTATTCGCTAACTTATTACCGTCATAGTTTCCCAATGGGACGAAGGCACTGAATCCCGTCAGCAAGTGCAAGTTTTTGGAAGGCGAGTAGCCGACATACAGAGGGGTCAGGTATAGCTGCCTGAAACCGGAGTCAGTATCGCTATTTCCGAATGCCTCAACTTTGATCTTGTTCGCTGAACCGATGATTCCGCTGCTGAGAGTAACGCCACTATCGAATTTCACGTCCCATGTGTGCACCACTCGAATAGCTTGAACAAAGTTCTCCAAACTGAATCCGGGGACAGAGGATTTGCCGCTGTTATCTTTAAAGCTATCCGCCTTGTAGTAGGCGGTATAACTGTACAAAGAGGTTTCACCTAGGGGAGGCAAGATTGCGGGAAGAACGGTCTGTACGCCTAGCGGCCAAACGGTATCCCCATTTTCAGTACCGTAACATAGCGAAAAAACGAGCAAAGAGTATCCGAGCGCGCTGGCAAAGCCAGCGCGTGTTACATAACTTTTCATTGTTATTATCCTATGTATTTATTACCGCTGGGTGTGGGCACGAATCAGGACGAATGTAACCAGCGCAGGTTCGGTCCCAGGGTTTCGCCAAGCATGGATATTGCCTTGCTGCACCACGATGTCTCCGCTCGCGAGCTCCCTGATCTGGTCGTCGTCCAGTTCGAGAACGAGAGGACCCTTGACCACAATGCCGTAGTCGACTGTCGGAGAGGCGTGCATACCTGGTCGCTCAGGGTCGAAGCACCCATACAGTCCAAGCAGGTGGCGTTGCTGCTCAGCATGAGCCTCCTCGGGATTGAAATCTGAGGACTGGAAGATTGAGTCAGGCGGGAAGCTCACCGCCAGACACTTAGTTTCTCCAGGCTGAGGCAGCAGTGAAGAGGTGGCTTGAATTGGGTCGTCAAATGCTTCAGGAACTCCGATGGCAGCGAGCAGGTTTACGTACACGACGAGAATGCCCGACTGGTCAGCCAGACCACCCCTGACGGTGCAGAAACGCAAAAAGCCTACGATGAAAAAGGCCGGTTGATTGCCGAGAAAGACCCGCTTGGCGCGGTCACCGAATATCAATACAACGAAGCCGGGCGCCTGGTCGCAATCATCCCACCCGAAGACGAACCCACCACCTACCAGCACCACAACGGCTTTGTACGAGTGGTCCGTCGGGGCAAGGCCACCTGGAAATACCAGCGCAACCTCCAGGGCGACATCACCCAACAGACCGACCCACACGGCAACCAAACCCACTACCGCTACGACCGCCAGGGCCGCCTGCTGGAAATCACCCACCCTGATGGCAGCCGCCATCAACTGGGCTGGAACGGCCTCGGCCAACTGCTGGAAGAGCGCCTGCCCGACGGCGGTCAGCGCAAATACCGCTATGACGCCCTCGGCCGGCAGATCACCCGCCAGGATGAAAGCGGCGCCATTACCCAGTACCAATGGGATGCCGCCAACCGCCTGGCGCAGATCACCCTGCCCGGCGGCGCGACCCGCGCCTTCAGCTACAACGCCTACGGCAAAGTCACCGCCGAGCGCGACGAACTGGGCCGCGTCACCCGCTACGAATACGCCGACAACCTGCACCTGGTCAGTCGCCGCATCAACCCGGACGGCAGCCAGCTGCGTTATCGCTACGACAACGCACGCCTACTGCTGACCGATATCGAAAACGAGCGCGGCGAGCAGTACCACCTGGATTACTACGCCAACGGCCTGATCCAGCAGGAAACCGGCTTCGACGGGCGCAGCACCGCCTATGCCTACGACCTCAATGGCAAACTGCTGAAGAAAGCCGAATTCGGCGACGACGGCAGCGAGCGGGTCACCGAGTACCAGCGCGACGCCGCTGGCCGCCTGCTGGTGAAAACCCTGGCCGATGGCGAAGAAGTTCACTACCGCTACGACGCCCTCGGGCGCCTGGTGAATGTCGACGACGGCCACTGGCCGCTGGCTTACGAATACGACCTGCAAGACCGCCTGATCACCGAACACCAAGGCTGGGGCACCCTGCGCTACGAGTACGACAAACTCGGCCAGCTCAGCCACTGCCGCCTGCCGGACGGCAGCAAGCTCGACTACCGGCACGCACCCGGCGGGCAACTGAGCAGCATCGACCTCAACGGCTCGCGCCTGACCAGTCACCAGTTCAACGCCGGCCGCGAACAGCAACGCCAGCAGGGCCTGCTGCTCAGCCAGTACCAGTACGACGAACAAGGCCGCCTGCAAGCCCACAGCGTCAGCCAGCAACAGCACGGCCAGCATCGCAACCTGTTCCGCCGCGCCTATGCCTACGACGCCAACGGCAACCTCGCCGGCATCGACGACAGCCGCAAGGGTCCAGTGATGAGCGAGTGTCTGAATGGCTGAGTGAGTTTTCCAGGCCTGCCAGTTGGCCCTCGATGACCAAAGAAATTCGCCACCCTAAAAACGACAATATGAAGGTATGGTCGGTAACACATCTCAAATACTGTCCTGTGTGTTTGGCAGAGGCCGCTTACTGGCGTGAATCTTGGGGGCTTGCACTTGTTACGACGTGCTCAATACACAAGGTCGGGCTTCAGTATCAATGCTCGAACTGCCTGCTGAGGATCGGTTCAAGTGCCCTGCTCACCCAAAGCTGCGGTTGCTGTGGGCATTCACTCATTGAAACAAACACTTCAGCCCCGGTTGCCGATGAGCAGCGTTTATGGATTACAAAATTACTGGAAGATCGTTTGTTGATGAATGGACGCTCATATAGGAAGGAGTTTGAACTCCTATCCTATGAACAGCTGCACATTTTAGCCATGCGCATTGGAGTGAGGAGCGCTCATCGGGAATCTCGTAAGCCTATGAAGCTAGCGGCAACTGCTTCGCTTGAAATAGCTCCTGCTTTGGCCCAAGCAGCTGGCCAAGTATTGATGAACTGGCCTCAGGGGTTTCAAGATTTATTGAGTGACCTCAGGGCTGAACGGGAAAGAGGATCAAGCTGGAAATTGCCTACTGCGTTCGGGCCAATATATAGAGATATTTACAACGAGCTGAGTGAGCCGTGCTTTGATTTTCTTCGTGCTGAATTTGAAAGTTACGTTATCCAGGAGTGGGATGCTCCGTTAGCAAGAAGAAATCGCAATTTGAGCGCTATTGCCTTGCGTCAGTATCGATGGGTTTCTTTAAAGGAAGCCTCTAAAATCACGAAGTTGCCAGCGTCTTTTTTGCGTAGGATGCAAATATCCGAGGAGCTTGATGTTCGAACTTTTACTTACGGCAGTGGAAAAGTCACAACGGTCGTAAATATCGATCACGTCCGTCAACTGTCGCCTCGCATGCGCGACCCGCTTAATTTAAAAGAGACCGCCCATTTGCTTTGTATTAGCGAGGACAGGGTTCGTCAGCTCTTAAATGCGGGAATACTCAAGACTATTGGCCAGGTTCCTCACCGTGGCGAAAAATGGTTTATCGATTTTGATTCAATTAGCTCACTCATTCCAAGGAGTTTCGGAGGCGAGCCCGGTTTAGGTTTCGTTAGCGTTTCCTATTTCGCCAAGCATTACCTGCCTACAACTGAGGGGTTTCCCGCGTTGATGAGGGCGATACAGTCTGGTGAGGTACCGGCCGTTTGTGTGGGAAATGATAAGAGATTTTGCATTGGGAAATGGTTGATAAACCCAATCGAAGTCAAGCATCTCAATGAAGAGATACCTCAAATGGCGGGGCATGCAGCGCAAATATCGGTCGTCGATGCTGCAAAGCTGCTTGGGGTTAAACAGGAAGTGGGTTACGCCTTGGTACGCTTAGGTTTGCTACGTAGCGTGACGGTTGAATGTGGTAGGCGGGTAGCTAGGATGGTCCGTTCCAACGCAATAAACCGCTTCAATAAAAACTATATCCTCGCCCCTGAAATGCTGACTGCGATGGGGACGACATCTTGTAAGTACGTGCGAGAGTACTTGCGGAGAAATGGTTTCAAGCCTGTAGCAGGCCCAACACTTGTGAGCGCTCAGTGTCGGCAATATGTGTGGAAAAGAAGCAAAAGACTTCTCGATTGCTTGGATTTGGCAGCAGAGGATTAGGTAATCGTTAGTCGCCGTTTAGATATACTCATGTGATAGTTTGTCCCACCCATTCACTCAAGGAGATCTCAATGTCCCGTTTGGCAGAATATCGAAAGCTCGAACAGCAACTGGCCAGTCAGCTGGCTGAGCTCGAATCAATGAAAAGCGATTCAGGCCTGAAAAAGGAAATGGAGTTTGAGAGCAAGCTTCGTGCATTGCTTGGCAAATACGGCTTCAGTTTGAAGAATGTCATCAGCATCCTTGATCCTGAAGCAGGTCGCCGTATCCCTGTTGCTGCTGTGCCAAAAGTAGCCCGCAAAGCTCGCGATGTGAAAATCTACAAGAATCCGAATTCGGGCGAGCTGATCGAAACCAAAGGCGGCAACCATCGTCAGCTGAAAGAGTGGAAAAACGAGTTTGGTGCAGACGTTGTCGAGTCGTGGCGCACTCAGTAAGCAGGTAACGCTATCCTCAGCCTTTCAAGCAGTACTGCATCCATACCCCTCTTTTGAGGGGTATTTTTATTTGCGCACGGCGTCAGCCGCCATGGCCAGATCGCTGATTGACATGCCAGTACAACTCACTGCTTCAGTGATAGGTCTGCTTGCCCCGCCGGATCACCTGTTCATTCTGAAATATTGCTCATCGCGTTAGTTCAGGTGGTTTTCCAACGCTTGGAACCCGCTCGGGAGACATAAGTTTCAAACGCAAAAATCTTTAAAAACAATGCATTTGGCGAGTTCAAGGTCATGCACGGAAGGCATGCTTGAGTCGTACACCCAAAGCGCTAATTCCCCCCTAATCTCTTTGACTTTGATGTTTTGCTTAGCGGGGGAATTTGAACAATTCTGTCGATTTTCTTTTTACCCCGAATCCTTATGAGACATTGCACAGCAATGGAATTTGGCTGTGCCAGCGGGCCTCTGTGAGGGTCCGTTTTTTACAGGCAATGTTGATTTAACTGCCGCTGTTCTGTTGGCCGTTATTTCAATGTCGAGTTCTCGGCTTTGTCTTTCGATGGATCGAATATGAATTTCTTATCGCCACGGGGCCGACTTTTTCTGGGGCTGTCACTGTTGGGGCTCAGTGCTCAAGGCAGTGTGTATGCGGCGTCCACCCCGGGTGAAACCGACCTGATCCGTCAACGCCAGAACCTCCTGCTCGAAGAACAGCGTCGGCGTCTGGAGGAACTCAAGGAGTTGCCCGGCAAAGAGGTCGCTCCCACCGTACCGACTGCCCCGGTCGATACGCGTTGTTTCCCGATCAAGAGCATCGAACTCAAGGACGCTGATAGCCTTTCTGCCAGCGAGCAGGAACACCTGCTCAAGCCCTATATCGGCCAGTGCCTGGGCGTCGGTCAGCTCAATGAGCTGCTCAAAGTCATCACCGATCACTACATCGAGAAAGGCCTGGTGACCAGTCGTGCCTATCTGCCGGAGCAGGATCTGTCCGACGGTCATCTGAAAATAATCGTGGTCGAGGGGCGGCTTGAGGGGGTGAGGGGTGCAGCCGACAACCAACTGTCCGAGCGCGAGCTGGCCATGGCCTTTCCCGGCAAGGTCGGCGCACTGGTCAACCTGCGGGAGATCGAGCAGGCGATCGACCAGCTCAATCGCTTGCCTTCCAATCAGGCGCAAATGGAATTGTCCCCGGGCCAGGAGCTTGGAGGCAGTGAGGTTCTGGTCAAGAACACGCCACAAAAGCCTTGGCGTGCCAGTTTGTCGCGAAATAACGACGGGCAAAAAAGTACGGGCGAGCAACAGTGGGACACCGGTTTTGAGTGGGACAGCCCACTGGGCCTGGCGGATCAACTGATCCTGCATGGTGGCCATGACGCGATCAGCGATCACCAGAAAACCTCGAAGAACGCGATGCTCTATTACAACGTTCCCTGGGGGTGTCTGGATATCAGGCTTGGCAGGGAGCCCAAGCATTGGAGTCCGGCGCGCAGGCAGGCAGTTTTGTCGGTATTGCCTTGTCTCTGGGGACTCAAAAATCCAGTTCCAAGCAGCTTCAGGAACAAAGCGTCAGTCAAGGTAGCAGCCTGACAGCAGGTAATAACTTGAATGTAATCGCCACCGGCAACGGCCAGCCGGGGTCCACAACAGGTGATATATCGATCGTCGGCAGTAAGCTGCAGGCCGGGAACGATGTTGTGTTGGCAGCTGCCAACGACATCGATATGCGCGCGGGTGCCAATACGCAAAAACTCGATGGCTCCAACACGAGTGGTGGTGGAGCTATTGGTATCAGTTTGAGCGTCGGTTCCAGCGGGGCGGGGCTCAGTATCTTTGCCAATGCCAATAGCGGTGTGGGCAAGGAGAAAGGTAATGGCACAACATGGACAGAAACCACCGTCAATGCAGGTAATCAGCTGACCTTGAACAGCGGTCGGGATACTACGCTGGAAGGAGCGCAAGCCAATGCGCAAAAAGTGGTTGCCAATATCGGCCGCAATTTGACCCTTAGCAGTTTGTAAGATACTGATCGTTTCGACTCCAAACAGACCAATGTCAGTGGCGGTGCGAGTTTCACCTTTGGCAGCATGACGGGCAGCGCTTCGCTCAGCGTCAGTCAGGACAAGATCAAATCGAATTTCGACAGTGTGCAAGAACAAACGGGACTGTTCGCAGGTAAGGATGGATACCAGATAAATGTAGGGGAGCACACTCAGCTTAATGGTGCCGTTATTGCAAGTACCGCCAGCACTGACAAGAACAAGTTGAACACGGGCTCTTTGGGATGGACGGATATTGGCAACAAAGCTGATTTCAGCAGCCAGCATCAAAGCGTTAGCGGTGGCACTGGCGGTGATCTGGGGTCAACGTTCATGGGGAACATGGGTAGCCTGTTGCTCGTTGGTGCGAACAACAATGGGCATGACAGCTCCACTACCTACTCAGCGGTTTCGGGAGGCGAAATCACCATTCGTGATAAGCCAAAACAACAGCAGGATCTTGCGACACTGAGCCGTGATGTCGAGCATGCTAGTAATGCCTTGAGCCCGATCTTTGATAAGGAAAAAGAGCAGAAGCGTTTGCGTCAGGCACAACTGATCGGAGAGATCGGTAACCAGTCGATGGACATTATCCGGACTCAAGGAGCAATCGAGGCCAGCAAGGCAGCTCAGTCCCAATTGACTGAGGAGCAAAGAAACATGCCGGGTGCCAATCCCAATGCCTCGTATGAAGATCGTCAGAAATATATCGCAGTGCTTCAGGCAACCGATGCTTACAAGAAAACCATGGCGTCATATGGCACAGGTAGCAGCCTGCAACAGGCTGCGCAGGCTGTGACTGCCGCAGTTCAAGGTTTGGCAGGGGGCAATCTGGGGCAGGCTTTGATGGGCGCTTCTGCACCCTATCTTGCAGAAACCATAAAGAAGATGACTCAGGGTAACGAGGAGGCTCGCATCATGGCTCACGCTGTATTAGGGGCCGTGTCAGCTAGCGTCCAGGCTGGTAATGCAGGTGCTGGTGCGGCCGGTGCTGCGGTTGCCGCTGCAGGGACGGAGGCCATTATGCAGGCTTTGTATGGCACTAAAGATGTGAGCAGTCTGAGCGAGACTCAAAAGCAGACAGTTTCAGCGTTGATGACATTAGCGGGTGGAATCTCTGGCGCTGTAGTCGGTGGTGATAGTGCGTCTACCTTGGCGGGTGCACAAAGTGGGAAGAACGCCACCGAAAACAACGATATGTTCAGCCTGCCTCCTGGTTTGATGGAGTATGGCCAAGCTGCGACATCTCTGGCTCAGTTCGGTGTCACTCGTGGTGACTCAAACGAGGTGATAGCTGAGGCTCAACGAGCGTTGGTGGAAGGGCGAGGTTTTGAGGGGCCTGAACCCGTCAAAGGGCTCATTCAGGCTTGGACGATAATGATGGCAGGTCCGTTGAGTGCCGCTGAACTTTCGGTGGGGGCGGCTGGTATGGTTCTAGGGGCTGCTATTTCGGGGGAGCGAATGTCAGTTACCAACTGAGCAAGGGAGAACTTTTCAGTTACACCGATGCTTTCATTGCTTCCGTTGTCGGTGGGTTGACGCAAGGTAAAGGTTTTGTAGTGACGCAAGGGGTCAGTTTAAGCGGTTCGTATGCAGGAAGCCTGATTAAAGGGGAGGATCCGGTTTATCCGATGCTGGGCACATTTGTTGGTACTGCTATTGGGTTTAAGGGTGGTCACAATGCTCAGTGAGCAACTAAAGCCCATTATTGGAAAGAGCGATTCTGATCTTGTGGGCGGAACGATAGGGTCTTATGCGTCTGAGGCTTCGGGAGATAAGATACAGTCATTGGGTGATAAAAAATGAATGGGCTTTTAATGTGGATTTATAAGATTTTTTTGTGGGTTTTGGGTTGTGTTGCGTTGTTTTTTTTAGCCGGCTTGGCCGCTAATTTTATAGGTGCTATAGCTGGTTATAATAAATATGGAGTTTGGGATTTTGGTATTAATGACTTGGTTTCTTCACTGAGGGGGGCTGTTTTTTATGGGGTTCCAGTCGCCGTAGGGGGGGGTGGGGCTATCGATCTTGGAAAGATACAAAAAGAACAAGGCTGGTAAAGGATGAAGAATGGTATTTGGTGAGGTATTGGATTGCCCGTTATTATTTATACCAAAGTCTGCTCTTGTAGTTTTCGTTCGGCTACATTCAGTAGAACTATTGTATGGTTCAGACCCTGTAAAATTTTCCAATAACTGCGCCGTAGCCTGAATGCGGTAAACCGCTTCGTCATCCTGTACGTCTAATGATGTCTGAGTTTCTATAAGTAATAAAGGGAGGCTTTCCAGTTCCACAGATGCTTTCATTTTTCTCGATGACAAGGAGGTGGGCTCTGAGATGGGTTACAACCGCGGCAACCAATACATTTATTTCTACGTGACGCCGGGTCAGCATGTGATCAGTTCCAAGGCGGAAAACTGGGCGGATATGACCGTTACGGCTAAGTCTGGTGAGATTATTTATCTCAAGCAGGAAGTCGAAGTGGGTGTGGTAATGGCGCGTAACAGTTTGAAGGCGTTGAGCGACGTAGAAGGCCGTTATCTGGTTAAGGACGCATCGCTGGGGACGGTGACAAAAGAGAGTAAATGAACTTGAGAATATCGAGGACTCAGGCTCTCGATTCCAATGGATTTGCAGCAAAGAAAATGTGAGGCCAGTAAGTCATATCTCTGGAGTGAGTCTCTATAAAAGTCAGTCTGAGATGATTGCTGGTTTTGAAACGGAAAGTTAAACAACGCTGAGGGGGCAGGCCATTGGGTACTTATAGGCAACGACTTGTTGTGTTCAAGAATATTTCCATACTGCTCATATTCATACCAATCCTACTCGTAGTCGGTGCAGCCGTAGCCTCTAATCCAATTTCACCCTGGTGGTTGGGTTTTTCTGTGGTTGGCCTCGCAATATGGCTGATGATTAGTAGTGTCATTGCACGTCGAATGGAAAGGATTCTTTCGAAGCATCGCTCTGATAGCCTCTGATGTAAATTACAGACTTTCAGGTCGGCTGACTGCGGCGTTGTGATGGGTGCGGTCGATAAGATTATGTAGCAAAAACTTGAACAATTTTGAATTTTTTATTTTGGCCGTGAGTGGCTGTGAGATATTGCACATTAAGTGGGTTTGGCAGTGCCATTAGGTCGTGTCGACATTGATCGCGGCCACTGTTCTAATAGGCCGTTATTGTAGTTTTGGTTTTATTGTCTTTATCTTTCGATGGGTTGAGCATGAATATTTTTTGCGATATTGCCGGTTTGGGGGATTTTACACAGTATAGATGTTGCGTCCGCTTCTAGTAAGTCGGCCTGAAACGTAAATGCTCGAACGATAACTGAAGGTGTTGGTTTGAAAGAGCTCGCAGCTTTCATAGCGACTTCATGAACCGCCAATAATTATAATCATGACAATATGGGCGTGGCAGTGCTAGCTACTAAAAAACAGTTTCGTCGTGAGTTTCCTTATATAGTAAAAGAAGGAAACTCCACGCTGCATCTAAATAACACACCTAGAATGAGGATGTCTCGAGCACTGTTTGGGCTAATCTGTCGTCGACGCCTCATGAAAATAAAACGAATTAGCGCATCTGTAACCATTGGTAGTGCATCATTGTTCGTCAAAGCCCAAGCGCTTGATAGCATCAAAGCTAGATTTCGTGTAACGCTTGGGATATCCAAACGTGATGGTGAGTTCGACTGGCCTGTTGAAGAACTATTGAACATGGTTGAGGCAAGCCGCCGTGGAGCAGATGTCCCTTCATTGATAGGGTTTGGCTACAAGAAGTCTTATCTAGGGCTCATTGAAGAGTTCTTTATCATCACTCAATTTCTCGAAGGTTTTATCGATGGTGTTCAATGGCTTAAACGTGATCCGGGACAGGTAGAGGCTCTGATTAAAGCGTCTTTCGGATTGTTGCGAACTCTTCATGAAAAACGCATCACGCATATGGATTTTTGGGTCGCAAATGTCATGCTTTCCCAACAGTGTGATCTTTCTACGAAAGCGATCGATCTAGAGAATTGTTTTCATAGTGAGCCGCAGTACCTAAGTGAAACGCTGGGATTCCAGTTCGGTTTTTTCTATCATCGAGAAATTTACCGTTTTATCACGGAAGCTCGATACGATAGATTGGTTGAGGAAGCACTCTGCGAGTATGAGAACTTGATTTTTGAAAAATTTGAGGTCTTTTATAACGCCAGCAAACATATGAAGATTGGTCGCAAAGAGCGGAGGCGTATATTTCTTAATGGAATCTTGGATTTGAATTGAGCTTAATCAAGCTCAATAATTCGGGCCGATTACATTATCTATGCTTGACTCCATGAGTAACAATCATAACGATTTCTTCAAGGGTCGAACCCTATTAGTGGTCTGTACCGGAACTGGTGGACAGGTAATTAAGACTGCTCGCATCGCGTCACTCTAACTCCATCTGGCTGAGATAACGCTTGACAGGGAGGAACTGACCGAATTCAAGGTGTCCACATTCCATGGAGTGTGGACACTTCTCATTTCGGATCAGGGAAAAGGTCAAGTCCTTTTTTCGTTTTGTAGTGGCCTAATGAAGTCTGATGCTTATTAGGCTAGAAATGCCGGTTAAGGTCTCTACTCAGACTATGATGAGGACATTGAGTGTTTCGGTCTCGCCTGCTGTCGGTTGGCCGGCTTTTACGATGCGATGCGAATACCCGTCGCACCGTAGCGGCGGATAAGGTTTTGATCGACCTCAGCTACGAAGCGATCGGGACGCACTCCGAGCAATGTCGAAGTGAGCCGCTGCACGGCCTCGACATTCCCGGCTCTGAGCGTCTGAGTTTTAACCAGTTGCACAGTCAATAGGAGGTTCGTTGGCTCTAGGAAATCAAGAATCAATTTTTGCTGAGTCCCAAGCTCTCGCTCTATAACTGAGATCGCCCCAAGTTCTCGGAATATCGCCTCAGTTTCGTCCAGCTCAACCTTAGATAGGCGCTTTTTGGTAGGGATTGCTTCGACTCGATGTAGAAAAGCGTAAAGCTTTTCCTGGTAGTTTTGGGCGTCCAAGTCCAGCCAAAGGCCTAGCCCTTTGATGAACCCACAGATGTGCGGATACCACCGACGTTCAATAGTTTCCGGACAGCGGTTGGCGCTATGCGCGCCCCTCGACACCGTCACTTTGGTCGGTAAGCCTGTATAAGCCAAACGATCAAAATGGCCCCACTCAGGGCATCGGCGTTGAGTTACTACGAGCGCTGCTGGGGTCTGCGAATTTCTTCAGTTTGGCGGCCAAATCGCGGTGGGCAGGCAATCGATCCCCCGGATCCAGTTGGCTTTCAAGGATATCGTCGGCAAGCGCGGATATCAGGTGATCTACCGCGCAGGCCGAACTATCCACGAGTCCGGAGGGGCAGGGAGAGGTCTGGTGCATGGGGTTTTCGGATGAAAGTGTGGCGTGACACTATATTTATTTACCATAAGTGTCTCGTTCTCTATGCTCTGGATTCAACTGCATCTCAGGGCCAACTCCATGAATTACGATTTTGTGCAGGTCGATGCCTTCACTCGGCAGCCCCTCTACGGCAACCCCGCCGCGGTTGTTTTTGACGCTGATGATCTCGCAGCGGAAACCATGCAGAAGATCGCACGCGAGATGAACCTTTCAGAAACCGTCTTCATTCTCAAGCCGACGACAGCGGATGCTGACTATCGAGTGCGTATTTTCACGCCAATGAACGAGCTACCCTTTGCCGGGCATCCAACGGTTGCCGCGGCGCATTCGGTACTCGCCCGTTATTCGGACCTGGCCACGTCAGACCTGTTGCGCCAGGAGTGCGGTATCGGGATCGTTCCGGTTGAGATATTGCGCTCATCTTCAACGACCTTGCTGCGCATGACTCAGGCAGCCCCGCAATACCGTGACACGTCGCTCTCTCGCGAAACCGTCGCGAAAATGCTTGGCTGTGCCGAGTCCGACTTGGCCGACAGCCCGTTCCAGGTGGTATCGACCGGGGTGCCGTGGCTGATAGTGGAACTGGCCCGATTCGCAGCGATTTCGACTCTGGAGACCGACCAGGGGTTGATTGCTCGTGAGTGCAAAGCAGTGCGGGCTGCAGGCCTGACGGTATTCGTCGAGCGTGGCGAGACTAAAGGCGCTCGTATTCGAGTGCGCACTTTCGCACCAGGCGAGGGCGTCGCCGAAGATCCGGTGTGCGGATCGGGAAATGGCTCGGTGGCAGCGTACATCGCCCGTCATAAACATGCGGAAGAAGCATCCGGCCGTTATGTTGCCGAACAAGGAATTGAAATTGGCCGTGATGGCGAGGTGCATGCTTCGTGGTCACGCGTTGGCGAAAAGCTCGAGGTACGCATCGGTGGTGAAGCCGCTGTAGCTGCCAGCGGTCAGTTGCATCTGTAGTCCATGAACTTCTGCTTGGAGTGTGAGGCTGTTCACCCGAGCAAGGTTTATTTTTTCCACTTTATCCAACGTAGGTTGTCACGAGATGGTCTCCACTTCGAATCTGGGCTCGGATTGAAAACAACATAGTTTGTCCTCCGGGCGTTGAAACTATCAGGCGCCCCAGAGCGGTTCGGTTCGTAGACGCTGATAGGTCGTAGGTAAGCGTTGGCCAGATTGGCAGCGTTAGAGGTCGTAATGCTGGCTGTGCTGTTGCTGGTGGACGGCCGTCGTTTCCTAGATGGCCAGACTTCGGACGAGGAATTGTTCAAGTACCTGATGGACAATGCCCTTCAGAGCCAGCAGCAGTCCAATCTAACTGTTGGCATCAGCTTGATCGTGGAGCCGGTCGCTATCCTGACCCACGATATCGTCTGGATGGAAACTGCAGAAGTGTTGATCGCTAGGCAAGACCTGCACAATGTCGGCACCTAGTGCGCTACCGCCAACCTGTCCGCTCAGGTGACGGTCTCATTGCTGATCATGATGTCAGCCTGACCAGCGCCCACAGCGACCTGCTCAATGAATGCAGCGTCTCTACCCTTCCACGCAAGCAGCAGTTCCCGACGCGAGTTTCGTTGTCTGGCCGCACAACACTAGACGTGGCGCAGTCTGCGAGGCGGTCGGCCGAGGTGACACGCTATAGCGGTAAAAAAATTACCCGACACGGGTTATGATCCTGCCAACGGTACGCCCAAGACCACCTGGCCAACAGATGGTGGCTGCCACCCCGCTTTAGAGCGCCATCCTAATCAAATCCGGGCCATTTTAATGACATTACTAAAAGCAAGAATTGAGGCTACGAATAACAAATTGGCCGAGATGAAAGCAGCTCGCAAGGTCGCTGACAAAGAGCGCAGACAGAGTTACAAGCAAAGCAAGGCTGATCGTGCGCGCATGACCGTTTTGGTCGGAGAAGCTGTATTGCAGCGTGTGGAGTGTGGAGATTGGGATGAGGCCGATTTTAAGCAGATGATGGATGAAAGCGTTAGACGGCCAGCGGATCGAGCGCTTTTTGATCTTGAATGACTGACCTGGGTCGGTTGTGGGATACACCAACCCGGTGCGACTACCCCTCATTCGATACGCCAAAGCCCCTGACAGTTCAGTTTCTATACTCAGCAGCATGGGATCTTGAGTCAATAAACTGATGCTGATCAGTGATGAGTCTCCTACGGAATGGAGCCATCTTGGCACACTATTGAGTGGAGGCTTGCTCAGCGCCAATCTGGAAGGGGCGCATGGAAATTCAGCTAGTGAGACAAATCCCTCACGTTACAATTACCACCCCGTTAGCAATTGCGATGCTGACAGCGCGTACAGGTCAACTTCAGTCTGTTGTGTCTTACATTGATTTGATCAGGTTGTACCTCCCGTCATTGTTAAACCACTGTTGCTTTTGGCCGCGCCTCTCTATCTCTGTCCAATCCATCTAGGCCGGGTGACGCTTACTCGAGTTTCCGCGGCGCCTGCTGCCGGTTCTGACCTTTAGCTGTGTCAATCTGGCGCCGCAGTTCATCGCTAAGAGCCAAGACTGGAGTTGAGACGCTCGCTGCAAAATCATCCGATAAGAAAAACCGATACCCGCTTAAGGATTTCCCAGAGGCGGGACAGGCATCTGTGGCTTTAGAGTCCTACCCAACGATTGACTGTTAGGCAGGTTCTGTTTCGCATCGATTAACAGGTCTGTCGGAATTTCTACAAAAATAAGAAGGTGAAAAGCATGAGTAACGAAACGGTCGACATCAAAGCGTGGATCGACAACCGGCCGGTCGCCAGATATCAGTGGCTCATCATGAGCCTGTGTTTTTTCATTGTTCTGTTCGATGGCTTCGACGTCGCGGTCATGGGGTTTATTGCCCCTTCGCTGATTCACGAGTGGGGGCTGTCCAAAGCGGCGTTTGGCCCGGTGATGAGCGCTGGCATGATCGGTCTGGCCATCGGTGCTTTGACGGCTGGCCCGTACGCCGACCGCTTGGGGCGGAAGAAGGTGTTGCTATTTGCCGTGACTGGTTTCAGCGTCCTGAGCCTCGCCTGTGCATTCGCTCGCAATCCCTACGAACTGGCGGGGCTGCGGCTGTTGACTGGCGTGGCGCTGGGTGCAGCGCTGCCCAACACCACCACGCTGCTGTCCGAATACTTGCCCGAGCGCAATCGCTCTCTATTCATCACCCTCATGTTCACCGGCTTCAACATGGGGTCGGGGATGGGTGGTTTACTCGCTGCCTGGTTGATCCCGCATCACGGTTGGCAATCGGTGCTACTCGTCGGCGGGATCCTGCCACTGTTGCTGCTGCCGTTTCTTTGGCTGCTGTTACCCGAGTCGGCACGTTTTCTGGCGGCTCGTAAAGCGCCTGCCAGCCAGATCGCCAAGGTGCTGAACAAGCTGGGCGGGACTTTCTCGGCTACTACCCAATTCATGATTGCCGAACCCCAGACTCAGCACAAAACTCCGGTGCGCATGTTGTTCACCGAATCTTATCGTTTTGGCACGCTCGCGCTCTGGTTGACCTACTTCATGGGGTTGCTGGTGATCTACCTGGCGATGGGCTGGATGCCGACCCTGTTGCGCGACGGCGGCCTATCCATCGAACGGGCGGCCACCATCACCGGTTTGTTCCAGATTGGCGGCACCGCTGGGGCGATAGTGGTCGGTTGGGCCATGGACCGGCGCAATCCAAACGCCGTCATTGCTACCTCATACGCCCTGGGTGGCGCCTTTATTTTGCTGTTGGGGGCGTTCAGTCTGGAGTCTAGCCTGCTGGCCTTTGGCGTAGTGGGGGCGGGCTTCTGCATGAGTGGTGCGCAAACCGGTCTCAACGCCTTTGCTCCGGGCTACTACCCAACCGATTTCCGCGCTACCGGTGTGAGCTGGATGCTCGGTATCGGTCGCTTCGGGGCTATCGTTGGTTCATTGATCGGCGGTGCGGTGCTCAGCCTGGGGTTAGGCTTGCCGTTGCTCTTCGCCTTGCTGGGGCTGCCGGCCTTCATCGCTGCGTTAGCAATATTGGCTAATGGTCATGCGCGGCGTCGAGTCAGCCAGACGTTGCTGGCGCAATAATTTTTCGAACAAAGGAACTTGTCATGGCACGTATCATCGGTGGCCTTGCTGTATCCCACACTCCTACCATCGGCTTTGCGGTCGATCACGATAAACAGAATGAAGCTGCCTGGGCGCCGATTTTCGAAGGTTTTGAACCGATCAAAGTCTGGTTGAAGGAGCAGCAACCCGATGTGTTGTTTTACATCTTCAACGACCACGTGACGTCGTTTTTCTTCGACCACTATGGCGCGTTTTCCCTCGGTGTCGACGAGCATTATGAGGTCGCCGACGAGGGCGGTAATCCACGCTCGTTGCCCTCGGTCGGCGGGCATATGGCGCTGTCGCGGCATATTGGCGAAAGCCTGATGGCCGATGAGTTCGATATGAGTTTTTTCCGCGACAAACCGCTAGACCATGGTTTCTTCTCGCCGATGTCAGCGCTGTTGCCTTGTGAGCCGGATTGGCCGGTGGAAATCGTGCCGTTACAGGTCGGTGTGCTGCAGTTCCCCGTTCCCAGCGCATTGCGTTGCTACAAACTGGGGTTGGCCCTGCGCCGGGCCATCGAAAGCTACCCTGAGGACCTGAGGGTCGCTATCGTTGCCACCGGCGGCGTGTCCCATCAGGTGCATGGTGAACGTTGCGGTTTCAATAACCCACAGTGGGACGAGCAGTTTCTGAATCTGCTGGTCAACGACCCGGTAAGACTCACCGAAATGACCCTGGCCGAGTATGCCACGCTGGGCGGGCTGGAGGGGGCGGAGGTGATCACCTGGCTGATTATGCGCGGCGCGTTGTCGGCCACAGTGAAGAAACTCCATCAGGACTATTACTTGCCGTCGATGACCGGCATCGCCACCTTGCTCTTGGAGAATCAGGATCGGCCGGTTCCTGCTGAAGTCAACGCACGTCACTTGCAACACATGCAGCAGCAGTTGGCTGGTATCGAGAAACTGGAAGGGACATATCCGTTCACCCTGGAGCGCAGTGCCAAGGGTTACCGCCTGAACAAGTTTCTGCACCGCATGATCGAACCGCAATGGCGTCAACGTTTTCTCGATACACCGGAAGCGCTGTTCGATGAAAGCGGATTGAGCGATGAGGAACGGGATCTACTGCGGCGTCGTGATTGGCGCGGGCTGATCCACTACGGGGCGATATTTTTCGTACTGGAAAAGCTTGCAGCGGTACTAGGGATTCCCAATCTGCAGGTTTACGCGGCAATGCGTGGACAGAGCCTGGAGGAATTCATGAAAACCAGAAACCAACAGGTGCTCTACTCGGTGGCGGGCAAAGCCCCTCGCTGAACAAACACGCTGACAGCCTCGCGGCTCATCTTGGGCCGCCATCGCAAGGACCTCGTTTGACTTCACTGTGCCCGACACTTATGGGCGCAGCGGATATTTTTATCCAAAAAACGGAAAACAATAACAATGAAAATTACCGTCAATCATCGAATTGCTTACACGCTGGTGTCTACCATCGGAGCTATTGCTTGCGCATTACCTCTGGAGGGCATGGCTGCAGGTTTTGTCGAAAATGCCAGCGCCAACCTGAATCTTCGCAACTTCTACATCAACCGCAACTTCACCAACCCGGCTTACACGCAGAGTAAGGCTGAGGAGTGGACCCAGAGCTTTATTCTCGATATGAGGTCCGGTTTCACCCTGGGGGCGGTGGGTTTCGGTGCGGACGCATTGGGCATCTACTCGGTCAAGCTCGACGGCGGTAAGGGTACCAGCGGCACGCAACTATTACCGGTTGATGGCGACGGACATCCTGCCGATGACTTCGGTCGTCTGGCGTTGGCCGGGAAAATGAAAGTGGGAAAAACAGAACTGAAAGTTGGTGAGTGGATGCCGGTGCTGCCGATTCTGCGCTCCGATGATGGCCGCTCATTGCCGCAAACCTTCCAGGGCGGGCAGATCACCTCGCAGGATATTGAAGGCCTGAGCTTGTACGGCGGACAGTTCCGGCAGAATAGTCCGCGCAACGATTCGAGTATGGAAAACATGTTCATGCAGGGCAAAACGGCGTTCACCTCTGATCGTTTCAACTTCATCGGGGGTGAATACAGCTTCAACGAAAAACGTACGCTGATCGGTGTGTGGAGCGCCGAGCTCAAAGACATTTACCAGCAACAGTACCTGCAACTCGTTCACAGTCAGCCGTTGGGTGCCTGGACCCTCAGTGCCAACCTGGGCTATTTCTGGGGGCGCGAAGACGGCAGCGCCCGCGCTGGAGACTTGGACAACCGCACCTTCTCGGGGTTGCTCTCGGCCCGCTATGGCGGCAATACCTTCTACGCCGGCTTGCAGAAACTCAGCGGTGATGATGTGTGGATGCGAGTCAATGGTACTAGCGGCGGTACCCTGGCCAATGACAGCTACAACAATAGTTACGACAATGCTCGGGAGAAATCCTGGCAACTGCGCCATGACTACAACTTTGCCGCCCTCGGTATGCCCGGCCTGACCCTGATGAACCGCTACATCAGCGGTGACAACGTGCATACGGCCATGGTCAGCGACGGCAAGGAATGGGGGCGTGAGTCCGAGCTGGCTTACACGGTGCAAAGCGGCACCTTCAAGAACCTGAGTATGCGCCTGCGCAATTCCAGTATTCGCCGCGACTACAGCAGCAACGAGTTCGACGAAAATCGCCTGATCGTCAGCTATCCCGTCAGCCTGTTCTGAATCTTTAGCAATCTAGGCGGCTGCTTGCTCACGGATCACCTGGCGAATCATGTCCATCAAGACTTGCGCCACCGGTGAGTGCAGGCAGCCGTTGCGGTAGGTCAGGCCAATAGCCCGGGTGGTCTGTTGCAGGACCAGTGGTAGGATACACAGCTCGCCGGAGGCAATTTCCTGTTCCAATTGATGAGCAGACACTGCCGCAAGCATGTCCGAGCGAAGCAACAATCCACGAATGATCGCCAAGTCGCCGCTTTCCACCACGGGTCGAGGCGCCGCGATACCGAATCCGGCAAAGCAGTCATCGAGCATCTCACGGGCCGGTGAGCCGGCACGAGGCAGTACCCATTGGGCTGAGCTGAGTTGAGCATGGGGGACTGCTTTCGCAATGAAGGGGTGATTTCGCCGTGCCAGCATCACCATTTCTTCGGTGAGTAGCGACTCCCCGACCAGATCACTGGCATAGGCTGCTGAGCGCAAGGCGCCGAAAATGAAATCCACATCGCCGGCACGCAGCTCGGTGGCAAGCAGATCGAACGGGCTTTCATTGGTGATCACCTGGATACCCGGATGTTCAGCCATCATGCGCACGATAGCTTCGGGCAATATACGTGTTCGGCCTAGGGGCAGGGCGCCGACATGCACCACACCTTGCAGTTTGCCACGTAGGGCAGTGATATCCGTTTTGATATGGCGTAGCTCATTCAATGCTCGACGAATCGGGAACAGAATCTCACGGCTCGCAGGGGTTGGCTGCAATCCGCGAGGCGTACGCTCGAAGAGCGTTTGGCCACACCCACTTTCCAGCACCTTGAGAGTCGAGCTGACGGCGGGCTGACTCAGGCCCAGAAGGTTGGCCACGGTCTGCATGTGGTGTGTTTCACAGAGTTTTACGAACACTTGCAAGCGCCTGACTTGCAATAGATAGAGCGGCTCAACGGTCTGCTTGTTCCCTCCAGTCAATAGCTTCGGTACGGTTTCAAGTTCTGCCAGCACACGCCTTGCTCGGGGCAACAAGTGTCCGCCAAAGTCGGTCAATCGCATGCCGTTGGCATGCCGCTCGAACAAAGGCACATTTAGCCGGGACTCCAGCTCGGAAATCGCCCGGGTCACCACCGATTGAGCCCGATACAGCGCCACAGAGGCCTTGGAAACACTCTCATGATCGGCCACCCGGACGAAGGCTCGCACGTGCATCAGGCTGGGAAGTTCACTGGATTCCATGGGGCTCAGGCTCTGCAGGTTCGTGGTCCAGCTGGATTAGGTCGCTACCTTGTGGAGTGACAATAAAAAAAACGCATACCTATAACACTCTAACGCATTACTCCGACTGCGGGGCATGGTGCGATGCTCTTTCGAAACGCAGGAGGAGCACCCGCAATGATCGAGTCACCTAAAAACGCGCTGGTCGTCAGCGCACATTCTGCCGATTTCGTCTGGCGTGCTGGCGGTGCCATCGCGCTGCATGCGCAGCAGGGTTACAACGTGCACATTGTCTGCCTGTCGTTCGGCGAGCGCGGCGAATCCGCCAAGCTGTGGCGCAAAGGCGAGATGAGCGAAGACACAGTCAAAGCTGCGCGTCGCGAAGAGGCCCAGGCCGCAGCGGATATTCTGGGCGCCAGCGTCGAGTTCTTCGACATCGGCGATTACCCGATGCGCGTCGATAAGGAAACCCTGTTCCGTTTGGCCGATGTATTTCGTCGGGTCCAACCCGAATTCGTCCTCAGCCACTCGCTGAAAGACCCTTACAACTACGACCACCCGCTGGCCATGAACCTGACGCAGGAGGCACGCATCATTGCCCAGGCCGAAGGCTACAAACCGGGTGAGAAAATTGTCGGTGCACCGCCGGTGTACAGCTTCGAACCGCATCAGCCCGAACAATGTGAATGGTGTCCCAACGTGCTGCTGGACATCACCGATGTCTGGGACAAGAAGTACGCGGCCATCCAGTGCATGGCCGGCCAGGAACATCTGTGGGAGTACTACACTCGTGTTGCCCTGCAGCGCGGCGTGCAAGCCAAACGCAACGTTGGTATCACTTCCACCCGCAACATCGTTTACGGCGAGGGCTACCAGAGCATTTTCCCACGGGTCACGGAGAACCTGGCATGAGTGAACTCATTGGCAAAACCGGCATCGTCGTGTGCAACATCCCCAGGGCCGAGGCTGCCCTGGTCGATGAGCTGAAGCGCTTCGGTGTAGCGACGATTCATGAAGCACAGGGACGAAAAGGTCTGCTGGCATCCTCTATCACGCCGATTCAGCAGGGGACGGCCATTAGCGGCACGGCAGTTACTGTGCTGGTCGCGCCGGGTGATAACTGGATGTTCCATGTTGCCGTGGAGCAATGCCGTCCGGGCGATATTCTTATAGTAGCCCCCAGTTCACCCTGCACCGATGGTTACTTCGGTGACCTGCTGGCGACTTCGCTCAAGGCTCATGGGGTGCGTGCTCTGGTGATTGACGCGGGTGTGCGTGACACCCACACCCTGCGTGAGATGGGCTTCCCGGTCTGGTCTCGGGCAATCAGTGCCCAGGGCACGATCAAGGAAACCCTCGGCTCGGTCAACCTACCGCTGGTGTGTGGCGGTCAGCTGGTCCATCCGGGCGATGTGGTGGTAGCCGATGATGACGGTGTGGTCGTTGTGCGTCGCAGCGAAGTCCCGCAAGTCGTCGAAGCCAGCCGCGCACGCGCCGATCTGGAAGAGCAGAAAGCCCTGCGCCTGGCCAAGGGGGATTTGGGCCTCGACATTTACAACATGCGCTCGCGTCTGGCTGAAAAGGGTTTGCGCTATGTCGACAGTCTCGACGAGCTCGGAGACTGACATGCAGCAGACACGTATTCCCTGCCTGTTGATGCGCGGGGGCACCTCGAAAGGGGCCTACTTCCTTGCCCGCGACTTGCCTGAGCAACCGGCGCTTCGAGATCGGGTGTTGCTGGCGGTCATGGGCTCGCCGGACGCGCGTCAGATCGATGGCATTGGTGGCGGTGATTCGCTGACCAGCAAGGTCGCGATCATCAAACCTTCCGCGCGCACCGGGGCCGATATCGATTACCTGTTCGCGCAAGTGCTGGTCGAAGAACCGCGGGTCGATTACGGGCAGAACTGCGGCAATATCCTGGCCGGCGTAGGCCCGTTTGCCATAGAATGCGGACTGGTGACAGTGAAGGGCGATGTCACTTCCGTGCGGATTTTCATGGAAAACACCGGGCAGATCGCGGTGGCTCATGTACCCACGCCCAATGGTGCCGTCCACTATTCGGGTGATGCCCGGATCGATGGGGTGCCAGGGCACGCCGCGCCGTTGATCATCGAGTTCGAGGATATCGCCGGCTCCAGTTGCGGTGCGCTGCTACCGACCGGCAACGCGCACGATATTTTCGATGGTGTTGAAGTGACCTGTGTCGACAACGGCATGCCGGTCGTTCTAATCCGCGCTGAAGAACTCGGCTGCAGCGGCTACGAAGCCCCTGAGCAACTGGATGCCGACAGCGAACTTAAGGTCCGACTCGAATCGATCCGCTTACAAGCCGGACCATGCATGAATCTGGGCGACGTAAGCCAACGTAACGTGCCCAAAATGTGTTTGATTGCTCGCGCACGAGCAGGTGGGGCACTCAGCACACGGACCTTAATTCCACATCGTTGCCATACCAGCATCGGTGTGTTCGGCGCGATCAGTGTGGCGGCTGCATGCCTGATCGAGGGAAGCGTAACGACGAACCTGGCCTGTGTTGGTGAGGGTGAAGTGAAGCGGCTGTCGGTTGAGCATCCGACGGGAGAGTTTACCGTGGAGCTGCATCTACAAGATGGTCAACTCACGGGTTGTGGGCTGATTCGCACGGCTCGGTTGTTGTTCGATGGGGTTGTGTGTGTGCCGAATAGTCTCTGGGGTGGTAGACCGGACTAAGAAAGTTGAATGCTCTTCATGACTCGTTTGCGTTCGACGGTAAATGCCAGACACCTATCAATGGCGGTGTGCTTTTTTGGAAGCGACGTACGCCACAGTAAAAAGATGTGCACCTTGAGGTGCACATCTTTTACTCACGCAGCGCGATGTTCCATAGCTGGCTTAGCGGTGTTACGTGGCTTTCTTAATGCGAGCCTCGCTGGCTGAGAAGATCCAGGGCAACATCAACAATCATGTCTTCCTGGCCGCCGACCATGCGCCGCTTGCCCAGCTCGACCAGGATGTCCAGAGTCTTGAGGTCGTATTTGGCGGCAGCAACTTCGGCGTGGCGCAGGAAGCTGGAGTAGACCCCGGCGTAACCCAGGGCCAGGGTTTCGCGGTCGACCCGCACCGGCCGGTCCTGCAAGGGGCGGACGAGGTCGTCGGCGGCATCCATCAGGGTGTAGAGGTCGGTGCCGTGGTTCCAGCCCAGGCGCTCGGCGGCGGCGATGAACACCTCCAGCGGCGCGTTGCCAGCGCCGGCACCCATGCCGGCCAGGCTGGCGTCGACACGGTCGCAACCTTCCTCGACGGCGGCTATGGAGTTGGCCACCCCCAGGCTGAGGTTGTGGTGGGCGTGCATGCCGGTCTCGGTTTCCGCCTTGAGCACGGCCTTGAACGCACGAAACCGCTCGCGGATGTCCTGCATGTTCATCGCGCCGCCGGAGTCGGCCATGTATACGCACGTGGCGCCATAGCTCTCCATCAGTTTGGCTTGGGCGGCCAACTGCTCGGCCGGAATCATGTGGCTCATCATCAGGAAACCGACGGTATCCATGCCCTGCTCGCGGGCGTATTCGATGTGCTGTTTCGAGACGTCGGCCTCGGTGCAGTGGGTGGCAACGCGCACCACTCGGGCGCCGGCGTGGTAGGCCGCTTTCAGGTCGTGCACGGTGCCGATGCCGGGTAGCAGCAGGGTGGCGATTTTCGCGTGCTGGACGACATCGGCGGCGGCTTCGATCCACTCCAGGTCGGTATGGGCGGCAAAGCCGTAGTTAAAACTGGAACCTTGCAGGCCGTCGCCGTGGGCGACTTCAATCGAGTCGACCCTGGCTTTGTCCAGAGCGCGGGCGATGTCCTGCACGTTCTGCAGCGAATACTGGTGGCGAATTGCGTGACTGCCATCGCGCAGGGTCACGTCGGAGATGTAGAGTTTTTTGCCGGGATTGAAAGTCATGTCGGTCTCCTCAGGCGTTGAGCATCGACTGCGCCATGCGCTCGGCGGTGGCCAAGGCAGCGGAGGTCATGATGTCGAGGTTGCCGGCGTAAGCCGGCAGGTAATGGGCGGCGCCTTCGACTTCGAGGAACACCGAGGTCTTGAGGCCGGAGAACTTGCCGAGGCCAGGAATGTTCAGCGGCGCGTCGACGGGAATCACGTCGAACTGGACTTTCTGCTTCAGGCGATAGCCCGGCACATAGGCCTGTACGGCGGCAGCCATCTTGACGATGGAAGCCTCGACCTTAGCTTGGTCGGCTGCTTCGGACAGCACGAATACCGTGTCGCGCATCATCAGCGGCGGCTCGGCTGGGTTCATGACGATGATCGCCTTGCCCCTGGCCGCGCCGCCCACTGCTTCGATGGCCTTGGAGGTAGTTTCGGTGAATTCGTCGATATTGGCGCGGGTTCCCGGACCCGCGGATTTGCTGGCGATCGAAGCGACGATCTCGGCGTAATGCACCTTAGCCACGCGGGATACCGCCGCGACCATTGGGATGGTCGCCTGGCCTCCGCAGGTGACCATATTCACGTTCGGCCGGTTGAGGTTTTGTTCCAGGTTGACTACCGGGATGCAGTACGGGCCGATGGCCGCCGGGGTCAGGTCGATCAGGCGGATACCAGGATCGAGCGCGCGCAGGAAGGCATCGTTCTTCACATGGGAACCGGCCGAGGTGGCGTCGAAGACGAAATCGATATCCTTGAATACGTCCATACGGGCCAGGCCTTCGACGCCTTCATGGGTGGTGGCGACGCCCATGCGCTGAGCACGGGCGAGGCCATCGGAAGCCGGGTCGATCCCGACCATGACTGCCATTTCCAGATACTTGGCGTTGCGCAGGATTTTGATCATCAGGTCGGTGCCGATATTGCCAGAGCCGATAATGGCGACCTTGAGTTTGGTTTCGCTCATGGGTGCAATCTCACAGGCTGGCCGGGTCGTTAAGACCCGGCAGGGAAGGGAAGACGGATCAGACGAAGTGGCAACTGACTTCGCCAAGACGAGTCAGGCGCAGATGCAGACGGTCCCCTGCCACCACAGGCGTCATTGGTCCGAGGGCCCCGGACAGCAGCACGTCACCGGCCTGCAAGGGGCGGCCCATTTGCGCCATGGTGCGCGCCAGCCACAGGCAAGCATCCACGGGGTTGCCCAGACAAGCGGCGCCAACGCCGATCGATGCTATGGCACCGTTCTTCTCCAGCAGCATCCCCTCCAGCCGCAGGTCCAGCGCGGACAGGCGAGTGGGCTGTTTTCCCAGGACGTAGAGCGCGGATGAGGCGTTGTCGGCCACCGTGTCGGCTAGGGTGATGTTCCAGTTCTCGATGGCTGAGTCGACGATTTCCAAGGCCGGAACCACATAATCCACAGCCCGCAGAAGCTCGGCCAAGGTGGTGTCTAGATGGGGAAGATCGCATCCCAGAACAAAAGCGATTTCTCCTTCGGCTTTGGGCTGAATCAACTGGCTGCTCTGAATATGACCGCCGTCCACTATTTCCATATCGGCGAACAACATGCCGAAATCAGGCTGGTCGACCCCCAGTTGCTGCTGCACGGCGGCGGAGGTCAACCCGACTTTGCGGCCCGTCAGACGACGTCCTTGGGCCAGGGCTAGATTGGTATTGATCTCCTGCACGGCATAAGCACCAGTCAGGGTATCGACGCCGAAGGTATCTGATATCCGCGCGCAGGGTTTGCGCTGCTGGCGGGCAACAGACAGGGCCGCTGCGGCTAATTGCAGTTGCGGCAAAGAAAACAGATTCATGCGCTTTTCCTCAAGGCGGCAGGGAAGTTGGCTACGGTTTCAAGGCTCGGCGCCCACTGCAGCTGGAATTTGAGTTCAGTGATCGCAAGGTCCAGGTCGTCGGCCTCGACCATGGCGAAGGTGAATTTGTCTGGACGTACCACTGCAATGGCTCCCGAGGAGAATCCTGAATGCTTGAACCAGGCGAGCATTTCGCCGTGCACGTCCTCGACCTCTATCAGCTCATTGGTATTGGCGCGCTCGACGTTCGCGCCTTGTGGGCGAGTTCCGAATTCGAAGAGGGTCGCGTAGCAAACGCCTTGAGCATCCAGCAGCTTTCTGGAGGCGGCCGATAGGTGCGCCCGCGGATCGATATTCAATCCGATAAGGGCAAAGTCTTCGCCTAGCAAGTTGTCGAGTAGTACCCGTTTGCCTTTGAAAGTACGCACCTCGGGTTGCGGGATCATCCTGCCTTCAGGGGAGTGTCGGTGCTTGCGCGGCATCCCTAGATAGCTGTCGGTGACATAGGTGGGGGCTGGCTTGAAGCGTCCCTCCCGAACGTAACGCCCTAAAAATGGCGTTACCAGGACAGTTTTGACTAGCAGATTGCGTAACCTGCTGGTAACCGGGTTAGACATTGAGACAAAGTCTTTCATCTGCACCGAGATGTCGATCATCGCCTTGGCGTGATGAAAACGTTCGCTGCCATAAGTGTCGAGCAGGCGGTCGCTAGCACGCCCCTTGATCACTGCATCGAGTTTCCAGGCTAGGTTGTAGGCATCGCGCACCCCGGAACTCATGCCCTGACCCATGAACTGCGGGGTCATATGGGCGGCGTCACCGGCAATGAACACCCGCCCCTTGCGCCAGTCTTTGGCCACCAGGGCGTTGAAGGTGTAGACCAGTTTGCGCTTGACCACGAACTTGTCCGGATCGACGTAGCGGCTGATCAGGTTGCGCACCACCTGCGGGTCTTCCATCTGCTCCTTGGTCTGGCCGGGCATCAGCATGAACTCGAAGCGATGGAAACGCCCGGGTTGCGGGCAGCAGACGGTCGGGCACTCGGGGTCGCAGATGAAGCTGAAGTAAGGCAGGTGGCGCAAGGCGTCTTCGCCTTCCTTCATCTCCAGGTCGACCACCAGCCAAGGCTCGGGAAAGTTCTTGCCGCTCATGCCGATGCCCAGGGCCTCGCGCACGGTACTGCGGCCGCCGTCGGCGCCGATCAGGTAGCGACCACGCACGATTTGCGGGTCTGGTTCGACCGAGGTTTCGCTGCGGGCGTCGTTGCCATCATTGAAGCGAAAGCTGCTGGTGGCCTGGTGGGTCACTGTGACGCCATGGTCATCCTGCTCGAACTGGGTGAGTTCGCGGCCCCGAGCGATGCGCACGTTAGGGTAGCGCACGAGCAGATCGCTCAGGGTGGTTTCCAGCCAGGGCTGGTACAGGAAGTTGATGATCGGCCAGCCGTAAGGGCGGTCGAGGCGCCAGTACTGGCCCAACACCTGACCATTGGCGAGGATCCACTGCGCGGGTGTATCCACCTGCATATCAACCGCCAGGTCGTCAGCAACTCCGGCGGCCTGCATGACACGCATGCACTCATCATCGGTGTAGACGGCACGGGCGTTACCATAGAACGTCGGTTCGCGCTCAAGCACCAGTACCGACAAACCACGTTTGCCCAGCAGATGCGCCAGGGTCGCACCGGTCGGGCCGAGGCCGGAAATGATCACATCGACAGTCGGTGTATGGTCGTTCTTGTTATTCATGACGATACCTCTCTTACAGCGGTGAATACTCGGGCTTGAGCAGCGAGCGCAGGCCCTGGACAAAACTGCCTAGGTTGGTGGTGAACGAGTTCCAGGCGCCGGTTTTCTGTGGGCGGTGGCCCCAGAGACTGATGCCCTGATAAGAAGTGGTCTGCCATTGTGCTTCGTCGATCACCAGGGCGTTCCAGCCCAGCTCCAGTTCAAAGCCGCTGGGGCTCATCACGTAAAAGGACTGCTCGCGGTCATTAGGGTGTTCGCCGATTTCATGGGCCATCTCGAAACCCAGTTTTCGGCAGCGTAAAAAGGCATCGGTGAGTTCGCCGACCGAACAGGTCAGCAGGTTCATGTGCTGGATACGGGTGCGGATCGGATCCATTGGCAGGCCACGCAAGCGCGCGATGGCGATGGAGTGATGACGTTCGTTGACCCGGAAGAAATCGATGTCCAGCGTCAGCCCGGCGATGCGTTCGACGATGTGGTCGCTGGCCCGCGCATCGAGGATGTCCTCCCAGAAACGACGCATCTGCTGCGGTTTGCGCGAGGTGATCGCCAGATGCCCCATGCCGGCCGGACCAGTGATGAAACCGGCATTGAGCATCTCCAGCGGCTGGTCGGTGAGCAGCGGCTCCCAGAACAGCTCGACGGCCATACGCTTGGGGCCGACCACCCGCCAGAACCGCTTCACCCCGCGATGGGCCGCTTCGTGTGGATCGCTGATCTGGGCCTCTATACCCAAGCACTGCAAGCGTTGCAGGACCTCGTCCAGAGTTGCCTGATCGCGCAACTGCCAGCCCACGGCGACGAAATCCTCCTGGCCTCCGCGCTGGATGATGATTCGCCGCTGGTGGTCATCCATGCGAAAAGCCAGGGTCTGTTCATCGGCGCAGGCCAGGTGCAGGCCGATACCGTCCTGGAGCAGCGAGCGCCATTGCTCCAGGCGATTGGACTCGATCAGTGCATAACCCATGCTACTGGCCCCGAAGATGTCCGGGGCTGCTCTGTTCGCCATCGCTTGATTCTCCATGGCGGCTGTTCAACGGGTAGAGCGGCTGGCGAGAAACGCTGCAGTCACTGCGTTGAACTCGTCTGCACGCTCCCACTGAACCCAGTGCCCGGTCTTGCTGAACAGATAGAGATTGCAATCGGGCATGCGGCTGCGTAGGGCTTCGCCGCCGCTGGGGCGGTTGACCTTATCTTCGCTGCCCCAGAGCACCAGGGTCGGTACCTGGCAGCTTTTCAGGCGCGGATCGCGAGTGAAGTCCCAGCGACGGAAGTTGGGAATGCCCTGGGGCCGGCGCAGGGGCGGAGCGGCGACCACCTGTGGATCGATGCTGGCCTGGTAGCGTTCCTGGATCATCGCATCGCTGACTTGGCTGTCGTCATAGACCAGATATTCACGGATAAAGCGGGTGATTTTGGCCAAGCTCGGACCTTCGCCCGTGTAGTAATCGAGCAGTAATTTGAGGCCAGGAGTAGGCAGGCTACGGGTGGTGTTGACGCCGCCGGGGCCCATCAATACCAGTGCCGACACTCGGCCTGGAGCGTCCAGGGCCATGCGCAGGGCACAGGCGCCCCCCAATGAGTTGCCGACCAGATGAGCGCTGTTGATGTTCAGGCTGTCCAGCAAGCCCAGCATGGCCCCGGCTAGATCGCCGAACGGGTCTTTACGATCGACACCTTTGGTCGATTGGCCATAGCCAGGCATGTCGGCGACGATCACTCGGAACTGTTGGGCCAGCGCTTCGATGTTTCGCGAATAATTGGATAGGCCGGAAGCTCCGGCGCCGCCACCGTGCAGCATCAGCAATGGGTGGCCGGAGCCCATTTCACTGATGAAAATCTTTCGGCGACCCACTTGCACCATCCGGGAGGTCAGGGCAGGGAGAGGTTCTTTATTGTTCATTGTCAGCTCCTGGCGTAAGTCACTTCGACCCACCGGTGGGTTTGTGCTTTTTGCCGATGCTATCACTAGAGATTAAAAATGAACAATAGTGTTTAATTTGATTCTGGGCGAGAGCAAGCCATGGGCGGGCCCGTCCAGGGTTTCCGGCGGGCAATGGGAGTTTTTTCTATAGGAGCGCAGCTTGTGCGTGATGCACGATTGCGCGGTGAGTCATGCACCCCGCGTCGCGTTGGGGCGATCGTGGGCGGCCTCGGTCCTGTGGAGAATGGGGAAGGGTGGGGTCAGGCAGGCAGTGCGGGCAATTCCAGGGTGGCGATGACGCGTGCCTCTTCAGCGGGTACGCCCAGCGCCCTGAGCACGAACTCGGCCATGTCGGAGCCGGCGTCGCGCCAAGTCTTGTGGCCTTGCAGCACCAAAACGGTGGCGGTCAGGATGCTGCCGCCGATCATGGCCATCACCGAGGCCAATTGTTCCTGGCGGAAGCTGTACTGCTTGGCCGTCAGACCGCCGAGTACATCGTGCATCGGTGGGCCGCTCCACATCTGCTGCAAAGTGGCATTACTGGCGGCGTAACGTACGATGAAGCCGCCCCAGTGTGGCTCCTCATGGGCCCGGCGGATATACAGGCGGATAGCGTTGGCCAGACGCACGGTTGGTTGCAGGTTCGGGCCAGCGCTGCGGGCTACCCTGTCGTTCATTTCGGCGCTGAGCTGGGTGGCCACATCCTCGAACAACGACTCGACCGAGGCGAGGTTGTTATAGATCGTGCCGCGGGCCACGCCCGCGATCTGCGCGAGCTCGCTGACATTGACCTCTTCGACGCTTTTCTCGGCGAACAGCCGGATGGCGGCCTCGTGGATGCGTTTTTGCACGGGACTCAGCTTCAAGGGATGCACTCCAGAAAGGAACGAGGACCGTATTGAACAATTTCGTTCAAAATAAAGCAAATCAGTGTTGCTCGTTGATTGACATGATTGAATAACAGTGTTCAATATTGATCTCGAAAGTTATTTCGTCATGCCCGCCACGCCGAGCGCCAGGTTTTTGCGCAGGGACTGCAGTCACTCGGTCGAAGCCCAGTCAAGAGAGTCAGCATGTCTATCAAGCAAGGCCGTATCGATGTCCATCACCACATCATTCCGCCCGCGTTTGTCGAAGCGATGGACGCCAGGGGGTTGCACAAGGTGGCCGGTGCGCCGTTGCCGGCGTGGACGCCGGAGAAATCCATCGAAGTGATGGACATGAACGGGATCGAGCGGGCAATCACCTCACTGTCTGCCCCGGGCGTGCATTTTGGCGACGGGGTCCGGCAGGCCGGAGAACTGGCCCAGCGCTGCAACGAATTCGCCGCGCAGATGCGTTCGCGCTATCCCAGCCGGTTTGGCAATTTCGCGGTGCTGCCGATGCCGTTCACCGAGGCAGCCTGTAGCGAAGCGGTGTATGCGTTGGATGTGCTCAAGGCCGAGGGCATTGTGCTGCTGGGCAGCACCGACGGGGTCTTCCTGGGCGATCCGCGGTTCGACGAACTGATGGCCGAACTCGACCGCCGCAGGACCGTGGTGCTGGTGCACCCCAACATGCACCAGAGCAGCGAGAACATTGGTCTGCAGACTCCGGGTTTTCTTATCGAGTTCCTCTGCGACACCACACGCGCCGCCGTCAACCTGATCCTCGGCGGGGCCATGGAGCGTTATCCCGGCATCCGCTGGATACTTGCCCATTCCGGCGGCTTCCTGCCGTTCGTAGCCTGGCGCGTGTCGCTGGCCAACGCCTTGCCGGAGTTCCAGCAGCATGCGCCGCAGGGCGTCATGACCTATATCCGGCGCTTCTACTACGACACCGCCTTGTCGCCGTCGCGCTACTCCATGGCGGCGCTCAAGGAGCTGGTGGAGCCGTCGCACATTCTCTTCGGCAGCGATTTTCCCTTCGCACCGGCACCCGCCACCGCCCTGCAATGCCAGACCCTGGACGGCTCGGACCTGTGGTTGCCGTCGATCCAGCACGGGATCAACCGCGGCCATGCCCTGAGCCTTTTCCCGCAGTTCCGGAAGGCGGATGAAGTCGTCACGCCGGCGCCCATCTACCAGGGCGAATCTTTCGCACAACGCTTGCGGCGCAGCCTGACCCGACCGGTCGGCGCCCTGGCGGAGCGCCTGCGCAAGCGTTGAATCGCCCCTAATCAGGGCAATGCCGAATCTGATCGAACCTGTGTTCATCAGCGTGATCCGGACGACCTCCGGTGCTTAAACAAAAATAATAAGAGCCATATCCATGACAATAAGAAATCAGCTTTGCCTGCTGGGGCTTTGCCTCACCTCCACTCAACTCTTGGCCAACGGCCTGCAGATCAACGAACAGAGCATCAGTTCGGAAGGCAAGGCCTATTCCGGCCGAGCCTCGGACGTTCAGGACGCGACCATCGTCTACGGCAACCCCGCGGGCATGTCGAAACTGGCCGGCGAGCACGTCAGCGGCGGTCTCAGTTTCATCAGCGTCAATTCGCGCATCAGCGGGGTCGACACCCCGGTGGCGGGCACTTCTCGTGGCGACATGGTGCCCGACCCCATAGTCGTACCGTCGGCGTTCTATACCCGGCAACTGAACCAGGACTGGCATGTCGGCTTCGGTGTCTACGCGCCCTTTGGCGGCAGTACCGATTACGAAAGCAGCTTCCAAGGGCGCTATCGCAGTTCGCGAACCCAGGTCAAAGTGGTGACCTTGCAACCGACCCTGAGCTACCGCATCAACGATCGGCTGGCGGTGGGCTTCGGGCCAACCATCAACCGCATCGACGGTCTGCTCGAAAGCAAGATCGACAACCGCGCGGTGGGCGGGCAGGGCGACGGGACCGTCAAGGTCACGGGTGACGACACTGCGCTGGGCTTCAATCTGGGCATCCTGTTCGATCCGTTCGACGACCTGACGCTGGGCCTGACCTACCACTCGAGGGTCAAGTACAACCTCAAGGGCACGACCCGGGTGACCGGCGCCAACGGCCTGCTGGCACCGATCCCGGCGCTGGGCCTGCCGGGGCTCAATGGTAAATATGACGCAAGCTTGGACTTCACCACCCCCGAGACTGTCGATGCCTCGCTGACCTGGCGCGTCAATGAGCGCCTGGACTTCTCCGCTGGTGCGCTGTGGAGCCGATGGAGCCGGGTACCCGAGCTGAGAGTCCTGAACAGTAGCGTGCCGCAGGCCTATGGCGCCTTCGATAGCATTGTCGAAACCCTGAAATGGCGCGACACCTGGTCGTTTTCCACCGGCGCGTCCTATCGCCTCAATAAGCAATGGAAGGTTCGCGCAGGCATTGCCTACGAACCGACGCCCATGCCCAATCAATACACCACAACCCGTGCACCTTCGGGCGACCGCAAGATCTTCACCCTGGGTCTGAACTGGCAGATGACCGACCGGACCTCACTGGACCTGGGGTATGGCTACATCCACGAGGATGCGGTCAAGGTGTCCCAGGCCACCTCCCAAGGTGGTTTGCGTCCAGCCTACAGCTCCACCTACCACAACAGCGTCAACGGTCTTGGGTTACAGATGAACTACAGTTTTTGATCTGTCAGGCCCTACAGTATTGGGCCTACCTGGAAGCCGCAGTCTTCTGCCCACGATCATGCAAAAAGACCAGAGTTATTCTGGTCTGGCTTCTTTCTTCATGAATTAATGCTTGGAGCTTTATTCAACTGTGCAGCTTTCGCTAAATTTCCAGAGCTGTGCTGCGAATTCATGAATTCAGCAACGGTAGATGGCTTTATTTGTTTGTCGTTTTCGTAGTACAGGCCCGATTCGCCAGTTAGTTGATTAGTGGTTGCGCAGTGAAGTATTACCTTGGCTCCTTCTTTCGGAATTTTAAGCAAGAACTTCAGTAGCCAGTGCAGCGGCCGGGGCAGCGTTCGCCAAACTTCAGTACCAATCATTCCTGGATGTACTGCATACGGGGTGCTCAAAAGCAAGATCGATAACGGTGTGGTGGGCGGGCGACGGGGCTGTTGAAGTCATGGGCGACGACATAACGTTAGGTTTCATTCTGTTCGATATGTTCGATGACCTGACGCTGCGCCTGACCTACCACTCGAAGGTCGATTGCATCCTCAGGGGCAAGAGCAAGGTGAGTAGTGCCAATGGGTTGCTGGCACCGATCCCGGTGCTGGGTATGGTGCAACGAGCCTGGACTTCACCATGCCCGAAACCGTTGATGCCTTGGTGACTTGGTGTTTCAACGAGCGCCTGGGCTTTTCCGTTGGCGTGTCGCGGGGCCGGCCGCCCGAGCTGAAAGTGCTGAATCGTGACGTGCTGCAAGTTTAGGATCGGGGAGCCTCCAGATATTTTCTAAAGCGCTCGAATCCTCAGTCTGGATATGCCAGCGTTATGGTCTGTCTAGCTCAACGAGTTGATTTTGAGAAGTTATAGAGTGAGGCCATCGACGCGAAATCAGTGCCAGCGATTTCAGAAGATTGAACGTTGGGAGCTCAGGTGCCAGGTTAGCGGTCGTCAGTGAGAACTCGCTCCGTCTGACGTGTAAGTCGAGGCAGGAGACTATGAGGCTGGCATTTCAATTGGATGGCTATTCGGTAGAGCTTTTCGATGGTGAGATTTACCTCTCCGCGCTCGATTCTACCCATGTAGCTACGATCAATCTCGCAGGCGTGAGCTAGCGCATCTTGAGACATTCCCTCTGCCCCCCTCCGTTCGCGGATATTCTGCCCGAGAACCTTCGCTAACTGCTGCATAACTGCCTCGACTTGCACGAGGCGGAACTATCGGTCGTTTACTGATAAAGGCGCGACGGACTATAATCCGCATTTTGTTTGATGGTTAGCATTCCTGGGTGCCTGTATGAAATCTGCGATATTTAAACTAGACAGGCGCATTTTTGGGCTGCTCCAGGATGGAGACTTTCAACGGTTCACGATTCGCATGCTGCGCGATGCGTACGCTAAACAGTTGGGTAAAGCCGGCGGTGGATCAGGTGAGCTGTGGCGATACATTTATGATCAGATTGTTCGACTGAAGCGCGTTGGATGGATTCGGCAAGATGAGATCCGCCGAAAACGTGACCAGCTCTACTATGTGCTGGGGGCACCTGATTCGGTTGCCCTGGTACTCGTTGACGGCAGCTTCCAGAGTACACAGCCTTGTACTGCAACTTCGCCTGAGGAGAGGTCGGGGCAGCCAGGTTCTCCAACCCAACTAACCTCTGCCCAGCGGCTAGAGATACTTGCCAAAGAGATTCGCTTGGACATGCTTTGCTCCCTGGGTGAAGCAGAACGTTACAAGCAACTGTTCACTGAGATGCCGCAGTTGAGATTACGAGTCGAGCACGACTACATCGAGGCGCGGGATCGAAGCTCTCGACTCCTCGGCCATCTGCGGGCGGTGGAGAAGACGCTGAAATTGTTGGCGGCAGCATGAGTGCTCTGCGTAACTGGCAGAGCGAAAGCGTTGAAGCTGCGCTGCAGCAATATCGGTCTTCGCAGCACTTCTTTTGCCAAGCCACTCCAGGCGCTGGTAAGAGTCGAATGGCGGCAGAGGTCGCTAGACGACTGCTCTCCATGGGCGAGATTGACCTCATTCTATGTTTCGCCCCCTCATGCCAGGTGGTGGAAGGACTGGCGAAGACATTCGCCAGTGTTATGGGGAGGCGCTTTGATGGGCGGTTGGGGGCTGTCGGTCTTTCTTCCACATATCAAGCAATGGAGCACCAGGATGCCTCGTTTTGGCGTTTGCTTGATGAGTATAAAGTGCTCGCCGTCTTCGATGAGATTCATCATTGTGCCGGGCATGACCCTTTGCTGAGCAACGCCTGGGGACAGGTCATACTGCAACGGATACAGGATCAAGCTGCATTCACTCTCGCTCTTTCCGGAACGCCCTGGAGATCAGACGCGCGAGCTATTGCGCTTGCTCGCTACTCAGATCCCGAGGGGCGCTTGATCTGTGATTACCGTTACGGGCTTAAGGAAGCGATAGCTGACCGGGTATGTCGCTCCCCACGAATCGTTTTGATCGACAACAATGCCGTTCGGCTGACCGAGTTGGTCGATAACAATCCATCGGTGACAGTCTTTCCAAGCATCGCACAATTGCTGAGCGAATCGCCCGTCACCTTTGAAGAGTTGCTTGCGCATGACGACACCGTTAGGCAGGTTGTGGAGCTGGGGTGTCGTCGATTGGACATCATTCGTTCTAGCGTGCCGGACGCCGCCGGTCTGGTTGTCGCGACGAATGTCTCCCATGCCAATCAGGTTGCGGCAGTGCTAAGGGCCCGAGGCGAGGAGTGCCGTGTAGTGACTAACCGTACGCCCGGCGCGCAAGAGTTGATCAACAGTTTTCGACAGGGCGAAGGTCGCTGGATCGTTGCTGTCGGGATGATCAGTGAAGGGACTGATATACCTCGACTTCAGGTCTGCTGCTACTTGAGCAGGATCAGGACTGAACTGCACTATCGACAGGTCCTAGGTCGGGTGCTTAGACGACAGGGCAACGTCGATTCAGAGGCGTGGCTTTACGTGCTTGCTGAGCCTTCTCTACTACAATTCTCGCAGCGAGTGGCCGAGGATCTGCCAGAAGATTTGGCGGTACTGGACCGCGCCCAGCTAGCTAGTGTCGGACCCATGGATTGTGCGGTTGGGGAGAACTACGAAGGCGAGATTGGGGGCGGTCTATTTGAGATTACGGTGAAGCGATCTCGAGGGTTGGCTGATGATGAGCTGCTGGTCATTGAATCCTTAGAACGTGAGCAGACGTACAGGATGGAACTGACATCTGGGTTTCGGACGGAGATACTTTCCGTTTATTAGGCGAAAATGCTTATCCCTGCTGACTGGTATTTGAGGACGATGACTGTATTGCGGCGTGTGGAGATTGGGGGGGGGAGGGGGCGGCTGACTTTAAGCAGACGATGGATGAAAGCGTTAGACGGCCAACGGATCGAGCACTTTGATCTTGAATGACTGGCCTGAGACTGAGTAAAGGGCGGTTATTGGATATCACCAATCTGATGGAGCTACCGCCCCTCGGTACGCCAAAGCCTCAGACAGTTCAGTATTCCTGCATGGGTACAACAACAGCAACAGGTGCGTAGTGTTGGCTCACAATAGCCTATCATCAGATACGCTACAGATCAGTTTCAGGGAAGAGCATGTCCCTGAACTCACGCGGAAACATGGTTAGGCACCGTTCGAATCTGTGGAGTATTAAGTTCTTTGAAAAAAGAGCTTGAACGTAGTTCCCACTCCAAGTGAACTGGTGCACTCAATGCAAGCATTATGACGTTGCATGACACTATTGACAAAAGCCATGCCCAACCCGTAGCCGTTTCCGCGTTTGCTGTCTTTGCCAAACTGGCGGAATTCATCGAACAGATGTGGCAAATCCTCTTCGGAAATACCTTGTCCCTCATCTCGGATGGTTAGAACAATTGTTGTATCTTCCGGCATAAGCTCAATATTAATCACAGTGTCCCGTTCGCTGTATTTCACTGCATTTTCCAGCAGGTTGAAGATTGCACGGTTTAGTAGTTCTTGGGATCCATTTGTCAGGCAGGTTTCGTCATCGATAAATGAATGTTGGATCCGAATATTTTTGTGTTGGGCTAAAGCCCAAACCTGATCTATTGCATCAAGTACAATGGCCCCTATGAATACTGGCTCGAATATCAATGGCTTGGTTTTGGCTTCGTCTAATTGCATAAAACCATCGGTAAGGCTCAGGGTCCGTTGAACTTGTTGTTCTATATGCCGGCGAAGCTCATCGATAGACATAGGTTCTCTAGTTTTCTGCTGCATTTTCAGAAGTGCCAGAATGGCAGACTGAGGAGCCCGTAGATCATGAGATAGAAAGCGCAGCATACGACTTCGTTGCTCTTGGGCCAGGTACTCCACTGTAAAGTCGAGCAAAACTATCAGCCAGCCAATGTGTTCACCTTCTTCGGTATCCAGAGGCGCCAACTGTATTTTGAAACTGCGCCCAGCGGGAGTGTGGATGATCTGCTCGGCAAGCCGTTCCACTGAGAACTCCTGAGTCCAAGGGGGAATATGTAAGGGCGCAAACGGATCGGGCTGTGGCTTAAGGTCGCGTAGGATCTGGAAGATATCCTGGCCAATCAGAAGTGAAGAGGAGTCGTCGGATTTCCCTTCCAGAGTAATGGCATTTAGATTGGCTAATCGTACTTGACCTTTCAAGTCGGTGACGAAGATCGCCAATGGTAGGCTGTCTAGGCTTTGTGCGATAAAGCGTTGCGAGTCACGAATATGAGTGATCATCGACTCCAGTGCTAGAGCTCGTCCGACCAGTTCATCTCCGTGAAAAACTGGCTTGGGCAGAGCAGGTACTCCTTTAAGTTCGGGCTGCATGCGGTTTAGTTTTACATCGAAATAATCCACGAGGGCATTGAGCCGTCTCCAACTCCAGAACATATAGGCTATTAGGATACCTGCTAGGCTGGCCCCGGGAGGTGACCACCAACCTAGAGCTAGAAATATCATCGATAGCACCAGCCGGACGGCTATTATCCCCCAGCAGGCAAGAAAGGCATTGCGCAGGCAGAGGGTTGGAAGTATGAAAAGCACGACCAATACTGAAATGATTGAGAGGCTGATGTTTATCCATGTTGGTATCGTCTTAATCAGAGAGTGATGAAGAAAGCCGTTCATTAAATGAGCTTGAAGAATGATTCCCGGCATGTTGCCGCTCGAAGCCGATAGTGGAGTTGGGTAGCGCTCACCAAGTCCCGAAGCGGTGACTCCAACCAGAATAATACGGTTGCGTAGCAATTCATCTGGTACCTCACCAGTTAATACGCTGGAGAATGAGACAGAGGGCACCGAAGAAGGTTTTTTGCTGAAAGGGATAAATACTTTATTCCATCCGAACCATTGTTCTCCCAATTTATTGGCGCAGCAGATCTCAGATAATTTTGGTTGCTGAGCTGTTGTAAAAGTTGCTGCATAAGCCTCCCAAGTCAGTAGGTTGAGTTGCCCTTTGGCATTACCCTCCGTCAGGTAAACTTGGCGAACGACACCATCGACTTCGATTGGGACGTAAATGTGGCCGACGGCCTTAGCACCCTCGGCTACCGGTTTGATTGGAGGCATAAAATGTGGCTGTAGGTTTGCGGGCAGATTAGCCTCCTGCAGGGTGGGAACGACCACACTGCCAACTTTGGCCATTGCTGCTCCCAAATGCCGGTCAGTCTCGGGGTTGGAGTCTGGCTCAGTGAAAATCACATCGTAGAGCACAACTTTTGGTGTCAACGGAGCCAGTTTTTCCAGTAGTTCGGTATGAATGTCTCTGGGCCAGGGCCAGCGTCCAATGGCCTTGATGCTGGCATCATCAATGGTGATCAACAGGATGCGGGAGTCTAAAGGAGGAGGGATAAAGGGGATCAGTTTGTCGTAAATGAACCGGTCCAGTGGCCATTGAGGAGGCGCTGATAGGTAGCCTACAACTGGTAGCAGCAGTAGGGCGACAATGATTCCCTCCTGGAATAGTTTTCGAGTCAACAACTGAATACTGAGCACGATAAGTGGAAGCCTTGGTCAATGATTAAAAGCGCACTCGAATACGAGCGCCTTCAGTCTCGCCACGCTTGACGAATACAGTTAGGCCAGTAGCCCGTAGGGCCTTGTACTCACGAGCAATCAACCCCAGGTCGGTATTCAGAGTCGAAATCGCTGTAAATCGGGACCGCTCCACTATCAGCTACGGCGCTCCGATCGATACCTCTCGGAACGGACCGCCGGCTAAGTTGGACTCGGCACAACCAAGCATTTTCGCTACGGTTTCGCGAGACAGTGGTGTGTCGCGGTATTGCGGGCTGCCAGAGTCAGCAGCAAGGTCATTGAAGATGAGCGCAATACTTCGACCGGAACGATTCCGATGCAGCACTCCTGGCGCAATAGGTCTAACGTGTCCAAGCTCGGACCGGATAACGGGCGAGCACCGAATGTGCCGTGGCAGCCGTTGGATACTTGGCAAAAGGCAGTTCGTTCATTGGCGTGAAAATACGCACTCAATAATCAGCATCCGTTGTCGCCGGTTTGAGGATGAAAACGGTTTCTGAAAGGTTCATCTCGCGCGCGATCTTCTGCATGGTTCCGGTGCGAAATCATCAGCATCGAAAACGACCGCGACGGGGTTGCCGTAGAGGGGAGGCCGAGTGAAGGCGTCGACCTGGACAAAATCGTAATTCATGGGGGGTTGGCATCTGTAATGCTGTTGAATCCAGAGCATAGGGCTTGAGACGCTTCTGGTAAATAAATATAGTGTCACGTCACACTTTTGCGCGGAGACTTTATGCACCTGACCTCTCCCTGGGTCCCCAGACTCGCGGATAGCTCGGCCTCCCCGGTGGATCGCCTGGTGTCTGCGCTTGCCGATGACATCCTTGAAGGCCAACTGGATACGGGGGATCGATTGCCTGCCCACCGCGATTTGGCCGACAGGCTGAGAATTGGCGTGGGTACGGTGACTAAGGCGTATAAGGTCCTTGAGCGCCGTGGGCTGGTGCGCAGCGTAAAGGGCAGCGGCATGTTCGTCGCCTTGGCCCAGACGCGCCGGGGGCCGCTTATTGACCTATCCCGAAACGCGCCTCCCATGGTGATGACCACGCGTTTGCTGACCCGAACACTCATGGCAATAGCTAGGCGCGTCGACTCTGGATTGTTCAATGACTATCCACCCATAGGTGGCCATGACGAACATCGGCGCTTGTTAGCGAGATGGTTTGCGGGGCTAGGCATGGATACGGATCCACAGCATCTGCTGTTGACCGGTGGCGCTCATCACTCGGTGTCTCTTGCTCTATCGGCGATATGCAATCCAAGTGGCACACTTTTCACCGAAGCACAGACCTACCCGGGAGTGATTGCCCTCGCCCGACATCAACGCATTCCAATCGTCGGCGTCCCTATGGATGGAGAAGGTATCGTTCCAGAAGCTCTGGATCAGTTGCTGGCTGTCAGGCAGCCAGGCCCGGCTGTGTTGTATGTGACCCCTACCATGCAAAATCCGACAACTGCGACGATGGGTTTGGTGCGGCGCCAGGACATCGTTGCAGTGTGCCGTCGTCACGACATCATGATCATCGAGGATGATGTCTATACCCTGTTCGCCAACCCTGAGCTTCCGCCTCTGGCCATGCTCGCTCCCGAGCGGACGTTTTATGCCAACAGCATGTCCAAGACGTTGAACCCGACATTGAGGATTGGTGGCCTAATCGCTCCTGCAACGATGTTCGCGCAGACTGAGGAGGCATTGCGGGCAACGGCGATTATGGTCTCCCCACTCAGTTGTGCGGTCATGGAGCAATGGTTGACCGATGGTACGGCCGAGACGATCAGCCAAGCGATTCAGGATGAATCGAAGCGGCGTGTTGCGCTGGCTCTTT
This sequence comes from Pseudomonas sp. GM17, assembly GCF_000282175.2. Taxonomy (NCBI): domain Bacteria; kingdom Pseudomonadati; phylum Pseudomonadota; class Gammaproteobacteria; order Pseudomonadales; family Pseudomonadaceae; genus Pseudomonas; species Pseudomonas sp. GM17. The sequence goes on along the minus strand of NZ_CP124732.1, from coordinate 6,654,556 downwards.
CGATACTAGGCGACAGGATGCAGGCACCAGATCAACGTGGCTATCACGTGTGGCTGCCTATGTCGACTCATGAGGCGCTGCAGCTGGAGCATGAGGCCAAGGGGCTGGGCATACTGATCACCCCACCCGCTTCCACCGCAGCCAATCCGGGGCCGTCAGCAAACAGTGGGGTTCGTTTATGTCTTGGCGCACCGCCAATTGCTGATTTGCGCACGGCATTGTCCTCTATTGCAAGGCTCCAACCAGGAATGCCATCGACAATCTAGCCCTATGGGTGGCTCCTTCTAGCGAGTCCTTAAAACTTGGGCAGATCTGAGAGCTGGCTTTTTTCCAAAGATGAAGCCACTGCGTACATTCTGCGCAAGGCCTCTCAGGTAGGGGGCGGTGAGGTCATCCGGTCATCAATATTCTTGATTCTGAAGTAGGTTGTCATATCCCTGCCGTTGCACCAAAGACAGCCCGCAAAGCTCGTGGTGTGAAGATCTACAAGAACCCGAACTCGGGTGAACTGGTCGAAACCAAAGGCGGCAACCATCGTCAGTTGAAAGAATGGAAAAGCGAGTTTGGTGCAGACGTTGTTGAGCTGTAGCGCATTCAGTAAGGCCAACTTGATTACAAGAGGCCTATGTGGTTAATGCCGGCCAGTTAAACCACTCCTCTGACCTTTGACCGCAAAAAGTCCAAACCCGAGACCTGAATTTGCGTCGGATTTTTCACTGCGAGGGAAAGCAAAATGCTGGATAATTCGAGATAAAATCTGAAATAAACTTATAGTTCTTTATTTTGCTTGTGTCTGTTTTTATGTTGAGGTGGGTCTTTTTTCTTGTCGATGGTGGCGGTTTTTGGTGGTGTCCTTGCTTCAATAGGCAAGCCAAGCACGGGGATGTTTGTTTTTTGGCCATTACGAACAGGAATTCGCGCAAGAGTGTTGGCTAATTTGGCAGTGGAAAGAGGCTTGCTTAGTATGCCTAAACAGCGGAATTCAGGTGTGTTGGTTTCGTAAATAATATCCTGGCAATAATTGGTTGAATGAGTTTCACCGATTAGCAAGAAGTAGCGCGCTAGCTTTTTTTTGGCTATCTCCAGAATCAGCATATTCAGTTCAACTTCATTTAGATTGGCGCTGAATAGGATTACGTCGAAGGGTCTTCGGGTGCTCATCAAGGTGATTAAGGCTTCCAGGCAATTTAGTGCGGGGGAGCTATTGAAGTACCCGGCTTGTCCAAGTTTGCTCAATGTCTCCATAAGCTGGAATGACCAATTGTCGACAACTAGAATGCGAAGATTGCTTTTTGCAGTCTCTACCGACTCTGACTCTTCATCAATAAACTGATTTTGCATTCAGTCTCCTCGCTCTTCCGGGATCTGAGCTCACCTCATCCAGTATCAGGAGGGAAGCTAGGATGAGCTTGTGTATCTAAATTGAAACATGTCTGAAAAAATATCTGAAAACTGGCGCAGATAAACTATCTTAGTTAAAATTCAGTGTGGTCTCGTGGTTTAGTGACAGTTGTTCACAGTGCATTGGTGCGTTTATAGCGCTACCTATGCCATAAGTTGATGTTACTCTGCTGACTGGAGCTCCCCTATGCGCATTGCTATTCTTGATGACGAACCGATGGAGCTTGAACTCTTGCAGGATGCGCTCGGTTCCTACAGCTTGCATGATGGCTCTTTGCTGTCGTGTACGGCTTTCTCCAATAGCTCGGAGCTATTGCGCCGGCTCAAGCGAGAAACCTTTGACCTAATTATCCTTGACTGGCAAATCCCCGAAATTAGCGGGCTACAGGTGTTGCTGTGGATCAAAGAACATCTCAAGCCAGCACCGCCAGTGATCATGCTGACCTCGCGCGCTGCCGAGCGTGATGTGGTTCAGGCTCTTAATGCGGGAGCTGATGAGTACATCAGCAAACCGTTTCGTCAGGCCGAACTTTTGGCTCGTTTGAATAACGTACTGCGTCATTGCCAAGGGAAGAGGGCTTATGATGAACGAGTGTTAATCTTTGGCAACATTCGTTTTGATATTCACGAGTTACAGGTCAGGGTCAGTGATGTACCTGTTGCATTGACGCTTCGAGAGTTCAATCTAGCATTGCTACTGTTCAAGAATCAGGGGCGCCCATTGTCTCGCGATTATCTGTATGAGCATTTATGGGCGAGGGGGGAAATGCTGTCTTCGCGTACTCTGGACACCCATATCTATCGGATTCGTAATAAGTTAAAGCTGACATCCGAACATGGTTGGGTATTGAGTAATGTCTACGGCTACGGTTACCGTCTTGAGGCGTTGGGTGCGCAAGATATAGAGGAGTCATGACGACGAGAGAAGGAAATTTAATCGTCTATCACTTGAACCTTGATTCGGTGATTGGGTTGCCGGCAGTCAATCAGCTCCGGTGCGGTGTTGGTACCGGGGCAATTGACTACGGGGCAGCGCTACTTTTTCTCTGAACAACAATCAGTTCCTGCCTGGTGCCTGATTGTTTTAGTACTTCAGATACGGCCGCGACGTTAGTTTTTCATGGGCCTGTGGTGGCCCGCGACATGCCTGCTATGGGGGGGGCTTAGGGAAAATATAGTGTCGCATTACCCAGCGGTTCTTCGGGGTGGGGTGCTGTTGTGCGTCAATCTCGACCAGCGCTTGACAGGTTATATCCTGGCCATTTTCGTGATAGCTAAATGCATAGACTGGGCCTGTTGTACTCTTGAAGAGCACTGGCAATGGAGATAGTCGTTCAGCGACAGTTCTTTAGCTCGAATGTGGGAGTTGATCGGTTGATTCGAGCGGGCAGTGATCGCCAAGGCCTCCAGCGGAATCGGAAAAGACTGAGTTGCAGGAGGCTTTATAGTTTAGAAGCATCATGATTTATGAAGGTAAATCTGAGTGGGCTTGAGTTTTTATCGCTCTCGAAGAGCTTCCTGTGTCTTGTTGAGTGGTTTCATTAAATAGGAAAGTACAGTCTTCTCACCGGTATGGATATCGACTGTTGCGATCATTCCGGGGACAATGGGGAGTTCTTTATTTGTCTTGCTTAATAGTGAGTCGGTATCGGTAATTATATAAACTCGATAATAATAAACGTCGCGGTGAACATCGTCCTGAAGTGTGTCGGGGGAGATGAGGGTAACTTTTCCTGGTAGACCACCGTAAATGGAATAGTCATAGGCTGAGATCTTCACGGTGGCTGCCTGTCCCGGATGAATGTAGGCAATGTCCCGAGGAGCGATCCTCGTTTCGACTTGTAGGCGTTCATCCAGAGGCACGATACGCATTAATTGACCGTTAGGCGGAATCACTCCTCCCACGGTGTTGACTTCAATGTCCTTGATAACACCGCGGACTGGAGAGGTAAAAGTGAGACGAGTCAATGAGTCATTTCGCCCTCGGGTCACCGATTGCTGAGCTTCAATCTCGGCATTAGCCTTGGCTAGCTCTTCTCTAGCCTTGACCAAGTATTGAGTTTGAGTGTCTGTATATTTGTTTTGCAGTTCATTAAGTTGTCGTTTCAGGCGCAGTACTTCCACGGTGCTGGCGGCGCCGCGGGTCACTAAAGGTGTGGTCAGTTGTAGTTCGCTGCGGATTAGTCGCATGGCTTCATTCAGGCCGGAGAGAGATTTTTCCAAACTTTCGCGTCGGGATTGAAAAAGTGCTGTTTCGGCCTTGACCAAGTCCGGCTCCTCGAGAACCTCTTGGGGAAACTGCAGAGGTATATTATTAACCTCGGCCATCAATCGAGCGGAGGTTGCTTGGGCTGCGCGACTACGTGATGCACTTTCCTCGACCGCTGATTCGATACGGGTTGGATCTAGTTGGGCTAATACTTCTCCCTTTTCAACGATGCTGCCTTCCTGAACATACAAGCTGGCCAAGACCCCACCTTCCAGTGACTTAATCACCTGCTCCTTGGAGGAGGCTATGACCTTGCCGGTACCGGTGGAGACTTCATCGAGTTTGAAATACCAAGCCCAAGCGGTGAAGGTAAAAAGCGCCAGGGTCAGACTCCAGACCAGTCGGGAAGCCCCGGGTAGCTCTTTTTCGGACAGGCCAAAGCCATCCACTTGTTGAGTGTCTGGCGCGTGTTGGGGTTTCTTGGGCGGTTCAGTTGTCTGGGGTTTTGCAATCAAGGTGTGGGGCATGGCGGTAGCTTCACTTACAAAATGAGGAGGGAGGATGGATCTACTTTCGTTGGTCAAACTGCGAAAGCACCTGTTCTTTGGTGCCATCCATGACGATGCGTCCGCCTTCGATCACCAGAACGCGATCTACCCACTTCAAAACTGCCAAGCGGTGTGTTGCTACCAATAAAGTGCGACCTTCCAGCCAGGGGATCAGGTGGTTCAGTACTTGTTGTTCGCTGACGTCGTCCAATGAAGCTGTTGGCTCATCCAGCAGGATGGTATTGGGGTCACGGATGATGGTTCGAGCCAACAATAGCGCCTGTTTCTGCCCGCCGGAGAGTCCGAAGCCACCTTCCATAATTTGATAGTCCAGGCCGCTTTCCTGGGCTTGAACCAGGGCTAGAGCGCCACTCAAGGATAATGCTTGGAGTATTTCGCTATCGGTTGCCATCGGTCGGCCGAGGGTCAGGTTGTCTCGTAGACTGCCGAAGAACAGATGCGAGTTCTGGGTCAGTAAACCCACATCCCGTCTTACATCTGCTGGATCTATTAAAGCCATCTCCAGCCCATCAAGCTTGATCGACCCACGCTGAGGCATGTGCATGCCTGCCAGCAGTTGCAGCAAAGTGGATTTACCCGCGCCATTTCGACCTAGAATTGCGATGCGTTCACCAGGCTGAATGTTCAAGTGCTTAATATCCAGCGCTGGAGCTTTGTCTTTCTCTCCATATTGAAATTGCACGCCGCTCAAGGCGAACTGACCACGGATCAGTGGGCGGTGCAATAGCTTGGAGCGTTCAGGTTGGTCCACCGGGCGCTTCATTAGCTCATCCAGCCCCTTGCGCGCAATTTTGGCTTGTTGCCAGCGAGCAAACACGCTTGAGATCTGCGCTAGGGGGGCCATCATTCGCGAAGCGAGAATCGAGGAGCCCACCAACGCACCGGTAGTCATGTCGCCGCTCATGACCAAGTAGCAACCGCCCAGCAGCACGGCGGCATAAACTAGGCTTTGCAGCTCTTGCGTCCATGTCATCAGTAGGTTGGTAATGTGGCGTTGTTTGATAGAAATATCCGCCGAGACAGCGTGTAACTGGTTCCATTGGTTCTGGAAACGCGGCTCGGCTCGTAACAGTTTGATGTCTTCAATGCCTTGTACTGCTTCCACCAGCACCGCGTTACGCAGTGCTGATTCGCGCATGCCCTCACTGGACAGGCGGGCCAGCGGTTTCTGCGCTAGAAAGCCCGGCAGGATCAGTAAAGGTAAGGCGCCCAGTGCGATGTACATCAATGGACCGCCGGTCATGTACAGGATTGCTAGAAACAACAATACGAACGGTAGGTCCGTGATTGCACTGATAGTGGTCGAGGTAATCAGCTCGCGCACCTGTTCTAGTTCGCGTATTTGAGAAATAAAGGTGCCGGTGGATTTTGATCTGACATCGTTGCGTAGGCGCAGCGCATGACCAAAGACCAGATCAGTGATCTTCAGGTCGGCACGTTTGCCAATCAGGTCGGCGATACGCGAACGTGACATGCGTAGAATGAACTCGAAACTGATGGCTAGCAGGACACCCAGAAACAAGACCCACAAGGTGGGGCCGGACTGAGCTGGGATGACACGGTCATATACCTGCATGGAAAAGATCACGCCGGCTAGGGCCAAGATGTTGGTTGCCATTGCTGCCAGCGCTACATCGCCATAGCGTTTCCAGTCGCGTAGGACAATGCTCCAGAACCAGTTGGGTTGATAGGGCTTAATGTAGTCGTCGACCCGGGCGTCGGGAACTGACGACTCTGGGCGTAGGATCGCGACCCGTACGGCGCGCTCGCGCAGTTGGGCGATGGTCAGATTGATAAACAGACCTTGCTCGCCGCTTTTGAGTACGCTCACGTTACCGGTGGTATCGGCTTTGTCGATGATCGCAACTTGTCCGTCATTGAGCTCCACGGCTAGCGGCAGGCGCCAAGGGTCGAGCGCAGCGTCGGAAAATGCCTCGAAGCGCAGTATTAGGCCCATTTGTGCAGCCATGCGCTGTAGGACAACGTTAGGGGCATTGCCGTGCTCCCACGCCAAAGAAACTCGGATCGATTCTTCGGATACGCCCATTCGGTAGTGTTTTGCAATGTTGAGCATTGCCTCTAACCAGGGCTGATATTGGGCGGCGATACTCATTGCTGAATCTCTATCTGGTGAATGGATGTATTGTTCAAGCCATAGGCTTCTCGGTTGTATCCGGCGGCACTGATATAGGTAATCAAACCCCGCCAGAAGTCGTGTCGTGTGATTTCCTGGTCCGCGGCAGCCTGATACACCTCCTGCTCGGCGTTGAGCAGGTCGAGTACCGAGCGGGTACCTACACTGTATTGGTCTCTATAGAGTGCACGGGTCTCCGCCATGCTCGCCATGCGCTGGCCGAGAATGCCCAGTCGCATGCGAGTACCGATGGCTTGTTCGCGAGCGCGCAGCAGGGTGTCTTCTGCTGTTAGTCGAGCTTCGTTGATGTTCGACTCTGCGCGGTCGATAGCGGCGGTAGCGCTACGGATCTGTGCTGAAACGGCCCCTCCCTGATATAGCAGCATGGAGCCGGTAAGCATCAAGGTGTTGTAGCTGCCATGTTCTTCGCCATTGCTCGGGTTGGTTCCGGTAATCGCCTGATTGGCTGAGGCTTCCAGAGTAATGGTCGGATAGCGCTGGGCCTTGGCATTTTCCAGTTGCCCATAGGCGGATTTGCGATCCGCTTCGGCGGCCAGGATGTCAGGTAGGATTGCGTAGTCGGGTGGGGTGTCTAGTCGTGCTGAGCGCTCCAGGTCCGCAGGTAGATCGGCCACCGCAGAAGGAAGGGGGTTGCCAATCAGCGTCGATAACCGTGCACGCCATTGTCCCAGCAACGTCGTTACTTGCTGGACGTTGGCTTGGGCACTCTGTAGCCGGGTGCTGGCCTGCACATAGTCAGATTGTGAGGTCAGGCCGGAGTCGGCTCGCAGCTTGACCATTTCCAACACCTCTTGAACTGCCTTGACCTGGTCCATGGCGATTTTCAATAGGCTTTGCTGGCGATGAACTTCCAGCATGCTCTCGGCGGTTTGTTCGGCAATTGTGTCAATCTGTTTGAGTAGAAGCGCCTGTTGTTTGAATACCTGGCCTTCAGCCTGAGTGACCGAACCACCGACCTTGCCGAAGTCGTACAGCATTTGTGAGGCCGATAGGCTTGCCACTTGGCCGTTGCCGTAGATATTCACTCGTCCGGAGTTCATCCCGGCGCTGATTTTTGGGTAATAGCCGGCTTTGGCAATATCGACCTGACCTTCCTGCTCTGTAATAGCCGATGCGGCTGAAATGATCGACGGATGAAGATTGACTGCGATGCCCACCGCTTCGCGCAGATCAAGAGTGTTGCGGGTAAACAGCGGGGACGTGAGCGTGCCTGGGCCTGCTTTACTTCCCAGCTCATCAGCTAGGCGTTGCGAGCTCAAGTCCTGCATCAGAGCTGGTTTTTCTTCTGAAAGCCAAGGCAGATTCAGTTCTCCAGATCGGGCAGGGGGGATGGATATCGGGATTATTAATATGCCAAACAGCAAGCCGCGTGATCTGAACATGTGTTTCAACGTTCCTGATTAATAAATATCCGGTCCAAGACCGCTTGTTTGAGCATGGGATGGTTATGCATCAAATGCAGTAGATAAGGTTTTTAATGGGCGATAGAGCTTGAGCGAATATTATTTTGTAAGAGGTGATTAGCTGTGAGCTAGTGATGTGCGGAAGTCTCGATTTCTTATCGATACTGTTTAAGCTTTTTACATGCTGTACCTATAAAAGATATCACTTGGAAAAGACGGTTTTTGAAATTTTTGTCAATTGTTCACATTTCGCTGCTGCTTCCTCCTTACTTTGATGTAAAGGATTGCGGGTCTGTTTTTGCTTGATTCTTGGTGGTGGAAATTTGACGTCAAAATAAGTGCATTTGTTTCGAAAGTTTTGAAGTTCTGGTTGTTTTGGTCTTGTTGTGGGCGATGTCATTTTGAGGTCATTAAGTCTATTGGTCTTATCGATCGCAAGGCAGGCTTGGGTTCTTGCTTTGCTGTTTTATTTTGAGTTGTGAACAATTCTGACGCGTGATGGGGCGTTGCAGAAATGTCGGTATTTTGTAGGGAACCCTACTTTACGCCTGCGTCTGATGCCTTGAGGTTCTACTTATGGAAAGCTTGATTACAGTTGTTGCTAAAGCCACGCATGAGGAAGTGTCGGTCGCAGGTCTTGAGTTGGCTCTGCAATCCCCTTCGGTCGTCTGTTTGGCAGTCAAGCGTTCCGACATAAAAAGTGTTGAGCGCCAAGGGGATATGCTCATTATTGCTTTGGTGTCAGGCGCTGTTATCAAGATTCATGGTTTTTTCCCTGATCAGGGGCCTCTACAAAATGACCTGGTACTGCAGGATGATCATCGCTTCTGGCTGATGGAGTTTTCGGAAAACGGCCAGATGTTTGATCAATTTGTGGCGATCGACTCCATTGAGCCACTGCTGGTCAATGAGCACTTTGATCTTTCCATGTTGGCCTGGGTGCTGGGTGGTGTGGCGTTGCTGGGGGGCGCGTCTGGTGGTGGTGGTGGTGGTGGTGGTGGTGGTGGTGTGTCTCAAGACTCTACGGCGCCGAACGTGCCGAGCGTGACGGTGGCGACCAATGCCGATGGCAGCGTGACCGTGACGGGTTCGACTGAACCTGGTAGCACCGTTACCGTGACCTACCCGGATGGCACCACCGGTACGGTGGTGGCTGCGGCGGATGGCAGCTACAGCATCACCTCGCCAGTGGATCAACCGAGCGGTAACGTCACTGCCAATGCCACCGATGCGGCGGGCAACGTGAGTGGCGACACCGTAGTGGCGTACAGCGATACCACGGCGCCGGAGACCCCGAGCGTAACTGTTGCGACCAATGCCGATGGCAGCGTGACCGTGACGGGTTCGACTGAACCTGGTAGCACCGTTACCGTGACCTACCCGGATGGCACCACCGGTACGGTGGTGGCTGCGACGGATGGCAGCTACAGCATCACCTCGCCAGTGGATCAACCGAGCGGTAACGTCACTGCCAATGCCACCGATGCGGCGGGCAATGTGAGTGGCGACACCGTAGTGGCGTACAGCGACACCACGGCGCCGGAGACCCCGAGCGTAACTGTTGCGACCAATGCCGATGGCAGCGTGACCGTGACGGGTTCGACTGAACCTGGTAGCACCGTTACCGTGACCTACCCGGATGGCACCACCGGTACGGTGGTGGCCGCGACGGATGGCAGCTACAGCATCACCTCGCCAGTGGATCAACCGAGCGGTAATGTCACTGCCAATGCCACCGATGCGGCGGGCAATGTGAGTGGCGACACCGTAGTGGCGTACAGCGACACCACGGCGCCGGAGACCCCGAGCGTAACTGTTGCGACCAATGCCGATGGCAGCGTGACCGTGACGGGTTCGACTGAACCTGGTAGCACGGTTACCGTGACCTACCCGGATGGCACCACCGGTACGGTGGTGGCCGCGACGGATGGCAGCTACAGCATCACCTCGCCAGTGGATCAACCGAGCGGTAATGTCACTGCCAATGCCACCGATGCGGCGGGCAATGTGAGTGGCGACACCGTAGTGGCGTACAGCGACACCACGGCGCCGGAGACCCCGAGCGTAACTGTTGCGACCAATGCCGATGGCAGCGTGACCGTGACGGGTTCGACTGAACCTGGTAGCACCGTTACCGTGACCTACCCGGATGGCACCACCGGTACGGTGGTGGCCGCGACGGATGGCAGCTACAGCATCACCTCGCCAGTGGATCAACCGAGCGGTAACGTCACCGCCAATACCACCGATGCGGCGGGCAACGTGAGTGGCGACACCGTGGTGGCGTACAGCGACACCACGGCGCCGGAGACCCGAGCGTGACGGTGGCGACCAATGCTGATGGCAGCGTGACCGTGACGGGTTCGACTGAACCTGGTAGCACGGTTACCGTGACCTACCCGGATGGCACCACCGGTACGGTGGTGGCCGCGACGGATGGCAGCTACAGCATCACCTCGCCAGTGGATCAACCGAGCGGTAACGTCACCGCCAATACCACCGATGCGGCGGGCAACGTGAGTGGCGACACCGTAGTGGCCTACAGCGACACCACGGCGCCGGAGACCCCGAGCGTGTCGGTGGCGACCAATGCCGATGGCAGCGTGACCGTGACGGGTTCGACTGAACCTGGTAGCACGGTTACCGTGACCTACCCGGATGGCACCACCGGTACGGCGGTGGCCGCGACGGATGGCAGCTACAGCATCACCTCGCCGGTGGATCAACCGAGCGGTAATGTCACCGCCAATGCCACCGATGCGGCCGGCAACGTGAGTGGTGACACCGTAGTGGCGTATAGCGAGACCACGGCGCCGGAGACCCCGAGCGTGTCGGTGGCGACCAATGCCGATGGCAGCGTGGTGGTCAGCGGCAGTGCAGAGCCAAACAGCACCGTTACCGTGACCTACCCGGATGGCACCACCGGTACGGTGGTGGCCGCGACGGATGGCAGCTACAGCATCACCTCGCCGGTGGATCAACCGAGCGGTAATGTCACCGCCAATGCCACCGATGCGGCGGGCAACGTGAGTGGCGACACCGTAGTGGCGTACAGCGACACCACGGCGCCGGAGACCCCGAGCGTGACGGTGGCGACCAATGCCGATGGCAGCGTGACCGTGACGGGTTCGACTGAACCTGGTAGCACGGTTACCGTGACCTACCCGGATGGCACCACCGGTACGGTGGTGGCCGCGACGGATGGCAGCTACAGCATCACCTCGCCAGTGGATCAACCGAGCGGTAATGTCACTGCCAATGCCACCGATGCGGCGGGCAACGTGAGTGGCGACACCGTAGTGGCCTACAGCGATACCACGGCGCCGGAGACCCCGAGCGTGACGGTGGCGACCAATGCTGATGGCAGCGTGACCGTGACGGGTTCGACTGAACCTGGTAGCACGGTTACCGTGACCTACCCGGATGGCACCACCGGTACGGTGGTGGCTGCGGCGGATGGCAGCTACAGCATCACCTCGCCAGAGGATCAACCGAGCGGTAACGTCACTGCCAATGCCACCGATGCGGCGGGCAACGTGAGTGGCGACACCGTAGTGGCCTACAGCGATACCACGGCGCCGGAGGCTCCGAGCGTGTCGGTGGCGACCAATGCCGATGGCAGCGTGGTGGTCAGCGGCAGTGCAGAGCCAAACAGCACCGTTACCGTGACCTACCCGGATGGCACCACCGGTACGGTGGTGGCTGCGGCGGATGGCAGCTACAGCATCACCTCGCCGGTGGATCAACCGAGCGGTAACGTCACTGCCAATGCCACCGATGCGGCCGGCAACACCAGTGCCGACACCGTGGTGGCCTACACCGATACCACGGCGCCGGAGACCCCGAGCGTGACGGTGGCGACCAATGCTGATGGCAGCGTGACCGTGACGGGTTCGACTGAACCTGGTAGCACGGTTACCGTGACCTACCCGGATGGCACCACCGGTACGGTGGTGGCTGCGGCGGATGGCAGCTACAGCATCACCTCGCCAGAGGATCAACCGAGCGGTAACGTCACTGCCAATGCCACCGATGCGGCGGGCAACGTGAGTGGCGACACCGTAGTGGCCTACAGCGATACCACGGCGCCGGAGGCTCCGAGCGTAACGGTGGCGACCAATGCCGATGGCAGCGTGGTGGTCAGCGGCAGTGCAGAGCCAAACAGCACCGTTACCGTGACCTACCCGGATGGCACCACCGGTACGGTGGTGGCTGCGGCGGATGGCAGCTACAGCATCACCTCGCCGGTGGATCAACCGAGCGGTAACGTCACCGCCAATACCACCGATGCGGCCGGCAACACCAGTGCCGACACCGTGGTGGCCTACACCGATACCACGGCGCCGGAGGCTCCGAGCGTGTCGGTGGCGACCAATGCTGATGGCAGCGTGACCGTGACGGGTTCGACTGAACCTGGTAGCACGGTTACCGTGACCTACCCGGATGGCACCACCGGTACGGTGGTGGCTGCGGCGGATGGCAGCTACAGCATCACCTCGCCAGAGGATCAACCGAGCGGTAATGTCACTGCCAATGCCACCGATGCGGCGGGCAACGTGAGTGGCGACACCGTAGTGGCCTACAGCGATACCACGGCGCCGGAGACCCCGAGCGTGACGGTGGCGACCAATGCTGATGGCAGCGTGACCGTGACGGGTTCGACTGAACCTGGTAGCACGGTTACCGTGACCTACCCGGATGGCACCACCGGTACGGTGGTGGCTGCGGCGGATGGCAGCTACAGCATCACCTCGCCAGAGGATCAACCGAGCGGTAATGTCACTGCCAATGCCACCGATGCGGCGGGCAACGTGAGTGGCGACACCGTAGTGGCCTACAGCGATACCACGGCGCCGGAGGCTCCGAGCGTAACGGTGGCGACCAATGCTGATGGCAGCGTGACCGTGACGGGTTCGACTGAACCTGGTAGCACGGTTACCGTGACCTACCCGGATGGCACCACCGGTACGGTGGTGGCCGCGACGGATGGCAGCTACAGCATCACCTCGCCAGAGGATCAACCGAGCGGTAACGTCACTGCCAATGCCACCGATGCGGCGGGCAACGTGAGTGGCGACACCGTAGTGGCGTACAGCGACACCACGGCGCCGGAGACCCCGAGCGTGACGGTGGCGACCAATGCCGATGGCAGCGTGACCGTGACGGGTTCGACTGAACCTGGTAGCACGGTTACCGTGACCTACCCGGATGGCACCACCGGTACGGTGGTGGCTGCGGCGGATGGCAGCTACAGCATCACCTCGCCAGAGGATCAACCGAGCGGTAATGTCACTGCCAATGCCACCGATGCGGCGGGCAACGTGAGTGGCGACACCGTAGTGGCGTACAGCGACACCACGGCGCCGGAGGCTCCGAGCGTAACGGTGGCGACCAATGCTGATGGCAGCGTGACCGTGACGGGTTCGACTGAACCTGGTAGCACGGTTACCGTGACCTACCCGGATGGCACCACCGGTACGGTGGTGGCTGCGGCGGATGGCAGCTACAGCATCACCTCGCCAGAGGATCAACCGAGCGGTAACGTCACTGCCAATGCCACCGATGCGGCGGGCAACGTGAGTGGCGACACCGTAGTGGCCTACAGCGATACCACGGCGCCGGAGGCTCCGAGCGTAACGGTGGCGACCAATGCCGATGGCAGCGTGGTGGTCAGCGGCAGTGCAGAGCCAAACAGCACCGTTACCGTGACCTACCCGGATGGCACCACCGGTACGGTGGTGGCTGCGGCGGATGGCAGCTACAGCATCACCTCGCCGGTGGATCAACCGAGCGGTAACGTCACCGCCAATACCACCGATGCGGCGGGCAACGTGAGTGGCGACACCGTAGTGGCCTACAGCGATACCACGGCGCCGGAGGCTCCGAGCGTAACGGTGGCGACCAATGCCGATGGCAGCGTGGTGGTCAGCGGCAGTGCAGAGCCAAACAGCACGGTTACCGTGACCTACCCGGATGGCACCACCGGTACGGTGGTGGCTGCGGCGGATGGCAGCTACAGCATCACCTCGCCAGAGGATCAACCGAGCGGTAACGTCACTGCCAATGCCACCGATGCGGCGGGCAACGTGAGTGGCGACACCGTAGTGGCCTACAGCGATACCACGGCGCCGGAGGCTCCGAGCGTGTCGGTGGCGACCAATGCCGATGGCAGCGTGGTGGTCAGCGGCAGTGCAGAGCCAAACAGCACGGTTACCGTGACCTACCCGGATGGCACCACCGGTACGGTGGTGGCTGCGGCGGATGGCAGCTACAGCATCACCTCGCCGGTGGATCAACCGAGCGGTAACGTCACTGCCAATGCCACCGATGCGGCGGGCAACGTGAGTGGCGACACCGTAGTGGCCTACAGCGATACCACGGCGCCGGAGACCCCGAGCGTGACGGTGGCGACCAATGCTGATGGCAGCGTGACCGTGACGGGTTCGACTGAACCTGGTAGCACGGTTACCGTGACCTACCCGGATGGCACCACCGGTACGGTGGTGGCTGCGGCGGATGGCAGCTACAGCATCACCTCGCCGGTGGATCAACCGAGCGGTAACGTCACTGCCAATGCCACCGATGCGGCGGGCAACGTGAGTGGCGACACCGTAGTGGCCTACAGCGATACCACGGCGCCGGAGACCCCGAGCGTGACGGTGGCGACCAATGCTGATGGCAGCGTGACCGTGACGGGTTCGACTGAACCTGGTAGCACGGTTACCGTGACCTACCCGGATGGCACCACCGGTACGGTGGTGGCTGCGGCGGATGGCAGCTACAGCATCACCTCGCCAGAGGATCAACCGAGCGGTAACGTCACTGCCAATGCCACCGATGCGGCGGGCAACGTGAGTGGCGACACCGTAGTGGCCTACAGCGATACCACGGCGCCGGAGGCTCCGAGCGTGTCGGTGGCGACCAATGCCGATGGCAGCGTGGTGGTCAGCGGCAGTGCAGAGCCAAACAGCACCGTTACCGTGACCTACCCGGATGGCACCACCGGTACGGTGGTGGCTGCGGCGGATGGCAGCTACAGCATCACCTCGCCGGTGGATCAACCGAGCGGTAACGTCACTGCCAATGCCACCGATGCGGCGGGCAACGTGAGTGGCGACACCGTAGTGGCCTACAGCGATACCACGGCGCCGGAGACCCCGAGCGTGACGGTGGCGACCAATGCTGATGGCAGCGTGACCGTGACGGGTTCGACTGAACCTGGTAGCACGGTTACCGTGACCTACCCGGATGGCACCACCGGTACGGTGGTGGCTGCGGCGGATGGCAGCTACAGCATCACCTCGCCGGTGGATCAACCGAGCGGTAACGTCACTGCCAATGCCACCGATGCGGCGGGCAACGTGAGTGGCGACACCGTAGTGGCCTACAGCGATACCACGGCGCCGGAGACCCCGAGCGTGACGGTGGCGACCAATGCTGATGGCAGCGTGACCGTGACGGGTTCGACTGAACCTGGTAGCACGGTTACCGTGACCTACCCGGATGGCACCACCGGTACGGTGGTGGCTGCGGCGGATGGCAGCTACAGCATCACCTCGCCGGTGGATCAACCGAGCGGTAACGTCACTGCCAATGCCACCGATGCGGCGGGCAACGTGAGTGGCGACACCGTAGTGGCCTACAGCGATACCACGGCGCCGGAGACCCCGAGCGTGACGGTGGCGACCAATGCTGATGGCAGCGTGACCGTGACGGGTTCGACTGAACCTGGTAGCACGGTTACCGTGACCTACCCGGATGGCACCACCGGTACGGTGGTGGCTGCGGCGGATGGCAGCTACAGCATCACCTCGCCAGAGGATCAACCGAGCGGTAACGTCACTGCCAATGCCACCGATGCGGCGGGCAACGTGAGTGGCGACACCGTAGTGGCCTACAGCGATACCACGGCGCCGGAGGCTCCGAGCGTGTCGGTGGCGACCAATGCCGATGGCAGCGTGGTGGTCAGCGGCAGTGCAGAGCCAAACAGCACCGTTACCGTGACCTACCCGGATGGCACCACCGGTACGGTGGTGGCTGCGGCGGATGGCAGCTACAGCATCACCTCGCCGGTGGATCAACCGAGCGGTAACGTCACTGCCAATGCCACCGATGCGGCGGGCAACGTGAGTGGCGACACCGTAGTGGCCTACAGCGATACCACGGCGCCGGAGACCCCGAGCGTGACGGTGGCGACCAATGCTGATGGCAGCGTGACCGTGACGGGTTCGACTGAACCTGGTAGCACGGTTACCGTGACCTACCCGGATGGCACCACCGGTACGGTGGTGGCTGCGGCGGATGGCAGCTACAGCATCACCTCGCCGGTGGATCAACCGAGCGGTAACGTCACTGCCAATGCCACCGATGCGGCGGGCAACGTGAGTGGCGACACCGTAGTGGCCTACAGCGATACCACGGCGCCGGAGACCCCGAGCGTGACGGTGGCGACCAATGCTGATGGCAGCGTGACCGTGACGGGTTCGACTGAACCTGGTAGCACGGTTACCGTGACCTACCCGGATGGCACCACCGGTACGGTGGTGGCTGCGGCGGATGGCAGCTACAGCATCACCTCGCCAGAGGATCAACCGAGCGGTAACGTCACTGCCAATGCCACCGATGCGGCGGGCAACGTGAGTGGCGACACCGTAGTGGCCTACAGCGATACCACGGCGCCGGAGGCTCCGAGCGTGTCGGTGGCGACCAATGCCGATGGCAGCGTGGTGGTCAGCGGCAGTGCAGAGCCAAACAGCACCGTTACCGTGACCTACCCGGATGGCACCACCGGTACGGTGGTGGCTGCGGCGGATGGCAGCTACAGCATCACCTCGCCGGTGGATCAACCGAGCGGTAACGTCACTGCCAATGCCACCGATGCGGCGGGCAACGTGAGTGGCGACACCGTAGTGGCCTACAGCGATACCACGGCGCCGGAGGCTCCGAGCGTAACGGTGGCGACCAATGCCGATGGCAGCGTGGTGGTCAGCGGCAGTGCAGAGCCAAACAGCACCGTTACCGTGACCTACCCGGATGGCACCACCGGTACGGTGGTGGCTGCGGCGGATGGCAGCTACAGTATCACCTCGCCGGTGGATCAACCGAGCGGTAACGTCACCGCCAATACCACCGATGCGGCCGGCAACACCAGTGCCAACACCGTGGTGGCCTACACCGATACCACGGCGCCGGAGGCTCCGAGCGTGTCGGTGGCGACCAATGCTGATGGCAGCGTGACCGTGACGGGTTCGACTGAACCTGGTAGCACGGTTACCGTGACCTACCCGGATGGCACCACCGGTACGGTGGTGGCTGCGGCGGATGGCAGCTACAGCATCACCTCGCCAGAGGATCAACCGAGCGGTAATGTCACTGCCAATGCCACCGATGCGGCGGGCAACGTGAGTGGCGACACCGTAGTGGCCTACAGCGATACCACGGCGCCGGAGACCCCGAGCGTGACGGTGGCGACCAATGCTGATGGCAGCGTGACCGTGACGGGTTCGACTGAACCTGGTAGCACGGTTACCGTGACCTACCCGGATGGCACCACCGGTACGGTGGTGGCTGCGGCGGATGGCAGCTACAGCATCACCTCGCCAGAGGATCAACCGAGCGGTAACGTCACTGCCAATGCCACCGATGCGGCGGGCAACGTGAGTGGCGACACCGTAGTGGCCTACAGCGATACCACGGCGCCGGAGGCTCCGAGCGTAACGGTGGCGACCAATGCCGATGGCAGCGTGGTGGTCAGCGGCAGTGCAGAGCCAAACAGCACCGTTACCGTGACCTACCCGGATGGCACCACCGGTACGGTGGTGGCTGCGGCGGATGGCAGCTACAGCATCACCTCGCCGGTGGATCAACCGAGCGGTAACGTCACTGCCAATGCCACCGATGCGGCGGGCAACGTGAGTGGCGACACCGTAGTGGCCTACAGCGATACCACGGCGCCGGAGGCTCCGAGCGTGTCGGTGGCGACCAATGCCGATGGCAGCGTGGTGGTCAGCGGCAGTGCAGAGCCAAACAGCACGGTTACCGTGACCTACCCGGATGGCACCACCGGTACGGTGGTGGCTGCGGCGGATGGCAGCTACAGCATCACCTCGCCAGAGGATCAACCGAGCGGTAACGTCACTGCCAATGCCACCGATGCGGCGGGCAACGTGAGTGGCGACACCGTAGTGGCCTACAGCGATACCACGGCGCCGGAGGCTCCGAGCGTGTCGGTGGCGACCAATGCCGATGGCAGCGTGGTGGTCAGCGGCAGTGCAGAGCCAAACAGCACCGTTACCGTGACCTACCCGGATGGCACCACCGATACGGTGGTGGCTGCGGCGGATGGCAGCTACAGCATCACCTCGCCAGAGGATCAACCGAGCGGTAACGTCACTGCCAATGCCACCGATGCGGCGGGCAACGTGAGTGGCGACACCGTAGTGGCGTACAGCGATACCACGGCGCCGGAGGCTCCGAGCGTAACGGTGGCGACCAATGCTGATGGCAGCGTGACCGTGACGGGTTCGACTGAACCTGGTAGCACGGTTACCGTGACCTACCCGGATGGCACCACCGGTACGGTGGTGGCCGCGACGGATGGCAGCTACAGCATCACCTCGCCAGAGGATCAACCGAGCGGTAACGTCACTGCCAATGCCACCGATGCGGCGGGCAACGTGAGTGGCGACACCGTAGTGGCCTACAGCGATACCACGGCGCCGGAGGCTCCGAGCGTAACGGTGGCGACCAATGCCGATGGCAGCGTGACCGTGACGGGTTCGACTGAACCTGGTAGCACGGTTACCGTGACCTACCCGGATGGCACCACCGGTACGGTGGTGGCTGCGGCGGATGGCAGCTACAGCATCACCTCGCCAGAGGATCAACCGAGCGGTAACGTCACTGCCAATGCCACCGATGCGGCGGGCAACGTGAGTGGCGACACCGTAGTGGCGTACAGCGACACCACGGCGCCGGAGGCTCCGAGCGTAACGGTGGCGACCAATGCTGATGGCAGCGTGACCGTGACGGGTTCGACTGAACCTGGTAGCACGGTTACCGTGACCTACCCGGATGGCACCACCGGTACGGTGGTGGCTGCGGCGGATGGCAGCTACAGCATCACCTCGCCGGTGGATCAACCGAGCGGTAACGTCACTGCCAATGCCACCGATGCGGCCGGCAACACCAGTGCCGACACCGTGGTGGCCTACACCGATACCACGGCGCCGGAGACCCCGAGCGTGACGGTGGCGACCAATGCTGATGGCAGCGTGACCGTGACGGGTTCGACTGAACCTGGTAGCACGGTTACCGTGACCTACCCGGATGGCACCACCGGTACGGTGGTGGCTGCGGCGGATGGCAGCTACAGCATCACCTCGCCAGAGGATCAACCGAGCGGTAACGTCACTGCCAATGCCACCGATGCGGCGGGCAACGTGAGTGGCGACACCGTAGTGGCCTACAGCGATACCACGGCGCCGGAGGCTCCGAGCGTAACGGTGGCGACCAATGCCGATGGCAGCGTGGTGGTCAGCGGCAGTGCAGAGCCAAACAGCACCGTTACCGTGACCTACCCGGATGGCACCACCGGTACGGTGGTGGCTGCGGCGGATGGCAGCTACAGTATCACCTCGCCGGTGGATCAACCGAGCGGTAACGTCACCGCCAATACCACCGATGCGGCCGGCAACACCAGTGCCAACACCGTGGTGGCCTACACCGATACCACGGCGCCGGAGGCTCCGAGCGTGTCGGTGGCGACCAATGCTGATGGCAGCGTGACCGTGACGGGTTCGACTGAACCTGGTAGCACGGTTACCGTGACCTACCCGGATGGCACCACCGGTACGGTGGTGGCTGCGGCGGATGGCAGCTACAGCATCACCTCGCCAGAGGATCAACCGAGCGGTAATGTCACTGCCAATGCCACCGATGCGGCGGGCAACGTGAGTGGCGACACCGTAGTGGCCTACAGCGATACCACGGCGCCGGAGACCCCGAGCGTGACGGTGGCGACCAATGCTGATGGCAGCGTGACCGTGACGGGTTCGACTGAACCTGGTAGCACGGTTACCGTGACCTACCCGGATGGCACCACCGGTACGGTGGTGGCTGCGGCGGATGGCAGCTACAGCATCACCTCGCCAGAGGATCAACCGAGCGGTAATGTCACTGCCAATGCCACCGATGCGGCGGGCAACGTGAGTGGCGACACCGTAGTGGCCTACAGCGATACCACGGCGCCGGAGGCTCCGAGCGTAACGGTGGCGACCAATGCTGATGGCAGCGTGACCGTGACGGGTTCGACTGAACCTGGTAGCACGGTTACCGTGACCTACCCGGATGGCACCACCGGTACGGTGGTGGCCGCGACGGATGGCAGCTACAGCATCACCTCGCCAGAGGATCAACCGAGCGGTAACGTCACTGCCAATGCCACCGATGCGGCGGGCAACGTGAGTGGCGACACCGTAGTGGCGTACAGCGACACCACGGCGCCGGAGACCCCGAGCGTGACGGTGGCGACCAATGCCGATGGCAGCGTGACCGTGACGGGTTCGACTGAACCTGGTAGCACGGTTACCGTGACCTACCCGGATGGCACCACCGGTACGGTGGTGGCTGCGGCGGATGGCAGCTACAGCATCACCTCGCCAGAGGATCAACCGAGCGGTAACGTCACTGCCAATGCCACCGATGCGGCGGGCAACGTGAGTGGCGACACCGTAGTGGCCTACAGCGATACCACGGCGCCGGAGGCTCCGAGCGTGTCGGTGGCGACCAATGCCGATGGCAGCGTGGTGGTCAGCGGCAGTGCAGAGCCAAACAGCACGGTTACCGTGACCTACCCGGATGGCACCACCGGTACGGTGGTGGCTGCGGCGGATGGCAGCTACAGCATCACCTCGCCGGTGGATCAACCGAGCGGTAACGTCACTGCCAATGCCACCGATGCGGCGGGCAACGTGAGTGGCGACACCGTAGTGGCCTACAGCGATACCACGGCGCCGGAGGCTCCGAGCGTAACGGTGGCGACCAATGCCGATGGCAGCGTGGTGGTCAGCGGCAGTGCAGAGCCAAACAGCACCGTTACCGTGACCTACCCGGATGGCACCACCGGTACGGTGGTGGCTGCGGCGGATGGCAGCTACAGTATCACCTCGCCGGTGGATCAACCGAGCGGTAACGTCACCGCCAATACCACCGATGCGGCCGGCAACACCAGTGCCAACACCGTGGTGGCCTACACCGATACCACGGCGCCGGAGGCTCCGAGCGTGTCGGTGGCGACCAATGCTGATGGCAGCGTGACCGTGACGGGTTCGACTGAACCTGGTAGCACGGTTACCGTGACCTACCCGGATGGCACCACCGGTACGGTGGTGGCTGCGGCGGATGGCAGCTACAGCATCACCTCGCCAGAGGATCAACCGAGCGGTAATGTCACTGCCAATGCCACCGATGCGGCGGGCAACGTGAGTGGCGACACCGTAGTGGCCTACAGCGATACCACGGCGCCGGAGACCCCGAGCGTGACGGTGGCGACCAATGCTGATGGCAGCGTGACCGTGACGGGTTCGACTGAACCTGGTAGCACCGTTACCGTGACCTACCCGGATGGCACCACCGGTACGGTGGTGGCCGCGACGGATGGCAGCTACAGCATCACCTCGCCAGAGGATCAACCGAGCGGTAACGTCACTGCCAATGCCACCGATGCGGCGGGCAACGTGAGTGGCGACACCGTAGTGGCCTACAGCGATACCACGGCGCCGGAGGCTCCGAGCGTAACGGTGGCGACCAATGCCGATGGCAGCGTGGTGGTCAGCGGCAGTGCAGAGCCAAACAGCACCGTTACCGTGACCTACCCGGATGGCACCACCGGTACGGTGGTGGCTGCGGCGGATGGCAGCTACAGTATCACCTCGCAGGTGGATCAACCGAGCGGTAACGTCACCGCCAATACCACCGATGCGGCCGGCAACACCAGTGCCAACACCGTGGTGGCCTACACCGATACCACGGCGCCGGAGGCTCCGAGCGTGTCGGTGGCGACCAATGCTGATGGCAGCGTGACCGTGACGGGTTCGACTGAACCTGGTAGCACGGTTACCGTGACCTACCCGGATGGCACCACCGGTACGGTGGTGGCTGCGGCGGATGGCAGCTACAGCATCACCTCGCCAGAGGATCAACCGAGCGGTAATGTCACTGCCAATGCCACCGATGCGGCGGGCAACGTGAGTGGCGACACCGTAGTGGCCTACAGCGATACCACGGCGCCGGAGACCCCGAGCGTGACGGTGGCGACCAATGCTGATGGCAGCGTGACCGTGACGGGTTCGACTGAACCTGGTAGCACCGTTACCGTGACCTACCCGGATGGCACCACCGGTACGGTGGTGGCCGCGACGGATGGCAGCTACAGCATCACCTCGCCAGAGGATCAACCGAGCGGTAACGTCACTGCCAATGCCACCGATGCGGCGGGCAACGTGAGTGGCGACACCGTAGTGGCCTACAGCGATACCACGGCGCCGGAGGCTCCGAGCGTGTCGGTGGCGACCAATGCTGATGGCAGCGTGACCGTGACGGGTTCGACTGAACCTGGTAGCACGGTTACCGTGACCTACCCGGATGGCACCACCGGTACGGTGGTGGCTGCGGCGGATGGCAGCTACAGCATCACCTCGCCAGAGGATCAACCGAGCGGTAATGTCACTGCCAATGCCACCGATGCGGCGGGCAACGTGAGTGGCGACACCGTAGTGGCCTACAGCGATACCACGGCGCCGGAGGCTCCGAGCGTAACGGTGGCGACCAATGCTGATGGCAGCGTGACCGTGACGGGTTCGACTGAACCTGGTAGCACGGTTACCGTGACCTACCCGGATGGCACCACCGGTACGGTGGTGGCCGCGACGGATGGCAGCTACAGCATCACCTCGCCGGTGGATCAACCGAGCGGTAATGTCACCGCCAATGCCACCGATGCGGCGGGCAACGTGAGTGGCGACACCGTAGTGGCGTACAGCGACACCACGGCGCCGGAGACCCCGAGCGTGACGGTGGCGACCAATGCCGATGGCAGCGTGACCGTGACGGGTTCGACTGAACCTGGTAGCACGGTTACCGTGACCTACCCGGATGGCACCACCGGTACGGTGGTGGCCGCGACGGATGGCAGCTACAGCATCACCTCGCCAGTGGATCAACCGAGCGGTAATGTCACTGCCAATGCCACCGATGCGGCGGGCAACGTGAGTGGCGACACCGTAGTGGCCTACAGCGATACCACGGCGCCGGAGACCCCGAGCGTGACGGTGGCGACCAATGCTGATGGCAGCGTGACCGTGACGGGTTCGACTGAACCTGGTAGCACGGTTACCGTGACCTACCCGGATGGCACCACCGGTACGGTGGTGGCTGCGGCGGATGGCAGCTACAGCATCACCTCGCCAGAGGATCAACCGAGCGGTAACGTCACTGCCAATGCCACCGATGCGGCGGGCAACGTGAGTGGCGACACCGTAGTGGCCTACAGCGATACCACGGCGCCGGAGGCTCCGAGCGTGTCGGTGGCGACCAATGCCGATGGCAGCGTGGTGGTCAGCGGCAGTGCAGAGCCAAACAGCACCGTTACCGTGACCTACCCGGATGGCACCACCGGTACGGTGGTGGCTGCGGCGGATGGCAGCTACAGCATCACCTCGCCGGTGGATCAACCGAGCGGTAACGTCACTGCCAATGCCACCGATGCGGCCGGCAACACCAGTGCCGACACCGTGGTGGCCTACACCGATACCACGGCGCCGGAGACCCCGAGCGTGACGGTGGCGACCAATGCTGATGGCAGCGTGACCGTGACGGGTTCGACTGAACCTGGTAGCACGGTTACCGTGACCTACCCGGATGGCACCACCGGTACGGTGGTGGCTGCGGCGGATGGCAGCTACAGCATCACCTCGCCAGAGGATCAACCGAGCGGTAACGTCACTGCCAATGCCACCGATGCGGCGGGCAACGTGAGTGGCGACACCGTAGTGGCCTACAGCGATACCACGGCGCCGGAGGCTCCGAGCGTAACGGTGGCGACCAATGCCGATGGCAGCGTGGTGGTCAGCGGCAGTGCAGAGCCAAACAGCACCGTTACCGTGACCTACCCGGATGGCACCACCGGTACGGTGGTGGCTGCGGCGGATGGCAGCTACAGCATCACCTCGCCGGTGGATCAACCGAGCGGTAACGTCACCGCCAATACCACCGATGCGGCCGGCAACACCAGTGCCGACACCGTGGTGGCCTACACCGATACCACGGCGCCGGAGGCTCCGAGCGTGTCGGTGGCGACCAATGCTGATGGCAGCGTGACCGTGACGGGTTCGACTGAACCTGGTAGCACCGTTACCGTGACCTACCCGGATGGCACCACCGGTACGGTGGTGGCCGCGACGGATGGCAGCTACAGCATCACCTCGCCAGAGGATCAACCGAGCGGTAATGTCACTGCCAATGCCACCGATGCGGCGGGCAACGTGAGTGGCGACACCGTAGTGGCCTACAGCGATACCACGGCGCCGGAGACCCCGAGCGTGACGGTGGCGACCAATGCTGATGGCAGCGTGACCGTGACGGGTTCGACTGAACCTGGTAGCACGGTTACCGTGACCTACCCGGATGGCACCACCGGTACGGTGGTGGCTGCGGCGGATGGCAGCTACAGCATCACCTCGCCAGAGGATCAACCGAGCGGTAATGTCACTGCCAATGCCACCGATGCGGCGGGCAACGTGAGTGGCGACACCGTAGTGGCCTACAGCGATACCACGGCGCCGGAGGCTCCGAGCGTAACGGTGGCGACCAATGCCGATGGCAGCGTGGTGGTCAGCGGCAGTGCAGAGCCAAACAGCACCGTTACCGTGACCTACCCGGATGGCACCACCGGTACGGTGGTGGCTGCGGCGGATGGCAGCTACAGCATCACCTCGCCGGTGGATCAACCGAGCGGTAACGTCACTGCCAATGCCACCGATGCGGCCGGCAACACCAGTGCCGACACCGTGGTGGCCTACACCGATACCACGGCGCCGGAGACCCCGAGCGTGACGGTGGCGACCAATGCTGATGGCAGCGTGACCGTGACGGGTTCGACTGAACCTGGTAGCACGGTTACCGTGACCTACCCGGATGGCACCACCGGTACGGTGGTGGCTGCGGCGGATGGCAGCTACAGCATCACCTCGCCAGAGGATCAACCGAGCGGTAACGTCACTGCCAATGCCACCGATGCGGCGGGCAACGTGAGTGGCGACACCGTAGTGGCCTACAGCGATACCACGGCGCCGGAGGCTCCGAGCGTAACGGTGGCGACCAATGCCGATGGCAGCGTGGTGGTCAGCGGCAGTGCAGAGCCAAACAGCACCGTTACCGTGACCTACCCGGATGGCACCACCGGTACGGTGGTGGCTGCGGCGGATGGCAGCTACAGCATCACCTCGCCAGAGGATCAACCGAGCGGTAACGTCACTGCCAATGCCACCGATGCGGCGGGCAACGTGAGTGGCGACACCGTAGTGGCCTACAGCGATACCACGGCGCCGGAGGCTCCGAGCGTGTCGGTGGCGACCAATGCCGATGGCAGCGTGGTGGTCAGCGGCAGTGCAGAGCCAAACAGCACGGTTACCGTGACCTACCCGGATGGCACCACCGGTACGGTGGTGGCTGCGGCGGATGGCAGCTACAGCATCACCTCGCCGGTGGATCAACCGAGCGGTAACGTCACTGCCAATGCCACCGATGCGGCGGGCAACGTGAGTGGCGACACCGTAGTGGCCTACAGCGATACCACGGCGCCAACGGTAACCACCAGCATCACCAGCTACACCGACAACCAGGGCACCGATCAGGGCAGCTACGCCAGTGGCACCACGACCGACGACACCACGCCGGTGCTCAACGGCAGCCTCAGCGCGGCGCTGAGCAGCGGGGAGGTGGTACGGATCTACGAAGGCAGCACGCTGCTGGGGACCGCAACGGTGACGGGCACCACCTGGACCTTCGCCACGTCGACGCTGGTCAATGGCAGCAGCCATACCTACACCGCGGTAGTGAGCGATGCGGCAGGTAACGAAGGCAGCGTGTCGTCGGACTTTACGCTGACGATCGACACCACAGCGCCAACGGTAACCACCAGCATCACCAGCTACACCGACAACCAGGGCACCGATCAGGGCAGCTACGCCAGTGGCACCACGACCGACGACACCACGCCGGTGCTCAACGGCAGCCTCAGCGCGGCGCTGAGCAGCGGGGAGGTGGTACGGATCTACGAAGGCAGCACGCTGCTGGGGACCGCAACGGTGACGGGCACCACCTGGACCTTCGCCACGTCGACGCTGGTCAATGGCAGCAGCCATACCTACACCGCGGTAGTGAGCGATGCGGCAGGTAACGAAGGCAGTGTGTCGTCGGGCTTTACGCTGACGATCGATACCACGGCGCCAACGGTAACCACCAGCATCACCAGCTACACCGACAACCAGGGCACCAATCAGGGCAGCTACGCCAGTGGCACCACGACCGACGACACCACGCCGGTGCTCAACGGCAGCCTCAGCGCGGCGCTGAGCAGCGGGGAGGTGGTACGGATCTACGAAGGCAGCACGCTGCTGGGGACCGCGACGGTGACGGGCACCACCTGGACCTTCGCCACGTCGACACTGGTCGACGGCAGCAGTCATGCCTACACCGCGGTAGTGAGCGATGCGGCAGGTAACGAAGGCAGTGTGTCGTCGGGCTTTACGCTGACGATCGACACCACGGCGCCAACGGTAACCACCAGCATCACCAGCTACACCGACAACCAGGGCACCGATCAGGGCAGCTACGCCAGTGGCACCACGACCGACGACACCACGCCGGTGCTCAACGGCAGCCTCAGCGCGGCGCTGAGCAGCGGGGAGGTGGTACGGATCTACGAAGGCAGCACGCTGCTGGGGACCGCGACGGTGACGGGCACCACCTGGACCTTCGCCACGTCGACACTGGTCGACGGCAGCAGCCATACCTACACCGCGGTAGTGAGCGATGCGGCAGGTAACGAAGGCAGCGTGTCGTCGGGCTTTACGCTGACGATCGACACCACGGCGCCAACGGTAACCACCAGCATCACCAGCTACACCGACAACCAGGGCACCAATCAGGGCAGCTACGCCAGTGGCACCACGACCGACGACACCACGCCGGTGCTCAACGGCAGCCTCAGCGCGGCGCTGAGCAGCGGGGAGGTGGTACGGATCTACGAAGGCAGCACGCTGCTGGGGACCGCAACGGTGACGGGCACTACCTGGACCTTCGCCACGTCGACGCTGGTCAATGGCAGCAGCCATACCTACACCGCGGTAGTGAGCGATGCGGCAGGTAACGAAGGCAGTGTGTCGTCGGGCTTTACGCTGACGATCGATACCACGGCGCCAACGGTAACCACCAGCATCACCAGCTACACCGACAACCAGGGCACCAATCAGGGCAGCTACGCCAGTGGCACCACGACCGACGACACCACGCCGGTGCTCAACGGCAGCCTCAGCGCGGCGCTGAGCAGCGGGGAGGTGGTACGGATCTACGAAGGCAGCACGCTGCTGGGGACCGCGACGGTGACGGGCACCACCTGGACCTTCGCCACGTCGACACTGGTCGACGGCAGCAGCCATACCTACACCGCGGTAGTGAGCGATGCGGCAGGTAACGAAGGCAGCGTGTCGTCGGGCTTTACGCTGACGATCGACACCACGGCGCCAACGGTAACCACCAGCATCACCAGCTACACCGACAACCAGGGCACCAATCAGGGCAGCTACGCCAGTGGCACCACGACCGACGACACCACGCCGGTGCTCAACGGCAGCCTCAGCGCGGCGCTGAGCAGCGGGGAGGTGGTACGGATCTACGAAGGCAGCACGCTGCTGGGGACCGCAACGGTGACGGGCACTACCTGGACCTTCGCCACGTCGACGCTGGTCAATGGCAGCAGCCATACCTACACCGCGGTAGTGAGCGATGCGGCAGGTAACGAAGGCAGTGTGTCGTCGGGCTTTACGCTGACGATCGATACCACGGCGCCAACGGTAACCACCAGCATCACCAGCTACACCGACAACCAGGGCACCAATCAGGGCAGCTACGCCAGTGGCACCACGACCGACGACACCACGCCGGTGCTCAACGGCAGCCTCAGCGCGGCGCTGAGCAGCGGGGAGGTGGTACGGATCTACGAAGGCAGCACGCTGCTGGGGACCGCGACGGTGACGGGCACCACCTGGACCTTCGCCACGTCGACACTGGTCGACGGCAGCAGCCATACCTACACCGCGGTAGTGAGCGATGCGGCAGGTAACGAAGGCAGCGTGTCGTCGGGCTTTACGCTGACGATCGACACCACGGCGCCAACGGTAACCACCAGCATCACCAGCTACACCGACAACCAGGGCACCGATCAGGGCAGCTACGCCAGTGGCACCACGACCGACGACACCACGCCGGTGCTCAACGGCAGCCTCAGCGCGGCGCTGAGCAGCGGGGAGGTGGTACGGATCTACGAAGGCAGCACGCTGCTGGGGACCGCAACGGTGACGGGCACCACCTGGACCTTCGCCACGTCGACGCTGGTCAATGGCAGCAGCCATACCTACACCGCGGTAGTGAGCGATGCGGCAGGTAACGAAGGCAGCGTGTCGTCGGACTTTACGCTGACGATCGACACCACAGCGCCAACGGTAACCACCAGCATCACCAGCTACACCGACAACCAGGGCACCAATCAGGGCAGCTACGCCAGTGGCACCACGACCGACGACACCACGCCGGTGCTCAACGGCAGCCTCAGCGCGGCGCTGAGCAGCGGGGAGGTGGTACGGATCTACGAAGGCAGCACGCTGCTGGGGACCGCAACGGTGACGGGCACTACCTGGACCTTCGCCACGTCGACGCTGGTCAATGGCAGCAGCCATACCTACACCGCGGTAGTGAGCGATGCGGCAGGTAACGAAGGCAGCGTGTCGTCGGGCTTTACGCTGACGATCGATACCACGGCGCCAACGGTAACCACCAGCATCACCAGCTATACCGACAACCAGGGCACCAATCAGGGCAGCTACGCCAGTGGCACCACGACCGACGACACCACGCCGGTGCTCAACGGCAGCCTCAGCGCGGCGCTGAGCAGCGGGGAGGTGGTACGGATCTACGAAGGCAGCACGCTGCTGGGGACCGCAACGGTGACGGGCACTACCTGGACCTTCGCCACGTCGACGCTGGTCAATGGCAGCAGCCATACCTACACCGCGGTAGTGAGCGATGCGGCAGGTAACGAAGGCAGCGTGTCGTCGGGCTTTACGCTGACGATCGACACCACGGCGCCAACGGTAACCACCAGCATCACCAGCTACACCGACAACCAGGGCACCAATCAGGGCAGCTACGCCAGTGGCACCACGACCGACGACACCACGCCGGTGCTCAACGGCAGCCTCAGCGCAGCGCTGAGCAGCGGGGAGGTGGTACGGATCTACGAAGGCAGCACGCTGCTGGGGACCGCGACGGTGACGGGCACCACCTGGACCTTCGCCACGTCGACGCTGGTCAATGGCAGCAGCCATACCTACACCGCGGTAGTGAGCGATGCGGCAGGTAACGAAGGCAGCGTGTCGTCGGGCTTTACGCTGACGATCGACACCACGGCGCCAACGGTAACCACCAGCATCACCAGCTACACCGACAACCAGGGCAGCAATCAGGGCAGCTACGCCAGTGGCACCACGACCGACGACACCACGCCGGTGCTCAACGGCAGCCTCAGCGCGGCGCTGAGCAGCGGGGAGGTGGTACGGATCTACGAAGGCAGCACGCTGCTGGGGACCGCAACGGTGACGGGCACTACCTGGACCTTCGCCACGTCGACGCTGGTCAATGGCAGCAGCCATACCTACACCGCGGTAGTGAGCGATGCGGCAGGTAACGAAGGCAGTGTGTCGTCGGGCTTTACGCTGACGATCGATACCACGGCGCCAACGGTAACCACCAGCATCACCAGCTACACCGACAACCTGGGCGCCACTCAGGGCAGCTATGCCAGCGGCACCACGACCGACGACACCACGCCGGTGCTCAACGGCAGCCTCAGCGCGGCGCTGAGCAGCGGGGAGGTGGTACGGATCTACGAAGGCAGCACGCTGCTGGGGACCGCGACGGTGACGGGCACTACCTGGACATTTGCGACGCCAACCCTGTACATCGGAACTAGCCACACCTATAAGGCGTTGGTGGCTGATGCGGCAGGTAACGAAGGCACAGTCTCGGCGACCTTCACATTGTCTGTGGATGCTACGGCTACGGTAACCACGTTCCTTACCGACACCTCAGGTTCGATTAGCGGTAGCTACTCGACGAACGATAATGCGGTGAATACCGACCGAATCACACGCGATAGCACCCCCATGTTGAGTGGTAGTATCAGTCGTGCTTTGCAGGCTGATGAAGTCGTACAGATCAGCCTCAATGGCGGCAGCACCTGGGTCGTTGTGGAAAGTACCGATGGGGCGACCACTTGGAGCTACAGTCCGGCAGCTTACACCGCTAGTGCAACTGTGACTGCTCAGGTACGCATTCAGAATGAGGTAAGTGCCACCTACGGTACTGCAACCACCAGCACCTATACCATCGACCTAGCTGCGCCGGCTCTAGGGCTAACATCTCCGGACTTCTCTAATGCGGCAACAGTGGATTCTGATGGTGATAAGGTCATTCTCGCCAGCGCTGCGCCAACCTTTAGCAGCACCATTGATGGAACCGTAGAGGTAGGTGCAACCATCGCTTTAATCAACGACGTCAACAACGATGGGGTTTATACCGAAGGTGTCGACATTGTTCTGACGTCGACAACCGCTTCTGCAACTGGTACCTGGACGTTGTCTCCGACGCTGACGGCGGGTGAATACCATCTGGGTTACGTACTGTGGGACGCGGCGGGCAATCGCTCGCGTCTGACCGCGACCACCCAGGTGGATGTGGTCAGCACCCTGGACCATTTAGCTGTGACCGCCAGCGCATTTGGTACCAACACAACCTCCGGCTACGGAGGCAGTATGATACTCAACTCCGCCGGTTTGTGGACCTTTGTCGGCGACCAGGCCGTGTACAGCAGCACAGCCATCGGGACCTACAACACCACCGCATTGGTTCAATCCTCTACAGGCTCTGGTGCTATCTCCGGCTATGCGTTCCTAGACTACAACCTTGACGGTTACATCGACATATTGGCCAGCAACGAATCCGCAGACAGGTATATACCACTTTGGACCGGCAATGCTTCTGGGTATACCGCGTCGGTAATCACTCTCCCCTATACGGGGGCCCAGAATAGTTCCGGCAGCCCTATAGTAATTGACATGGACGGCGATGGTTACCTTGATGCGGTTGTGGGTACTCTAAACTGGTCGGGGCCTTTCCTTAAGAACAACGGCGGTACATCCTGGACCGCTTACGGCTACTTTGTTAACACCGGCACCGGTACAGCGGCAAGTCTCCAGAATCTAACTATTGACAAAGACCTTTCGGGGGTCGATCTCAATAACGACGGCAAGGTCGATCTGCTTGTACACACGTTTTCCGATATCAACGGTAATGCTGGTACTGATAATGGGTTGGGTGTTGTGATCAATGATGGCAGTAGTAGCACTACGGGGGCCAATTGGACCTATACGCAATGGATCGATAATGTCTTCTATGCTGGCTATAAGTCTACTGATGACTCTACATCGATGACATGGGCGGACTTCAACGGCGATGGTTGGCTTGATATGTACATCAACCAGACAGACGTTGCGACCACGGCTGCTAGTAGAATCTACCTGAACTCCTCGGGAACGATGCCCTCTACGGGGGTTGCCATTGCCAGTGATACATTGGCGGGGGAGGCATCGGTGGCCGTGGACTGGAATGGTGATGGCAAGATGGACGTAATCGAGGCTGACTACGGTACGGGACAGATCAACCTCTACATCAACAAGGGCTCCGTCACTACAGGCAGTTGGACCACCAATACGCTGCTCACGGCTGCCAGCGGCGGAGACAACGTTCTAGCTTCGCTGACCGCCGCCGACTACGACTGGGACGGTGACATCGACCTGCTGATAGGACAAAACGCGGGTACTGCAACACAGCTTATTACTAATACCAATCAGACAACGGATGGCACGGCATTACACCTGAGGATCCTGAATGCTGAGGGTTTCAATATCTATTACGGTAATACGGTGCAGGTCTACAATTCTGCAGGCACGCTGGTTTCGACACAGATCATCAACCCTCAGTCTGGGGCGTGGGTCGAAGACAGCTCCGGCCTGATCAACATCTATGGGTTGGACTCGTCGGAAACTTACACTGTCAAGCTATTGGCCAGTACGGGGACTACGTCCGACACTTATTCTTGGAGCGTGAGCACAGACGATGCGACGGATGCCAGGATACTGACCACTACTGAAGTGACGGCGGCAGCGTCGACCACGTTGATCGGTACTGGTTATGACGATACCTATATGGTGGTCAATGTCACTGGCGGTACGACCGTCTTCAACGGGGGGGGCGGCTGGAGCGATCCGGTACTTGCCGGCGAAACCACATCCTGGAGTGTAACCGGCGGCATGGACATTGTAGATTTCGGCAGTGCCACCAGCGCGCTGACGGTGAACTTGAATACTGGCAGTATTTCGGGCTGGGGTACTTTGACTTCGATCAGTAACGTAGAGGGAGTTCGAGGCAGTTCATTGGCTGACACCATTACTGGCAGTTCTGCGGACAACATCATCGAGGGCCGTGGTGGCAATGATACGTTGGTGCTGGGTACCGGTGGCAACGATCGGTTGGTTTACAACAACATCAACTCTTCTGACACTGCTACTGGTGGTAATGGCAGCGATACGGTGACAGGATTCACCGTCGGCAACCTTGGCAGTAGCTCCAGCACTAATGCTGACATCATCGATCTGAGCGGGTTGCTACAGGGCTACACCGGCACAGCCTATGTGTACCAAGAAAGCAGTGGCACTTATGTGCTCGATAGCGCCTCCGCTTCGTTGAATAACTATTTAAAGGTCACGACGAGTGGTAGCGATACCCTTATATCGGTCGATACCAGTGGGGCCGCTAGCTTCACTACAGTATTGGTGACACTGCAGAGTGTACAGACCGATCTGGCGACCTTATTGGCTAATAATCAATTGACGGTGGTTTGAAGTTGGTAAAGGTTTACCGTTAAATAGTGGATGAGAAGGGGGCAAGGATGCGCCCTTTTTTGTTGGTGTGTCCCGTCCTCCGTTTTTTCGGCGATTACCGGGGAGATATATCTCTGGGGTATCTTAGGAGAGGGTGTTGCGAACATGAAGTTGGAAGAGTTGTCCGGTTTGACCGGCTGTGGATAAAAACTGATGAGAAAATAAAGAATGAATTGAGAAGAAAAGGTTGATTTGTCCCAACAGCTGGACACAGCTTTCCGTATATTCGCTCGGCAGGATGTTGCCACTACGGTATTTCAGGACCTAGCCACAGAAGCGGATGTTTCCACGGGTACAATCTATAACTACTTCCGCACTCGGGAAGAACTCGCTGAAGCGGTGGGTATCTACCTGGCCAGCGAGCTTTCCGAAGCAATCACGCAACTGAGCGTTGGGGTCACCAGCGGGGCGCAACGTCTTGCCATCGGTGTGCGTATGTTTGTCCTCCGGGCACAGGCCGATTTGCAATGGGCCAATGCCCTCGCGCGCCTGATTCATTTCGATCGCGCCATGCATGTTCAGCTGACACAACACGTCCTGGAGGACTTGCGCGCCGGCGCTGAAGAAGGTGTCTTCCAGTACGAGGATGAAGACATAGCGTTGGACGTGGTCATCTCATGCGCCACCGGAGCTATTCGCGCCGTAATGGAAGGACGTGCGGTGGGGGAACATGACGTGAGAGTTACTGAGATGGTGCTGCGTGCCCTGGGCGCAACACCAGCAAAAGCGAAGAAGATCGCCGCCATGCCCCTCCCTTAGTCTGGGAACTGTACTTCTAGCACCAACCAGCGTGCGTGCTCGCGGCACTCCGATTTCAGTACAAAGACTTATACTTTCGTGTTCAATTCTGGTTATTGATGTAAAATTACGACGTCCGCGAAGCTTCTATGTGCTTCGGAGCAAAGAGAGCTTTTTTCCTGATACCAGAGCCAAAGGATGTCGTTGATGTCGCAAAAGTCATTGCAGCATGTAGTGATTTACGGCGGAGGGATGGCGGGCGCTATCCTCGCAAAGCAACTGGCTAGCTTTGCCCGGATCACCTTGGTGGACCCGAATGAGTACTTCGAGGTTCCTATGTCAGCTCCCAGAAGCCTCGTTCTGCCAGCATTTGCTGACCAGGCGATTATCCCTTTCAAAAAAGCTCTACCAGGCGTAACTCACATCCGAGGCAGTCTCATCGAACTGGATGCTGATAAGGGAACAATTCAGCTGAGCAGCGGCGGGCAGATGCACATCAAGGGAGCCGTTGATGTCCTCGCCACAGGGAGCACATTCAGCAACCCACTAATGCGCGCGAGCAACAGCACTGTTGAGGAGAGAAAGAGCTTCTACCAGCGTTACAGCCAGTGCATCGAGAAAGCAGGCCATGTCCTCATTGTGGGTGGTGGGCCAATCGGCGTTGAGATCGCTGGCGAAATCTCTGAGAACTATCCCGGTAAGAAGCTCACCATTGTGGAGCGCGGAGCACGCATCCTGAGCAGCACTTCAAAGGCCGCCAGCGAGGTAGCCACAAAAGAGCTTCGAGCTCGCGGGGTGGAGATCTTGACCAACGAGACGTTGCAGCGCAACGTGGTGATTGAAGCCGACGTCTTCTCCACTGCGGGAGTCGTTCACACTGCCTCGGGCAAGAAGATCCTGTACGACTTCATTATCT
Source organism: Pseudomonas sp. GM17 (assembly GCF_000282175.2). Lineage (NCBI taxonomy): Bacteria > Pseudomonadati > Pseudomonadota > Gammaproteobacteria > Pseudomonadales > Pseudomonadaceae > Pseudomonas > Pseudomonas sp. GM17. Next base: position 6,619,831 of record NZ_CP124732.1, on the reverse strand, counting down.
GGTGCACTGGCGGGAAACCTAACACGGATTACATGCGTCCCAAGCTGTGCCATACCTTGAATGAAAAGGGTCAAATCAAGGTAGATCCCTATCTAGCCGTGACGGGTATGAAAAATACCTTCGCCCTAGGTGACATCACCGATCTGGATGAAAATAAAATGGCTTGGCATGTCGCCAAGCAAGTGGAGCATGCCGCCCATAATATTCGGCAACTGCTATCCGGGTACGCTGATCACAAGAGCCTGAAAACCCATCGAGCTCAGACAGGAAATCCGATGATGGCTGTTACGCTAGGAAGCCGCAAAGGCGTTCTGCATTTACCGCTTGTGGGGGTAATCAAGTGCTCCCTGATTACTCGTGCGGCAAAGGCAGGGCACATGTTAGTGCCAAAGTACAGGAAGGAACTCGGCCTTCCCAAGCAAGGGTGAGAAACAATTCGGGACTCCAACCGGCCCTGCAATGGGCCGGTAAGTAGATCGATAATTACCCTTTCATCTTCAGCATAATGTAGCGCTTCAGCCAACGAGGCATGACGTTTAGCATCGCGCCCACGATAGTGTAGAAGCCAGGCGCATGGAATACAGTGCCATTCTCGGCAGCCTTCAGAGCCTTGTTCGCCACTTCATAGGCGGTCATCCATACGAAGGATGGGACATCCTGTACCTTACTCTGCATCCCAGCGCGCTCCTGGAATTCAGTCCTAGTGAAGCCCGGGTGCACTGTGGTAACGGTGATACCGGTTCCACGCAGCTCCTCGTGCAGCGACTCACCGAAACTGGTAACGAAGGCCTTGGTGCCAGCGTACGTGGCCATATTCGGTTCCGGCACCACAGCGGACAGCGAAGAAATGTTAAGGATCTTGCCTTGGCGGCGGGGCACCATCTGGACCAGAGCAGCGTGGGTCAACCGCATGAGCGCAACGATGTTGACGCTCACCTGCTGCTGTTCTTTCTCCAACGGGAGCTCGTGATACTTGCCCACAGTACCAATGCCTGCACTGTTCACCAGCAGATCGATGGGCGAGTTGAAGCTGCGTGCACGATTTTCGAGAGCCTGAAGTTGGGTCGGATCCGAGAGGTCAACAGCCAGCACTTCGACCTTCACGCCGTACTGCGCATTGTAGGTCTTCGCCTATTCTTCGAGGGCTTTTTTGTTCCGAGCCACCAGAATCAGGTTCGTACCTCGCGATGCGAGAATACGAGCGATTTCCTGACCGATGCCCGTCGATGCCCCGGTAACCAACGCGGTGCCCCAATTTGCTAGAGCTGCTTGTGCCGTTTGGATTCTCTGTCGGTACTTTTGTAGATTTGATGGCGACGTTGTCAGTCCCAGGTGATGGGCTGGGGAACACTGTTGAGATTGCACGCATAACCGCTGCATTCGGCCAAAAGCAAACCTTCAATATGCCTACGAGAATAGGGGCGATTCAATTTGGACTACCCCCGCTCCGGTAGACATTTCCCGACCTCATAATGAGGCACGTTCAAATGCCTCAGGACTGACACCGCCCAAGTAACTGTGGCGGCGGGTTCGGTTGTAAAACACTTAGATGTAATCGAACACATCAGCGCGATCATCCTGCCTGGTGCTGTAGATCTTCCGCTTGATCCGCTCTCGCTTCAGCGATTGCATTCGACCTGATCATTAGGTTGTACCGCTTGACTGGCAGAAAGTGGCCAGATTTTTGTTCGAGTTCCGTCCGCTGCGCGAAAAAACTACACCTCAGTGCCCTGATCACCAGAGCGATGCGGTCGCCCCCTAAACGGGTTGCTGCCGCCCTGCAGGTCTTGGAAATCTGTGCTGCGCGCTAATGCCTGCAGCGCCGCCAGCAGCAGAGCGGGTGGATTGACCATACGACGCTGTGTCAAATCCAGCCACCCGCCAGTGGATGTTACGCGAGCGGCAAGTTTACCCTTGCGGAAGAATTCGTTGCGCAGACGCATCTGGCTACCGTCTTCGGATAAACCGGCCAAGCACAGCGTACACTCCACTGAATCCAGCAGATGGAATTCGCGGAAATATTCAATCTGGTCATTAATCACCACGGGACCTATACCCAAGCGGCGAAACTCGCTCACGGGAAATCCCTGGCCAGCAAAATACGTCATGCGGACATCCACGGCCTTGTCAAGATAAGCGGTATTGCGCATATGCGAATTGAAATCCATATCGCCCCAGCCGGCGATTAGAGTCTGCTTGAACATTGTACTTCTCCGGGAAAATTACCTTTCAAGTGCGGGGGCAGGGTTTGGCGCATAACGTTGGTTTCAGGGGCCGGCTTTAGCCGGTCCCGAGCGAGTGACTTGAGCCATTTGTTAGGGATGAAGACGTCAGGATGTGGACCGGGGCGACGCCTTGGATAGCGGGTGATCTAAGCTATGCCCGAGTATAGCGACAAGGCCACTCGGGCACGGCGATTCCGGCCAGGGTATTGATAGTGCGCCGCGCCAGCACTTCCCGTAGCGCCGGTGTCACTATATGGCGGTGCACATCGATCCTGCCCGCAGTCATAGCGGCTGCGATGGCGGCCTCGCTCTCTTCGACGCTGATGGTCGGGCGCATCTGAGCGCTCTCCGGAACGGAACGCATGCCTGAAGCGAGCACGCCCGCCCCACCAGAGCGCCAGCTCCCACTACGAATGTACGACGATTCATGACCACCTCTTGTTCTTGAAATACCGGGCCCCGTCTCGGCTCAGCGATTGCGCATGCTTTCGCCCAGGGACGCCATCGGGCCGGTCGCGGCCCGCTTGATTCGCTCGGCATGGATTCGCCCTCGAAAATCGGCTGGGCGGTCATCACCTCATCGGTGTGGCGGTTCTGCGGGAACAGGTTGAGCGCATGCCCACGACTGATGCCGTACTGGACCTGCTCCGCGAACAAGTCCGACTCAGCCAGCGTACGGCATTGCAGCGCGGTGATAGGCGCGGGAGCGAAGGGGAAATCGCTGCCGAAGAGAATGTGTGACGGTTCGACCAACTCCTTAAGTGCCGCCATGGAGTAGCGCGAAGGCGATAGCGCGGTGTCGAAGTAGAAGCGCTTTATAAAGTGCAATATGCGTTCAGGCGCATCGCTTTGCGCCTTCGGGATGGCGCTAGAGGCCACGCGCCCGGCCACGAACGGCAGGAAACCGCCGGCATGGGCGAGGATCCAGCGGATGTTGGGGTACGTCTCCAGAGTGCCGCAGAGGATCAGATTGACCGCAGCCCTGGTGGTGTCGCAGAGGAACTCAATAAGAAAGCCCGGCATATTCAACCCGATGTTCTCACTGGTCGCATGCAGGTTGGGGTGCACGAAGACGGTCCAACTCGCTCATCAGTTCGTCGAACTTGGCATCGCCTAGGAAGTAGTCGTCCGTGCTGCCCAACAGCACCAGGCCGTCGGCTTTCAGCACATCCAGCGCGTAAATAGCCTCGGCGCAAGCCGCCTCGGTGAAAGGCATGGGCAGTACGGCGAAGAAGCCGAAACGCCCCGGATAACGCACGGCCATATCGGCGGAAAACTCGTTATAGCGCCGTGCGAGCTCGCTTGCCTGCATCACGCCATCGCCCAAATGCACGCCAGGCGCGGAAAGCGAGGTAATAGCCGTCTGGATACCATTGGCGTCCATCACCGCAATGGATTTCTCGGCATTCCATTTTGGCAGTGGTGCCCCTGCAACCTTGTTGATGCTCTTGGCTTGCATGGCTTCGACGAAGGCTGGAGGTATTACGTGATGGTGGACGTCGATGCGCCCTTGCTTGATGGACATGGTGGTACTCACCTCAGTGACGGCGTTGAGCTGCACCCTCGATGAGCCAGCCCCAACGGATACACAACAACTCAATGATGAACACCATTGCTCACCCAAGTCAACGCACGGTTACCAATTTCAGACCATCTGCCGGCGTTTGAAAGGCTGAAACAATCCTGACAAACGGTATTAAACCCCGTGATAGAGAGCCTGAATGACGCACGAATACGAGTTGTTCTGAAATCTACACGTGAACCATATTGATTCCATGTGAGCACTAGCGTTCACTTTGACCATTCGCCTCAATCCAAGGTTTATCCCGTGAGCGCCATTCAGAAACGCATCCATGAAGCCGCCTTGCGGCTCTTCGCCGAGAAACAGATCGCCGACGTGAACATCAGCGAACTGGCCCAGGCAGCTGGCCTGGCCCGCAACACCATCTACAAGAATCTCGATTCGATCAATTCGGTGTTCGAAATCGTCGCCAGCGAACTGGCGGCCGAGATGAACGAGCGGGTCGACAAGAGCGCGGCACCGGGTCTCGACCCCGCCCAGCGCACAGCCAACGGCATCCGCTTCTACATCCGCCGCGCCCATGAAGAACCTCACTGGGGCAGTTTCCTGGTGCGCTACGCGGCCTCCCATGCCTCGATGCAGAAGCTCTGGGAAGGTCCACCGGTACGCGATGTTCTGGCCGGCCTCAGCAGCCAGCGCTACAGCTTTCGCCAGGAACAGCTGATGTCGGTGATCGGTATGCTGGCCGGCTCTGTGCTGGGCGCCATCAGCCTGGTGCTGCAGGGCCACAAGACCTGGCGCGATGCGGGAGCAGATACGGCCGAACTGGTGCTGCGCGCACTCGGCGTGCCACCTGATGAGGCGAGAGCATTCGCGACCGAGCCGCTGCCGGCGCTGCCTAGCCTGGACTGAAACCCCTAGCTTCATCGAGCGTAGCTCCCGCTGCGCATGGGGAGCCTTTGCCCAAAAAAAGTGGAGAGCAACGATGACCAGGCTTCTCGTTACCGGCTAACCCGCTAGTCCAACACGACGCAGGGGCACTGCCGCCCCTTCGCCCCAACACCTAATCACAGCAATACGGATCTCATTGCCCCCTCGATGACCTGTACGGGTTGGCTCACCCTCAAAAAAGGGCCTGCGTCGTATTACAAAAACAACAAGAGATAATGAAGATGTTCAAGCAACCCCCATGGCAGCCCGCCTGGCTTGCGCAGTCAGCCTTGCCACCTTGTTTTGCGCGCCAGCCCAGGCCATCGATTTCTCTATCGGCGAGATCGATGGACAGTTCGACTCCACCCTGTCCGTAGGTGCCAGCTGGGCCCTGAGAAATCCAGATCCCGACCTGCTTGGCAGCAGTGTCACCGATGACGGTCGGCGCAACTTCAAGAAGAGCGAAACCTTCTCGAAGATCTTCAAGGGCAGCCATGACCTGCAGTTGAGCCACGGCGAGTCGGGCGTATTCCTGCGCGGCAAGTACTGGTATGACTTCGAGCTGAAGGATGAGAGTCGATTGTTCAAGGACATCGACGATAACAACCGTAAAGCGGGCGCCCAATCAAGCGGCATGCAGTTGCTCGACGCCTTCGCCAACGCGCCACCGAGTTCAACGCTGTCACGGCCGAATTCCTCGCCTGTCGCACCCCGGTCTGAGCGCGCACGGAGCCCTTATGAACCAGGACAAATTCGGTGCCAGCAGCATGGGCTACGCCCTGATCGAGTCGAATCGGCTCGACCGTTGGCTGACCTTCCTAAAAGACGGCATCGGTCTGCATCTGCAGCACGCGGATCACGACTGCCTGGGAGCCTGAATTCAGCGCGGTTACCCAAGCACAACCTGCCCTGAGGAAAAGCGCATGACCCCGTACCCCTTGCATCACTTACAGGAAGCAGCGGCGGTACTCGCCATCGCCCGCCAAACCCGCCAACCCTGCGCACGCATCTCCGAGCACTTCGGCATCAGCACACTGTCCAGCGCCTATGCGGTACAGGAGATCAATACCAAGCTGGCGCTGGAACAGGGTCGCCGCCTGGTCGGACGCAAGGTCGGCCTGACCTCCAAAGCTGTGCAACAGCAACTGGGTGTCGATCAGCCCGACTTCGGCATGCTGTTTGCTGATATGGAAATTGTCGATGGTGGCGAGATCGACACCCATGCCCTGATCCAGCCCAAGGCCGAGGGTGAGATTGCCTTCGTCCTGGGCCGCGACCTGACCCGACATGACACCACCTTGGCCGAGCTGATCACTGCCGTGGACTACGTGGTACCGGCTCTGGAGATCGTCGACTCAGCCATCGAAGACTGGAAGATCACCCTGGTCGACACCGTGGCCGACAACGCCTCCTCTGCGCTCTACGTACTGGGTAAGCAGCCGACCAAGCTCTCAGCGCTGGACCTGCGCCTGGAAGGCATGTTGCTGGAGAAGAACGGCCAACAGGCCTCCATCGGCGTCGGCGCCGCCTGCCTGGGCAATCCGCTGGATGCCTGCTTGTGGCTGGCCCGCACCATGGCCGAGGTCGGCCGCCCACTGAAAGCCGGCGATGTGCTGTTGTCCGGCGCGCTCGGCCCCATGACCCCTGTGGTGGCCGGCGACAGCCTGCACCTGCGCCCGACCCGCTTGGGTGAGGTCAGCTGTCGCTTCGTCTGAGTACATTCGGCGGCGCGACAGGTCGCGCCGCCCCCTGGAGAGCGTTACATGAGCATCAACAAAAAACTGAAAGTCGCGATCATTGGCCCGGGCAATATCGGCACCGACCTGATGATCAAGATCATGCGCAACGCCCAGCATCTGGAAATGGGCGCGATGGTCGGTATCGACCCAAGCTCCGACGGCCTGGCCCGTGCTGCACGCCTGGGCGTGGCCACCATCCATGAAGGCGTACAAGGCCTGGTCAACCTGCCGGAGTTCGCCGATATCGACTTCGTCTTCGACGCCACCAGCGCCGGCGCCCATGTGCAGAACGATGCCTTCCTGCGCAGTGTGAAACCGGGCATCCGCCTGATCGACCTGACGCCAGCCGCGATCGGTCCCTACTGCGTGCCGGTGGTCAACCTGGAGCAGAACCTCAGCCAGCTCAACGTCAACATGGTCACCTGCGGCGGCCAGGCCACCATCCCCATGGTCGCCGCCGTATCGCGGGTGGCCAAGGTGCACTACGCCGAGATCATCGCCTCGATCAGCAGCAAATCCGCCGGGCCGGGTACCCGCGCCAACATCGATGAGTTCACCGAAACCACCAGCAAAGCCATCGAAGTGATCGGCGGCGCGACCAAGGGCAAGGCGATCATCATCATGAACCCGGCCGAGCCACCGCTGATGATGCGCGATACGGTGTTTGTGCTGTCGGAGGCTGCCGATCAGGCCGCCGTCGAAGCCTCCATTGAGGAAGTGGCCGCCGCCGTGCAGGCCTATGTGCCGGGCTATCGCCTCAAGCAGAAGGTGCAGTTCGATGTGATCCCCGAGTCCGCACCGCTGATCATCCCCGGCCTGGACCAGTTCAGCGGCCTGAAGACCTCGGTGTTCCTCGAAGTCGAAGGTGCCGCCCACTATCCGGCAGCGCGCTACCCGCTGCCCAGGAGCATTCATGCAAAAGTTCAAACACCACACTTATTCAATTGCTGTCGCTTTGGTGGCGCTGTACGTTGGAGCCGCCGGGGTCGCCAAACTGCTCGGGGTTCAGGCCGTTGCACAGAGCTTCACCACTATGGGGCTACTGCCCGTACTTGTTAAGCGGGCTATCTTAAGCACAGAAAGGAACGGCCAACCTAGTGAGTTGGTTCGCACTGTAGTATGTCTTGTCATCCCGGCGCTGCGCGCAGATTTTTAACCCTTCATCAGTCCGACCGGAAACAAATAAGGCTGAGTCGAAATCGAGACCGCAGAAGGCTAACCGGCACTTGGGGTTCGCTACCCCCAAACATAAGTGGCCGTCATGGCCTAGCCTCCACTCAGACGAGCTCAAAATGAGAGGTGACTATGGGATTGCAATCGTCCAGATTGGCAGTCACTTACTCGTTACGCACGTAAAAAACTTTGAAAAAGTTAAATTAGGTAAGTGACTGATTTATGGAAGATAAACCACATGTAACAGTTAGCAAGGCTCCGGAACCTATGACGCACCTGTTCTTATTGGAATGGTTGGAAACCCGACTTGAGCCGGCATCATGGTTAGCATGGTGCCGTTCTGGCTCAGGTCAGGAGCGCGCGATCTTCATGGCCTCGTTGAACCAGAGCGCTACAGCGAATCGCCCCTGCATGCGGCACTGGCCGGCTTCAAAGGCGCGCAAGATGTCAGTCTCATCCTTGCTCAGCATGACTTTCACTGCATCGCGGCTACGCACCCACAACTGGGTCAGGTCAGGACGTCCATGGACACCATGGTGGAGCCGGAGCTTGCCTTTACGCAGCTCGAAGTAGCTTCCCACTCCGTCTAGGGTGCGGATCTGCATCACGAACGTTTCTTCACCTAACATTTCGCGAAATCGCTCGGAGCGTTTCTGAGCCCGACGGAGCATCGGCATGGAAGCCATGAGGAGCAGGCGCAGCTTCAGTTTCTCGATGAAAGTAGTCATGTTCAGCGAGCTCCTCGCACAATGTTCATCAGTCGATTGCAGTCGTCGGGAGGCGCATCCCCGCGCCAGGCCACATGCTGGTCTGGACGTACCAAGAGGAAGCGACGCTCCATTACCTTGGCCACGTGAGCTTCTTTCACATGGAGAATTTCCAGTGGCACGCGGCACTCCTTCGCTGCTGCACGCAGCGCAGCTACTTCCTCGGCAGAAGTGTCGACGACGATGAGCGTGAAGCAATGGTAAGGGAGCTTGTCGAGGATCGGAGTGCCATCTTCCAAGAACACGTTGGGCAGGTGGGCACCAGACCAAGTGGTGGGCAGATAGTCAACTTCGGGGCAATCCGGCTCCGGCGCGGTGTCGGGGATAATCACCGGCGAGCCGTGGTAGCGATAACCCATCTCAATGCCGAAGGCCTCATACAAGCGCGAAACCTTGGTTTCGAACTCCTTGGCGATGGCAGCACGGGCAACATCGCCCCGAACCCCTTCGTCTACCAGATCGGGGTGAACGCCGAACTGAGCTTCGAAAGCGCCGGCAGCGCACTTCTTGACGTGGTTACGATTACGCAGAGCAATTGGACGACGCTCTGCTTCGTAGCTCTCAAGCAGCTTCGCGCCACCCCAGCCATTGATGCAGGCGGCCAGTTTCCAGCCCAGGTTGTGCGCCTCGGTCACACCAGTGTTCATCCCCAGCCCGCCTGTTGGCATAAACTGGTGAGTCGCATCCCCGGCAATAAAGACACGTTTTCTGCCAAAGCTCTTGGCAACTAGGAACTGCGGCCGCCAAGGCCCAGATTGGATGATTTCGTACTTCAGCTTGCAGCCTAGCGCCCCATCGATAACCGACTCCAGCGTCTCACTCGGGCGCGGTGCAAAGGGTCGATGCAGAACGTAATCGTTGCGGCCGGCGTCGGGCGAAACCAGCAGGCCTGAGTAGCCTTCACGGCACAGCCAGGTATGCCAGTACGGCTGGTTGTTGGGGAACAACGAAGCAATTTCGTCAGAACGCAGATGGATGATGAAGAGCTCACCGACCAGATCCCGAGTACCGTCATAGTCGATGTTGAGCATGTTGCGTACGCGACTGTTGGGGCCATCACAACCGACCAGATACTGAGAAAAGACCTGGATGGCTTCACCAGTGTCGACGTTGTGAGCCATCGTCGTAACACCGGTTGTCCCTTGTTCGAATCCGTAGGTTCGCCAGCCGAAACGAAGCTCGATGTTCGGATCTGCTTTGACTTCAGCGAGCAGAACGGGCTCCAGGTGCATTTGCGCGATGCGCTGCATCGACTCAAGCGGCAGGCTACCGTCAGTGCAGGCACGAATCAGCTTATCGGCCTCGGCTACTGACTTGTAGATGATGTGCCGATCACGCATGACCGTGTAAAACGGCCCGCTCGCGGAGGCCGCGATTGCTGAGTACTGATTCGCTTCCCGTGGATTACCTGCCGCGCGTATTTTTTCCGCCAGCCCAAGCTGACGAAAGATTTCCATGGAGCGGCAGTTCACGACATCGAGTTTGGGGTGGGTGGTTGTCTGCTTTCGATCGTTGATGATCATCGACCTGACACCCAGCTTGCTAAGTGTCAGGGCAAGAGTCAGCCCGACCGGACCGCCTCCGGAGATAACTACAGGCACTTCAATCATGCTGCTACTCCAAGCCTTGTTTTTTGTGGCTGTGCGCCGCGGAAGGCGGAACGGACGTTCTCAAGAACACGGCCCAAGCCGTTCGCCCCACGGACAATCTGCTTGGTCTGGGTGGCAAGACACTCGACCCCGACCTCCACAGCATCTGCGTGCTCTTTAATCGATGCAGGGTGATAGCCATACAGCGCAGTCACATTGGGGAAGCGCTTGAGGCCCTGATGGAAATGTCCTTTGAGAGTGGATTGATGGAACCGCCAAGCACCTGGATAACCATAGTGGCGATCCAGGGAGCCGATCTGGGTGGTCATGACAGGCTTCCCGCCAGGCTCGAGCAGTAAATCCATGTCTTTGAAAGATTCGGAGGTTCGACCGATGTCTTCCGCGAGGCCGGCGAACTGAAAAATTCGCATCAACTCGCTATCAAAATGTACAGCCCCGGGGGCGTAATACAGATCAACATCGCGCTCTATAGCCGCGATATTCCATCCGTACTGACCCAGTAGATTTGCCAGTACTGCCCCTGTAGGGCCGAGTCTGACGATCACTACATTGCAAGTTCTTGTTATTGGTTGAGTCACGAGCGTAAGTCTCCGCAAAAGCAAACACAGGCAATTTATATTGAACATGAGTGATCAATTTGGTCAACCGCATGATCGAAGATAAAACCTCCTAAAATTTCCTGTGATGATGAAAGTCACCATAAAAATCCTTTTATTTACAACTGGTTTAGATTTTGTGATCGTCTGGCGACGCCTCGATCTGAGGAGCGGACATGTTTCCTGGTTGAAATAAATTGAACTTTGATGTTCAATTTGTCCATGGCTAGCTTAGGAGACATTTGTGAAGAACCTCAGCCAAGTGCAGAAACGCATTCATGAAGCCGCACTCCGCCTCTTTGTGGAGCGTGGTGGCAGTCAGCTGAACATCAGCGATCTAGCCGCTGCAGCCGGCGTTGCCCGAGGCACGATCTACAACAATCTGGAATCGATGGAGCAACTGTTCGTGCAAGTCGCCACCCACCTCGGGGCCGAAATGCACCAACGAGTCACCAGAAGCTTTGCGCAACTGCCAGATCCGGCTCAGCGCCTTTCCAACGGAATTCGCTTCTTTGTACGTCGTACCCACGAAGAACCCCATTGGGGTGCTTTCATCAATCGCTTCGCACTGAGCAACGCCTCTCTGCAGGAAATGCTCTACGGCCCGCCCACCATGGATCTGATGCAAGGCCTTTCGAGTGGGCGCTACAACTTCCGGCCGGAGCAACTGATGACGGTCATATCCCATATCGCGGGAACCACGTTGGGTGCGATGTTCCTCGTGAGCCAAGGCCACAAAACGTGGCGCGAGGCGGGATCGGACTCCGCAGAAATGGTTTTGCGCTCGTTGGGCATTTCCTTCGATGAGGCTCGTGCCATTGCCACAGTAGAGCTGCCACCTCTGCCTACGTTGGACTGATGAACTAGGCCCAAACGCCTCCTTCAAAAAGAAGGGGTTGGGGGCTCGCTTTGCCTGCGAAAAGCTGGGAGAACAAGAAGATGACCAGTAATGTGAAGAATCCGACTCTTGTTACACCGCAACCCGCCCGCCATCCGCGGCCGACGGTCAAGGCCCAAACCCTTGCTCATCTGATTTTCGAGCGTCCGGATTTGGATAAGGCCGAGAAGTTTTTGGTGGATTTCGGCCTGCGGATCACACACCGCACGGATGACTGTCTGTGCTTGCGGGCCACTGGGTCAGCTCCCTACTGCTATCGGGTGCATCGAGCTGACCAGACGCGGTTTGTTGGCCTCGGTTTCACAGTCGCTTCCAAGGAAGACCTGATCAAGGTGTCGGGTATTCCTGGTGCTAGTGCTATCCAAGAGGCGACCTTACCGGGTGGTGGTCAGTTCGTAAGCGTGACGGACCCATCTGGTTTCACTGTGGAGGCCATCTTCGGCCAGACACCAGTACTACCGCTGTACCATCGCTCTGCTTTGCCGGTTAACCAACCTTCAGACACAGCCCGGGTCAATCAGACCCAGCGTTCTCCAGCAGCACCGCCGGAGATTATCAAGCTTGGCCACGTTGTCCTCGAGGTGGCTGACTATCAAGCCACTTCGGGCTGGTACACCCAGAACTTCGGTCTGATCCCCAGCGATGTGCAAGTCCTGCCGGACGGCTCTCCCGCAGTCGCGTTCATGCGCCTGGATCTGGGTGACACGCCTGCTGACCACCATACCCTTGCAATGGCTCAAGGGTTCATGGCTGCCTACAGCCACAGTGCTTACGAGGTAGTGGATGCCGATGCCGTCGGTATAGGGCAGCGCGTTCTGCGTGAGCGCGGCTGGAAGCATGCATGGGGTATCGGTCGCCACATACTGGGTAGCCAAATCTTCGACTATTGGCAAGATCCTTGGGGTGATAAGCACGAGCACTACTGCGATGGTGACCTATTCACTGCCGATCGGCCTACGGGCCTCCACCAAGTGAGCGCCGAAGCAATGTCGCAGTGGGGAGAACGTATGCCCAAGAGCTTCACCAAGCCCAAGAAGAATCTGGCGAACCTTTGTGCCCTCGTGCGCAACCTGCGCCGAAGTCCCGATCTGAGCCTGCGCAAACTGATCACGTTGGCGCGCCTCTTCGCCTGACTCAATGAAAACCGAATCCCCCCGATTCAGCAGGCGCACGCTAATCAAGGCGAGCGGCTTGGCTTTGTGCAGCCCTCTGCTCTGTACGTATGGAACCGAGCCACCTAGCCAGATCGTGGCGTCAACGCACCAGAACAATGACTCTCCAGGAGCTTCTGCCATGCCCGTGCACATTGTCCGTTTCATCCACCAGAACGCTCCACGTTGGGGTGTCATCCGCAAGGATCGTATTTCTCTGATCGAGGGCGACTACCCCACAACCGGAGACTTCATTTGTGGCAACACGCCCGAGGAGCTGGAACGCCTTCAAGATGGCGAGCTCCGCTTGAGCGACGTGAAGCTGCTCTCGCCGGTTACCCAGAACCAACAGTTCGTGTGTCAGGGCGCCAACTACCGTCAGCATATGATCGAGTCTGGAATGGACCCGGACGCGAAAGCCTACAACATGATCTTCACGAAAGCGCCCAGCTGCATCGTTCCGGCGAACAGTAATCTGATCAAGCCGAAGAGCGTGCGCTTCCTCGATTACGAGATCGAACTGGGGCTGATCCTCAAGAAAGACATCACCAGCGGGGTGGCGATCACCGAAAGCAACCTGCACGAGTACATTGCAGGTGTCGTGATCGTGAACGACTACTCCGCACGGGACATCCAGATTCCGCAGATGCAGTTCTACAAAGGCAAAAGCTTCCGCACCTTCGGCCCGGTGGGCCCGTACCTTTGCCTTCTGAATCGGCATGAGATGCGCTATCTCCGGGACCTGCGTCTGCAGCTCAGGGTAAATGGTGAGGTTCGTCAGAACGACACCACGGCAAACCTCGTATTCGGACCGGTAGAGACGCTGGCCGAGTTGTCGACGGTACACGATTTAGCCCCGGGCGACCTCATTGCTACTGGAACCCCGGCAGGCTGCGCGCTGGCAATCCCATCGCCTGCCAAACAACGCATTGGTGCTCTGCTGCCGGAGGAGACGAAGTGGAAACTCTTCATGAAAGCTCAAGAAGGCCGTACCCAGTATCTGAAGAACGGAGACGTTGTAGAGGCGAACATACGCAGCAGTGACGGTGTTATTGATCTAGGCGTTCAACGCAACCTGGTAGTGGAGCAAGCCTGATGGCCGTGAGTTCGCTGACCGATATCGAGTCTATGGAAAAAACGCCACTCTCCCAACGAGGGTTGGCTCCCAGTACCTACGAGGCAATTTCGCGAACGGCGAAACGCTTCCCGAATGCTCCGGCGCTTACCTTCTTCCTGGATGCCAAAGATTTTCGTTCAACCCATCAGTGGGACTACTCCAAACTGATGGGCGACATCAATAGAGCGGCGAATGCCTTCCACAATCTAGGGATCGGTCCGAAGGATGTCATTGCCTTCATCCTGCCGAACCTGCCGGAAACCCAGTTCACTATCTGGGGTGGTGAAGCCAGCGGCATTGTCATGGCAGTGAACCCACTCCTTGAGCCTACCCAGATGGCGGAGCTGCTTCGAGCAGCCAATGCAAAGGTCGTGGTGACTTTGGCGCCGACTCCCGGTGCCGATCTGTGGTCGAAGCTGGCGGGCCAGCTGAAGAATCTTCCCGGTGTGAAGCACATCGTCTGGGTCAGTATGGCGCCATACGTGAGCGCCGTGAAAGGTTTGGCTCTGAGATGGGTAGCGTATCGCGAAAAGGCCAACCACCAGGGCGTGAAGATCAGCGACCTCCGTTCGTTGATGCGCGGTCAGCCCTCGTCCCATTTGAAGAGCGGTCGTCAGATTCGTGCGCAAGAGCGTTCTTCATTCTTCTGTACCGGTGGAACTACAGGGCTTCCCAAGATTGCTGCGCGTACGCACGGATCCGAGGTGTATGACGCTTGGGCGATGGCAAGCAACATGTTTCCGCGAGAACCCGGCGATGTCATCTTTTGTGGCCTACCGTTGTTCCATGTGAATGGCCAGATGATGACGGGACTGATGCCTTGGACCTATGGTGATCACGTCGTCATGGGGACGCCTCAAGGTTACCGCGGAAATGCTGTGATCAGCAGGTTCTGGGAAATTGTCGAGCATTTCAAAATCAACTACTTCTCAGGCGTTCCGACCGTTTTTTCCTCGCTACTGCAGTACCCTACCGATGGGAAAGACTTGTCCAGTCTCACCTACGCCCTCTGCGGTGCAGCCCCCATGCCGGTGGAAATCTTCAGGGAGTTCGAGCAGCGCATCGGCATCAGCATTCTTGAAGGTTATGGCCTGACCGAAGGTGCCTGCGTATCTACCTGCAACCCGCCAGCTGGCGAAAGGCGCGTAGGCTCGATTGGTCTTCGTCTTGCTTATCAAGGTATGCGCACTGTCGTACTGGATGACAATGGTGCCTATCTGCGTGACGCCGAGATAGACGAAGTTGGGGTAGTCGCCATCCACGGCCCTAACGTCTTCGAAGGCTACCTGGAGCCCAGTCACAACAAAGGACTGTGGATCGATATCGCCGGAGCCCGCTGGTTGAACACCGGCGATCTTGGTCGCCAGGACGCTGAAGGCTACTTCTGGCTGACCGGCCGTAAGAAGGAGTTGATCATCCGCGGCGGTCACAATATCGATCCGAAAGTTATTGAGGAGTCGATGCAAACCCACCCTGCGATTGCACTGGTGGCCGCGGTGGGGTGCCCAGATGCTCACGCCGGGGAAGTCCCGGTGATCTATGTGCAACTGCATCCAGGGATGACTGCTAGCAAAGAAGAGTTAATGATCTTTGCTGTGGGATCTATATCCGAGCGAGCAGCGGTACCCAAACGCATCGAACTCCTTGATGCGCTTCCCCTCACCCCTGTCGGCAAGATTTTCAAGCCAGCACTGCAGCAACGCGAAATTGCCTACATCGTTCGCCAGGAGGCAGCCACTGCCGGCCTGAATGGCCTCGAAGTGGAGGTTGTCCAGGATACCCGCCGCGGGCTCGTTGCCCAAATCAACAGCATGTATCGGGCAACTCTGGAACGAGCACTTGGCAGGTACAGCTTCGCAGTCAATTGGATAGGTGATTCCCCCCAACAAGTCAGACCTCCCAAGCTGAGGTGATGCCATTAGAGCATTAATGAGCGGAGAGATATTGGAGAACCAAGAGACCTTTATCGAAAAGTACAGTGTTAAAGGTCAGTGGCTAATTTCTCGCTGATTCGACGAGGCAATCGAGATGACTTGCTCTTAACTCATCGTATATGCCGGCTGTGGCAGACGTTGAACCTTGGCTGTTAGATATACAGCAAGAGCCACTTTCATGCCTCTTTGGGTCTGAGAGCAGAACTCAACACTTCTAGAAACTTATAAGGGAGAGGTCGTCAATCAAAGTCTTTGCATCACCAAACTCAATAATAAATACAATAAAAGAAGAGCGAAATCATGAGAATACAAAGCAAAACCGGTGCCTTTGCTATCAATCGCCAAGCGTCCACTCCAAAAACAGTTGTCATCACCGCACTGCTCTTAGCATCGATGATCAGTCCCCATTCTTATGGGAATGGCCTGGCGATCAACGAGCAAAGCGCAAGTGCAGCTGGAACCGCTTATGCGGGCCGATCTTCCTCCGCCATTGACGCGAGCACCGTCTACGGGAACCCTGCCGGTCTGACTAAGCTGAAGTCTCGACAAGTGGTTAGCGGCCTGTCGGTTGTAATCCCGAAGGACGAAATCTCCGACGTCGAAAGCTCAGCAACAGGGACTAGTAAGGGAAACTCCATACCCGTTGGCGTCATTCCCTTCGCTTATTTCTCGCAGCCGATAAACGATCGAGTTTCGTTTGGTCTTGGCTTCTATGCGACTGCCGGCCTGGTAAACGATTACGAGTCCACCTTCCAAGGTCGATACTACGGTTCCTACAGTGACACCAAGATTGTTACGCTTCAGCCGACCATTGCCTTCAAGCTCACAGATAGAGTTTCGTTTGGATTTGGCCCCACGATTAATCGCATCGACGGGAAACTACAAAATTATCTCGCAACCGGCCCATTGAATAATGGCACGGAAACGCGCCTATCCATCACCGGTGATGATACTGCACTAGGTTATAACGTAGGCATCCTGTTCGATATTTCTGATGCCGCGACGATAGGTCTGACTTACCATTCGAAGGTCAACTTCCACCTTAAAGGAAAAACAAAGGTTACTGGCGCACCGGATGGTTTTGATATCAATGGTTCCTATGATGCCAGCCTTGATATCGTTTACCCGGAATTTGTTGATACATCACTAACCTATCGGTTCAACAATAAGTGGACCGGTTATCTTGGCACATCATGGACTCGCTGGAGCAGGTTTCAGTCATTTGATATCTATAACAAGACACCGGATACCGCTGTTGGTAATGGTTTATCTAAAGTCGTCGAACCACTTAGATGGAAGGATACGTGGTCGATATCAATAGGGGCGGCGTATCAGATTAATAACGAGTGGCAGCTGAGAGCGGGGATGGCATACGACCCTTCGCCGGCGCACAATGCCAACAGAAACGTTCGTATCCCGACCGGCAATCGTAAGGCTTTCACCGTAGGCGCAGGTTACTCACCGACCAGCGATATTACCGTCGACTTCGCCTATGGGTATATTTGGGAGTCCGAGGCCTCGGTGTCGCAATCGGACTCCTCCGGATTGTGTCCCTCTTACAACGCCACTTACCAGAACAGCGCCAACGGTATAACGACGTAACTAACCTATAAGTTTTGAAATTTGCTCATGGGCTGGCCAAAGCTACGGCTTGGTCAGCTCGGTCAGTCGAGCAAGGGCGGTTGAGGAACCGGCGCAAAAAGCAAAAGCACACAAAAGATGGCAACAGGGATACCTGGCGACTCTAGACTAGCGACTTATCTATTAGATGCTGACATGGTCATCTCAGCGGACAAAAAACTTCGTTCGCCTTTCCGAAAGGAAGGCAGAAGTCCCTTTTGTGATCGCTCAGGCAATGCGAGTTCCTGCTGAACGAGATAGTGTTGATGAGCTGTTCCAGCGGGTCGCTAACGCTCGTAAGATATAGACCCCTTGTGAGTCTTAGTGCTACACAGCACTCCTGACTGGCCGCTATGAAAGCAGTCACTGGCATCCGTACTGCTGACTGTCACCTTGGTCCCCCGTTGGGGATAATGGTTCAGAGAGATTTCATTTCATTATATGAAACCTGTCGATGTATCCAGTCAGCTGCCGCTGATTGGGTTTCGTGATCCCCCTTAGAAAGTCTGGGTGTAGGACGCTCTCATCTATTTCTACTATCGTTGGACCAGATCGCTCTTATAAGTAGATATTGTTTCGTTTATTCCTTTCAGTGGGTGCAGACCTGCTTTATGCAAGGCAAGTCGGGCGTATGCTTACCGCCAAACTGCAGGCCTAATGCTCGATTAAGGCTATAGCCATATCGAGGCCTACCGCTTGCTTGGGGTAGTCACCTGAGAGAAGCATAGAGTCCGCCTATACGCTGTCATGTCTGTGAGAGAGTGGATTCCCGCTGACGAGCAATATCGAAATCTAGATGTGCAAGCTCTCGTAATGCTATCAGTCGTTGGCGGTATTCAGTGGCAGGCATACCTTCTTCGAGCATAGTGAGCAACTCATCTTCTTCTTCAAAATATTTTCCAATGGCCATGACCAAATGTACCGAACTTACAGTCTCTGTATAGCTCGAAAGATCGCGGAAAGCGAGATGTATGTAGTACTCGACGGATTGAGTTTGTAGATGTCCAGTCCAGTTGATGATTTCAGCAACAAAAGTTCGGCTATCTAGCAGGGCGCGACGGAATTCATCTTCGTTCGAAAGCTCGTGGCGCTTTATAAAATGAATGAAGAGGTTTGTGATAAAAGCATGACGGAACATGTGCGCACAAACCTGGGATTTGATGCCTGCAACCTTGCGAAGATGATTAATCTCGTTGGAGATCACTGGGCTAGTGAGCGGATCGCCTGTCCTGGCTGAGACGAAAAGGTAGCCATGATCTATGTTGTATTTGTAGGATTTTCGCATTAACTTTCTACGTTCTACTTCGATATATTGCCGAAGTTTTTTTAGTGCAGTGGTGAAAACTGGAATGTAGCGTTCGGCTCCCTCACCTTGCTTGAGTGTGTCTAAGCGCAAGACGGGATGCTTCATTTCTAAAGCCTTTAACACATCATCCACCTTGAGGTTGGCAATTTCTGTTCGTCTTGCTCCCGTGTCAGTGAGAAGCTCGATCATGCAAGCACGTCTGACCTTTACGAACGCCGATGAGTTATCAATTCTGATAGCGGCTTTTAGTTGCTTAATTTGCTCCTTAGTTATCGGATTTCTACGGTGCTGTCTTCCTGGAGAGCCAAATGAGTGATGAGTCAGATAAGTTCGGTAGATCTTTTTTCCATTATGTGTAATCGTGACGTGTTTTTCCTCCCTTGCTCGAATAGTTCCATCAGCAGATACAAAGTCGCGGTAACCATAAAATCTACCGACAAAGTCTAAGAAGTTGAGCCAGACTTTTCCTGTTGCGATAACCGTGGATTCCGATTTTTTGGGTTGTGATGGATTGTAGCTGGAAGTCTCTCTTCGGATTTCGCTGATGTAATCGGTGAATTTCGCATCTTCTAGGCAGATAGGGTCGATTTCGTCTCTATAGCATCGCCGAAGCAGTTGGCTGACTTTCGCGGCGTAGTCGCCCATGGACCCCCCTTTCTTCCCCTTGCGAGATAGTCCTTGCTGGCCTCGACCCTTGCGTTCGAGGAGCGATAGCATATAGAGGTTGCCAACCAAACAAGGTGATCCATTTGGCCAAATAATGAACGGCATATTAGACGCGTCACGTGTGTTCAGCCGACCCACGGAAAAGTAGCTGAACATATTAAAATCACCCAAGAGCTGATAAAGCTTACGGTCCGTAACGCTTTCCATCTATTTACCCCTGCGAAAATCGTCGATATGCGAAACTTCGGTTGAGGGAGCAAGCGTTTCGAGGGAGTTCGGAATCACGTTGAAAGGAGGCATGCCCATGCTTACGATTGCACGTAGAGTTTGAAGAGCATCCTGAGTTCGCTTGGATCTGATATTGTCATTAGAAGCATCCCTAATGCCGTTGAACTGGCCAATTGCTTCAGACAATGCGCGAAGCAAGATGATATTCGTCTTGCGATGCATCTGTAGTTCTTGCTCTAATTGTTCGACTTTCCTTGTCAATCCAGACTTGCTTCGTTTGTTTGCGTACTGTTCTTGTTTATTAGCGTAATCTAATGATTCAAGAGCTTTGAGACGGAGGTCATTAAGCGCTTTGAAACCACCTACTAGATTCTCATTGGCGTGAGCCTTGAGGGTGTTAAGACTCATAGCGAATGTCTGCTGGGCCTCGCCTTGGTCGTTAATAATGGAGCATTCAAACTTTGCAAGGCTGCCTTGGCTTTTGAGTGCAATACGAAGGTCGACCTCCTTATTAAATTGCAATGGCCGTTGAATAATCTGTACCAGCAGAGCATGGAGTGTTTTGACGCCAACAACCACTTGGCTTGCTCGTGAAGGTGCTTTGCTCATGCTTCCACTCCCGTCTTGATCAGGCGGGCCACAACCTGGAACTTATGACCCCGGTGGTCAGTGAAGAATTCTGGCTCGATTTCCACCCAGCCCTCAGCCATCAAGTCTTGAATCTGGTCTTCCAAGTCATGGGTATCGATTAGGTTGAAGTCCTCGGTGCCGTGCCGTTTCTTGAGCAGTTCAGCGAGTGCAAGGTAGTTCTCAACATTACCTAGATGCAGTTGTTCGGCCACGTAGTGTGCCTTGGCACTGGCTAGTACGGTTCCGTCGGTTGACTCAGTGATGTAATGGTAGACATGCTTGGGATCTGTGTGACCCAGCATCCATTGCAGCGTGTCGAGCTTGGCGAAACTACCACAGTAGAAAAACAGCATGGCAAAGAAACGGCGCATTTGGTGCTGGCGGAAATAGTAGCGTTCACCAAATGTATTCAGGGGCGTTTCGAAATAGTCACAGAACAGATCGAGATTACGATTGTATACAGCGGCGCCACATTCCGTAAGCTTCGCTGCGCCCGTCATTGCGGGCGTGGAAAACAAGGTTTGAGGCTTACGGATGTACCCTATTCGCTGAAGTACCTTTTGCATCTTGATCAGCGTTTTCACCATGTCTGCTGCAATCGGCTCAATAGGGCGCGCTTGTATACGACGATAGCCGAATAGATGACGAGTACTCTTCGCGTTGTGGAATATGAGCCACTGTTCAGTTTCATCCAGACAGTCAGCTGCTTTTAGCTTATACAGCTCACTCGCTCGTCTGGCCATAAGTGCGCCAACGATCAGTTGAACACTCCCAATATACACCGCGATAAGCTCATATAAACCAGAATTGTTTCGAAGATTGTTGAAGTACTCATGCTTTTCCCCTTTCACGTTAAGAGGGTTCTTTAGCATGTTCATGCCATTCAGGCGGGCTGCGAGACAAAGTTTTCTGACGCCAAAGCTCACCAGCTTAGGTCCGGCTAGCTTTTGTACCTCTTGATGCATAAGAGCGCTTGGTGAGATGTTGCGCTTTCGACATTCGAGCGCAATTCGGCAAAAAGCTCTGGTGAGATCCTGTCCAAAATCGAGGTGAAACTCAATTGCTTGCCGGAGAGCATTGAAAACAATCGCAGACGGAATGGTGCGAAACCGGCCTAAGGCTGACAGATTGGGCATAAAGCATTCAGCTTCAATAAGAGCCTCAAAACTGGGGGCTGGAAGAGAGAGTTCGTGTAACACTCCTAAGCCATAAAGCGCAGAGCGGAAGGAAAAGTATTTGGATTCTTTCATTTTTTCACTCCTTCCGCTTGTTACAGGAACACTACAGAATTCTCTTTTGAAAGGGCTGGAGTTATTGTTAAAGCAAAGAATAGAGTGAATAGCCTTGGCGTTATTTTTTCCCCATAGGGTGTCAGTATAAATCTCTTGGGCGATCAAGAGGGTGTTTGGCTGATTACCGTATGGTACCTGATTGTGGTAAAGGCCCTTTAAATAGAGGGCTGCTCGTACCTGGGGGACTAGCTCGTGCGGAATCCCAAGCGTGTCATCGTCTAATTGTTCATTAGTGATTTCTGAAATGTTTGGAATGCTATTTATTAAGGCTAATATCTCTTTTTGGTCTGCGCGGGCTAACAAGTCAAGACAGTATGCGCGAAGTCGATGAGTCCATTTGTAGATTGACTCAAAAATTGAGTGTGTTGACGAAATGGTTTCTAGAATTTCTATTAAGTTTCCACCCGTTAGTCCTTCCAGTCCATGCGAAGAAAGCTGGTAGCGTTTATCATTGATCAGTAAGATATCAATTATGCAACAAGTGGTACGAAAGTGCTTGCGTTGTTGCGCAAGGCTATTTGTTTCTTCGTAGACGCTGGAGGGGCTACGTACGCAAGATGTCAAGTAGTACTTTAGGCTGTCTAGTAACTGCTTGTTTTGTGGTGCGGTTAGAAGGCTTCCATCATTCAACCTTACGTTCCAGTATAATTTTTTGGGTATTTCGAAGTCAAAGCTGTAGCTCCACACTGGAGAATCAAAGTCGCTACGCAACCAAGGGGCCGTTCGATATTCTTCCTGGGGGTCAGTAAAAAAAGGCGATAGAAACGCGAGTTTAGGAGGAAGATGCATATATCAGACTCTCCATGTGTGAAGCATTGGCGTACTGTTTCGCGACGTTAAGGTGGTCTTGAAGGTCGCTGTTGAAACCGTCTTCAATTTCTTTAACAACCAGATCGGTGAACTTTGACCAATAGATGGCTTTTGAACAAAGATTGGATGGGGTTTGGGAAAGACTAACAGCCTCTTTCAGTGAGATAAGGGCTGTGAGAACGCCGGCATCAATTGAGATAAGTACGCGATCGGCATGCTTATCGTTATTGTTAATTACCTGCTTGAATTCCTTCGTTTTAATAAAGTCCGGATTCTGAAGGTGTTCGGGGATTTCGCGTAGCGCATGGTTTTCCAGGAACTCATGAAGCTCCTCCATGCTTTGGAATTTTGCTACATCTAGCAAGCGAGGGCTCTCCTTCATGGCTTCACAAATAATTCCGCGCTGAAAAATTTGGATCCACCGGGTTTGGAAGAACGCCAGGATAGGTTCCGGCAGGTAGCAGCTCAGCAGAGACGAGTGATAAGCGGTATGCCCAAGAGCCTTAGCCATTGCCTCGACACTGTTGGTTTTGAGGTAAACCTCAACTCCACTAGATGCTCTGTACGACGTCACGGAGATTCGAGTGAGAAAATCTCGGATGCTATTTTCGTCTTGGTCAGATAGAGCAGAAAACTCATCCAGTGTCCGCTGATGGCTATCGATGTTGCCTTTATTGATTTTAAAAGGTATTGGCCTCTTTGGGTAGCTAATGGCTCGCGCGCAGTGAAGGAATAAGTAACGCCATGCATCGTCGCCAGTTTTATGTAACTCGTCTCGAAGAGGTTGCGTTAAAGAAATAATTCGACGTACCCAAGCAGCTTGCCGAGGAGTTAAGTCAACTTTTTGCTCGCTCAGTGCACCACCCTTGCGATCTTTGTATCCTATCAGTTGATACCCCTGATCTGTCTTTAGGAATCCAGAAATATTTCCCCGTTTGTCATAAAGTTCAAAGTGAGCGAAGAAGCTTTCCGTCAGGCAGGGATGATAGTAGGTGAGCATCAATTGCAGGGCCAAAAAGTCAATGGCTTTAGGAATGGCTAATATTTTGGCTGCATCATCTTTCGTTAGTGTGTTTGCGATGTTTTTATAGTTTTCTCGGAGATGTGCTAATCCCTGGGTGTTGAGTGTTGTGCATAGTTGAATTTTCTCGAATTCATTGCTGTGATTTATAAGTGGGTTTTTCTCTGTGTTTGGTGTTCCCATGAGCGCAAGCTGATCTCGAATAACTTGAGCCTTGCGGGATTTAAATAACCTTTGCTTGCTCCACTTTAAAACAAGCTTGTTGTCGTCTAAGATTTTTTTAAAAAGAATATCGATAGCTTCCGAGTCGCTTATTTGTAATGGTACGGAAGTGATTAGTTTGTCTTTGACAACGACCCCGCAAGCCGTTTTTCTGATATTGGTATGAGAGCCAGGTGTGGATGATGACGTTGGGCGTGGTAATTGGCCGGTGAACGGTCTAGCCCAGAGGCCCGATTGGATGAATGTCTCATCCATTTGAGTGATGAACTTTGCATAGGAACGCGTCCGCGTTGCGATATCTGTACCTATTTCCAGTGCTTGCTTGAAGTTGAAAACCATGTATTCGATGAAAAGTTTTTTGATCCGTACAGGATGTTTAAAACTGGCTGTAGGCCATAGTTCAGCATTCTGAGAGAGGAAAGCTAGGAAAAGCTTGAAGTTAGAGTGTGAGGGGGCAAGGTACTTTGCTGAGTTTTGGCGATAGTTTTTATAGACCTCTTCGGCAAATTCCTCTCCATGGGAGTTCCAGATCAGGTTGATCGGAATGAAGCTGACATTGTCCTTCCGGCCTCTAACGTTCCAACCATTCCAGTAACGGACCGCCTTTGGATCAAGGTGCTGCTTCGCTTTTTCCCAGAGGTGTTGGTTGTTCCAGGGCATTCGTTCCTTGTTACTTAAGGATGGTATGAGTGGAATTTCTCTGCGCATTTCATCCAGCAATTTGACGAACCCCCTTCGGTAGCGCTGTCTGCCCTGAACTCCAAGGGCGATCAAGGAATCGTCAGCTAGCGACCCGAGAAATCCTTTCATGACATTGAGGAATGCTGGGGAAGAGAGAGAGAAGAACGTAATCGAGATCTTGGTGACGTGACAGTAGGCCTCGAAGACCTTTAAGAGGTGAGTAGGAGTTTCCCTGGGATTGATGGAGGCGCAACGCTGCATGATCTCCACGACATCCGCTGGAAGGATCTTGAAGGGATAGTTCATCAGTGACTGCATGTGTTTGATAATTGTCAATGACCGTACCTCCGTAGTTTTCATTTTTACCCCAGATATAGATGGATCCTTTCAAGTGTTGACAAGATTAAGCAAGTGGCAAATTCAACGAGCGCAGTCTCGACGCCGACCTGGCCCTGGCCTTGAGCCTCAATGGCCGCGATCTGTTTCGCGACGAGCAGCCGCTGAAAATCCTCCTGATGTCGGCGACCCTGGAAGGCGAGCGCCTGGCCGGGCTGCTGGACGACGCACCGATCCTGCGCAGCGAAGGCCGCATGTTCCCGGTCGATGTGCGCTGGGGGCGGCCCTTCCAGCCGGGCGAGTTCATCGAGCCGCGGCTGGTGCAGACCGTTCTTGAAGCGCTGAACGATGAAAGCGGCAGCGTCCTGGTGTTCTTGCCGGGGCAGGCCGAGATCCGCCGGGTGCATCAGCAGTTGGCCGACGCCCTGGGCGAGCGCCCGGAGACGCTGCTCTGTCCGCTGCACGGTGAACTGGACCTGGCGGCGCAGCGCGCGGCCATCGAACCGGCCCCGCCGGGCAAGCGCAAAGTGGTGCTGGCGACCAATATCGCCGAGACCAGCCTGACCATCGACGGCGTGCGCGTGGTGGTCGATGCCGGGCTGGCACGGGTGCCGCGTTTCGACCCGGGCAGCGGCATGACCCGTCTCGACACCCAGCGTATTTCCCGGGCCAGCGCCACCCAGCGCGCCGGCCGGGCCGGGCGCCTGGAGCCGGGCGTGTGCTATCGCCTGTGGTCCCAGGACCAGCACGAACAACTGGCGGCCTATGGCAGCGCGGAGATTCTCCAGGCGGACCTGGCGGGCCTGGCCCTGCAACTGGCCCGCTGGGGTGTGACACCGGCGCAACTGGTGTGGCTGGATGTGCCGCCCGGCGCGGCCTATGCCCAGGCCCAGGACTTGCTCGAACGCCTCGGAGCGCTGACGGCCAAGGCTGGCGAGGACTGCAAGCTGACGCCCCATGGCCAGGCAATGGCCGAGTTGCCGGCCCATCCGCGCATTGCCCATCTGCTGTTGCGCGGCCAGGCCCTGGGGCTGGCGGACATGGCCTGCGACGTCGCCGCCTTGCTCGGCGAGCGCGACATCCTGCGTGGCGGCGGTGCCGACCTGCATAGCCGCCTGGTGCTGCTGTCCGGCGAAGAGCGCGCGGCCCGTGGCGCCCAGGGCGGGGTCCAGCGGGCTCGGCAACTGGCCCGGCAATACCGTGGTTATCTGCGCGGACAACCAAGCCAGGCGGTGGCGGACCCGGATCACCCGCGCTGGCTGGGCGCCTTGCTGGCGCTGGCCTATCCGGATCGGGTCGCCCAGCAACGTCGTCCCGGCGGCGCCGAATACCGGCTGGCCAACGGCCGCGCGGCGCTGTTCAGCGAGACCGACAGCCTGATGAAGCAACCCTGGCTGGTGATCGCCGACCTGGGCAGTCGCCAGGGGCAGCGGGAAGAGCGCATCTACCTGGCGGCGGATTTCGACCCGGCGCTGTTCGACTCGGTCCTGGCCGAGCAGGTGCGCTGCGTCGATCAGCTTGATTGGGACGAGCGCGAAGGAGTGTTGCGTGCCGAGCGCCAGCGCAAGGTCGGCGAACTGGTGCTCAGCCGCGAGCCGCTGACCGGCCTGGACGAGGCAGCGCGCTGCCAGGCCCTGGTCAACCTGGTGCGGCGCAAGGGCCTGGAACTGTTGCCCTGGACCCCGGAGCTGCGCCAGTGGCAGGCCCGGGTGGCCTTGTTGCGCCAGCTCGATCTAGAGGCCAAGGGCGAAAGCCAGTGGCCGGATGTCAGTGACGCGGCGTTGCTCAAGAGCCTGGAAAGCTGGCTGCTGCCGTATCTGGGCAAGGTTTCGCGCCTCAGCCACTTCGCCAACCTGGAACTGGCCAGCATTGTCCACAGCCTGCTGCCCTGGCCGTTGCCGCAGCGCCTGGACGAGCTGGCGCCGCACCACCTGACAGTGCCGTCCGGCTCGTCGATCCGCCTTGATTACAGTGAACAACCGCCGATTCTCGCGGTGCGCTTGCAGGAGTTGTTCGGCCTGGCAGAGACACCACGGATCGCCGGTGGCCGGCAGGTGGTCAAGCTGCATCTGCTGTCCCCGGCGCGGCGGCCGGTGCAGGTCACCCAGGACCTGGCGAACTTCTGGCGCAGCACCTACGCCGAGGTGAAGAAGGACCTCAAGGGCCGTTACCCGAAACACTACTGGCCGGACGACCCGCTGGTGGCCGAAGCCACGGCCCGCGCCAAACCGCGCAAGTAACCCAGTGTGTAGCCGCTGCCGCAGGCTGCGATAGGTCCGCAGGACCTCCAGTGCCGACGCCAGCGACCGTTCCGGCCGATCGGCGGCAGCGGCTACGGCGCGGCGGGCAGCAGGAAGCGGGCGATCAGTGGCAGGTGGTCGGAGATGCGCAGGGTGTCGTCCTGCCGTACCTGGGCCTCGACTCGCTTGAGCCGCGGGCTGTGGAACAGGTAGTCGACGGTGCGATCCGGGCCGCTCAGGGCCGGGTCGTTGGGGTAGTGGGTCAGCCACAGGGCGCGGTCGATACCGCTGGCTTCGTTGTTGGTGGGAATCATCGGGTACTTGTCCCAGAGCGTGTGCAGCGCGCTATCGGCGGAGTAGGGCGTGCGTTGCTCGGGGGCGAGCCGCTGGTACTGGCCCAGGGGCAGCAGGCTGAAATCGCCGCCGATCAGCCAGGGCGTACCACGGGCTTCGAAGCGGTCGAGGATCCTGGTGACCGCGTTCACCTGGGCTTGCAGGGTGTCGTCGGGTTTCGTCGCGCGCTCCAGATGGGTGTTGAGCACCGCCATCTGCCCGCCGTCGCTTAACGGCAGGTAACTCACCAGCACGGCGTTTTTCGGCTGGAACTGGCGGCTGAGGAGATTGGCCTCGGGCACCGGCAATTGCAGGCGTTCGGCATGTTCGATGCGGTAGCGGCTCAAGGTCGCCAGTTGCCGGCCGACGCTGCCGAAGATGTGCGGGGAGGGTACGAAGTCGGCCTTCCAGTCGAAGGCCTGTGTGCTGCAGGGATACAGGTCGGTCAGGCGTTCCTGCAGCAGCTTGAGCTGGTCCTGGTAGTCGCTGGCCTTGGCGCCGTCGTCCAGCTCCTGCACCAGCACGATGTCCGGCTGTTCATCGCGAATCACCCGGGCCACTTCGTCCAGGCTGAAGGCCATGTCTTCCGGGGTCGGGCGCTCGTCCGGCCCTTGGGCCTGGTCGTTCCAGAACACGTAGCGCTTGCCTGCCAGGTACTGCACGTTCCAGGTCATCACCTTCAGCGCCTGGCCCGGCACCAGGCTGGGCACCTTGCCGGTGCAGGCGACCGGCAGCGACTCCTTGGCGTCGGGGCGCCAGGTCAGGCTGTAGACCAGGGCTGATAACAGGCCTGCGCTGATCAGCAGGCCCAGGAGGATGAAGCGAAATAGGCGGGGCATCGGCTCGGCTTATGGCGTTGCTGGATTGAGCCCGAGCATAACCGAGAGCGGGACCGCGGCCCAAGGGGTAGAGCGGTCGGCCCCCGGGGTCATTGCTGGTCAGGCGAGTCGCCGATCAGCATGAACAGGCGGAATACCACCACGCTGGTGAACAACTGCAGGAAGCTGTGGGCGCTTTCGATCAGCAGCGACAGCATCGGACCCGGCTCGGGGTACGCCGCCAGGCTGGCGCCCTTGAGCACCCACAACGGGGCCATCACGGCCAGGATGCAGACCAGGATCCGCAGGAAGTGCCCGCGGGTCAGGCGGAAGCTTTCCTTGATCGCGGCCAGTGGTTGCAGGCCCTTGAGCACCAGCAGGTATTCGGCGAAGGCCAGGGTCACCATCAGCCACAGCCCGGGCAGGAAATACAGCGACAGGCCCAGCAGGATCAGCAGGGTGTTGATGGCGGTCAGCAGGGCAAAGCGCGGCCACAGGCTGACGGTCGCGGCGAGCAGGTCGCGGGCCAATGGCGATTCGCCACGGCTGCGGGCATCTAGAAACAGGATCAGTACCCCGGTGTAGAGCGGGTAGATCAGCAGGCCGACGATCACGCTGTAGCCGGGAAAGGCCTCGGGGCCCAGCGAGCTGTCGACCGCCTGCTGCAGCAGCGCTTCGAGGACCACCAGCGGCAGGCACAGTTGGACGATACGGCCCAGGTTGCGCTGGCAGAAGTACAGGGAGTCGCGCAGAACGGTTAACGGATTCATCAGTGGTTATCGCAGATCACAAAAAGCGGTTGGACACTTTAACCGATGCAGCCCCGGGGCGAGCAAACGTAAACGTTAGGTAAAGGCCATTGAAAGCTCGCTGGGCAGCCCCATTACTGGTTGCACCTTGCGCATGACGGACAAGGCCCCGTTTTTTACCGGCAATCTAAAGAGGTCGCCATGAACAGCGAAGAGCAAACCCTGATCGATGGACTGTTTTCACGGTTGCAGCAAGCCGAGAAGGATTCAGCCCCGCGCGACGCCCAGGCCGAGGCGCGGATCAAGGAGCATCTGACCCGGCAGCCTGCCGCCGGGTATTTCATGACCCAGGCGATTCTGGTGCAAGAGGCGGCAATCAAGAGTCTCGACGAGCAGAACAAGCAACTCACCCAGCAAGTCCAGCAACTGCAGGCCGAGCTGCAGCAGGCCAGGTCCCAGGCCGCGGCGCCGGCGCCCAGCAGCGGTGGCGGCTTCCTTTCGAGCATCTTCGGCAGCGGTTCCCGCGATCCGCAGCCGGCGCCGACGCAAAGCGCTCCGGCCTCGTCCGGCGGTGGCTGGCGCGAACCGGCGCGGCCGGCGTTCAACCCGCAGCCGCAGCAGAACTACCCGCAACAGAGCTATCCCCAGCAGAACTATGCCGCGCCACCCCAGCAGGCTCCGGCCGCGGCTGGCAGCAGTTTCCTCGGTGGCGCGCTGAAAACTGCCGCCGGCGTGGCGGGTGGCGTGATGCTGGCGCAAGGTCTCAGCAGCCTGTTCCATGGCAACCAGCAGCCGCAGGAAATCGTCGAAGTGATCAAGGAAGAACCGGCACCCGCCAGCGACAACGCGGGTGGCTGGGGCAATGACGAGCAGCGCATGGCCAACAACGACTCCTGGGGCAACAACGACCAGGGTGGTTTCAGCGATGCCGACTACGGCAACGACGACAGCTCGTTCTTTTCCGACGACGATTCCTTCGTCTGATCCGCCATCGGTCCGGAACGCAACAGCGTCCCGGACCGATTATTCGCGGAACCTTCCTTCTGGCTGGCATACTGGGCGACTTTTTCAGGGTTTGAGTCCCGGCCCAGTTCGCGCGCGTGAGCGCCATGAGGATAAGCGGTGAAAAAAATCGCTGTGTTCGCCGATGTCCAGAATCTCTATTACACCGTGCGCCAGGCCTATGGCTGCCACTTCAACTATGCCGCCCTGTGGGCCGATATCAGCCAGCAGGGGCAGATAGTCGAGGCCTACGCCTATGCGATCGACCGGGGCGACAGCAAGCAGCAGCAGTTCCAGCAGATCCTGCGCAACCTGGGCTTCACGGTAAAACTCAAACCCTATATCCAGCGCAGCGACGGCTCGGCCAAGGGCGACTGGGACGTGGGTATCACCATCGACATCATGGACGCCGCCGCCCATGTCGACGAAGTGGTGCTGGCTTCCGGTGATGGCGATTTCGACCTGTTGCTCGAGCGCATCATCAGCAAGCACGGGGTCGAAGCGGTGGCCTATGGCGTGCCGGGGCTGACCGCCAATTCGCTGATTCGCGCGGCCACGCGCTACGTGCCGATCGAAGGCGCGCTACTGCTCAAAAGCTGAGCTGACTATTTTTTGTACGGAGCTGGGCAGGTTTGGAACGCATCGCAGTCATCGACTTTGAAACCACCGGGATCTCCCCGAGCAGCAGTTGCCGGGCCACGGAAATCGCCGTGGTGATCCTTGAGCAGGGGCGCATCGTCGAGCGTTACCAGAGCCTGATGAACGCCGGCGTGCGGGTGCCGGCCTTCATCGAACAACTGACCGGCATCAGCAACGCCATGCTGCGCGGCGCGCCGCCGGCCGAGCAGGTGATGAACGAGGTCAATGAGTTCGTCGGCACCACGCCGCTGCTGGCGCACAACGCTGCGTTCGACCAGAAGTTCTGGGACTACGAACTCGGCCGGATCAAGCGCACCCGCTTGCAGAACTTCGCCTGTTCCCTGTTGCTGGCGCGACGGCTGATGCCGGCGGCGCCCAACCATAAGCTCGGCACCCTCACCAGTTTCGCCAGCCTGCCCCATACCGGCCAGGCTCACCGGGCCATGGCCGATGCGGAAATGGCCGCCAACCTCACCGCCCACCTGGCGCTGGAGCTGCGGCAGAAACACGGGCTGCGCGAGCTGTCCCACGATTTCCTATGCAAATTGCAGAAAGTGCCGGCCGCCAAGATCGGCGAACACCTCAAGCGCCATCGCGGCGCCTGACTCCTGTAGCCGCTGCCGAAGGCTGCGATAAGGCTCGAAGAGTCTTCCGAGGCCCTCAAGAGCGCGTCTCCTTCGGAGCCGATCGCAGCCTGCGGCAGCGGCTACACAGTCGGCGCTGGCTGGGTTCACTTGCCGTTGCTCTCCAGATGCCCCAGCGGCACGCGCTGTTCGATGGCGCTGGAGAGCACGATCGAGGTCTTGCTGAACCCGTACTTCGCCACCCGGTTGATCAGCTCTTCCAGCTCCGGCATCGAGCCGACGGCGGCGCGCATGATCACGCACGGATCGCCGGTGACCCGCTGGCATTCGGTGAGTTGCGGGATCCGGCTCAGTTCGTCGTAGGCCTTCTGATTACCGTGCTGGGCCATGCGCAGTTCGATCACGCACTGGATCGGCAGCCCGAGCTTGGCCAAGTCGACCTTGGCCTGGTAACCGGTGATCACTCCGCTGGCTTCGAGTTTGGCCACCCGTTCGGCCACGGCCGGGGCGGAGAGGTTCACCTTGCGCGCCAGCTCGGCGTAGCTCGCCCGGCCATTTTCCAGCAGGGCGGCGAGGAGCATGCGGTCATATTTATCCATGATAAGGCTCTCAAACTCAGCGACTTTCGAAAGCATGGTTTATAGCCAGAATCTCCATGTTTTGAAAAGTGTACCGATGCTTTAAACAGGTTTTGTAACTTAAGTTCCGTCGGCCGGCTTTCTAGAATAACCCTCTCCCTCGTCCTGTCTTCGAGCTTCCCATGCCTGGCCTACGCCGTTTTCCCTTGCCCCTGATTGCCGCCTTTTTTGCGTTGTACGTGATCTGGGGGTCGACCTACCTGGTGATCCGTATCGGTGTCGAATACTGGCCGCCGCTGATGCTCGCCGGCATCCGTTTCGTTATCGCCGGCAGCCTGATGTACGGCTTCCTGCGTTGGCGCGGGGCGCCGGCACCGACCTGGGCGCAATGGCGGGCGGCGGGGGTGATCGGCATCCTGCTGCTGAGCTGCGGCAATGGCGCGGTCACTGTCGCCGAACACATGGGCGTGGCGTCCGGAGTGGCGGCCCTGGCGGTGGCCACGGTGCCGTTGTTCACCCTGCTGTGCGGTTACTTCTGGGGGGCGCGCAACACTCGCCTGGAATGGGCCGGGATCGTCCTCGGGCTGATCGGCATCGCCATGCTCAACCTCGGTTCCAACCTGCAGTCGAGCCCGACCGGCGCGGCTTTGCTGGTGTTCGCGGCGGCGGCCTGGGCCTTCGGTTCGGTGTGGAGCAAGCACCTGCCGTTGCCGCAAGGGGCGATGGCCAGTGCCGTCGAGATGCTGGTGGGCGGCGTGGTGCTGCTGATCGGCAGCTGGTTGAGCGGCGAGCAACTGGCCGCCGTTCCGCCGATCGAAGGCTGGGCAGCCCTGGCGTACCTGATCGGCTTCGGCTCGATCATCGCCTTTAACGCCTACATGTACTTGCTCAAGCATGTGCGTCCGGCGGCGGCCACCAGCTATGCCTACGTCAACCCGGCGGTAGCGGTGCTGCTGGGGATCGTGTTTGTCGGCGAGACCATCGGCCTGGAGGAGGCGCTGGCGATGGTGGTGATCATCAGTGCCGTGGTGTTGATCGGCCTGCCGCAGTGGCGCAAACCAAAAGCCACCGCGATACAGGAAGAAGCCACCGCTTGAAATGGCCTGTTGGCGCATGATCAAAAACGCCGGGCATTGCCCGGCGTTTTTTGTTCCAGCCTGTCGTGCTCAGTCCGGGTTGGACAGCATCACCAGCGCTAGCAGCACCAGGACGAAGGCCAGCATGAACAGCAGGCTGATCCCGGCGACGCGCCACAACGAGAAGAAAGGCCCCTTGCTGAGTTTGTGTTCGACGACGACCGGACCGAAGAGCTGGCGTGCGTAGGTGTTCATCGCAAAAATCGGTGGCAGTACGAAGACCACGGCTGGAACGCTTTCCGGCAGCACCGCGCCCAGCACCATCATCAGGATGAGCAGGCCGATACCGATGTACCAGGCCTTCTTCACTTCGCTTTCACGGCCGAGCGCCTTGAGGTTGGCGGCGATCATGTAGGACCCCGCCACGGAAGTGCCGAGGAAGGTGGCAAGGCCGACAGCGTTGGTGCTGTACA
The DNA here is from genome assembly GCF_000282175.2 of Pseudomonas sp. GM17. Lineage (NCBI taxonomy): Bacteria > Pseudomonadati > Pseudomonadota > Gammaproteobacteria > Pseudomonadales > Pseudomonadaceae > Pseudomonas > Pseudomonas sp. GM17. Next base: position 6,586,865 of record NZ_CP124732.1, on the reverse strand, counting down.
GGCGCAATGGCGCAGTCGCCGCCGGGGTCTGCAATTCGGCGGTCGGTGTCTGGAAGGGGTTGGGTGTATCCATACAGGTCAGGCTCCTGGATCTTCAAAGGTGCGATAGGGAAAAAGGGGCTGAATTCTCCTCCCGTACCTCAAGGCGCGTCCACCTGCATTCTTCATGCCCGCCAGCTGGCGACCTGTTGCGGGGCAACTCGTCAGCCCGAAAGAAACCCGCCTGAATTAGGGTAAACTGCCGCCCATTGCACACCTGCGCTGACAATCTCCCTACGGTATCCCCATGACATTCGCCACTCTTGGCCTGATCGAACCCTTGCTGCGCGCCCTCGAAACGCTTGGCTACCAGACCCCGACACCGGTGCAGGCGCAAGCCATTCCGGCGGTGCTGGGCGGTCGCGACCTGATGGCCGCGGCCCAGACCGGCACCGGCAAGACCGCCGGCTTCGCCTTGCCGCTGTTGCAGTTGCTGGCCATGGAAGGGCCGAAAGTCTCCGCCAACTCGGTGCGCGCCCTGATTCTGGTGCCGACCCGCGAACTGGCCGAACAGGTGCACGAAGCGGTGCGCCAGTACGCCGAGAACCTGCCGCTGCGCACTTACGCGGTATACGGCGGCGTCAGCATCAATCCGCAAATGATGAAGCTGCGCGGCGGCGTTGACCTGCTGGTGGCCACGCCGGGCCGCCTGCTCGATCTGTTCCGCCAGAACGCGCTGAAGTTCAACCAGTTGCAGACCCTGGTGCTGGACGAAGCCGACCGCATGCTCGACCTGGGCTTTTCCGAAGAGCTGGCGAACATTTATCGCGCCCTGCCGAAAAAGCGTCAGACCCTGCTGTTCTCCGCGACCTTCTCCGATGACATCCGCCTGCTGGCCGGGCAGATGCTCAACGACCCGCTGAGCATCGAAGTCAGCCCGCGCAACGTTGCCGCCAACACCGTCAAGCAATGGGTGGTGACGGTGGACAAGAAGCGCAAGCCGGAGCTGTTCAGCCACCTGCTGCGCAAGAACCGCTGGAAGCAGGTGCTGGTGTTCGCCAAGACCCGCAACGGCGTGGACGCGCTGGTGGAAAGGCTGCAGGGCCAGGGCGTGAACGCCGACGGCATCCATGGCGACAAGCCCCAGGCCACCCGCCAGCGGGCGCTGGACCGCTTCAAGGCCAGCGAGATCCAGATCCTGGTGGCCACCGATGTCGCGGCCCGTGGCCTGGACATCGAGGACTTGCCGCTGGTGGTCAACTTCGACCTGCCGATCGTCGCCGAGGATTACATCCACCGCATCGGCCGCACCGGCCGCGCCGGCTCCACCGGTGAGGCGATCTCGCTGGTGTGCGCCGATGAAGTGAACCTGCTGTCGGCCATCGAGATGCTGACCCGCCAGACCCTCAAGCGCCACGACGAGCCGGACTTCATCCCGGAGCACCGGGTACCGGAAACCGACGCCAGCGGCCAGGTGATCAAGAAGCCGAAAAAGCCGAAGAAACCCAAGACTTCCGGCGGTGGCGGCAAGCGCAACCTGGGCAAGTGGGTGGACAGTGGCGAAGTGGCCGAAGCTCCGGCGGTGAAACCGGTGCGCAAGGTGCCGGCGTTCAACACCGGGCCGCGCAAGCGCAAGCCGTAAGCGATCAACACCGCTCCTGTCGCCGCTGCCGAGCCCGCGAGGCTGCGATCGGCAGGGTAGCGGCCGCCAAACCAGACGACCCGGTTTCTCCAGGAGAACCGGGTCGTCTGGTTTTACGAGGGCTGCGTCGGAATGCCGCCCACCTCGATCGCAGGCTGCGCCAGCGGCTACAGGGCCTGCGCCGGGTTCAGGCCTTTTCCCGCAACCACTCGAGCATCCCCAACCCCGCTGCCCGCCCACTGGCGAAACACGCGGTGAGAAGGTAGCCGCCGGTGGGCGCCTCCCAGTCGAGCATCTCCCCGGCGCAGAACACGCCGGGCAATTGCTTGAGCATCAGGCGTTGGTCCATGGCCTCGAACGTCACCCCGCCGGCGCTGCTGATGGCTTCGTCCAGGGGCCGGGTTTTCACCAGGGTCAGCGGCAGGGCCTTGATCGCCTTGGCCAGCAGCGCCGGGTCGGCGAAGCAGTCGGCGCTGGTCAGTTCACGCAAGAGCGCGGCTTTTAACCCATCGATGCCCACCTGGCTGTGCAGGTGCTTGGCCATGGAGCGCGAGCCCCGTGGCTTGCTCAACGCGGCCTGGATCCGGTCATGGGGTTTGCCCGGCAACAGGTCGATATGCACCGTGGCGGTGCCGTGCTTGTTGATTGCCTCGCGAATCGGTGCCGACAGCGCGTAGATCAGGCTGCCCTCGATCCCGGTGGTGGTGATCACGCACTCGCCGAGGCGGGGGATGTCGTCGTTCAGGCCAATGGCCACGTTCTTCAGCGGGGCACCGGCGAACTTGCTGCGCAGCAGATCGCTCCAGTCCTGCACCTCAAACCCGCAGTTGCTCGGTTGCAGGGGCGCCAGTTGCACGCCGCGTTGCTCCAGCGGCAGCATCCAGGCGCCATCCGAACCCAGGCGCGACCAGCTGCCGCCACCCAGCGCCAGCAACACGGCGTCGGCCTGAACCGATTTTTCGCCTTCCGGACTGTGGATGCGCAGGCTGCCATCGACATTCCAGCCGAGCCAGCGATGACGGGTGTGGATAACCACGCCGGCATCGCGCAGGCGCTTGAGCCAGGCGCGCAGCAGCGGCGCGGCTTTCATGTCGGTGGGGAACACCCGGCCCGAGCTGCCGACGAACGTCTCGATGCCCAGGCCGTGAATCCATTGGCACAACGCCTCGCTGCCGAACTCGCGCAACAGCGGGGCCATCTGTGGGGCCCGTTCGGCATAACGCGAGAGGAAGGCCGGGTAGGCCTCGGAATGGGTGATGTTCATGCCGCCGACCCCGGCCAGCAGGAACTTGCGGCCTACCGATGGCATGCCGTCGTAGAGATCGACGCGCAGGCCCGCCAGGCTCAGCACCTCGGCCGCCATCAAGCCGGCGGGGCCGCCACCGATAATGGCGACGTGATGGGGCAGGGTGGTGCGGGATAAGGTCATGGCGGGCGGCAGCGTGGCGGAATAAGCCAGGCATTCTACCCGAGGCAGGCCCGTCGCCAATGCTCCATGCGTCCCGCAGCGGCTTATGCAGGGGGTTGATCAAAAAACGTTCAATGCTCTGCAGGGCTTGTATCCCATGGGCTGCAGAGGCTTGCGCTCAGGTTATCCACAAGCCGCTCCACAGAGATTGGGGGTAAGGCGCCCATCTTTTGATGACAACCTGATGACGCGACCGGCCCCCATTTCTGCAGCCGCTGCCGCAGGCTGCGCAAGGTCTGCAGGACCTCCAGCGCCAGTGCCGACGCCAGCGAGCGTTCCGGTCGATCGCCGCCTGCGGCAGCGGCTACAGGTGTTGGTCGAAAAATGATCAGTTAGCTGGAAGGCTTGTATTGCCTGGTGTGCAGCGGCTTACGCGCAGGTTATCCACAAGCGGCTCCACAGCGGTTGGGGGTAAGACATCCACTTTTTGATGACAACCTGATGACGCCACAGGCCTCCATTTCCGTAGCCGCTGCCGCAGGCTGCGCAAGGTCCGTAGGACCTCCAGCGCCAGTGCCGACGCCAGCGAGCGTTCCGGCCGATCGCCGCCTACGTCAGCGGCCATAGGTGTTGGTCGAAAAATGAGCAGCGGGCTGGAGGGCTTGTATTGCCTGGCGTGCAGCGGCTTACGCGCAGGTTATCCACAAGCGGCTCCACAGCGGTTGGGGGTAAGACGCCCACCTTTTGATGACAACCTGATGATGCGGCGGCGCTCATTTTTCAATGGCAACCCAATGACGTCCACACCCGTTGCGCGCTGTGGTGCAGGATACCGTGGCGCCGGGCCAGGGCCTGGCGGTCCTTGCTGTAGCCGCCGCCGATCACCCCGAGCACCGGGATGTCGCGGCCCAGGCAATGGCGCATCACCTGTTCGTCGCGGGCGGCGACGCCCTGGTCGGTCAGCTTCAGGTAACCCAGGGCATCGTCCTGGTGCACATCCACCCCGGCGTCGTACAGCACCAGGTCCGGCTGGTACAGCGGCAGCAGGTAATTGAGGGCATCGTCGACCACCTTCAGGTAGTCGGCGTCGCCCATGCCCATTGGCAGGGGGATGTCCCAGTCGCTGCTGGCCTTGCGCGCCGGGAAGTTTTTTTCGCAGTGCAGCGAGACAGTCACGGCATCCGGGGTATGTTCGAGAATCCGCGCGGTGCCGTCGCCCTGGTGCACGTCGCAGTCGAAGATCAGCACCCGGCCGACCCGTCCGGCTTCCAGCAGGTAATGGCTGATCACCGCCAGGTCGTTGAAGATGCAGAAGCCCGCCGGGTGGTCGTAGTGGGCGTGATGGGTGCCGCCTGCCAGGTGACAGGCCAGGCCATGCTCCAGGGCCTGTTCGGCGGCCAGCAACGAGCCACCGACGGCGCGCACGGTGCGCCGGGCCAGGGCTTCGTTCCAGGGCAGGCCGAGGCGCCGCTGGTCTTCCCGCGACAACTCGCCGGCCATATAGCGTTCGATATACCCAGGGTCGTGGGCCAGGGCGAGAATTTCCCTGGGGCATAGTTCCGGGCGCAGCAGGTCGGCATCGCGGGTCAGGCCGCTGTCCACCAGGTGGTCGCGCAGCAGGCGAAACTTGTCCATGGGGAAGCGGTGCTCCGCCGGGAACTCAGGGCTGTAGTCTTCGTGGTAGATCAGCGGCAGTGGCATGGCAATTTCATGTAGGAATCCGAAAAGGATCCTACCAGCGATGTAGACTGGCACGCATGGAAATGGAGGGGACGATGGAGCCGATACTGCAACTCGAAAGTGCTCGACTGCTGTTGCGCCAGTGGCGCGACGAGGATTTGCCGGCGTTCGCGGCGATGTGTGCCGACCCGCAGGTGATGCGTTATTTTCCGGCCCCCTTGAGCCGCCTGGAAAGCGCCGCGCTGATCGGTCGGATCCGTGGGCATTTCGCCGAGCACGGTTTTGGCACGTGGGCGCTGGAGCGCAAGGATACCGGGGCCTTTATCGGTTTTACCGGGTTGGGCGTGGTGGGCTTCGAGGCGCCGTTCACCCCGGCGGTGGAAATCGGCTGGCGCCTGGCGCGCGAGCACTGGGGCCTGGGCTATGCCAGCGAAGCGGCCTGGACCGCGCTGCGCTGTGGTTTCGATCGCCTGGCCCTGAAGGAGATCGTCGCCTTCACCACCACCAGCAATCTGCCGTCGCAGAAAGTCATGCAGGCCATCGGCATGCAACACGCTGCGCACGACGATTTCGATCACCCAAAGCTCGGCAGCGAGCATCCGCTGCGTCATCATGTGCTGTATCGCATCAACCGCGAACAATGGTTGGAAACCTTGCATGGATAGCAGGTCGGGGGCATCTGGAGTGTGCCCATGTGTGTGAACCCGATTGAATCGACCGCAGCAGCGAAGACTGCGCGGCATTGCTCTGTGTGAGGAGAGTCTGAATGAGCCACGTGTTGGATGATCTGGTCGACCTGTTGACCCTGGAACCGATCGAGGAAAACCTGTTTCGCGGTCGCAGCCAAGACTTGGGTTTCCGCCAGCTGTTCGGCGGCCAGGTATTGGGTCAGTCCCTGTCCGCGGCCAGCCAGACTGTCGAAGAGGCCCGCCATGTGCATTCGCTGCACGGTTATTTCCTGCGCCCGGGCGACGCGGCGTTGCCGGTGGTGTACCAGGTCGATCGGGTACGCGATGGCGGCAGTTTCAGCACCCGCCGGGTGACGGCGATCCAGAAGGGCAACCCGATCTTCACCTGCAGCGCCTCGTTCCAGTACGACGAGGAAGGCTTCGAGCACCAGGACACGATGCCCCAGGTGGTCGGCCCGGAAAACCTGCCGTCGGAGCTGGAGATCACCCAGCAGCGCGCGCACCTTATCCCTGAGCACATGCGCGAGAAACTGCTGTGCCCCAAGCCCATCGAAGTGCGCCCGGTCACCGAGAAAGACCCCTACAACCCACAGCCGGCGGACCCGATCAAATACGTCTGGTTCCGCGCCGACGGCAGCCTGCCGGACATTCCCGCGCTGCATAAATACCTGCTGGCCTATGCCTCGGACTTCGGCCTGCTGACCACCTCGATGCTGCCCCACGGCAAGTCGGTGTGGCAGAAGGACATGCAGGTCGCCAGCCTCGACCATGCGCTGTGGTTCCATGCCGACCTGCGCGCCGACGACTGGCTGCTGTATGCCATGGACAGCCCGTGGGCCGGCAATTCCCGTGGTTTCTCCCGTGGCAGCGTGTTCAACCGCGCCGGCCAGCTGGTGGCGTCGGTGACCCAGGAAGGCCTGATCCGCCACCGCAAGGACTGGGCATGAGCCTGGCCGAGGTTCGGCATTGGGTGTTCGACATGGATGGCACCCTGACGGTGGCCGTGCACGATTTCGCGGCCATCCGCGAGGCGTTGGGGATCCCGCCGGAGCACGACATCCTGACCCACCTCGCGGCCTTGCCCGCCGCCGAAGCCGCGGCGAAACACGCCTGGCTGCTGGAGCACGAACGCGACCTGGCGCTGGGTTCGCGGCCGGCGCCGGGGGCGGTGGAGCTGGTGCGGGAGCTGGCGGCGCGGGGCTATCGCCTGGGCATCCTGACCCGCAATGCGCGGGAGTTGGCCCATGTCACCCTGGAGGCCATCGGCCTGGCCGACTGCTTTGCCGTCGAGGACGTGCTGGGGCGCGACGAAGCACCGCCCAAGCCTCACCCGGGCGGCTTGCTGAAGCTGGCCGCGGCCTGGGAGGTGGCGCCCGCCGAAATGGTGATGGTCGGCGACTACCGCTTCGACCTTGATTGCGGTCGCGCGGCGGGCACCCACACGGTGCTGGTCAACCTGCCGGATAACCCGTGGCCGGAGCTGGCCGACTGGCATGCCGAGGATTGCAGCGCGCTGCGGCGGATGGTGCTGGCTTAAAAAGCATCGCGGGCAAGCCTCGCTCCTACGGATCTGCGTTGTAGCCCTCTGCCGGGTACGACAACGAACCTGTAGGAGCGAGGCTTGCCCGCGATAGCGTTCTTGCTGATCTCACTCTGTTTATTGGCCAAACAATGCCTTCTGCCCCTCGGGCGAAGTGAACATCTTGTCGCCGTCATGCCCGACCCCGGGCACTTCGATCAATTGCTGTTGCAATCCCTGGGGATGACGCTGTTTCAGGTAGTCGAAGTAGTTGTGCCCGCGAATCAAGCGGTAGGCGCCCTGGGCCTCGGCGGCGCAGCTGGTGTCCAGCGCCGGGTGGTGCGGGTCGGTGTCCTGTTTGCCTAGCAGGTAGGTGATATCGCGTTTGACGTAGCGCTGTTCCAGTTGCTGCGCGGTCTGGCCGGCGGCGTAGGCCGGCAGCTTGAGCAGGCCGTACTTCCAGCGGTTGAAACCGGGGCACGCGCCGGCATCGACCTTCACCGGGCGCTGCTCGTCGAAGTAGGCATAGGACGACGGGTTGGCGATGACGTAGCGCAGCTTGATGCCGTCATCCTCCAGGCCCGGATGGTGCTGGCCGAGCAGGGCGAAACGCTGCACCACCTGGGCGCCACCGGAGTGGCCGGCGATGACGATCTCGGTCAGGGCCGGGAACTGCTGGCGATCGCTCAGCCGCGTGATGATCGCGTCCAGCACCGCATAGGAACTGACTGCCCTGGGCCCGCTGGACGGCTCGCCGGCCATCCAGTCATTGCCCTGCCAGCGCAGCAGCGAACCGGGTAGTTGGTGACGCTCGATATCGCTCTGGTTGAGAAACTGCGGGGCGACCACCAGGGTGGACGCACTTTGCCCGGCCTGGCTGGCGGCCTGTTCGGCGCTTTGCAGGTAGGTCTGGGCGTTACGCAGACGCCCGTGGACAATGATCAGCGCCCGCTGGACCTCGGGCAGCGGCCGCTGCCAGTCCTGGCTCAGGCCGATGGCCAGTTCGCCGCCTTCGAGGTTCAGCCGCGCGGGGCTGATCGTCTTGACGCCATTTTCCGCTGCCTGCGCGCCGGCGCAGATCATCCATAACGTGAGCAGCACCAGTACCCGGCGCATTACAGACTCTTCGCCGCGAAGGTGTCGCATTGGCCGACTTGGCCTTGAGTGAAACCGGCCTTGAACCAGCGTACCCGTTGCGCCGAGCTGCCGTGGGTGAAGGAGTCCGGTACCACGCGGCCCTGGCCTTGCTGTTGCAGGCGGTCGTCACCGATGGCATTGGCGGCGTTCAGGGCTTCTTCGATATCCCCCGGCTCCAGCCAGTTCAGGCGTTTCTGCGCATGGTTGGCCCAGACACCCGCCAGGCAGTCGGCCTGCAGTTCCTGGCGCACCAGCAGGCCGCCGTCGCCTTCCATCTGCCGGCCTTGTTGGCGGGCGGCCTGGATCTTCGCCGAGACGCCGAGCAGGGTCTGTACGTGGTGGCCGATTTCGTGGGCGATCACGTAGGCCTGGGCGAAGTCGCCGGCGGCCGAGAAGCGCTGGTCCATCTCGCGGAAGAAGTCCATGTCCAGGTACACCTGCTGGTCGGCCGGGCAATAGAACGGGCCGGTGGCGGAGGTCGCCGAGCCGCAGGCGGAGTTCACCCGGCCACGGAACAGGATGAGCTTGGGTTGCTGATAGGCGCGTCCGGCCTGTTGGAAGATCTGGCCCCAGGTGTCTTCGGTGTCGCCGAGGATGGAGCGCACGAATTCCGCCTGCTCGTCGTTGGCCGGCGGCGCCTGGCGGGTCTGCTGGGTGGTGGCGGGCGCCGAGGACTGGTCCATCTGCCCGGCGAGTTGCCCGAGGATTTGCAGCGGGTCCTGGCCAGTGACCCAGCCGATGCCGACGATCAGGATGATGGCGGTCAGGCTCAGGCCCTTGCCACCGCCAAAGCGCAGACCGCCGCCTCCACCGCCGCCACTGTCATCGCGAGCATCCACCACGTTGTCGCTGCGCCGTCCTTTCTTCCAAAGCATGGGTGAATCCTCGTTCTAATTTGCTGATCAGTGTTGCTGGTGAGTAGGGCAGACGCCAGTCCGGTCGTCAGCCTTTTGCATGCACGCTACCATGGCCCGCAGCCGCATCGATCCTGTCGCGACACATCCGGGGCCTCCTTTGAACATCGATACCCGCATCAAATTCCGTCACCTCGTATGTTTTCTTGAAATGTCTCGCCAGGGCAGCCTGGCTCGGGCGGCGGATGTGCTCGCGGTAAGCCAGCCGGCGATGTCGAAAAGCCTCAAGGAACTGGAAGAACTGCTCGATACCCGGCTGTTCGCCCGGAGTAAGGCCGGGCTCAGCCTGACCGAGGCCGGCATGGCCTTTCTGCGTTACGCCGGGCCCTCGGTGCAGGCCCTGCGCGAGGGGGTGAACACCCTGCGAGGTGGCGAATATGCCGCCGGCGTGGTGCGCCTGGGTGTGCTTTCGACCGCCGAAAGCCTGCTGCTGCCGGAGGTGGTGCGGCGCCTGCACGAACGGCATTCGGCGCTGGTGGTAAGCGTGGTCACCGGCCCCAGCGCCTACCTGCTGTCGCAGTTGCGGGTCGGCGATGTCGACCTGGTGGTCGGGCGCATGACGGACAGCCCGCAGATCCAGGGCCTGAGCTTCGAGCATCTGTACAGCGAGTCGATGACCCTGGTGGCGCGCCCCGATCATCCGTTGCTGCACGGGCCATTGGACCGGCATGCGCTGGAGCGCTACCCGCTGGTACTGCCGCTGGCCGGCACCACCATCCGCAAGTTCGCCGACAGCCTGTTCGTGCAGTGCGGCATCAGCCAGTCGCGCCAGCGCCTGGAGACCCTCTCGGTGGCCTTGAGCCGGCGTTATGCGCTGTCCAGCGATGCGCTGTGGATCGCCCCGCTGGATGCGGTGCGCCTGGACCTGGCCAATGGCGAGTTGCGCGAGATCGACCTCGGGCAGCGTGAGCCGGGCGGCTCGGTGGGCATCTCCAGCAATGCCAGCCTGCCGCTATCGCTGGCGGCGCAATGGTGCGTCGAGGTGCTGCGGGAGGTCGGGCAGGCCTATCGCGAGGGGCGTTATCCATAACCGTTTGGTTATGTTGTTGAGGGGGCTTTTCAATAGTCGCCGGGCTGCTGTTGTTTGAAACTGCGTGGGCTGCGCTCCATAAATCAAACAACAGGAGACCGACATGTCCGATGCAGACAGCAGTCGTTTCGTTATCCGTGACCGTAATTGGCATCCCAAGGCCCTGACCCCCGACTACAAGACCTCCGTGGCCCGTTCGCCACGCCAGGCACTGGTGAGCATCCCGCAATCGCTGAGCGAAACCAGCGGCCCCGATTTCTCCCATCTGAAGACCGGGCGTTTCGACAACGACCTGCTGCTCAATTTCAATAACGGCGGCTTGCCGGTGGGCGAGCGGATCATCGTCGCCGGCCGGGTCTGCGATCAGTACGGCCAGCCGATTCCCCACACCCTGGTGGAGATGTGGCAAGCCAACGCCGGTGGTCGCTACCGGCACAAGAACGACCGTTACCTGGCGCCCCTGGACCCGAACTTCGGCGGTGTCGGCCGGGCCCTGACCGACCGTGATGGCTACTACAGCTTCCGCACCATCAAGCCCGGCCCTTACCCGTGGCGCAACGGCCCGAACGACTGGCGCCCGGCGCATATCCACTTCTCCATCAGCGGGCCGTCGATCGCCACGCGGTTGATCACCCAGCTGTATTTCGAGGGCGACCCGCTGATCCCGCTGTGCCCGATCGTCAAGTCGATCGCCAACCCGGACGCGGTGCAGAGCCTGATCGCGCGGTTGGACATGAGCAGCGCCAACCCGATGGACTGCCTGGCCTATCGCTTCGACATCGTGTTGCGCGGCCAGCGCAAGACCCACTTCGAGAATTGCTGAGGAGCCCGCCATGCCTATCCAATTGCTGCCCGAAACCCCTTCGCAAACAGCCGGCCCTTATGTGCACATCGGCCTGGCGCTGGCCGCGGCGGGCAACCCGACCCGCAGCGACGAGATCTGGAACCGGATGGCCGGGCCCGACGCCCAGGGGGAAAAGATCCTGCTGATCGGCCATGTGTATGACGGCAACGGCCATCTGGTGCGCGACTCGTTCCTCGAGTTCTGGCAAGCCAACCACGAGGGCGTCTACGACCCAGTGTTCGATTCGGAGAAAGCCTTCAACAGCTTCGGGCGCACGGCCACCACCTTCGATGCCGGCGAGTGGACGCTGCACACGGTCAAGCCGGGCGTGGTGAACAACGCCGCCGGGGCGCCGATGGCGCCGCACATCAACGTGGCGCTGTTCGCCCGGGGGATCAACATCCACCTGCATACTCGCCTGTATTTCGCTGACGAGCCGGAAGCCAACGCCGCCTGCCCGGTGCTGAACCTGATCGAGCAGCCGCAGCGGCGCGACACCCTGCTGGCGCATCCCTGTGACGTGGATGGGCAGCGGGCGTACCGCTTCGATATCCGCATCCAGGGGGAAGAGGAGACGGTGTTCTTCGATTTCTGATTGGCCATCCGTAACCGCGGGCGTCTCCTGCGGAGCCGATCGCAGCCTCGCGGGCTCGGCAGCGGCTACAGGGATTCCGTGCTTTCTGTAGCCGCTGGCGCAGCCTGCGATAAGGTCCGCAGGGCCTTCAAGCGATCTCAATAACCACGCTCTCTTCGAGGGTGATTGCTGGCTTATTCGTAAGCGCTGGCGCCCGCGATGTGCCGCCCGGCGATATAGCCGAAGGTCAGCGCCGGGCCGAGATTGATGCCGCCGGCGGGGTAGTGGCCGCCCATGATGCTGGCCATGTCGCTGCCGGCGGCATACAGGCCGGCGATGGCCTGGCCCTGGCCGTCGAGCACCTGGGCGTGGGGGTTGACCTTGAGCCCGGCGAAGGTGCCGAAGCAGCCCGGCTGGACTTTTACCGCGTAGAACGGCCCCTGTTCGATGGGCGCCACGCACGGGTTGGATTGCTGGCGCGGGTCACCCTGCTTGCGGTTATAGGGTGTCGAGCCCCGGCCGAACAGCGGGTCCTGGCCTTGTCGAGCATGCCGGTTGTATTCCGCCAGGGTGGCGCGCAAGCCGTTCACCTCGATGCCGCAGGCCTGGGCCAGTTCCTCGATGCTCGCGCCGCGTTTCAGGTAGCCACTGCGGATAAAGGGCACCAGCGGCACCGGGAAGGGCCGGGAGATGCCCAGGCCATAGCGGCGCTGGAACCGGTGACTGCAGATCAGCCACGACGCCACTTCTTCGCCCTCGGGCGCCGCCGCGACCATCGCTCGCACATAGTCGTAGTAACCGTCGGCTTCGTTGACGAAGCGCTGGCCGTTGCGCAAGACGCCGATGACTCCCGGCTTGCCGCGCTCGATGATGTGCGGGAAATGCCCGCGGCTGCCGTCCTGGTAGGGCACCGCGGAAACCGGGGCCCAGGCCACGGGGGATTCCATGTCGGTATCGACCCGGGCACCGACGCTTTCCCCCAGGCGCAAGCCGTCGCCCGAGACCGCCAGCGGCGGCAGGGCCAGGTGTTCGTGGCCGGTGGGCGTGCGTGGGAACAGTGCCTTGCGCCGCTCGATGTCGTTGGCGAAACCACCGGCCGCCAGCACCACCGCTTTGCGGGCGTGGATACGAATGGGCCCCCGGGTGGCGCTGCTGACAATCGCCCCCGTCACCGCGTCGCCGTCGCGCAGCAGCTCGGTGACCGGCGCCGACTCCCAGAGCAGCACGCCAAGGTCCTGCGCCGACTTGGCCAGGCGCGCCACCAGCGCCACGCCATTGACCAGTTGCAGGGCGCGGCGATGGGTGACGAGGTCGCGTAGGTGGCGAGCGACGCGTTTGCTCACATGCCAGGCTGCCGGCAGCGAACGGCTCAGGTTGAGGAAGGCCGTCAGGTCGGCGCCGGCCATGATCGGCATGCCGATGAACGAGGTTTCGCGCATCGTCTTGCGCAGGCGCTTGAGCAGCGTGCCGACCTCGCGCCCATCGTAGGGCGCGGCGATCACCGAGCGTCCGCCGGTGCCGGCGCCCGGCGTATCGCCGTGGATATCGGCGATGGCGTTGCCGTCGGCGAATTGCAGTGCGGTATGGCGCTCGAAGAACGACACCATGCGCGGGCCGGCTTCGAGGAAGGCGTCGATCATTGCTGGCCGGTAGCGTTCGCCCAGTTCATGTTTCAGGTAAGTCCGCGGCAGTTCCACGTCCTCGACTATGCCGGCGCGTCGCGCCAGCGGGTTGCACGGCACCCAGGCCCAGCCGCCGGACCAGGCGGTGGCGCCGCCGAACACCGGGTCTTTCTCCACCACTATGACCTTCAAGCCATGCCAGGCCGCGGTCACGGCCGCCGAAAGGCCGGCGGCGCCGGAGCCGACGACCAGCACGTCGCAATCGATATCGGGGTGGTGCAGGGAGGCGGTGGCAGGCATGGAAGAAGCAACTCCGCTAAACGAACGATTATTGTTTTTGGAACTTGATTCCAAAAAATATACGGAGTCGAATAGTCGGCAGCAAGGCGAGGGCGGGATCATCTGCGCCGTGCCGAGGTTTTTATGGGCGGTTATCGAACGAGGCCGCGGTGTGTTTCCCATTGCGCCGGTTGTCACTAGAATCGGCCAAATTTCGTCTGGACCCGACCATGGCCGGCAGTCAAATCGAGCGCGTCTTCAGCGTTCTGGAAAGTCTTACCAGCGACCCCCGCGGCCTGCCGATGCAGACCCTGGCCGAGCAGCTGGGCATCCCCAAAAGCGCCACCCACCGGCTGTTGGCGGAGCTGATTCGCCTGGGCTACGTGCGCCAGAACCCGGACAACCTGCGCTATCACCTGTCGACCAAGCTGGTGGCCATGGGCTTTCGCTACCTGTCCAGCAGCGGCGCGGATATCGTCCAGCCGGTGCTCGACCGGCTGGCCCAGGAAACCGGCGAGCTGGTGCGCCTCGGGGTGATCGAGGACGAGCGCCAGACCTGGATCGCCAAGTCCCAGGGCGCCCGTTCCGGGTTGCGCTACGACCCCGACATGGGCCGCGAGGCGCCGTTGTTCTATACCGCTTCCGGGCATGCCTGGCTGGCCTGCCTGAGCGATGCCGAGGCGTTATCGCTGGTGGAGCGCCAGGCCGCCGAGATCCCCGCGGACCTGGGCCCGAACGCGCCGCGCTCGAACATCGAACTGCTCGAACGCCTGCGCCTGGCCCGGGAACAGGGCTACGCCTGGGTCGAGGAAAGTTCGGCGGTGGGCACCTCGGCGGTGGCCGCGGTGGTGCGTCATCCGGTCGACGGCCGGGTGGTCGGAGTGCTGAGCATCGCCGGCCCCAGCGCGCGCATGCCGCTGGCGCGCCTGCATGAACTGGCGCCGCTGCTGTTGAAGTTCACCGACGAACTCTCGGCCGCCAGCCAGGCCTCCGAACTCTTCAGCTGAGCCTGTAGCCGCTGGCGCAGCCTGCGATCGGCTCCGCAGGAGCCGCAAAACCGTTCACTGCGGTGTGGCAGGCTCAACACGGTCGCCTGTTTTACGGCCGCTGCGCGCCCGATCGCAGCCTCGCGGGGCTCGGCAGCGGCTACAGGGTTTCCTCGTGTTCTGTAGCCGCTGGCGCAGCCTGCGATAAGCCCGGGCCACGCTGGTCGTAGGGCCTTCACGATCTCAAGCCTTAAAGCTGTTCGTTGATCGGACACTATTTCGTTTTGCTCTTGTGTGAAAGTGGAACCGAGTTCTAAATATTTGAAATCTCACGTTCCCATAACAATCACAAGAGGATCCCGCCTTGGACTCGCCTTTGCGCATTGCCCTGATCGGCGCCGGCAACATGGGCCAGCAGCATTGCCAGCACCTCAAGACCCTCACTGAGGCCAGGCTCTGCGCCGTGGCCGATCCCGGCCCGCAAGCCGCCGGGATCGCCGCGCAGTGGCAGGTGCCGTATTACCCCGACCATGGACTGATGCTCGAACAGGCCCGCCCCGACGCCGTGATAGTCGCCAACCCGAACAACCTGCACGTTGGCACCGCCCTGGATTGCCTGGCGGCCGGGGTGCCGGTGCTGCTGGAGAAACCGGTTGGCGTGCACCTGGATGAAGCGCGCGAACTGGTGGCCGCGGTGAAAGCCAGCGGCGTCCCGGTGCTGGTCGGGCATCACCGGCGCCACAATCCGCTGATCGTTCGCGCCCATGCGCTGGTGCGGGGCGGGGCATTGGGCCGGCTGACCACGGTCACCGCGCTCTGGCAGTTGCAGAAGCCCGACAGCTATTTCGAGATTCCCTGGCGCCGCGAGCCTGGGGCCGGAATGTTGCTGACCAACTTGATTCACGACCTTGACCTGCTGCGTCATCTGTGCGGCGAGGTGCATCAGGTGCAGGCCGTCACCAGCAACGCGGTGCGTGGTTTTGCCAACGAGGATTGCGCCGCCGTCCTGCTGCAATTCGCCAACGGTGCCCTGGGCAGCCTGACCGGTTCCGACGCCGTGGCGGCGCCCTGGAGCTGGGAGCTGGATTCCGGCGAAAACCCGGTATACCCGCGCCAGGCCGACCAGCCGTGCTACCTGCTGGCTGGCACCGCTGGCGCCCTGAGCATTCCGCAGCTCAAGCGCTGGCAGTACGCCGAGGCCGGCGCCGGCTGGCATCAGCCGTTGCTGGCGGTCGAGGAACCTTTCACCGCCGCTGAGGCCCTGCGCCTGCAGTTGCAGCATTTCGTCAAAGTGGCGCGGCGCGAGGTCGAGCCGCTGGTCAGCGTGGCCGATGCGGCGCGGACCCTGGCGCTGATCGAGGCGATCCGCGAAGCGGCGGCGACCGGTCGGGCCTGTGCCCCGGCGCTGATCGAGGGATGAGCATGAGCGAACGTATTCTGTCCCTGGCCAGCCTCACGGTGCTGGAAATTTCACCGCCGCAGATGGTCGAGGTGGCGGCCCGTGCCGGTTACAGCCACGTCGGTTTGCGCCTGGTACCGGCGACGCCACAGGAGCATCACTTTGCCCTGGTGGCCGATGCCGAGCTGCGCCGACAGACCCTGAGCCGCCTGCGCGACACCGGCGTCGGCGTGCTGGATGTGGAGATCCTGCGGCTCGAACCGCACACCCGGGTGGCGGATTTCGAAGCGGTGCTGGCGGTCGGCGCGGAGTTCGGCGCCAGCGAGCTGCTGGTGGCCGGCAACGACCCCGACGAGGGGCGCATGACCGAGCGCTTCGCCGAACTGTGCGACCTGGCGTCGATCTACGGCCTGCACCCGCACCTGGAGTTCATGCCCTGGACCGATGCACGCAACCTGGAACAGGCGCTGCGGGTGGTGGAGAACGCCGGCCGCGACAACGCCGGCGTGCTGGTGGATGCATTCCACTTCGATCGCTCGGCCTCGCGCCTGGAGGACTTGGCAAAGGTCGCGCCGTCACGGCTGCGTTATGCCCAGCTGTGCGACGTGGCCGGCCCGCGACCGGACGATATGCAGGAGATCCTGCGCCAGGCCCGCAACGAGCGGCGTTTCCCCGGGGATGGCGATTGCGACCTGGCGGGGCTCTTGCATTGCCTGCCGGCCAACCTGCCGTTGAGCCTGGAGATCCCCACGGTGAAATTGCTCGAACAGGGTGTCGGCGCCCTGGAGCGGGCGCAAATGGCCCTGGACAAGACCCGGGCGTTGTTGGCCCGGCTTTAGCGGGTAGCAGGTGTGACCCTTTTCGCGGGCAAGCCTCGCTCCTACGGACGCCGCGTCTGTAGGAGCGAGGCTTGCCCGCGAAGCTGTTTTCTACAAACAAACCCTATCTTGAGAGACCCCGCGGATGACCCTCAGCACACCCCTTTCCGGTGTCAACCAGCCCTTCAAGGGCATCCTGCTGGTCGTCGTGGCGACCTTCCTGTTCGCCAGCCACGACGCCCTGTCGAAATACCTCTCGGGGTTCTATCCGATCGTGATGGTGGTCTGGGCCCGCTACCTGGTTCATACCCTGCTGATGGCCGGGATCTTCCTGCCGCAATCGGGCCTGCGGGTGTTGCGCACCAAGCGGCCGTTGCTGCAACTGGCGCGGGCCTTGTGCCTGCTCGGCACCAGCCTGCTGTTCACTTCGGCGCTGCTGTTTATCCCGCTGGCCGAAGCCACGGCGGTCAACTTCCTGGCGCCGGTGCTGGTCACCGCGCTGTCGGTGCCGCTGCTGGGCGAGCGGGTGACTAAGGGCCAGTGGCTGGCGGTGATCTGCGGTTTTATCGGGGTGCTGATCATCGTTCACCCGGGCGGCGACCTGTTCACCCCGGCGGTGCTGCTGCCTTTCTGCTCGGCACTGTTTTTCTGCTTTTACCAACTGCTGACCCGCAAGCTCGCCGAGCACGACAGCCCGACCACCAGCAACTTCTTCGCCGGCCTGTGCAACACCCTGGTGATGAGCGCGCTGGTGCCGTTGTTCTGGCAGGTGCCGGGCTTTGTCCATGGTGTGTTGATGCTGGCGCTGGGGGCCTGCGGCATGACCGCCCACCTGTTCCTGACCCAGGCCTTCCGCCATGCGGCGCCGGCGCTGTTGGCGCCGTTCGGCTATTGCCAGATCGTCTTCGCCGGATTGCTGGGCTGGCTGTTGTTCAGCCATACGCCGCAGCCGATCACCCAGCTGGGCATCGCGGTGATCTGCCTCAGCGGCTTGGCGGCTGCCTGGCAACAGCGGCGGCGCTGAGTGGCGTTGGCAACGGGAGGACAGCCGGTATCGACTGAGAGAAGGGGGGAGAAAAAAGCAGGCCCGGAACCGGGCCTGCGAGAGGAAAGCGTCAGTCTTCTATTTTTGGAATCTTGCGTGGGGCCATGAAGTACATCCAGGTCAGGGCAATGAAGTACATCGCCGGGATCAGGGTGAACAGCACGGTGTAGTTGTTGTTGGTGACGGTCAGGATATGGCCCACCAGCTGGGTCATGAACATGCCGCCGATGGCCGCGCACATGCCGCCGAAACCGAACACCGTGCTCATCATGTGCTTGGGCGTGTAGTCCATCACCAGGCTCCAGATGTTGGCGGTCCAGGCCTGGTGCGCGCCGATGGCCAGGGAGATGGCGAACACCGCCAGCCACAGGTTGCTGGCCCCGGCGGCCATGACCACGCCGACGATGCAGCAGGCGAACAGCAGCATGGACATCAGGCGCGCCTTGATCGGGTTGACCCCGCGGCCGATCAGGAACGACGAGAGGATGCCGCCGCCGACGCTGCCGAAGTCGGCGGTCAGGTAGATGATGATCAGCGGGATGCCCATCTGGGTCACGTTAATGCCCAGGTTGTACTGCTGGTTGAGGAACGGCGGCAGCCAGTACAGGTAGAACCAGAACACCGGCGCGGTGATCGAGTAGGCCAGGGCGAAAGCCCAGGTGCCGCGCATACGCAGGATGCGCGAGAAAGGCACGCGGGCCTGTTCCGGTTCGACTTCTTTCTGGATGTACTCGAGCTCGGACTGTTTGACGCTCGGGTGATCTTCCGGGTTGAAGTACTTCAGGCCCCAGAACAGCAGCCAGATGCCGCCCAGCGCAGCCATGCACAGGAATGCCGCCTGCCAGCCCCAGGCATGCAGGATCAACGGCAGCAGCATCGGCGTGAACATGGCGCCGACGTTGGTCCCGGCGTTGAAGATGCCAGTGGCCACGGCGCGTTCGCCGGCCGGGAACCACAGGCGTGTGGTCTTCACGCAGGCCGGGTAGTTGGCGGCCTCGGTCAGCCCGAGGATAAAGCGGCAGACCATGAAGCCCGCGGCCGAAGTGGCCAGGCCGTGAGCGCCGGTGGCCAGGCTCCACAACAGCACGGCGAAGAAGAACACGCGCTTGACGCCGACCCGGTCGATCAACCGTCCTTGCAGGACGAAACCGACGGCGTAGCCGACCTGGAACCAGAAGTTGATGTTGGCGTAGTCCATCGCCGTCCAGCTCATTTCCTTGGCCAGGATCGGCTGCATCACACCCAGGGCGGCGCGGTCGATGTAGTTCAGGGTGGTGGCGAAGAACACCAGGGCGAGCATGCCCCAGCGGGTCTTGCCGACCGCCATGGCGCCGCGGATCTTGTCGCCGATGCCGCCGGAGGCGGTGCCGAGGCTCGGGGCCATGCGGGAGCTTTGAGAAGGAATCATGTGTGCCATCCGTTCAATGACTGACGAGGGACAACTCGTCGGGACTCAAGGGCGCGTGATCGATTGTCGACTGTGCGGACGGACCGCGGATGAACTCGATGATCGATCGGCTGAGTGCTTTGGTCGACGCGCGTCGGGCGCGGCGGTGGAAAGCGGGTTGGTCAGCGTGCGGGCATGGTCAGCCCAGGGGCCGTAGTGCGTCCGTCTGAAGGCGGCTGTTGGAGGTCTGGCCGGGTGAGGGCCAGAGGGCCAGGCAGAGAGGTGTGGCGTTGAGTGCAAGCATGAGGGTGTACCCGATTTTTGAAATTTTTATGGTGTGTTCTGGGTCTTGGGCGATTGAAGCCGGCGCTTAGGTGCCGGCTCAATGTGCTGTCGATGGTGCGCAGCGGACGAAAAATCGTCAATTCGCCAACGGCCATTTTGTTCGATAATCGCACGAAAAACTAACTGGTTCGTACACTTTGAATTGCTGTCTGTACTGCCCGGCTCAATAATCCGCCCCATCCAATAACAAACGTACCTGTAGCCGCTGCCGCAGGCTGCGATCGCCCGCGAAGCGGGCGCGGGATCTTCAGTGCGCTGGAGGACCTGCGGCAGCGGCCACAGGCACGGCGCCCGATCTGTGGTCATTACCGGGAGTTGAAACATGCAGCGTTCCATTGCCACCGTCTCCTTGAGCGGTACCCTGCCGGAAAAACTCGAAGCCATTGCCGCCGCCGGTTTCGACGGTGTGGAGATTTTCGAGAACGACCTGCTCTACTACGACGGCAGCCCTCGGGAAATCCGCCAGATGTGCGCGGACCTGGGCATCGCCATCACCCTGTTCCAGCCTTTTCGCGATTTCGAAGGTTGCCGCCGCGACCGCCTGCAACGCAACCTGGAACGCGCCGAGCGCAAGTTCGACCTGATGCAGGAACTGGGCACCGACCTGGTGCTGGTGTGCAGCAATGCCGCGGCCGACAGCGTCGGCGACCGGCAGATCCTGGTGGACGACCTGCGCCTGCTGGCCGAGCGCGCCGGTAGCCGTGGCCTGCGGATCGGCTACGAAGCCCTGGCCTGGGGCCGGCACGTCAATACTTATCAACAGGTCTGGGACATCGTTCGCGAGGCCGACCATCCGAGCCTGGGCGTGCTGCTCGACAGCTTCCACACCTTGTCGCTCAAGGGCGACCCGGCGGCGATCGCCGAGATTCCCAGGGACAAGATCTTCTTCGTGCAGATGGCCGACGCGCCGATCCTGGCCATGGACGTGCTGGAGTGGAGCCGGCATTTTCGCTGCTTCCCGGGGCAGGGCGATTTCGACTTGCCGGGGTTCCTCGCGCCGATCATCAAGAGCGGCTACACCGGGCCTTTGTCCCTGGAGATCTTCAACGACGGTTTCCGCGCCGCGCCACCCCGGGCCAACGCCGCGGACGGCCTGCGCTCGCTGCTGTACCTCGAGGAGAAAACCCGCCAGCGCCTGGCGCAGGAAGCCACGCCGGTGGCCAATATCGATACGCTGTTCGCGCCGCCGCCGGCCAGTGAATATGGCGGCACCGAGTTTCTCGAGTTCGCCGTGGACGAAGCGCTGGGCGCCAAGCTTGGCGGCTGGCTGGAACGCCTGGGGTTCGCCAGGGCCGGCCAGCACCGCTCGAAGAATGTCAGCCTGATGCGCCAGGGCGATATCAACCTGATCCTCAACTCCGAGCCTTATTCCTTTGCCCACAGCTTCTTCGAAGCCCACGGCCCCTCGGTGTGCGCCACGGCGATCCGGGTCAAGGACAGCGCCAAGGCGCTGGAGCGCGCAGTGGCCTACAAGGGCCAGCCGTACCGCGGCTTGGTGGGCCCCAACGAACTGGAACTGGCCGCCGTACGCGAGCTGGATGGCAGCCTGATCTACCTGGTGGACCAGGAGCAGGGCGGCCAGCACCTGTACGACACCGATTTCAATATGCTCCCGGGCGTGGTGGCCAAGGGCGGCCTCAAGCGCATCGACCACATGGCCATGGCGTTGCCGGCCGACAGCCTCGACAGCTGGGTGCTGTTCTACAAGAGCCTGCTGGATTTCACCGCCGACGACGAAGTGGTGCTGCCCGACCCCTACGGCCTGGTGAAGAGCCGGGCGCTGCGCAGCCGTTGCAGCACCATTCGTTTGCCGCTGAACATTTCCGAGAACCGCAAGACCGCGATCTCCCATGCGCTGTCCAGTTACGGCGGCTCGGGCGTGCATCACATCGCCTTCGATTGCGACGATATCTTTGCCGAAGTCAGCCGGGCCAAGGAGGCGGGCGTGCCGCTGCTGGATATCCCGCTCAACTACTACGACGACCTGGCGGCGCGCTTCGATTTCGACGACGAGTTCCTCAGCGAGCTGGCCTACTACAACGTGCTCTACGACCGTGACGCCCAGGGTGGCGAGCTGTTCCATGTCTACACCGAGCCGTTCGAGGGGCGCTTCTTCTTCGAGATCATCCAGCGCAAGAATGGCTACGTCGGTTATGGCGCGGCGAACGTCGCGGTACGCCTGGCGGCCATGGCCAAGTCGCGCAGTGGCGGGGTGCGGCACGCGAAGTTGTAGGAGTTTCGTAACGGCGGCGGCAAAGGGCCGCCGTCCTGCTTTCCTTCGCTGCGCGAGGCGGCCCATAATCGCCCGCGTGTGCAGCGATGGCCGTGAGCCCCAGAATGACAATGACCACAGAACTCTCCGTAGCGCCCGAGCAGCCCGTGATCGAGCCACGCAAGAGTCGCAAGAACAACCCGGAAAAGACCCGCGAGAACATTCTTCAAGAAGCCATTGTGGAGTTCGTGCAGCAGGGCCTGTCCGGTGCTCGGGTGGATGCCATCGCCGAGCGCATCCACACCTCCAAGCGCATGATCTATTACTACTTCGGCAGCAAGGAGCAGCTGTACGTCGAGGTGCTGGAGAAGCTCTACGGCGATATCCGCAACACCGAAAGCCGCCTGCACCTGGCGGAGCTGGCGCCGCGCGAGGCGATTCGCCGGCTGGTGGAGTTCACCTTCGATCACCACGACCGCAACGTCGATTTCGTGCGCATCGTCAGCATCGAGAACATCCATAACGCCGAATACGTGAAGCGCTCCGAAGCGATCAAGGCGATGAACAACACCATCCTGCATGCCCTGGGCGAGATCCTCCGGCGCGGGGCCGACGAGGGCGTGTTCCGCGCCGGCCTGGACCCACTGGACGTGCATTTGCTGATCAGTTCGTTCTGCTTCTACCGCGTGTCCAACCGCCACACGTTCGGCGAGATCTTCCAGATCGACCTGCCTGACGAGGCGATCAAGCAGCGCCACCGCGAGATGATCTGCGAGTCGGTGCTGCGCTACTTGCAGGCCTGATCGCCTAGAGGGTTGAACCCCGTTGCCGGTCGATCAGCCGGCACAAGGTTGCAACCGCATCCGGCATTGACTCCGCCCGGGTATTGCCAAAGCCCATCAGCAAGCCCGGGCGTGATCCGCCCTGGGCACCCACGAAAAAACCTGACAGCGGCGCGACGCCGATCTTCCGGGCATGGGCGGCGGCCGCGATCGCCTGGTCGTCGAGCCCATCGGGCAGTTCGGCGAGCAGGTGCAATCCGCTGGCGCTGCTGGCTACCGTCATGCGCTCGCTGCCGGCGTTGTGAATGGCTGCCAGCAAGGCGGCGCGACGCTGCGCATAAACCGCCTGGCTACGACGGATGTGGCTGCCGAGATGGCCATTGCCGATGAACTCCGCCGCCGTCGCCTGGAGCGACAAAGGCACGCGGTGGCCGCTGCCATTGCGTACGTTGCACAACACCTCCACTACCGCCTCGGGGGCGACCAGGAACCCCAGGCGCAGGCCCGGCGCCAGCAGCTTGCTCAAGGTCCCGACATAAATGACCCGCCCCTGATGGCCGTCCAGGGCCTTGAGCGCCGGGGTTGGCGCGCCGCCGTAGCGGAACTCGCTGTCGTAATCGTCTTCGAGGATGAAGGCATCGGCATCGTGGGCCCATTGCAGCAAGGCCAGGCGTCGCGCCAGGCTCATGCCGACCCCCAGGGGATACTGGTGCGAAGGCGATACCAGCGCCAGCCTGGCGTCGGGCGCGAGCCGGCGGCCGGCCTGCACATCCAGGCCTTCTGCATCCACCGGAACGCCCACGGCCTGCACACCGGCCAGCAGCACGCTGCGGTAGGCCGCATCGTAGCCGGGGTTCTCGACCCAGACCCGCTCTCCCAGGTCGGTGAGCGCCAGGGTGGCAATCGACACCGCCGCCTGGGCACCGGGAGTAATCACGATGTGACTGGCCTGGCACACCACTCCGCGTGCCGCGCCGAGGTACGCCGCCAGGGCTTCGCGCAATGGCAGGAAGCCCTGCGGGTCGCCGTAGGACAGGTCGGGAAGTGGCCGGCGTCGCCAGAAGCGGCCTTCCAGGCGCCCCCACAGCGCATAGGGAAAGGCGTCCAGCGCCGGCAGGCCCGGGGTCAGCGGCCAGGCGGCCCGGGCCACGGACATCGAGTCGGTCCCCGTCAGCGCCCGGGCCCGGGTGGAGCCGACGGGGGCCTCTGTCCGGGCGGGCGGCGAGGCCGTTTGCTCGGCGATCCGCGCCATGACGTAGGTCCCCGAACCTGTCCGGGCCTCGAGGAATCCCTCGGCGATCAACTGCCCATAGACCTCGGTCACGGTCATGCGCGATAGCCCCAATTGTGTCGCCAGCACGCGTGAAGCCGGCAGGCGGATCCCGGCCTTGACGCTGCCGTCGGCGATGCCTTTGCGCAGGAACAGCAGCAATTGCTCGCGCAAGGACAAGTGGCCGTCCTTGGCCAGTTGCAGACGGTTCCAGATGGGATAGGCGGTTTTGCGGGTTTTCATTGGGGGCCTGTGGATTGCCGGTCGGCGGCAGCTGGAAAAGTGGTCTGGGATATTGATCGAAAGTGGATATTTTATACAGGCCATTACCTGCGGATACTCCCTCGCCTTGCCAACACAGCCAGAGGGTTTCCCCGATGAAAACCGCCAGCATCAGAATCGCTGACCTGCTGCATCCAAGCGTTGCCGCGCTGATCTCGGTCATCGTCAATTACGGGGGAACCTTCATTCTGGTTTTCCAGGGGGCCAAGGCGGCCGGGCTGAGCCCGGAGCAGACCGCTTCGTGGATCTGGTCGATCTCGATCGGCGTCGGCCTGACCGGCGCCTGGCTGAGTTATCGCTACCGCGAGCCGATCATTACCGCCTGGTCGACACCGGGCGCGGCCTTCCTGATCGCGGTACTGCCGAGCACGCCTTACCCGGAAATGATCGGCGCCTTCATGCTGTCGGCTGCCGGCTTCATGGTGCTGGGCATGTCGGGTTATTTCGAGCGGCTGGTGAAGCTGATCCCGCCGGGGATCGCGGCGGGCCTGCTGGCGGGCATTCTGTTGCGCTTCGGGATTGGCGCTTTCGACGGCGCAGGGGTCGATCCTTTGCTGGTGGGCGCGCTGCTGCTCAGCTATGTGCTGCTACGGCGCTTTACTGCGCGTTATGCGATTGTCGGGGTGTTGCTGATTGGCATTGTGCTGTTGCTCGGGTTGGGGCAAGTCAGTTTCGCCAGCCTCGAACTCAAGCCGGCCCTGCCGGTGCTGACTGTGCCGGTGTTCTCGCTGAATGCGCTGCTGAGCGTGGCCCTGCCGTTGTTCCTGATCACCCTGACCGGTCAGTACATGCCCGGCATGCTGGTGCTGCGCAACGATGGGTTCAAGACCAGTGCCAATCCGATTCTCACCGCGACCGGCCTGGGCTCCTTGCTGATGGCGCCGTTCGGTTCCCATGCGTTCAATGTCGCCGCCATTACCGCCGCCATCTGCACGGGAAAGGAGGCGCATGAAGAACCGGCCAAGCGTTATCTGGCCGGGCTCGCGTGTGGGGTGTTCTACCTGCTGGTGGGGATCTTCGGCAGCACCCTGGCGGCGCTGTTCGTGGTCCTGCCGGCGACCTTTATCACCACCCTGGCGGGCCTGGCCCTGCTGGGGGCGATCGGCGGCAACCTCGCCACCGCGCTGGTCGAGCCGAGTGGCCGGGAAACCGCCTTGATCACCTTCCTGGCGACCGCCGCCAATATCACCTTGTTCGGGTTGGGCGGCGCATTCTGGGGCTTGCTGGCGGGGTTGCTGGCGCACGGCGTGATGCACGGACGGCTGCGGCCAGCTGGTCGTCATGAACGCGCCTAGTCGCCATGCATGGCCGCGGGGGAGTGTGGCAGGTACCTGTCGAGAGCGGAGCCGATCACAGCCCCGCACTGACCTGGTCAGGCGCTGTCAGCCATTCATGCTCTGGAAATGCGCGAGCATGCGCTGGGCATCCGGCGCCACGCCGCTGAACAGCTCGAATGCCTTCACCGCCTGAAACACCGCCATGTTGCCGCCGTTCAGGGTGCGGCAACCGAGGGCTCGGGCGTTGCGCAGCAGCTCGGTTTCCAGGGGGAAGTAGACGATCTCCGCGACCCACAATCCGGGGCGCAGCAACTCGACCGGTACCGGCATGCCCGGCAGCTTGGCCATGCCCACGGGTGTGGTGTTCACCAGGCCGTCGGCGGCAGCCAGGGTGGCGGGCAGGTCGACGCCGGCCTTGGCCCGGCCGGGGCCGAAATGCTGGTTGAGGTTATCCGCCAGGCTCTGGGCGCGGGCACTTTCCACATCGAAGATATGCAACTGTTGCACGCCTTCGCTGAGCAGCGCATGGGCCACCGCGGCACCGGCACCGCCGGCACCCATCTGCACCACGCGCGACAGGGCCACGCCTTGCAAGCCGCGACGGAAACCTTCGGCAAAACCCAGGCAATCGGTGTTGTGGCCGATGCGCTTGCCATCCTTGAGCACCACGGTATTCACCGCGCCGATGCCGCGGGCTTCCGGCGACAGCTCGTCGAGCAGCGGGATGATGCTTTGCTTGCACGGGAAGGTGATATTCAACCCGGTGAAGTTCATGCGCTCGGCGGCCAGCAGCAGGTCGGGCAGGGCGTTGCTGTCGAGTTGCAGCTGGTCCAGGTCGATCAGCCGGTACAGATAACGCAGGCCCTGGGCGTCGCCTTCGTGCTCATGCAGCGCCGGGGTGCGCGAGGCCTGGATGCCGGCGCCGATCAGTCCGGCCAGTACTGTGTTCTGCTGGGTCATGCCTGGGCTCCTTGAAAGCGCTGGCTGAAATGCGCCAGTGCCAGGCGATAGCCATGGCTGCCAAAGCCGCACATTACTGCCAGGGCGATGCCCGAGACAAAGGAATGATGGCGGAACGGTTCGCGGGCGTGGACGTTCGACAGGTGCACTTCGATCACCGGCAACTCGCTGGCCACCAGGGCATCGCGGATCGCCACCGAGGTGTGGGTCCAGGCCGCCGGGTTGATCACGATCCCGGCGCAACGGCCACGGGCGCCGTGAATCCAGTCCAGCAGTTCGCCTTCGTGGTTGGTCTGGCGAAACTCCACGGTCAGGCCGAACTCCTCGGCGGCACGCCCGCACAGGGCGGAAATGTCGGCCAGGGTCTCGTGACCATAGGTGGCGGGTTCGCGGGTGCCGAGCAGGTTCAGGTTCGGGCCGTTGAGCACCAGAACGATAGGGCGCATGGGGGGAATTCTCCGTTGTTATTGTGGACGTGGCTTGAGCGGCCAGCGGCTGGGGCTAAATTGTACTAACTGGTTAATTTGGTCAATGAGCCGGGGGACAGCCCCGAAATAATGGTTCGATAATCGAACACTACCCGGATGAGTGGAGAAGTTCTTTCACCTTCTCGGCAGAAGATGCGTATTCATATCAATTGAAAACAATTCTTAGTAAGCCGTAAGATGCCGGCCAATTTCCTTCAAGTTCCAGGGAGTCGGTTTGTCGGACGTGGATCTCAAGGGGCTGTTTCTCAAGCATGCCGCTACCTTGCGTGGGTACCTGGCGCGCAAGGTACGGGACCCGCAGTTGGCCGCTGATCTGGTGCAGGAGAGTTTCCTGCGGCTGGCCGAACAGACGCGCGGCGAGCGCATCGACAATTCCCAGGGCTATCTCTACCGCACGGCGAACAATCTGCTGATCGACCATGTCCGTCAGGAGGCGCGGCGCAAGACCGACACCGTGCCCCATGAAGCCCTGGCCGAGATCGAAGACGAGCAAGCCGGTCTGGAGGCCCAGGCGATGGCGCAGCAACAGCGCAAGGCATTGAAGCAGGCCATTCTGGAGTTGCCGCCGCGCACTCAGGAGATCTTCCGCTTGAACCGGATCGAAGGCATGACCCACGCCGAAGTGGCCAGGCATCTGGAGATTTCCGACAGCTCGGTGCAGAAACACCTGTCCAGGGCCCTGGCCCATGTGATGCAGCGCCTGGCTACCGGCGGTCGGGCGGCCGACGAGTGAGTTACGGTAAAACCCGGGGTCAGTCGTCACTGCTTATATATAACGAGAAATCGAGATTCACACGTGAATAGCCAGGGTCCGCAAGAGCGCAGTATCACTGAGGCCGCCGCCGACTGGGCGGTGCGTTTGCATGCCGGTGGACTGAGCGCCGCCGAGCAGGCCGAGCTGGAGCAATGGCAAGCGCGGGACCCGCGCCACGCCCCGGCGCTGGCGTTTGCCCGGCGGACCTGGGACGCGCTGGGCGAGCTGCGCCTGGAGCCGGAACTGGCGCAACCGCGTCGCGCGCCCGCCGCCAGGGCCACGGCGGTTCAGCGGCCGCGCCGCCGGCGTTTCCTGCCACGGGCGGCCAGCGCGGCGGTGCTGGTGCTGGCTGTCGCGCTCGGCTGGTGGCAAGGGCCGCACGCCTTGCTGCGGATGCAGGCCGACTACCTCACCGACAAAGGCGAAGTGCGCACCGTGCACCTGGCCGACGGCAGTACCGTGGAGCTGGATTCGTCCAGCGCCATTCGCCTCGATTTCAACCAGGCCCAGCGCCAGGTGCATTTGCTCGCCGGCTCCGCGGTGTTCGACGTGGCGCCCATGGGCGGCGAGGAGTCCCGCCCTTTTGTGGTCGAGAGTGCCGGCGGGCAGACCCGCGCCCTGGGCACGCGCTTCGTGGTGGGGCGTGAAAGCAGCCAGCAGGCCTGGATCGGCGTACTGCAACACAGCGTTGCCGTAAACCTGGATACGCCGGCGCAGCAGGGCGCTTCCGAACGGGTCCTGCAGGAAGGGCAGAGCGCCCGCTACAACCCGCTGTCGGGGGTGGTCACTCTGGATGGCCTGGATCTGCAACGGGCCACGAGCTGGCGGCGTGGCGTGCTGGTGTTCGATCGCCAGCCGCTGGCGCTGGTGATCGAACAGCTCAATCGTTATCGCCCCGGCCGGGTGGTATTGGGTAACGAAGCCCTGGCCCAGCGTCAGGTCAGCGGCGTGTTCCGCCTGGACATGCTCGACACTGCCCTGGCCACCCTGACCCGGGAACTGCAGGTGCGGCACTTCGATCTGGCCGGCGTCAGCCTGATTTACTGAGGCCTGGCGCCGCCGCTTTCCTCCCCGTGAAAAATAGTTGGAAAAAACCTTACTGAGTTTTCCTGCCTGGCACGTCTAGCTAATTGAGATGCATTCGCATCAATAAAAAGCAGCCAGCGCAGGAATACGGATATGAGGGTAAGCAGTCGCACTGGAGTTCATGCCGCAAGCCGGTTGGCCCTGGCTATTCATCTGGGCGCCGCGGGGCTGCTGCTCGATACCGGGTTGGCGCATGCGGCGCAGGGGGCCGCGGTTGCCGGTGCCGAGCAGCAAAGCCGCCTGATGTTCGACATTCCTGCCCAGGCCCTGGACAGCGCCGTGCTGGCCTTCGCCGAACAGGCCGGGCTGCAAGTGCTGTTCGACAGCCAGCGCCTCAAGGGCCTGCACAGTTCGCCGCTCAAGGGCAGCTACAGCGTCCAGGAAGGGTTGGCGCGGCTGCTGGGCAACGCGCCGGTGGAATACCGCTTCACCGGCGACAGCCAGGTCACCCTGAACCGCGTCGCCGCCGAGCACCAGGGGGCCTTGGCCCTGGCCACTACTACCGTGTCCGGCAACCTCGAAGGGCGAAAAAACGATTGGGTCTACAGTGCGCCGCGTTCGGTGAGCGTCGTCAGCCGTGAGCAGATCGACCGCAACCCACCCCGGCACGCGGCGGACATGCTGGAAGAAACCAGCGGCGTGTATTCGGCGGTCAGCCAGCAGGACCCCGGCCTGTCGGTGAACATCCGTGGCATCCAGGATTACGGCCGGGTCAACATGGCGGTCGACGGCATGCGCCAGAACTACCAGCAGAGCGGCCACCAGCAACGCAACGGCACCCTGTATGTCGACCCCGAGCTGCTCTCCGAGGTGGTGATCGAGAAGGGCGCGACCTCCAGCATGGGCGGTGCCGGGGTGATCGGCGGGATCGCCAATTTCCGCACCCTGGAGGCCCGCGACCTGATCAAGCCGGGCGAGGAAATGGGCGGGCGCATCCGCCTGACCAGCGGTCTGGGCGGGCGCAGCAACGGCACGCATTTTATCGGCAGTTCGGCCTTCGCCATCGGCACTGAAGTCTGGGACATGCTGGTCGCCGCCAGCGAGCGGCACCTGGGCGACTACGACCCGGGAACCCGCGGCAGCATCGGCGAACTGCGCACCGGCGGCTGGCGGGACCCTTCGATCAACGACCGGGTGAAGAACTCGCCGGTGGCCTATTCCGCTTCGGTGATGCGCTCGCGCCTGGCCAAGCTCGGGCTGAACCTGCCCCAGGACCAGCGCCTGCAGTTCAGCTACCTGACCACCCAGGTGTCCTACGACGACGCCAACATGCTCAACACCGAAAAGGATCAGCTGTGGGAGAAGCTGGGCAGCAGCGATGTGCGCTCGCAGAACTTCGCCCTCGACTACAGCTACACCCCGGACAACCCGCTGGTGGACTTCAAGGCCAAGCTCTATTACGTCGACAACCGTAACGACCAGAGCACCCTGCAACGGGGCATCACTCCCGGATATTCGATCACCTACCAGACCGACACCTACGGCGCCCAGGCGCAGAACACCTCGACCTTCGCCCTCGGCGAGCTGTCGACGCTCAAGGCCAACTACGGCCTGGAGTTCTTCTACGACAAGGTGCGCCCGGACTCCAGCCAGCCGGTGGCGAGCGGTTCGGCGGTGAACGCCCCGGCCTCGGAAGGCATGACGCCCAAGGGCGACCGCGCACTCGGCAGCCTGTTCGCGCGCCTGGACTACGACTACGACGGCTGGCTGAACCTGAACGCCGGGTTGCGCTACGACCGTTACCGGCTGCGCGGCGATACCGGGATCAATACCCGCACCTTCATTCTCGGCACCACCCGGCAAACCACGGTGCCGATCGACTATGACGTGGACACCGAGGAAGGGCGTTTCTCGCCGACCTTCGGCCTGTCGATCAAGCCCGGCGTGGACTGGCTGCAACTGTTCGCCAGCTACGGCAAGGGCTGGCGTCCGCCGGCTATCACCGAGACCCTGATCACCGGCCGGCCCCACGGCGGTGGCGCCGAAAGCATGTACCCCAACCCCTTCCTGCGCCCGGAGCGTTCCACCACCTGGGAAGCCGGGGTCAATGTGTTCAAGGAAAACCTGTGGTTCGACGAGGACCGGCTGGGGATCAAGGTCGCGTACTTCGACACCCGCGTCGAAGACTTCATCTTCATGAACATGGGCGTGCAGCCCCCCGGCTACGGCATGGCCGGGATCGGCAACAGCGCCTACGTCAACAACCTGCAGGACACCCGCTTCAAGGGCGTGGAGTACCAGCTCGACTACGACGCCGGGCGCGCCTACGGGCAGCTGGCCTACACCCACATGATCGGCAGCAACGACTTCTGCTCGAAGACCGCGTGGCTGGGCGGGGTGACCCAGACCGTAAAGAACAGCACGGCCGGACGCGCCCCGGTGGTCGGCATGCGCCCGGACGCACAGGCCAATAGCGCCAGCCATTGCAGCGCGATCCTCGGTTCGGCCGAACACATGCCGATGGACCGCGGCACCTTGACCCTGGGCGCGCGGTTCTTCGAGCGCAAGCTGGATATCGGCGCCCGGGCCCGCTACAGCGCGGGCTACTCGGAGGGTGGCAGCAACACCCGCACCACCACCAACGTCTACCCCGCGGACTGGAAGTCCTACACCGTTTACGACCTGTACGGCAGCTACCGCGCCACCGAAGAACTGACCCTGCGCCTGGCGATGGAGAACGTCACCGACCGCGCCTACCTGGTGCCCATGGGCGACGTGCTGGCCTTCACCCTGGGGCGTGGCCGCACCTTGCAGGGCACCCTCGAATATCAGTTCTGACCGCTTTTGCCCAGAGAAGGGCAAAACCGTAGCGGGCATCGGCTCGCTGCGGAGTGACCAACCTATGTACTGGAGTTTTGCATGAGCATTTCCATTTCCTACAGCGCTACCTACGGCGGCGTCAGCGTTGCGAACTACCTCAATGACTGGTCGGCCTACTTTGGCGACGTCAACCATCGCCCGGGCCAGGTGGTCGATGGCACCAACACCGGCGGCTTCAACCCGGGCCCGTTCTCGGGTACCGAGTACGCCCTGAAGAGCACCAACAGCGACGCCGCGTTCGTGGCCGAAGGCAACCTGAACTACACCCTGTTCGAGAGCCCGAGCCACACCCTGTGGGGCAACCTGAACACCGTCTCGCTCGGCGACACCCTGACCGGTGGCCCGAGCGCCGGCGGCTACGACCTGGTCAGCCAGGAAGTCAGCTTCACCAACCTGGGCCTCAACAGCCTGCGCGACGAAGGCCGTGCTGGCGAAGTGCACAAGGTGGTGTATGGCCTGATGAGCGGCGACAGCTCGGCGCTGGCCGGCGAGATCGATGCCCTGCTCAAGGCGATCAGCCCGAACCTGTCGGTCAACTCGACGTTCGACGACCTGGCCGCGGCCGGTGTCGCCCACGTTGCCCCGGCATCCGCCGCCGCGGCCGACATCGGCCTGGTGGGTGTGCAGGATGTGGCCCAGGACTGGGCGCTGGCAGCCTGAATGGCCGCTTGAGGCATAAAAAAACGAATGAAAGATCGCTCTTCCATTCGTTCGCTTGAATCACCCCCGTCGCCCGAGTTTTCGAAGGCCAGGGCGGCGGCGGTGGCAAATTCTGGGGAGCGCCGCGATGGCTGTCAACGCGCGCGGCGTGCCTCTTGCCGACTCGCTCCGACGGAGCGGGTGGCGGTGTATTTCTCGACTTCCAACAGGACACCTCGATGAGCAGGCCGAACCCACTTGCCGGTTCCGAGACGCTGGCGGCCCTGGCCGCCTATAAAAGCGGCTTCTTCAACATCGGCCTGTTCTCGGCGGTGATCAACCTGCTGATGCTGGCGCCCGCGCTGTACATGCTGCAGGTGTACGACCGGGTGCTGGCGTCCGGCAACCAGATGACCCTGTTGATGCTGACGCTGATGATCGTCGGCCTGTTCGGCCTGATGGGCGCCCTGGAGTGGGTGCGCAGCCAGGTGGTGATCCGCCTGGGCACGCAGATGGACATGCGCCTGAACCAGCGGGTCTACGACGCGGCCTTCGAGGCCCAGCTCAAGGGCAGCCCGCAAGCCGCCGGCCAGGCCCTGAATGACCTGACGGCGCTGCGCCAGTTCGCCACCGGCAATGCGCTGTTCGCGTTTTTCGACGCGCCGTGGTTTCCGGTCTACCTGTTGGTGATCTTCCTGTTTCACCCCTGGCTTGGCCTGCTGGCCCTGGGCGGCGCGCTGCTGTTGGTGGCCCTGGCCTGGATCAACCAGCACATCTGCCAGGCGCCGCTGGCCGAGGCCAGCCAGCTGTCCATCAGCACCAGCCAGCAGGCCACGGCCAACCTGCGCAACGCCGACGCCATCGAAGCCATGGGCATGCTTGCCGCGCTGCGCGCGCGCTGGTTCGGTGGGCACCAGGCGTTCCTCGCCCAGCAGAACCTGGCCAGTGAAAAGACCGCGCTGATCAGTGCCTGGTCCAAGGGCGTGCGCCTGGCCCTGCAATCCTTGGTGCTGGGCCTTGGCGCGCTGCTGGCAGTGCAGGGGGAAATCACCCCGGGGATGATGATCGCCGGTTCGATCCTGATGGGCCGGGTGCTCAGCCCCATCGACCAGTTGATCGCCGTGTGGAAACAGTGGAGTTCGGCGCGCCTGGCCTATGCGCGGTTGTCAGAGATGCTGCAGGCCAATCCGCCACGCCCGGCGCGTATGAGCCTGCCCACGCCCAAGGGCGAACTGAGCGTCGAGCAACTGAGCGCCTGCGCCCCCGGCAGTCGCCGTCCGGCCCTGGCCAACCTGGGTTTCAGCCTGCCGGCCGGGCAGGTGCTGGGAGTCATCGGCCCCTCGGGTTGCGGCAAGTCGACCCTGGCGCGGCTGCTGGTGGGGGCCTGGACGCCGCTGGCCGGCAAGGTCCGCCTCGACGGCGCGGAACTGAGCCAGTGGGACCGCCAGCAACTCGGCCCGCACATCGGTTACCTGCCCCAGGATATCCAGCTGTTCGCCGGCAGCATCGCCGAGAACATCGCGCGCTTCGGCGAGGTGAATGCCGACCAGGTGCTGGCGGCGGCGCAGATGGCCGGGGTGCATCAGCTGATCCTGCAACTGCCGCAAGGCTATGACACGCGCCTGGGGGAGGGCGGGGCGGGGCTGTCCGGGGGGCAGAAGCAGCGCATCGGCCTGGCCCGCGCGCTGTATGGCCTGCCGGCGCTGATCGTGCTCGACGAGCCCAACGCCAACCTCGATGAGGCCGGCGAGCAGGCGCTGTTGCAGGCGATTGCCCAGCTCAAGCAGCAGCGCCGGACCCTGGTGCTGATCACCCACAAGCCCAACGTGCTGAGCCTGACCGACCAGTTGATGATCCTGCGCGAGGGCCAGTTGCAGGCCTTCGGGCCGACGACGCGGGTCCTGGAGACGATGCACAAGCCCAAGGCCGCCGCGGCCCCGGTGACGCCGGCGAGCACCCCGGCGGCCAGCATGAATGTCAGTTATCGCCTGGGCGTGGCCGCCGCCGGCGAAGGAAAAAAAGCATGAGCCAAGCACAACCCCTGGGTCGCCTGCCGACCGCCGACCACCAGCGCGCGCCGGGCACCCTGTTGGCCCTGGACGAGAAGAAATATTCGCGCCTGGGCTGGCTGCTGGTGCTTGGCGGCTTTGCTGGCTTCCTCGGCTGGGCCGCGCTGGCGCCCCTGGACAAGGGCGTGGCGGTGGCCGGCAAGGTCATGGTCTCCGGGCATCGCAAGGCGGTGCAGCACCCCAGCGGCGGCATCATCGAGCGCATCGAGGTGCGCGACGGCGAAGTGGTCAGCGCCGGCCAGGTGTTGATTCGCCTCAAGGAGCTGCCGCTGCGCACCCAGGTGCAGTCGCTGCGGACCCAGTTCCTCGGCTCCCTGGCCAGCGAGGCCCGCTTGAATGCCGAGCGCGATGGTGGCCAGGTCCTGGCCTTTGCCCCGGAACTGCGGGCCCAGGCCGATGACCCGGAAGTGGCCGCCACCATGGCCCTGCAGCGCCAGCTGTTCAGCAGCCGCGCCCAGGCCCTGGCCATGGAGCAGCAGGGCATCGCCGAAAGCATCGCCGGCTCCGAGGCCCAACTGCGCGGCACCCGCGATTCCCAGGCGAGCAAGGTGCTCCAGCGCAGCGCCTTGAACGAACAACTGCAAGGGCTGCGCGAACTCGCACGCGACGGCTATATCCCGCGCAACCGGCTGCTGGACAGCGAGCGCCTGTATGCGCAGATCGACGGCTCGATCGCCGAGGACTTCGGGCGCATCGGCCAGTTGCAGCGGCAGATCCTCGAGATGCGCTTGCGTATCCGCCAACGGGCCGAGGAGTTCCAGAAAGAGGTGCGCAGCCAGCTGGCCGAAACCCGTACCCGCAGCGAAGACCTGCGCAACCGCCTGGCCTCGGCCGAGTTCGAGCTGGCCAACAGTCTGGTGCGCGCGCCGGCGGCCGGGGTGGTGGTGGGGCTGGAGGTGTTCACCGAGGGCGGGGTGGTCAAGCCGGGGCAGGCGCTGATGGAGATCGTGCCCCAGGGCGAGCCGCTGCTGGTGGAGGCGCGGGTGCCGGTGCAGATGATCGACAAGGTGCACCCCGGGTTGCCGGTGGAACTGATGTTCTCGGCCTTCAGCCAGAGCACCACGCCGCGGGTCGCCGGGCAGGTGACCCTGGTGTCGGCCGACAGACAGGTGGACGAGCGCACCGACGAGCCGTACTACACCTTGCGTGCCGAGGTCAGCGCCGACGGCATGCAGCAACTGCGCGGCTTGCAGATCCGCCCGGGCATGCCGGTGGAAGCCTTTGTGCGTACCGGCGAGCGCTCGATGCTCAATTACCTGTTCAAGCCGTTGCTGGACCGCACGCACATGGCACTGGTGGAAGAATGAACCGGCGTCTTATCCCTTGGCTGCTGGCCAGCCTGTATGGCCTGTGCGCCCCCGCGGCCCACGCCCTGGGGCTGCTGGACGCTTACGCGCTGGCGGTGCGCAACGATCCGACCTTCCAGGCGGCGATCCAGGAGCGCGACGCCGGCGAAGAGAACCGCGTGCTGGGCCGCGCCGCCCTGTTGCCGACCCTGTCGTGGAATTACAACAATTCGCGCAACCAATCCGAGGTGACCCAGGCCACGCCCCTGGGGGACTCTTCCACCGATCGCGACTACCGCAGCTACGCCTCCAACCTGACCCTGCAGCAGCCGCTGCTGGATTACGAAGCCTATGCGCGCTTTCGCCAGGGCGCGGCCCAGGCGCTGTTCGCCGACGAGCGTTTTCGCAGCAAGAGCCAGGAACTGGCGGTGCGACTGTTGGGCGCCTACAGCCAGGCCCTGCTGG
The DNA here is from genome assembly GCF_000282175.2 of Pseudomonas sp. GM17. Taxonomy (NCBI): domain Bacteria; kingdom Pseudomonadati; phylum Pseudomonadota; class Gammaproteobacteria; order Pseudomonadales; family Pseudomonadaceae; genus Pseudomonas; species Pseudomonas sp. GM17. Next base: position 6,551,178 of record NZ_CP124732.1, on the reverse strand, counting down.
CCCAGGAGCGTATCGAACTGAGCCAGGCCCAGCGGCGCGCCTATGCCGAGCGCCTGCAACTCAACCAGCGTTTGCTCAAGGGCGGAGAAGGCACCCGCACCGACGTGCTGGAAACCCAGGCGCGCTTGAGCCTGGCCCTGGCCGAAGAGATCGAGGCCCGTGACCTGCAGGACAGCGCCCTGCGCGAGCTGGAAGCGATAGTCGGCCAGCCGTTGCGGGTCGACGAACTCGACCCGCTGGCCCGCCGGTTCGATATCCAGCCCATGCAGCCCAACCGTTTCGAGAGCTGGCGCGACCTGGCCGTCGCCAACAACCCGGAACTGGCCTCCCAGCAGCACGCGTTGCAGGCCGCGGAATATGAGGTGGAGCGCAAGCGCGCCGGGCATCTGCCCAAGGTCAGCCTCTACGCCAGCAGCCGCCAGACCCGTTCGGATTCGGAAAGCACCTACAACCAGAAGTACGACACCAACAGCGTCGGCATCCAGGTCAGCCTGCCGCTGTTCGCCGGCGGCTCGGTGTCGGCGTCGACCCGCCAGGCGGCCAGCCAGCTGTCCCAGGCGCAATACGAGCTGGATGCGCAGACCGCCAACGTGCTGATCGAGCTGCGCAAGCAGTTCAACCTCAACACCAGCGGCGCGGCGCGGGTCCGCGCCTATGAGATGGCGGTCGAATCGGCCGAGGCCCTGGTCCAGGCCACCCTGAAAAGCGTGCGCGGCGGCGAGCGGGTCAACCTCGACGTGCTGGATGCCGAGCAGCAGCTGTTCAGCGCCCGGCGCGACCTGGCCGATGCGCGGCACGCCTACCTGCTGGCGCGGGTCCAGCTCAGGTTCTATGCCGGCCTGCTCAATGAACAAGACTTGCAGCAGTTGGCCGGCTACTTTCGCCCCATCAGCTGACACTCTTCTGTAGCCGCTGCCGCAGGCTGCGATAAGGTCCGCAGGACCTTCAGCGATTTCAAGATCGCCACGGCCGTTCCGGTCGATCGCAGCCTGCGGCAGCGGCTACAGGAAACCGTGGAATGCAAACAGCCGTCACGAGGACGGCTGTTTGCTGTGCAGCGGGGCGGGTTCAACGCCGGGTCAGCAAGACCCCGGATTCCATGTGGTGGGTCCACGGGAACTGGTCGAACATCGCGCAGCGGGTGATGCGGTGGGTGTCGTGCAATTGGGCGATGTTGGCCGCCAGGGTTTCCGGGTTGCACGAGATGTACAGGATGTTGTCGAAGCGCCGGGTCAGCTCGCAGGTGTCCGGGTCCATGCCGGCGCGCGGCGGGTCGACGAACACACTGCCGAATTCGTAGCTCTTCAGGTCCACGCCCTGCAGGCGACGGAACGGACGCACTTCGTTCAAGGCTTCGGTCAGCTCTTCGGCGGACAGGCGCACCAGGGTGACGTTATCCACCGCGTTTTCGCTGAGGTTGCTCAGGGCCGCGTTGACCGAGGTCTTGCTGATCTCGGTGGCCAGCACCTTGCGCGCCCGGGTGGCCAGGGGCAGGGTGAAGTTGCCGTTGCCGCAGTACAGCTCCAGCAGGTCGTCCGGACGATCGCCCAGGGCGTCGTAGGCCCAGTTGAGCATCTTCTGGTTGACCGTGCCGTTGGGCTGGGTGAAGGCGCCTTCGGGCTGGCGGTAGCTGAAGGTGCGGCCGCCGACTTCGAGTTTCTCCACCACGTAATCGTGGCCGATCACTTCGCGCTTGCCCTTGGAACGGCCAATGACGCTGACGTTCAGGTCGGTCGCCAACTGGCTCGCCGCGGCGTGCCAGTGCTCGTCCAGCGGGCGGTGATAACACAGGGTGATCATCGCGTCGCCGGCCAGGGTGGTGAGGAACTCGACCTGGAACAGCTTGTGGCTCAAGGCGCTGCTGGCTTGCCAGGCGGCCTTGAGTTGCGGCATCAGCTGATTGATGCGCAGGCTGGCGATGGGGAATTCTTCGATCAGGATCGGCGTGCGTTTGTCTTCCTGGGAAAACATCGCGTAGTGACGCTCGCCGGCTTCGCGCCACAGGCGGAACTCCGCGCGCAGGCGGAAGTGCTGCAGCGGCGAATCGAAGACCTGTGGCTCGGGGGCATCGAACGGCGCCAGCAGTTCACGCAGGCGCGCGACCTTGTCGGCGAGCTGGGTGGCGTAAGCCTGGGAGTCGAAAGTCATGCGTTGAACCAACCCAACTTGATCACAAACAGTACCGACAGGATCACCAGCGGCGCGTTCAGCTCACGGGCGCGGCCCGACAGCAGCTTGATCGCGGTCCAGGCAATGAAGCCGAAGGCGATGCCGTTGGCGATGGAGTAGGTGAACGGCATGGCCAGGGCGGTGACCACCACGGGCGCGGCGACGGTGATGTCGTCCCAGTCTATTTCCGCCAGGCCCGACGTCATCAGTACCGCGACGAACAGCAGGGCCGGCGCGGTGGCGAAAGCTGGCACGCTGGCCGCCAGCGGCGAGAAGAACAGCGCCAGGAGGAACAGGATCGCCACGACGATGGCGGTCAGGCCGGTGCGGCCACCGGCGCTGACGCCGGCGGCGGATTCGATGTAGCTGGTGGTGGTCGAGGTGCCCAGCAGGGAGCCGGCCATGGCCGCGGTGCTGTCGGCAATCAGGGCCCGGCCCATTTTCGGCATGTGGCCGTCCTTGCCCATCAGGCCGGCGCGCTTGGCGACGCCGATCAGGGTGCCGGAGTTGTCGAACAGGTCGACGAACAGGAAGGCGAAGATCACGCTGACCAGGCCGATGTCCAGCGCGCCCTTGATGTCCAGTTGCAGGAAGGTCGGCGCCAGCGAAGGCGGCATCGAGGTCACGCCGCCGAACGGGGTGAAGCCCAGGGCGATGGAGACGATGGTCACCGAGAGGATGCCGATCAGGACCGCGCCGCGGACCTTCAGGGCTTCCAGGGCGACGATCAGGGCGAAGCCCAGGGTCGCGAGGATCGGCGCCGGTTGCTTCAGATCACCGAGGCCGACCATGGTCGCCGGGTTGCCGACCACGATGCCGGCATTGTGCAGGGCGATCAGCGCCAGGAACAGGCCGATACCGGCGGCGATCGCCGAGCGCAGCGGCAGCGGGATGCTGTTGATGATCCATTCGCGGATCTTGAAGATCGACAGCAGGAAGAACAGCACCGCCGAAATGAACACCGCGCCCAGCGCCACTTGCCAGGTATGGCCCATGTGCAGGACCACGGTGTAGGTGAAGAAGGCGTTCAGGCCCATGCCTGGAGCCAGGGCGATCGGGTAGTTGGCGATCAGGCCCATCACGGTCGAGCCGATGGCGGCGGCCAGGCAGGTGGCGACGAACACCGCACCCTTGTCCATGCCGGTCTCGCCGAGGATGCTCGGGTTGACGAACAGAATGTAGGCCATGGCCAGGAAGGTCGTGAGGCCCGCAAGAATCTCGGTCCGCACATTGGTGTTGTGTGCCTTGAGTTGAAACAGCCTTTCCAGCATGTCTGCTCCCCGTGGCGCGCAGGGCGCCGTGAATGTATCGACCCAGACAGCAAAGCACAGACCATAAAAAAGCGTCCGGGGATTTTGTGCGGGTCGGAAAAAGCCGCGCATCATACCAGCAGCGCAGGGCTATGGCTGCGATCCTCGGCGATGTTTTGCCCGAGTGGCGACTGGGGCATACTGCGCCGACGTTTTGGGGGGACTTATGCACAGCACGATAAAAACGATGGCCCTGGCGGTAGTGGCCAGCAGCCTGTGGTTGGGCACGGCGCCGGCCATGGCCCGTTCCGCGCCACCCTTGAGCCAGGTGGAAATCCTCAAGGTCGAGTCGCAGTCCTGTGGCCTGGAGGATGTGTCGGACGGACGCGACAAGACCGCCTGCGATCACCAGGGCCCGAACATCAAGGTGTACGTGCTGGAAATCGGCTATGGCCGCCAGCCCCGGGTGGCGCTGGACGGCTTCGAGGTCAACGGCACGCGCGCGGCAGTCTGCGAAGAGGGTTCCAGCCTGGTGCCGTGCGGCAACTCCGGGATCACCGTCGGCTACATCTATACCTTCGACCTGGCCGGCAAACAGGAAGGCACCTTCACCTTCAGCAACACCTCGCTCAACGCGCCGGGCAACAGCATGAGCGCGCAGATCTACATCAAGTGACGGCAGCGTCCGAACGCGGAGGGCTTTAAAGCTGACTAAGCTTTAAAGACCCTACCGCGGACACAGCCCATGACCTTTAGAGCCCTGATTCCCCTCGCCGAGGGTGTCGACGACCTGCAAAGCGTGACCCTGATCGATGTGCTGCGCCGTGCTCAAGTCGAAGTGCTGGTGGCCAGTATCGAAGGGCGGCGCATGCTCACCTGCGCCCGCGGCACCCGCATGACCGCCGACGGCATGCTGGTGGATGTGCTGGCCCAGAACTTCGACCTGATCGTGCTGCCTGGTGGTGCTGTCGGCGCGCAGCACCTGGCGGCCCATCAACCGCTGATGCAATTGGTCAAGGACCAGGCCGCCGCCGGGCGCCTGTTCGCCGGCATCGCCGAAGCGCCGGCCCTGGCCTTGCAGAATTACGGGGTGCTGCGCCAGCGGCGCATGACCTGCCTGCCCAGCGCCAGCCATCAGCTGTCGGGCTGCAACTTCGTCGACCAACCGGTGGTGGTGGATGGCAACTGCATCACCGCTCAAGGCTCGGGGGCGGCCCTGAGTTTTGCCCTGACCCTGGTGGAACAACTGTGCGGCAGGGGCCGGCGGACGGTGGTGGAGGGGGAGTTGCTGGTTTAGGGGCGACTGCGACTGACGCTCAAAACCGGGTAACAAAGGCTAATTAGCCGCTCCTTGCACAGCCCATCCGATCACACCTATAGTTCGCGCCGTCGCTGCCAATTCAGCGAACGGGTTTGGTCACCCGAAATTAAGAAGGCGCATGCGCCACCCTGGTATTGCGGGCATTTTTTCTATGCCCGCACGCTTTATGGTGGGCTGTGCGCGGGACACCTTCGGGTGTGCCGGGTGCCTTCTTTCCCGGTTGACCAACCTGTGCACAGTCCGCCACCTATCGTTTGGTCACGATTGGGGGCGGTCATTCATAAAGAAGGATTTAAGGATGAATACCCCGAAAACTACCGCTCACTATGTGCCGCTCAAATCCAACATAAGCCGGCCAGGCGTTTTCTTTATCAACGCCAACGCTTCCTCGGAGGCACTTCACGAAGCGGCGGAGCAACGTATGCGTGCGGCTGCCAATCTGCTGGAAACCCTGTGCTGTCTGAACTTCAGCCACGGCGATGTGAAGGACATACCGCACATCATCGATGTGCTCTATCTGCTGACCCGGGATGGGTGCGATCTATTGGAGGCGGCAAAATGGCGAGTGGTCGATGAGGCGCAGCCCAGCCACTGACGCTTGAGTCTGGCCGCGCCTGTCAGGCGCGGCTTTCGGCCTTGGCTTGTTCTTCCACCGGCCCATGCATGCGATCGCGACGGGCCAGGGTCGGGAACAGTTTTATCCACACTCCGGTCACCAGCAGGGTGCCGACTCCGCCGAGGACCACCGCCGGCACGGTGCCGAACCAGTGGGCGGTGAGCCCGGACTCGAACTCGCCGAGCTGGTTGGAAGCGCCGATGAACAGGCCGTTGACGGCGCTGACCCGGCCGCGCATTTCGTCCGGGGTTTCCAGTTGCACGAAGGAGGCGCGGATCACCATACTGATCATGTCCGCCGCGCCCAGCAGCACCAGCACCGCAAGCGAAAACCAGAACGAGGTCGACAGGCCGAAGGCAATGGTGGCGACGCCGAACACGCCGACGGCGGTGAACATCACCCGGCCGACATGGCGGTCGACCGCAAAGCGCGCCAGCCACAGCGACATCAGCAGCGCCCCCACCGCCGGTGCCGAGCGCAGCAGGCCCAGGCCCCAGGCGCCGGTGAGCAGGATGTCCTTGGCGAACACCGGCAGCAGGGCGGTGGCGCCGCCCAGCAATACGGCGAACAGGTCCAGGGAGATCGCCCCGAGAATGTCCGGCCGGCTGCGAATGAAGCGCACCCCGGCGAGCAATGAGTCCAGGGTGGCCTTGCCCTTGTTCAGCGGCGTCTGCCGCGCGGGCAGGTTGAGCATCAGGCAGCAGGCGATCACATACAGCAGCACGGTCGGGCCATAAACCCATACGCTGCCAAAGGCGTAGAGCAGGCCGCCGAGGGCCGGCGCGACGATGGTCGCCGATTGCTGGGCGGACTGCGCGGCGGCCACGGCGCGGGGGAACAGCGCGCTGGGCACGATGCTCGGCAGCAGCGCCTGGGTGGTCGGCATCTCGAAGGAGCGGGCGGCGCCCAGCAGGAACGCGAGGATGAAGATCATTTCGCGAGTGACGTTATGGGTGGCGCTGCCGATGGCCAGGGACAGGGCGATCAGCGCCTGCAGTGACTGGCAGATGGCTGCCACCTTGCGTCGGTCATAGCGGTCCGCCACATGCCCGGTGTGCAGCATGAACAGCACCCGCGGCGCGAACTCCACCAGCCCGACCAGGCCCAGGTCGAGCACGTTGCCGGTCAGTTGGTAGAGGTTCCAGCCGATGGCCACGGTGAGCATCTGGAAGCCGCTGGCGGTGAAGATCCGCGCCAGCCAGAAAGCAATGAATGGACGGTGATGGCGAAGCAGCAGAGGGTCTTGGCTGGGCATCTGAAAGGCAGGTCTGGGCGTGGAGTAAGGCGAGGTTATCACCAAGATGTAACCAATAGTTGCAGAATCCTTAGCCTCGCATCTATCCCGTTTATTCGAAATAGCCCAATCCCTGTAGCCGCTGCCGCAGGCTGCGATAAGGGCCGAAGGACCTTTGACGGAGCAGAAATCGCCACGACCGTTCCGGTCGATCGCAGCCTGCGGCAGCGGCTACAGGGAGAGCAAAACTTCGGGGAAACCCCGAGCTTGACGTGGTGAGGCAACCTGTCACGCGACAAAAGACCACACAAACCAACGGCGAAAATGCGACTACTCTTTCAGCGTTGATTGATCCAGATCAAAACCTTTTGCAAGGTTGGGTCTGGTGGCCTGATGGCCAGACTCCCTGCGTTGCGATGGGTTTAAAAAGAACGAATTCGAATTCGCCACACTCCAGATCCGTGGGGGCAGTGGGTGCAGGCCTCCAGCCGGCAGCCGGTATTACCTGACAGAGGAAAGCTTATGTTCGGTTTGGAGGCACTAGATCTCGCCCGAATTCAGTTCGCGTTCACCATCTCGTTCCACATCCTGTTCCCCGCCATCACCATCGGTCTGGCGAGCTACCTGGCGGTGCTCGAAGGTTTGTGGCTCAAGACCCGCGACGATACCTACCGTGACCTGTACCACTTCTGGTCGAAGATCTTCGCCGTCAACTTTGGCATGGGGGTGGTCTCGGGCCTGGTCATGGCCTACCAGTTCGGCACCAACTGGAGTCGGTTCTCCGATTTTGCCGGCTCCGTTACCGGGCCGCTGCTGACCTATGAAGTGCTCACCGCATTCTTCCTCGAAGCCGGCTTCCTCGGCGTGATGCTGTTCGGCTGGAACCGGGTCGGGCGCAAGCTGCACTTCTTCGCCACCGTAATGGTGGCCATCGGTACGCTGATTTCGACCTTCTGGATTCTCTCGTCCAACAGCTGGATGCAGACCCCGCAAGGCTACGAAATCGTCGATGGCCGAGTGATTCCAGTGGACTGGCTGGCGGTGGTGTTCAACCCGTCGTTCCCGTACCGCCTGGCGCACATGGCCACGGCCGCCTTTGTCGCCACCGCGTTCTTCGTCGGTTCGTCCGCTGCCTGGCACCTGCTGCGCGGCCGCGATAACCCGGCGATCCGCCGCATGCTGTCGATGGCCATGTGGATGGCCCTGATCGTCGCGCCGATCCAGGCCGTGATCGGCGACTTCCACGGTCTCAACACCCTCAAGCACCAGCCGGCGAAAATCGCCGCGATCGAAGGGCACTGGGAAAACGTCGGTAACGAGCCGACCCCGCTGATCCTGTTCGGCTGGCCGGACATGAAGGCTGAAAAGACCAAGTTTGCCGTCGAGATCCCGTATCTGGGCAGCCTCATCCTCACTCACTCGCTGGACAAACAGGTGCCGGCGCTCAAGGAATTCCCGCCGGAAGACCGGCCGAATTCGACCATCGTGTTCTGGTCGTTCCGGATCATGGTCGGCCTCGGCATGCTGATGATCCTCACCGGCCTGTGGAGCTTGTGGCTGCGCAAGCGTGACCGCATCTACCAGAACCGCGCGTTCCTGTACCTGGCGCTGTGGATGGGCCCATCCGGCCTGATCGCGATCCTCGCCGGCTGGTTCACCACCGAGATCGGTCGCCAGCCGTGGGTGGTCTACGGGCTGATGCGTACCGCGGACGCTTCGTCCGGGCATAGCCTGATGCAGATGAGCATCACCCTGGCGCTGTTTGTCGTGGTGTATTTCTCGCTGTTCGGGGTCGGTATCGGCTACATGATGCGCCTGGTGCGCAAAGGGCCGAAGACCAACGAAGGCGCGGAAGTCAGCCACGGTGGTCCTGGCCAGAAACGCACGCCGGCCCGTCCGCTGTCGGCCGCCGACGACGATGCCGAAGACAACGGCACCAGCCTGAACAAGGGGAATTGAGTCATGGGTATCGATCTTCCGCTGATCTGGGCCGTGATCATCATCTTCGGCATCATGATGTACGTGGTCATGGACGGGTTCGACCTGGGGATCGGGATTCTCTTCCCGTTCGTCAAGGACTCCCGCGACCGTGACGTGATGATGAACACCGTCGCCCCGGTCTGGGACGGCAACGAAACCTGGCTGGTGCTGGGCGGTGCCGCGCTGTTCGGCGCCTTCCCGCTGGCCTATTCGGTGGTGCTTTCGGCGCTGTACATGCCGCTGATCCTGATGCTTATCGGCCTGATCTTCCGCGGCGTGGCCTTCGAGTTCCGCTTCAAGGCCAAGGAAGCCAAGCGCCACATCTGGGACAAGGCGTTCATCGGCGGTTCGGTGGCGGCGACCTTCTTCCAGGGCCTGGCGCTGGGCGCCTTCATCGATGGCCTGCCGGTGGTCGACCGCCAGTACGCCGGCGGTTCGCTGGACTGGTTCACGTCGTTCACCCTGTTCTGCGGTGTCGCGCTGGTGGTGGCCTATGCCTTGCTCGGCTGCACCTGGCTGATCATGAAGACCGAAGGCAAGCTGCAGGAGCAGATGCATGACCTGGCGCGGCCGTTGGCTTTCGTGCTGCTGGCGGTGATCGGTGTCGTCAGTATCTGGACGCCGCTGGCCCACCCGGAAATCGCTTCGCGCTGGTTCACCCTGCCGAACCTGTTCTGGTTCCTGCCGGTGCCGATCCTGGTGCTGGTGACCATGTACGGCCTGCTGCGCGCGGTGGCCCGCAATGCTCACTACACGCCGTTCCTGCTGACCCTGGTGCTGATCTTCCTCGGCTACAGCGGCCTGGGCATCAGCCTGTGGCCGAACATCGTGCCGCCGTCGATCTCGATCTGGGACGCCGCCGCGCCGCCGCAAAGCCAGGGCTTCATGCTGGTGGGCACGCTGTTCATCATCCCGTTCATCCTGGGTTACACCTTCTGGAGCTACTACGTGTTTCGCGGCAAGGTCACCCACGAAGACGGCTACCACTAGTCAATGCGCCGCTCCCCGCGCGGGAGCGGACCTGCTCGCGATGGCGCCCCGAGCGACGCCATCGTCTCCATTCCGAGAGGAGTATTCGATGATGGCTGGTAAACCCACGTTGCAGGAAATCGAAGAAGCCGAGAAGAAACCGCTCTGGCAGCGCCTGGGCTGGCTCGCCGGGATCTGGGTCGGCAGCGTGCTGGCGCTGTTTATCGTCGCCAGCCTGATGCGCATGTTCATGAACGCCGCGGGCCTGACCACACACTGATTTTTACTACCGCTCATCCCATCCCGTTGCCTTGCGGCACGGTTTTATAGCCCTCCTCTGGAGGGTTTTTTTTGGTCTGGGGTTGCTACGTTTTTTCTTTCGTAGGAGCAGCCGGTCGACGCTCGATTGCTCGCGATGAACGATAACGCAGTGCTTCAGGCATTCCGCGTGGCACGTATCGCGAGCAAGCTTCGCTCCTACAGAGAGGGGGGATTATTTGCGGGCTTTGAGGATCACGAACTTGGGCGTGGCGGCCACTTGCTCGACGCCGCGGAACAGCCGCGCCAGCTTGCTGTGATAACCCAGGTGGCGGTTGCCGACGATGTACAGCGCGCCGCCCACCACCAGGGCTTCGCGGGCCTGCTGGAACATGCGCCAGGCGAGGAAGTCGCCGACCACCTGTTGCTGGTGGAAGGGCGGGTTGCACAGCACCACGTCCAGCGACTGCGGTTCCTGGCCGGCCAGGCCGTCGCCGGCGCGCACGGTCACTTCGCGCTCGCCCAGGGTCGCGCGCCAGTTCTCCAGGGCCGATTGCACGGCCATGAAGGATTCGTCCACCAGGGTGTAATGGGCATCGGGGTTGTGCAGGGCGCTGGCGATGGCCAGCACGCCGTTGCCGCACCCCAGGTCCGCGACCCGGGCCTTGCCGAGGTTTTTCGGCAGGTGCGGGAGGAAGGCGCGGGTGCCGATGTCCAGGCCTTCGCGGCAGAACACGTTGGCGTGGTTGAGCAGCTCGATGGCCGGCTCGTCGAGCTTGTAGCGGGTCGGGTAGGGCGAAACCGCCGGGGTTTTCGCCTCCGGGGTGGCGATCAGTAAACGGGCTTTTTTCACCGCCAGCGAAGCCTGTACCGGGCCGATATAGCGTTCCAGCAGGTCGCCGGCGGCCCGCGGCAGGTGCTTGACCATCGCCACCGCCACCACCTGGGCGCCCGGGGCCAGTTGGCCTTGCAGGCGGATCAGCTGTTCTTCCAGCAGGGCCAGGGTCTTGGGCACGCGGATCAGTACGCGGTCGAACGGCCCGGTCAACGGCTCGCTGGCCGGTACCACTGTTACGGCGTCGAATGGCAGGCCATTGCGCACCAGGTTTTTCTCCAGCGCCAGTGCGCCGAGAAACGAATCGCCGCTGCTGTGCACCTGTACGCGTCCGACCAGGCTGGCCGCCAGCGCGCCGAAGCTGTCGTTGAGCACCAGCACGCGGGTGTCCGCCGTCGGCTGCTGTTCGGCCAGGTGATTGAGCAAGTACTCGTCCGCCGCGTCGAAAGCTTGCAGGGGCTCGTTCTGTTGTTCGGGCTGGCGGATCAGGTCGAGCTGGGCGAAGGGGCTTTCGAGCAAGGGCATGGGGCGGACTCTTGGTAATCGGTGAATGTCCTGCCGGCGGGAGGGGCGCGATGCGGGCTGGACCGTTCGGGCAGGTGGCGCGCAGGCCGCGTGGCAGGTGCCCGAAGAGGGGGCCAATGGTACGTTTTTTTGCGCTCGATTGCCCGCGCTCTATGCCATTACAAACCGCCGGTGTTTCTGCCGCGCGCTTTGCGGGACACTAAGGGCATTCGCTTATTGGAGCCAGCCATGACTGCCAGTGCAGAAAAATACACGCGCCAGACCTTGCTCGACGTCCAGCCCCTGACTCCCAGCCTGTTTACCCTGCGCGTCACGCGGGACGCGGGTTTTCGCTTTCGCGCCGGGCAATTCGCCCGCCTGGGGGTGACCAAGGCCGATGGCAGCACGGTGTGGCGTGCGTACTCCATGGTGTCTTCGCCCTTCGACGAGTTTCTCGAGTTCTTCTCCATCGTCGTGCCTGGCGGTGAGTTCACCAGCGAGCTGAGCCGGCTGGGGGAGGGCGATACCCTGATGGTGGACCGGCAGGCGTTCGGTTATCTGACCCTCGACCGTTTCGTCGATGGCCGCGACCTCTGGCTGCTGTCCACCGGCACCGGGATCGCGCCTTTTGTTTCGATCCTCCAGGATTTCGAAGTCTGGGAGAAATTCGAGCGGATCATCCTGGTCTACAGCGTGCGCGAAGCCAAGGAACTGGCTTATCAGCAATTGCTGGCCGAGCTGAAACAGCGCGATTATCTGGCGGAAGTTGCCCACAAGCTGCAAGTCATCACCACGGTGACCCGTGAACAGCATCCGGGCAGCCTCAACGGGCGGATCACCCATCTGATCGAGAGTGGCGAACTGGAACGTGTCGCTGGCGTGCCCCTGAGCGCCGAGCACTCGCGAGTGATGCTCTGCGGCAACCCGCAGATGATCGACGACACCCGCGCCTTGCTCAAACAACGGGACATGCACCTGAGCCTGACCCGGCGGCCCGGGCAGGTGGCGGTGGAAAACTACTGGTAAAAAAATGGCGCCGCCTGACTTGCAGGGGGCGCCGTTTTGTTGCGGCAGGAGTCTCAGGGCTTGTTGTTCTGCGCCTTGAGCAGGTCGCGGATCTCGCCCAGCAGCTCTTCTTCCTTGGTCGGAACCGGCGGCAGGGTTGGCGCCACGGCCTCTTCGCGCTTCAGGCGGTTGATCGCCTTCACACCCATGAAGATGGCAAAGGCAACGATGATGAAGTCGATCAGGCTCTGGATGAATTTGCCGTAGGCCAGCACCACGGCCGGCGTCTCGCCGACAGCTTCCTTGAGCGTGATCGCCAGATCACTGAAGTCCACCCCACCGATCAGCAAGCCGATTGGCGGCATGACTACATCGCCAACAAACGACGAGACGATCTTGCCGAATGCGGCGCCAATGATAATACCGACGGCCATGTCGACCACATTACCTTTGACCGCGAAGGCCTTGAACTCACTTAGCACGCCCATAGGTTATTCCTTGTTACAGATGAGGTTGGTGAACGCAGTGTAATTCAGCACAAGGCATCTTGCTTGCAACAACTGCTTACAGCGTTCGCAGTTATCGACCGAGTTAACGGCAAATAGTTTACAAAGTGCCATCAATCGCGCGCGAAATACCTGCGCTTGCTCTTACATACCAGAATATTTTTTCAATCAGACTGTTGCGACCTTTCTATTTAGAGTTCGACTCTTTGGTCACTAGCCTCTGACAGGCGCACCTGGATGCGTTTGATTAAAACCAGAGGAATAAAACATGACCATGATCATTGGCCTTGGGAGTTTTTCCCAACGACGCGTATTGGGCGTACTCGCCGCCAGTATGCTTTCTCTTTCCGTACAGGCCGCCACTCTGACCCGCGATAACGGGGCCGCGGTGGGCGATAACCAGAACTCGCAGACCGCGGGCGCTACCGGACCGGTATTGCTGCAGGATGTGCAGTTGATCCAGAAGCTCCAGCGTTTCGATCGCGAGCGCATTCCAGAGCGGGTGGTGCATGCCCGTGGCACCGGTGCCCATGGTTCCTTCACCGTGACCGACAGCCTGAGCGACCTGACCAAGGCCAAGGTATTCGCCGCCGGCCAGGTAACACCGGTATTCGTACGTTTTTCCGCGGTAGTGCATGGCAACCATTCGCCGGAAACCCTGCGTGACCCGCGCGGTTTTGCCACCAAGTTCTATACCGCCGACGGTAACTGGGACCTGGTCGGCAACAACTTCCCGACTTTCTTTATTCGCGACGCGATCAAATTCCCGGACATGGTGCATGCATTCAAACCTGATCCGCGCACCAACCTGGATGACGATTCCCGGCGCTTCGATTTCTTCTCCCATGTTCCGGAAGCCACCCGGACCCTGACCGAGCTGTATTCCAATTCCGGCACTCCGGCCAGTTACCGGGAAATGGACGGTAACGGCGTGCACGCCTACAAGTTGGTGAATGCCAAGGGCGAAGTGCATTACGTGAAGTTTCACTGGAAGAGTTTGCAGGGCATCAACAACCTCGATCCCAAACAAGTGGTCGAGGTGCAGGGGCGCGATTACAGCCATATGACCAATGACCTGGTGGCGCATATCAACAAGGGCGACTTCCCGAAATGGGACCTGTATGTCCAGGTCCTGAAGCCGGAAGATCTGGCCAAGTTCGATTTCGACCCGCTGGATGCCACCAAGATCTGGCCGGGCGTGCCTGAGCGCAAGGTCGGGCAGATGGTGCTCAACCGCAACCCGGCCAACGTGTTCCAGGAAACCGAACAGGTGGCCATGGCCCCGGCCAACCTGGTACCGGGCATCGAGCCGTCGGAAGACCGCCTGCTGCAAGGCCGGGTGTTCTCCTATGCCGATACCCAGCTGTACCGCCTGGGCGCCAACGCCCTGCAATTGCCGATCAACGCACCGAAAGTCGCGGTGAACAACGGCAACCAGGACGGCGCGATGAACAGCGGCAGCACCAGCACCGGCGTGAACTATCAGCCGAGCCGCCTGATGCCGCGTGAAGAGCCGCAAAGCGCGCGCTACAGCCAGCTGGCGCTGAGTGGCAGCACCCAGCAGGCGAAGATCCAGCGCGAGCAGAACTTCAAGCAGGCCGGCGATCTGTATCGTTCGCTGAGCCAGAAGGAGCGTCAGGACCTGATCGAGAACTTCGGCGGTTCCCTGGCGACCACCGATGACGAGAGCAAGCACATCATGCTGTCGTTCCTCTACAAGGCCGATCCGGAGTACGGCACTGGCGTGACCAAGGTGGCCAAGGGCGACCTGGCCCGGGTCAAGGCCCTGGCCGCCAAGCTGTCGGATTGATCCCACCCCGCGTCACGCCCCTGGCGTGACGCTTCCTCTTTATATAGGCGCGAGGCTTGCCCGCGAAAGGCCGCAAAGCGGCTCCAATACCGGTGATGGCGTTCTAGCTGACGAACGTTTGCCCGGGCTGAAGTCATCGCGGGCAAGCCTCGCTCCTACAGAATCTTTGAGACAAGGGAGTCGCACCATGCGCCTGTTCATTTCGCTGCTGCTGGCCGCCTGCTCGCTGGGCGCTCATGCGCAGCCACCGGCCCCCGCGGACCCGGTGGCGGTCAAGGTCCAACTAGAGAATTACTACTTCGATGCGGCCCGTCGCGGCGACGTCGAGATGCTCAATACCTTTATCGAGGCCGGTTATTCCCTCGATACCCAGGACGAGAAGGGCTACACCGCCCTGATCCTCGCGGCATATCACGGCCAGGGGCCGGCGGTGGAGCGTTTGCTGGCCGCCGGTGCCGACGCCTGCGTGCAGGATAAAAGGGGCAACACGGCGCTGATGGGCGCCATTTTCAAGGGCGAAGTGAAGATCGCCCGGCGCCTGCTGGCCACCGACTGCAACCCCGACCAGCGCAACGGCGCCGGCCAGACGGCGGCGATGTACGCCGGGCTGTTCAAGCGGGTGGAGCTGCTCGACGCCCTGGCGACCAAGGGCGCCGACCTGAATGCCGAGGACTCGCTGGGCAACAGCGCCACGCGTCTGGCCGAGGGCGAAATCCGCACGGTGGCGCCGCGCTGATCCGCTCCAGCTGAGCTATCATCGCGGTTTTTGCCCGGGGGATCAGATGGCCAAGGCCAAGCGCATGTACGGCTGCACCGAGTGCGGCGCAACCTTTCCCAAATGGGCCGGCCAGTGCGGCGAATGCGGGGCCTGGAACACCCTGACCGAAACCATGGTGGAAAGCGGCGGTGCCGCGGCCCCCAGCGGTCGTACCGGCTGGGCCGGGCAGCAGGCGCAGATCAAGACCCTGGCCGAGGTCAGCGTCGAAGAGATCCCGCGTTTTTCCACGGCTTCCGGCGAACTGGACCGGGTGCTCGGCGGCGGCCTGGTCGACGGTTCGGTGGTGCTGATCGGCGGCGACCCGGGGATCGGCAAGTCGACCATTTTGTTACAGACTTTGTGCAACATCGCCACGCGCATGCCGGCGCTCTACGTCACCGGCGAGGAATCGCAGCAACAGGTGGCGATGCGCGCCCGGCGCCTGGGCCTGCCCCAGGATCAGCTGCGGGTGATGACCGAAACCTGTATCGAAACCATCATCGCCACGGCCCGGCAGGAGAAGCCCAAGGTCATGGTGATCGACTCGATCCAGACCATCTTCACCGAGCAGCTGCAATCGGCCCCCGGCGGTGTTTCCCAGGTGCGCGAAAGCGCCGCGCTGCTGGTGCGCTACGCCAAGCAGAGCGGCACGGCGATCTTCCTGGTGGGCCATGTGACCAAGGAGGGCGCGCTGGCCGGGCCGCGGGTCCTCGAGCACATGGTCGACACGGTGCTGTATTTCGAAGGTGAATCCGACGGCCGCCTGCGCTTGCTGCGGGCGGTGAAGAACCGTTTCGGCGCGGTCAACGAACTGGGCGTATTTGGCATGACCGACCGCGGCCTGAAAGAAGTTTCCAATCCTTCGGCGATCTTTCTCACCCGTGCCCAGGAAGAAGTCCCGGGCAGTGTGGTCATGGCTACCTGGGAAGGCACCCGGCCGATGCTGGTGGAAGTCCAGGCGCTGGTGGATGACAGCCACCTGGCCAACCCGCGGCGGGTTACCCTGGGCCTGGACCAGAACCGCCTGGCGATGCTGCTGGCGGTACTGCACCGCCACGGCGGCATTCCGACCCACGATCAGGACGTGTTCCTCAACGTCGTCGGCGGGGTCAAGGTGCTGGAAACTGCCTCCGACCTGGCGCTGATGGCGGCGGTAATGTCGAGCCTGCGCAATCGGCCCTTGCCCCACGACTTGCTGGTGTTCGGCGAAGTCGGCCTGTCTGGTGAAGTGCGCCCGGTGCCGAGCGGCCAGGAGCGCCTCAAGGAAGCGGCCAAGCACGGCTTCAAACGGGCCATCGTGCCCAAGGGCAATGCCCCTAAAGAGCCACCGCCGGGCTTGCGAATCATTGCGGTAACCCGTCTGGAGCAGGCGCTGGATGCGCTGTTCGAATGACCCCTTGTGCCACTGAAAGGAAGCAGTTGATGCAGATGACAGGAGCGGGCCTTGGCGCCCTTGGTTTTACGCTGTTGTGGGTAAGCGGCCTGGCTGTGGCCAGCCAGGAAGATGCGCCGCACGGCTATCGGATTGCCCAGGAATTGCTGGTCGGCGACGGCACGGTGCTCGAGGTCCTGGAAGACCGGCGCATCACCGCGCAATTGCATGCGCAGAGCTGGGGCAGTGGCCTGGACGAGGAAACCTTCGACGAGTCGACGGACAGCGAGCACCAGCCGCAGCTGGAGGCTCGGGTGCGCCTGGTGTCGGAGGTTGGCGAAGTGCTGGCCGAGCAGTCCCTGGGCTACCCGCTGGCGAAGGTGGAGAAGGCACCGCTCAGTGGCCTGCCATACCCGGCATTTTTCCTCACCGTCGATCAGACGGCCCCAATGGGCAGCTATAGCGGCCCGGCCACGCAGATCCTGGCGCCGACGCAAAGCCGCTTGGAGCCCGTACTGTATCGGGACGAAAACGGGGAGCAGCGCCCGCTGGCGATGGCCCAGACCGGCAAGGCGGCCTGGCAGATCCTTCCATCGGCATCGGGGGCTACCGAGTCGATCGCCCAGGTGTCTTCGGCGCCTGCCAGCGAGGGTGACGATTTTGTGACCACCTATCGGATTTATCGCTGGGTGGACGGGCAGTGGACCGCCGCCAGTCGGCAACAGCCCGGTTATTGGGATATGGAAAGCGAATTTCCCGAGCCTTCGGCGTTCCCCTGAACGGCTGACGGGAAGAGGCGGGCGCTCAAACCTCCAGCAGCGCCCCCAGCTCGCGCTCCAGCTCCTGCGGGTCGGCGAGATTCAGTTCGATCAGCCGGCGCAGATGTTCGATCGACTCCAGGTCTATATGCAGGCAGACGAAGCCCAACTGACCGTGATCGTCGTGCGCCAGTCGCACGTCCATGCGTACTTCGGCGTCATCGCTCAAATGGATATCGGCTTCGAACGGCTGGCTTTCGTCCCCCAGCCAGGGATCGGGGCGCTGGATCAGCATGCCCCTGAGCGAGAGATCGACCAACTGCACGGACCAGCGATAAGGGCCCTGGCTCAGTTCGGTACGGGCATCGAAGGCGATGCGTTTGAAACGGCGACGATCGGAATGGTGTTCGCTCATGAGCAGCCCCTCTGCATGGTGAAATGACTATAGACCCGGGTTTGCCCAACCCGCTACAGCCAGCGGCGCACCTTGCGGCAATAGTCACGGTAGCGGTCGCCGAACAACTCCAGCAGATGGTGCTCGTCCGGCCGGATCACCGTCAGGTTCATCAGGTAAATCAGCAGCGGCAACAGCAGCCACGGCCACAGGCTGCCGAGCAACAGGGCGATGGCGCAGTAACCCAGGGTGTCGCCGAGATTGATGGGGTTGCGCGAGATTGCGAACGGGCCATCGCACAGCAGGCGCCGGGGTTCGCCGGCATTGCTGGTGGTGGTGTGCCGTTGCCTGAGACGCCACATCGCCCAGAACGACAGGCCCTGGCCGCCGATAATCAACAGCAGGGCCAGGGTGCGCAGCCAGCCGTTGACCGGGACCGGCAAGGGCACACCGTCGGCAAGCGACAGCGCCGCCACCAGGAACAGCAGATACAGCAGCGGCGGTGACAACGGCGGTCTATTGGGCGGCGCGGGCATGGGCACTCCAGACGACGAGTCCTTACAGGTGCGACCGCTTTTTCGCTCGGGTGGTTCAGTGCTCCGGGAACGCTTGCACCGAGGCGGTGCAAAACCTAGGAAAAAACTCAAAAGGACGCTCTAGACCAACGTGGGGGGTGGCCTTTGGGGCCAGTAGCGCTAAACTCCGGATGGCTGTCTTTCTTGTCCACCCTGGCTGGAATAATAAAATGAAAAATAATAATAGCCCGCTACGCCACTTACCCTGGCTGGTGCTGGCAATCGTAGGAGCGTGCGCCCTCGGCGTAGTGGCATTGCGCCGCGGCGAGGCGATCAACGCCTTGTGGATCGTGGTCGCTGCCGTGGCCATCTATCTGGTCGCATACCGTTACTACAGCCTGTTCATCGCTAACAACGTGATGCAGCTCGATGCGCGCCGGGCCACCCCCGCCGTACTCAACAACGACGGTCTGGACTACGTTCCGACCAACAAGCACATTCTCTTCGGTCACCACTTCGCGGCCATCGCCGGCGCGGGCCCGCTGGTGGGGCCGGTACTGGCGGCGCAGATGGGCTATCTGCCCGGCACGCTCTGGCTGATTGCCGGGGTGGTGCTGGCGGGGGCGGTGCAGGACTTCATGGTCCTGTTCATGTCCACCCGGCGCAACGGCCGTTCCCTGGGCGACATGGTCCGTGAGGAAATGGGCCGGATCCCGGGGACCATCGCGCTGTTCGGCTGCTTCCTGATCATGATCATCATCCTCGCGGTGCTGGCGCTGATCGTGGTCAAGGCCCTGGCCGAAAGCCCGTGGGGCATCTTCACGGTGATGGCGACCATCCCGATCGCGATGTTCATGGGCGTCTACATGCGCTACATCCGCCCGGGCCGCATCGGTGAAATCTCCATCATCGGCGTGCTCCTGCTGCTGGGCTCGATCTGGCTGGGGGGCCAGATTGCCGCGGATCCCGTGTGGTCCAAGGCCTTCACCTTCACCGGCGTACAGATCACCTGGATGCTGATCGGCTACGGTTTCGTCGCCGCGGTGCTGCCGGTATGGCTGATCCTGGCGCCTCGCGACTACCTGTCGACCTTCCTCAAGATCGGCACCATCATCGCCCTGGCGATCGGCATCCTGATCACCATGCCCGAGCTGAAGATGCCGGCGCTGACCCAGTTCACCGACGGCACCGGCCCGGTCTGGAAAGGCGGCCTGTTCCCGTTCCTGTTCATCACCATCGCCTGTGGCGCGGTGTCCGGCTTCCACGCGCTGATCTCTTCCGGGACCACGCCGAAGCTGCTGGATAACGAAACCAACGCCCGTTACATCGGTTACGGCGGCATGCTGATGGAATCCTTCGTGGCCATCATGGCGATGGTTGCCGCTTCGGTGATCGAGCCTGGCGTGTACTTCGCCATGAACAGCCCGGCGGCCATCGTCGGCGGTGACGTGGTCACTGTGGCGCAGACGGTCAGCAGCTGGGGCTTCGCCATTACTCCGGACGCCCTGCAAGCAGTGGCCAAGGATATCGGTGAAACCACCATCCTGGCCCGTGCCGGCGGTGCGCCGACCCTGGCGGTCGGTATCGCGCAGATTCTGCACACGGTGCTGCCGGGCGAGAACACCATGGCGTTCTGGTACCACTTCGCGATCCTGTTCGAAGCGCTGTTCATCCTGACCGCGGTGGATGCCGGTACCCGTGCCGGGCGTTTCATGCTGCAGGATCTGCTGGGCTCCTTCGTGCCGGCACTGAAGCGCACCGAGTCCTGGACCGCCAACCTGATCGCCACCGCCGGCTGCGTGGCCCTCTGGGGTTACCTGCTGTACCAGGGCGTGATCGACCCGCTGGGCGGCATCAACACCCTGTGGCCGCTGTTCGGCATCTCCAACCAGATGCTGGCGGGTATCGCGCTGATGCTCGGCACCGTGGTGCTGATCAAGATGAAGCGTCAACGCTACATCTGGGTGACCTTGCTGCCAGCCGCCTGGCTGCTGATCTGCACCACCACCGCGGGCCTCATCAAGCTGTTCGACGCCAACCCGGCAGTCGGTTTCCTGGCCCTGGCCAAGAAGTACAGCGATGCCCTGGCCAATGGTCAGATCCTCGCGCCGGCCAAGGACATCACGCAGATGCAGCACGTGATCTTCAACGCCTACACCAACGCCACGCTGACGGTGCTGTTCCTGCTGGTGGTATTCAGCATCCTGTTCTACGCACTCAAGGTGGGGATCTCCGCCTGGGGTAAAAAAGAACGCACGGATAAAGAATCGCCATTCCATGCACTGCCAGATGCTTGATCGAGGACTGCAATCGTGTTCAATGACCTGAGTCGCCTCGGTAAATACCTCGGTCAGGCCGCGCGCCTGATGGTCGGCATGCCCGACTACGACAACTACGTCGAGCATATGCAGACCAAGCACCCGGACAAGCCGGTGATGTCGTACGAGGCGTTCTTCCGGGAACGCCAGGAAGCACGGTACGGCGGCAAAGCCGGGCCCAAATGCTGTTGATTCGTTAGTCCCTCTGTAGGAGCGAGCGTGCTCGCGAAAAACGTAAAGATGCCGAGTTCATTCTGAACGCACGCGGTGTCCTTGAGTTCTTCGCGAGCAAGCTCGCTCCTACAGTTGTTTTTGCGTTCCCATTTTTTCAGGAGAACCGCTTTTGTCCTCTCCAATCCCCGTCACCGTTCTCAGCGGCTTCCTCGGCGCCGGCAAGACCACCTTGCTGCGCCACCTGCTCAAGGCCGAACACGGTCTGAAAATCGCCGTGATCGAAAACGAATTCAGCGATGCCGGTATCGACACCCAGTTGCTGGGCGACGAGCCGGTGCAAGTGATGACGCTGTCCAATGGCTGCGTCTGCTGCACCATCCACACCGATCTGACCAAGGCGCTGTACCTGTTGCTGGAACGGCTGGACAGCGGCGAGATCACCTTCGACCGGCTGGTGATCGAATGCACCGGGCTGGCCGACCCCGCGCCCGTGGCCCAGACCTTCTTCATCGACGAAGAGCTGCGCGAGCGCTATATCCTCGACGGCATCATCACCCTGGTGGACGCCAAGCACGCCGAGCACCACCTGACCCAGACCATCGCCCAGGCCCAGATCGGCTTCGCCGACCGTCTGCTGGTGAGCAAGCGCGACCTGGTGGACGAGCCGACCTTCAACGCGCTGAGCGAGCGCCTGACCCGGATCAACCGCCGTGCGCCGATCCGTGTGGTCGAGCATGGGCGCATCGATTTGGCCGAACTGCTGGATGTGCGAGGCTTCAACCTGAATGCCGACCTGGGCGGCGGTGTCAGCCTGCGTCCGGTGAGCAACGCGCCTTCCATCGATCGTATTTCCAGCCTGGTGCTGCGCACCGACGCGCCGCTGGATATCGACCGGCTCAGCGAGTTCATGAACGAACTGCTGGAAGAGCATGGCAAGCAGCTGCTGCGCTACAAGGGCGTGCTGAACATTGCCGGCGAGCCACGGCGCCTGGTGTTCCAGGGCGTGCTCAAGCTGTACGGTTTCGACTGGGATACCGAATGGGCCGAAGGCGAGACGCGCGAGAGCGTGATTGTGTTCATTGCCGACGATCTGCCGGAAGAAAAGATCCGTGCCGGATTCGCCAGGATGGCGGCGCAGTAGCATCGTTGTAGTGTCTGTACTGGCGTTATCGCGAGCAAGCTCGCTCCTACATGGGGGACATGGAAAACCTGTAGGAGCGAGCTTGCTTGCGAAACGATCTCAGGCTCAGCGTGTTATTTCGATCCTGCACTGGCCTTGAGCAACCTTTCCTCCAGGTGATCCAGGTGCCCGGTCATCAAGGCGACCGCGGCCTTTACGTCACCGTCTTCGATGGCATCGACAATCGCCGCGTGCTCTTGCCAGGCGCAATGGCTGCAGGCGCGGGTTTCATGGTGGGCAATCGCCAGTGACGTCAGCGGCACCAGGCTGCCGAGGAAATGCGCCAGCGGCGCGTTGCCGGCCACCTCGGCCAATTGCAGGTGGAACTCGCCGGACAGGCGGATCGCCGGGCCACGCAAGCCGCGGTCGATGCAATCGCGCTCAGCGGCGATCAGCTCCCGCAGGCGTTTTAGGTTGCGCGGTGCCGGTTGCTGGCAGGCGAGCCTGACCAGGGTGATTTCCGTCAGGCGGCGGGCGTGCAGGATCTGCCGCGTTTGCTCGTGGTCCGGAGCCGCCACCTGAGGCCGGTGGTTGGGCCGCAGGATAATCACCTGCTGGTGGGACAAGCGCGCCAGGACCTGGCGAATGATGCTGCGGCTGACCCCGAACACTTCGCCGAGGCTGTCCTCGGTGAAACGGCTGGCGGGGGCAATGCGTTGTTCGAGAATGGCATCGAAAATCTGCGGGTAGACATCGTCGACCAGCAGTTTTTTCTCGCCGCTGCGGCGCCGTGGCAGGGCAGCGGGGAGGGGGAATGCAAGTTTGTTCAAGGCGTAGCTGGCCATGGCCTGTCTCCAGTCCGGTTACCGATACGAAAGTGTTGTGCGGCTTAGTTGCCCAGATGATCGTCCGGGATGTTCAGCTCGATGCCCATGCGCTGGCCTTCCCTGAGGATGTGCCGGCGCATTTCGGCACTGGCCAGCGCGCTGTTCTTGTTGCGGATCGCCCGGACCACCGCTTCGTTTTCTTCCAGGCGTTCGGCCAGGTGCTCCGGCGAGTTGCGCAGGATCTCCGCGCTCTGCTTGAGGGCGTTGCTGGTCTGCTGCACCACGTTCTGGAAGATCGGGTTGGAGGTCAGGGTGAACAGCTCTTCATGGAAGGCGATGTAGGCGTTCATCCCGGCTTCGCTGTCGTTGGCGTCCAGGGCCTCGCGCATGTCCATCAGGGTCAGGCGCAACTGGCCCACTTCCTTGCTGCTGATGGACTGCGCCACCAGGCCGACGATGAATGGCTCGAGGGTGTAGCGCAGTTGCAGCACGTCCTCGAGGCTGGCGCCCGCCACGCCGCTGTCGCTGGCCGGTTGTTCGTTGAGGCTGGCCTCCAGCACCACCACGCCTTTGCCGGGCATGGAGCGCACCAGGCCAAGGGTTTCCAGAACAGTCACCGCCTCACGCAGGCTCGGGCGGCTGATGCCCAGTTGCTCGGCCAATTCACGTTGCCCCGGTAGCATGTCGCCGGAGCGCCATTGACCACGGGCCAAGGCCGCCCGCAGCTTTTCTACCACTGAATTTACAACCGTTGACGAGGTGATCACTGTTCACTCCCTGGAATATGGCGGATGAGGCCCATGGCAGGCGCTGATTGTTGTGCCTGCCGGCGAGAGGCACAAGGCATGCCTCAGAACTCCTGCTGCTGCGCGCCGGGCAGCGGTTTACGCGGTTGGAAACCATAGCCCTGCTGGCCGCTCAGGACTTTGTTGGCCCGTTGAATATCGATGTCTTTTTCCCAGCGGGCGATCGCCACGGTGGCGACGCAGTTGCCGATCAGGTTGGTCAGCGCCCGGCCGATGCCCATGAACCAGTCCACCGCCAGCACCAGCACCAGGCCCACCACCGGGATGGCCGGAATCGCCGTCAGGGTGGCGGCCAGGATCACCAGCGCCGAACCGGGAATCCCGTGGGCGCCTTTGGAGGTGATCAGCGACACCAGCAGGATGGTCAGCAGGTCGGACATCGACAACGGCGTACCGGTGGCATTGGCGATGAAGACGATGGCCAGGGTCAGGTAGATCGAGAACCCGTCGAGGTTGAACGAATAACCCGTCGGGATGACCAGGCCGACCGTGGAACTGCCGATGCCCAGGTGCTCCAGTTTGCGCATGATCTGTGGCAGTACGGCGTCGGAGGAGGCGGTGCCGAGGACGATCAGCAGCTCTTCGCGCAGGTATTTGAGGAACGGCAGCATGCGCAGGCCGGAACAGCGCATGACCAGCCCGAGAATCACCGCCACGAAGGCGAAGCAGGTCAGGTAGAACAGGCCCACCAGGCTGCCCAGGTGCTGCAGCGAGTCCAGGCCGTATTTGCTGGTGGTGAAGGCGATGGCGCCGAACACGCCGATCGGCGCCAGGCGCACGATCATGCCCATGATGCGGAAGATGATGTGGCTGAGTTCGTTGATCAGCCGCGAGATGCCGGAAGCGGCTTCGCCCACCAGGTTCAGCGCGCTGCCGAACAGCACGGAGAACAGCAGCACCTGCAGGATGTTGTTTTCGGCGAAGGCGCCCAGTACCGAGTTGGGGATCAGCCCCATCAGGAACTCGGAGGTGCCGTGCATGTGCTGGCTGCGCTGGGCGATGTCGCTCATATCGGCGGCGGACAGCTGTTCCAGATGGATATTGGCGCCGCTGCCGATGCCGGTGGTGAAGGCGAAGACCAGGCCGATCACCAGGGCGATGGTGGTCAGGACTTCGAAGTAGATGACTGATTTGAGCCCGATGCGTCCGACCTTTTTCAGGTCGCCGGCGCCGGAGATGCCGCTGACCACCACGCAGAAGACGATCAGGCCGATCAGCATCTTGATCAGCTTGATAAAGGCGTCGCCCAGTGGCTTGAGTTGCGAGGAGTATTCGGGGAGTGTCAGTCCGCACACGATGCCGAGCATCAGTCCGAGGACTACCTGGAGGAAAATCGAACGCGAGCACCATCTGAGCATGAGGGGAATCCTGGTCGGTGTCCCGGCTGCCGTGCGCGGAGCGCATCAGATTCGGGACTTAATTATTGTGGTCTTACCGGTATGTCCAGTGCAGGCGCAGTCTATGCCCGAGTTTCCCGCGAATACAAGGGTAAATCCGAAAATTGGCATGACCGGTCTGACCAGTGGTGCTGGTCCTGTAGCCGCTGCCGCAGGCTGCGATAAGGCCGAAGGCCTTCCTGCGATCTTCAGAGTGTCGCGGCCGTGCCGGCCGATCGCAGCCTGCGGCAGTGGCTACAGGCTCCGGGCCAGACAATTCGCGGCCGAAAAAAAGCCCGGCACGAAGGCCGGGCTTTTCAGGTAACGCTCTGCTAATTAAGCGCCGTATACCGGCAGCTTCTTGCAGATGGCTTTGACTTTCTCACGAACGGCGTCGATCACCGCTTCGTTATTCAGGTCAGCCAGGATGTCGCAGATCCAGCCCGCCAGTTCCTTGCACTCGGCTTCCTTGAAGCCGCGAGTGGTCACAGCCGGAGTACCGAAGCGCAGGCCGGAGGTAACGAACGGGGAGCGTGGGTCGTTTGGCACGGAGTTCTTGTTCACGGTGATGAAGGCCTTGCCCAGGGCGGCATCGGCGTCTTTACCGGAGATTTCCTGCTTGATCAGCGAGAGCAGGAACAGGTGGTTCTGCGTACCGCCGGAAACCACGTCGAAACCGCGCTCGATGAACACGCCGGCCATGGCCTGGGCGTTCTTCACCACTTGTTGCTGGTAGGCCTTGAACTCAGGCTGCAGCGCTTCCTTGAAGCAGATGGCCTTGGCGGCAATCACGTGCTCCAGCGGACCGCCCTGGGCGCCCGGGAATACCGCGGAGTTCAGCTTCTTCTCGATGTCGGCGTTGGCGCGCGCCAGGATCAGGCCGCCACGTGGACCGCGCAGGGTCTTGTGGGTGGTGGTGGTTACCACGTCGGCGAAAGGCACCGGGTTCGGGTAGACGCCAGCGGCGACCAGTCCCGCAACGTGAGCCATATCAACAAAGAGATAGGCACCGACCTTGTCGGCGATTGCGCGGAAACGTGGGAAGTCCAGGACCTGCGAGTAGGCAGAGAAGCCGGCCACGATCATCTTCGGCTTGTGCTCGACCGCCAGGCGCTCGACTTCGTCGTAGTCGATCAGGCCGTTGGCATCGATGCCGTACTGGATGGCGTTGTACAGCTTGCCGGAGGAGGAAACGCTGGCGCCGTGGGTCAGGTGACCGCCGTGGGCCAGGCTCATACCCAGGATGGTGTCGCCAGCCGACAGCAGCGCCAGGTAAACGGCGGCGTTGGCTTGCGAGCCGGCGTGCGGCTGAACGTTGGCGTAGTCGGCGCCGAACAGCTCCTTGGCACGGTCGATGGCCAGCTGCTCAACCACGTCGACGTATTCGCAGCCGCCGTAGTAACGCTTGCCTGGGTAACCTTCGGCGTATTTGTTGGTCAGCACCGAGCCTTGAGCTTCCATCACCGCAGGGCTGGTGTAGTTTTCCGAAGCGATCAGCTCAATGTGCTCTTCCTGGCGCTGAGCTTCTTGCTCCATGGCGGCAAAGAGATCGGCGTCGTACTTGGCAATAGTCAAATCACGGCTGAACATGGCGGTCCTCAAGGATCGGGGCAGAAAAGGGGGGCATTCTAACCCAACGGGTTTTAGATGGCATATGAAAGGACATCATGTCGCAGACAAGTGGTGTTCATGAGCTGCCCAGGCTGAGTCCTGTAGCCGCTGCCGCAGGGAAGGCGATACCCGGGGTCAATCGAACATGAACAGCGCGTCGTTGCTGAACTGCCCTTCGAAGCTGTTGGCCGGCATCGGCCGGCCGAACAGGTAACCCTGGACTTCGTCGCAGCCGTGCTCGCGCAGGAAGTCCAATTGCTCATGGGTTTCCACACCCTCGGCGATCACTGCCAGGTTCAGGCTGTGGGCCATGGCGATGATGGCGCGGGCGATCTGCGCGTCCTGCTCGCCGGACGGCAGGCCGTCGACGAAGGTGCGGTCGATCTTCAAGACATCGATGGGGAACTGCTTGAGGTAGTTCAGCGATGAATAAC
This sequence comes from Pseudomonas sp. GM17, assembly GCF_000282175.2. NCBI lineage: Bacteria > Pseudomonadati > Pseudomonadota > Gammaproteobacteria > Pseudomonadales > Pseudomonadaceae > Pseudomonas > Pseudomonas sp. GM17. The sequence continues at coordinate 6,524,259 of NZ_CP124732.1, read as the reverse complement.
CGGTGCCGAAGTCGTCGACTGCGATGCTCAGGCCGAGGTTCTTCAGCCCGTCGAGGATCTGCATCGCCTCGCTGACTTCGCGCATCAGGATACTTTCGGTCAGCTCCAGCTCCAGGCAGGCTGGCGGCAGGCCGGTGTCCTTGAGGATGGTGGCGATCCGCATGCCCAGTTGGCCATCGGAGAATTGCCGGGCCGAGATGTTCACCGAGACCTTCGGCACCCGGACCTTGGCCTGGTGCCAGGCCTTGAGCTGGCGACAGGCTTCGCTGATGACCCAGTCGCCGACATCCACCACCAGCCCCAGTTCTTCGAGCACCGGGATGAAGTCCCCCGGCGGTACCAGCCCGCGTCGCGGATGGCGCCAGCGCAGCAGGGCCTCGGCGCCGGTCAGGCGCTTGCCGTCGCCGCTGAACTGCGGCTGGTAGTAGAGAATGAATTCCTGCTGTTCCAGGGCGTGGCGCAGGTCGCTTTCCAGCTCCAGGCGTTCCAGGGCGCTGGCGTTCATGTCGGCCTGGTAGAACTGGAAGTTGTTCTTGCCGCGCTCCTTGGCGTGGTACATCGCGGTGTCGGCGTTTTTCATCAGCTGGCTCAGTTCGTTGCCGTCCTGCGGGCTCAGGGCAATCCCGATACTGGCGGTGACGAAGAACTCACGGCCTTCGAGCACGAACGGCTTCACCAGGCTGGCGAGAATCTGTTCGGCAACGTGGATCGCCCGGTTCAGGGCGATCTCGCGGCTGCTCCGCGGTTGCAGGAGCAGGGTGAACTCATCGCCGCCCATGCGCGCCACGGTGTCGTCATCGTCGACGCAATCGAGCAGGCGGGTGGCCATCTCCTTGAGCATCCGGTCGCCCGCGGCGTGGCCCAGGGAGTCGTTGATCGGCTTGAAACGGTCCAGGTCGAGGAACATCAGCACCACCCAGGACTTTTGCCGCTCCGCCGATTGCAGGGCGGTGTGCAGGCGGTCCTGGAACAGGGTGCGGTTGGGCAGGTGGGTCAGGGCGTCGTAGTAGGCCAGGCGGTGAATGCGCTGTTCGCTGGCCTTGCGTTCGCTGATGTCGGTGAAGAAGCACACGTAGCTGGCCAGGTCGCCTTCGTCATCGAGTACCGCGGTGATGCCGACCCAGGCCGGATAGTGCTCGCCGTTGCGACGCTTGAGCCAGACCTCGCCTTCCCAGGTGCTGTGCTGGTGCAGCTGCTTGAGCACATAGCGCAGGTGGGCTTCCTGCTGTTCGTCGACGGTGAGCATGTTCGGCAACTGGTCGAGCACCTGGGACACCGCGTAGCCACTGACCCGGCTGAACGCCTCGTTAGCCTGGACGATGTAGCCCGCCGGGTCGGTGATCAGGATCGCCGAGGTCGAGTGCTCGAATACCGTGGCCGCCATGCGCAAGTCTTTTTCCGCGCGACGCTGCTGGCTGATATCGCGGCCGACCCCGAGCACGCCTTCGAAAGCGCCGTGTTCGTCCCACACCAGCACCAGGCGCAACTCGATCGGAATCTTGCGCCCGTCGGCCCGCAGGCAATCGAACAGGAACAACTGGGTCTGCACCTGGTTACGCAGGCGTGCCAGTTGCTCGGGCTTGTCCAGGGCCTTGCTGACCCGCTCCATCAGGGCGTAGATGCCGGTCAGTTGTTGCGGGTTGGCGATGGTCGATTGCCAGCCGTTCTGGAAGATCCACTCCACGTCATAACCCAGTACCGACTGCACCGAGGGGCTGACATAGTTGAGGGCCATCTTACTGTCGGTGGAGAAAATCACGTCGCTGATGCTTTCGGCGAGCATGCGATAGCGTCGTTCGCTGTCGCGCAGGGATTCGCTGGCCTCGATCTGGTCGGTGATGTCCTTGGCCACGCCGATGATGCGCGTGACCTGATCGTACTTGTCCCGCGCCAGGGCCTGTTCGCGGATGTCGAAACAGCGCCATTGGCCGCTGCGGTGGCGAAAGCGCAAATGGCACTGCAGCAACTGCAGGTAGCCGGCATGCCGCTGTTCCTGGCGCAGGCGGTGATAGAGGTCGGCGTCTTCCGGGTGCAGGAGGATTTCCCAGAAATACTCGCCCATCTGGTGCAGTTCGGTCTTGTTGTAGCCGAGGGTCTGGCCCAGGTGATGGTTGCTGAAGATCATCCGCTGGCTGATGACGTCCTGCACATACAGGTGGTCCGGCACGGTGCGCACCACATCCGACCAGAAACCCTCGCGCTCCAGCAACGACAGCTCGATGAGCTTGCGGCTGGTGATGTCGCTGATGCTGAGGATCACCGCGCGATAGTCGGAAGGGTCTTCCGGCAGGCGCAGTACCAGCCACAGATGCTGGTCGTGGCCCTGGGCGTCGCTGAGGCGGATTTCCAGCTCCAGCTGTTTGTGCTGGTTGATCACGGTCTCCAGCAACTGGTTGCCGATGGCGCTGCTGTGGAGCGGGCTGCCTTCGATCAGCAGTTTCCAGGCCTGCCCGCAGGAGTCGACGTTGAGCAGCCGCAGGGCCACCTGATTGACCTCGGTGACGCGCAGTTCTTCAAGCAGCAGCTGGCGCTGCTGTGGGTTGTGCTCCAGCCAGGCCTTGAGCTGTTCGCTGTCGTGCAGTTGCGCCTTGTCGAGAAACGCCGGCAGCCCGGAGATATCCAGGACACAGAGAGCGACCCCGGTGCCTTCGAAAATATCCTGATAGCGCCGACGCCCTTCGTGCAACTGACGCTGGCGGCGGCGCATGTTCAGCAACGCGATCACCGGCAGCAGGGAAAACGCCAGCCCCAGCAGGCACTTGGCGATAAACGCCGGCAACAGTTGCTCGATCACCGCGCGATCGTCGAACAGGCCGCGCAATTGCCAGTCGCTATTGCCCAGTGGCGCGACCAGCACGCTGTTGGCTATGTCGTCGGTGCTCACCGGGGTGTTGCTGCCGTCGTCGCGGCTGAGGGTTTTCTGGTTCAGGCGGTTTTCAATGACCCAGGTCGGGTGAAAACCCTGGTCGGGACTGGGCTCCAGGGACTGGACGAAAGACGGTGCCAGGCGCAGCACCCAGTAACTCTTGAGGGCGCCGCTGGGCTGGTGCAACAGCAGCTGTACCAGCGCGCCGTTGGTGGCGTTGCTGTAGTAGTAGCGCTGGCCGCGGCTGCGGCTGGTCAGCTCGGCGAGCCATGCGGCGTCCTGGCCGTCGGCGCCACTGTCGTTGATGAGCTGGCCCTTGGCATCCAGCAGCGCGATGCTTTGCAGGTCGGGCAGGGACAGCTGCAGCCTTTTCAGCAGCAGTTGTTGCTGTTCGGCATTCTGGGGCGGCTCGACGATTGGCAGCAGGTTGAGGGCGATCTGCGCATTGAGTGCCAGGTTGAGGCTGATGTGTTCGGCCAGGTCGGCGTTGTAGTCGATCGCGTGTTGACGCTGGTCTTTGCGGGTCTGTTGCAGTTGGTCGAGCAGTTGCCAGAACAGCAGGGCGAGCAGCAGCAGGACCAGGGTCGCCAGCACGCCTTTCAGGGTGCCGCGCAGGGGCGAGCCGGACGCAGGTGCAGGTGCGCGCAGGGAAAAGGGCGGAGTGGCATTGGACAAACTGTGATCCTGCGGTTTGGCTGGACTGGCGCGACGTGCACTATAAGCCGGACGCCCGAAGGGCGGCTAGCATGCCTTGAGTTGTGGCAAAGTGCCAGTCCCGGCTGGCTGGACCTTGCCCGGCCATTGAGGTAGCTTTGCCGGTTACGCGGGAGCGCTCCAGCTCCAGACAATCAGGCTTTTTCCGTACGCAGGCATTGATCACGATCAAATGCCGGCGCCGCGCATGGCCTGGCCCGGGCTTCGCCCGCTCTCCATTCATCAGTCACTGACGCTAGGTTCATCATGGCTCAATACGTCTTCACCATGCATCGGCTGGGAAAAGTTGTTCCGCCGAAGCGGGAAATCCTGAAAAACATCTCTCTGTCGTTCTTCCCGGGCGCCAAGATCGGCGTGCTGGGCCTCAATGGTTCGGGTAAGTCCACCCTGCTGAAAATCATGGCCGGCGTCGACACCGAGTTCGAGGGCGAAGCCCGTCCGATGCCCGAGCTGAACATCGGCTATCTGCCTCAGGAGCCTCAGCTGGATCCGACCAAGACCGTGCGTGAAGTGGTCGAGGAAGCGGTCAGCGTGATCAAGGACGCCCAGGCGCGCCTGGACGAGGTCTACGCGGCCTACGCCGATCCGGATGCCGACTTCGACAAGCTGGCCGCCGAACAGGCCAAGCTCGAAGCGATCCTGCAGGCCAGCGATGGCCACAACCTGGAGCGCCAGCTGGAAGTCGCCGCCGATGCGCTGCGCCTGCCGGCCTGGGACGCCAAGGTCGAACACCTGTCCGGTGGTGAAAAGCGTCGCGTGGCCCTGTGCCGCCTGCTGCTGTCCGCTCCGGACATGCTGCTGCTCGACGAACCGACCAACCACCTGGACGCCGATTCCGTGGCCTGGCTGGAACACTTCCTCCATGATTTCCCGGGCACCGTGGTTGCGATCACGCACGACCGTTACTTCCTGGACAACGTCGCCGGCTGGATTCTCGAACTCGACCGCGGCGCCGGTATTCCTTACGAGGGCAACTATTCGGGCTGGCTGGAAGCCAAGTCCGATCGTCTGGCCCAGGAATCCAAGCAGCAGTCGGCCCATGAAAAGGCCATGAAGGAAGAGCTGGAGTGGGTGCGCAAGGGCGCCAAGGCTCGCCAATCGAAATCCAAGGCCCGTCTGGCCCGCTTCGAAGAAATGCAATCGCAGGAATTCCAGAAGCGCAGCGAGACCAACGAGATCTACATCCCGGCCGGTCCGCGCCTGGGCGACAAGGTCATTGAGTTCAAGAACGTCACCAAGGGCTACGGCGATCGCGTGCTGATCGACAACCTGTCGTTCTCCATGCCAAAAGGCGCCATCGTCGGCGTGATCGGCGGTAACGGCGCCGGTAAGTCCACCCTGTTCCGTATGCTGATGGGCAAGGAAACGCCGGACTCGGGCAGCATCGAAGTCGGCGAAACCGTGCAGCTGGCTTGCGTCGACCAGAGCCGCGAAGACCTGGACGGCAGCAAGACTGTGTTCCAGCAGATCTCCGACGGTTCCGACCAGATCCGCATCGGCAGCTACGAGATCCCGTCGCGTACCTACGTCGGTCGCTTCAACTTCAAGGGCGGCGACCAGCAGAAGTTCGTCAAGGACCTGTCCGGTGGTGAGCGTGGCCGCCTGCACCTGGCCCTGACCCTGAAAGAGGGCGGCAACGTCCTGCTGCTCGACGAACCGTCCAACGACCTCGACGTCGAAACCCTGCGTTCCCTGGAAGAAGCCCTGCTGGACTTCCCGGGCGCCGCCATTGTGATCTCCCACGACCGGTGGTTCCTTGACCGTGTCGCGACCCACATCCTGGCGTACGAAGACGACTCGCAAGCGGTGTTCTTCGAAGGCAACTACACCGAGTACGAAGCCGATCGCAAGAAGCGCCTCGGCGACGCGGCAGCCCAACCGCACCGCGTGCGTTACAAGAAACTGGCCTGATCCGGGCAAGTTGCTTGAAAGAAACGGAGCCTTCGGGCTCCGTTTTTTTTGCCTGTTTTTCGGGTTCGCCAACATGGGGCGTTATTGGTGATTCGGATCCCCTGAATGGTGCGTGAAATGCTGAAAATGGCGAAAAATTTATATCAATTGCACCATTTAAATTCATAACTGCGACATTTTGCTCTGTCATGGTGCTGTTCGAGTTGCTAAAGTCCCGGGCAAATCTGCGTTAACGACAATAAATTTGCCGAGACTTTCCCATGATCGAATCCGTCGAAGACTTCCTCGCCCGCCTGAAAAAACGCGACCCGGACCAGCCTGAATTCCACCAGGCGGTGGAAGAGGTGCTGCGCAGCCTGTGGCCGTTCCTGGAGGCCAATCCGCATTACCTGACCTCGGGCATTCTCGAGCGCATCTGTGAGCCGGAGCGGGCGGTGGTGTTTCGTGTGTCGTGGGTCGACGATCAGGGCAAGGTCCAGGTCAATCGCGGGTTCCGCATCCAGATGAACAGCGCTATCGGCCCGTACAAGGGCGGTTTGCGCTTCCACCCTTCGGTCAATCTTGGGGTGCTGAAACTCCTCGCCTTCGAGCAGACCTTCAAGAACTCCCTGACTTCGCTGCCCATGGGCGGCGGCAAAGGCGGCTCGGACTTCGATCCGAAGGGCAAGAGCGACGCCGAGGTGATGCGCTTCTGCCAGGCCTTCATGAGCGAGCTGTATCGCCATATCGGTTCGGACGTGGACGTGCCGGCGGGGGATATCGGTGTGGGCGCCCGGGAAATCGGCTTCCTGTTCGGCCAGTACAAGCGCCTGAGCAATCAGTTCACTTCGGTGCTGACCGGCAAGGGCATGAGTTACGGCGGCAGCCTGATCCGTCCGGAGGCTACCGGCTTTGGCTGCGTGTACTTCGCCGAAGAAATGCTCAAGCGCCGTGACGAGCGGGTGGAGGGCAAGCGCGTGGCGATTTCCGGCTCCGGCAACGTGGCGCAATACGCCGCGCGCAAGGTCATGGACCTGGGCGGCAAGGTGATCTCCCTGTCGGACTCCGAAGGCACGCTGTACTGCGAGGCCGGGCTGACCGAGGAGCAATGGCAGGCGGTGCTGGAGCTGAAGAACGTCAAGCGCGGGCGCATCAGCGAGCTGGCGACGCGGTTCAACCTCGAGTTCCTTGCCGGACAGCACCCCTGGGAGTTGCCGTGCGACATCGCGCTGCCGTGCGCCACCCAGAACGAACTGGACGCCGAGTCGGCACGCACGCTGCTGCGCAACGGCTGCATGTGCGTGGCTGAAGGGGCGAACATGCCGACCACCCTGGAGGCTGTGGATATCTTTATCGAGGCCGGCATTCTGTTCGCCCCGGGCAAGGCGTCCAACGCCGGGGGCGTGGCGGTCAGCGGGCTGGAGATGTCGCAGAACGCCATGCGCCTGCTGTGGAGCGCCGGCGAGGTGGACAGCAAGCTGCACGGCATCATGCAGTCGATCCACCACGCCTGCGTGCATTACGGCGAAGAAAACGGCCGGATCAACTACGTCAAAGGGGCCAACATCGCCGGCTTCGTCAAGGTCGCCGATGCCATGCTGGCCCAGGGCGTGGTTTAAGCCGGGTCGATGCGGATCACCTCGATCAACTGATCGCCCGCCGGCCGCTGCCACAGCACTTCATCGCCAAGCTGGGTGCCCAGCAGCGCCCGGCCCAGCGGCGAGCCCCAATTGATCAGGCCCTTGGCGACATCGGCCTGATCCTCTCCCACCAGTTGCACACACTGCTCGGTGCCGTGCTCGTCGGCGAAGATGACCCGGCTGCCGATCTGCACTTTCGACCGCGATGTCGCCTGGGGAACCACCTGGGCGCTTTGCAGGCGCTGGTTGAAGTAGCGCAGGTCGCGTTCGATATCGGCCAACTGCTGTGGGTCCGCCTGGTCGCCCAGCGCCGATTGTTCGTTGTGCCGGGTTTGCAGGAACGCGACCTTGGCCTGCAGTTCGCTCAGGCCCTGCGGGGTGACGTAGTTGGGCTGCGCGCTGATCTGCCGTTCCACGGGTTGGTCGGCCTGGGCGGCAGTCAGTTCCTCATTGACGAAGGCTCGGCTCATGGGCGTTTTCCCGTAATGGAGGTGTGGGCCATGGTCGCAGCCTTTTGGTTTCTGGCCATGCCTGAAAGCGACTTACTGTGAGCGATAGGCTCGCGCGGCGTCGCGGTCTTTTTCTTCTTGCCAGGCGCGTTCGAGTTCGTCCCAGTGACGTTCCCGATAATCGTTGCGGTCCTGGTTTTCCAGCATGGCCTGGCACTGGCGAAAGCCGTCGCTCCAGCCTTCGGCGTATTGCGGGTCCTTGAGGTAGCGCGGCACGCTCTTGCGAAATTCGCCGTTGATCGCCCCGGCGGCCTGGCGACCGCTGGCGCAGCCATCATCGAAGCCGTCGGCGAAGGCCGGCGGATAACCCTGCTTGAGCAACTGCTCGTGGGTCGTCTCGCAACCGGTCATCAACGCCAGCAACGCTGCCACTACCGCATACCGCCACATCTCTGACTCCCACGCCGTTCAACGGCTGATAGAGAAAGTCTAGAAGGGGATTCGTCAGTGGTCTGTGAAAGCACGGTGAGAATGCTACCGGGCGTCAGTAGTGGTACCACTTCAGTTCCAGCATCACCTCGTTTTCCGCCGTGGCCAGGTGGCTGAACTCGCGCTGGGCGCTCAGGCGCAGGCCCAGGTTGCGCGACAGCTCCCATTGCTGGTTGAGGCTCAGGCTGCGACGCACCTCGCCATTGGTGAAGTAATCGCCCTTGGCTTCGACGCTGAAGTTGCCCAACGGGTTTTTCCACAGCAGGCCGGTGTTGAAGCCGGCCGCCGGGGTGATGAAACCGGCGAAATCGGCGTTGTGCTCGACGCGCATGGTGCCCAGGGCGAAGCCGAGCATATTCTCGCTGAGCTGCCAGGTGCCGCCACCGCCACCGTTGACATGGCTGACCAGGGTTTCATCGTCGTGTTTGCCCGGCACCCGCTCCAGGCCGCCGGTGACCTGCCAGGACCAGGGTTGCAGCAGTTCGTTACGCGGCGTCAGCGAACGAATGGTCGCCAGGTCCAGTTGCTGTAGCTGCCAATTGTTGCCTTCGTACTGGCGCAGCTTCATCTGCAGGATTTCGATCTGTGCGCCTAGGGGGAAACCTTCGGCGTTGTCATTGAGGTCGTGATAGGCCATGCGCAGCCCGTATTCGCCAAAGGCCTGGTCGCCGCGGGTGCCCACGCCGACCTGCCAGGTGCGCGATTCATGGCCGTCTTCCGGCAGGCCAGGGCGTTCGATGGACAGTTCGGGCGGCGGGTTGCGGTTGATCGCCCGCAACAGCTCGAAACTGCGCTGCGCCCGTTGCGGATCGCGCTCTTGACCGTTGGCCCGGTAGCGCTCAAGGCGATAGGCCGTATCGATGATCAACGCCTGGCGGTCTCGTGGCAGGGCCTTGAAGGCCGGCTCCTGCAACTGTTGCTGGTCGGCGCTGACCTTCAGCACCCATTGCTGTTCGTCGCTGCTCAGCGGCTTGGCGCGCTCGAGCAGCTCACGTTCGCGGGACGGACGATATTCGATCTTCTCCACCAGGCCGGCTTCCTTCACCGCCTTGACGGTGTCGGTAGGAATCGCCGTCAGCGGGAATTGCCCGGTCAGGCGCAGGCTCGGACGGGCGACCTGCAGCAGCTCGAGCAAGCGGTAGGAGCAGTTCTCGTCGAAGAAGAAGTAGTCGAACTTGATCTGCTTCAGTTCCCAGACGTGCTCGACCATGCGTTCGGTTTCGGCCTGGGTCAGGTTCAGCCGGTATTCCCACAGGTCGCGGTTTTCCAGGCTGCGGTACTCCGAGAGCTTTTCCTGGTAGGGCACCAGGGCGAACAGGCCGGGATAGCCGCCCATCAGGCCTTTCCAGGCATAGAGAATGCTGTTGTCCGAGCCTTCGATATAGGCGCCGAAGTTGATCGCGTAGCTGAGCAGGGCGGTGTGGTTGCTTTGGACGTCGGCCTGGTCGATGCGCAGCAGGGTATGGCCGAACATCGACGACGGGCTGTTCAGGTAGGCCGCCGGGAAAATCATCACCGTGCTGTGGGGCGAGACGTCCTTGAACCACTGGTTGAACTCATTGCAGTCCACCGCCGGCAGATCGCTCAGGCGCAGCTGGGCCTTGAGCCAGCGGGTGCGGGCGGGGTACACGCATTGAGCATGCTGGTTGCCGCTGCTGGCGGGGGCGTAGAGCGCGTCAAGGGTGGCCTTGAGTTCGGCGTCGGGGTGTTCGGCACCGTCTTTGGCGAGGAAAAACTTCGGGTCGCTGACATAGCTGCGCCAGCCACCGAGCTTGGCGGTTTCGTAGTGGCCAAGGGAAATCCAGAACGGATCGCTGGCCAGTTGCTGCAAACGTGAGTGGTCGATTTGTGGCGCGGCGGACAGCGGGGCGCAGACACAGAGCGCCAGGGAGGCAAGGCGTTTGAGCATGGTGGGCAACTTGAGTCGGAAAAAACAAAGACCCGGGAGGGGTCATGTCCGAAAAACAAAAGCCCGCTCCCCGAGAAGAGCGGGCGGGTCGAGATTAAGCCGGGGTGGCGTACTTGGCCAGGCGTGCATCGCTTTTCAGCACGGCCAGGGTGTTGGTGTGCACATCTTCCGCGGTCACATCGGCTTTGCTGAAGATCTGCTGGAAGTGCTCGTGGGTGACCGCGGCGAAGTGCGCGCGGTCTTCAGGAGCGACGCCCAGGACCACGGCGTAGGTGGTCAGCGCTTCGCCTTCACCTTTGGCCATGTCTTCGGAGAGCTCGTTCATCATGCCATTCATGGCAAACCAGGATTTGCCGCCGTAAGTCAGCGCGCTGTTGGTCGAGCAGCCGTTGGTGCCGGAAGTCATACCGAAGGTCGCGTTACCGGAGGTGCCGTTGGTGGTGGAGGCCAGGAAGTGAGCCGGAGTGCCGCGCTGTCCTTCGAACAGCAGGTTGCCCCACCCACAATCCGGACCGCCTGGCGCTTGGGCCATTGCATTGATGGAAACAGCGGTGAAGAGAGTACCGAGAAGAATCCGTTTCATAGCTTTGTTCTCTTTATGTGCAAACCAATGGACAAGGGTTCTGGCCCATGTCGGCGCCAGTGGGCCGGTTATTAGTCCAGCCGCGCAGCTTGGAGTTTAGGCAGATTCCAAGGGTTCCGTGTTTTTTTGCATGACATTCCTTGAAATAGACGGTTTTTATGCTGTCTGCGTGGGGCCGGGGATTTGCCCGCGCTTTCGCTGCGTCGCGCCTTGCCAGCCGCTGTACCCGGCGCCAGAATGCCCCATCTGCCCCGCCTGATGTAAGGAAGCCCGATGCCTGATCCTGTTGCTGCCAGCTTGCGTCTAGCGCCCGAAGCGCTGACCCGTCCGTTTTCCGCTGAACAGTTCAGCTTCTCGACCACCAATGATTTGGAGCCCTTTCGCGGTGTGCTTGGCCAGGAACGTGCGGTCGAAGCCTTGCAGTTCGGTGTGGCCATGCCACGCCCCGGTTACAACGTCTTTGTCATGGGCGAGCCCGGCACTGGCCGCTTCTCTTTCGTCAAACGCTACCTGAAGGCTGAAGGCAAACGTCTGCAGACCCCGTCCGACTGGGTCTACGTCAACAATTTCGATGAGCCGCGCGAGCCACGCGCGCTGGAGCTGCCTTCGGGGGCCGCGGGTGCGTTCATCAGTGACATCAACGGCCTGATCGACAATTTGCTGGCGACCTTTCCGGCGGTCTTCGAGCATCCGTCCTATCAACAGAAGAAAAGCGCCATCGACCGCGCGTTCAACCAGCGTTACGACCGTGCCCTCGACGTTATCGAGCGCCTGGCGCTGGAGAAGGACGTCGCGCTGTACCGCGACAGCAGCAATATCGCCTTCACCCCGATGCTCGACGGCAAGGCGCTGGACGAGGCCGAGTTCGCGCAATTGCCCGAAGCCGATCGCGAGCGTTTCCATGAGGACATTTCCGCCCTGGAAGAGCGCCTCAACGAAGAACTGGCGAGCCTGCCGCAGTGGAAGCGCGAGTCGAGCAACCAGCTGCGTCACCTCAACGAAGAAACCATCACCCTGGCCTTGCAGCCGCTGCTGGCGCCGCTGTCCGAGAAGTACGCGGAAAACGCCGGTGTATGCGGTTACCTGCAAGCCATGCAGGTGTACCTGCTCAAGACTGTGGTCGAGCAACTGGTGGACGACAGCAAGACCGACGCAGTGGCCCGCAAGCTGCTGGAAGAACAGTACGGCCCGAGCCTGGTGGTCGGTCACCCGGCCAGTGGCGGCGCGCCGGTGGTGTTCGAGCCGCACCCGACCTACGACAACCTGTTTGGTCGCATCGAATACAGCACCGACCAGGGCGCGCTCTACACCACTTACCGGCAGTTGCGTCCGGGTGCCCTGCATCGGGCCAATGGCGGTTTCCTGATTCTCGAAGCCGAGAAGATGCTCAGCGAACCCTTTGTCTGGGATGCCCTCAAGCGGGCCCTGCAATCGCGCAAGCTGAAGATGGAGTCGCCGCTGGGCGAACTGGGGCGCCTGGCCACCGTGACCCTGACCCCGCAACACATCCCGTTGCAGGTCAAGGTCGTGATCATTGGTGCCCGCCAGCTGTACTACACGCTGCAGGACCTGGATCCGGACTTCCAGGAAATGTTCCGCGTACTGGTGGACTTCGACGAAGACATCCCGATGGTGGACGAGAGCCTCGAACAGTTCGCCCAGTTGCTGAAAACCCGCACCTCCGAAGAAGGCATGGCGCCGCTGACCGCGGATGCGGTGGCGCGTCTGGCAACCTACAGCGCCCGGCTGGCGGAGCACCAGGGGCGCTTGTCAGCGCGTATTGGCGATCTGTTCCAGCTGGTCAGCGAGGCGGACTTCATCCGTCACCTGGCCTCGGACGAGATGACCGATGCCGGGCACATCGAACGGGCGCTCAAAGCCAAGGCCACCCGTACCGGGCGGGTTTCGGCGCGGATTCTCGACGACATGCTGGCGGGGATCATTCTGATCGACACCGATGGCGCCGCCGTGGGCAAGTGCAACGGGCTGACGGTGCTGGAAGTGGGCGACTCGGCCTTTGGCGTGCCGGCGCGGATTTCCGCCACGGTCTACCCGGGGGGCAGCGGTATCGTCGACATCGAGCGCGAGGTCAATCTCGGCCAGCCGATTCACTCCAAGGGCGTGATGATTCTCACCGGCTACCTGGGCAGTCGTTACGCCCAGGAATTCCCCCTGGCGATCTCGGCAAGCATCGCGCTGGAGCAATCCTACGGTTACGTCGATGGCGACAGTGCGTCGCTGGGCGAGGCATGCACGCTGATCTCGGCCTTGTCGAAAACCCCGCTCAAGCAATGTTTTGCCATTACCGGATCGATCAACCAGTTCGGCGAAGTGCAGGCGGTTGGCGGGGTCAACGAGAAGATCGAAGGCTTCTTCCGCCTCTGCGAAGCTCGGGGCCTGACGGGCGAGCAAGGTGCGATCATTCCTCACGCCAACGTCGCCACCCTGATGCTCGATGAGAAGGTGCTGGCGGCGGTCCGCGCCGGGCAATTCCATGTGTATGCCGTGCGCCAGGCTGACGAGGCCCTGAGCCTGCTGGTCGGCGAGCCCGCGGGCGAGCCGGATGCGGATGGCCAGTTCCCGGAAGGCAGCGTCAACGCGCGGGTGGTGGAGCGCCTGCGGGTCATCGCTGAAATGGTCAGCGAGGAGGACCTCAAGGAAGCGGAAAAAGAGCAGGCGCAAGAGGCATTGGCGCAAACCAAGCCGGCATGAGCCTTGCCGCGGCGAGGGCTTGGCCTTCGTCGCGGCGCCGGTCCGCTGGCGTCAACTTTCGTGAATAGACCATTCGGCGCCTGTTCAGCCGGTCAACTTTGCTTCTCAGGCTTTTCTTCCTATTCTCAGGCAAGGAGAACGACAGTCGTCACTGGATCGAAACAGTCTTCACATGAGGGCTGAATACCGGATCTACCGAGGGTCGCCGCCATGTCGCGCAACCTCTGCCTTACCCGCCAGTGTCTTGGCCTGGTCACCCGTATCGAATGCAGTATCCGCCCGCTGGCGGGAGATAACGGAATGTGGACCCTACTGTTCGCGGCCGGAATGGCTGGCGAGCAACCTTCGGCCATCAAGGCCCAGGGACCTTTCTGCGGTCCCAGCGTGGCTGAATCCATCCTTGATTCCATCGTCGAAAGCCTGACCACCCATGGTTATGAGCTGGCCGACGATCCGCAGATCTGGTGCCTGCACCTTCAGGCGCAACTACGGCAGATCAATGGCGAACGCTGCCGCCATTGACGCAATCTCCCATTAATCCCTACCGCTGAGTCCTACTCGGCGGGTGGTGGGTTCTCCAGCTTGTCGAGCTTGACCTCAAAGCCATATTCGACGGTATTGAGTTCGCTGCGCTGGTAGGTTTCCAGCTCGGTGGGCTGTCCATAGAAGTAATGCACGTCGAACAAGGCCGGGCCGTTTGCCGGCGCCTCATGGCTGACTGCAAGAATCTCCTTCAGGTACTGGCCGCTGGCTTCCTTGGCGTAGAAACGCCAGGCCTCGGCCGGGAACAGGCGCTGGTCGACGATCAGCGCATTGCCCCGCAGCTCCAGGCCTTTGGGTAGTTGGCTGACGGGCAGGGCTTTCTTCTCGATGCTGGCCAGGAACAGCGGGATCGCACCGACGGCGTAAGCCGGGGTTTCCGGGAACAGGGTCAGGTCGTAAGTGATCGAGCTGCGCATCGGATCGACCTCGACTGCCTCCGATGGCAGTTCGATGGGCTCGCCGCGTTTGCCGTTTTCGTTCTGGGTGAAGAAGGTCACGGGGCTGTCGCCGGTGGAGAAGGACGTGCCCAGCAACTCGTCATTGAAGGTTCTCGGGTGGTCGAACTCGATCCGCGCCGCGCTGGCGTCTTCGGTGGATTGATGAACGACCACGCTTTTCTTCAAGGTTTCTTGGTCGAGATTGGCGCCCTTGAGGTAGTTCGGTGCCTGATCGTCATACACCACTACCGGCATGGGCAGGGGCTGGATCTTGCTGTCGGTGGTCAGAGGGTCGAAGCGTCGCACCGGCAGATTGAGGTCTTTGCGGGTGATGGTGGCTGCGGAGAAGTCCAGCACATTGACTTCGAGCTTGTCGATCAGGCCGTTGAAATACACCTTGGTGTAATGGCTGTGCTGCTCGCGCTCGAAGGCTTTGCGCTCATTTTCGAGCTGCTGCTCGAACGCTTGGCTCCAGGCCTTCTGCCTCTGCATTTCGCTGAGCTGTTTGGTGTAGAAGGCGATCTGTTGGCTGTTTTCGTTGATCGACCCGGAGCGCGAAAGGATCTGCCCGGTAGTGTCCCGTGCCTGCACCAGCAATGGGTTGAGCGGCGTCTCGCTGAGTTCGGGCGACAATGGGGCGCTGTTGGTCAACTCGATTTCGGCGCTGTTCTTGTCCAGGGACAGCAGTTTCACGCTGACATTCTTGTCGCTGCGTTGCTTGCCGATATCGGCCTTGCCCAGTTCGAAGGTGAGGACCTGGTGTGGCGCGATCACTTCGGCCTTGCCTTGCAGCGTCACGGGTTGGGGCTGGTTCTTGTTTTCGACTTCCAGGCCTTCGATGAACGGGTAGGTCACCGTCAGGTCATCCGGGTTGGTCAGGTTGGAGCTGGACGGGCTCAACTGGATGCCGGGATCGGTTTCCGACCATTCGGGTTGGAAGGCGATGACCTTGCCGTTGCTCAGGGTCACGGATTGCCATTCCAGGCCGTGGGGGAAGGGGAATTGCGCCGGCATGTTGCAGCTGAAGGGAAACACCGGCTGCAGGTCGGTCAGGTAGTCGGAATTGGAGGTCTTGCGTAGTACGAACAGGCCGTTGAGGTAGGTGTCGACCAGCGCCTGCGGGCTGGGGTAGTGCTTGAGCAGGGCCAGGGCGTCATCGCCGTATTCGGTCTCGATGGGCTTGTTCTGGAGCCGCAGTTGCGCGCGTTCGAGCAGTAACAGCGAACCGCCCAGATCGGCGATGGCGTCCTTGAGCTTGGGGTCCTGGATAGCGTCCAGGGATTGTTCGAACTGTGCGGTTTTCTGTTCCAGGCTGACTTGCTGCTTCTCGTCGCTGGGCGAGCAGCCGCTGCTGAGCAGTACCGCGATACACAGGCCGGTACCCGCCAAAGGCAATCGCAAATCCATTCTCCAGGCTTCCTGTCCGATGTCATTGAGCTGTTCACGTGATTCCGACACTAGCAGAAAACGCTTTGGCAGACGCGCAGGTAATGGATTTGGTTGCGGTTTATGGGCTTTTGGCCGGCTGATATACTCGCCGCCGTTTTCAGACCTGTGTGAGATTCAATGGAACGTTTTATCGAGAATGCAATGTACGCCTCGCGCTGGCTGCTGGCGCCGATCTACTTTGGTCTGTCGTTGGGGCTGCTGGCCCTGGCCCTGAAGTTCTTCCAGGAAGTCTTCCACGTCATTCCCAACGTGTTCAGCATGGCCGAGTCCGATCTGATCCTGGTGCTGCTGTCGTTGATCGACATGGCGCTGGTCGGTGGCCTGTTGGTGATGGTGATGATCTCCGGCTACGAGAACTTCGTGTCCCAGCTGGACATCGACGAGGACAAGGAAAAGCTCAACTGGCTGGGCAAGATGGACTCCTCCTCTCTGAAGATGAAGGTGGCCGCGTCCATTGTGGCGATCTCCTCGATCCATCTGCTGCGGGTATTCATGGATGCGAAGAACATCGAGCCGCAGTACCTGATGTGGTACGTGATCATCCACATGACCTTTGTGATTTCGGCCTTCGCCATGGGCTACCTGGACAAGCTGACCAAGCACTGATCGCCTGGTCACCGCTGTAGCCGCGCCGCCCGGCCGTTGTGAAACGGACGGGCGGCGTCGTTTGTGGCTTGTGCTTTTACCGGCCGAGGCATATCCCTGTAAGGGTCACAGGCTTGAACTGCGCGAGGTGCACTCATGAACCTGCACGAGTTGAATGCTTATGCCGTCGCCGGAAAAATCGACGAGCTGAACCTGATCTCCCTCGAAGGCGGCATCTATCTGCTCGAGGCGCGGATGCATGGGGCGGCCTATCCGTTGAGCGATGCCCACGGTCAGATGTTGCATCTGCGTTCGGTGGAGCATGCCCGGGAAGTGTTGCACGCCTTTCCCAAGCTGCCCTTCAACCTGATCCATGCCTCAGTGCATGACGAGATGTGCGGCCTCTCGGCCGGTATCGATGACAGCCTGCGGGTGCCCCTCGCCGTCCGCTCGGCCTGACAGGCGGGACGCACGTTCATCATCGCCATGGCATCTGTGCTAGTCTGCTCGCCCTTTTGGTTCCGGGCGTCCCGGGATGCGCTGTGTACGCACGGCGGATTTCCGAGCCGTCCGCACAGCGGAGCAGTGTCATGTCCGAAGTAAATCTGTCCACCGACGAAACCCGCGTCAGCTACGGTATCGGCCGTCAGCTGGGCGACCAGCTGCGTGACAACCCGCCACCGGGCGTGAGCCTGGACGCCATCCTGGCTGGCCTGACCGACGCGTTCGCCGGCAAGCCTAGCCGTGTAGGCCAGGAAGAAATGTCCGCCAGCTTCAAGGTGATCCGCGAAATCATGCAGGCCGAAGCCGCTGCCAAGGCTGAAGCCGCTGCTGGTGCGGGCCTGGCTTTCCTGGCTGAAAACGCCAAGCGTGAAGGCATCACCACTCTGGCCTCCGGCCTGCAGTTCGAAGTGCTGACCCAGGGCGAAGGCGCCAAGCCATCCCGTGAAGACAGCGTGCGTACCCACTACCACGGCACCCTGATCGACGGCACCGTGTTCGACAGTTCCTACGAGCGCGGCCAGCCTGCGGAATTCCCGGTCGGCGGCGTGATCGCTGGCTGGACCGAGGCGCTGCAACTGATGAATGCCGGTAGCAAATGGCGTCTGTACGTGCCGAGCGAACTGGCTTACGGCGCGCAAGGCGTTGGCAGCATCCCGCCGCACAGCGTTCTGGTGTTTGACGTCGAGTTGCTCGACGTTCTGTAAGCCTCAGCTGCCGGGTTGAGCTTGCTCGCGATCCATACGCCGTGTTTGCGGTGTAGGGATCGCGAGAAGGCTTGCCTTGGCAGAGGGGTCAGGTGGGGTCATAGACGTATTTTTGCGCTCAGGCCTTGCCCTTCGGCTGTTCCAGTAGGGCGCAAGGCCCGTGCATAGCAGAACAGAAACAGGTTGCGCACCAGTTCCTTGAGCACCACTGGCTCGCTGGAACTCAGGCCGTTGAGGTCCAGGTCGCCCTGATCCTGCAGCTCGTTCAAGGCTTCTTCTTCCAGTACCGCACAGACTTCCCCGGTTTCCCGATGCAGGATTCTCAGGTAAGGGTGTGGGCGGTCCAGCCATGCGTCGATCAAATAAGTCATGAGTCTCATCTCTTTGATGGGTTTCAATGAGAATAATTCTTATTCAATGAATAGCAAGTACCTATTGGCGGTTTCTGCTTTTTTCTGTGTGGAAATTGTTGTGGGTCAAAAGGGCTGGCCTTTTGATATTTAGCGGGAAATGAGGGGAGCCTAGCGGGAGCGGGGAGGGCTTCACCCCGTGCCTGGCACGGGGCGATAGCCGGAATATCAGACCTTGCGGACGAACTCGGACTTGAGCTTCATCGGGCCGATACCGTCGATCTTGCAGTCGATGTCGTGGTCGCCATCGCACAGGCGGATGTTCTTGACCTTGGTGCCGACCTTGACCACCAGCGAGGTGCCCTTGACCTTGAGGTCCTTGATCACGGTGATGGTGTCGCCGTCTTGCAGGACGTTACCGACCGAGTCCTTTTTCACGGTTTCATCGGATGCGGCCTCGGCTTCGCCGTTGGCGGACCATTCGTGGGCGCATTCCGGGCAGACTAGTTGGGCGCCGTCTTCATAGGTGTATTCGGAATTGCATTTCGGGCAGGGTGGCAGCGTGCTCACTAAGGCTCCTCGGATTCAGGAAGGCTAAAAAGCGCACATTATATAGGGTTTTGCTTGGGGAAGGGGTATAGCGGGGGATCGAGGGGGAAAGCATCACGAACAAACCCGCTCCTGCGCAGGGCAGGAGCGGGCTTGTGTGCAGTCGGATCTTAGTGGGTGCGGGCTACGGCGAATTCGCTCAGTTCCACCAGCGCGTCGCGGTATTCGCTCGGCGGCAGGGCTTCCAGGCAGGCAATGGCGCGAGCGACATAGTCGCGGGCCAGTTGCGCGGTGTAGTCCAGGGAACCGGAGGCCTCCACGGCAGCGCGGATGCTTTCCAGGTCTTCGATACCGCCTTTCTGGATCGCCTGGCGCACCAGGGCAGCCTGTTCCGGCGTGCCTTCGCGCATGGTGTAGATCAGCGGCAGGGTCGGCTTGCCTTCGGCCAGGTCGTCGCCGACGTTCTTGCCCAGGGTTTGTGCGTCACCACGGTAGTCGAGCAGGTCGTCCACCAGTTGGAAGGCCACGCCCAGGTGATCGCCGAAGGTGCGCAGGGCTTCGCTCTGCTCTTCGGTGGCGCCGGCCAGGGCGGCGGCGCTGTGGGTCGAGGCCTCGAAGAGCATCGCAGTCTTGCCGCGGATGACTTCCATGTAGGTTTCTTCGGTGGTGCTGGCATCACGGACTTTCGACAGCTGCAGCACTTCGCCTTCGGCGATGATGCGGGTGGCCTGCGAAAGGATTTTCATCACCGGCATCGAGCCCAGCTCGACCATCATCTCGAAGGAGCGCGAGTACAGGAAGTCGCCCACCAGCACGCTCGGGGCGTTGCCCCACATGGCGTTGGCGGTCGAGCGGCCGCGGCGCATGCCGGACATGTCGACCACGTCGTCATGCAGCAGGGTGGCGGTGTGCAGGAATTCGATGGTGGCGGCCAGCAGGCGCAGGTCGTCGCCTTCGCGACCCAGGGCCTTGCCACACAGCAGCACCAATAAAGGACGCAGGCGTTTACCCCCGGCCGAGGTAATGTAGTCGCCGATTTTCGATACCAGCGGCACTCGGGAGGTCAGCTGCTTCTTGATGATGCCGTCGACGGCGCTAAAATCGTCCGCCACCGCGCGGTAGAAAGCTTGGGGTTGCATCAGCGACAGGTGCTCCAGAAGGGTTGCGCGGCATGCTAGGACCCACGTCCGGGGCTGTCAAGGCGCGATGGACGGCCCCTTGCATCGTCAAGACAGCTTGCGTACAATCGCGCACCCTGAACTTCCTGGGCAGCACCTGCCTTACGCAATTGCACTTGGGCCGTTCCAGCCCCATGCAGCCATGCCAGCCAATACCTCTTCTTATAAAGAGCTGGGTGAGCAGGATTATCGGAGAAATACCATGTACGCAGTAATCGTTACCGGCGGTAAGCAATACAAGGTCGCTGAAGGTGAATACCTGAAGATCGAAAAACTGGAAATCGCCACTGGCGAATCCGTGACTTTTGACCGCGTTCTGTTGGTTGCCAATGGCGACGACGTGAACATCGGCGCACCTGTTGTTGCTGGCGCAACCGTCAAGGCTGAAGTGATCTCCCAAGGTCGTCACGATAAAGTCCGCATCATCAAGTTCCGTCGCCGTAAGCACCACATGAAGCGTATGGGCCACCGCCAGTGGTTCACCGAGATCAAAATCACCGGTATTCAGGCTTAATTTCAGCCTAATTCCTCACTAGGAGAATTGAACTCATGGCACACAAAAAAGCTGGTGGTAGTACCCGTAACGGTCGCGACTCAGAAGCCAAACGCCTTGGCGTGAAGATGTATGGCGGCCAGGTCATCAAGGCCGGCAACATCATCGTGCGTCAGCGCGGCACCCAATTCCACGCTGGCTACGGCGTTGGCATGGGTAAGGATCACACCCTCTTCGCGAAAATCGAAGGCGTGATCAAGTTTGAAGTAAAAGGCGCCTTCGGTCGTCGTTACGTGAGCGTCGTCGCGGCTTAATTGCGCGATCGCTGGAAAAGCCCTGTCTCGCGACGGGGCTTTTTCGTTTGTGGGGTGAGTCTCTTGCAAAACTGTTTGTATGGGCTGCCAGCGCTGGATGTTACGGCCGTTGATCGGGGTCGCTGCGCTCATTTTTGCAAGAGTCTTATGTCTTAGTGTTTTTCGGCTCGCCCGTGCGGCGAGAGGCGTTTTGTTATGAAGTTCGTTGATGAAGTTTCGATCCGAGTAAAAGCTGGCGACGGCGGCAATGGCTGCATGAGTTTCCGTCGGGAAAAGTTCATCGAAAACGGTGGTCCGAACGGTGGTGATGGTGGCGATGGCGGCTCGATCTACATGATCGCCGACGAAAACCTCAATACCCTGGTGGACTACCGCTACACCCGTCATTTCGATGCCGAGCGCGGCTCCAATGGCGGCAGTACCGATTGCACCGGCAAGAAGGGTGAGGATCTCGAGCTGCGCGTACCGGTCGGCACCACGGTGATCGACGCCGGGACCCAGGAAGTGATCGGTGACCTGACCAAGGCTGGTCAGCGTTTGCTGGTGGTGCAGGGCGGCTGGCACGGTCTGGGTAACACCCGTTTCAAGTCCAGTACCAACCGCGCGCCGCGCCAGACCACGCCGGGCAAGCCGGGTGAGCAGCGTGACCTCAAGCTGGAGCTGAAAGTGCTGGCGGACGTTGGTCTGCTGGGCTTGCCGAATGCCGGTAAGAGCACCTTCATTCGCTCGGTGTCCGCGGCCAAGCCGAAAGTGGCTGACTATCCGTTCACGACCCTGGTGCCGAACCTGGGCGTGGTCAGTGTCGACCGCTGGAAGAGCTTCGTGATCGCCGACATTCCGGGTCTGATCGAAGGCGCTTCGGATGGTGCGGGCCTGGGGATCCGTTTCCTCAAGCACCTGGCGCGTACTCGTCTGCTGTTGCATCTCGTGGACATGGCGCCACTGGATGAAAGCAGTCCGGCCGATGCGGCGGAAGTGATCGTCAATGAGCTGACCAAGTTCAGCCCGTCCCTGGCTGAGCGTGATCGCTGGCTGGTGCTGAACAAATGCGACCAGATCCTCGAGGAAGAGCATGAGGCGCGGGTCAAGGAGATCGTCGATCGCCTGGAGTGGACCGGTCCGGTGTACGTGATCTCGGCTATTTCCAAAGACGGTACCGAGCGCCTGAGTCGCGACATCATGCGGTATCTGGAAGATCGTGCCGATCGTCTGGCGGCCGACCCGGCTTATGCCGACGAATTGGCCGAGCTCGATCAGCGTATCGAGGACGAGGCGCGTGCCCAGTTGCAGGCTCTGGATGACCAGCGTGCCCTGCGCCGCAGCGGCGTGAAGAGCGTGCACGACATCGGCGACGATGATTGGGATGAGGAAGATGTGGATGACGAAGATGGTCCGGAAATCATTTACGTCCGCGACTGATTCGTTGCAGTAAACTACAAGCGCCGCTCACTGAGCGGCGTTTTAGTATCCGGGAAACGTAGCCACGAATAACTTTATGGGCGCGCTCGGTCGCGTGGCTCTCAAGCTAAGGTTGAAGAAGATGCGGAGTAAGGTGACAGGTGCGCAGCGCTGGGTCGTGAAGATCGGCAGTGCGCTGCTGACGGCGGACGGCAAAGGGCTGGATCGCGCGGCAATGGGTGTCTGGGTCGAGCAGATGGTGGCCTTGCATGAGGCCGGTGTCGAGCTGGTATTGGTTTCCTCCGGCGCGGTCGCGGCCGGCATGAGCCGCCTGGGCTGGACCGCACGACCGAGTGCGATGCATGAGCTGCAGGCGGCCGCGGCCATTGGTCAGATGGGCCTGGTGCAGGCTTGGGAGTCGAGCTTTGCCGAGCACGGCTTGCACACCGCGCAGATTCTGCTGACCCATGACGACCTGTCCGACCGCAAGCGTTACCTCAATGCCCGCAGCACCTTGCGTGCGCTGGTCGAGCTCAAGGTGATTCCGGTCATCAATGAAAACGACACCGTGGTTACCGATGAGATCCGTTTCGGCGACAACGACACCCTGGCGGCCCTGGTGGCTAACCTGGTCGAGGCCGATCTGCTGGTGATCCTCACGGATCGCGACGGCATGTTCGATGCGGACCCCCGTAATAATCCCGATGCCCAGCTGATTTACGAGGCGCGTGCCGACGATCCGGCGCTGGACGCAGTGGCGGGTGGCACGGGTGGCGCGCTGGGGCGTGGCGGTATGCAGACCAAGCTGCGCGCGGCGCGTCTGGCAGCCCGTTCCGGGGCGCACACCATCATTGTCGGTGGGCGTCTGGAGCGTGTGCTGGATCGTCTCAAGGCGGGTGAGCGCCTGGGGACCTTGCTGTCGCCTGAGCGCGGCATGCTGGCGGCGCGCAAGCAATGGCTGGCTGGGCACCTGCAAACCCGTGGCACCCTGGTGTTGGACGATGGTGCGGTGTCGGCCTTGTCCCAAGGCAACAAAAGCTTGCTGCCGGTGGGGGTCAAGCTGGTTCAGGGCAGCTTCCGTCGTGGCGAGATGGTGGTATGCGTGGCGCCGGACGGGCGTGAAATCGCCCGCGGCCTGGCCAACTACAGCGCCCTGGAAGCGCAAAAAATCATCGGTCAGTCCTCTGATGCGATTGTCGGTTTGTTGGGGTACATGGCTGAGCCCGAGCTGGTTCACCGTGACAACCTGATTCTGGTCTAAGGAAAAACCAATGCGTGTAGCAAAAGGGTTGTTGGGGTTGCTGTTGGCGATGCCGCTGCTGGCCTGCGCTGAAGAAATCGGCCAGGTGTCGACGGTGTTCAAATTTGTCGGGCCTAATGACCGCATTGTGGTCGAGGCCTTCGACGATCCGAAGGTGGAGGGCGTGACCTGCTACCTGTCGCGCGCCAAGACCGGTGGCGTGAAGGGTGGGTTGGGTCTGGCGGAAGATCGCGCCGAAGCCTCCATTGCCTGTCGTCAGGTCGGCCCGATCAGCTTCAAGGGTGAGCTCAAGGATGGCGAAGAGGTATTCAAGGAGCGCACTTCGCTGGTGTTCAAGACCATGCAGGTGGTGCGTTTCCTCGACAAGAAGCGCAATACCCTGGTGTACCTGGTCTATAGCGATCGGTTGATCGAGGGCAGTCCGCAGAATGCGGTGACGGCGATTCCGATCCTGCCTTGGGCGCAGACTCCGTAACGGTCTTTAGGGCTGGCTCCTGCAGTGGTTATTCCCTGTAGGGGCTGCCGGTCGATGTTCGATTGCTGGCAATAGTGGTTTGGTGGTCAAGGCAGTAAATCGCAGGCAATAAAAAACCGACCCTGAGGTCGGTTTTTTAACAAGCGTGTCGCTTAGGCTGCAGCAGCAAGGTTCAGAGCCTTGATGTGGCCATTCAGACGACCTTTATGGCGAGCAGCTTTGTTCTTGTGGATGATGCCTTTATCGGCCATGCGGTCGATAACTGGCACGGCCAGAACATAAGCAGCTTGCGCTTTTTCAGCGTCTTTTGCGTCGATGGCTTTAACTACATTCTTGATGTAGGTACGAACCATGGAACGCAGGCTGGCGTTGTGGCTGCGACGCTTCTCAGCCTGTTTTGCACGTTTTTTGGCGGAAGGTGAGTTGGCCACCGTCGAGCTCCTCGAAAGACTTTTTGGGAAATAGCAAACAAAATAGGCCGCGAATCATGCCGATGAGTTGAAGGCTTGTCAAGGGCAGGTGATGCGTTCCGCTGAGTGGTTGGATCTGAAGAGGCGGGATATTTATTTCCGGCGCTTGACCTGTAAACTCGCGAGCTTTGGCTCTGTGCTGTTGCGGCGCGGAGTATCGCACAAGTGGGCGCATTGTTCGCCTGCTGTTTATCTACAGGCAAAAAACCTTTCCATGAACCTGCTCAAGTCGTTGGCCGCTGTCAGCTCTATCACCATGCTTTCCCGGGTTCTGGGGTTCGTGCGCGATACCATCATTGCGCGTACATTCGGCGCCGGAATGGCGACGGACGCCTTTTTCATCGCCTTCAAGCTGCCCAACCTGCTGCGTCGCATCTTTGCCGAGGGGGCTTTTTCCCAGGCCTTTGTGCCGATCCTGGCGGAATACAAAAGCCAGCAGGGTGAGGAGGCGACCCGGACCTTTATTGCCTATGTGTCCGGCCTGCTGACCCTGGTGCTGGCGCTGGTGACGGCGCTGGGGATCATCGCCGCGCCCTGGGTGATCTGGGCGACGGCGCCAGGTTTTGTCGACACCCCGGAAAAATTCACGCTGACCACCGATCTGTTGCGCGTGACCTTTCCTTATATATTGCTGATCTCGTTGTCCTCTCTGGCGGGGGCGATCCTCAATACCTGGAACCGCTTTTCGGTCCCGGCGTTCGTGCCGACGTTGCTGAACGTCGCCATGATCGTCTTCTCGGTATTCCTGACACCTTATTTCGATCCGCCGGTCATGGCCCTGGGCTGGGCGGTTCTGGCGGGTGGCCTGGCGCAGTTGCTGTATCAACTGCCGCACCTGAAAAAGATCGGCATGCTCGTGCTACCGCGCCTGAACCTGCGCGACACTGGGGTCTGGCGGGTGCTGAAGCAGATGCTGCCGGCCATTCTCGGGGTCTCGGTGAGCCAGATCTCGCTGATCATCAATACCATCTTCGCCTCGTTCCTGGTGGCTGGCTCGGTGTCCTGGATGTATTACGCCGATCGCCTGATGGAGCTGCCTTCAGGGGTTCTGGGGGTGGCGCTGGGCACGATCCTGCTACCGACGCTGGCCAAGACTTACGCCAACAAGGACCGGCATGAATATTCGCGGATTCTCGATTGGGGCTTGCGCCTGTGCTTCATGCTGGTGCTGCCTTGCGCGCTGGCCCTGGGGATTCTGGCGGAGCCATTGACGGTGTCGCTGTTCCAGTACGGCCAGTTCAGCGCCTTCGACGCCTCGATGACCCAGCGTGCGCTGGTCGCGTATTCGGTCGGTTTGCTCGCGATCATTGTGATCAAGGTGCTGGCACCGGGTTTCTATGCCCAGCAAAACATCCGTACCCCGGTGAAAATTGCGATTTTCACCCTGATCGTCACGCAACTGCTGAACCTGGCGTTCATCGGCCCGCTGAAACATGCGGGCCTGGCGCTGGCGATCAGCGCCGGGGCCTGTATCAACGCGGGTTTGCTGTTCTATCAGCTGCGCAAGCAGCAGATGTTCCTGCCGCAACCTGGCTGGGGCAAGTTTGCCCTCAAGCTAGTCGTCGCGGTGAGCGTGATGTCGGCGGTGTTGCTGGGGCTGATGCAGTTCATGCCGGCCTGGGATCAGGGGAATATGCTCGCACGCTTCCTGCGTCTGGGTGTGCTGGTGGTGGCGGGCGTGGTGGCCTATTTCGGCATGCTGGTGTTGTTCGGCTTCCGTCTGCGCGACTTCAATCGCAAGGCGTTGCACTGAGGTCCTGAGGCGCTTGGACGCCGGCGAGGCAGTGGTTTTGTCGGTTCGATCACTTTGGCGCGTGCTGTTGCCTGTCACCGGCCGTCGGGTGTGGTTATAATCGACCACTTTATGAGCAAGAAGCGCGTTATGCAGCTGGTCCGAGGCCTCCACAACCTGCGCCCCCAGCATCGGGGCTGTGTCGCCACTATTGGCAACTTCGACGGTGTTCACCGTGGCCACCAGGCTATCCTGGGCCGGCTGCGTGAGCGTGCGCTTGAGTTGGGCGTGCCCAGCTGCGTGGTGATATTCGAGCCGCAGCCGCGCGAGTTCTTCGCTCCGGATACCGCCCCGGCCCGCCTGGCACGCTTGCGCGACAAGCTGCAGCTGCTGGCCGAGGAGGGCGTCGACCGGGTCCTGTGCCTGGCGTTCAACCAGCGCTTGAGCAAGCTCAGCGCCAGTGAATTCGTCGAGACCATCCTGGTCGACGGCCTGGGTGTGCAGCACCTGGAAGTCGGCGATGATTTTCGTTTTGGCTGCGACCGGGTCGGTGATTTCGATTTCCTGCAAAAGGCCGGTATCACCCACGGTTTTACCGTTGAGGCCGCGCAGACCGTCGAACTGGATGGCCTGCGCGTCAGCAGCACTCAGGTCCGCAATGCGCTGGCGGCTGCCGATTTCGTATTGGCCGAGCGTCTGCTCGGTCGCCCGTTCCGCATCGCCGGGCGGGTCCTGCACGGGCAGAAGCTGGCGCGCCAGTTGGGTACGCCAACCATCAATGTGCAGCTCAAGCGCCGTCGCGTACCGTTGTCCGGGGTGTACCTGGTCGATGTCGACATCGACGGCAAGACCTGGCCGGGCGTCGCCAATATCGGCGTGCGGCCGACGGTAGCAGGTGATGGCAAGGCCCACCTGGAAGTCCATCTTTTAGATTTTGCCGGCGATCTGTATGACCGGCGTTTGACGGTGGTTTTCCACCATAAGCTGCGTGAAGAGCAGCGTTTCGCCTCTCTGGAGGCGCTGAAGACGGCGATCAACGCGGATGTCGCCGCCGCCCGTGCCGAAGTTGCACGTATCCATAGCGCCAATCGCTAATGAAGAGCCTTAAATGACCGACTATAAAGCCACGCTAAACCTTCCGGACACCGCCTTCCCAATGAAGGCCGGCCTGCCTCAGCGCGAACCGCAGATTCTGCAGCGCTGGGACAGCATTGGCCTGTACGGTAAGTTGCGCGAAATTGGCAAGGATCGTCCGAAGTTCGTACTTCACGACGGTCCGCCCTACGCCAACGGCTCGATTCACATCGGTCATGCGGTCAACAAGATTCTCAAGGACATGATCATCCGCTCGAAGACCCTGGCGGGCTTCGACGCGCCTTATGTTCCAGGTTGGGACTGCCACGGTCTGCCGATCGAGCACAAGGTCGAGGTCACCCACGGCAAGAACCTGTCCTCGGACAAGACCCGTGAGCTGTGCCGTGCCTACGCCACCGAGCAGATCGAAGGCCAGAAAGCCGAGTTCATCCGCCTCGGCGTGCTGGGCGACTGGGCCAACCCGTACAAGACCATGGACTTCGCCAACGAGGCCGGGGAAATCCGTGCCCTGGCGGAAATGGTCAAGGGCGGTTTCGTGTTCAAGGGGCTCAAGCCGGTGAACTGGTGCTTCGACTGCGGCTCGGCCCTGGCTGAAGCGGAAGTCGAGTACCAGGACAAGAAGTCCTCGACCATCGACGTGGCCTTCCCGATCGCCGACGAAGCCAAGCTGGCCGCCGCCTTTGGCCTGGCCAAGCTGAGCAAGCCGGCTTCGATCGTGATCTGGACCACCACTCCGTGGACCATCCCGGCCAACCAGGCGTTGAACGTTCACCCTGAGTTCAACTACGCCCTGGTCGACGCTGGCGACAAGCTGCTGGTGCTGGCCGAGGAACTGGTGGAGTCCTGCCTGGCCCGCTACAACCTGGAAGGCTCGGTCATCGCCACCGCCCCGGGTTCGGCGCTGGAGCTGATCAACTTCCGTCACCCGTTCTACGATCGTCTGTCGCCGGTGTACCTGGCTGACTACGTCGAGCTGGGCGCGGGTACCGGCGTGGTTCACTCCTCGCCAGCCTACGGGGAAGACGACTTCGTGACCTGCAAGCGTTACGGCATGGTCAACGACGACATCCTCAACCCAGTGCAGAGCAATGGTGTTTACGCCACCTCGCTGGAGTTCTTCGGCGGCCAGTTCATCTGGAAGGCCAACCCGGCCATCGTCGACAAGCTGACTGAAGTCGGTGCGCTGCTGCACACCGAAACCATCAGCCACAGCTACATGCATTGCTGGCGCCACAAGACCCCGCTGATCTACCGCGCCACCGCGCAGTGGTTCGTCGGCATGGACAAGCAGCCAACCAGCGGTAACACCCTGCGCCAGCGTGCGTTGCAGGCCATCGAAGAGACTCAGTTCGTGCCGGCCTGGGGCCAGGCGCGCCTGCATTCGATGATCGCCAACCGTCCGGACTGGTGCATCTCCCGTCAGCGCAACTGGGGCGTGCCGATCCCGTTCTTCCTGCACAAGGAAAGCGGCGAACTGCACCCACGCACCGTCGAGTTGATGGAAATCGTTGCCAAGCGTGTCGAGCACGAAGGCATCGAAGCCTGGTTCAAGATGGACGCGGCCGAGTTGCTGGGTGACGAAGCCCCGCAATACGACAAGATCAGCGACACCCTGGACGTCTGGTTCGACTCCGGTACCACTCACTGGCACGTGCTGCGCGGCTCGCACCCGATGGGCCACGCCAGCGGCCCGCGTGCCGACCTGTACCTGGAAGGTTCCGACCAACACCGCGGCTGGTTCCACTCGTCCCTGCTGACCGGCTGCGCGATCGATGGCAATGCGCCGTATCGCGAACTGCTGACCCACGGTTTCACCGTCGACGAGAACGGCCGCAAGATGTCCAAGTCCCTGGGCAACGTGATCGCGCCGCAGAAGGTCAACGACACCCTGGGCGCCGACATCATGCGCCTGTGGGTCTCGGCCACCGACTACTCCGGTGAAATGGCGGTTTCCGACCAGATCCTGCAGCGCAGCGCCGACGCCTACCGGCGTATCCGCAACACTGCGCGCTTCCTGCTTTCCAACCTGAGCGGCTTCAACCCGGCCACCGATATCCTGCCGGCCGAAGAAATGCTCGCCCTGGACCGTTGGGCCGTGGACCGTACCCTGCTGCTGCAGCGCGAGCTGGAACTGCACTACGGCGAGTACCGCTTCTGGAACGTCTACTCCAAGGTGCACAACTTCTGTGTGCAGGAGCTGGGCGGTTTCTACCTGGACATCATCAAGGACCGCCAGTACACCACTGGCGCCGACAGCAAGGCCCGTCGTTCGTGCCAGACCGCGCTGTTCCACATCTCCGAAGCGCTGGTGCGCTGGATCGCGCCGATCCTCGCCTTCACCGCCGACGAGCTGTGGCAGTACCTGCCGGGCGAGCGCAACGAGTCGGTCATGCTCAACACCTGGTACCAGGGCCTCAGCGAGCTGCCGGAAGGCTTCGAGCTGGACCGTGCCTACTGGGAGCGGATCATGGCGGTCAAGGTCGCGGTCAACAAGGAAATGGAAATCCAGCGCGCGGCCAAGGCCGTCGGTGGCAACCTGCAAGCCGAAGTGACCCTGTACGCCGAGGAAGCGTTGAGCGCCGACCTGGCCAAGCTGAGCAACGAGCTGCGCTTCGTGCTGATCACCTCCACCGCCAGCGTTGCGCCTTTCGCGCAGGCACCGGCGGATGCGGTGGAAACCGAAGTCGCCGGCCTCAAGCTGAAAGTGGTCAAGTCGAGCTTCGCCAAGTGCGCCCGTTGCTGGCACTGCCGTGAAGATGTCGGCGTGCACCCCGAGCACCCGGAAATCTGCGGTCGCTGCGTCGACAACATCAGCGGCGCAGGCGAGGTTCGTCACTATGCCTAATGCCGCGGGCCGTTTCGGCCGTCTGGGCTGGCTGTGGTTGAGCGTGCTGGTCCTGGTCATCGACCAGGCCAGCAAGTTGCACTTCGAAGGCTCGCTGTCGATGTATCAGCAGATCGTGGTGATCCCGGATTACTTCAGCTGGACCCTGGCCTACAACACCGGCGCGGCATTCAGCTTCCTGGCGGACAGCTCGGGCTGGCAGCGCTGGTTGTTTGCCCTGATCGCGGTGGTGGTCAGCGCGGTGCTGGTGGTCTGGCTCAAGCGCCTGGGGCGCAACGAAACCTGGCTGGCGGTCGCCCTGGCACTGGTGCTGGGCGGCGCGCTGGGCAACCTGTATGACCGCATCGCCCTGGGCCATGTGATCGATTTCATCCTGGTGCATTGGCAGAACCGCTGGTATTTCCCGGCGTTCAACTTTGCCGACAGCGCCATCAGCGTAGGTGCGGTGATGCTTGCGCTGGATATGTTCAAAAGCAAGAAAACCGGAGAAGCCGTTCATGACTGAACAGGTATTGGCTGAACAACGCATCGGCCAGAACACGGAAGTCACTTTGCATTTCGCATTGCGCCTGGAGAACGGCGACACGGTGGACAGCACCTTCGACAAGGCCCCGGCGACCTTCAAGGTCGGTGACGGCAACCTGTTGCCAGGTTTTGAAGCGGCCCTGTTCGGTTTCAAGGCGGGTGACAAGCGCAGCCTGAACATCGAGCCGGAAAACGCCTTTGGCCAGCCGAACCCGCAAAACGTGCAGATCATCCCGCGTTCGCAGTTCCAGGATATGGAGCTGTCCGAAGGCCTGCTGGTGATCTTCAACGATGCGGCGAATACCGAGCTGCCAGGCGTGGTCAAAGCTTTTGATGACGCCCAGGTGACGGTTGATTTCAACCATCCGTTGGCCGGTAAAACCTTGACCTTTGATGTCGAGATCATCGACGTTAAAGCGCTTTAAAGGCATCGCGAGCCGGCTCGCGTCTACAGTCTCCGTAGGGTTGCTGTAGGCGCGAGCAGGCCAGCGAGCAATCGCGAAGCGGTTGCACCGAATATTCCTTGCCCGCAAGACACGAGGCACAGCATGCAAATCAAACTCGCCAACCCCCGTGGCTTCTGCGCTGGCGTGGACCGCGCGATCGAAATCGTCAATCGCGCCCTGGAGGTCTTCGGGCCGCCGATCTACGTGCGTCATGAAGTGGTGCACAACAAATTTGTCGTCGAAGACCTGCGCGCTCGCGGCGCGATCTTTGTCGAGGAGCTGGACCAGGTGCCGGATGACGTCATCGTGATCTTCAGCGCCCACGGCGTTTCCCAGGCCGTGCGCAGCGAAGCGGCGGGCCGTGGCCTGAAAGTCTTCGATGCGACCTGCCCGCTGGTGACCAAGGTGCATATCGAAGTGGCGCGCTACAGCCGCGACGGTCGCGAATGCATCCTGATCGGCCATGCCGGCCACCCGGAAGTCGAAGGCACCATGGGCCAGTACGACGCCAGCAATGGCGGTGCGATCTACCTGGTGGAAGACGAGCAAGACGTCGCCGAGCTGCAGGTGCGCAATCCTGAAAAGCTGGCGTTCGTGACCCAGACCACCTTGTCGATGGACGACACCAGCCGGGTCATCGATGCCTTGCGCCAGCGTTTCCCGGCGATTGGCGGGCCGCGCAAGGACGACATCTGCTACGCCACGCAGAACCGTCAGGACGCGGTCAAGCAACTGGCCGACGAGTGCGATGTGGTACTGGTGGTGGGCAGCCCGAACAGCTCCAACTCCAACCGCCTGCGTGAACTGGCCGAGCGCATGGCCACCCCGGCGTACCTGATCGACGGTGCCGAGGATATGCAGCGCAGCTGGTTCGACGGCGTCGAGCGCATCGGCATCACCGCCGGAGCTTCGGCTCCCGAGGTGCTGGTGCGGGGCGTGATCGAGCAGTTGCACGCCTGGGGCGCTACCGGCGCCGACGAATTGGCCGGCCGCGAAGAAAACATCACTTTCTCCATGCCCAAAGAGCTGCGCGTTCGCTCCCTGCTCTGATCAGCCCTGTCTGTCGCATAACGCCTGCGCGGCCTTGTCGCTGCGCAGGCTGACCCGCCCACTGCGGGAAAGCACCACCTGGTGCTGGCTCGTTCCCGGATCGGCCGCGCAGATGTGCAGCGTCCCGGCCTGAAAGGCGCCGCTGGGCAGCTGCGGATCACCCAGGCCACTGAAGCGCACGAAATGCTCCACTGGGCGATTGCCGACAATCGCCACCCGGGCGTCCCCCCGGCGTTCAAGCAATACCGGGTTATCGCTGTCCTGCGGGCCCTCGCCGCTGATATCCAGAATGATCCGCCAGCCTTGGCTCCAGTCGTCGTTCAACCCGTGAATCACGGTTCGCTGCTGACGCAGGATGGCTTCGGTGCGCGCATTGCGAATACCGCTGGCAAGCATCTGCGCGGCATCCAGCCGGCGTGTCGACTGGAACAACTCCCCGAATGAGGTGGTGGCGAACAGCATCAGCAGGCTGGCAAGCGCCAGGCCCACGATTATTTCGATCAGGCCGAAACCCTTCTGCGGCATGGTTCTCCCTCCATGGAGTGCGCCAGGTCCGGACAATCCTGCCCGGCCATTGAGCAAAACCTCAAACCCTCGGTCTATGAAGGTTCGAAGTGCCAGGGCCAGTTATAGCCGCTGGCCGCTCAAGGGGATGGCATGCGTCACCGTACAGAAGGTTTCACGCTGATCGAATTGCTGGTAGCCCTGGCAGTTTCGGCGGTTTTGTTGACCCTGGTGGTTCCTGCGTTCAGTCAGATGGCGCAGCGCTCCAAGGCCGACAGCGACATCAGCGAACTGCTGCGCAGCTTGAATTACGCGCGTCTGGAGGCGATCGACAGCGGCTTGCCGGTGCACCTGCGCCCGGCCGCGGTCGATTCGGACTGGAGCCGGGGGCTGTCGATTTATCAAGGCGACGGACCGGCGACGAATGTATTGCGGGTTGTTCCCGCGGTCAGTCGCGGCGCCCGGCTGACGCTAACCTCTGAATTCGACAGCATTGGCTTCAACGCGTTGGGCGGTGTATCGGCAGCGGTCCCGCCGGTCATGACTTATGTGCTGGGCGAGCAACACAGGACGATCACGCTGTGCCTGAATGGACGGATAGCGGTAAACGGGGAGTGCCAATGACGGGCAGGAGCGTGCAGGCCGGAATGACGCTGATCGAGGTGCTGGTGGCGGTGCTGATTCTCGGCGTCGGCCTGCTCGGTGCGGCGGCGGTCCAGCTCAATGCCCTGCGCTACACCGACAGTGCATTGATGACCAGCCAGGCCAGCTTCATCGCCTATGACATGCTCGATCGCATCCGCGCCAACAGCGCCGCGGACTACACCGTGGCAGCTCCCGAGGCCGGCAATTTCGGTGTGGTTCGGGACCAGGACCTCTATGACTTCCAGCGCAATGTCGAGAGTTTCGGCGGGCCGACCGCCGAGGGCCATATCAGCCTCAAACAGGGCGTGTTCACCATCAGCATCACCTGGGACGACGCCCGTGCCGCCCATGTTTCTGCCCAGCCTGCTGAAGGCTCTCGCAGTTTTGTCCTGAGCAGCCGGGTGGCGGTGGATCCGGGGAGCAAGCCATGAGACGCGGGAACAGCGGTTTCGGTCTGATCGAAATGCTGGTGGCGCTGGCGTTGAGCCTGATCGTGGCCTTGGGCGTGACGCAGATTTTCATCTCGGCCAAAAACACCTATGTCAGCCAGAACGCTTCGGCCAGCCTGCAAGAGGATGCGCGCTTCGTGCTGAGCAAGATGATCCAGGAGATACGCATGGTCGGCATGTTCGGCTGCCTGCAGAGCATCGCCGATGCCAGCATTGCCGCGGACTTCGCCGGCCATGCGCAAACGCCGATCCGCTGGGACAACGCCAACCACCGGCTGACGCTGGTCACGGCCGATATCGGCGACAGCGGTGGCGCCCCGACCTGGACCGTGCTGAGCGATTGCCGCAATAGCGCCACCGCTTATACCGGTGCCCGCAAGGCCCTCTCGGGGCAGCAGGCGTTTGCGGTGCGGCGCCTGGTGTACAGCTTGAAGGACGATCAACTGCTGATGGGCACCGGCACTGGCTCCGGCCAGGCGGTGCTGGTGAACAATGTCAGCGCGTTCGACGTGTCGTTCGGCATCGCCAGCACCGCCACGGATGTCGCGGCCTCCAGCTATAGCCGTGATCCCGCAGACCCGGCACGGATCCGCAGCGTGCGTTTGAGCCTGACCCTGAGCGATCCCCAGGCGCGAGTGCGGCCGCAGACGTTCAATGTGGTGGCCGCCTTGCGCAATCGCCTGTTGTGAGGGAGTTGCCGATGACTTCGTATCGAACGGCTCCCGGGGCGCAGCGCGGCATGGCGCTGTTGATGAGCTTGGTGTTCCTGTTGCTGCTGACCTTGATTGGCATTTCGTCGATGCAGAATGCGACCTTGCAGGAAAAGATGGCCGGCGGCCTGTGGCTGCGCAATCAGTCGTTCCAGGCGGCGGAGATGGCGCTGCGCATCGGTGAGAGCGCGGTGCAGCAGGACAGTTATGTATTGGCGGCCTGTAGCGGCGGCCAGTGCGCGCCGCCCGGCGAGTCCGCGGCTGTCAGCGCCGCGGGCCACAACAGCCATTCGGGCGTGACCTGGATCACCACCGGTAACGGATTTTACGCTGTACAGAACCTCGGTACGACGCTGGGGGCAGTCCATGTGCCGAGCAACACTTCCGCGACCCTATACCGGGTGACCGCTGTCGGGCTGGCCGGCCACTCGCGCAGCGTGCTGGAGAGCATTTATGCCAAGTATTGAAAGGCCTGGGGGATTGCTGGCTGGCGCTTTGCTGGGCCTCTATCTGAGTGCCCCGGCCTATGGCTTCAGCCCGGCGCAGGCACCTTTGGCGAACGCGGCGGCGGTGGCACCGAATGTGATGCTGCTGCTCGACGATTCGCAGAGCATGAACAGCATTGTCTATGCCCCGGGCTTCGATCCCGGGCTGGCGCGGGCGCCGGTCAGGCCGTGCCGGATGCAGGCGGGCGAATGCCTGGCCGGAGCCAGTCCGAGCGCGGATTCGCTTGCTCTCTCAACGCTGAGCCAGGCGGGCTGCGCCAGCGGTTATGTCGGTTTCTACCGCGACCATGCCCGGTCACAGTGCCTCAAGCTGCCTGATCCCGCGGGGAACGGCCGCACCCGTTATTCGGCTGCCTATTTGGCTTACCTGCTGGCCCTGGCCGACGGTCGCGATCGGGATTTCACCGATGGCTCGATTCCCGTTCAAGACCGGATGACCCTGGTGCGTGAGGCCGCCAGCAAGCTGGTGGCTGACAACCGCGCGCTGCGCATTGGCCTGGCGAGCTTCAACCCGCCAGCGGGCGGCGATCTGGCGCCGGGTGGGCGTATCGTGCGCGCCATCAGCGATCTGGCTCCGGTCGGCGATCAGGTCAGCCGGGCTCAGGCTGACGACAATTACCGGGTATTGCTGTCCGCCATCGGCGGGCTCAGGGCCTCGGCCGAGGCGCCGCTGGCGGAAACCTATTACGAGATCAGCCGTTATTTTCGGGGGCTGACGCCTTACTACAACAGCACGCCCTCTACCTATGGCAGCCCGATCCAGTATCGCTGCCAGCGCAATTACGGCCTGGTGGTGACCGATGGCCTGCCCAGTTACGACCACAGTTTTCCCTCCCGTGAACCCCAGGGGGCGAGCAGCCTGCCAGATTGGGATGGGGTGCCCAATGACGGCATTAATCCTGGTGGTAACGAGGAGGGCAGCAGCTTGTATCTGGATGACATCGCCAAGCTGGCGGTGGATATCGACATGCGCGCGGCAGGCATGGATATCGCGGGGAAAAGCTGGGATTCGGCGGGCTTCGCGCAACAGCACATGAACACTTACACCATCGGTCTCAACGCGCAGTACCCCATGCTGCTGGATGCGGCGAACTATGGCCGGGGCAAGTTCTACCCGGTGACCGACAAGGCGGGGCTCGACGCCGCGCTGGCCTCGGCCCTGGGCGAGGTTTCGGCTTCCACCGCCCAGGCGGGCAGCGCCACGGCGGGGGCCGCCGGGCTGGCCAGCGGTTCGAGTTATTTCCAGGCGTCTTATGACCCCGCCGATTGGCACGGCACCATCAGGGCGTATGGCATCAGCCCCGCTGGTGCGGTCGACACCAGTACGCCGCTGTGGAGCACGGACTCGACCCTGGTTGCCGATGCGTCGCCGGGGATCTTCCAGACCTGGAACAGTGCCTCCCGAACCGCCGTTGCCTTGCGCCATGACCAACTGTCCGGTGCGCAGCAGGCCGCGCTCGCCCAGAACCTGCCGCCCGGCACCACCGCGGCCGATCTACTGGCCTGGAGCCAGGGGAGTAACCGGGCCGGGCTCAAGGTGCGGAGCCGATTGCTGGGAGACATCGTCAACTCGCCGCTGGTCATGGCGGCGCCGACCGCGCAGGACGCCGCCGACCTGCAGGGCGACAGCGACTACAGCGCCTACCTGGCGAGCAAGGCCCAAGGCATGACCCCGAGCCTGCTGGTCAACGCCAATGACGGCCTGCTTTCGCTGATCGACCCTGAGAATGGCCGGCGCCGCTACGCCTATATGCCCTCCAGTGCCTTGCCGCTGCTGCATCACATCGCCGACCCCGGCTACGTCAACGGGGAGCGTCACCGGTTTTTGGCCGATGGCCCGGTGGCGGTCTTCGATGCCCAACTCGGCACGGCCTGGGCAACCCTGGCGCTAGCGGGCACCGGGGCCGGAGGCAAGGTGTTTTACGCGGTGCAGCTGTATGGCCAGGCCGGCAATACGCCGCAGGCGCTGTGGGAAATTGCCGCGCCTGTGCTAGCCGATAGTAACCACCCGTTCAATGACCTGGGTTATGCCTACGCCCGCCCGGAAGTGGCACGCTTGGCCGACGGGCGCTGGGCGGCTTTCATCGGCAATGGCTATGGCAGCCATTCCGGGCTCGCCGCCCTGTATGTGGTGGATATTCGCGATGGCTCGCTGATCAGGAAAATCCCGGTCGATGGCAATGGGCAGGAGAATGGTTTGTCCTCGGTGAAGGTGCGGGTGGACAGCCAGAATGTGGTCCAGGCGGCCTATGGCGGCGATCTCCAGGGTCATCTGTGGAAGTTCGATTTGAGCGGTTCGGCGCCGGAAAGCTGGGGTCCGGCCTTTGGCGGTGCTCCGTTGTTCAGCGCTCTGGGTGGCGCGAGCCAGCCGATCACCGCGCAGCCGTTGCTGGTGGATCATCCCGAGGGCGGCAAGCTGGTGCTGTTTGGCACCGGCAAGCTCAGCGAGCTGGCCGACAAGCGCAGCAAGGATGCCCAGGGTTTCTATGCGGTCTGGGATGCCCCGGCTGGGACGGGCCGCATCACCGTGGCTGACCTGCAGGCGCAAGCGATCACCGGGCTGTTTGCCGGCAGCGCGGGCTCCTATATCACCAGCACCCAGGCGGACGTCAGTTATCCGGCCGAGCAGGGCTGGTACCTGCCGCTGGGGGAGGCGTCGAGTGGTGAGCGGGTCATCAATCAGGCCACGCTGGTGGCGGGTCGCATTGTCTTCAGCACCGCCGCTGTCGAGGCGGTCGACCCTTGTTCCAGCGCCGGCAACGGCAAATTGGTCGAGCTGGACGCATTCAGCGGTAAGATGCAGGGCGACGCGGTGCTCGACACCAATGGCGATGAAGTGGTCGATGGCCTGGATACGCCTTCCAGCGGTGTCATCTTTACCGGCGGCATTCCTGCATTGAGTGCTGTGCTTAACCGCGCTACCCGCAAAATCGTCAGCGATTCCGGCGGCGGTATCGCCTCCCTGGTCGAGAAACCGGGCGGTGGCAGCCGCCGCATCATGTGGCGACAAATACAGTAAGTGAGAGTGAGGCATGCGTAGATCCAACCAAGGTTTTACCCTGATCGAAATCATGATCGTGATTGCGATCATCGGGCTCGTCGTCACCCTGAGCTTGCCCAGCATCACCGAGTACGTGAAGAAAACCCATCGCACGCAAATCGCCGGCCTGCTGTCGGAACAGGCGCAGAGTCTCGAGCGGTTTCATTCCAAGGGCGGTGTCTACAGCAACGCTCCGGGCCTCAGCGCCGGCAACGATGACTACAGCATCACGCCAGTCCTGGCCGACCAGAGCTTTACCCTGACCGCGACGCCGAAAACCGAGAGCATGATGGCCGGCGACAAGTGCGGCGAGTTCACCCTTAGTCACACCGGTGCCATGGGCAACAACAATATGGCCGACGGGGTGACCAGCAAGGATTGCTGGGGTCGCTGAACATCCTTCTCGGGCGCTGGCGGCGCCCGGTGTTTTCATTTCCTGGACTGGACTATGGCAAAGCAACAGCAAGTGGTGATTGTCGGCGGTGGAGTGATCGGCCTGCTGACCGCGTTCAACCTGGCGTCCGCCGGGCAGCAGGTGGTGCTGCTCGAACGCTCGAATGTCGGCCAGGAATCTTCCTGGGCTGGCGGCGGGATCGTCTCGCCGCTGTACCCCTGGCGCTACAGCCCGGCGGTCACCGCGTTGGCGCATTGGTCGCAGGACTTTTATCCACAACTGGCCGAACGCCTGTTCGCCACCACCGGTGTCGATCCCGAAGTGCACACCACCGGCCTGTACTGGCTGGACCTCGACGACGAGGCCGAAGCGCTGGCCTGGGCGCGGCGCGAACAGCGGCCATTGAGCGCTGTGGATATCTCGGCGGCCCATGACGCGGTGCCGGTGCTGGGTGGCGGTTTTTCGCGGGCGATCTACATGGTCGACGTGGCCAACGTGCGCAACCCGCGCCTGGTCAAATCGCTGAAGGCCGCTCTGTCGGCCCTGCCGACGGTGACCCTTCACGAGCAGTGCGAAGTCAGCGGGTTTATCCGCGAAGGGGAGCGGGTGCTCGGGGTGCAGACCTCCCTGGGCGAAATCCGTGGCGATCAGGTGGTGCTGGCGGCAGGGGCCTGGAGCGGCGAATTGCTCAAGAGCCTGGGTCTGGCGTTGCCGGTGGAGCCGGTCAAAGGCCAGATGATCCTCTACAAGTGCGCGTCGGATTTTCTTTCCTGCATGGTCCTGGCCAAGGGGCGTTACGCGATTCCCCGGCGCGACGGTCACATCTTGATCGGCAGTACCCTGGAGCACGAAGGCTTCGACAAGACCCCGACCCCGTCGGCCCTGGAAAGCCTGAAGGCTTCGGCCATCGAGTTGATCCCGGCGCTGGCGCAGGCCGAGGTGGTGGGCCATTGGGCGGGGTTGCGCCCAGGTTCGCCCGAGGGCATTCCCTATATTGGCCCGGTGCCCGGGTTGGCGGGGCTGTGGTTGAACTGCGGGCACTACCGCAACGGTTTGGTCCTGGCGCCAGCGTCCTGCCAGCTGTTCGCCGACCTGATGCTGGGCCGGGAGCCGATCATCGACCCGGCGCCTTATGCGCCCAGTGGGCGAATTTAATCCAGGCCGAGTTTCTTCAACCGGTAGCGCATCGAACGAAACGACAGGCTCAAGCGCTGGGCCGCCGCCGTGCGGTTCCAGCGGGTGTGCTCCAGAGCCTGGAGGATCAGCCGGCGCTCGACCTCTTGCAGATGTTTCTCAAGATTGATCACCTGTGCCGGGCCGGGCGTGATGGCTGGGTGGGCGCCGTTTGGCGTCAGGCGCAGGTCACGTGCTTCGATCCGCCGGTTCTCGCACAGGGTGTGCGCCCGTTCGAGCAGGTTCTCCAGTTCGCGCACGTTACCGGGAAAGTCGTAGCCCTGGAGTGCCAGCAACGCGCTTGGCTGAAGCCGTGTCAGTTGTTGGCCGTTACCCTGCGCCAGGCGCTCGAGGATGGCGGTGGTCAAGGGTTCGATATCAGCCTTGCGCGCCCGTAGCGGTGGCACCGGCAACTCGATCACGTTCAGGCGGTAGTAGAGATCCTGGCGAAAGCGCCCGGCATGCACTTCCGCCTGCAGCGCCTTGTGAGTGGCGCAGAGAATGCGCACATCGACCTGGACTTCCTGCTGTTCGCCGACGCAACGTATCGCCTTCTCCTGCAGTGCGCGGAGCAATTTGACCTGCATCGCCAGCGGCAGATCGGCCACCTCATCGAGAAACAGCGTGCCGCCGTGCGCCGCCTGGAACAGGCCGGGCTTGTCTTCGATAGCGCCGCTGAAGCTGCCTTTGCGATGGCCGAAAAACTCGCTCTCCATCAGTTCCGGTGGGATGGCTCCGCAATTGACCGGCACGAAGGCGTGGCTGGCTCGAGGACCCTGGTCGTGGATTGCGCGGGCGACCAGTTCCTTGCCGCTTCCGGACTCTCCGCTGATATAGACCGAGGCCTGGCTCCGGGCCAGTTTGCCGATTTGTCCGCGCAGCTTGTGCATGGCGGCCGAATCGCCGAGCAATGGTCCGGTGGCAGGGGGCGGGGGTGTCGATCCGGGCAGGGCACCATTCAGCAGCTCGCGCAAGCGCGCCAGGGCCACGGGTTTGCTCAGGAAGTCGATGGCGCCGGCCTTCAGGGCGTGGATCGCGGTTTCCTGGCGGGCGCAGGTGCTGAGTATTGCCAGCGGCATTCGCAGCTGGCGGCACTGGATATGCTCGAGTAACTCCAGCCCCGTGCCGTCGGGTAAATGCAGGTCGCTCAGGCACAGGTCGAAGCCTTCCCGGGCCAGCCAGTGACGCGCTTCGCCCAGGGTGCGGGCGCTGCGGGTATGGCGTTGCATCCGGCCGAGGCTGATTTCCAGATATTCGCGAATGCCTGGATCGTCATCGACGATCAAGACTTTTTGTCGTGGGCTCATGCCGCTTACTGCTTCATCCGTGAGCGAAAGAGGTGCGAGAGCACCCGCCATCCTGGCGTGTCGTGAAGTCTAGGCAGGCTTGAGGTCGTTGGCCCGCTCAAGGCCGGGCGGTGCGGGGCCGTTTGGTCGGATTCAAGATGACGCGCAGGGTAATAGCCCCGATTTGCCGAGGGTTGCCGGCCGGAAGCGAGGTGAGGAGGGGCGGTGGCTTTTTTGTAGCGAATTATTCAGCGGTGCAAACAACGTGCTTTTGACGTCATATGCACCGCTGCGGTCGAGGTTCAGCGATCGCGGGAGATCGGACCTTGCTCCAGGTGCGCCTGGCTGCAATACCACTGTTGCTCGAGGCTCAGCGCCCGGTCGCGGGGCAGGTGCACGCCGCAGTGGGCACAACGCACCATGGGCGTGGTGCTGGGTTCGCGGGGCGCAGCGGTGCCGGAGGCGGGCTGCTTGAATTTGCGCCAGAGCCATACCGCAGCGGCAATCAGGGCGATCCAGAACAGTAGACGAAGCATGGTAGCCAGCTATGTGAGTGAGGAACCGGCAGTTTAGCCAAGGTCATGCCGGGCGCACAGTGCAATCAGCGCTGAAATCCACGGACAAAAAAAGGGAGACTCGAAAGTCTCCCTTTTTTGTGACCGCGGCGGTGTCAGTCGAACACGCCGAAGGTCATGTAGCTGAACCACGAGCGGTCGCTGTTGTTGCCTTCGGCTTCATGCTGTTCTTCTTCGACAGCGTCGCCATTGGCGTCTTTAGGCTTGAGCTCGGCCGGAATCGCGTCCTTGGCATCCTGGTATTGCTTCATCACGTCCTGGTTGGCGCGGGTTTCTCCCGGCGGCAGCGGTGGACGGGACTCGATCAGGCCCAGGGTGGCCTTGCTCAGCCAGGAGCGGTTGTCCGCCTCGGCGACCCGTGGCACGAACTGGCCGTCGACCAGAGTCGGGTGATCGGGGTAGTTGAGCTTCAGGGTTTCCAGGCTGGTGGCGGCCAGTTCGTCCAGGTGCAGACGCTGGTAAGCCTCGGTCATCACCGCCAGGCCATCGGCCACCGATGGGGTTTCCTGGAAGTTTTCCACCACGTAGCGACCACGGTTGGCGGCGGCCACATAGGCCTGACGGGTCAGGTAGTAGTCGGCCACGTGGATTTCGTAGGAGGCCAGCAGGTTGCGCAGGTAGATCATGCGCTGCTTGGCGTCCGGCGCGTAGCGGCTGTTCGGGAAACGGCTGGTGAGCTGGGCGAACTCGTTGTAGGAGTCGCGCGCGGCACCCGGATCACGCTTGGTCATGTCCAGCGGCAGGAAGCGCGCCAGCAGGCCGACGTCCTGGTCGAAGGAGGTCAGGCCCTTGAGGTAGTAGGCGTAATCCACGTTCGGGTGTTGTGGGTGCAGGCGGATGAAACGCTCGGCGGCGGACTTGGCGGCCTCCGGCTCGGCGTTCTTGTAGTTGGCATAGATCAGTTCGAGTTGTGCCTGATCCGCGTAGCGGCCGAACGGATAACGCGACTCCAGGGCCTTGAGCTTGGCGGTGGCGCTGGTATAGCTGTTGTTGTCCAGGTCGGTCTGCGCCTGCTGGTACAGCTCGACCTCGCTCAGGTTTTCGTCAACGACTTCCTTCGATGAGCAAGCAGCGGTCAGTGCGAGGATGGCGATCAGCAGCAGGTGTTTCACTTGCATGGCGGCTTGCGTCCCTATGACGGCCGCTGTCTTGGGCGGGGCCGTCCTGTTATGATGAGCGCCCCGTTGAAAAAGCCTCGGGGCAAAAGACGCCGTATTTAACCACAAGCGCGCAGCCGAAACCAAAGGCTGTGCCGACGCCTAGTCTGAGCATGTCCGATAAAATTGAACTTCGCGCAGAGGTGCCGTCCGAACTGGGCGGCCAACGCCTCGATCAAGTCGCCGCCCAATTATTCGCTGAGCACTCGCGCTCGCGCCTTTCCGCCTGGATCAAAGACGGCCGCCTGACTGTGGATGGAGCGGTTATCCGCCCGCGAGACATCGTCCATGGCGGCGCGGTTCTTGAGCTGACCGCCGAGCAGGAAGCTCAGGGAGAATG
Source organism: Pseudomonas sp. GM17 (assembly GCF_000282175.2). Classification (NCBI taxonomy): domain Bacteria; kingdom Pseudomonadati; phylum Pseudomonadota; class Gammaproteobacteria; order Pseudomonadales; family Pseudomonadaceae; genus Pseudomonas; species Pseudomonas sp. GM17. Next base: position 6,481,825 of record NZ_CP124732.1, on the reverse strand, counting down.
GATCGCTCAGGACATCGAACTGGATATCGTCTATGAAGACGACGATATCCTGGTGATCAACAAGCCTGCCGGCCTGGTGGTCCACCCCGCCGCCGGTCACGCCGATGGCACGCTGCTCAATGCCCTGCTGCACCATGTCCCGGACATCATCAACGTGCCGCGCGCCGGCATCGTCCATCGCCTGGACAAGGACACCACCGGTCTGATGGTGGTGGCCAAGACCATCCAGGCGCAGACCCAGCTGGTTGCCCAGTTGCAGAGCCGCAGCGTCAGCCGCATCTATGAATGCATCGTGATCGGCGTGGTCACCGCCGGTGGCAAGATCAACGCGCCGATCGGCCGGCATGGCCAGCAACGCCAGCGCATGGCGGTGATGGAAGGCGGCAAGCCGGCCGTCAGCCACTACCGCGTGCTGGAGCGTTTCCGTTCCCACACCCATGTCCGGGTGAAACTGGAAACCGGGCGGACCCACCAGATCCGTGTGCACATGGCCCATATCAACTACCCGTTGGTCGGCGATCCGGCCTACGGTGGCCGTTTCCGCATTCCGCCCGCCGCGAACCCGACCATGGTCGAATCCCTCAAGCACTTCCCGCGTCAGGCGCTGCATGCGCGGTTCCTTGAGCTGGATCATCCGACCACCGGCGAGCGCATGAGCTGGGAATCGCCGCTGCCGGAAGATTTCGTCTGGCTGCTGACCCTGCTCAAGCAGGATCGCGAGGCTTTCGTCGGATGAGTGACTGGCTGATTCCTGACTGGCCCGCGCCGGCCGGGGTCAAAGCCTGCGTCACCACCCGTGCGGGTGGCGTCAGCCTGGCGCCGTTCGACAGCCTCAACCTGGGCGATCATGTCGATGACAACCCAGAGGCAGTGGCCGAAAACCGCCGTCGCCTGACCGATCGTTTCTCTATAAAGCCAGCCTGGCTGAAACAGGTTCACGGTATTGATGTGGTCGAGGCGGATCCGTCCGTTGTCGCCACCGCCGATGCCAGCTGGACCGCCACGCCCGGCATTGCCTGTAGTGCCATGACCGCCGATTGCCTGCCAGCGCTGTTCTGCGACCGCGCCGGTACTCGGGTGGCAGCGGCCCATGCCGGTTGGCGCGGGTTGGCGGCCGGGGTGCTGGAAGCGACGCTCGATAGCCTGAAAGTCGCGCCAGAGGATGTACTGGTCTGGCTGGGGCCGGCCATTGGTCCGCAAGCCTTCGAGGTCGGTCCGGAAGTGCGTGAGGCTTTCGTTCGGCACTTGCCACAGACCGAACAGGCCTTTGTACCGAGCCACAACCCCGGCAAGCTCATGGCTGATATCTATACGCTGGCCCGCCTGCGCCTGGCGGCATGCGGTGTCACCGTCGTGTATGGCGGCGGTTTCTGTACCGTGAGCGATCCGCGTTTCTATTCCTACCGCCGCAGCCTGCGCACCGGGCGCTTCGCTTCCCTGATCTGGCTGGAACGCTAGACTCTTCTGACCTGTGTCAAGCTCGCAAGGCTTGAATCTTCCAGAATCGACCGCATCTACAGGGGTATCTGGCAGGTTTCTCTATTTAGGTGTGTCCATCGCTCCGACCTGCTCAAAAGGAAGGTGACTAATGCGTATAGACCGATTAACCAGCAAGCTTCAGCTGGCGTTATCCGATTCTCAATCCCTGGCGGTCGGCCTCGATCATCCGGCCATCGAGCCGGCGCACTTGATGCAGGCGCTGCTCGAACAGCAGGGCGGCTCGATCAAGCCGCTGCTGATGCAAGTGGGTTTCGACGTGAACAGCCTGCGCAAGGAACTGAGCAAAGAGCTCGACCACTTGCCAAAAATCCAGAACCCCACCGGCGACGTGAACATGTCGCAGGATCTGGCGCGCCTGCTGAACCAGGCCGATCGCCTGGCACAACAGAAAGGCGACCAGTTCATCTCCAGCGAACTGGTGCTGCTGGCGGCCATGGACGAAAACAGCAAGCTCGGCAAATTGCTGCTGGGCCAGGGCGTCAGCAAAAAAGCGCTGGAAAACGCCATTAATAACCTGCGAGGCGGCGAGGCGGTGAATGACGCCAACGTCGAGGAGTCGCGTCAGGCCCTGGATAAATACACCGTCGACCTGACCAAGCGCGCCGAAGACGGCAAGCTCGACCCGGTGATCGGCCGTGACGACGAAATCCGCCGGACCATCCAGGTGCTGCAACGTCGGACCAAGAACAACCCGGTGCTGATCGGTGAGCCTGGCGTGGGTAAAACCGCGATTGCCGAAGGCCTGGCTCAACGCATCATCAATGGCGAAGTGCCGGACGGCCTGAAAGGCAAGCGCCTGCTGTCCCTGGACATGGGCGCGCTGATCGCTGGCGCCAAGTACCGCGGTGAATTCGAAGAGCGCCTGAAATCCCTGCTCAACGAGCTGTCCAAGCAGGAAGGGCAGATCATTCTGTTCATCGACGAACTGCACACCATGGTCGGTGCCGGTAAGGGCGAAGGTTCGATGGATGCGGGCAACATGCTCAAGCCGGCCCTGGCTCGGGGTGAGCTGCATTGTGTCGGCGCCACCACGCTCAACGAGTACCGCCAATATATAGAGAAGGACGCGGCCCTCGAGCGGCGCTTCCAGAAAGTCCTGGTGGATGAGCCGAGCGAAGAAGACACCATCGCCATCCTGCGTGGCCTGAAAGAGCGTTATGAGGTGCACCACAAGGTGGCGATCACCGACGGCGCGATCATCGCCGCAGCCAAGCTCAGCCATCGCTACATCACCGACCGGCAGTTGCCGGACAAGGCGATCGACCTGATCGACGAAGCCGCCAGCCGTATCCGCATGGAGATCGACTCCAAGCCTGAAGTGCTGGACCGCCTGGAACGGCGCCTGATTCAACTGAAGGTCGAATCCCAGGCCCTGAAGAAAGAAGATGACGAAGCGGCGATCAAGCGCTTGGAGAAACTCCAGGAGGAAATCACCCGCCTGGAGCGCGAATACGCCGATCTGGAAGAAGTCTGGACCTCGGAAAAAGCCGAAGTGCAGGGCTCGGCGCAGATCCAGCAGAAAATCGAGCAGTCCCGTCAGGAGCTGGAAGCCGCACGCCGCAAAGGCGACCTGAACCGCATGGCCGAGTTGCAGTACGGGGTGATCCCGGACCTGGAGCGCAGCCTGCAGATGGTCGACCAGCATGGCCAAAGCGAGAACCAGCTATTGCGCAGCAAGGTGACCGAAGAGGAAATCGCCGAAGTCGTGTCCAAGTGGACCGGTATTCCGGTGTCGAAGATGCTCGAAGGCGAGCGCGACAAGCTGCTGAAGATGGAAAGCCTGCTGCACCAGCGCGTCATTGGCCAGGACGAAGCCGTGGTGGCGGTCGCCAACGCAGTGCGGCGTTCTCGCGCCGGGTTGTCCGATCCGAACCGGCCGAGTGGTTCGTTCATGTTCCTCGGCCCGACCGGTGTGGGTAAGACCGAGTTGTGCAAGGCGCTGGCCGAATTCCTTTTCGATACCGAAGAGGCGATGGTACGGATCGATATGTCCGAGTTCATGGAGAAACACTCCGTGGCTCGCTTGATTGGTGCGCCTCCAGGCTACGTCGGCTACGAGGAGGGCGGTTACCTGACCGAGGCGGTGCGGCGCAAGCCTTATTCGGTGATCCTGCTGGACGAGGTCGAGAAGGCCCATCCGGACGTGTTCAACATCCTGCTGCAAGTGCTGGAAGACGGCCGCCTGACGGACAGCCACGGGCGTACCGTGGACTTCCGTAATACGGTGATCGTCATGACCTCCAACCTGGGCTCGGCACAGATCCAGGAGCTGGTGGGGGATCGCGAAGCACAGCGGGCGGCGGTGATGGATGCGGTGTCGACTCATTTCCGTCCGGAGTTCATCAACCGGATCGACGAAGTGGTGATCTTCGAGCCATTGGCCCGGGATCAGATCGCCGGCATCACCGAGATCCAGTTGGGGCGCCTGCGCGGCCGCCTGGCCGAGCGCGAGCTCAAGCTGGAGCTGAGTGGCGAGGCCTTGGACAAACTGATTGCCGTGGGCTACGACCCGGTCTATGGCGCGCGTCCGCTGAAACGGGCGATTCAGCGCTGGATCGAGAACCCATTGGCGCAGTTGATTCTGTCTGGCGGTTTTCTGCCGGGAGCCACTGTGACGGCCAAGGTGGAAAACGACGAAATCGTCTTCGCCTGAGTCCGATAGGGCGTCGTTGTGAAGGAGGCCTCGCATTGCGAGGCCTTTTTTTGCATAGGGCGTTGAACTGTAAGGCAAAGGCTTGTAAAGTGCGCCCCGCAGTACGTCACCCCAAGGCTTTTTCCTCCCTGAGGAAAAAACTGAAATAAGTTGCAAATCATTGTCTTGAAAGCAATTTAGGGGGTTGACAGAGGTTTTTAAGATTGTAGAATAGCGCGCCTCAGAGACATGAACGTAGCGATACGGACCAGGTCGACGAGGGGGCTTCTAGAAATAAAAGCCTGCTGTAAAGGTTGTAAATTGAAATGTTCAGTTCCGTGATAGCTCAGTCGGTAGAGCAAATGACTGTTAATCATTGGGTCCCAGGTTCGAGTCCTGGTCACGGAGCCAATTTCAAGCCGGGGTATAGCGCAGTCCGGTAGCGCGCCTGCTTTGGGAGCAGGATGTCAGGAGTTCGAATCCCCTTACCCCGACCATATTTGGGTCGTTAGCTCAGTTGGTAGAGCAGTTGGCTTTTAACCAATTGGTCGTAGGTTCGAATCCCACACGACCCACCATTTTTGAAACCAGTTCGCTGGAATCGAATCTTAAGATCAGACGCCAAAAGCTCTGTTCGCAGAAGGCGCCTTTAAAAGGTGCCTTTTTTTTACCGGGGTATAGCGCAGTCCGGTAGCGCGCCTGCTTTGGGAGCAGGATGTCAGGAGTTCGAATCCCCTTACCCCGACCATATTAAAAATCCTCGTATCGACAGATACGGGGATTTTTTTTGCCCGGAATTTGACACGCGGTGCTTGCCGGCGAATGCGACGCACAAAAAAGCCCCGATCATTCGGGGCTTTTTTATGGGGTGGCCCATGCTGGCTGAGTCCGGTCAGTTGTAGTCGAGTACGTAAGTCATCGTTGCATCTGCCTTGCCGGCCTTTATTTCGCCGCCACTCGGCGTATAGCGAGCGGACCCCGCGAAGCGGTAGACCTCGGCATCGGTTTCGCTGTGCTGCCAGTCCAGGCTGACCGCGCCGGGCTTGTTGAAGGGGAGTTTGGTGCCCTTGTCGTTTTTCAGCTCGATAGCCACGCCTTGGGCAACGCTGGTCTGCCCAGCTCCTGTCAGATTCAGCATGCCTGGGCCTGTCGAGTTGCCTTCGAAATAAATCTTCAGCGGAACCGGCTTTTCAGGCCGCATACCGCGGCAGCGAATATCGAGGGCGAAGGGTTTTTCCGGTGCGGCGCCAGACTTGATGTTGGAAATCGGGACCTTGCCCATTTGTACGGTCATGGAGGGCTCCCGGGCCTCGCAACTGCTGAAGTAGAAGTTGTTCTCCAGGTTGGTGAATCCTGAGGGTGTGTAAGTCACTGTGCTCGGGGTCAGGCCAGTATTCGGAGGGATAATGAAGTTGATTGTAAAGTTGGTTGGCACCTTGCCTGAGCCAACTGCGATTTCCGTGCGGACGTATTCGACATGAATGTAAGTAGGCAGGTGGACGCTATAACCTTGTCCAGTAAATGTGTGTTGGGAAGGCAGGGGGTACCTTAAACTCCTGTCCCCCCCACGTGTCTTGAAGCGATGATGCGCATACCGATGCCCGCCACGCCGGTTTTGTACACATCGGGGATGGCGGAGGGTTCGAGGCCGTTTTCAAAGGTTATGTTCATGATCTCGTTGCTGCTACAAGTAATCCCTCCTTGGACAGGGATCTGCTGGGAGTAACTTGCGAGTATTTCGCCGACTGGGACCCGCTTGACGGTCAGGCTGGATGGAACATTCACCTGGTTATATGACGCGCCAGGAGGGCCAGAAATGCTGCCCCATAGGCACCATGAGAGCGCTGGCTCGGCCAGCACCAGGGCAAGCAGGCCAATGGGAAGAGTGATCAGTTTGTGCATATGTCCGCTCTGGTTTGAAAGGGTGTGGGTCACAAGACCCGGCAAAGGCCGTCCACGCGTTCGTAAGCCAGCTCCTTGTTTGTTGGGGGGAGCTTGTAGTCCACCATGCAGCTGCCTTCGGCCCAGCGAATCTCCAGCCGGCCCTGGTCGGGAACGCCAAAGACCAGCAGGCGCGACAGGTTGTCGACCATGCCCAGGGGCTTGCCTTGTTCGTCGTAGCCTTGGGCGCCGAAGGGGATTGGATCGCCCTTGTCCGCGCGCAGGACGAATTGCAGGCGACGACCGGTTTGTGCGGTATAGGTGGCCTTGACGATGGCGCCACGGGTTGGCACCAGCACCTTGGAGGTTTCGTTGATCTCGGTGTCGGTCCCCAGGGTCTGGGTATCCAGGTTCAGCCAGTTGTAGCGATAAGGCTGCATATAGGGCACCACCGCGTAACCCTTGCCATTGGTGCGTACGGCGTTCCAACCGGATATCCCGACGCCGTCGACGTCCGGAACTTCCAGCAAACCGAAAGTCTCGCCAAGCGGCTGGCCGAGGGTAACGCCGCCGCTGTGCACCACCAGCGAGCCAGACGCACCCAGGTCGATATGCTTGTCGTCACGCCCCTGGTTATAGCCACCACGCAGCTTGGCGACGGGGGTATCCCAGTCCAGGCTGGCGCCGGCGGTGCTGCCATTTCTCTTGCTGTGGCCGGCCTGCGCCGAGTAGCTGAGGGTTGCCTGGTCGTCCAGGTAGCCGGACACGTTCGACTGCAGCGAGGAATCACCTTTGCTCGAGCTGATGGCGTTGCTGGAGAGGCGGTGAGAACTACCCCGGCCTCCCAGCGGCATGCTGATACTGGCGGTGAGTTGCGTATCCGAACCACCGTTCATGGGATCGCTCTGGGTGCGTGACACCGCCAGGTTGTAGCTGACGCTGGCAATGCTGCTGCCATAACCAAATTGCCAGTTGCGCGTACGGCCCTGCTGATTCCAGTAGTTGGTTTCATCCATGCTGAGGTACAGCGAGCCTCGCTGTGACAGGCTCTGGTTCACCCGGAGGTTGATTCGGCTCTTTTGTGCGCTGAAGCCGGCACGGTCCTGATACATGAGGTCGTCCACATGCTGGCCGAAGCTGCGATAGCCTTCGGTGGAGTAGCGATAGCCGGCCATGGTGAAGGTGGTATTGGTGGCGTTCAGCGTCTTGGAGTACAGGAAGCGCGCACTGTGACCTTTGTTTGTCTTGCCGTTCTGGGTCTTCGATTCACTGCTGGTGACGTCGAAGGAAATACCGCCGATGTTGGAGTTCACGCCCGCGCCAAGGTTGACGGCGCGATAGTCTTGCGCGAGCAGCGCACCGCCATAACCGGTGAGGTTGTCGGTCACACCGTAGACGGCCGTGCCCTGGGTGAACGACGGCGACGGCTGGTCGGCGGAGCGATATTCACCGGCGGTGACGCTGTAGCGAAGGTTGCCGCGCCGGGTCATGACCGGCTGGTAGGCATAGGACTGCTGATATTCGCGTACCCGGCCATCCGCTTCGATGATCTTGATCTGCAGGTCGCCGTTGGAGCCGCTGGGATAGATGTCGGTGAACTCGAAGGCGCCAGGCGGCACCGACGCGGAATAGATCACGTAGCCGTTTTGCCGTACTTCTACGGTGGCATTGGTTTCAGCGATGCCACGGATCACGGGTGCGTAGCCGATCTCGTTGTCGGGCAGCATGCCGAGGTCCGAAGCGATCTGTGCACCGCGAAAACGCACGCTGTCGAAGATCTCGCCAGGGGTGTACAGCTCGCCGAGGGAAAACTTGCCTTTCAGGCGCTGGACGTCGCGCTCCAGATAGTTGCGGTTGCTCTTGAATTCGCTTTTTGTGCCGGTTCCGCCGGTCAGCGCGGATTCGTTGCGAAAGCGCCAGCCGGCGATATTGAAGCCGTTGCGCAGGTTCAGGTTGTGGTAGTCGCTTTTCGTTCCCCGGTTGGTGTTGCGGTTGAAGTTGGCCTGGTAGTCGCTGTAGAAGGCCGTGATGCCTTCGTCCCAAACCGAGGGGTCGACGTAACCGCGGGAATAGCGCTGGACGTATGCCTGCGGAATGCTGAACTGCAATGCCAGGTTGGTGGCGTCGAAGTCCACCGCGGCGCCGGCGATCTGGGCGCTGACATCGAACGGCTGCTCATCCTTGGTGTCCGCGGCGATGAGTCCATCCTGCTGGGCTTTGCCCGCGTTGAGGCCGAGCTCTTTGAGCAGCCCGAGCGAGATGACGGGCTTGACCTGCCCGGAGGCGTCGGCGGCGAAGGTGATCTCCTGGCGCTTGATCAGTACATTGTTCAGGTAAAGGTCGACGCTGTAGGCGCCAGGCGGAACTGCACTGCCTTTCTCAAAATACTTGAGGTCTACCGGAGCACCCCCCATTTTCAGAAAGGAGTCGGCGAACTCGGCTTCTGCGGCGGACAGCTTCGAGGTCAGCCCCAGTGCCACGAGGCAGGTCGCGCACGCCCGCCGGGCGATCCTGAAACTGAGCTCTCTCTGAAAAATGGGCATGCGAAATCCTTTCGATCATGCATCGGATGCCCGAAGCACTGACCTGATTAAAAAGTCGGATTAGGTAAGGCGGTGCGCTCTAGCGAGCGACACGAGTGATGGCTGTGTTTCCGTTAGTTGGAAAGTTTGCTGGTGACTCGGTCCAGTCCGCCGTAATCGTTGATGCTGTCGAATTCCACTGTTGTGGTTCCGGCCCTCATGCCAGTCGAGCCTTTGATCGCGACGGTGCGTGTTGCTCCTGGTGCCAGCATTTCTGCGGTGGCGGTGCCCGTGTCCTTGCCATTGCGCAGCGTCACAGTGCTACCAGAAAAGGACACGTGGTACGCAGAAGGATTGCTCACGGAAAGCATGGTTTTGCCGTTTTGTTCCACCAGCTTCCATTGCAGGCTCTTGGCTGCATTTGCCGCAGTGTCCGGCAGATTGGCCGGGCGGTAGAACAGCTTCACTCGCTGGCGTATGGCAATTTGCAGGGTGTTCTCGTCCTTCGCTTTTTGCGGAATCTCCTGCACGGCCAACCAGAACACGGATTCCTTGTCGGTTGGCAGCCCCTGGCCTTGATAGAGGATGCGCAGGACCTGTTGCTTGTTGCCTCCCAGGCGAACCAGGGGAGGGGTAATGGCGAACGGTACGTCGGTCACGGGCCCGTTGGTGTCTGGCTCGACCCAGGACTGGACCATGATGTCATTCGAGCCTTGGTTCCTGACGACGACGGACGTTTCCTTGGCTGGCGCAGCAAAGACGACGCGAGTGCCATCCAGCGTAATGCCGGCACTGGCCATCGACGCAAAAAGCGTCATGACGCTGGCGAGTGCAAGACGTGTCAATAGTGAGGTTTTCATAGCGGCTCCAGGTCGGAGGGAGGGGCGCAGACCCCTCCCTTTGGCGCGGGTTACTCGTAAGTCAAGGTAAACGGCAGGGTGCCGTTTGCAGGACCTGCTTTGACCGGTTCACCGTTCGCCACATAACCTGCACGCATGTTCAGCTTGGCGGTGTACGTGGTGACATCACCGTCTTTGAGTGGCACCAAGTCTCCCTTGATGGTCTCGTTCGCGCCGAGGTTCACCAGCTTGCTGCTGCCGTCGTAAAGACCGATAGCCACACCCTCTGCGCCCCCTGTGACTTTCAGCAGCGAGCCGTTCTTGCTGTCGATGCCGGAGCCGCTGCTCGGGTCGAACTGCAGCTTGACGGACTTCAGGCCCTCTGCGGTGCCGCCGCAATCCAGATTCAGGTTGATGCTCTGACCGCCGACGATGCTGCCTCCTGCAGTGCCAGAGAGCGAGTCGGTGCTGACTTTGCCGAGGTTGACATCGATGTTCTGGTTGCCCTTGCTACCACCAACGTTGGTGCCGGAACCAGCGTCGATTTTGCAGGAGGCGGCGATAATGTCACCGGTGAAGTTGATGGTGCCATCTGCTGCGAGAGCGGAAGTGCTGACCGCGCCAGCGATAGCCATGGAGACGATGCTTTTGAGAAGTTTGGACATTTCATGTACCTGCTAAAGTTGGAGGTGCAATCTTGTATCTTCACTTTGGTCGTTACAATAAGACCATTCTTAAAGTATTGAATGCTCTATGGGTTTGAATGGCGGCTGATACTTTTTTGCCTGATATGATTTCAATAAGAAGATTCTTAAAATTTGATCGGGTGGCATGAAGTTGTCGGAATACCTGTCGGCAGCTAAACGGGACGATCGCCGCCAAAATCTTCGATCTTTGTATATAAGCAACTGTTTTGCAGGGGCTAATCCTCAGGGGTAGCAGGTTGGAGTCGAAGGATTAAGCGTGCAGGGCGAACTATCAATGCAACTAGATAGAGCGTGAGTGGCGTCGTGAATACTATCGGGTCAGCTATCTATATGCCGCAGTAAGAAGTGATGCGGAGGCCGGCGTATGTATTCGGTACGCCCGGGGAGAGCAACTTTTTGATGTGGGGGGTTAAGTCCGGTGGCTCTTCTATTTTAGAATTAAGATTAATCTTAAAGTTGCGCGGAAAGTTGGAAATAGAGTGCAGGAAGTCTCTAGGCACTTCGATCTTTAACAGCCTGCCTGTTTGCCTGAGTTCGTGTTGACCAGGGCGCAAAAAAATGCCCCGATCGCTCGGGGCACTCTTGTCTTGGTCTACAGGCTCAGATTCAGTGCAGCTTGAGGCGTGGCTCGGTGCCGCGGCCGATCCGGCTGCCGAGCATCAGCATGGCGGTACGGAACGGGCCGTAGAGCGCCATCTGGTGCATGCGGTACAGCGACACATAGAACATCCGCGCGAGCCAGCCTTCGAGCATCACGCTGCCGGTCAGGTTGCCCATCAGGTTGCCCACGGCGGAAAAACGCGACAGCGAGATCAGCGAGCCGTAGTCGGTGTATTTGTATTCCGGCAGGGCCTTGCCTTCGATACGCAGTTTCAGCGACTTGGTTAGCAGTGATGCTTGCTGGTGAGCCGCCTGGGCCCGCGGTGGAACGTTGCGATCGGTGCCCGGTTGCGCGCAGGCGGCGCAGTCGCCAAAGGCGAAGATGTTCTCGTCGCGGGTGGTCTGCAGGGTCGGCAAGACCTGCAGCTGGTTGATGCGGTTGGTTTCCAGGCCGTCGATGTCCTTGAGGAAGCCCGGTGCGCGAATCCCGGCGGCCCAGACTTTCAGGCTGGCGGCAATCACCTGGCCATCGGCGGTGATCAGGCTGTCGGCGGTGACTTCGCTGACCGCGGCATTGGTCATGACCTTGACCCCGAGTTTTTCCAGGGTCTTGTGCACCGGGCCGCCGATCCGCTCCGGCAGGGCCGGCAGTACCCGTGGGCCGGCCTCGATCAGGGTGATGTGCATGTTTTCCGGCTTGATCCGGTCCAGGCCGTAGGCCGCCAGTTCATGGGCGGCGTTGTGCAGCTCGGCGGCCAGTTCGACGCCTGTGGCACCGGCACCGACTATGGCCACGCTGATCTGCTCCACGACATCGGTCTGCCCGGCATGGGCGCGCAGGTAGTGGTTGAGCAGTTGCTGGTGGAAACGTTCGGCCTGTTTGCGCGTGTCGAGGAACAGGCAGTGCTGGGCGGCGCCCTGGGTGCCGAAGTCGTTGGTGGTACTGCCCACGGCAATCACCAGGCTGTCGTAGCCCAGCTCACGAGCGGGCAGCAGCTCCACGCCGTTTTCGTCGTAGGTGGCGGCCAGCTGGATCTTCTTCTGCTGGCGATCGAGCCCGCTCATGCGGCCCAGCTGGAACTCGAAATGGTTCCATTTGGCTTGGGCGACATAGTTGAGTTCGTCTTCGGAAGAGTTCAGCGAGCCGGCGGCCACTTCATGCAGCAAGGGTTTCCAGATGTGGGTCAGGTTCGCGTCGACCAGCATCACACTGGCGGTACCGCGCTTGCCCAGAGTCTTACCCAGACGGGTAGCCAACTCCAGACCGCCGGCGCCGCCGCCAACGATGACAATACGATGAGTCATGGGGATATCTCGCAAGGCTAAAAGAAATCGGTACGGTTACCCGAGCGAGCGCGATGCAGCTCATAGCGTCAGGTAACTGATAAATCGGCTCAGCAGGCCCAGGCCAATGGTGATGGTCACGACTATCACGAGGAGCATCCACGGCCGGAAGGGCCGGCGCTCGACTCGGTGCTGGGCCAGTTGCAGGTATTCTTCGACATGGCGTTGGTCGTCGGGGTTCAGGCGGCTGGTCATAAAGAGCCTCGTCAGCTAGACGTTGCGAAAAGTATGAAGGTTACAGCGCAGTGCCATCTTGTCGGGCTATGCGGCATGGAACGGAGCATAGCTGCTCGCGGATGCCGGCCTTGTCATCCCGTGAGTGATTGCGCTTTGTAACACTCGCGCGGTGTTTGCGCCATGCCACGAATGGCCTGAAGAGGTCCGGGAAATTCTGCTCCAGGCGGCCTACAGGCTGATACCGACATCGAAGAGGATGCTGCGCCCCAGGTTGCCGCGCAGGAAGTCCGGCGCGTCGGGGTGGGCGAACAGCACGCGGGCGAAGGTCGGCCCGACCAGCGACAACGAGCGCCAGCCCTGGCGCAGGTATTCGGTCGGCGGCGGGAAGTGGCTGTTGAGGTCCAGCACTTCGCGCTTGAGGCTGGCGAAGGCGATGATGTCCAGCTCCCCCAGGTCCATGCCGCGTTCCTTGTAGTTGTGGGCTTTCTTGCGCAGGGTCGGGGCCAGCCTGAGCAACAGTTCGTTGGCCGGAATGCGCTTGGGCTTGGCCTCGCGGCGCACCAGCTGGCTGAGGGAGAAGGCACTGCGGCGCCGTTGCAACTCGTCGCGCCATTCGTCGTTGAGGCGGCGGCCTTCGTCCAGCACGAAGAACACCTCGAAACAGGCCTCGCGAAACAGTACGTCCGGCGGCTCCTGCCCGGCGGGCGTGAACTCGTCGGCACGGTAGGGGATGTTCAAGCCTTGCAGCAGGCGTTGGCAGACCCAACGCTCACGCTCCCATTTGCGCGCATTGGACAGGAACGCGTTGGCTTGTTCGGCCTGAATGGTGAGCAGGCGCAAGTAATCTGAGTCATCCATAGTCCAAGCTTAGCGTCCAAACGCTGATCCAAGAAATACACTCTGCCGGGTCGGCGGGGGCTGACTGCACTTATAACGGATAAGTGTGACATCAGGTCAACCCTCTGCCGCTCGTTCAGGCCCGCCAGGGTTTCAGCCAGAGCCCCAAGGCGATCAGCAAGAGCAGCCCGGCCACTGTGCTGAGCCCCAGTTGCAGCCAGACATTCAATAGCGGATGCAACAGCAGCGCCGCGGCACTCAGCAGAACGGCGCTGACTGCCCAGCGCACCGGCCAGTTGATGAGGGTGAGCAATTGCTGGCGCTGCATCAGCAACAGGTTGGTCAGGAGCACACCGCCGAGGGCCGCCAGAGGAATCGCGGTCAGCCCCAGAACCAGCGGCAGGCCCGCCAGCAGCAAGGCGTTGAGCAGGCTGCCGAGCAGCTCGCAATGCAGTGGCGTGCTGGTATCACCGGCGGCATAGGCGTAACGGGCGAGCATGGCGTTCCAGGCGCCGAACACCAGGGACACGGCGAACCAGCCCAGCAGTGCCGGCAGCGGGCCGTCGGCGCTCTGGGCGGGCAGCAGCCAGTGGATCAGCGCCGGGCTGGCGCCCACCAGGCCGAGCGCGGCTGGCAGGCTCAGCAGGGTCGCGGCGTCGAGTCCCCGATGCAGCAGCCCCAGGCGCTGATCGCCGGACTTGCCGCTCATCAAGCCAAGCAGGACCTGGTTCAGGCTCATCAAGGCAATCAGCGGCAGGTTGATCAGCTTGCGCGCCAGGTTGACCCAGGTCACCACGCCTTCGCCCAGGTAGCTGGCGACCAGCCGTTCCACCAGCGCCAGGCCCTGGCTGGCCAGGTTGCTGGTCAACAACGGGCCGAGGCGGCCGAGCAGTTCCCGGCCGGCACCGGCATCCCCGCGGACTTGCCAGGGGCGCCAGCCGGCCTGCCAGACCGCCGGCACCAGCGACAGGCACATCAGCAGGCTGCCGAGAAAAAATGCCAGCGAAAGGCCGGAGCCAAGGCTCGCCTGGCCGTAGAAAAACAGGTAAAGCACCGGTGGCAGGTTGAACAGCAGCGAGCCTAGCCCCGGCAGGACAAAACGCTGCCGGGCGTGCAGCGGGATGCTGAACAGCGCGTGCATGAGCAGGCCGGGGATGCAGGCGGCCAGGCTGCGCAGGTTGGCGGCGGCTTCGGCCTGGGCTTCGCTGTCGAGCCCGGGGCCGATCAGGCGGATCCACAACGGCGCGCTCAAGGCCAGCAGGGCATACAGCCCCAGACCCAGGCCCAGCAGGCGTGGGCACAGGCCGGCCAGCCAGGCGTGCTGGCGCTGGGCGTCGCGCTCCTGATAGAGCGGCAGGGCCGCGGCCGCGAGAATGCCGGCGGCCAGGGTCATGCGCAGGGCTTCGGGAATGAACACCGCGACCAGGAACGCATCGCTGCGGCTGCCCGCGCCCCAGGCCGCCACCAGCAGCCATTCGCGGGCAAAACCGGCGAGCAGCCCGGCGAGGGTCGCCAGGGTCAGTAGCAGGGTGCTGCCGAGCATCAATAGAACAGGGTGAACAGGCCTTTGCCACCCACCTTGTAGTTCAGGTCGTGAGGGCGCTCGCCCATGGGTTTGGCACCGCTGCCGCCGATGATCTTGTAGGGGGGAACGGCCTTGGCCACGAGGGTGTTGGCGGTCACTACGGCCCCGCGACCGATATGCGAGCCATGGGCGAGCAGCGCCCGGGTGGCGATCCAGGCGTAGTCATCGATGTAGATGGGCGCGGACACCGACCAGAACTCGGGGCTCATCGGGTCATGGCCGCCGGCGAGAATCAGCACGTGAGAGGCGATCGTCACATGATCGCCGATGATCAGCCCGGCCCGGGCGTCGATCTGACAATGCCAGGCGATCACGCTGTCATCGCCGATCACCAGGTTCTCCACCCCCAGTACCTCGGTGTTGCGCCAGATGGTCGAGCCCTTGCCGATTTTCGCGCCGCCCAGGCGCAGCCAGGCGATGCGCACGTGATGGCTGGGGATCTTGTTGATCAGGATGTTGTAGGCCTGTTCCCAGGCCCGCAACCAGCGGTCCTTGAGGGTGGCCAGGTTCTTGCCGTAGCGCGGCACCAGGGTGGTGGGGATGTCCTGCTTCAAGCGGCGATACAGGCTTCGGGCCAGGGGATGTTCGATGATCTGTTCGATGTCCACCGAGGAGATGCTGTAGCGCGCCTGCTCGCCGTCGCCCTCGACGAACAGCACGTCGTTGTTCAGCCCCCAGCTGTAGGCCTCGAGCAGTTCATCGTGGCTGACACCCAGCTCCGAGGCCAGGGCAGGCAGGCGTTCCGGCAGATCCGCAGAATGGAAAATACGATGTTTCATGCTTGGCGATCCTTGGGGTTGATGAGGGGGAGGGTGATGGCCGGGCGTAACCGGACCTGTTGCAGGCTCATGCCCATCAACAGCCAGAACAGACCGATCAACACGAAAGTGAAGCTGAAGTAGTGGTCGAACAGACCCGTCAGCAACGCCGCCAGCAGGCCGGAAATGCAGCCCAGCCAGAGCGCGTTGTCGGCAGTCACCTGACGGATCGGCGCCAGCGGGCGCACCTCGCGCCACCACAACAGGGTGACGGCGATGAACAGCAGCATCCCCGGAATGCCAATCTTGTAGATGAAGTTCAGCCACAGGTTGGAGATGCCCGGCAGGTCGGTGCCCGGTACCGGCGGATCGACCTTGAAGCCGATGCCCAGCGGGTAGCGCATCATCGCCTCGGGGAATTTCGCGTACTCGTCGAAACGCACTTCGGTACTGGCGTTGGTCGCCGAGAACATGGTCATCAGGCGTTCCTGCAGCGGCGGATAGAACATCACCAGGGCCACTGCGAAAGCCGCCCCGAGGCCAATGATCCGGCCGCTGTAGGGCACGCGTTTGTAGGTCAGCCAGATCAGCACCAGGGCCAGGGCCAGGATCGCCCCGCGGGAAATACTCAGCAGCAGCCCCGCGCAACCGAGGATCGCCACCGCCAGCCCCAGGGCCCGGCGCGCGCCGGTGCGGGTCCAGCCATAGAGCAGCGCCAGGGGAATGAACAGCACCAGCACGCCGCCCGTGAGGTTGGGGTGAACCCAGGGTGATGCCATGCGCTGGTAGTTGGCGGAGAAGATGTCCTTCACCGCTTCCGGGTGGGCGTACTTGAGGTCGGTGAGGATCGGGATCATCGACATGGCATTGCGCGACTTGATGAACATGCCGATCGACAACAGCAGCATCAGCAGAGTGCCCAGCAGCAGGGCGATCACCAGTTTGTCGCGGTCGGCATCGGTACGCAGCAGCAGCGGCACCATGAACAGCAGCGACAGGTTCATCAGCCAGCGCACCCAGTTCACCGGGCCGTTGCCATCGGCATGAATGATCAGCATGCCCCAGACAAAGGGAATGGCGCTGAACAGCATCAGCCAGACCATGGCCCGCTCGGTGGGGCGCCAGAGCATGAGGTTGCGGGTCTTGCCGATGAACGATTGCCAGAACAGCCCGACCCACGTCAGGCCGAGCACCGCTTCACTGACCGTGGTGCGAATCCCCAGCTGCAGTGTGGTGTAGGGAATGCAGGTGGCCAGCACGGCGAAGATCAGCAGGCCCCACAGCGGCTTGCGGATCAGCGTCAGGGTCACGGCCAGGCCGATCACCACGAAGATGACTTTTGCCGGTGGCAGGGCCCACAACAGGATCCCGAAGATCAACCCCAGGGTCAGGCCAATGAATTTTCCTGGCAGCATCAGTGAAAGAGCCCTGTGAGCAAGGTATCGAGGCGCTGGCGGTGGGCCGGCTCGGCAAATTGCCGGGCCCAGTCGCGCAGGGTATCCGGATCGGGTCTGGCGCTGTCCTGCGCCTGTTCGATCAGCGCGTTGCGCAGGCTGGCGCGATCGCGGGCATTGAAGCGCCGCGCGCCGGGTGGCGTGACCTCGTCGAGCGCCGACCCCCTGGCCACCGCGACCGGCGTGCCCTGCCACAGCGCTTCGACCACCGGCAGGCCGAAGCCTTCGGCGTAGGAGGGCTGCCACAGGCAGTCGGCATGCCGGTACAGGGCCTGCAACTGCTCGTCGCTGACGCCGTTGACCCAATGCAGGCCGGGCAACTGGCTCAGGTTCGCGGGCAGGTCGCTGGCATGGCCGACCAGGACTAGCTCCGGTACTTGCGGGTTTTCCTGGCGGCAGCGCTGCCACTGCTCGATGAAGAACGGCATGTTCTTGCGCGGCTCCCGTGTCCCGACGGCCAGCCAGTAACGCTCGGGCAGGCCCGTCGGCAGTGGGCCGATGACGCCCTGGAACTCCGGCACCAGGTTGTTCAGCACGCGGAATTTCGGCCGCGCCCAGGGAAACAGTCGGGCCGCTTCGCTGCAGGAAAACCGCGAAGGGCACCAGACCTCATCGGCGACCCAGATCGACCAGGCGATCGACACGGCGTCGATCAGCCGATAGGCCACGGCCTTGAGCTGCGAACGGTGGAAGTTGCGCTGGGTCAACTGGAACAGGTCATGCAGGATCAGCACATAACGGGTGCCTGCCGGTTTGTGGCCGATGGGCAGGCCCATGTTGGCGGTGGCGATATACAGGTCGACCGACTGCTCGCGAATGGTCGCCGGCAAGAATTTGCGTTCGAAGCGCAGGCGCACGCCGGGGCGTTGCACGCCATCGAGGGGGCTCGGCCAGGCCGGACAGAAGGCGGTCTGGCGTTGCTCATGCTCCAGTGGCGCTTCGCTCACCAGCAGCAATTCGGTGTCTTCACGGGCACGCAGGGCCTGTTCCAGTGCCTTGACCTGACGGGCGATGCCCGAGGAGGGAGCGACCGTGGCCGGACGATAATCGAGGGCTACACGCATGCGGGATGCTCCTGTGTGGAGGGCAGAGTCCGGTAGATCTGTTCCAGTTCGTCGCCGGCCACGGTCCAGTCGTGATGCTGGCGGGCATACAGTCGGGCGCCGCCGGCCAGTTGGGCGGCGAGGGTTGGCTCGCGCAACAGGCGAATCACGGCATCGGCCAGGGCCTGGGCATTATCGCCTGCCAGGTAATGTTCCTCGGGGCGGATGGCCAGGCCCGAGGCGCCTTGCGCGGTGCTGACCAGCGGCAGGCCGGCGGCCATGGCTTCGAGCACCTTGAGCTTGGAGCCGCCACCCTGGCGTAACGGCGCGATGAACAGCGCGCAACGTCGTTGCAGATCGGGCAGGTCCGGCACGAAGCCGACCCACTCGATGCGGCTGTCGGTCCAGCGTTCGGGCCAGTGGGCCGGCAAGGCATACCCGGCCACCGCCAGGCGCGCCTCGGGGCAGTGGCTCCAGACCCGCGGGAAAATCTCGTCGAGCATCCACAGCACGGCGTCCAGGTTCGGCGCGTATTCGTAGTTGCCGACGAACAGCACCCGCTGGCTCTGCGGGTCGGCCGAGACCTCGGCAAAGCTGCGGCTGTCGACGCCGTTGACCACCACCTCGACCGGGGTACGGGTCAGCTGGCGCATGGCTCGGGCGTCGCTTTCGGTCACCGCGACCACCTGGCGGGCCGTGTCGAACGCCTTGCGTTCCCACTGCCGGCAGCGCCATTGGTCGTAGCGCACGAAGAGGCTGGCCCAGGCCGGGAAGCGGTCATAGGTCGCGCCGCCCAGGCTGGATTCGAGGTTGTGCTCGGTGAGCACGAAATCCCGGCCGGCCCGCCGCAGCGGTTGCAGATAGGGTTGCAGGCTGTAGCTGTGCTCGACCTGGATCACATCCCAGGGCTCTTGCAGCAGGCTGTCGAAGCGTTCGCGCAAAGGGCGCGACACACCGTTGACCGTGGTCAGCAGCGGCCACGGCGCGAACAGCCCGGCCAGCAGCGTGACCGGGTGCTTCAGCGGGCGCCGGGGCACCACGATCAGGCGTTCCAGCCAGGGCTCGAGGGCGGCGCGGGTGGCGGCATCGGCCTCGGTCTTCGACTGCACCAGCAAGGTGATGCGGTGACCCCGCTCGCTCAAGGTCCGCAGCAAGTGAAACTGGCGAGTCTTGCCACCGCTGGTCATGGGCCAGGGCAGGTAGGGGAGAATCCAGAGAATCTTCACGTACGGCACTCCAGGTCGAGATCGATTACCACACGAGAATCTGCAGGGACGATTTCACGGCCGGCTGGATGCCATCCGCGGCCTCGAGACTGGCCCGGGTTCCGCTGAGCGGATCGTAGAGCTCGGCCTGGTGCACCTGGGGCAAGCGGATAGTGCCGCCCTTGGCGCTCCAGAACATCAGCAGGCGCTTACCGTCGTCGCGGGTCCAGGACACGCTGTAGAAGGTGTCGGGCAGGTTCTCGAGCTCCGGCGTCTTGCCGGGTTTGAGGCGCGCGCCGGTAATCTCGAGAAAACGCGCGAGCGCCTTGTACACCGGCTTGGGTTCGCCGTTGAGATCGAGCAGGCCG
This sequence comes from Pseudomonas sp. GM17, assembly GCF_000282175.2. Taxonomy (NCBI): domain Bacteria; kingdom Pseudomonadati; phylum Pseudomonadota; class Gammaproteobacteria; order Pseudomonadales; family Pseudomonadaceae; genus Pseudomonas; species Pseudomonas sp. GM17. Next base: position 6,462,373 of record NZ_CP124732.1, on the reverse strand, counting down.
TAATGCTGGTCGCGAGCCGAGGCGCGCGAGTCGAGATCGGAAAGGGCGAAGAGAAAGATCCGCTCGTAGTCCTGGTCGCTCATCAACGCCAGGCGACGCAGGGTGTAGTCGGCCTGGCCGTCGACGCCGATCAGCCGCTGCATCTCCTTGGGCCCGGCGTAGCTCGACCAGCCCCACTCGGTGGCCCAGATCCTCTTCAGGCCGGCGCCGTGCAGCATGTCGTTGAGCTGCTTGCCGCGCAGCAGCACTTCGTTTTTGCCCGGCTCATCGCTTTCCGGGGTTTCCGAATACGGGTGGTAGGCGGCGACCATGCCCAGGCTCTGCACGCCCAGTTCGCCGAGTTTCTCGAACATCAGCGCGTTGCGCTGGGTCGGCATCTGGCTGTAGTAGGCCATGCCGCCCATGACCTGGATCTTGTCCGGCGCCACCTGGTTCAGGGCCTGATGGGTCGCCAGCAGCAGCTCGCCGTAGCCCTTGGCATCGGGTTTCGGCCGCCAGTTGTTGGGTATGTTCTGCTCGTTCCACACCTGCCAGGCGTCGATGTCCGGGTAACGCTGGGCCAGCATGGCCATGCGCGTGGCGAAGACTTTCGGATCGCGCGGCGGGTACTGATCCTGGAACGGCCCGCCCTTGGGGGCGGTGGTCACGAAGGGCGCCGAGCCTACGAGGTAGAACAGCGACTTGAGTTTCGAGTCGCTCAGGGTCCGGTCCAGTTCGTCGAGGGTGCTGAGTTGATAACCCTCTTCGGTGGGTTCGAGCCGATCCCAATGCAGGTCGACCCGCACCCATTGCAGGCCGAGCTGCTTATAGGCGGCGATCTGTTTGCGGTATTGCTGCGGGGTGAACCACAGGAAATGCGCATTGACCCCCAGGTAGTCCTTCCACACCAGGGTGCGATCGGGGGCCAGGTTGATCGGTGTGGCATCGACCTGTTCGCTGAGCAGCAGGGCGCCGCCTACTGCCAGTGCGGCGACCAGTGGCAGATAGCGCAATAGAGGGCGACGTTTAAGGCCTGCTCGGGTCTTCATTTCGATCGCTCCTTGCACACTTCGTTGAACAATTCGGCGAAGCGCCGCGCGGTCGCGCTCCACTCGCGTTGTTGCCCGGCCTCGCTGGCCCGCGCGGCCCACTGGCGGGCCAGTTCGGGCTCCAGCACCAGACGGCTCAGGTGCTGGCTCAGCGCTTCGACATCGCCTTGCTGATAAGTCACGCCATTGCCGCCGGCAACCTCCTCGGCAAAGGCCCGGGCATTGGAGGTGACGACCCCGCGACCGCAGGCATTGGCCCAGGACAGAGCGCCGCTGGTGCCGCGCATCTGGCCGAGCCAGGCGAGCTTTTTCGATTCCCGGTACGGCAGCACCATCACATGGTGGGCCTGGATGGTGCGGGCGATCTCGGCGGACGGCAGGTCCAGTTGCCAGTCCACCACATCGTCCAACTGCAATTCGCGAATGCGCTGGCGCAGGCCGTCGAGGTAGCTGCCGGCCGGGTCGAAGGTCATTTCCGGGGCGGTGCCGCCGGCCAGGGTCAGGCGGACCTGGCCACGGCACTGCGGGTTGGCCGCCAGGGTGCGGGCCAGGGCTTCGATCAGGTCTTCGATGCCCTTGCCGCGGTAGATGAAGCCGAAGTACAGCAGGCGCAACGGCACCAGCGGCGGCAGCTCGGCCGCGGGGATCGGCAGGTTGCCGTGGGCGATCACCGCCACCTGTTGCGGTCGCAGGCCCATGCGCTGGCGCAGGCAGTCGCCGCCCAGCCGGGTCAGGGTAATCAGCCGGCGCATGCCGCGGGCCAGGCGCCGTTCTTCGCGCAGGGTCAGCGGGTCGGCGAGCAGCGCCGCCGCTTGCGGCAGCGGGTGCGGCAGGCGTTCGAGCAGGGTCAGTGGCCAGAACAGCCGGGCGCGCCGCCAGATCAGGCGCTCCGGGTCATGCACGGTGGCCGTGCGGGGGATCCGCGGTTGTTCGGTGCTCAGGTAGTCGAGCGCCTGGAATTCGCCGAAGCGGCCACCGCCGAGTTCGGCGTGCACCAGGTCGACGCCCGTCCAGTCGAAGGCGCGCAGGCGCGTCAGTTGCTCCGCTGGATCGTGACAGCCGGCCAGCGGCGTCAGCACTTCGATGCCAAGGCCGCGCAGCGCATTGCTGAAATGCGCGGCGTAGTCGGCGATACCGGTCTGTTCCGGCGGCAGCGGGGCCAGCAAGGCGATACGCATCAGGCCGCACCGCGCCAGCTGTTGATCCGCTCCAGCACCCTGGACGGTACTTCGAAGCGGCGACGGTTGAGGATCAGTCCGTCGACCTTGCCGAAGGCGGTGGTCAGCAACGACATTGCATTCTCGATCATCGGCACGGTGCTGGTCCGGGCCTCGATCACCAGGGCGATCAGGTCGGCGCGGCGCAGGATCAGGAAGGCCTCCTGGTTCGACAGCAGGGCCGAGGCATCCAGCAGCAGCACTTCACCGGGCTGGGCCGGTGCGCTGTCGTTGACCCGCACGCGCTGGCCGCGTTCTTCCAGCAGGCGGCGCAGGCGTTCGAGGATGAAACTCACGCCTTCGCCATGGCGCGCCGAGGTCAGGCCCAGGGTCAAGCCCTGGCTCTCGATGCGCTCCATGGGCAGCAGGCTGTAGAGCCGGTAGATGCTCGCGGTCATGGCGGCGGGCGTGGCGTCCTCAAGGTCCGGCACGCTGCCCCACAGCGGCACCTGGAACAGCTCCGGCAGGCGCGAGCCGTCGTGGATGCGCTGGTCCAGCAGGTAGCAGACATAGATGGTCAGCAGACCCACGGCGATGCCCGCGGGAATGGCGAACAGCAGGATCAGCAGGCTCTTGGGGAAGACCCGCGCCGGGTTGAAGGTGGCGTGCTCGATGATCGCGATGTTGCTGATCTGGCTGCTGTCGAGCTCGTGGTCGATACGCGCCTGTTCCAGGTTTTCCGAGTACAGCGCGTAGCTCTTTTCCGCGGTGCGCAACTGCTGGGTCAGGCGGTTGAGTTCGGGCTCGTCGGTCAGTACCCGGTCGCGCTCGGTACGCAGGGCGGCCAGGGTCTTGTCGTAGTTCTCGATCTGCCCGGTCAGCCGGCGCTGTTGCAACTGGGCATCGATGACCTGCTGCTTGACGTTGGTCACCAGGCTATTGGGCGCGATGTTCTTCGAGCGTTCCAGGCGGCTCTCTTCCTGTTCGCTGAGGGCCTGCAGGTCGTGGATGTTCTGTTCGATCTGCTTGACCGCCGGCGCCTCGGGCAAATAGGTGCGCAGCAAGCGCGCGCGTTCCACCTGCAGGGTGTTGAGCTGGCGCTTGAGGTCGAGCTGGGTCGGGTTGAGGCTGGTCTCGCGACTGGTCACTACTTCGACGGGCTGATCGAGGATCTGCTGGCGGGCGTTGATCAGGAAGCTGCTGATCCCGGACAACTGGTTCTGCGCATTGACCCGGGCGTCGGTCAGGCGGTCGATCTGGCTGGTGAGGTTTTCCAGGCGGGCATCGACGCTGATCGAATCGATCTGCTTCAGGCGGCCCTGCAATTGCTCCTTGAGGCTGAGGATCTGCGCGGCCACCTTGTTGCCTTCGCCCTCATAGAAGGCATAGAGGCTCTTGCGACCGAGCACCCGGGCGCGCTCCTCGAGGAAGGTGTCGACCCAGATCTTCACTACCTGCTGGGCGATTTCCGGGTCGTCCCAGGTAAAGCTGATATCGATCACCGACGAACCCGCTTCGTGGCTGGCCTGGAAGTTCTTTTCCAGGCGGGTCGCCAGGCGGTCCAGCGGGCTCTGCGGCTCAGACAGGCCGACCAGTTGCAGCAGGCTGCGCAGCGCATCGATGGCCGTGCCCATGGCCTTTTTGGCGTAGAACTTGAGGGTCTTCCAGAAACCCTGGGGTTCGGCGGCCGCGCTCAGTTCCAGATAGCGCTGGGCGACGATGTGCACGATCGGCCGGCCGGTGAGCATCTTCTCCTCATCGACGATCGGGTCGTGCTGGGTGCTGGGCGAGATCAGCGTCTGGCGATTGCCGGCTTCGATCGGTACCGTGGTGCTGTCGCGCCCGGGCTTGACCAGCAGGCGCGCGTCCGACTCGTAGCGCGTCGGCAGCAGGAAGGCGCCCAGCACCGCGACCACGATAGTGGTGATGACCGCCAGCTTGAACTCGCGACGGAAGATGAAGAACAGGCGCAACAGGTCGCGTAGAGAGCGTATTTCGATCACGGGATCACTCCGTTGAAAGTACTTGTAGCAGTGGCTGATGGAGGCCGATCAAACGTATCGATCCTGTTTACTGCCCCGTCCCGGTACCGGTGGAACTGCTGGTGAAGTTGTTGATTGTGTTGCCGCTGTTCTTCACTTCCTGATCATTCAGGTCGTAGTTGAAGCCCAGGCCGATCCCCTTGTTGATCGGGAACAGCTTGGTGAAGTACATGTCCACCGCTTCCACCGTGCTGCCGATGGTCGATTGCGGCACGTAGATCAGGTCGCCGCGCTGCAGGGCGACCAGCGGATGATCGGGGTTGCTGAGCATGCTGCCGAGGTCGACGAAGTACATCTTGTACTTGCCGTCGGGGCCGGTCCTGAGCAGGGCGATGTTGGAGCTGTCGGCCGAGGGCAGCACGCCACCGGAGCTGAGCAGGGCCTGCTCCACCGACACGGTTCCGGCCAGGTTGAAGAACGACGGGTTGGCCACCGCGCCGCCGATGAACACCCGGTTGCTCGGGGCAATGGCGATGTTCACGGTCACTTCGGGCTCGCGGTAGACACGGGTGTAGCGTTTGGTGATTTCCTTGCCCAGGTCTTCCGGGGTCAGCAGCGCGGCCTTGATCCGGCCGATGTTGGGCATCGAGATGAAACCGTCCGGTCGCACCACGAACATCGTCATGTCGTCGGAGCTGGCCGGCTCCTGGGCATCGCGCACGATGCGCAGGGTGTCGCCGCTCTGGATCAGCACCTGGGCGGGCGGCAGGTCGGCCAGGGTCAGTGCCGCCGCGTGGCGGGCCTTGAGGGTGTCGCTGTCGGGGAGCGCGACATGGGCGGGGGTCGAGCAGCCGCCCAGCCACAGGGTGGCGGTCAGGATGCTCAACAGACAAAGCCGGGAAGGTCGGTTAATAGTCATCATGACAGCTCAGGTCCAGTAGTTTGAGAACATGCTCAAGCGACGCTTGAGCGGTGTCGGCAGATGCTGTTCGGCGTGGCCGAGGCGATAGCCCAACAGTTTCAGCGCGCTGCGCAGCAGCACTTCCGGTACGCGTTGCAACTGGCCGGCGTCACGCAAGGCGCGCAACTCGGCCTGGACGTAACGCTTGCCTTCTCCGCCCGCGGTGCCGAAGGCTTCGCGGATCCAGGGCTCGCGGCCATAAAACACGCCGATATCGAAATAGCGGCGGAACTCCTGCATCAGACTGTAGCTGTGCGAATGCTGCACGCACGCACTGGCGGCGTAGCGCACCAGATAACCGTTGAGCAGCATGCGCGCGGCGACGTGGGCGTCCTCGCTGCCGATGACGTCCTCGGGAAAGCCACCCACCGCTTGCAGGGCACTGCGCCGGTAGACGGAAAACGAGTCCGAACTGAAGCAGGTCTTGATCCCCAGCTCCCCGGCGTCGGCCAGGCTTTTGCTGCGGCTCTGCGGGCTGTAGTTGAAGTGGCGTGACTGCGCCTCGAGAATCCCGGCCCCGGGATGTGGCAGTTGACGACCATAGGCGAGGCCGATCCGCGGGTCTTCTTCCAGCTCCTGGATCAGGTTGGCGAAGGTCTGGGGCGTGGCCGGAATCGCATCCTGGGTCAGCAGAATCAGCGCGTCGGCATCCACCTGCTCGCTCGCCCAGCGGCGGGTGCCGCCATGGTTGAATTGCTGGGCGGCGATGACCTCCACCCGGGCGCCGAACTGCCGGAAGCGGTCGACGGTGTCGTCCGTCGAGCTGCTGTCGACCACCAGCACCGTGTCCGGTTGCAGCGTCTGCGCGGCCAGCGCCGGGAGCAACCGCTCGAGATGCGGTGCGGCGTTGCGGGCGGGAATGATCAGCGCCACCTTCATCATGGTTTTACCTGCGCCGGGGCACGGCCGTAGACGTCTTCGAAACGCACGATGTCGTCTTCGCCCAGGTACTCGCCGCTTTGCACTTCGATCATCACCAGGTCGATGATCCCGGGGTTGCTCAGGCGGTGTTTATGGCCGGCGGGGATATAGGTGGATTCGTTGCTGTTGAGCAGGACCTCCAGGTCGCCATTGGTGATCAGGGCGGCGCCGCTGACCACTATCCAGTGCTCGCTGCGGTGATGATGCATCTGCAGCGACAGCGATTCCTTGGGCTTGACCATGATGCGCTTGATCTTGAAGCGGCTGCTTTCCTCCAGCACGGTGTAGGTCCCCCAAGGGCGGGTGACCGTGCGGTGCAGGCTGTAGGCACTGTGGCCGAGGCGCTTGAGTTCGGTGACGATATGGCGCACGTCCTGGGTCCGCGAGGCATCGGCCACCAGCAGCGCGTCCGGGGTGTCGACGATGATCAGGTCACTGACGCCGACGGCCCCGAGAACCCGCTTGGGCGAGTCGATATAGCAATTGCGCACGTCATGCAGGATGGCTTCGCCGTTGACCTGGTTGCCGGCGGCGTCGCTCGGGGTCAGCTGGCGCAGCGCATCCCAGGAACCGATGTCGCTCCAGCCGAGGTCGCAGGGCACCACGGCGACCCGCTTGGAGCGTTCCATCAGGGCCACGTCGATCGAAACGTCCGGGGCGCGGGCCAGGCTGTCGGCGTCAAGTTCACGCTGGCGGCAGTGCTTGTTGTCCAGGGTCATGCCTTGCTCCAGGCAGGCCTGGGCGGCGCTCAGCACCTCGGGAGCATGCAGAGTCAGCTCTTGCAGCAGAGTATCGGCGCGGAAGCAGAACATCCCGGCGTTCCACAAGTAGTTGCCGCTGTCGACGTAGGCCTGGGCAGTGGCCAGGTTGGGTTTCTCGACGAAGCGCGCGACCTGGAAACCTTCCTTCAGCGCCGGGCCCTGTTCGATGTAGCCAAAACCGGTCTCGGGTTTGTCGGGCTGAATGCCGAAGGTCGCCAGATAACCTGCTTCGGCAAGGCTGCGCGCCTTGCCCACGGCTGCGGCGAAGGCATCCTGGTCGAGGATCAGGTGGTCGGCCGGAAGGATCAGCAACTGCGCCTCGTCGCCCCAGTACTCGCGCACATGCAGGGCCGCCACGGCAATGGCCACGGCGGTGTTGCGCCCGAACGGCTCGAGCAGCAGGTCGAGGCCCAGCTTGCCCTGATTGACATTGCGGTACTCGTCCAGCGAGCGGAACAGCAGCTCGCGGTTGGTCACCGTGACCACGCAGCTGACGTCCGCCAGGCTGCTGGCGCGGACGAAGGTCTTTTGCAGCAGGCTCTGCCCATCGCGCATGCGTATGAATGGCTTGGGCATGTTCTGCCGAGAGACTGGCCACAGGCGCGAGCCAGAGCCGCCGGAAATAATGCAGGGGATCAATCCAGTGAATGCGCTCATCAGTAGACTTCCTTCGTCGAGAGGACGGCCGGAACCGTCATGAAAACGATGTACAGATCCAGCCAGACCGACCACTTGGAGATGTAATCGAGGTCGTACTCCACTCGTTTCTGGATTTTCTGCAGGGTGTCGGTTTCTCCCCGGTAGCCATTGATCTGCGCCCAGCCGGTGATCCCGGGCTTGACCCGATGGCGCGAGCTGTATTCGCGCACCGCCTGTTCGAACGGCACTCCCGCCGCCTTGGTGGCGGTGGCGTGTGGGCGAGGCCCGACAATCGACATGTTGCCCATCAGCACGTTGAACAGCTGGGGCAGCTCATCGATGCTGGTCTTGCGAATGAAGCGTCCGACCCGGGTGATCCGCGGGTCTTCCCGGGTGGTCTGCCGTTCGGCATTGAGGTCCGCCTGCTCGACATACATCGAGCGGAACTTGAACACACGGATCAGCCGGTCGTTGTAGCCGTAGCGCTTTTGCCGGAACAGCACGGGGCCCTTGGAATCGAGCTTCACCGCCACGGCAGTGGCCAGCAGCACAGGGGACAACAGGACCAGGCCCAGCAGGGCGAGCACGATGTCCTCGCAGCGCTTGATCAGCGGCGCCCAGCCGCGCAATGGCAGCTCGGAAGTGTTGAACATCAGGATGCCGCCGACATCGGTCGTGCGGTTGTGGCCAAAGCGCAGGGTGGTGATGTCGGGCACCAGGGCGACATTCACCGACAACTGCCGCAGCCGTTGCACCAGTTCGCCGATGCGCGCGTGCGCGGCCCAGGGCAGGGCGATCAGGACCTGATTGACCTGCTCGGAACGGATCAGCTCTTCCAGGTTCTGAGTGTTGCCCAGAAAAGGCAGGTCGCAGAAGGCCTTGGGCACGCGGTCGCTGCGATCGTCGATGAAACCGATCAGGCCGGAGCGGATATCGCCATGGCGCTGCATGTGTTCGGCAAGGAACAGCGCGCTCTCGCTGAAACCGAGGATCACCGTGCGTTGCAGGTATTTGCCCCTGGCCATCCACGAATGGAACAGGCGCAGCAGAAACAGACGCTCGATGCCAAACAGCACGAGGCTGGCGATGAACCAGATAGCCAGGTCCCGCAGGCTGAAGACCGGCAGCAGGTGCAGCCCCAGGTACATGACCAGCAGGATGCAGAAGGCGGAGGTCCAGGCCACCAGCATCGTGCGCAGACGCAGGCGATTGCTGAAGAACTCTTCGGAGTAGACCCCCTGGGCCTGGAACAGGATGACGGTGATGACGGCAAAGAACAGCAGCAGGCCGAGTACGGTTGGCCAGATATCCGCACTGGCGGATTCAAGACTCAGGAGCAGCAGGATGCCAGGCAGGGCGGCGGACAGGGCGTGCGTCAGTTTTACCCCCGAAATGAAGAGTTCCATGAATCCGGTTCGGGTCAGGAACCTGCTATCAATCGATTTCGTAAGCATCGAATCCCGTCGTTGCCAGGTAAGAACCCAGCTCTGTTAAGGGTAAAGCCACTACAGAGGCAGGCTGAAAAAACTAAGGCTTACTGCAAAAAGTCTGTTTTTTGGCGGCCCATGATGGCCAGACAATACTATTTTTCTGCTTTGATGGTCAATGAATTGACTAATTCTGGCAGATTAATCCTTTTTTTGCATTATGCATCGGTTTTTTGACGGTTTTGCGCATCCAGGACGAATGGCAGCCTGGGCATGTGTCACGAAGTTGGCTCATTCGTGAGCGAGGGCGTGACGGATAAATGGAGTGTTGTTCAGGGGTCGACTCTTGTCCAACCGGTGGCGACTTATTCCCTTTCGCCCGTGATTACGGGGTTCTTGATGGCTGATGCGGCCCTCGGGTGGGGCGCTCTGGCGGTGTAGACTGGACGCTGCGAACTAACCGAAGGAAGGGGAAGAAGCTGTGAAGTATTGGTCATTGCTGTTGCTGGGTTTGATGCCATTGCTGGCGCACGCGGTGGAGGTCGGCGAGCGTCTGGCGCCCTGGACCTTGCTCGATCAATTCGACCGGGCCTACAGCCTCGACGGGCAGGCACGGACCCTGCTGGTGGCGCGCAGCATGGATGGCGCCAAGCTGGTGAACGCCGCCTTGCAGGATCGTCCCGCGGGTTATCTGGAGGCCCGGCACACGGTATTCGTCGCGGACATCCAGCGCATGCCGGCGGTGATCGCCAGGATGTTCGCGGTGCCGGCGATGCGTGATTATGGCTACCGGGTCATGCTCGACCGTGACGGGCGGGTGGCGCCGCGCTACGCCGGGGCTGTGGATAAAGTCCTGTGGCTGCAGCTCGACGATGGCCGGCTGGTGGCTCAACGGGAATACGGCACGGCCGCCGAACTGCGCGCAGCGCTGGAGCAGGCGCAACCATGATCAGTGCCGCGCTGCTGGCGCCGCTCACTCTCGGCGCCGGCTGGCTGATCTATGTGCCAGTGCTGGTCTGGGCCGCCTGGCGCGCGCCCTGGGTCGAGCTGTTCAGCGACAGTCGGCGTCAGCATCTGCTGTTCGGTACGGTGTTCGCGTTGTTCATGTTGTGGCTGGTGCGCCGGGATTTCGATACCGGGGTGTCCTATCACTTCATCGGCATGACGGCGGTGACCCTGTTGCTGGACTGGCCGCTGGCGATCGTCGGCGGCCTGATTGCCCAGGTGGGGCTGGTCGCGCTGGGTCGCCAGGACCTGGCGGCGGTCGGCATCAACGGCGCCTTGCTGATCCTGCTGCCGGTGCTGGTCACCGAATGCTGCGCGATCCTGGTGGAGCGCGCGCAGCCGCGTAATCCCTTTGTGTATATCTTCTGTTCCGGTTTTTTTGCCGCCGCCCTGTCGGCCTTGTTGTGCCTGCTGGTGGGCCTGGGGCTGCTGTGGTTCGACGGGCGTTTTGCCATGCCGGAATGGCTGGAGGACTTCGTCGGCTACCTGTGGCTGATCCTCTTTCCCGAGGCCTTCATCAACGGCATGGTGGTCAGCGCCCTGGTGGTGTTCTGCCCCGAATGGCTGGAAACCTTCAACCGCACCCGTTACCTGTCGGCACCGTGGAAGGATGACGATCCGCGTTCTTGATCCATATCAAACACGTTCGGCAGGCGCGGTCCCATGCTCGGCAAAAACCGTTCGGGAGCAGGGTCATGAGTGTGTATGAATGGGCGCGGCAGGAAGTACGCAAGAGTCTGGATACTGCGCAGCAAGAGGGGTTCGAACCGGGCTTGAGCCTGCGCGCCCTGCTCAGCGCGGTGGTGCAGGAGAGTCGGCGGGTGCGCAGCGGCGAGGATCTGGCCGACGAGTTGCAGTTTCTCGCGGAGAACCTCGACGATACGCAGGATTACGCTTTCATGCGGCCTTAAAGCTTTAGTGGGCGCGAGGCGGCAGATCGTCGGAAAACAGATCGTCCTCGGCATCCGGGCTGACCGGAATCTTGTGTTCTTCGGCAGCCCAGGCGCCGAGGTCGATCAGTTTGCAGCGGTCCGAGCAGAATGGACGGTTGAGGTTGCTCGCGGTCCATTCCACGGGCGCACCGCAGGTTGGACATTCCACGGTCAGGGGTTGGCTCATGACTGGCCTCCACGCAAGGTAAGGTAAAAGTGATGCAGGCGTTCGACCTCGCTGTGCAGCCAGACGAGGTCGCGGTCGTTGACCAGCACATCGTCGGCATGGCTCAGGCGATCTTCTCGGGTCGCCTGAGCCTTGAGAATCGCCTGGATCTGCTGTTCGCTGATCCGGTCGCGTTGCAGGGTCCGCTCGATCTGCAGTTGCTGCGGCACATCGATCACCAGGATCCGCTGGGTCATCGCGTATTGCCCGGATTCGATCAACAGCGGTGACACCAGAATCGCGTAGGGCGATTCGGCACGGGCCAGGTGGGCGGCGATTTCATCGGCAATCAATGGATGCAGCAAGGCTTCCAGCCAGAGGCGTTGTTGCGGCACCTCGAAGATCAGCTTGCGCAGTGCGGCGCGGTCCAACTGGCCATCGGCCTGCAGCACGCTGTCGCCGAAATGTTCGGCAATGCGGGCCAGGGCCGGGCGGCCGGGCTCCACCACCCAGCGGGCGGCGTGATCGGCATCCACCACATGGATGCCCAGGTCGATGAAGTGCTGGGCCGCGGCACTTTTGCCACTGCCGATACCGCCGGTAAGGCCGAGGATCCAGGGTTTGAAAACAGGCTTGGTCATCTGAAACCGACAAACTGCAAATAGGAGTCGGTTATTTGACCACCCCAGAGCAAGGCAATCCAGCCGGCAATGGCCAGAAAGGGACCGAAAGGGATAGGCGTGGACATTTGCGCGCGGTTGCGGCGCAGCATGGCGATCCCGGCCAGGGCTCCGGTCAGTGAGGCCAGCAGCAGGGTCATCGGCAGAATCTGCCAGCCGCCCCAGGCGCCGAACATGGCCAACAGCTTGAAATCGCCGTGCCCCATGCCTTCCTTGCCGGTCAGCAGCTTGAACAACCAGTACACCGACCACAGGCACAGGTAGCCGGCCACGGCGCCCCACAGCGCATCGTGGAGGCTGACGAACAGGTCGAAGCCATTGACGATCAGGCCCAGCCACAACAGGGGCAGCACCAGCACGTCGGGCAACAGTTGATGATCGGCATCGATCAGGCTCATCGCCAACAGGCCCCAGCTCAGGAACAGCATCAAGCCGGACTGCCAGCCAAAGCCGAAATGCCAGGCCACGAACGCCGAGGCCAGGCCGCAGGTCAGCTCCACCAGCGGGTAGCGCCGGCCGATCGGGGCCTTGCACGCGGAGCAGCGTCCGCGCAGCAGCAGGTAGCTGAACAGAGGGATGTTTTCCCAGGGGCGGATCGGGTGCGCGCAGTGCGGGCACTGGGAGTGCGGGAGCAACAGGTTGTAGGTCGGCCCGGCAGGCTCGTCGGGCAGCCCGAGGATGTCACGGGCCTGGGCGTGCCAGTCGCGTTCGAGCATCTTTGGCAGACGCCAGATCAGCACATTGAGAAAGCTGCCGACAATCAGGCCCAGGATCAGCACCGATGCTACGAAGACCAGCGGGTAGCTGGCCAGGACCTCAGTCAATGACATGTTCAGATCGCTGTGCCGAGTTGGAAGATGGGTAAGTACATGGCGACCACCAGGCCGCCGACGAGGGTGCCCAAAACTACCATGATCACGGGTTCCATGAGACTGCTCAGGGTGTCGACCAGGGTATCGACCTCTTCCTCATAATGGATCGCGACCTTTTCCAGCATGCCGTCCAGGGCCCCGGACTCTTCGCCGATGGCGGTCATCTGGATGGCCATGCCGGGAAAGATGCCGGATGCGCGCATGGAAAAATGCAACTGCATGCCGGTCGCCACGTCCTGCCTGATGCGGTTCACCGCTTGCTTGAACACCTGGTTGCCGGTGGCCCCGGCCACCGAGCCCAGGGCTTCCATCAGCGGCACTCCGGCGGCGAAAGTGGTGGACAAGGTGCGGGCGTAGCGGGCCACCGCGGACTTGTACATCAGTGGCGCTACCAACGGCAGTTTCAGCAGGCCCACGTCCAGCCAGTGGCGAAAGCGTGGTGAGCGCCGGCGGGCATGGCGCAGGCCGAACACACTGAGCAACAGTGCGCCCGCCAGCAGCCACCACCAGTGCTGCACGAATTCCGAGAGGGCGATGACCAGTTGCGTGAACATGGGCAATTGCGCGCCGAAGCCCTGGAACATCGACTGGAATTGCGGCACCACCTTGACCAGCAGGATCCCCGTGACCACCAGCGCCACGCAGATCACCGCCAGGGGATAAGTCATGGCCTTGCGGATCCGCGTCTTGAGGTTTTCGCTTTTTTCCTTGTAGGTCGCCACCCGCTCCAGCAGGGTTTCCAGGGCCCCGGCCTGTTCGCCGGCATCCACCAGGCTGCAGTACAGCTCGTCGAAGTACCGCGGCCTCTTGCGCAGCGCGGTGGTGAAGCTGCTGCCGGCGGCGATGTCCTGTTTCAGCTCGCCCATCAGTTTGCGCATGTTCGGGTTGTCGAAGCCCTCGGCAATGATGTCGAACGATTGCAGCAGTGGCACGCCGGCCTTGATCAGGGTCGCCAGTTGCCGGGTGAACAGGCTGATGTCGCAGGCCTTGATCGGGGGCGTGCGCTGCAACAGCGAGCTGGACTTCTTCCTGACCCTGGCCGGGTTGATGCCTTGCTTGCGCAACTGGGCCCTGATCAGCGAGGGGGTATGGCCGCTCAATTCGCCGCGCAGTTTGCTGCCTTGCCTGTCGGTGCCTTCCCACAGGTAAACACTGACTTTTGCTGCTTTGACCGCCATGGTGTCGAGTCCCGGGTTGTGATGGATGTCCTCAGGGCCGGCAGTGCCCTGTGCGTTAGCGAGTGGACCGCTGCGCGGGGCGCGGCGTCCGGCTCATAGAGTTTGAATGGCCCGATACGTTCCTTGGATGGGGCGGGCAGTGAATGCAATCGATGATCGAATGACAGCGTAGCCCGTCACGACGACCGGCCCAGGGCACTTGGCTGACAAAAAGTGTCAGATAGTGCGACTTCTGGCGCTCACTGCCGCAGCTCCGCGCCGCTAAAGCCCCGTTCAGCCGGGGCGCAGGCGCTGGCACAGGCTGTGCTATGGCTGTGTGGTGAGTGCCCAGACCCCTGGATATCCCCTGCTTGGAGCAGATAGATGAAGTATCAGAAAGGTTTTACCTTGATCGAGCTGTTGGTCGTCGTGGCGATCATCGGCATCCTGGCCACCTTTGCCATGCCGCTGTATTCCAAATACCAGGCGCGGGCCAAGGTCACCGCGGCGTTGGCCGAAGCCTCGGCGCTGAAGGTCAACTTCGAGGACGTGCTGAACCAGGGCAGCGATCCGACCCTGGAGCTGGTGGGGGGCAAGGCGGCGACGTCGAACTGCACCATGACCGCTGCGGGTTCTGCCTCGACCGGAGCGGGAACAATCGGCTGCACCATCCTCAATGCACCGGCACCGGTGCTGAACAAGACCGTCACCCTGACCCGCACCACGGCCGATGGCTGGGTCTGCACCACCACTGTCCCCGCGGACTACTCCCCCAAAGGCTGCACCGCCAGCGGCAGCTGAGCCCGGTTCTCGCTTGCTCGACGAGTGAAACGCCACGCGCCAGTGCGCCTTTGGGGAAAGTATCGAGAATTCAGGAAGTTAGCTCGCCTGGGAAGTGCAACTTGCATGCAGATTATTCGCCGGTCATGCATTTTGCATGACCGCGAGTGTTTGGATGGTTTTGTAATTCATTGATATTTAAGAGTTTTATTGTTTTTCTGAACTTGGCATAACGCCTGCAATCTACTTAAGTAACCCTGCTGCCAGGACTTGGAGCAGGTTTTCCAGAAGAACAGGAGTTACTCGTATGAAGAAGTTCGCTATCGCTGCTGCAACTGCTACCGCTCTGACCCTGACCATGGCTAACGTCGCATTTGCCCAGACCACTCAAGCTACTCAGGCGCCAATGGTGCTCGCGGCGGGTGAAGTGACCGAGGCCAAGGAAGCCACTTCCGACACCTGGATCACCACCAAAGTCAAAGCGGATCTCGTAACTGAAAAAGGCATTCCTGGTACCGACATCAAGGTCGAAACCAACAAGGGTGTGGTTTCCCTATCCTCCACCACTGCTCTGACCGCGGCGCAGAAAGAAACCGCAGTCAACATCACCAAGAACATCAAAGGCGTGAAGGCAGTATCGGCTGACGGTTTGAAAACCGACTAAGCCTCAAGCTTCTTTCCTGGACAGGGAGAAGATGCGGTAGAGGATTCATCTACCGCTTCCTTGAAGGTTCATGCGAATGGCCACAGGGAAGTGGCTCCTTTTGTAAACAGAACAGGCCCCGGCACAGTGTGTCGGGGCCTGTTCTGTTTATGGCGGGGGAAAAACGCCGGGCCGACCCGTTTCCGGGGCGGCGGGGAGGGGGGCTATTCGGCGTCCAGGTGCATGGGGGTAATGACCCGACCATCGCTTTCGGCCTGGCCAAGGTTGGCATCGATGAAGTAGACCCGGTCGTCCGCCAGTTGGCCCTTGTCCACCAGGAAGTCCTTGATGCTGCTGGCCCGCTCCTGGCCCAACTGGCGCAACAGCACATCGCTGCCACTCCAGAACTTGATCACGCCTTCACGCATTTTCGCGGTGCGCTCTTCCTTGCCCAGGTCCTTCCAATCGGCCGGTGGCTGGGTCTTGAGGCGTGTGCGATAGATGCCTTCCAGCAGCGGGGCTTTCTCTTTCTCCGGTACTTCCAGCAGCGACGCCTGGGCCGGCACCTTGTCGCCGCGACGCTGGAGCATCTTGTAGTAGTTGTACTGGTATTCCCGCTCCAGGCGTTGCTCGGCGATCAGCGGGCCATCGCTGCTCTGCGCGGCGGTGCCTTCGATCTCCAGGCGCAGGGCCGGACGTTCCTTGAGCGCATTGGACAGCTTGACCAGCGTTGCTTCCGATTCCGGGCTCAAGTCACTCGAGCCCGGGGCGAACGAGACACTGCCCAAGTCTTGCGAACCGCCACCCGCGACCAGCCCGCCAATCAGTTTGAACGGTGCCGCGGCAGCCTTGACGATCAGGTTGCGCAGGGTCTGCCAGACAATCGGCATGACGCTGAACTGTGGGTTGTTCAGATCGCCGGTCACCGGCAGTTCGATGGAGATCTTGCCGTCGACATCCTTGAGCAAGGCGACCGCCAGTTTCAGTGGCAGGCTCACGGCATCCGGGCTGTCGACTTTTTCCCCCAGCTCCAGTTGTTCGACCACCACTTTGTTTTCGGCCTTGAGCTGGCCGTTGGTGATGACGTAGTGCAGGTCGAGGTTGAGCCGGCCCTTGCGGATGCGGTAGCCGGCGAACTTGCCGGAGTAGGGGGTCAGGTTGGTCAGTTCGACGCGTTTGAAGCTGGTGGCGATGTCCAGGGCGGCCATTGGATCGAAGGGGTTCACGCTGCCCTTGATGGTGACCGGCGCATAACGGTCGACCTTGCCCTTGATATCGACGCTGGCCGGTTTTGCCTGGCGGCTGTCGATGGTGCCGATCTGGCCATTGAGTTGCTGGACGGCCGTGGCGAAGTTGGGGGTCAGGCTGAAGTCGGCGAAGTTGGCCGAACCGTCGTTGATGGCGATCTGGCCGATATGGATGCCGAGGGGTTTTTCCTTGGCGGCCGGCTTGGCTGCGCCTTTCGGCGCGCTGTCGGCCGGTTGCGGGATCAGCAGGTCATCGATGTTGGTGGTGCGGTCATCGTTGATCATGAAGCGCGCATAGGGCTGCATCAGGTTGACCTTGTTGATCGTCAGGCTGTCGCCATGCTGATAGTTCAGACCTTCGAGCACCAGTTGCTGCCATTTCACGAAATCGCGGGTTTTCAGGGTGTCCAGGGTGTGCAACTGGTCGACCTGGGCGCGGCCAGTCACGCTGAATGTCAGGGGATCGATGTTTTTCAGGTCCACCGCCAGGTCGCTGCCGAGCATGCCGCTGCGCAGCTCCAGGCGAATGAACGGGCTGATGTAGGACTGGGCGACCCGCAGGTCGATGTCCTTGGTCTGCACCGCCAGCTTGGCGGTCACCGGTTGCAGGTTGACCACGCCGTTGGCGAGGATCTTGCCCTGTTTGCCCACTCCGGTGTCGAGCTTGAGGTTGAAAGGCGACTGGTTGAGGCTGTCGAAGTTCTGCACGTCGACGTTCAGCGGGCCGACTTCCAAAGCTACGGCCGGCTTGGCCTGACGGTCCGCCAGGTGCACCTGGTAATTGCGCAGTTGCACGTCCTTGAGCAGCACCTGCCAGGGTTTGCTTGGCGCTGGAGCGGGAGCCGGCGGAGTATCGGCGGCGGCCGGAGCGGGCTTGGCGGCCGGTTTGGCCGGCTGGCTGGCGAACAGCTTCTGCCAGTCCAGTTGACCATCGGCCTCCAGGGCGGCCCAGGTTTCCAGTTTCTGACTGCGGATCTTGCCGACCACCACTTGCTGCTTGGCCAGGTCGACCGTGGTTTCACTGACGTCCAGGCGCTCCAGGCGGGCCAGCGGCCGACCGTCGGGGGCCTTGATGGCGAAGGGGGCGACGCTGACCGAGGCATCGCTGAGCAACAGCTCGGTTTCCTTGGCCAGGTTCAGCTTGTAGTGGGTATCCAGGTTCAGCACGCCGTCTTCGAGAACCAGTGGTACCGCGTCGCGGACATAGGGCCACCAGGCTTTCATCTGGCCGTTGGTGACTTTCAGGCGGCCCTCGGAGGCGATCGGCGTCAGGCTGAAGTTACCGCTCCAGTCGAGCTGGCCACCCGCGGGGCCCATGGCGACCAGGGTCATGTCGGTGCTGTCGTCGGGCAGGGTGCTGAGGTTCTTCAGTTCAAGGTCGAGTTTGTCGTAGAGAAACTTGATGGGTTCGCTGGGGCGCTGGTCCTCGAAATGCACATAACCGTCGGCCAGCTTGATGCGTTCGATCCGCAGCGGGAATGGCTTGGCCTCGGGGTCGTCCGGAATCGGTTCGCTGGCGGGCAGGTTGAACAGGCCCAGCAGGTTGAGCTTGCCATCCTTGGCGAACAGGATCTCGCTCTTGGGTTTGTCCAGTTCGATATCGGCCAGGTGCAGCGCGCGGGTCCAGAGGCTGTCCAGTTGCAGGTTGGCGTAGAGACGTTCGAAGGCCACCTGCTCCTTGCCCGGCTCACCGATATTCAGGCCCCAGAGCGTCAGTTCGAGACTGAACGGGTTGAGTTCGATGCGCTGGATCTTTGCCGGTACCGTCGCGTAGTTGGCCAACTGTTGATTGGCCACTCGCAAGGCGATGCCCGGCAAAATCAGAAAGCCCAACAGGCTGTACAGGGCGAGAGCGGTCAACAAGGCGCCGATAGCGCGGATCAATCCTTTGGACATGCGAGGCTTCATCTATCTGAATCGGAAGTGCGTTGGAGTATGGCATGCGTTTCCGGTTCCGAAACAATCCCGTGACGGTCGCAAACAGGATTGTTCAGATTCCTCGCAGCAGGTCACAGATGCAGGATCAGGGTCTTGAGCGGCGGTTGCTGGTCCATGGACGGGAAGTCGCGAGCGGGTGTCAACACCTGCCATTCGCGTACCGGGCGACCGGCTTTTTCGGCACAGCGCAGCACCTGTTCGCGCCAGTCGTCCAGCGTGACTTTCGCCAGGTTGTTGCAGCAGATCAGCACGCCATTGTCGGCGGTGGCCAGCAGGGCAGGCTTGAGCAGACTCTGATAGTCGCGCAGCAGGTCGACGGTGCCGAATGCACTCTTGGCCCAGGCCGGCGGGTCGAGCAGCACCAGGTCGTACTGGCGTTGTTCCAGGCGTGGGTAGCTGGGCAGCTTTTGTCCACGGCGCTGGCTGATGGGCAGGCCGGCCAGTTGCCGGATCGCCGGGAAGTAATCCGATTGCACGAACTGCATGGCTGGCAATTGCGGATTGAGCTGGCCGTTCTCGCGGCCGACCGCCAGGTTGCCCTCGGCGAAGTCCAGGTTGCACACCTCGCGGGCACCACCTGCCGCGGCACTCAGACCGACGCCACAGGTATAGGCGAACAGGTTCAGCACGCTCTTGCCGGCGCTGTGGGCCTTGACCCAGCCACGGGCGTTGCGCAGGTCGAGAAACAGCAGTGGGTCCTGGCCGGCATGGCGACCGCGTACCCGGTAGTTCAAGCCCCATTCGTGGCCGACCAGGTCTTTGAGCGCCTCTTCTTCGGCGCGGTAAACCGAATCCTCGCGGTCGATGCGTGAGTTACCCCGGGAGCGGTCGTTGTAGACCAGCAGGGTGTCCAGGCCCAGTTGCTGCTGGACGGTCTCGTGCAATTGCAGCAAGGCATCGCGTTCCAGCGTCTGGTGAAAGCTTTGCACCAGCAGCTGCGGGCCGTAACGATCGATGGTCAGGCCCCCGGCGCCTTCCTGGCTGCCATGGAACAGCCGATAGCAGTCGGTGCCTTGCTGATGCAGCTCGACGAGCAGGTCCTGGCGATGATCGAGGGCGGCGCGCAGCGCCTGATTCAAGGAAGACATGCGGGCGCCTTGCGGATGATTGGGCGGGGCAGTCTACCAGTTTCGTTTTGTCCTCTGTGTAGGAGCGAGCTTGCTCGCGAAAGATCGGCCGCTCCTACAAGGGGATTGTGATCAGCGTTCGATGGCCAATGCCACGCCCTGGCCGCCACCGATGCACAGGGTGGCCAGGCCTTTCTTGGCATCGCGCTTGAGCATTTCATGCAGCAGGGTCACCAGCACCCGGCAGCCCGAGGCGCCGATCGGGTGGCCGAGGGCGATGGCGCCGCCGTTGACATTGACCTTGCTCGCGTCCCAACCCAGTTCCTTGCCCACCGACAGCGCCTGGGCGGCGAAGGCTTCGTTGGCCTCGATCAGGTCCAACTGCTCCAGGGACCAGCCGGCCTTGTCCAGGCAGCGGCGGGTGGCCGACACCGGGCCGATGCCCATGATCGCCGGGTCGACGCCGGCGTTGGCGTAGGCGGCGATCTTCGCCAGCACCGGCAGGCCCAGGGCCCGGGCCTTGGCGGCGCTCATCAGGATCACCGCGGCGGCGCCGTCGTTCAGCGACGAGGCGTTGCCGGCGGTGACCGTGCCGTCTTTCTTGAAGGCTGGTTTGAGCTTGCCCAGGGATTCGGCGGTGGTGCCGGCGCGCGGTTGTTCGTCGGTGGCGAAGGCCACGGGCTCGCCCTTGCGCTGGGGAATCAGGATCGGGGTGATCTCATCGACGAAACGTCCGCCCTCGATGGCGGCCACGGCCTTCTGCTGCGAGGCGGCGGCAAAGGCATCCTGGGCTTCGCGGCTGATGGCGTATTTGTCCACCAGGTTCTCGGCGGTGATGCCCATGTGGTAGTCGTTGAAGGCGTCCCACAGGCCGTCGCTGATCATGCTATCGACGATCTGGCTGTGACCCATGCGCAGACCGGTGCGGGCACCGGGCAGCACGTAGTTGGCCAGGCTCATGTTCTCCTGGCCGCCGGCGATGATCACTTCGGCGTCGCCGCAGCGGATCGCCTGGGCGCCCAGGTGCAGGGCCTTGAGGCCGGAGCCGCAGACCTTGTTCAGGGTCAGCGCCGGCACGGCGTGGGGCAGGCCGGCCTTGATCGCGGCCTGGCGCGCGGGGTTCTGCCCGGCGCCGGCGGTGAGCACCTGGCCCATGATCACTTCATCGACCTGGGCGCCGTCCAGGCCGGTCTGGGCCAACAGCTGGCGGATCACCGCGGCCCCCAGATCGACCGCGGGAATGTTCGCCAGCGAACCCTGGAAACTGCCGACCGCGGTGCGGGTGGCGGCAACGATTACGACGTCTTGCATGGCGCGAATCCTCATCGTTATTGGCGGCATCGGTCGGCGGCCATTGGCAGGTGACCGGTGCGCGAGAACTTGGAAAATCATGGTTGCATAGAAGGTCGCGACGTCGCCAATCGCGAACCGGTGGGTCGCGTTCTGTTCGCCCGGTCGGGTATTACAGGCCCATGCGTCGGCGTGCGCGATGTATCGAGCCGTTGCGTACCGCCCAGCGCAGCATCGGCGCACTGCGGTTGACGCTGGCGCGGATCAACTGGCGTTGCAGCAGACCCTGGTTGACGTCGAGCATATCGCTGGCCCAGTCGGGCAACAGGTCGATGCCGGCCTGCATCATCAACAAGCCAAATGGCTTGGCCAGGCGGCTTGGGGCAGGTGCCGCCAAGAGCAAACGCAGCACCTCGCGGCTGCGTTCATCGCAGAGCAACTGGGGGCGCATCCGTGCCAGGTAATCCGCCACGGCCCGGCGCGAGCGCGGTACATCAGTGGCGCCAAGACGCTCGGCGATCAGCGCGACTTCCCCGTAGTAACGGTCCTGGTCGGTAGGCGACAGGTGCGGGTTGCGATAACGCAGGTGCGCCGCCAGAAAGCTGCTGACCTCGGCCACATGTACCCAGGTCAGCAGTTGCGGATCGCTGGCGGCGTATGGCCGACCGTCTGGCGCATGGCCGACGATCTGCAGGTGAATGGTGCGCACCTTGTCGATCAGCCATTCGGCATCCTGGCGCGAGCCGAAGGTGGTGCCGGAAATGAACTGTGCGGTGCGCCGCAGGCGCCCGATCATGTCTTCCCGGAAGTTCGAGTGATCCCAGACCCCGGCCAGGGCCAGCGGGTGCAGGGCTTGCATCAGCAAGGCGCTGATGCCGCCGATCAGCATGCTGCTGAAATCGCCATGCACCTGCCAGCAGATGGCGTCCGGGCCGAACAGGCCCGGGTCGCCCTTGGGGTTGTCCAGGTCGAGCTGGCCCAGCGACAGGCCACCCAGGCTCATCACCTGGGTTTCGATACGACTGCGAATGAATTCCATACCGCTTGGCTGTTCCTTGGTTGAGGCCCGAGGCCCCGCTCAGAGGTTCAGGCGTTTATCGATCAGGCCCTCGACCACGCTCGGGTCGGCCAGGGTCGAGGTATCGCCCAGGCTGTCGAGCTCGTTGCAGGCGATCTTGCGCAGGATACGCCGCATGATCTTGCCCGAGCGGGTTTTCGGCAAGGCCGGCGCCCACTGGATCAGTTCCGGCTTGGCGAAACTGCCGATCTCGCGACTGACCAGGCTCAACAGTTCCTTCTTCAGTTCTTCGCTGGGCTCGACGTCGTTCATCGGGGTGACAAAGGCATAGATGCCCTGGCCCTTGAGGTCGTGGGGATAGCCGACCACCGCGGCCTCGGCGATGCTGTCATGCAGGACCAGGGCGCTCTCGACTTCGGCGGTGCCGATGCGGTGCCCGGACACGTTGATCACGTCGTCGATGCGTCCGGTGATCCAGTAGTCGCCGTCTTCATCGCGCCGCGCACCGTCGCCGGTGAAGTAGTAGCCCGGGTAGGGTTTGAAATAGGTCTCGACCATGCGCTGCGGGTCGCCGTAGACGCTGCGGATCTGTGCCGGCCAACTGGCCTTGATCGCCAGGATGCCGCTGCCGGCGCCGTTGATTTCCTTGCCGTACTCATCCAGCAGCACCGGTTGCACGCCGAACATCGGGCGGGTGGCGCAGCCCGGCTTGATGTAGCTGGTGCTGACCAGCGGGCTGAGCATGATGCCGCCGGTTTCGGTCTGCCACCAGGTGTCGACGATCGGGCAGCGCTGCTCGCCGACGCTATTGAAATACCATTCCCAGGCTTCCGGGTTGATCGGCTCGCCGACAGTGCCCAGCAGGCGCAGGCTGCTGCGCGAGGTGTGTTGCAGCGGCTCGGGGCCTTCGCGCATCAGCGCCCGCAACGCGGTGGGGGCGGTGTAGAAGATGTTCACCCGGTGTTTGTCGATGACCTCCCAGAAGCGCGAGCTGCTCGGATAACTGGGCACGCCCTCGAAGATCAGGGTGGTCGCGCCATTGGCCAGCGGGCCGTAGACGATGTAGCTGTGGCCGGTGACCCAGCCGACGTCGGCGGTGCACCAGAAGACTTCGCCTTCGCGGTAGTCCAGTACGTATTTGAAGGTCATCGCCGCTTGCAGCAAGTAGCCGCCGGTGGTGTGCAGCACGCCTTTGGGTTTACCGGTGCTGCCTGAGGTGTAGAGGATGAACAGCGGGTCTTCGGCGTCCATCGGTTGCGGCGGGCAGTCGTCTTCGACGTCGCGCAGGGCCTGGTGATACCAGAGGTCGCGGCCTTCGATCCAGTTCACCGGGTTCTGGGTGCGCTCGATCACCACCACGGTGCTGACGTTCGGGCAGCTTTGCAGGGCCTTGTCGACGTTGTTTTTCAAGGGTATGAACTTGCCGCCGCGCACCCCTTCGTCAGCGGTGATCACGGTGCGGCAGTCGGCGTCGAGAATGCGGTCGCGCAACGCGTCCGGGGAAAATCCGCCAAAGACCACCGAGTGCACCGCACCGATACGGGTGCAGGCGAGCATGGCGTAGGCCGCCTCGGGGATCATCGGCATGTAGATGCACACCCGGTCGCCTTTTTTCACGCCGCGGCTTTTCAGGACGTTGGCCAGGCGGCAGACGTAGTGATGGAGTTTCTTGTAGGTGATTTGCAGCGACTCGGCAGGGTCGTCGCCTTCCCAGATGATCGCTACCTGATCGCCGCGTTTTTCCAGATGGCGGTCGATGCAGTTGTAGCTGACGTTCAACTGGCCGCCGGCGAACCAGCTGGCGGCGCCGGTTTTCAGGTCATAGCGCTGCACGGTTTGCCAGGGAGCGCTCCAGTCGAGAAAGCGGGTGGCCTGTTCGGCCCAGAAGGTACTGGGGTGCTCGATGGATTCGCGGTACAGCCGCTGGTAGTCGTCCTGACTCAATTGTGCGGCCCGGCGGACGGCATCGGCTTGGGGGAACATGCTGATATCGAACATGACGGTTCCTTATTCTTGTTTTAGCGACAAGTAATAAAGATGCGCCTTGATCGGAAGGGGTTCAAGGGGAGGGAGGCCAATCGCGAGCAAGCTCGCTCCCACAGATGGATACGGATTCTGTAGGAGCAGCCGGTCGACGCTCGATTGCTCGCGAAGGGGTGTTTCAGATAGCTATCAGCCGCGGTGGCGACCGCGGAAGTAGTTGATCAGGCCCTGGGTCGAAGCATCCTCGGCCGGGGTTTCTTCGCTGCCGACCAGGCGGTTGTAGACGCCCTTGCCCAGCTCCTTGCCCAGCTCCACGCCCCATTGGTCGAAGGCGTTGATGCCCCAGATCACGCTCTGCACGAAGACCTTGTGTTCGTACATCGCCACCAACGCGCCCAGGCGGCGCGGGCTGATGCGCTCGACCACCAGGGTGTTGCTCGGGCGGTTGCCGGGGATCACCTTGTGCGGTGCCAGCTTCTGGACTTCGGCCTCGCTCAGGCCTTTTTCACGCAGCTCGGCCTCGGCCTCGGCGCGCGTCTTGCCCAGCATCAACGCTTGGCTTTGCGACAGGCAGTTGGCGTACAGCCACTGGTGATGGTCGGCGACCGGGTTGAAGCTGACGATCGGAACGATGAAGTCGGCCGGAATCAGCTGGGTGCCCTGGTGCAACAACTGGTGGTACGCGTGCTGGCCGTTGCAGCCCACGCCCCCCCAGATCACCGGGCCGGTGTCGGTGGAAACCGGCGTGCCGTCCTGGCGCACGCTCTTGCCGTTGGATTCCATGTCCAGCTGCTGCAAGTGCTTGGTGATGTTGCGCAGGTAGTGGTCGTACGGCAGGATCGCGTGGCTTTGCGCGCCCCAGAAGTTGCCGTACCACACGCCCAGCAGAGCCAGGAGAACCGGCATGTTCTGCTCGAACGGCGCGGTCTGGAAGTGCTGGTCCATGGTGTAGGCACCGGACAGCAGTTCCTTGAAGTTGGACATGCCGATGGCCAGGGCGATCGGCAGGCCGATGGCCGACCATAGCGAGTAACGCCCGCCGACCCAGTCCCACATCGGGAAGATGTTCTCTTCGCGGATGCCGAAGGCCACCGCGGCGGCGTTGTTGCTCGACACTGCGATGAAGTGGCGATACAGCTCGGCCTCGGAGCCGCCCTGAGCCAGGTACCAGGCGCGTGCGGCCTGGGCGTTCTTCAGGGTTTCCAGGGTATTGAAGGATTTCGACGAGACAATGAACAGGGTGGTTTCGGCGCGGATCTTCGAGGACAGCTCGTGGAACTCGCTGCCGTCGATATTGGCCAGGTAATGGCAACGCACGCCTTTCTGGGCGTAGGACAACAGGGCTTCGGACACCAGCTCGGGGCCGAGGAAGGAACCGCCGATGCCGATGTTCACCACGTCGGTGATCGGCTTTTCGGTGTAGCCACGCCACAGGCCGTCATGGATGCGCCCGACCAGCTCGGTGATCTGGTTCAGCACCTTGTGCACTTCCGGCATCACGTTGACGCCGTTGACCGACAGCTTGTCGCCCACCGGGCGGCGCAGGGCGGTGTGCAGGGCCGGACGGCCTTCGGAAGAGTTGACCAGCTCACCGGCGAACAACGCCTTGATCGCGTCCTGCAGGCCGGCTTCGTTGGCCAGGCCCACCAGCAGGTTGCGGGTTTCGGAGGTGATCAGGTTCTTCGAGTAATCTAGAAAAAGCCCACAGCCGCTGAGGCTGAATTGATGAAAGCGCTGCGGGTCGGCATTGAAGGCCTCGCGCATGCTGAAATCCTGCATGGCCTGGCGGTGGTCATTCAACGCTTGCCAGGCGGGC
Source organism: Pseudomonas sp. GM17 (assembly GCF_000282175.2). Classification (NCBI taxonomy): domain Bacteria; kingdom Pseudomonadati; phylum Pseudomonadota; class Gammaproteobacteria; order Pseudomonadales; family Pseudomonadaceae; genus Pseudomonas; species Pseudomonas sp. GM17. Next base: position 6,436,903 of record NZ_CP124732.1, on the reverse strand, counting down.
AGAGCGGTAACGTCGTGAGGAGTGCGGTAGTACGCCATCGCTGCGGTTTTCCTTTTACTTGAACTGCCTGTTGGACACTGAAAAGCCCGGAACGTCCTGCTCGAAGAATAACGTTCGGTCAAACCTGCGCTGACACGATTAAGCACGCAGGGCGATAACAGTAACTCTCGCGTGCTGATCTGTCTTGGCTTTGTCTGACTTGCGGCCGGTACTTTTTTACACCGGCGCCTCAGAGCCGCGCACGAACGGGATTTCAGGGGGTGAGAATGACTGGGGTTCAGGCGACCTGAACCGGGATGGCATGGCTGGTGTGGCTCAGCTCGTTGCCTGGCGCCATATAGAGCATGCGTGGCTTGAAGTTGAGCAGTTCGGCTTCGCTGTAGTGAGCGTAAGCGCAGATGATCACCCGGTCGCCGACCTTGGCCTTGTGCGCGGCGGCGCCGTTGACCGAGATCATGCGCGAGCCTTCCTCGCCACGAATGGCGTAGGTGGTGAAGCGTTCGCCATTGTCGACGTTGTAGATCTGGATCTGTTCGTACTCACGGATACCGGACAAGTCCAGCCATTCGCCGTCGATGGCGCAGGAGCCTTCGTAGTCGAGCACAGCGTGGGTGACTTCGGCGCGATGCAGCTTGGCCTTGAGCATGATGGCGTGCATGAGTGGTTCTCTCGGTCGGATCCTCGAACAGGGCCCGCAGCATCGCTGCAGGCCCCGGGCGGCGGCAGTTTGCCCGAAGGTCGGGCTTCGGGCAATCGGCCTTTGGGACCTAGGCGTCGAGGTCCAGATGCAGGTTGTCGATCAGGCGGGTAGCGCCCAGATAGGCCGCCGCCAGGATCACCAGGTCGCGGTCTTGCTCGGTGGCCGGGCGCAGGGTCCGGGCGTGGCGGATTTCCAGGTAATCGGGGCGCAAACCTGCGGCTTCGAGCACTCGTTTTTGCTCGTCCAGCAGCTTTGGATAGTCCCGCTCGCCCTGGTTGATGGCCTCGGCGATTTGAGTCAGGCCACGATAGATCACGGGGGCGATGGCACGTTGTTCTTCGCTCAGGTAGCCGTTGCGCGACGACAGCGCGAGGCCGTCGGCGGCACGTACGGTGGGCTCGCCGATGATCTGTATCGGCATGTTCAGGTCATGCACCAGGGCGCGGATCACCGCCAGTTGCTGGAAGTCCTTCTGGCCAAAGACTGCGAGGTCCGGCTGCACCATGTTGAACAGCTTGCTGACCACCGTGGCCACTCCTTCGAAATGCCCGGGACGGCTGGCGCCGCACAGGCCTTCGGAGAGCTGTGGCACGCTGACCCGGGTCTGGCCGTCCATGCCGTCGGGGTACATCTCTTCGACGGTCGGGGCGAACAGCAGATGGCAACCGGCTTGCAGGAGCTTTTCCTGGTCGGCGGCGAGGGTCCGCGGGTACTTGTCGAGGTCTTCGCCGGCACCGAACTGCAGCGGGTTGACGAAAATGCTCGCCACCACGAAATCCACCCGCTGGGCCGCCTTGGTCACCAGGGCCGCATGACCGCTGTGCAGGTTGCCCATGGTCGGTACGAAGCCGATGCGCTTGCCCTCGCTGCGGGCACGGGCCACGGCGGCACGCAGTTCACGTACGGTTTTGACAGTATTCATGCAGAAAACCCGTGTTCGGCGCCTGGGAAGGTCACGGCCTTGACTTCATTGACGTAGGCGCTCAGGGCGGCCTGGATGCTTTCCTGGCCGGCCATGAAGTTCTTCACGAACTTCGGCGCGCGACCGCTCAGGGACAGGCCCAGCATGTCGTGCAGAACCAGCACCTGACCGTCGGTGCCGCTGCCGGCACCGATGCCGATCACCGGAATCTTCACCGCCTGGGTGATTTCCGCCGCCAGTTCGCTCGGCACGCATTCGAGCAGCAGCATCGCTGCGCCGGCCGCTTCCAGGGCGATGGCGTCGGCACGCATCTGCCGGGCCTGGTTTTCGTTACGGCCCTGGACCTTGTAGCCGCCGAGGATGTTCACCGACTGCGGGGTCAGGCCCATGTGGGCGCAGACCGGGATACCGCGTTCGGCCAGCAGGCGGATGGACTCCGCCAGCCAGAGTGCGCCTTCGACCTTGATCATGTGCGCACCGGCCTGCATCAACTGGGCGCTGTTGTTCAGGGCCTGTTCGGTGGTGGCGTAGGCCATGAACGGCAGGTCGGCGAGGATCAGGGCGCCACTGTTACCGCGTTTGACCGCGGCGACGTGGTAGGCCATCTCGGCGGTAGTGACTGGCAGTGTGCTGTCGTGCCCTTGCAAGACCATGCCGAGGGAGTCGCCCACCAGCAGTACTTCAACGCCAGCCTGGCAACAGGTGTGGGCGAAGGTCGCGTCATAGCAGGTCAACATGGTGATTTTTTCACCTTTCTGCTTGAGGCCTTGCAGGGTGGTCAGGGTGATGTCTGGCATGAAAAGGGGTCCTCATTCAGGCGCTCTGGAAACTGCTGCGAGTAACGCGCGTGATTCTTTATCTATGCAGGCGCACGGTCTGTTGTCGTGCTTATAAGGCCTGGATTGCGCCCTGTAACGCCGTGTTGGCGGCAACGGGACGCCTATAGTCGTGAGGAGAACTCGGGAAGTCAATTGCATGTGTTACCGCCTTGTTACGGCGTGAGTGTTACCGCCGTAACTGATGCGTTTCAGCAGTCAGGTCAGACGTTCCAGGCCGACAAATGGGCAGGCGGCGAGCAGATCGCGCAGGTGGCGGCCATCGGCTAGTTGCAGGTCGACGGGGGCCAGTTCGGCCAGGGGATAGAGGACGAAGGCCCGGGCCTGCATATGGTAATGCGGGACCTTGAGCCGCGGCTCATCGATCAGGCGATCGCCGAACAGCAGGATGTCCAGGTCCAGGGTACGTGGCCCCCAGCGTTCGAGACGCTCGCGGCCCTGGCCGTTTTCGATGGCTTGCAGCGCGTCCAGCAGTTCGAGGGGCGCGAGGCTGCTGTCCAGGGCGGCCACGGCGTTGGTGTAACGCGGTTGGCCGGGCAGCAGGGAATCGCTTTGATAGAAGGCCGAGACCCCCGCCAGTTGGCTGTGCGGCAACTGCGCCAGGGCGTCGATCGCGCTGCGCAATTGCTCTGCCGGGGCAGCCAGGTTGCTGCCCATGCCGATGTAGATGCGTTCCATCGGGTTATTCGCCGGAAGCGCTCGGTGCGCCGGCGGTGGCGCGTTTGCGTTTGGCGCCACTGCTGCGGCGACGCTTGCGCGGACCTGTGCCGGCTTCGTCCTTGCCGCTCAGATCGCGAATCATGTCGCGGCGACCGGCTTCGTTGGCGTCCTGATAGTCGGTCCACCATTCGCCCAGGCCATCGGTCTGTTCGCCGGCGCTTTCGCGCAGCAGCAGGAAGTCATAGCCGGCGCGGAACCGCGGGTTGTCCAGCAGTTGATCGGCGCGCTTGCCGCTGCGGCGTGGCAGACGTTCCTGCATGTCCCAGATTTCGCGGATCGGCATGGTGAAGCGTTTTGGAATGGCGATGCGCTGGCACTGTTCGCTGATCAATTCGTGAGCGGCTTCCTGCATCGCCGGAATCGGCGGCATGCCGCGTTCCTGAAGGCGCAGCACGCGAGCCGGCAAGGCAGGCCACAGCAGCGCGGCGAACAGGAAGGCTGGGGTTACCGGCTTGTTCTGCTTGATGCGCAGGTCGGTATTGACCAGGGCTTCGCTGATCAGCGTATGGGTGTAGGTCGGGTTGTACTCCAGTGCCTCGGCGCTGGCCGGGAACAGCGGATCGAACAGTTGCAGGTCGACCAGCATCTCGAAGGTGTCGGCGGCATGGCCGGACAGGAACAGCTTGAGCACTTCCTCGAACAGACGCGCCGAGGGGATTTCCCGCAGCATGGGGGCCAGGTCGCGGATCGGTGTGGCAGTGTGTTTCTCGATGCCGAAATCCAGCTTGGCGGCGAAGCGCACGGCCCGCAGCATGCGTACCGGGTCTTCCTGGTAGCGCTGGCGTGGATCGCCGATCAGGCGGACCAGGTGATTGCGAATGTCGTGCACGCCGTTGGCGTAATCGAGGATGCGTTCGCTGACCGGATCGTAATACAGGGCGTTGATGGTGAAGTCGCGGCGCTGGGCGTCCTCTTCGAGGGTGCCGTACACGTTGTCGCGCAGGATGCGCCCGCTTTCGTTGCGCGCGGATTGGTTGCTGTCTTCCTCTTCATCGTTTTGCGGGTGATTGGCGCGGAAGGTCGCGACCTCGATGATTTCGCGACCGAAGTGGATATGCACCAGCTTGAACCGACGGCCGATGATCCGTGCATTGCGGAATTCGGCCCGCACCTGTTCCGGCGTGGCGCTGGTGGCGACGTCGAAATCCTTGGGGGTGATATTGAGCAACATGTCGCGCACGCAACCGCCGACCAGGTAGGCCTGGTAGCCGGCGTTCTGCAGGCGTTCGACGATGTTCACCGCATAACGGCTGAACTGGGCGCGTTGCAGCGAGTGTTGGCTGCTGTTGAGCACTTCAGGCGTGCTGCGTTTGTGTTGCGTACGACGCAAGGGAGAACGGAATGACTGGAACAACTTCTTCAGCATGGGATGCACTGTTTGAAGGAATGTTCGGCCATAACGAAGAATGACCGCATGATGGGCGGGGATTCTAGCATTTAGTCGGGGGATGGTGTAGGAAGCTGCGGCGAGTCGTGCGCGGGGCTTTGGAACGCGGGTTGGCGGGGCTTTGCGTCAGTAAAGTCGCAATCGCGGAAACCACAAGGGGAGCCGAAGCTCCCCCAGAAGTGTTTGCGTGCTCTATTTTTATTATTGGTTTCGGGCTTTTTGTTTTTGTTTAACGCCCTTGTCACCTGGTTAACCCAGGATGACCCTCCCAATCGGGAGCCAAGAGCAAACGGATTGCTTTGGTCGCTGTGTTGCAATGATCGATGATCCAACCAGTTCAGGCTCTGCCTTAGGGCAGTTTTTGTTGTTCTCGGCCTGGTTGTGGGGCAAGCCCCAATGACAACGCCTCTCCAAAAGAATCAGTTAGCTGCGCCTCCGCCGTGTTGTTTTTATTGTGCGTGAGTCGATTCGTCTTATTTTTATTGTCTTATGCATTGCTTGTTATTGTTCTTGTACCAAACATATAGCAGGTGCCGTGCCAACTTTTGCGAAGCCCAGTAAAACAAGGGGTTAGGCGTGGTGTTGAGGTTTTCGCGGGCGAAAAAAAGCCGGGGCTTCGTTACCTTAAGCCCCGGCTTTTGTTACGTGAAATGACTGAGGTAACAGTTTTTTCACAAGGTCGCGTGTTACCCGCAACCCGTTACCGCCGGACTTCAGCTTTCGCTGGCGACCCCGGTCTTGCGCCGTGGGATGCCCAGGCGCTGGCGGCGTTCCCACAGGCATTTGCGGCTGACGCCCAGTTTGCGCGCCAGTTCGGTTTCGGTCATATGGTCCTGGTGCTCGAGGACGAAATGCTGGAAGTAGTCTTCCAGCGACAGGTCTTCGGTCGGCTCGTGGCTGCTGTTGTTGGCGTTGGCGGCCTGGGGCGCCAGGCCGATGAATTCGTCGTCTTCCAGATCGCTCAGTTCGATATCGATACCCAGCAGCTCGGCGGAGATTTCCGGGCTTTCGCACAGGATGACCGAGCGCTCGACGGCGTTTTCCAGTTCGCGAACGTTACCTGGCCACGAGTAGTGACGAATGGCTTGCTCGGCGTCCGGAGCGAACTTCAGGTCAGTGCGGCCCACGCGCGCGCTTTGACGGGCGAGGAAGGCATTGGCGATTTCGTTGACGTCGGCGCCGCGCTCGCGCAGGGCTGGCAGTTTCAGGGCAATCACGTGCAGGCGGTAATACAGGTCTTCACGGAACTGGCCGATCTTGGCCAGGCTCTTGAGGTCGCGGTGGGTCGCGGCGATCAGGCGCACATCGACCTTCTGCGATTGCACCGAACCGACCCGGCGAATCTCGCCTTCCTGCAGCACACGCAACAGGCGGGCCTGGGCTTCGAGTGGCAGTTCGCCGATTTCGTCGAGGAACAGGGTGCCGCCGTCCGCCGCTTCCACCAAGCCGGCGCGCCCGGCGCTGGCACCGGTGAAGGCGCCTTTTTCATGTCCGAACAGCTCGGACTCGATCAGGGTTTCCGGAATGGCTGCGCAGTTCACCGAGATCATTGGCGCCTTGGCACGCTTGGACAGGTTGTGCAGGGCGCGGGCTACCAGTTCCTTGCCGGTCCCGGACTCACCCTGGATCAGTACATTGGAGTCTGTCGGGGCGACCTTGCGGATCTTGCTGTACAGATCCTGCATCGGTGGGCAGGAACCGATGATGCCGATTTCGCCGTTGCTGGCGCTGGCTTTGTCCGCACCGTTGCCCGGCTTGGCGGCCGGCCGCTCGTTGGGGCTGCTTTGCGCGGTCTGGCGGTCGCGCAGGATGCGCGCCACGGCCTGGAGCATTTCGTCGTGGTCGAAAGGCTTGGCGATGTAGTCCACCGCGCCCATCTTCATCGAGTCGACCGCCGAGCGCAGGCTGGCGTAGCTGGTCATGATCAGCACCGGGGTGCCCTGGCCGAGCTTGATCAGTTCGGTGCCGGGGGCGCCTGGCAGGCGCAGGTCGCTGACGATCAGGTCGAACGTGGGAATGCTGAAACGCTCTTGTGCTTCCTGCACGGAACCGGCTTCGCTGACCTGGTACTGGTTGCGTTCCAGCAGGCGGCGCAAGGCGGAGCGGATAATTGTTTCGTCTTCGACGATCAAAATGTGCGGCATTGATTCGATTCTCTCGACGGTCTCAGTTCACAGCGGACGTCGCTTCGACATGACGCGGTAAAGTCACCCGGATACGGGTGCCGCGTTGGCTTTCGGTGTCAGCCGGGCTGTCGATGGTGATTTGTCCATAATGCTCTTCAACGATGGAATAGACCAGTGCAAGGCCCAGTCCGGTGCCCTCGCCAGGATCCTTGGTGGTGAAGAAGGGTTCGAACAGTCGATCCATGATGCTCGAGGGGATGCCGCTGCCTTCGTCTTCGACGATCAGGTCGATCGTGTGTTCGCTGGCCTCGCTCTTGACCCGTACCGCGCTGCCCGCCGGTGAGGCGTCGCGGGCATTGGATAGCAGGTTGATCAGTACCTGGGCGAGCCGCTGCGGGTCGCCGTCGACCCAGTGGTCCGGATCGCACAGGTTGAAGAATTGCACTTCGAAGTTGCGCCGGTTCAGCGCCAGCAGACCAATGGCGTCCTGCGCCACCTCGGCCAGGCACACGGCTTCGTCGTTGTGCTGGTGGCTGCCGGCGTGGGCGAAGCTCATCAGCGACTGGACGATGCGCGATACGCGCTTGGTCTGCTCGAGGATCTGGCCGCTGATTTCGGTGAGTTCGCCGTCTTCTTCGCGCTCTTCGCGCAGGTTCTGCGCCAGACAGGCGATACCGGTGATCGGGTTGCCGATTTCGTGGGCCACGCCGGCGGCCAGGCGGCCGATGCTGGCAAGTCGTTCGGAATGCACCAGCTTGTCTTCGAGCATCTGGGTTTCGGTCAGGTCTTCCACCAGCAGCACCAGGCCGCTGTTGCCCGGGGCCAGGGGTTCGTCGATGGCGGCCTTGTGCAGGTTCAGCCAGCGGGTCTGGCCGTCGAGGGCCAGGTGCTGTTTATGCAGATGTTCATCGGGGATGTTGATGAAGCCTTGCAGCAGCTCTCTCCAGGGATCGGCGATGGTGCTCAGGCGCGAACCGACCACATGCTGCGCCGGAATGCTGGTGAGCTCTTCCATGGCCTTGTTCCACATGAGGATTTCCTGGTCCTTGGCCAGGGAGCAGACGCCCATCGGCAGCTCCTGCAAGGTCTGGCGGTGGTAGCGGCGCAAGGCGTCGAGCTCGGCGGCCAGGCCGGTCAGGCGCGAGTGGTAGTCCTCGAGCCGGCTTTCGATGAAGTGAATGTCTTCGGTCACATAGTTTTCGCCGCCGGCCTTGTAGGGCAGGAAGGTTTCCACCATGTCCTGGGCCACGCTGGGGCCCATCAGGCCGGACAGGTTGGCCTCGATACGGTCGCGCAAGCGGCGCAGGGCATAGGGGCGGCGTTCGTCGAAGGGCAGGTAGAGGTCGCGCAGCGCCTGCTCGACTTCCTTCTGCGCGGCCTTGGCGCCCAGGGGCTTGGCCAGCTGGGTGGCGAACTCCTGGGGTGAGGCAGCATGCAGTTCGCGACGTTGCGGCCGGCGCACGTTGTCCACCGCGCAGGCTTCGGCGGCGCTGGCTTCTTCGGAGCTGGCGTTGGTGAACAGCGAAATCAGGGTGAACATCAGGACGTTGGCGGCCAGCGAGGCGATAGCCGCCATGTGCCAACTGGTGTCGTCCAGCACGTAGATCATGTTCAGCAGCGGTATATAAAAGCCCTGCAAGTTGCCGATCAGCGGCAGCAACATGGTCACCAGCCACACCAGCGTCCCGGCCATCAGCCCGGCGATGAAGCCGCGCCGGTTGGCAGTCGGCCAGTACAGCACCGAGAGTACGCCGGGGAGGAACTGCAGGGTCGCGACAAAGGCCACGATGCCGAGGTTGGCCAGGTCCTGTTCGGCTCCCAGCAGCAGGTAGAAGGCATAGCCGGCCATGATGATGGCCACGATCAGTGCGCGGCGGGTCCATTTCAGCCAGCGGTAGATGTTGCCTTCGGCCGGTGGCTGATACAGCGGCAGCACCAGATGGTTGAGGGCCATCCCCGACAGCGCCAGGGTGGTGACAATGATCAGGCCGCTGGCGGCGGAAAGCCCACCGATATAGGCCATCAAGGCCAATGCCGGTTTGTTGGCGGCGATGCCGATGCCGAGGGTGAAGTATTCGGGATTGGTGGTGGCGCCCAGTTTCAAGCCGGCCCAGAGGATCAGCGGCACCGCCAGGCTCATCAGCAACAGGAACAGCGGCAGGCCCCAGCTGGCGCTGACCAGCGAGCGCGGGTTGAGGTTCTCGGTGAAAGTCATGTGGTACATGTGCGGCATCACGATCGCCGAGGCGAAGAACACCAGCAGCAGGGTGCGCCAGGGCCCTTCCTGCAATGGCGTGTGCAGGGCGGCGAGGGCGGTCTGGTTCTGCAGCAGCCAGAGTTCCAGCTGTTGCGGCCCATCGAACACACCGTACAGGGCATAGAGGCCGACGCCACCAATGGCGATCAGCTTGATCACCGACTCGAAGGCGATGGCGAACACCAGGCCTTCGTGCTTTTCCCGGGTGGCGATGTGCCGGGAGCCGAAGAAGATGGTGAACAGGGTGATCAGCGCGCAGAAACTCAGGGCCACCCGGTGCTGCACCGGCTCGCGGGTGAGGATACCGATGGAGTCCGCGACTGCCTGGATCTGCAAGGCCAGCAGCGGCAATACCCCGACCAGCATGATCACCGTAGTCAGCGCGCCGGCCCAGGTGCTGCGAAAACGGAAGGCGAACAGGTCGGCCAGCGACGACAGTTGGTAGGTGCGGGTGATTTTCAGGATCGGGTAAAGCAGCACCGGTGCCAGCAGGAAGGCACCGGAAACCCCGAGATAACTGGAAAGAAAACCGTAGCCGTACTGATAGGCCAGGCCGACCGTGCCATAAAAGGCCCAGGCGCTGGCGTAGACCCCGAGGGACAGGGTGTAGGTCAGCGGGTGGCGGATGATCGAGCGCGGGATCATGCCGCGTTCGCTGATCCAGGCCACCCCGAACAGCACCAGCAGGTACGCGGCGCTGATCAGGATCATCTGGGTCAGGCTAAAGCTCATCGGCATCTTTTTGGCTCTGCAGGATGAAGGTCACGACGATCAGGATCAGCCAGAGCAGATACGGGCGATACCAGGCGCCCGTAGCATCGATCCACCAATCCATGATGGCGGGGGAGAACAGATAGATCCCCACTACCAGCAGTAGGACCAAGCGATAGATGTACATCTCGGCCTCTCTTTATTGTGTGCGTGCCCGAAAACGTGCGGCGATGGTAACGGATGGGCGCCAACCTGCAAGGGGCGTCAGCGGATTTGCGCTTCGGGCACGCTCAGTGTGCGTGGGATCAGTAAAGCATCCCAGTGTTCGATGCCCCAACTCAGCACTTCCCGAGGGTTGGCATGGACCATTGCGCTGTCGGTTTTCTGCCCCAGAGCGCGCAGGGCACGCAACAGCAGCGGGGTGGCCTGGTCCGCGGCCAGCGGCGGGGAGCGGTAGGACTTGCCCAGTTTATGCCCATCCGGCTGGGTGATCAGCGGCACATGCAGGTAGCGCGGCTGTGGCAGGCCGAGCAGCTCCTGCAGGTACAGCTGGCGCGGGGTGGAGTCCAGCAGGTCGGCGCCGCGGACGATATCGGTCACCCCTTGCCAGGCGTCGTCGAGCACCACTGCCAGTTGATAGGCGTAGAGGCCGTCGCGGCGGCGGATCACGAAGTCGCCCACATCCCGTCCCAGGTGCTGGCGGAATTCGCCCTGGACCCGATCGGTGAAACGATATTCCAGCTCCGGTACGCGCAAGCGGATGGAGGCATCTTCCTGGCCATGTCCGGCATTGCGGCACAGGCCCGGATAAATGCCATGGTAGGGTTCCAGCTGCTTGCGCGAGCAGGTGCAGGCGTAAGCCAGGCCCTGGTTGAACAGACGGTTGAGGACTTCGGCGTAGGCCGCGTGCCGCTCGCTCTGGCGGACCATTTCGCCGTCCCACTCGAAGCCGTAGCTTTCCAGGGCCTTGAGAATGGCTGCCTGGGCACCGGGCTCTTCCCGGGGGGGATCGAGGTCTTCCATGCGTAACAACCAGCGGCCGCCGACGGCGCGGGCATCGAGGTAGGAGGCCAGGGCGGCGACCAGCGAGCCGAAATGCAGGTGCCCGCTGGGGGTTGGGGCAAAGCGCCCGATGTAGGAAGAGGCGTGAGAGGCAGTCATGGAGAGGATGTTACTTCGTTCGGTCCCAAGGTGACGATGGCGTCTGGCGGATCGCCATCGCGAGTAAGCTCGTTCCTACAGGGGGGAGGCGGCAGAAACAAAAACGGAGCGTTCGCACGCTCCGTTTTTCATTCAAGCCAGCGATTATTTGCCGACTTGTTTTTCCTTGATTTCCGCCAGGGTCTTGCAGTCGACACACATGTCGGCGGTAGGGCGGGCTTCCAGGCGGCGAATACCGATCTCGACGCCGCAGGATTCGCACCAGCCGTATTCTTCGTCTTCGATCAGTTGCAGCGTCTTGTCGATCTTCTTGATCAGCTTGCGCTCACGGTCGCGGGCGCGCAGTTCCAGGCTGAATTCTTCTTCCTGGCTGGCACGGTCGGCCGGATCGGGGAAGTTGGCTGCTTCGTCTTTCATGTGATCAACAGTGCGATCGACTTCCTGCATCAAGTCCTGTTTCCACTTGTTCAGGATCTTGGTGAAGTGCTCGCGCATGGGCTTGCCCATGTACTCTTCGCCTGCGGTTTCAACATAAGGCTCGAAGCCGCTGATCGATTGATTCTGTTGCTTTGCTTGGGTGGGCATGAAATGGACCGCCTCTACTCATGTAATCCATTGCGCAGGATTGCTCCATCACCGACACATGCCGGCCCTGCGACTGCAAGCGGGCGAACTTACCAGATCAAATCGGACGGCGCTACTCCCGGTTGTCGAGCCCGCGTCCCGCGGCGCTTGCAAAGGTCGATGCCGCCTGGCCTGGTCTGTTCGGGGGCCTGGTCAATTAATGATTTTAGCCAAGCCTGGGCCTGGTGTCGGTGTTCTTTAATGGGGTGGATGGCGGGGGCTCAAAGGCTTTGGGCTCTCCCTTGTCCCCGGGGTTGGGTAGAATCGGTTTTTTGCTCACTTCAATGAAGGAAGGCTAATGGCTCAGCCCTACAGTGCGCGCAGCCGCGCTATCGAACCTTTCCACGTGATGGCCCTGCTGGCCCGTGCCAATGAGCTGCAAGCGGCCGGGCACGATGTGATTCACCTGGAAATCGGTGAACCGGACTTCACCACGGCTGAGCCGATCATCAAGGCCGGGCAGGCCGCACTGGAAGCGGGCAGGACCCGCTACACCGCCGCCCGCGGGATTCCCGAGCTGCGCACGGCCATCTCCGGATTCTATCGGCAGCGTTACGGGCTGGACATCGACCCCGAGCGCATCATGATCACTCCCGGTGGTTCCGGTGCGCTGCTGCTGACCAGCAGCTTGCTGGTCGACCCCGGCAAGCACTGGCTGCTGGCGGACCCAGGCTACCCCTGCAACCGGCACTTCCTGCGCCTGGTGGAAGGCGCGGCGCAACTGGTGCCGGTCGGCCCGGACGTGCGTTATCAGCTGACACCGGATCTGGTGGAGCGCTATTGGGATCAGGACAGCGTCGGCGCCCTGGTGGCATCGCCGGCCAACCCCACCGGGACCTTGCTTTTCCGCGACGAACTGGCGGGGCTGTCGGCCGCGGTGAAGGCGCGTAACGGTCATCTGGTGGTGGACGAGATCTACCACGGCCTGACCTACGGCTGCGATGCCGCCAGCGTGCTGGAAGTCGATGACGGCGCCTTTGTCCTTAATAGCTTTTCCAAATATTTCGGCATGACCGGCTGGCGCCTGGGCTGGCTGGTGGCGCCGCAGGCGGCGGTCGGCGAGTTGGAGAAGCTGGCGCAGAACCTCTACATCAGTGCCCCGAGCATGGCCCAGTACGCTGCGCTGGCCTGCTTCGAGCCAGACACCATCAGTATTCTCGAAGAGCGTCGCAACGAGTTTCAGCGGCGCCGCGACTTCCTCCTGCCAGCCCTGCGCGAGTTGGGTTTTGGCATTGCGGTAGAGCCGGAAGGGGCGTTCTACCTGTATGCCGATATCAGCGCATTCGGCGGCGATGCCTTTGCCTTCTGCCGGCATTTCCTCGAGACCGAACACATTGCCTTTACCCCGGGGCTGGATTTCGGTCGCCATCAGGCCGGGCACCATGTCCGGTTCGCCTACACCCAGAGCCTGCCGCGCCTGCAGGAAGCGGTGGAGCGGATTGCCCGTGGCCTGCGGAGCTGGCAAGGCTGATGCGTTTTCATCCCCCCCTCGAAGAAGGTCGCCTGGTCCGTCGTTACAAGCGTTTTCTCGCCGATATCGAGACCATTGGCGGCGAGTTGCTGACCATTCACTGTCCCAACACCGGTTCCATGTTCAATTGCATGGTCGAGGGCGGGCAGGTCTGGTTCAGCCGTTCCAATGACCCCAAGCGCAAATTGCCGGGGACCTGGGAAATCAGCGAAACGCCCCAGGGGCGGCTGGCTTGCGTCAATACGGCGCGGGCTAACACGCTGGTGGAAGAAGCCTTGCACGCCGGGGTGATCGCTGAGTTGAACGGTTTTACCGCCCTCAAGAGGGAAGTGCCCTATGGCCAGGAAAACAGTCGTATCGACTTCCGCCTGGACTATCTGGACGGCCCGGCTTTCGTCGAGGTCAAAAGCGTCACCCTGGGCTTTGACGGCTCCGCGGTCGCGGCCTTTCCGGATGCGGTGACCCAGCGTGGTGCCAAGCATTTGCGGGAATTGGCCTGTCTGGCGCGGGACGGTATTCGCGCGGTGCAGTTGTATTGCGTCAACCTGTCGGGTGTCGAAGCGGTGCGACCGGCCGAAGAGATCGACCCCGGTTATGCCGCGGCGCTGCGCGAGGCAGTGGCGTCCGGGGTCGAGGTACTGGCCTACGGGGTACGCTTGACCGCCGAAGAAGTGTGCATCGACCGTCGTCTGGACGTATTGCTCAACGGCTAAAGCTGAACCCAGATGCCCTGGCTGTCTTCCCGGCAGGGGATGGCCTTCAGGGATTGCCCGGCACAGGGGCCGGCGACGCATTCACCGTTTTCGATCAGAAACAGTGCACCGTGGGTGGCGCACTGAATCAAGCTGGCGCTTTGATCGAGGAACTGATCGGGTTGCCACTCCAGAGCGACCCCGCGATGGGGGCAGCGATTGGTGTAGACGTATACCTGTTGATCGCGGCGCACCGCGAAAAGCGGCCGGCCTTCAAGGTTGAAACCTCGGCTGGAAGCCTCCGGCAGATCGCCGGGGGGGCAAAGAAACTTCATGTCTATCCTCGGTAACCGACGGCTCTGGGCTCAGGCTGTCACAGTTTTCCTGTGGGCGCTTGGTGAAACATGTCTGTGCTTGACGGTCAAATGCAAACAATTATCAAATGGCCGCTTCGCCTGTGGGGCGCTTGCTCATTTCGATGCCTGGGTTGCAGGGCATGTCACATGTACGGCGGCTTCCGTGGGCCCACTCTCTGAAGGAAATACCTTTATGCGTTCGAGTGCCCGCGCAATCGCGCTCTGTGTCGGACTTCTGGCCAGCCATGCCGCTGCGGCGGCCGAGCTACCACAACGCTGGGTGAGCGCCGGCGGCGCCTTGTCCGAATGGGTGAGCGCGCTGGGCGCCGAATCGAAGCTGGTGGGCGTGGACACCACCAGCCAGCATCCCGAATCCCTGAAGAGCCTGCCGAGTATCGGTTATCAGCGTCAGTTGTCGGCGGAAGGCATTCTCAGCCTGCGCCCGCAGATTCTGGTGGGTACCGAAGAGATGGGGCCGCCGCCAGTACTCTCGCAGGTGCGCAGCGCCGGGGTGCAGGTCGAGCTGTTCTCGGCCCAGGCCGACCTGCCGACCCTGCGGGGCAACCTGCAGCATCTGGGCAAGTTGCTGGGTAGCGAAGACAAGGCGACGCAGCTGTTCGAGCAATACCAGCAGCAGTTGGAGCAGCAGCGGGCCTGGGTCGGCCAGGCCCAGAAGAAACAGGCCGCGCCGGGGGTGCTGCTGTTGCTCGGGCATGCGGGTGGCAAACCTCTGATTGCCGGTAAGGACACGGCCGCCGACTGGCTGCTGCAGCAGGCGGGCGGACGCAACCTTGCGACCCATACGGGCTACAAGCCCTTTTCCAATGAGTCGTTGGCCGAACTCAACCCCGAGGTGCTGGTGTTTGCCGATCGCAGCCTGAGTGGTGAGGCGGCCCGCGCCGCGCTGTTCAAGGAGAACCCGATTCTCGCCTCCAGCGGCGCGGCCAAGGCCGGCCGGGTCTTCGAGATTGATCCGACCTTGCTGGTGGGAGGCCTGGGGCCGCGCTTGCCACAGAGCCTGAAAAGGCTGTCGGCCGGTTTCTATCCAGCCGAGTCGAGCCAGGCCAGCACCGCCCAATGACCCCTTTGCTTAAACCCCGTGCGTTGTTCATTGGCCTGAGCCTGCTGTGTCTGTTGGCGATCTGGCTGTCCCTGGCACTCGGGCCGGTCAGCCTGCCGTTGCTCGACACCCTGCGTGCCGCCCTGCGTTTGCTGGGCCTGCCTATTGAGGGGCAGGGGCTGGAGCAGGCTGAACTGATCCTCGGGCAGATTCGCCTGCCACGCACCTTGCTGGGGTTGGCCGTAGGGGGCGTCCTGGCCCTGTCCGGCGTGGCGATGCAAGGGCTGTTTCGCAATCCCCTGGCCGACCCGGGGCTGGTAGGCGTTTCGAGTGGCGCGGCGCTGGGCGCGGCCTTTGCCATCGTCGGTGGCTCGTTGCTGGGTGGCGTGCCGGAAGCGATCGGTCCTTACCTGCTGTCGTTCTGTGCCTTTCTCGGTGGTCTGGTGGTGGCGTGGCTGGTCTACCGCTTGGGGCGGCGCAACGGCCAGACCCATGTGGCGACCATGCTGTTGGCCGGGATCGCGTTGACGGCGCTGGCCAGCTCGGCGGTGGGCCTTTTCACCTACCTGGCCGACGACGCGACCTTGCGCACCCTGACGTTCTGGAACCTGGGCAGTCTCAACGGTGCCAGTTATTCGAGGTTGTGGCCGCTGCTGCTGATCAGCGCGGCCGTGGCATTGTGGCTGCCACGCCGGGCCAAGGCCTTGAATGCCTTGCTGCTGGGGGAGTCTGAAGCCGGTCATCTGGGGATCGATGTCGAACGGCTGAAGCGGGAGTTGGTGTTCTGTACCGCGCTGGGGGTCGGCGCGGCTGTCGCTGCTGCCGGGTTGATCGGCTTTGTCGGGCTGGTGGTGCCCCATCTGGTGCGACTGCTATCGGGGCCTGACCACCGGACCTTGTTGCCGGCGTCGATACTGGCCGGCGCCAGCCTGCTGTTGTTGGCGGATCTGGTGGCGCGCCTGGCGCTGGCGCCTGCGGAGCTGCCCATCGGCATCGTGACTGCTTTCATCGGGGCGCCATTCTTTCTGTTTTTGTTATTGCGAGGGCGCGCCTGATGCTGCGAGCGGAAAATCTGGCGGTGCGCCGTGGCAGGAAAACCGTGCTGGAAGGGATCGACCTCGAGCTCAAGCCCGGTGAAGTGCTGGGAGTGCTAGGGCCCAATGGCGCGGGCAAAAGCACCTTGCTGGCGGCCTTGTGCGGCGAGCTGAAACCCGATCAGGGTCAGGTCTGGCTGGATCAGCGTGAGCTCTCCAGGTGGGACGGCGGGCAAAAGGCGCAAAGGCTGGCGGTGTTGCCGCAAAGTTCGACGCTCGAGTTCGCCTTCCGGGTCGAAGAGGTCGTCGGCCTGGGGCGCCTGCCTTATCAAAGCGGCCGGGCGCGGGATGACGAGATCGTCCTGCAGGCCCTGCAAGCGGCGGATGCCGGGCACCTGCACGGTCGCAGCTATGTGGCCTTGTCGGGCGGCGAACGTCAGCGCGTGCACCTGGCCCGGGTGTTGGCGCAGCTGTGGCCGGGCGCGGTCGGTCAGACCCTGTTGCTCGATGAGCCGACCTCGGCCCTCGATCCCTTGCATCAACATGTCACGTTGCAGGCCATCCGCGAATTTGCCGATCGTGGGGTCGCGGTCCTGGTGATCCTGCATGATCTGAACCTCGCCGCGCGATATTGTGATCGCCTGTTGCTGCTCGAAGGCGGGCGGCCCCACTCGCTGGACAGTCCGGCGCAGGTGCTGCGGCCCGAACCGCTCAAGGCGGTGTTCGGACTGGAGGTGTTGGTGCAGGCGCATCCCGAGCGCGGCCACCCTTTGATCATCGCCCGCTGAGGCGATTCGCGGAGACGCCACATGCGTGTGTTATTGATCCTGAGTGTGTTGCTGCTGGGCGCCTGCGAGGGCGTGCCGGTCATGCCTGAACTTCCGGTCCAGGCTGAACGCGGGGCGATTCAGGACCTGCGCAGTGGAAAGCTCCTGACTCCAGAGGAACTGGTCATTCGTCTGGCCCGGGCGCCGCGGGTGATTGTCGGCGAGCAGCATGACCACCCCGAGCATCACGCCTTGCAGCTGTGGTTGTTGCAGGCGATGGCGACCCAGCGTAGGCAAGGCAGCCTGCTGTTGGAGATGCTCATGCCGGACCAGCAGCCGCGGGTCGACTCGCTCCGCCAGCACAAGGCGGCGCAGGGCTTGTCCGATGATCTGCCAGGCGCATTGGCCTGGTCGCCGGGGTGGGACTGGGCGCTGTACGGACCTGTCGTGCGCTATGCGTTGCTCCAGCCTTATCCGTTGCTGGCCGCCAATCTGGATAGCTCCGAAGTTCGCGACATCTATCGCCAGGCACCAGCCTTGAGTGGCGAGCACTCGAATGCCGCCTTGGTGCGCAATGAGTTGCTGCAGCAAGTTCGTGACTCCCATTGTGGCCTGCTGCCCGAAAGCCAGATGCCAGCGATGCTGGCGGTTCAGCAGCAGCGCGACCGACGCATGGCCGAGCGCTTGCTGGCGGCACCGACGCCGGCGCTGCTGTTTGCCGGGGCCTTTCATGCACGCAGGGATGTCGGGGTGCCGGTTCACCTGCGGGACCTCGACGCATCGAACGGCACCGTGGTACTGATGCTGGCGCAGAAGGGCATGCACGTATCGCCGCAAAGCGCGGATTACGTGTGGTACAGCGCGCGGTTGCCGGAGAAGGACTACTGCGCCCAGATGCGCCAGTAGGCTTTTTTCAGGCAAAAAAAGACCCGGCAAGAGCCGGGTCAAATAACCGTGATTAGCCTGATGAGGAGATAATCTGAGAGTCCGAACCACTGGTCTTCCAGGTTATCGACTGATCTCGCGATCAGCTGTGATAATCATAACGATTCTCATTTCCAAGTCAACAAAGTTTTTCCTGTTTCTGTGAATTCCGCCAAACGCTCGTTTGGATTGCTTGTAAAACGGGGCTTCAAAGGTTAGCGCTCAGGCTGTGCAGGCGGCTGACTTCCTTGTTCAACAGGTCGATTCGCCGTGCCATGCTTTCGATCAGGCTATGGGCGATACGTGGATTGCTCTGGGTCAGGCTGAGAAACTGGCTCTTGGGGATCAGCATCAGGGTGGATGGCTCGCTGGCAATCACGCTGGCGTTGCGTTTCTCCCCGGTAAAAATGGCCATCGCACCAAAGATCTCGTCCTTGGGCACATCCCCGACCTTGTGCCCGTCGACAAAGGCTTCGGCGTGCCCTTCGATGATGACGAACACATGATCGGCGTCATCGCCCTGGCGAATCAGCACTTCGCCCTTGGCCACGCGTTGAAAGCCGTTGCTGTTGCGCAACTCGGGCTGCTTGAGGCGGGCAACGGCATCGGAGAGCAGGGCGGTTTGTCCGATCAGGTACTGTAGAAACAGTTCGGCCCGCTGTTCGTCGGCATACAGATGCTGGAACACCGCGGAACGCTGATAGGGGATCAGGCTCAACGGCTGCTCGCTGCTGAGTTGCCAGTGAGGCAACTCAGCTCCTCGGCGCAGTCCGAGCAGATCGCCTTCATGCAGATAAAACAGTGGGCGCTCATCGACGCTGGCTTGTACCTGGCCGCTTCCGAGCAGGAACAACTGGCTGTCGGCAAGGCTGCTGGAGAGGTCTTTGGAAGGGGCCACTTCCAACACATCGCCGGACGGCAGCAGGCCTTCCAGCAGGCGCGGCGGGATGCTCTGCAACTGATTGATCAAGGCATCGGCGTAAGCCGGTTGTTCCCCCAGTAAATACATAAAAAGCCTGCCAGGTCAGTTCTTTTGGCGTGAAGAAATGGCATCCAGCTGTTTGTTGAGTGCTTCCTTGCGTTCTGCCGGAATGTCATTCCAGTGCACATCCATCAGTGCGCCTTCAATGGCGTACAACAGCACCTTCGAGGCTCGAAACCCTCGGGTCCGCACGGCCCGATAGGCATCCACCGCCCCCAGGCGGCGCAAGTCCGAAGCGCTATGGATGCCCACCGCATGCAGCCATTGTGCCGACGTCTTGCCAAGGTTTTTCAGGTGTTGCAATTCATCATTCATCAAGCCTCCTTGCGACGGCCGAATGGTGCGTGGGCAAGTCTCAAAGGAGTGTAGCGCTCAGTAGGAAAAGCGCTGTTCTTTGGTCGGTTTTGGCGCAAAAGCTTCTAAGGCGACAGAGGAAAGTACGCCAGAAACAGAGGGAAGAGGGGGCGGGAGAAGACCAAGTCCAGCGTAAGGCAGAGAGCGCCGGACCTCGGAGCAAAAAGGGGCGATTACTTGGTGCGGTAGCGCAGGCGAGTGCCGAAGTTGACGGACATCAGGATTTCATCGGCAGTCAGTTCGGGCGGAAAGTAGGCGCCGGAGATTTGCGCATGGGCCAGGCTGGCGCCTTCCATGGAGGAATTACGCAGGTCGAGGCCGCGCAGGTCGGCAGAACGGAAGTAGGCGTCGGTGAAGTCGATGCCGTCGGCATTCAGTTCACGCAGGTCGAGCCCACGAAAATCGCCGCCGCGCATGTCGACAGTCTGGTCTTTCGGGCGTTCCCGGTTAAAGCCGTCGATGTCGTCTTTGTGCAGCAAAGCGTAAAGGGGAGTATCGAGAAGTTTGGGCTGACTCATGGGGCGTCACCTGCTGGAATTATGACGCCAGTATAGTGCCACTATTTTTCAGCCGTGAAGCCTTTGCGATTTCACGGCTGAAATAGTTGATTACAAGCCTGGGAGACGCTGGCGAATGTTCGCGACCAGGGCGTCGAGGCTCCCGCTTTCATTGGTCTCGACGCGCTTGCTGCGCAGCACTTCCTCGGCGCTCAGGGCTTCGCGATTGGCTTGCTGCTGTTCGATCACGGCCAGGGTCGCGTCCGAGGGGTCGTTGCGATCGACCTGGCGTTGTGCCAGCCAGCTGGCAATGACGGCCTGCGGGGCATTGCAGTCGATGATCAGGCAAGGCGTGCCGGTCGCTTCGGCAACCTTGGCCGCGGCATCACGCTGGTCGCGCTTGAGGTAGGTGGCGTCGATGACCACCGGGAAACCGGCGCGCAGGACGATACCGGCAAGTTCATGCAGGCGGTCATAGGTCGCGGTATTGGCTTGGGCATTATAAATGCCGGCATTCGGATCGTTCTGTACCTGCTGCTCGCCAAACAGGCGTTTGCGCTCGACATCGGAACGCAGGCGAACGGCGCCCAGGGCTTCCACCAGACGCATGGCCACATGGCTTTTTCCAACGGCGGAAACGCCAGAAGTGATCGCCAGGAAGCGCGATGGAATGGTGCTGTAGCTTTCTGCCAGGTTGGCGTAGTTGCGGTACTGGCGCAGGGCCGTGGCGCGCTGCATCGGACTGGCGTCGGCCGGCATGCTGAACAGGGCGACCTTGGCTCGTACCAGGGCGCGATAGGCTTTGTAGAAATTCAACAGCTCCAGGCCCTGATAGTCACCGGTCTGTTCCAGGTACTGGCTGATGAAACGGCGTGCCAGGCATTTCAGGCCGCGGTCCTCCAGGTCCATGGCGAGGAAACCGGTGTCGGCATAGACGTCAGTGAAGCGGAACGGCTCGTTGAACTCGATGCAATCGAAGATCACCACCTTGCCATCGATAAGCGTTGCGTTACCCAGGTGGATGTCGCCGTGGCATTCACGGATGAAGCCTTCGGCCTTGCGCTTGGCGAGGAGTGGCTTGAGTCGTTCGAAGCTGCTTTCGGCCCAGGCTTGCAGGGCTTCGAGCTGTTGCAGGTCGGCCTTGTCGCTGAGGAATGGGCGGATCTGCTCGAAGTTCTGACGCACCGGCTCCATGACGCTTTCCGGGGTGCCGGCTTCGTGGGCTGCCGGGACCCGCGGGGCTTCGAGGTGGAACCTGGCAATCTGCCGGGCCATTTCGTCGATGTGCGCGGTGGTCAGTTCGCCATTGGCTTGCAGCGTGCTGAGCAGTTGGCTTTGCGGGAACTGGCGCATTTTCAGGGCGTATTCGATAACCGGGCCGTCCCCTGCGATCTGCGGCGCTTCGGCACTGCCGGTGATCGGCAACACTTCCAGATACAAATCATCGGTCAGGCGCTGGTTCAGACGCAGCTCTTCGCCGCAGAAGTGCCCGCGCGCTTCAAGGCCGGTGAAATCGAGAAAGCCGAAGTTGACCGGCTTTTTCAGCTTATAGGCATAGGGACCGGTGAGCAGGACCCAGGAGATATGGGTCTCGATGACCTGGAATCCGTCTACGGAATGCGGGTAGAGGGCCGGGTTTTGCAGGGCGGCGATCAGGGATTGGCTCACAGGCGATCCTTCAGAGTCGGGGAAAATACAAGGGCGTCATTATGGCCGCTGACAGGGCTAACGCAAACCTCGGGCCGCTCCTGTTGACGATGAATAAAGTGCGTATAATCCGCCGCCATGACTCGTACTCGATCCCCCCGTTCCGCTAAAAAACGTCCGTCTAGTGGCCCGCGCCCCTGGCTGGGCTGGGCCTTGAAGCTCGGTCTGGTCGCTCTGGTGGTGCTCGCCGGCTTTGCGGTTTATCTCGATGCCGTGGTCCAGGAGAAATTCTCCGGCAAGCGCTGGACCATTCCGGCCAAGGTCTATGCGCGCCCGCTGGAGCTGTTCGTCGGACAAAAGCTCAGCAAGGACGATTTCCTCACCGAACTCGACGCACTCGGCTATCGCCGCGAAAGCGTGGTCAATGGCCCTGGTGCTGCGTCGGTCAGTGGTAACACCGTTGAACTCAATACCCGCGGTTTCCAGTTCTATGAAGGCATGGAACAGGCGCAACCGGTGCGGGTGCGTTTTTCCGGTGACTACGTGGCCGAGCTGTCAGGTAGCAAAGGCTCGAAACTGGCCGTGGTACGCCTGGAGCCGCTGCTGATCGGCGGCCTGTATCCGAAGAATCTCGAAGACCGGATCCTGATCAAGATCGATCAGGTGCCTCCTTATCTGCTGGAAACCCTGGTGGCGGTCGAGGACCGGGATTTCTACAGCCACTTTGGCGTGTCGCCCAAGTCGATCGCCCGGGCGGTGTGGGTCAATACCTCGTCCGGCGCCATGCGCCAGGGCGGCAGTACCCTGACCCAGCAGTTGGTCAAGAACTTCTACCTGACCAACGAACGCAGCCTGAGCCGCAAGCTCACCGAAGCGATGATGGCCCTGCTGCTTGAGCTGCATTACGACAAGCGCGAGATCCTCGAGGCGTACCTCAACGAGGTCTTCGTCGGCCAGGATGGCCAGCGTGCCGTGCACGGTTTCGGCCTGGCCAGCCAGTTCTTCTTCAGCCAGCCGCTGGCCGAACTCAAGTTGCATCAGATCGCCTTGCTGGTGGGGATGGTCAAGGGGCCGTCCTATTACAACCCGCGTCGTTATCCGGAGCGTGCGCTGGAGCGGCGTAACCTGGTGCTCGATCTACTGGCGCAGCAGGGTGTGGCGACGCCGGAGCAGGTCGAAGCGGCGAAGAAAATGCCCTTGGGCGTGACCAAGCGCGGCAGTCTGGCGGACAGCTCGTTCCCGGGCTTCCTGGACCTGGTGAAGCGTCAGCTGCGTGAGGATTACCGCGACGAAGACTTGACCGAGGAAGGCCTGCGGATCTTCACCAGCTTCGACCCGATTCTGCAGATGAAGGCCGAGGCTTCGGTCGGGGATACCTTCAAGCGCCTGGCCGGGCGCAAGGGATCGGATGAAGTTGAAGCGGCAATGGTGGTGACCAACCCGGAAACCGGCGAAGTCCAGGCCATGATCGGCAGCCGTCAGGCCGGTTTTGCCGGTTTCAACCGGGCGCTGGATGCGGTGCGGCCGATCGGCTCCCTGATCAAGCCCGCGGTTTACCTGACGGCGTTGGAGAAACCCAGCCAATACACACTGACCAGTTGGCTCTCCGACGAGGCGTTCTCGGTGAAGGGGGGCGACGGACAGGTGTGGAAGCCCCAGAACTACGACCGTCGTTCCCACGGCACGGTCTTCCTTTATCAGGGGCTGGCGCATTCCTATAACCTGTCGACCGCGCGCCTGGGCCTGGAAGTCGGTGTGCCGAACGTGCTGAAAACCCTGGGGCGCCTTGGTGTCACCCGCGAATTCCCGGCGTTCCCTTCGATGCTGTTGGGGGCGGGGGGCTTGAGCCCGATGGAAGTCGCCACCATGTATCAGACCCTGGCCAACGGCGGTTTCAATACCCCGATGCGCGGGATCCGTAGCGTGCTGACCGCTGAGGGCGAACCGCTGAAGCGTTATCCGTTCCAGATCCAGCAACGTTTCGATCCAGGCTCGATCTACCTGATCCAGAGCGCGATGCAGCGCGTCATGCGCGAAGGTACCGGCAGTTCGGTCTACAACGTGCTGCCGCGCTCCCTGGCGCTGGCGGGCAAGACCGGTACCAGTAACGATTCCCGCGACAGCTGGTTC
This sequence comes from Pseudomonas sp. GM17, assembly GCF_000282175.2. Classification (NCBI taxonomy): domain Bacteria; kingdom Pseudomonadati; phylum Pseudomonadota; class Gammaproteobacteria; order Pseudomonadales; family Pseudomonadaceae; genus Pseudomonas; species Pseudomonas sp. GM17. The sequence continues at coordinate 6,413,545 of NZ_CP124732.1, read as the reverse complement.
GCCGGTTTCAGCCAGGATCTGCTGGCCGTGGTCTGGCTGGGGCGTGATGACAACGGCAAGACACCGTTCACCGGCGCCACCGGTGCGCTGCAGGTCTGGACCAGTTTCATGCGCAAGGCCGACCCGTTGCCGTTGGATATGCCACAACCGGATAACGTGGTGCAGGCCTGGGTCGACTCACGGACCGGGCAGGGCTCGGATGCCAACTGTCCGGGCGCGGTACAGATGCCGTATATTCGCGGCAGCGAACCTCCTCCCGGTCCGGCATGCGGTGGCGAAAGCCCGGCGTCCGGCGAGTCGGTGATGGATTGGGTCAAGGGCTGGATGAATTAAGCGAAGAGGGTTTGACGTGAACAAGTGGTGGATTCCAGCTATTACAGCTCTGGCTTTGCTCAATGGTTGTGCCAGCGTGCAGCGTGGCTCGATTCCGGTGGTGGACTCCGGTACCGCGGTGTCCAACAGCGAACGCATTTCGGCCAATGGCGGCTTCCGTCAGACGACCATCAAGCGTCCTGCGCAAGCTCAGGCTCAAAGTATTCCCCAGGACTCGGGCGTGGTGGTGATGGTGCCGGGCGGGGCTGCGGCCACTGCCGCGCCGATCAGCAGCGCACCGATCACCCCGGGCCCGATCACCCCAGGTCCTATCGATACCGCGCCGATCCAGTCCGCGCCGATCAATCAGGGCAGCTACAGCCTGCCGCCGACGCCGAGCGGAGTGCCTTCGGCCAGCTCCGGCGGGCTGTCCGCCGATGAGCAGCTGGACGGTCCGGTGCTGGCCCTGTTGACCACCGCTCAGCAGCAACAGGCGAGTGGCGATCTGAACGGTGCTTCCTCCAGTCTTGAGCGCGCCCAGCGTGTCGCGCCGCGTGAGCCGCAAGTGCTGTATCGCCTGGCCCAGGTGCGCATGGCCCAGGGCGATGCCCCGCAGGCTGAACAGTTTGCCCGTCGCGGCCTGAGCTTCGCCAACGGTCGTCCGGATCTGCAGGCCAGCCTGTGGGCATTGATTGCCCAGGCACGCGAGAAACAGGGCGATGCCGCCGGTGCCGCTCAGGCCCGGCAAAAAGCCAAGGTGTCGCTCTGATGGATGCACGTTTTCCAAAAATTGCCGATCAGTTGCTGTTGATCGAGCGTGAGATGCGGTTACAGGGGTTGTGGGATGACACTCCGCCGAGTGCCGAAGCGCTGGCCAGTGTCGAGCCGTTTGCCGTGGATACGCTGGAGTTCGAGCAGTGGCTGCAGTGGATCTTCCTGCCGCGGATGAAGGCGATTCTTGAGCAGGATCTGCCTTTGCCCAACGCCTCGGGTATCCAGGAAATGGCCGAAGTGGTATTCGCCGGTCGCTCGATGCAGGGCCGGGACCTTCAGTTGCAGAGCCTGCTCAAGGAGTTTGACCAACTGATCGGCGGCGCCCGCTAAACCTTCTGCAACCACTGCCTAGCGGCAGTGGTTGTCTATCGCCTTCTGTGTTTCCGCAATGCGCTGCTGCCGTTGTTCCTCGGTCAGGCGGCGCATTCCCCCCTCTGTGTTCTCGCTCAGGCGCGGGTTGTTCTGCAACTGCGTCAGACTGGCCCGTGCCTGTGTGCAAAAACGCCTGCGTTCGGCTTCCTGCCTGGCGAGCTGCTGCTTGGCCTGATTGTCCATGACTTGTTGCTGAGGGCCTGGCTTGTCGGGCGGCGGAGTACTGCTTGCACCTTTCGGCGCTTTTGGCAGGGTGATGGCAGTGCTGCCCACGCCTTGGGGTGGCTGGGCGTCGAAATGGGTGACTCCCTGGGCGTCGACCCATTTGTAAATCTGGCCGGCCTGGCACGGGAGGCTCATGGCGAGCAGCAGGCCAGCGGTCATGGCGAAGGTTCGCATTTTTGAATTCCTTATTCAGGATTGCGCAATTGAAGCGCAGACACTCGCGGTTTACAGGTTTTTTCTTGCGTTCTCATGCGCTTAGTTCGAATAAAGCACATTGACGTCTTGACTTGCAGAGGGCGAAACAGAAGAATCCAAAGTCCGCTGTAGAGGGACTGCCAGAAGCAGACCCACTCGGCAGAACATGAGGCGCACATCCGCGCCGACCTGCTACACCCGCAACGCGTTACCTCGCGCTGGGTGGGAAAACCCCGCAACACTTGGGGCACTCCCAATACTTGCTCAGTCAGTGCTGACGTAGTCGGCGACCACCGTCGCTCATGCTCTGCTGAGAAGTAAACCTATTAAGACCCGTCCCCTTTCAAGAGGGCGGTATTCTGGCGTTTTAGAGGTGAACAACGTGGAGCTTTTATCTGGCGGTGAGATGCTCGTCCGCTTTTTGCGTGACGAAGGCGTCAAATATATCTATGGGTACCCGGGTGGTGCTCTCCTTCATGTTTACGATGCCCTGTTCAAAGAACCGGAAGTGACCCACATCCTGGTTCGTCACGAGCAAGCGGCTACCCATATGGCTGACGGCTACGCCCGTGCCACCGGCAAGGCCGGTGTGGTACTGGTGACTTCCGGCCCTGGCGCGACCAATGCCATCACCGGTATCGCCACTGCCTATATGGACTCCATTCCAATGGTGATCATTTCCGGTCAGGTGCCTAGCACCATGGTCGGTACCGACGCGTTCCAGGAAACCGACATGATCGGTATCTCCCGGCCGATCGTGAAGCACAGCTTTATGATCAAGCACGCTTCGGAAATCCCGGAAGTCATGAAGAAGGCGTTCTACCTGGCGCAATCCGGTCGTCCGGGTCCAGTCGTGGTCGATGTCCCTAAGGACATGACCAATCCGGCTGAAAAGTTCGAATACGTTTTCCCTAAAAAAGCGAAGCTGCGCTCCTATAGCCCGGCTGTTCGTGGTCACTCCGGGCAAATCCGCAAGGCGGCAGAAATGCTCCTGGCGGCCAAGCGTCCTGTGCTGTACGCCGGCGGCGGCGTGATCCTCGGTGGCGGCTCCGCGCCGCTGACCGAACTGGCACAAATGCTCAACCTGCCGGTCACCAATACCCTGATGGGCTTGGGTGCCTACCCTGGCACCGATCGTCAGTTCGTCGGCATGCTCGGCATGCACGGCAGCTACACCGCCAACCTGACCATGCACCATGCCGATGTGATCCTGGCAGTCGGCGCGCGTTTCGACGACCGTGTCATCAACGGTCCGGCGAAATTCTGCCCGAACGCCAAGATCATCCATGTCGACATCGACCCGGCGTCCATCTCCAAGACCATCAAGGCAGACGTGCCGATCGTGGGTCCGGTAGAGAGCGTCCTGACCGAAATGGTCGCGGCCCTCAAGGAAATCGGCGAAACCCCGAACAAGGACACAGTCGCCAGCTGGTGGAAGCAGATCGAGGAGTGGCGCGGTGATCGCGGCCTGTTCCCTTACGACAAGGGCGACGGCAGCATCATCAAGCCGCAGACCGTGATCGAGACCCTCTGCGAAGTGACCAAGGGCGATGCCTATGTGACCTCCGACGTGGGTCAGCACCAGATGTTCGCGGCGCAGTACTACCGGTTCAACAAACCCAATCGCTGGATCAACTCCGGTGGCCTGGGCACGATGGGCTTCGGTTTCCCTGCGGCCATGGGCGTCAAGCTGAGTTTCCCTGATGCTGACGTTGCCTGTGTAACGGGCGAGGGCAGTATCCAGATGAACATTCAGGAGCTGTCGACCTGCCTGCAGTACGACCTGCCGGTCAAGATCATCAACCTGAACAACGGTGCGCTGGGTATGGTGCGGCAGTGGCAGGACATGAACTACGGTAGCCGTCACTCGCATTCCTACATGGAATCGCTGCCTGATTTCGTCAAGCTGGCCGAAGCCTATGGGCACGTGGGCATTCGCGTCACGGACCTGAAGGATCTGAAGCCGAAGATGGAAGAAGCGTTCGCCATGAAAGATCGCCTGGTGTTCCTCGACATCCAGGTCGATACCAGCGAGCACGTCTACCCGATGCAGATCAAAGACGGCTCCATGCGCGATATGTGGCTGAGCAAGACGGAGCGTACTTAATCATGCGGCACATTATCTCCTTGCTTCTGGAAAACGAACCGGGCGCCTTGTCTCGTGTGGTTGGCCTGTTTTCGCAGCGCAACTACAACATCGAAAGCCTGACCGTGGCGCCGACCGAAGACCCGACCCTGTCGCGTCTGACGCTGACTACCGTGGGGCATGATGAAATCATCGAGCAGATCACCAAGAACCTGAACAAGCTGGTTGAAGTGGTCAAGCTGGTCGACCTGTCGGAAAGCGCTCACATCGAACGCGAGCTGATGCTGGTCAAGGTCAAAGCCACTGGCGCCCAGCGCGCCGAGGTCAAGCGCACCACCGATATTTACCGTGGGCAGATCGTCGATGTCAGTGCCAGCGTGTATACCGTTCAATTGACCGGTACCAGCGACAAGCTCGACAGTTTCATCCAGTCGATCGGCACCGCCTCGATTCTGGAAACCGTACGCAGTGGCGTCACCGGCATTGCCCGTGGCGATAAAGTACTCAGCATCTAACTCAAATTAGCGAACGGCCTGAACGGCCTGATATAGGGGAAATTCATGAAAGTTTTCTACGATAAAGACTGCGACCTCTCGATCATCCAGGGCAAGAAAGTTGCCATCATCGGTTACGGCTCCCAAGGCCACGCTCAAGCGTGCAACCTGAAAGACTCCGGCGTTGATGTCACCGTTGGCCTGCGTAAAGGCTCGTCCACCGTTGCCAAGGCTGAAGCCCATGGCCTGAAAGTGACCGACGTTGCCGCGGCCGTTGCCGGCGCCGACCTGGTCATGATCCTGACCCCGGACGAATTCCAGTCCCAGCTGTACAAGAACGAAATCGAGCCGAACATCAAGAAGGGTGCCACCCTGGCCTTTTCCCACGGCTTCGCGATCCACTACAACCAGGTCGTTCCGCGCGCCGACCTCGACGTGATCATGATCGCGCCGAAGGCCCCGGGCCACACCGTACGTTCCGAGTTCGTCAAGGGCGGCGGTATCCCTGACCTGATCGCTATCTACCAGGACGCTTCCGGCAACGCCAAGAACGTTGCTCTGTCCTACGCGGCAGGCGTGGGCGGCGGCCGTACCGGTATCATCGAAACCACCTTCAAGGACGAGACTGAAACCGACCTGTTCGGTGAGCAGGCTGTTCTGTGTGGCGGTACCGTCGAGCTGGTCAAGGCCGGTTTCGAAACCCTGGTCGAAGCTGGCTACGCGCCGGAAATGGCTTACTTCGAGTGCTTGCACGAACTGAAACTGATCGTTGACCTCATGTACGAAGGCGGTATCGCCAACATGAACTACTCGATCTCCAACAACGCCGAATACGGCGAGTACGTGACCGGCCCTGAAGTGATCAACGCCGAATCCCGTCAGGCCATGCGCAACGCCCTGAAGCGTATCCAGGACGGCGAGTACGCCAAGATGTTCATCAGCGAAGGTGCTACCGGCTACCCATCGATGACCGCCAAGCGTCGTAACAACGCCGCTCACGGTATCGAAATCATCGGTGAGCAACTGCGCTCGATGATGCCGTGGATCGGTGCCAACAAAATCGTCGACAAAGCCAAGAACTAAGTTCGAGTCTTGTCAGGGAAAACGCGGCCTAGGCCGCGTTTTTTCGTTTGGATAGACAGGTTCTGGTATAAAGCTGGATCCTTTGTGGTCCAATCGTGACCCTGGGTATCGTCGAAACTTTTCACACCGTTGCAAGGTAATGTCCATGAGCGAACGTCCCGAAGAGCCAAACCAGGCCTCTGACGCCGAAAGCCTGCTACCCATCGATGAGCATGTCGAAGAAGGGCATGACGCTGAAGGCCGTAAAGTCCGGCATCGTGGTATCTATCTGCTGCCGAATCTCTTCACCACCGCGAACCTGTTCGCCGGTTTCTACTCGATCATCAACTCCATGAGTGCCCAAAGTGCATTGAGCGCCGGGGACGCGGCAGGAGCGAGCAGGTATTTCGCGTTCGCGGCCATCGCGATTTTTGTCGCCATGGTGCTCGACGGTCTGGATGGGCGCGTGGCCCGCATGACCAATACCCAGAGCGCTTTTGGCGCCGAGTATGACTCGCTGTCCGACATGGTTGCCTTCGGCGTTGCGCCTGCCTTGTTGGCATTCGGTTGGGCGCTGGGCGACATGGGCAAGGTCGGCTGGATGGTCGCTTTCATCTATGTAGCTGGCGCGGCTCTGCGTCTGGCTCGTTTCAACACCCAGGTGGGGACTGCCGACAAGCGTTACTTCATCGGCCTGGCCAGTCCGGCCGCGGCGGGTGTGGTGGCCGGTATTGTCTGGGCGTTCAGCGATTACGGCATCCAGGGTTCGAAGATGTCGTTCCTGGTGGCGCTGATGGTGGCGGCGGCCGGCATGCTGATGGTCAGCAATATCAAGTACAACAGCTTCAAGGAGTTGGACCTGAAGGGGCGTGTACCTTTCGTGGCGATTCTCGCCGTGGTTCTGGTATTCGCCGTGGTCTTCAGTGATCCGCCGCGGATTCTGCTGCTGGTTTTCCTCGCTTATGCGGCGTCCGGTCCGGTGCAATACCTGCTGCGTCTTCGTCGACGCAAAACGTTGCCTTAATGTAATTTCCCCCATACTCCGCAGTCTATTGGTGCATCAGTCCTCCAATACTGCGGAGTTGCCATGTTGATCAAAATCCCCAAGTCGTCTGACTGCAAAGAGTCAGACGTCACGCCTGAATCTCTTTATTTCTCTCGCCGTAGCCTGTTGGGTGGGGCCATTGCTGGCCTGGCTGCCAGTGCGCTGCCACGTTGGGCCAGTGCCGAAGACGCTGGGCGCTATCCAGATGTCGAGCCTGGAAAGGCGCCGTCATGGTTTGCGCAGAAACTGCCGGAAACCAAATGGCAGGCGGTCAACGTCAAGGATGAGGCGATCACTCCGTTCAAGGATGCCACCCACTACAACAACTTCTATGAGTTCGGTGCCGACAAGGGCGACCCGGCTGCCAATGCCGGTGCGCTGAAAACCGAGCCCTGGAGCGTGGTGGTGGACGGGGAGGTGGGCAAGCCAGGGCGTTATGCGTTGGAAGACTTCATGAAGCCTTATCAGTTGGAGGAGCGGATCTATCGGCTGCGTTGTGTCGAGGCCTGGTCCATGGTGATTCCCTGGATCGGTTTCCCGATCTCCGAATTGCTCAAGCAGGTCGAGCCAACCTCCAAGGCCAAGTTCATCCGCTTCGAAACCCTTCAGGATCCTAAAAGCATGCCCGGTCAACGTTCGGGTTTTGCTCTGATCGATTGGCCTTATGTAGAAGGGCTGCGCCTGGATGAGGCGATGCACCCCTTGGCGATTCTTGCCGTGGGGATGTATGGCCGTGAGTTGCCCAACCAGAATGGCGCGCCGTTACGTTTAGTGGTGCCGTGGAAGTACGGCTTCAAGAGCATCAAGTCCATCGTGCGTATCAGTCTGGTAGAGGAGCAGCCGAAAACCACCTGGCAAAGCATCGCTGCCAATGAGTACGGTTTTTACGCGAACGTGAATCCCACGGTTGATCACCCTCGCTGGACTCAGGCACGCGAACGTCGATTGCCTAGCGGTCTGTTCAGTCCCAACGTGCGTGAGACACGGATGTTCAATGGCTACGCGGATGAAGTCGCTTCTTTATATACCGGCCTGGATCTGCGGAAGAATTACTGATGCGCTACCCACTCTGGCGCCTTGGCGTCTTCATCGTTGCTGCTATCTGGCCTTTGCTTTGGTTGTACCAGGCTTGGGCCTCCGCCCTCGGGCCCGACCCGGGAAAGGTACTGGTCGATCGATTGGGTCTGGGTACCCTGATCTTTTTACTGATCACCCTGAGCATGACGCCCCTGCAGAAACTCACGGGATGGGCGGGGTGGATCGCGGTACGACGCCAGCTTGGTTTGTGGTGCTTTGCTTATGTAGTGCTGCATTTAAGTGCTTACGCTGTATTTATCCTCGGGCTCGACTGGTCGCAGTTGGGCGTGGAGTTGCGTAAGCGGCCCTACATTATTGTAGGAAGCCTGGCCTTTCTCGGATTGTTGGCCTTGGCGGTGACTTCCAATCGATACAGCCAGCGTCGCCTGGGCAGTCGTTGGAAGAAGTTGCATCGGTTGGTGTATCTCATTCTCGGGCTGGGTTTACTGCATATGCTCTGGATTGTTCGGGCTGATCTTAAAGAGTGGGCTATCTACGCCTCTATTGGCGCGTTGTTGTTACTGTTGCGGGTGCCGCCGGTGACACGGCGAATCCCGCGTTTAGTGGGGAAAAACCATCTTTTGCAACAAAAGCGTAATTAGGGGTTGACGGCAGATTCTGGAAGTCTATAATTCGCCCCACTTCCGGCGCAGTCGAAACGGAAAACTCCTTGAGATTCAACGAGTTACGCGATTTTCGACAGTGGTTACGCTTCAGTTCATCGAAGCCCGAAGGAGTTGATTCGGCAGTAAGTTTTCGCCGAGTTAACGATTCGATCTTCTCGGTCGAAAGCGGAGAAAAAGAGGTGTTGACAGCAGCGTGTAACGCTGTAGAATTCGCCTCCCGCTGACGAGAGATCGGAAGCGCAAGTGGTTGAAGTTGCAAAGGAAACTTTGAAAACTTCTTAAAATAACCGCTTGACAGATACAGAGGCTGCTGTAGAATGCGCGCCTCGGTTGAGGCGAAAGACTTAACCAACCGCTCTTTAACAACTGAATCAAGCAATTCGTGTGGGTGCTTGTGGAGTCAGACTGATAGTCAGAAAGATTATCAGCATCACAAGTTACTCCGCGAGAAATCAAAGATGTAACCAACGATTGCTGAGCCAAGTTTAGGGTTTTCTCAAAACCCAAAGATGTTTGAACTGAAGAGTTTGATCATGGCTCAGATTGAACGCTGGCGGCAGGCCTAACACATGCAAGTCGAGCGGTAGAGGGGTGCTTGCACCTCTTGAGAGCGGCGGACGGGTGAGTAATGCCTAGGAATCTGCCTGGTAGTGGGGGATAACGTTCGGAAACGGACGCTAATACCGCATACGTCCTACGGGAGAAAGCAGGGGACCTTCGGGCCTTGCGCTATCAGATGAGCCTAGGTCGGATTAGCTAGTTGGTGAGGTAATGGCTCACCAAGGCGACGATCCGTAACTGGTCTGAGAGGATGATCAGTCACACTGGAACTGAGACACGGTCCAGACTCCTACGGGAGGCAGCAGTGGGGAATATTGGACAATGGGCGAAAGCCTGATCCAGCCATGCCGCGTGTGTGAAGAAGGTCTTCGGATTGTAAAGCACTTTAAGTTGGGAGGAAGGGTACTTACCTAATACGTGAGTATTTTGACGTTACCGACAGAATAAGCACCGGCTAACTCTGTGCCAGCAGCCGCGGTAATACAGAGGGTGCAAGCGTTAATCGGAATTACTGGGCGTAAAGCGCGCGTAGGTGGTTCGTTAAGTTGGATGTGAAATCCCCGGGCTCAACCTGGGAACTGCATCCAAAACTGGCGAGCTAGAGTATGGTAGAGGGTGGTGGAATTTCCTGTGTAGCGGTGAAATGCGTAGATATAGGAAGGAACACCAGTGGCGAAGGCGACCACCTGGACTGATACTGACACTGAGGTGCGAAAGCGTGGGGAGCAAACAGGATTAGATACCCTGGTAGTCCACGCCGTAAACGATGTCAACTAGCCGTTGGGAGCCTTGAGCTCTTAGTGGCGCAGCTAACGCATTAAGTTGACCGCCTGGGGAGTACGGCCGCAAGGTTAAAACTCAAATGAATTGACGGGGGCCCGCACAAGCGGTGGAGCATGTGGTTTAATTCGAAGCAACGCGAAGAACCTTACCAGGCCTTGACATCCAATGAACTTTCCAGAGATGGATTGGTGCCTTCGGGAGCATTGAGACAGGTGCTGCATGGCTGTCGTCAGCTCGTGTCGTGAGATGTTGGGTTAAGTCCCGTAACGAGCGCAACCCTTGTCCTTAGTTACCAGCACGTCATGGTGGGCACTCTAAGGAGACTGCCGGTGACAAACCGGAGGAAGGTGGGGATGACGTCAAGTCATCATGGCCCTTACGGCCTGGGCTACACACGTGCTACAATGGTCGGTACAGAGGGTTGCCAAGCCGCGAGGTGGAGCTAATCCCACAAAACCGATCGTAGTCCGGATCGCAGTCTGCAACTCGACTGCGTGAAGTCGGAATCGCTAGTAATCGCGAATCAGAATGTCGCGGTGAATACGTTCCCGGGCCTTGTACACACCGCCCGTCACACCATGGGAGTGGGTTGCACCAGAAGTAGCTAGTCTAACCTTCGGGAGGACGGTTACCACGGTGTGATTCATGACTGGGGTGAAGTCGTAACAAGGTAGCCGTAGGGGAACCTGCGGCTGGATCACCTCCTTAATCGACGACATCAGCTGCTTCATAAGCTCCCACACGAATTGCTTGATTCATTGAAGAAGACGATTGGGTCTGTAGCTCAGTTGGTTAGAGCGCACCCCTGATAAGGGTGAGGTCGGCAGTTCGAATCTGCCCAGACCCACCAATTACTGGTGCACCCTGTAGCGATACGGGGCCATAGCTCAGCTGGGAGAGCGCCTGCCTTGCACGCAGGAGGTCAGCGGTTCGATCCCGCTTGGCTCCACCATTACAGATTGGTGTCCATCGTTTAAAGCTTAGAAATGAGCATTCCATCAAGTTGATGGTGAATGTTGATTTCTGATCTTTATCAGAATCGTTCTTTAAAAATTTGGGTATGTGATAGAAAGATAGACTGGATAGCACTTTCACTGGTGTTGTTCAGGCTAAGGTAAAATTTGTGAGTTTAATCGCGAATTTTCGGCGAATGTCGTCTTCACAGTATAACCAGATTGCTTGGGGTTATATGGTCAAGTGAAGAAGCGCATACGGTGGATGCCTTGGCAGTCAGAGGCGATGAAAGACGTGGTAGCCTGCGAAAAGCTTCGGGGAGTCGGCAAACAGACTTTGATCCGGAGATGTCTGAATGGGGGAACCCAGCCATCATAAGATGGTTATCTTGTACTGAATACATAGGTGCAAGAGGCGAACCAGGGGAACTGAAACATCTAAGTACCCTGAGGAAAAGAAATCAACCGAGATTCCCTTAGTAGTGGCGAGCGAACGGGGACTAGCCCTTAAGTGGCTTTGAGATTAGCGGAACGCTCTGGAAAGTGCGGCCATAGTGGGTGATAGCCCTGTACGCGAAAATCTCTTAGTCATGAAATCGAGTAGGACGGAGCACGAGAAACTTTGTCTGAATATGGGGGGACCATCCTCCAAGGCTAAATACTACTGACTGACCGATAGTGAACTAGTACCGTGAGGGAAAGGCGAAAAGAACCCCGGAGAGGGGAGTGAAATAGATCCTGAAACCGTATGCGTACAAGCAGTGGGAGCAGACTTTGTTCTGTGACTGCGTACCTTTTGTATAATGGGTCAGCGACTTATATTCAGTGGCGAGCTTAACCGAATAGGGGAGGCGTAGCGAAAGCGAGTCTTAATAGGGCGTTTAGTCGCTGGGTATAGACCCGAAACCGGGCGATCTATCCATGGGCAGGTTGAAGGTTAGGTAACACTGACTGGAGGACCGAACCGACTACCGTTGAAAAGTTAGCGGATGACCTGTGGATCGGAGTGAAAGGCTAATCAAGCTCGGAGATAGCTGGTTCTCCTCGAAAGCTATTTAGGTAGCGCCTCATGTATCACTGTAGGGGGTAGAGCACTGTTTCGGCTAGGGGGTCATCCCGACTTACCAAACCGATGCAAACTCCGAATACCTACAAGTGCCGAGCATGGGAGACACACGGCGGGTGCTAACGTCCGTCGTGAAAAGGGAAACAACCCAGACCGTCAGCTAAGGTCCCAAAGTTATGGTTAAGTGGGAAACGATGTGGGAAGGCTTAGACAGCTAGGAGGTTGGCTTAGAAGCAGCCACCCTTTAAAGAAAGCGTAATAGCTCACTAGTCGAGTCGGCCTGCGCGGAAGATGTAACGGGGCTCAAACCATACACCGAAGCTACGGGTATCACGTAAGTGATGCGGTAGAGGAGCGTTCTGTAAGCCTGTGAAGGTGAGTTGAGAAGCTTGCTGGAGGTATCAGAAGTGCGAATGCTGACATGAGTAACGACAATGGGTGTGAAAAACACCCACGCCGAAAGACCAAGGTTTCCTGCGCAACGTTAATCGACGCAGGGTTAGTCGGTCCCTAAGGCGAGGCTGAAAAGCGTAGTCGATGGAAAACAGGTTAATATTCCTGTACTTCTAGTTATTGCGATGGAGGGACGGAGAAGGCTAGGCCAGCTTGGCGTTGGTTGTCCAAGTTTAAGGTGGTAGGCTGGAATCTTAGGTAAATCCGGGGTTCTAAGGCCGAGAGCTGATGACGAGTTACCTTTCAGGTGACGAAGTGGTTGATGCCATGCTTCCAAGAAAAGCTTCTAAGCTTCAGATAACTAGGAACCGTACCCCAAACCGACACAGGTGGTTGGGTAGAGAATACCAAGGCGCTTGAGAGAACTCGGGTGAAGGAACTAGGCAAAATGGCACCGTAACTTCGGGAGAAGGTGCGCCGGTGAGGGTGAAGGACTTGCTCCGTAAGCCCATGCCGGTCGAAGATACCAGGCCGCTGCGACTGTTTATTAAAAACACAGCACTCTGCAAACACGAAAGTGGACGTATAGGGTGTGACGCCTGCCCGGTGCCGGAAGGTTAATTGATGGGGTTAGCTAACGCGAAGCTCTTGATCGAAGCCCCGGTAAACGGCGGCCGTAACTATAACGGTCCTAAGGTAGCGAAATTCCTTGTCGGGTAAGTTCCGACCTGCACGAATGGCGTAACGATGGCGGCGCTGTCTCCACCCGAGACTCAGTGAAATTGAAATCGCTGTGAAGATGCAGTGTATCCGCGGCTAGACGGAAAGACCCCGTGAACCTTTACTATAGCTTTGCACTGGACTTTGAATTTGCTTGTGTAGGATAGGTGGGAGGCTTTGAAGCGTGGACGCCAGTTCGCGTGGAGCCATCCTTGAAATACCACCCTGGCAACTTTGAGGTTCTAACTCAGGTCCGTTATCCGGATCGAGGACAGTGTATGGTGGGTAGTTTGACTGGGGCGGTCTCCTCCTAAAGAGTAACGGAGGAGTACGAAGGTGCGCTCAGACCGGTCGGAAATCGGTCGTAGAGTATAAAGGCAAAAGCGCGCTTGACTGCGAGACAGACACGTCGAGCAGGTACGAAAGTAGGTCTTAGTGATCCGGTGGTTCTGTATGGAAGGGCCATCGCTCAACGGATAAAAGGTACTCCGGGGATAACAGGCTGATACCGCCCAAGAGTTCATATCGACGGCGGTGTTTGGCACCTCGATGTCGGCTCATCACATCCTGGGGCTGAAGCCGGTCCCAAGGGTATGGCTGTTCGCCATTTAAAGTGGTACGCGAGCTGGGTTTAGAACGTCGTGAGACAGTTCGGTCCCTATCTGCCGTGGACGTTTGAGATTTGAGAGGGGCTGCTCCTAGTACGAGAGGACCGGAGTGGACGAACCTCTGGTGTTCCGGTTGTCACGCCAGTGGCATTGCCGGGTAGCTATGTTCGGAAAAGATAACCGCTGAAAGCATCTAAGCGGGAAACTTGCCTCAAGATGAGATCTCACTGGAACCTTGAGTTCCCTGAAGGGCCGTCGAAGACTACGACGTTGATAGGTTGGGTGTGTAAGCGCTGTGAGGCGTTGAGCTAACCAATACTAATTGCCCGTGAGGCTTGACCATATAACACCCAAGCAATTTGCGCTTAACAGCCAGATTGCGGTGTGTGAAGACGAAACGAACCGAAAGTTCGAGAAAACACACAAACTATCGCATACCCAATTTGCTGAAGCGTCGAAAGACGAGTCGGCACACCGAATTTCTTGACGACCATAGAGCATTGGAACCACCTGATCCCATCCCGAACTCAGCAGTGAAACGATGCATCGCCGATGGTAGTGTGGGGTTTCCCCATGTGAGAGTAGGTCATCGTCAAGATTAAATTCCGAAACCCCAATTGCGAAAGCAATTGGGGTTTTGTTTTTGCGCGTAGAAAACGGTTCTTATCTCCAAACAATTTTGCACAGTTATTTTCGGGACGGACCTCTAGAATAGCTTCACGCCTTTTCAGAGCCAGAGCCTTGTATGTCAGATACGGTTGACGCCCCCGGGCTGTCGGAGTTGCCGCTGGACGATCTGGTGGCCTGCCACGAATGCGACTTGCTGATGCGCAAGCCAGAGCTGGTCCACGGAGAAAAAGCCCAGTGCCCCCGTTGTGGTTACGAGCTATATGCACACCGCCATAACGTCGTGGATCGCAGCTTGGCATTGGTTATTGCCGCGCTACTGCTCTATGTCCCCGCGAACTTTTTACCCATCATGCAGCTCAATCTACTCGGACAATCCTCTGAGGACACCGTGTGGAGCGGTGTTATCGGTTTGTTCAATACCGATATGCAAGGCGTGGCGGTGGTGGTGTTTCTCTGCAGCATGGGCATTCCATTGCTCAAGCTGGTCTGCCAGTTGCTCGTGCTCCTGAGCATTCGCCTGGACATAGGTCGCAGTTACGGCCTGTTGCTGTACCGCATTTATCACCACTTGCGGGACTGGGGCATGCTCGAGGTCTACCTGATGGGGGTATTGGTCGCCATCGTCAAGCTGGCGGATCTGGCTGCCATGACGGTCGGCCTGGGGTTGGTGTGTTTTGTCAGCCTGTTATTGGTTCAGGTATGGCTGGAGGTGGTCATGTCGCCGCATCAGATATGGGATGCCCTGGCCGGGGAGGATGCGCATGCGGGCGATTGATGCGGGCATTCTGGTCTGTAATGAATGCCACGAGCTGAACAGGCAGGAACCCGATACCGATGAGCAAACCTGCACTCGCTGCGGGGCCCTGGTGCATGCTCGTCGCCCCAACAGCATCATGCGTACCTGGGCACTGCTGATTACCGCGGCGATCCTGTACATCCCGGCCAATGTACTGCCGATCATGACGGTCACGTCACTCGGCCAGGGTGACCCCAGCACCATCATGTCGGGGGTGATCGTACTGGTGCAGCACGGCATGATCCCGATTGCGGCGGTGGTGTTTATCGCCAGTATCCTGGTGCCCACTTTCAAGCTGGTGGGAATTGCCCTGTTGCTGTTCTCGGTCCAGCGCCACCAGCCGTTATCGGCGCGGCAACGCATTTGGATGTACCGCTTTATCGAGTTCATCGGCCGCTGGTCGATGCTGGATATCTTTGTGATCGCCATCCTGGTGGCGGTGGTGAACTTCGGTCGGCTTGCCAGTATCGAGGCCAATCTCGGTGCAGTGGCCTTTGCCAGCGTGGTGATTCTGACGATGCTCGCCGCAGTAACTTTTGATCCCCGACTGATCTGGGATAACACGGAGTCGGACGACGACAATGAGTGATTTGCCTAAAGCTAAAACCCGTCCGGCTTCGAACTGGTCGGCCATCTGGGTCCTGCCCCTGATCGCGTTGCTGATTGGCGGATGGTTGGGCTGGCGTGCCTACAGTCAGACCGGTATCGAGGTCCAGGTGCGCTTTGAAAGCGGCGAGGGCATCCAGGCCAACAAGACCGAGGTGGTCTACAAAGGGATGTCGGTGGGCAAGGTCAAGGCCCTGGCCCTGGACGACGAAGGCAACACCAGAGGGGTGATTGCCACTGTCGAGATGAACAAGGACGTCCAGCAATACCTGAAGAGCAGCACACGCTTCTGGCTGGTCAAGCCGAGCGTGACCCTGGCCGGGATCACCGGGCTGGAGACGCTGGTTTCAGGTAACTACATCGCCATCAGCCCGGGAGAGGGCGAGCCTGCGCGCAAGTTCAAGGCGCTGGTCGAAGAACCACCGTTATCGGACGCCAAGCCAGGCCTGCACTTGACCATTAAGGCGGATCGCCTGGGATCGTTGAACCGCGGCAGCCCGGTGTTCTACAAGCAGATCCAGGTGGGGCAGGTGAAAAGCTACCTGCTCTCCGAAGACCAGAACACGGTTGAGATCAAAGTCTTTATCGAGCCGACCTACGCCAACCTGGTGCGTAAACATACGCGTTTCTGGAACGCCAGCGGCATCAGCATCGACGCCAACCTGTCCGGTGTGAAAGTGCGTAGCGAATCCCTGGCCAGCATCGTCGCCGGCGGTATCGCCTTCGCTACCCCGGAGAATCGCCGGGACAGCCCGCCAACCGACCCGACCCTGCCGTTCCGTCTCTACGAGGACTTCGACGCGGCGCAGGCGGGCATCCGGGTCAAGGTCAAGCTGAGTGACTTCGAAGGGCTCCAGGCAGGTCGCACGCCAGTCATGTACAAGGGGATTCAGGTTGGTAACCTCAAGGCCCTCAAGGTCGACCCGGATTTGTCCAGCGCCACGGCGGAGCTGACCCTGGACCCCCTGGCCGAGGATTACCTGGTGCAAGGCACCCAGTTCTGGGTGGTCAAGCCTTCGATCTCCCTGGCGGGTATCACCGGTCTGGAAGCCCTGGTCAAAGGCAACTACATCGCGGTGCGCCCAGGTGACAAGGGCGCTGCTCCGCAACGCGAATTCGAGGCGCGGCCCAAGGCGCCGCCGCTGGATCTGCGCTCCCCTGGCCTGCACCTGGTGCTGTTCACCGAAAACCTCGGTTCGCTGGAGGTGGGCAGCCCGATTCTGTACAAGCAGGTCAAGGTCGGCTCGGTGCAGAGCTACCAGTTTTCGCGGACCCGCAAGCAGTTGGTCATCGGCGTGCACATCGAGAAGGAGTACGAAGGGCTGGTGAACGGCTCGACGCGCTTCTGGAATGCCAGCGGTGTCACCTTGACCGGTGGCCTGACCGGCGGCATCCAGGTCAAGAGCGAGTCGCTGCAAAGCCTGATGGCCGGCGGTATCGCCTTCGACACGCCGGAACCCAACGTGCCGCTGAAAAAGCGCATCCCACGTTTCCGCTTGTATGCCGACAAGGAGCAGGCGACGCAGAAGGGCACCCTGATCAGCATCAAGGTCGATCGCGCCGATGGCCTGCGTCCGGGCACGCCTATCCGCTTCAAGGGGCTGGATGTCGGCAAGGTCGAAGACGTCGACCTGAGCGGCGATCTGCAGTCGGTGCTGCTCAAGGCTCGGATCACCGAGGTGCCGGAGCGTATCGCGCGGGTCGGCAGCCAGTTCTGGGTGGTCAAGCCGGAGCTTGGCTTGATCAAGACCGCCAACCTGGAAACCCTGGTGACCGGGCAGTACATCGAAGTGCAGCCGGCGGCGAAGAACCTCGGCGCGCAAACCAGCTTTGTCGCCTTGCCCCAGCCACCGGAAACCGCGGTCGCCGAGGCCGGCCTGAGCCTGGTGCTGAGCGCGGCGCGGCGCGGCTCGCTGAAGGTCGGCGTGCCGGTGACTTACCGCGAGGTAACGGTGGGCAAGGTCACGGGCTACGAACTGGGCCAGACTGCCGACCGGGTGTTGATCCATATCCTGATCGAGCCGAAGTACGCGCCGCTGGTGCGTGGCGGTACGCGTTTCTGGAACAGCAGTGGGTTCGGTATCGACATCGGCCTGTTCAAGGGCGCAACCGTCCGTACCGAGTCGCTGGAGACCCTGATCCAGGGCGGCATCGCCTTTGCCACGCCGGATGGCGAGCGCATGGGCAACCCGGCACGGCCGGAACAGACCTTCCCGTTGTTCGACAAGTTCGAGGACGAATGGCTGACCTGGGCACCGAAAATCCCCCTGGGCAAATAACCCAGAAAGCAAAAAGGCCGTGATCGAAAGATCACGGCCTTTTTGTTTTACGGCTTCGGCAGTTACACCTCGTCCAGCTCCGCTTCGGCTTCTGGTTCGACGTTCAGGGTGGCCTTGACCTGATCGTGACGGCGGATGTACTTCCAGTCCGCCTCGTCGATGTAGATACCGTTCGGGCCGCTGCCGCCTTCCAGGTCGATGGCGACCTGGGCCGACACCTGCGGCTTCACACTGGCCAGGATCGGCACGAAGCCCAGTTGCAGGCTGGTTTCCAGCAGCGCTGCCTGGTTCTTCTCGTCGATGTCCGCAGCCTCGTCGAGGTAGTACGGCAGGCGGATGCGCCCGGCCTGCTCGCGGTCCATCAAGTGCAGCAACAGGTACATGTTGGTCAGCGCCTTGATGGTCATGGTGGTGCCGTTGGACGCCGCGCCATCGATATCGGTGTGGATCACCGGCTGGCCATTGACCTTGGTGATCTCGAACGCCAGCTCGAACAGGTCTTTCAGACCCAGTTGGTTATGGTTGGCCGCTACCAGGCGGGCCAGGTATTCCTTGGCCTCTTCGTTCTTGCTGTCCTGTTCGGCGCTCTGGCTCAGGTCGAACACCGACAGGGTCTCGCCTTCTTCGTACTGGCCGGCGCTGTGGATGATCTGGTCGATGTGCTTGAGGGCTTCCTTGTTCGGTGCGAGCACGATACGGAAGCTCTGCAGGTTGGACACCTGGCGTTTGTTGATCTCGCGGTTGAACAGCGCCAACTGATGCTCGAGGCTGTCGTAGTCGCTGCGGATGTTGCGCAGGGTCCGGGCGATATCGGTGACGGCCGCGCGACGCGCCTTGCCCAGGGTCAGGGCTTCGTCGGTACGGTGCGCATAGGCGTTGATCAGCAATTGCAGGCGACGCTCCATGTCGTCTTCGCTGTCGAACTTGGCCACGCCCTTGAGGCGCACCTGGGCGTACAGCGCCTCGATCTGGCCATCGACCCGCTGCAGGCCCTGCCAGCTGTCCTGGTAGTCGTTGAGCAGGGGCAGCAGGTTGTCCATGGAGTCGTCCACCGGCTCCATGAATGGCGTGCCGAACGGCAGGTCCGCCGGCAACAGCTGGCGACGGCGCAGGGCGTCGTCGAGGGTGCGTTGCTTGGCTTCCATGTCGCCGATCTGCCGGCCCACGAGTTGCAGCTTGGCCGACAGTTGCTGGACGCGTTCGGTGAAGGCGTCGCTGGAACGCTTGAGTTCGTCCTGGGCGGCTTCCATCTGCGCCAGCTGTTCCAGCTTTTCGCCTTCCTCGGCGCTCAGGGTCTGCGCGCGGCGGAAATCTTCCAGGGCTTTCTGCGCATCCAGCACCTGCTGGTACAGCGCTTCGGTCTGGGTCTTGCTCGCGGCGCGGTCGGCGGCCACTGCGGCCTGGGTTTTCAGCTGCTTGAGTTCTTTGTCCAGGCGCTCTTTCTGGTCGCGCAATGCCGCGCGATCCGCCAGGGCCTGCAAGGCCGGCGGTTCGATGTGGGAAATGTCGATGGACAGCCCCGGCACTTCGAAGCGCTCGCCCTTGAAGCCATCGAGGATCAGCTCCACGGATTTGACCCAGTCGCCGTTCTCGTCCAAGGCAATGCCATGTTCGCCCAGCGGCAGGCTGAACAACTGGCTGTTGAACAGGCGCATCAGGCGCTCGACGTCCTGTTGCGAGAATTCCTCGCGCAGGCGCGCATAGCTGTTGTTGTCGGCGTTATCGAGCTGCTGCTTGACCGACTTCAGGCGTTTTTCCAGGTCCCGCAGGCGCTCTTCCAGGTCCTCGGCGGAGAACTGCCGGGACTGGGCCAGGGCGCCGGCCAGTTCGTCGTGGGCATCCTTGGCCGCCAGCAGTTGCTGCTCCAGGACCTTGACATCGTCCACCAGGGCGAAACGATGCTTGAGCACCGAGAGCTCGCCGAGCCAGCGCTGGGTGCCGGTGATTTCCCGCTCCAGGCGCATCATTTCCTGGGTGCTGCTGCGCTGGTCGTTCTGCAGTGCGTCCTGCTCGTTGCGGTAGTGCTCGGCCTGGATGGTCAGCTCTTCCTTGCGCGCGCTGGCGTAGTCGGACCAGGTGCCCAGCAGCGAATCAAGCAGCGGCGACAGGCGATGCAGTTTGCCGCGCAGGATGTCGCGCTGTGTCACGCCGTTGGCCAGGGCTTCCACCAGGGGACCCGCGGCCACCAGCGAGTTGTAGTCCTGCTCCATGCGGCGCACGTCGCGGAAGGCATCTTCGCAGGCGGCGATGTAGTCGACGCTGCCGGAACGCAGGCTGTGCTCGAAGGCATCGAGGAACAGCTGCTTGAGCTTGGCCGCGGTGATTTCGCGCATGTGCAGCAGGTTGATGAACAGCGCGCGGAAGGTCTTCAGGCTCTGCTCGCTGGTGGAGCGCAGCGGGATCAGGGTCAGGTCCAGCGGAATCGAGGTATGCCCGCCCACCAGCAGGCGACGCAGTTCGTCCGGCTTGAGTTCATAGGCCTTCAGGCCCTGGCGCTCGAGGTTGGTGAACAGCTCTTTCTGCCGCAGGCAAGTGTCGTCTTTCTGGTAGTGCGCAAGGTCCAGCGAGCCGGCATAGGCGAAGAACTGGTGACCGAAACTGCCGCCCGGACCGCGCCCGGCCACGCCGATCACATGCGGGCCATGGGGCAGGGACACTTCCACCAGGATGTAGCTGGTATCGGTGGCGAAGTAGAAACGCCGCGACTGTTCCAGGCTGTACTTGCCGAAGCTCATGTCCGACATGCGCGCCAGGATCGGGAATTGCAGAGCGTTGATCGAAGCGGACTTGCCCAGGTTGTTCGCGCCGTAGACCGACAGCGGCTCTTCCAGCGGGAACAGGCCCAGGCTGTAGCCGGCGGTGTTCAAAAGGGCAAAGCGGCGGATGCCGTAGCGTTCCTTGCTCATGCGTCGAGCTCCTGTTCTTCGGCAATGGCGCGGGCCAGTGCGTCTTCTTCACTTTCCGATTCGACGAATTCGCTGAGGTCCAGCGGGTCGTCGGTCTGCAGCAGTTTTTCGTCGCTGTCTTCGTCGATCAGCACCGGCGTCGGCAACGGCAGCACGCTGTGCAGGCTGGCGGCCAGGTCACGGTCCTGCTGCACCGACAGGCACACATCGAGGAAGCGGTGCATCGGCGGCAGGAAGCGGTAGATGCCCGGCTCCTCGCCGGCAAAGCCCAGTTGGGTCATGCGGCGCATGATTTTTTCTTCCAGTTCTTCATGGGTCTGCACTTCGGCCTGGATGAACAGGTCGCGGTACTTCTCCAGCAAGGACGGCAGTTCGTCACGGCCGAGGCTGCCGCCGTCGAGCACGGCGACCGGGTCGCGGCCCTGGTCGGCCAGGTGCTCCACCAGGATGAAGGTGAACAGCGCCAGGCGCTGGGCGGTCTTGTTCACCTGGGCGGCGGCGTTCTCCGGCACGAAGTAGTAGAAGCCACGGGTGTCGCATACCAGTTCGAAGCCCAGGGCCTTGAACAGGGTGCGGTACTGGTCCTGGAAGTTCGACAGCTGGGAGTACAGCTCCGGGTCGCGGCGGCTGACGTGATAACCCTTGAACAGCTCGCGAAAGATCGGCGCCAGCTGGGACAGTTCGGAAAGATCAAGATGCATGTGGAGTGCTCGCAGAATTCTCAGCGGCGTCATCGCGGGCCGAGAGCAGGGCGAAGGAGCGCAGGCTGACCTGGTGCTCGTGGGTGTGGTAGTCGCGGCGTTCCAGACGCTCGCGCTTGAAGCGTTTTTCCCGCGACAGGCGGGAGAACCAGTACAGCAACTCGTCGGTGGCACCGTCCGGTTCCTGCTCCAGCAGCCAGGTCATCAGGTCCGGCATCGGCAGGGCGTCTTCGCAGCGGTCGAGCATCTCGCGGACCGTGCGTGGCGCCCGTGGCGCATTACCACCCTTGTGGGTCTTGTGCGCCTTGGGGAAGCGCGTCGGCTTCGGCTCGAAGCTGGCCAGGGCATAGACATAGGCCTCGACCTGGCCGGAGCTGCCGAGGAAGGTGCTTTGCGGACGGGTGAACAGTGGCATGGCCGCTTGCGGCACGGCGTCGATGCCCTTGCGCCGGATGGCCGACAGGGCCAGGGCCGCGCCGCGGGTCACGGCGTTGTGCCGGCGGGCTTCTTCACGCAGCGGCAGCAGCAGTTCCCGGGCGTGACGCAGGGTCAGCTGGGCGCTGGTCTGCATTTCCAGGATCCGCGCGTGGGTGCGCAGCAGCATGTCGTCGTCCACCAGGTGGCCCAGGCGCTGCTGTTCGGTGAGCATGCGCAGCAGGACGTTCTCGACCTTGCGCACGCCTTGCTCGAAGGCGCCATCGGCGTTCACCAGCTGGATCATCGGCTCGACGTATTCGTCCCAGGTGGCCAGTACCTCGGCGTACCGCTGGCGCAGGGGAATCTGCCGGTCGCTGGTCTTGGCCCGATCGGCGACGGCCACCAGGGCCTGTTCGTCGTTGGCGAGCTTTTTCAATACATCGCGCACGCGCATGTCCAGCAACCGCAGCTGGCGGGCCAGGTCATGGCCGTCGCGGATGTCGAAGGCGTCCTGGATGTAACCGGCCAGGCGTTCGAGGTGGCGCAGGTAAGCTTCGATTTCCAGGCACAGGCCCAGGCGGTGCTCGCGCCGCAGGTAGGCGAGGAAGTCATGGATCTGTGCGTTGAGCTCAAAACGGTTCGGGCTTTTCGCCACCGGAACCAGGATATCCAGGCGGATCCACACATCCAGCAGGCTGGTAATGTCCTGTGGCGTACTGTCAATTTGCTGGGTGGCCAGCTGTGAACGCAGTTCGGCGAGGCTCAGGGTGCCTTGGTCGAAGTGCTCGCACAGTGGCTCCAGAAGTGCCCAGTGTTCGGCGAGGGCGCGCAACACGCGCTTGGGTTCGATCATCGGAATGGCCGGCTGGTTGGCAATGAAAAGCAGCGATTGTACTGCATCGGAAGGCTGACGATTCACCCCTCGGTCTTGTCATGGGCTGGACCGGTGTTTTTGTGACGAATCAACTGCGGGCGATCTTCGGCGAAGGACGGTAGAATCCCCCCACTTCAGTTATCCACAAGTGGCCGACCTTTGCTTATCGAGTCCCGCCGTCGCGCTTATCTGTCCGCCATGCAGGTGGTCAGCTGGCTGCCGCGCACCGAATTGCCCTTTGCGGCGCCGTCCCGTCCCGAGTTGCTGGTGATTGCCGAGCCCGTGGTCGAGGCCCCGGCAGCCCCTGCACCTGTGGCCAAAACGGTTGCCGAGCCTGTGGCCAAGCCTGCCGAACGGCCGAAAATCGAAGTGCCGCGTCCCGCCGGCGCTGCCGTTCGTCCGGTCAGCAAGCCCGTGGTCGATGCCGAGGAGGCCCCGGCGCCGGTCAAGGCCCCGCCCGTGCCGCCACCGCGTTTCGCCCTGCAATTGCTGCGCGCCGGTCGTTGCCTGCTGCTGGTGGAGTTACCCACAGGCGAAGCCTTCCAGAGCCGCGACCCGGCCTATCTGCTGCTCAAGGACATGCTGCGCGCCGCTGGCCTGCCGGACAGCCCGCAGATCCTCGCCGAGCCGGTGCGCTGGCCGATGCTGACCCGCGGCAATCTCGACCAGGGGCCGGACGCGGCGCGGGATTTCGTCCAGGCCTTTGTCGGGGCGCGCGTCGAAGAAGAACCTTGTGTCTGCCTGTGGCTGATCGGCCTGCCGGCGGTGCGTTTCGCGGGCGAGGCTGATGTGCAGTCCTACAACCGTGAACTCCAGGTCGAAGGCCTGGGCTCGGTCTGGGCGCTGCCTGGGCTGGAACTATTAATGGAAGAGCCACAGCGTAAGGCTGATGTCTGGCAAGCCATGCGTCGGCTGATGGCGCGTTGGAAAAGTAGCAATGAGTGACGCTTTATCGTTCCGCCAGGCCACCGAGGCGGATCTGGATGCCATCCTGAAAATCGAATACGCGGCGTTCAGCCATCCCTGGACCCGCGGCATTTTCACCGATGCCCTGAAATCCTATGAAGTCTGGCTGATGTTCGAAGGCAGCCAGCAAGTCGGCCACGGCGTGATCCAGGTGATCATCGACGAAGCCCACCTGCTCAATATCACCGTCAAGCCGGAAAACCAGGGCCGTGGCCTGGGCCTGCGCCTGCTGGAAGAGTTGATGAAGCGCGCCTACCAGAAAGACGCGCGCGAATGCTTCCTCGAAGTGCGCTCCAGCAACCAGACCGCCTACCGTCTGTACGAACGCTACGGTTTCAACGAGGTTGGCCGCCGCCGCGATTACTATCCGGCGACAGGCGGGCGCGAAGATGCGCTGGTGATGGCCTGCACCCTGGTCGATTGACGGCGTATCGAGCCGCTATCGTAGGAGCGAGGCTTGCCCGCGATAGCGCTGTGTCAGGCAAACCGCTATCGCGGGCAAGCCTCGCTCCTACAGTTGTTAAAGGCAGGTATCAGCGTTTGCCATCCAGTGGGTCGCGCTGGGCCAGTTCGGCTTCGTCCAGGCCATTGCCGCCGCCGATATCGTTTTCATCGACAATGCTCAGGTCCCAGTCGGCCGGCTGGTCTTCACCGGCTTCATGGGCGGAGCGGGCGCCGTCTTCGCGGATCAGGTTTTCCGGGGTCAGCTCATCGTCGTTGGGCTCATCCTCGGCGTTGCCGGTCAGGCTGGAGCCATGGATGTGCCTGTGGGGAGTACGATGCTCCACAGGGCTGGAAGCAGGGTCGCCGACCCTGGCGCCGGGTTCTTCTTCATCGAAATCCAGCTCTTCCATGGAACCCATGCGGTCTTCGTTGTCGTCGATGGGCTCGGGCTGAGGCGCGCCATAGGGACGTCGTGATTCAGTCATGACGGTTGCTCATACTTTTGGGCTTAAAGAGTGGACCCACCAGACCCGGCAAGATTCAAAGGGGTGGATAAGCGGTATCTGCATAGACGCGCGTGACCCCGATAGACAGTCGTCTGTCATAGCAACGCATCAATCCTGAGGTTTCACAGCATGAACGAACTACAAGACCTGATTGATAACAACGAGCGTTGGGCCGAAGCGATCAAGCAGGAAGATCCTGAATTCTTCTCCAAGCTGGCCCGCCAGCAGACGCCGGAATACCTGTGGATCGGCTGTTCGGACGCCCGTGTACCGGCCAACGAGATCGTCGGCATGCTTCCCGGAGATCTGTTCGTACACCGCAACGTGGCCAACGTGGTGCTGCACACCGACCTCAATTGCCTGTCGGTGATCCAGTACGCGGTGGACGTGCTCAAGGTCAAACACATCCTGGTCACCGGTCACTATGGCTGTGGCGGCGTGCGCGCCTCGATGCAGGATCGCCAGCTGGGCCTGATCGACGGCTGGCTGCGCTCGATTCGCGACCTGTACTACGAACATCGCGAAGTCCTGGGGCAACTGGCCACCGAGGAAGAACGGGTTGACCGCCTCTGCGAGCTGAACGTGATCCAGCAAGTGGCCAACGTCGGCCACACCAGCATTGTGCAAAACGCCTGGCATCGTGGGCAGAGCCTGTCGATCCACGGTTGCATCTATGGCATCAAGGACGGTCGCTGGAAGAGCCTGAACGCCACCATCAGTGGCTTCGAGCAGCTGCCGCCGCAGTACCGCCTGCGTCCGGTCGGGGCGCTCTGAGGCGCTGAAAACCCATCGCGAGCAAGCTCGCTCCTACGGGCGATGTGCCGTTCTGTAGGAGCGAGCTTGCTCGCGATGGGATGTAGCTGTTACCGCTTGTCCGTCAGATATGCGGCGGTACTTCGGCACTCATCGACGGTGCCGGCGCCTTCAGCTGCTTCAGCTGGGTCTGTACCGGCTCGCTGGTGCACTTGGCCTGGGCCTGCTCCGGCGTCAGCTTGCGGATCGAGGTGTAGAACAGGGCGCAGGTCTGCTCTTTGTTGGTCACCTGCCAGTTCTGCGTGCAGCTTTTGAGCTGCACTGTCGGGTCGCTGCCCGGCTTGCTGCCCATCCCGGCCTGCCAGCAGGCCGCGCTCAGATCCTGCCCCATCACCTTCAAACCGGCCGCGTCGGCCTTGGCCTCGTCGCCGTCGTAGTTCTCCGGATCCGCCGCGTACCAGATGTAACTCGGGTGGTTGGAGCCCAGCACCGGCACCTTCAGGCCCGCGCTCGGGCTGATCTGCGTCAGGCCCAGCACGTTCACGGTCGGGCCGTACTGCTGCTTGATCCAGTTACGCACCGGCGCGCCGAAGGCCACCATTGGCAGGGCGGCGCCGCTGGCACTCTGGCTGATCTGCTTGACCATGGTGGTCTGGTAGTCCTGGAAGTAGCCGTAGACGCCTTCCAGGTCCTTGCCGGCAGTGGCCGGGGCGGCGATCGGCGCAATGTCGATGATGGTCTGATAGCCCGGCGTCTGCTCGGTTGGAATGCCATTGGTGGTGAGCAGGGTGGCCCAGCGGTCGGTGGTGGCCGATTTCAGGTAGTCCTGGGCTTGAGTCAGCGAGTAGTCCGGCGGGAAGTGCAGCAGTTCGACGCTCTTGCGGTTTTCCAGGGCCATGCCCAGGGGCAGGAACAGGTACCAGCTGTAGGTCCATTTGCCGTCGCTGTTGAGTTTGCTGGCGCCCTTGTAGGCCAGGTCGCCGGCATCCAGCAGGGCGGTCAGCGGCTTGCCATAGTCCTTCGGAACACCACTGATGTTGGCGTACAGCTGGTTGTTATCGGTCTTCACCTTGACCTTGGCGGTGCTGTAGCCATCGCGCTTCACGCTTTGGGTCAGGTAATGCTCGACGGTCTGTTCCAGCGTCCAGTTGCGAAAGCAGATCACGTTGCAGTTGTTGGGGTAGGAGAAGAGTTGGGTGACGCGCTGGGTGTTGCCCAGCTTCAGATCGACGTTGGCCTGGGCCATGGTACTTAAGGTCAGGCTGCTCAGGCCGCCCAGGGTCAGGGCGGCGAGGGGGAGGGACAATCCTGTGAGTTTCATGCTTGGCTCCTTGTCAGCGTTGGCCTCGTCTGGGCGAGGTAAGTTCCGTACTGAAACAGTAGCGGGTGACAAGGAAAAGGGTGGAATAAATCTTTATTTTGCACCCGCAAACGGCCGCCCGGGCGGCCGCTGCCGTCGGTTCAGGCCGGGAAGTGCAGGGCATTGCTCAGGTCGCCCATGGGCGCCTGCCCCCGGGCGATCATCGTCGCGTCCCGTTGCTTGAGGCCGTCGAGCGGTTCCAACTGGAACACCCGGGTGATCAGCCGCAGGATCGACGCGGTGTCGTACACCGTATGGTCTACCGTGCCCTTGCGGGCGAACGGTGACACCACCAGCGCCGGGATGCGTGTCCCCGGCCCCCAACGGTCGCCCTTGGGCGGGGCGACGTGGTCCCACCAGCCGCCGTTCTCATCGACCGTGACGATCACCACCATGTTCTGCCACTGCGGGCTTTCGCGCAGCACCTTCAGGGCTCGCACGATATGCCGGTCGCCCGCGGCCACATCGGCATAACCGGCGTGCATGTTGAGGTTGCCCTGGGGCTTGTAGAACGCCACCGGCGGCAACTTGCCGGCCTCGGCATCGGCGAGGAAGCGGTTGCTGCTCGACTCATCGCCCAGGCCCGCATCGCGCAGGTGATGGCTGCGTTCGTTGGGATGCTCGGGACCGAACTGCGCGAAGTAGTTGAACGGCTGGTGGTGGTACTGGAAGTTGGGGATCTTCGGAATCCCCGCCGAATCCTTGTAGGCGTCCAGCGTGACCTGCCAGGCGCCGGCGTACCAGGCCCAGTCGATGTCCTTGCGCGAGAGCTTGTCGCCGATGGTGTCGTGGCGCTGCGGTACCAGCACATTGGGCAGGTCGGCCTTGGCATAGGCCGGGCGCTGCGGGTCGCGGATCCAGGTCGGCCAGTAGGGCGGGGCCATGG
Source organism: Pseudomonas sp. GM17 (assembly GCF_000282175.2). NCBI lineage: Bacteria > Pseudomonadati > Pseudomonadota > Gammaproteobacteria > Pseudomonadales > Pseudomonadaceae > Pseudomonas > Pseudomonas sp. GM17. The sequence goes on along the minus strand of NZ_CP124732.1, from coordinate 6,386,069 downwards.
TATTGACCGCGTAGCCGTCCGGGGTCAGCAGGCTCGGGCCGAATTGCGGCGGGCCGCTCATGGCGCTGGCCGGGGATTGTTCCAGCGGCTTGAGACGGCTGTCGAGCGGGTCGTCGCTCTGCAGGGTGGCGATCTGTGGCTTGGCCACCGAATTGGCCGCATCCGGATAAAACGGCACCGCGGCGCTGATCAGGTACTGGTGGTTGAGAAACGAGCCGCCGAAGGTGCCCTGGAAGAAGTTGTCGCACAGCACGAATTCCCGGGCCATATCCCACAGGCGCAGCTCATAGCAGCTCTGGGCGTAATACCCCATGGGCAGGCCGCCGGCGTCGGCCCAGGCGACGAAACCATCGTTCTTGCCGCCGTTGATCTGCATCTGGTTCTGGTAGAACACGTGCCACAGGTCGCGGGTGACCAGGCCCAGGGGCAGGTCTTGGCCATCGGGGCCCTTGAGGGCGAAGGGCGCGTTGGGCAGGTGCTCCTGGTACTGGGTGCCGACCGGGTAGGTCACGCCATCCAGGGCCTGGGGCCCGACCTGGGCGACGCCACCCCAGACCGGCGGCAGGGCCGGCAACAGGCTGCCGTCACGGTCGCGTTGCTGATAGTCGGCGGGCTTGAGGGCCGAGAGCGGTTTTTCCAGCCCCGGGAAGTCGGCAAACAGGTTGTTGAAGCTGCGGTTCTCGGCATAGATCACCACCACGTTCTTCACGTTGTCGCGCAGCGCCCGGTCCAGTTCGGCCGGCGACAGCGGGCGCTCCACCGGCTTGCCCGGCGCCGGGTCGTTGTGGCCGCAGGCGCTGAGCGTCGCGCCGACACCCAGCACCGCCACGCCGCCGAGAAAACGCCGGCGGCTGGTGTCGGTGGGGGGCTCCGTGGCCTTGGAATGTTCTGGGTCTTTCGAGTGTTCGTCGCTCATGCCGGGTCCCTGATTACCTTTCGATCAATTCGTAACAAAGTATTTCGGCTGCACGGTAGCAACCGAATATGACGGAAAGACTACAGAAAAGGCTCTGGGACGGGGCTTAGAAGATAGTAGGGGGAGGCTGGAAAGGATGTAGGGCTGCTTCTGCAGGAGCGGCCGGTCGACGCTCGATTGCCCGCGATGACGGCATGGCAGGCACCCTCGGCCTGGCGGCCGATCGCGAGCAGACTCGCTCCTACAGGGGAGCGAGTCTCTGGCAACAGATTACGGCGCCACGGGCGGCATATAGCTCAAGGTGGTGCCCAGTGCCCACAGCAGCACCAGCACCAGCGGTGCGTGGACCAGCAACTGGACGAAGGAGAAGCCGATCAGGTCCCGCGCCTTGAGCCCCAGCACCCCCAGCAGCGGCAGCATGTAGAAGGGGTTGATCAGGTTCGGCAGTGCCTCGGCGGCGTTGTAGATCTGCACCGCCCAGCCCAGGTGGTATTGCAGGTCATTGGCCACCTGCATCACGTAGGGCGCCTCGATGATCCACTTGCCGCCGCCCGACGGAATGAAGAAGCCCAGCACTGCCGAGTAGACCCCCATCAGCAGCGCGTAGGTGTCGTGGGAGGCGATCTGCACGAAGAAGGTCGAGATATGGTGGGCCAGGGTCTGGCCGTCGACGCCCTTGACCACTGTCAGCAAGGCCGCGATGGAACCGTACAGCGGGAACTGGATCAGCACCCCGGTGGTGGTCGGCACGGCGCGGGCCACCGCTTCGAGGAAGCTGCGCGGGCGCCAGTGCAGCAGCGCGCCGAGCATCAGGAACAGAAAGTTATAGGTGTTGAGCCCGGAAATCGCGGTGATCGCCGGCTTGGTGGCGAACTCATGGTAGAGCCAGCCGGCTGCCAGCAAGGCCAACAGGATGGTCAGCAGCGGGCTGTATTCCAGCCACTCGCCGGGGCGGGTGCGCGGTTGTGGCTTGGGCATGCTGAAGCTTGGGTCGATGCCGCAAGCCTTGGCGTCGCGCGCCGAGTTCGGACCGGGCGCGGTGGCATAGGCGATGACCAGCGAGACCACGATCAAGGCCAGCAGCAACACGCCCGACTGCCAGAGAAAGATGGTCTGGGTGAACGGAATCACTCCGGTGATCGACAGGATCGACGGCGGCAGGCTGCCCGGGTTGGCCTGCAATTGCGCGGCCGAGGACGACAGGCCCAGGGCCCAGACCGCGCCCAGGCCCAGGTAGGCCGCGGCCCCGGCGGCGCGGTAGTCCATGCGCAGCTCGGTACGCCGGGCCAGGGCCCGCACCAGCAAGCCGCCGAACACTAGCGACAGGCCCCAGTTGAGCAAGGAGGCGACCATGGAGATCAGCGCGACCCAGGCCACGGCGGAACGGCCGTTCTTCGGGATGCGCGCCAGTTTGTCGATCAGCTTCACCGCCGGCGGCGAGCTGGCGACCACATAACCGCCGATGACCACGAAGGCCATCTGCATGGTGAAGGGGATCAGGCTCCAGAAACCGTCGCCGAAGGCCATGGCGGTGTCGGTGGGCTTGGCGCCCATGGCCATGGTGGCGAGGGCGACGATGATCACCGCCAGCGCGGCGAACACCCAGGAGTCGGGGAACCAGCGCTCGGCCCAGTTCGAGCAGCGCAGGGCAAAACGGGCGGAACGGCTGTCTTCAATGTCTGTGGACACGTCGATACCTCAAGTCTTTTTATGATTGTCAGGAGGTCGGTCGCCTCAGGCTGGGGCGATCGAGAACTGTGCAAGAATGCGGCAATTGGTAACCACTGCAAAGGATTGACGTACATGCCATTCCCGCTCGAAGAACGCCAGGCGCTGCTCAAGCTCAAGGGTGTCGGCGAAACCGTGGTCGCCCGTCTCGAACAACTGGGCATCGATTCCCTCGCCCAACTGGCCCGGGCCAATGCCCTGGAGATCGTCACCCAGGCCTCGGCCCTGGTCGGCTCCAGCTGCTGGAAAAACAGCCCCCAGGCCCGCGCGGCGATCCAGGCGGCGATTGCCCTGGCCAAGGACGCCTGAAACGGTGAGCCGAGAAACGCCTTTCGCCTATCAGGCGGTCTACCGCTACCTGGTGGAGTGGCTGGACGGCGCCAGCGCGGCCGAGCAGCGCCTGCCGTCATTGCGTGCCCTGGCCCAGCGCCTCAAGGTATCGGTTTCCACCACCAAGTACGCCTATGGCTTGCTCGAGGATGAAGGGCGGATCTACGCCCGGCCCAAGCAGGGCTACTTCAGCCGCCCCGTGCCGGCGCCAGGGCTGGCGCCGGATACGGACCTGCTGGACAGGGTCTATGCCTACGCCCGCCAGCCCGGAATGCTGGCGCTGTGCAGCGACGCTCCGGCGATGCTGCTGTCGCTGGACAATCCCCTGTTGACCGCCGAGCGCGAGCTGGTACGCCAGTACCCACGCTCCCAGGCACCGCTGTACCAGCCGTTTGGCGAGGCGGAGCTGCGCACGGCGCTGGCCGAGCGCTACACCCGCTCGACCACGGATTACTGGCAGGCCGAGCAGGTGTTTCTCGGCACGGATTTGCGCGCGGTGCTGGCATTGTCGCTGGATGCCCTGGAGCTGAACGGCAGCGTCGCCCTGGTGGAGTCGCCTTGTTCCTGGGCGATCCTGCGGCAATTGCAGGCGGCGAAGATCCGCGTGATCGAGCTGCCGCTGGACCCCGCAGGACGCTTCGATCGCCAGCGCCTGCATGAGGTGCTGCAACGCGAACCGGTGCGCCTGGCGCTGCTGTCTTCGACCCTGAGCGCGCCCCACGGCAGCCTGATGCCCGCGGCGGACAAACGGCAGCTGTGCCGCTGGCTGGGGGAGCGCGGCATCTGGCTGTTGGAAAATGACAGCTATGGCGAGTTCTGCTTTACACCGGCGCCGGCGCGGTATCGCGATTACGCCGATCCCGAGCGGCTGCTGGTGTTTTCCACCTTCGACAAAGTCATCGGTTCCGAGGCGCCCTTCAGCTATGTGCTGTGCCGTGGCCAGGGCGCGCGCTTGCAGCGGCACTTTCTCGAGCGCGCGTTCCGCCTGTCACCGATCCGCCAGAAGGCCGTGGCCAAACTGCTGGGCAGCGGCCGGGTCGATCAGCACCTGGTTCAGTTGCGCGGCCTGCTGCGCGAACGCATGGGCCAGCTGCAGGCGCTGCTGGCCGAACATGCCGCCGAGCGGTTGCGGGTGGTTACCCCGGCCGGGGGCGCGACCCTCTGGGCCGAGGCCACGCGCCCGGTGGAGATGCTTCAGGTCTATGAGCAATTGCTGGGGCAGGGCATCGTCATCGCCCCGGGGCAGATGTTCAGCCAGCAAGGCCTGTGGCGCCATCACCTGCGCCTGAGCTTCACCCTCGACTGGCGCCAGGACATCGCCGGCGCCGTGCAACGCCTGGCCCGGGCCATCGATCAGACGCCGTAGCAGTGCCGCGCCTCGGGGAAGCGGCCATCGCGCACCTCGGCGGCGAACCGCTCGCAGGCCTGGCTGATCAGCGCCCCGACATCGGCGTACTGTTTGACGAAGCGCGGCACCTGGGGCCCGCCCAGGCCCAGCAGGTCCTCGGTCACCAGCACCTGGCCGTCGCAGGCAGGGGAGGCGCCGATGCCGATGGTCGGCATCGCCGAGAAGTCGCTGATACGCCGCGCGAGGTTTTCCGCCACCCCTTCCAGCAGCAGGCTGAACGCCCCGGCTTCGAGATGGGCGCGGGCGTCGGCCTCGATGGCCTGGGCTGTGGCGTCGTTCAGGCCCTGAGCCTTGAAGCCGCCCATGACGTTCACGTACTGGGGCATCAGGCCGATATGGGCCATCAGCGGAATCCCGCGCTGCACCAGGAACTCCACGGTCGGCGCCAGGGCCAGCCCGCCTTCGAGCTTGAGCGCGTCGCAGCCGGTGCGCGCCAGCACTTCGGCGCAATTGCGGTAGGCCTGTTGCGGCGATTCCTGATAACTGCCGAACGGCATGTCGGCGATCACGCAGGCCAGCCGGGTGCTGGCGACCACGGCGCGGGTGTGGCCGATGATCTCTTCCAGGCTCATGTCCAGGGTCGAGGTGCGGCCGTAGCCGACCATGGCCGTGGAGTCGCCGATCAGCACGAAATCGACGAACGGGTCCATCAGCCGCGCCATGTGGCTGGTGTAGGCGGTCAGGGAGACGATCTTCTGCTGGCCTTTCATGGCCACCAGTTGCGGCACGGTCAGGCGTTTGCTGCGGGTATGGATGCTCATGGCGGCTTTCCTGTTGCGGGTGGGAAAGTCGCCGATTATTGGCGTCCGCAGCGCCGATTCAATGCACAGGAAAAGCCTAAAAACCGACCCAGAAGGGTGTTGCGGTTGTCCCTCGCGGCGTTTGCGTAGACCATGGGCGCCTTGAATTGTGCCCAACACCGAGTGGCTTTATGTCCTTTTCCCCTGACGCGCGGCCGGCGCCGTTTTCCCGGTCCGACTACAAGACCCTGGGCCTGGCGGCACTGGGCGGCGCCCTGGAAATCTACGATTTCATCATCTTCGTGTTTTTCGCCCTGACCCTGAGCCAGCTGTTCTTCCCGCCGGAAATGCCCGAGTGGCTGCGGCTGTTGCAGAGCTTCGGGATCTTCGTCACCGGCTACCTGGCGCGGCCGCTGGGCGGCATTCTCATGGCGCACTTCGCCGACCGCCTGGGGCGCAAGAAGGTGTTCAGCCTGAGCATCCTGATGATGGCCCTGCCGTGCCTGCTGATCGGCATCATGCCGACCTACGCGCAGATCGGTTATTTCGCGCCGCTGTTGCTGCTGGCGCTGCGGGTGCTGCAAGGTGCGGCGGTGGGCGGTGAAGTGCCGAGCGCCTGGGTGTTTGTCGCCGAGCACGCACCGGCCGGCCATCGCGGTTACGCCCTGGGCTTTCTGCAGGCCGGGCTGACCTTCGGCTACCTGATCGGCGCGCTGACCGCGACCCTGCTGGCGCAACTCTTCACCCCGGCGGAAATCCTCGATCACGCCTGGCGTTATCCGTTCCTGCTCGGTGGAGTGTTCGGCGTGATCGGCGTCTGGCTGCGCCGCTGGCTCAGCGAAACCCCAGTGTTCATGGCCATGCAGGAACAGCGCGACAGCGCCGTCGAACTGCCGTTGCGCACCGTGCTGCGCGAGCATCGCCTGGCCCTGTTGCCGGCGGCGATTCTCACCTGCGTGCTGACCTCGGCGGTGGTGGTGTTCGTGGTCATCACCCCGACCATGATGCAGAAAACCTTCGGCATGAGCGCCAGCCACACCTTCGCCCTGAGCAGCCTGGGCATCGTGTTCCTGAATATCGGTTGCGTGCTGGCCGGGCTGATCGTCGATCGCATCGGCGCCTGGCGCACGGTGATGCTCTACAGCCTGCTGCTGCCGCTGGGCATCGGCCTGCTTTATGGCTGCCTGATCAGCGGCGGCGCCTGGGTCGGCCTGGCCTACGCCATCGCCGGCCTTGGCTGTGGCGTGGTGGGCGCGGTGCCGTCGGTGATGGTCGGCTTGTTCCCGGCGCGGATTCGCGTCTCCGGCATTTCCTTTACCTACAACATCGCCTACGCGCTGTGGGCGAGCACCACGCCTTTGCTGCTGATCGGCCTGATGCCCTGGAGCCCGTGGATCTGCGTGATCTATTGCGCGGTGATGGGCGCGGTCGGGGTGGTCAGCGCGGGGTACTTCGGTACGCGCATGCCGAGGCTGGCAGGCAGTGGGGCGCCTGGGGTCTGTGCCGGGTCCTGAGACTCTTTCGCGAGCAAGCGAGCGCTCCCACAGGGTAAAAATTTTCACCTCCGGAAATACCTGCAGGCGCCGGCGCGCGCGGGCTAGAGCCTTCGCCGCCAGCCTGCTGTTTAGCCCGGCCAATACCGTTGAATGTTGTGCTTAGCCAAGGCCCATTTACCCGCTAATCTCTCGAAAAAAAACGCGCGGTCCACGCGCCAGTTTTCGGGAGCTGCCTTGATCCGGTCCGTCCTGTGTTCCCTGCGTGATTTCTCCACGCTGCCCCTGCTGCTGCAGGCGGCGTGGTTGTCCTTTGCCATTGGCTTGTTCATGACCCTGCTTCATCTGTGGATCTTCAACCTTGTCGACTATGGGCTGGACGGTGCCAGCGTCGAATCCCTCAGCGGCAAGGTGCTGTATGCCGACCGTGGCGGGATGCTGATAGAGGACGCGGAGAGTGGCGAATACACCCGGCTCAAGGTGGTTCGTGGCATCAGCTATCTGAACGTCGGCCATGACCAGATCCTGGGGCGCACCCTGAGCTTCACCCACCTGCGCGATGCGGTGCTGAGCTGCACCCTCGATGGCCAGGAGCTGTGCATCGCGCAATGCGCCAACGCCATGGAGTGCCTGGACAGCCGCCGCGAGCGCGAGACGCCGCAGGGCATATTGATCGTAGCGTTCGGCACCAGCCTGGTGTGCCTGGGCCTGCATGTGCTGCGCCGGCGCAAGCCCGCGTCGGGTAGCGGGATCTTTTGAATTGCCGCCGGGCACCGTTGCCCCTAGGCTGTGCGGCATCCGTTTCAGACCAGGAGCCCCGCATGCAGGTCGTGCCGATACTCGAGACTTGTGCACAGGTGCAGGCGCGCGTGCGCGAGCTGCGCAACCAGCCGGACGTGCGCAAGTACATGTACACCTCCCACGAGATTTCCGAGGCCGAGCACCGTGCCTGGCTCGACTCGCTGGCGGGCAATCCGCGGCAGTCGGTGTTCGTGGTGCTGCAAGAGGGAATCGCCTGTGGCGTGGTGTCGCTGAACGCGATCAATGCCCTGCACAAGAGCGCCGACTGGGCCTTCTACCTGGACAGCGGCTTGCAGGGCAAGGGCCTGGGCAGCCAGCTGGAATTCTGGCTGCTCGACCATGCCTTCGGCGCGGCCGGCCTTGCGAAGCTCAACTGCGAGGTGCTGGCGCTGAACCAGGCGGTGATCCGCCTGCACCAGAAGTTCGGTTTCACCCTCGAGGGCGTGCGCCGGCAGAACGTCGAGAAGGACGGCCAGCGCATCGACGTGGTGCTGCTCGGCATCACCCGCGAGGAATGGGCCGCCCGGCGCCCGGATATGCTCGCGGTGATGGCGCGCCTGGGGCGCTGAAAGCCGTCACCCATAACCGCCAGATGGCAGCAGCATGACCATTGCGTCATTTTGTCGGGGCCAGCTGCCCGGGCCGGCTATCATCAGCCACGACGATTTCCACAGGTGGGGGCTTTCATGGGCGCAGGGCACAGTCACGGACAGGTTCGGGCCGGACACGAACGCAAGTTATGGATGGCCCTGGGGCTGACGGGCAGTTTCATGATCGCCGAGGTGATCGGCGCCTTTGTCACCGGCAGCCTGGCGCTGCTGTCCGATGCCGCCCATATGATGACCGATGCGCTGGCGCTGGCGATCTCCCTGGTGGCGATCCAGGTCGGCAAGCGCGCGGCCGATCGCAAGCGCACCTTCGGTTATGCGCGCTTCGAGATTCTCGCCGCGGCGTTCAACGCCCTCCTGTTGTTCGTGGTCGCCTTCTACATCCTGTTCGAGGCCTGGCAGCGCCTGTCCGCGCCAGCGGAAATCCAGTCCACGGGCATGCTGGTGATTGCGGTGCTGGGGCTGGTCGTCAACCTGATTTCCATGCGCCTGCTGGCCTCGGCGAGCGCCGAAAGCCTCAACGTCAAGGGCGCCTACCTGGAGGTGTGGAGCGACATGCTCGGCTCCATCGGCGTGATCGTCGCGGCCTTGGTGATCATGTACACCGGCTGGGGCTGGGTCGATTCGCTGGTGGCGGCGGCCATCGGTTTCTGGGTGCTGCCGCGCACCTGGACATTGCTAAGGGAGAGCATGAACGTGTTGCTGCAAGGCGTGCCGGACGGCATCGATATCGATCAGGTCGAGCAGGGCATCCGCGCCATCGACGGGGTGACCGAGGTGCACGACTTGCACCTGTGGGCCCTGACCAGCGGCAAGAACGTGATGAGTACGCATCTGGTGGCCGACCTGGGGCGGCGCAGCGAGCAGCAGATCCTCGCCGAGGTCACCGAACTGATGCACGAGCGCTTCGATATCTCCCATGTGACGGTCCAGGTCGAACAGGCCGGCTTTCACGAACAGGGGCACGAAGAGCACGTACATTAATCACCTGTAGCCGCTGCCGAGCCCGCGAGGCTGCGATCGACCGCGAAGCGGGCGCCGCTCTTGGGCGCGCCGGAGGTCCTTCGGACCTATCGCAGCCTGCGGCAGCGGCTACACCGATCGCGGCACTGAACTATCGGGTTGCTCCCTGTAGCCGCTGCCGAGCCCGCGAGGCTGCGATCGACCGCGAAGCGGGCGCCGCTCTTGGGCGCGCTGGAGGTCCTGCGGACCTATCGCAGCCTTCGGCAGCGGCTACAGGGTTTCAGTCGCGCTCTTCGAGCACGTAGCCGACACCGCGCAGGGTGTGGATCAGTTTGCTCTCGAACGGGTCGTCGATCTTGGCCCGTAGGCGGCGGATCGAGACTTCCACTACATTGGTGTCGCAATCGAAGTTCATGTCCCACACGAACGAGATGATCTGGGTCCGCGACAGCACCACGCCGCTCTGGCGCATCAGCAGGTGCAGCAGGGCGAACTCCTTGGTGGTCAGGTCGATGCGCTGTTTGCCGCGAAACGCCCGGTGGCGGCCCTGGTCCAGCTCCAGGTCGGCCACCCGCAGCACGTCGGGGGTCGGCGACTGCTCGCTGCGCCGCAGCAGGCTGCGCACCCGCGCCAGCAGCTCGGGGAATTCGAACGGCTTGACCAGGTAATCGTCGGCGCCCAGGTCCAGGCCCTTGATCCGGTCCACCAGCCGCCCCTGGGCGGTGAGCATCATGATCCGCGTATTGCTGTTCTGGCGAATGCGCTGCAGCACCCCCCAACCGTCCAGCTCCGGCAGATTGACGTCGAGAATCACCAGGTCGTAGGCGTGCTGGCGGGTCAGGTGCAGGCCGTCGGCGCCGTTATTGGCGCAATCGACGACGTAGCCGCTTTCGCTCAATCCCTGATGCAAGTAGTCGGCGGTTTTCGGTTCATCCTCAATCACCAGAATGCGCATGCTGAATTAGCCTCGGTGTTTAATGCAGTGGGGCAGTCCAATAACTTCGTTGGAAGTAACGGGCTGGATTATTCAACTTTCAAAGTTGCGGATTTCAAGGTTATTAATTTAAAGGCTCTGAATTTAAAAGCTTCGAAGTGTCGTGCGGGGAGAAGTTGTTTCTCTATATTTCAAGTTGTGGATTTATTGAGCTTGCTCTCGGGTCGATGGCCGGGATGTTAATGCATAAGCCCGTGGCAGAGCGTTTGCTAACGGATTTGTAATCTTTGCGCCACCCTGTCGATAAGTACCGAAGGCTACATTTGGCCGGCACTAAATACTCACCTGTTAGTTGTTTTATGGGTGGAGTGTGGATGCGTCGTGCCGGTTCAACTTCCTCGCACCGCAGAGCCTCCGCCGTCACTCTGTATCGGTAAGGGGCCAGAACGCGTTATGCCAACCTCCATTAAAAAACTTGCCTGGATAGTCGGGGCATTGTTCGGCGTCCTGTTGTTGGCCAGTGCCGCGCAGCAGGACGCCGCGGCGGCCGAGAGCCGGGTGCTGAGCCTCGACAACGCCCTGGCCAGTGCCTTTGCCAACAACCCCGAACTGGCGGCGGCGCGCTGGGAAATCGACATCGCTCAGGGTGGCCGCCAGCAGGCCGGGTTGATCCCCAATCCGGTGTTGTCCTGGGACGCCGAAGACACCCGCCGCAGCTCGCGCACCACCACCGTCAAGCTCAGCCAGACCCTGGAACTGGGCGGCAAGCGCGGCGCGCGCATCGATGTCGCCAGCCGTGCCCAGGACGCCGCGGCGCTGGAGCTGGAACGCCAGCGCAACCAGCTGCGCGCCGATGTGATCGCGGCCTTTTACGGCGCCTTGCGTGCCCAGGAGCGCAGCGAGCTGGCCGGCCGCTCCCTGGCCCTGGCCGAGCGCGGGCTGACGGTGGCCAAGGGCCGGGTCAGCGCTGGCAAGGCCTCGCCCGTGGAGGCCACCCGCGCCCAGGTCCAGCTCTCGGAAGTGCGCCTGGAACTGAGCCGCGCCGAGATGGATCGGGCCAATGCCTATCGCCAGCTGGCGACTGTTACCGGGGCCGCCACCACCGACTTCAGCGCCGTCGCGGAGCCGGCCAGCGGGCTGCCGTCGCTGCCGCCTTCGGCGCAATTGCTGGCGCGCCTGCAACAGACCACCGAACTGCGCCTGGCCGAAATGCAGGTGGTGCAGCGCGAAGCGTCCCTGGGGCTGGAAAAGGCCCAGCGTATTCCCGACCTCGATATCAGCGTGGGCAGCCAGTACGACGCCAGCGTGCGCGAGCGGGTCAATCTGGTCGGGGTGTCGATGCCGATTCCGCTGTTCAACCGCAACCAGGGCAACGTGCTGTCGGCGGCGCGGCGCGCCGATCAGGCCCGGGATCTACGCAACGCCGCGGAGCTGCGCCTGCGCACTGAAACCCGTCAGGCCCTGGATCAGTGGAGCACCGCCAGCAACGAAGTGCAGTCGTTCAACCAGGTGATCCTGCCGGCCGCGCAAAACGCCGTGGACACTGCGACCCGTGGCTTCGAGATGGGCAAGTTCAACTTCATCGAGGTGCTCGACGCCCAGCGCACGCTGATCAGCGCCCGCACCCAGTACATCGCCGCCGTGGCCCAGTCCACCGACGCCTGGGTGCGCATCGAGCGCATCTACGGCGATCTCGCCGGCCCCGATCGCACGCTGTGAGAACCGCATTGTTCGTCCTGTTGTGCCTGGGCGCGCTGCTGGTCACCGATTGCAGCGTCCCGCTGCCGAGCCGGGTCGAGGAGGGCGCGTCCCATTGGTGCCTGCATGATCTGCATCGGGCGCTCGGCGATTTCTTTTTTCCACAGACCTCATGACGCGTCGCTGTTGCCGGTTGGCGCGTCGAGTCGATTTTTTCAGGAGCATGCATGGACAAGAAACGAAGCACAGCCTTGGCGTTGGCCGTGGCGATCGCGCTCGGCGTGGCCGGGTTGATGTGGCAGGAGCTGTTCCAGGCGGCGCCGGTGGCCGCACAGGCGAAACCCGCGGCCAAGGCGGACACGCACAAGGACGGCGAGGCGCATCAGGAAGGCGAAGAGGGGCAAGCGCAAGCTGAGGGGCATGCCGAGGAAGAGGGCAAGGTCGAACTCAGCGCCGAGCAGATCAAGGCCGCCGACATCCAGCTGGCCGAGGCCGCACCGCGGGATCTCAGCAGCTTGCTGACGCTGCCGGGGGAGATCCGCTTCGACGAGGACCGCACCTCGCACATCGTGCCGCGCGCGGCCGGGGTGGTGGAGTCGGTGGCGGTCAATCTCGGCCAGACGGTGAAGAAGGGCGAGCTGCTGGCGGTGATCGCCAGCCAGCAGATCTCCGACCAGCGCAGCGAACTGGCCGCCGCCGAGCGCCGGGTCGAGCTGGCGCGCACCACCTTCCAGCGCGAGCGCCAGTTGTGGGTCGACCAGATCTCCGCCGAGCAGGATTACCTGCTGGCGCGCCAGACCCTGCAGGAAGCCGAAATCGCCCTGAACAATGCCCGGCAAAAGATGAACGCCCTGAGTGGCAGCTCGGTGCTGGCGGGCGGCAACCGCTATGAGATGCGTGCGCCGTTCGACGGCGTGGTGGTGGAAAAACACCTGAGCGTCGGCGAGGTGGTGGGCGAGACCAGCGCCGCCTTCACCCTGTCCGACCTGTCCCGGGTCTGGGTCACCTTCGGCGTGTTTCCCAAGGACTTGAACAAGGTCCGGGTGGGCAAGCCGGTCCGGGTGCAGTCCACCGAGCTGGGCACCCAGGTGCAGGGCACGGTGGCCTATGTCGGCAGCCTGCTGGGCGAGCAGACCCGGACCGCCACGGTGCGGGTCACCGTACCCAACCCGGACGATGTCTGGCGGCCGGGGCTGTTCGTCTCGGTGCAGGTGGCGACCGACACCTACCAGGCCGGGGTAACCGTGCCGCAGAGCGCGGTCCAGAGCGTGGAAGACAAGCCTGCGGTGTTCGTGCGCGTCGCCGACGGTTTCCAGGCCACCCCCGTGGTGCTGGGCGGCAGCGAAGGCGGCTTCGTCGAGATCCGCGAAGGCTTGCGCGCCGGGGCCCAGGTGGCGACCACCGGCAGCTTCATCCTCAAGTCCGAACTGGGCAAGGGCTCGGCCGAGCACGGCCATTGATCCGCACTGAGTGTTTCCCTGGAGAGTGACTTCCCATGTTTGAACGCATCATTCAATTCGCCATCGAGCAGCGCATCATCGTGCTGCTGGCGGTGCTGCTGATGGCCGCCGTGGGCATCGGCAGCTACCAGAAACTGCCGATCGACGCGGTGCCGGACATCACCAACGTCCAGGTCCAGGTCAACGCCAGCATGCCCGGCTACTCGCCGCTGGAAACCGAGCAGCGCATCACTTACCCGGTGGAAGTGGCCATGGCCGGCCTGCCGGGCCTGGAGCAGACCCGCTCGACTTCGCGCTCGGGCCTGTCCCAGGTGACGGTGATCTTCAAGGAAGGCACCGACCTGTACTTCGCCCGGCAACTGGTCAACGAGCGCCTGCAGGTGGCCCGCGAACAGCTGCCCGAAGGCGTGGAGGCGAGCATGGGGCCGATCTCCACCGGCCTCGGCGAGATCTTCTTCTGGACGGTGGAAGCCGAGCCCGGCGCGCTCAAGGACGACGGCACGGCCTATACGCCGACCGACCTGCGGGTGATCCAGGACTGGGTCATCGCCCCGCAACTGCGCAACGTGCCGGGGGTGGCCGAGATCAACACCATCGGCGGTTTCGCCAAGCTCTATCAGATCGCTCCGGACCCCAGGCGCCTGGCGGCCTACAACCTGACCCTGAGCGACCTGATGACCGCCCTGGAGCGCAACAACGCCAACGTCGGCGCCGGCTATATCGAGCGCAACGGCCAGCAGTTGCTGATCCGCGCGCCGGGGCAGGTGAAGTCCATCGAGGACATCGCCAACATCGTGATCAACACCGTGGACGGCACGCCGATCCGCGTCAGCAACGTGGCTACCGTGGACATCGGTCGTGAGCTGCGCACCGGCGCGGCCACCGAGAACGGCCGCGAAGTGGTGCTCGGCACGGTGTTCATGCTGGTGGGGGAAAACAGCCGCACGGTGTCCCGGGTGGTGGCGGAAAAACTCGCCGAGATCAATCGCTCGCTGCCCAAGGGCGTGACCGCGGTCACTGTGTACGACCGCACCAACCTGGTGGACAAGGCCGTGGCCACGGTGAAGAAAAACCTCATCGAAGGCGCGCTGCTGGTCATCGCCATTCTGTTCCTGTTCCTGGGCAATATCCGCGCCGCGCTGATCACCGCCATGGTGATCCCGCTGGCCATGCTGTTCACCTTCACCGGCATGTTCACCAACAAGGTCAGCGCCAACCTGATGAGCCTCGGCGCGCTGGACTTCGGCATCATCGTCGACGGCGCGGTGGTCATCGTCGAGAACGCCATCCGCCGCCTGGCCCATGCCCAGCAGCATCACGGGCGCATGCTCACGCGTTCCGAACGCCTGCACGAAGTCTTCGCCGCGGCCAAGGAAGCGCGACGGGCGCTGATCTACGGGCAACTGATCATCATGGTGGTGTACCTGCCGATCTTTGCCCTGTCCGGGGTGGCCGGGAAGATGTTCCACCCGATGGCCTTCACCGTGGTGATAGCCCTTCTGGGGGCGATGATCCTCTCGGTGACGTTCGTCCCGGCGGCGATCGCGCTGTTCGTCACCGGCAAGGTCAAGGAGGAAGAAAACTTCGTCATGCGCGGCGCCCGCCGGGGCTACGAGCCGGTGCTGCGCTGGGTGATGAGCCACCGTTCCCTGGCCTTTGCCCTGGCCGTTCTCAGCGTGCTGGTCTCGGGCCTGGTGGCCAGTCGCATGGGCAGTGAATTCATCCCCAGCCTCAGCGAAGGCGACTTCGCCCAGCAGGCGATGCGCGTGCCCGACGCCAGCCTCACTCAGTCGGTGGAAATGCAGAAGACCCTGGAGAAAACCCTGCTGGCGCAGATCCCGGAAATCGAGCGGGTGTTCGCCCGTACCGGCACCGCCGAGATCGCTTCGGACGTGATGCCGCCGAACATTTCCGATGCCTACCTGATGCTCAAACCCAAGGCGCAATGGCCGGACCCGGGCAAGTCGCGCGAGGCGATCATTGCCGACATCGAACGGGTCAGCAACAGCCTGCCGGGCAACGTCTACGAACTGTCGCAACCGATCCAGCTGCGCTTCAACGAACTGATTTCCGGGGTGCGCAGCGATGTCGCGGTGAAGGTCTTCGGCGATGACATGGAGGTGCTGAACAAGACCGCCGAAGAGATTTCGCAGACCTTGCAGAAGATCGACGGCGCCGCCGAAGTGAAGGTGCAGCAGACCACCGGCCTGCCGGTGCTGACGGTGAATGTCGACCGCGACAAGGCCGCGCGTTTCGGCCTCAACGTCGGCGATGTGCAGGACGCCGTGGCGATTGCCGTGGGTGGGCGCAAGGCGGGCATTTTGTATGAGGGCGACCGGCGCTTCGACATGCTGGTGCGCATGTCCGACAGCCTGCGCACCGACATCGACGGGCTGTCGCGCCTGCTGATTCCGGTGGCGGCGACCGCAGGCAGCGTCAACGGGCAACTGGGTTTCATCGCCCTCTCGGAAGTCGCCAGCGTCGACCTGGTGCTCGGCCCGGCGCAGGTCAGCCGCGAGAACGGCAAGCGCCTGGTGATCGTCAGCGCCAACGTGCGTGGGCGCGACATGGGTTCCTTCGTCGAAGAGGCGACCCGGGCCATTGGCGATCAGGTGCAGATCCCGACCGGCTACTGGATCACCTGGGGCGGCCAGTTCGAACAGTTGCAGGAAGCCTCCAAGCGCCTGGAGATCGTAGTGCCGGTGGCGCTGCTGCTGGTGTTCGGCCTGCTGTTCATGATGTTCAACAACCTCAAGGATGGGTTGCTGGTGTTCACCGGGATTCCCTTCGCCCTGACCGGTGGGATCATGGCCCTGTGGCTGCGCGACATCCCGCTGTCGATCTCGGCGGGGGTGGGCTTCATCGCGCTGTCGGGGGTGGCGGTGCTCAACGGCCTGGTGATGATCGCCTTTATCCGCAACCTGCGCGAAGAAGGACGGATGCTCGCCGCGGCGGTCAACGAAGGCGCACTGACCCGCCTGCGCCCGGTGCTGATGACCGCGCTGGTGGCGTCGCTGGGGTTCATCCCCATGGCCCTGGCCACCGGCACCGGTGCTGAAGTGCAACGGCCGCTGGCCACCGTGGTCATCGGCGGCATCATCTCCTCCACCGCCCTGACCCTGCTGGTGCTGCCGGCGCTGTACCACTGGGCGCACCGCAAGGAAGAAGAGCAGGAACTGCAGGACCTGCTAAACGACTGACCCGCGACCGGCGTCAACCAACCCCGCCTGCGTCATGCGCAGGCGGGGTTTTGTTTATCCCGAGAGCACCCGCCTGTAGCCGCTGCCGCAGGCTGCGAAAGGTCCGGGCCACGCTGGTCGCAGGACCTCCTGCGACTCCAAGAGCTGCGCCCGCTTTGCGGTCGATTGCAGCCTCGCGGGCTCGGCAGCAGCTACAGGCCGATGTGTAGCCGCTGCCGCAGGCTGCGATAGGTCCGCAGGACCTCTTGCGATTTCAGAAGCGGCGCCTGCTTCGCAGTCGATCGCAGCCTCGCGAGCTCGGCAGCGGCTACAGGGATCTGGAAACATCTGCTGAAAGAGTGCTCCCGCATGCGAAAGCATGAGCAGCTAGGTTGAGGTAAATGACCTGTATGGAGAGCAAAGGAATGCTTGTCCACTCCAATGGCTACCGCCTACTCAAAGGACGGGTATCGGAAGCCGGCCGTATCTATTCGATTACCGTCGTGACCCAGCAACGGCGCCCCTTGTTTCGCGACTTTCGTGTTGGCCGCCTGGTGGTTGATCAGCTCAAGCAAGTCGACGAAGCCGATCACGTACGTTCACTGGCTTGGGTTGTCATGCCTGACCATCTTCACTGGCTATTTGAACTGCGAGACAGATCTTTGGGAAAGGTGATGTGCCGTTTCAAATCCAGAAGCAGCCTACAGATCAATCAACACTTTGGCTGTCAGGGCCGTCTCTGGCAAAAGGGCTATCACGATCGTGTCCTGCGCAAGGAAGAAGACCTGAAGGCCATCGCCCGCTACATCATTCTCAATCCGGTGCGAGCAGGGCTCGTTCAACGTCCTGGCGACTATCCCCTCTGGGACGCCATCTGGTTTTGATGTAGCCGCTGCCGAAGGCTGCGATAGGTCCGCAGGACCTTCTGCGATTTCAAGAGCTGCGCCCGCTTCGCGGTCGATCGCAGCCTCGCGGGCTCGGCAGCGGCTACAGGCCGATGTGTAGCCGCTGCCGCAGGCTGCGAAAGGTCCGCAGGACCTCCTGCGACTCCAAGAGCTGCGCCCGCTTTGCGGTCGATCGCAGCCTCGCGGGCTCGGCAGCGGCTACGGGGAGGGAAGTGGCGGGCAAAAAAAAGCGCCCCATGCGGGACGCTAAAAATTCATCTCTTTCCAAAGGAGCATTCGAAAAAACGCTTCAGAGATGAATGTGCTCGGGGTGGGCCGGCGTCAGCGGGAGGCTGTGCATGCCTGGGGCCCTGCGGTTCTGTGAGAGGCGGCGCCGGTTGCGCCGTTGTGGTTGTTTTCGCCGTTGTGCTGTTGCTGGCCGAGCCAGAATTGTTCCAGGGCATGCCTGGCGCGTTCGCTGCTGTTATCGCTGGGAAGCGCGCTGGGCTGGCCAGGCGGAGTCAGGTGGGCAGGCTTCAAGACATGATCTCCCGCAAGTGGCTGGCCGCCAGCGAAGCGCTGTCGGCTCGGGCATGCGGGCAAGTATACGAAGGCCAACCTGACGAGAAGGTGAGGGCGATATTACAGTTCTGAAAGACAGGCGTCTGTGAAGAAGTTTTAACGTCGGGCGGGCCTCTCACCCGCCCGGCGCAAGGGCTCAGAGAATGGCCAGCGGGTATTCGACGATCAGGCGGAATTCCTCCAGGTCGGATTCGAAGCTGCTGGAGCGCACGGTGGCCTGGCGGATGCGCAGCGACAGGTCCTTGAGCGTGCCGCCCTGCACCACGTACTTGGCTTCGATATCGCGTTCCCAGCGGCGCTGGTCGGTCAGCGGATTGCCGTCCGCACCGCGGCGCATGTACACCGAGTTGGCATTGCTGTAGTCGGCGTCGCTGCCTTTGCCGTAGCGGGTCATGAACGACAGGCCGGGGATGCCCAGGGGCTGCATGTCGAGGTCGTAGCGGACCATCCACGAACGTTCCTTCGGCGAGTTGAAGTCGCTGTACTGGATCGAGTTGTCGAGGAAGATCGAGTCCGACTGGCGCAGGTAGTCGAAGTCGTCGTCGCCATTGTTGCGCTGGTGCGACAGGGACAGGGTGTGGGCGCCATAGGTGGCGCCGATCTTGGCGCTCCAGATGTCGTTGTCGAACTCGCCGAGCAGTTTCTTGCCCTCGTCCACCGCCTTGTAATAGTTGAACCCGGCGAACAGCGAGAGCTCGTCGGAGATCGGCCAGGTCGCCGCGGTGCCGAAGTAGTACTGGTCCCAGGCGTCCTTCAGGCGGCTGCTGTAGAGGCTGAAGCTGAGGTGCTTGTTCAGGCTGTAGTCGCCGCCGAAGTAGGCGACCCACGGCGAGTCGACCTCGCCGGCATAGAAGGTGGCGAAACCGTCGCGCAGGCTACTGCTGTCGGGCTGGCTCATGCTGTGCAGGCGCCCGCCCTGGAGGCTCAGGCCGTCGATGCTGGTGTTCTCGAAGGTGGCGCCGCGAAAGCTTTCCGGCAGCAGGCGCGAGTCGCCGTAATGTACCACCGGGGTTTTCGGGAAGACGTCGCCGACCTTGATCACGGTGTCGAGCAGGCGCATTTTCGCCGCGCCGCCGACCTTGCTGTAGTTGTCGGCCGGGTGGTTGTCGCTGTCCACCGGCAGCATGCCGAACGACCCGCGACCACCACTGCGGCCGGCGCCGGAGTCGAGCTTGAGGCCATACATGGCAAAGGCATCGAGGCCGAAACCGACGGTGCCCTGGGTAAAGCCGGATTCGAACTTACCGATCAGCCCCTGGGCCCAGGCCTCCGAATAGCCGTTGCCGGTGGGGCTGGACTGGCCCTTGCGATCGTCGCGATTGAAGTAGTAGTTGCGGGCCAGCACGTTGAGGCTGCTGCCTTCGATAAAACCTTCGGGCTGGTCGTCTGCCGCGTTCACGGCCAGCGGGCTCAGCCCCAGTACCGCGGAAAACACGGACAGGGACCAGCGGGTTTGAATGCGCATGTTGTTTGCTCCTGGATATGGGCAGCTATCAGCTGTTATGTCGCCTGGGGCGTTCTTGTTAGTTGTACTCGCGAACCGTCTGGTTAACGGCTGGAGTCAGCGTCGATAGTTGCAAACAACAGATAACGCGGAGGTGACCCGGTTATTACAATTCTGCAAGGATAAAAATTGTAAGTTGTATTTGGTTTTAGTTGGGGGCCTTGTTTTATATGGGGTTTTCTCAAGGGCAAGAAGCGGTCTTGGGTTTATTACATATAAGTAATGTATCCGTGATCTTCCCGAAAGGGTCCGCTGGTTATCCTCGTTGCAACTAACCAAAACGAGGAAACAGTCATGAAGTTATTTAAATTGAGTATCGCCGCGCTGGTACTTTCCATTTCGTCTCTGGCCATGGCCGAGGGCGGCGGCGACCGCACCTTCGACCGCGCCATGCAGGCAAATGAGAAGGCCATGGCGGCCTACGCGGCGAAGCAGGGCAAGGAGGCGCCGGTGGTGGAAAACTATCGCTACGGCATGCCCCTGGACATCCAGAAGGTGGTCAACGTGACGCCGCCGGCCAAGGCCTGCAACCCGGTGCCGTCACGCATGACCTATGAGGATTCGGCCGGACAGCTCAAGACCGTTGAGTATCAGGTGATGGGCCAGTGCCGCACCAATGGCAGCTAGGGGCCCTAATCCTCAACGTCCTCATGGGGCGCGGGAAGCGGTTCGAGGGCTACGATCATGTCGATTTCCACCGCGGCATTCTTCGGCAGCTGATAGACCCCGAGGGACGTGCGGGTGTGCACCCCGGCCTCGGCAAAGATCGAAT
Source organism: Pseudomonas sp. GM17 (assembly GCF_000282175.2). Taxonomy (NCBI): domain Bacteria; kingdom Pseudomonadati; phylum Pseudomonadota; class Gammaproteobacteria; order Pseudomonadales; family Pseudomonadaceae; genus Pseudomonas; species Pseudomonas sp. GM17. The sequence goes on along the minus strand of NZ_CP124732.1, from coordinate 6,366,069 downwards.
AGAGCACTTCGGAGGCCGCGTCGGCGACTTCGCTCTGCTGGGTGAAGTCGGCGGCGCTTTGCACATAGACGTTGAGCCGCAGGACTTTTTTCACCCGCTGCAGATCGCCCAGCAACTGGGCGAGGATCGCCAGGGCGCGCATGGTGCAAATACGTGCGGCATACCGGCCGTCTTCCAGCGAAACATCGCCACCGACCCGCCCGACCACCTTCACGGTGTTGTCGATGCGTGGGATCTGCCCGCTGACGTACACCTCGTCGCCGTTCTGCACCGCGGGCACATAGTTGCCGCCGATGCGCATTTCACCGTCGAAAGCGTGTCCCAGACGCGTCGCCACCTGGTCGAACAGGGCCTTGCGTGAAGCCTCCATAGATTGCACTCCGTCGATTGCCGTTGATTTTCCAGAGCACGACTATAGCCCCTCTTCCGGGCTCCGGAGCATGGGTTGTAGCCCCGCAGGGCCGGGGCCTGAGGCGTTTCAAAGTTTTTTGGTCGGATATGTCTTATGGGCTCTTCAGAAAAATACTCAAGCGCCGATGGCTAGAGACAATGCTGCCCACTATTACAGCCCATCGGTGCATCCCATGTTCAACAAAAGCTTGAAGCAAGAGCTGTTGGCTCTACGCGAAGAACTCTCGAGCCTCCAGCAAGTGAAGGACAGTCTCGACAGCGAAATGCTGGTGCTGGTTCTCGATCCCGATGGGCGCATTTTGTCGGTCAACGACAACTTCAACCAGGAAATGCTCTACAGGGGCAGCGAACTGGTCGGTCGTCACATCGAGGACATTGTGCCGGCCCACGTCAAGACCGATGAGTTCCACCACCGTTTCAAGGCGACGCTGACCCGTGGCGAGCATTTTGCCGGCGCGGTACGCCTGCTGCGCGGCAACGGCCAGGAAGCCTGGTTGCGCTCGATCTCCCAGCCGGTTCGCGATTCCCAGGGGCGGATCAAACAGTTCTCGATCTACTCCAGCGACCTGACCCGCACCATCGAAGCCTCTCGCGAGCACGAGAACCTGATCGGCGCGCTGGTCCGCTCCACGGCGGTGATCGAGTTCGACCTCAATGGCAACGTGCTGACGGCCAACGAGCGTTTCCTCCACGGCATGGGCTACAGCCTGGCGCAAATCCAGGGCAAGCATCACCGTACCTTCTGCGAGCCTGAGGAATACAACAGCGCGGAGTACCAGGCATTCTGGAAGCGCCTGAACGCCGGCGAGTTCGTCGCCGGGCGGTTCAAGCGCATCGACAGCTACGGCCGCGTGGTCTGGCTCGAGGCTTCCTACAACCCGGTGGTCGATGCCAACAACCGGCTGTACAAGGTGGTGAAGTTCGCCACCGTGATCACCGACCAGGTGAACCAGGAGCAGGCAGTCGCCGAGGCGGCGAACATTGCCTACAGCACCTCCTTGCAAACCGACAACAGCGCCCAGCGCGGCACCACCGTGGTGACCGAGGCGGTGAACGTGATGCGCGACCTGGCCAAGCACATGCAGCAGGCCGGTGAAGGCATCGAGGCGCTGAACGAGCAGTCGCTGGTGATCGGCACCATCGTCAAGACCATCAGCGGCATTGCCGAACAGACCAACCTGTTGGCGCTCAACGCGGCCATCGAAGCGGCGCGGGCCGGTGAACAGGGACGCGGCTTTGCCGTGGTGGCCGACGAAGTCCGGCAACTGGCCTCGCGCACCAGCAAGGCCACCGACGAAATCGTCGGCGTGGTACGGCAGAACCAGGACATGGCGCGCGAGGCCGTGGCGCTGATGACCGATGGCAAGGCCCAGGCCGAGCAGGGCCTGGCCCTGGCCGCCGAAGCCGGCACGGTGATCGTCGAGATCCAGGACGGTGCGCAGAAGGTGGTGAACGCCGTCGGCCAGTTCGCCAGCCAATTGTCCAACTGAGTCCTGTCCCGGACCCGGCGTCAGGCCTTTTTCAGGCCATGACGTCGGGTGCCGAGTGGCCGCCAGGTCGACGGCCACGATCTGCTCCAACGCCAGCGCGCCCTGCGCGGGTGGTTAGGAAGTTTCCTGTCTCTATGGAAGATAAATCCTAAAGAGCCTTGAGCGCGTCAAGAACGCGTTTCCAACGCCGATGGTGAGGCTGCTGCAGTCTCCAATCACAGGCTATCGGTGTATCCATGTTCAATAAACGTTTGAATCAGAAGCTCCTCGCGTTGGGTGAGGAGTTTCGTGCGCTCGAGCAGGTCAAGGAAGGTTTCGAGCGCACCCAGCTCAGTGTCGATCTCGATCCGCAGCGCCGGATCCTGGTGGCGAACCGCAATTTCACCCAGGGCATGCATTATTCCCCCGAGGCGCTGCTGGGCTGGCCCATCGACAATCTGCTGCCGGACGATGCCCGGCCCGAAGAGGCGCACTCGCGTTTCATGACGGCGCTGGCCAGCAGCGAGCCTTTCGACGACACCCTGCGCCTGCGTCGTGGCGATGGTCATGACGCCTGGCTGAGGGTGATCCTGCAGCCGATCTTCAACTCCGAGCGGCAACTCAGGTCCTTTTCCCTGATCGCCAATGACCTGACCGAAACCGTGGAAACCGCCTGCGAGCACGACAACCTGATCGCGGCCCTGCTGCGTTCGACCGCGGTGATCGAGTTCGACCTCAAGGGCCGGGTACTGACCGCCAACGAGCGGTTCCTGAGCTGCATGGGCTACAGCCTCGAGCAGATCCTGGGCCAGAACCACAGCCTGTTCTGCGAGCCGCAGGAGTACAACAGTCCGGCCTACAAGGTGTTCTGGGAGCGGCTGAATGCCGGCGAGTACGTCGCCGACCGCTTCAAGCGCATCGACAGTCTCGGCCGCGTGGTCTGGCTCGATGCCTCGTACAACCCGGTGGTCGATGCCAACGGCAAACTCTACAAGGTGGTGAAATTCGCCACGGTGATCACCGAGCAGGTCAAGCAGGAGCAGACCGTCGCCGACGCCGCGGAGATCGCCTACACCATCTCGCAGCAGACCGACAGCAGCGCCCAGCGCGGCTCTTCGGTGGTGACCGAAGCGGTGCAGGTGATGCGCGACCTGGCGACCCACATGCAGCAGGCCAGCGACAGCATCGAGGCGCTGAACGAGCAGTCGCGGGTGATCGGCAGCATCGTCAAGACCATCAGCGACATTGCTGAACAGACCAACCTGCTGGCGCTCAACGCGGCCATCGAAGCGGCTCGCGCGGGTGATCAGGGGCGCGGCTTCGCGGTGGTGGCGGACGAGGTCCGGCAACTGGCCTCGCGCACCAGCAAGGCCACCGACGAGATCGTCGGCGTGGTCCGGCGCAACCAGGACATGGCCCGCGACGCGGTGGTGCTGATGGCTGACGGCAAGGCCCAGGCCGAGCAGGGCCTGGGCCTGGCCGCCGAAGCCGGCACGGTGATCGTCGAGATCCAGGACGGCGCGCAGAAGGTGGTAAGCGCCGTCGGCCAGTTCGCCCATCAGTTGTCCGGCTGATGGGCTGGCTGGCTGCAGCCAGCAGCCTGGGTGGGGCCGCTGTCAGTCCTGCCGGTCGTTTTCGAGATGGGGCGCGATCAGGGTTTCGAACCATTCGATAAAGGCGTTCAGCCGGCGCGAGCGATGGTTGCGATTGGGATAGAGCGCGGAAATCGCCATGGACGCGGGGCGAAAACCGGGCAGGACTTCCACCAGTTCGCCCCGGTCGAGCAGGTACTGCACGTCGAAGCGCGGGATCTGGATCAGGCCCAGCCCGGCTCTGCAGCAGGCGATGTAGTTTTCGGCGTTGTTGACGATCACCCGGCTGGGCAAATTCAGTTCCAGCTCGTGACCTTCGGCCTGGTATTCCCAGGGCTGTTCGCGGCCCGTGCTGGGGGAGCCGTAGCCGACCATCCAGTGACCGTCGGCCAGGTCGCCCGGCGTTTGTGGCTGGCCGTGCCGGGCCAGGTAGGCGGGGCTGGCGCAATTGATCAGGGCCAGGTGGCCCAGGCGCCGGACAATCAGGCTGCTGTCGCGCAGGGTGCCGACGCGGATCGCGCAATCCACGCCTTCCTGCACCAGGTCGATGGAACGGTCGGTGGAGCCCAGCGCCAGCTTCAGGCTGGGGTAGCGGGCGAAAAGCTCGGGCAGGGCGGGGGCGATGAAGCGCCGGGCAATCCGGCTGGGCACGTCGACATTGAGCCGGCCACAGACGTCCAGGTGACGGGTGTGAAACAGCTGCTCGAGTTCCACCGCATCGCTCAGCAACAGACGCGCGCGCTCCAGCAGGACCGCGCCGTCGGCGGTCAGCTGAACCTGGCGCGTGGTGCGGTGCAACAGGCGCGTGGCGAGGGCGGTTTCCAGTTGCTGTACCGCTGCCGAGACGGTAGCCCGGGGCAGTTCAAGGGCGTGCGCGGCCTTGATGAAACTGCCCATGTCAGCCACCTGGATGAATACACGGTACTGCTCGAGCTTATCCATGAATGGGGCGTTGTTCCGAGGCGTGTGGTGCGTATTTTCTGTAGGAGCGAGGCTTGCCCGCGATAGCGTTGTGTCAGACAGCCCCTGATCGCGGGCAAGCCTCGCTCCTACGCAAGCCTTTCGCAAACGCCAATCTACCTCGCCCCTTGGCGGATTACTCGGGTCGATGACAACCGTCGATCAGAAGGCCGGGCCTCACTTGGTGGCGTGGCCGCCGTTGATCAGCAGGGTCTGGCCGGTGATCCACCAGCCGTCGGTGACCAGATGACGGATGAAGGGCACCACGTCCTCGATGTCGGTCAGGCCGGTCTTGCTGAAGCCGGACAGCGCCGCGGCGGTCTTGTGGTAAGCCACGGCGTCCGCGCCCTCGGCCGGGTAGAAAAATGGCGTGTCCATCGGCCCAGGGCCCACGGCGGTCACCGAGATACCGCGGGCACCGAACTCCTTGGAGGCGGCGCGGGTAAAGTGTTCCACCGGAGCCTTGGCCCCGCTGTAGGCGGCATAGAAGGGCGTGTAGGCGCCGAGCAGCGAGGTCACCAGCGACACCAGCTTGCCGTGGTCCTCCAGGTGCTTGCCGGCTTCCTTGATAAAGAAGAACGCGCTCTTGGAGTTGACCGCGAACATATCGTCGTACTCGGCTTCGCTGATCTCGACTATGGGTTTTTTCAGGACCTTGCCCACGGTGTTGATGGCGATGTCGATCTTGCCGAAACGCGCCTTGGCGTCGCTGAAGAGTTGCTCCACGGCCGCGGCGGTGGTCAGGTCGGCCTGCCAGGCGTGGGCATCGACGCCCAGGTTCTTGATCGCGGCCACGGTCCGGTCGGCGTCGGCCTTGCTGGTGGTGCTGTTGTAATGCACGGCGATGGCCTTCGCGCCATGGGCGGCCAGATCCCGGGCGATCAGGCCGCCCAGGTTCTTCGCGCCACCGGCGATCAACGCCACTTTGTTTTTCAAAGAATGGTCTGCCATGGAAAAACTCCTTCAGCCTGTGAGGTGAAGGCCCAGTCTAAGCAGCCGCGAGTCAGGAATAAGCCCGGTCAATCTGGATGGATTATCCAGGGAAATGGCCCAATCCCGACTGCTGTGCCGAACCGGGATGTCGCTACAATCGACGTTTTTCTCCTGGAGCCTTACCCATGAGCCCATCCCATCGTCGTCCGGTTCCGCTGGCCAAGGCCTACCGTCTGCTCAACCACGGGCCGACCGTGCTGGTCAGCGCCACCCATGGCGGCCAGCGCAACATCATGGCCGCGGCCTGGGCCATGCCGCTGGATTTCGAGCCGCCGAAAGTCGCCGTGGTGCTCGACAAATCCACCTGGACCCGGCAACTGCTGGAAGCCTCCGGCACTTTCGTGCTCAACGTGCCGTGCGCCGTCCAGGTCGATATCGCGCAGACCGTGGGTTCCACTTCCGGCCAGGAGCTGAACCGCGACCAGGGCCGCGACAAGTTCGAGCGCTATGGCCTGCCGACCTTCGCCGGCGAGCTGATCGACGCGCCGCTGCTCGAGGGTTGCGTGGCCTGGCTCGAATGCCGGTTGCTGCCGGAGCCGCACAACCATGAACGCTACGACCTGTTCCTCGGCGAGGTCATCGCCGCCCAGGCCGATGAGCGAGTGTTCAGCGACGGCCGCTGGCATTTCACCGGGCACGATGCCTTGCGCACCCTGCACCATGTGGCGGGCGGGCATTTCCTGACGATTGGCGACTCGCTGGACGGCAAGACCCTGGCGGTGTGAGCGGCAATATACCGCTGAACTCTCCTGTAGCCGCTGCCGAGCCCGCGAGGCTGCGCACGAGGACGCAGTCCTCGCCAATCCTGCGCATACGGTTTTGCCCGTTTTACGGCCGCTGCGCTGCCGATCGCAGCCTCGCGGGCTCGGCAGCGGCTACGGTCACCAGCTGACGGTGTTCAGGGCGTCGGCGAAGACCTTGAGTTTCGGCGAGTACTGGCGCGACGGCGGGTAGACCAGCGACAGCGCCCGGCTGCGTCCGGAGAAGGTCTGCAGGATCGGCACCAGGCGGCCGTCGGCGAGGGCGTCCTCGACGGCGAAGTTCATCAACTGGGCGATGCCGAAGCCCCCCAGCACACCGTCCACCAGCGCGTCGCCGATATCGAAGATCAGCCGGCTGGGCACGCTGACATCGCGCACCTTGCCGTCGCGCATGAACTGCCAGTCCACCAGGCGCCCGCTGCGCAAATTGCGCACGGTCAGGCAGTTGTGCTGTTGCAGCTCTTCCACCGTCTGCGGCGTGCCATGGCGCGCCAGGTAGGCCGGGGATGCCACCGTGACCCAACGCAGCGGCGCCAGCGGCCGGGCGATCAGGCGCTGGTCCTGGATCTCGCCGGTGCGCAGGATGGCGTCGAAGCCTTCGTCGACGATGTCCACCAGGCGATCGGTCATCACCGCCTCGATGCTCAGGTCCGGGTATTGCTCGGTCAGGCGACCGATCAACGGCATCACCACCTTGCGTCCGAACAGCGACGGCGTGCTGATTTTCAGCAGCCCGGTGGGCGAGTCGCGGCGGTCCAGCAGCAGGCTTTCGGTCTGCGCCAGTTCGGCCAGCAGCGGCGCGGCGCGCTCCACCAGCAGCTGGCCGTCCGGGGTCAGGCTGACGCTGCGGGTGTTGCGTTGCAGCAGGCGTACGCCCAGTTGCTGCTCCAGGCGCGAAATGGCCCGTGACAGGCCGGACTGGGTCAGCCGCAGATCGCCGGCGGCGCGGGTAAAGCTGCGGGTCTCGGCGACCCGGACCAGCAAACGAACGGCGTTCAGATCCATGATTAAAGTCATCACTGAAAGAGCAAGGACGGTATTTATCATCTAATCGGCATCAAAGAAACTGAGGGTCCTTGATTCATCCCCCTTTATTTTCCACACAAGGACTCGACGTGATGCCCGCCACCTCTTCAGCCAGGCCGTCAGGCTGGATGCTGCTCCTGCTGGCCAGTGCGCAGCTGATTATCGCCCTGGACGCGACCATCGTCTTCGTCGCCTTGCCGGAGATCGGCAGCCACCTGGGGTTTTCCGCGCAACAGCTGCAATGGGTGGTCAGTGCCTACAGCGTGGCCTTCGGCGGCTTCCTGCTGCTGGGCGGTCGGGCGGCCGACCTGCTGGGCAAGCGGCGTTTCTATATCGTCGGGCAAAGCCTGTATGCCCTGGCTTCGCTGGCCGGCGGCCTGGGCGGCAGCGCACTGCTGCTGGTGCTGGCGCGGGCGGTGCAGGGTGTCGGCGGGGCCATGCTGTTCCCGGCGACGCTGGCGCTGATCAACAGCCATTACCCCGAAGGGGCGGCGCGCAACCGGGCGTTCGCAGTGTGGAGCGCGGCCTCGGCGGCGGGCCTGGCCCTGGGCGCGTTGCTCGGTGGCGTGCTGACCCAATGGTGGGGCTGGGAGGCGGTGTTTCTGGTCAACGTTCCGCTGGCTGGCGCCTGTGCCTTGCTGGCCCGGCGCTGGATTCCGGCCGATGGCCAGCGCGAGCGTGGCCGGCGTTTCGACCTCAGCGGCGCCTTGACCGTGACGGTGGGCGGCACGTTGTTGGTGTTCGCCATCGTCCAGGGCCCGGAATGGGGCTGGTGCGCACCGGCGACCCTGGGCTGCGGGGCGCTGGCGCTGTTGCTGCTCGGGGTGTTCGTGTGGATCGAGCAGCGTGGCCACGACCCGCTGATGCCGCTGCGCCTGCTGGCCCATCGCGAGCTGCGCCTGGCGATGTTTCTCACGGCCTTGTTCATGAGCAGCTTCGGCGTGCAGTACTACTTCCTCGCCCTGTATTTCCAGCAGGTCTATGGCTACAGCGTGCTGCAAAGCGGCGTGGCGTTTTTGCCGGCGACGCTGCTGTGCACCGTGGGCATTTGGCTGGCCGAACGTTCGTTGCTGCGCTTCGGGCTGCGGGCGACCCTGGTCAGCGGCTTGCTCCTGGGCGCACTGGGCATTGGCGGGGTGTATGTGGCGCTGCCCGACGGGGCGGGGTTCTGGAGCCTGATGCCGGGCATCGTGGTGCTGAGCATCGGCCAGGGCATGACCTGGACCGCCATGTGGGTTTCGGCCGGGCAGGGTATCGCGCCGGGCGAACAGGGCGTGGCGGCGGGCATTGCTTCCACCAGCCAGCAGATCGGCGGGGCGCTGGGGCTGGCGCTGCTGGTGTCCCTGGCCAACGCCGGGCTGGGTGGCTCACAGGCGGCCGGCATCGAGCAGGCGGTGGGCGCCAGCGCCTTGCTTGCCTTGCTGGGGGCGCTGTTGGCCCTGCGTTTGCGGGTGCCGCCGGCCCAAGGCTTGACGGCGGCACCCGAGCGCGGTTGAACTCAGTGGACGCTTTGTGGCAGATGGCGGCGCACCGCCCAGATCACCCCGAGCAGCAGCAAGCCGCTGGCGACGCTTTCCAGCAGACCGGGCAGGCGTTGCAGGTAGAGGAAGCCGTAGAGCAGGGAAAACACCGTCTCGAACACGATCAATTGACCGCTCAGGGTCAGTGGCAGGCGGCGTGACGAGGCATTCCACATGCGGTTGCCGAACCACGAACCGAGTACCGCGCAGGCCAGGCTGGCGAGCCAGAACTGTTGCCAGCGTTGTTCGCTGACTTCGATCTGCATCGCTGGCAACTGCAAGGCGTCGGCCCCGAGCCAGATCAGCGCGCCCAAGACGCCGGTGACGATGCCCCACAGGCTCGACCATTCGCCGCTGTCGAAGCGGCTGGTCTTCAGGTAGCGGGCATTGTCGGTGGCGAACCAGGTCCAGCACACCAGCGCGCCAAAGGCGCAGACGATGCCCAGTAGCCGCTGACTCGGGACCTGCCCGCCAGCGCCGTCGAGCAGCAATGTGTGCAGGTTGATACAGGCGATACCGACGCCGATCAGCAGCAGCGGCCAGCGCAGGCGGGCCAGCGGCAGGGCGTCCTGATCGCCACGCCCGGCCAGGGTGATGGTCACCGGCAGCACACCGATGATCAGCGCAGTGGTGGCCACGCCGGCCTGCTGGATGGCGCTGGCCAGGAGCATGAAATAGATCAGGTTGCCGGTCAGCGCCAGCTTGAGCAGGAGCAGGCCGTCGGCCCAGCTCAGGCGTCGCCACAGGCTGCGGGCCTTGGGCAGAGCCAGGAGCAGGGAGAATGCACCATAGAGCACGAAGCGCGCACAACTGATCAGCAACGGGCTGAACTCCGGCAGCAGGCTGGGGATCAGCACCACCAGACCCCACACCGCACCTGCCATGACGGCACAAGCTATTCCGCGTTTCACCGACGACTCCGGAATTCATCAATAAGAACCCGCAGGCTAACGATTGCCGGCTGGTCGGACAAAGGATATATAGGCACCCACCTATTCCACTGTGGAATGTCTTATGAGCCGTTTTGCGAGAAACCTGCCGCCACTGGAAACCCTGGTGACCTTCGAGGCAGTGGCACGCAACGCCAGCTTTACCCGCGCCGCCACTGAGTTGTGCCTGACCCAGAGCGCGGTGAGCAAGCAGATCCGCGCCCTGGAGCTGTCGCTGAAAACCGAGCTGTTCGAGCGTCAGGCCCGAGGGGTGAAGCTGACCACCAGCGGCGCCAGCCTGTTCGCCGAGGTCAGCACCCAGCTGGAGTCGCTGTTGCGCAGCGTCACCCGCCTGCGCGCCGGGCGCGACGGCAACACCGTCACCGTGCAATGCACCCATGCGGTGGCCCAGTACTGGTTGTTTCCGCGCTTGCTGGCGTTCAACAAGGAACACCCGAACATCACCGTGAGCATCCATGCCAACAACGGCATGGACGAGTCCAGCGTGGCCGAGCATGACTTCGGCATTCTCTATGGCGCGGGGCAGTGGTCGTCGTTGAGTGCAGCGCCGCTGTTCGCCGAGATCGTCTACCCGATCGCCAGCCGGCAGCTGCGCTTCGAGCCCGGTATTGGTCTGGCGCAATTGCCCGGGCTGACGCTGATCCAGCTCGATGCCTCGGAGTGGAACTGCATTGACTGGAGCGACTGGTTCCGCCACTTCGGCCTGGACTACAACCCGCCGGCCAATGCCCTGGTGTTCAACCAGTTGACCTTGCTGTTCAACGCGGTGATCCAGGGCATGGGGGTCGGGCTGGGCTGGGACTTCATGGCTCGCGAGCTGATCGACAAGGGCGAGTTGCAGCGCGTCAGCGACCTGGCCTTCCACACCGGCCAGGCCGATTACCTGGTGCATGTGCGCCAGCGGCGCTTGTCGGCCAGCGCGCTGCTGTTTCGCGACTGGCTGCTGGCGCAGTGCGCCGAGGGGTGAGTCCCCCCCTTTGAACCCCAACCCTGTAGCCGCTGCCGAGCCCGCGAGGCTGCCATCGACCGCGAAGCGGTCGCAAAACCAGGCGCCGCATTCATCCAGGTAAACCACATGCGCAGGTATGGCGAGGACTGCGTCCTCGAACGCAGCCTCGCGGGTTCGGCAGCGGCTACAGGGCAACGTGAGTCTGTTGCGAACTCAGATCCACACATCATTGGCGGCCGTGCGTTCGCCGCCTTCTTCACCGGTGTTGCGCACGCCCTTGGGTTCGATCAGCAGCAACTTGACCTCCTGTTCGGCGTACGGCTTGTGCTTCATGCCCTTGGGCACGACAAACATCTCGCCCTGGTTGATGGTCACCTGGCCGTCGGCGAAGTCGATGCGCAGTTGGCCTTCGAGGACGATAAAGGTCTCGTCGGTGTGCGGGTGGTCGTGCCAGATGAAGTCCCCTTGCAGCTTCACCAGTTTGAACTGGTAGTCGTTCATTTCGGCGATGACGCGGGCTTGCCAGTGGTCGTCGAACAGGCTGAGTTTGTAGGCGAAATTCAGGCTCTGGTAAGTGATGGGCGTGGTGCTGGCTGGGTTCATGCTGCGGCTCCGTAAAGAGGGGATCGGGCCTCTACGGTAATCAGCGCGGTGCTGCGGTTCTTGTACGATTGTGCGTGTCGGGCGGCGTTCAGCGGCCGTGCATTTTCAGCCAGCGCGCCGGCGGCAGGCCGTAGGTCTTGCTGAATTGCCGGGTCATGTGGCTCTGGTCGGTAAAGCCGGCCAGCAGCGCCGCGCTGACCAGCGACTGGCCTTGCAGCAACAGTGCCCGGACCAGGTCCAGGCGGCGCATGGTCAGATAGCGGTAAGGGCTGGTGCCGAACAGCAGGCGGAAGTCCCGCGACAGGCTCCAGCGGTCGCGACCGCTGTGGGTGGCCAGTTCGTCGAGGGTGATGCTCTGGTCCAGGGCGCTGTGCATGTATTCCCGCGCCCGCTCCGCGGCCTGATAGTCGAAGCGCTGCGCCGGCCGGGAAACGCCGGACACGGCATTCAGCGCATGGGCCAGATCGAACAGCGCGTCTTCCTGTTCCAGCGGATCCAGCGGGCCGTCCATGCTGCGCAGCAAGGTGTCGGTGGCGGCGAACAAGCGTGGGTCGGTGGACAGGCCGTTCTTGATGAAGGGCAGCGGCTGGCCGCCGAGGATCTGCTGGATCAGCGCCGGCTCGATATACAACATGCGGTAATGGAAACCGTCCTGGGTGCCGGCTTCGCCGTCATGCACTTCATCCGGATGCAGCACCATGGTCCCGCCCGGCAGGTTATGGCGCCAGCCGCCGCGGTACTGGAAGCTCTGCACGCCGGACAGCGTGCGGCCGATGGCGTAGGTGTCGTGACGATGCAGGTCGTAGCCATGCCCGGCGAAAAACGCCTCGATACGCTCCAGCCCCCGGGCGGGAGGCGCGCGGTGGACCCAGTCTTTGCGGGGGGCGGGCTTGCCCATGAAACTGTCCTCGACACAACGTCAGGCCAGTACGGTAACCCAGGAAGGCGCACCTGTCTTCAGCGCGTCATCTGCCCGCGTCGGCTTCCTTGGCCTCTTTGCCGAGGGTGCCGAACTCGATCGGCGTCTTGATGTAGAACAGCGCAATGTCCTCGTCCTCCAGGCGTTCGAACAGCCGGGCCGACTCCTCTTCGGTGAGTGCCAGGCGGACCTCGATGGGCTGGTCGGCCAGTTCGAAAAAGTGGGCGGAGTGCAGCCGGCCGGTGTGGCCGAAGCCTTCGATGGCGGTGCTCATGGTCGCGCCGCGCAGGCCCAGTTCATTGGCCAGGTCGACGAGCCAGTCCCCCAGCATTTTGCCGTGGTAGCGGCGGTTTTGCTGGGTGAAGAAAATCACCAGGAAACCGTTCATGAGCGTTCTCCAATGGCCTCCATTACTTTCAGCATAGCCCCGGGGGTAGGACGGGAGTGCTATGTCCATTGTCGTTCTGCCGGGCGGGATACGGGCCCGACGCAAGGTCAAGGGCCTGCGGCTCGCGACCCTGGACGCGATCTGCCAATACCTGGAGTGTCAGCCGGGCGACCTGTTGATCCATGAGCCCGAGGTGGAGTAGCGTCAGCGTCCCCCCTCATGGCTGCCGTCTATAGTCGTTCACGCAGATGGCTGGACCGCTTTGCCGGCAGTTGCTACCTGCTGTTCGGCGCCCATCTGGTGGCCAATCGCTGAAGCCGGGGCTGGGCGCATTCCATGGATTTTCAGGGTCAGGAGACAGGACATGAGCTTTGTTTTTCGCCCCGTGCAGGATCGGGATATTCCACGGATCTGCGGTTTTGCCCGGGATCCCGGCGAGTTGTTTTTCTTTTTTCCGGCGGCCACCTGGCCGCTGACCCACGAGCAACTGCGCGACTCCATTGCCCAGCGCTCTGATTCGACAGTGATCGAGCGGGACGGCCAGGTGCTGGGTTTCGCCAACTTCTATCAATGGGGCACCCACGGCACCTGCACCATCGGCAATGTCATCGTCGATCCCGAGGCCCGCGGCGCTGGCGTCGCCGGGCAACTGATCGGCGAGATGCTGCGCATCGCCCGGGACAAGCACCAGGCCGCGCAGGTGACCCTGTCCTGCTTCAATGACAACGTGGCGGGCCTGCTGCTGTATCCCAAGCTCGGTTTCGTACCGTTCGCCATCGAAGAGCGCCGGAACAAACAAAATGAGCGGGTGGCGCTGATTCACCTGCGACATCAGCCGGCTTGAGCGGTCCGATACAAGCGCTGAACCACTTTTTTAACAGGAACAAACCATGAGCAAGCTGCGGGTCGGGATTATTTTTGGTGGCCGTTCGGCCGAACACGAAGTGTCGCTGCAATCGGCGCGCAACATCGTCGACGCGCTGGATCGCGAACGTTTCGAACCGGTGCTGATCGGCATCGACAAGAACGGTCACTGGCACCTTAACGACACCTCGAACTTCCTGATCAACCAGGAAAACCCGGCGCTGATCGCCCTCAACCGGTCCAACCGCGAACTGGCGGTGGTGCCGGGCAAGGCCAGCCAGCAACTGCTGGAAACCTCCAGCCAGGAACTGCTGGGCCATGTCGATGTGATTTTCCCCATCGTCCACGGCACCCTCGGCGAAGACGGCTGCCTGCAGGGCCTGCTGCGCATGGCCGACCTGCCGTTCGTGGGTTCCGATGTGCTGGGTTCGGCGGTGTGCATGGACAAGGACATCAGCAAGCGCCTGCTGCGCGATGCCGGCTTGGCGGTGACGCCTTTTATCACCCTGAACCGGGCCACCGCGGCGCGCACCGACTTTGCCCTGGCGCAAAGCAAACTGGGCCTGCCGATGTTCGTCAAGCCGGCGAACCAGGGCTCGTCCGTGGGCGTGAGCAAGGTCACCAGCGCGGCGGAATACCACGCGGCGATCGAGCTGGCACTGGGCTTCGATGAAAAGGTCTTGGTGGAGTCGGCGGTCAGTGGTCGCGAGATCGAATGCGCGGTGCTGGGCAACGATCAGCCGATCGCCAGCGGTTGTGGGGAAATCGTGGTCGGCAGCGGTTTTTATTCCTACGACAGCAAATACATCGACGACCAGGCGGCCCAGGTGGTGGTGCCGGCGGACCTCAACGAAGAGGTCAGCGAGCGCATTCGCACCCTGGCGGTCGAGGCGTTCCAGGTGCTGGGCTGTTCGGGGCTGGCGCGGGTCGATGTGTTCCTGACCCAGGGCGGCGAAGTGCTGATCAACGAGATCAATTCGCTGCCCGGTTTCACCCGCATCAGCATGTATCCGAAGCTGTGGCAGGCCGCGGGCATGACCTATAGCGAACTGGTCAGCCGCCTGATCGAGTTGGCGCTGGAGCGCCATGCGGCGCGCCAGGCATTGAAAATCAGCCGCTGAATTTTGGAGTGAACAATGAGCGTTGCCACTGAAGCGTCGCATTACCTGTTTTCCTACGGCACCTTGCAGGACAAGGCCGTGCAACTGGCCAACTTCGGTCGCGAGCTGGAGGGCAGCACGGACGCGCTGCCGGGGTATGAACAGGCCTGGGTGCAGATCACCGACCCCCAGGTGCTGGCCACCAGCGGCAAGACCCATCACCCGATCCTGCGCCCGGGCAGCGCGGCCAGCGCGCCGATCCCGGGCACGGTATTTCGCATTACTGCCCAGGAGCTGGCCGCGGCGGACAGCTACGAGGTGGCGGACTACAAGCGCGTGAGTGTGGTGCTGCAGTCCGGGATCGAGGCGTGGGTGTATGTGAGCGTTTGAGGCCCGGGCTCAGTTCACAGTCGTGGCCATGTAGTACAGCATCGTGCACCACAGCGTTGCCCCGAGAGCCATGAACACATAGTTGATCGGGGTGAACCGCGCGTTGCTTTCGCCCAGCGGGTCACCGGCGGCGGCGTTGAGGCCGCGCTGGCCCTTGAAGGTCACCAGCGCCTGGATCGGCAACAGCACCAGGCTGGCGATATCCAGCCACAGATTGTCGGGATGCCTTTTGGACATGCCATCAAGGCCGTGGCTGATCAGCAGTATCACCACGAACTGCGAAGCCAGGTCCCACGGTAGCCAGTCATGGCGACGGCCGTTTTTCTTGATCAGGGTATTGGCTTCGCGGTACAGCGCGTGGGTGTAGAACAGCATGAGCATGGCCCGGGCAATGGGCCACATGGGTTGTCCGCTGGCCTGCTTGAACTGCTGCCAGTTCTTGTAGGCCCAGTACAGCAGGTAGAGGCCGAAGGTCAGCATGAACAGGGTCATGAACTTGGTCTTGGACACTACGTAGAAAGGGCGCTGCACGTCGCTGGCAGTGGCCAGCTGGGCTTGAGGCGGGGCATAGAGCTTGTCAGACACGATCATTCCTTTGTGGGTCTACAGGGCGCGCAAGATTAACCCGGTGCGGTGCCAAGGACCTATCGCGATAAATCTGAAGATGCGGTTTCAGGCCCGCCCGATCCAGGAATACTGGAAGGACTTCTCCTCGCCCCGGTGGCCGCGGCGGCGATAGCTGGCCAGGGTCGCGCTGGAACAGTAGGTGCAGTGCTCGCAGTGTTCGATCTGTTCCTCATCGATGCCTGCCGCGCGCAACAGGTTCAGGGCATAGAGGCTCAGGTCGAACCACAGCGAGTCCGGCCGGGTCGGCGCTGGCGGGGCAATCTCCGGGGGCAGCAGTGGCGCGGGGCGCTCCTGGCTCCAGGGTGTCTGCTCCGGCGACCACAGGTGGCCTTGGGTGGCCGACAGGGTGTTAATGAAATCCGGGCTGACTTCGTAGCAGCAAGGCTTGATCGACGGGCCGAACGCCACGCGCAACTGATGGGCGGCGATGCCCTTGGCGGCGAAGTGCTGCAGCACATTGTCGATGATGCCGCCGTGCAAGCCTTTCCAGCCGGCATGGACCGCGGCGACCCACGAGGCGTCCTCGCTGCTGATCAGCAGCGGCAGGCAGTCGGCGGTGATCACCGCAATGGGGCGACCGGTGCGGGTGAACACCGCGTCGCCGCGGATGATGCCGCTTGGCAGGGTGGTGCTGGCCTCCACCACCTCGCCGGTGTGGGCCTGGGAGCAGAAGAACAGGTTGGCGGGCTTTGTTGCCCCGATACGCGAAAACTCGTGACGGATGCCCGGTATCTGCTTCAACACTGGCGCCTGGAAACTCATCGGACCTTCGCTCTGTTGCCTTGGACTGCTACAGAGCATAGCGGGATCATGAGTCCTTTTGCTGACAGAGGCCTGTCAACTGGTCGGCAGCTCGTCCGATCGCGGCATCAGTTTTTCAGCGGGATATAGAGTTCGACCACGCTGTCCGGGTGCATCGGCCCGAAAAAGCGCTCCCCGGTGTACTCGAACTCCACCCCTTCATCGGCCCGCATCCCGGCGGCCGGCAGCCATTCGCTGTAGGCGGCGCGGAAGGTCTCCGGCAGGGTCTGCACCGTGCCCCGATGCTCGACCCGGGCGTACTGGCGGGCGGGGATTTCCAGTTCCACCATGCCGTCCACCAAGGGCGCCTCGGCGCTGACCGGCAGCCCGGCGACGTAGCGCCATTGGCCGTCGCCCAAGGGCTGGCAGATACCATAAGTGCCGACCGGTTCGGCCAGGCGCTGGATCTCCTGCTCCCGTGGCTCGAAGCGCTGCCACAGCTCGGCAATCGAGCCCTGGTCATCCTGCTGCCAGGCCATGCCGATGATGCGCTGCGCCGCCAGCGTCACCCGCACCGGCGTCTGCGGCGCCGGTAGGCTGCGCTCGGGCTGCGCCAGATAACGCTGCAACTGGCCGAGCACGTTCTGGCTGCGGGCGATCTGGGTTTCCAGCTCACCGGCATGGGCCTGCAACGCCTGGCGCAGACTCAACACACTGTGCAGCGCGCCGCTGTCCGCCAGCCCACGAATCTCCTCCAGCCCCATGCCCAGCTGCCGCAACCAGACAATGCGCCCGAGGACGCCGATCTGCTCCGGCTTGTAGTAGCGATAACCGTTGTCCTGCCCGGTCAGCGCCGGGGTGAACAGACCGATGCTGTCGTAGTGGCGCAAGGTCTTGGTGGTGAGGCCATGGCAGCGGGCCATTTGACCGATGGTGAGCATGCAAACGTCCTTTTTTGTGGTGAGGGTCGAGCGGCACTTTAGGGGTTTACCCAAGGGCAAGCTCAAGGCCGTCTTCTCTTTTTTCTGGTTATCACGGGGGGATGTTCGGACCTGTCATGGGTTCGGGGCCCACAGCGATGGAGTTCACATGAAAATGCCATCGTGGACAACGAGGGCATAGGGCATAGGGCGGTGATGGTGGATGTATGCAGCGGATGGAGCGGCTCAGACCGGTTTCACCGGCTTGATCAGGCTCTCGGCGGGGATGCCGAACAGTTGGTGCAGTTTCCAGATCATTGGCAGGGTCAGGGCGCGTTTGCCGTTGAGTACTTCGTAGACCCGGTTGGTTCGGCCGATGGCGGGAGCCAGGTCGGCGGCCGACAGGCCCGATTGCTCCATGCGGAACTTGATGGCGTCGATCGGGTTGGGCAGGTCGACCGGGAAGTGCTTGGCTTCATAGGCTTCGATCAGGGTGATCATCACGTCGAAGTAGTCGCCTTCTGCGGTGCCGGGTTCGGGCTCGTTATCGAACAGCACCGACACTTGCTTGAGCGCCGCGCGGTAATCCTGGTCGGTGTGGATGGGGCGAATCTGCATGCTCGTTACTCCATTTCAACGCGGTCGGCGTCGATGGCATCGTACTGCTGGTGAGTGCCAACGAACTTGATGTAGAGGGCGCCAAAGCGGTAAGCCACGGCCACTACCAAGCGGTAGTCATTACCTTTGATGTTGAACACCACGCGACGGCTTTTAAGAATGCTGGCGCTGCAAAACTGGTCCTTGATCTGCGCCGGGCTGGACCAGTTGGCATTGCGCGCTTCATCGATCCAGGCCAGAAGCGGTTGTTCGACATCCGGGTGCTGTTCCCAGAACGTCTTCAAATGACTGACGGCGATAATCCTCATGGCTCGAAATCCTAGTCCCGCCCTGGGACTTAAGCAAGGGAGTGAGAGAGGAAGGCGATGGACGGACAGCCATTGAGGCTACCCGTCCCGCAGGTGTGGCTCAGTGTCGATCAGCGCCTGCTGTCATCGCGGTGTGCACATCATCCATCACCGCTTTACCCATCTCACCCAGGTAATGTGCCGCCCAAGCATAGCGGTCCGCCTGCGGTTCCATGGCCGCGTCCAGGGTCAACTGTTTTGCCAGATGTAGCAGCAACGAGGCGTGTTCCAAGGCATCGGCCAGGGGCACGTCGGCGTTGACCCGCAGCAGCGGACGTTGGCCTTCGCCACAATTGGCAAAGGTTATTTCGCCGAGGGTGTGCAGGGAGGAAGGGGACGGATTGAGGGTGTGTTTCATGGTGAACCTCCTTGATTCGAAGAATCATCACCGTCTGCCGCCAAACAGATCAGGGTGACGGGTTACGCGGGATTGGCGGACCGGGAATCAAGGCAACCGGCGAACCCGAAGGTTCTCCCACGCAACCCGTCATAACGCAGGTATGCGGGCGCAAAAAAAAGCGCCTGCAAAGGTGGGGGCGCTTGTGCGCCTCGATTCTATCAGGCCGCCAAGCCTGTTCGCTGGTTTTGCAGCGATGGTCGAACCATAGGGTGGAAGAGATGGAGTCGCAACGCTGTTACTGCGACATTCTGTGACTGTGGGATGTGCGCATTTCTTGAATGCCCTAAAGGATTCTGTAGCCGCTGCCGAAGGCTGCGATAAGGCCCGAAGGGCCTTCGGCGCCAGTAAGATCGCTGCGCCCGTTCCGGTCGATCGCAGCCTTCGGCAGCGGCTACCCAAAAGGCGTAACGCACCAGTCGAAAGCCCATTGGCCCCTGTAGCCGCTGCCGAAGGCTGCGATAGGACCGAAGGTCCTCCAGCGGTCGCAAGATCCCTGCGCCCCCGGCGGGGTCGTTCGCAGCCTCGCGGGCTCGGCAGCGGCTACAGGCCTGTGTTCAGCACCTTGGCCATTTCCGCGGTGGCCGCCCAGCCCAATCCGGCATACACCGGCTTGCCCACCTCGGTCGCATGCAGCACAGCGAAGCTCAGCCCGCGCTGGATGAATTCGGCTTCCGCCAGCTTCATCAGCGCCGAGGCCAGCCCTCGGCGCCGGTACGCGGGTTCGACGTACAGGTTGAGCACATAACCGCGCTGGTCCTGGGTCGGATGGGCCGGGTGGGGCGGCCAGTCGATGCTCATCAAGCCAATGGCCGCCACCGGTTGCTGGCCGTCCAGCAGGGCAAAACCGTAGTAGCGGCCATCGGGCAAGCGCTCGCGCAGCCAGGGGCGGAAGTGGTCGCTCATCACTTGCAGGGCCGCGGGTTCACCTCCCGCTTCGAGGAACATCGCCTCGCGGTGCCGGCAGACCAGTTCGAGGTCGTCGGCCACCAGTCGGCTCACCGTTAAGCCGGAAAAATCGATACCGCCGGGAATCGGGTTCATCGCCTGCACCTCGGCCAAAAAACCTGATGCTAGGAGCGATCGAAAGACGGCGTCAGACACAGAACGCAGGAAAAATCGGCATACAGCATTCATCACCCATGCCCGCGCTTGCGCGGCGTGAAAAATAAAAAGGGCCCACCTCGCGGCAAGCCCCTTGGGTTCTCCTGCGTTGGCCTCAATCCCCCAACGCTGCCCCTTCACGCCGTGGATCGGCGCCACCGGCCCATGAGGTTTTACCCTGGGCATCGCGTACCCGCACGATCGCCTGGGTGCCGCTGGTCATGTCGATGTCGGTCACCTCATGCCCCTTGGCTTTCAGCGCCGCTTTCAACCCAGGGGTGAACTGGCCTTGTTCCAGTTCGGTCGGGCCGTTGCGGCTGCCGAAGTTGGGCAGGCTGATGGCGGCTTGCGGGTCGAGGTTCCAGTCGAGCATGCCGATCACCGACTTGGCCACGTACTCGATGATCTGCGAGCCGCCCGGCGAGCCGACGGTGGCCAGCAGTTCACCGCTGTCGCGGTCGAAGACCAGGGTCGGCGCCATGGACGAGCGTGGGCGCTTGCCCGGCTGCACGCGGTTGGCCACCGGCTGGCCGTTCTCTTCGGGGATAAAGGAGAAGTCGGTCATCTGGTTGTTGAGCATGAAGCCCTGGACCATCAGGTGCGAGCCGAAGGCCGCCTCCACGGTGGTGGTCATGGACACCGCGCCGCCCTGGTCATCCACCGCCACCACTTGCGAGGTGGAGATGCGCATCGGCGAGCGATCCGGGGCGTAGGCCACCTGGATGCCCTGGGGCTTGCCGGGCTCGGCCTTGGCCATGCTGCGCTCGCCGATCAAGGCGGCACGCTGCGCCAGGTATCGCGGGGCGACCAGGCCGGCGATCGGCACCGGGGCGAAGTCCGAATCCGCCACGTACAAAGCGCGGTCGGCGTAGGCCAGGCGTTCGGCTTCGGCGATCAGGTGCACTGCTTCAGGCGCCGGTTCGAGGCCGGCCGGCAGATGGGTCTTGGCCGGCTTCAACGGTGGCAGCGCATAACGCGGGTCGCGGGCTTCCAGCGCCTGCAGGGTGCCGAGGATCTGCGCCAGGGCGATACCGCCCGACGAAGGCGGCGGCATGCCGCAGACCTGCCAGCGCTTGTAGTCGGTGCACAGCGGTTCGCGCTCCTTGGCGCGGTAGCCTTGCAGGTCGTTGAGCGACAGGCTGCCCGGGTTGGCGTGGCCCTGCACCTTGGCGACGATTTCCCGGGCGACCGGCCCTTGGTACAAGGCGTTCGGGCCTTCCTTGGCGATGCGTTCGAGCACGGCGGCCAACTGCGGGTTTTTCAGCAGGGTGCCGACGGCTTTTGGCGTGCCATCAGCCTGCAGGAAGTAGGCGGCCATGTCCGGCGATTTCGCCAGGTACGGATCGGCGACGATCATGCTGTGCAGGCGCGGAGAGATCGGGAAGCCCTGGTCCGCCAGGCGAATCGCCGGTTCGAACAGCTGCGCCCACGGCAGGCGGCCGTGTTTTTCATGGGCCAGTTCCAGGGCGCGCAGCACGCCGGGCGTACCTACCGAACGTCCGCCGATCTGTGCCTGCGGGAACGGCATGGGCTTGCCGTCAGCTTGCAGGAACAGCTTCTCGGTGGCCCCGGCCGGCGCGGTTTCGCGACCGTCGTACGTGCGCACCGCCTTGCCGTCCCAGAGCACGATCAAGGCCCCGCCGCCGATACCCGACGACTGCGGCTCCACCAGGGTCAATACCGCTTGCATGGCAATCGCCGCATCGATGGCCGAACCACCCTTGCGCAACATTTCGCGCCCGGCTTCGGCCGCCAACGGGTTGGCCGCGGCCGCCATATGCCGGTCGGCGTGTTGCACTTGCAGGTCGGTGCGATAACCCGAAGCGATTTCCGGGGCGGGGGGCAGGGCGGTGTGGGAAGGGGCGGAAGCGTTGCAGGCGGCGAGGCTTAAGGCGACGGCGAGCAGCGAGAAACTGGCAAGCCGGCGGTGACGCGGATTGAGGGTCGAGAACACGCGTTGAACTCCGTTCACTGGGTAAATGATGTGTCGTCCGTGGGGAGGAATGTACAACAGTGAGCGGGCCCATGCTGACCCTTTCGCTGGGCGCTACGGTGTCGGGATTGCCGGTGCTTGCGGGCAAGGCCCGATGCCGGACACTGGCCTGGAGGTGGCCGGTGGCGCTGCTGGGATTTCTGGGGGCTTGGGCTTTGGCATTGAAGGCGCGGGGCGCGGGGCGCCTTGAATCAAGGTAGAAACATCATGCCGGCAATGGCAGCCACAGGCCGGCGGGCCTGCCTGTGGCTGCCTCAGGCTCGTATCAGACCGAGATCCCGTGCAAACGTAGCCAGGCATCCAGCGCCAGCGCTGTTTCCAGGCTGTGCCGGCTAATTTGCGTATTGAAGTGGCCCTCGGGCTGGCGCAGTTCCTCGGACATATAGGCGTGGGATACGATGCCGAACACCGGGTTCCCCGTGTCCTGCAGAAGCTGCCGGGCACTCTGGCGCAGGAAGCGTTCGTAGCCCAGGTCGGCTGAGGTCGGATAGGGGCTCTTGCGGCGTTTGAGCACCGCCTCCGGTACGAAGTCGGCACAGGCCTGCTTGAGCAGCCACTTCTCCTCGCCATCCTTGCTCTTGATCGACCAAGGCACGTTATAGATGTACTCGACCAATTGGTGATCGGTGAACGGCACACGTACCTCGAGGCTGTTGCACATGCTCAGGCGGTCCTTGCGATCCAGCAGCATCACCATCCAGCGTTTCAGGTGCATGTGGCAAAGCTCGCGCATCCGGCGCTCGTGCGGGCTGTCTTGCGCCAGGTGTTCGACCTGGCGCAGCGCATCGTCGTAGCTCGCCTGTTGGTACTGGGCGAGATCGCATTGGCGGTTGAAGTCGGCATTGATAAACGCGGCCGGCAACTTCACCCGCGACGCCCATGGAAAGGACGCCGAGGCGATGACCTGAGGATCACGGAACCAGCCATAGCCACCGAAGACCTCATCGGCACCCTCCCCGGAGATAGCCACCGTGGAGTGCTTGCGAATTTCCCTGAACAGCAGGTTCAACGAGGTATCCATGTCGCCGAAGGTGAACGGTACGTCCTTGGCGCGGAACACTTCCTCGCGCGCCAGGTCGGAGATCAGTTCCTCGTTGTCGATGAGGACGGTCTGGTGCCGGCTACCGATGAACTCCGCGGCCAATAGGGCAAAGGGCTGGTCCTGGTCGGGGCGCAGGTCGTCGCTCTTGAACTGCGCGGACTGGCCAGTGAAGTCCACCGAAAAGGAATTGATATCCCCGCCGGTCTTCGCCTTGACGATACGTTGCGCGATGGCCGTGAGGGTGGTGGAGTCGAGCCCGCCGGACAGCAGCGAGCACACGGGAACGTCGGCATACAACTGCGAACCCAGCGCGTGGGTGACCAACTCGCGGGTCTGTTGCACAGTCGTCTGCAGGTCGTCCTGGTGCTCCTGACGGCGTACCTTCCAGTAGCACTGGATCTTCATCTGCCCATTGGGGCGCCAGGACAGGAAGTGGCCGGGAAGCAGCTCCATCAGGTTCCTGAAAGGCGTCTGGGCGGTTCCCTTCGACAGCGTGAGCACGTCGACCAACCCCGTCACCTCCAGCCCCGTGGT
The DNA here is from genome assembly GCF_000282175.2 of Pseudomonas sp. GM17. NCBI lineage: Bacteria > Pseudomonadati > Pseudomonadota > Gammaproteobacteria > Pseudomonadales > Pseudomonadaceae > Pseudomonas > Pseudomonas sp. GM17. The sequence continues at coordinate 6,342,851 of NZ_CP124732.1, read as the reverse complement.
GAACTCCGGGTGAGCCAGGATGGCCTTGATCTCCGAGCCGAAGAGCAGCCCTTCGCGATGCCGGGCATAGAACAACGGCTTGATCCCCAGGCGATCGCGTACCAACAGCAGGTGGCCGTCGCGTCCGTCGAACAGGGCGAAGGCGAACATGCCTGTCAGGTGATCGCAGCAACGCTCGCCCCATTCCAGGTAGGCATGCAGCACGACCTCGGTATCGCTGCGGGTCTGAAATTCATGCCCCGCCTGTCGTAGCTGGTCGCGCAACGCATCGTGGTTGTAGACCTCCCCTGTGTAGACCAGCGAGACCTCCTGGCCGTCCGCAAAGCGATAGACCATTGGCTGGGTACCACCGCTCAGGTCGATGACCGCCAGCCGCCGATGCCCCAGCAGAGCATGTCGATGTTTCCATATGCCTTCGGCATCAGGCCCGCGCAGTGCGAGCGTATTGGTCATGGCGCGAATCGCAGGGTCTTCCCCTTCGAGCCTGCGCGTATAGTCTACCCATCCTGTGAGACCACACATTTAGTAACTCCTGTCATTAATCATTGAACCGCGCCAGCTCTGTATTGAGCGAGTCATGCCACCTTGGCTGACTCGTCAACGAGGCGGGTCTCGTGCAAATACCTGCGTTATTCAGGGTTGCAAACGCCGCACCTTCCAGCCCGTATCGCTGCGGTCATAGCGCAGGCGCTCATGCAGGCGCTCCTGGCCGTTACCCCAGAACTCCAACGACTCAAGCCGCAACTCAAACACGCAATAACCCTCGGGACGCGGCAGCGGACCTTGCACGTCGGCCAGTTCCCTGGCGGCGCTGCGCATGGCTTGAACATCCTTGAGTTCTTCACTCTGGCGAGACACCGATGACATCGGATGCGTGGCATAAGGGCGCTTCAGCCACGCCTCGTCAGCCTTGGCATCCGGCAAGCGCACGGCCTGGCCATTGAGGATGATCTGCTGGCTGGTTTCGCGCCAATACAGCACACCCGAGGCCCAGGGGTTCTCTGTCAGTTCGCGGCCTTTCTGGCTTCCGGCATGGGTGCTGAACAGCACCCCGGTGTCATTGATCTCACTGATCACCACGATGCGCGTCGAAGGCCGGCCCTGGCTGTCAGCCGTGGCCAGCGCCAGCGCACGGGGTTCGCGGATGCCCACGCGGCGTGCGCGTTCGAGCCAGTTGTGCAGCACGCTCATGGGATTGGCAGGCAGCGTCTGGTACTCGGGAAACGGCGCATCCAGTGTGCCGGTCAGGGATTCCGACATGCCTTTACCCAGCAGCGGCTGGCCTAGTACTGAACTGTTCATAGAACGATGGTCCCCCGTCCGAAGGTGACGCCATTGCCTGATACTTCGACCCGCGTCAGTTGATCGGCGCGGCCCTCGGTCCTGGCGAACATCAGTGAAGGGCGGCCGATTTCCACGCCCTGAAGAATCTCGATCTGCTGGCCGAACTCGATCTGGCCATGACGCGCCAGATGAATCGCCAAGGGCCCGGCAGCGGAGCCTGTGGCCGCATCCTCGACCACCCCATAGGCCGGTGAGAACATCCGGCTGCGCCAACGCCGTCCCGCGCCGGCAAAACAGTTGATGGCCATGTCGTGGAAGCTGGACAGGGCACGGTGGTCGGGGTGCAGGGCGGACAACGCGGCGATGCTCGGCAGGCCGACGAACACATGACGCGGGCCGTTGTGATAGATCTCGATGGGAAAGGTCGAGTCGCTGATGCCCAGGGCCTTGAGCAATTCGGCGTCGCGCCCCAGGGCCGTCCAGGTCGGTATCGGCTGGTCCATGCTGGCGGCGACGACGTTGCCGTTCTGGCGCTCCAGGTCAAAGGCGATGGTGCCCATCTGGGTTTCCAGGAACAGCCGGTGATTGTCGGTGTGCGCCCCCAGGGCAATGGCCGTGCCCAGCAACGGGTGCCCGGCGAAGGGCAGTTCGTTGACCGGGGTGAAGATCCGGATCAGCGCATCGCCACAGTTGCGTGGCTTGAGCACGAAGGTGGTTTCCGACAGGTTCATCTCCCGGGCGATGCGTTGCATTTGCTCGGCCGACAAGTCATCGGCGTCAAAGAACACCGCGACCGGATTGCCTTCCAGCGGGGCGCTGGCAAAGGCGTCGATGATGACGTAATGGTGCATGGTTATCTCCCGGCGGCCGAAGCGTTGCTCTCGACAGGTGTGTGGATGAGGGCGTGCCGCAGCAGGTCGGCGATGATGCGCGGGCCTTCCTGGGTCAGCAGCGACTCGGCATGAAACTGCATGGAGGCGAACGACGGCCCACGCAGGGCATGCACCTCGCCGGTCTCGCTGTCGCGGCTGATTTCGACGGTGCCGATGCCGTCGATGTCCAGGCGGTCACTCGAACTCTGGGCGGCGAAGGTGTTGTAGAAACCCACCCGTTCGGCGTTGCCAAACAGGTCGATCTGTTTTTGCACACCCTGGTTGGGAATGGCTTTGCGCTGCAGTTCCAGGCCCAGGCACAAGCTCAGCACCTGATGGCTCAGGCACACCGCAAGGAACGGCCGCTGCTGGCTGAGCAAGGAGCGGATGGCCACGTGCAGGTGGTTGATTTTCGGCTGTTGGACTTCGCTCGGGTTGCCGGGGCCGGGGCCCATGATGACCAGGTCGTAGCCGTCAAAGCTGTATTCGTCGCTGAAGCTGCATACCGTCACTACCAGGCCCAGGGCCCGCAGTTGCTTGGCGATCATCGAGGTGAAGGTGTCTTCGGCGTCGACGATCAGCACCTGGCGCCCACTGAAGTCGGCCTGGAGCTGCTCCCGCTGCTGGCTGTCCATCAGCCAGAAGTCCGAGACGTAGGCATTGCGGCTGGCCAATGCGGCGCGCACTTGCAGGTGATTGCCGAAGCGCGAGGGCGCCTGGTTTTTCAGCGCGCTGATCAGGCCGGTGGCCTTGGCCCGGCTTTCGGCAGCCTCGGTCATCGGGTCGGAATGGCGCACGATGGTCGAGCCCACGCTGATCCGCACCTCGCCGCTGTTATCGATGTCGGCGGTGCGAATCAGGATCGCCGAGTCCAGGGAACGCCCGCCCTTGCCATCGCTGCCGATCAGCGCAGCCATGCCGCTGTAGTACGCGCGGCCTTGCGGCTCATAGCGCTGGATGACCCGGCAGGCGCTTTCCAGCGGGCTACCGGTGACGGTCGGGGCAAACAGGGTTTCGCGCAGGATTTCCCGTACATCGCGATGGGTCTTGCCTTCGATGAAGTACTCGGTGTGGGCCAGGTGCGCCATTTCCTTGAGGTAAGGACCGAGGACGTGGCCGCCGTCGTCACAGATGCGCGCCATCATTTTCAGCTCTTCATCCACCACCATGTAGAGCTCGTCGGCCTCCTTGCGATCCGCCAGGAAGTCCATGACTTCCGTCAGGTTGGGACCGGCGGGCGGATAGCGGTAAGTGCCGCTGATGGGGTTCATCACCGCGAGCCCATCCTTGATGCTGATGTGGCGCTCGGGGGACGCACCCACGAAGGTACGGCTGCCGGTGTGGATGATGAACGTCCAGTAGGCACCTTTCTCCCGTTCCAGCAGATGGCGAAAGAACGACAGCGCACTGGCCGGGCCGTACTCGCTGATCTCGGCCAGGAAGGTGCGCTTGATGACGAAGTTGGCGCCTTCCCCGGAGCCGATTTCGTTGGCGATCACCTGGCTGACGATCTCGGCGTAGCTCGCGTCGCTGAGGTCGAAGCGTTCGCTGTTCAACTGGATCGGCACGTTGGGCAGCAACCCCAGCAAGCGTTCGATGCTGATGGATTGCTGCTCGGTGATGTTCATCGCCAGCAGCGGCGACTGATCGTCCACCGCCTCGAAACCGCGCTCGGCGATCTGCCGGTAGGGGATCAGCGCCAGTACATCCAGGCGAGGCGCGCCGATCGAGGTGGCAGGCAAGTCGATATCGGCCAGGACCTGCGGTTCCGACATTTCGCCGATCAGCACGTCCAGCAGGCCGGGGCCGCTGGATTCCGGGCGGTACAACAGGGCAAACGGCTCAGGAGCCGGTTGCAGGATGCGTTCCATGAGGTGGGCTGCGGTCTGGCTCATAGCACTACCTCGTCGGTGGTGATGACCATGGCGCAACGGCTGGCGGCGTATTCGATGGCCATCCAGTGGTGCTCCTTGCTGAAGTCGGCGATCGCGTCGGCAACGAGGAACGGCTGGATATCGTTGGAGTAGGCATCCACGGTGGAAATCAGTACCCCGACATGGGCGTACACCCCGCACAGGATCAACTGATCGCGCTCGTTGGCGCGCATGCGTTCCAGCAGGTCGGAGTTGAAGAACGCACTGTAGCGCCACTTGGTCAGCAGCCAGTCGCCGGGCTTGGGCGCCAGGGCGCCGACCACCTCGCGGTCGGCGGGGCTGGCCTTCATGCCCGGGCCCCAGAAGTCCTTGAGCAGCCCGCGTTGCTCCTCGCTCATGCTGCCGGGCTGGGCGGTGTAGGCCACCGGAACGCCGTTGTCGGCAGCCCACTGGCGAATGCGCGCGGCATTGCTCACGACTTCGTCACGCAGGGCGTCGGGCAAGGGGCGCAGGAAGTAGCGCTGCATGTCATGCACCAACAGCACGGCACGCTCGGGGTCGATGCTCCATTGTGCGAGGTTGACGGGCAGGTCGCGGTTAGTAGGCAAGGCGTAAGGGACGATCGATGGAATGCCGGTCATGACGACAAACTCCAGTCAAAAGGAGGCAAGGGTTGAGGAGGGCTGGTTTTTCCAGGCCATCACCGCAGTAATGGCTTGCCAGGGGTTCAGGCGCGGGTCGCACAGGCTTTTGTAGCGGCTGGCAACCTGATGCAGGCCGGCGGCATCGGAAGCGCACTCGCTGACATCGTCAGGGGTGGTTTCCAGGTGCAGGCCGGCGGCCACTCCACCGGCAGAGGTCACGGCATGCTTGAAGGCGGCGATTTCCTCGGTGATGGCCTGCACCATGCGGGTCTTGTTGCCGCAGGGCGCGACGATGGTGTTGCCGTGCATCGGGTCGCTCAGCCAGATGATCTTGTGGCCGGCCTGGCACACCGCTTCGACCAGTGGAGGCAGGCGCTCGGCGACCTTCTGGGCGCCCATGCGGGCAATCAGGGTCAGCCGGCCGGGTTCGCGCTTGGCGTCCAGACGCTCACACAGGCTCAGCAGCTGGTCCCGGGTAATGTCCGGGCCGACCTTGCACGCCACTGGGTTGAGCACTTCGCTGAGCAGCGCCACGTGAGCGCCCGTTAACTGACGGGTACGCTCGCCGATCCATGGCCAGTGGGTAGAACCGAGAAATACCCGGCCCTGTTCGTCCTGGCGCAGTTGTGGCAGTTCGTAGTCGAGTACCAGCATTTCGTGGCTGGTCCAGGCCGGTGAACCTATGAGTTGCTCCTGGCCTGCCGACGCTTTCCAGCCCAGGTGCTGCATGATGTCCCGTGCGGCGCCATAGCCTCGAACCAGGCGTTGCGCATCGTGCTGGCGATGGCCGCAGACGGCCTCGCGGCCGTTGACCATGTCGCCGCGATACACCGGCAACTCGAGATCGCCAATGCGTTCGTTGTTATTGGAACGGGGCTTGGCAAACTGCCCGGCAATCCGTCCCACCCGTACCACCGGTTGCTGGGTCACGAGCCGGAACGCTCCGGCCAGGATGTCCAGCACCGCTGCTTTGCGGGCCACATGATCGGGAGTGCTTTCATCCATGTCCTCGGCGCAGTCACCGGACTGGATGACCATCGCTTCGCCGGCCGCTACACGCGCCAGGGTGGCGCGCAGCACCAGGATGTCTTCCACTCGAATCAATGAGGCGCTGTCCCTGAGGTAGGCCTGCGCGTCATGCAATTGTGATGGTTCGCTCCATTGAGGCTGCTGGAACGCTTCACAACTTAGAACCCGTTTCAGTAAGTCTTCCATGATGCGATCACTCTCACGAGGATTAAGTTGGAATGCCTTCACGTTTGATTTGCGGCACTGGAATACCCAGGGCGCGCAGTTGTTGAAAGACGTTCATGAATTCGCGATTGCGTTTTACTTTGCCGTCTTCCAGCTCGAAGGAGTGCAGGAAGTGGTTCTCGTAATAGCCTTCCGGATAACCGGGAAAGAGGATCTTGCCGTGGCCATCACACTCGACCCAGATATGGTTAGGGTCATCGGTTTCAAATACTTTGACGTTGTACCACTCCCAGTCCGGGAAGCACTTGAGTGACCAAACAGCATGTTCGGCCAACTTGGCCTTGCCACTGATTACAATCGGCGCGCCGGTATCGGTGGTCCATAAGCCGCCTGAACCATCTTCGGTAAATAGTTCATGGCGGCGCAGGCGGTCTTGGCCTTTGGTGCGCATATATTGCTCGACCGTGGCGCGGTTCTTGCGGCGAAGTTCAGTGATGTCGCTAGCGGTTAGTTGTTGCGCTGCGCTATTGGGCATGCTCAGTCTCCAATGAATAAGGGGGGGTTATGAAGCGGGGATACCTTCACGCTTGATTTTTGGAACGGGGATGCCCAAGGCGCGAAGTTGTTGGAAGGGGTTCATGAATTCACGGTTCTGCGTGATCTTGCCGTTATCCAGTTCGAAAGAATGGATGTAATGATTTTCGCAATAACCTTCGGGGTAACCGGGAACCAGGGTCTTGCCGCGACCGTCGCTTTCCACCCAGAAGTGGTTGGGGTTATCGGTTTCAAACACCCGGACGTTGTGCCATTGCCAGTCCGGAAAGCACTTCTCCAGCCATACGCCGAGGGCAGCCAGCTTCGTGTGGCCTTTAAACACAAGGGGTTCACCGGTTTCGGTGTTCCAGGAACCGCCACTGCCATCTTGAGTGAACAGTTCATGACGACGCAGGCGATCTTTGCCGTTAGTGCGCATGTACTGTTCGACCGTGGCGCGATTTTTTTGGCGAAGTTCAAGGTGATCATTAAAGCCGCTAGGGGAAAGCGAAGCAGGCATGGGCAGCATCCTCCTTAGTTGGGGTTGTGTTTTTGAAAGTAAATATTTAGTTAATTGGCGCGGGTGAATGTTTACAGTTTTTAACTATTGTTCCTTCGTGGCCGTGCCGAACGGGTGTTGTTTATACACCTGCATTTCTTGGGGGTGGAACTACCAGATCTTGTAGTGATGTAGGACGTGAACGGGCAGGCTGCAGTCCGCCGGATGAACTGTTGCATTATTATGAAGAGGCAGGTTCATTCGTCGGCTGAGAGGCGGTAATGGCTTACTAGCATCGTCAGGATGCAATGTTCTATTTGGTTAGTTGTATTAGATGCAATAAATCTAGTGCTAGTGCGAAGCAGCCTATGACTGTGTGGTTTTGCTTGTTGACAGAGGGTCAGGTTGGTCTAGGCTAACGGCCTGTTTTCAACTTTGGTGGTGCTCAGAATGGAATTAGGGCAGCAGTTGGGATGGGATACGTACTTTTATAGTATCTTTGCGCGAACCATGGACATGCAGGAGTTTACAGCTGTCGCGTTGAGGGCCTTGCGCGAACTACGGTTTGATTTTTTTGCCTACGGCATGTGCAGCGTGACTCCGTTCATGCGGCCCAGGACTTATATGTATGGCAATTATCCCGAGGACTGGGTGCAGCGATATCAGGCGGCTAACTACGCGGTGATCGATCCCACTGTGAAGCACAGCAAAGTCTCGTCGTCCCCCATTTTGTGGAGCAATGAGTTGTTCCGGGGGTGCCCGGATCTGTGGTCCGAAGCCAACGACTCGAATTTACGCTACGGCCTGGCACAACCCTCGTTCAACACCCAGGGGAGGGTTGGGATGTTAAGCCTGGCGCGCAAGGATAATCCCATCAGTCTTCAGGAGTTCGAAGCGTTGAAGCTGGTGATCAAAGCGTTTGCTGCAGCGGTCCACGACAAGATTTCCGAGCTGGAGAGCGACGTGCGTGTCTTCAATACGGATGTGGAGTTCAGTGGGCGGGAATGTGATGTGCTGCGCTGGACGGCCGACGGCAAGACCTCGGAGGAAATCGGCGTGATCATGGGGGTGTGCACCGATACGGTGAATTACCACCACCGCAACATCCAGCGCAAAATCGGCGCCAGTAACCGCGTGCAGGCAGTCTCTTACGCCGTCGCGATGGGCTATATCTGAGGGTCTTCAAGAAGGACGACTCGGCCTGTATCAAGCGGTCTCTCTCAATAATGTGTCGGACATGAAGGCTGACGGTGCGACTGCGCTGCGGTGATGCTCGCGGTGGGCCGAGAGTTTGATGGCGAGGATTTTTTCATTCTGATGCACCGTGACCGGGCCCAGTCGTTCGTAGTGGACGCCGTTGATTTTGTAATAGCGCTCCATGGTGCTGTTGACGATCCCGACGATGGCATCTGCGCCCGCCAGGCTGGCCGTCTTGAGGCTTCTCCAGAACAACGGCATCGCCAGTTGCGGTTCGCGGGTGGTGAAGCGAGTCATTTCCCAGATGGCTGGATGCTTGGGCGGCGCCCCGGCGCAGGTATGGCCGAACACTCCTTCAAGCAGGTTGGGGAACGTGGTGGGAATCAGGCGGGCGCAGCCAACGATGGCGCGGTCTTCATTGAACGCCAGGAGGTAGCGGGCGTGCTCGGTGTCGTATTGATCCCATTCGCAACCTGCCTGGCTCGGATGGGCCGGCAGCCGCCATCCGAGTTTCTCGACGAATTGTTCGTGCCGAAAGCGGCCGAGCATGAGTTTCAGCTCGTCGCTCATTTCGTTCAGTGTGTGCTCTTCCATGTGCATTACTGAAGTTTTCCTTAGGGATGAAGGGAGTGCAGTTTTATAGAGGACTTGTACCGGCTTGGCACCTGCAAGATCTGGTAGGGGCATCGGTGGCATCAAGGTGAAGCCATTCGCTGGGGACTGTGCCGAAGCGAGCGGCGGCGACAGTGGCGTTGATCCGGCCGTCGGCATTGAAGGCGGCAGTCTGGTCCAGGTAGTCGTAGAGAATGGCTGGTGCGCTCATGGGGCAGGGGGTGCGGCGTTTTGGGCTTGCGTCCCCTCAGTTCAATTATTTGGCGAGGATAGGAGATACATGGAGGGAAGGTGGAGAGATAGCCAGAAACAACAAAGCCCGCACAAGGCGGGCTTTGTTGAGGTACTTGGTGGCTACACAGGGACTTGAACCCCGGACCCCAGCATTATGAATGCTATGCTCTAACCAACTGAGCTATGTAGCCAAGTGGCGCGCATTATTCGCGTAGAACGGTAATGCGTCAAGCGCTTTTTATAAAAAAATTATCTACGCTATCAACCGTTTATCCAATTCCCTCCTGTAGCCGTCAGCGCATCCTGCGATTGCACGCGCAACGCGCCGTGAACCCTGGTCCGCGTTTTAGTCGCTACACCGTATTGGCCGGTTTGCGTCGGCCGTGCCGCTGAACGCAGGCTTCGATGTTTTGTCGTGCTGCGCATCAAGCAAAATATTCAAGTCGTTAGCAAGCTAAGGGGATAGCCGCGGCGCACCGAAAAATGGCACATTGGCCACCCCTGCAACTGCGCATCCATCTGCTGTACGGAAACTCTCATGGCTATCAGCAATGTTCAGTCCGCCTCTGTGGCGACTCCCGCGCCTTCACACAGCAGCCCCCTGGTGCTGCGCATCATTGGCGCGGTGGCGCTGGCGCATTTGATCAACGACCTGATCCAGGCGGTGCTGCCGGCGATCTACCCGATGCTCAAGGCCAGCTACGGCCTGACCTTCACCCAGGTCGGCCTGATTACCCTGACCTTCCAGCTCACGGCCTCACTGCTGCAGCCGTGGGTCGGCTATTACACCGACCGCCACCCCAAGCCGTACCTGTTGCCGGTGGGCATGGTCTGCACCCTGATCGGCATTCTGATGATGTCCCAGGTCGGCAGCTTTGCCTTGATCCTGCTGGCGGCGGGGCTGATCGGTGTCGGCTCCTCGACCTTCCACCCGGAAGCCTCGCGGGTGGCGCGGCTGGCCTCCGGCGGGCGTTATGGCCTGGCGCAATCGACCTTCCAGGTCGGCGGCAATGCCGGCACGGCCTTCGGCCCGCTGCTGGCGGCGGCCATCATCATTCCCTTCGGCCAGGGCAATGTGGCCTGGTTCGGCCTGTTGGCGGTGTTCGCCGTGGCGCTGCTCTATGCCATCAGCCGCTGGTACGCCAACCACCTCAAGTTGTTCAAGCTCAAGCAGGGGCAGGCGGCGACCCACGGCCTGTCCAGGGGGCGAGTGCTCAGCGCCCTGGTGGTGCTGGGGCTGCTGGTGTTCTCCAAGTATTTCTACATGGCCAGCCTGACCAGCTACTTCACCTTCTACCTGATCGAGAAGTTCGACCTGTCGGTGGCCAGCTCGCAGCTGCACCTGTTCCTGTTCCTTGGCGCGGTGGCGGCCGGGACCTTCTTCGGCGGGCCGATCGGCGACAAGATCGGGCGCAAGGCGGTGATCTGGTTCTCGATCCTCGGCGTGGCGCCGTTCACCCTGTTGCTGCCCCATGTCGACCTGTTCTGGACCAGCGTGCTCAGCGTGGTGATCGGCTTCATCCTGGCGTCGGCGTTCTCGGCCATCGTGGTCTACGCCCAGGAGCTGGTGCCGGGCAACGTCGGCATGATCGCCGGGGTGTTCTTCGGCCTGATGTTCGGGTTCGGCGGGATCGGCGCGGCATTGCTGGGCCATCTGGCGGACATCCACGGCATCGAGTACGTGTACTTCCTGTGCTCGTTCCTGCCGCTGTTCGGCCTGCTGGCGATCTTCCTGCCGCGGACCCGAAAAGCCTGAGTGCAGGCCTTGAACCAAAGGGCCCGGGACGTGCCGATCTTGGGCCTGGCCGAAGAGTCGCTGGCAGCTGCCGACAGTGAGTTGATCTGCCGGGAACATCCGTTCGCCGCTGAAACCATGGAGTAAGGTAATGACCCCTGAGCGTATAACCCTCGATGCCCTGTTGACTGGCCGCGCCGTGGCCTACAGCCGGCCGGGGTCGATGAGCGCGATCGCCAAGACCCCGCGCACCGGCAGCCTGCAGGTCGGTCCCCTGGGCCTGCTGGAAGACGAGCAGGGCGACTTGCGGGTGCATGGCGGCACCGAGAAAGCCATTCATCACTATCCCCGCGAGCATTACGCCGCCTGGGCCGCCGAGCTTGGGCCACACGCGTTGCTGGAGCAGCCGGGCGCCTTTGGCGAGAACTTCAGCAGCCACGGCTGGACCGAGCAGAACGTCTGCCTGGGCGACCGGGTCCGGGTCGGCAGCGTGTTGCTGGAGGTGTCCCAGGGACGCATGCCGTGCTGGAAACTCAATGACCGCTTTGCCGTGAAAGACATGTCGCTGCGGGTCCAGCAGAGTGGGCGCACCGGCTGGTATTACCGGGTGCTGGAGGCGGGCAGCCTGAGCGCCGGGGACGTGTTGCAGCAGGTCGAGCGCCCGTTCGAGCAGTGGCCGCTGTCGCGCTTGAGCGCGGTGCTGTTTTCCCGCGAGGTGGCAGTGGAGGAGATTCGTCTGTGCCTGGAGCTGCCGCTGGTGCCCTCCTGGCGACGCACCCTGGAGCGTCGGGTCGAGCAGGCGGCGGTCGAGGATTGGGGCCCGCGCCTGCTGGGCACTGAGCGGGTCGATGAGGAGTCGGCCCGCTAAGCGGCGGGCGCGATCAGTTCGCCTCCAGGGTCAGACGGGCCTGGACCAGGGCCTGAGGGTCGACCTCCAGCTGCAGCGACACCAGGTTGACGCCCTGGTTTTCCACGTCGTCCAGCCAGGTCAGCAGGTCTTGCAGCGCGCCGCCGAGGTTGAGATTGAGGCGTCCGGATTCTTCGCTGTCCATGCGTTCGATGCTCAGGTTGGCCGCGGCCGTGCTGGCGGTGATCAGGCCGGCCAGGGTCCGACCGTTGGCCTGCGGGCCGCGGGCCTGGGTGGACGAGGGCAGTTTGAGCAGATCGGTTTGCAACTGCAGGGCCTCCTGGAACTGCTGTTCAGCCTGGCGCAGGGCCTGGCGCTGAGGACTCCAGAGCAGGGTCCAGAACAGCGTCACGGCCAGAAACAGGCTGAGCAGCTTCAGGGCCAGGCGGTCGCGAGGCGGTAGCTGCTGCCAGCGGTTCGAGTAACGATTGAAAAGGGTGGTCATGGGTTAGTCCGTGATTTTCAGGCGGGCGCTGACCCCGTCGGGAGCGAGCACGGCCGAGTCGGCCTGCACATTCGCGCCCTGCTGCGCGAGGGCTTCGCGCAGACGTTCGAGGGTGGAGAAATCCGGCGCGTTGACTTGCAGGGTCCAGCCTTGCGCCTGTTGGTAGTCCAGCCGGCGAACCCGCGTATCGCCGCCATCGCTGCCGGTCCATTGGCTGGCCAGGCTGTCGAGCCGGCGCGCCAGGCTTTGCCGGGGCTGGCCGGCCTGCTGGGCACGGGCCTGGACCTGGCGGGCGAGGTCGATCACCCGGGGCTCGTCGGGGAAGCGTTGGCGCCAGAGTTCCAGGCTGGCCTCGGTCACCTCGGCGGCCTTGTGTTGCAGCAACCAGCGATGACCCACGTCCTGGGCCACTTGAGCGCCGCAGGCGATGGCCAGGATTGCCAGCAGCGCCCGCCATGGCGTGCGCGACGGGCTGCGCAGGGCGAAGGCTCCCTGGCGCAGATCGATGGCCTGCGCGCTGCCGCGGGCCAACAGCGGCCAGGGCGTTTCCTCGCTGCGTTGCAGGGTGTCGGGCAGCAGCGGGGCCAGCTCTTCGAGGGCCTGGTCGTCGAGCGCCAGGCGTTGCTGGCAGGCCCCGCCGATCAGCCAGCGGTCGTGGCAGCGCAGGGCCAGGGCCTGGCTGTCCGGCAGGCAGTCGGCATCGACATGAATGCGCTCGGCCGTCAGGCCATGACTGGCCAGCCGTTCCAGCAGTTGCTCCAGCCACTGCCGTTGCAGGGCGAACAGGCGGCAGTGCCGTCGCGCCTGCAACGGCCCGCGGGCCAGGTGCAACTGCTCGGGGTCGTCCAGCAGCCGTTCTTCCAGCACCGAATGGATGGCTTGCTGCAACCAGCGGCCGCTGCGCGGCGGTACGTCGAAGCGGTGATGGCTGGCGATTTCCGCCGGCAACAGCAGGGTCAGGCGCTGGCCGGCCAGCACCGCCGCCTGTTGCAGCGTGCCGTGCACCGGCTCGCCGTCGATTTGCCACCAGGTGACGAGCGAGTCGTCGTCCGCATTCACTGTGGCGAGGTAAAGCCAGGCTTGCATGGGGTTACTCCGGAAAACGGGAAGGGGCGGCGAGGGTGCGCTGCAGTACGCTGACCTGACCGTCCTGCTCGATGCGCAGGCGGCTGATCAGGCGCAATTGGCGGTCGCCCAGTTCGACATTCAGCACCGCCTGGAAATAGCGGCTGCTGACATCGAGCCCCTGGCTGTTGATCTCGTGCTGTTTCAGCACGGGGGCGTCGAGAAACTCCTGCACCGTCTTGTAGCCATCGGCGGGACGCGCCTGCACCAGGGCGGTGGCCTGGGCCAGGTCGAGCTGGCCCAGGCTGGCCAGTTGTTCGGCCGGGGCGGTGTTGAGGTTCAGCGCCCCCGGCGTGGTTCTTACCCAGGGCCGCAGGCGTTCCATGACCGCTGTGTCGACGCCCTCCAGGCGCATCAATTCGCTGCTGTCGTTCCAGGCCAGCGGCTTGCCGTCGAAACCACGGACCGGCGGCAGGCGCCTGGGGTCATGGGGCGGCAGGTCGAGTTCCTTGAGCAAACGCTGGTAGCGCACACGACTGATGCGGTCGTTGGGCGTGCGCAAGGTGCCGAGGTTGAAGCGTGCGCCGAGGTCTTGCAGCTGGATGCGGATACGCCCGCCGTCGATGTCGAAGGTCGGCGTGCTGTGGGCCCAGCGCTGGCCCAGGTGCACGCGCTTGGGTTCCGGCTCATCGCGCCAGTCATCGCGCAGTTGGCCACGGGCCCAGGCTTCGCCACTGAGCGCCAGTTGCCACAGTTGTTGCTGCAACAGCTGGTTGGAGCTGCCGATCAGGCTCAGGCGCTGGCGGGCCAGCATGTCACTGACGATCAGGGTCGCCAGGGAGGTGATCAACAGCACGCTGATCAGCGCGATGCCCCGTTGTCTACAGGCCCTAACCATGGTCCAGCCCCTTGAAGCCCGGCAGCAGGATCACCCGCCGCAGGCCGGGATAACCCGGAGCGTCGAGTTCCAGTTCAATCGCCTGGGGCAGGCTCAATGGCGCCTGGCCGACGGGCCAGTTGGAATGGGCCTGACCCTGATCGTCGATGTAGCGCAGGCGTTCGAGGCGGACGCCATCGAGCAGCAGTTGTTGCGCGGCAGTGCCGGACAGGTCGGGACCGTCCACCGGGCTGCGGTACTCGCGCAGCCATTGGTTGTCGCTCCAGCGATAGGTGACCAGCAGCAGGTCGTTGCGTGCCTGCTGCAAGGGATTGCTCCAGCCGCCGCGTACCAGCTGGATGCGCCCCGGTTCGCCGATCAGGGCCTGGCGCGCCGAACTGCCATTGACCGGATAGGCGATGGCCTGGGTCAGGTCACGTTCGAAGATACCCACCGCGCGTTGCAGGCGCCGCAGTTGCAGTTCGTGCTGATGAATCCGCTGGTCGGTGTGCATCATGCGTTCGAGCAACTGATAGCAGGCCAGGCCGAGCAGGCTGAACAGGGCCATGGCGATCAGCACTTCGAGCAGGGTGAAACCCTGTTGTCGGCGTTTCATGGGCGGGCCTCCAGGTAACCGGCCAGGCGCGCGCGCTGCCGCGGCATGGGGGCGTCGGTGGAGACTTCGAGCACGATCTTCAGCAGACGCGGGTCGGGCGCCGCGGCGGTTTCGCTGGTCAGCAGCCAGTCGCGCCCGGCGAAGCGGACCGGTTCCTGGCGCTGGCTCTGGGGCTGGCGCATGCCGGCGCGCAGTTCGTTCAGGCGGTTGTCCGCCAGCCATTGCGCCAGGGTCCGTTCGCTGAGGCCGCCGTTGTTGCCGATCAGGTGTTCGGTGGCGCTGTAGAGCGACAGCGACAGCACGGCGAAGATGGCCAGGGCGACCATCACTTCCAGCAGGGTGAAGCCCGCCTGTTTATTGCACCGGGGCAAGACGCACCTCCTCGACACCGTCGCTGGACAGCGACAGCAGCGGTTGCTGGCGGTACTCCAGCTGCAGGCTGAAGGGCGAGATCTGGTCGTTGGCCAGCACCCAGAGTTGCGGCTCCTTGCCCTGGCCCAGGCCTTTATTTGGGCCTGGTGGCTCCTGCAGGTTCAGGCGCAGCTCGCCGGGCAGCCGGTGTTCCTTGAAGCGTTTGTCGGCCTGCCACTGTCCGCCGCGGTCGAGGCTCAGCACTGTGTAGTGGTCGGGCGCCAGGCGCAGGCCGTGATTGAGGTTGTTCAACACTGCGTCTTCGCGCAGCAAGCCAATGAGGTTCTGCAGGCGTTCGGCCTCGCGCCGGGCCTTCTGCCCGCCCGAGTCGCTCTGGACCAGCCCGACCATGCCGGCCAGCAAGCCGATGATCAGCATGACCACCAGCAGCTCCAGCAGGGTGAAACCCGCCATTGGCTTGCGCACCTCAAGGCTCCCAGTTGCCGATGTCGGCATTGGTCCCGTCGCCGCCGTTGCGGCCGTCGGCACCGAAGGAATACAGGTCGTAGGCCGAGCCTTCGCGACCCGGGGCGAGGAACTGGTAAGGGTTGCCCCACGGGTCCTTGGGCAGGCGCTTGAGGTAGCCGTCGGGGTTCCAGTTGAGGGCCGCCGGCATGCCCGCCGGTTTCTTCACCAGGGCTTCCAGGCCCTGCTGGGTCGACGGGTAGTGGTGGTTGTCGAGCTTGTAGATTTCCAGGGCGGTGGCCACGGCCTTGATGTCGCTGCGGGCGGCGGTGACCTTGGCCTGGTCCGGGCGGCTCATGATCTGCGGGACCACCAGGGCGGCCAGGACACCGAGAATCACCACGACCACCATGATCTCGATCAGGGTGAAGCCGCGTTGGCAGGAAGGGTTGCGCATGTTGTGTGCTCTTCAGGTGATGAGTTGGTTGAGGTTGAGAATGGGCATCAGGATCGCCAGGACGATCACCAGCACGCTGGCGCCCATGAACACCAGCATCGCCGGCTCGAACAGCCCGACCAGCATGGCGATGCCGTTGGACAGCTGGGTCTGCTGCTGGTGGGCGGCGCGTTCGAGCATGCTGTCCAGTTCCCCCGAGCGTTCGCCGCTGGCGATCATGTACAGCATCATCGGCGGGAAATCGCCGCTCTGTTCCAGGGCCCGGGTCAGCCCGCTACCTTCGCGTACGGCACGCGCCACGTCTTTCATACGAGTACGAATCTGCTGGTTGGCGACCACCTCGGCGGAGATTTCCAGGGCATCGACAAGCGGCACGCCGCTGCGCCCGAGAATCGCCAGGGTGCTGACAAAACGGGTGCTGTTGCTGGCCTGGATGACCCGCCCGATCACCGGCAAGCGCAGCTGGGCCTGATGCCAGCGCATGGCCAGGGCGGGCTTGCGCAGGGCCACGCGCAGGCCGGCGGCGAGGCTGCCGAGCATCAGCAGCAGGAGCAGGCCGTAGTCCCGGGCGAAGTCGCTGGTGGCGATCAGGCCGCGGGTCAGCACCGGCAGTTGCTGGCCGCTGTCGATGAACACCTTGACCACATCCGGCACCACGAAACTGAGCAGGAAACCGACGATGCCGAAGGCCGCCAGCAGCAGGATGCTCGGGTACAGCATGGCCAGTTGCAGCTGCTGGCGGGCGGCATGCCGGGCCTCGGTGTAGTCGGCCAACTGCATCAGCACCTGGGCCAGGTGGCCGGCGCGTTCGCCGGCGGCCACCGTGGCCCGGTACATCGAGGTGAAGGCGCGCGGGTATTCGCCCATGGCTCGGGCCAGGTCATGGCCTTCCAGCACCCGTGCGCGGATCGCCAGCATCATGCTTTGCTGCGCGCGTTTGCTGCATTGCGCGGCGACGGCGGCCAGCACTTCTTCCAGGGGCAGAGCGGCCTGGACCAGGGTTGCCAGCTGGCGGGTGAGCAAGGCCAGTTGCGCCGGGCTGAGGCGTTGGCTGCTGGTCAGCGTGGCGCCGGAGCGGTCCTGTTGCCCGCGGGCCGGCTTGACCTGCAGGGCGATCAGGTTGCGTTCGCGCAGCAGCTGGCGGACCTGCCGCGCGCTGTCGGCTTCCTGCACGCCGCGGGTCTTGCGCCCGGCGTTGCACATGGCGAGGTATTCGTAGGCGGCCACGATCAGTGCTCCCGGGTTACGCGTAGCAGTTCTTCGACGCTGGTGACGCCTTGCAGCACCTTGTCCCGGCCGTCGGCGAACAGGCTGTGGGCATGCTGGCGCGCGTAGTGGGTCAAGGCGGCCTCGCCAGCCCCTTCATGGATCAACTGGCGCAGCGGTTCGTCGAACAGCACCAGCTCGTAGATGCCCTGGCGGCCGCGATAGCCGCTGTGCTGGCAGGCCGGGCAGCCGACCGGGTGGTAGAGCACCGGGGCCTGCTGCGGGTCGAGGTGCAACTGGCGGCAGGCCGCGGCGTCGGCCGGCGCGGCGCTCTTGCAATCGCCGCAGAGCACCCGCACCAGGCGCTGGGCGACCACGCCGAGCAGCGAGGTGCACAGCAGGAAGGGCTCGATGCCCATGTCCAGCAGGCGGGTGACGGCGCCGATGGCGCTGTTGGTGTGCAGGGTGGACAGCACCAGGTGGCCGGTGAGGGAGGCTTGCACGGCGATGTCGGCGGTTTCCCGGTCACGGATCTCACCGACCATGACCACGTCCGGGTCCTGGCGCAGGATGGCGCGCAGGCCACGGGCGAAGGTCATGTCGACCTTGGTGTTGACCTGGGTCTGGCCGATGCCGGCCAGGTGGTATTCCACCGGATCTTCGATGGTCAGGATGTTGCGCGTCTGGTTGTTCAGGCTGCTGAGCCCGGCATACAGCGTGGTGGTCTTGCCGGAACCGGTGGGGCCGGTGACCAGCAGGATGCCGTGGGGGCGCCGCAGGGCGTCTTCCAGCTTGTCGCGGATCGCCTCGGCCATGCCCAGCCGCCCCAGGTTCAGGCGCCCGGCCTGTTTGTCGAGCAGGCGCATGACCACCCGTTCGCCGTAGGCCGAAGGCAGGGTGGAGACCCGCACGTCCACTTCATGGCCGCCGATGCGCAGGGCGATGCGGCCGTCCTGGGGGATGCGTTTCTCGGCGATGTCGAGCTTGGACATGACCTTGATCCGCGACACCAGCAGGCCCGCCAGTTCCCGGCGCGGGCGCAGCACTTCGCGCAGCAGGCCGTCGACCCGCAGGCGCACGGACAGGTGCTGCTCGAAGGTTTCCAGGTGGATGTCCGAAGCCTTGACCTTGACCGCCTCGCCGAGGATCGCGTTGATCAGGCGAATGATCGGCGCGTCGTCTTCCTGCTCCAGCAGGTCGGTGATCTGCGGCAGTTGCTCGGCCAGGCTGGCCAGGTCGTCCTGGCCGGCGATCTGGTCGCCCAGGCCCTCGGCCATTTGCATGGCGTCGTCGCGGCCGTCGCGATACTGCCCGGCCAGCAGTTCGGCGAAACCCTCGGCGTCGAGTATCCGGTGGCCCAGCAGCGGGCCGTGGCAGCGGCGGATCTCGGCGAGGATTTCCACCGGCGTGTCGGCCCGGCAGTAAAGCCGCAGGCCGCTCTCCAGGGGCTCCAGCAGGACCCCATGGCGCTTGGCGAAACCAAAGGGCAGGCGCGCGACCGGGCTCATCGGCGTGGCTCTCTGGCGCGCATGTCGATGGTGCCGTCCTGCGGCGCGGCATCGAACAGTTGGCGCGAGTCGGCGGGCAGGGCCAGGCCGCTGCGGCTGTCACCGTTGGCGCGCAGCTTGCGCAGGTCGTTGTACTTGCGCTGGCTG
The DNA here is from genome assembly GCF_000282175.2 of Pseudomonas sp. GM17. Taxonomy (NCBI): domain Bacteria; kingdom Pseudomonadati; phylum Pseudomonadota; class Gammaproteobacteria; order Pseudomonadales; family Pseudomonadaceae; genus Pseudomonas; species Pseudomonas sp. GM17. Next base: position 6,324,128 of record NZ_CP124732.1, on the reverse strand, counting down.
ACGTTGACGGCATCGGCGCTGCCGCGCACCAGGGTCGGCCGCAGGAAGACCATCAGGTTGGTCTTTTCGGTGACGTCCTTGGTGCTGGTGAACAGCCGGCCGAGCAGGGGAATGCTGCCCAGCACCGGCACCTTGCTGACCTGGGTCTTGACGTTGTCCTTGATCAGGCCGCCGAGCACGATGATCTGCCCGTCGTCGGCGAGGATGGTGCTTTTCACCGAGCGCTTGTTGGTGATCATGTCGCTGGTGGTGATGCCGGGCGGGGCGCTGGCCAGTTCCGAGCTTTCCTGCTCGACCTTCAGGCGCAGGGTGTTGCCCTCGTTGATGTGCGGCGTCACCTTGAGGGTCACGCCGACGTCCTGGCGTTCCACGGTGGTGAAGGGGTTGCTGGCGCCGGCGGTGTCGGTGGTGTACGAGCCGGTCTGGAACGGCACGTTCTGGCCGACGAGGATTTCCGCCGCTTCGTTGTCCAGGGTCAGCAGGCTCGGGGTGGACAGCAGGTTGTTCTTCGAGTCGCTGGACAGGGCGGTGACCAGCGCGCCGAAATTGCTGGTGCCGATGCCGATGATGGCACCGTCCGGCAGGGTGATGTTCTTGTCCTTGCCCGAGCTCAGCAACGTACCGATCGACAGGCCGGTGCCGCTGAAGTTGGTGCCGCCGGCGACGTTGCCGGCGCGCGCCGCCCATTGCACGCCGAGGGCTTCGTTGATGTCGCCGCTGACTTCGACGATGGCCGCTTCCACCAGCACCTGGGCCCGTGGCTGGTCCAGCTGGGTGATGACTTTGTCGAGCATGCTCAGTTGCGCCGGGTCGGCCATCAGCACCAGGGCGTTCTGGCTTTCGTCGGCGCTCACCAGTATCGAGTTGCCGCTGCCCTTGCCTTCGCCGCCACCGCGATTGCCGTCTTCCAGGCGCTTGCCGATGCCGTCGAGCAGCTTCGAGAGTTTTTTCGCATCGCTGTGGTGCAGGCGCACCACCCGCGCGCTGTCATTGGCATTGGTCGGCACGTCGATGGCCTTGACCAGATCGGCCATGCGCTGGCGGGCCTGGGCGGAGCCCGCGAGGATCACCCGGTTGCTGCGGGCGTCGCCCACGGCCTTGGCGTCGCTGGGGCCGTTGCCCGTCTGGCTGATGCTTTCGTTCAGGGTCCGGGCCACATCGCTGGCCCAGGCATGCTTGAGCGCCACGGTGCTGAACGAGCGGTTGCCGGCCTGGTCCAGTTCGCTGACCACCTGGCGGATGCGCTCGACGTTGCTGGCGCTGTCGGAAACCACCAGCGCGTTGGAGCTGGCCGAGGGCGCGACATAGGCGTCGTCGCTCACCAGCGGGCGGACCACTCCGGAGATTTCCGCGGCGTTGGCGTTGCGCAGGTCCAGGACCCGGGTCACGAACTCATCGCCGGACTGCTCGCTGGATTTGGTCTTGGCTTCCATCGCCGGCACGATCAGCACCCGGTCGCCCTGGTCCAGGGCGACGAAACCCTGGCTGCGCAGCACGCTGAGGAACAGCGAATAGATACCGTCCTTGTCCAGCGCACTGGACGATTGCACGCTGACCTTGCCTTGCAGCCGGGCATCGACCACCAGGGTCTTGCCGGTGATTTCACCGACTTCGCTGGCCAGGTCGCGCAGTTCGGCGTCCTTCATGTTCAGCGTCCACAGGCGCTGGGTGGTGAGGGCCGCGGTACTGGGCAGGGCACTCAAAAGAAGGCCGAGGCTGAGCACGGCGCCTGCAATCTTGGACAGTTTCATGGTGTGTTCTCTATCGCTCGCAGAAGGGCCGTGGCTTTTCGGTCGGCGACCTCCGGTGGGGTTGTCTGGGGGCTGAGCAGGCGCAGTTGGCGCCCGGGTAGCAGCAGGTTCTGTTCACGGCCGTTGCGCAGCACCACCACCTGATCGGCGCTGACACTCTTGAGCAGCGTGCCGTCGGGCAGGCGTTCGCCCGGGGAGTAGAAGGCCCGGCTGTCGGCGTACTGGATCAGGGCCCTGGATTGTTCGGGCTGGCTGCCCAGCAGGCTGGCGAGCAGGACCAGCGGCAGGCTGGCCTGCGCGCTGTCGAATTCGACCGGCACGGTGCCGAACACCCTGGCGATGTTGCGATCGTCCAGGGGCGCGGGCAGCCGCTGTTCGGCGCTGGCGCTCGGTACCGCGTTCGGCACCGGCTGGCCCGCCACGACTTGCCGGTAGGTCCAGCTGTCGAGGCCGAGCCAGGTCAGCCAGAGACCCAGGGCGACCAGGCTTACGGGCAGCAGGTAGCGCTGGCCGGCGCCGCGCGGGCGCCATGAGAGCAGCGTTTTCATGGGCGTTTGGGCAGCATGCGTCTGAGCACGCCCTGCCCGCGCCATTGGTGGAGGATCACCGCGGCGATATGGCCGGCCACCAGCAGGGCCAGGGCCATGCAGCTGTAGTGGTGAAGCTCTTCGAAAAAGGTGATGGCCGCCGGGTCCTGCAAGGGTTGCGGGAGCTGCAGGCCGAACAGGTCGATCGGGCGCGACATCATCAGCACGCCGCTGAATAGCACGGTACCGAGGGTGACCAGCAGGGCGCCATGCCCGGCATGCACCAGCTTGCGCTCAGCCGCGCTCTGATGGGCGGGCGCCGCCGGAGCGGGATGACGCACCAGGTAGAACAGCCGCAGGACGAACAGCGGCACCAGCAGGGTGGTCAGCGAGACATTGATAAAGGCGATCGCCTGTTGGACCGAGCTTGGCGGCTGCAACAGGGCGCTGGCATAGCCGCTGATCGTGGCCCACAGCACAACGGCGGCGAACAGCCAGTGCAGCAGCCTGCGCGGTCCTGAGTAGTGAGGGTGATTCATGTCGATTCCCAAGGTCCGCAACGCGGTGCCGAGGCACCACGCTGCGGTTGGTCAGGTTATGGATTACTTGCGAATCCAGGCGTCCTTCCAGTTGCTGCCCACGCCAGGCTCGAACTGAGTGGCGCCAGCGTTCCACTGGATGCAGTAGCCGCTGTAAGGGAACGGCTTGCATTCATAGACGTTGCCGTCCTTGGCCAGGACCTTGGTGCCGGCCTTGTAGCCGGTCAGGCCTTTGGGGAAGACGAAGTCGTAATCACCGCCGCCGCCCACTTCCTCGGCTTTGAGGGTGATGCGCTGGCTTTGTTGCAGCTGCTCGCCTTTCTCCGGCTTGGCCACGACCACCACGTCGTACTCACCTTCGCTGACATTACGCAGCGGGATGGAGAAGTGCGGGGTGTTGTTGCCAGGCTCGGCTTGTACGTGAGCAATGCTTTCGTTCTTGCCGTTGAAGACCGTCGAGCTGATGGTGTACTTGCCGCCCTGGGCAATGGCATTGAAGTGCAGGTCGGTGGCGTTGTCCTTCAGGGTGTACTCGGCCTGCAGGCCGGAAAGTTTCAGCTCGCCAGGAATGCTCGGCTGCTCTTTCTGGATTTCCACACGCACCACGTCGCTGTTGTTCTTGGCGTACATAGTGTTCTTGCCGTAGTTGGGCACGACTTCGTTGTTGGCGTTGAGCTCGCCCATCACATAGCCGGCATTGGCCTTGTTGACCTTTTCCGCCAACAGGAACGGCCAGGTGTTGGCGTTGGCCTGCTCGGCGGTTTCGATGTTCAGGCGGGTCTGGCGGTTCTGCTGTTCACCGGCATTGGTGAACACGCGAGTGCTGACCTTGTCGCCGACTTGCAGTTGTTCAGGCTGTACCGCGCCGAGGATTTTCCAGTCGGGAATCGGCGCGCCATCGTTGTCGATGTTGACGTCGATGGCCTGGTAGAAGGTGGCGGCGGTGTCGGCGATCTTCCAGGTCGCCAGGATCACGTGGTAACCGCTGCGGTCAGCAGGAATGTTGACCTTGTGCTGGGTCTTGCCACCGGCCGGCGGACGCACGCCACCGGCGTTTTCATTGAGCAGCGGGGTCATCTCGAAGGAGTCGCGGGTCAGCGGCTGGTTCGGGTTCCAGTCTTTCTTGGTGATGTAGAACTGGTAGTAGGCGCTGGCGTGACCGGCGGAGTAGTGCCAGGTGAATTCATTCATGCCCGGCTTGATCGTGGTTTTCTGCCAGCGGGTCGCCGTCTGCTCGTTGAGCTGCGAGAAGCTGGTGATGCCGCCCGCCGGGATGGTGCCGTTCGCCGGACCGCATTGGGTGAAGTCGCCCGAGCAGTAATCCTTGGGGTAGTGATGCTGGACCGATGGCGAGTACTCGACACTCTGCGGTTCGTAAGTGACGGGGCCGCAATCGCGGTTGAGGTTGCCGCCGGTGGCGGAGCACATGAAGGCACGGGACTTCGGACTTTCGACATAACCGTGGGCGAAGGCTTGCTGGCTGGCCAGCGAAGCCAGGCCGAGGGTGATGGCCAACGGAAGCTTGCGCATGGCGCTGGCGCGGGTGTTATGAAGCATCGAATCACCTTGAATTAGGGATATGAAAGAGTCTTTTTTTGAGTTCTTCGATGCCGGCCGCCCAATGGGTCGACCTGGAGTGTTCCTGGTCCGCGGCGCCCGGTTTCGAAGGGGGCCTAGGATGCCGAGCGGGGCTTTTGCCTTGTATGAGACGAGTACGAAACGGCGAGCCAGGGAATGGAACAAAATGTTTCAGGAGGGCGGCCTGGGGATGCCCAGGGCCGGGATTGTTGCTCAGGGCTGCCCGGGACGGGTCAGCCGTGGCGTTCGATATCGCGCAGCATGCGTTCGATGACCGACAGCACCGCGTGGCGTTGCGCCTCCAGGTCCTGCTCGCTTCCACGAGCCGCACGTTGCAGGTCGAGGCAGGCCCGCATCAACGCCGGCGAATCGACCGTGCAGGCCAGGCCGCTGACCCGGTGGACCCACTGTTCGAGGAACTCCGGCGTGTCGGGCAGCGGGGCGCTCAGCAGCTCGCGCTCCTGCTCCAGGTTCCGGCGCAGCTCCTGGAGCAAGCGCTCCTTGAGCTGCGGATCGCTCTGGAAGCCCTCCAAGTAGGTCAGGTCGAACGTTGCGGCAGCCTCCTCGTCAGGCGCTGGGGCGAGGGGCGGCGTGAGGGGGGCGTTGAGATATGAGCTGGATAGCCCGGGCGCTTTCAGCTTGCCGAGTATTTCCCGCAGGCGCTCGAGGACGATGGGCTTGATCATCAGGTCGTCCATGCCGGCCGTCTGGCAACGCTGCTTTTCGTCTGCCAGGGCGCGGGCGGTGTAGCCGATGATCGGGATCCTGGGCAGTCCGCGCGCCCGCTCTGCGGCACGGACACTGCGGGCCAGGGCGTAGCCGTCCATGTGCGGCATGTTGCAATCGGTGACCAGCACATCGAAGTGGCCCTGTTCCCAGGCTTGCAAGGCCGCCTTGCCATTGCTGACGTAGGTCCCGCGATGGCCGAGCCTGAGCAGTTGCTGTTCGAGCACCAGGCCGTTGGTGGAGACGTCGTCGACGATCAGTACATTTAACCCGGCCACCGCCGTAGCGCCTTGAAGGGCATGCTGCGGCTCGTCCTTGTCCGGTTGCCAGGGCAGGGTCAGTTCGAAGCTGACCCGGCAACCCTGGCCCGGCGCACTGGCGAGGCGGATGCTGCCGCCCATGAGCTCGACCAGCTGTTTGCAGATGCTCAGGCCCAGGCCGGAGCCGCCGTGCAGGTGGGCGATCTCGGCGTGGGCTTGCTGGTAAGGCGCGAAAATCTGCGGCTGCTGATCCTCGGCGATGCCGATGCCGGTGTCGCTGACATGGAACATCAGGCGGCTTTGCCGAGGCCCCGAGTCCAGCTCCTGGACCGACAGTTCGACCCAGCCCTGGTTCGTGAACTTCAAGGCGTTGGACAACAGGTTGTGAAGGATCTGCGTCAGGCGCAGGGCGTCCACCTGGTAGCGCCGCTCGGGGGGCAGGCGGTGTTGCAGCTTCAGCTCCAGGTGTTTTTCCCGGGCCTGCGCGGCGAACAGCTCAAGGCAGTTGGCCAATAGTTGATCGAGGTCGGTGGGGCCGGGCACCAGCTCCATCTGGCCAGTCTCGACCTTGTCCAGATCGAGAATATTGCCGATCAGGTCGATCATCGATTGCGCCGACTGCTGGGCGATGCTGAGGTTTTGCGAAGGGGTGGACGCGCCGCTGGTTTCCAGCTCCAGCAGGCCGACCATGGCGTTCAGCGGGGTGCGCAGCTCATGGCTCATGGTCGCGAGGAACTGGCTTTTCGCCGCGCTGGCGTCGATTGCCTGCTGCTGGGCTTCGAGCAGCTTGTGTTCCAGGTGCTTGCGCACGCTGATGTCGATCCAGCCGCCCAGCAGGCCCTGCTGCTTGCCGAGTGCGGTGTAGAAGGGCACCAGCCATTGGTAGATATGATGGGCCTGGCCATCGACCTCGATCACGCTGTCGAGGAATTGCGACTGGCGGTTATCCAGCAGCCGTTGGTGCTGCTCCTCCAGATCCAGGGCCAGGGCGCGTGGGGCGATGCCTTGCTCTTGCGGCGTGGTGCCGCGCATCTCGTCCAGGGACCGGCCGAAGAACTGCTCATAAGCGTGGTTGCAGGTGCTCAGGCGCCCTTGCAAGTCACGCACGTAAAGCGGGATGGGCAAGCCGTTGAGCAAGGCGAACTGGAAGGCCAGTTGGTCCTTGAGCTGATTCTGCGCGACGCGCCGCTGGCGGATCTGAATCCGCAGGCGCCAGTTCCAGTAAAACGACAGCAGCACCAGCACCAGGACCAGCGCGGCGCTTTGCCAGACCCAGCTCGGCAGGTAGGCCCAGAGCGAACCCTTGGTGGCGGGGCGCGCCTGGATGCTGATGCGGTCCTGGTTGCCGTCCGAAGTTTTCAACGAATACAGGAGTTTGTTGAGAATGCTCAGGAGTTCGGGGTGCTTGGCCGATACGGCGAACACCAGGGGCTCGGCCTGGGCCTGGAACTGCTTGCCGGCCCGGAGCCGGGGATTGTCCAGCAGTTGGGCATCGGCGGCGCTGTTCAGTGTGGCGTCGACCATGCCCTGTTCGACCAGATGCACGGCCTGGGAATAGTAGTCGGTGAGTACCAGTTCGATGCTCGGGTAGCGGCTCTGGAGCAGAGGCTGCAGGGGATGTCCGGCGGCGATCGCCAGGCGCCTGCCCTCCAGGGCCGCTAGCGAGCTGGGGGAACTGGCGCCCTCGCGGGTAATGAAGGCCCAGTACTCGGTGCCGAAGCCATCGCTGAATAACAGGCTCTTTTGCCGGACCGGAGTCGGTGCCAGCGACAGGGCGATTTGCGCCTCATCCCGTTCCAGGCGCTGGCGGTCGATATCCGGGGACTGGCTGTCGATGATGTTCAGTTGCAGTTGGTAGTCGTCGGCCAGGCTGCGCAGCACATTGAACGCCAGTCCGGCCCATTGGCCGTCGTCCTTGCGGTACAGGTAATTGGGGATTTCGTGGGCGATCAGGTTCAGCGAAGGAAGACGCTTGAGCCAGCTGTCTTCCGCGCTGTTGAGGGCGAAGGAGTCGGTCGGTGCGAACAGCCAGGGCGAGCGTTCCCAGTGCTGCAGTATCTCTTGCTTGCGCTCCCGGGAAACCGTCTTCAGCGCGGCGTTGATCAGGGGTATCAGATTGTCCTCATGCCCGCGGACGGCGAAGCTGAACCCCATGGCCGGCAGGTTGGCGACGTACTTGTTCTGCAACTTGAGGTTGGCCAGGCTGCGCATATAGAAATTGGTGCGCAGTTGATCGCCGATCAGTGCGTCGGCTCCGCCGTCGGACAGGCGTTGCAGGCCCTCGACAATGCTGTTGATCACGATCAGTTCAGCCTTGGGATAGGCCTTGCCGACTGTTTCAGCCTGCACATAGTAGGCCGGAACCAGCACGCGTTTGCCCGCCAGGTCAGGGGACAGGTCCTTGTCGGCGATGCGCCCGACGATGATCGGCTCGTTGTCCAGGTAGGGCTTGCTGTAGACGAACCCAGGCTGTTTTCTTTCGTACTCGGTGGCGCGGGGCATCAGATCGATGTCCCCAGCGATCAGGGCGGCGATGGCACTGTCCACCGAAGGGTAGGGCACCCGTTGAATCGGCAGTTCGAGAAACTGGCTGATGTGTTCCAGGTAGTCGTTGGTGATCTGGTTGAGCACATCGTTGCCACGAGGTTCGGGTTGCTCGTTGGAGGCGCTCACTTCGGCGACCCGTAGCGGGCGAGGGGGCAACGTCTGACGCATGGCCATCAGCGTGGCCAGGGACAGCGGCGCAGGCTCGGGCTCGGCGGCGCCCAGGGACGCGAGACTGGTCAGCAAGAGCGTGATCCAGAGGATCAGGCGCGGCAGGCCGGCTGGAGGGTTCGGCATAGTCTCAGGCCAGCCCGACTTCCTGGATGTACAGGTAGAGGCTGGCGTTGCTGTCCAGGCCCAGCTTGCGCATGGCGCTGCTCTTCTGGCTGCTGATGGTCTGCTTGGAACGATTGAGGTGCAGGGCGATTTCATTGACCGACAACCCGGCGCCGTAGAGGCGTAGCACCTCGACTTCGCGAGGGGACAGTTGTTCGACCTCGGCCATAGGCTCCACGGGGTCGAACAGATGCCGGATGGACGGGGAGACGAAGGGTTTGGCTTGGCTTGCGCGAATGGCCTTTTGCAGGTCGCCTTGTACCCCGCGCTTGCTGATCAACCCCTGGACCCCCAGCTTGAGGATCGAGGCCAGCAGCGCCGGGTTGTTGAGCATGGTCACCACGATGACTGCGATCTCGGGGTAACGGCGGCGCAACTGTTCGATCAGACGGATGCCGTCGGCCTGTTCGCTGTGGGGCATCATCAGATCAGTGACGACCAGATCGCAGGGCTGTTCGGCCAACAGCTGGAACAGCCCTTCGACATTCTGGGCCTCGCCGACGATCTGCAACGTGCTGTCGCCGCTGAGCGAGGCGCGGATGCCGATCAGTGTCAGCAGATGATCGTCGACGAGTATTACTTTCCTTTGCATCTGTGGCGGGTTCCTGTCCGTGCGTAGCGAGAGCATAGAGTTAAGCAGAACGCATGCAAGTATCTGACAGTGTCAGCGGTGCGCAGGGTACTCCTGTCGCGTGGCGCGATGAAGTGTCCACCGCTTCAGGCAAAACAGGCGTTGGCCTGACAGCGGGCATGGGGCAGGGGATGTCCGTAAAGCATTGGCAAATAGGAGGGAGTAAGGGGGCGTAACAGCCAGCAGGGCCAGGAGTCCCATCGGCGAGCCCGTGGCTTGGGTTTCAAGCCACGGGGCATTTCGCACAGGTCAGATCAGACGTTGAAACGGAAGTGCATCACGTCGCCGTCCTTGACGATGTAGTCCTTGCCTTCCAGGCGCCATTTACCGGCTTCCTTGGCACCGGCTTCACCCTTGAACTGGATGAAGTCGTTGTAGGCGATCACTTCGGCGCGGATGAAGCCTTTCTCGAAGTCGGTGTGGATCACCGCGGCGGCCTGCGGAGCGGTAGCGCCGACGCGGACGGTCCAGGCGCGCACTTCCTTGACGCCGGCAGTGAAGTAGGTCTGCAGGTGCAGCATTTCGTAGCCGGCGCGGATCACGCGATTCAGGCCAGGTTCTTCGAGGCCCAGGGCTTCGAGGAACATGTCTTTCTCTTCGCCGTCTTCAAGTTCGGCGATTTCCGCTTCGATCTTGTTGCAGACCGGCACAACCACGGCGCCTTCTTCTTCGGCGATGGCCTTGACCACGTCAAGGTGCGGGTTGTTTTCGAAACCGTCTTCAGCAACGTTGGCGATGTACATGACCGGCTTGGTGGTCAGCAGGTGGAAGCCTTTGATCACTGCTTTTTCGTCGGCGCTCATGTTCTTCATCAGGCTGCGCGCTGGCTTGCCTTCGGTGAAGTGCGCGATCAGTTGCTCGAGCAGGGCTTTCTGCGCCACGGCGTCCTTGTCACCGCCCTTGGCGTTGCGCGCAACTTTCTGCAGTTGCTTTTCGCAGCTGTCGAGGTCGGCGAAGATCAGTTCCAGGTCGATGATCTCGATGTCGCGTTTCGGGTCGACGCTGTTGGACACGTGGATCACGTTGTCGTCTTCGAAGCAGCGGACCACGTGGGCGATGGCATCGGTTTCGCGGATGTTGGCCAGGAACTTGTTACCCAGGCCTTCACCTTTCGAGGCGCCCGCCACCAGGCCGGCGATGTCGACGAACTCCATGGTGGTCGGCAGCACGCGCTCGGGCACTACGATGGCGGCCAGGGCGTCCAGACGCGGATCCGGCATCGGCACGATGCCGCTGTTCGGCTCGATGGTGCAGAAGGGGAAGTTCTCGGCCGCGATACCGGATTTGGTCAGGGCGTTGAACAGGGTGGACTTGCCGACGTTAGGCAGGCCGACGATGCCGCAGTTGAATCCCATGGTGTTTCCCCTCGGATAAGAGTCAGGCCTTCTGGCTGTGCAGGTTTTTCATCGCACGGTTCCATTCACCGGCGAAGATATCCGGCAGCACGCCGAGGGCAAAATCGATGCTGGCATCGAGCTTTTCCTGTTCGGCGCGCGGCGCACGACCCAGGACAAAGTTCGAGACCATGCTGGCGACGCCTGGGTGGCCGATGCCAAGCCGCAAGCGGTGAAAGGTATTCTGGTTGCCCAGTTGCGCGATGATGTCGCGCAACCCGTTGTGCCCGCCATGCCCGCCGCCCTGTTTGAGCTTGGCGACGCCGGGTGGCAGGTCGAGTTCGTCATGCGCCACCAGGATTTCTTCGGGTTTGATACGGAAGAAACCGGCCAATGCCGCCACGGCCTGGCCGCTGCGGTTCATGTAGGTGGTGGGTATCAGCAGGCGAATGTCCTGACCCTGGTGCGAAAAGCGCCCGGTCAGGCCGAAATATTTGCGATCGGCCACAAGGCTGACGCCTTGTTTCTCGGCAATGCGCTCAACAAAAAGGGCCCCTGCGTTATGCCGGGTCTGTTCGTATTCGGCGCCTGGATTACCCAGGCCAACGATCAGTTTGATGGCAGTCACGATAGGGGCCCTTCCTTGGAGTTGTGGATAACATCGCCGCGACTGGAGTGTGCGGCGAAAGTGGACGACAAGTGCTCATTTACCATTATGTAAACTCCGCGTTCCCGCCCGCTTTCTCGCTACGTTCCAGTCCGCGATGTTTCCGGTAACTCCGGCAAGCAGAGTGAATTACTCTGCAGCGCCTTCTGCAGCTTCTGGAGCAACACGTGGAGCGTGAACGTTGGCAACAGCCAGGTCGTTACCGTGAGCCAGAGCAACGAACTCAACGCCTTTAGGGGCCTTGATGTTCGACAGGTGAACGATGGTGCCGATTTCAGCGTCGCCCAGGTCGACTTCGATGAACTCAGGCAGGTCTTTCGGCAGGCAGGACACTTCGATTTCAGCGATAACGTGCGAAATCTCGCCGCCTTTCTTGACCGGAGCAGCTTCGTTGATGAAGTGCACTGGAACGATAGCGGTCAGTTTCTGACCAGCAACAACGCGTACGAAGTCAGCGTGCATCACGTGGCCTTTGGCCGGGTGACGTTGCAGCGCCTTGATCACGACGTTTTGCTTGGTGCCGCCAACGTTCAGTTCGATAACGTGGCTGAAAGCCGCTTCGTTTTCGAGCAGTTTGGCAACTTCTTTGGCCAGCATGCTGATGGATTCAGGGGCTTTGTCGCCACCGTAAACTACAGCTGGAACCAGGCTTGCGAGACGACGCAGGCGGCGGCTCGCACCTTTCCCCAGGTCGGAACGCAGTTCAGCATTCAGAGTAAAATCGTTCATGTTGTATCTCCAAAATAACCACACTCGCCCCAGCGTTTGCGACCAGCGCTAAAGGCGATATGGGCAAAAAAGCCCCGCCCCAACAGGAATGCTGGGGCGGGGCGCTTTTCGTCATCGAGATGTAAGGCTAGGGCAGGGCCCTAGCGGAACATCGCGCTGATCGATTCTTCGTTGCTGATACGGCGAACCGCTTCGGCAACAACCGGTGCGATATCCAGTTGACGGATACGTGCACAGGCTTGTGCTGCAGCGGACAGCGGGATGGTGTTGGTCACCACCAGCTCGTCCAGCACGGAATTTTCAATGTTTTCGATTGCTCGACCCGACAGCACAGGGTGTGTGCAGTAGGCAAAGACCTTGGCAGCGCCATGCTCTTTCAGGGCCTTGGCCGCATGGCACAGGGTGCCGGCGGTATCGACCATGTCGTCAACCAGGATGCAGGTACGGCCTTCAACGTCACCGATGATATGCATCACTTCAGAGTGATTGGCTTTCTCGCGGCGCTTGTCGATGATCCCGAGATCCACGCCCAGGGATTTGGCCACGGCACGTGCACGCACGACGCCGCCAATGTCCGGGGAGACGATCATCAGGTTTTCGAAACGTTGGTCTTCGATGTCATCGACCAGAACCGGGGAGCCGTAGATGTTATCTACCGGAATATCGAAGAAGCCCTGAATCTGGTCAGCATGCAAATCAACCGTGAGAACACGGTCGATGCCGACTACGGTAAGCATGTCAGCCACGACTTTCGCGCTGATAGCCACACGTGCGGAACGCGGACGGCGATCCTGACGGGCATAACCAAAGTAAGGAATTACAGCAGTGATTCGAGTCGCTGAGGAGCGGCGGAAGGCATCAGCCATCACGACGAGTTCCATCAGGTTATCGTTGGTCGGAGCGCAAGTCGGCTGAATAATGAAGACGTCTTTACCGCGGACATTTTCATTGATCTCAGCGGTAATTTCGCCGTCGGAAAATTTACCGACAGAGATGTCACCGAGAGGGATATGCAGCTGACGTACGACACGCCGAGCCAGATCGGGGTTAGCGTTCCCCGTAAAGACCATCATCTTGGACACGCGCAGTACCTGAAGGCTGAGGGTATACCTGGATGAGTATAAGGAAAATGGCAGGGGCGGCTGGATTCGAACCAACGCATGGCAGGATCAAAACCTGCTGCCTTACCGCTTGGCGACGCCCCTGTATCTGTTGCATCAAGTGCCTGGCACTTGGTTCCTTTTAGAGCAGACTTTGCAGCTTGCGATGCAACATCGAAACGTTGCTTCCTTTTGCTACAAACCCTGTAAGGGTCTCTGTAAGAAGGGCCGAGACTTTATCAGCTTCAGCTTTGCTTGGGAAGCCCCCAAACACACAACTTCCAGTTCCGGTCAGTTTTGCCTCGGTAAATTTACCTAGCAAATTCAATGCGTTATGTACATCTGGATAACGCCTTGCAACCACCGGCAAACAGTCATTTCTGCCGTTTCCCTTGGGAACGGGGCGCACTTTAATGGGCGGAGTGTCACGTGTCAACAGCGGATCTGAAAAAATTTCTGCTGTACTTACAGAGACTTGCGGCACCAGCACGAGATACCAAGGTTCCTCGGGGTCTACAGGGGTGAGTTTTTCTCCCACGCCCTCGGCGAAAGCCGCATGCCCCCGCACGAAAACCGGCACGTCGGCGCCCAGGGAAAGGCCCAGCGCGGCCAGGCGATCTTCGTTCCAGCCCAGTTGCCAGAGGTGATTCAGGCCCAGCAAAGTGGTTGCTGCATTGGAACTGCCGCCACCGATGCCGCCGCCCATGGGCAGGACTTTCTCGATCCAGATATCGATGCCCAACGGGCATGCGGACTGTTCCTGAAGCTGTTTGGCCGCGCGCACGATCAGGTTGCTGTCGTGGGGGACGCCGGCGAACTCCGTATGCAGGCGAATGACGCCGTCATCGCGCACGGCAAAGGTGATTTCATCGCCGTAATCGAGAAACTGAAAAATCGTCTGCAGTTCGTGATAGCCGTCTTCACGGCGACCGAGGATATGCAGCATCAGATTGAGTTTTGCCGGGGAGGGCAGGGTCAGTCGTGGCGCGCTCATGCTTACTGCCCCAGCTTGCGTGGTTGCCATTCCTTGATCACCAGCGTGACGTCAAGGTCGCGGCCATGCAGCTTGATCCGCTCGGGCAGCCAGTAACCGCTCTGTTGTGCATAACTCAGGTATTCGACCTGCCAGTTGTCCTGTTCGAGATTGGACAGGCGGCTGTCGCCATCCAGGGTCAGGCGACTCTTGCTGTCGGGGGCGGGCAGCCCGCGAACCCACCAGGCCAGATGCGAGACCGGCAGGTTCCAGCCCAACTGTTCTTCGAGCAGGGCTTCCGGAGTCGGGGCTTCGTAACGTCCCTGGTTGGCGACTTCCAGCGCGACCTTGCCGGGACGTCCGGTCAGGCGGGCGGCGCCGCGACCCAGCGGGCCGGACAGGCGGATATCGTAGTAATCTTGGCGCTGCAGCCAGAACAGCGTGCCGCTGCCCGAATCCTTGGGGGCGCGAATGCCGATCTTGCCGTTGATCTGCCAGCCGTCGAGGCCGCTCAGTTGCTGTTTGTGCTCGCGCCATAGTGCGGGGCTGCCGTGACCCTCGACGGATTCGCGGGTGCCGAAACCCGAGCAACCGGCGAGCAGAGCGATAAAGCTGAAAACGATAAGGTGGCGCAAAAACATAGTCTTAAAGGGTCTCTGATCCGGTCAGGCGCTTGATGGTGCTGCGCAGGATAGGGCTGTCTGGTTGGTCCTTGAGGAACTTGCTCCAGATCTGCTTGGCTTCGCGTTGCTTGCCATTGGCCCAGAGCACTTCGCCCAGGTGCGCGGCGACTTCCTGGTCGGGAAAGCGTTCCAGCGCCTGGCGCAGCAGGCGTTCGGCTTCCGCGAGGTTGCCCAGGCGATAGTTCACCCAGCCCAGGCTGTCGAGTACCGCCGGATCGTCCGGGGTCAGCTGGTGGGCCTGTTCGATCAGGGCCTTGGCTTCGGCGTAGCGGGTCGTGCGATCCGACAGGGTGTAGCCGAGGGCGTTCAATGCCATGGCGTTGTCCGGCTCGCGCTTGATGATCAGGCGCAGATCCTTTTCCATCTGGGCCAGGTCGTTGCGCTTCTCGGCCTGCATCGCACGGGTGTAGAGCAGGTTCACATCGTCCGGGTATTGCTGCAGGGCTTGCTGGAGAATCTTCCAGGCCTTGTCGCCCTGTTTGTTGGCGGACAGGGTTTCGGCTTCGATCAGGTACAGCTGGATGGCGTAGTCCGGCTGGGTGTCGCGGGCGGCGGCCAGGCGTTTTTCGGCTTCGGCGGTACGGCCGTTGTTCATCAGGATGTCGGCCTGGCGCAATTGTGCCGGCAGGTAGTCGGTACCTGGGCCGACCTGGCCGTATTCCGCCAGCGCGCCTTGCGGGTCGTTGAGTTCTTCGGCGATACGGCCCAGGTTCAGGTGCGCCGAATCGACGTGGCTTTCCCGGGCGATCAGGTCCTCCAGGTAACCCTTGGCTTCTTCCCAGTCCTTGGCTTCCAGGCAGACCAGCGCCAGGGAGTAACGCAGTTCGTCGTCTTCCGGATACTGCTGGACCAGGCTGGAGAACTGGGCCTTGGCGTCGTCCATGCGATCCTGCTCGACCAGCATGCGCGCGTAAGTCAGGCGCAGGCGCTTGTCGTCCGGGTACTTGCGAATGCTTTTTTCCAGCAGCGGCAGGGCTTCGTCGGCGCGGCTGAGGCTCTGCAGCAGGCGGGCGCGCAGGAGGATCGGCGCGATCTCGCCTTCTTCCGGCGGGTTCTGTTCCAGCAGCTTCAGGGCTTCGCGGGTATCGCCGTCCTGTTGCAGCAGCAGCGCCTTGCCGAACACCAGTTGGCCGTTGTTCGGGTGTTTTTGCAGCAAGCGGTCGAAACTCTTCATCAGGCCGTTGCGGGTGTCCTGGTCGGTGTCGGCGGCCGACAGCGCGAGGAAATCGAAATGGGTATCGCCCTTGCCCTGCAGGACTTTCTCCATATAGACCATGGATTCGTCGTAACGCCCGCTGCGGGCCAGCTGGATGGCGGCGGCACGCTGGGCTTCCAGGTCGTCCGGGGCGTTTTTCGCCCAGATCAGCGCAGTGTCCAGCGCGGCCTGGTCGGCGCCCAGGTATTCGGCGATGCGAAACGCCCGCTCGGAGATGCCCGGATCCTGGGTATTGATGGCCTGGGTGACATAGTTGTCCAGGGCAATGTCGAAACGATTGCGTTGGCCAGCCAGCTCCGCGCTCAGCAGGCTGAAGACCGTGTCTTCGCTGAACGAGGAGTAAACCTTGGGCTTTTCAGGAGCCGGGGTAGTGTCTTCGACCGGCGGCGTACCGTCCGGTGAAACGGGTGCCAAGGCCTGGCAGCCGCTGAGGAAGACAAAAGCGAGGAGCAACGCGGAAGATCTATTCATATAGGAAGAGGACGACTAACCTGCGGTCGGATCATCATGACACAAGCCTTCGGCCAAACATAACCGAGACTCAGCGGATGCCTTACAGAGGCAGTCTATTGGGACAATAGTCGGCAGTGGTTGTTCTGAATCTTTCGAAGTAGGACAATTGTCGGCTTCTCGACATCATCAGCGACCTTGAATGGCCTTCCTCGCACTCGGTATTAACCACAAGACTGCTTCAGTAGACGTCCGCGAGCGCGTGGCCTTTACCCCTGAGCAGTTGGTTGAGGCCTTGCAGCAGCTCTGCCGCCTCACCGACAGCCGCGAAGCTGCGATCCTCTCCACCTGCAATCGCAGTGAACTCTATATAGAACAGGATCACCTTTCGGCGGATATCGTGCTGCGCTGGCTGGCCGAGTACCACCATCTGAGCCTCGAAGACCTGCGCGCCAGTGCCTATGTGCACGAAGACGATGCGGCCGTTCGTCACATGATGCGTGTCGCCTCGGGGCTGGATTCGCTGGTGCTGGGCGAACCGCAGATCCTCGGGCAGATGAAATCCGCCTACGCCGTGGCGCGTGAGGCCGGAACCATTGGTCCGCTGCTGGGGCGGCTGTTCCAGGCCACCTTCAGTGCCGCCAAGCAGGTACGCACCGACACCGCCATCGGCGAAAACCCGGTTTCCGTGGCCTTTGCCGCGGTGAGCCTGGCGAAACAGATTTTCAGCGATCTGCAGCGCAGCCAGGCGCTGCTGATCGGCGCCGGCGAGACCATTACCCTGGTCGCCCGCCACCTGCATGACCTGGGGGTCAAGCGCATCGTGGTCGCCAACCGCACGCTGGAGCGCGCCAGCACCCTGGCCGAACAGTTTGGAGCCCATGCCGTGCTGCTGTCGGATATTCCTCAGGAACTGGTGCACAGCGATATCGTCATCAGTTCCACCGCCAGCCAGCTGCCGATCCTTGGCAAGGGCGCGGTGGAAAGCGCGCTGAAGCTGCGCAAGCACAAGCCGATCTTCATGGTGGATATTGCCGTTCCGCGGGATATCGAACCGGAAGTCGGCGAGTTGGACGACGTTTACCTCTATACCGTCGACGATCTCCACGAAGTGGTCGCCGAAAACCTCAAGAGCCGCCAAGGCGCGGCGCAGGCGGCGGAAGAGCTGGTGAACATCGGCGCCGAGGACTTCATGGTGCGCCTGCGCGAGCTGGCTGCGGTGGACGTGCTCAAGGCGTATCGTCAGCAGAGCGAGCGCCTGCGCGATGAAGAACTGCAAAAGGCCCAGCGCATGCTGGCCAACGGCAGCAGCGCCGAAGACGTCCTGGTGCAACTGGCTCGCGGCCTGACCAACAAACTGCTGCATGCGCCCAGCGTCCAGTTGAAAAAACTGACCGCTGAAGGCCGCCTGGATGCGCTGGCCATGGCCCAGGAACTCTTTGCCCTCGGTGAGGGCGCTTCGGACTCTTCGGATAAAAAACCGCAATGAAAGCGTCACTGCTCAATAAGCTGGATGTCCTCCAGGACCGTTTCGAGGAACTGACCGCGTTGCTTGGCGACGGCGAAGTCATTTCCGATCAGGCCAAGTTCCGCGCCTATTCCAAGGAGTACGCGGAAGTCGAGCCGATCGTCGAGACCTATAAACAGGTGCTCAAGGTCCAGGCCGACCTCGAGGGTGCCCAGGCGCTGCTCAAGGACAGCGATCCGGACATGCGCGAAATGGCGGTGGAAGAAGTTCGCGAGGCCAAGGAACAACTGGTCGAACTGGAAAGTACCCTGCAACGCATGCTGCTGCCCAAGGACCCCAACGACGGGCGCAATGTGTTCCTGGAAATCCGCGCCGGCACCGGTGGCGACGAGGCGGCGATCTTCTCCGGCGACCTGTTCCGCATGTATTCGCGTTATGCCGAGCGGCGTGGCTGGCGGCTGGAGATCCTCTCGGAAAACGAGGGCGAGCACGGTGGCTATAAAGAAGTCATTGCCCGGGTCGAAGGCGAGAACGTCTACGGCAAGCTGAAATTCGAATCCGGCGCCCACCGCGTGCAGCGGGTGCCGGCCACCGAGTCCCAGGGCCGCATCCATACTTCGGCCTGCACCGTGGCGGTGCTGCCCGAGCCGGACGAACAGGAAGCCATCGAGATCAACCCCGCGGACCTGCGAATCGATACCTACCGCTCCTCCGGTGCCGGTGGCCAGCACGTCAACAAGACCGACTCGGCGATCCGCATCACCCACATCCCGTCGGGAATCGTGGTCGAGTGCCAGGAAGAACGTTCCCAGCACAAGAACCGGGCGCGGGCCATGTCCTGGCTGTCGGCCAAGCTCAACGACCAGCAGACCAGCGCCGCGGCCAATGCGATTGCCAGCGAACGCAAGCTGCTGGTGGGGTCGGGCGACCGTTCCGAGCGCATTCGCACCTACAACTTTCCCCAGGGCCGGGTGACCGATCACCGTGTCAACCTGACCCTCTATTCCCTGGATGAAATCCTCGCCGGTGGCGTCGAAGCCGTGATCGAACCGCTTCTGGCCGAATACCAGGCCGATCAACTTGCGGCACTGGGCGAGTAAACATAAATGACCATCATCGCCAGCCTGTTGCGCGCCGCCCAATTGCCCGATTCGCCCACGGCCCGCCTGGATGCCGAGTTGCTGCTGGCCGCTGCGCTGGGCAAGCCGCGCAGCTTCCTGCACACCTGGCCCGAGCGGATCGTGCCCAGCGAAGCGGCATTGACCTTCGCCAGTTACCTGCAGCGGCGCCGTTCCGGCGAGCCGGTGGCTTATATCCTTGGCCAGCAGGGCTTCTGGAAACTCGATCTGGAAGTGGCGCCACACACCCTGATTCCGCGCCCTGACACCGAATTGCTGGTGGAGGCGGCGCTGGAACTGCTGCCCGCCACCCCGGCCAAGGTGCTCGACCTGGGCACCGGCAGCGGCGCCATCGCCCTGGCCCTGGCCAGCGAGCGCCCGGGGTGGCGGGTCACCGCGGTCGACCGGGTGCTGGAAGCCGTGGCCTTGGCCGAACGCAACCGCCAGCGCCTGCAACTGGACAATGTCACGGTGCTGAGCAGCCATTGGTTCAGTGCCCTCCCAGGCGAGCGTTATCAGCTGATCATCAGCAATCCGCCCTATATCGCCGACGCCGACCCGCACCTGGCGGCTGGCGATGTGCGTTTCGAGCCGGAGAGCGCCCTGGTCGCGGGCAAGGACGGGCTGGACGACCTGCGCCTGATCATCGCCCAGGCGCCAGAGCACCTCGAGGCTGGCGGCTGGTTGATGCTCGAGCATGGCTACGACCAGGCGCCGGCTGTACGCGACCTGTTACTCAGCCAAGGGTTTGCCGAGGTGCACAGCCGTGTCGACCTGGGCGGTCATGAACGCATCAGCTTAGGAAGCCTGCCGTGCTGAACGATCAGGAGTTGTTGCGCTACAGCCGGCAGATTCTGTTGCAGCACGTCGACATCGACGGCCAGTTGCGACTCAAGACCAGCCGCGTATTGATCGTCGGCCTGGGTGGCCTGGGCGCTCCGGTGGCCTTGTACCTGGCCGCCGCGGGCGTCGGCGAGCTGCACCTGGCCGACTTCGATACGGTCGACCTGACCAACCTGCAACGCCAGATCATTCATGACACCGACAGCATCGGCCTGAGCAAGGTCGATTCGGCGATGGGGCGTCTGTCCGCGATCAATCCCGAAATCCAGCTGGTGCCTCATCGTGCCGCGCTGGATGCCGACTCCCTGGTGGCCGCGGTCACGGCGGTGGACCTGGTGCTCGATTGCACCGACAACTTCTCGACCCGCGAAGCAGTGAATGCCGCCTGTGTCGCCGCCGGCAAGCCGCTGGTCAGCGGCGCGGCGATTCGCCTGGAAGGGCAACTGTCGGTGTTCGACCCACGGCGTCCCGAGAGCCCGTGCTACCACTGCTTATATGGGCACGGCAGCGAAGCCGAACTGACCTGCAGCGAGGCCGGTGTGCTCGGGCCGCTGGTGGGGCTGGTGGGCAGCTTGCAGGCCCTCGAGGCCTTGAAGCTGCTGGTGGGGTTCGGCGAGCCGCTGGTGGGTCGCCTGTTGTTGATCGATGCCCTGGGCACGCGCTTTCGCGAACTGCGGGTCAAGCGCGACCTGGGCTGCAGCGTCTGTGGGGGGGCACATGCGTGAGGCGCCGATCGGTGTCTTCGACTCCGGCGTCGGCGGCCTGTCGGTGCTGGTGGAGATCCAGCAGCGCCTGCCCCATGAATCGCTGCTATATGTAGCCGATTGCGGCAACATTCCCTACGGCGAGAAAACCCCCGAATTCATCCGTCAGCGTTGCAGCCTGGTCGCCGGGTTTTTCCGCGAGCAGGGCGCCAAGGCGCTAGTGCTGGCCTGCAACACCGCGACTGTGGCCGCTGTCGCCGACCTGCGTCGGGACTACCCGGACTGGCCTATCATCGGCATGGAGCCCGCGGTCAAGCCGGCTGCTGCCGCCACCCGCAGCGGCGTGGTCGGCGTGCTGGCCACCACCGGAACCTTGCAGAGTGCCAAGTTCGCCGCCTTGCTCGATCGTTTCGCCACCGATATCAAGGTCATTACCCGGCCATGTCCGGGCCTGGTGGAACGGATCGAAGCCGGGGACCTGCACAGCCCCGCGTTGCGCCAACTGCTGCAGGGTTATGTCGAACCGCTGCTGGCGGCCGGCTGTGACACCCTCATCCTCGGCTGCACCCACTATCCGTTTCTCAAGCCGTTGCTCAAGTCGATGATCCCCGAGGACATCAGCCTGATCGATACCGGGGCCGCGGTTGCCCGCCAGTTGGAGCGCCTGCTCGGCGAGCGCGAGCTGTTGGCTGCGGGGCCTGCACGCCAGGCCCGGTTCTGGACCAGTGGCGATCCGTGTCACTTCAGACATATTCTGCCGTTGCTCTGGAAAGAGGCGGGAGCGGTGCAAAGCTTCGCTTTATAAAAAATCCTGCAGAAGCGCTGATTTGCTCTGAACTTCTGTTCAAGCGCAGATTTCTATTAACGTGTCTGCGGAATCTGTACAACACCATACAAATCGTTTGAAAAGGATGTTCCTGATGAGACGAATGTTTTGTTTGGCCGCGCTTGCGGCCGCGCTGTTGGGGCAAAGTTTTTCGGCACAGGCGGCCGGCGTCGAGTTTTCGGTGGGGCAGACCGGCGATTCGACCCAGACCTATCGCCTGGGCATGCAATTCGATTGGGACAAAAGCTGGCTGCAAAGCGATGTCGGTCGCCTGACCGGCTACTGGAGCGGCGCCTATACCTTCTGGGATGGCGACGAGAAGTCCAGCAACCACAGCCTGTCGTTCTCGCCGGTGCTGGTGTACGAATTTGCCGGGCAGAACATCAAGCCTTACATCGAGGCGGGGATTGGCGTGGCGGTGTTCGCCAACACCGAGGTGGAGGACAACAAGCTGGGTTCGGCGTTCCAGTTCGAGGACCGCTTCGGTTTCGGCCTGCGGTTCAACGGCGGGCATGAAGTCGGTCTCCGTGCCACGCACTATTCCAACGCTGGCATCGCGACGCCCAACGACGGTGTAGAGAGCTACTCGCTGCATTACACCATGCCGTTGTAAGACCCTTTCAGCGATACGCCGTGGCGATGCCACGGCGTTCGTTGAGGCAGTCCGCTTCCCCCATCTCGAATTCCCGGCAGATCAGTGGCCGTTGTTCGTAGATGCTGCACAGCATGCTGTTGCGATCCAGCGCGGCACACCAGCCATCATCCAGTCGCAACATGACTTCGCCGCCCCAGTCGTCGGTGTCGATAAAACGTTCGGGCACCCCGGTTTCGGTGATCAGCATCACTTCCAGTTGGCAGCAGCAGGCCGCGCAGCTCGAGCAGGTGACCGCCGTTTCGGCGATCTGGGTGACAGGAATAGTGGTCATAGGCGCGCAGTGTAAGGCAAGTGGCCGCAGGCTGTGTGAAACCACTGACGGACGCCTGCCGCCCTTACTCCCGATACTCCTCGGCCGCCACCCGTGACGGCAGGTTCTTGAAGGCCGCCAGGGCGCGCTCGCGGGACATCGACAGATCGACCATCGGCGGCGGGTAATCGGCCACGCCGAACAGGCCACCCATGGCAGCCGGGTTGTGGATATCTTTTTCGCTCAATCCCGCCAGCTCTGGCAGCCAGTGCTTGATGAACGTCCCTTGGCTGTCGAACCTCTGCGACTGGCTCAAGGGGTTGAAGATGCGGAAGTAGGGCGCCGAATCGGTGCCGGTGGATGAACTCCATTGCCAGCCACCGTTATTCGCCGCCAGGTCGCCGTCGATCAGGTGGCGCATGAAAAAACGCTCGCCCTGGCGCCAGTCGATCAGCAGGTTCTTGGTCAGGAACATCGCCACGATCATCCGCAGGCGATTGTGCATCCAGCCGGTTTCCAGCAACTGGCGCATGGCTGCATCGATGATCGGCAGGCCGGTGCGGGCCTGCTGGCAGGCCGCCAGCTCCTCGGGGGCATCGCGCCAGGCCACGGCTTCGGTTTCCGGGCGGAAGGCCCGGTGCCGGGACACCCGCGGATAACCCACCAGGATGTGTTTGTAGAACTCGCGCCAGAGCAGTTCGTTGATCCAGGTGACGGCGCCGGGGCTACCACTGGCGAACTCGCCCCGGTTGTTTTGCAGCGCCGCGTGCAGGCATTGGCGCGGCGACAGCACGCCGGCGGCGAGGTAGGGCGAAAGCTGGCTGGTGCCGGGCCTGGCCGGCAAGTCGCGCTCGGCTTGGTAGTGGTCGAGCTGCGTCTCGGCAAAGCGCGCCAGGCGTTGTTGCGCCGCGGTTTCACCGGCCGGCCATAGCGCCTGCAGGTGCGGGCCGGGTGTGGGGAAGCCCTCGACCTGCCAGGGCAGCGCATCGGCCTTTATCCTCAGCGCGGCTTGCGCCCTGGGAGCCGCCAGCTGTGGCGGCAGGGCGCTGTGCAGCCGGTTGTAGCAGACCTTGCGAAACTGGCTGAAGACCTGGAAGTAGCCGCCGCTCCTGGTCAGCACACTGCCGGGCCGGAACAGCAGTTGGTCGAGGTAACTGTGGAAGCCCACGCCCTGGCTCTTCAGCAGGCTGGCCACCGCCATGTCACGGCGACTCTCGTGAATGCCGTATTCCTCATTGACGTGCAGCGCCTCGATGGCCAGTTCCCGGCACAGCTGCAACAGCACCTGGGGTGCCTGTTCCCAGCTCGGCGCCTGGCGGATCAGCAGCGGGATGTTCAGCCGGGCCAGGTCGCCGCTCAGTTGCTCAAGGTTACGCAGCCAGAAGTCGACCTTGCACGGCGCATCGTCATGCGCCTGCCATTGCCGCGGGCTCAGCAGGTACAGCGCCACGGTCGGCCCGCGCTGGGTTGCGGCGCTCAGCGCGGTGTTGTCATGCAGGCGCAGGTCGCTGCGTAGCCAGATCAGTTGCATGGGAATTCCTGCATTAGAGAAGCCTTAGCCCGGTCAGGGCCTGGTGCGCCGAGAGCGGGTCTGCGGCGAGGTGCAGATTGGCGATCTCGGTAGTGCAGATGGCCAGTTCGGCGTGGTGGATGCTCACTGCTGGGCCGACGATGAGTACCGGGCGGTCGAGGCCGCCGAGCAGGTGTGGCAGTTGCCGCAGGTTGATCGACTGGCTCGAGTACAGCAGCACGCCCCGCGCTTTCAGGTGTTCGGCGGCCAGGGCCAGTTCACCGGGGGGCAGCGGCCAGTCGAAGACTTCCACCGGGCAGTCGGCATTGCTGATCAGCCAGGCGCAGAGCCACAGGTGCGGCTCCAGCGGCAGGTCCGAGTGATTGATCAGCAGCAGCGGGGCGCCTTGCAGCTGGCGATTGTTGTGATAGACCCGCACCGCGAATTTGCTGCGCAGCCAGGAATGGAAAAACCCCCGCTCCATCCGCATGCCAAAGCGGCCCTGCCAGCGCTGTTCGAGTTCGCCCAGCAGTGGTAGCAGCAGGTGCTCGCACAAGGTTCGTGGCGGATAGAGCGCCATGGCCTGGTTGAAGCTTTCGTCGACCTGGCGCTCGGCCAGTTGGCTGATGGCCTGAATCAGGCGCTGGCGTTGCAGGTGCCAGTCGTTGTGGGCCGGTTCGCTGGGCGCCGGCTCGGCGTCCAGCAGGTGCTTGACCTGGCTGACCGCCACCCCGCGATCGAGCCAGGTCAGGATCTTCAGGATGCGCTGCACGTGTTCGTTGGAAAACAGCCGGTGACCCTTGGCGGTGCGTTGCGGCACGATCAGCCCGTAACGACGTTCCCAGGCGCGCAGGGTGACGGCGTTGACCCCGGTCTGGCGGGTCACCTCGCGAATCGGCAACCAGCTTTGCTCATGGGCGCCATCGGATTCGCTGGCGGATGCATCCGGGTCGAGCCTCGAGTCATTCATGGTTCAGAGCGCGTTGCGCAGGCTGAGGCTTTCCGGGTGGGGCTGCAGGTACGCCTGTTGCGCGATGTAGGGATCAGGGTGCCGGCGCAGGTGATGCTTGAGCAGGGTCAGCGGCACCACCAGCGGCACGATGCCGTGGCGGTACTGGGTGATGAGGTGCTGCATTTCCTGTTTGTCGTCGCGGCTGATGGCTTGCTTGAGATAGCCGCTGATGTGTTGCAGCACGTTGCTGTGGGTGCGGCGGGTGGCGCACTTTTTCAGGGCCGTCATCAACTGGCTGAAATAACGCGGGCCGACGTGCGCCGGGTCGCTTTGGCCCATGCTGCCCAGCAGATTGCCGAGGACCTTGTATTGCTCCGGGTTGTGGGCCATCAACAGGTATTTGTAGCGCGCGTGAAAGTCGGTCAGGCGGCGACGGCTCAGGCCCTGCCTGAGCACGTCCTGCCAGGCGCTGTAGGCGAATACCCGGGTCAGGAAGTTTTCCCGCAGCACCGGATCCTTGAGCCGGCCGTCTTCTTCCACCGGCAGGTCCGGATGGCGGCTGCAGAAAGCCTGGGCATGGATGCCGCGTCCGCTGAGCTTGGCGGGGCGGCCCTGGTCCTGATAGACCTTGACCCGCTCCAGGCCGCAGGACGGAGATTTCTGCATGAAGATGTAGCCGCAGAGGCTGTCCAGTTCAGCGGCCATGCGCTGGCCGTAATCCGTGAGTGCCCGGGTGACATCCATGGTTTGGTCGACGCTGCCAACGGCCCGCGGTTGCCGCGGATCGCCCATCAGGCGGATCGGTTCGCGGGGGGTACCCAGGCCAATGGCGACTTCCGGGCACAGCGGGACAAACTCGAAAAACTCAGCGAGGGCCTGGCTGCACAGGCGCGATTCCTTGTGCCCGCCGTTGTAGCGCACAGGCGCCCCCAACAGGCAGGCGCTGATGGCGATTCTCGGCTTGTCGGCCTGGGCTGGATTGTCGGGCATGTGAGAGGCTCCGGTTTCGTGTACAAAAATAAGATCTTGTACAACTTTTCCTCATCATAGGATCAAAGGTGTGCAAGTCAAATATTTTGTACAGCTTTGCCGCGCAGCCTTTTGGGTTACGTCCTGCTCATCTGTCGTGCGATTGCTGGCTGGCTAACGCATGAGATTGTGGCGCGCGTTTTTCTTCGTCTCGGAACGGTCCGACTGGCAGAAGTGTGTTCGAGTCTTGAGCGGAGCAGACAGGCTGCTGTCCATGGCGACAGCAGCAAGGTTACGCGGGGTGATGCGCTTACAGGTTTTCGTGCAACCGGCGGGCGGCCTCCTGCCCGCTGAGCCAGGCTCCTTCGACGCGACCGGACAGGCACCAGTCGCCGCACACATAGAGCCCCAGGTCGACATCCGCCAGGGCTCCCCACTCATGGCTGCTGGCCGGGCGAGCGTAGAGCCAGCGGTGGGCGAGGCTGAAGGTCGGGGCGGGCATGGCGCTGTGCAGCAGTTCGGCGAATGCGCCGTGCAGCTGTTCGATCACGGCTTCTTTCGGCAGATCGATGTGCTGGCGGCTCCAGGTGCTGCTGGCATGCAGGACCCAGGTGTCGAGGCTGTTGTCGCGTCCTGGCTTGCTACGGTTGCGGGCTAGCCAGTCCAGCGGGCTGTCCTGTACGAAGCAGCCTTCCACCGGGGTTTCCAGCGCGCTCTCGAATGCCAGGGCGACAGCCCAGGTCGGGTCCATTTTCACCCCGGCGGCGGCACTCGCCAGTTTCGGTGCGGCGGCCAGCAGGGCGGTGGCCTGGGGGGCCGGCGTGGCGATGATCACGTGGCTGAACGGACCATGGGTGAAACCTTCGGCATCCTGCAGGTGCCAATGCTGTTCGCCGCGGTAGACCTCGGTGATGCGGCAGGCGAAATGCACCTCCGTTTCGCCCAGCAGGCCACGGGTGATGGCGCTCATGCGTGGGGTGCCGACCCAGCGGGTCTGTTCGTCCGGCGACGGGGTGAGCTGGCCGCCATGGAAGTTGTACAGCTGCGGCGCCCATTCGGCGGCCCAGCCATTGGCTTGCCAGCGCTGGACTTCGGTGACGAAGCGCCGGTCGCGGGCGGTGAAATATTGCGCGCCCATGTCCAGCGCGCCGGCGTCGCTGCGTTTGCTGGACATACGCCCGCCGCTGCCGCGGCTCTTGTCGAAGAGTTGCACGACATGCCCGGCGTCTCTCAGCGCCTGGGTGGCGGAGAGTCCGGCGATGCCGGTACCAATGATTGCGATGGGTACGGTCATAGGGGCCTCGTTTACCTTTCTGTGCAGACTACGCCGTCGTTAAAATCTGTACAATTTTGTTGTTTGGTATAACTTTCGGCGTTATCGGTTTTACAGGGTGTCCTATTGTTAAACACAGAGCCTGCCCGATTGAAAAGATCCCTGCTTATAAAAATAGACTAGGGATGCGGGTAAAACGCCACGCGAGGAAGATGTCATGCACATATTGCTGACCGGCGGTACTGGTTTGATAGGACGTCAGCTCTGCCGTCACTGGTTGACCCAGGGCCATCAGTTGACCGTATGGAGTCGTCGGCCCACCGAGGTGCCCAAACTCTGTGGCGCTCAGGTTCGTGGCATCGCCCGCCTGGACGAGCTCGCAGAGGAACCGGTCGACGCCATCATTAATCTGGCGGGAGCACCGATCGCCGATCGGCCCTGGACTCACAAGCGCAAGGCGTTGCTCTGGAGCAGCCGCATTACCCTGACGGAAAAGCTGCTGGCTTGGCTGGAAAACCGGGGGCAGAAGCCCGGGTTGCTGATCTCCGGGTCGGCCGTGGGCTGGTATGGCGATGGCGGGGAGCGCGAGCTGAACGAGGATTCGCCCCCGGTCAGTGAGGATTTCGCCAGCCAGTTGTGTATCGCCTGGGAGGAGACCGCGCAGCGTGCCGAGGCCATGGGCCTGCGTGTGGTGCTGATTCGCACGGGCCTGGTGCTGGCGGCCGAGGGCGGCTTTTTGTCGCGCCTGCTGCTGCCCTTCAAACTGGCGCTGGGCGGGCCGATCGGCAACGGTCGGCAGTGGATGCCGTGGATTCATATCAAGGATCAAATCGCCCTGATTGATTTTCTTCTGCACCGCAGTGATGCCAGCGGTCCTTATAATGCCTGCGCGCCCAAGCCGGTGCGCAATCGCGAGTTCGCCAAGACCCTGGGCAGCGTCTTGCACCGGCCGGCGGTAGTGCCGGTGCCGGCCTTTGTCTTGCGTGTCGGCCTGGGGGAATTGTCGTTGTTGCTGCTGGGTGGTCAGCGCGCGGTCCCCGCGCGGTTGCAGGCCGCCGGATTCACTTTCCAGTTCACTGATTTGCGTGCGGCCCTGGACGACCTGTCCAGCCGCCTCTGAAATAGGACGTTGCATGACCGATCACGCGTTGCTCCTGGTCAACCTGGGTTCGCCGGCCTCCACCTCGGTGGCGGATGTTCGCAGCTACCTCAATCAATTCCTGATGGACCCTTACGTGATCGATCTGCCGTGGCCGGTTCGGCGGCTGCTGGTGTCGCTGATCCTGATCAAGCGGCCGGAGCAATCGGCCCATGCCTACGCCTCGATCTGGTGGGAGCAGGGTTCGCCGCTGGTGGTGCTCAGCCGCCGCTTGCAGGAAGCCATGACGCGGGAGTGGAAGCACGGCCCGGTGGAACTGGCGATGCGTTATGGCGAGCCGTCCATCGAGTCGGCGTTGCTGCGCCTGGTGGCCCAGGGGCAGAAGAAGATCACCCTGGCGCCGCTCTATCCACAATTCGCCGACAGCACCGTGACCACGGTGGTGGAGGAAGCCCGGCGGGTGATTCGGGACAAGAAGCTGGATGTGCAGCTTTCGGTGCTGCAGCCGTTTTACGATCGGCCGGAGTACCTCGAAGCGCTGGTGGCCAGTGCCAGGCCGCACCTGCAACAGGACTTCGATCATCTGCTGCTGAGCTTCCATGGCTTGCCCGAGCGGCACCTGAAAAAGCTCAATCCCGGCCACAGCCTGGAAGGCGATTGCTGCCGCGACGCGACACCCGAGGTGGCCGCCACCTGTTACCGCGGCCAGTGCCTGAGCACGGCCCGGGCATTCGCCGAACGCATGGGGCTGGCGGACGGCAAGTGGTCGGTGTCGTTCCAGTCCCGTCTGGGGCGTGCCAAGTGGATCGAGCCCTATACCGAAGCGCGCCTGGATGAATTGGCCCGACAGGGGGTGAAGAAGATCCTGGTGATGTGCCCGGCGTTTGTCGCCGACTGCATCGAGACCCTGGAAGAGATCGGTGATCGCGGTCGCGAACAGTTCCGCGAAGCGGGAGGGGAGGAATTGGTGCTGGTGCCGTGCCTGAACGACGACCCGCAATGGGCCAAGGCATTGAACACCTTGTGCGAGCGTGCGCCTTTGGCGTTGTAAACGCATCGCGGGCAAGCCTTGCTCCTACGGCAACACCGTTGGTAGGAGCGAGGCTTGCCCGCGATGGATTTCCGGCTGACGCGGATCCTCAGATCAGCGGTTCCTCAGCCTTCTTGTTCTTCCAGCCATCGTTACCCGGCAGGATCAGGTTCAGCGCAATCGCGACGACGGCGCACAGGGCGATCCCTTTCAGGCCGAAGTCGTCCGGACCGGTACCGGTACCGATCAACACCCCGCCAATCCCGAACACCAGGGTCACCGAGACGATCACCAGATTGCGGGCTTCGCCCAGGTCGATCTTGTGACGGATCAGGGTGTTCATGCCCACCGCCGCGATCGAGCCGAACAACAGGCAGAGAATCCCGCCCATCACCGGTACCGGAATGCTTTGCAGCAGTGCGCCGAACTTGCCGATAAACGCCAGGCTGATGGCGAAGATCGCCGCCCAGGTCATGATTTTCGGGTTGTAGTTCTTGGTCAGCATGACCGCGCCAGTCACTTCGGCGTAGGTGGTATTGGGCGGACCGCCGAACAGGCCGGCGGCGGTGGTGGCGATGCCGTCACCGAACAGGGTGCGATGCAGGCCGGGCTTCTTCAGGTAATCGCGACCGGTCACGCTGCCGACTGCGATCACCCCACCGATGTGCTCGATGGCGGGTGCCAGGGCCACAGGGACGATGAACAGGATCGCCTGCCAGTTGAACTCCGGCGCGGTGAAGTGCGGCAGGGCCAGCCAGGGGGCCGCGGCGATCTTCGCGGTATCGACCACGCCGAAGTAGAACGACAGGGCAAAGCCCACCAGTACCCCGGAGATGATCGGCACCAGGCGGAAGATGCCTTTGCCGAACACCGCGACGATCAGGGTGGTCAGCAGCGCCGGCATCGAGATCATCATCGCCGTCTGGTAATGAATCAGCTCGCTGCCGTCGCCGGCCTTGCCCATCGCCATGTTGGCGGCGATCGGTGCCATGGCCAGGCCGATGGAAATGATCACCGGGCCAATCACCACCGGCGGCAGCAGCCGGTCGATGAAACCGGTGCCCTTGATCTTCACCGCCAGGCCCAGGAAGGTATAAACGAAACCGGCCGCCATCACCCCACCCATGGTCGCGGCCAGACCGAACTGGCCCTTGGCGAGAATGATCGGGGTGATGAAGGCAAAGCTGGAGGCCAGGAATACCGGTACCTGGCGCCCGGTCACGAGCTGGAACAACAGAGTCCCGAGACCCGCCGTGAACAGCGCCACGTTGGGGTCGAGACCGGTAATCAGCGGCATCAACACCAACGCGCCAAAGGCCACGAAGAGCATCTGCGCGCCAGACAGCACCTGGCGCCAGAGCGGATCGTTGAACTCATCCCGCATGCTCAGGCGTCCTTCTGCTTGGTGCCGAAGATCTTGTCGCCGGCATCGCCCAGGCCTGGGATGATGTAGCCGTGCTCGTTGAGTTTCTGATCGATGGATGCGGTGTAGATGGTCACGTCCGGGTGAGCTTTCTCGACGGCTTCGATGCCCTCGGGAGCGGCGACCAGCACCATGGCGCGGATGTCCTTGCAGCCAGCCTTTTTCAACAGGTCGATGGTCGCGACCATGGAGCTGCCGGTGGCGAGCATCGGGTCGATGATCATGGCCAGGCGTTCGTCGATTTCCGGAACCAGTTTTTCCAGGTAGGTGTGCGCCTGCAGGGTTTCTTCGTTGCGGGCCACGCCCACGGCGCTGACCTTGGCGCCCGGGATCAGGCTGAGCACGCCTTCGAGCATGCCGATACCGGCGCGCAGGATCGGCACCACGGTAATCTTCTTGCCGGCGATCTTCTCGACCTGGACGGGGCCGCACCAGCCCGGAATCTCATAGGATTCGAGCGGCAGGTCTTTGGTGGCTTCGTACGTCAGCAGGGCACCGACTTCCTGAGCGAGCTCGCGAAAGTTCTTCGTGCTAATGTCGGCGCGGCGCATAAGGCCAAGTTTGTGTCGGATCAGCGGATGGCGGATCTCACGGATGGGCATAGGGAAAGGCTCCGGCGGCGGGCAAAAAAACCGGCCTAGATTAATCTATCCGAGGGTGTTGTCCTATAGACATCTAAGTACGTTAGTCCAGAAACGCTTGATCTGACCGGGCCGGATGCGTACCTTTGCTCGCTTTTCCGAAACTGCCACCCCCCTGGAGAGCGCCATGTCCGCTGATCTCGAGCATATCCGTCAAATCATGCGCGAGGCTGACTGCCTGTACACCGAAGCTGAGGTCGAGGCGGCCATCGCCCGAGTCGGTGCACAAATCAATGAACAACTGGCGGAACGCAATCCGGTGGTTTTCTGCGTGATGAACGGTGGCCTGATCTTCTCCGGCAAGCTGCTGACCCACCTCAAATTTCCGCTGGAAGCTTCCTACCTGCACGCTACCCGCTATCGCAACGAAACCAGCGGCGGCGAGTTGTTCTGGAAGTCCAAGCCGGAAGTGTCCTTCATCGACCGTGACGTGCTGATCATCGACGACATCCTCGACGAGGGTCATACCCTGGGCGCGATCATCGACTTCTGCAAACACGCCGGTGCCCGCGCGGTGCACACCGCCGTGCTGATCGACAAGGACCACGACCGCAAGGCCCGTCCCGACCTGAAAGCCGACTACGTCGGCCTGCCCTGCGTGGACCGCTACATCTTCGGTTACGGCATGGACTACAAGGGTTACTGGCGCAACGCTGCCGGCATCTTTGCCGTCAAGGGCATGTAAGCCATGAGCGGGCCGAGCTATCTGGATCAGTCGCTGTTTGCCGAACTGGCCGAAAAAGCCTCGGCCAGCCCCCGTGGTCGCCATCACCACAATTTCCATCAGATGCCAGAGCCTTGTCACCGCATGGCGGTGGGGCTGCAGCCATCCACCTATATCCCGCCCCATCGCCACCTGAGTGACGACAAGGCCGAGACTCTGCTGGTACTCAAGGGACGCCTGGGCCTGCTGATTTTCGACGACGCCGGTCAGGTACTGGAAAAACGTGTGCTGCAGGCGGGTGGCGATTGCATGGGCGTCGACCTGCCGGTCGGCGTCTACCACGGCCTGGTGGTGCTTGAGCCCGATAGCCTGATGTTCGAATGCAAGGCCGGGCCTTATCGCCCGGTCGGCGAAGGCGAACTGGCCGCCTGGGCGCCCCGCGAGGGGGAGCCGGGTGTGGCCGAATACCAGGCCTGGATGCGCGCCCAGTTCGACTGAGCGCCATCCTCGCGCTTGAGCTGTAGCCGCTGCAAAAAATCTGCGCTGACCCATGCTAGAGTGCCAGGCCTTGTGTCCGGAGCCTGTCATGAGCCTTTTGATTCGCAGTTGCGCGGCCTTTGTTCTGATCCTGAGCCTGCCCCTGGCCGCCGCCCCGGCGCCCATGCATGCGCAGTTCCTGCCCCCCGATGACCTGACCCTGCGTGACGCCGCCCCCGAGCAGCAACAGTTGTTGCAGGTCACTGAATACTCGGTGGTCATCGGCAGCCAGCGCCAATCCAACCAGCAACCGATCCCGGTCACTTCGCCGCTGCTGGTCCGGCTCAAGGGCAAGCCGTTGAACAAGGGCGCGACCATCAGCCAGGTGCTGGTGAATTTCGACGGCGAGAGCAAAAGCCTGAAAAAGCCCCAGTTCGACGCCAAGAGCAAGACCCTCACCCTGTTCTATCCATTGGCCCAGTATCGGGTGGTGATGGACCTGTTGCGCAACGACACGGTGTATTGCCAGTTCCTCAGCTACGCCAACGGCCACATCTGGGCCGATCTGCACACCGGCGCCGTACGCTCGCGTTGAGGCCCGACGCAGCCTGGGGGTAAACTGCCTGCCCCGTGAAATGTCTGCGAGCTGGAGTCGGCAATGCGTAAAGATAAGAAACAAGTGATTGGTGACGAGATCGGCGATGCGCAGATCAAACTGTTCCTCGATTTCGAGCCGGCCGACGCCACTTCGCCGTCCCTGCACAAGCTGATCAAGGCCTATCGTGGCCTGCGTATCGACGATTTCGAGCGTTTCCTGGTGTTCTTCGTCGAGGCCGGCTACGACCTGGACGGCAAGGACGAACACGGCAAGGATTTCGTGGCCCTGATCCAGGACCAGCGCAATGCCGCCGACTACATCGAACTGATCGAAAAAGCCCGCGGCTGAAATGTTCATGTGAAAAAGTGGTAGATGCCGGGCCTTTCTTGGTGCTCAGACGATAAAGAGCAGTCTATGAGCAGGCATCCCTCTCCCCCCCTCCCGTCTTAATATGCTCCTTGCAATCCTGTAGGTGAGGAGCGGCATGGGTGAATTGTGGTTGAAGTCTTCAACTCCAGCCTGCCCAATTGTTGAGCGAAGTAGTGAGTCTTGGCCAACCGACCGATACCCTGCTTGGCAGGGCCTCGGCGTTTTTTTCTTGTAGATACTCTGCAGAAAGCTTATTGAAAATAAGATTAGTCTGATTCCTAATCATTGCTGTGCTTCTTATTATCTTGCATTCGCTTATCTATGAAAGTATGCATAATTATGTTAGGCATTTCGAAAGGTCGAGTGCGGGTGTTTTTTCTCTTGGTCGCTTTGATAGCGATGGTTAGTCAGGCGAACGCAGAATTGGTAATCGAAGGGACCAGGGTTATTTATAATGGGGCAAACAGAGAGGCGGCAGTAACAGTCTCTAATTTTGGTGAAAAAGTTGCGTTGGTACAAAGCCGTATAACCAACGATCAAAATAAAGATGATCTTGATGTTCCATTTGTAATAATCGAGCCGCTAATAAAAATCGAGCCGCAAAGACGCCATCAGATTCGTATGATTTATTCTGGTGCCGGTTTGCCGCTGGATCGGGAATCAATGTTCTTTTTGAATGTTATGGAAATTCCAATAAAGTCTGGGAAGCAAAACAGTGTGCAATTTGCTGTTCAACAAAGACTGAAACTGTTTTTCCGTCCCAAGGGCATGAAGGGAAGTGTTTCCGATGCCGTGGCTTCGCTACACTGGAAAAGACTCCAAGATAGGGTGGAGGTTATAAATCCCAGTCGTCTTCATGTATCGCTAATGGATATTGCTTTCCAAACAGCAGCGGGAACTGTTCCCGGTCTCGATTATTTGTTTCTTAAGCCAGGAGAGCGAAAGTATATTGATTTTAAGGTTTTATCCGGAATCGATAATGTAAAAGTTGAGTTTGCTGAGATTAATGATGTGGGGTTGCAAGTTCCTCATGTGGCTAAGCTCTTTAGTAAGTGATTTTTTCTAACGGCGATGAGATAAAATGAAACTCTCAAGAGTTATTTCAGTAATTTTTCTTTTGTTGTTTTGGATTCCAATCAAAAGCTTTGCTTTGGCGTGCCTGGTAGACGGGACTGATAGTGCAAGCTTCTATGAAGCCCTGGGTACAGATTTAGCTGTGCAAGCTGACGCCCCGGACGGGACAATTATCTGGGAGTCGGAAGCTAGGTCTATTCCCGTGAGATGCATTGATAACGCTGGAGGAGGAAGAGAAAACATTTATTTTTACCTGAACCCAATAAACTACTTTGTTGGGGAAGGAATTCGTGTAGGAATTCGCTATAAAGGGATTGCCATCACACGGGCTAGCGGAAAATATAATACCGGGCATCATTCTCACGAAGGGTGTACTTTGTCTAACTGCAATGGTTGGAGTTCTGCAAGATTCACATTAAATTTCTCTGTTTTTATAGAAAAGTACGGTGCGACTCCAACGACGGGTCAGGCGACCAATCTGACAAGTTACAGCGTCTTTCAGTTGGATGGTGTTGGTGGGTTGAATGCATCGCCCAAATATAACTTGAATTATATTCTGACAGGGCTCAATAAAATTCGTTTTGTTCCGTGTTCGCCAAAGTTAACTGTTACACCGAGTACGATTGATTTTGGGCGATTGTCTTCTGGGGGAGGGCAGAGCGGCCAGCAGATTACAGTCTCAAGATTCAGTCTGAACTTAAAGAGGGATTGCGCTACGCCTTATACGGTCAATGCGCGGTTCACTCCTAAGACTGGCAGTATTTTAAATGGATTATTAGTCCCGGAAAATAACAGTTCTGTTGGGATTTCTTTGCTTCGGGCGGAAAATAATGAAAAGCTTGCTTACAACAGCTGGTTCAAACTTACTGACATGACTGGAACCACCCCAGCTCGGATCGATCTCCTTGCGCAACTTTTTTGGCGCGCGAAGCCGGTGATAGGGCCGTTCGATGCTGCTGTGGTAATTGATCTGTTTTACAAGTAGTGGGCAAGCAAAATAAAAAACGCCCCGTTCTCCAAGAGAGCGGGGCGTTTTTCATGAGCGCGGCTTAAGCGTAGCTTTCGGCTTCGCTGCTCTGTTCGACCAACTCCAGGCTGACGTTGTTCTCGCTGTTGATCTTGCGGTACAGCGCGGCGTCGGTTTCCAGGGCCTTTTCACGGGCCGGGAAGATTTCCTTGAGCTTAATGGCCCACTCGCCGCTGGCCTTGGCCGGGAAGCAGCGCTCGATCAGTTCCAGCATGATCGAGACGGTCACCGAAGCGCCTGGCGAAGCGCCGAGCAGGGCGGCGAGGGAGCCGTCCTTGGCTGCGACCAGCTCGGTACCAAACTGCAGCACGCCGCCTTTCTTCGGATCCTTCTTGATGATCTGCACCCGTTGGCCGGCCACTTCCAGGCGCCAGTCTTCGGCCTTGGCCTCCGGGTAGAAGCGACGCAGGGATTCCAGGCGCTGCTCCATGGACTGCATCACTTCGCTGACCAGGTACTTGGTCAGGTCCATGTTGTTCTTGGCCACGGCCAGCATCGGGCCGATATTGCCGGCGCGAACCGACATCGGCAGGTCCATGAACGAACCGTGCTTGAGGAACTTGGTGGTGAAGCCGGCGTAAGGTCCGAACAGCAGGGACTTCTTGCCATCGACCACGCGGGTGTCCAGGTGCGGCACGGACATCGGTGGCGAACCGACCGCGGCCTGGCTGTAGACCTTGGCCTGGTGATGCTTGACCACTTCCGGATTGTCGCAGCGCAGCCACTGGCCGCTGATCGGGAAGCCGCCGAAGCCTTTGCTTTCCTCGATGCCCGAAGCCTGTAGCAGCGGCAGGGCTGCGCCACCAGCGCCGAGGAACACGAACTTGGCGTCGACTTCACGGGTGTTGCCGCTGTTGACGTCCTTGATGCTGACGGTCCAGCCGTTGTCCTTGTTGCGTTTCAGGCCGGTCACGCGCTTGCAGTACTTGACCTGGGCATCGGGTGCGCTGGTCAGGTGCTTGAGCAACTGGTTGGTCAGGGCGCCGAAGTTGACGTCGGTGCCGTTGATCACGCGGGTGGCGGCGAGGACTTCGTCAGCCGCGCGGCCCGGCATCATCAGCGGCATCCACTCGGCCATCTTGGCCTTGTCTTCGGTGTATTCCATGTCCGCGAAAGCGTGGTGCTTGCTCAGCACTTCAAAGCGCTTCTTCAGGAAGGACACACCGCTGTCGCCCTGAACGAAGCTCAGGTGCGGCACCGGGCTGATAAAGGACTTGGACGAGCCGAAGGTGCCTTTCT
This sequence comes from Pseudomonas sp. GM17, assembly GCF_000282175.2. NCBI lineage: Bacteria > Pseudomonadati > Pseudomonadota > Gammaproteobacteria > Pseudomonadales > Pseudomonadaceae > Pseudomonas > Pseudomonas sp. GM17. Next base: position 6,287,875 of record NZ_CP124732.1, on the reverse strand, counting down.
TGGTCAGGTAGGACCAGAACTGCTTCGACACCTCGAACTGGGTATTGATGTGCACGGCTTTCTTGATATCGACGGAACCGTCGGCGGCCTGTGGCGTGTAGTTCAGCTCACAGAGGCCGGCGTGGCCGGTACCGGCATTGTTCCACGGGTTGGAACTTTCCGCGGCACCCGAATCCATCAGCTCGACGACTTCCAGCTTGATCGCGGGGTCGAGCTCCTTGAGCAGTACAGCGAGGGTGGCACTCATGATGCCGGCCCCAACCAATACGACGTCTACTGCTTCGTTATGCGCCATTAACGCGTCTCCAAAATCTGCAGCACCAAATTGACGGCATAGCTGCCAGGAGTAAGGGGCGGTTCACGTTATGCCCCGGGTCACTCATGGCCAGGATCGCCATGTCCGAATCTTCGCAATTTTTCGCAACTTCGACGGACGCTACCAACCGGGCCTGATCCGCGTATGAACGCATTTCAGGGCAGGGCGGGCAATTCGACTTATGGTCAAGAGTCCGTTTGTGCAACCAAATCCGTAGCGGACAGGCTTCAAGCGCAAGTATCTGAGGCGTGCTCGGTCCTGTGTAATCGGGCTGTTGTAGACGCTAATGGTGCCAGTACAGACGCAAAACTATTCATTTGCTCGCCACACTCTTGTGAAGTTGTGAAAACCCGTTTTTTCACGCTCTTTTGAAGACGTGAACCTCAAAAAAGGGCTGTCCAAGCCTGGCACCGGCCCGAGGGGTGAATGCCGACATGGAGCACGTGGCATTAACGGGCGAACAGCTTAGTGGCCGAGCAATGGCAGCTCTGCAGATGCGCGAAAAGCGGTGGTTTGCAAGATGAACAGCAAGCACGCCGGCTTCACTCGATCTGTGTGGGCGGCTCTCTGTGGGCAATGCGGGGGAGCTGAAGCTGATGCATCAGCGATGCTGCGAGGCCCGATCAGGAGACGTCCTTATAATCGGGGGGAGATTGTAACGAAGAAACGCGCGGAAATGATCCTGTTTAATGACTTTTATTAGTCTTTTGGTCAGGTAGCCATCATCGGTTGTACCCGGGCGCGGGCGATGCGTGGGCTGACGCGGGCGCCGGCGGGTAGCGGCTGGTGCAACCAGTTGAGACGGATTTCCTCGATTTCCACCCAGCCGTCGCCCATTGGCGGCACTTTGCAGTGCTTGAAAGCCTGGCAGCGGCCCTGCGGGTCGAGCTTGGCGAAGCTGCGGTATTTCTGGCGCGGAGCGAACAAGGACCAGAGGAAATGCATGGCGATGTACCTGTTGGGCAGTTGCGATGAAGAATGCCGCCCGGGCGTTACATGGCCATGTAACGCCCGTGACGGGGAGGTTACAGCAAGCGCCTTGTACCGAACCTGTATGAGAGCTGACTGACTCGCGCCGGGCCGCTGGTTAGCGGCCGCTGACCCCCGCTATACTGCGCGTCTGTCTGTGCCTGATTCCTGGAGAAATGAGCATGTTGCAACGCCTGTTGTTCGGTTTGATCACTGTGACCAGTTTGACGCTGGCTGGTTGCGCCCATAGCCCGCAACAACTCAGCCCGGAACCGAAGCTCACCACTCAGCTCGCGCCGGTCGGCCATGGCCAGCCGGTGGTCGTGAAAGTGGTCGATGGCCGTCCGTCGCCAACCCTGGGTACCCGCGGCGGGCTGTACCCTGAAACCAGTGCGATTACCGTCCAGGGCGCGCAGATTCTGCCGAAGCTGCAGGCCCAGGCCGAGGCCGCGGTACGCCTGCTGGGCTTTACCCCGACCGCCAACGCGCTGAACGCTCCGCAACTGACCGTGACCCTGGCCGAGCTGAAGTATCAGTCGCCCAAGGAAGGCCTGTACGTGACTGAGGCCACCATCGGCGCGACCTTCCGTTCCGATGTGCAGAGCGCCAACCGCCGCTACAGCGGTCGCTACGGTGCGTCCCTGGACCAGCGTTTCGGCATGGCGCCGAACCAGGAAACCAATACCAAGCTGGTCAGCGACGTACTCAGCGACGCCTTGACCCGTCTGTTCAAGGATCCGAGCATCGGTCAGATTCTCGGCGAATAATGTGAGCCCCGTAGCCGCTGCCGCAGGCTGCGATAAGGCCCGAAGGGCCTTGCTTGATGTCATCGGCTCCATGCACAAAAAAAGCCCGGCTTCCACAGAAGCCGGGCTTTTTATTGGCTGTCGATTTGTTTCGAGTCCGGCCTCACGCCGCCTCGACGTAAAAATCCAGCACGCTGACCCCTGTCAGCAGATCGGTTTCCGGCAGGTCGGCATGCTGGTGCCCGCCGAGGGCGCAATACACCAGCCAGTGGCGGTCCTGGACGTTGAAGGCCAGGGCGCCGACCAAGGCTTCCTGTTCGTCGCTGGGGGCGATCAGGTAGAGGCGGTCCTGGTTTTCTGCGTGCAGCATGACAAGCTCCGTGTCGGTTTCGAGGGGCGCCAGACTGGCCTGTTTGTATGACGAACGTATGACAGGGCGAATTAACCGGCAGGCGGCTTGTTATCTGTCGGAAAGCCCAGGCAGAAAGTGGGCCTTTGGGTAAAATCCGCGCCGCGAGTCGCCAGGGCTCGTTATCCGGTTTCATTCGAGGTTCGTGATGTCGCTGCAACTGATCTGGTCGCTGTTCAGCGCCCACCCCGCCAAGCTGATCAATATTCTTGCCTTGCTGTTCGCCTTTCCCGGTAGCTGGTTGTTGCACGCCACCCGACGTCGTGAGCAGCGTGCGCTGGCCAATCTGGCCGTCCAGGGCCAATCCCGCTCCCAGGGTCTGTCGGCGCAGGCATTGGACGATGCGACCTTGCGCATGAACCGGTTCTTCTACCGCTTCGGTTTTGCCTGCCTGGGGCTGGCGTTGCTGGTGTCCTGGATCAGTACGCGGTTCTGATAGATTTCGGGATCGCTATGCATTGCACAAACGACAACGGCGCCTTCTGGCGCCGTTGTCGTGTGCGATGAGCGTTATGGCAATGCCAGTCCCGCCTTGACCCGATACTGATTGCGCACCGGCGTCGCATATTGCAGCACCAGGTACGGGCGATGTTCCTCCGGGCAGGCGTCCAGGCGCCGTTGCCACTCTTCCTGGGCCTTGGCCAGTTCGTCCGCCGGGAACACCTGGGCCGCGCTCGGTACCTGCAGCGCCGGGTCGGCATCGCTCCACTGGGCGTAGGCCAGGTAATGCACCGGGAACAGGCGATAACCGCCGAGGATCTGCCGGTCCATCTCCACCGCCAATTGCTTGGTGTCCTCGAACAGCTCGCTGATCGGCGCGGCGAAGTTCACGTGGACCCGGCCCTTATAGCCGGTGATGCCCTTGGCGATGCTGATGTCGTCCTCGCCCGGGGCCTTGGTGTAGCTGCCGGTGGTGGCGCGGATATACAGCTCGCGGGCCTTGGCCTGATCGCAAGGGTCGTATTCGTAGCTGATCGACACCGGGGTCAGGTTCAGCGACTGGATGACCTCGCCGAACGGCTCGTCCTTGCGGCTCATGTGGAACATCTTGAGGATCGCCGATTCGGTACGGTCGTCGCCGTCCTTGGCCCGGCCTTCGGCCTGGGCAATCCAGATCGATGCGCAATCGTTGCGGATCGAGTGGTTGATGTAGGCCGACAGCAGCTGGTAGGCGGCCATCTTTTCCCGGCGTCCGGTGATAGAACGGTGCACGATGAAGCTCTTGTTCAGGCGCATCAGGTCGCTGACGAAGGGCTTTTGCAGCAGGTTGTCGCCGATGGCGATGCGCGGGGTCGGCAGCCCGGCGTGGTACACCGCGTAATTGACGAAGGCCGGGTCCATCACGATGTCGCGGTGGTTGGCGATAAACAGGTAGGCGCTGCCGGACTTGAATTGCTCGACCCCGGTGTAGGTCACGCCGTCGGTGGCCCGCTCGATGGTGCGGTCGACGTAGAACTCGACCTTGTCCTGCAGGGTCGCCACCGAAGTGACCGCGGCGAACTCACGGCGCAGCCGATGAGCTATAAGGGGTTTGAGCAGCCAGCCGAAAGCACCGGCAAAGCGCGGGAAGCTGAAGTGGGTGAGGATATCTAGAAACGCCTTGTCGCCGAGCAGTCGAGCCAGCACCGCTGGTACTTCAGTGTCGTCGTAAGGTCGGATGGCATCGAATTCGCCCATCATGCTCTCTTGTTGGAAACGGCTAGGTAAGAAAAGGTTTGGATCGAAAAATAGCCGGGCGCGGTCTGAAAAGTAAGCTCAGATCTCAATAGCCCTGCAAATAGACCGGCGATTATACGCACAAGTCACTCCGGAGGCCGCGATGCTGGAAACCGAGCGCTATCAATGTCCCTACTGTGGTGAAGAGGCCGAGGCTGTACTGGACCTGTCCGGGGGCGATCAGCAGTACATCGAGGATTGTCCGGTCTGTTGTCGGCCCATTGTGTTCACCCTGCAGACCGACGGGCAGGAATGGATGCTCGACGTGCGCAGCGAAAACGAGTGACGGGGGGCTTTATGCAGCGAATCTACGAACCGGAAAACCTGCTGGAGGCGGAATTGCTCCAGGGCATGCTGGCCAGCGAGGGGGTCGAGGCGCATCTGGTGGGGCGGGATTTGCTTGGCGGTACCGGTGAGTTGCCCATGTTCGGCCTCCTTGGGCTGGCGGTGGATAACGACCAGGCGCAATACGCTCGGGAGCTGATCGCCGCGTACAATGCCGCGCTGCCGATGCCCGGCGACGAGCCGGCCAATCATGCCGGTGTGCTGATCTGTTAGGCTGGCCGCCGATTTTCCGAGAGTTGTTTGCCCCATGTGTGGACGTTATGCCCTGTTTCGCTGGAACCAAGCGTTTGCCGCCTTGCCCGGATTTCCGGCGGACCAGCAGGCGCAGTGGAACATTTCACCCAACGATTCGGTGCTGATCCTGCGCAGCAGCGACGGCCAGCGCAACCTTGCCCGCGCCCGCTGGGGCCTGACGCCGCCCTGGCTGACCGATCTGTCACGGACCCCGGCCCATGCCCGCGCCGAAACCCTGGCCGAACAGCCGATGTTCCGCGAAGCCTTTCGCCAGCGCCGCTGCCTGCTGCCGGCCAACGGTTTTTACGAATGGCGCGGCGGCACCCGCAAACGCCCGTACTGGCTGACGCCGGGGGAGGGTTCGTCGCTGTTCTTCGCGGCGATCTGGGAAGCCTATCCAGTGCAGGAGCAGGTCTGGCTGAGCACCGCAGTGGTCACCCAGCCGGCGGCCAGCCAGCGTCGGCCATTGATTCTCGATGCCCAGGGCCAGGAAGCCTGGCTCGACCCCGATACACCGTTTCCGGTGCTGCAAGCCTTGCTGGCCAGCCCACCGGCCGCCTTGCGCGAGCGGGTGCTGGCCAACCTGGTGAACGATCCGAAGCTCAACGCCCCGGAATGCCTGACCCCGGGTTGAGGCCGTCCCTGAATCGCGTGGCCTGATTCGGCGAGCGCTTCGCACGGAGTGCCGCCCAACTCGATCGCAGCCTGCGGCAGCGGCTACAGAGCCCGTGTCGGGCTCTTGAATCGCGCCGCAATTCCTGTAGCCGCTGGCGAAGGTTGCGCAAGGTCCGCAGGGCCTTTTTTACACCTTGAACTGATTGATCAGGCGCCGCTGCTGCTCGGCCAGTTTGGTCAGGCCGGCGCTGGCCGCGCTGGATTCGTCGGCGCCGCCGGCCACTTCGTTGGCCACCTGGCCGATATTGATCACGTTGCGGTTGATGTCCTCGGCGACCGCACTTTGCTCTTCGGCGGCGCTGGCGATCTGGGTGTTCATGTCATTGATCACCGACACCGCCTGAGTGATGGTTTCCAGGGCTTCGGCCGCTTTCGCCGCGTGCTGCACGCTTTCGTCGGTGCGGTTCTGGCTGTCCTCCATGACCCGCACCACATCGCGGGTGCCTTGCTGCAGTTGCTGGATCATCGACTGGATTTCTTCGGTCGCCTGCTGGGTCTTCTGCGCCAGGTTGCGTACTTCGTCGGCCACCACGGCAAAGCCGCGGCCCTGTTCGCCGGCGCGGGCGGCTTCGATGGCGGCGTTGAGGGCCAGCAGGTTGGTCTGTTCGGCGATACCGCGAATGGCGATCAGGATTGCGTTGATGTTCTCGCTGTCCTTGGCCAGAGTCTGCACGACGCCCACCGCCCGGCCGATTTCCACGGCCAGGGCGCCGATGGCGGTCGAGGTGTCGCGCACGATCCGCATGCCCTGGCTGGCGGCCTGGTCGGCATGGTTGGCGGCTTGCGCGGCCTGGGTCGCGTTGCGGGCCACGTCCTGGGCGGTGGCGGTCATTTCATGCACGGCGGTGGCTACCTGGTCGATCTCGGCCATCTGCTTGTGCACGCCCTGGTTGGTGCGAATGGCGATATCGGCGGTGTGTTCGGAGGAGTCGCTGACGCTCTGCACCGAGGTCACCACCTGGCTGATCATCGCTTGCAGCTTGGCCAGGAAGGTGTTGAAGCCCTTGGCGATCGAGCCCAGTTCGTCGGCGCGGTCGCTGCTCAGGCGGCGGGTCAGGTCGCCTTCGCCCTGGGCGATATCGTCGAGCATGGCCACCATCTGCTTGAGCGGACGGGCGATGCCGTGGCCCACCAGCCAGATCACCAGCAGGCCGAGGCCGGCAATGATCAGGCCGACCATGGCCATGCCGAAGGTGTCGGCCTTGCGTTGTTCGGCCAGGTCGCTCTGCAGTTTCTGCAGGTCGGCCATGACAGCGTCCAGCGGCAGTTGCAGCATCAGGGTCCAGCGGGCGTCGGCCTGGCCAATGCCGAACGGCAGGTACAGCTCGATCCGTCCGTTGGCCTGATCGACGTTGTAGTTCACTTCGCCGCGCTTGAGGTTGCCCAGCTTGGCGACTTCCTCGCTGTCGAGAATGTCGCTGACCTTTTCGCCGAACTTGCTCGGGTCCTTGGTGTAGGCCACCAGTCGGCCATTGCCACCGATCAGGGCCATTTCACCGACGCCGTTATAGAGTTTCCGGTTGGCACCCAGGAGCATGTCCTGGATGAAGTTCACCGACAGGTCGGCACCGACGATGCCCTGGAAGGCCCCGTCGAGCAGGATGGGCTCAATAAAGGAGGCGAGCATGACGATCTTGTCGCCAACCTTGTACGGCGCCGGATCGATCACGCAGGATTTCCGGCTTTCCTTGGAGCACAGGTAGTACTCGCTGGCACGCACGCCAGTGGACAGGACTTTCTGGTCGTCCACGTCCACCAGTTTGTCCAGGCCCAGGCTGCCGTCTTCGTTGCGGAACCACCACGGCAGGAAGCGTCCGTTGCTGGCATCGATACCCATCACCTTGGTGTCGACATAGGCGCTGTCGTTATGGTCGATGGCGTTCTTTTCCCAGCCTATATAGGCACCGAGAATCTTCGGGTTCTGCGCGACGTTTTCCTTGATCAGGTTGATCAGCTGCTCGCGGCTGAGATTGAGCTGTGGATTGCCGTCCGCGCCCTTGCTGCCGATCAGCGCGTTGATCCGCACCAGCCCGCCGGCGATCAGCAGGGGCGCCTCGAGTTCGCGCTGGATCTGGCTGACCTGGGTCTGCGCCAGGCCGACCAGCCGTTGTTCGATGACTTGCTCGAACTGGGCCTGGGTTTGCTGCTGGACCATCTCCTGGGTCCGGGCGCCGGCGAACAGGGCGTACAGCACCAGGGCAACGACCACGCTGAGGACGATGGCACCGGCCAGGGCGGCCACGGAAAACTGGATCGACTTGAATTTCATAAGGGCTCCGGACGCAGGAATGACGTCTGCCCCGTTGTATCGGCAAGGCCCTCGCCGACCATGAGCGAGGATTGGAAAAATGGCTGTTTTGTAGGCTGGCATGTCGCAAATGGACAGCTGCCGGCCGTTGCCAGCGCGGAGGGGGAGGTTCTGTGAATTTTTTCCTACGGTGCCGTATCTGAAAACAGCGTGCTACACGTCCGTTGTATCTGGCGTCGATACACAACTGGGCCTAGGATACGCGCCATGTTTTCAGGGAGCGTTTTCATGAGTAAGAAGCAGGTTTTGGGTGCACTCACCGCTGCGTTGCTGCTGTCGGGTTGCCAGTCGGTCAACACCACCAGCGGTGGCGCTGTTGGGGTCGATCGCAAGCAGTACATGTTCAGCATGCTGTCGACCGATGAGGTCAACCAGTCCTACGCGCAGTCCTATCAACAGACGATCGGCGAGGCGAGCAGCAAGAACGTGCTGGACAAGTCCAGTGCCAATGCCAGGCGCCTCCAGGCGATCGCTAACCGGCTGATTGCCCAGGCCCCGGTGTTCCGCCCGGATTCCGCGCAGTGGAATTGGGAAGTCAACCTGATCAAGAACGATGAGCTCAACGCCAACTGCGGTCCTGGCGGCAAGATCATTTTCTACACTGGGATCATCGACAAGTTGCAACTGACCGACGATGAAATCGCCGCGGTCATGGGGCATGAAATCGCTCACGCCTTGCGCGAGCACGGCCGTGAAGCGATGTCCAAGGCCTACGGTGTCAGCGCACTGAAGCAGATTGCGCTGATCGCCGGCGCGCCGCAGGAAGCGGTCGCCGTGGGCGACAACGGGGTCAACCTGTTGATGACCCTGCCCAACAGTCGCGGCAATGAAAACGAAGCCGATCTGATCGGCCTGGAACTGGCGGCCCGCGCCGGCTACAACCCGAACGCGGCCATTACCCTGTGGAACAAGATGAGCAAGGCTTCGGAAGGCGCGCCACCTGAATTCCTCAGTACTCACCCGGCGTCCGGCAGTCGTATTTCCTCGTTGGAAGCGGCGATTCCGAAGGTGATGCCGTTGTACCAGCAAGCCAAGAGGCCCTGATCGTCTGGCGTGTTGTTGACGACAGGGTCGTGAACAAGCCGGCCCCCTGCAAAAGAAAGCCCCGACTGGTTCGGGGCTTTTTTGTGCTCGCAGGTTTGCCTGGAGGCGTGCCTGCTGATGGTGTGCTTACAACCAGCCGCTGCTCTGCATGGCCTTGTACACCGCGACAATGGCCAGGATGAAGAACGCCGAGGCCGCGAGGCGACGGATCAGGGGCAGGGGCAGTTTCTCCGCCGCGAAGTTGCCGGCCAGTACCACCGGGACGTTGGCGATCAGCATGCCGGCGGTGGTGCCGATGATGACCAGCCACAGTTCCGGGTATTGCGCCGCGAGCATGACGGTGGCGATCTGGGTCTTGTCGCCGATTTCAGCGAGGAAGAACGCGATCAGCGTGGTCAGGAAGGGGCCGAACTTGCGGGCGGTGCTGGCTTCGTCGTCGTCCATCTTGTCCGGCACCAGGGTCCAGAGCGCGGTCGCGGTAAAGCTCGCGGCGAGGATCCAGTGCAAGGTCGCGTCCGAGAAGAAGCTGCCGAACCAGGCACCTACCGCACCGGCTGCCGCATGGTTGGCCAGGGTCGCGGCGACGATGCCGGCGATGATTGGCCAGGGTTTGCGAAAGCGCGCGGCGAGAATGAGGGCAAGCAGTTGCGTCTTGTCGCCGATTTCGGCCAAGGCAACGATCGCAGTGGGAACCAGTAGAGAATCCAGCATCAGGGCATTCCTAAGGGGCGGGTCGACACGGCTATGACACGTACAGCCTTCCCGCCCCGGGTAAGGTGTGCGTGTCATAGGTCTTGTCAAACCCTGCGGTCCGTCTGTGCGGACTCTTGGGTCGCATGCGCCATGATCTGAGGATCAAGTATGTTGACGCATGCCGGGCGAGCGTGGTGCTCGCGGGAGACTACTCCCCTAGGACGGAGCGGATTCTGCCTAGGCAAAATCCATTCGGCAAGCGTTCTTTTGCAAAAAGGTTTTCAGCCGCGCTTGGCGCTGTAGATGCGAAAACCCTGGCCTTCGGCCTTGATCGAACAAGGGCCGAGATGCTCTTCGATCAGCGGTTGATAACGCAGGAAGCTGTTGGCCACCAGCCGAAGTTCGCCACCGGTTTTCAGATGTTTGGCTGCTTTTCGCAGCAGGTTCTCCGTTGCCTGGTAGTCCGTGTGGACCCCGACATGGAACGGCGGATTGGTCAGGATGGTGTTCAAACCCATGGGCGCGGCATCGATGCCGTCACCGGTCAGGACCTCGGCTTCCAGGCCATTGGCGGCCAGGGTCAGGCGACTGCTGGCAGCGGCGAAGGCATCGACATCCAGCAGGGTCACATTGTTATGTGGGTAGCGACGTTTGATCGCCGCGCCCAGAACCCCGGCGCCGCAACCGAAATCCAGCAGGTGGCCGCTGGGCAGTTTGTCCAGGTGTTCCAGCAACAGGGCGCTGCCGCGATCCAGGCGACCATGGCTGAACACCCCCGGCAGGCTGATCACTTTCAGCGGCCCTTCGGCCAACGGCAGTTCATATTCCTGGGCCAGGCTTTCCAGGCTGACGGCTTGTGGCGCGTTGTCTACCGTCACTTGCCACAGCTGGCAGTGCCGCGCGCTGTCGAGCTTGCGCGGTTTGCCGAAGGGGTTGAGCTGCTTGGCCGCGCGTTCGATGCCGCTGCGTTTTTCCCCGACCAGAAACAGCTCGCGCCCGGCCAGGCGCGAGGCGAGGGCGTTGAGCAGGTAGTCGGTCAATTCCTTGGACTTGGGCAGGAACAGCACGGCGTTGGCAAAGGCTTGCTCGGGGGCCGTCACGCCGAAGTGGCTGCGCCCGGCGAAACGCGCATCCAGGGCGGCCTGATCGCCGGCGTGCCAGCACCAGCCATGGGCACCCGGCAGGCGGCCGAGCAGGTCATCGGCGGGCAGGCCGGCCAGCAGCAGCGAGCCTTGAAACAAGTCAGCCTGACGAAGCAGTACTTCACTGCGCGGATCCATAATCTGCTCCTGGGAAAAAAGTGGCGCAGTTTATCAACTGACGACCCGCAGCGCTGTACCGCTGAAAAACGCCTGGGCGTTTTCCGCCAGCTGGCCGACGATGCGCTGCCGGGCTTCGCGGCTGCCCCAGGCGTTGTGTGGGGTCACGATCAGCCGCGGGATGTCATGGGCCAGCAGCGGGTTGCCAGCGGTCGGTGGCTCGACGCTCAACACGTCGGTGGCCGCGCCGCCCAGGTGACCGCTGCGCAGGGCGTCGGCCAGGGCCTGCTCGTCGATCAGGCCGCCACGGGCGGTGTTGACCACAAAGGCCTGGGGCTTGAGCAGGGCCAGCTCCCGGGCGCCGATAAAGTGCCGGGTGTGTTCGTTGAGCGGGCAGTGCAAGGTCAGCGCATCGACTTGTGGCAGCAATTCATCCAGCGGCAGGCGGTCGGCGCGGGCCGGGCGGCCGGGAATCTGCCCCAGCAGCACGCGCATGCCAAAGGCCTCGGCCAGGCGGGCGACGGCGCCACCCAGCTCGCCATGGCCCAGCAGACCCAGGGTCTTGCCTTGCAGTTCGACGATCGGGAAGTCCAGCAGGCAGAACTGCCGGGCCTGCTGCCAGCGACCGTCGCTGACCGCCTGGCGGTAATCGCCGAAGCGGGTGGCGAGGTTAAGCAGCAGCATGAGGGTGTGCTGGGCCACCGATGGTGTGCCGTAGCCCTGGCAGTTGGCGACGGTGATGCCTTGGGCGCGGGCGGCGGCCAGATCGACATTGTTGGTGCCGGTGGCCGCCACCAGGATCAGTTTCAGCTCGGGGCAGGCGGCCAGGGTTTCGGCATTGAGCGGTACTTTGTTGCTGATCGCCACCTGGGCTCCCTGCAGGCGCTCGACCACCTGTTCGGGGCTGGTCCGGTCATGCAGTTGCAGTTCGTCGAAGCTGTGGCGCAGCGCGCTGAGGTCGAGGTCGCCAAGGTCCAGGGAGCTGTGGTCGAGGAAGACGGCGCGGCGATTGTTAGTCATCAACTGTACCTTTTGCACGAGGGTCTGAAGGCGTAATCTGCCGAGCCTAACAGATGAAATAATTAGATACACAGGAGTGTCCATGTACCTCGCCGAGTTCTTGACCGTCGCCCTTATTCACCTGCTTGCAGTGGCCAGCCCGGGCCCGGATTTCGCCGTCGTGGTGCGCGAAAGCGTGACCCACGGTCGCCGCGCCGGCACCTGGACCGCCTTGGGCGTCGGCACCGCGATCTTCCTGCATGTGGGGTATTCGCTGCTGGGTATCGGTCTGATCGTGTCGCAGTCGATCGTGCTGTTCAACGCGCTGAAATGGGCCGCCGCCGCTTACCTGCTGTACATCGGCTACAAGGCCCTGCGCGCGCAGCCGGCCAAGCCCGCTACCGAGAATCTGCACCTGGAAGCTGGCGAGCGCACCGCGCGCGGCGCCTTCACTTCCGGCTTCGTGACCAACGGCCTGAACCCGAAAGCGACGCTGTTTTTCCTGTCGCTGTTCACCGTGGTCATCAATCCGCACACGCCCCTGGCCATCCAGGCCGGTTATGGCGTGTACCTGGCGGTGGCGACGGCTACCTGGTTCTGCCTGGTGGCGCTGCTGTTCAGCCAGCAGAAAGTCCGCGCCGGTTTTGCCCGCATGGGCCACTGGTTCGACCGCACCATGGGCGCGGTGCTGATCGCCATCGGGGTGAAGCTGGCCTTTACCGAGATGCATTGAGGCGGTCTTTCTCGTCCATATTTATCGGATATTTCTGATCATTAATTGGGATTAATCGTACAATCGTCCGCTTTTATGCCACTCCGGCAGGTCGAGCCCCTTGACCGTCCGGAGAGCGCGCGAGACCGGACGCTTGATGACGATACAAAAAGTACCGCAGCAGTTGCTCTATCTGGTTTATGGCGGCAAAGAGGTTTATCGCCATGAAGCGAAATTCAGCATTCTGACGGCCCTCGACCAGAGCAAGAGTACCGAGCCGCTGGTGATTCGGGTCATGACCGACCGTCCCGAGGATTACCGCGGCTGGCCGGTGCAAGTGGTGCCGTTGAGTGAGCAAACGCTGGTCGAGTGGCAGGGTGACCAGGGCTACTACCACCGGCGCAAGGCCTGTGCCTTTGCCGCGGGCCTCGTGCTGGCGGACAAGACCCTGTTTGTCGATACCGACACCTTGTTCGAGGCCGACCCGCAGCGGCTGTTCGATCGCATCGCACCCGGCCAGTATCTGATCGATGAAGACGAGTTTCTCTGGTCTGAGGTCCGTACCCGCCCCGAGTTCGTCAAACTCGACCGCTACCTGCAGGCCAGCGGTCAGTCGGTAGCCGACGACCAGCGTCTGTTCAACAGCGGGGTTTGTGGCCTGACGGCCGGCGATGGTCCGCTGATGCAAGCCTCGATTGCCTTGATTGACGAGTGGAGCGCCCACATCAAGGACCTGCACACACTGGAACAGATCGCCTTGTCATTTGCCTTGCGCGGTCAATCCGTGGGCGAGAGCAAGAGTTGCATCTATCACTACTTCTCCGACAAGGACTTCTTCCACGCCATGCAAGCGCTGTTCTTCCAGCGCCATGGCGAAGCCTTCCGGCCGGAGTTGCTGCGCCTGCAGCGCGAGGTCCCACGGCGTAAACCCTTGCCGTCGTTGTTTCAGCGCTCGCGGATCAAGTTCTACTTGAGGCGGCAGAACAAGGACATGCAAAAAGTCGGACGCGACTTGCTGTATGGCAGCTGCGGCCCGATCTCGCCCTATGTCGAGGCTTGCCGCCATGTCTGGTGGGATCAGGGGCTGCGTCAGATCCAGCGCCGGGGCATGAGCCAGCAGGCGCCGATTCGCGCGCTGGCACGTGGCGAATGGCCGGCCGGGTTGCCCAGGCCGCGTAACCGCGATGTGGAAAAACGTCTGCGCAGCTACCTGCAACAGCATTTGCAACTGCACGGGGCTACACCCGGGGCTAACTGATGGGGCTGTAATGGGGCTGTAATGGGGCCTGGCGCCTTGAGCTGATTCGGGGCGCCGAGCTATTCCCGTGCAGGGTGGTCGAGCAAGCGGCTTGACGCTCACGCATGTACCTTCCCATGGCGAATGTCTGGTCGCGCGAATGCTGGCTTGGAGCTAGCATTCGTACGGCTCTGCAAATCATTCCTTTGGCTGATTTGGCAGAGCCAGCGGCGCTCTAGAGTGAGCGTTCTTCAGCCACGACCGTGCAGTCACGAAAAGGGATGCTTATGTTGCAGACTCGCGTTATTCCGCCAGCCGAAGGCGCCTACCAATACCCGCTATTGATCAAGCGGCTGCTGATGTCTGGCACCCGTTACGAGAAAACCCGTGAAATCGTCTACCGGGACAAGCTGCGTTACAGCTACCCAACCCTGATCGAGCGCGTGGCCAGGCTGGCGAACGTGTTGACGGCTGCCGGGGTCAAGGCCGGGGATACCGTGGCGGTGATGGACTGGGACAGCCATCGCTATCTGGAGTGCATGTTCGCCATCCCGATGATCGGCGCGGTGATCCATACCATCAACGTGCGTCTGTCGCCGGAACAGATCCTGTACACCATGAATCACGCCGAGGACCGCTTCGTGCTGGTCAACAGCGAGTTTGTCGGGCTCTACCAGGCGATCGCCGGGCAACTGAGCACGGTGGAGAAAACCCTGCTGCTGACCGACGGCCCGGACAAGAGCGCCGACCTGCCCAACCTGGTGGGCGAATACGAGCAGCTTCTGGCGGCTGCCAGCACCCAGTACGCCTTCGAGGATTTCGACGAAAACTCGGTGGCCACCACCTTCTACACCACAGGCACCACCGGCAATCCGAAGGGCGTGTACTTCACCCACCGCCAGCTGGTGCTGCACACCATGGGCGTGGCGGTGATCATGGGCAGCATCGACAGCGTGCGCCTGCTGGGCACCAGCGATGTGTACATGCCCATTACCCCGATGTTTCATGTGCATGCCTGGGGTCTGCCTTATGTGGCGACCATGCTCGGCCTCAAGCAGGTCTACCCCGGCCGTTACGACCCGGAACTTCTGGTGGAGCTGTGGCGCAAGGAGAAGGTCACCTTCTCCCATTGCGTGCCGACTATCTTGCAGATGCTGCTCAATGCCAAGGCGGCCCAGGGCACCGATTTCGGCGGCTGGAAGATCGTCATTGGCGGCAGCGCGCTCAACCGTGCGCTGTACGAGGCCTCCAAGGCCAAGGGCATTCAGCTGACGGCGGCCTATGGCATGTCGGAAACCGGGCCGCTGGTGTCCTGCGCCCACCTCAACGAAGAACTGCTGGTGGGCACCGAGGATGAGCGCACTACCTACCGGATCAAGGCCGGCGTGCCCGGACCTCTGGTGGAGGCGGCGATTGTCGATGGCGACGGCAACTTCCTGCCGGCCGATGGCGAGACCCAGGGTGAGCTGGTGCTGCGCGCGCCCTGGTTGACCGAAGGCTATTTCAATGAGCCGCAGAAGGGCGCAGAGCTGTGGGAAGGCGGCTGGCTGCACACCGGCGACGTGGCGACTCTCGACGGCATGGGCGTGATCGATATTCGCGACCGGATCAAGGATGTGATCAAGACCGGAGGCGAGTGGGTATCGTCCCTGGCCCTGGAAGACCTGATCAGCCGTCACCCGGCGGTACGCGAAGTAGCAGTGGTGGGGATCCCCGATCCGCAATGGGGCGAGCGCCCGTTCGCCTTGCTGGTGGTCCGTGAAGGGCATGCGATCGAGGCCAAGGAGCTCAAGGACCATCTCAAGCCGTTTGTCGAACAGGGGCACTTGAGCAAGTGGGCGATTCCCAGCCAGATCGCCCTTGTTACTGAAATTCCCAAGACCAGTGTCGGCAAGCTCGACAAGAAGCGCATCCGCCTCGACATCACCGAATGGCAGGCCAACAACAGCACCTTTCTTTCGACGCTATAAACACCCTCTACCGTGCCCGAAAGGGCACGGTAGAGCCCACCAAGCAAGCGCTTGCCTTGTCAAATCCGAATTTTCAGCCATCCTTGCCGTGCCGGCATTTGCCGGACTGGCGAAAGGACCGTTCCAGAGTGGTTGGGGGCTGCAAATCACACTTTAGAGGGATCAAGCCGTACCACCCGCTGGCTATAGTCCGCCCAAGGATTTTTAAGAACGGGGCAACCGCACAACATGGGGCGATGCAACTTTGAACGACTTCGGGGCTGACTGGGTTCCGCCCGTTCAGAGCGTTTTTAAAAGTGCTCACTGCCATAACAATAAAGCACATGGAGTAGCGTCGATGACATCAGTAAACCAGTTCTGGCGCCGGGCGAAACTGCCTCTGGCCGTCAGTCTCGCCTCTACGCTCGCCGGACCTGCCTTCGGCGTCAGTTTCAACATCGGTGAAATCGAAGGTCAGTTCGACTCTTCTCTATCGCTGGGTGCGAGCTGGTCTACCCAGAGCCCCAACAAGAATCTGATTGGTGTCAACAACGGCGGCCATGGCCTGTCCCAGACCTCCGACGATGGCCACGCTAACTTCAAAAGCGGCGAAACCTTTTCCAAGATCTTCAAGGGCATCCATGACCTTGAACTGAAATACGGCGACACCGGCGTCTTCGTCCGTGGCAAGTACTGGTATGACTTCGAGCTCAAGGACGAAAGCCGCGAGTTCAAGGACATCAGCGACAGCAACCGCAAGGAAGGCGCCAAGTCCTCCGGTGGGCAGATCCTCGACGCCTTCATCTACCACAACTACTCGATCGCCGAGCAGCCGGGTTCCGTGCGCCTGGGCAAGCAAGTGGTGAGCTGGGGTGAAAGTACCTTCATCGGCGGCGGCATCAACTCGATCAACCCGATCGACGTATCGGCTTTCCGCCGTCCTGGCGCGGAGATCAAGGAAGGCCTGATCCCGGTCAACATGTTCTACGTCTCCCAGAGCCTGACCGATAACCTCTCGGCCGAAGCCTTCTATCAGCTGGAGTGGGACCAGACCGTCGTCGACAACTGCGGCACCTTCTTCTCCCAGCCGGACATCATCGCCGACGGTTGCAGCGACAATCTGCGGGTGTTGAACAAGCGCTCGACCATTCCGTCGATTGCCCTGGGGCCACTGGCCGCCGCGGGCGTCGACGTCAATCAGGAAGGCGTGCTGGTGCGTCGTGGCCCGGACCGCGATGCACGGGACAGCGGGCAGTGGGGCGTGTCCTTCAAGTACATGTACGAGCCGCTCGACACCGAGTTCGGCGCGTACTTCATGAACTACCACAGCCGTGCGCCGATCTTCAGCGCTACCGGTGCTCCGCAGTCGGTCTTCGACCGTGTCGCGGCCTTGCCTCCAGCGTTCCGCGCCCTGGGCCCACTGGTGGTGGCGGGCAGCTCCGAGTACTTCGTCGAGTACCCTGAGGACATCCGCCTCTATGGCCTGAGCTTCTCCACCACCTTGCCTACCGGTACCGCATGGAGCGGTGAGATCAGCTATCGCCCGAACGCTCCGGTGCAGCTGAACTCCACCGATATCCTGTTCGCCGGTGTTCGCCCCCTGGGCGGCACCCTGGCCAATGCCTCGCTGCTCGACGGCTCCCCGGGTCAGGACCTGCACGGCTATCGCCGTAAAGAGATCACCCAGCTGCAGACCACCTTCACCCACTTCTTCGATCAGGTCATGGGCGCGAGCCGCTTGACCCTGGTTGGTGAAGTCGGCCTGACCTACGTGGGCGGCTTGGAAAGCACCTCCAAGGTTCGTTACGGCCGCGATCCGGTCTATGGCCCGGGCGAACTGCCTGCCACCGGCAGCCTGGACACCTGCTCGCAGATCCTTAATACCAGCACCATCAACGGCGCGGGTCCAGGCGCGGCGACCAACAATCGCAGCCGCAACTGCAACGACGACGGCTTCACCACCTCGACTTCCTGGGGTTATCGCGGTCGTGCCATCTGGGAATACAACGACGTGTTCGCCGGTGTGAACCTCAAGCCGAACGTGGCCTGGTCCCATGACGTCAGCGGTTACTCGCCTGGCCCTGGCGGCAACTTCGAGGAAGGTCGCAAGGCTATCAGCCTGGGCGTGGATGCCGAGTACCAGAACACCTACACCGCGAGCCTGGCGTACACCAACTTCTTCGACGGCAAGTACACCACCGTGGATGACCGTGACTTCGTGGCCCTCAGTTTCGGCGTGAACTTCTAAGCACTGCATTTTCAGGAAGAACAAGAATATGAAAGTAACCAAGAGTCTGTTGCAGGTCGGTGTCCTCGGGCTGTCGCTGCTGGCGACCGGGGTCATGGCCGCGGTCTCGGCCGATGAAGCGGCCAAGCTGGGTACCTCCCTGACGCCGATGGGCGCGGAAATGGCCGGTAACTCAGCCGGCACCATTCCGGCCTGGAAAGCCTTGCCGACCAACGCCGGCAGTGTGGATGGCAAGGGCTTCCTGTCCAACCCGTACGCCAGCGAGCAGCCGCAGTTCACCATCACCGCGCAGAACGTCGAGCAGTACAAGGACAAGCTGGCGCCAGGGCAGTACGCGATGTTCAAGCGCTACCCGGAAACCTACAAGATGCCGGTCTATCCTTCCCATCGCGGCGCCACGGTGCCTGCCGATGTGTTCGCCGCGATCAAGGAAAACGCCACCAAGACCAACCTGGTCAGCGGCGGCAACGGCCTGGAAAACTTCAAGACCGCCATTCCTTTCCCGATTCCGAAAAGCGGCGTGGAAGTCATCTGGAACCACATCACCCGCTATCGCGGCGGCAGCGTGACCCGCCTGGTGACCCAGGCGACGCCACAGGCCAACGGCTCGTTCAGCCTGGTGTACTTCCAGGACCAGTTCGTGTTCCGCGACAAGATGAAGGACTACGATCCGGCCAACCCGGGCAACATCCTGTTCTACTTCAAGCAGAAAGTGACCGCGCCAGCGCGTCTGGCCGGTGGTGTGCTGCTGGTGCACGAAACCCTCGACCAGGTGAAGGAGCCGCGTTCGGCGTGGGTCTACAACGCTGGCCAGCGTCGTGTGCGTCGCGCTCCGCAAGTGTCGTATGACGGTCCGGGTACCGCCGCCGACGGCCTGCGTACCTCCGACAACCTCGACATGTACAACGGCGCGCCGGACCGCTACGACTGGAAGCTGGAAGGCAAGAAGGAGATGTACATCGCCTCCAACAGCTACAAGCTCGATTCGCCGCAACTGAAGTACGCCGAGATCATCAAGGCCGGCCACATCAACCAGGACCTGGCTCGCTACGAGCTGCGCCGTGTCTGGCACGTGGTCGCGACCCTGAAGGAAGGTCAGCGCCATATCTACGCCAAGCGTGACTTCTACATCGATGAAGACACCTGGCAGGCCGCGGTGATCGACCACTACGACGGTCGTGGCCAGCTGTGGCGCGTGGCCGAGGCGCATGCCGAGAACTATTACGACAAGCAAGTGCCGTGGTACGCCCTGGAAACCCTCTACGACCTGCAGTCCGGCCGTTACCTGGCACTGGGCATGAAGAACGAAGAGAAATCGGCCTACGACTTCGGCTTCACCGCCACCACCAGCGACTTCACTCCGGCGGCCCTGCGCCAGGATGGCGTTCGTTAACCCGCGGTAAATCGAGGCGCATCCTCGATCGACGCCCCGACTGGTTCGGGGCGTTTTTTATTGTCTGCGTTTTTCTACAAGACCCGGGGTGGCCTCTGTAGGAGCGAGCTTGCTCGCGAAAAAACTCCAGACAATGCCACCTCCCGGTAAAACCGCGCTGCTCTTATCGAGAGCAAGCTCGCTCCTACTGGTACGCGGGGAACGCTGAAAAACCCGGTTGTATTCTTTTTCTATCCATCTGTAGCAAAAATCTTCAACAGGGGGCTTTTTACCGCTAGTCTGCCGACATCTGTATTGCCGACAACAGCACTTCAATAAGAGTTGGCCATGACTGATCTGTCCCGTATCCAGGGGCCTGCCGGTGCGGCCATTCCCGCGCCGGAAGGGCGCTTCTACCGACCTCCCTTGCCCGACGGCTACGTACTGCGGCCGCGTCTGTGCGAGCGCTTGAGCGCGGGCCTCAATGGCCGGCTGCTGTTGGTCAGCGCACCGGCCGGTTTTGGCAAGAGTTCGCTGGCGGTGGAGTTCTGCCAAAGCCTGCCGCCGCACTGGCGCAGCCTGTGGCTGGGGCTCAGTCGCCGGGACAGCGATCCGGGACGTTTTCTCGAGCGCCTGCTTGAGGGGCTGCAACAATATTTCGCCCAATTGGGCAACCAATCCCTCGGGCTGCTGAAGATGCGCCAGCGCCACCAGCCCTTCGCCTTCGAAGAGTGGCTGGACGGGCTGCTCGATGAGTTGGCGACCCATCTTTCCAGTGCTTCTCCCTTGTTGCTGGTACTGGACGATTACCACCTGGCCCAGGGGCCGGTGCTCGATCGCTGCTTGCAGTTCTTTCTCAATCATTTGCCCGACGGCTTGCTGGTGCTGGTAACCAGCCGCCAGCGCCCGGACTGGCACCTGGCGCGTCTGCGCCTGTCGCGGCAGTTGCTGGAACTGCATGAGCAGGACTTGCGCCTGACCTACGACGAATCCCTGACCCTGCTCGACCGGCACAGCAGTTCGCTGCGCGGCGAGGCGCTGGAAAGCCTGATCCTGCGCAGCGAAGGCTGGGTGGCGGGGCTGCGTTTCTGGCTGTTGGCGGCCTCG
Organism: Pseudomonas sp. GM17; assembly: GCF_000282175.2. NCBI lineage: Bacteria > Pseudomonadati > Pseudomonadota > Gammaproteobacteria > Pseudomonadales > Pseudomonadaceae > Pseudomonas > Pseudomonas sp. GM17. The sequence goes on along the minus strand of NZ_CP124732.1, from coordinate 6,267,537 downwards.
GAGGCGGGCAGTGGCGCAACCTTGCCGCAGTCGCTGAATGGCGGCGAAGGACTGATTCGCGATTATCTGCTGGAAGAAGTCATCGATTGCCTGCCTGCCGAAGTGCAGTCGTTCCTCTACGACACGGCGCCCCAGGAACGTTTCTGCAGCGACCTGTGCGATGCATTGCGCGAGTCCCACGACAGTGCCGAGATCCTGCGTTACCTGTTGGCCCACCAGGTATTCCTGGTGCCGCTGGACGAGCAGGGGCACTGGTACCGTTATCACCACCTGTTCTCCGACCTGCTGCGCACCCGGCCCACCGCCAACGCGATATTACCGCCGGCCAGCCTGCACCTGCGGGCCTGTCGCTGGTTCAACGCCCAGGGGCTGCTGGACGAAGCGGTGGAGCAGGCGTTGCGCGCCGGGCATCTGGACGTGGCGGCGAACCTGGTACAGAACCTGTCCGAGGAACAACTGCTGGCCGAGCAGAACGTCGGCATGCTGCTGCGCTGGAAAATGGACTTGCCCGACAGCCTGCTGATCAGCACCCCGCGGCTGATCGTGCTGTACAGCTGGGCGCTGGGGCTGGCGTGCCAGCTGGACGCCGCCGAGGAGCTGGCCAGCCATTTGAGCCGCTTCCTGCCGGCCCCCTCGGCCACCGCGCAGAAATCCATGCTGGCGCAATGGCTGGCCTTGAGCGGGATCGTCGCCCGGGGACGGGGGAATCGCGAGCTGACCCTGCTGTATTGCACTGAAGCCCTGGAAACCTTGCCCCAGAAACGTTACGGGCAGCGGCTGGTGTGCCTGTCGACCCTGTCCAACCTGGCGATCGCCGATGGCGACCTGTGGCGTGCCCGGGGGCTCAACCGCGAGTCCCTGGAACTGGCGCAGCGGGTCGGCAACCCCTTGTTCGAGGCCCTGGCCCATTACGAGCGGGCCCGGGTGCTGCAAGCCCGCGGCGAGATCCTGCGGGCGCTGGATGAGGTCCGCCAGGGCTTGCAGCGCTTGTATGGCCTGTCGGCGCAACGCCTGTACGCGATACGGGCGCGGCTGACGCTGTACGAAGGTTACCTGATGGCGTTGCGCTGCCAGCCCGAGACCGGACTGGCGCGCCTGCGGGCGGGGCTGGTCGAGGCGCGGGCCTGTCGCGATATCAGCGTGCTGATCGGCCATTGCGTGATCGCCAACCTGGAAGGTCACAACGGTGAATTTGCCAAGGCCTTTGCCGAGCTGGCCGAGGCCGAACGCCTGATGCACATCTGGGACGTACCGCCGATCTACTACCTGGCGATGATCACCCTGGTCAAATGCGAACTCTGGCTGGCCCAGGGCCGCACCGACCTGGCGCAGGCCTGGCTGGCTCGCCTGGGGCAGACCTACACCGGCGACCAGGCCGCCGCCGCGCCGGAATTTCATCCACAGCTGCCGCTGCATATCGAGTTGCAGCAAGCCTTGCTCGACAGCATCCAGGGCGAGCCGGCCCTGGCCGAGCAGCGCCTGGACAAACTGCTGGAGCATGGCCGGCAGACCGGGCGGCAGATGCTCAATGTGATGGCGCTGAATCAGAAGGTCGCGCTGTTGCTGGCCCAGGGGCGCGACCCCGAGGCCCGACAGGCCTTTGCCCAGGCGCTGGAGGCTGCCGTGGGCGGGGCATTGCAGCCCTTCGAATGGGCGGTGCGGGCACATCCGGCCTGGGTTCGCGAGCAACTTCAGCAGGGGGCGGCGACGCCATTGCGCCAGACCTTGCTCGAACGCCTGCCGGCCGCCGTGGCACGTGATTCTCTGGAGCAGCATCACGGCGAAGCCCTCAGCTCCCGCGAGCTGGCGGTGCTGCAACTGATCGCCCAGGGCTGTTCCAACCAGGAAATCAGCGATCAGTTGTTTATCTCGCTGCACACGGTGAAGACCCATGCCAGCCATATCAACAGCAAGCTGGGGGTGGAGCGTCGCACCCAGGCCGTGGCCCGGGCCCAGGAGTTGGGATTACTGGGCTGATTGAGCGCTCAGCTGATCTTGCAGGTATCGTCCTCGGCTCGCTCCTGGGGCGAAGCAGGGGGCTCTGCGGTGTTGAAGTCCAGGGTCACGGTGAAGCGCTGTTGTTCGGTGAGGACCTGGATGTGCCAGCCCAGCCTGGCGCACAACTGGCGCATCAGCTCCAGGCCCAGGCCGTAGCCGAAGTCGCTGGATTCTTCTGACTGGCTGGTATCACGGATACGGTTGACGATGCGCAGTTGCAGCTGTTCGAAGGTGATTTCGATGCTGCCTTCTTCAGCATATTGCAGGGCATTGCGCAGAAAGTTACCAACCACGATTCGGCAGGCGGTCAGGGGCAGGCGACAAGGCTCGTTGCTGATGTCGAGGATCAGTTCGATATCCCGCTTGCCGATCAGGTAGCGATGCTCCTGGATCAATTCGTTGAACAACTCGGCCATGTCGATGGCTTCTTCCGGCAAGGGTTCAACGCGCTCGCGGCTCATCCACAATAGCGTCTCGGCAATGCGCTGCATGTTCAGCACCGAGCGTTCGATACGTTGCAGAGGTGGGGGCAGGGAGCCCCCGGCCTGCAGGGTCAGCAGTTCCAGGTTGGCCTTGAGCACCGCCAGCGGCGTGCGTAACTCATGGCTGGTGTAGCGCAGCAGGCGCCCTTCGCGCTGGCTGGCGGCCTGCACCTGCTGCACGCTCTGGGCCAGGGAGTCGGCCAGGACATTGAACTCCTTGAAACGGAAATTCGGGCGTTGGCTGGACACCTCCTCCGGATCTTTCAGGGTGGTGGACCACTGGGCCAGCCGGCCGAGAGGGCGTACCAGCCACCAGACCAGCAGGGCGATGATGATCAGTGCCGGGATGAATACCGCCAGACTGATGACATTAATGCTGTTCAGTTCGTGATCGAGATAGGCATCCGACAACGGGGTCTCGACCTCGCCACCTTCTTCATGGTCGTGGTCGACATCGAACATGTAGAGGATTTTGCCGTCACCCAGGGGCTGGGCCAGGATCGCTTTGACTTCATCCTGTCCATCGGCGTCCAGTTCACCGAACACCTGCACGGCGCCGAAGGACAGGGTTGGCGGCGTATCCAGTAACTGGCGAATTTTCGGCGGCAGCGCTTCCTTGCCGATAACGCTGCTGAAGAAATAGTTCTGCGGCGGGGCAAGGCTTGGGTCTTTCTTGTAGTGCCTGACGAAATACAGGGCTTCTTCTTCCATCATGGCGCTGGCGGTATAGAGCAGGCCTCGGATGCTATAGCTCGATAGCAGCTGGCTGTAGATCAGCAGCACCACGGCGATCAACAGCAGGAAACTGCCGCTGATCACCCATTTCAGACTCAGCCCTTTACGCATGGGGTCCTCAACTGCACACCGACGCCAGAAATAGTGTGGATCAGCGTTTGGCTGAAATCCTTGTCCACCGCCTTGCGCAAGCGGTGCATGTGCACCTTGAGGGTGTTGCTGTCCGGCGGTTCGTCGCCCCAGACCGTCGCCTCGAGACGTTCGCGCCCCACCGGCTCGGGACTGGCACGCATCAGGCATTCCAGCAGGGTCCAGCAGGTGGGCGACAGGTGCAGTTCCTGTCCGGCGCGACTGACCTTGCGGGTGGACAGGTCCATGGTCAGGTCGGCCACTTGCAGGCGGCTGGCCTGGCCGCTGCGCCGCAGGCTCAGGGCGCGGATCCTGGCTACCAGTTCGGCCAGTTCGAAGGGCTTGACCAGGTAATCGTCGGCGCCCATGGCAAAGCTGGCGAGCTTGTCCGGCAGGGCATCCAGCGAGGTGAGCATCAGGATCGGTGTCTGTTTGCCCTGTTCGCGCAGCTGTTTGCACAGCTGTTGGCCGTCCAGGCGCGGCAGCATGATGTCCAGCAGGATCACATCATAGTGTTGGCTCAGCGCCAGGTTCAGGCCGGTCTGGCCATTACTGGCGTGATCGCAGACGATCCCGCTGATCTCCAGGTATTCGATGACGGTGTTGGCCAGGTCGAGGTTGTCCTCGACCAGCAGCAGGTGGATATGCACGGGAACGTCCCCTTGGACCTGTGTCGCTCAGTGGCCCAGAGGATAACGGAGCCGGCGCGTTTTTTACCGATGTTTACCTGGCGTTAACCCGCCGGGCTCTAGGGTGGCGGCTTTTACACCAAGAGAGCGCCACCATGAACCTGTCTCCCGTCGTCAAAGGCATTCTGCTGGTCTTGATTGTCATCGGCCTGATGGCCTGTGCCTTGTCGCCCGGCACGTCTGTGGCGCGCCTGGGCGGGGGTGGGCCGCTGTCAGGGTTCTTGACCGGGAATGGGGGCGGGCTGGCAGCAGGATCGGGCTCTATTGCCTATGTCTTCTGAAAAGACCTGCGCGGGTTACACCGACCAGTTGGTGTTGTGCCTGTTGCTGATTCTTTGCGTGGCGCTTGCGCTGGGCACCTATATCGTCCGGCTCAATGCGCGTATCGATCAACAGCGTGAGCTGTCGCCGGTGCATCTGCTGGAGTGCGGCAACGGGCGCGGGGCTTTTATCGTCGATCCCCATGGCCGGCGCAGCAGCAGTGACAATTGTTATCTGATCGAAGAGGATGAGTAGCCGATGTAGCGGCCCCAGGAAAATCCGGCACTGAGTTCAAGCGCAAGAAACGTAGTTCTTGCGCTTGAATGTCGGTCTACAGTGCAGGCGTACCGAGATGAAGGCCAGGTCCGGGCCTGATCTCCCTGGAAGATAAAGGAGGCTTGCCATGTCCTGCGTATTCAAATTGATCAACTCGCCCGTCGGTCAACTGACCCTGGTTGCCAGAGGCACGAAGCTCGCCGCGATTCTCTGGGAGAACGAACGCGAAAACCGGGTGCGTCTCGGCCCGTTGCAGCCTGCCGAGGATCATCCGGTCTTGCTGGAAACCGAACGCCAGCTCAAGGAGTACTTTGCCGGCAGCCGCGATCGCTTCGAACTGGAACTGGACTTTGTCGGCACCGAGTTCCAGCGCAAGGTCTGGCAGGCGCTGCTGACCATTCCTTTCGGTGAAACCCGCAGCTACAGCCAGATTGCCGCGCAGGTGGGCAGTCCCAAGGCCGTGCGCGCGGTCGGTGCGGCCAATGGCCGGAACCCGATCTCGATCATCGCGCCTTGCCACCGGGTGATCGGCGCCTCGGGCAGCCTCACCGGTTTTGCCGGCGGCCTGCAGGCCAAGCAGTTTCTGCTGGCGCTGGAAGGCGAGGAAACCCTGCAGTTGGCGTTCTGACTGTGAATGATTGCCGCCCCGGGGGCGTGGGCGGCAGTTGTCGTTGTCTGCATTGCGCGGCAAAGCAGCGGCTGCAAGCTGTGCGAGAATGGCCCATCGATTTCTTCAGGAACATCCCATGGAAGCCGCCAAGCCCACTCTTATTCGCGAAACCTTCCCCGTCGGTCCCTTGCAGTGCAACTGCACGATCATTGGCGATCCTGTTACAAAAAAGGCCATAGTCGTCGACCCGGGTGGCAATCCTGACCTGATCATGGCGCGGCTCGACGCGCTGGGGCTGAAGGTGGTGAGCATCATTCATACCCATGCGCACCTGGATCACTTCCTGGCATCCGGACAGATGAAGGAGAAAACCGGCGCGACCCTGCACCTGCACAAGGAGGATCAGTTCCTCTGGGACAACCTGGAGATGCAGTGCAGCATGTTCGGTGTGCCTTACACGCCGGTGCCGGCACCGGATCGCTGGCTGGCGGACGACGAAGAACTGGCCTGCGGTTGCGGTGTGGCCCTGCATACGCCGGGACATACCCCAGGTTCCATGAGCTTCTGGTTCGCAGAGGCTAAGCTGCTGATTGCCGGCGACACGTTGTTCAAGCGCGGGGTAGGGCGCACGGATCTGTGGGGGGGCGACCAGGCCACCATCGTCCGTTCGATCAAGCAGCGTCTGTACACCCTCGACGAAGACGCGACTGTGGTGGCCGGACATGGTCCGGACACCCGCCTGGGCGATGAAATGCGTGAAAATCCCTTTGTCAGGGCCTGACCTTTGCTGTCAAAAGTTTCACGGAATTTTTGTCATTGGCCGTGTTCAAACGCCTGCAAAGGTCTGTTGCCAACGTCCGCTGCATCACAGAATGAAAAAAGTAGGAGCTTCTCCATGTTCACCTCGCGTCGTTTGATCGTTGTTGCTACCGCTGTGGCCTTGTTGTCCGGCTGTGCTTCGCCTAACCCCTATGACAGTCAGGGGCAGGCCGACGGCTCCACGGGCATGAGCAAAACTGCAAAATACGGTGGCCTGGGTGCCTTGGCCGGTGCGCTGGCCGGTGCCGCCATCGACCACAACAACCGTGGCAAGGGCGCGCTGATCGGCGCCGCGGTAGTCGGTGCTTCCGCCGCCGGCTACGGCTACTACGCCGACCAGCAGGAAAAGAAACTGCGTGCCAGCATGGCCAATACCGGGGTCGAAGTGCAGCGCCAGGGCGATCAGATCAAACTGATCATGCCGGGCAACATCACCTTCGCCACCGATTCGGCGAACATCGCCCCAAGCTTCTATCAACCGCTGAACAACCTGGCCAACTCCCTCAAGGAGTTCAACCAGAACCAGATCGAAATCGTCGGCTACACCGACAGCACCGGCAGCCGCCAGCACAACATGGACCTGTCCCAGCGTCGCGCCCAGAGCGTGGCGACCTACCTGACCTCGCAAGGTGTCAGCGGTGCCAACCTGTCGGCCCGTGGCGCTGGTCCGGATAACCCGATCGCCAGTAACGGCGACGTCAATGGCCGTGCGCAGAACCGTCGAGTGGAAGTGAACCTCAAGGCGATTCCTGGCCAGCAGTATGGTGGTCAGCAGCAACAGCCGGGTACGGTTCAGCAGTATCCGTAACTGATCGTTTGAATGAAGAAATGCCCGATCCTGTGATCGGGCATTTTTGTGTGGCCTTTGCCAGCCTCTTCGCAGGCTTGCCCGCGAAGAGGTCTGATCAGCCGCTATCAAATCACCAGATACAAAAAAGCCCCCGGACAACCGAATTGTCCGGGGGCTTTTTACTGGACGCGAAGCCTGATTACTTCTTCAGGCCATAATGCTCGTCGAGCATGCCAGGCGCATTAGGCGTCTTTGGCGCGTAGTCCCGTGGCGGTTCCTGGTCGCGCGGTGGCGTCAGGCGTTCCCGTGGAGCCTGCACCGAGTCGGAGTGCAGCGCGGCCAGGAGGCGTTGGCGGGTCAACTCGTCCAGGGCCAGGCGGTTGGCGCCCTCGGCGAGGTGGTCCTGCACTTCCTGATAGCTTTGAGTGAGTTTTTTCACCAGGGTGGCGGTGCTGTTGAAGTGGGTGACCACTTCGTTCTGATAGCTGTCAAAACGTTCCTGAATATCATCCAGCTGACGTTGCGTGCGGTTAGGCGCGGCATTCGGCAGCAGGCGAGCGACCAGAAATCCAATGGCGACACCCGCGATCAGGGCAAGAGTCGGCAACAACCAAACTAGGAGCGAGTGTTCCACGAGTCCTTCCTCTATAAACGGCTTTGCTTTACGTTAACGGCTCGAACCTGCGCTGTATACCGCGATTCACTCGCAATAGATTGGCACAGACAATTTGCTAGACGAGTCGACCCGATTCGAGGTCACGGAGTTCCTTCCTTGCTTATGCGTGAAACCCCCGTAGTGATTGCCGGCCCGGTCGGCCAACTGGAAGCCCTGTATCTGGATGTCGCCGACGCCCGTGGCGTGGCGTTGATCTGCCATCCGAACCCGGTGCAGGGCGGCACCATGCTCAACAAGGTGGTCTCGACCCTGCAACGTACCGCGCGTGACGCTGGCCTGATCACCTTGCGTTTCAACTACCGTGGCGTCGGCGCCAGCGAAGGCAGCCATGACATGGGCAGTGGCGAAGTCGACGACGCGCAGGCGGCGGCCGAATGGCTGCGAGCCAGGCACCCGGACTTGCCGATGACCCTGCTCGGCTTCTCCTTCGGCGGCTTCGTCGCCGCCAGCCTCGGCGGGCGCCTGGAGGCCCGCGGCGAGCCGCTCAAGCACCTGTTCATGGTTGCCGCCGCCGTGATGCGTTTGCGCGATAGTGACCTGCTGCCGCAGAACTGCCCGCTGACCCTGATCCAGCCGGAAACCGACGAAGTGGTCGACCCGCAGCTGGTCTACGACTGGTCCGACGCGCTTGAGCGCCCCCATGAGCTGCTGAAAGTGGCAGAATGCGGACACTTTTTTCATGGCAAGCTCACCGATCTCAAGGATCTGGTGCTGCCACGACTCTCGAATTGATTGCAGTCTGATAAGCGATTACCCATGACTACTCGTACGCGCATCCTCACCGGCATCACCACCACCGGCACGCCGCACCTGGGCAACTACGCCGGCGCCATCCGCCCGGCGATCCTCGCCAGCCGCGACAGCAATGCCGACTCGTTCTACTTCCTGGCCGACTATCACGCGCTGATCAAGTGCGATGACCCGCTGCGTATCCAGCGCTCGCGCCTGGAAATCGCCGCGACCTGGCTGGCCGGTGGCCTGGATGTGGAGCGCGTGACTTTCTATCGCCAGTCGGACATCCCGGAAATCCCGGAGCTGACCTGGTTGCTGACCTGCGTGGCGGCCAAGGGCCTGCTCAACCGTGCTCACGCCTACAAGGCTTCGGTGGATAAAAACGTCGAGACCGGCGAAGACCCGGACGCCGGCATCACCATGGGCCTGTACAGCTACCCGGTACTGATGGCCGCGGACATCCTGATGTTCAACGCCCACAAGGTACCGGTCGGTCGCGACCAGATCCAGCACGTGGAAATGGCCCGTGATATCGGCCAGCGCTTCAACCATCTGTTCGGCCAGGGCAAGGAATTCTTCACCATGCCCGAGGCGCTGATCGAGGAAAGCGTTGCCACCTTGCCGGGCCTCGATGGCCGCAAGATGTCCAAGAGCTACGACAACACCATTCCGTTGTTCAGCAGCGCCAAGGACATGAAGGACGCGATCTCGCGCATCGTCACCGACTCCCGTGCTCCAGGCGAAGCCAAGGACCCGGACAACGCTCACCTGTTCACCCTGTTCCAGGCTTTCGCGACGCCGGCCCAGGCTGACGAATTCCGCAGCGAACTGCTGCAGGGCCTGGGTTGGGGCGAGGCGAAGAATCGTCTGTTCCAGCTGCTGGACAACCAGTTGGGCGAGGCGCGTGAGCGTTATCACCAGTTGATCGAGCGTCCTTCGGACCTGGAAGACATCCTCCAGGCCGGCGCCAAGAAAGCCCGCGCCGTGGCCACGCCATTCCTCAACGAGCTGCGCGAGGCCGTGGGCCTGCGTTCGTTCGTCAATCAGGTACAAGTGGCGGCGACCACCAAGAAGAAAGCGGCCAAGGCCGCGCGCTTCGTCAGCTTCCGCGAAGACGACGGCAGCTTCCGCTTCCGTCTGCTGGCCGCCGATGGCGAGCAACTGTTGCTGTCGCGCAACTTCGCCGACGGCAAGACCGCAGGTGCAGTGACCAAGCAACTGCAATCCGGCCAGGCTCTGGATCTGCGCAGTGAAGCGCTGGGTTTCAGCGTGTGGCTGGAAGGCGAGTGCGTGGCCGACAGCCCGGCCTTTGCCGACGCGGCGGCCCGCGATGCGGCGATCGAGGCGCTGCGCGTCGCCCTGGCGCCTGTGCAGGACTAACCGCAATCTCCCGACCAAGGGCTGATTGCCATTCTCAAGGGCCGTCGCTACAGTGACGGCCCGTTTTTGTTGCCTTGCTAACGAATTATGACGCCCCTAGAACGATACCAAGCTGATCTGAAACGCCCGGAGTTCTTCCACGACGCCGCGCAGGAAACCGCCGTGCGTCATTTGCAGCGCCTGTACGACGATCTGATCGCCGCGTCGAACAACAAACCGGGCCTGTTGGGCAAGCTGTTTGGCAAGAAAGACCAGGTGCCGGTCAAGGGTCTGTACTTCTGGGGCGGGGTAGGGCGTGGCAAGACGTATCTGGTCGATACCTTCTTTGAAGCCCTGCCGTTCAAGCAAAAGGTCCGTACTCACTTCCACCGCTTCATGAAGCGTGTGCACGAGGAGATGAAGACCCTGGGCGGCGAGAAGAACCCGCTGACCATCATCGCCAAGCGTTTCGCCGACGAGGCCCGGGTGATCTGCTTCGACGAATTTTTCGTTTCCGACATCACCGACGCGATGATCCTCGGCACGCTGATGGAAGAGCTGTTCAAGAACGGCGTGACCCTGGTGGCTACCTCGAACATCGTGCCGGACGGCCTGTACAAGGACGGCCTGCAACGTGCGCGTTTCCTGCCGGCCATTGCCCTGATCAAGCAGCACACCGAGATCGTCAACGTCGACAGTGGCGTCGACTACCGTCTGCGTCACCTGGAGCAGGCCGAGTTGTTCCACTTCCCGCTGGACGAAGCGGCCCACGAAAGCCTGCGCAAGAGCTTCCGCGCGCTGACGCCGGAATGCACCCAGGCGGTGGAAAACGATGTGCTGATCGTCGAGAACCGCGAAATCCGCGCCCTGCGTACCTGCGATGACGTGGCCTGGTTCGACTTCCGCGAACTGTGCGATGGCCCTCGCAGCCAGAACGACTACATCGAGCTGGGCAAGATCTTCCACGCCGTGCTGGTCAGCGGTGTCGAGCAGATGAGCGTCGCCACCGACGATATCGCCCGTCGCTTCATCAACATGGTCGACGAGTTCTACGACCGTAACGTCAAGCTGATTATTTCCGCTGAAGTCGAGCTCAAGGATCTGTACACCGGCGGCCGCCTGACCTTCGAGTTCCAGCGCACCCTCAGCCGTCTGCTGGAAATGCAGTCCCACGAGTTCCTCTCGCGGGCGCACAAGCCTTAACGGTTTCCGGATAAAAAGAAGGGCCTGCATTGCAGGCCCTTTTTCATTTACGCGGCTTGTTGGTGAAACTGCTGCCGGTACTGGTTCGGTGACAGCTCGGTGTGCTGGCGGAACAGGCGGGCGAAGAAGCTCGCATCGTCATAGCCGACCTCGTAGCTGATGGTCTTGATGCTCTTGCGCGTCCCCGAGAGCAGGCCCTTGGCGGTTTCGATGCGCAGGCGCTGCAGGTAATGCAGGGGTTTGTCGCCGGTGGCGGTCTGGAAGCGGCGCATGAAATTGCGAATGCTCATGCCATGTTCGCGGGCCACGTCCTCGAAGCGGAACTTGTCGGCGAAATGCTCTTCGAGCCAGTGCTGGATCTGCAGGATGATCACGTCCTGGTGCAGCTTCTGGCCGCCAAAGCCGATACGCCCCGGGGAATAGCTGCGCTGCACTTCATAGAGGATGTCGCGGGCCACGGCCTGGGCCACGTTGGCGCCGCAGAAGCGCTCGATCAGATAGATGTACAGGTCACAGGCCGAAGTGGTGCCGCCAGCGCAATACAGGTTGTCGGCGTCGGTCAGGTGCTTGTCCTGATTGAGCTGGACCTTGGGGAAGCGTTCGCTGAAGGCATTGAAGAAACGCCAGTAAGTGGTGGCTTCCTTGCCGTCGAGCAACCCGGCTTCGGCCAGCCAGAACACCCCGGTGGCCTCGCCGCAGAGCACGGCGCCGCGGGCGTGTTGCTGGCGCAGCCAGGGCAGGATCTGTGGATAACGTTGGCAGAGGGTTTCGAAATCGTCCCAGAACGCCGGGAGGATGATCACGTCGGTATCTTCCAGGCCGCCGTCCACCGGCATGATCACGTTGCTGAAACTGCATACCGGTTTGCCGTCGGGGCTGACCAAGCGGGTTTCGAAGGCCGCGGTCAGGCCCTGGCCCAGCTGCTTGCCGTAGCGCAGGCTGGCCAGATGGAAGAAATCCTTGGCTTGCATGAGGGTGGAGGCGAAAACCCGGTCGATCGCCAGGATGCTGACGCGCCGCAAGGGCGTGGAGGTTTGGTTAGACATAATTAAATTGTTCTTATAGGGGAAAGTGGTCACCAGACGGCTGGATCGTCTTATTTTTTGTCGGATGTGTCCAGTGTCCTGTGTCGTACGCGTGGGCTTAGGCTCTGTGGGCCGATCCCGGCTAACAATAACGACAGGTGGCCCCATGATCCCCAGAACCTTGTTCAGCTCCGAGCACGAACTCTTTCGTGACAGCGTACGTACCTTCCTGGAAAAGGAGGCCGTGCCATTCCATGGGCAATGGGAAAAACAGGGCTACATCGACCGCGCCTTGTGGAACAAGGCCGGTGAGGCGGGAATGCTCTGCTCCCATCTCCCCGAGGAGTACGGCGGACTGGGGGCTGACTTTCTCTACAGCGCGGTAGTGATCGAGGAGGTAGGGCGCCTTGGTCTGACCGGTATCGGCTTCTCCCTGCATTCCGATATCGTCGCGCCTTACATCCTGCATTACGGCAGCGAGGAGCTTAAGCACAAGTACTTGCCGAAACTGGTGTCCGGCGAGATGGTCACGGCCATCGCCATGACCGAGCCGGGCGCCGGCTCCGACCTGCAGGGGGTCAAGACCACTGCGGTGCTGGACGGCGACGACTATGTGATCAACGGTTCCAAGACCTTTATCACCAACGGCTACCTGGCCGATCTGGTGATTGTCGTGGCCAAGACCGATCCGAAGGCCGGCGCCAAGGGCACCAGCCTGTTCCTGGTGGAGGCTGATACGCCCGGCTTTTCCAAGGGCAAACGCCTGGAAAAGGTCGGTATGAAGGCTCAGGACACTTCCGAACTGTTCTTCCAGGACGTCCGCGTGCCCAAGGAAAACCTGCTGGGGCAGGCCGGAATGGGCTTTGCCTACCTGATGCAGGAGTTGCCGCAGGAGCGTTTGACGGTGGCAGTAGGCGGTCTGGCGTCAGCCGAGGCGGCATTGCAGTGGACCCTGGAGTACACCCGCGAGCGCAAGGCTTTCGGCAAATCGATCGCCGACTTCCAGAACACCCGCTTCAAATTGGCGGAAATGGCCACTGAGATCCAGATCGGCCGGGTCTTCGTCGACCGCTGTCTGGAATTGCATCTGCAAGGCAAGCTCGATGTACCGACCGCCGCCATGGCCAAGTACTGGGGCACGGACCTGCAATGCAAGGTGCTCGACGAATGCGTGCAGTTGCACGGCGGTTACGGCTTCATGTGGGAGTACCCGGTGGCCCGGGCCTGGGCGGATGCGCGGGTGCAGCGGATCTATGCCGGGACCAACGAGATCATGAAGGAAATCATTGCGCGTTCCCTGTAGCGCGTTGTCTCCCGCGTAGAGGCGAGCTTGGCGGGCCAGCTCGCTTCTATTCGGGAGGGCAGGTTACGGCGCCGGGTTCGGGTGGTCCTTGTGGATCGCCTCGATGCCGGCCAGCACCTCATTCGACAGCTTCAGCTCGAGACTGGCGATATTGCTGTCCAGTTGTTCTAGGGTGGTCGCACCAATAATGTTGCTGGTGACGAACGGTTGCTGAGTGACGAATGCCAGGGCCATTTGCGCCGGGTCCAGGCCATGCTCGCGGGCCAGGGCGACATAGCGGCTGCAGGCCGCTTCCGATTGCGGGTTGAAGTAGCGGCTGAAGCGGCTGTACAGGCTCAGGCGGCCTTTGGCCGGGCGCGCGCCGCCTTCGTATTTGCCGGAGAGGAAGCCGAACGCCAGTGGCGAATAGGCCAGCAATCCACATTGTTCGCGAATGGCGATTTCCGCCAGGCCCACTTCAAAGCTGCGGTTGAGCAGGTTGTAGGGGTTCTGGATCGATACCGCCCGTGGCCAGCCGCGGCTCTCGGCGAGGGCCAGGAACTTCATGGTGCCCCAGGGCGTTTCGTTGGACAGGCCAATGTGGCGGATCTTGCCGGCCTTGACTTGCTCATCCAGGGCTTTGAGGGTTTCCTCCAGCGGGGTGAAGTCTTCTTCCTTGTGCTTGTAGCCCAGTTGGCCGAAGAAGTTGGTGCTGCGCTCTGGCCAGTGCAACTGGTAGAGGTCGATCCAGTCGGTCTGCAGGCGCTTGAGGCTGGCATCCACGGCTTGGACTATGTGCTTGCGGTTGTGTTTGAGCTGGTTGTCGCGGATGTAGTCGATGGTGTTGCCGGGGCCGGCGATCTTGCTGGCGAGGATCCAGTCGGCGCGATCGCCGCGAGCCTTGAACCAGTTGCCGATGTAGCGCTCGGTGGTGGCATAGGTTTCGGCCTTTGGCGGCACCGGGTACATCTCCGCGGTGTCGATGAAATTGATCCCGGCAGCCTTGGCCCGTTCGATCTGGGCGAAGGCCTCGGACTCGTTGTTTTGCTCGCCCCAGGTCATGGTTCCCAGGCAGATTGCACTCACGTTCAGGTCGGTCCGGCCTAGCTGGCGATAGTCCATCGGGTGCTCCTTCGGCAAAACAATCATAAAAGCAGGTTGAATTTTTTTTCGCAATCTGCATAATTCCGCAGCTCTTTCTGCAGTGGAAGTGATGCGCCGCCTGCCGAAGAATCTTGCCGTATAACGGACGCGCTGACCCGAGCCCCCGATAGCGTCTGTATCCGGCTGCCTTTGACTTGTCAAAGTACGCACTATTCAGTAAGATCCGCCGTCTAATTTACAGGGCGGCCCCTGAGGCTATAAAGAATGAAAACTTTTACTGCTAAACCGGAAACAGTTAAGCGCGACTGGTTTGTCGTCGACGCTGCTGGTCAGACCCTGGGTCGTCTGGCCACCGAAATCGCGAGCCGTCTGCGTGGCAAGCACAAGCCTGAGTACACCCCTCACGTCGACACCGGTGACTACATCGTCGTGATCAACGCTGAGCAAGTACGTGTTACTGGCGCTAAAACCACTGACAAAATGTACTACTCCCACTCCGGTTTCCCGGGCGGCATCAAGTCGATCAACTTTGAAAAGCTGATCGCCAAGGCCCCTGAGCGCGTGATCGAGACCGCGGTAAAAGGCATGCTGCCTAAGAACCCGCTGGGTCGCGACATGTACCGTAAGCTGAAAGTCTATGCGGGCGCTGCACACCCTCATACTGCTCAGCAGCCCCAAGAACTGAAGATTTAACGGAATAGTTCATTATGTCGGCGACTCAAAATTACGGCACTGGCCGTCGCAAGACTGCAACCGCACGCGTTTTCCTGCGTCCGGGCACTGGCAACATCTCCATCAACAACCGCTCCCTGGATAACTTCTTCGGCCGCGAAACTGCCCGCATGGTAGTTCGTCAGCCGCTGGAACTGACCGAGACCGTCGAGAAGTTCGACATCTACGTCACCGTTATCGGCGGTGGTGTGAGTGGCCAAGCTGGCGCAATCCGCCACGGCATCACTCGCGCTCTGATGGATTACGACGAAACTCTGCGCAGCGCTCTGCGTAAAGCCGGTTTCGTAACCCGTGACGCACGTGAAGTTGAACGTAAGAAAGTTGGTCTGCGTAAAGCGCGTAAGCGTCCGCAGTACTCGAAGCGTTAATTCGCTTTCGCGTTCAAAAAACGCCCAGTCTCCTTGCGGAGCTGGGCGTTTTTTTATGGGCGATTATTTTGCGCTGTGACAACTTGCCACATCTGCAGAGCCCCTATACTACAGGGCTTGGGGCCGGGCCAAGTTGGTAATTACCTTGTCAGAGTAGGGGCTTTTCATTACCATTCGGCAAAATTTTTATAAGTTCAGATTTTTACTTAGTAGATGCCTGATTTAACAGGCCACAAAGCTGATGGGAGAGGACTGAATGAGCAATGACGGCGTGAATGCAGGCCGGCGTCGCTTCCTTGTAGCAGCCACATCCGTGGTGGGTGCTGCAGGAGCGGTGGGGGCTGCGGTCCCGTTCGTGGGGTCATGGTTTCCCAGTGCCAAGGCGAAAGCCGCAGGGGCACCGGTGAAAGTGAATATCAGCAAGATCGACCCAGGTCAGCAGATGATTGCTGAGTGGCGTGGTCAGCCGGTATTCATCGTCCGCCGTACACAGGAAATCCTGGGGAATCTCAAAAAGATCGAGGGTCAACTTTCCGACCCCGACTCCAAGAACTCTGTCCAACCAACCTACGTCGACCCGGAAGTGCGTTCGATCAAGCCAGAGATTCTGCTGCTGATCGGTATCTGCACCCACCTGGGTTGCTCACCGACTTTCCGCCCTGAAGTGGCGCCTGCGGATCTGGGCAAGGATTGGGTAGGTGGCTATTTCTGCCCTTGCCACGGTTCCCACTACGATCTGGCTGGCCGCGTCTACAAGTCGCAACCTGCGCCTTTGAACCTGCCAGTACCCCCGCATTCCTATGAGTCGGACGACCTTATTGTCATCGGCGTCGATACGGAGAAAGCGTGATGAGTAAGTTCATGGATTGGGTTGATGCGCGCTTCCCCGCGACCAAAATGTGGGAAGACCATCTCAGCAAGTATTACGCCCCGAAGAACTTCAACTTCTTCTACTTCTTTGGTTCCCTGGCTCTGTTGGTTCTGGTTAACCAGATCGTCACCGGTGTCTGGCTGACCATGAGCTACACCCCGTCGGCGGAAGAAGCTTTCGCTTCCGTCGAATACATCATGCGCGATGTCGAGTACGGCTCGATCCTGCGTCTGTTGCACTCCACTGGCGCCTCGGCGTTCTTCATCGTGGTTTATCTGCACATGTTCCGTGGCCTGCTCTACGGTTCCTACCAGAAGCCGCGTGAGCTGGTGTGGCTGTTCGGCATGCTGATCTACCTGGCGCTGATGGCCGAAGCCTTCATGGGCTACCTGCTGCCTTGGGGGCAAATGTCCTACTGGGGTGCCCAGGTGATCATCTCGCTGTTTGGTGCGATCCCGGTCATCGGTAACGACCTGACCCAGTGGATTCGTGGTGACTACCTGATTTCCGGTATTACCCTGAACCGCTTCTTCGCCTTGCACGTAGTGGCCCTGCCAATCGTGATTCTCGGTCTGGTAGTGCTGCACATCCTGGCGCTGCACGAAGTGGGTTCGAACAACCCGGATGGTGTGGACATCAAGAAGCACAAAGACGAAAACGGCGTACCGCTGGATGGCATCGCTTTCCACCCGTACTACACCGTGAAAGACATCGTCGGCGTGGTGGTGTTCCTGTTCATCTTCTGCTCGATCGTGTTCTTCTTCCCGGAAATGGGTGGTTATTTCCTCGAGAAGCCGAACTTCGAACAGGCCAACCCGTTCAAGACGCCTGAGCATATTGCCCCGGTTTGGTACTTCACCCCGTTCTACGCGATTCTGCGCGCTGTTCCAGACAAGCTGCTGGGTGTGATTGCGATGGGTGCGGCGATCGCCGTGTTGTTCGTGCTGCCATGGCTCGATCGCAGCCCGGTCAAATCCATGCGCTACAAGGGTTGGCTGAGCAAGATCTGGCTGGTGGTGTTCTGCATCTCGTTCGTGATCCTGGGGATCCTCGGCGTTCTGGCACCGACGCCGGGTCGCACGCTGCTGTCGCAGGTATGTACCTTCCTGTACTTCGCCTACTTCATTCTGATGCCGTTCTATACCAGGCTCGAGAAGACCAAACCGGTTCCGGAAAGGGTGACTGGCTGATGAAAAAGCTATTTGCTGTACTGATTCTTGCTGCTATGCCTGTACTGTCCTTCGCGGCCGAACACGGTGGTCCCGAGCTGGAAAAAGTCGACATCGACGTCTCCGACAAGGCCGCCATGCAGGATGGCGCACGGACATTCGCCAACTACTGCATGGGCTGCCACAGCGCCAAGTTCCAACGCTATGAGCGCGTTGCCGACGATCTGGGGATTCCTCACGATCTGATGATGAGCAAGCTGGTGTTCACCGGTGCGAAAATCGGCGATCACATGAGCATCGGCATGCAGCCGGCTGACGCCAAGACCTGGTTCGGTGCGGCTCCGCCCGACCTGACCCTGGTGGCTCGTGTGCGTGGTACCGACTGGCTCTATGGCTACCTGCGCTCCTTCTACGAAGATCCTGCGCGTCCATGGGGCGTGAACAACAAGGTCTTCCCGAACGTGGGTATGCCTAACGTCCTGGTCGGCCTGCAGGGTCGCCAGGTTGTTGGCTGCAAGCAGGTGCAGATCGTCGAAGACGGCAAGAAGCAATACGATCCGCTGACTGGTACCGCTTTGACCCATGAAGCCTGCGACCAACTGACCGTGCTGCCAAAAACCGGCACGCTCAACGAAGAGCAGTTCGACGAGAAGGTCAAGAACCTGGTGACCTTCCTGGCCTACTCGGCCAACCCGGTCAAGCTGGAGCATCAACGTATCGGCACCTATGTGTTACTGTATCTGGCCTTCTTCTTCGTGTTCGCCTATCTGCTCAAGCGCGAATACTGGAAAGACGTTCATTGATAAAGCTGTAATTCATTGCTGTTAATCGTGCGCGCCCAAGGGCGTCTCTGAAGGTGTAACGAGTCTGGATCATCCAGGCGTTACGGGAGGCGCCCTCTGGGCGCGCTCGTTTTTCTGCTTCCGATAATTTCAACAAGCGAGGAGGACCGCCATGGGCGTGACCAATCGGTTGGCCTGTTACTCCGACCCCGCCGACCACTATTCCCACCGGGTACGTATCGTGCTCGCAGAGAAGGGTGTCAGCGCCGAGATCATCAGTGTGGAGGCGGGGCGTCAGCCGCCGAAGCTGATCGAAGTGAACCCTTACGGCAGTCTGCCCACCCTGGTCGATCGTGACCTGGCGTTGTGGGAGTCGACCGTGGTGATGGAATATCTGGATGAGCGTTACCCGCACCCGCCACTACTGCCGGTTTACCCAGTGGCGCGTGCCAACAGCCGTCTGCTGATTCATCGGATCCAGCGTGACTGGTGTGGGCTGGTGGATCTGATCCTGGATTCCCGGACCAAGGAAGCCGCTCGGGCTCAGGCTCGCAAAGAGCTGCGCGAGAGCCTGACCGGCGTTTCGCCGCTGTTCGCGGAGAAGCCGTTTTTCCTCAGTGAGGAACAAAGTCTGGTGGATTGCTGCCTATTACCAATACTCTGGAGATTACCGATTCTGGGTATTGAATTGCCACGGCAAGCCAAGCCGTTGCTTGATTACATGGAGCGCCAGTTCGCCCGTGAGACGTTCCAGGCAAGTCTGTCTGGCGTCGAACGCGACATGCGCTAAGGCTTAAGGAGCCGCTATGAACTCCAGTCGACCTTATCTGGTCCGCGCGCTCTACGAGTGGATTGTGGACAACGATTGCACCCCGCATATGCTGGTCAATTCCGAATACCCGGCGGTGCAGGTGCCTCAGGGTTTCGCCAGTGACGGACAGATCGTCCTGAATATTTCGCCGAGTGCCGTGCGCCATTTGCACATGGATAACGAGGTGGTGACTTTCGAGGGGCGCTTCGGTGGCGTCCCGCATAGCTTGTACGTCCCTGTGCCGGCGATCCTGGGCATTTACGCCCGGGAGAATGGTCAGGGTATGGTGTTCGATCTGGAGTCGCCCGTGGATGACGAGGACGATGAAATCGAGCCGGATGATGATATTCCACCACCGGATAACGAGCCGCCGCGTCCAAGCGGTCGACCGAGTCTGAAGGTCGTGAAGTAATAAAAAAGGCGATCCATCCGGATCGCCTTTTTTGTGCTCGTACCTTTCGCCTGCATCAGTCGATGTATTCGAACAGTTTGACGATTTTCTGCACGCCGGAAACGCCCTGTACCAGATTGGTCGCCTGGGTGGCTTCCTGTTGAGTCAGCAGGCCCAGCAGGTAGACGATGCCGTTTTCCGTCACGACCTTGATGCGCGAGCCTGGAATGCTGGCATCGGTCAGCATCTGGGTCTTGATCTTGGTGGTCAGCCAGGCATCGTTCTGCCGGGCCAGCAGGGAAGAGGGCGGCAGAACCTGCAGTTCGTTGTGGACTTTCTTCACCCGTTGCACGGCGCTGGCGGCCTGCTCGGCGAGTGTCTTGAGGTCGGCGCGCGGGGTCTGGCCAGCCAGCAGGACGATGCCGTTGAAGCTGGTCACCACGATGTGCGAATTGTGGTCCAGGTCCGGACTGGCCTTGGCGACGTTCACTTCGACTTTGGTCTGGATCAGTGAGTCATCGATCTTGCTGCCGAAGGTGCGGGTGCCGCGGTCATCTTCGATCGGGCTTTCGCGGGTGGCGGTAATCACCGAGCTGCAACCGCTGATGCTCAAGGCTAGGGTCAGGGCCAGTAGGCCAAGGCGATTAGGGGTCATTCTTCACTCCCGAACAGTTGGCTGTCGATCAAGTCGCAGAGGCAGTGGATCGCCAGCAGGTGGACTTCCTGGATACGTGCAGTGACATTGGCCGGTACGCGAATCTCGACATCTTCCGGCAATAGCAGGGACGCCATGCCGCCGCCATCGCGACCGGTCAATGCTACGACAATCATTTCGCGATCATGTGCGGCCTGGATCGCTTGAATAATATTCGCCGAGTTGCCGCTGGTGGAGATCGCCAGCAGGACATCGCCAGGCTGGCCCAGGGCGCGAATCTGCTTGGAAAAGACTTCGTTGTAGCTGTAGTCGTTGGCGATCGAGGTAATCGTCGAGCTGTCGGTGGTCAGCGCAATGGCTGGCAGGCTCGGGCGCTCGCGCTCGAAACGGTTGAGCAGTTCGGAGGAGAAGTGCTGGGCATCGCCGGCCGAGCCACCATTGCCGCAGGAAAGCATTTTTCCTTCGTTGAGCAGGGCGTTGACCATGACCTGGCTAGCTTGCTCGATGTGCGGTGCAAGTACGTCCATCGCCTGCTGCTTGGTGTCGATACTGGCCTGAAAAAGCTGGCGAATTCGGGATTGCATGTCCATCTGTGTGACCTTAAGTGGCGCGGCTTTCTGGCACATGAATGTGCTGCCCGCAAAGCAAAGAGCAAAAATGTTGAGTGAAAATGTCCGGCTCGGCCCGAGAGCGTCGATCAGCTTTCAAAGGCATTCCGTAGCCAGTTCAAATGAGTGGTTGTACCTGGGGCGCTGTCTATGGCGACCACATCGAAACGGCAAGGGTGGTTGGACCAGCGCGACTCGCGCTGCAGGAAAAACTGTGCGGCGAGTATCAGTTTCTGACGCTTGCGTGCGTCGATGCTGCCTAGTGCGCCACCCCATTGCGTGTGTTGTCTGTAGCGGACTTCGACGAATACTACTGTATCGCCGTCAAGCATGACCAGATCAAGCTCGCCGCGTTTGCACAACCAGTTCTGCGCCAGCAGGCGCAGCCCCTGTTGTTCAAGATGCCGGAGCGCTTGGGCTTCGGCATCCTGACCGCTTTGCTGGCGTGATCGTTGTGGCATTAACGCTGGGTGTCAGGCAGGCGAGTGATCTGGCCGCTGACGAACTCGGCCCATGGCAACTGGCGTTGAACACGCTGGCTCGGGCTCATGGTCAGGCTGCCCGACAGGCCTTCGATGCGGCTGTCCGGCAGGGCCTTGAGTTGCCCCAGGCGTGGTGCCAGGCGGTAGGCGTCGGCGCCCATCGCATACAGTCGACCCAGGCTGCCACCGGCTTGTGGCCATTGCGCGGCGACCTGTCGGCGCAGCGGGTCATTGGCATCCAGCAGCCAAGGCGTCTCGCAGAAGCGTATGCCGTTCATGTCGTTGTACTGGTTCTGGTCGCCGCTGGCGCTGAAGACATGAGAGGTGGCGTAGACAGGTACATCGCCGGCGTACTGGAAGTTCAGGGTCGGCTTGATCTGTTGTGCCTGTTGCGGAGTGGATGCCAGGAAAATGAACTCGATGTCCTGGCGACGCGAAGGTTGTGCGGCCACTTGAGTGCCAGCGGCGTTCTGCAGGCTCTTGGCGCGGGCTTCGCTCTGGCGCAGTTGGAACAGGTCGGCAATCTGCTGGGCCAGGGCTACCGGCTGATCGACGCGTTCGATACCGACCACGCTACCGCCGTTACTTTCCCAGTCCTGACGGAAAGCCTTGAGCACACGATCACCCCATTCGCCGCGTGGCACCAGGACCGCAGCGCGGTGCAGGCCGTCGGCGCGGGCGCGGCGGGAGACTTCGCGAGCTTCGTCTTCGGCGGCCAGGCCGAACTGGAACAGTTGCGCGGGGCCTTGCTCGCCTTCGCTGTAGTTCAGCGCCAGGGTGGTGATAGGCAATTGCGGGCGCGCAGCGAGCTGTTTGACCAGTGGTTTTTCCAGCGGGCCGACGACCAGTTGCACGCCATCTGCCTGGGCCTTGCGATAGAAGTCATCCAGCGAAGTCAGGCGCGAGCTGTCGTAGAACTCGATGCTGGGTGGTTTCTGACCGGCTTGCTGGGCCTGATAGTGCGCGGCCATGAAGCCATCGCGCAGGGCCTTGGAGACCGCGGCCAGCGGGCCGTCCTGCGGCAACAGCAGGGCGATCTTGGACAGCGGCTGGCTGGCCAGCTCCTTGAGTTTGGTCAGCGGCAGCGGCAGCTGAATGGCCGCCGGATGCTTGGGGTTCTGTGCGCGCCAGTTGTCGATGGCGGCCTGCTGTTGTTCCAGGGTGCCGGCGGTCTTCACTGCCAGCGCCAGGCTCATCCAGCCGCCCAGGTCATCGTTGCCGACGGCTTGCAGTTGATCAGTCGGCAGGCTGGCAATCAATGCCCAGATGGCTTCGTGGTTCTTGCTCGCGGCGTCGTCCTTGAGCAGTGGCGCAATGAAAATGCGCTCCCGTGCCGCGGCGAGGGCCTGGCCGTCAGCCTCTAGTGCGCGAGCGTGGACAGTGCCGGTGCGGATTTGCTGCTCTTCCGGCAGTTCGCTCAGGCGTTGCAGGCTCGGGTGACTCAGGGCAGTCAGGGCGGCCTTTGGCTGGTTGCGACTCATGGCCAGTTCGGCGGCCAGGGTGCTGGCGAAAACCTGCTGACCGGGCTTGAGTTGCTCCATCGGCACTTGTTGCAGAATTTGCGCGGCCTGGCCGGCGTTGCCCTGGCGATAGGCCAGATCGGCAGCGCTCAAGCGCAGCAGGGCTGCCTTGTCGGGTGTTTTGCTGTTGGCGGCCTGTTCGAGCAGTTGCTCGATGCTGGCATCCGGGGTCCGTGGAAGTTCGCCAAGGCTGGAGGAGGGCGAGCTGGCGCAAGCTGCCAGGAGGGCGGCAAGGCATAAGGCAGAGAACAGCCGCAGGCAAGCGATCATGTAAGCGTTCCTGATACTCGATCAAATTAGCGTGGAATTGTACCCAAGCACTGGCCGGGGCGCGATGTTACTGGCAATAAACCGTCTATTTTAGGTCGAGCAAATGTTGCAGTGCTTTAGAACCACAGGCGCTGTCGCAGGCGTGAGGTGCCTGCGACACGCATTCCGAAGGCTTCTACGCGCTACAATGGTGCTTTTACCGATCAAGAGGTGTGCGCTTTGACTGCTCCAGGTCCTTTGAATTCCGCTGCTGGCTCGCTTTATGTGGTGGCGACGCCCATCGGCAACCTGGACGACATCAGTGCCCGGGCCTTGAAGATCTTGCGTGAGGTGGCGCTGATTGCCGCCGAAGACACGCGCCACTCGCAACGCTTGATGCAGCACTTCGGGATTTCTACACCGCTGGCCGCCTGTCATGAACATAACGAACGGGATGAAGGCAGTCGTTTTCTCACGCGTCTGTTGGCGGGAGACAGCGTTGCACTGATTTCCGACGCGGGCACGCCGTTGATCTCCGATCCGGGTTACCACCTGGTGCGTCAGGCGCGTGCGGCGGGTATCAATGTCGTTCCTGTTCCTGGGGCCTGCGCTCTGATTGCGGCCTTGTCGGCGGCGGGGCTGCCTTCCGATCGTTTTATCTTCGAGGGCTTTCTGCCGGCCAAGGCGGTAGGGCGGCGCGGGCGTCTTGAGCTATTAAAGGAAGAGCCGCGCACGCTGATTTTCTATGAGGCGCCACACCGTATTCTCGAGTGCTTGCAGGATATGGAGTCGGTGTTCGGTGGCGAGCGCCAGGCATTGCTGGCCCGGGAGCTGACCAAGACCTTTGAAACCCTCAAGGGGCTGCCGCTTTCGGAGTTGCGGGCTTTCGTCGAGGCAGACAGCAATCAGCAGCGTGGTGAATGCGTGGTGCTGGTAGCGGGATGGTCAGTGCCGGAGAGCGACGAGGCTGTGAGCAGTGAGGCGATGCGGGTTCTCGACCTGCTGCTCAACGAGATGCCGCTCAAGCGTGCCGCGGCATTGGCGGCGGAAATTACCGGCGTGCGCAAGAATGTGCTCTATCAAGTGGCGCTGGATAAACAGAAAGGCGAGTAAACACGATCGGCGGAATGGCAAAAGGCTTTTATCCCTTGTTCTTCCGCCGCTCTGCCGTTAACCTGCGCGGCGGAGAGTCGATTGGACAGTCGCTGCCCTCTATGAAAATTAGAGGGGGGAGGAAAGTCCGGGCTCCATAGGGCGGAGTGCCAGGTAATGCCTGGGAGGCGCGAGCCTACGGAAAGTGCCACAGAAAATAACCGCCTAAGCACTTCGGTGCCGGTAAGGGTGAAAAGGTGCGGTAAGAGCGCACCGCACGTCTGGCAACAGTTCGTGGCTAGGTAAACCCCACTCGGAGCAAGACCAAATAGGGTTCCAAGGCGTGGCCCGCGCTGGAACCGGGTAGGTTGCTAAAGATGTCCAGTGATGGCCATCGTAGAGGAATGACTGTCCTCGACAGAACCCGGCTTACAGATCGACTCTCCACCTTTTCCCTCCCTGCTTGAATCAATAGCAGAAGCGCTTTTGTAATACCGAAAAGATCTTACTCTTAACAAATTACTTTAACTTCGCGATACAGCTTCTTGAGCTGATTGAAATTATTGCGCCAAATCCTTCGCCAAATTCCCGTTACCCCTCCTTTTAGTCTCCTAAATCTCCGTTCTATAAGGCTTTTCCGTCGCTCCGTGCCTTGACGGTGTGGTGGGCGCATTCCTATAGTGTGCGCAAGTGGCGGAAAGTGGCATGAAGTGGGTTTTTTGGACGTAAAACGCTAAAATTTGGAGAAACGCTGACGTGTTTCGCGGAGCTAACGCTATCAGTCTCGACGCAAAGGGCCGACTCGCCATGCCGAGCCGGTACCGTGACGAGCTCGTTTCGCGTAGTTCCGGGCAACTTATCGTCACTATTGATGCCGTTGATCCGTGTTTGTGTGTCTACCCCCTCGACGAGTGGGAAATTATTGAAACCAAGCTGCGCGCGCTGCCTTCGCTACGTGAAGAAAACCGTCGCTTGCAGCGTTTGCTGATTGGTAATGCCGTCGACCTCGAACTCGATGGCAGTGGTCGTTTTCTGGTTCCGCCGCGTCTGCGCGAATATGCCAAGTTGGATAAGCGCGCAATGTTGGTAGGCCAATTGAACAAGTTCCAACTGTGGGACGAGGATGCCTGGAATGCTGTTTCCGCAGCGGACCTGGCAGCTATTCAACAACCGGGCGCCATGCCTGATGAACTGCGTGATTTGATCCTGTGACTATTGATAGCGGCTTTAACCACATCACCGTACTGCTTGACGAAGCCGTCGAGGCTCTCGCCGTACGTCCTGATGGCTGCTATCTGGATGGCACCTTCGGTCGCGGTGGTCATAGTCGTCTGATCCTCAGCAAGCTCGGGCCGGATGGCCGGCTGCTCGGATTCGACAAAGATCCTCAAGCGATTGCCACCGGGCAAGCGCTAGCGGCCGAAGACGGCCGCTTTGTCGTTGTGCAGCGCAGCTTTGCCGAACTGGGCTCGGAAGTGGCCGAGCGCGGCCTGGATGGCAAGGTCAGCGGCGTGCTGCTCGACCTGGGAGTGTCTTCGCCGCAGCTCGACGATCCTGAGCGCGGCTTCAGTTTTCTCAATGATGGTCCTCTGGATATGCGCATGGACCCGTCCCGCGGCATCAGCGCGGCGGAGTTCGTCAACACCGCGCCGGTGGAAGAAATCGCCCGTGTATTCAAGGAATACGGCGAAGAGCGTTTCTCCGGTCGTATGGCCCGCGCCGTGGCTGAGCGCCGCGACATCAAGCCGTTCGAGCGCACCGCCGACCTGGCGGAAGTCTTGAAAGTCGCCAACCCGGCCTGGGAAAAGGGCAAGAACCCGGCAACCCGTGCGTTCCAGGGGCTGCGTATTCATGTCAACAACGAACTGGGCGATCTGGAAGCCGGCCTCGAAGCCGCGCTGGAATGCCTGGAGGTCGGCGGCCGTCTGGTGGTCATCAGTTTCCACTCGCTGGAAGACCGCATCGTCAAACTGTTCATGCGCAAGCTGGTGAAGGGCGAGGCGGACAACCTGCCTCGCAACCTGCCGGTGCGCCACGTGGCTTTCGAGCCGAAAATCAAAGTCCATGGCAAAGCGCAGACGGCCTCCGATGCCGAGCTCAAGGCCAACCCGCGTGCCCGTAGTGCTGTCATGCGCGTTGCGGAGAAGCTGCGGTGAGCAAGCTTTTCGCCAAGCCACTTCCAGGCGGAAGCTTTTTCATGCTTCTGCTGTTCATCGGCGTTCTTGTGTCCGCGATTGCGGTGTCCTACAGCGCCCACTGGAATCGTCAGTTGCTCAACACGCTGTACGGTGAGTTGAGTGTGCGTGACAAGGCACAAGCGGAGTGGGGCCGGCTGATTCTCGAACAAAGCACCTGGACCGCCCATAGCCGGATCGAAGTGCTGGCCACCGAACAACTGAAAATGCGCATTCCCGGCGCGGCAGAAGTCCAGATGGTGGCGCCATGATGAAGCTTGAAGGCGCACTCTTCCCCTGGCGGTTCCGCCTGGTGCTGGGCTTGCTCGGCATCATGGTGGCGGCGATCGCCTGGCGCATCATCGATCTGCAGGTCGTCGATCGCGACTTCCTCAAGGG
The DNA here is from genome assembly GCF_000282175.2 of Pseudomonas sp. GM17. Classification (NCBI taxonomy): domain Bacteria; kingdom Pseudomonadati; phylum Pseudomonadota; class Gammaproteobacteria; order Pseudomonadales; family Pseudomonadaceae; genus Pseudomonas; species Pseudomonas sp. GM17. Next base: position 6,241,064 of record NZ_CP124732.1, on the reverse strand, counting down.
GCAGGGCGATGCGCGCAGCGTTCGGCATATTCCGATCCCGGCTCACCGTGGCTTGATCACCGACCGTAACGGCGAGCCGCTGGCAGTCAGTACGCCAGTGACCACCCTGTGGGCCAACGCCAAGGAAATGCAGCTGGCCAAGGACAAGTGGCCGGCATTGGCTGCTGCCTTGGGGCAAGACCCCAAGGCGCTGGCCGAGCGCCTTGAAGCGCAAGCCAATAAAGAATTCATCTACCTGGTGCGCGGCTTAACGCCCGAGCAGGGCCAGCAAGTTCTCGATCTCAAAGTGCCGGGGGTGTATGGCATCGAAGAGTTCCGGCGCTTCTACCCGGCCGGCGAAGTGACCGCGCATATGGTCGGCTTTACCGACATCGACGATCGCGGCCGCGAAGGGGTCGAACTGGCTTATGACGAGTGGCTCGCCGGAGTTCCGGGCAAGCGCCAGGTCATCAAGGACCGGCGCGGCAGACTGATCAAGGATGTCCAGGTCACCAAAAACGCCAAGGCCGGCAAGCCCTTGGCGTTGTCGATTGACCTGCGCCTGCAATACCTGGCCAACCGCGAGCTGCGCAACGCCATCGTCGAGAACGGCGCCAAGGCCGGCAGCCTGGTCATCATGGACGTGAAGACCGGCGAGATCCTGGCCATGGTCAATCAGCCGACCTACAACCCGAACAATCGTCGCAACCTGCAACCGGCGATGATGCGCAACCGCGCCATGATCGACGTGTTCGAGCCGGGTTCGACCATGAAAGCCATCTCCATGAGCGCGGCGCTGGAGACCGGCCGCTGGAAACCGAGCGACACCGTCGAGGTGTATCCAGGCACGCTGCAGATCGGCAAATACACCATTCGTGACGTATCCAAGAGTGAAGGCGCGGTACTCGATCTGACCGGGATTCTGATCAATTCCAGTAACGTCGGCATGAGCAAGATCGCCTTCGATATCGGTGGCGAAGCCATCTTCCGCCTGGCCCAGAAAATCGGTCTTGGCCAGGACACCGGCCTCGGCTTCCCGGGCGAACGTGTCGGCAACCTGCCGAATTATCGTGAATGGCGCAAGGCCGAGACAGCCACACTGTCGTATGGCTACGGCATTTCGGTGACCGCGATCCAGCTGGTTCACGCCTTCTCGGCCCTGGCCAATAACGGTCGCATCGCTCCGCTGACTCTGATCAAAACCGACAGGACACCGGAAACCGCCCAGGTGATTCCGGAAAAGGTCGCCAAGACCATGCAAGGCATGTTGCAGCAGGTGATCGAGGCGCCGCGTGGCGTGTTCCGTGCCCAGGTACCGGCTTATCACGTGGCCGGCAAGAGTGGTACTGCGCGTAAGACTTCGGTCGGTACCAAGGGTTATGCCGAGAACTCCTACCGCTCCCTGTTCGCCGGTTTCGGCCCGATGAGCGATCCGCGCTACGCCATCGTCGTGGTGATCGACGAGCCGAGCAAGGCTGGTTACTTCGGTGGTCTGGTATCGGCGCCGGTGTTCAGCAAAGTGATGTCCGGCACCCTGCGTCTGATGAATATCTCGCCGGACAACCTGCCACCTACCCAACAAGCCAATGCGGCACCAGCTAAAGGAGGGCGCGGCTGATGTCTCTTAGCCTGAACAAAATTTTCGCCCACGCTGGTCGTGATCTGCTGATTCGCGAACTGACTCTGGACAGCCGTAATGTGCGCGCCGGCGATCTGTTTCTCGCGGTGCCTGGCGGCAAGTTCGATGGTCGTGCGCACATCGCCGACGCCTTGCAGCGCGGTGCGGCTGCGGTGGCTTATGAAGTCGAAGGCGCGACCGTCCTGCCGATTACCGACGTGCCGCTGATTCCGGTCAAAGGCCTGGCGGCGCAGCTGTCGGATATCGCCGGGCGTTTTTATGGCGACCCGAGCCGCAACCTCAACCTGATTGGCGTGACCGGTACCAACGGCAAGACCAGCGTGACCCAGTTGGTGGCGCAGGCACTCGATCTGCTGGGCCAGCACTGCGGCATTGTCGGCACCCTCGGCAGCGGTTTTTATGGCGCGCTGCAAAGCGGCATGCACACCACGCCGAACCCGATTGCCGTGCAGGCCACCCTGGCCGACCTGAAAAAGGCCGGCGCCAAAGCCGTGGCGATGGAAGTGTCGTCCCATGGTCTGGACCAGGGGCGAGTCAGTGCTCTGGCCTTCGACGTGGCGGTGCTGACCAACCTGTCTCGCGATCATCTGGATTATCACGGCACCATGGAAGCCTACGGCTCCACTAAGGCCAAGCTGTTCGGCTGGACCGATCTGGGGTGCCGTGTCATCAACCTCGACGATGACTTCGGTCGGCTGCTGGCCAGTGACGAACAGGATTCGCGGTTGATTACCTACAGTCTCGAGGATCCGCGGGCTTATCTGTACTGCCGCGAAGCGCAATTCGACGACGAAGGCGTGCGTGCAATCCTGGTGACTCCGCAGGGCGAACATCATCTGCGTAGCACCTTGCTCGGTCGTTTCAACCTGAGCAACGTGCTGGCCGCTGTCGGCGCCTTGCTCGGCCTGGATTACGCCCTCGACGAAATCCTTCACGTACTGCCGAAACTGGAAGGCCCAGCCGGTCGCATGCAGCGCCTGGGCGGTGGTTCGCAACCGCTGGTGGTGGTCGATTACGCCCACACCCCGGATGCCCTGGAAAAGGTATTGCTGGCCCTGCGTCCCCATGCCAAGGGCCGTTTGCTGTGCTTGTTCGGCTGCGGCGGCGATCGCGATCGCGGCAAGCGTCCGCTGATGGCGGAAGTGGTCGAGCGCCTGGCCGACGGTGTGCTGGTCACCGACGACAACCCGCGCACGGAAGATCCGGCGCAGATTTTCGACGACATTCGTGCCGGCTTCAGCGCAGTGGACAAGGTCGAGTTCGTTTCCGGTCGCGGCCTGGCCATCGCCCAGTTGGTCGCCGGCGCTTCGGCGGACGACGTGATTGTCCTGGCCGGTAAAGGTCATGAGGACTATCAGGAAATCAATGGCGTGCGTCTCGACTTCTCCGACCTGGTGGAAGCCGATCGAGCGCTGACCGCGTGGGAGGTGGCCCATGCTTAAGGCCCTGAAACTCAGTGAGCTGAGCGGACCGCTGGCGGGGCGCCTGCTGGCTGGCGATTGCAGCTTCGATGGCGTGAGCATCGACAGCCGGTCGATCAAGCCGGGCCAACTCTTTATTGCCCTGGCCGGCCCACGCTTCGACGGGCACGACTACCTGAATGAAGTCGCCGCCAAAGGCGCCGTCGGTGCCCTGGTCGAACGCGAAGTGCCAGACAGCACGCTGCCGCAGCTGCTGGTCAGCGATACCCGGCAGGCGCTCGGCCAACTGGGGGCGTTGAATCGCGCGGCTTTCACCAAGCCGGTAGCGGCGATTACCGGCTCCAGCGGCAAGACCACGGTCAAGGAAATGCTTGCGAGCATCCTGCGCACGCGCGGGCCGGTGCTTGCCACACGCGGCAATTTGAACAACGACCTGGGCGCGCCCTTGACCCTGCTGGAACTGGCCCCGGAGCACACCGCGGCCGTGATCGAGCTGGGGGCTTCGCGCATCGGCGAAATTGCCTACACCGTGGGGATGACCAAGCCGCAGGTCGCCATCATCAATAATGCCGGTACCGCTCATGTGGGCGAGTTTGGCGGGCCGGAGAAAATCGTCGAGGCCAAGGGCGAGATCCTTGAAGGGCTGGATGCTTCCGGTACCGCTGTGCTCAACCTCGACGACAAGGCCTTCCCGATCTGGAAAGCCCGCGCCGCTGGCCGTCAGGTGCTGAGTTTTGCCCTGAGCAACAATGCCGCCGACTTTTACGCCTCGGATATCCAGCGCGATGCCCGTGGCTGCCCGAACTTCACCCTGCACGCGGGCAACGGTTCCGAGCGTGTCCAGTTGAACCTGCTGGGTACCCATAACGTTGCCAATGCCCTGGCCGCTGCCGCTGCCGCGCATGCCCTGGGCGTGTCGTTGTTCGGCATCGCCACCGGGCTCAACGCGGTGCAGCCAGTCAAGGGCCGCACTGTCGCCCAGCTGGCGAAAAACGGCATGCGGGTAATCGACGACACCTATAACGCGAACCCCACGTCAATGTGCGCGGCCGTTGATATACTCGCCGGCTTTTCCGGTCGCACCGTCCTGGTGCTCGGAGATATCGGCGAGTTGGGCGATTGGGCGGAGCAGGGGCACCGCGAAGTGGGTGCTTATGCCGCCGGCAAGGTGTCGGCGCTCTATGCCGTGGGCCCGATGATGACCCACGCGGTCGCCGCCTTCGGTGAGCACGCCCGACACTTCGCCAGCCAGGCCGAGCTGATTGCAGCCCTGGGCGCCGAGCAAGATACAAACACCACTATTTTGATCAAGGGATCGCGCAGCGCGGTGATGGAAAACATCGTCGCGGCTTTGTGTGGTTCCAGCACGGAGAAACATTGATGCTGCTGCTGCTAGCGGAGTACCTGCAACAGTTCTACAAAGGCTTCGCGGTCTTTCAGTACCTGACCCTGCGCGGGATTCTCGGGGTACTGACTGCACTGGTGCTGTCCTTGTGGCTGGGGCCGTGGATGATCCGCACTCTGCAGACCCGTCAGATCGGCCAGGCAGTGCGTAATGACGGTCCGCAATCGCACCTCTCCAAGTCGGGTACTCCGACCATGGGCGGCGCGTTGATTCTTTCGGCAATCGGTATCAGCACCCTGCTGTGGGCCGACTTGAGCAACCGTTATGTGTGGGTGGTGTTGCTGGTCACCCTGCTGTTCGGCGCCATCGGCTGGGTCGATGACTATCGCAAGGTGATCGAGAAGAACTCCCGTGGCTTGCCTAGCCGCTGGAAGTACTTCTGGCAGTCGGTATTTGGCCTGGGCGCGGCGATCTTCCTGTATGTCACCGCGCAAACCCCGGTCGAAACCACCTTGCTGATCCCCATGCTCAAGGACGTCAGCATTCCGCTGGGTATCGGCTTCGTGGTCCTGACCTATTTCGTGATCGTCGGCTCCAGCAACGCGGTCAATCTGACCGATGGCCTCGACGGCCTGGCGATCATGCCGACCGTGATGGTAGGCGGCGCCCTGGGCATCTTCTGCTACCTGTCGGGTAACGTGAAATTCGCTGAGTACCTGCTGATTCCTTACGTTCCGGGCGCGGGTGAACTGATTGTGTTCTGCGGCGCGCTGATCGGCGCCGGGCTCGGTTTCTTGTGGTTCAACACTTACCCGGCACAAGTCTTCATGGGCGACGTCGGCGCGCTGGCGCTGGGCGCGGCCCTGGGCACCATCGCGGTGATCGTTCGCCAGGAAATCGTCCTGTTCATCATGGGCGGCGTGTTCGTGATGGAAACCCTGTCGGTGGTCATTCAGGTGGCCTCCTTCAAGTTGACCGGTCGTCGTGTCTTCCGCATGGCGCCGATTCACCACCACTTTGAACTCAAGGGCTGGCCCGAGCCGCGTGTGATCGTCCGTTTCTGGATCATCACCGTGATTCTCGTGCTGATCGGCCTTGCCACCCTGAAGCTGAGGTAGAACGAGTGTCTCTGATCGCTTCTGACCACTTCCGCATCGTTGTCGGCCTCGGCAAGAGCGGCATGTCCCTGGTTCGCTTCCTGGCGAACCGGGGCGTGTCGTTTGCCGTCGCCGATACGCGGGAAAATCCACCGGAACTGGCCACGCTGCGCCGTGACTATCCGCATGTGGAAGTGCGTTGTGGCGAGCTGGACGTCGACTTCCTGTGCCGTGCCGACGAGCTCTACGTGAGCCCCGGCCTGGCCCTGGCGACCCCGGCCCTGCAAGCCGCCGCCGCCCGTGGGGTGAAACTCTCCGGCGATATCGAGCTGTTCGCGCGTAACGCGAAGGCGCCGATCGTCGCCATCAGCGGTTCCAACGCGAAAAGCACCGTGACCACCCTGGTGGGGGAAATGGCTGCGGCGGCGGGCAAGCGGGTCGCCGTGGGCGGCAACCTGGGCACGCCGGCCCTGGACCTGCTCAGCGACGACGTTGAGCTGTATGTCATGGAACTGTCCAGCTTCCAGCTGGAAACCACCGACCAGTTGGGGGCCGAAGTGGCCACCGTGCTGAACATCAGCGAAGACCATATGGACCGCTACAGCGGCCTGCCGGCGTATCACCTGGCCAAGCACCGGATCTTCCGTGGCGCCCGGCAAGTGGTGTTCAACCGCCAGGATGCCCTGACTCGGCCATTGATCGGCGAAGGCCTGCCGTGCTGGACCTTTGGCCTGAGCAAACCCGATTTCAAGGCGTTCGGCCTGCGTGAAGAGAATGGCGAGAAATACCTGGCCTTCGAATTCCAGAACCTGATGCCGGTGCGCGAGCTGAAGATCCGTGGCGCCCATAACCAGTCCAACGCCCTGGCGGCGCTGGCCCTGGGACATGCGGTCGGCCTGCCGTTCGATGCCATGCTCTCGGCCCTGCGCACCTTCGCCGGCCTCGAGCACCGCTGCCAATGGGTTCGCGACCTGGATGGCGTGGGGTATTACAACGACTCCAAGGCCACCAACGTCGGCGCCGCACTGGCGGCCATCGAAGGCCTGGGCGCGGATATCGAAGGCAAGATCGTGCTGATCGCCGGTGGCGACGGCAAGGGTGCCGAGTTCAAGGACCTGCGCGATCCGGTTGCGGCCAACTGCCGCGCCGTGATCCTGATGGGCCGCGATTCCGACAAGATCGGCGAGGCCATCGGCGATGCCGTGCCGCTGATTCGTGTCGGCTCCCTGGTCGACGCCGTGGCGCAATGCCGTGCCGCCGCCCAGTCCGGCGACGTGGTGCTGCTGTCGCCTGCCTGCGCCAGTTTCGACATGTTCAAGAACTACGAAGACCGTGGTCACCAGTTCGTCCGCGCCGTGGAGGATCTGGCATGAACCTGAGAGACATCATCAAGCCTTATCCATCGCCGATCATCACCGGGCGCGGCGTCGACCTCGACTTCCCGATGCTCGCCGGCTGCCTGACGCTGCTTGGCCTCGGGCTGATCATGATTGCCTCGGCCTCCACCGAAGTGGCGGCGGTGCAATCGGGCAGCGCCCTGTATTACATGATTCGCCACCTGATCTACGTGGTGCTGGGCCTGGGTGCCTGCATCGTCACCATGATGATTCCGATCGCCACCTGGCAACGCCTGGGCTGGATGATGCTGCTCGGTGCCTTCGGTTTGCTGGTGATGGTGATCATTCCGGGGATCGGCCGTGAGGTGAACGGTTCGATGCGCTGGATCGGTTTCAGTTTCTTCAACGTCCAGCCTTCCGAGATTGCCAAGGTGTTCGTGGTGATCTACCTCGCCGGTTATCTGGTACGTCGCCAGAAAGAAGTGCGCGAAAGCTGGATGGGCTTCTTCAAGCCGTTCATCGTGCTGCTGCCAATGGCTGGCCTGCTGCTGATGGAGCCGGACTTCGGTGCCACCGTGGTGATGATGGGGGCGGCGGCGGCGATGCTGTTCCTCGGTGGGGTCGGGCTGTTCCGTTTCTCCTTGATGGTGGTCCTGGCGGTCGCGGCGGTGGTCCTGCTGATTCAGATGCAGCCCTATCGAATGGCGCGCCTGACCAACTTTGCCGACCCTTGGGCCGACCAGTTCGGCGCGGGCTACCAGTTGTCCCAGGCCTTGATCGCTTTTGGCCGCGGCGAATGGCTGGGCGTTGGCCTGGGCAACAGCGTGCAGAAGCAGTTCTACCTGCCGGAAGCCCACACCGACTTCGTGTTCTCGGTCCTGGCCGAAGAGCTGGGCGCCGTGGGTTCCCTGTGCACGGTGGCGTTGTTCGTCTTCGTCTGTATCCGTGGCATGTACATCGGTCTGTGGGCCGAGAAAGCCAAGCAGTTCTTTGCCGCCTATGTCGCTTATGGCTTGTCGTTCCTGTGGATCGGCCAGTTCCTGATCAACATCGGGGTGAACGTCGGCCTGTTGCCGACCAAAGGTCTGACCTTGCCGTTCCTCAGTTATGGCGGCAGTTCGTTGGTGATCTGTTGCGCCTGTCTGGGCCTGCTGCTGCGTATCGAGTGGGAGAGTCGGACCCACCTGGGCAGCGAAGAGATGGAGTTCAGCGAGAGCGACTTCGCCGAGGAGCCAAGCCATGGGCGCTAATGTGCTGATCATGGCCGGTGGCACCGGCGGTCATGTATTCCCGGCGCTGGCCTGTGCCCGCGAGTTCCAGGCGCGCGGTTATACCGTGCACTGGCTCGGCACTCCGCGCGGTATCGAAAACGAGCTGGTGCCGAATGCCGGCCTGCAGCTGCACCTGATCAACGTCAGCGGCCTGCGGGGCAAGAGCAAGCTGTCGCTGCTCAAGGCGCCATTCGTGCTGCTCAAGGCCGTGCTGCAGGCGCGTCGGATCATCCGTCAGCTCAAGCCGGTCTGCGTGCTGGGCTTTGGCGGTTATGTGACCGGCCCTGGCGGTGTCGCGGCCAAACTGTCCGGCGTGCCGGTGATCGTTCATGAACAGAACGCGGTCGCCGGTACCGCCAATCGGCTGCTGGTGCCGTTGTCGGCCCGAGTCTGCGAAGCTTTCCCGGACACCTTTGGTGCCTCCAGCAGCCGGCGTACCACCGGCAACCCGGTGCGCACCGAGCTGTTCCTCGATACACCGCGCGAGGCCCTGGCCGGACGCAAGGCGCGTTTGCTGATCCTGGGTGGAAGCCTGGGAGCAGAGCCGTTGAACAAGTTGCTGCCTGAAGCCCTGGCGCTGGTCTCCCCCGAACTGCGTCCGGAAGTGTTTCATCAGGCCGGCAAAAACCACGATGAAGTGACTGCAGAGCGCTATCGCGCCGCCGGCGTCGAGGCGCAGGTGCAGCCGTTCATCAAAGACATGGCCCAAGCCTACGGCTGGGCTGACCTGGTGGTCTGTCGCGCAGGTGCGTTGACCGTCAGTGAACTGGCTGCCGCCGGTCTGCCTTCGATGCTCGTGCCTTTGCCTCACGCCATCGACGATCACCAGACCCGCAATGCCGATTATTTGGCTCGTGAAGGCGCTGCCTTCCTGATGCCGCAAAGAACGACTGGCGCAGCGGACCTTGCCGCTCGCCTGACAGAGGTTTTGATGCAACCGGAACGACTCAACAGCATGGCCGACGCCGCACGTCGCCTGGCCAAACCCGATGCCACCCGTAGCGTGGTCGATATCTGCCTGGAGGTGGCCCATGGTTGAGAATCAGAAAGCCATGCCACAACCGGAAATGCGCCGTATCCGTCGCATCCACTTCGTCGGTATCGGCGGCGTGGGCATGTGCGGGATCGCCGAAGTACTGCTGAACCTGGGCTACCAGGTTTCCGGCTCCGACCTCAAGGCGTCGCCGGTCACCGAGCGCCTCGAGTCCTTTGGTGCGCAGATCTTCATCGGCCATCGTGCCGAGAACGCCGCCAACGCCGATGTACTGGTGGTGTCCAGCGCCGTGAACACCTCCAACCCGGAAGTGGCCACCGCCTTGGAACGCCGCATCCCGGTGGTGCCGCGCGCGGAAATGCTCGCCGAGCTGATGCGCTACCGCCACGGCGTCGCCGTTGCCGGTACCCACGGCAAGACCACCACCACCAGCCTGCTGGCCTCGGTGTTCGCCGCCGGTGGCCTGGACCCGACCTTCGTCATAGGTGGCCGGCTGAATGCAGCTGGCACCAATGCACAGCTGGGCACCAGCCGCTACCTGATCGCCGAAGCCGATGAAAGCGACGCCAGCTTCCTGCACCTGCAGCCGTTGGTGGCCGTGGTGACCAACATCGACGCCGACCACATGGCGACCTACGACGGTGACTTCAACAAGCTGAAGAAAACCTTCGTCGAATTCCTGCACAACCTGCCGTTCTATGGCCTGGCCGTGCTGTGCCTGGACGACCCGGTGGTGCGCGAGATCCTGCCACAGGTCAAGCGTCCGACCGTCACCTACGGTTTCAACGAAGGCGCCGACGTGCGCGCGATCAATGTACGCCAGCAGGGGATGCAGACCTTCTTCACCGTGCTGCGTCCCGATCGCGAGCCGCTGGATGTCTCGGTGAACATGCCGGGCAACCACAACGTGCTGAACGCCCTGGCGACCATTTGCATCGCCACCGACGAAGGCATCAGCGATGAAGCCATCGTCCAGGGCCTGTCGGGCTTCCAGGGCGTGGGACGTCGCTTCCAGGTCTACGGCGAACTGCCGGTAGATGGCGGCAATGTGATGCTGGTGGACGACTACGGCCACCACCCGACCGAAGTCGCGGCGGTGATCAAGGCCGTGCGCGGTGGCTGGCCTGAGCGTCGCCTAGTGATGGTCTACCAGCCGCACCGTTTCAGCCGCACCCGCGACCTGTACGACGATTTCGTCCAGGTATTGGCGGACGCCAACGTCCTGCTGTTGATGGAAGTCTATCCAGCGGGCGAAGAGCCGATCCCGGGGGCGGACAGCCGTCAGCTGTGCCACAGCATCCGTCAGCGCGGTCAATTGGACCCGATCTACATCGAGCGTGGGGTCGACCTCGCGCCGCTGGTCAAGCCGCTGCTGCGCGCCGGCGACATCCTGCTGTGCCAGGGCGCCGGTGATATCGGCGGTCTTGCGCCGAAGCTGCTGGGCAGCCCGTTGTTCGCGGGCGCCGTGCCTGCCGGTCAGGGGAAGTCGAAATGACCGCCGCCTACGCCTCTCTGTTTTCGACCCTCGCGCCGAAGGATTTCGGTCGCGTCGCCGTGCTGTTCGGCGGCAAGAGCGCCGAGCGCGAAGTCTCGCTGAAGTCCGGTAACGCCGTGCTCGAAGCCTTGCTGAGCGCTGGTGTGGACGCCTTCGGCATCGACGTCGGTGACGACTTCCTGCAGCGCCTGCTGAACGAGAAGATCGATCGCGCCTTCATCATCCTCCACGGTCGTGGCGGCGAAGACGGCAGCATGCAGGGCCTGCTGGAATGCATGGGTATTCCCTACACCGGCAGCGGCATCCTGGCTTCGGCGCTAGCGATGGACAAACTGCGTACCAAGCAGGTCTGGCACAGCCTCGGTATTCCGACGCCACGCCACGCCGTACTTGGCTCCGAGGCCGATTGTATTTCTGCGGCTACGGAACTGGGCATGCCTTTGATCGTCAAACCGGCGCATGAAGGTTCCAGTATTGGTATGGCCAAAGTGACATCCGCGTCCGAACTGATCGACGCATGGAAAGCGGCCAGCACCTACGACTCGCAAGTCTTGGTTGAACAATGGATTCAAGGTCCGGAGTTCACCATCGCCACGCTGCGCGGCCAGGTATTGCCACCGATCGCCCTGGGCACGCCCCACACGTTTTACGACTACGACGCCAAGTACCTGGCTTCCGATACCCAGTACCGGATTCCGTGTGGCCTCGACAGCAATAAAGAGCAGGAGCTCATGGACCTGACGGCGAAAGCCTGCGGGGCGCTCGGTATCGCCGGTTGGGCGCGTGCCGACGTGATGCAGGACGCTGATGGCCAGTTCTGGTTCCTGGAAGTGAACACCGCTCCCGGCATGACCGATCACAGTCTGGTTCCGATGGCGGCCCGTGCCGCCGGTCTGGATTTCCAGCAGCTGGTTCTGGCCATCCTGGCGGAGAGTGTCGTCAGTAACGCAGAGCCGCGAGGTTAAGGCCATGCAAGGCGCCCAGCTACGTCATCAGCAACCCGCTCCCGGCCGCAAGCCGGTGCCGCGTGGTGCCAGCCGGATGGTGGCCAAGGAGCCGATGTCGGCGCGCCTGCCGAAAGCCAACTTTGGCGTGCTGAAAAGCCTGATGTGGCCGGTGCTGCTGGTCGCGCTGGGCTTCGGCACTTACGAGGGCGCGCAGCGCCTGTTGCCCTATGCCGACCGGCCGATCACCAAGGTCGCGGTGCAGGGCGACCTGAGTTACATCAGCCAGCAGGCGGTACAGCAGCGGATCGCGCCCTACGTCGCGGCGAGCTTCTTCACCATCGACCTGGCGAGCATGCGTACCGAGCTGGAACAGATGCCATGGATCGCTCATGCCGAGGTACGGCGTGTGTGGCCGGACCAGGTGGTGATTCGCCTGGAAGAGCAGTTGCCGGTGGCCCGTTGGGGCGACGAGGCGCTGTTGAACAACCAGGGCCAGGCCTTCACCCCGCGTGAGCTGGCGAACTACGAGCACTTGCCACAGTTGTTCGGCCCGCAGCGGGCCCAGCAGCAGGTGATGCAGCAGTACCAGGTGTTGAGCCAGATGCTTCGCCCGATGGGTTTCTCCATTGCCCGTCTGGAGTTGCGCGAGCGCGGCAGCTGGTTCCTGACCACGGGGGCCGGCAGCGCCGGTCCTGGTATCGAACTGTTGCTCGGACGCGATCACCTGGTGGAGAAGATGCGCCGCTTCATTGCCATTTATGAAAAAACGCTGAAAGAACAGATTACGAACATCGCGCGCATCGATCTGCGTTATGCCAACGGCCTGGCCGTCGGCTGGCGGGAACCTGTAGCGCCCACGACGGCCCAACCCGCCGTCGCGAAGAATTAAGAAGAGGCAGGACCATGGCAAACGTGCAAAGCGGCAAAATGATCGTCGGTCTGGATATCGGTACCTCCAAGGTGGTGGCGCTGGTAGGCGAGGTCGCGGCCGATGGCACGCTGGAAATCGTCGGTATCGGCACCCATCCATCGCGCGGCCTGAAGAAGGGCGTGGTGGTGAATATCGAGTCCACCGTTCAATCGATCCAGCGCGCGGTAGAAGAAGCGCAACTGATGGCCGGTTGCCGTATCCACTCGGCGTTCGTCGGCGTGGCGGGCAATCACATTCGCAGCCTGAACTCCCACGGCATCGTGGCGATTCGTGATCGCGAAGTGAGCTCGGCGGACCTGGAGCGGGTACTCGACGCGGCGCAGGCCGTGGCGATTCCGGCCGACCAGCGGGTGCTGCACACCCTGCCGCAGGATTACGTGATCGATAACCAGGAAGGCGTGCGCGAGCCACTGGGCATGTCCGGCGTACGCCTGGAAGCCAAGGTGCACGTGGTGACCTGCGCGGTGAATGCCGCCCAGAACATCGAAAAGTGCGTGCGTCGCTGCGGCCTGGAAATCGACGACATCATTCTCGAACAGCTGGCCTCGGCGTATTCGGTGCTGACCGACGACGAGAAAGAGCTGGGCGTGTGCCTGGTGGATATCGGTGGTGGCACCACCGACATCGCGATCTTCACCGAAGGCGCAATCCGCCATACCGCGGTGATCCCGATTGCCGGCGACCAGGTGACCAACGACATCGCCATGGCGCTGCGTACGCCGACCCAGTACGCCGAAGAAATCAAGATTCGTTATGCCTGCGCCCTGGCCAAGCTGGCCGGTGCCGGCGAAACCATCAAGGTGCCAAGCGTCGGCGACCGTCCGCCGCGCGAGCTGTCCCGCCAGGCCCTGGCCGAAGTGGTCGAGCCGCGTTACGACGAGCTGTTCACCCTGATCCAGGCCGAACTGCGTCGCAGCGGCTACGAAGACCTGATCCCGGCCGGCATCGTGCTGACCGGCGGTACTTCGAAAATGGAAGGCGCGGTCGAACTGGCCGAAGAGATTTTCCACATGCCGGTCCGCCTGGGCGTGCCGCACACCGTCAAAGGCCTGTCCGACGTGGTGCGCAACCCGATCTACTCCACCGGCGTGGGCTTGCTGTTGTACGGGCTGCAGAAGCAGTCCGACGGTATCTCGTTCTCCGGCATCGGTAGCCGAGACAGCTACAGCAGCGATGAACCCAAGGCCGCCTTGCTCGATCGCATCAAGAGCTGGGTGCAGGGCAATTTCTGAAGATTTACCGCAACACCGTTGTAAGCAGTAGGCGAAAAAACTAGAGAAATGAAAGGAGAGGGAAAATGTTCGAACTCGTAGACAACGTCCCCGCAAGTCCGGTAATCAAGGTTATCGGTGTCGGCGGTGGCGGCGGCAACGCCGTCAATCACATGGTCAAGAGCAACATCGAAGGCGTCGAATTCATCTGCGCCAACACTGATGCTCAAGCGCTGAAAAACATCGGTGCGCGGACCATCCTGCAACTGGGTACCGGCGTGACCAAGGGCCTGGGTGCTGGCGCCAATCCTGAAGTCGGCCGTCAAGCCGCCCTGGAAGACCGCGAGCGTATCGCTGAAGTGCTGGCGGGCACCAACATGGTGTTCATCACGACCGGCATGGGCGGTGGTACCGGTACCGGTGCTGCGCCGATCATCGCCGAAGTGGCCAAGGAAATGGGCATCCTCACCGTTGCGGTGGTGACCCGTCCGTTCCCGTTCGAAGGCCGCAAGCGCATGCAGATCGCCGATGAAGGCATCCGCGCGCTGAGCGAAAGCGTCGATTCGTTGATCACCATTCCCAACGAAAAGCTGCTGACCATCCTCGGCAAAGACGCCAGCCTGCTGTCGGCTTTTGCCAAGGCCGACGACGTCCTGGCCGGTGCCGTTCGCGGTATCTCCGACATCATCAAGCGTCCGGGCATGATCAACGTCGACTTTGCCGACGTACGCACCGTGATGAGCGAAATGGGCATGGCGATGATGGGCACTGGCTGCGCCAGCGGTCCTAACCGTGCACGTGAAGCGACCGAAGCGGCGATCCGCAACCCGCTGCTGGAAGACGTGAACCTGCAAGGTGCGCGCGGCATCCTGGTGAACATCACCGCCGGTCCCGACCTGTCCCTGGGTGAGTACTCCGACGTGGGTAGCATCATCGAAGCCTTCGCTTCCGAGCACGCCATGGTCAAGGTCGGTACCGTTATCGATCCGGACATGCGCGACGAGCTGCACGTGACTGTGGTTGCCACAGGTCTGGGCGCGAAAATCGAGAAACCTGTGAAGGTCATCGACAATACCGTGCAAACCTCCATGGCCGCTGCACAGGCGCCAGCACCTGCGCGTCAGGAACTGCCATCGGTCAACTACCGTGATCTGGACCGTCCGACCGTCATGCGCAACCAGGCCCAGGCCAGTGCTGCGACTGCGGCGAAGCTGAATCCGCAAGATGATCTGGACTACCTGGACATCCCGGCTTTCCTGCGTCGCCAGGCCGATTGATGGAATGTATCAGGGGTATTAGGGTGATTGGTGTTCAGCAAAGGTCTGGTCTGTTATTATCGCCAGCCTTTGTTGATACCAGTTCGCAATTTGCGCTGAAGCGGCCCAAGCCATGATTAAACAACGCACCCTGAAGAATATTATCCGTGCCACAGGTGTAGGCCTGCACTCTGGGGAGAAGGTTTACCTGACCCTCAAGCCTGCGCCTGTCGACACCGGCATTGTGTTTTGTCGTGCCGACCTGGACCCTGTGGTGCAGATACCTGCTCGCGCGGAAAACGTTGGTGAAACCACTATGTCGACCACCCTGGTCAACGGTGACGCCAAAGTGGACACGGTGGAGCACTTGCTCTCGGCCATGGCTGGCCTGGGCATCGATAACGCCTACGTCGAGCTCTCCGCGTCCGAAGTCCCGATCATGGATGGCAGCGCTGGACCCTTCGTATTCCTGATTCAATCTGCCGGCCTGGAAGAACAGGACGCAGCCAAGAAGTTCATCCGTATCCTTCGTGAGGTGACGGTGGAAGACGGCGACAAGCGCGCCACTTTCGTGCCTTTCGACGGTTTTAAAGTGAGCTTTGAGATCGATTTCGATCACCCGGTTTTCCGTGACCGCACCCAGAGTGCAAGCGTGGACTTTTCCAGCACTTCGTTCGTGAAGGAAGTCAGCCGCGCCCGTACCTTTGGTTTCATGAGTGATATCGAGTACCTGCGCAAGCACAACCTCGCACTCGGCGGCAGCGTGGAAAACGCCATCGTGGTCGACGCGGATGGTGTACTGAACGAGGACGGCCTTCGCTACGAAGACGAGTTCGTGAAGCACAAGATCCTCGACGCAATTGGTGACCTCTACCTGCTGGGCAACAGCCTGATAGGTGAGTTCAAAGGCTTCAAGTCGGGCCATGCACTGAACAACCAGCTTCTGCGCAAGCTCATTGAGCAGAAAGACGCTTGGGAAGTCGTGACCTTCGAAGATGCCAGCACTGCACCGATCTCTTACATGCGTCCGGTTGCGGCCGTGTAAGTAACACTCTCTTTCCTTTAGTTTTTAAAGGCTGCCTTCGGGTGGCCTTTTTTTATGCCTGCAGATTGCTGCACGGCTGATGAGGTCACGGGACCCGTAGGAGCGAGGCTTGCCCGCGATGAGGCCTTAACCTACCACCCGGTTTCGCCCTTCGGCCTTGGCCTGGTACAGCGCCTTGTCGGCCATCGAGCACAGCGCTTCCAGGCTGGACTTCGGCGTGCCCGCCCAGGTGCTGAGGCCGATGCTGATGGTGATCGGCGAGGCGCCGTCCCGGATCGGCGGCAGGCGCTCGATCGCCACGCGGATATGCTCGGCGATACGCCGGGCGCCTTCGTTATCGGTCTCCGGCAGGACCACGGCGAACTCTTCGCCGCCGTAGCGTGCGGCCAGGTCGCCGGGGCGACGGATATTGTCACTGATCACCCGGGCCACGATGCGCAGGGCTTCATCGCCGAGCGGGTGGCCGTAGCGGTCGTTGAAGGCCTTGAAGTGATCCACGTCCAACATCAGCAGCGACAGGGCGCTGTGGGAGCGTTGCGCGCGTCCCCATTCGCGGGCCAGGGTCTGGTCCAGGCTGCGGCGGTTGTCCAAGCCGGTGAGAGCGTCAGTGGCGGCCAGTTGCGCGAGTTCCTGCTCGGCGCTCTGGCGGCGGCGCAATTCCCGGCAAAGCAGCCAGGTCAGCCACAGCAGGCCCAGGCACAGCGCGCCGGTGGCGCCGCCGACCACCAGCGCGGTGCGCTGCCAGGAGGCGAAGACTTCATTGCTGGAAAGCGCCACGATCACGATCAGCGGCAGGTCTCCGACCTGGGAGAAGGTATACAGGCGCGGCTGCTGGGTGCTGGACATGCCTTTGAAGCTGCCGTTCCCCTCGCGCAGGATGCGGATGAAATTGGGCCGTTGGCTGAAGTCCTGGCCGATCAGGTTGTCCGCTCGCGGTGGTTCCTGGGCCAGCAGGATACCGTCGCGACTGATCAGGTTGACCGAGCTGTCGCGGCCGACATTCAAGCTTTTGAACAATTGGCTGAAGTAGTCCAGGCGCATGGCTGCTTCGGCCACGCCGAGGAACTCCCCGCGCTCGCCGGACACCCGGCGGCTGAAACTGATGCGCCAATCCAGCTCGGGCGGGCGGGCGCGGAACGGTCGGCTGATCAGCATGCCCGGATCAGGGTTATCCACATGGGACTGAAAATACTCCCGGTCGGAAAAGTTGCCCTGGCGCGGTTCGACCGAGGCGGAGTCGGCGAGCACGTCGCCGCGCGAGTCGAGCAGCAGGATGTTGCCCTTGTAGGGGGCCGCGGTGGCCCGGTCGAACAGCGCCATATGGCGAATGGTCGGCGATACCTGTTTCAGGTCGTCGCGTTGCGAGGCGCTGATCAGGCCACGCAGAGATACGTCGTACAGCTCGACGTTGCGCAGCACGTCGGCGTCGATCAATTGCACGATGTTGGAAGCCGCGCGGGTGGCGGCCATTTCGGCGCTGCCGCGTTCGCGAATCAGCAAGAAGGTCACGATGCTCAGGATGGAGATGACCATCAGTGAGCTTCCAAGAATCAGCATCCTTTCCGACCGGGTCAAAGTGGTCGTGCTGCGGGGTGTCGCACTACTCACACTCATGGTTCTGACTTCTGCGGTGTGTACGTTTCAGGGGTGATTCCGGATGAAGCAAGCAGAGTTGCAGAGACCGATCGCGCCTGCGGGCGCATGTATAAATCGCAGACAAAAAAAAGGCCAGCAAAATGATGCTGGCCTTTTGCTTATTCGCGCTTAGAACACACTGAATGGGTAATCGACGATCACCCGGTATTCGTCGGTGTCATTGTCCAGCGCCCCATAACCGTTGCCGCCACGGTTGGTGGCCCACTGCAGGCGGACCGCCAGATCCTTGGCCTGGCCACCCTGCACCACGTACTTGAGGTCAAGGTCGCGTTCCCAATGCCTGGCGTGCTCGCCGCCGGCGCTGTACCAGTTGGCGTAGCCACGGCTGTGCGGGTCGACCTTGGTCAGGTCCAGCTCGCCGCGAGAGTAGGAGAGCGCCGAAGTCAGGCCCGGCAAGCCGAGGCCGGCGAAGTCGTAGGCGTACTTGAGTTTCCACGAACGCTCGTTGGGGCCGTTGAAATCCGAATACTGCTGGGAGTTGTCCAGGTAGATGCTGTCACCCTGGTTGATGTAGTCGAACGGGGTGTTGCCATTCACCCGCTGGTAAGCGGCGGTGAGGCTATGGTGGCCGACGCCCAGGGTGAAATGCAGGCTGTAGGTGTTGTTGTCGATGTCGCCCAGCAGCGCGTCGCCGGTGTCCTGGGTGTGATAGAAGTGCAAGCCCGGGTTCAGGGTCACCAGCTCGTTCAGCGCATAGCTGTAGTCGAGGTCGTAGTAGTACTGGTTCCAGATGTCCTTGAGTTCGGCGGCGTACAGGCTGCTGGTCAGCCCGGGCACGCCGCTCCAGGCCACGCCGGCCCAGTTCAGGTGGCGGCTTTCGTCGCCATTCGCCAGTTTGCCGTAGGCCGTGTCGATACGTCGGCGGCCGCTCTGGTTATAGGGCTTGGTGAAGCTGGCCTGGCCGCCTTCGAGCAGCCAGCCGTCGAAGCTGTGGTTGGCCAGGCTGACCCCGCGGAAGGTCTGCGGCAGCATGCGGCTCTGGCCACCGGCGATCACCGGATTGTTGAGGAACAGATCGCCGGCCTTGAGCTCGGTGTCGAAGGCGCGGATTTTCAGGGTGGCGCCAGCCGTGGAAAACGAGGTCGGCGCTTTGCCGCTGCCATCGCTGACCGGCAGGATGCTCGAGCTGTCGGTGCCGCCACCGCCATCGAGTTTCAAACCGAGCATGGCGTTGGCATCGAGGCCGAAACCGACCGTACCCGGGGTATAACCCGACTCGAAGATCCCCAGGAAACCCTGGCCCCATTCGATATTGTCGGGAGCCTGCTGGTGGCGATTGCGATTCATGTAGTAGTTGCGGGCGTTGAGCTTGAGGCTTGCGCCTTCGACGAAGCCTTCGGGGCTGGCCTCGTCGGCGGCCTGGACACAGGGGGCGATAGTTGCAGCCATTGCAATGAACAACGGGCTGAGAGTTGAAGTGACCTTCACCGGTAAAAAGCTCCTTGGATGAATGATGACAGTTGTTATTGTCGATTCGGGTGTTTCTTGTTCTGGGTGAAACGAATGAAACAGGCAGTTCTACATGGCAAAAAAAAGCCGCTGTTATCAGCGGCTTTAAGACAACTTACTCCAGGGTTAGAGCAGAGAAGTTGTCGAGGGAAACGAGTCGGTAGCAGGTGTCAGCTGTCCTTCTGAACGTCCGGCTGGCGTTGTTCCGCCGTGATCTCCTGCGGCTGCTTGCCGTTCTGTTGCTTGGTAGCCAGCGCTTCCTGGGCGTCCTGGAAGGCAGCGGCGCGTGCGGCGTTATGCGCGGCGAAAGTCTGCGATTCTTCGGCCATGGCCATAGGGGCCAAGAACAGGGAGGACAAAACAAAGGCGCTGGCAATACCCATACTGTTGGACATTTCTGAAGACCTTCTTGCAGAGCAAGTTCAAATTAGGTGCGACAAAAATATAACTTCAAGACGGCTGGAAAAAGCGCCGAACAGGATAAGCACTGTTACGCCAAAAGCAATAGTTGACACCGCTTCTGTAGGCGCCAGGCTGGCCGGCGATGGGGCAATGCGCTGTGCCTGATGCACCGCTATCGCGAGCAAGCTTCGCTCCTACAGGTCCGTGGCGAGCCTGCTTCTGTAGGAGCCAGGCTTGCCGGCGATAGAGGTAATGCGATGTATCTGACTGCCGCCATCGCGAGCAATCGAGCGTCGACCACAGAGGAGAGGGAGAGCTCAGATTGGCAGGTAGAGGCCGAAGGTGTTCATGCCGTCATCGCTGCGCACGAACACGTCGCCGCCGTGCATCAGGGCGATGGCCTTGACGATCGCCAGCCCCAGGCCGTGGTTGGCACCGCTGTTGCTGCGGGAGGCGTCGACCCGGTAGAAGCGCTCGAACAGCCGGGGCAGATGCTCGCGTGCGATGGCCTGACCGGGATTGCTCACGCCGATGCTCACCTGGTGTTCCTGCACATCGATCTGCACCCGGATCACCTGCCCGGGCTCGGTGTGCTGCACGGCATTGCTCAGCAGGTTGATCAGCGCCCGGCGCAGGTGGGCGATCTCGATCTGCACCTGGGCATCGCCGCGGACCTCGACCTTGACCTGGGCGTCTTCGAGGATGAAGTCCAGGTAGTCCAGGGTGGTCGCCACTTCACTGGCCAGGGAGGTGCTGGTGAGCTTGGTGGCCTTGCTGCCCTGGTCGGCGCTGGCCAGGAACAGCATGTCGTTGATGATCGAACGCAGACGTTCCAACTCTTCGAGATTGGATTGCAGCACCTCGAAATAATGCTCGGCGGAGCGCCCGCGAGTCAGTGCCACCTGGGTCTGGCCGATCAGGTTGGTCAGGGGCGAGCGCAGTTCGTGGGCGACGTCGGCATTGAAGGATTCCAGGCGCGAATAGGCCTGTTCCACCCGCTCCAGGGTCGAGTTGAACGAGTTGGCGAACTGCGTCAGCTCTGGCGGCAGCGACGACAGCTGCAGGCGTCCGGAAAGCCTCGGCGGGGCCAGGCGCTGGGCTTCTTCGGACAGCCCGATCAAGGGCTTCAGGCCGATGCGCGCCACCCAGTAACCCAGCGCCGAGGCCAGCAGCACGCCGATGATGGCCAGGCTGATCAGGGCAATCAGCAGCTGGTGCTGGGTCTCGTAGAAGGTCTCGGTGTCGATGGCGATCAGAAAGCGCAGCGGCGGGCGCAGCTCCTTGGCCGGCAGCTGGCTGACCAGCACTTTCAGCGGATAGGGATGCCCGGGCAGGGTCAGGTCGCGCATGCCCAGCGGGCCCTGGGCGAAGCGGCGGATCTGCGGGTCGGGGTTGCCGTATTCGTAGGCGGGGTCGCCGCTGACCACCCAGAAACGGATGCGCTTGTCTTCTTCGCTGAGCAGCTTGAGCTTGTTGTTGATCTTGGCCCAGTGCTCCGGGTTGCCGAAGCGCGTCAGGGCCGACTCCAGCACGCTGTAGCGCGCGTCCAGCTCGGCCTCGGGCAGCAGGCCCAGGCCCTTGTCCACCTGTTGATAGAGCGCGCCGCCGATCAGCAGGAACACCAGCAGGGCGACCAGGGTGAACAGCCCGCTCAGGCGCAGGGCAATCGAATTACGAGGCACCGCGGTTCTCCAGCACATACCCCATGCCGCGGATGGTGTGCAGCAGTTTCTGTTCGAACGGCCCGTCGAGCTTGGCCCGCAGGCGCTTGATCGCCACTTCGACGACATTGGCGTCGCTGTCGAAGTTGATGTCCCAGACCATCTCGGCGATCGCGGTTTTCGACAGGATCTCGCCCTGGCGCCGGGCGAGCACACTGAGCAGCGAGAACTCCTTGGCGGTCAGGTCCAGGCGCGTACCAGCGCGGCTGGCCTTGCGGCTGATCAGGTCTATCCACAGGTCGGCAATGCTGATCTGCACCGGTTCGTGGCCGCCGCTGCGGCGGGTCAGGGCCTGCAGGCGCGCCACCAGTTCGAGGAAGGAAAAGGGCTTGCCCAGGTAATCGTCGGCGCCATCGCGCAGGCCCTTGATGCGGTCTTCGACGCGCTCGCGGGCGGTGAGCATGATCACCGGCGTCTGCTTGCGCGCGCGCAGCGCCCGCAGCACGCCGAAGCCGTCGAGGCCGGGCAGCATCACGTCGAGCACGATCACCGCGTAGTCGCCTTCCAGCGCCAGGTGCAGGCCCTCGACACCGTCGCGCGCGAGGTCCACGGTGTAGCCTTGTTCGGTCAGGCCACGGTGCAGATAGTCCGCGGTTTTCTCTTCGTCTTCGATAATCAGAACGCGCATGACCCCGCCTCAGGATGTGCTTGCCAGCGCTGGCGCTGGTGTGGGCCGATGGAATAGCCGCTCGAGCCACAAGTATATGACCGGAGTGGTGAACAGCGTCAGCGCCTGGCTCACCAGCAGGCCACCGACCACGGCGATCCCCAGCGGCTGGCGCAACTCCGCGCCGGCGCCATAGCCGAGCATCAGCGGCAAGGCGCCGAGCAAAGCGGCGAGGGTGGTCATGATGATCGGCCGGAAACGGGTGATACAGGCCTGGTAGATCGCCTCCTGCGGCGACAGCCCGCCCTTGCGCTGGGCTTCGAGGGCGAAGTCGATCATCAGGATGCCGTTTTTCTTGACGATGCCGATCAGCAGCACCAGGCCGATCAGGGCCATGATCGAGAAGTCCTGGCCCAGCAGCCAGAGCATGATCAGCGCGCCAAGGCCGGCCGAGGGCAGGGTGGAAATGATCGTCAGCGGGTGGACGAAGCTCTCGTAGAGCACGCCGAGGATGATGTACACCGCCACCAGCGCCGCGAGGATCAGCCACGGCTGGCTGGCCAGGGAACTCTGGAAGGCCTGGGCCGCGCCCTGGAAATTGCCGGCGATGGAGGCGGGCATGCCGATCTGGTTTTTCGCCTGGTCGAGCATGATCACCGCGTCGCCCAGGGCCACGCCGGGGGCCAGGTTGAACGACAGGTTGGCGGCCGGGAACATGCCGTCGTGGGCAATGGACAACGGGCCGACGGTGGGCGGGTCGACCTTGGCCAGCGCCGACAGCGGCACCATCTCGCCGCTCAGGGGCGAGCGCAGGTAGAAGTAGTTCAGGCTCTCGGCCTTGCCGCGCTGCCGGGCGTCCAGTTCGAGGATCACGTTGTACTGGTTGGTCTCGGTCTGGAACTCGTTGACCTGGCGCTGGCCGAAGGCGTCGTAGAGCGCTTCGTCGACATCGGTGGCGGTCAGGCCGAAACGCGCCGCGGCGCTGCGGTTGATGCTGATATGGGTGATGCTGCCGCCCAGTTGCAGGTCGTTGGACAGGTCGCGAAAGGCCGGGTTGGCCCGCAGTTTTTCCGTCAGGCGCTGGGTCCAGGTATTCAGCGTCGGCCCGTCGTTGCTCTTGAGCACGTACTGGTACTGGCTGCGGCTCGGCCCGGAGCTGAGGTTGATGTCCTGGCCGGCCCGCAGGTACAGGACGATGCCCGGGACCTTGGCCAGCTGCGGGCGAATGCGGTCGATGAACTGGCTGGCTGAGACGTCCCGCTGGCCGCGGTCCTTGAGGGCGATCCAGAAGCGGCCGTTGGCGATGGTCTGGTTGTTGCCGGTGACGCCCACCGAGTGGGAGAAGGTTTCCACCGCCGGGTCGGCGCCGAGGATCTTCGCCAGGGCCAGGTGTTTTGCCACCATGTCCGGGTAGGAGATGTCGGCCGCCGCTTCGCTGGTGCCGAGCACGAAGCCGGTGTCCTGGACCGGGAAGAAACCCTTGGGAATGAAGACATAGCCGGCGATGGCCAGGCCCAGGGTCAGGCCGAACAGGCCGAGCATCAGCCGTTGATGGGCCAGGGCTCGGCGCAGCCCGCGCTCGTAGAGTGCCAGCAGGCGTTCGCCGAAGCCCGGGCGATCATGGGGATGATCAGTCGGCGCGCGCATGAACAGCGCCGCCAGGGTCGGCGCCAGGGTCAGCGACACCACCACCGAAATCAGGATGGTCGAGGTGGCGGTCAGGGCGAACTCCTTGAACAGCCGCCCGACCACGCCGCCCATGAACAGCAGGGGAATGAACGCGGCGATCAGCGAGAAGCTGATGGACACCACGGTGAAGCCGATTTCGCCGGCGCCCTTGATCGCCGCCTCGCGCATGCCGTCGCCGGCCTCCAGATGGCGATGGATGTTCTCCACCACGACAATCGCGTCGTCGACCACGAAGCCCACCGAGATCACGATCGCCACCAGGGTCAGGTTGTTCAGGCTGAAGCCCATCACATACATCAGCGCGAAGCTGGCCACCAGCGACACCCCGAGCACGCTGGAGACGATCAGCGTCGCCGACAGCTGGCGCAGGAACAGCGCCATCACCGCCACCACCAGCAGCACCGCGATCAGCAGGGTGATTTCCACTTCATGCAAGGACGCGCGGATGGTCTTGGTGCGGTCCGAGAGCACGGTCACGTCCACCGAGGCCGGCAGCATGGCCTCCAGGCGCGGCAACTCGCCCTGGATACGGTCCACGGTGTCGACGATGTTGGCCCCCGGCTGGCGGAAGATCACCAGGTTGAGCCCCGGCTGGTCGTTGGACCAGGCCTGCACGTAGGCGTTTTCCGGGCCGCTGATGACCCGGGCGACGTCCTTGAGCTGCACCGGCGCGCCGTTCTTGTAGGAGACGATCAACTGGCCGTAGTCATCGGGATGGAACAGCTGGTCGTTGGTCGACAGGGTCGAGATGCTCGACTCGCCATACAGCGCGCCCTTGGCCAGGTTGAGGCTGGCCTGCTGCAGGGCGACGCGGATATCGGCCAGGGTCAGGCCGATGGCCGCCAGCCGGTCGGGCGAGGCCTGGACGCGGATCGCCGGGCGTTGCTGGCCGGTGATGTTGATCAGGCCGACACCGTCGATCTGGCTGATCTGCCGGGCCAGCAGGGTTTCCACGTAGTCGCTCAGTTCAGTACCGGGCATCTGCGTGGAACTGATGCTGAGGATCAGCACCGGGCTGTCCGCCGGGTTGACCTTGCGCCAGGTGGGCAGGCTCGGCATGTCGTTGGGCAGCTTGCCCGAGGCGGTGTTGATCGCCGCCTGTACTTCCTGGGCGGCGGTGTCGATGCTCTTGTCTAGGGTGAATTGCAGGGTCAGGTTGGTCGAGCCCAGGGCGCTGCTGGAGGTCATCTGGGTCATGCCGGGGATGGCACTGAACTGCACCTCCAGCGGTGTGGCCACCGAGGACGCCATGGTTTCCGGGCTGGCGCCGGGCAGTTGCGCGGTGACCTGGATGGTCGGGAATTCGGCCTCCGGCAGCGGCGCTATGGGCAGCCGGGGAAAGGCGATGGCGCCCAGTAGCACCAGGGCGAAGGTCAGCAGCAGGGTGGCGACCGGATGGTCGACGCACCAGGCGGATATCGAGCCGTGGCCCTTCATGGCTGTGGCTCCGCGTTCGCCGCCTGGATCTGTTGCGGCGGTTCGCTGAGCACTTCGATATGTGAGCCGGCCTTGAGCCGCGACTGGCCGTCACTGACCAGCAGGTCGCCGGCCTGCACGCCCTTGATGATGTTCTGGCCGCTGTCCTGATAGACCATCTGCACCGGGACGATTTCCACCTTGTCGTCCTTGACCCGATACACGAAGTGTTTGTCCAGGCCGCGTTGCACCACGCCGGGCGGTACCACCAGGGCGGCTTTTTCCACGGCGGTCTGGATCTTGATGGTCACCAGTTGGCCGGGCCAGAGCTTTTGCCCGGGGTTGCTGAATTCGGCCTTGGCGCGGATGGTCCCGGTGTTGGTGTCGATCTGGTTGTCGATCAGGCTCAGGTGGCCTTCGCCCAGGCGCTCGCCCGTGTCGGAGTCGGTATCGGCGCCCAGGTAGGCGTCCACCGAGGCCGGGTGCTCGGCGACCAGCAGCCCCTGCAGGGTCGGCAGCATCTGTTGCGGCAAGGAAAACTCGACCGCGATCGGGTCGATCTGGGTCACCGAGAACAGGCCCTGGGTATCGCTGGTGCGCAGGAAATTGCCTTCGTCGACGGTGCGGATGCCGACGCGGCCGGACACCGGCGAGCGGATCTGGGTATAGGACAGCTGCACCTGCGCCGCATCGATGGCGGCCTGGTTGCCCTGGACGCTGGCCTTGAGCTGGTTGACCAGCGCCTGCTGCTGGTCGTAGGTCTGCTTGGACACGCCATCATCCACCGACAGCAGCTTGTAACGCTTGAGGTTGACCTGGGCCACTTGCAGTTGCGCCTGGTTTTCCGCCAGTTGCGCCCGGGCCTGATCGAGGCTGGCGCGGATCGAGCGGTCGTCGATGGTCGCCAGCAGGTCGCTGGCCTTGACCAACTGGCCTTCCTTGATCAGCAGCCGGGTGAGGATGCCGTCCACCTGGGGGCGAATCACCACGCTGTGCAGCGAAAGCACCGAGCCGATGCCACTGACATGCCGCGGTACATCCTGCTGGGCGACGCTGATCACCCGCACCGGCACGGCGGTCGGCGCGGCCAGTCTGGCGTTGGGCGGCTTGAGCAGGGACCACAGGCCAGCGGCGGCGAGAACGGCGAGCACGCCTGCGAGCACAAGGGTTGTTTTTCGATTACGCATGGACGCCAGCGCCGGGGGGCAAGGGGGACGGGAAGATGGCCAGAATCGATGGCCCCTTTATAGCCGGCCGACCCGGTCAGCAACGTGACGCCTGCCTGACAGCGCTGTCAGCAAAGGCCGACCGATGACCTTTGGCCGATGACGGTCGCGGCCGCTCAACGATCCGCAACGCGGGTATACTGCCGGCCTTCGCGGCCCGCTTCCCCGGGCCCGGCCTTTGCTTTTCACCCGGAGCTTCCATGACTACCCCAGCACAACCGCCTGTGTCCGACGCGCCCAGCGCCGACCAGGTCGACGACGCCAGCGCGCCTGGCGAAGGCAAGCCGGCGATCGCGCCGTTCAAGTTTCCGTTCAAGCCGTCCGAGTTCGCCCAGGCCAAGAATGCCCAGCAACCCTGGTACAAGAACGGCGCCACCAACGGCCACACCAAGACCCCAGGCGCGGCGCCACCCGGCACCCGCCGCTCGATGGGCAAGCGCTGAGTCCGAAGTTTTTGTGTAGCCCTGCCGCAGGTTCGGGCCGCGCTCGGTCGATCGCGTCCGAAGGGAGCGCAAGATCTTGAGGTCGCCGAAGGCCTTCGGCCTTATCGCAGCCTGCGGCAGCGGCTACAAGTTCCGCGAATGCCGCGATATCCCAATCCGTGCAGCCGCTGCCGCAGGCTGCGTACGAGCGGCGCGCTCGCAACGATTTGACGGACACCGGAGACTCTGCGGGTCAGCGGCAAGGCTTCATGCTGCCCGCAGGGAAATGAAGGCGTAGGTGAGCGGCGCCTCGGTCACCACCTGGGCGCCGGCGTCCTGCACCTGCTCGGCAATGTCTTCACCGGATACATGGAACAGCCACTCGCCGGCCGGCGCCGCCAGCGGTTGCGCCTGGACCCGCTCGATGGCTTCGGCCAGGGTGGCCATGTCCGGCAGGTAGGCGGTAAAGCCATCGCCCTTGAGGGCGGTGGTGTGAATGCCCAGCAGTTGGCAGATGGCTTGTTTGCTGTGGATATCGTCGCGGTCGGCCTGGCGCGAGCGCTGGATCAGTTCGGCCAGTTCCTGGTCCACCAGCTCACCGCCGACAATCAGCTGCGGGCCTTTTTCCCAGGATTCGGGCGGGCAATCCTTGACCGCCGGGTTGAGTGGGATGTGCGGATTGATTTCCATCGGGTAGATACGGCACACCAGCGGCCGGCGTTCATAGATCCGGCACAGTTGGTCTTCGTCAAGATTCCGGCAGGGGCCGACGTTGTAGGCGGCGAAAGTGATTGCCACGTGGGCCTGGGCATTGCCGCTGGGCACCACGCAGGAACGCCGTTCGGCGTGCTCGCGCTGCTGGGCTGGCAGCCCCAGGCCATTGCTCAGGAACCCTTCCACCAGCACGATCACCTGGCCGCCATCCAGCGCCCACTGGCGGGCTTCGCCGAGGGTCAGGGGAACGTGATGATCGTTGCAGCACTTGCCGCAGCCTACGCAGGAAAAACGAGTATTCATTGAGCCGGCAGCCATAGTCGAAAGGCGGAAGCGGCGACGGAATGACTCACATCGCCCTCTAAATAGCGCTCTCGAAGCAAGTTATGCGCCAGTCACCGGCCCTTGGCCTCGAGGGCGGGACGGATCGAATCCCACTCGGTGACGTGGGCGTTCTTGCGCTGTTTGTCGTACAGGCACAGTTCCACGCCAATCTGGCCCTTCATGTGTTTTTGCGGGTACTGGCCCTGGAGCAGCAACGCGCTGTAGCCGACCCGGTCGTCGAACTGTGCGGCGTTGCCCAGCACTTTGACATTCTTCAACTGGCTGGCCTTGGTGCAACTGGCCCGTACCTGCTTGTCGAAGGTCGCCCAGGCGTCCGGGCTGGAGGCCTGGGCCTGGCTGGCGAGGAGGGTGAGGCAGGCGAAGCTCAGGGACAGGGCTTTCATGGCGGGGCGCTCCTTCGTTCACGAGTGTGCGCGGGAGTATGCCTGAGGCGCCGACAATGAAAATCGCTGTAGCCGCTGCCGCAGGCTCGGGCCGCGTTCGGACGATCGGCCGGAACGGCCGCGGCGATCTTGAAATCGCTGAAGGTCCTGCGGACCTTATCGCAGCCTGCGGCAGCGGCTACAGGTTACAGCGGTGTGTGGGGAACCTGCTCACGGCGGATCGCGACCATGCCGACGCTGTCGTACAGCCCACGGGCTCGCTGGTTGTCTTCCAGCACCCGCAGGTCGACAAAGGCTTCGCGGCGCTGGCGGAAGGCCTCGAAGGCCTGCAGCAGCAAGGCCCGTCCCAGGCCCTGGCCGCGGGCCCGCGGATGCACCACCAGGTCCTTGATATAGGCGCTGGTCCAGCACTGGATCACCCCGACGACGCCCTCGGCATCCTGCGCCACCAGGCACAGTTGCGGGTCGTATTCGGCGTCGCTTTCGAAACGCTGGCGCCAGCTGTCCAGCTCCGGCACGCGCCCGCCGCCGTCCTGGTAGCCAAGGTGCATCAGGCCATGCACCGCTTCGGCCAGTTCCGGCCGATAGCTGTCGAGGCTGAAGGCGGCCGGCCAACTGGCGGGATTCGATTGCCCGGTCAGGTCGCGGCGCATCAGCAGGCAGTAGTCGTCGGCCATGACTCAGGCGCTCTGGGCGGCGACGTGACGGGCCGCTTTGATCAGGCAGCGGGTCAGGTCCGGCGAGGAGAACTTGGTCAGCACCGCGTTGGCGCCGGCCAGGCGGGCCTTTTCCGCGTTCATGGCACTGTCCAGCGAGGTATGCAGCAAGACGTAGAGGTGGGCGAAGTCCGGGGTCTCGCGCAGGGTGCGGGTCAGGGCGTAACCGTCCATCTCCGACATCTCGATGTCCGAGACGATCAGGTTGATCTCCTGGGCGGTGCCTTGCAGGTCCAGCAGGCAGTCGATGGCCTCCTTGGCGCTGCGCGCGGTGTGGCATTGCAGGCCGAGGTTACGCAGGGTATGCACCGACTGCTGCAGGGCCACCTGGCTATCGTCGACCACCAGGATCCGCGCGTTACCCAGCAGTTCGGCGTCTTGCATGCTCAGCTCGGTCGGCGCGGTTTCGATCTGCGCCGGGGCGATGCCATGGATGACTTTCTCGATGTCCAGCACCTGCACCAGGGTGCCGTCGACCTGGGTGACCCCAGTGATGTAGGACTTGACCCCACCGGAGCCATAGGGCGGCGGACGGATATCGGTGGTCAGGCAATGCACGATCTTGCTCACCGCCTGCACATGCAGGCCCTGCTTGGAGCGGCTGACGTCGGTGACGATCAGGCAGCCGCCCTCCGGGTCTTCCAGCGGCCGTTCGCCGATGGCCCGGCTCAGGTCGATGACCGACAGCGAATTGCCGCGCAGGGTGGCGATGCCTTTCACGTGCGGGTGCGATTCCGGCAGTTTGGTCAGCGGTGGGCAGGGAATGATTTCACTGACTTTGAGCAGGTTGATCGCCATCAGCTTGCCGCTGCGCAAGGTGAACAGCAGAAGCGAAAGAGAGTCTGCGCGGGCTTTGTTGGAAGACATAAAAACCTTCTGTGGAAAAAAGGTGGTTCGCGCCATGGGCCGCGAACAGCTAGCGATAACGGGTTATCGACGCGCAAAGGGCTGGCTTTAGGCTTAATCCCAATATCCGCGACCCGCGCAATCCGTAGCCGCTGCCGAAGGCTGCGATCGAGGACGCAGTCCTCGCAAGATCAGCCACTGCGTCGTTTCGGTCACACCTCATGTATCGGGTTCATGGCCGTTTCGTGGCAATGCCGCCCAAGCCGATCGCAGCCTTCGGCGGCTACAGGTGAGTCACTTCAAGCCTAGCCTCTTGGCCATGCGCCCCAGGTTGGCGCGGTCCAGGCCCAGCTCGCGGGCGGCGCTGGCCCAGTTGTGCTGGTGGCGCTCAAGGCAGGCACTGATCAGTTGGCGCTGGTAGTTTTCGGTGGCCTGCCGTAGATCGCCGGTGCCGGGAAGGTCGGCCATGGCCGTCGCAGCCGGGGGCTGGGGCGTGAGCGGCGCCGAGGCGTCCGGCAGGTCCAGGTCGGCGGCGCTCAGGCTGAGGATCTTCGGTCGTTCGCGGCAATTGCCCAGGGCCTTGAGGGCGCTGCGGCCGATCAGGTGTTCCAGCTCACGCACGTTGCCCGGCCAGGCGTAGGCCAGCAGCGCCGCCTGGGCATCGCTGGTCAGGCGCAGGCTGCCCAGGCCCATGCGCGAGCGATTCTGTTCGAGGAAGTAGCCGCTGAGCAGCAGCACATCGCGGCCGCGGTCGCGCAGGGCCGGCACCAGCAGCGGGTAGACGCTGAGGCGGTGATAGAAGTCCGCGCGATAGCGGCCGCTGCGCACTTCTTCGGCCAGGTCGCGGTTGGTGGCGGCGATCAGCCGCACGTCGACCTGATGTTCCTGGTCCGACCCCAGGCGTTGCAACTGGCCGCTTTGCAGCACGCGCAGCAGCTTGGCCTGCACGGTCAGCGACAACTCGCCCACTTCATCGAGAAACAGCGTGCCGCCATTGGCCAGCTCGAATTTGCCGCGGCGGTCGTTGGTGGCGCCGGTAAAGGCGCCCCGCACATGGCCGAACAGTTCGCTTTCCACCAGGGTGTCGGGCAGGGCGGCGCAGTTGAGGCTGATGATCGGTTTGTCGGCCCGGGGCGAGGCGGCGTGGATGGCCTGGGCCACCAGTTCCTTGCCGACCCCGGTTTCACCGGTGATCAGTACCGTCAGGTCGCTGCCGCCGACCAGGCCGATTTCCTCCAGCAGGCGTTTGTGGGCTTTGCTCTGGCCGATCATCTCGCGGTTCTGGCCGCTGGCCTGGCGATAGACCTCGGCGCGCTGGTGTTCGTCTTCGGCGCGCAGGGCCAGGCGCTCGATGCGCTCGGCGGCGTTGACGGTGGCCGCCGCCAGGCTGGCGAACGCCTGCAGGGCATCCAGCTCGATGGGTTCGAAGCGCTGCGGGTCGAGGGCATCCAGGGTCAGCAAGCCCCAGGGGCGCTCGTCGATAAACAGCGGGCAGCCCATGCAGTCGTGGACTTCCAGGTGTTCGTGCAGGCCATCCACCAGGCCGTCGTAAGGGTCCGGCAACTCGCTGTCGCTGGCGAAACGGGTAGGGCCGGGGTGGCTGAGCAGGGCGGCGAAACGTGGGTGTTCGCTGACCTTGAAGCGTCGGCCCAGGGTGTCGGTGCTCAAGCCGTCCACCGCCAGCGGCACCAGCCATTCGCCATCCAGGCGCAGCAGCGCGGCGGCGTCGCAGGGCAGCAGGGCGCGCATGGCTTCCAGCAGGCGGCGGTAGCGCTCGCCTTCGGGCAGTTCGCGGGACAGGTCGGAGACCAGGGGCAACAAGGCGGTGAGCAGGGATTTTGCGGTCATAATGACTCCGTATGGTCTTAATGACTATAAATGCGGCTTTGTCGATATGACTACAATTATTACAAGTAATTGATTTATATGGTTTTTATTGTTGGCACGAAAACTGATTGGTAAAGGGCAACCTGCAAGTAGTCAGAAAGCTCAGGAGTTGTACTTATGCTTAGCGTCGAAGATCGTGCCATCATCAAATCCACCGTACCGTTGCTGGAAAGCGGTGGCGAAGCCCTGATCACCCACTTCTACCGGATGATGCTCTCCGAGTATCCGCAAGTGCGCCCGCTGTTCAACCAGGCGCACCAGGCCAGCGGCGACCAGCCACGGGCCCTGGCCAATGGCGTATTGATGTACGCCCGGCACATCGACCAGCTCGACCAATTGGGCGATCTGGTGGCGAAGATCATCAACAAGCACGTGGCCCTGCAGATCCTGCCAGAGCATTACCCGATCGTCGGCAGTTGCCTGTTGCGCGCCATTTCCGAAGTGCTGGGCGAAGAGATCGCCACGCCGGCGGTGATGAACGCCTGGGGCGCGGCCTATAACCAGCTGGCGGACATCCTGATCGGTGCCGAAGGCGCGATCTACGACCAGAAGGCCCAGGCCCCGGGCGGCTGGCGTGGTGCGCGGGAGTTCAAGCTGGTCCGCCGCGAGCAGGAGAGCGCGGAAATCACCTCCTTCTATTTCGAGCCTGTGGATAACGGCCCGATTCTCGCTGCCGAGCCGGGGCAGTACATCGGCATGCAGCTGTTCCTCGAGGGTGAGGAAATCCGCCGCAATTACTCGCTGTCGGCCCTGTCCGACGCCGGCCAGTACCGCATCAGCGTCAAGCGCGAGGCCGGTGGCCGCGCTTCCAACTACCTGCACGACCAACTGCAGATCGGTGCCAGCATCCAGCTGTTCCCGCCAGCGGGCGAATTCACCCTGGCGGACAGCGACAAGCCGCTGGTGCTGATCAGTGGTGGCGTCGGCATCACCCCGACCCTGCCGATGCTCGAAGCCGCGCTGGCCACCGAGCGTCCGGTGCACTTTATCCACTGCGCGCGCAACGGTGGGGTGCATGCGTTCCGCGATTGGGTCGACGGCCTGGCCGCGCGTCATCCACAACTCAAGCGCTTCTACTGCTACGCCGAAGACGACGGCATCAGCCCGGCGGCGGACAAGGTCGGCCTGCTGAACCAGGAACAACTGGCCGAATGGTTGCCGCAGGAGCGTGACCTGGACGCCTACTTCCTCGGCCCGAAAGCCTTCATGGCGGCGATCAAGCGCCACCTCAAGGCCCTGGGCGTACCGGAAAAACAAAGCCGCTACGAGTTCTTCGGCCCGGCCGCGGCGCTGGAGTAACCCACCGGCCAGCCTCCGCCCGGAGGCTGGCCTCTTCGTAGCCGCTGGCGCAGCCTGCGATCGAGCGCGCAGCGCTCGCAATGCTTTCCCCCGAGTACTCAGGCAAACCGCGAGCTCAGGCTTGGCGGTCGCTGCGCAACCGATCGCAGGCTGCGCCAGCGGCTACAGGGGCGCACTCGTAAAAATCCTTTAAAGGTTAATCCGTTCTTAACCTGTTTATCGTTAATTCCCCGATGCTGATGATAGGCGCTCGTTCGCACTGATCAGGATCATCCCATGCAACTCTCAGCCATTTCCCGCATCACCCTGGCCGCGACCCTGCTCGCCAGTCCCCTGGTTTTCGCCGAGCCGGCCTTGCTTCAACCGCAGACCCTGATCGTCGATCAGAGCCAGCCCAAGGCCCAGCGTGAAGCCATGGAACTGGCCGCGCGGCGCTACGGCAGTTTCTGGAACAGCGGCGATGAAAGCCTGGCCAGGGCCGCGCTGGCGGAGAATTTCGTCGATATGACGCCGCCTGCAGGGCGGGTCCAGGGGCCGACGGGGCCGCTACTGGCGTCGCGGTTCTTTCGCACGGCGGTGCCGGACCTGAGCGCAGACATCGAGCAGATGATCGTGGCCGGGGATCGGGTGGTGCTGCACCTGCATTTTCGCGGGCACTTCAGCGGGACCTTCAATGCACTCAAAGGTCATGGTCAGCGTGTAGACTTCCGGGCAACCGACATCTATCAGATCGCCGATGGCCGGATCACCGCCAATTGGCATATCGAAGACAACCTCAGCCTGATGCAGCAGTTGCAAACGCTGCCGTCGGGTTGAGCCACAGACAGAAAGGAATTGAGGATGACTGACGACACACTGCGTTTGGGGCGCGAGCGACGTTTTCTGGTGTTGCTGGGGGTGATCTGCCTGGCGCTGATCGGCGGCGCGCTGTACATGCAGGTGGTGCTGGGCGAGGCGCCTTGCCCGTTGTGCATCCTGCAGCGCTACGCGTTTCTGCTGATCGCGATTTTCGCCTTCATCGGCGCGGCCATGCGCAGCCGTCGCAGCCTCACCGTGCTGGAAGCGCTGGTAGTGATCAGCGCGCTGTTCGGGGCGGCGGTGGCGGGGCATCACGTCTACACCCAGGCCCATCCTGCGGTCAGTTGCGGCATCGATGTGTTGCAGCCGATCGTCGACAGCCTGCCGCTGGCGACCGTCTTCCCGCTGGGGTTCCAGGTCGATGGCTTCTGCTCCACGCCGTACCCGCCGGTGCTGGGCCTGTCCCTGGCGCAGT
Source organism: Pseudomonas sp. GM17 (assembly GCF_000282175.2). Lineage (NCBI taxonomy): Bacteria > Pseudomonadati > Pseudomonadota > Gammaproteobacteria > Pseudomonadales > Pseudomonadaceae > Pseudomonas > Pseudomonas sp. GM17. Next base: position 6,207,045 of record NZ_CP124732.1, on the reverse strand, counting down.
GGGCGCTGGTGGCCTTTGTGCTGACCCTGGTGCTGGTGCCGCTGGGCATCATTCGTAACCGTCGCAAGAGCGCCTGACCCGGCGCAAAAAGCCCCGGTCCCGATGTTCGGGGCCGGGGCTTTTTTGCGTGTAGGACAATGTGTGAAGGGGGCGTGATATGGGGCAATCGGATGCGCGATAAAAGTGCGACATGTTGTCACATGGTGATGTCGCAGCTGTGTTTCAGAGGATGACGTCGAGACGATTTTTCTTGCGCCAGGAGCGAAAAAAGTCTGTCAGTTCGTGTCAGCGCGGTGAACGGCCAGGCAAGCATAGCCTGCTATCTAAATAAATCGGTTCAGCCCTCGTTTTACAAGGGGTAGCGCGATGCCATCGGTGGATTTTGTACGGGTGAAAGGCGCCTTTTTCGACTTGGCTGGAAGGTGTTTTTGGGGCTTTTTATTGCGAATGAATCTCGATATGATCGCGACCCGTTGCAATAATCGCCACGCATTGTTGCGCGAGCCGATAAAAATTATTTCGGGATAAGACATGGTTTATAAAACGCTACATATCTACAATCGCCCGCACTGAATTTCCGGCGCTGCTCACCCCTGAGCATACGGCGGCGGTCGAGGGGCGTTGGACGCTCCATGCGACCCCAGGTGTCGGCACCTTCCAAATATCCGCACCAAATGGAATTGGTCTGTAAAAGGCCTTTGACCACGAATTCGAATAAGAACTCACTGCTAGCCCAGGATTTGTCAAACAACGCGTAACGCGTCGGGCAGGCCCTTATTCAATCGAAGAAAAAATGCCAACCCTTGGCACGGTGAAGTGTTGGCGATCAAAACCCAACTGCATGGCGCAAGCTGCTTTAGAGGTCGTGAGATGAGTAAAAACAGGTACCCCCGATTACTAGGCTTTTTGCCGCTGCTTGGCATGATGTTAATGCTGGGAGGCTGCAAGTGGACCTTGCTCGACCCGAAGGGACAGGTCGGTCTGGATGAGCGAAACCTGATCATCACCGCTACCCTGCTGATGCTGCTGGTCGTGATTCCGGTGATCGTGATGACCTTCGCGTTCGCCTGGAAATACCGCGCGTCCAACACCAACGCGACCTACGCGCCCAAGTGGTCGCACTCCACCAAGATCGAAATCGCGGTGTGGCTGGTCCCGATCCTCATCATCATTGCCCTGGGTTATGTGACCTACAAGTCCACCCACGCGCTGGACCCGTATCGTCCGCTGGAATCCGACGTCAAGCCGATCAACATCGAAGTGGTCGCGCTGGACTGGAAGTGGCTGTTCATCTACCCGGACCAGGGTATCGCCACTGTTAACCAGATCCGGTTCCCGGAGCACACTCCGCTGAACTTCAAGATCACCTCCGACGCCGTGATGAACTCGTTCTTCATCCCAGCCCTGGGCGGCCAGATCTATGCGATGGCAGGCATGCAGACCAAGCTGCACCTGATCGCCAACCAGAAAGCTGAAATGGAAGGCATCTCCGCTAACTACAGTGGCGCTGGCTTCACCGGCATGAAATTCAAAGCGATCTCGACGAGCCAGGAAGATTTCGACGCCTGGGTAGCCGAAGTCAAGGCCGCACCTAAACAGCTTGATCAAGCTGAATACGAAGCCCTTGCCAAGCCAAGCCAGAACAACCCTGTCGCGCTGTACTCCTCGTACACGCCGGACCTGTTTCAGAAAATTGTCGACAAGTATGAAGGCATGAAACCAGGCGCACCGGTCAAGCACGAGAAGAAAGAAGTGGCCGCTGTGGAAGGGACTGACATGAGCTCGCATTCAGCTGCTGGGGCAGAGGAGTAAACGATGTTTGGTAAATTAAGTCTGGACGCGATACCGTTCCACGAGCCGATTGTCATGGTGACCGTTGCCATGATCATCCTCGGTGGTCTGGCGCTTGTCGCGGGTATCACGTACTTCAAGAAATGGTCCTACCTGTGGACCGAATGGCTGACTTCGGTCGACCACAAGAAAATCGGCGTGATGTACATCATCGTCGCCATGGTCATGCTCCTGCGCGGCTTCGCCGACGCGATCATGATGCGTACCCAGCTGGCCATGGCCACCGAGGGTTCGCCGGGCTACCTGCCTCCTGAACACTATGACCAGATCTTCACCGCCCACGGTGTGATCATGATCATCTTCATGGCGATGCCTTTCTTCACCGGCCTGATGAACCTTGCAGTGCCGCTGCAGATCGGTGCGCGTGACGTTGCCTATCCGTTCCTCAACTCCCTGAGCTTCTGGCTGCTGGTTTCCGGCGTCGTGCTGATCAACCTGTCCCTGGGCGTCGGCGAATTCGCCAAGACCGGCTGGGTTGCCTATCCGCCGCTGTCGGGCCTGCAATACAGTCCGGGCGTGGGTGTCGACTACTACATCTGGGCGCTACAGCTATCAGGGCTAGGGACGACGCTGACGGGGGTCAACTTCCTGGCCACCGTGCTGAAAATGCGTACCCCGGGCATGAAGATGATGGACATGCCGATCTTCACCTGGACCTGCACCTGGGCCAACGTGCTGATCGTGGCTTCGTTCCCGATCCTGACCGCTACCCTGGCACTGCTGACCCTCGACCGTTACATGGATTTCCACATTTTCACCAATGAACTTGGTGGCAATCCAATGATGTACGTGAACCTGTTCTGGGCTTGGGGTCACCCTGAGGTGTACATCCTGATCCTGCCGGCGTTCGGTATCTTCTCCGAAGTCATCTCGACCTTCTCGGGCAAGCGCCTGTTCGGCCACCACTCGATGATCTACGCTTCCGGCGCGATCTCGGTACTGGGCTTCATGGTCTGGCTGCACCACTTCTTCACCATGGGTTCGGGGGCCAGCGTCAACGCCTTCTTCGGCCTGGCGACCATGCTGATTTCCATCCCGACGGGGGTGAAGCTGTTCAACTGGCTGTTCACCATCTACCACGGCCGTCTGCGTATCACCAGCCAGGTCCTGTGGACCCTGGGCTTCATGGTGACCTTCGCCATCGGCGGCATGACCGGCGTACTGCTGGCCATCCCGGGTGCTGACTTCGTACTGCACAACAGCCTGTTCGTGATCGCGCACTTCCACAACGTGATCATCGGTGGTGCCGTGTTCGGCTACATCGCCGGTTTCAGCTTCTACTTCCCGAAAGCGTTCGGCTTCAAGCTGCACGAAGGCTGGGGCAAGGCTGCATTCTGGTTCTGGATCTCGGGCTTCTTCGTCGCGTTCATGCCGCTCTATGCACTGGGCTTCATGGGCATGACCCGTCGTCTGAACGCCACGACCAACCCTGAGTGGGTGCCGTACCTGTACGTCGCCATGTTCGGTGCGGTGATGATCGCCATCGGTATCGCCTGCCAGCTGATCCAGCTGTACGTCAGCGTGCGTGATCGCAAGCAGAACCAGACTGTTTCCGGCGACCCGTGGAATGCCCACACCCTGGAATGGTCGACTTCGTCGCCACCGCCGTTCTACAACTTCGCCGTACTGCCGAAGGCCAATGGCATCGACCCGTTCACCGAAGCCAAGGAAAACGGTACCGCGTACCAGAAGCCTGCTCGCTATGAACCGATCCACATGCCGAACAACACCGCCACCGGCCTGGTGATGGGTGCTCTGTTGACCGTCTTCGGTTTCGCGATGATCTGGCACATCTGGTGGCTGGCGATCGCTAGCCTGGCCGGTACCGTGATCTATTTCGTGATCCACGCGGCTCGCGATGATCAAGGCTACATGGTGCCGGTCGACGTGATCGAACGCATCGAAGCCGAGCAGCACGCTCGCCTGGTAGCCGAGAAGAAGATTCCGGCCAACCGTGTAGAAACCTCGTTGGAACAGGCTTAAACCATGTCGAACTTAGTGACCAATGCTGGACACACCCATGTCGATGACCATGGGCACGATGACCATCACCACGACTCGGGCGAGATGACCGTATACGGTTTCTGGCTCTACCTGATGACCGACTGCATTCTGTTTGCGTCGATCTTCGCGGTGTACGCGGTACTGGTAAACAACGTAGCGGGTGGCCCGTCGGGCCACGACATCTTCGAACTGCCTTACGTGCTCGGCGAAACCGCCTTGCTGCTGTTCAGTTCGATCACCTACGGCTTCGCCATGCTGGCGTTCTTCCGGGGCAACAAGAAGCAGGTCCTGGGCTGGCTGGCCCTGACCTTCCTGTTCGGCCTGGGCTTCATCGGCATGGAGATCAACGAGTTCCACCTGCTGATCTCCGAAGGCTACGGCCCTAGCCGCAGTGGCTTCCTGTCCGGGTTCTTCACCCTGGTCGGCACCCACGGTCTGCACGTGACCGCCGGCCTGATCTGGATGGCGATCATGATGTATCAGGTCAACAAGCACGGCCTGACCGCAACCAACAAGACCCGCCTGAGCTGCCTGAGCCTGTTCTGGCACTTCCTGGACGTGGTCTGGATCTGCGTCTTCACCGTTGTTTACCTGATGGGGACTATGTAATGGCTAATGCACACTCCCATGACAGCCATGATGCGGGCCACGGCAGCGTAAAGTCGTACGCCATCGGCTTCATCTTGTCGGTGATCCTGACGATCATCCCGTTCGGCCTGGTGATGTACCCGACCCTGCCGAAATCCATCACCCTGATGATCGTGCTCGCCTTCGCGGTGATCCAGGTCCTGGTTCACCTGGTGTACTTCCTGCACCTGGACCGCTCCGAGGCCCAGCGTAACAACGTGATCGCGTTCGTCTTCGCTGCCCTGGTGATCGTCCTGCTGGTTGGTCTGTCGTTGTGGATCATGTTCAGCATCCACACCTACATGATGGCGAAGTGAGGTAAGACCCGATGTCGCTCAAGCACTTTATCCAAATCACCAAACCGGGGATCATTTTCGGTAACGTGCTTTCTGTGGCGGGCGGTTTTTTCCTGGCCTCCAAGGGACATGTCGATCTGGCCATCTTCCTGGCCGCGATGATCGGCACGTCCCTGGTGGTGGCTTCCGGTTGCGTGTTCAACAACTGCATCGACCGTGACATCGACCTGAAGATGGAACGCACCAAGAACCGTGTGCTGGTCCAGGGCCTGATCTCCCTGAAAGTGGCACTGGTCTACGCGACCCTTCTGGGTGTCGCCGGCGTTGCGTTGTTGTACAAGGTGGCCAATCCGCTGGCGGCGCTGTTTGCCGTGATCGGCTTCGTCATCTATGTCGGCTTCTACAGCCTGTACCTCAAGCGCAAGTCGGTGCACGGCACGCTGGTGGGCAGCCTGTCCGGGGCGATGCCGCCGGTGATCGGCTACGTGGCCGTGAGCAACAGCTTCGACATGGCCGCGCTGACCCTGCTGGTGATGTTCAGCCTGTGGCAGATGCCGCATTCCTATGCCATCGCGATCTTCCGCTTCAACGATTACCTGGCCGCATCGATTCCGGTGCTGCCAGTGAAGCGCGGCATCCTGGTGGCCAAGAAGCACATCCTGCTCTACATCCTGGCGTTCCTGGTGGCGACCCTGATGCTGACCTTCAGCGGGTATGCCGGCATGAGCTACCTGGCCGTCGCGGCCGCGATGGGCATGTACTGGCTGTACATGGCCTGGACCGGCTACAAGGCGGTGGACGACACCGTCTGGGCGCGCAAGCTGTTCGTGTTCTCGATCTTCACCATCACCGCGCTGAGCGTGATGATGTCCCTGGATTTCAAGGTACCGAGCGAGCTGCTGCTGACCTACGCGCCATAAGCTGCAAACGCTATGAAAAAGCCCCGCCTTCGAGAGAAGCGCGGGGCTTTTTTATTGAGTGTCAGTCAGTGGGCTGTTTAAATATTCAAATGACTCTATTCATGCAGGAAGCAGAATGATGAAGAAAAAAGCCGTTGTCGTATTCAGTGGCGGGCAGGACTCGACGACCTGTCTGATCCACGCATTGCCGCTCTATGATGAAGTGCACTGCATTACCTTTGATTACGGTCAGCGCCACCGCGCAGAAATAGAAGTGGCGCAGCAACTCGCGAAGCAATTGGGGGCGACAGTCCACAAAGTGCTGGATGCCTCGCTACTCAATGAATTGGCGATCAGCAGTCTCACTCGGGACAATATCCCGGTTCCTACGGTGAACAGTTCGGGCGAAAGCCTGCCCAGCACTTTCGTGCCGGGAAGGAATATTCTGTTTCTGACCCTGGCCTCTATCTATGCCTACCAGGTAAAGGCTGAAACGGTCATTACCGGGGTATGTGAAACGGACTTCTCCGGCTATCCCGATTGCCGTGACGAGTTTGTAAAGGCCTTGAACAAGGCCGTCGAGTTGGGCATGGAATACCGCCTGCGCCTTGAGACTCCGCTGATGTGGCTGAACAAGTCGGAGACTTGGGCGCTGGCGGATCATCACCATCAGTTGAGCCTGGTTCGCGAGCAGACCCTGACCTGCTACAACGGCGTTATCGGCAGCGGCTGTGCCAATTGCGATGCATGCAATCTTCGCAGCAGAGGGCTGAATGAATATCTGGGGAACAAGGCAGAAGTCATGAACAGCTTGAGAAGCAAGATGAACTTGCAATGAAGGCTTGATCGACCGTCTCAATGGAGTTCAACACTGCATCTGCCTGCTGGATGAGTGTTGAATCCATCAGCTCGAGCCAAGCGTGGTCGTACTATTTTGCCTGGCTGTCCGTTATGTATTTCTTGAACAGTGACCTTGCGCCATAGGCAGGCAAGATGTTGAAGAAGGCAAAACATACCTTGATCGCGATCTGCACATAAATCATGTTCAGGATGTCGTTGTTCTCCATCGAGCCGTAAAAGGCAATGTAGCAAAACACGAAGCTGTCAATAATGACCGCGAACAGCGTGCTCAAGAATATCCGCAGGAACAGGAATCTGGAGTTGGTCAGCTCTTTTATTTTGCATAGCAAGTAAGAGTTTATGTTTTCCGAAACCAGGAACGAGACCGAAGATGCCACCAGCACGGATGACACATGAATGATGACGTCATTGTACGGGGTGTCGAGCTTCCAGCCCGGCAGGCCGGGAAGAAAGGTCGAGCCATACAGAAGGACGATAATCATGGCGTTGCTGGCGAAGGCAAAGAAGATCGCTTTTCTTGCCAGCCTGAGGCCAAAGTTTTCGTTCAACAGGTCAACGATCAGGAAGGTCAGAGGGTAAAGAAAGGTGCCCGGAGTGATAATGATGCCAAGTGATTCAAGATAAATGGGCTTGGTGGCGGCAATGCTGGTGAATATATAAAATGTAAAGAGTAGTAGATTCAGGATGATATAAATCATCCATGAGCTTTCGTGGCGGTCATTCAGGTCGTATGCAGTAAGTGCTCCTCCTTGGGAGTAGAACTTCTTGTAAATATTTTTAACTTCCATTTTGTTCAGATTTTCCATTATTTCGCTGTTAAGCACTTCGCTTAATTTGATCTTTATGACTTTGCCTGTGGCGATGATCATGATCACGGCCAGGTTCTTGTTGTTTTCAAAGCCCAGAAGTTTGTATTTGCTGTTCTCGAGTTCGCCTTCATAAGCTGCCATTGAATCGCTCCTCGATGATGTCACCCACCACAAATACTCGATCTGAGTCGGAGCATGCCTCATTGATGATGAACAGCTTTTTTGTCTGCCTGTCGTAAACCAGTTTTTCCTTGTCGTCGGTCGATGTGCCCTTTTGAATGATCAACAGGTCACCGGCCTCGTACAGGCCCTTGATCTCATTCTCGAGCAGCACCGCTATCAAGTTGTAGGATGCGCCGAAGTAATAGGTCAGTGGATGAAGTATGGCCAGTTCGCCAATCCGTTTGTCCATGTTGATCATCAGCAGGCTTTCCTTGAGGATCGGAACCGCCGCCGGGTTCATGTTTCCTTGTGGGGAAATACTGCTGTCGATGATCTCCTTCTCTTCAAAATCGACGGTTTCTATTTCTTCATAGGAGACACCGAAGAAATCGGAGATTTTGCGAATGGTGGATTGCTGTACGTTGCTGACCTTGCCTTCCAGGATGTTGTATATGGTCGTTCGGGTCAGGCCGCTGGCATTGCACAAAGACAGTTGCGTCTCGCCGCGACTTTTTATCAGGTATTTGATGTTGCTCTTCAAATACTCTGTTCTTTCTCTTCTGTGCATCAAATGCTCACCATTTCCTTATAGTCGCCACGCATAGGGTCTTTCATGGAATGCGTGCCGTGCATGACATTCAACTGCTCGACGCCAAAGGTGAGAACAGTCGGATTGATGCGGCTAGAGCTTGTTGGGTTCTTTCGTGGCCTGTACCAACTCGCTAGCACTCCTTTAGCCAGCCTGCATCCATCCTGGGATATTTCGCTGTCGGTATGGGGCGCGCTCGGAATTGTCGGGAGGGTCCGGACCGGAGGCGCCGCGGCGGCAAGTGTTGCATGTCCCAGTCATGACAATAAAGCCCCGAAACGTCCGGTGCCCTGGCCTCGATTGACGAACATTCAGCGGCAACGCAAATCTGCTGTCCCCTCCTGATTCTCGGAAAAGAAGCATTTTGTTTGGAAAATGTTTAATTCTTTGATTAATTAGCGGCTCGCGAACGTTAAATCAGGAAGCGTGCTGTCGTTCGTGGCACGCAAATGACAAGGAAGGAATACCGAACGATGGCAGCTTATACAGCACCACTGAGGAACCAGGCCGACCTGCTGCGACGAGGTTTGGCGGATCTGCGGGCAGAAGACGCCGAACTGGCTGGGATCCTGGACGCTGAAGTCAGGCGTCAACACCGCACACTGTCCCTGGTTTCATCTTCCTGCGCGGCCAACCCTCGAATCCTCGCGGCGTCTGCCTCGGCACTGGTCAACGTCACCGCCGAGGGCATACCAGGCAAGCGCCATCATGTCGGCTGCGAGAACGTCGATCTGGTCGAGTCCCTGGCGATTCGCAGGGCGCGGGAGCTGTTCGGGGCGCAATATGCCAGCGTACAGTCGCATTCCGCCTCCAACGCCAACTACCAGGTGCTTGCTGCCCTGCTCGAGCCCGGGGACACCATTCTCGGCATGGCCCTCGATCATGGCGGGCACCTGACCCACGGCAGCCCTGTCGCATTCACAGGCACTCACTACAAGGCGATCCGCTACGGCACCACATCGCAGGGCGTGATCGATTACGCAGAGGTACGCCATCTGGCGCTCGCCCATCGTCCGCGCATCATCATCTGCGGTGCGACGGCCTATTCCCGGGTCGTGGACTTCCAACGCTTTCGCGCTATTGCCGACGAGGCCGGGGCCATCCTGCTGGCGGATATCTCCTCTATCGCCGGGCTGGTCGCAACGGGTCGACATCCGAGCCCGATCGACGTGGCGCACGTCACCACCGCGTGTACCCACAAGCAACTCGCAGGGCCGCGTGGCGGCCTCATCCTTTCCGGCCGGGACGCCGACACCAAGGTTCCCGGCCTGAGGGCGAGCTTCAGTCGTGTCCTTGAGCAAGCGGTATTCCCCGGGATGCAGGGCTCGCCGGCGGTCAACATGATTGCCGCCAAGGCGGCTGCGCTGGGCTACGCGATGACCCCGGAGTTCGACGCCTACATGGGACGGATTCGCAGCACGGCCGATGCAATGGCCAGCGCATTCATGGCGCAGGACTACGAAGTCGTGGGCGGGGGGACGGAGAACCACACGATTCTGCTCAGGCTGCGTGGTGGGGTTAGCGGTTCGATTGCCGCCTCGGCACTGGAGCGATGCGGCATCATCGTGAGTAAAAACCGCGCACTGGGGGAAACCCGATCCTCATTCGTCGCCAATGGCTTGTGTATCGGCACGGGCTCCATCGCCCAACGCTACATCGATCCCCAGGGCTGTCGTGAAGTCGTCGAACTGGTCTGCCGGATACTGGACAAGGTGACGCCCCTCAGCGAGCAGAAGTACCGCCTGGAGCCTGAGCTGCAGGAACAGTTCCGTCTTCAGACCGAGGCTTTGTGTGCGATGTATCCCATCGCCGATTACCGGGGCAACTGAGGGGGCCCCGGCCTTTGATTCGTAGGTGCCAGCCGGCGAAGGGCGCGCTGCACTGTTGCCCGATCCGCCGTCTGCGCGAGCCAGCCCGCGGGTACGGGTTACTGCTGTTGTAGAGCGCTGTAGCCTTCGAACGCGGTCTGCTGCTGGATCGCGGTGACGATGTTCTTGCGCGTGGCCGGCTGTTCGTTGCCGTCCTTGTCGAAGAACACTTCGCTTTCCAGTTCCGCTTCGTCGCCTTCGCCGACAAAGGCGAAACCGAGGAACTCGAAGGCTTCACGGTCGACGTTGGCCTTGGAGCGCGGGCGGATCGGCAGGGTGACGCTGATGCCGTCCTTGCTGATGGCGAACACTTCCATTTCCTTCTTGGCCCGCGAGGCCTTGCTCTTGCCGCCACCCGGGCTGCTGATGGCCTGGTGGGTCTGGTTCAGCACCTTCAGCGCCAGGCCGTAGACCAGCTCCTGGAAGCTCGGGTCATCCTTGTAGCTGGACAGGATGCGGCTGATCGGGAACTTGCTGCTCAGGTCTTCCAGGGCGGCGCTGTCGGCGGCCTCGGCGTCCTTGAGCTGTTTGAGCTGGCCCATGAGTTCATAGGCGCGGTCGTCGTCGAAGCGGTCGTGAGCCTGGCGGATCTCGGCGCGCAATTCGCGGATCTGGTCGCTTTCCTTGGTGGACTGGAAAGCGTCGAGGACCATCTCGCTGATGGTCTTGGCCTGGGAAACATGCTGTGAAAGATTGATGGCGTTTTCGTATTCCGCTTTGGACGACAAGGCGTTTACGGATTCTTCTGTATTGGAATCGGACATTGATATTTCACTACTTCGTTTAACTGGAAATGAGGCTAGAAAAGCACCGGGCCTTTTCAGGGCGCCTAATTTATGGGACCGAGGCCCCATTGTCACGGACCAACGGACCGGTGCGAAAAGGCGTGGCTCTACTGACCCGCGATCGACGGGAAAATTCCGGCGCCGATCATCCCAGGCGAGCGTTCACTGGGCAACGCTTGGCGTCGCACGGCAGCCGTTCCTGTCTCATTTCCTTCAGCGTCGCGCCTGCTGATGAAACTCGGCGAACGAGACCATGCGCTGGCGCGCCGGGTCCCACAGCTTGAGCCGCAGGCAGCGGTAGATATCCCGCGGGTGCAGTGAGGTGGTGATCGGCGATTGCAGCGCCGGGATCGCCGCCATGGCTTGCGGCAGGCGGTAGAAGGGGATGCCCGAGTTGGCGTGGTGCACATGGTGGTAGCCGATATTGGCGGTGAACCAGGCCATCAGTGGGCCGGTGCGCATGTAGCTGGAGGAGAACACCGCGGTGGCCGCGTAGTCCCAGTCGGCGCGCTCGGGGTAACGCACGCCGGGGAAGTTGTGCTGGCAGTAGAACATATAGGCGCCCAGCGCCGAGCCGGACAGGCTGGGGACCAGCACCCCATACAGCAGGATGTCCGGCGCCAGCAGCGCCAGGGCGACGGCGCTCGCCAGGTTCAGCGCCAGGGCCAGCAGCGACCACAGTCGATGCCGCGGCTGGGTGATCAGCGAGACCATGCAGATGCTGAAAATAAAGATACTGAATGACGCCAGCAGGATCATCAGCGGGTGTCGGGCGACGCGGTAGCGCAAGCGCTTGAGGCGCCCGGCGCGGGCATATTCCTCGGTGGACAGCAGGGGAAAGGTGCCCAGGTCAGTGTGAGTAGAGAGCAGCGGCAGGCGGTTTTTCTGCGCGCCGACATACTGGCAGCTGTGCCCGTGGTGGTAATCGTGGGACTGCTTCCACAGTGTCGGCGGGGCCATCAGCAGCAGGCCGAAGGTCTTGAAAAACACCTCGGCAAAACGCGAGCCCTTGAGGATCGCACCGTGCATGTAGTCGTGGTACAGCACGAACATGCGCACCAGGGACAAGCCCAGCAGCACACTGCAACCCAGGCGCAGCGGCCACCACAGCGGCAGGGCCACGGCCGAGCCGAACAGCCCGATCACCAAAAGCGTCGAGTAGAAATGCCACCAGCTCAGGCGGCGGTTTTCCACGGTAAAGGGCAGGGTCTGGCGAATCAGCTCCTTGCCATAACGCGCCAGTTGCTCGCGGTCCAGGCCGTCGGTGGGCCAGGGGATGGCCCCCGGCAGAGGCTGCTCCTGGCCTGCGCCGGCACGGCAACAAGCAGAGGCGGTCGAGGTGTCCAGCGTGCGCATGCTCGGTGCTCTCCTTAGCCGATAACCGCTTCGTCGGGGCTGTGCTGCATGAACAACTGTGGCCGCCGGTCCTTCCACGGGCGTGCCTGTTCCAACTGGCCGGCCAGGCGGAACAACAGGCCTTCCTCGCCAAAGGCGGCGCTGAGCATCAGGCCGATCGGCAGGCCCTCGGCGTTCCAGTGCAACGGCAAGGAAATCGCCGGTTGCCCCGAGGCGTTATGGATGGCAGTGAACGGGCTGTAGTCGATCAGCGGGCCGTAGGTGCTTTCCAGGTCGCTGGAATGGATATCCACCACGCCGTTGCGCAGCGGCGGCCGGGCCAGGGTCGGGGTCATCCAGCAGTCGTAGGTCTGGTGGAAACGCGCCATTTCCCGACCTACCTGCTGCAACACCAGCTCGGACATCTGGTACTCCACCGCGCTGACGCCAAGGCCGCGTTGATGCACGGCCTGGGTCAGGTTTTCCAGCTCGCCGGGCAGCGGGCCGCGTCCCAGTTGCAGGCTCATCAGTTCCACGGCGAAGGCAATGCCGGAGAACCACAGGGCGCTGAAGGCTTCGGCGAAGCTTTGCAGGTCCAGCTGCGGCGCCGCTTCTTCCACATGGTGGCCGAGGGATTCGAGCAGGCGCGCGGTGCTTTCCACCGCGGAGATGCAGTCGGGGTGCAGCGGCCGCCCGGCCGGGTCTGTACTGGAATAGGCGATGCGCAGGCGCCCCGGTTCGCGGCCGAGCTGGTCGAGAAAGCGCCCCTGCATCGGCGGCGCGCGATACGGGTCGCCCGGCACCACGCCGTGGGTGGCGTCGAGCAGGGCGGCGCTGTCGCGCACGCTGCGGGTCAGCACATGTTCGTCCAGCAGGCCGCTGAGCAGCTCGCCGAAGTCCGGGGCCAGGGAGTTGCGCGCCCGGGTCGGCTTGAGGCCGACCAGGCCGCAGCAGGACGCGGGAATGCGGATCGAGCCGCCGCCGTCGTTGCCATGGGCCGCCGGGACCATGCCGGTGGCCACCGCGGCGGCCGCGCCGCCACTGGAGCCGCCGGTGGAATACTCCAGGTTCCACGGGTTGCGCGCCGGGCCATGGAAGGCGCCTTCGGTGGTGGGCAGAATGCCGAACTCCGGGGCGTTGGTCTTGCCGACGAACACCAGTCCGGCCTGGCGAAAGCGCTTCACCAGCTCACAGTCCTGGGGCATGACCCGCGCTTGCAGCATGCGCGAGGCGAGGGTCGAAGGCAGGTCCTGGCAGTCTCCGAGGATGTCCTTGAGCAGGAACGGCACGCCGTGCAGCGCGCCGGTCGGCGGCGCCTTGTCTTGTGCGGCGGCCTGCGCCCGGGCCTTGTCGTAGGCTTTGTAGACCACGGCGTTGACCGCCGGGTTGAAGGCTTCGATGCGGCGTATGGCTTCCTCCAGCAGTTCGGAGGGGCGTACCTGCCCGGTCCTGACCAGATCGGCCAGGCCGACCGCATCGAAGGTGGCGTATTCGCTAAAAGACATCCTGTTCTCCCGTGCTGCGCACGCTGCTGGCGATACCGGGGCGCTCCCGCTCCGGCCTGGGTTTGATGGCATGGCCGGTTGCACAGGCCCGGCTTGCACGGGCCTGGATATATCGGCTTCACATCCTTGAAAAAAGCTGATGACTGCAAGTGACATGGCAAAAAGCCATGCATGCATCGAGCTGTGAGGCGAATATGCGCCGGGGGCGGAAATTGCGGGTATACGCCGTTCGGAGTATTAACTTCGACTGCGCGCTCCCAGAGGATGATCAAGCGTAATGGATGCGCAAGGCCGCAGATTTCGGGCCTTGCGGGAGATGGCTAAGTACGGCTGCCTGGACACAAAATAATGACTACGAACGACCACGATAGCGACGTTCCGTATGCGAATTTTTCGGAATGTCTGCAGCTTCACGCCCATACGATCCCGGACCGATTGGCCTATCGTTTTCTGCACAACGGGCGAGACGAAGAAACCCTGATCACCTTCTCTGAACTGGACCGCGCGGCCCGAGCGGCGGCGGTCCGGCTGCAGGGGCATTGCCAGGCGGGGGACAGGGTGCTGATCCTGCTCAAGCCAGGCCTGGACTATGTGATCGCCTTCATGGGCTGTCTGTATGCCGGGCTGGTGGCGGTGCCGGCCTACCCGCCGGGGGCGACCAAGACCCTGGACCGGCTGGACGGCATCATCGACGACTGCCAGCCGACGGCGGCACTGGCCAGTGGCGAGGATGTCCCGACCATCCGGGCCCGGCTGGGGCAGGCGCAGAGTCCGCGGGTGCTGGACATGGCGAGTCTCGATCTGGCCCTGGCCAGCGAGTGGCGGGCCGTCCCGGTAACCCGGGACGATATCGCCTTTTTGCAATACACCTCCGGCTCCACCGGGATTCCCAAAGGAGTGGCGGTGACCCACGGCAACCTGATTCACAATTCGCGCAGCATCAGCCGCGGTTTTTTGACCCACAAGGACAGCCACCTGGTCAGCTGGCTGCCGCCGTATCACGACATGGGGCTGATCGGCGGCATCCTGCAATCCTTGTTCGTCGGCTTCGGCTCGACCTTGCTGGCGCCGATCCACTTCCTGCAACGGCCGCTGCGCTGGTTGCAGGCCATCAGCACCTACCGCGGCACCGTCAGCGGCGGGCCGAACTTCGCCTATGAATTGTGCCTGCGCAAGATCAAGGACGAAGAGCTGGCCGGCCTCGACCTGAGCAGCTGGGAGGTGGCGTTCAACGGCGCCGAGCATGTGCGGGCGCAGACCATTGCCGCCTTCCATGAGCGTTTCGCCCGCGCCGGTTTTGCCAGCACCTCGGCCTTTCCCTGCTACGGGCTGGCCGAAGGCACGCTGATGGTCAGCGCCGGCGGCAGCAAGCGCGAGCCGGTGATCCGTCAGTTCCATGCCGGCTTGCTGGAGGACAATGTGGCATGCCTGCATGAAGGCCCGGGCAGCGACGCCGAGTTGCGCCTGCGCACTCTGGTCAGCAGCGGCCGCGGCATCCCCGGGCAGGGCCCGTTCATCTGCGACCCGCACACCGAGCAGCCGCTGGAAGACGGGCGGGTCGGGGAGATCTGCATCCTCGGCGACAGCGTCGCCAGCGGTTACTGGCAGCGCCCGGAGAGCACCGCCGCGGCCTTTCGCCCGGCCCCGCCGGCGCTCGGCTGGTCGCGCTACTTTCGCACCGGCGACCTGGGCTTCCTGCTCGACGGCGAGCTGTTCGTCACCGGGCGGCTCAAGGACCTGATCATCGTCAATGGCGTCAACCATCACCCTGGTGATATCGAGAACACCGTGCTGCGCACCCATGACAGCTTTCGCCCGGACGGCACCGCGGCCTTCAGCATCGAGACCGGCGACAGCGAGCAGGTGGTGATCGCCCAGGAAATCGAACGGCGTGCCTTGCGCAGCCTCGACCTGCCACAGCTGTTCAGCGACTTGAAAGCGCGGCTGTGGCAACAGCACCAACTGGCGCGGCCGGTGCTGTTGCTGGTGTTCGGCGGGTCGTTGCCGCGTACCTCCAGCGGCAAGATCAAGCGCCAGGAGTGCCGCAAGCAGTTCGCTCCCTGGCTGGCGGCACTCGATGATGCCGCGCCGGCCGAAGTCCACCCGCTGGACAAGTCGGTGGTCGCGGTGGAGAGCAACGGCCGGGTATTGCGTGACATCACCGTCGACAGCCAGGTCGTGGAAGCATGACCAGTCTATCGATCGGCCCGGTGCATGCGCCCAAGCCCGCGGCGTTGCTGTTCGCCCAGCCGGCCTTCTGCGAACCGCGGCTGGAACTGGCCAGCCGCCCGCGGTCGGTGCTGTCGTTGCCGCCCACCGACAGCCAGCAACGGCTGCAACTGACCAGCGTGCTCAACTCCATCACCTCGGCGCGCAGCATCGCCGAGCTGACGCAGCAGACCCAGCTGGCGCTGCCGCAGATCCTGCCGTGCGAGAACTTCGTGTTCGCCAGCGGCCGGGTCCGCGCGCACCGGGTGTTCTTTTCGCACCTGATTCATCCGGACAGCGTCTCCGATGACCTGATCAAGGCCATCGTCGGTCGCGACGGCATGATTCCGCCGCTGGGCATCGACCCCATCGAGCATTGCGGGCGCCCCAAGTTCACCACCCTGGAGCGCCTGGGCAACTCGCAGGACCAGGTGTGGGCGAAGATCTTTCGCGAACACGGCATACGCAACCTGGGCTGGACCCTGCTGCCCGGATTGCACCGCAACACCTTCACCGGCTACTTCTTTCACAACATCTCGGCCACCGTGGCCCATGAAAGCAAAATGCGCATGATGGTCTTCGCCCCGTACCTGCACATTGCCCTGAACCGGGCGCTGGGCAGCAAGCTGTTGCGCCACAACCCGGGGCCGAACCATCAACTGTTGTCCATCCTGTCCAGCCGCGAAGCGGAGATTTCGCGCTGGGTGGCCCGAGGCAAGACCAACTGGGAGATTGGCCAGATCCTCGGCATCAGCGACAAGACCGTGAAAACCCATCTGCAGAACATCTTCTCCAAACTCCAGGCGTCGAGTCGGGCGCAGATCGCGGCGTTGTTCTGCGACGAGTGAGTGCTGCCTGCCTGTCTTTCATCCGGTAACCCTTCCACAGTGCTGACGGGGGTCAGTGCTTCGGCGTCGCCTGCGCCTCTGTAGGAGCGGCCGGTCGACGCTCGATTGGCCGCGATGGGGGCTGTTTGGGTGCTGCATGTTTGGGATGGTGTACATATCCATTTCTACGGTAACGGCTGCTTATGGTTTCGCCCTTACGGCGAGTCCCTTTTTACAAACGCCTAAAAAGGAACCAAAAACGCTTGCCCCTGCGTACGGCCTTCGCTGCGCTCAGGTTCCCTCGCTCCGGCGTCCCTCAGGGGGCATCGACTCCGGTCGGCTTCGCTTCGACCTCCATACGATGTACTCGACTGCGTCGAGGGGCGCTGCGCGCCATCCCCCTGATGAACACCGGAACGAAGCCTCCCGATGGGGCGGGTAGATCAAGATCAAAAGCCAAAGCCAAAGCCAAAGCCAAAGCCTGGCGCGACCTACCGGTCGGCGCCAAACCCTGTAGCCGCTGCCGAGCCTGCGAGGCTGCGATCGACTGCGCAGCAGGCGCAGGGATCTTGAGGCCGCTGGAGGACCTTCGGTCCTATCGCAGCCTGCGGCAGCTGCTACAGGGCTCGCTACTCCTTACGGAGTATTGAGCTGAACCGGCATGACGCCGAGCATCGGGGTGTAGCAAATAGCCTGCTCCGTCGGGTTATCCACACTCAACACGCGTTTGCATCATGACGCCTGCCCAAGCGTTGATCCGCTGGTTTCACCACGCGGTTGGCGCGGGCCAACGGCCATGCAAAGGAAGCGAAATACGCTGGGAGGCGACTGTGCACATAGACGAAATAACCTTTGCCGTGACCGAAACCCTGGCCAGCCTGCTGGAGGTCGATTCCGGGTCGCTGGACGTCGAGCGCTCGTTCCACGAGATGGGCGTCGACTCGGTGTTGATCGTCGGCCTGTCCGCCGAGTTCGAGGACCGTTTCGGCATCTCCCTGGACCCTGAGCTGGCCTACCTGCACGACACCGTGAGCAAGGTCAGCCAGCACCTGTACGGCGTCATCAACCAGGGCGCGTTCGGCGCAGTGAGGGAGGTCAGTCATGGCTGATTCATTGCTCAATATCACCCGCCAGGAACTGCTGGAATTCGTCGGCCTCAACGAGACCGTGGTACGCGCCCAGGGCACTCGCATCGAAACCGCCAGCGGCCAGACCCTGATCGATTTCGTCGGCCAGTTCGGCGCGGTGCCCTTCGGTTATGGCGCGGCGCCTATTACTGAGGCGATCCACACCTTTCTCGCCAGCGGCCAGGCCTCGCTGGTCCAGCCGCTGATCAACCCCGGCGCCGAAGAACTGGCGCGGCGCCTGATCGAGCTGGCGCCGGGTACCCACTCGAAGGTGACCTTCACCACCAGCGGCGCGGAAACCGTCGAAGCGGCGATCAAGCTGTGTCGCGCCGCGACCCAGCGCGAGCTGGTGATCGGCACCCTGACCGGTTTTCACGGCAAGACCCAGGGCGCGGTCGGGGTCACCGGCAAGGCCACTTACCGCGAGCCGTTCCAGATCCGCGCCGACGGTTTCAGCCATGTGCCCTATGGCGACCTGGAGGCCCTCGAGGCGCTGCTGAAAACCCGGCGCGCCGCGGCCTTTTTCGTCGAGGCGGTGCAGGGCGAGGCGGGCATGATCACCCCGCCGCCAGGCTACCTGCTGGCGGCGCAGAACCTCTGTCGCCAATACGGCACCCTGTTCGTGCTCGACGAGATCCAGACCGGACTGGGCCGTACCGGCGAGCTGTTCGCCGCCACCGCCCACGGTCTGGAACCGGACGTGGTGCTGTTGGCCAAGGCCTTGGGCGGCGGCGTCGCGGCCATCGGCGCGTGCATCTACGGCGAGCAGTGCTGGAGCCGCGATTTCGACCGGCACCACAGTTCCACCTTCGCCGTGAACGGCTTCAGCGCCGCCATCGGCCTGGCCGTGCTCGACCAGCTCACCGCCAACGACGGCGCCCAGCTCAAGCATGCGGCGGAGCAGGGCGCCTACCTGTACGCCGGGCTGTCGCGGCTGGTGCAGGACTATCCCGAGGTGTTCCACAGCCTCGACGGCCGCGGCCTGATGCTCGGCCTGAAGTTCCGCCGCTGGAGCGGCGAGCGCCTGTATACGCTGTCCCTGGCCAGCGCTTTCGGCGCCCTGGTGCCGATCGTCTGCGGCTACCTGAAAAGCCGGCATGGCGTGTACTGCCTGCCGACCCTCACCGAAGGCAACGTGCTGCGCATCCAGCCGCCGCTGTGCATCGAGCGCGCCGATATCGACCTGTTGCTCGAAGGCCTCAAGGCGGTGGCGGAACTGGTGGTGCACAACCAGCAGCATCGCTTGATTCTCGAAGCCCACGGTTATGCCGGGCCCCGGGGGGCCCTGAGCCCCTGGATCGCAGCGGGCAAACCACGCAGCAGCGGGCGTTGCCTGGGGCGCTTCGCCTTCCTGCTGCACCCGACCACCGCCGAGAGCGTCAACGGCGACAGCGTGGTGGACGGCCTGGGGCTGTCGGCGGCGGAAAAAACCTTTATGCAGGGCTGGCTCGACGACTTCTCCGAATGGGCCAAGCCCGACCTCGACGCCGGGGTGTCCTATCACGCCCGCCGGGTCTACAACGATGCCGGCGACTACGTCGAAGGCTGGCTGGTCGGCAGCCTGCTGCAACCGCGCGACCTGATGCGCCTGAGCCTGGGCAAGCGGCGCAAGCTGCTGGCCAACTACCTGGACAGCGTCGCCGAGCTGGAGGTGGATTTCGTCGGGCTGGGGGCCTACACCTCGGTGATTTCCAGTGCCGGCGTGGATGTCATCAACGAGCGGTTCCATACCACCACCGGCAACAGCCTGACGGCCATGGTCGGTGTCGATGCGCTGCTGAGCACTTGCGCCAACCGCGGTGCGCCGCTGGCCAAGCGCCTGACCGGGGTGATCGGTGCCTACGGTTCGGTGGGGCGCCTGGCCAGCCTGCGCCTGGGGCGCTTCTGCGAGCACCTGGTCTTGCTCGGCAATGGGGCCAATCGGGGCGCCATGGACGAGCTGCGGCTGGTGGCCGGCGAGTTGTATCGCGATGCCTTGCTGCAGATCCAGGGCGGCCACAGCAGCGGCATCGCCAAGACCCTGGTGCTGCTCCTGCCGAGCCTGGCCAGCGTCGAGCAACTGCTGGATCGCGACCTTGGCGACGAGGAGCAATTGCGCACGCTGTTCGACAGCGTCGATGCCCTGGCCCAGGGCAAGCCGCAGGTGCAGCCGCCGCTGGTGATCACCGCGGACCTGGGCCACTGGCTGCCGCGCCTGGAAACCGTGCTCTCGGCCACCTCCAATGGCTCGGCCTTTATCGACCCGCTGGTGCTGCATCAGAACGCGATCATCTGCGACTGCGCGCAGCCGCCGGACATCGGCCACGTCACTCTGGCACTGCGCCCGGACGTCACGGTGATCGAAGGCGGCCTGATCCATCTGCCCGACCGCAGCCAGCGTTTCGGCCAACAGAACCTCACCGGTCTGCCCACGGGCGTGACCTTCAGTTGCCTGGCCGAAACCATGGTCCTGACCATGGCCGGCCTGCAGCGCGACTACAGCATCGGCAAGCGTCCTCCACTGGAGGATGCCGAAGCGATCTTCGACCTGGCCCGAGCCTTCGGTTTCGCCCCCGCGGTGGAGCAGTTGATCGAAAAAGCCGGTTAACCCTGACAACGAGAAAGGAGTCCACACCATGTCGATGCACAACGCCTGCAACGCCACCGAGAAGTACCTGCCGGGCCTGCTCGCCGCCCTCCGGGAGCGCGGCCTGATGGCCCTGGAGCAAGCCGACCCGGCCGTGCTCTGCGGGCTGTTTCGCGACTACCGCGCCGCCGGCCTGATCATCCCCGAGACCTACGGCGGCCTCGGCGCCTCGCCGGAGGAGACCGTGGAGATCCTGCGCGCCATCGGTTCGCTGTGCCCATCCCTGGCGGTGATGATGACCATGCATCACCACACCATCGCCACCATCGTGCAACTGGGCGGGTTGATCCCGGCGGCGGAAGAGCTGCTGTGGGGCATCACCCAGAACCAGCTGCTGATCGCCTCGGCCTTCGCCGAGGGCAAGCCGGGCTCGGAGATCTTCAACCGCAGCGTCAAGGCGCGGCCGGTGGAGGGCGGTTTCGTCCTCGACGGCAGCAAGAAGCCCTGCACCATGAGCCACCACATGGACGTGATCGTGGTCGGCGTCGCCTGTGAACAGGACGACGGCAGCGTCAGCCAGGGCTTTGCCGTGGTCTTTGCCGATGGCAGCACGATCACCCGCGAACCCTTCTGGAACGCCACGGTACTGCGTGCCACCGACAGCAACGAACTGGTGTTCAACGGCGTGTTCGTGCCCAGCGAGCGCATGCTGCTGGCCGACGGCGCCGACAGCGAAGAAGTGGCCGCCACCGCCATGGAAACCTCGCTCAACGGCCTGAGCTGGTTCCAACTGATGGTCGGCGGCAGCTACCTGGGCGTGGCTTCGGCGCTGGTCGACCGGTTGCTGAGAAAGCCCTTCGCCGACCCCGCGCAACTGGCCCTGCTGTGCATCGAGCTGGAGGGCGCCCATCAGGCGCTGCTCGGCACCGCCGGCGAATTGCAGGCGCAACAGGATGCGCCGATGAACACCTACCACAAGGCGCTGTGCACGCGCTTCCTGGTGCAGGCGGCGATCGAGCGGGCGACCAACCTCAGCGTCGAGCTGTTGGGTGGCATGGCGTTCATCGCCTCCGACGAAGTGGCCTATCTGCTGGCGGCCTCCCGGGCGATCGGCTTCCACCCGATCTCCCGCAGTGCCGCCACGCCCTTGCTGGCGCAGTTCCTGCGCGAGTCCTACAGCGCCTGATTCGCCTGCTACCGCAGTCGGAGCTTCGGCGCCCCTGGCGTCGCTCCGGCCTCGGCAACATGCCTAATGGAGTAGAAGCATGAGTAGCGATTTTCTCTATCCGCCGCGCCCGGCCAATGTCGGTCGCGGGTTTCACTGCCTGGCTATTCCGCTGTTCAGCCTGCTGCTGGTGTTCAACACCGCGGCCATCGCTGTGATTCTGGCCCTGTCATGCACCTTGCAGGCCGGGCGCCGGTCGTTGTCGTGGCTGCCGGGCATGAAGGCCCTGGGCAACTGGCTGGTGACGAGCTATCACCGCTTGTTGCAACCCCTGGCCGACCGCTTGCTCAAGGACCCGCGGGACGAGCCGATCCTGGCCGCCGTCATCAGTCTGGGCCTGACCGCCGGGCCGGTGTTCATCGCCCAGCTGTGGCTCAAGGAAATCTCCTGGTTGCTGGTGCTGCTGTTCTACGCCTTCGTCTATGGGCCGAACATTCGCGGCTTTGTCCGCTCCTTCAGCGCCATGCATCAGGAAGGCCATGTGCCCGGCGGCATCTTCAAGCGTTCGAGCCTGCTCGATCGCTGGGTCGGCAACTCCTTCCTGTACATGTTCTTCGCCATTCCCATGGGCCTGATCCCCCATGCGGCGGCGCACCTGCAACAGCATCACCGGGAAAACGCCGGGCCGCTGGATGTCTACGCCACCGCGCGCTACGACCATGCCAGCGCCTGGGATTTCGCCGTGTATATGGTGCGCGAGGTGATGTACCAGCAGTTCATGGTTTCGCCCTGGCTGTACTTCAAGAGCAAACACAAGCGCAGCCAGGCCCGGGCCATGGTCATGGGCAACCTGGTGCATGTCGGGCTGTTCGTCGCGCTGGCGTGCTACAGCCTGCCGATCGCCGTGCTCTACATGCTGGTGCCCTGGTGCGCGAGCAACTTCCTGATGGGCGTCATCCACTGGAGCCAGCACGCCTTCTACGGCGGCCAGCAAGACCCCAAGGATTGGATGTACAACACCGTGACCCTGCTGGAAACACCGGTGAACATCCTCAACGAGGGTTACCACGCCTGCCACCATCACTGGTCTGTCGGCCACTGGTCGGAGAGCCCGGCGCTGTTCGAGCGGCTCAAGCCGGAACTGGCGGCCGCAGGTTCCATGGTGTTTCGCGACCTCAGCGTATTCGGCCTGTTCGTACTGCTGATGCTGCGCCGCTTCGATGCGCTGGCGGACAAGCTCGACTGGTGGCAGCCGCTGGACCACGCAGAGAAAGTCCGCCTGCTGCAATTCCGGGTGCTGCCGGCGCCCATCGCGGCCCATGAACATGCCCATCAACGGCGCCTCGCCACACCGCGCAACGCCGACGAACCCACCCCCGCGCACAGCGCCCTGGGCCAGCCATGAACCGTCCCCTGACTTTGAAAGTCGCCGCCATCGAACGGGAAACCGACGATGCGGTGACCATTCACCTCAAGCAGCCGCTGCTGCGCAAAGTCCGCTACAGCGCCGGGCAGTACCTGACCCTGGAGGTCGACGTCGACGGCGCCAAGGGCTGCCGCGCCTATTCCATCAGCAGCACGCCGGGGCTGGACAAGACCCTGTCGATCACCGTCAAGCGCGTGGCCGGCGGCAAGGTTTCCAACCGCCTGGTGCAGGAGCTGAGCGCCGGCGACGCGGTGCAGACCCTCGGCACCCACGGCCGCTTCACCTTCGCCCCGCAGCCGGGCCGGGGGCGGCACCTGGTGCTGCTGGCGGCGGGCAGCGGGATCACGCCGATCTTCTCGATCCTCAAGTCGGCGCTGCACTTCGAGCCGGATGCCCAGGTGTCGCTGATCTACGGCAACCGCAATCAGGAGTCGGTGATCTTTCGCGACAAGCTCGACCAGCTGCGCCAGACCTTCGGCGAGCGCTTGCAACTGGTGCATGTGCTGTCGCGGCCGGACACCCCGGGGGCCCACGAAGGGCGCCTGACCCGGCAGCGGGTGATCGACATTCTCGGCGCGCTGCCCGGCCCGCAAGCCCGCGAATACTACAGCTGTGGCCCCAGCGGCATGATGGACGAGGTGACCGCCGCCCTGGAGACCCTGGGCATCGCCCCGGAAAGCGTGCACCAGGAGCGTTTCACCCCGGCCAAGGCGCCAGTGGCCAGCGGCGACACGGAAAAACGCGTGGAACTGCTGATGCAGGGCCAGGCGTTCAGTTTCACGGTCGCCCCGGGCCAGACCCTGCTCGACGCGGCCCTGGCCAGCGGCGTGCAGCCACCGTTTTCCTGCCGCAGCGGTTTCTGCACGGCCTGCGTCTGCACCCGGCTGGCGGGGCAGGTGCGCATGCGCGAGGACCATGGGCTGTCGGCGGACGAACTGAACCGGGGCCAGGCACTGTTGTGCGTGGGCTATCCATTGACGGACGACGTGCGCCTGCAAGTCGATTAGCGATACAGACAGAGGAAGGTCAATTCATGAATCATTCAACCCACCACGCCGCCGAGGACGAACTGCGGCTGGCCAAGCGCGCCGAACTGCGGGTCGACCGCGAGCGCCAGGCCCAGCTGCAGGCACTGATGCAGCCGCAGCCGCTGAAGTTCGTGCTCTGGTCGGTACTGCATGTGCTGGTCTGGTGCGCGGCGGCGCTGTACATCCTGCTCGGCGACAACCCCTGGGGCCTGGCGCTGGCGGTGCTGGTGCTGGGCAACCAGCTGCATGCCTTCACCGTGCTGCAGCACGATTGCGGGCATGCCAGCGGCTTTCGTTCGGCGGCGCTGAACCTGTGGGTCGGGCGCTTCATGGCCTGGTTCATCGTGTTCCCGTTTTCCTCCTTCACCGAGTGCCACAAATACCATCACCGCTACCTGGGCGACCCGGACAAGGACCCCGACGACTGGAACTACACCGGCGGGGTGAAGTGGATGTTCCTGCGCATCGCCGTGTTCGTGCCGCGCTTCATCTACTTTTCCCTGGTGCGCTACGGCAAGGCGGTGCGCAACCGGGTGCTGCGCGAGCTGGCGTTCAATCTGCTGTCGATGGCGGCGATCGGCGCCTGGTGCTACAGCCAGGGGCTGATGCTGCAATTCGTGCTGATTTTCATCGTGCCGCTGCTGTTGCTGGCGCTGGTGATCAACCCGATTTCCCGGGGCTATGAGCACTTCCCCATGGCCACCCTGGCGGTTGGCGACCCGCAGCGCCTGGACCTGGCGAAGAACACCGTGACCGTCAGCGACCGGCTGATCGGCCTGTTGTGGGCCAATATCAACTACCACGTCGAGCATCACATCTACCCCGGCGTGCCCTTCGTCAACCTGCCGCGGCTGGCGGCGCTGCTGGACAACAAGCCCTACCTGCGCGACCGCTGGCTGCTGGCGCGGATGTTCGCGCGACGTCCGGTAACAACTTGCGCCGAACCTCGGCGAGCGGCGTGAGCTACATTTACAGTGCCCGAAGGAGCGCCACTCACCGAGGATTCACGGATGACCTGTATTTTCTGCCAGATCGCGGCCGGCGAATTGCCCAGTGCCCTGGTCTATCGCGACACCCACTGCATGGCCTTCATGGATGTGCATCCGCTGGGGCAGGGGCACTTGCTGCTGATCCCGCTGGCCCATGTGGAAAAACTCGAGCAACTGCCCACGGTCATCCGCCAGCACCTGTACCAGGTGTTCGATACCCTGCTCGCCGCCCAGCGGCGCGCCGGCTTCGGGGTGGAAGGCACGCACCTGATCGTCAACGACGGCAAGGCCACCAACCAGCACATTCCCCACGCCCACCTGCACCTGGTGCCGCGGCAAAGGGGCGATGGGCTGGGTTTCGGCCTGCGCATGTTCATGCACTTCACCGGCATATTCGGCCGCCGCACGCCCCTGCAGACCCTGCGCCGCCAGGCCCTGGTGATCGCCGCCGAACTCGATCCGCAGGCGCTGGAGAACCTGGCGCACCGGACCAGCAGGCTGCACGCAGCGTCAACCTAACCGCCAGGGCCGGTGAGCGGCCCACCCTCGATCCACGGAACTTCGGAATGAACAGCCGTGCATGCGCTGCGGGCGGTCTCGCCCGGCGTTTGTGCCGCCAGGAGTCAGGAACATGAGTGCGCTACTTCAGGAGCAGGCCGACCCCGCGCGGGTCTATCGGGTCGTGATCATCGGCGCCGGCTTCTCCGGCATCGGCATGGCGATCAACCTGCGCCAGCGCGGCGAACAGGACTTCCTGATCCTCGAACAGGAAGCCGGCGTCGGCGGCACCTGGTGGGTCAATCAGTACCCCGGCTGTGCCTGCGATATTCCTTCCCACCTCTATTCGTTTTCCTTCGAGCCCAACCCCGACTGGTCGCGGCGCTTTTCGCCGCAGCCGGAGATCCGCGACTACCTGCGGCACTGCGCCGACAAGTATCAGGTGCTGCAACACTGTTGCTTCAACACCGCGGTCACCGGCCTGCGCTGGCTGGAAGAGCGCGCCCTGTGGCAGGTGACGGATGCCCGTGGCGGCGTGCGTTTTGCCCAGGTGGTGGTGGCCGGCACCGGGGCCTTGTCGACCCCGGACTATCCCCGACTGCCGGGGCTTGAGCGCTTCAAGGGCCGGGTCTTTCATTCCCAGCAGTGGGACCATGACTATGTCCTGGCCGGCAAGCGAGTGGGGGTGATCGGCACCGGCGCCTCGGCGATCCAGTTCGTGCCGCAGATCCAGCCGCAGGTGGCCAGCCTGGCGGTGTTCCAGCGCACGCCGCCGTGGATCATCCCCAAGCCGGACCGGGCCTTTTCCACGACCGCCCAGCGCCTGCTGCGGCGTTTTCCCGCGGTGCAGCGGCTGTTGCGCGGGCTGATCTATACCGCCCATGAAACCCGGGTATTGGGTTTCGTGTTCAACCCGCGGCTGATGGCTCTGCACAAATGGCTGGCGCTCAACCTGCTGCGGCGCCAGGTCAAGGACCCGGAACTGCGCCGGCGCCTGACCCCGGACTACGCCATCGGCTGCAAGCGCATCCTGCTGTCCAACGATTATTTTCCGGCGCTGGCCCAGGCCAATACCCGGCTGGTCACCAGCGGCATCCGTGAAGTCACCGAGGACGCGCTGATCACCGTCGACGGCCAGCGCCATGCCCTGGATGCGCTGATCTTCGGCACCGGCTTCAAGGCGCGCACGCCATTCCCGGCGGGGATGATCCTCGGGCGTGGCGGGGGGGACATAGTCAACACCTGGCAGCAGGGCAGCGAAGCCTACAAGGGCACCACGGTCAGCGGCTTTCCCAATCTGTTCCTGTTGATGGGGCCCAACACCGGCCTGGGGCACAACTCCATCGTCTACATGATCGAGTCGCAGATCGCCTACATCCTCGGCGCCCTGGACACCCTGCAACGCCTGGGCGTGACCAGTGTCGATGTCGACCCGCAGGCCCAGGCGCGTTTCAACCAGGGCCTGCGCCACCGGCTGCGCGGCGCGGTATGGAGCGTCGGCCATTGCCAGAGCTGGTACATGGACCCCAGCAGCGGGCGCAACGTCGCCCTGTGGCCAGGGTTCAGCTGGCAGTTCCGCCAGCAGACCCGTTATTTCGATGCCGAGGCCTATCGCCTCACCTCGCACCCCCAAGGAGTGAAACCATGAGCCATCCGGGCAAGAGCGTGTTTGTGTTCGGCCTGTACATGTTGTTGCTGGGCGCCGCGTTGGTGCTGGCGCCGAACCTGTTGTTGCCGTTGTTCGGCTTCGCCCTGACCGATGAGGTGTGGATCCGGGTGATGGGCCAGTTGGCCTTGTACCTGGGCGTCTATTACGTCTGGGCCGGCTACACCGAGCGGCGCGAGTTGATGGCCCTGACGGTGGCGATCCGTCTGTCGGTGCCGGTGTTTTTTGCCGCCTTCGTCGCCGCCGGGCTGGTGTCGCCGGTGCTGTTGCTGCTGGCCTTGCCGGACCTGTGCGGCGCGCTCTGGACCTGGCGCGCGCTGAAGGCTGCGCGGGCTTCCCGCCAGTCGCTGGGTAACGCCTGACCCCGCCAGTCTTCTGTTGCCTTGTCCCGCCAGCTAACCCTGGCGGGGTACTCCTTTGCAGTGATTACCGCGCGGCTGCATCCCCTCCATACTCGCCACCAGCCCTGGCGGGTGACACCCATGTGGCGTCCGGAGACCTGCCGACACTTCAAAGGATCCACGATGAAGATTGAACTGATGCAACTGGCCGGTCGTGACGGCGACACGGCCTACAACCTCGAGCGGGTCCTGCAGGGCATTGCCGACTGTGATGACGACATCGACCTGCTGGTCTTCCCGGAAACCCAGATCAGCGGTTTCGCCAACCAGCAGCAACTGGCCGAGGTCGCCGAGCCATTGGACGGGCCGAGTATCCAGGCCGTATTGCGGGCGGTGCGCGCCAAGGGGGTCGCGGTGGTGGTCGGCATCGCCGAAAAAGCCGCCGGCCATTACTACAACACCTCGCTGCTGGTGACCCCCGAAGGGGTGGCGACGAGTTATCGCAAGACTCACCTGTGGCCCGACGAGCGCGGTCTGTTCCAGCCCGGTGATCGTTACGCCACCGTGCTCTGGCGGGGCGTGCGGGTCGGCCTGCTGATCTGCTACGACATCGAACTGCCGGAAAGCGCCCGCGCCCTCGGCCAACTGGGCGCCGAGCTGATTCTGGTGAGCAACGGCAACATGGACCCCTACGGCCCGGTGCACCGCACCGCGATCATGGCCCGTGCCCAGGAGAACCAGGCCTTCGCGGTGATGGTGAACCGGGTCGGCAGCGGCACCGGCGGCCTGGTGTTCGCCGGTGGCAGCGCGCTGGTCGATCCCTTCGGCCGACTGCTGTTCGAGGCCGGCCGCGACGAGTGCCGGCAGGTGGTGCAGCTCGACCTCGGGCAACTCAAGGCCGCTCGCCGCGATTACGACTACCTGCACGACCGGCGCCTGCAACTGTCCGGCGAGTACGTCGAGCACGCCGATGGCCGTCGCGAGCTGTTGATCCCTTAAACCCCATCGCTGTTTTTCCGCCGCTTTCGGCCCTGCCATAACAATCCATAATCAGCAGGCGAGGCGCACGTCCCTTGGGCGGGTGCCAACGCTCGGAGTCCTCAGATGAAAGCTATCCGCTGTTTGCCCCTGGCCCTGGCCGCACTGTTCGGTTTCGCTACGGCCCAGGCCGCCGAACCGAGCGTGCATTTCTACAACTGGTACGACTACATCGCCCCGGACACGCCCGGACAGTTCCACAAGGAAACCGGCATCAGCGTGCTGCAGGACACCTTCGACAACAGCGACGTGATGCAAAGCAAGCTGATGGCCGGGCGCAGTGGCTATGACGTGGTGGTGGCCAGCAGCGACCTGCTGCCGAACCTGATCAAGGCCGGGGTGCTCCAGGAACTGGACCGCAGCCAGCTCGGCAACTGGTCGCACCTGGACCCCGAGATGCTGGCCAAGGTGCAGAGCAACGACCCTGGCAACCGCTTCGCCGCACCCTACCTGTGGGGCACCACGGGCATCGGTTATGACGTCGGCAAGGTCAAGGCGCTACTCGGCGACCAGGCGCCGGTGGACTCCTGGGACCTGATCTTCAAGGAAGAGAACCTGGCCAGGCTCAGCCAGTGCGGGGTGGCCATGCTCGATGCACCGAACGAAATCATCCCCATCGCCCTGCATTACCTGGGCCTGCCCTACAACAGCCAGAACCCCGAGGATTACAAGAAGGCCGAGGCCTTGCTGCTCAAGGTCCGGCCGCATATCCGCTACTTCGATTCGTCGAAGTTCATCTCCGACCTGGCCAACGGCAACGTCTGTGTGGTGGTGGGCTGGAGCGGCGGGGTGTTCGATGCCCAGGTCGCCTCGCAGAAGGCTGACAACGGCCGTCATCTGGTCTACAGCATTCCGCGCGAAGGCGGGCCGGTCTGGGTGGAGAACCTGGTGTTGCTCAAGGACGCGCCGCACCCACAGGATGGCCTGAAGTTCATCGACTACCTGTTGCGTCCGTCAGTGATTGCCCAGTCTTCCGACTACCTGGGCTACCCCAACGCCAACCGCGATGCCACGGCGCTGGTGGAGCAGAAAATCCGCGACAACCCGGGTGTCTATCCGTCCAGGGAAGTGATGGCCACGCTGTTCCCGCTGGAACCGCTGCCGCTGAAAATGGAACGGGTGCGTACCCGGGTCTGGAGCAAGGTCAAGACCGGGAGCTGAGCCCGGGGGAGTGGACAGCCATGCTGGCCAAGGGGAAAGGGGCGTCGCGCAAGGAAGGAGCAGAACTGGCTACATCCGTGTAGCCAGTTCCGAAGGGTCGGTACTACGCATTGTTCAATGAAGCTCCTGAGCAAAGTCGCAGTGAGCCAGGCGGGATATCTCGATTCATATCCACAACGGGTTCTTCATCGAACTCGAACCTGCTGCCTGAACGCCCGGTGTCGCTATTACTTGAGCGTTACATCGAGCATCGGCGGGATGTAACCGTAGTCGTACTCGGCCACCACGAAGGTCTGTTGCCCTTTGATCCTGATCCCGACCGTCGGTGCTTCGGTACCGCCGATACGAATCTGCGTGCCGCTTTCGTCGGTCGGTACGCTGTCGATAAAGGAGGTCACCAGGCCGTTGGGCATCACACAGTGCGAGTAGGTCTGGAACGGCTGGGAGGACGGGTTGCCCAGCACCAGGCCGGAACCGTTCAACGGCACGTAGGGACCGAACAGCGAATCGGCGACAAAACCGTACACCCCGTCCGGCCCGGTCACGCCGTCGGCATAGGTGAAGGTGTGGCTGATGGTGAACAGGTAGTACTTGCCGTCCTGGAACACGAAGTGCGGGCGTTCGGTCTGGTCGTTGACGCCGACCGCGGTCAGCAGCGGCGGCAGCATTTCCCAGTCGTCGCCGTCTTCGTCACGGGCCACGGCGATACCGACGCAGGCGGTCTGGAAACGGGAGTTGCCGACGTCTTCATAACCTGGCGGCACGTCGCCGATTTCTGCTTCGCCCACTGTGTGCGAGCCGCGCTCGCCGGCCACGTTGCCTTCGAACAGCATGTACAGCTTGCCGTCGTTGGGGTCGCGGAACGGCCATGGATCGCGGAAGCCCCAGAAGGGGTTCTGCGCTTCGGTCTGGTACATCTTGCCGTCGGCCTCGAACAGCGGCTTGACCTTCTCGAAACCGACCATGCTGACGCCATGCTCGGTGGTCACCACCCGGCCGCGCACCTTGACGATGGTCGCGCCTGGCGTGACGGCGGTGTAGTACAGGTCCACTTCACCCTGTTCGTTCAACAGGATCGGCGTGCCGGCCCATTCGCGAACCGTGGGCGAAACCCCTTCGGCCATCACCCGGCCACCCAGTTCCCAGTCCTTGCCGGTACGGGAAAACCAGTAGTACATCTTTGCCCGGCCGTGGCGGTCGTTCCAGTCGCGGGTGATGTCGTAGTTGCCGTTTTCGTCGATGTACTGCGGGTCGTTCGGATGACGATCCGCGGTCAGGGTGAAGATCACCGACCAGCCGTCGACGGAGGTTATGTTTCCGTCCAGGTCGCGCAGCGGCATGGTGTCCCAGATGAACACCTCGTTGCTCAATACTGGGAAATCCGCACTGACCAGTGGCTGGGTCGTGGTGGGATCGTCCGCTTGGACTTTCAGCGCATCGGCCCGGGTCCAGAGGCTGGGTTGATGGGGTGTTTTGCCGAATTTTTCAGTGTTGCTTTTCATAGGTAATACCTCGTCCGTGAATGGATTCACATAAATGTTCATCAAAAAATACTGTATGTGCATACAGTGATTTAACCTTAAGCGAGGCGATTTTTTGGGTCAAGGGTAAATTTGCATTTATGCATAATTGCTGTTTTTGCTGAAGCTGATACGTTTCAGCTAGTTCTGTTTCTAGAAGTTCGTTTTCGGCTCGATCAACGACGATGCCTGCAAAATGCGCGCTTGGAACCGTTGGTCGATCCGAGGGGCAGGGAAGGGGGAAAGGAGGGAGACGGAACCAGGTGGAGGGTGGGCGCCGAACCTGGGCGGATCGGTCAACGCCGCCGAGCGCTGCGAACATTGTCGCTGTCATGGCGCGGACGTAGCCTGAGCCCTCGTCGCCTGAATCACGGTCAGCAGAGGGGGATAGCTCTCATGAAGGGTGCAATCGACGCATGGGCACAACCGGCCAACGGCCGGGCGCGGCTGTTGCTGCCGGAGGTGGCGCGGCTGTTCGAGAAGTCAGGTTCCGCGCATTTGCTGGACCAGCCGCTGAGCATCGAGCAGACCGTCGAGCTGATGGACCAGGCCGGGGTCGAGAAGCTGATGCTGGCGGCCTGGTGCCGGCCGGAGCGCTGGGTGTTCAGCAACGATGAAATCGCCGCCTATACCCGGGCTTATCCCGAGCGTTTTGTTGGTGTGGCCACGGTGGACCTGAGCCGGCCGATGGCGGCGCTGGCCGAGCTGGAGCGGGCGGTGGACGAGCTGGGCTGCAAGGCCCTGCGCATCGTGCCCTGGCTGTGGAAACTGCCGCCCAACCACCGCCTGTACTACCCGCTGTACGCCAAGTGCGTGGAGCTGGGCATCCCTTTCTGCACCCAGGTCGGCCACACCGGCCCGCTGATGCCTTCGGAAACCGGGCGGCCGGTGCCTTATCTGGATGAGGTGGCGCTGGACTTCCCGGAACTGCGAATCGTCGCCGGGCACATCGGCCACCCCTGGACCGACGAGATGATCGGCCTGGCCTGGAAGCACGACAATATCTACATCGACACCTCGGCCTACCTGCCGGCCTATTACCCGCCGCAGCTGCTGCATTTCATGCGCACCTACGGGCAGGACAAGGTGTTGTTCGGCAGTAATTTCCCGCAGTTGCCGTTCGCCAAATGCATGCAGCAGGTCCAGGCCCTGGAGCTGCCGGAGCCGGTGCGGGACAAGTTCCTGCAGGGCAATGCGCGGCGGGTATTCGGCTTGTAGCGCAGCGCCTCAGGCGTGGTCCTGGTAGCGGCGCCGGCTGAAAAACAGCGAGCTGCCCATGGCCACCAGCGCCACGGCAATCAGCCCGGCATCGATCTCGCCCAGCATGGGCGGCAGGAACAGAATCCACAGCAGCCCGGCGAGGCCCAGGGCCAGGCCTGTCCACTTCCTCAGCGGGTAAGGCTTCATCCAGTAGTACAGCGGCGTCAGCAGCAGGTAGACCAGCACAAAGGGAATGTACTGCTTCATGAGTCTTGCTCGCCGCGGCCGAAGATTCCTGGGCTGGCGGTCGTGAGCCGCTCTCTGTAGCCGGGACACGTCATGTGGCGCTTCCTTGTCGATGGCATGAGGGGCGCCAGTGTCCACGGCGAGCGGCTTTTGTGCAAACGCGCGGTGTCATGCCAACCGCGCCAGGCAGCCCTCGAGAATATCCAGCCCTTCTTCCAGCACCTGCGGCTCAATGGTCAGTGGCGCCAGCAGGCGGATGATGTGCCGCGACTTGCCGCTGGGCATCAACAGTAGGCCGGCGTCCCGCGCCGCGCTGAGCAGCGCGCTCAGTTGTTCCGGGGCCGGCGAGCCGTCGGCCTTGAGCAGCTCGATGCCGCGCATGGCGCCGACCCCGGTCAGGCGCCCTAGATAAGGTGTCAGGCGCTCGGCCCGCCAGTGCTGGTAGCGGCTGACGATGGCCTGCTCCTGGCGTTCGCCCCAGGTTTGCAGATTGTGGTCGCTCATCTCGTCCAGGGTCGCCAGGGCCGCCGCGCAGGCGATGGGGTTGCCGGAATAGGTGCCGCCCAGGCCGCCCTTGGGCAGGTTGTCCAGCAGCGCCTTGCGCCCGAGCACCGCGCCCAGGGGCACACCGCCGCCGATGCTTTTGCCCAGCAGGACCAGGTCCGGTTCGATCCCCAGCCGCGAGAAGGCGAAGCGCTGGCCGGTGCGGCCGAAACCGGACTGGATTTCATCGGCGATCAGCAGGATGCCTTGCTCATCGCAGAAGCGTCGCAGGGTACGGGCGAACTCGACGTCCAGGGCCAGGAAACCAGCCTCGCCCTGCACCGGCTCGACAATGAAGCAGGCCACTTCGGCGACATCGATCTCCACGCTGAACAGCCGGTCCATGGCCTTCAGCGCCTCCTCGCAGGTCACGCCGTTGTCCGCGCTCGGGTAGGGCAGGTGGTACACCGGGCCGGGCAGCACGCCGATCTTCTGCTTGTAGGGCGCGACCTTGCCGTTGAGGTTGAGGGTGGCCAGGGTGCGGCCATGGAAACCGCCATCGAAGGCGATTACCGCGGTACGCCCGGTGGCGCCCCGGACGATCTTCAAGGCGTTCTCAGCCGCCTCCGCGCCGCTGTTGGTGAGCATGCCGCTGACCGGGTAACTCAAGGGCACGAAGCGCGCCAGCCGCTCCATGAACTCCACATAGGGCCCGTGGGGCGCCGCGTTGAACGCGTAGTGGGTCAGCCGGGTGGCCTGCTGCTGGATCGCCGCCACCACCCGCGGATGACAATGCCCTAGGTTGAGCACGCCGATCCCACCGACGAAATCGATGTAGCGCTTGCCATTCTCGTCCCACACCTCGGCATTCTTGCCGTGGCTCAGACGGATGGGGTGAACGATGGAAATCGACTGGCTGATGCTTTCGCTGCTCATGGGCTAAGGGCTCTGTCTGCCTGGAACATGCGGGCTATCTAAGCCAAGAGCGGGGTGGGGCCGCAAACGAAATAAAGTGCGGGGGTCAGTATGAAAATTCCGGATGTTGGGGTGGGGGCGGGATCAGCCGTTAAGCGGCGCGGCGTTCCTGGCCCTGGCCCGGCGCTGACGCAGCAGGGCGACCAGCAGCACCAGCACCACGACACCGAGGACAATCGGCAGGCGATAAGGCTTCAAATCGCCGAACAGATGCTCCAGCGCATCGCCGGCCCAGTAGCCGCCGCAGACGAACAGCGTGGCCCAGAGCAGCGCGCCGAGCATATTCAGCAGGGTGAAACGCAGCGGCGACAGACCGCTGGCGCCGATCACCACCGGGCCGACCCAGCGCATGCCATACATGAAACGCACCGCCAGCACCGAGGTCGAGGGGTAACGCCGGATCAGCCCGGTCACCCGCTCGATGGCGGCCTGCTGGCCCTTCAGGCGCGGCAACAAACGCCCGCCGAAATGCCGCCCGCTCCAGAACAGCAACTGGTCGCCGAACATCCCGCTGACCGTGGCCACGGCAATCACGGCCCAAAGATCCAGCACTTGCTGATGCGCCGCCATGCCGCCCAGGATCAGCACGGTTTCGCCTTCGAGCAGGCAGCCGAGGACGATCACCCAGTAACCGTAGGTCGCGAGCAGGGCGTGCAGGTCGAGGTGTTCGAACATGGGAATCCGGGAGCCTTTGAAGGGCTAATGGGGTGGTGCGATCAACCGGCTGAACCATAGCGTGTCCGAGCGAATCCGTTGTTGCGAATCGCTCGGCGGGGTTTAGTCTTCCTCCGGCGCCAGCATCCGGGTTTTCGGCGCGCCATTGGCGTTGTGCTGGTAGATCTCCCGGGGCTGGCCGTTGTCGTTGAAGAATACCTGGCCAATGCCCGCCGAGTTCCACAGCCGTTCGCCGGCCTCGCGATGTTCGGGGCTGTAGGGCACCACTCGCATCAGCCGGCGGCGGGTGAACCAGTTCAACGGCGAGCGCGGCGAATACAGCCAGCGATTGAGGCGGTCGAACCATTCCAGCAGGGTTGGCGGGAACTCGTTCTTGATGCCGCTGCTGGTGATCTGCCAGATCTTCGGCCCGCCCTTGCGGTGGCGGATCAGCACTTCGTAGACGAAGGAATAATGCACGTCGCCGGAGAGGATCACGTAGTTACCCGGGGTGCGCGAGTGGCGAAAGATATTCAGGATCACCTGGGCCGCGCCGCGGTGGGCCATCCAGTTTTCCGCGTCCACCAGCAGTGGGTGACCGCACCAGCTGAAGACCTTCTGCACCGTCTCGATCAGCTTGACGCCGAACACCGGCGCCGGGGACACGATGATCGCCGACGGGTGATCCAGCAGTTCATGTTGCAGCTCGCTCAGGGCTTCCCAGTCGAGCAGGCCCGAGGGCTGCGCCAGGTTGAACTCGCTGCGCCAGCGCCGGGTGCGGGTGTCCAGCACCACTAGCGCCGGGGTGGTGGGCAGCGTGTATTGCCATTGCTGGAAACGCAGCAATTCGTCGATCAGGGTGTCCTGGGTGCTGCTGTCCAGGTAGCGCGCATCGCCCTGGGCCTCGGCGCTCAGGGCGCGGGTGTGTTGCAGCGGTGTGGCGAAGGCATCCGGATTGTTGCCCCAGCCCTGGCACAGCATGTAGGCGATCAGCGCATTGCCGATGATGCGTTTGGAAAACGGATGGCCGTAGGCGGTTTCTTCCCACTGGGCGCTGAGGTTCCAGTCGTCGGTGATGTCGTGGTCGTCGAAGA
The DNA here is from genome assembly GCF_000282175.2 of Pseudomonas sp. GM17. Classification (NCBI taxonomy): domain Bacteria; kingdom Pseudomonadati; phylum Pseudomonadota; class Gammaproteobacteria; order Pseudomonadales; family Pseudomonadaceae; genus Pseudomonas; species Pseudomonas sp. GM17. The sequence continues at coordinate 6,171,242 of NZ_CP124732.1, read as the reverse complement.
TCATCAGGCTCGGCAGGTGGGCGAACACCCGCGCCACGCCGCCCAGGCCCTTGGCGAAAGCCTCGATCCGCAGTTGTTCGCGCTGGTAGCGCTGCTGCTCCTTGGCATCCAGCTGCGGCGGTCGTGGATCGATCAGGCGCCAGGGCAGCGGCGACCAGACCAGCAGGTACATGGCCATGACTTCGGCAAAGGTCACCAAATGGTTGTCGGCGCTGCTGCTGGTGAAGATCGGCTTCTTCACCCCGCCGAAGAAACGCTCGCGCAGGGTCTCGTTGCTTTTCAGCGCCGGCAGCAATTCGGCGCGTTTGTAATAGCTGGCGCGATGCCGGTAAAGCGCGGCGCTGTCGCTGACCACCGCGCCCTCCAGATGTTCGCCGAACAAGCCCAGGCGCTCGATCAGCGCATGAATCGCCCGCAGCATCGGTCCGGCCACGTCGTCGGCGTACACCTGGTCGCCGGTCATCAGCAGCAGGGCAGGGCGTTGCTGCGGATCGGCTGTTTCCGCCAGCAGGCGATCGACGCAAAGCAAACCCTCGTCCGCCGAGTGATGGGGTTTGCGGCAGGAGCCGTGGACCAACTGCTGGATGCGGCTGTGCAGCACAAAATCCGGCTGCTGCTTTTGCCCATACAGCAGATGCGGCGCCCACTCGGCGATCCCCGAACTGGAGCCGTCGGCGTTGGCGATCAGCAGGTCGTAGTCGATGGGCACATCGCAAGGCAGGGGATTGTCCAGCGGCAGGTCGATCAGGTGGATAAACGCGTGTTGGCCTACCGGGATCACCTGGCACTGCTCGGCGCTGAGCGGGTAGTCGCGGATTTGCGCCTCGCTGCCAGCCTGCAAACGCAATGTCAGCTCCAGCGCTCGCGAGCCCACCAGCCACAGCACCAGCCGCGTGGGTTCCAGGCGGCGCAGCAGGGGGCCGGCGAGGACGTAGGGCAAGGCGATGCTGGAAGCGGTCGATGGCGACGGTTGAGACATGCAGGTTCGAGGCTCTTGCGGCAAACGGAGGCGGGGATAGTACCGCAGCCAGTGTCGAAGAGTTGTCAGCGAGTGCTGGGCTTCCAGGTGGGCGCACAGCATTGGTTAAAAACTGCGCGACGCTCGTAGGAGTTACGGAGTTTTGGGTTTATTGATTTCGTGAAGGAGGTCGGCAACAGGTAATTGCAGGGTGTTGGAGTAGTAGGCTTTGTAACCAAAGGCGGTAATGACAGCTTTGCAGGGGATGTTTTGTTTATTGGCTAAAAGCTGGTTCAGCTCGTGGATGGTTCGTTTCGGTTGGGTTGGTTCGAATGTGTCACTTAAAAGGGCGCTGGTTAAGTAGCTGAATTTCTCGCGGCTTGAGTGCAAGGTGTCGTCTTCAATAAGACCAGAAGCCGAAGGCTCCATGAAATGCCCGACTGTAAAGTCTTGATCAGCACCCAGCGCGCACAATAGTTTTGTCGAGATTTGACCTCGACCACGACCTTTGCCGTAAAGATCAAGCAGGTCGACGTCCGAGTTGAAGTGGATAGTGTAGGCCGTAAAATTTTCGATCCGGGAAGTTGATACGAACTCCAGGTTGGCTGGAGTTTTGCCATGATTCTTGGCACATGAGGCGCAGAGCATAATGAATAGCAGAGTAAACAGGTTCTTCATGTTTATGCGAGCTCTTTACTGATGGACTCAAACACCTTGTCACAGACGGGCTGTTGGCCAGCGATGGGGCAATTAAACAGTCCAACTGCATTGGCGAGCCGTTGGAAGGGTTATGGGTAAATACTCAGCTTGCTTGGAAACGGTGTCGCGCAGTTTCGGATGAAGACTGCGCGTTGTCCGCAGGCGCTATGGTGCTGTGGGCTTATTGATTTCTCGCAGCAGGTCGGCAACTGGCAACTGCATGCTGTTGGAGTAGTAAGGCTTGTAGCCATAGGCGGTGATAAGTGCTTTGCACGGAATCGTCTTTTTGTTGGCTAACAAGGCGTTCAATTCTTCGACAGAGAGGTCGCGACGGGATTGTCCTTTGTCGAGGGTTTCACTCAAAAAAGCTTCAGTGAAAAAGATTGAAGTTGGTTGATTCGCTTGAGCCGCATCAGCCTGAATCCTGCCATAGGCAGAACGCGCAATTTCATGCTCAACAGAAAAGTCATAGTCACCGTCTAATGCACAAATAAATTGAGCTGAGGCAATACCTTCTCCCATACCTCTTCCGTAGAGATCCAGAAGGTTGATGTTTGATTCGTAGCGGATGATGTACAGCGAAAGATCCGCTTTGCGTTCGACAGAAATGAAACTCAAGTCTGCTGGCGGTTTCTCATGATCTTTTGCGCAGGAGGAACAGGCGATAGCCAGTAGAAGCAGCCATAGTCTTTTCATGTTTTTGCCAGCTTGTTGGTAATGGATTCAAAGATGATATCGCAGGCGGATTGTGAGCCCACAATTGGCCGCATGAACATACCAAATGCATTTGCATGATTAATATCCATGTTTAGATTCAAATCAGGCCCGCTATTCATTATCCATCTTTCACCAAAGTCCGCGACTTTGTCTGAATCGTCAGGTTTGGATGGTGTGGCTCTGATGTTGATCCACTTCTCCGCAACCGGTGTAGGCGCAGATCCGGCAATGTCAGAGCCAAGCCACACCAGCGTACCTTCTCCGACGGGGTCGAGAGTCACCAGTGTTGTTATGGTGTACCCCCAGTCAGCCATGGTTTTAGTCAAATGCCCGCTGTTCCAGCCTCCCAAGCTATGGCCAATAATGTAAATAGGGCACGATTTATAAGGGATAATATTCAAGACATTTTTCTGAATATCTTTCTTTCCTCTAATCTGGTTGTACCCAAGCCATGCGGATCTGTATTTTCCTTGTTTTTGTAAGGTATTGGCTCGCTTATCTAAGGGCTCTTGTGCGTATTTTATATTTTCATAAGGGCCAGAAAAATAATAACTTTCCTTGTCCCCTGCACCCCCGACAAAAAACACAATGGCCTTGGTGCTCTCGATAGGAATGACTTTGTCACTCTTGTCTTTTTTATCTGTAAGCGTGTGCTCGGCTTTCAACTTGACGGGTTTACCGTTCGCCGAGGTAATGGTATTGGCTTCCATGCGTCACTCTTCCAAAAACAACTTGATGCTTTCTGCAATATGCGAGCTGATTTCATGGGTGAAACCAGCGGCGTCCGAAACCCCATGCTCAAGGCGCCCATCGGCCCGTTGGATCACGTAAGCATGATTGGGCATCGGTTCGCCCGTTACATCGTTCACCAGCTTCAAACGGTCAGTGAAGTTCACCGGCATGGGCAGGAGCCCGGAGAAGGGGGCGTTGACCACCGTGTCGCCAATGATGACGGTGCCGGAGCCCCCGACGATGATGTTGCCGTGCCCGCCGGTGCTGTCCAGCGTGGCGGCGTTCAAGCCATTGGATGAAAACAGTGCTGGAAACCGCCCCGGTTATCGGGCTGCCACAAGCTGATTGGTCACTCTTTCGAGCGGCGGCCAGGCCGTCGAAAATGACATTGGGCGAACCCGTGACGATAGGGTTGGTGCCGTGGCCGGGAAGCGGGCAGGCGGTTGGGTCGCTGACGCGGGCAGCGGGTTTGCCACTCATGATCGGTCCTTGAAGTGTTGCGAGTCATCCCTTTGGGGCGCGCATGATGCAGTAGCCGAGCAGGTTCTTCAAATCTGAACGGAAAGCTATTTTGTATAAGAGTGAGCCTGACGCGGCTGATCTGAATCGAGTGGAGTTACACCGGTACTTGAGCGTCATTCAGCTCAACCTTCAGTGCTTGGTTGTCCTGAGATTTATCAGCGAATCTCCCTTGAACGTCTTCCGGTAGTCGGTGGTGGACGGCGCGATGGCAAAATAGTAGCTTCGATCCCCAGCGCCTCTGCTTACGGCCCCCAAAAAATGCCGTGGTCCGGCTCTTCATGCTCATTAAGGGAGACGTTCTACCCTAGCTGCCACCTATCAAGGATGAACCATGGCCACCAAGTCCACGCACTCGAACCAGCAAAAACACCTCGCCGTGCTTATCGACGCCGACAACGCCCAGGCGTCGATTGTCGAGGCGTTGTTCGAGGAAATCGCCAAGTACGGCATCGCCAGTGTGAAGCGCATGTACGGCGACTGGACCGGGCCGCAGTTGGGCGGTTGGAAGAAGCTGATGCTGGAGCATTCGATCCAGCCCATCCAGCAGTTCTCCTACACCAAGGGTAAGAACTCCACTGACAGTTCGTTGATCATCGACGCCATGGACCTGCTTTACACCCGGCGTTTCGACGGCTTCTGCCTGGTGTCCAGCGACAGCGACTTCACGCGTCTGGCCGGGCGTTTGCGCGAGGAAGGCATGACGGTATATGGCTTCGGCGAAGAGAAAACGCCCAAGCCCTTTGTCGTGGCCTGTGACAAGTTTATCTACACCGAAATTCTCCGGCCCCAGGATGTCACTGAGACCGCCGCCCAGGGCGATAAGGCCCAGGTCACCCCCGGTCCCATCGAGGAGACGGGCAAACAAACAGCCGCTTCATTTTCCAGCAGTCCGGCAAAAGTACCGGTGGAGTTCATCGCCAAGATCCTCGATGACATCGCCGAAGAGGATGGCTGGGCGCCCTTGGCCATGTTGGGCACCACCATCAGCAAGGTACGTCCCGCCTTCGACTCCCGGCTGTACGGCCACACCAAACTCAGTGGCCTGATCCGTAGCCAGAGCAAATGGTTTGACCTGGACACCCGTGGCGGCTCGCCCACCGGCGGGGCGGTGTTGTACGTGCGCAACAAAAATAGAGCCCCCGACCAGCAGGCTCGCTGAGTTGGTCGGCCACGACCGATTCGATTGACCTTCCCAGGAGTGATCCATGCGTAACCTTTGTGCCAGCTTGTTGATCGGCGCGACCGTTCTGTTGTCAGGCTGCAACACCACACCCTATGACAGGGCCACCATCTATTACGATCGCACGCAGTTCACGACTCAAGTCAGCAAAGACTTCCCGGACATCAAGGGACCGATCCTGCAACACGGTCGCTGCTCGCTACTTATCTCCACTCCGGGCTCTACCACCGGCACCTACCACTTCTGCACCTTCGCCCTGACCCAGGACGAACTCTACGTCCAGGGCTGGGACGCCACGGCGCTGAAGTACAAGGAAATCCTGCGGGTCGACCTGTCGACCCTGAGCAAGGTCGCTTTGGATTCGTACTTTCGGACCAACCAGGTGCAACTGATCGAACAACGCCGTCAGAGCGCACTGAGTGTGATGATCGATGATGGTGGCTATCACGACACGGCAGCGACGGAGCGCGTGTACGAGACCATCAAGAAGCGCGGAGTGGCTGTGGTGAAGAGCGAAGGAATGATGATGCCGCCGGCTGGGCCGACGCCGATGGTGATTCCGATTGTTATTCCGCGATAAGTTTATCTATTAAAGTGCATGAAAAGTTATAGGGTGTTGGTTGTGCTAGGTAGTGTGTTTTTTTTGAATGTTATTCATTGGTTTTAGATAGGGGCAGTTTGTAGGGAATGCTGGCTGCTATATGAGAGAGAAGGCAGGATGCAAAAAAGGCCCTTAAAGGGCCTTTTTGTATTCAGGTGAAGCGCTCAATTAATTTCATTGCACTAACCGATAACAGCTGCTTCCCCCAAGTCCCCATACAATATAATGCGACATGATGAGTCTTCTTTTAAATGGCTGAGGGAAAGTGCCTATCTCGTTGGCGTCCAGTATGCCTTTTTTAACGTAGGAAGTAGGTCGGGCTAAGAAGCCTGCCACCATACCGACCATTACAAGCCTTCCCCAAGGGCCCATGTGAAGATAGAACCTGCTCCCGGTTATTGCCTTGCAGTTTTTAACGTGGCCAAGTATTTCCTCCATGCGGGTGTACCCCCAATAAAGATAGGTACCTGCCATGCTGAATACTCCAAGAAAAGTCAGGGCGCATACAGCAACAAAAAAATCATGTGGGGAGCTAATCAGGTTTGTTTTTCCTTTTTGTGGGTGGGATTTTAAGTTTTCTCGCTCTTGGTTTGTCTATTGCCAATTCTAATGCCTGTGGAACTTTAACTTTTGTGTTGACTTTGATTTTGTGTGTCGTTTGTTTTTGTTATCTGATTAGTCTCATTGCTATATATTCGATGAAGAAGCTTGTCAGCAGTCCCCCCAGAATATAGTGTGAGGCGATCAGCTTTTTTTTGAGCGGCTCAGGGAAGTTGTTTACCTCGTCAGCATCTAGTAGGCCCCTTTTAATAAAATAACCGGAATATGTCAAAAACCCTGCTATCCCTCCGATTAACGCCATTTTTCCCCAGGTTCCAAAATATAGAAAAGCCCTTTGCTGATTTACTATTTTGCTGTTTTTGAAGTATGCAAGCGCTTCATTTAAATGAGTGCGAATCCAATAGAGGTGCACACCGATCATAATGAAGGCCCCGAGGAAAGTTATACAACCAAAAGAGACCAGCACAATTTCGGCAGTCGTTACGTTACTCATTTCCCGACCTCATAAATAACCTTCCCTGAATACTCTCCGAAGCGCTCACCCGCCTTACCGGCTACATAAACACCCCCACCGACCAATACCAGGCCACATATGACGCCACCAACACCTCCTGTGGAGGCTGCAACTGCCGCACAGACAGTCGCCGCACCGGAATGTATAACGGGGGTAGCGATTGATCCGATAGCTACCCCGCCAATAAAACTTCCGGCCTCAGTGAACTTCACCTTCTCGCACGCCTGCTTGCTTCCCGCCAAACAAACATCCTGCACCTTTACATAAGAGGCCCCACCGCCTAGAGCAACCCCAATCCAACCGCCCCACTGAAGCACCTTGGATGCTCTGGATACGCCCTCAATATGTGTAGCGTACCCCGGTATTTGCCCCACTACGCCCGCTTGGGTCCAGCGATGCACCAAGCTTTGGCTGGAAATCCCCAAGGCGCTTTTAAGACTCGGATGATCTGGGAAGGCAATGCTCATTTTCGTGATGGACGTCAGCTTGGCGTCCAGTTTTGCAAACAGCTTTCTCCTTTCACTAAAGAACTCGACGCTGCGCAGATGCCCATCCCGCAGGAAGAAGTTTTGGTGGAGTGCTTCGATGTCCTGCAAGGTCCCTTTCAAGCCGTTTATATGATTGCCCGCTGCTGCCGCAGTAACGTTTAAAGCAGTCGAACCATAGGACAGTATCGACTCAACTTGGGCCCGATACTTGAGCATAAAAGCCGCTTCCTCATCGCTCAGGGATGCCAAGGCCGCGCTGACCTTTTCCGCCGCTTCCATCAACAGCGCTTCTTCGCGAGTGCATTGGTAGTTGTCAGGATGACTGAGCACGACCAGTTGCCCAGGTTTAGCATCGTTCGAGAGTTGAGGATTGAGCCGACGGAATTTCTCCAGCACCGCCTTATCGGCTTGACCGAACAGCACCGTCTCCAGTGCCGCTCGGCTCATGGGCGTTTGCACGATATGAAAACCCGGCTCTACCAGATGCTGCGTGTCCTGCACGGACAACGGCGGTGAAACGATATCGCCGTGAGCAACGCTCAGGCCGCGCACCTGATCCCGCGGCACCGCATCGGCAAACTCGTTTTGCGGGTAGCCCTTATGAATGGCGTCGGCCCAGCGCTGGGTATTGATCACCGCCGGCCCGACGCAATCGCTGTCGAGCGGGATGGTCGGTTGATTCCCGGAGCAGACCGTCCACTGAGTGGCTACCAGTCGGTTGGCCCCGGTCGGGCAGCCACATTGCACCAGGCTGCCCTCCACCGCCGTGGCTTGCTGGTCATCCACCCAGGTGTGATGGCCCTCGGCGATAAAACCTACTGTCTGGCATACCGGGCACCAGACCGGGTCGGCAATGCGGGCCACTCGTTGATTCACGACAAAGGTGGTGCCCGAGCCGGCGATGACCTTGCCGCCGGTTGTGGTGGGGTCGCCTTCCCTGATGACAAAAGCCATGGCGTACGTTCCAGGTGAGGGATGGGCCCTCGAACGTAACGACGAATATCAGGCTGCTGAATCAGGCGATCCTGAAATGCCTATCTCCTCGACTGGCCTCAGCCCCGCCGACTCATAACGACGCAAGATCGCTGTCCACCCCTCGCACCAACACCTGCGGTTCCCCCTGCTTGATCACCCACCGTATCAACTCGCTCACGCTGATACGGTGTTGGCGTTCGACCCATTCCAGGCCTTCGGGGCTGTAGTGCTCGCTGTAGCGGCTGAGGGTCAGGTGCTGCTGGTCGTCTGACAGGCGTAGGCTGACTTCGCGGCATTGCAGGGAGGCGTCGCCGTGTTTGGCCACGCGTTGCAGCAGGACCAGGGCGTCGGTTTCAGAAGTCATCATGAGTCGCTCCTTCACAGCGGTTTTTCGCGGGGCTGGTAGCGCCTTGCTTGCCTTCCTGCACGAAGGCGGCGCGGTGTTCGGCGTTCACGTCGCGCAGGGCGCTGTAGTAGTCGGGCATCGTTTTCAGGCAGTCGGTCAGCGGCAGCAGGGCGGCGCGACCGTCCACTACGCCGCCGACCATGGCGACGGTGCCCAGGGTCTGCACGGTGTCGCTGTTGTCGCCGAAGGGGGAGACCACGAAGTTGAGGATCTTGCCCACGGAGTCGCGGCTGTTGTCGGTGCCCAGCAGCGGCAGTTCGACGATGGGACCGTTGCCGATGCCCCACACGCCGAAGGTCTGGCCGAAATCGGCGGTATGGCGTGGGATGCCGAGCGGGTCCGAGACGTTGAACAGGCCGAGCACGCCGACCGTGGTGTTGACCGCAAAGCGCCCCAGGCTGTTGACCGAGCGCTGTGGGTTGCCCTGCAACAGGTCGTTGATGAAGACCTTGGGCTCGCCGAAGTTGCTCGCGAAGTTGTGCACACCCTGTTGCATGAAGTCGGGCAGGTGGCGGTAACCGCGGGCGACCGGTGCCAGTGCGTAGTCGTCGACGGCTTTGTTGAAGGTGAACACGCCACGGTTGACTGGCTCGGCGGGGTCATAGATCGGATAGTCGACCTTCGCGCAGTCGGTTTGAGTGGTGGGGCCCGGGCTGGTACAGCCCGCCAGGTAGGACAGGGACAGCAGCAGGGCGGTATGACGAGGCAGGCGGACGGAACACAGGAATGAGCGCATGGGCGGCGGACTTTGGGAACAGGGAGGCCGATGCTGGCATGGGCGTTTTGCTTAAAGATGTCTGCTTTATTGCGTGGTTGTCGGTTTGTTACCGCGCTGAAATATATGACGGGCCGCGTCCAATGGTTTTGAATGACAGCTCATTCCGAGCTTGAGTGATACACACTGGTGAGCAGTCTGTTGATCGTGGACGACGACCTTGAGGTCCTCGCGCTGCTGAAGAAATTTTTTGTGCAACACGGCTACTCGGTGGAAGTCGCCACCGAGGGCGCTTCGCTGTGGGCGGCGCTGGAGCGGCAGGTGCCGGACCTGATCATTCTCGACCTGATGCTGCCGGGGAAAACGGCCTGACCCTGTGCCAGCGCCTGCGCCAGCAGCACGCCGTGCCGGTGATCATGCTGACCGCCATGGGCGAATTGAGCGACCGCGTGGTGGGGTTGGAAATGGGAGCCGACGATTACCTGAGCAAGCCCTTCGATGCCCGCGAGTTGCTGGCCCGGGTGCGCGCGGTGCTGCGCCGGGCCGGGGAGAGTCGGCCGGTGACCGGGGAGGTGCCGCGCCCGTTGATCCGGTTCGCCGACTGGCAACTGGACCTGACCCGCCGCGAACTGCGCTCGCCGGACCAGGTGATGATCCCGCTGTCGGCGGGGGAGTTCGACCTGCTGCTGGTGTTCGTCGAGCATCCGCAACGCATCCTCACCCGCGAGCAGTTGCTCGACCTGGCGCGCGGGCAGGCCCATGACGCCTTCGACCGCAGCATCGATGTGCAGGTCAGTCGCCTGCGGCGCAAGCTGGAGTTCGACACCAAGCGCCCGGCGATGATTCGCACGGTGCGCAATGGCGGCTATCTGTTCACCCCCAGCGTGACCCGCCAATGAGAGCAAGACACAGACCGGGCGGCCCGCGCGACACCATCGCCCGCTGGATCGCCCTGACCACCCTGATGGCGATGCTCACCGCGTTGGCCTTCAATGCGCTGTTCGTGCAGTTGGCCGGGGTCTGGGCCAAGCCGCCGTTGAGCGAATCCGGCCTGGTGGAAAAGATCGCGTCCATCAGCAATCTGATCGACGCCTCGCAACCGCTGCAACGCGCGCGCTTGGCCGAGTCGGTCAGCGACCACGGCCTGAGTGTGACCTGGCACCCCACGCGACGGGATATCGAGGTACCGATAGTCGATGAGCCGGAGTACCGCGAGGATTCGACGAAACTCAAACAACTGCTCAGGCCGGGGGCAGGGCACATTGAAGCCTATCAGCCCAGCGACTGGCCGGAGCCGGGCGGACCTTATGCGTTGTTGATCCAGATGAGCGACGGCTCCTGGCTGATGTTCTCCTCGGTCTCGCGCAACTGGGGGCTGGATGAGGGGCCGCGTAACCTGATCGTGATCGGGCTGGTGTTGTTGTCCACTGTCCTGGTCGCCTTGATCGCCACCCGCCGCCTGGCCAAGCCCTTGCAGCAGTTCGCCCTGGGCGCGCGGCGCTTTGGCGTGGACTTTCGCGCGCCGCCTATCGAGCCGGTCGGGCCCCACGAGATTCGCCAGGCGATCCTCGCGTTCAACGCCATGCAGGCCCAGTTGCAGCACTTCATCAAGGACCGTACGCAGATGCTCGCGGCGATCTCCCATGACCTGCGTACCCCCCTGACGCGCATGCGCCTGCGCGGCGAATTCATCGAGGACCCCGAGCAGCAGCGCCGGCTGTTCCATGACGTCGACGAGATGCAGGCGATGATCAACTCGGCCCTGGACTTCTTCCGTGACGACGCGCGGTTGGAGGAGGCGACGTCCTTCGATCTGGCGGAGCTGCTGCAAACCCTGGTCGACGATTACCGCGACCAGTCCATCGACATCGCGTTCAGCGGCCCGCCGCGCCTGGTGTATTTCGGCCGCCCGCTGGGGCTCAAGCGGGTCATGAGCAACCTGCTGGAAAACGCCATCAAATATGGCAGCGAACCGGCGATTGAAGTAGTGGCGGATGCCGAGCAGGTGAAGGTCTGTGTGCTGGATCGCGGGCCGGGGATTCCCGTCGAGTGGCAGGAACAGGTGTTCGAGCCGTTCTTCCGCATGGAAAGCTCGCGCAACCGCAATACCGGCGGCGTCGGCCTGGGGCTTTCCGCGGCGCGGGCGATCGTGCTGGAGCATGGCGGCGAACTGCGCTTGCGCAACCGTGACGGTGGCGGGCTGCAGGCCTGTGTGCTGTTGCCGGTGACATACCTGTAGGAGCGAGCTCGCTCGCGATAGCGCCCGACCGGACGGCCCGGCCGCTGGCCGCTACGCGGATCGCGAGCAAGCTCGCTCCTACAGGGGACACAAGTTAGGGCGAGGGGGGATTGGGCATGAGGTTGTCCCGGTACACCCGCTCGTCTTCCTCCATCACCCGCGACGCCCGGCCCACCAGCACAGGGTCGGGTTGATGGGCCACGCGCAGGTTCTTGCCCGGATAGTCGAGGGAATGCAGGAAGTGGCGGATGCAGTTGATCCGCGCGCGCTTCTTGTCGTCCGACTTGATCACTGTCCAGGGCGCATCGGCGGTGTCGGTGTGGAAGAACATCGCCTGTTTGGCGGCGGTGTATTCGTCCCACTTGTCCAGCGACTTGATGTCGATGGGCGAGAGCTTCCAGTGCTTGAGCGGGTCGTCGCGGCGCGAAATGAAGCGGCGCAGTTGCTCGTCGCGATTGACCGAGAACCAGTACTTGAACAGCAGGATGCCGCTGTTGCACAGCATGCGTTCCAGTTCGGGCGTCTGGCGCATGAACTCCAGGTATTGCAGGGGCGAGCAGAAATCCATGACCCGCTCGACCCCGGCGCGGTTGTACCAGGAGCGGTCGAAGAACACCATTTCCCCGGCGGTGGGCAGGTGTTGGATGTAGCGTTGGAAATACCACTGGCCCTGTTCCTGCTCGCTGGGCTTTTCCAGGGCGACGATCCGCGCGCCCCGCGGGTTCAGGTGCTCCATGAAGCGCTTGATGGTGCCGCCCTTGCCCGCGGCATCGCGCCCCTCGAACAGCACCACGACGCGCTGCCCGGTTTCCTTGACCCAGCTTTGTACCTTGAGCAGTTCGATCTGCAATTCCTGCTTGGCCTTTTCATATTCGGCGCGGCGCATGCGGCTGCGATACGGATAGCTGGCGGGCAGCTTGGCGGTGGAGCTGTCTTCATTACTGCCATGGGGCGCACTGGCCACCTGCAGGGCGACCGGCTGCTGGCTGATGGCGCTGATTTCGGCCTCGGCGTTTTTGGCCGCGGCAGGTTTACTGGCCGCACGAGGCCGGCGCGGGCGTGGGGTGGCGGGCTTGCGTGGCACACTTTTGCTGTTGGCCGTGACGGTGGGCTTGGCTGTGGGTGTGGCTTTTTCGGGAAGAGGGTTAAGGGGACGCGCGGTGGATTCTTCGCTCATATCGGGCCTGTCTGATCGCTCCAATGTCTTTCAGACAGTCTATGGTGCACAAGTCAGGGCTTCTTGATGCGCATCAAGGAAGCTTTTGAGCAGGTTTGCATTGGTGCTTTTTAGTCCTCTGTAGGAGCGAGGCTTGCCCGCGAAACAGGCGCTGCGTAGTAGCAGTCTCTCCGCGTCATCGTTCATCGCGAGCAAGCTTCGCTCCTACGAAATCCTGGCGGGCAGGGGCTGCGGCACTTTTCTGCAGGCGAAAAAAAAGACCTTGAATTTCAAGGTCTTTTTTAAGTTTGGTGCCCCGAGGGAGACTCGAACTCCCACTTCTCTCGAAAACGGATTTTGAATCCGCCGCGTCTACCAATTCCGCCATCAGGGCTCAATGGCGGCGAAGTATAGAGACGTGCCTACCGTTGGTCAATCAGGTTTCATGGTCAATTTTGGCTATTTCCGCTAAACTTTCCGGCCCTGCTAGACGAACCCCATCATGCGTGTTGCTGACTTTACCTTCGAGCTCCCTGATTCGCTGATCGCCCGCCACCCCCTGGCCGAGCGTCGCGCGAGTCGCCTGTTGACCCTGGATGGGCTCACTGGCGCCCTGGCCCACCGTCAATTCACTGATTTGCTTGAGCATTTGCGCCCGGGCGACTTGATGGTGTTCAACAATACCCGGGTGATTCCGGCGCGCCTGTTTGGCCAGAAGGCCTCCGGCGGCAAGCTGGAAATCCTCGTGGAGCGGGTGCTCGACAGCCACCGTGTGCTGGCCCATGTGCGCTCCAGCAAGTCGCCGAAACCGGGTTCGAAGATCCTGATCGACGGCGGTGGCGAGGCCGAGATGCTGGCCCGCCACGACACCCTGTTCGAGCTGGGGTTTGCCGAGGAAGTGTTGCCGCTGCTGGAGCGCGTCGGCCATATGCCGTTGCCTCCTTATATAGACCGCCCGGACGAAGACTCGGACCGCGAGCGTTATCAGACCGTGTATTCCGAGCGCCTGGGCGCGGTGGCCGCGCCGACCGCGGGGCTGCACTTCGACCAGCCGCTGCTGGAGGCGATTGCCGCCAAGGGCGTCGAGACCGCGTTCGTGACCCTGCATGTCGGCGCCGGGACCTTCCAGCCGGTGCGGGTGGAGCGCATCGAAGATCACCATATGCACAACGAATGGCTGGAAGTCAGCCAGGACGTGGTGGATGCGGTGGCTGCCTGCCGTGCGCGCGGCGGTCGGGTGGTGGCGGTGGGGACCACCAGCGTGCGTTCCCTGGAAAGCGCGGCGCGCGATGGCGTGCTCAAGCCGTTCAGCGGCGATACCGACATCTTTATCTACCCGGGCCGGCCGTTCCATGTGGTCGATGCTCTGGTCACCAACTTCCATTTGCCCGAATCCACGCTGTTGATGCTGGTTTCGGCGTTCGCCGGTTATCCCGAAGCCATGGCCGCCTACAAGGCTGCCGTCGAGCATGGATACCGCTTTTTCAGCTACGGTGATGCGATGTTCATCACCCGCAATCCCGCGCCACGCGGCCCTGAGGATCAAGCATGAGTCGCACCTGTCGTATGTCTTTCGAGCTGCTCGCCACCGATGGCAAGGCTCGTCGCGGTCGTCTGACCTTCCCCCGCGGCACCGTGGAAACCCCGGCCTTCATGCCCGTGGGCACCTACGGCACGGTCAAGGGCATGCTGCCGCGGGACATTGTCGCCACTGGCGCCGAGATTATCCTGGGCAACACCTTCCACCTGTGGCTGCGCCCGGGCACCGAAGTGATCAAGAAGCACGGCGACCTGCATGATTTCATGCAGTGGAAAGGCCCGATCCTCACCGACTCCGGCGGTTTCCAGGTGTTCAGCCTGGGCGCCATGCGCAAGATCAAGGAGGAGGGCGTGACCTTCGCCTCGCCGGTCGACGGCGCCAAAGTCTTCATGGGCCCGGAAGAGTCGATGCAGGTCCAGCGCGACCTGGGCTCGGACATCGTGATGATCTTCGACGAATGCACCCCGTACCCGGCCGACGAAGATGTCGCGCGGGTGTCCATGGAGCTGTCGCTGCGCTGGGCCCAGCGCTCGAAGAACGCCCATGGCGACAACACGGCGGCGCTGTTCGGCATCGTCCAGGGCGGCATGCACCAGGACCTGCGCATGCGCTCCCTGGAAGGCCTGGACAAGATCGGCTTCGACGGCCTGGCCATTGGCGGCCTGTCGGTGGGCGAGCCCAAGCACGAGATGATCAAGGTGCTGGACTACCTGCCAGGCCAGATGCCAGCAGACAAACCTCGTTACCTTATGGGTGTTGGCAAGCCGGAAGATCTGGTTGAGGGTGTGCGCCGCGGTGTGGACATGTTCGATTGCGTGATGCCAACCCGTAATGCCCGCAATGGGCACCTGTTCATTGACACTGGCGTGCTGAAGATCCGCAACGCGTTCCATCGCCATGATGATTCGCCGCTGGATCCGACCTGCGATTGCTATACCTGCCAGAACTTCTCCCGTGCTTATCTGCATCATCTGGACAAGTGCGGCGAAATGCTGGGGAGCATGCTCAATACCATCCATAATTTGCGTCATTACCAACGGCTTATGGCTGGTTTGCGCGAGGCTATTCAACAGGGTACATTGGCCGCCTTTGTCGATTCCTTCTATGCCAAACGCGGGTTGCCCGTGCCGCCTTTAGAATAAGTTCTAAAGACGTTTAGACCCACTTTTGCAATTATCCGGAGTGTTACATGAGCTTTTTTATCTCGACTGCAATGGCTGATGCTGCTGCACCTGCTGCTGGCCCCGCCGGCACTGGCTTTGAGTGGATTTTCCTGGTCGGTTTCCTGGTCATCTTCTACCTGATGATCTGGCGTCCACAGGCCAAGCGCGCCAAAGAGCAAAAGAACCTGCTGGGCAGCCTGCAGAAAGGTGACGAAGTTGTGACTACTGGCGGGATCGCCGGCAAGATCACCAAAGTGACCGACGACTTCGTAGTGCTGGAAGTTTCCGACACTATCGAGATGAAGTTTCAGAAAGGCGCTATCGCTGCCACGCTGCCAAAAGGCACGCTGAAGGCGATCTAAGTTTCATCTTTTACCAATCGACGGGGCGCGCAAGGCGCCCCGCTTCATAAACGGGCGGCGTGATGCTGAACAAATACCCTCTGTGGAAATACGTACTGATCCTGGCGGTGCTGGCGATCGGTTTTATTTATTCCGCTCCCAATCTATACCCTGATGATCCGGCCATTCAGGTCAGCGGCGCGAGCACCGCGTTGCAGGTCACTCAGGCGGATCTGGATCGTGCGAGCAAAGCGCTCACCGACGCCGGGATCAACGTCAAGGCAGCGACCATCGCGGCCAAGGGCAAGGGCGGGCTGTTGCGTCTGACCAAGCAGGAAGACCAGCTTCCAGCCAAGGACGTCGTGCGCAAGGCCCTGGGTGACGACTACGTCGTTGCATTGAACCTGGCCCAAACCACCCCGCAATGGCTGCGCAACCTCGGCGCGCATCCGATGAAGCTGGGCCTGGACTTGTCCGGTGGTGTGCACTTCCTGCTGGAAGTGGACATGGAAAAAGCCCTCGACGCCCGCCTGAAAGTCTACGAAGGCGATGTGAAGAGCCTGCTGCGTAAAGAGCGTCTGCGCTATCGCAGCCTGCCGCAGCTGGGCGGTGCCATTCAACTGGGCTTCAGCGACGAAGCGACCCGTGAACAGGCCCGTGCGCTGATCCGCAAGAACTTCAACGATTTCGACATTGTTCCGGCCGACCTCAATGGTCAGGCGGTGCTGCGTCTGGCGATGACCCCGGCCAAGCTGGCGGAAATCCGTGAATACTCCATCAAGCAGAACTTGACCACGGTGCGTAACCGCGTCAACGAGCTGGGTGTTGCCGAGCCTCTGGTTCAGCGCCAGGGTGCCAACCGTATCGTGGTTGAGCTGCCGGGCGTGCAGGACACCGCTGAAGCCAAGCGTATCCTGGGCAAGACGGCCAACCTTGAGTTCCGTCTGGCCGCTGAGCCGGGCGCTTCGAAAGCCACTTCCGAGTCTTTCGAGTTCCGTGAAGGCAATCGTCCTCCTGCGCTGATCGAGCGTGGCCTGATCATCACCGGTGACCAGGTGACCGACGCCCAGGCGGGCTTCGACGAGCATGGTCGTCCACAGGTGAACATCAAGCTCGATGGCCACGGCGGCGAGCTGATGAGCCGTTCGACCCGCAGCAATGTCGGTCGCAGCATGGCGGTGATCTTCATCGAGCAGAAGCCGACCACCACTTACACCAAGCAAGTGGTTGACGGTGTCGAGAAAGACGTCGCGGTGCAGAGCTTCAAGGAAGAGAAGAAGATCATCAGCCTGGCGACCATTCAGTCGCCGCTGGGTAGCCAGTTCCGCATCACCGGCCTGAACGGTCAGGGCGAGTCCTCCGAGCTGGCGCTGCTGCTGCGTGCCGGTGGCCTGGCCGCGCCGATGTACTTCGCCGAAGAGCGCACCATTGGCCCGAGCCTGGGTGCCGACAACATCACCAAGGGTATCGATGCGTCGCTGTGGGGCATGCTGTTCGTGTCGCTGTTCATCATCGCCATCTACCGTTTCTTCGGCATCATCGCCACCGTGGCGCTGGCGCTGAACATGGTGCTGCTGCTGGCCCTGATGTCCTTGCTGGGGGCTACGCTGACCCTGCCGGGTATCGCCGGTATCGTGCTGACCATGGGTATGGCGGTGGACGCCAACGTACTGATCTTCTCGCGGATACGTGAAGAGATCGCCGCCGGCATGACCGTGCAGCGGGCAATCAACGAAGGCTTCGGCCGGGCATTCACCGCGATTCTCGACTCCAACCTGACCACATTGCTGGTCGGCGGGATTCTCTTTGCCATGGGCACCGGCCCGGTCAAAGGCTTTGCGGTGACCATGTCCCTCGGGATCTTTACCTCGATGTTCACGGCCATCTGGCTGACCCGCGCGATGGTCAACCTGATTTTCGGCGGTCGTGACTTCAAGAAGTTGTGGATTTAAGGGGCTGCCATGTTACGTACTATCAACTTCATGGGCGTGCGGAACGTTGCGTTCGGCGTCACTTTGCTCCTGACCGTTCTGGCGCTGTTCAGCTGGTTCCACAAGGGGTTGAACTATGGCCTGGACTTTACCGGCGGTACGCTCATCGAGCTGACCTACGAGCGTCCGGCGGATGTGATGAAGGTTCGTGCTCAACTGAGCGAGTCCGGCTATCACGAAGCGATCGTGCAAAGCTTCGGTGCGACCACCGATCTGCTGGTGCGGATGCCGGGTGAAGACCCGCAACTGGGCCACCAGGTGGCGGAGGCACTGCAGAAGACCGGCGGCGACAACCCGGCGCAGGTCAAGCGCGTCGAGTTCGTCGGCCCGCAAGTGGGTGAAGAGCTGCGCGACCAGGGCGGCCTCGGCATGCTGATGGCGCTGGGCGGCATCCTGATCTACCTGGCCTTCCGCTTTCAGTGGAAGTTCGCGGTCGGCGCCATCGTCTCCCTGATCCACGACGTGGTGGTGACCGTGGGTATCCTGTCGTTCTTCCAGATCACCTTCGACCTGACGGTGCTGGCGGCGGTACTGGCGATCATCGGCTACTCGCTCAACGACACCATCGTGGTGTTCGACCGGGTGCGTGAGAACTTCCGTGTGCTGCGCAAGGCCAGCCTGATCGAGAACATCAACATCTCGACCACTCAGACCCTGTTGCGCACCATGGCGACCTCGATCTCCACCCTGCTGGCGATCGCTGCACTGCTGTTCTTCGGTGGCGACAACCTGTGGGGCTTCTCCATCGCCTTGTTCGTTGGTGTCCTGGCGGGTACCTACTCGTCGATCTACATCGCCAACGTGGTGCTGATCTGGCTGAACCTGAGCAGCGAGGATTTGATTCCTCCGGCCAATACCGAGAAGGAAGTCGACGACCGTCCATAACGGTTTTCCCTTCCCGCCAAGTAGTCGAAAAGGCGCGAGTATTGAACTCGCGCCTTTTTTTATGCTCCAAGGCTGGGAGAAGCGCGGGCTTGTCCCGCTTGTGATGGTCAGGAGGTTCACGTGAACAAGTCGATGCTAGTTGGTGCGGTATTAGGTGCCGTCGCTGTGACTGCTGGGGGGGCTGTTGCCACCTACAAGCTGGTCAATAGTGGCCCTGAGTATGCGCAGGTGCTGGCAGTTCAGCCGGTCAAACAACAGATCAAAACACCGCGTGAAGTGTGCAAGGACGTCACCGTGACCCGTCAGGCTCCGGTGAAGGATCAACATCAGATCGCCGGTACGGTAGTCGGTGCGCTGGCCGGTGGCCTTCTGGGCAACCAGATCGGCGGCGGTACAGGCAAGAAGATCGCTACGGTCGCCGGTGCGGTCGGCGGTGGTTACGCGGGTAACAAGGTGCAGGAAGGCATGCAGGAGCGTGACACCTACACCACCACTCAGACTCGCTGCAACACGGTCAACGACATCAGTGAAAAGGTCGTGGGTTATGACGTGAAGTATGAGCTGAACGGCAAGCAGGGTCAGGTGCGTATGGATCGTGATCCAGGTAGCCAGATTCCGGTCAACAAGGAAGGTCAGTTGATCCTGGGCCAGAACCAGCCGGTGCAATAAGCCTTTCGGCGTCAATCAAAAAAAGCACCCTGCGGGGTGCTTTTTTATTGCCTGTGGCTTGGGTTTGCTTCTGTAGGAGCGAGGCTTGCCCGCGATAGCTTCAACCCCGAATGAGGCTGATACAGCGCAGCGCCCAGATAGCGGGCAAGCCTCGCTCCTACGGAAAGAGTGGTTTCCGACAAATCCCAGGCATAAAAAAAGCACCCCGAGGGGTGCTTTTTTGTCGCTGGCGTTTAGCGCTTCAGCGAAGCCGGCAGGTGCGGCTGGATAGCGGTGAGGACCGCCTTGAAGCATTTGGTGTTGCCGGCAACCACGTGGCCTTTTTCCAGGAAGTCGTGACCGCCGGTGAAGTCGCTCACCAGGCCGCCGGCTTCTTGGATCAGCAGGGCGCCCGCAGCCATGTCCCACTCGGACAGGCCCGACTCCCAGAAGGCATCGAAACGACCGGCAGCCACGTAGGCCAGGTCCAGGCTGGCAGCACCGGCACGGCGGATGCCGGCGGTCTGGCCGACCAGGGCGCGGAACATGCCCAGGTAGTTGTCGAGGTTGTCCATCTGGTCGTCACGGAACGGGAAGCCGGTACCCAGCAGGGCGCCGTCCAGGCTGGTGCGGCCGCTAACGCGCAGGCGACGACCGTTCAGTTGGGCGCCGCGACCACGGCTGGCGGTGAATTCTTCCTGGCGCACCGGGTCCAGAACCACGGCGTGTTCCAGGCGACCGCGGTATTTGCAGGCGATGCTGACAGCGAAATGAGGAATGCCGCGCAGGAAGTTGGTGGTGCCGTCCAGCGGGTCGATGATCCACAGGTAGTCTTCGCCTTCGCCGCTGCCAGCGTGCAGACCGGTTTCTTCGCCGAGAATGCCGTGAGTCGGGTAGGCTTTGCGCAATGCGTCGATGATCTTCTGCTCGGCAGCGCGATCAACTTCGGATACGTAGTCTTTGGCGTCTTTTTCGTCGACCTTGATGGTATCCAGGCGCTCGATGGAGCGGAAAATCAGTTCACTGGCGCTGCGGGCGGCGCGCAGCGCGATATTCAGCATTGGCTGCATGGATAGGTCACCTAAGGTTGTTAAAGAAAGCCGAGCATTCTAGCAGAAAACTTTTGCAGATGAAGGTCGACATTCGCTCCGCTTGCCTTGAACTGCCGCCCGTGTCCGTAAATACGTGCACATTTTGACGAGTGGCGGTTCGTCTGGAGCTGGTCGGCTTCTATAAGGTGCGATCCAGAAGCAGTTATTTTTGAGGCGGGAGCGCTGGCTGTTCTGTAAGATTTGCTCCCCTTTCCCGTGTCCGAGAGCGCCTCCCTTGCTGCAGAACATTCGTGTCGTCCTGGTCAATACCAGTCATCCCGGGAACATCGGTGGTGCTGCGCGTGCCATGAAGAACATGGGGCTGTCGCGGCTGGTGCTGGTCGAGCCGCGGATTTTCCCGTCCCATGAGGCCGATGCGCGCGCCTCCGGCGCTACCGACATTCTGGAAAACGCTCAGGTCGTCGCCACCCTGGAAGATGCCCTGGCCGGCTGCACCCTGGTGTTTGGCACCAGCGCCCGTGACCGGCGTATTCCCTGGCCGTTGCTCGATCCCCGGGAGTCCGGGGTCAAGGTGGTGCAGGAGGCAGGGCAGGGTGCCGAAATTGCCTTGGTCTTCGGTCGTGAGGATTCCGGCCTGACCAATGACGAATTGCAGCGATGTCATTTTCACGTGCATATCCCTTCGGACCCGGAGTTCAGCTCGCTGAACCTGGCGACGGCGGTGCAGGTACTGGCTTATGAAGTGCGTATGTCCTGGCTGGCGGCCGAAGGCCAGCCGAGCAAGGTCGAGAAGGATGAAGTGGCGTCGCCGCGCAGTGATGAGCTGGCGACCATGGATGAACTGGAGCGGTTCTACGAGCATCTGGAGCAGACGCTGGTGGCCATCGACTTCCTCGATCCGGAAAAGCCACGGCACTTGATGGCGCGCCTGCGCCGGTTGTACGGACGCAGCTCGGTGAGCCGGGCGGAAATGAATATTTTGCGTGGCATCCTCACGGAGACCCAGAAAGCGGCCCGTGGCGAGCTCCTTAAGCGGAAGAATGATGATGTTTGAGCGTTTGCGTGAAGATATCCAGAGTGTTTTCCATCGTGACCCGGCGGCGCGTAACGCGTTCGAGGTCCTGACCTGCTACCCGGGCATGCACGCCATCTGGATTCATCGCCTGTCCGGCGCGTTGTGGGGCATGGGTTGGAAGTGGCTGGCGCGCCTGGTGTCGAACTTCGGGCGCTGGTTGACCGGGATCGAGATTCACCCGGGGGCCAAGGTCGGTCGCCGTTTCTTTATCGACCACGGCATGGGCATCGTCATTGGCGAGACCGCCGAGATCGGTGACGACGTCACCCTCTATCAGGGCGTGACCCTGGGCGGCACCAGTTGGAACAAGGGCAAGCGTCATCCAACCCTGGAAGACGGTGTGGTGGTGGGGGCGGGCGCCAAGGTGCTGGGGCCGTTCACTGTAGGGGCGGGCGCCAAGGTCGGCTCCAATGCGGTGGTGACCAAGGCGGTGCCGGCGGGCGCCACGGTGGTGGGTATTCCCGGGCGCATCATCGTCAAGTCCGATGACGAGCAGGAAGCCAAGCGCAAGGCCATGGCCGAGAAGCTCGGTTTCGACGCCTATGGGGTCAGCGAGGACATGCCGGACCCGGTGGCGCGGGCCATTGGCCAGTTGCTCGATCACCTGCAGGCCGTCGATGGGCGTCTGGAGGGGATGTGCGGGGCCTTGAAGGATCTGGGCAGTAACTACTGTGCCAAGGATCTGCCGGCGCTGCGCGATGAGGACTTTGCGGGCGTCAAGGACAAGGGCGACAGCCAGGTTGGCTGAGCCTTTCGGGGCTTTGGCGTTGATCGCGAGCTGGCTTGCTTTGTCGAAGTGAGCCGGCTCGTGCAGCGCCCAAAAGGGTGTTGGCGACCCATTAGTCACCGAGCAAATCCAGGGCGTGCCATTACCCTGCAGACTTTGCTATGATTCGCGCGCTCTTTTGCGGGTAAACCTGACTAAAGTAGTAGGTCTTATAGTTGACTTAATTACTCGGGAATTGCATACTCGCTCCCATCCCGAAACACTCCGTGGTACTTGTCCATGCGACTGACTACAAAAGGCCGATACGCGGTAACAGCCATGCTTGACTTGGCGTTGCACGCGCAACATGGGCCGGTGTCCCTGGCCGATATCTCTGAGCGCCAAGGCATCTCCCTGTCCTATCTCGAACAGCTCTTCGCCAAGCTGCGCCGCAGCAATCTGGTGTCCAGCGTGCGTGGTCCAGGCGGTGGCTACCAGCTGTCGCGTGACATGCAAGGCATTCAGGTGGCCCAGGTGATCGATGCGGTGAACGAGTCGGTCGATGCAACCAAATGCCAGGGCCAGGGCGATTGCCATTCCGGCGACACCTGTCTGACCCACCACCTGTGGTGCGATCTGAGCCTGCAGATTCACGAATTTCTGAGCGGTATCAGCTTGGCTGACCTTGTGACTCGCCGTGAGGTGCAAGAAGTAGCCCAGCGTCAGGATCAGCGCCGCTGTAATGGCAAGGCGCAGCACCTGGACAAGATTGAAGCGTCCGCCGTCGAATGACAGCCAAAGAGCTAGCGGCACGCCAGCCAGCCTGATTTAGGAGAGAGTCCATGAAATTGCCGATTTACCTTGATTACTCAGCGACCACCCCGGTTGATCCGCGTGTCGCGCAAAAGATGAGTGAATGCCTGCTGGTCGACGGAAACTTCGGTAACCCGGCGTCCCGCTCCCACGTGTTCGGTTGGAAAGCCGAAGAGTCGGTGGAAAATGCCCGTCGCCAAGTGGCTGACCTGGTCAATGCCGACCCGCGTGAAATTGTCTGGACCTCCGGTGCCACCGAGTCCGACAACCTGGCAATCAAGGGTGTCGCGCATTTCTACCACACCAAGGGCAAGCACCTGATCACCTCGAAGATCGAGCACAAGGCTGTCCTGGACACCATGCGCCAACTCGAGCGTGAAGGCTTCGAAGTCACCTACATCGAGCCGGGCGAAGACGGCCTGATCACTCCGGCCATGGTTGAAGCCGCCCTGCGCGACGACACCATTCTGGTTTCGATCATGCACGTGAACAACGAAATCGGCACCATCAACGACATCGCCGCTATTGGCGAGCTGACTCGTTCCAAAGGCATTCTGTTCCACGTCGACGCGGCTCAGTCCACCGGCAAGGTCGACATCGACCTGCAGGCGCTGAAAGTCGACCTGATGTCCTTCTCCGCCCACAAGACCTACGGTCCTAAGGGTATCGGTGCTCTGTACGTCAGCCGCAAGCCGCGGGTTCGCCTCGAAGCGACCATGCACGGCGGCGGTCACGAGCGCGGCATGCGTTCCGGCACCCTGGCCACCCACCAGATCGTTGGCATGGGCGAAGCCTTCCGTGTAGCCAAGGAAGACATGGCTGCCGAAAACCTGCGCATCAAGGCGTTGAGCGACCGTTTCTACAAGCAGGTCGAGCACCTGGAAGAGCTGTACATCAACGGCAGCATGACCTTCCGCGTACCGCACAACCTGAACCTGAGCTTCAACTACGTCGAAGGCGAGTCGCTGATCATGGCGCTCAAGGACCTGGCGGTTTCCTCCGGTTCGGCCTGCACCTCGGCTTCGCTGGAGCCTTCGTACGTACTGCGCGCCCTGGGCCGCAACGACGAACTGGCACACAGCTCGATCCGCTTCACCTTCGGCCGCTTCACCACCGAAGAAGAAATCGATTATGCCGCGCAGAAAGTCTGCGAGGCCGTGACCAAGCTGCGCGCTCTGTCGCCGCTGTGGGACATGTACAAAGACGGCGTCGATATCTCGAAGATCGAGTGGGCGGCACACTAAATATAGAAGCCGCCAGGTACAGCTCCTGTAGCGACGCGGCGACTGACGCAGGCGTAACTACAGGGGCTCAAGAGCGGCCCTGATGAGTGAGGATTAAGAATCATGGCTTACAGCGAAAAGGTCATCGACCACTACGAGAACCCGCGCAACGTCGGCAAGATGAACGCGGAAGATCCTGATGTCGGCACCGGCATGGTCGGCGCTCCGGCGTGCGGCGACGTGATGCGCCTGCAGATCAAGGTCAACGAACAAGGCATCATCGAAGACGCCAAGTTCAAGACCTATGGTTGCGGTTCGGCTATCGCCTCCAGCTCCCTGGCTACCGAGTGGATGAAAGGCAAGACTCTGGATGAAGCAGAGACCATCAAGAACACTCAGCTGGCTGAAGAGCTGGCCCTGCCGCCAGTGAAAATCCACTGCTCGGTACTCGCCGAAGACGCCATCAAGGCCGCCGTTCGCGACTACAAGCAGAAGAAAGGCCTGATCTGATTTTCGCGGATCAGCTTTCACAGATTGAGCGACAAGTAAGGAGTCACGATGGCTATCAGCATGACAGAAGCGGCTGCTCAACACGTGCGGCGCTCCCTCAACGGGCGCGGCAAAGGTGATGGGATTCGTCTGGGTGTTCGCACCACGGGCTGTTCCGGCCTTGCCTATGTCCTGGAGTTCGTCGACGAGATCGGTGAAGACGATCAGGTGTTCGAGAGTCATGGCGAGAAAGTGATCATCGATCCGAAAAGCCTGACCTACCTGGATGGCACCGAACTGGACTTCGTCAAGGAAGGGTTGAACGAGGGCTTCAAGTTCAACAACCCCAACGTGCGCGGTGAATGTGGCTGCGGCGAAAGCTTCAACATCTGAGGCGGCTCGTGGGTACTCCTTGTCATTTCGCTTTATTTGAGCTGCAACCGAGCTTCCGCCTGGATCTCGAGCAGCTGGCCACGCGCTACCGTGAGTTGGCGCGTGCCGTTCATCCGGACCGCTTCGCTGACGCTTCCGAGCGTGAGCAGCGGCTGGCGCTGGAACAATCCGCCAGCCTCAACGAGGCCTACCAGACTCTCAAGAGTCCTCCCAAGCGCGCGCGATACCTGCTCGCGATGGGCGGCCATGAGCTGCCGCTGGAGGTCACGGTGCACGATCCGGAGTTCCTTCTGCAGCAGATGCAGTGGCGCGAAGAGCTCGAGGATCTGCAGGACGAGGCCGATCTGGCCGGTATTGCAGCTTTCAAGCGCCGCCTGAAAGTGGCCCAGGATGAATTGAACGAAAGCTTCGCAGCCTGTTGGGATGATGCTGCGCAACGCGAACAGGCCGAGCGCCTGATGCGGCGCATGCAGTTCCTCGACAAGCTCACCTACGAAGTGCGCCAGTTAGAAGAGCGCCTCGACGATTAACCCAGTGCCGCTCCGGTCGCACGCCTGATATACAGATAAGTCCAGATAAACATGGCCCTACTGCAGATCGCTGAACCCGGCCAAAGTCCTCAACCGCACCAGCGTCGCCTGGCTGTGGGGATCGACTTGGGTACTACCAATTCTCTGGTCGCTGCCTTGCGCAGTGGTCTTTCCGAGCCGCTGGCCGACGTCAGCGGGCAGGTCATCCTGCCATCTGCCGTGCGCTATCACGCCGACCGTGTCGAGGTGGGCGAGTCCGCCAGGCTGGCGGCGTCTGCCGATCCCCTGAACACTGTGTTGTCGGTCAAGCGCTTGATGGGGCGTGGTTTGTCCGACGTCAAGCAGTTGGGCGAGCAGCTGCCATACCGCTTCGTCGACGGCGAGTCGCACATGCCGTTCATCGACACCATCCAGGGCCCGAAAAGTCCGGTGGAAGTCTCCGCCGATATCCTTAAGGTCCTGCGCCAGCGCGCCGAGTCGACCCTGGGCGGTGAGTTGGTGGGGGCGGTGATTACCGTTCCGGCCTATTTCGACGATGCGCAGCGTCAAGCGACCAAGGATGCGGCCAAGCTGGCCGGTCTCAATGTGTTGCGTCTGCTCAACGAGCCGACCGCGGCGGCCGTGGCCTATGGTCTGGATCAGCACGCCGAAGGCGTGGTGGCCATTTATGACTTGGGTGGCGGGACTTTCGATATTTCCATTCTGCGCCTGACCGGCGGTGTCTTCGAAGTGCTGGCCACCGGTGGCGACAGCGCCCTGGGCGGTGACGATTTCGATCATGCGATCGCCGGCTGGATCATTGAGAATGCCGGCCTGTCCGCCGATCTCGATCCGGGCAAGCAGCGTAATCTGCTGCAAATCGCCTGTGCCGCCAAGGAAGCGCTCACCAATGCCCCGTCGGTCGATGTGACCTATGGCGTCTGGTCGGCACCGCTGACCCGCGAAGCCTTCGATGCCCTGATCGAACCAATGGTGGCGCGCAGCCTCAAGGCCTGCCGTCGCGCCGTGCGTGATTCCAATGTCGAGCTGGAAGATGTCCAGGCAGTGGTCATGGTCGGTGGTTCGACCCGTGTTCCACGGGTTCGCGAGGCGGTCGCCGAAATGTTCGGTCGCCAGCCGCTGACCGAGATCGACCCGGACCAGGTGGTGGCCATTGGTGCCGCGATCCAGGCCGATACCCTGGCCGGTAACAAACGCGATGGTGGCGAACTGCTGCTGCTTGATGTGATTCCGCTGTCCCTGGGGCTGGAAACCATGGGGGGGTTGATGGAGAAGGTGATTCCGCGCAACACCACCATCCCCGTTGCCCGGGCCCAGGACTTCACCACTTACAAAGATGGCCAGTCGGCCATGATGATTCATGTGCTGCAGGGCGAGCGCGAGCTGATCAGCGACTGCCGTTCCCTGGCGCGTTTCGAACTGCGCGGCATTCCGGCCATGGTCGCCGGGGCAGCGAAGATCCGCGTGACCTTCCAGGTCGATGCCGACGGTCTGCTGAGCGTGTCCGCTCGCGAGCTGGGCTCGGGCGTCGAAGCCAGCATTCAGGTCAAGCCCTCCTACGGTCTGACCGATGGCGAAATCGCCAGGATGCTCAAGGATTCCTTCCAGTACGCCAGCGACGACAAGGTCGCCCGCGTGCTGCGTGAGCAGCAGGTCGATGCCCAGCGCCTGATCGAGGCGGTGCAGGGCGCTCTGGAGGCGGACGGCGAGCGTCTGCTGGATGCCGAAGAGCGCATGGTCATCGAGCTGCAAATGCAGGAATTGAGTGAATTGATGCGTGGCACCGATGGTTACGCCATCGAGCAGCAGACCAAGCGTCTGTCGCAAGTGACCGATGCTTTTGCTGCCCGCCGCCTGGACTCGACGGTGAAAGCCGCTCTGGCGGGGCGCAATCTGAATGAAATCGAGGAATAACTGATGCCGCAGATCATTTTTCTGCCACACGCCGTGTTTTGCCCGGATGGCCTGGTTGTAGAGGCTGCCCCGGGTACCTCGATTCTCGAAGTGGCGCATGACAACCACATCGAGATCGAGAGCGCCTGCGGCGGCGTCTGCGCCTGCACCACCTGCCATTG
This sequence comes from Pseudomonas sp. GM17, assembly GCF_000282175.2. Taxonomy (NCBI): domain Bacteria; kingdom Pseudomonadati; phylum Pseudomonadota; class Gammaproteobacteria; order Pseudomonadales; family Pseudomonadaceae; genus Pseudomonas; species Pseudomonas sp. GM17. The sequence goes on along the minus strand of NZ_CP124732.1, from coordinate 6,143,855 downwards.
CATCATTCGCGAGGGCTTCGACTCGCTGAACGAAGCCGACGAGCTGGAAGAAGACTTGCTGGACAAAGCCTGGGGCCTGGAGGCGCAATCGCGTCTATCCTGCCAGGCGATCGTCGGCGAGGAAGACCTGACCGTCGAAATTCCGAAATACTCGCTCAACCATGCAGCCGAAGCGCCGCACTGATTCAAGGAATCATCATGAGTCTGAAATGGGTTGATGTGCTGGAAATCGCGATCCAGCTGGCTGAATCCAAGCCGGATGTGGATCCGCGGTACGTAAACTTTGTCGATCTGCACCAATGGGTTCTGGCGCTGCCGGAATTCAGCGACGATCCGGCTCGCGGTGGCGAGAAGGTTCTTGAAGCCATTCAGGCCGCCTGGATCGAAGAAGCAGACTGAGTCTGTCCCGTACGCAGTTAGGCAATCCCTATAAACCCGCGTATAATTCGCGGGTTTAATTTTTCGCTTTAATCACCGTTTCTGGAGTTACACCATGGCTGTTCAACGTACTTTCTCCATCATCAAGCCTGACGCTGTTGCAAAAAACGTCATCGGCGAGATCGTTACCCGTTTCGAAAAAGCTGGCCTGCGCGTTGTAGCTTCGAAAATGAAGCAACTGTCGAAAGCCGAAGCTGAAGGCTTCTACGCTGAGCACAGCGCTCGTGGCTTCTTCGGCGAGCTGGTTGCTTTCATGACTTCCGGTCCGGTTGTCGTTCAGGTTCTGGAAGGCGAAAACGCTATCGCTCTGAACCGTGAGCTGATGGGCGCTACCAACCCTAAAGAAGCTGCTGCCGGCACCATCCGCGCTGACTTCGCTGAATCCATCGACGCCAACGCCGTTCACGGTTCGGACTCCGAAGCCGCTGCTGCACGCGAAATCGCTTACTTCTTCGCTTCCACCGAAGTGACCACTCGCTAAGCCAAAGGCCCGTGAGTGAAGGTGAAACCATGACTACATCGACTGGCAAAACTAACCTGTTGGGTCTGACTCAACCGGAAATGGAAAAATTCTTCGACTCAATCGGGGAGAAGCGTTTCCGTGCCGGTCAGGTAATGAAATGGATTCACCACTTTGGCGTCGATGATTTCGACGCCATGACGAACGTCGGCAAGGCCTTGCGCGAAAAGCTCAAGGCCGTTGCCGAAATTCGTGGTCCGGAAGTGGTCAGCGAGGACATCTCCAGCGATGGCACCCGCAAGTGGGTGGTGCGCGTGGCGTCCGGCAGCTGCGTCGAGACCGTTTACATTCCCCAGGGCAAACGCGGCACCTTGTGCGTTTCGTCCCAGGCAGGCTGTGCCCTGGACTGCAGTTTCTGCTCCACCGGCAAGCAAGGCTTCAATAGCAACCTCACCGCCGCCGAAGTCATCGGCCAGGTGTGGATTGCCAACAAATCCTTTGGCAGCGTCCCGGCGACCGTCGACCGTGCCATCACCAACGTGGTGATGATGGGCATGGGTGAGCCGCTGCTGAACTTCGACAACGTCATCTCGGCCATGCACCTGATGATGGACGACCTGGGCTACGGCATTTCCAAGCGCCGCGTGACCCTGTCGACCTCCGGCGTGGTACCGATGATCGATGAGCTGGCCAAGCACATCGATGTCTCCCTGGCGTTGTCCCTGCACGCACCGAACGATGCGCTGCGCAACCAGCTGGTACCGATCAACAAGAAGTACCCGCTGAAGATGCTGCTCGAGTCCTGCCAGCGCTACATGTCGTCGCTGGGCGAGAAACGTGTGCTGACGATTGAGTACACGCTGCTCAAGGACGTCAATGATAAGGTTGAACACGCTGTCGAGATGATCGCGTTGCTCAAGGACATTCCTTGCAAGATCAACCTGATCCCGTTCAACCCGTTCCCGCACTCCGGTTACGAGCGGCCGAGCAACAACGCCATTCGCCGGTTCCAGGATCAACTGCATCACGCAGGCTTCAACGTCACCGTGCGCACCACGCGCGGCGAAGACATCGATGCGGCCTGTGGACAACTGGTCGGGCAGGTGCTGGATCGCACCCGTCGTAGCGAACGTTATATCGCCGTGCGCGAGTTGAGCGCCGACGCCGATATGCCGCAAAGCGCTGCGAATCGTACCTGAGAGAGGATCTCCATGACCTTGCGCGTCGCGCTGCTTCTGCTTTTTGTCAGCCTGTCGGCTGGCTGTGTTCTTTCGGGGGATTTCAACCCGATGAAGACAAGCAAGGGGCGGGACGAGGCGCGTGAGGCCTATGTTCAGCTGGGCCTGGGGTATCTGCAACAAGGCATGACCGAACGGGCGAAAGTGCCGCTGAAAAAGGCCCTGGAGCTGGACGAGTCCGATGCTGACGCCAATGCCGCTCTGGCCTTGGTGTTCCAGGCCGAAATGGAACCCGAGCTGGCTGACCAGCATTACCGCAAGGCCCTGGCTGCGCGTCCCTCCGATGCCCGTATCCTGAACAACTACGGCAGCTTTCTCTTTGAAGAAAAACGTTACAAAGATGCTTATCAGCGCTTTGAACAGGCGGCTGCTGATACCCTGTACCCCGAGCGATCCCGAGTGTTCGAGAACCTTGGCATGACCGCCGCGATGCTGGGTGAGCGTGACCTGGCCCGGCAACAGCTGGAAAAAGCCCTGCGCCTGAACCGCCAGCAGCCTCGCGCATTGCTGGAAATGGCTGAGTTGTCCTTCGAAGACAGGCATTATGTGCCCGCACGCGACTATTACGATCGTTTTAGCCTGCTGAGCGAGCAAAATGCACGTAGTCTATTGCTCGGCGTTCGGCTGGCAACGGTGTTTGAAGATCGCGACAAGGCCGCCAGTTACGGCCTGCAATTAAAACGACTCTATCCCGGTACGCCGGAATATCAGCAATACCTGTCGGAGCAATGATGAAAGCGGCGCATCCCGAAGTTCTAGCAGCGACTCGCGTCAACCCCGGTGAGACCCTGCGTCAGGCCCGCGAAAGCAATGGTTGGTCGCTGGCTGAAGTGGCCCTCAAGCTCAATCTGACCGCAAGCTCGTTGAGCAACCTGGAAGCCGGCGCTTTCGACAAACTGCCGGGGCATACCTTCGCCCGCGGTTATATCCGTGCCTATGCCAAGTTGCTGGGGATGGACCAGGCCGTTCTGGTCCAGGCCTTCGACCAATACACGGGCACCGATTCCCAGGGCAGCAATGTGCACAGCCTCGGCCGTATCGAAGAGCCAGTACGGGTTTCCCACACCATTTTGCGCATCGTCAGCCTGTTGCTGCTGATCGCGGTGATCGGTGGTGGCTTTATCTGGTGGCAGGATCAAACGTCCGTGCGCACCAAGGAGCTGGTTGGCCTCAATCAGGAACACGTCGAAGTCGAAGGGGCCGACGGCACCACGCAGATTCATCCGATCGACGAGCCGGAAGACCAGGCGGTCGTGGAAGGCCAGACCGAGGGCGAAACCGCCCTGGCCCTGCCTGAAACCCCGGCTCCAGGCCAGACCGCTGCGGATGCAGCGGCTCCTGCGCCAAGTGCTCCGGCTGCCGCACCTGCGGCCCCGGTTGCTCCTGCTCCAGTGGTCGTGGCACCGGCGGCACCAGCGCCGAGCGCTTCGGCCGCGCCTGCCCCTGTAGCGCCCGTGGTCGCAGCAGCGACTATTCCGGCTGCCCCGGCAGTTCCAACTGCGCCCGCCGCCGCGCCTGTAGCCGGCGCGGGTCAGGTACAGATCCAGTTCACAGCCGATTGCTGGACCCAGATCACCGACGGCAGCGGTAAAGTGTTGTTGAGTGGCCTGAAGCGCAAGGGCGAGACCGCCGATGTTTCCGGCAAGCCGCCATTTGCCGTGCGCCTGGGTTATGCCCGTGGTGCGCAGGTCAGCTACAACGGACAAGCGGTCGATGTGGCTCCGTTCACCAGTGGCGAGACTGCTCGCCTGAAGTTAGGTCAATAAGTCATGCACGGCGAATCTCCAATCAAACGTCGCGAGTCCCGCAAGATCTGGGTCGGCTCGGTACCCGTGGGTGGCGATGCCCCCATTGCCGTGCAGAGCATGACCAACAGCGACACCAACGATGTGGCGGCCACTGTGGCCCAGATCAACCGTCTGGAAGCCGCCGGTGTCGATATCGTGCGGGTTTCCGTACCGGATATGGACGCGGCCGAAGCTTTCGGCCGTATCAAGCAACAGGTCAAGGTGCCGCTGGTTGCCGACATCCACTTCGACTACAAGATCGCCTTGCGCGTGGCCGAACTGGGCGTCGATTGCTTGCGGATCAACCCCGGCAACATCGGTCGTGAAGACCGCGTGCGTGCGGTGGTGGATGCGGCCCGTGATCGCGGGATCCCGATCCGTATCGGCGTCAACGCCGGTTCCCTGGAAAAAGACCTGCAGAAGAAATATGGCGAGCCGACCCCGGCGGCGCTGGTGGAGTCTGCCCTGCGCCACGTCGAGCACCTTGAGCGCCTGAACTTCAAGGACTTCAAGGTCAGTGTGAAAGCCTCCGACGTATTCATGGCCGTCGAGGCCTATCGCCTGTTGGCCAAGGAAATTATCCAGCCGCTGCACCTGGGTATCACCGAAGCCGGCGGTTTGCGTTCAGGCACGGTGAAATCCGCCGTGGGCCTCGGTATGCTGCTGGCCGAAGGGATTGGCGATACTATTCGCATCTCGTTGGCGGCTGACCCGGTCGAAGAAGTGAAAGTCGGCTACGACATTCTCAAGTCCCTGCATCTGCGTTCCCGTGGCATCAACTTCATCGCCTGCCCTAGCTGCTCGCGGCAGAATTTCGATGTGGTCAAGACCATGAACGAACTGGAAGGGCGTCTCGAGGATCTGCTGGTACCGCTTGACGTGGCGGTCATCGGTTGTGTGGTCAACGGTCCGGGCGAAGCCAAAGAGGCGCATATCGGCCTGACCGGCGGGACGCCGAACCTGATTTACATCGACGGCAAGCCGTCGCAGAAACTGACGAATGACAATCTTGTGGATCAACTGGAAAAGCTGATCCGCGAGAAAGCGGCCGAAAAGGTCGAAGCCGACGCAGCGCTGATCGCGCGCGGCTAATCGAACGAATTAAGGATTTTTTGTGAGCAAGTCTCTGCAAGCCATTCGTGGCATGAACGACATCCTGCCCGAGCAGACGCCCCTGTGGCGCTATTTCGAGGGCACCGTTGCGCGGTTGCTGGATAACTACGGTTACAAGCAGATCCGTATGCCGATCGTCGAGTTCACCGAGCTGTTCAAGCGCTCCATCGGTGAAGTGACCGACATCGTCGAAAAAGAGATGTACACCTTCGACGACCGTAACGGCGACTCCCTGACCCTGCGTCCGGAAGGCACCGCGGCGTGCGTGCGCGCTGTGCTCGAGCATGGCATCACTGGCGGTGGCCAGGTGCAGAAACTCTGGTACATCGGCCCGATGTTCCGTCATGAGCGTCCGCAGAAAGGCCGTTATCGCCAGTTCCACCAGATCGGTTGCGAAGTCTTCAACCTCGACGGTCCGGACATCGACGCCGAACTGATCGTGCTGACCTGGCGCCTGTGGGGTGAACTGGGTATCCGTGACGCGGTCAAGCTCGAGCTGAACAGCCTGGGAACCGCCGAAGCCCGTGCGCGTTATCGCGATGCGCTGGTGACGTTCCTCTCGGCACGCATGGACAAGCTCGACGAAGACAGCCAGCGCCGCCTGAAAACCAACCCGCTGCGCGTGCTCGACACCAAGAACCCGGACACTCAAGCCGTACTGGTGGACGCGCCGAAGCTGGCCGACTACCTGGACGAAGAGTCCCGCGTGCACTTCGAGGGGCTCAAGGCCCGTCTGGATGCCGCCGGTATCCCTTATGTGATCAACCCGAAGCTGGTGCGCGGGCTGGATTACTACAGCAAGACCGTTTTCGAATGGGTCACCGACAAGCTCGGTGCCCAGGGTACCGTCTGTGCCGGCGGCCGCTACGACGGCCTGGTCGAGCAGATGGGCGGCAAGCCTACCCCGGGTGTCGGTTTCGCCATGGGTATCGAGCGTCTGGTACTGCTGCTGGAAACTCTGGAGCAGATCCCGGAAGAGATCTCGCGCCAGGTCGACGTTTACCTCTGCGCCTTCGGGGAAGCCGCCGAACTGGCTGCTCTGGCGTTGAGTGAACGGATTCGTGACCAGTTGCCCAACCTGCGCCTGCAGATCAACGCCGGTGCCGGCAGCTTCAAAAGCCAGTTCAAGAAGGCCGACAAGAGCGGTGCGTTGTACGCATTGATCCTCGGTGACGACGAACTGGCCCAGCAAGTGGTAGGTTTCAAACCCCTGCGTGGCCAGGGCGAACAACAAAGCATTGCCTGGGATGCGCTCGCTGCACACCTGGCCACCTGCGTCGTGCAGGGTTGAAGCTGTCAAACAGCCGATTTAGCGAATAAGGAGTATTGGGGTGTCGAGTACCGAAGATGAACAGCTGGCGGATTTGAAGGACTGGTGGCAGCGCAACGGCAAGCCCCTGGTCACCGGCGGCCTGTTGGCGCTGGTCATCGTGTTCGGCTGGCAGGCCTGGCACAAGTATCAGAACAATCAATCGCAAGGCGCCTCGATGCTCTATCAGCAATTGCTGGAGACCACGCTGACGCCTGACGGCAAGCCGGATGCAGCCCGTGTTGCAGACCTGGCCGGCAAGCTCAACAGTGAGTTCGGCGGTACTGCCTACGCGCAATACGGCAGCCTGTTCGTCGCCAAGGTGGCGGTCGACACCGGCAAGCTGGACGACGCAGCGACCGAACTCAAAGCCATCGCCGACAAGCCGGCCAACCCGACGCTGGGCGAAATCGCCCGTCAGCGCCTGGCCCAGGTCCTGGCCGCGCAGAACAAGGCTGACGAAGCGCTGAAGCTGCTCGAAGGCGATGCCGACAAGGCATTCCTGGCCACTCGCGAAGAGCTCAAGGGCGACCTGCTGGTCCAATTGGGCCGTACCGACGAAGCCCATGCTGCGTATGAAAAAGCCAAGGCCGCGCTGTCCGATGAAGCGGCGGTCGGTGGCCTACAAATCAAGCTGGACGACCTGGCCAAAGGGGATGCGTGACGTGATCCGTTGGAAACATGCAGCATTGCTGGCTCTGGCCGTTCTGGCCGCGGGTTGCAGCAGCAACAGCAAGAAGGAATTGCCACCTGCCGAACTGGTCGACTTCAAAGAAGAAGTGGTCCTGCAGAAACAGTGGAGCCGTTCGGTCGGTGACGGCCAGGGCGAAACCTACAACATGCTGGTTCCGGCGATCGACGGCAGCACCATCTACGCCGCCGACGTCACTGGAGTGGTAGAGGCACTGGATCGCATGAATGGCGACGTCAAATGGAAACAGGACCTGGAGTTGCCTGTGTCCGGTGCCGTTGGCGTGGGTTACGGCCTGGTCATGATCGGTACCCTCAAGGGCGAAGTGGTCGCTCTGGACGCTTCGAGCGGCGAAGAGAAGTGGCGCGCGCGGGTGACCAGTGAAGTACTGGCTCCGCCGTCCACCAATGGCGATGTGGTGGTGGTCCAGACCCAGGATGACCGTGTGATTGGCCTCGATGCCGCCACCGGCAACCAGATGTGGGTTTACGACAGCACCCCGGCGGTACTGACCCTGCGTGGCACCAGTGCGCCAATCACCACCAACCGCCTGGCGGTCGCCGGTCTGTCGACCGGTAAAGTGGTGGCCCTGGATATCCGCAACGGCGTGCCGGTGTGGGAACAGCGCGTGGCTATTCCGCAAGGTCGTTCCGAGCTGGATCGCGTGGTCGACATCGACGGTGGCCTGCTGTTGTCCGGCGGCACCCTGTATGTCGCCAGCTACCAGGGTCGCGTAGCGGCGCTGGACCTGGAAAGCGGTCGTCCGCTCTGGCAGCGCGATGCTTCCAGCTATGCGGGTGTCGCTCAAGGTTTCGGCAGCGTCTATGTGAGCCTGTCCTCTGGCACCGTCGAAAGCATCGACGAGCGTTCCACCACTGCGCTGTGGAGCAACGACTCGCTGGCCCGCCGTCAACTGTCGGCCCCGGAAGTCTTCTCCAGCTACGTGGCGGTCGGTGACCTGGAAGGTTACCTGCACCTGCTGAGCCAGGTTGACGGTCGCTTCGTTGGCCGTGAGCGTATCGACAGCGATGGTCTGCGTGCGCGTCCGCTGGTAGTGGGCAACATGATTTATGTGTATGGCAACAGCGGCAAACTGGAAGCCCTGACCATCAAGTAATGGTTTGACTATGCTTGGGGTTGATCCCCAAGCGGCCTTGCCCCGGCAAGGTTCGCAGCACGTCACGTGCTGCCCCGAGCACCAGCCGCTGCCTCGCAGCGGCTTTTGTATTTTCTGAATTAACGCAGTGGAGAGCCGCATGGTTCCCGTAATCGCCCTGGTGGGCCGACCGAACGTCGGCAAGTCCACCTTGTTCAACCGCCTGACTCGGACTCGCGACGCCATTGTCGGCGACCTGTCCGGTCTGACCCGTGATCGCCAATACGGTGAGGCCAAGTGGCAAGGGCGTACCTACATTCTGATCGACACCGGCGGTATCTCCGGTGACGAGCATGGCATGGACGAAAAGATGGCCGAGCAGTCGCTGCTGGCCATCGAAGAAGCCGATGTCGTCCTGTTCCTGGTAGATGCCAAGGCCGGTTTCACCGCGGCCGACCAGATGATCGGCGAGCACCTGCGCAAACGTAACAAGACCTCTTACGTGATCGCCAACAAGGTCGACAATATCGACCCTGACATGGCGCGTGCCGAGTTCGCCCCACTGGGCATGGGCGACGCGATCCCGATCGCCGGTGCTCACGGTCGTGGTATCACGCAGATGCTGGAAATCGCCCTGCGCGAGTTCCCGAAAGACGACGCAGACGAGCCGGAAGAGGGGGAGGAAGAAGTCGTAGCCGAAGGCGAGGAAGCCAAGCGCATTCCGGGCCCGAGCGAAAAAGACGGGATCAAGATCGCCATCATTGGTCGGCCGAACGTGGGCAAGTCCACCCTGGTCAACCGCATGCTCGGCGAAGACCGGGTCATCGTCTACGACCAGCCGGGCACCACCCGGGACAGTATCTACATTCCCTTCGAGCGTAACGAAGAGAAGTACACGCTGATCGACACCGCCGGTGTGCGCAAGCGCGGCAAGATCCACGAGGAAGTTGAAAAATTCTCGGTGGTCAAGACCCTGCAGGCGATCAAGGACGCCAACGTGGTGATCTTCGTCATGGACGCCCGCGAAGGCGTGGTGGACCACGACCTGAACCTGCTGGGCTTTGCCCTGGAAGCAGGCCGGGCCCTGGTCATCGCCCTGAACAAATGGGATGGCATGGACCCGCGCGAGCGTGACTATGTGAAGACCGAGCTGGAGCGCCGGCTGTTCTTCGTCGACTTCGCCGACATCCACTTCATTTCGGCGTTGCACGGCACTGGCGTGGGCAACCTCTACCAGTCGGTGCAGAACTCCTTCAAGTCCGCGGTAACCCGCTGGCCGACCAGCCGCCTGACGCAGATCCTCGAAGACGCCGTGAGCGAGCACGCGCCACCGATGGTCAACAACCGTCGCATCAAGCTGCGTTATGCCCACCTGGGTGGTGCCAACCCGCCGCTGATCGTGATCCACGGCAACCAGGTGGAGAAGGTGCCGAAGTCCTATGTGCGCTACCTGGAAAACACCTACCGGCGTGTTCTGAAGCTGGTCGGTACGCCGATCCGCATCGAATTCAAGGGCGGCGAAAACCCGTACGAAGGCAACAAGAACACGCTCACCGACCGTCAGGTCAACAAGAAGCGTCGTTTGATGACACACCACAAAAAGGCCGAGAAGAAGCGCAAAGACAAGCGCTGAGTCACCTGGTAGGAGCCGGCTTGCCGGCGAAGCCCCGGACCCGCTTCAATGCTTCGCCGACAAGCCGGCTCCTGCAGGATTTGCCTTGGAAAAAGGGCGCCTTTGGCGCCCTTTTTCATGCCTGTGGTTTGGGCTATTCTCGGGACCTCCCCGAGCCGCCGTAGAGCCGGGTGTTCAGCAGGGAACCACCCATGATCACCAGTAAGCTGCCGAATGTCGGCACCACCATCTTCACGCAAATGTCACAGCTCGCCGTGGAAGCCGGCGCGCTGAACCTGTCCCAGGGTTTTCCCGATTTCGATGGCCCACAGGCCCTGCGCGATGCCGTCGCCCGGCATATCGCCAGCGGCCACAACCAATACGCACCGATGACCGGTCTGCCGGCCTTGCGCCAGCAAGTGGCGGCCAAGATCGCCCGCAGTTATGGCGTGCAGGTGAATGCCGACACCGAGGTAACCATTACTCCGGGCGCCACCCAGGCGATCTTTTGCGCCATCCAGGCAGTGATCCAGCCCGGTGATGAAGTGATCGTCTTCGATCCTTGCTACGACAGCTATGAGCCTTCGGTGGAGCTGGCCGGCGGCCGTTGCGTGCATGTACAGCTTGGCCTGACCGATTTCGCCATCGATTGGCAGAAGCTTGGCGAGGCCCTGAGCCCGCGTACGCGGATGATCATTCTCAATGCCCCGCACAACCCCAGCGGTGCGCTGATCAGCCATGCGGAACTGGACCAGCTGGCTGCGCTGATTCGCGATCGGGATATCTACCTGGTCAGCGACGAGGTGTACGAGCATCTGGTATTCGACGGCATCCCCCACGTCAGCGTGCTGGCCCATGAGGAGCTGTACCAACGGGCATTTGTGGTCAGTTCCTTTGGCAAGACCTATCACGTGACCGGTTGGAAAACCGGTTATGTGGTCGCACCACCGGCCCTGAGTGCGGAGCTGCGCAAGGTGCATCAATATGTCAGCTTCTGCGGCGTGACCCCTTTGCAGTACGCTCTGGCGGACTACATGGCCGAACACCCGGAACATGTCGAAGAGCTACCCGGTTTCTATCAGGCCAAGCGCGACCTGTTCTGCGACCTGCTGGCACCTTCGCGATTCAGCTTTACCCGGGTGGCCGGTACTTACTTCCAACTGGTGGACTACTCGCAGATCCGCCCGGACCTGAATGACGTCGAGATGGCGATCTGGATGACCCGTGAGCACGGTGTCGCGACCATTCCGGTGTCGGTGTTCTACCGCGAGCCACCGCAAGGACAGCGTCTGGTAAGGCTATGCTTTGCCAAACGTGAGGAGACGCTGCGTCAGGCAGCGGAGAAGCTATGCGTGATCTGAGTGCTTTGCCCAATCTGAATGTGGCGCTGATCCAGACCTCTCTGGTCTGGCACGACCGCCAGGCCAATCTCGAGCACTTCGAGCTGTTGCTCGAACAGGCCCGGGGCGCCGACCTGATTATCCTGCCGGAAATGTTCACCACCGGATTTTCCATGGAGTCCGAAGCCCTCGCCGAGGCGGAAAACGGTCCGACCAGCAAGTGGCTGCGCAGCCAGGCCGCCAGGCTCGATGCGGTCATCACTGGCAGCGTGATTATCCAGGCCGCCGACGGCAGCCACCGCAACCGCCTGCTGTGGGCTCGCCCTGACGGTGAGGTCTGGCATTACGATAAACGCCATCTGTTCCGCATGGCGGGCGAGCACGATCACTACACGCCAGGCGAGCGTCAGGTGCAATTCGAACTCAAGGGGTGGCGGGTCAGGCCGCTGATCTGCTACGACCTGCGCTTTCCGGTGTGGAGCCGCGATGCCCGGGATACCGACTTGCTGCTGTACACGGCCAACTGGCCGGGGGCGCGGCGTCAGCACTGGAACCGTTTGTTGCCGGCCAGGGCCATCGAAAACCTGTGTTATGTGGCGGCGGTCAATCGGGTCGGCACCGACGGCAAGGGGTTTGCCTACACCGGGGATAGCCAGGTGCTGGATTTCCAGGGCGAGACCCTGCTCAGCGCCGGTGAGGCCGACGGAGTATTCCAGGTCTGCCTGAATGCCGCGGACCTGGCGGCCTATCGCGCGCGCTTTCCAGCCTACCTCGATGCTGACACCTTCGAGTTCACCCAGGCTTAAAGATCTGTCGGGGTGGGCCGTTAAGGGGTAAGAGGATTTTCAGGGAGATTTGTCATGACCACTATCGGTGCCGCGAGCATCAATCCATTCCCGCTGGGGGCCGCGCCGCAAAAGCTTAACATCGCCGAGCAGCAGGCCAGCCCGCTCGAGGTGCAGGACAAGGGCGCTGTCGATGACATCGACTCGGTGAGTGTCGACATGCAGGAGTACGGTGCCAAGGCCGACTTCAGCTCATCCACCGCTGATATCGTCGCGCAGTTGCAGAAGCAGATCGACCAGACGGAAAAGACCCTGTCCGAGCAGCAGTCGCAATTGTCCGGGGTGCAGAAGGGCCAGGCGAGCGAGGAGCAGAAGGCGCAACAGGCCCTGGAGGTGCAGGCGCAGATCGCGATCACCGCCAACAATCTGCAAGTGTTGCAGGCGGCCTTGCTCCAGGCGCTGACGGCGCGGATCAATACCACCGCCTGAGCGGGGCAATAAATACACAGCCAAAAAAAGCCCCGGATCATCCGGGGCTTTTTTGTGGCCGTAAAACCGTCAGGCGGCTTTGGCGTCCAGCTGGCTCAGGGAGCGGTTCAGCGCGCTGAACAGGGCCTTGAAGCTGGCGGTGGTGATGTTTTCATCGATACCCACACCGTGCACCGCGCGTTCGCCGTTCACGCGCAGTTCGATATAGGCGGCAGCCTTGGCGTTGGTGCCCGCGCCGATGGCATGCTCGTTGTAGTCCATGATTTCCACCGGAACCGGCAAGCCGGCCACCAGGGCTTCCAGGGCGCCATTGCCCTTGCCGCGCCAGTGCAGATTGGTCTCGCCCTGGCCCTTGCCGGACACCTCCACTTCCACGGCGCTGTGGCCGTTTTCTTCCTGCAGGCGATGGCTGACCAGCGCGTACGGGGTGTTGGCCTGCAAGTATTCGCTGTGGAGCAGCGCGTGGATCTGCTGGGCGGTCATCTCCAGACCCAGGCGATCGGTTTCACGCTGTACCACCTGGCTGAACTCGATCTGCATGCGGCGTGGCAAGCTGATGCCGTATTCCTGTTCCAGCAGGTAGGCGATACCGCCTTTGCCCGACTGGCTGTTGACGCGAATCACCGCCTCGTAGCTGCGACCGATGTCGGCCGGGTCGATCGGCAAGTACGGCACTTCCCACAGCGCATCGGATTTCTGCTGGGCGAAGCCCTTGCGGATAGCGTCCTGGTGCGAGCCGGAGAAGGCGGTGTGAACCAGGTCGCCGACATACGGATGACGCGGGTGAACCGGGATCTGGTTGCACTCTTCGACCACTTTGCGCACGCCGTCGATATCGGAGAAATCCAGTTCCGGATCGATGCCCTGGGTATAGAGGTTCAGGGCTACGGTGACCAGGTCGACGTTGCCGGTGCGTTCGCCGTTGCCGAACAGGCAGCCTTCGACGCGGTCGGCGCCGGCCATCAAGCCCAGCTCGGTGGCGGCTACGCCGGTACCACGGTCGTTGTGGGTGTGCAGGCTGATGATCACGCTGTCACGACGGTTGATGTGGCGACCGAACCATTCGATCTGGTCGGCATAGATGTTCGGCGTGGCGACTTCGACGGTGGCCGGCAGGTTGAGGATCACCTTGTTGGCTGGCGTCGGGTTCCAGACCTCGATCACTGCGTCGCAGACTTCCTTGGCAAACTCCAGCTCAGTGGCGCTGAAGGTCTCTGGCGAGTATTCGAACTGCCATTGGGTTTCCGGCTGCTGGGCAGCGTATTTGACGAACAGCTTGGCGGCGTTCACCGCGATCTCTTTCACGCCTTCCTTGTCCTGGTTGAAGACAATGCGGCGGAACGACGGGCTGGTGGCGTTGTACAGGTGGACGATGGCTTTCTTCGCCCCGCGCAACGATTCGAAAGTGCGGGCGATCAGGTCTTCACGGGCCTGGGTCAGCACCTGGATGGTGGTGTCGTCCGGGATGTGGCCGCCTTCGATCAGGGTACGCACGAAGTCGAAGTCGGTCTGCGACGCGGCCGGGAAGGAGGCCTCGATTTCTTTCACGCCGACGGCGACCAGGGTTTTCCAGAAGCGCAGCTTCTTCACCGCATCCATTGGCTCGATCAACGACTGGTTGCCATCACGCAGGTCGGAGCTGCACCAGATCGGCGCGCGGGTGATGGTCTTCGACGGCCAGGTGCGGTCCGGCAAGTTGATGGTCGGGAACGCGCGGTACTTCGAGGAAGGGTCTTTGAGCATGCTCATGGGGAAATCCTTATTGTCCGGGCCGAAAAGAGGCGGCCTGCCGGTGAATCAATGGGTGTGTTGTTTGAAGCAGGGGACGAGGTACCGCGACTCAACCTGGCAGTCGTGCGCTGACGAGGCAGAGGCTTCGGTGTTGACGGCGCTGAATGAGGGTGTGAGAGGTTTTCATGCCCTCAACCCTAACCACTGGGGTGAAAGATGGCAAGCAGTCGAAAAAAATTGAGATAAATCTCTTAAAAATGGTTTTTCGCGAGATTTTATTCTGTCGAGCTTATAGCTGGCTCGATCTTATTGCGCAGAGTTTTGAACCTGCGCAATCCCTGCGGGAGCCACGGCTCAGGGCTGGAAGGCCCCGATAAAGATCGCCGGATCGACCCGGGCGTCGTTCAGGCTGACGTTCCAGTGCATGTGCGGCCCGGTGGCGCGCCCGGTGGAGCCGACTTTCCCGACCACCCCGCCGCGGGCCAGTTGCTGGCCGACCTTCACGTCGATCTTCGACATATGGCAGAACATGCTGATAAAGCCCTGGCCGTGGTCGACGAATACGGTGTTGCCGTTGAAAAAGTAATTGCCGATCAGGATCACCTTGCCGGCCGCCGGCGTCTTGATCGGAGTCCCCGCAGGTACCGCGAAGTCCAGCCCGGCGTGTGGATTGCGCTCCTCACCGTTGAAGAAGCGGCGTACGCCGAACTTGCTCGACAGCGGGCCGCTCACCGGCTTGTCCAGCAGCAGGTTGCTCGGGGTGTTGGGGCTGAAACTGCGGTAGGCGCGGACCTGCTCGGCCAACTCGGCGTCGATGCGCTTGAGGTCGGCCGGATCGGGGTTGACCTGGCGTTTGTTCTTCAGCGTGATGTGCTGTTCCGGGTATTTCTTGCTGCCCACACTGAAGTTCAGGCTGCGACCGCCAGCACTGATCTGCTGGGTACCGGGTTTGACGGTCAGGGGGATGCCGACAATCGCCAGCCAGTTGTTCTGTTCCTTGACTACCAGCAGCGGTTTTCCCTGGTAGCTGGCCTTGGGCGCCTGGGCGGCGCTGCCCAGGTCGATCACCGCCACGCCGCCGGGCACCGGTTTGTTCAGCAGGCGCGTGATGTAGCTATCGGCGTGGGCGTTGAAGGTCAGGCACAGCAGTAACAAGGAGCTAAGAAAACGCGGCATGGATCAATCCAGTAAAGAAAGGGTGACAGGCGTCAGGTGATTGTCCTCGACCCGGACCTGCAGTTCGCCTTCGCCGAGCCGGGCTTTGAGGCGCTGGCCCGGCTGGGTCTGTGCGGCGCTGCGAATGGCCTGGCCACGTTCGTCCAGCAGGATGCTGTAGCCACGGCCCAGGGTGGCCAGCGGGCTGACCACATGCAGGGTCTGCATCTGGCTTTGTAGTTGCAGGCGCCGGGATTTCAGACCTTCGCGCATGGCCCGTGGCAGGCGTTCGGCCAGGCTGTCGAGGCGTTGCCGCAGCAGCGCCAGTTGACGCCCGGGGTGTTGGCCGGCGAGCCGGGTTTCCAGGCGAATCAGGCGCTCGCGGCGGATATTGAGGCTGCGCTCGAACGCCCGGCGCATACGCATGTCCAGGTCATCCAGGCGCTGCGCTTGCTGGCGCAGGCGCTCACCTGGGTGACGCAGGCGCCGGGCCATGCCTTCCAGGCGCAGGCGATCACGCAGCAACCGATCGCGCATGCGCATCACCAGGCGTCGATGCAGGCTTTCGACCCGGTGTTGCAGGTCGCTGGAGTCCGGCGCGAGCAGTTCGGCGGCCGCCGAGGGCGTTGGTGCGCGCACGTCGGCGACGAAGTCGCTGATCGATACGTCGGTTTCATGACCCACGGCGCTGACGATCGGCGTGACACAGGCATCCACCGCCCGGGCCACAGCTTCTTCGTTGAAGCACCAGAGGTCTTCCAGGGAGCCGCCGCCACGGGCCAGGATCAGCGCGTCGAAGCCCCGGGCATCGGCCATTTTCAGGGCGCGGACGATCTGCGCGGTCGCCTCGCGGCCTTGTACGGCGGTAGGGATCAGGGTCAGGGCCACCTGTGGCGCTCGGCGCCGGAACACGCTGATGATGTCGCGAATCACCGCGCCGGTCGGCGAACTGATAATGCCGATGCGCTGCGGATGGGCGGGCAGCGGCACTTTGCGTTCGCTGCTGAACAGGCCTTCGGCGCTGAGCTTTTCCTTCAGCGCATCGAAGGCCAGGCGCAGGGCCCCGTCGCCGGCCGGTTCGACCGTATCGAGGATCAGCTGGTAGTCGCCGCGGCCTTCGAACAGCGAGACCTTGCCGCGCACCTTGACCGCCAGGCCGTCCTTCAGTGCCTGGCGCACCCGCGCGGCATTTTGCCGAAACAGCGCGCAGCGCACCTGGGCACCGCTGTCCTTGAGGGTGAAATACACATGGCCGGACGCCGGGCGGGCGAGGTTGGAAATTTCGCCTTCGACCCAGATGTTGCTGAACACGTCTTCCAGCAACACCCGCGCACGGCCGTTGAGCTGGCTGACGGTCAGGACTTCGCGGTCCAGGCCGAGTCTTGCAAAGGGATCTTTAATCATGGGGCGCAGTTTAAAGGCATTCGGCAAACAATCTCCATGGATCGAAACAAAAGGAGACGATGCCTTTGCCGGCCTCGAATACGCCTTCGGCGGTTAAGGCGTGAGAGCGTTGTGGAAGTGTTCGATGAACTGCTTGACCAAGGGTGTCGGATCTTGCCGACAGGCGAGGGCGACCGTGCTCTGGCAGGCCGGGTCCGCCAAGGGCAGGAAGTGCAGGCTGGCGGGCGCGCTGTCACGCATCGACTCGGGCAGCAGGGCGATGCCGAATCCAGCCTGGATCAGTTGCAGCTGCGTGGTCTTGCGCGACAGCACCCGCGCCGCCTTGGGGAAAAAGCCCTGGCGCATGCACAGCTCGGCCGACAGGTAACTCAGGCCGCCACGCTGCGGATGGGGAATGGAGATAAAGGCTTCGTCGCGCAGTTGCGCCAGATCCACGCTCTGCTTGGGAGGATCTGCTGCCAAAGGGTGGCCCGGCGGCACGGCCAGCAGCAGGCGTTCGCTGAACAGTGGCGTGATCCGCACGCCCTCGCGCTGGCGCAGTACCGGCAGTCGCAGCAGGCCGATATCCAGCCGGCCTTCGGCGACTTCTTCCAACTGCGCTTCGGAAGACAGGGTGGCGATGTCCATCGAGGCCCCCGGGCACTGCTCCAGGTAACCGCTGATGGCCCGCAGCAGGCGGCCGCTCATGGACACGGTGCTGGAGTGGCTCAGGCGCAATGTTCCCAGTTGCCCATGGCCGACCTGGGTCGCCAGTTCGCTGGCCTTGTTCAGCTCATCGAGCAGGTTGCGGGCGCGCGGGTAGAACGCCTCGCCCGCCGCCGTCAGCCTGGGCAGGCGCGCGGTGCGCTCGAACAATGGCGTCTTGAGGTGGGTTTCCAGTTCCCTGATCTGCCGGCTGAGGGCGGACTGGGCAATGAACAGGCGTTCGGCGGCGGCGCTGAAACTGCCGCTGTTGGCGATTTCCACGAAGTAGCGCAGTTGGCGGGTTGAAATCACGCGTCATGCCTTTTTGAGATGGGTGGATGGCTTTGATGATATTAGTCGCAAGGCTTGTGGCTGGCTAAAGTCATTCCTTGATTAAAGAAGGAAGGCGAGTCGATGAGCATGGTCGAGTTGTTGGGGCAGTGGTCGTGGGGGACGAGTGGCTGGTTGGCGATCGGTCTGGGGATCGCCCTGGCCTATATCGTGTTTGGCATCGCCGGGTTCGGCACGGCGCTGGTGGCGGGGCCGGTGCTGATCCTGTTCATGCCGCTGTCGAAGATAGTCCCACTGCTGGTGCTGCTGGATTTTGTCGCGGCCTTCGGCAATCTCCTGCCGTCGCGGCGGGATGTCGATCGCTCCGAGCTGCTGCGCCTGCTGCCGTGCATGGCGCTGGGCTGCACCCTGGGGGTGATCTTCCTGCTCAACCTCAAGTCCGATGTGTTGCTGCTGTTGATGGGGCTGTTTATCAGCGCTTATGCGGCGTACAGCCTTTGGGTCAAGGCAAGGCCCAAGGCGCTGGCGGCGGGCTGGGCGATTCCCATGGGGACCGTGGGTGGAACGTTCGGCGCGCTGTTCGGCAGCGGCGGCTTTTTATATGCGATCTATCTGAACAGCCGCCTGCCCAAGGATGCGGCGCGGGCCACCCAGAGTGCATTGATCAGTTGCAGCACGGTGGTGCGCCTGAGCCTGTTCGCCATTGCCGGCGTTTATGCGCAACTGCCTTTATTGGTGCTGGCGCTGTGCTTGTTGCCGGCCATGGCCCTGGGCCTGTGGATTGGCCGGCGGCTGACCATGAGATTGTCCCGCGAGGCGTTCGTCCGGCTGGTGACTTGGCTGGTGCTGGCCAGCGGCATGGCCCTGATCGGTCGTTACCTGAGCACTTGACCTGTGGGGTTCAGGGATTAAGCTGCGGGCCCTCGGATTTGCCAGGCACGCTGACTTCTACACTTATTGGTAGGTGTCGGTTTGCTGGCGGTACTGTTCGAGCAGGCGACGCAGACTTCCCTTCAGACGCTTCAGGCCCCATCCATGAACTCGCAAAGCATCATCGTCCCGAAAATCTCCACCATGCCGGTTCACGAACCCCGCGCCCGGGCGATCGTGCGTTGGTTGGTGCGCAAGAACATCGTCGAGGAAGCCTTGAGCACCTGTGGCCGTACCGGCAATCGTATGGCGCATGCGATCGCCCCTGGCGCGCGGGATGTGGTGCTGCACCCGGAGGCCTTGCCCTTCGGTGAACCGGTCAACGGCCTGGAAATCATTACCAAGCGCTGCATCTATACCCCGGCCAAGGGGTTTCTCGAGGAAGCGGGTTGCGCCGAATGCCGCCAGGAAGTGGGGGAGGCGCTGTTCGAGAGCCTGGAGGACTGGATGCCCGGGCGCACCGATAACTTCACCTGCCCCGAGTGCGGGCATGAAGATGACATCAATGGCTTTCTGTTCTTGCAGGAGTGCGGGTTTTCCAACCTCGGCTTCATCTTCAACAACTGGGCCGAAGCCGGGTTCAAGCAGAGTTTTCTCGACGAGTTCGCCGAATGGCTGGATCAGCCGGTGAGCTGGGTGAAGGTGGAGTTGTAAGGGGATTTCGGCAGCCGGTTCCGGGTGGTGAATTCATCATCGGCAGGTGCCATGTCTGCTCGCGAAACAGATGCTGTGTTCTGGCAAATTCCCCATCCATCACCCCGTTGATAATAGACAGACTTTTACATTGAGCCCGGGTAGGTGTCTGAGTATAATGGCGCGCTTCCATTTTCCCGCTCGGGAGCCCCCGCGATGCTGCGTATCAGCCAAGAAGCTCTGACCTTCGACGACATTCTCCTAGTGCCTGGTTATTCCGAGGTGCTTCCTAACGAAGTCAGTCTCAAGACCCGTCTTACCCGTGGCATCGAGCTGAATATTCCACTGGTTTCCGCCGCAATGGACACCGTCACTGAAGCCCGTCTGGCAATCGCCATGGCTCAGGAAGGTGGCATCGGCATCATCCACAAGAACATGACCATCGAGCAGCAAGCTGCCGAAGTCCGCAAGGTCAAGAAGTTCGAAGCCGGCGTCGTCAAAGACCCGATCACCATCGAGGCTGACGCCACGGTGCGCGACCTGTTCGAACTGACCCGCATGCACAATATTTCCGGCGTTCCGGTACTGCACGATGGCGACCTGGTCGGCATCGTCACTTCCCGTGACGTGCGTTTCGAAAACCGCCTGGACGCCAGTGTCCGTGAAGTGATGACGCCTAAAGAGCGCCTGGTCACGGTCAAGGAAGGCGCCGACAAGAACGACGTGCGCGAGCTGCTGCACAAGCACCGCATCGAGCGCGTGCTGATCGTCGACGACAAGTTCGCCCTCAAAGGCATGATGACCGTCAACGACATCGAAAAAGCCAAGGCTTACCCGCTGGCCAGCAAGGACGATCAAGGTCGTCTGCGCGTAGGTGCTGCCGTCGGTACCGGTAAAGACACCGGTGACCGCGTTGCCGCCCTGGTCAACGCCGGCGTGGACGTGGTGGTGGTCGACACTGCCCACGGTCACTCCAAAGGTGTGATCGACCGCGTTCGCTGGGTCAAGGAAAACTACCCGCAAGTGCAGGTAATCGGCGGCAACATCGCCACCGGTGCAGCAGCCAAGGCCCTGGCCGCAGCGGGCGCCGACGCGGTCAAGGTCGGTATCGGCCCTGGCTCGATCTGCACCACCCGTATCGTCGCCGGTGTCGGCGTACCGCAAATCAGCGCCATCGCCAATGTCGCCGCGGCCCTTGAAGGCACCGGCGTTCCATTGATCGCCGACGGCGGCATCCGCTTCTCCGGTGACCTGTCCAAGGCCATCGTCGCCGGTGCTTCCTGCGTGATGATGGGCTCGATGTTCGCCGGTACCGAAGAGGCGCCAGGCGAAATCGAACTGTTCCAGGGGCGCTCCTACAAGGCTTACCGCGGCATGGGTTCGCTGGGTGCCATGTCCCAGGCCCAGGGCTCTTCCGACCGTTACTTCCAGGACTCCTCCGCGGGTGCCGAGAAGCTGGTTCCGGAAGGCATCGAAGGCCGTGTTCCCTACAAGGGCACCTTGACCGCCATCATCCATCAGCTGATGGGTGGCCTGCGTTCTTCCATGGGCTACACCGGTAGCGCCAACATCGAAGAAATGCGCACCAAGCCAGAGTTCGTACGCATCACTGGCGCCGGCATGGCTGAATCCCACGTCCATGACGTGCAGATCACCAAGGAAGCGCCAAACTACCGCGTAGGTTGATGCTTCAAGCAAAACGTTAAATGACCGGGGCTGTTTTATTCAGCCCCGAGTCGTTTCTGAATCACGACTGTTTTCGAATTACCTAGACGAGACTGAATCATGGCCCTCGACATTCACGCCCACCGCATCCTGATCCTCGATTTCGGTTCTCAGTACACCCAATTGATCGCCCGTCGCGTGCGTGAAATCGGCGTGTACTGCGAACTGCATCCGTTCGACATGGATGACGAAGCGATTCGCGAATTCGCTCCCAAAGGCGTCATTCTCGCCGGCGGCCCCGAGTCCGTGCACGAAGCCAACAGCCCGCGTTGCCCGCAAGCGGTGTTCGACCTGGGTGTGCCGGTCTTCGGTATCTGCTACGGCATGCAGACCATGGCCGAGCAAATGGGCGGCAAGGTCGAGGGTTCCGAACTGCGTGAATTCGGTTATGCCCGCGTCGATGTGGTCGGCAAGAGCCGCCTGCTGGACGGCATCGAAGACCACGTCGACGCCGACGGCCTGTTCGGCCTCGACGTATGGATGAGCCACGGTGACAAGGTCACCAAGATGCCGCAAGACTTCCACATCCTGGCCAGCACCCCGAGCTGCCCGATCGCCGGCATGTTCAACGACGACCTGCGTTACTACGGCGTGCAGTTCCACCCGGAGGTGACCCACACCAAGCAGGGCGGTCGCATCCTGTCGCGCTTCATCCTCGACATCTGCGGCTGCGAAGCCCTGTGGACCCCATCGAAAATCGCTGAAGACGCCATCGCCCAGGTGCGTGCCCAGGTCGGCACCGACAACGTGCTGCTGGGCCTGTCCGGCGGCGTCGACTCCTCGGTGGTCGCGGCCCTGCTGCACAAGGCCATCGGCGACCAGCTGACCTGCGTTTTCGTCGACAACGGCCTGCTGCGCCTGCACGAAGGCGAGCAAGTGATGGCCATGTTCGCCGAGAACATGGGCGTCAAGGTGATCCGCGCCAACGCCGAGGAGCAGTTCCTCAACAACCTGGCCGGCGAAGCCGACCCGGAGAAGAAGCGCAAGATCATCGGCCGTACCTTCATCGACGTGTTCGATGCCGAATCCTGCAAGCTGGACAACATCAAGTTCCTGGCCCAGGGCACCATCTACCCGGACGTGATCGAGTCGGCTGGCGCCAAGAGCGGCAAGGCCCACGTGATCAAGTCGCACCACAACGTGGGCGGCCTGCCGGAAGAAATGAACCTCAAGCTGGTCGAGCCACTGCGCGAATTGTTCAAGGACGAAGTCCGTCGTCTGGGCCTGGAGCTGGGCCTGCCGTACGACATGGTCTACCGTCACCCGTTCCCGGGCCCGGGCCTGGGCGTGCGCATCCTTGGCGAAGTGAAGAAGGAATACGCCGACCTGCTGCGTCGCGCCGACCACATCTTCATCGAAGAGCTGCGCAAGGCCGACTGGTACCACAAGGTCAGCCAGGCGTTCGTGGTGTTCCAGCCGGTGAAATCGGTGGGCGTGGTCGGTGACGGCCGTCGTTACGCCTGGGTCGTGGCCCTGCGTGCCGTGGAAACCATCGACTTCATGACCGCGCGTTGGGCGCACCTGCCTTACGAGCTGCTGGAAACCGTCAGCGGCCGGATCATCAACGAGATCGAAGGCATCTCCCGCGTCACCTACGACGTGTCGAGCAAGCCGCCAGCCACCATCGAGTGGGAATGATCCCGGCCGAGTGATCGGCAGCTGATCGTTCAGGCAACAGCAATGGCGATCGAGACCTTCGGGTGTCGATCGCCATTTGTGTTTCAGGGTCTTTAAAAAGCCCGTTTTCCAGCCCTCCCGCAATACCAGGAAAGACATGGGCACATCATCGCCCGCCTGGCCTGTGTACCCTTGACAGACATTCATCGAACTCTCCCAGCGGCGGCCTCTGGCGACTCCGGCGCAGGTGTTCAGAATATTTGTGGTTGTCGGTTGACAACCAGTTCATTGTTGACGAGACTGGAGGCCATGGATGGCTCGCACACCTCATCCCAAGAAAGACATTGAAATGGCGCTGCGTTACGCCGAATGGCAGGGCTGGCGCGTCGAAGTCGGCGGTAGCCATGCCTGGGGCAAGATCTACTGCCCTTACAACAGCGAGGTGTGTCGTTGCGGCGAGTTCTGCATTACCAGTGTGTGGAGCACGCCAAAAAATCCCCTCCAGCATGCTCGGGCGCTGTGCCGGGTAATCGACAACTGCACGCTGAATCAGCTGCGCGGCGGGAAAGTCCCGCAACCTCGTCGGGAGTCATGACCATGGAATACCTGTTTACCCTCAACTACCTGCTGCCCGCCCACGACTGCGACCCGGACGTGCTGGTGGAGCGCCTTGGCGCGGGGGGCTGTACCGATGCGCTGGTCGGTACCGGGCTGGCGGGGCGCCTGGCACTGGAGTTCAGCCGCGAGGCCGAAAGCGGTGAGGCGGCGCTGCTCAGTGCCCTGGGCGATATCAAGCGGATCATTCCGGATGCGCGGCTGGTAGAGGCGAGCCCGGATTTCGTCGGCCTGAGCGAGATTGCCGACATCGTCGGGGTCTCCCGGCAGAACATGCGCAAGTTGATGCTCAACCATGCCGGCAGTTTCCCCCTGGCGATCCACGAGGGCAGTGCCTCGCTCTGGCATCTGGCGGAAGTGCTGAGCTGGCTGGAGGCCCGGGGCGGTTACCAGTTGCAGCATCCGGTGATAGAGGTGGCGCGGGTCGCGCAATCCGTGAACGTCGCCAAGGAGGCCCGGCGGGTCGGCACCCCGAGCGCCGAACTGGTGGCGCTGCTGGGTTGAGCGGGCCTGCCGCGGTGGTCAGCGTCGGGCGACGTCCGAGAAGTAGAACTTGTCCAGGGTATGGCGTGATTCGGTGTACTCGAACTGCCGGCCGTCCTGCAGGAAGGTCTGGTTGCTGACCACTATCACGTGGCTCTGGCCCTCCAGGTCCAGGTGCTGCTGGTCATCCCGGGTGCGCGGGGTGGCCTCGATGGTCCGCTGGGCGTAGCTGATCTGCAATTGCAGGGTCTGTTCGATGTAGGCGTAGATCGAGTGCTCGGCAATCTGCCGGTCCAGCCCCGGGATCAACTCGGCGACGAAGTGGTTGATGTCGAGAATCACCCGTTTGCCATCGATACGCCGCACCCGCTTGATGCGGGTAATCAGGCTGCCTTCCTCGGCCTGCAGGTGTTCGCGCAACGCGCCTTCGAGGGGGAACTGAGTGAACTCCACCACCTCGGTACTGACGTCGTTGCCCAGGCGCGGATAGGTTTCCTGGAAGCTGACAATGCCGCCCAGCTGGAACTCGATCGGGTGCGGCGACAGCACAAAAGTGCCCTTGCCATGGATCTTCTGGGCGAAGCCGCGCTCCTGCAGCTGCTCGATGGCCTTTCGCACAGTGCCGCGGCTGGCCTGGTAGCTGTCCATCAACTCGGTTTCGGAAGGCAGACGGGCGCCGCGTTCCAAGCGCTCGGTGGTGATGCTGGCAAGCAGATCGCTGTAGATCTGGTTGTATTTACTCATGGGATGGCTCTGTGCCGTCTGCGCTCAAGGCGGGAACCTTAAGGGCCGTGAGCGGATTTGTCTATTTGAGGCGAGTGGGTCGAACGCCTGACTGCGGGTGTCGAAATGGCAATGAAACACCTTACAGCAGTTTAAGAATTTTCTGTCGCGCATGGCGCGCTCTGCCGGAGAGTGTGGATCTAGAGCCGTTTTTGCGCAGCAGAAACTCCCTGCGACCCGGGTTTCGGAGCGATGCCGGCAAACTCGTCTGTACGAGTTGTTGCTTTAACTCGTACAGACGAGTATTTTTCGCTTCGGCGTGCTGCCAATAACAAAAAACCAAAGCGGAAGAACAAGCATGAGCCATGATTACTCCACGATCGCCAGCGAGTTGCTGCACAGCCTCGGTGGCGCCGACAACCTCGAACAAGCCGCGCATTGCGTCACCCGCCTGCGCCTGGCGCTCAAGGACCCGAGCCGGGTGGACAGCGCGACGCTGAACCAGATCGATCTGGTCAAGGGCTCGTTTTTCACCGGTGGCCTGTTCCAGGTGGTCATTGGCCCCGGCGAGGTCGAAAAGGTCTATGCCGCGTTGCGCCAACTCACCGGGCTGGCCGCTTCCACCATCGCCGACGTCAAGCAGAAAGGTGCCGACAAGACCAACGCCATGCAGCGTCTGGTGCGAGTGTTTTCCGATGTCTTCATGCCGATCCTGCCGGCGCTGATCATTGCCGGCCTGCTGATGGGGGTGAACAACCTGATCGGCGCCAAGGGCATGTTCATCGAAGGCCGGACCCTGCTCGAGGCCTATCCGACCCTGGATGGCGTGTGGAGCCTGATCAACCTGATGGCCAACACCTCCTTCGTATTCCTGCCGGCCTTGGTGGGCTGGTCGGCGGCCAAGCGCTTTGGCGGCAGCGAAATCCTCGGCATCGTGCTGGGCCTGATGCTGGTGCACCCCGACCTGCTCAATGCCTGGAACTACGGCAAGGCCGTGGCCGGGCTGGAGGGCCAGAGCCTGCCGTACTTCGACATCGTCGGCCTGTTCCAGATCGAGAAGGTCGGCTACCAGGGGCAGATCCTGCCGATCCTGCTCGCGGCCTATGTCATGAGCGTCATCGAGAAATGGCTGCGGGCGCGGGTGCCGAATGCGATCACCCTGCTGGTCGTGCCCATCACCACCATCGTGGTCACCGGCGTGCTGGCACTGGCGGTGATCGGCCCGGTGACCCGGCACCTGGGGATCCTGATCACCGAAGGCGTGGTCACCCTGTTCGAACTGGCGCCAATGGTCGGCGGGGCGATTTTCGGCCTGCTCTACGCGCCGCTGGTGATCACCGGCATGCACCACATGTTCCTCGCCGTGGACCTGCAACTGATCTCGACCCAGGGCGGCACCTTCATCTGGCCGATGATCGTCATGTCCAACCTGGCCCAGGGCAGCGCGGCACTGGCGGTGTTCAGCATGAGCCGCAACGCGCGGGACCGCAGCATGGCCTCGACCTCGGCGATCTCCGCCTATTTCGGCATCACGGAACCTGCCATGTTCGGGGTCAACCTGCGCTACAAGTTCCCGTTCTACGCCGCGCTGATCGGCTCGGCGCTGGGCTGCATTTTCCTCTCGCTGAACAAGGTCCAGGCCTCGGCCATCGGCGTCGGTGGGCTGCCGGGATTCATCTCGATCATTCCCCAGTACATCCCGATGTTCGTGGTCGGCATGGTCGTCGCCCTGGTGGTGCCGTTCGTGCTGACCTGCGGCTTGAGCATGAAGATCATCCGGCCGGGGTATCGCGTCGCTTGATAAATCGCATCGCGAGCAAGCTCGCTCCTACATGACCGCATATTCCTCTGTAGGAGCGAGCTTGCTCGCGATGAGGCCCTCAAGGCCTGTACCCAACCCATTGAAGGAGCCCGCCATGCAAGACTGGCAGCGTTCGGTGATCTACCAGATCTACCCGAAGAGTTTCTACAGCCACAGCGGCCAGGCCACCGGCGACCTGCTGGGGGTGGTCGACAAGCTCGACTACCTGCACTGGCTGGGTGTCGATTGCCTGTGGCTCACCCCGTTCCTGCGCTCGCCCCAGCGCGACAACGGCTACGACATCAGCGACTACTACGCCATCGACCCGAGCTACGGGACCATGGCCGATTGCGAGTTGCTGATCGCCGAGGCCGGCAAGCGCGGCATCAAGCTGATGCTGGACATCGTGGTCAACCACACCTCCATCGAGCACGAGTGGTTCCAGCAGGCGCGCAGCAGCCTCGACAACCCGTATCGCGACTTCTACATCTGGCGCGACCAGCCGAACAACTGGGAGTCCAAGTTCGGCGGTTCCGCCTGGGAATACGAAGCGCAGACCGGCCAGTACTACCTGCACCTGTTCGACCATACCCAGGCGGACCTCAACTGGGACAACCCCCAGGTGCGCGCCGAAGTGTTCAAGATGATGCGTTTCTGGCGCGACAAGGGCGTGGGCGGCTTCCGCCTGGATGTGATCAACCTGATCTCCAAACCGGCGGATTTCCCGGAAGACGCCAGCGATGGCCGGCGCTTCTATACCGACGGCCCGAACGTGCACCCGTACCTGCAGCAGATGCATCGCGAGGTCTTCGAGGGCTTTGACCTGATCAACGTCGGCGAGATGTCTTCCACCAGCCTCGAGCACTGCATTCGTTACTCGCAGCCCGAGTCGAAAGAGCTGTCGATGACCTTCAACTTCCACCACCTGAAGGTCGATTACCCGAACCTGCAGAAGTGGATCCGCGCCGATTTCGACTTCCTCCAACTCAAGCGCATCCTCTCCGAGTGGCAGAGCGGCATGCAGGCCGGTGGCGGCTGGAACGCGCTGTTCTGGTGTAACCACGACCAGCCACGGGTGGTGTCGCGTTTCGGCGACGACGGCGAGTACCGGGTGGTCTCGGCGAAGATGCTCGCCACTGCGCTGCACTTTCTCCAGGGCACACCGTTCGTGTACCAGGGCGAAGAGCTGGGCATGACCAACCCCGGTTTTACCCACATCGACCAATACCGCGATGTCGAGACCCTGAACATCTACCGCCTCAAGCGCGAAGCCGGCGACAGCGAGGCGGACAACATGGCGGCGATCATGCAGAAGTCCCGGGACAACGGGCGCACGCCGATGCAATGGAATACCGAGGCCCATGCCGGTTTCAGCAGCATCGAGCCCTGGATCGGTGTGCCGGCCAATGCCGCGCAAATCAATGTCGAGCAGCAGTTCGAAGACCCGGATTCGGTGTTGCACCACTATCGCCAGCTGATTGCCCTGCGCCGTCGCGAGCCGCTGATCCAGGACGGCGAATATCGCCAGCTGCTGGCCGAGCACCCGCAGGTCTGGGCCTATCTGCGCGAGGGCCAGGGCGAGCGCCTACTGGTGGTGAACAATTTCTACGGCAGCGCCTGTGAAGTGCAGTTGCCGGAGGGAGTGATGACCGAGCGCATGGAGCAGCGCCTGGTCATCAGTAACTACGCAGACCATCAAACCCGCAGTTGCCAGCTGTTCCTGCGGCCTTACGAGTCCTTTGTCCTGCACCTGATCGACCGCTGACAACCTTCCCCGCATGAGCGCGGCGTGCCCGGTACACCGCGAGCTTTCGCTCGCCGGTAGGGCGGCGCCTGCGGGGCACACACAGAATAAAAATAATGGGGTGGCTTATGAAAACAACAATAAATCGCGGTCTCGCAGCCTCTTGCGTCTGCCTGGCCTTGCCGTTCCCGGCCCAGGCCCTGGAGTTCGCCGGTTACTTGCGTAGCGGCCTCGGGACCTCGGTCAACAGCAGCTCGCAATCCTGTTTCCAACTGCCCGGCGCCCAGTCCAAATACCGCCTGGGCAACGAATGCGAACAGTACGCCGAGCTGGAGCTGCGCCAGGACCTGTACACCCTGGACGACGGCTCGGTGCTCAGTGTCGATGCCATGGCGTCGCTGTATAACCAGTACGACCGCAGCCTGACCTTCCAGGGCGACAACGGCTCGGCGCGCATGCCGCAGATGTATGCCCAATGGTCGAACATGCCCAGCCTCAATGGCGGCTCGCTGTGGGCCGGCCGGCGTTACTACAAGCGCAACGACATCCATATCTCCGACTTCTACTACTGGAACCAGAGCGCCACTGGCGGCGGTATCGAGGACGTGCTGATCGGCGACCTGAAATACAGCTATGCCTTCTCGCGCAAGGACAACCTGTACCAGAAGGACTACATCAACCGGCACGACTTCAACGTCGCCGGTTTCAAGACCAACCCCGGCGGCGAGCTGGAACTGGGCCTGAGCTACATCGACAAGCCCGACAGTCGCGACGCCCATCGGGGCTGGGCGATCACCGCCCAGCATGTGCAAAAGGACTTCCTCGGCGGCAAGAACAAGCTGGCGTTGCAGTACGGCGAAGGCCCGGGCACCGGGCTGGGTTACACCGGCAATGTGCAACTGGACGACAGCAACAAGAGCTACCGCCTGGTGGAGTTCTTCGACTGGCAATTGACCCCGCGGTTTGGCGGGCAGGTCGAGGCGATCTATCAGAAAGACATCCGCCCCGACGGCAACGACCAGAACTGGATCTCCCTGGGCATCCGCCCGGCCTATGCGATAAGCGATCAGTTCAAGCTGGTCACCGAGCTGGGCCACGATCAGGTCGAGGCCCCCGGCGGCACGCGCAAGCTCAGCAAGTTCACCTTCGCCCCGACCTGGTCGCCCAAGGGCCCGGAATTCTGGGCGCGCCCCGAGGTGCGTCTGTACTACACCTATGCCAGTTGGAACCAGGCCGCCAAGCGCGCGGCCAATGAGCTGGCGACGGGGTCGGCGCTGTCCGATACCGGCGCCTTCGGCACCGCCAGGCATGGCGCGAACGTCGGATTGCAAGTCGAGTACTGGTGGAAATAAGCGATGCTGTCGGGGCTCGCGCTCCATCGGCACTTACAAGAACAAACAGCAGGTGAAGTCATGGCTACAACCCAACAATTGCAACTGCTCGCGCCGCTGTCCGGGCTGCTGATGCCCCTGGAGCAAGTGCCGGACCCGGTGTTCAGCAGCCGGGTCATTGGTGACGGCCTGTGCATCGACCCGACCTCGCAGACCCTGCGCGCGCCGCTGGCCGGTGTGGTCAGCAATGTGCAGGACAGTGGCCATGCGGTGAGCATCACCGACGACAACGGGGTGCAGGTGCTGATGCACATCGGCCTGGACACGGTGAACCTGGCGGGCAAGGGCTTCAGCCGCCTGGTGGAGGAGGGCCAGCGGGTCGAGGCCGGGCAACCGCTGATCGAGTTCGATGCCGACTACATCGCCGTGCATGCCCGCAGCCTGCTGACACTGATGCTGGTGGTCAGCGGCGAGCCGTTCACCTGGCTGACAGGGGACAGTGCGTTGGTGGACAGCGGCCAGCCGTTGTTGCAGCTGAGCCTGGGCGCGCTTGCGCCAAGCGCGGAGCCCGAGGAAGAGGGCGAGGCGCGGTTTTCCAAACCGGTGACGCTGCCCAACCCCAATGGCCTGCATGCGCGCCCGGCGGCGGTGTTCGCCCAGGCGGCCAAGGGCTTCAAGGCGAGCATCTGCCTGCACAAGCAGCAGGCCAGCGCCAACGCCAAGTCCCTGGTGGCGATCATGGCGTTGCAGACCGCGCAGGGCGATGCCCTGCAAGTCAGCGCGGCGGGCGAGGATGCCGAGAGGGCGATCAAGACCCTGGCCGAATTGCTGGCGAGTGGTTGTGGCGAGGCGGTGACGGCGGCGATCGCCGCCGAGCCGCTGGCGGCGGTTGCGGCGCCAGCGGGCAAGTTGCTGCGGGGCGTCTGCGCCTCGACGGGCTCGGCCTTCGGGCAAGTGGTGCAGGTGGCCGAGCAGAAGCTTGAGGTCGTCGAGTTCGCCAGCGATCAGGCCGCGCAGCGCGGGCAGCTGGAACGGGCGCTGGCGCAGGCCAACGCGGCCCTGCAAGTCCTGCGGGACAAGGCCGCCAGTGCAGCCCAGGGCGAGATCTTCAAGGCTCACCAGGAACTGCTGGAAGACCCGAGCCTGCTGGAGCAGGCCCAGGCCCTGATCAGCGACGGCAAAAGCGCGGCATTCGCCTGGAACCGCGCCACCGAAGCCACCGCCGAGCTGTTCAAGGGGTCAGGCAGTCCGTTGCTGGCCGAGCGCGCCCTGGACCTGATGGATGTCGGCCAGCGGGTGCTCAAGTTGCTGCTGGGTGTGCAGGACAGCGCCTGGGCCCTGCCGGAGCAGGCGATCCTGATTGCCGAGCAGCTCACCCCGTCCCAGACCGCCAGCCTCGATATCCACAAGGTGCTGGGGTTCGCCACGGTCGGCGGCGGGGCCACCAGCCATGTGGCGATTCTGGCCCGGGCCCTGGGGTTGCCGGCGATCTGCGGCCTGCCGGTACAGGTGCTGGCGTTGGCCAGCGGCACACCGGTGCTGCTGGATGCCGACCAGGGCGAATTGCACCTGGAGCCTGCGCCGGCGGTGATCGCGCAGTTGCAGGCACGACGTCAGCAGCAACAGCAGCGCCAGCGCCAGGAGCTGGAGCAGTCGGCCCAGGCCGCGGTGACCCGCGACGGCCATCACTTCGAGGTGACGGCCAACGTCGCCTCGCTGGCCGAGGCCGAGCAGGCCATGGACCTGGGCGGGGAGGGCGTCGGCTTGTTGCGTTCGGAATTTCTTTATCAGGACCGCGGCGTCGCCCCGAGCCACGAGGAACAGGCCGCGACCTACAGCGCCATCGCCCGGGCCCTGGGGCCGAAGCGCAATCTGGTGGTGCGGACCCTGGATGTCGGCGGCGACAAACCGCTGGCCTATGTGCCGATGGAGCCTGAAGCCAACCCCTTCCTCGGCATGCGCGGGATCCGCCTGTGCCTGGAGCGCCCGCAGCTGTTGCGCGAACAGTTCCGGGCGATCCTCGCCAGCGCCGGGCTGGCCCGCCTGCACATCATGCTGCCGATGGTCACCCAGCTGGCGGAGTTGCGGCAGGCACGGCAGATGCTGGAGGACGAAGCCCTGGCCCTGGGGTTCAAGGAGTTGCCAAAGCTGGGGATCATGATCGAAGTGCCGTCGGCGGCGCTGCTGGCCGACCTGTTCGCGCCGGAGGTGGACTTCTTCTCCATCGGCACCAACGACCTGACCCAGTACACCCTGGCCATGGACCGCGATCATCCGCGCCTGGCCAGCCAGGCCGACAGTTTCCACCCGGCGGTGCTGCGCCTGATCGCCTCCACGGTCAAGGCCGCCCATGCCCATGGCAAGTGGGTCGGCGTGTGCGGGGCGCTGGCTTCGGAAACCCTGGCGGTGCCGCTGTTGCTGGGGCTGGGCGTGGATGAGCTGTCGGTCAGCGTGCCGCTGATTCCGGCGATCAAGGCCGGCGTGCGCGAGGTCGAGTTGAGCCAGTGCCAGGCCCTCGCCGGGCGCATTCTCGGCCTGGAAAGCGCCGAGCAGGTGCGTGACGCCTTGCACCAGCATCGGCAATCGACGCTGGCCCCTTCACCGGTTCTGGAGAACTGAACATGTTCGAGAAATTGCAGCGGGCGTTCTGGAAGGCCCTGACCCCGGACCTGGTGCCCGACCAACCGAAAGCGCCGGCCCCGGTCAAGGACGACGCCGCCCTGGACGAGGCCGTGATTGCGGCGCTGGGCGGCGCCAACAACCTCAAGACCCGGCAGCGCGTGGCCCTGACCCGGGTGCGGGTGGAATTGCATGACCCGTCTTTGCTCGATGCCACAGCCTTGCGTAGCGCCGGCGTGCCCGGGGTGATGGCGCTGGTCGGCGGCGTGGTGCATCTGCTCGTTGGCTTGTCTCCTCTGTAGCCGCTGCCGAGCCTGCGAGGCTGCGTACGGTCGCGCAGCGCCCGCCAAGGCATCCAAGGTGGTGGCTCAGGTGCAAGGCATTGCCTGGATTGCGGACGCTTCGCGTCCGTACGCAAGCTCGGCAGCGGCTACAGGGGCGGTTACGCCTGCGGCCGGTCGCCGCGCCGGCCTTACTGTTTCTCAACTGCGGGTGTATCGTATTCGCCTTTTGCGGGCCCCGGCCCGCCGCGGATACGTGAGGTAGTTGAGTCCATGTCCTTTACCCGTCGACAGATACTCGGTGGTCTGGCCGGTCTTGCCGTGGTTGGCGTGGGCGCCGGCGGCGCGGCGCGTTACTGGCTGGGCAAGATGGCCGACGCCGAGGCGGGCCACGATTATCAACTGATCGCCGCGCCGCTGGACGTGGAACTGGTGCCGGGCCACAAGACCGAAGCCTGGGCCTTCGGCCCGTCCGCGCCGGGCACCGAGCTGAGGGTGCGCCAGGGCGAGTGGCTGCGGGTGCGCTTCATCAACCACCTGCCGGTGGCCACCACCATCCACTGGCATGGCATCCGCCTGCCGCTGGAAATGGACGGTGTGCCTTACGTCTCGCAATTGCCGGTGATGCCGGGCGAATACTTCGACTACAAGTTCCGCGTGCCGGATGCCGGCAGCTACTGGTACCACCCCCACGTCAACAGCAGCGAAGAACTGGGTCGCGGCCTGGTTGGCCCGCTGATCATCGAAGAGCGCGAACCCACCGGCTTCAAGTACGAACGCACCCTGAGCCTGAAAAGCTGGCATGTGGATGAAGCAGGCGCCTTCGTGCCTTTCAGCATTCCCCGCGAGGCGGCGCGTGGCGGTACGGCGGGGCGCCTGTCGACCATCAATGGCGTGTCCCAGGCAGTGGTGGAAATCCCGGCCGGGCAGATCACCCGCGTGCGCCTGCTCAACCTCGACAACACCCTGACCTACCGCATCAACATTCCGGGTGTCGAAGCGCAAATCTACGCCCTGGACGGCAACCCCATCGAGCCGCGGCCGCTGGGCAAGGAATACTGGCTGGGGCCGGGCATGCGCATCTGCCTGGCGATCAAGGCGCCGCCGGCCGGTGAAGAATTGTCGCTGCGCAACGGCCCGGTGCGCCTGGGCACCTTGCGTTCGGTGGCCAACAGCGATGCGCCGACCGAGTGGCCGCCGGCGTTGCCGGCCAACCCGATCGCCGAGCCGGACCTGGATAACGCCGAGAAGCTCAACTTCAACTTCGAGTGGGTTGGCTCGGTCTCGGTGAACGTGGACAATGGCAAGCCACCGAGCCTCTGGCAGATCAACGGCAAGGCTTGGGACATCACCGACAAGACCTGCGCCGACCGCCCGATCGCCACGCTCAAGAAGGGCCAGAGCTACATTTTCGAATTGAAGAACATGACTCAGTACCAGCACCCGATCCACTTGCACGGCATGAGCTTCAAGGTCATTGCCTCGAACCGCAAGAAGATCACCCCGTACTTCACCGACACCTACCTGCTGGGCAAGAACGAGCGTGCCCGGGTGGCGCTGGTGGCGGATAACCCGGGGGTATGGATGTTCCATTGCCATGTGATCGACCACATGGAAACCGGCCTGATGGCCGCCATCGAGGTGGCCTGATGCGGCAGATTCGCCCCGCCCGGATCATCGATCGCAGCCGCGACCAGGACTTCATGCGTGAAGCCCTGGCCCTGGCCGCCCAGGGCGCGGCCCTGGGCGAGGTGCCGGTGGGCGCGGTGCTGGTGCAGGACGGGGAAATCATCGGCCGCGGTTTCAACTGCCCGATCAGCGGCAGCGATCCCAGCGCCCACGCGGAAATGGTCGCGATCCGCGCCGCGGCCCAGGCGCTCGACAACTATCGCCTGCCCGGCAGCACCCTCTACGTGACCCTGGAGCCGTGCAGCATGTGCGCCGGGCTGATCGTGCATTCGCGTATCGCCCGGGTGGTGTACGGCGCGCTGGAGCCCAAGGCGGGCATCGTACAGAGCCAGGGGCAGTTCTTCAGCCAGGGCTTTCTCAACCACCGGGTATTGGTCGAGGGCGGGGTGCTGGCCGAGGAGTGCGGCGCGGTGTTGAGCGAGTTTTTCAAGGCGCGCCGGGCCAGTCGCAACTGAGTCCCTGCCTCTGTAGGAGCGAAGCTTGCTCGCGATGACGCTAGCCCGGGCCATGCATACCTCGAACCTGGCGTGACGCTTGAAATCGCTATCGCGGGCAAGCCTCGCTCCTACACGGCGCGGGGCATTTATTTCCTGGCGACAATCACCGCGCGCATCGGCGCCGGCAGGCCTTCGATGGTCTTGCTGTGGTCGTTCGGGTCGAGGAAATCGCTCAGCGACTGGTACTTCATCCACTCGGTGCCGCGCTGCTCCTCGATGCTGGTCACGCTCACATCCACGCAACGCACATCGCTGAAGCCGGCACGGCGCAGCCACAGTTCCAGGGCCGGCACCGACGGCAGGAACCACACGTTACGCATCTGCGCGTAGCGGTCTTCCGGCACCAGCACCTGATGCCGGTCGCCTTCCACCACCAGGGTTTCCAGCACCAGTTCGCCGCCCTTGACCAGGCAGTCCTTGAGCGCCAGCAAATGCTCGATCGGCGAGCGGCGGTGGTAGAACACGCCCATGGAAAACACCGTGTCGAAGCCTTCCAGGTTGGGTGGCAGATCTTCGAACGGGAACGGCAGGTGCCACACCGCGGGCTCCGACAGGTAACGCTGCACCGCCTGGAACTGGCAGAAGAACAGCCAGTTCGGATCGACGCCGATCACGCTGTGGGCACCGGCGCCGAGCATGCGCCACATGTAGTAGCCGTTGCCGCAGCCGACATCGAGGATGCGTTTGCCTTGCAGGTCCAGGTGCTTCGCGACCCGCGACCATTTCCAGTCCGAGCGCCATTCGGTGTCCACATGCACGCCGAACAGGTCGAACGGGCCCTTGCGCCAGGGCGACAGGCCCATCAGCGCGCTGCGCATCTGGGCGCGGGTGGCGTCGTCGCAATCGGTATCCAGGGTCAGGCCGTTGAGCAGGTCGACCGTGCTCGGCTGGATCTTCGGCAGCGCGTCCAGCGCGCTCTGCCAGCGCTCCAGGTCGCCGTGGCCCTTTTCCATCTTGGTGTCGAGTTGCGCTTGCAGGGTGTTGGCCCAGTCGGCCAGCGGCGTACCGGCCAGACGGCGGGCGAGGGGGGACAGATCAATCATGGCAAGGCAATCAACGAGGCAAAGTTAAGACACTGGAACCACGGCACGACTTTCGAGAACCCGGCCGCCAGCAGGCGTTCGCGGTGTTCTTCGAGGCTGTCGGGCTTCATGACGTTTTCGATGGCGCTGCGCTTCTGGGCGATTTCCAGTTCGCTGTAGCCGTTGGCGCGCTTGAAGGCGATGTGCAGGTCGGTGAGCAGCGCATGCTCCTCGGGGTCGTTGAAGCGCAGTTTCTCCGAGAGAATCAGCGCGCCGCCGGGCAGCAGCGCCTGGCGAATGCGCCCGAGCAGGGCCAGGCGCTGTTCGGGGGCGATGAATTGCAGGGTGAAGTTCAGCGCCACCACCGAGGCCGGCTGGAACTCCAGGGCGAGGATGTCGCCTTCGATCACTTCGACCGGCAACAGCTCCTGGAACATCGAGTCCTGGCCGTTGAGGTACTCGCGGCAGCGCTCGACCATGGCCGCTGAATTATCTATGGCGATCACCCGGCAGCCGTCGGTGCGCACATGGCGGCGCAGGGCTTGGGTCACGGCGCCGAGGGACGAGCCCAGGTCGTAGAGCACGCTATTGGGCTGGGCGAACTGGGCGGCGAGCACGCCAAGGTTCTCGACAATGGTCGGGTAACCCGGCACCGAGCGCTTGATCATGTCCGGGAACACCCGCACCACGTCCTCGTTGAAGGCGAAGTCGGGCACCTGGGCCAGGGGCTGGGCGAAAAGGCGGTCGGGTTCTTTGCTCACGGCGGTTCCAGCGGTGGAGATAGAAAGAGGGGCGGCATTGTAGCCGCTGCCGCAGGCTGCGATAAGGCCCGAAGGGCCTTCAGGGCCTCAAGGGCGACACAAGGCGCCGCCCGGTGGATTCCCCGCCGGTGGCCCTGTAGCCGCTGCCGAGCTTGCGAGGCTGCGCACGAGGACGTAGTCCTCGCCAAGCCTGCGCATGGAATTTATCTGAAGGACCGCGGTGGCCGGTTTTACGGCCGCTTTGTCGGAATGCCGCCCAGACCGATCGCAGCCTCGCGGGCTCGGCAGCGGCTACAGGCTCAGCGGGGCTTCTGGCGGAAGGCCGACGCCGCGATCCCCCATTGCCCCAGCCAGTAACTGAGGATGATCAGGTAGGGCGCGGCATCGAAGGCCACCACAAAACGGCTGATGCCGATCACGCTGTCGGAGAACACAAAGGCCACGGCGCCGGCGGCGGCCAGTTGCGCCGAGCGCTTGGGCACGTCGCTGCCCAGGCGAGCCAGGGCGCGCCAGAGCATGGCGCTGATGGCCAGGCCATAGACGATCACCGGCACCAGCAACGGGCCGAGGCCATGGCTGATCAGGATGCCCAGCAACGCCGCGCCGACAACCAGGGCCAGCAGCAGGGGCAAGGGCGCCAGGCGCTGGCAATCGCTGGTATAGGCCTTGAGATAGGCCAGGTGCGCGACCAGGAAGGCGCCGAGGCCGAACACGAACAGGTCGGCGGGCCAGGCCAGCAGCACGTCGCCGAGCAGGGAGAACAACAGGCCGAGGCTGATCCAGCGGCGATAGTCGCTGGGGGGCGCATCGTGCAGCCAGCCGAGCAGGGCCAGCACCGGCAGCGGCTTGACCAGCAGGCACAGCAGGGTGGCGTGGATGCTCAGGCCGTAGAGGAAGGTCACCGCGCCCATCAGCGCCAGGATCAGCCAGCCCATGTCATTTGACCGAAATGGCGCAGTCGAAGGCTTTCACCGGCGCGACTTCCGGGGCCCAGGGCTGTTGATAGGTCAGCAGCAGGCGCCCGGTACCGGCGGCGAAGGCCTGGAAACGCCAGGTGGACTGGCCGGCGCTGCCCACCAAGCCACTGTCTTCGGGGTTGCTGTAGACCTCGGGGCTGATTTTGCGCAGCACGCCGCCGGCCGAGTCCTGGATCGCCCAGCGATAACCCGTGGTCGGGTTGCTCGGCAGGGTCAGGATCAGGTTTTGCCCGTTGCTCAGTTGCACTGGGCATTCGCTCTGGTTCTCGACCGTGACGTTGTGCTTGGGTTGGCTGGCGCAGGCGGCGAGCAGGGCGAGGCTGAGGGGCAGCAACAGACGAATCGGTGACATGGGTCAGAAAGCTCCGGTCATGACAAAGGGCGAGCATAACCGAAGATTGAGGAATATGTGGTGGAGCAGGGCTGTTGTAGGAGCGAAGCTTGCTCGCGATGAACGATGACGCGGTGCGTCAGGTACTACGCGTTACCTTCATCGCGGGCAAGCCTCGCTCCTACAGGTCCGGGGTTAGAACAGCACTTTCGCCACATCGGCGAAACGCTTGGCGAAGTGCACGGTGATGCCTTCCTTGAGGTACTCCGGCAGCTCTTCGAAGTGGCCGCGGTTGGCTTCCGGCAGGATCAGCTCGTAGAGCTTCTGCCGGCGCGCCGCGATGACTTTCTCACGCACCCCGCCGATGGGCAGGACATGCCCGGTCAGGGTCAGCTCGCCGGTCATGGCCACGCCCTTTTTCGGCGGCTGGTTGCGTGCCAGGGACAGCAGGGCGCTGGCCATGGTCACCCCGGCGCTCGGGCCATCCTTCGGTGTGGCGCCTTCCGGCACGTGCAGGTGGACGAATGCCTCGTCGAAGAACTTGGCATCGCCACCGAATTGCTTGAGGTGCGAGGTGACGTAGCTGTAGGCGATTTCCGCCGACTCCTTCATCACATCGCCCAACTGCCCGGTGAGCTTGAAGCCACGGTTGAGGGTATGAATCCGCGTGGCTTCGATCGGCAGTGTGGCGCCGCCCATGCTGGTCCAGGCCAGGCCGGTGATCACCCCGGTGCCGCTGAGCACCTGCTCGTTGCGGAACACCGGCATGCCCAGGGAGGCTTCCAGGTCTTTCGGGCCGAGCTTGATCACCGCGTCCGGTTCTTCCAGCAGCCGCACCACGGCCTTGCGCACCAGTTTGCCCAGCTGTTTCTCCAGCTGGCGCACGCCGGCCTCGCGGGCGTAACCATCGATCACCGCGCGCAGGGCCGCGTCGCTGATACTCAGGTTGGCCTTGGACACACCCGCCTTTTCCAGCTGCTTGGGCCACAGGTGGCGCTTGGTGATGGCCAGCTTTTCCTCGGTGATGTAGCCCGACAGGCGAATCACTTCCATCCGGTCCAGCAACGGGCCGGGAATCGAATCCAGGGTGTTGGCGGTGCACACGAACAGCACTTTCGACAGGTCCAGGCGCAGGTCCAGATAGTGGTCGAGGAATTCCACGTTCTGTTCCGGGTCGAGGGTTTCCAGCAGCGCCGAGGCCGGGTCGCCCTGGTAGCTCTGGCCCATCTTGTCGATCTCGTCGAGCATGATCACTGGGTTCATCACCTCGACGTCTTTCAACGCTTGCACCAGCTTGCCCGGCAAGGCACCGATGTAGGTGCGGCGGTGGCCCTTGATCTCGGCCTCGTCACGCATGCCGCCGACGCTGAAGCGGTAGAACGGCCGGCCCAGGGATTCGGCGATGGACTTGCCGACACTGGTCTTGCCCACGCCGGGCGGGCCCACCAGCAGCACGATGGAGCCACTGATCTCGCCCTTGTAGGCGCCGACCGCGAGGAATTCGAGAATCCGGCTCTTGATGTCGTCGAGCCCGGCGTGGTGCTGGTCCAGCACCTTGCGCGCATGCTTGAGGTCGAGCTTGTCCTCGCCGTACACGCCCCAGGGCACCGCGGTTGCCCATTCCAGGTAGTTGCGGGTGACCGCGTACTCCGGCGAGCCGGTCTCGAGGATCGACAGTTTGTTCATTTCCTCCACGATGCGCTTTTGCGCTTGAGGAGGCAGGACCTTGCCAGCCAGGCGCTGCTCGAACTGCTCGATGTCGGCGCTGCGATCGTCCTTGGTCAGGCCCAGCTCCTGCTGGATGACTTTGAGCTGTTCCTTGAGGAAGAACTCGCGCTGGTGTTCGCCGATCTTGCGATTGACCTCGGCGGAAATCTCTTTTTGCAGGCGCGCGACCTCGACTTCCTTGCGCAGCATCGGCAGGACTTTTTCCATGCGCTTGAGCATCGGCACGCAGTCGAGCACTTCCTGCAGTTCGTTGCCGGTGGCCGAGGTCAGCGCGGCGGCGAAGTCGGTCAAAGGCGACGGGTCGTTGGGGCTGAAGCGGTTGAGGTAGTTCTTCAGCTCTTCGCTGTACAGCGGGTTGAGCGGCAGCAGTTCCTTGATCGCGTTGATCAGTGCCATGCCGTAGGCCTTGACCTCGTCGGTCGGCTCGCTCGGCTGGTGCGGGTATTCGACCTCCACCAGATAGGGCGGGCGATGGTGCTTGAGCCAGGTGCGGATGCGCACGCGGGTCAGGCCCTGGGCCACGAACTGCAACTTGCCGTTCTCGCGGCTGGCGTGGTGCACCTTGACCAGGGTGCCGTACAGCGGCAGGGCCGAGGTGTCGAAATGGCGTGGGTCTTCCGGCGGGGTGTCCATGAAGAACAGCGCCAGGGAATGGTGTTCGGACTTGCTCACCAGCTCCAGGGTTTCGGCCCAGGGTTCTTCGTTGACGATCACCGGCAAGACTTGCGCGGGGAAGAACGGCCGATTGTGGATCGGGATGATGTAGACCTTGTCCGGCAGATTCTGCCCGGGCAGGGCCAGGCCCTTGCCGGAGGACGTATGGAGTTCGGCGTTTTCCGGGTCGGCGTATTCACTCATGGTTTCAGGAAGTTCTTGCTGGTCGCTCATGGGGCACCTGCGCAATGGGGTATGCCAGGTTAGATGGGGCAGGTGACGAGCGGTTTCAATGGTGCCCGGGCCGGATCAATTATTTCAGTCCTTGTCGCCGCAACGCAGTGCAGCCTCCAAAGCGCTGATTGTGAGGCTGTCATTTCTGCGCAAGAACGTTGGTAAATTGGCGGTGACAAAAAAATGACTTTATGAACCCCCTGATTTTATTGCGTGATCTTCTTCTCTTGGCAGTCTAATCTGGACCGATTAAATGTTGTCAGGAAAATGGCATTTATTTGACGCATCTTTAGCTGCCCAGAGGGACGCGTAATGATCAAAGGACTTTTCAGCGGGGAGCGGCGGGTGTCGCCGTGGGGGTGCAGGGTCGACAACAGTGAGGTCGCGGCGACGAGAGCCGTCTCATGAAGTGGCGCCATACGTTCCAGGTAAGGATCACTGGGGTATTGGCGTTGTTGCTGTTGATCGTGATCGGGGTGGTGTATTTCGCCGTCAAGGCCGCGACCAATCATGCGGTGGAAAACCAGGCGCAAGTGCAGCTGCAAACCGGCGCCCGGGTCTTCGAACGCCTGCTCGAACTGCGCGGTCGGCGCTTGCGTTATGGCGTGGACTGGCTGGTGGTGGACTCGCAGTTCCGTGAGGCGGTGATCAGCGGCGACTCGCGGGCGATTCTGGAGGCGCTGCGTCAGCATGGCACTGGCACCCGCGGCAGCGAGCTGTTCGTGCTCGGCGCCGAAGGCACGGTGATCGCCAGCACCCTGGGGGCGATCGCCGAGCGTGAGCATTTCCCCTATGACCGAGCATTGCGCACGGCCCTGCGGCAGAGCAAAAGCATGTTGATCGTCGCGCTCAAGGGCCAGCCTTATCTGCTGGTCCAGGGGCAGGTACTGACGCCGATGCACATGAATCGGGTGGTCATGGCGTTTCGCATGGACGACCTGTTCGCCAGCGAGTTGCGCTCCATGAGCAACCTGGAGGTGTCATTCCTCACCCTGCAGGACGGGCGCGCGGGGGAGCTGTTCAGCACTCAGCCGGACATTTTCTGGGCGACCATCATCACCACCCTGCGCAATGCGTCCTGGCGCGCGCGACCACAGTTGAGCGATGCTCACGGCAAGCGCTTCCTCAATCAGGCCCTGCAACTGGCCAATACCGACGATCCCGACGACCCCAAGGTTCTGGCGTTGCTGCAAAGCCCGCTGGATCACGCCTTGCAGGCCTTCGCGCCGCTGGACCGCGAGTTCCTGGTGATTGCCCTGGTGGCGCTGGTGGTGTCGCTGGCCGGCGCCCTGTTCATGGCGCGGCGGGTGTCGCGGCCGTTGAATGTGCTGGCCGATGCCGCCCAACGCATCGGCGCCGGCAACTACCAGGTGCCGGTGGTGCTCAAGCGCACCGACGAGTTCGGCTTGCTGGCCGAGGCGATCAACGCCATGCAGAGCGGGATTGCCAGCCGCGAGCTGCAACTGGCCCACAACGCCCTGCACGACCCCCTGACCGGCCTGCCCAACCGGGCGCTGGCCATGGAGCGCCTGAGCAACGCCATCAGCGCCGGGCGCAAGGTGGTGCTGCTGTACCTGGGCATCGAGGACTATCGGGCGATCAACGAAGGCCTGGGCCCGGAAGGAGTGGAGCAGATGATGCGCGAAGTCAGCCGGCGGCTGTCGGAGACGGTGTCCACCGGCGACACCGCCGCGCGCATCACCGCCAACGAGTTTCTGTTGCTGCTGGAAAATACCGAGATCGATGGCGCGGTGGCCATGGCCGACCGGCTCCATGCGTTATTGAGCCGGCCGCAGCCCCTGCGTGGCGATGAAGTGCAGCGCCAGGTGTGCATCGGCGTGGCGGTCTACCCCACCGACGGGCAATCGGCGGAAGAGCTGATCAGCCGCGCCGCCATCGCCCGCCACGACGCGGCCGCCCAGCCCGGTTACCTGCAGATCTACCAGCAGGACCGCGACCTGGCCCATCAGCGCCAGATCGGACTGATCCGCGACCTGCGCCGGGCCGCGGCGGAAGGCGAGCTGTTCTTGCTGTACCAGCCCAAGCTGGACCTGCGTCACGGCCATGTGCACCAGGCCGAAGCCCTGCTGCGCTGGCAGCATCCGGAGTTCGGCATGGTCTCGCCGACGGAGTTCATCCCCCTGGCCGAGCGCACCGGCAGCATGAACAGCCTGACCCTGTGGGTGATCGAGGAGGGCATGCGGCAACTGGCCGAATGGAACATGCGCGGGCTGCATCTGCAGTTGTCGCTGAACATCTCGGCGGACGACCTGCATGGCCACGACCTGGCGGCGCGGGTGAGCGTGTTGCTGCAGCGTTATCGGTTGTCCGCCGAGCAACTGATTTTCGAGATCACCGAAAGCGCCATCATGCGTCACCCGGAGCAGGCGCTGGAGGTGTTGCAGAGTCTGCGCGACTGCGGCATCAGCCTGTCGGTGGACGACTTCGGCACTGGCTACTCGTCGCTGGCGCAATTGCAGCGGCTGCCGGTGCAGGAGCTGAAGATCGACCAGTCGTTTATCCGCAACCTCGACGAAACCAGCGGCGACGCGGTGATCGTGCGTTCCACCATCGAGATGAGCCACAACCTGGGGCTCAAGGTGGTGGCCGAAGGGGTGGAGCAGGAGCGCAGCCTGCGCCTGCTGGAGCGCTGGCATTGCGACACGGCCCAGGGCTACCTGATCAGCCGGCCGCTGACTGCCGCAGCCTTCGAGGCCTGGCTGTTGAAGTCGCGGATTTCCAGCTGAGCAGCCCTGTGTGGCCGCACCGGGCGCTGCAGCCAGAGATCTGCAGGCCCTGCTTCACGGTGTGGACTCTGTCGCCATGAACCCTCGGCGATGGGGCCGCGGCTTACTGCTTGGTGCACTCGGCGGGGAGCGCTACGACGCCGCCCATGGAGGCGAAGGCGACCATGCCGCCACTGGGCAGGATGCAATTGTATTCGCCGTTGCTGGTGCTGGCGGTGAAGTAGGTCTGGGAAGCGTCGCTGCGCACATTGGAGACCGTGGTCACGGGCTTGCCGAGGGTGGTCTGGGCGCGGTTCTTGAGGTCGTCGTTGCTGGGTTTGGCAATGGCGCAACCGCCCAGGGCGAGAGCCAGGATGCCGAGCAGGGCGAGGGGACGAGCAGTGGGGTGGAGGTTCATGGTGATTCTTCCTTGGCATTGTTGTGTTTTCTACGGCGCAGCCGACCCCGACACCGCAGAGCGTCGGTGTTGAGAAGAGCGAGTGAGTGGTTGGCACTATATCGCCGGGGTGGGGGAGGGTCGATTAGCACAGATGGGCTAATGTCCCTTTGCAATTGCGGGGGGCGGGGTATGGGGTCAGGGCCGGCAGAAGGTCGCCGGCCCCGGATCGAGGTTCAGCTCAGCAGTTGTTCCTGCAGGCGCCGGCCGAGTACGTCCAGCAGGTCGCAACCGTCGCGCAGGGGGATGACGCAGAGCTGGGCGAAATCCTGGAGCAGCGCCGGGTTGCCGTGCAGGTTGGCGTCGCTGGCGAGGTTTTCCAGCAACTGGGCCGCGGCGCGGATGCGGTGGGCGGCGGCTTCGTGCAGCACATCCAGGGGCGCCTGGGTGTCGATCAGCAAGGCGGGGATGGTGCAGTCGTTGCTGGTCAGGGCCATGTAGCGGCGGGGTGAGGGGTCGTCGATAAGCGCGGGTGGATCGGGAGTGAGTTTTTTCATTGGTCTGTTCCTAACGTATGAGTCGGAGTCGCCAGAAATCACTTCCACGTAATCAGGTGGCGGCTGTACGCAGGTGTGGAAGACCGGGACGTTAGGCACCCGGCGCACTCAAGAGTGCCCCACGCACAGCCGCCATAAAGTGCAGGCGAAAAAACGCCTGACTCACGTTGCTTTGCGCGCCTAACGATATAAGGGCTTCCACACCCTGTCACTGAGTTTGCAGTGACAGGCAAACCATAGAGTCCGGGGCCCGGCGGGACAAGGTGATGGGAGTCGACGCGTGTTGTAGGAATTTTCGCTATAACCACTGCCACACCGATCTCGGATCAATATTGGCCCTGTAGCCGCTGCCGAGCCCGCGAGGCTGCGATCGGCCGCAAAGCGGACGCCAAACCAGACAACGCGGTGTCTCAGGCCGATGGGGGATACCGCCCTTGCGTCTGCTGCGCAGACGATCGCAGCCTCGCGGGCTCGGCAGCGGCTACATGAACCGTTATCGCCTGGGCGCCTTGTTGGTGGTTGGGCGGGCCCTATCGTGAGCA
Organism: Pseudomonas sp. GM17; assembly: GCF_000282175.2. Lineage (NCBI taxonomy): Bacteria > Pseudomonadati > Pseudomonadota > Gammaproteobacteria > Pseudomonadales > Pseudomonadaceae > Pseudomonas > Pseudomonas sp. GM17. Next base: position 6,099,615 of record NZ_CP124732.1, on the reverse strand, counting down.
AGCTCGCTCCTACAGGTATTGCACCGTCCTTGTAGGAGCGAGCTTGCTCGCGATGACGTCAGGCCGGGCAATACAAAAATGAAAGGCCGAAGAAACTCCCTCCAAACGCCACCCACAAAAAAAGGCGGCTACCCGCAGGTAGCCGCCTTTTCATTCACCGCCGGTAAGGCTTATTCCGACAGTTTGTAGGCGATGATGTAGTCGCCCATCTTGGTGCCCAGCGAGCCGTGGCCACCCACGACCACCAGCACGTACTGCTTGCCATCCTTGCCGGTGTAGCTCATCGGCGTGGCCTGGCCGCCCGCTGGCAGGCGGGATTTCCACAGTTCCTTGCCGTTGTTCACGTCATAACCGCGGATGTACTGGTCCAGGGTGCCGCTGAGAAAGCCCACGCCACCGGCGGTGACCATCGAGCCGCCCATGCTCGGCACGCCGATGGGCAGGCCGATCGGTACCGGCGAGCTGTCGCGGCTGGTGCCGTTCTTGTGCTTCCACACCACTTTGTTGGTGGTCAGGTCGATACCGGCCACGTAGCCCCAGGCCGGGGCCTGGCAAGGTACGCCGAACGGCGACATGAACGGATGCATGATCACCGCGTAAGGCGCGCCGGTGTTGGGTTGCACACCGGAGGTTTCGCTTTCGCGCTTGCTGCCGGCGGCGACTTCGGCGCGCGGCACCAGCTTGGAAACGAAGGCCATGTAGTTCGGGCTGGTGAACAGCAGGTGACGGACCGGGTCGATCGACACGCTGCCCCAGTTGAACACACCGACGTTACCCGGATAGACCAGGCTGCCCTGGATCGACGGCGGGGTGTACTGGCCTTCGTAGCGCAGTTCCTTGAACTGGATGCGGCACAGCATCTGGTCGAACGGCGTGGCGCCCCACATGCCTTTTTCTTCCAGCGGCGGCGGCAGCAGGTTCAGGTCCGAACGGGCCTGGGTCGGCGCGGTGTGGTCACCTTCGACCGCACCGCCCGGCGCCGGTACTTCCTGGATCGGCACGATCGGGGTGCCGTCGCGACGGTCCAGCACATACAGGCTGCCTTGCTTGGTCGGCTGAATCAGCGCCGGCTTGATGCCGTCCGCGGTCTTCATGTCCACCAGGGTCGGCTGGCTGCCCACGTCCATGTCCCACAGGTCATGGTGGGTGAACTGGTAGTTCCAGCGCAGCTTGCCGGTGTCGATGTCCAGGGCCACGGTGCCGGCGCTGAACTTCTCGGCGCCCGCGGTGCGGTTGCCGCCCCACTGGTCAGGCATCTGGTTGCCCAGCGGCAGGTAGACCAGGCCCAGCTTCTCGTCGACGCTGGCCAGGGACCACATGTTCGGCGAGTTGCGGGTGTAGGTCTGGCCTTCCGGCAGCGGCGTGGTGACGTCGGGGTTGCCGGCGTCCCAGTTCCACACCAGGTGACCGTCGTGCACGTCGAAGGCGCGGATCACGCCGGACGGTTCGTTGGTCGACTCGTTGTCGGTCACGTGGCCGCCGATGATCACCAGGTTACGGGTGATGGCGGCTGGCGACGTCGAGTAGTAGCCGCCCGGGGTGAACGGGCCGATACCGGCCTTCAGGTCCACGGCGCCTTTGTTGCCGAAGTCTTCGCAGACCTTGCCGGTGTCGGCGTTGATCGCGATCAGGCGCGCGTCGGCGGTCGGCAGGAACAGGCGACGCGGGCAGCTGGCGGCGATCGCCTGGCCGGCGGCCGAGAGGCTGGCCGGGGTGCTGATGGCGTCGCTTTTGTTGAAACTGGCTTCGTCGTAGTACGACACGCCGCGGCAGGTCATGTGTGCCCAGCCACGGAAGTCATCGCCGTTCGGGCCCTGGATTTTCGGGTCGAAACGCCAGATTTCCTTACCGGTGTCCGGGTCCAGCGCCAGCACCTGGCTGTGGGCGGTGCAGGCATAGAGCATGCCGTTGACCTTCAGCGGGGTGTTCTGGTTGGTGATTTCCACCGGGTCCTTGGCGGTCGGCATGTCGCCGGTGCGGATGCGCCAGGCTTCCTGCAGCTTGCCGATGTTGGCCGGAGTGATCTGGGTCAGCGGCGAGTAGCGGTCACCGAACTCGGTGCGGCCATACGCCTGCCAGTCGCCTTCGGGCATGGTCGGCGCGGCGCTGGTGGTGTCGGCGCTTGCACGGCCCAGTTCGCCCGAGATCTCGCCCGGATTGGTGAACTGGCTGTTGATCGCGGCACCGCCGGCCAGGACCACAGCCACGCCCAGTACCGCGGTGCTCACAGGCGCCGGGCCGTTGCGCAGCAGCGGACGACGGAACCATGGCAGCAGCAGAACCACGCCCAGGGCAAAGAACAGCGACAGGCGTGGCACCAGTTGCCACCAGTCCAGGCCGACTTCCCACAGCGCCCAGACGGAGCTGGCGAACAGCACCACCCCGTAGACGAGCAGCGCGGCACTACGACCGGCCAGCAGCAGGATGCCGCTGACGATCAGGCCAATACCGGCCAACAGGTAGTACAGCGAGCCGCCGAGCATGCTCAGCTTGATCCCCCGGCCAGCATGGCCAGGCCCATTAGCAGCAGCAAGATGCCGAGCAGGCTCGGCAGCAGGCGGCTCGGACTTGAAGCACCATCAGTGCTCATAGTGTGGTTCTCCGTGACGTTTAAGGTAGTCCCGCGCTTGTTCACTGTAGATGACGATCAGGCGCGGGCATGGTTCAGCAGTGTTTGGGAAAAACAGTTTTATTCAGATTGGGCGCGTTGCCGGTGCGCCTCAGAACGAGCTCTGGATCTTGATCCCGCCGATCAGTGCGTCGTCGACCTTGTCCACGCCACCCGGGTGGCGGATGTATTGCAGGTTCGGGCGCACGGTCAGCCAATTAGTGACATGCACGCCGTAGTACAGCTCGGCGCTGTATTCGGTGTCCTGGGGCGGCAGGTAGGCCGGGTTGTCGTAGTCCTGGATGAGGTTGGCCTGGTTGCTCGCTTCGGCGTTCTTGCGGTAGGCCGGGTTGACGTGGACCCGGGCCATGGCGAAGCCGATGTCGTCCTTGGCGCGCGCATCGAACAGGCCCTTGTAGACCAGGCCGGCCTGGACGTAGTTGTCGATGGCGTTGGTCTTCTTGTCGTGCATCGTCGCGTTGGCGAACAGGCTCAAGCCGCGCGAGTGGTCGCTGGCCAGGCTGGTGATTTGCTGTTGCGCGCCCAGCCACAGGCCGTGCTTGCTCGAACTGCTGCGATAGGCCTCGCCGCTCAAGGCCGCCGGCTGGCCGTTGCTGTCCTTGTACACGTCGCTGGCCTTGGCGCTGCTGTAGTAGTAACCGGCGCGGTATTCACCCGGCAGGCCGCCCGGCTTCGGCGTCCACACCAGTTCCACTGGCAGCAGGGTGCCCTGGGTGCCGCTGCCGCTGAGCTTGAAGCCATTGCCGCGCTCGAGGTTGGACGGGTTCTGCTCATAGGCGCCGATCTGCGCGTAGAGCTCAGGGGTCAGGTGATATTTGACCCGCAGCGCCCACTGGCTGACCGGCCAGTTGTACCAGACGCTGCCGGCCCAGTTGCCGACCTGGGAGCCACAGAACGCCAGGTTCTGGAAGTCGCAGGGGAAGCTGTTGAAGTCTTCGCCCTGGCCGAACCGGCCGACCTTGATATCGAGTTTCTGGTCGAAGAATTTCTGCTGGTACCACATCTGCGTCAGGCGCCAGGTCTGGCCGCGGCCCCAGACTTCCTGGGCCGAGGTGAAGCCACCGACCCGCGGGTCGTTGATGCGGTCGTTGCTGATGTTGTCGCCGTCGCGCTTGGTGATGGTCAGTTGGAACTCGGCATCGTTCCAGCCGAGGATCTTGCCCAGGTCCAGGTGGCTGCCGAAGGCGAACTGGTCGCTGAAGCGCGCGGTGCGGTCATGGTCGTAACCGCCATGCAGGTTGGCGCCCATTTCGCCGACGAAGTCGATCTTGAAGTCGTAGCCTTTTTTCGCCAGCTCGGTGCGGTTGCCATTCCAGTCGCCGAGCATCCACGGGGACTCGCTGTCGAAGGCCGGCGCGGCCTGGGCGCAGGTAGCCAGGCCGAGGGCGCCGAGCAGGGTCATGGTTTGGTGCAGGGCGGCAGGGTGAGAGACAGCGCTGTCTTTAAAGGTTTGAACGTCTGGCATAGGTGAAGTCTTGGTCTTATTCAAGGAAATGGGCAGGCAAGCAAAGGCTCGACGTGGCTCGGTTCGCGGCAGTGCGAGCACGTTAATACAGCTGATTCAAAGGGCAGGATTAAAGGTTTCAGCCTGAGCGGCGCGAAGAATAAATCAGGGGCCAGGCGAGAGAAAGGGCTTTTGTTGACATGAATCATTTCGGATTCGGTAACAGTACTGTCTCGCCGCCTGGAGCATAGGGCCTGCTGGCGCGGTGAATGCCAGGAAAGCCGTGGCGCGACGGCCCGTTGCAGGTCGTCGCGGGTCAGAGCCTCAGAAGGTGGTGCGCAAGCCGACCTCGATGCTGCGCCCCTGGGCCGGGGCGATGTCGCGCAGGATCGAGCTGGCGTAGCGCACGGTCTGGTTGGTCAGGTTCTCGCCCTTGACGAAGGCCAGCCACTGGCTGCTGCCGATGTCGAAGTGGTAACCGGCGCTGGCGCCCAGGGTGGTGTAGCCGTCGGTGCCGCTTTCGTTGTCCGGCACGCGACGCTGGCTGGCGGCGTGTTCGACATCGATGCGCGCCTGCCAGCGATCCAGTTCCCACAGCAGGCCGCTGTTCAGGCGCAGCGGCGCGATGCGTGGCAGGGCTTCACCGTTGTCCAGATTCTTGGCGCGGGTGTAGTCGCCGGACAGTTCCAGGGCGAACTTGCCGTAGGCGCTTTCGCCGAGCTTCCAGTGGTCCTGGGCCTCGATCCCGGCAAACCGCGCGCGGACCCCGGAGTAGGTGTATTCCGGCATGCCGCCTGCGTCTTCCTCGCCTTCATCGTTGAGGGTGCGCCCGCTACCGAGCAGCCCGATGTAGTTGGAGAAGTGGCTGTAGAACACCCCGACGCTGCCTTTGTGGGTGCCGTTGTCGAAACGCAGGGCCAGGTCGCTGGACACGGCTTTTTCTTTCGACAGGTTGGCGTCGCCGACTTCATAGGTGCCGGTGGCCACGTGGGCACCGTTGGCATACAGCTCGTAGAAGGTCGGCGCGCGTTCGGTGTAGCCCAGGGTGGCGGCCACGGACCAGATCGGCGTCAGGGTGTAGACCGCGCCGGACGACAGGCTGCCGGCGGTGAAACTGTTGGAGCTGTCGGCCTGGCTAAAGCGCTCGTTGCCTTTGCTGTCCGGGTCGACGCGGGTGTGTTCCAGGCGCCCGCCGAGGCTGAGTTTCAGGCGCTCGGTGGCCTGCAATTCTTCGAGGATGAACAGCGCGGCGCTGTCGGTATCGGTCTGGGGTACGAAGGCTTCTTCGCCGAGCGCGGAAAATTCGCTGCGGCTGACCTGGGTGCCGATCACCCCATTGAGCGGGCCGAGGGGCTGGTGGCGCGCTTCGACCCGGGCTTCGTAACCCTTGTTCTTGAAAATGGTGCCGGTCTCGCCGCCTTCGATTTCGCGGTGCTCGTAATCGGTGTAGCCGGCGTCGAACTTCAGTGAGCTGAAGGGGCCGTCGAGGTTGCGCAGTTCCGAGGCGAAGGCGTAGTGATCCTGCTTCATGCGGATGCGCACGTCGTCTTCGGCGGGCGAGCCGTAGTTGGAGTCGTAGTTGCTGTAGGACAGCCCGGCGTAACCGTCGTCCCAGGTGTAGGAACCGCCGATGGCGCCGCCGTCCTGACGGCCGTCGCTGTTGCCCAGGCGGCCTTTTTTGCCGTTGCCGTCTTCACTCGCTGGGGCGTGGCGGCTGCGGGCGTAGCCGGGGATTTTCAGGTCGTTGAACTGCCGCGAGTTGGCGTCCAGGTGCAAGGCGAAGGTGCCGTTGCCGGCTTCCAGCTTGCCCGCGCTGCTGCGGGTGGTGTCGGCACCGCCGTAACGCAATTCACCGGCACCGTGGATGCCTTCGATGGCTGCGGTGGGGATGCGGTTGTCGAAGGTGTTGACCACGCCGCCGATGGCGCTGCCGCCATACAACAGGGCGGCCGGGCCGCGGACGATCTCGATGCGCTCGACGTTGACCGGGTCCAGCGGCACGGCGTGGTCGTAGGACAGCGACGACGCATCCAGGGCGCCGACACCGTTGCGCAGCAGGCGAATGCGATCGCCGTCCAGGCCGCGAATGATCGGCCGGCTGGCGCCCGGGCCGAAGTAGGACGAAGACACGCCCGGCTGTTTATTCAGGGTTTCGCCGAGGCTGCCTTGTTGTTGCAGGGTCAGATCGTCGCCTTCCAGTACCGTGCTTGGCGCTGCCGTTTGCTGGCTGCCCAGGGGGTTGGCGGTGATGACCTGCGGTTGCAACTCCAGGGCTTGGGCCTGGGAGGCGAACAGCAAGGCGGCGGACAGCGGCGTCAGGCGCCAGAGTAAGGAGCGAGAAGGGCGGGGGGCAGAGAGGGACATCGGTCATTCCTTGGCAAGCGCAAGGCTGTGCGCTTTGAGTCAAAAGAGAACAGGCGTGACACGGCGAGGTGTCTGGATCAGGGGTTTGTTTTGTATTGATATAATATAACATCTCTTTCTGCACAAAAAGAAAGGAACTTTTCAGGAGAAGGGGGGCATTCGTTCCGATGTAGTCGCTGCCGCAGGCTGCGATCGAGCGGAACGCTCGCGGCGATCTCAGGTGCATGAGCGCCTTCGGCGCTATCGCAGCCTGCGGCAGCGGCTACAGTTGATGAGTGTTCGCCCTTCCACGGGCTCGAAGCCTCGGCTAAGGTGCGCGACTTCCTTTTTCTCTTGCTCGAAGGCCCGGCATGACTGCAACGAACAACGACCCGCTGCACGGCGTCACCCTGGAACAGATCCTCAAGGCGCTGGTGGAACACTACGAATGGCAGGGGTTGGCCGAGCGCATCGATATCCGTTGCTTCAAGAGCGACCCGAGCATCAAGTCGAGCCTGACCTTTCTGCGCAAGACGCCCTGGGCGCGGGAGAAAGTCGAGCAGCTGTACGTGAAACTGCAGCGCACCAAACGCCCGCTCTAAGGACCTTCGATGGCTGTCGAGCCGGTTTTTCCTTCAGGCGGCAAACGGCTGTTCACCGCGCTGGCCGCGTTGCTCGGCTGGTTGGCGCTGACGATCCAGCTGTACCTGATCCTCCATCTGCGCTGGACAGTGGGCGCCAGCCTGCTGGGCGGGCTGATCAACTTTTTCAGTTTCTTCACCGTGCTCACCAACACCCTGGTGGCGGTGGTGCTGACCTGCGCCTTGAACCTGCGCAGCTCGCGCGGGCAGCGGTTCTTTCTGCAACCCTGGGTCAGCAGCGGCATCGCGGTCAGCATTGTGGTGGTGGGGCTGGCGTACAGCCTGTTGCTGCGTCACCTGTGGCATCCCCAGGGCTGGCAGTTGGTGGCGGACGAGTTGCTGCACGACGTGATGCCGCTGCTGTTTCTCGTCTACTGGTGGTGCTGCGTGCCCAAGGGCCGCCTGGGGCTGCAACATGTCGCCGGGTGGATGCTCTACCCGCTGCTGTACTTCGCTTATGTGCTGCTGCGCGGGCACGTGCTGGGGCTGTATCCCTATCCTTTTCTCGACGTGGGCAAGCTGGGCTATGCGCAGGCGTTCGTGAATGCGCTGGGGATTCTGGCGGGGTTCGTGCTGGTGGCGCTGCTGTTGGTGGGCATTGATCGGTGGCGGGGAGCTGGCTCGGTGTCATCTGGCTGAATGCTTTCGCGGGCAAGCCTCGCTCCTACAGAGGCGGGTCTGTAGGGACGAGGCTTGGCAGTCCGTCACTCTTCTTCGCTACTGTCCAGGCGCCAATAACCGGCGGCCTTGACGAACTCGTCGTCGAGCCGGTGTTCGTCCAGCAGCACCCGGCGAATCTGCCGCGAGACTTTGCTTTCCGTGGCCACCCAGGCGTACAGCTTGCCACTCGGTACCTGCAGCCCGCGCACGGTGCCGATCAGGTCCTGCTGGTCGCCGTCGCGCTCGACCCAGATCACCTCGACCTGCGCCGCGCTCTGCAGCACCTGGCGCTCGGCGGCGTCCTGGATCTCGATCACCGCCAGCACCCGGCGCCCGGCCGGCAATTCTTCCAGGCGCCGGGCAATCGCCGGCAGCGCGGTTTCATCGCCGATCAGCAGGTAGCTGTCGAAGATGTCCGGCACGATCATCGAGCCGCGCGGCCCGCCGATATGCAGGAACTGACCGGGCTTGGCCTGCTCGGCCCAGGTCGAGGCAGGGCCGTCGCCGTGCAGCACGAAATCGATATCCAGTTCACCGATGTCCAGGTCGTAGCGTCGTGGCGTGTAGTCGCGCATGGCCGGCATCGCGCCGTTGTCCTTGCCCGGGCCCAGCACCAGGGTTTCAAGGGCCGCCTGCTGTTCGGCGTTCTGCGGGAACAGCAGCTTTATATGGTCGTCGCTGCCCAGGCTGATGAAGCCGGCCAGTTCCGGCCCGCCCAGGGTGATGCGACGCATGCGCGGGGTCAGGTCGACCACCCGCAGCACTTCCAGGCGGCGGCGTTTGATCTCGTGGCTGACCCGATGAATCGATGGCGAAGTGTCTACGGTCATTCAGCTGACTCCTGAGCAGAAGGGTTGGCCGGGCCGTCGACGATGGCGCGGGCGGTGTTGTTCAGCAGGTCGCGGACTCGCAGTATTTCTTGCGGGTTCCAGCGGCCGTGGTGCATCTGCAGGGCGTGGCGCAGGTTGTGCACCGCCTCGTGGATTTCCGCCGGGCGATCGTGGCCGCGCAGCGAGCGCTTGCTGACGTCGATGCGCATGCGCACGCCATCCAGGGCAATCGCCTGGTCCTGTAAGGACAGACGGCCGGCCTCGGTCACGCTGTAGCGTTTTTTCCCGCCTTCGGCGTCGCCGCTGATCAGTTCGCTCTCTTCGAGGAAGGTCAGGGTCGGGTAGATCACGCCCGGGCTGGGGCTGTAGGCGCCATCGAACATGCCTTCGATCTGGCGGATCAGGTCGTAGCCGTGGCACGGCTGCTCGGCGATCAGCGCCAGCAACAGCAACTTCAGGTCGCCGGGGGCGAAGACCCGCGGGCCACGGCCGCCGCGTTCGCGCCCGGGGCGTTTTTCGAAACCGTCGTGGCCGTCGCCGTACTCGCGGTGGGGGTGGTGGTGTTCTCTCATTTTCTCTTTCTCCTGTGCGGTTAAGACATAACTTAAGATATATCTTAATGACCGCGCAAGTACTTCCGTGCTGGCCGCACCAGCCGTTTGTCGTAGAGGGGGAGAGTCGAGACAGTCCGTAGCCGCTGCCGAGCCCGCGAGGCTGCGATCGAGGACGCAGTCCTCGCAAAACGGCCTCCGCAGTGGTACCTGGAGCAACGGGGTTGCCCGGTTTGCGGCCGCTAGGCAGCCGATCGCAGCCTCGGCAGCGGCTACAGGCGGCTACGTTGCGGGGGGAGGTTTCAGCGTTGGGCCAGGCTGCCCAGGCATTGGGTATTGCTGCCCGGTTGCAGGTACGGCGTGAGGATCGGCGCCATGCCCTTGAGCACCTGGACCGGCAAGGCCGAGGTGAACTTGAAGGCTTGCGCCGAGACGCCCGGCACATAGGCGGTCAGGGTGCCGAAGTGGTGTTCGCCGATATAGAACACGAAGGTGGCGGTGCGGTTGATGGATTTCGAACTGAGGATCCGCCCGCCGGAGCCAATGGCCTCGATACGGTTGTCGCCGGTGCCGGTCTTGCCGCCCATGGCCAGCGGGGTGCCGTCGGCTAGCTTGAAGCTGCCGGAGAGGCGCTTGGCGGTACCGGCATCCACCACTTGTGACAGGGCGCCGCGCAGCGCCGTGGCCACTTCCGAAGGCATCACCCGCTTGCCCTCGGCCGGGTCGTTGACCAGCTTGGTTTCATACGGCGTATCGGCGGCGAAATGCAGGCTGTCGATGCGCAGGGTCGGCATGCGCACACCGTCGTTGAGAATGGTGCCGACCAGTTCGGCCAGCGCCGCGGGGCGATCGCCGGAACTGCCGATGGCGGTCGCCAGTGAGGGCACCAGATGGTCGAACGGATAACCGACTTTCTGCCAGCGCTGATGAATGTCGAGGAACGCCTCGATCTCCAGCATGGTGCGGATGCGGCTGTCCCGCGCGCTCTTGTGCCGGCTCTTGAACAACCAGCTGTAGACCTCCTGGCGCTCGAATTCGCTGGCTTTGACGATCTCGCTGAACTTGGCGTCGGGGTGGTTCAGCAGGTAGCCGAGCAGCCACAGGTCCAGCGGGTGCACCTTGGCGATGTAGCCCTGGTCGGGCAGGTCGTAGGAGCCGGGGCCGTAGCTGTAATAGAGCTTGTCCAGGCGTTCGTCGGTGAGTTTCTCGGTGAGCTTGGCGCCCTTGAGGTGCGAGCGCACGAAACTGTTGAAACTCTCCTGGCTGGCTTCCGGCAGCAGGTAGCGGTGCACGGCCGCCAGGCGGATCGGCGTCGGGTGCATGCTGTCGAGGAAGGTGTCCAGGCGCGCCTGGGTGTCCTTGTTGCGGTATTTCTTCCAGAACCGCAGGAGGAAAGAAGTGCCCTCGCGGTCGGCGAACTTGGCCAGGTATTCCTGGCGTCGCGGGTCGCCGTCGTCCTTGAGCAGGTTGGCGCTGTTGCTCGGACCGGCATAGGTGCTGTAGCGCACCAGGTCGCGCATCAGGCGGATGAAGGGCAGGTTGATCGACTCGCGCAGGGCGTCGCGCAGGGTCGGCATGCGGCCGTTGTCTTCCTTGCGGAAGTTATGAAAGGTGTGCAGCCCGCCGCCGGTGAAAAAACTCTCGCCGGGGCTGGCCGAGTATTTGCGGTCCAGGGCCGCCTCGAGCATTTTCGGCAGGCTGCGGTCGCTGTTCTGGATCAGGTAGTCCACGGCCCAGCGGCTCAGGCGGTCCTGTTCGGCGATCTCGACTTTCTTCAGCACCGCCGGGGTTTCGGCGCCGTACTGCTCGTACAGTTCGGCAATGATCTGCAGGTAGGTGGTCAGGACCCGCAGCTTGGCGGTGGAGCCCAACTCCAGCTTGCTGCCTTCGTTGATGTCGAAGGGCTGGTCGGTGCTGTCGGTCTGGACCCGCACCCGCGAACCGTCCGGCGTCAGCTCGAGCAGGGTGAAGCTGTAGCGCACCTGGGTGGTGCTGGTCGGCGTCAGCAGGCGTTCGCCGAGCAGGCCGATCTCGGCGGCGAACACCGGGTCGGCCAGGTGCTTGAGGTACTCGGTGGCCTGGCGTTGCAGGTCGCTTTGCAGGGTGCTGGTGGCGGACAGGTCGAGGCGATCGAGGTCGTACAGCGGCCGGTTGAGCAAGCCGGCCAGGCGACTGCGGGCGACGCTGATGCCCTTGTTGGTTTCGATCGGCTGGATCGTCGGTTGCTGCACCCAGTCGCGGAAGGTGGCCTTGCTGGCCAGGGCGGCGGCCGACAGCGGCGCATCGATCACGCCATTCTGGGTCAGCACGCGGATATGGCTGTCGGTGAGTTCGGCCAGTTCCCGGCGGCCCTTGGACAGGTAATGCGAAGGCCGGCGCTGGGCGATCATCAACGACAGCACCTGGCGCAGGGCCAGGCCGCGTTGCGCCAGGCTCTGCGGATCGCTGGCGGTGCTCGCCAGTTGCTCGTTGACCTGGGCGAAGTCGGCGCCGTACCAGACCCGCAGCCCTTCGGCCATGCCATGCACTTCACCGTGGCCGGGCACGGCCGACAGCGGCACGCTGTTGAGGTAGTCGCGAATGATGCGCCGCCGGGCCTCGAGGGTCTGCTGGCCGCCCTGGTAGGCACGCACGCTGGCGGAAATCATCTGCCGGATCTTTTCCGCGCCGGACACGGTCAGGCCGTCCGGCGAGTGCCGGTACTTTTCCAGCTGGGTCGCCAGGGTACTGCCGCCCGCCGTCTGCCCTGGCAAGTGCAGGAGCTTGGCCACTTGCGACCAGGCGGCCTTGGCGAAGCGCGGCCAGTCCACCGCCGGGTTGGCCAGGGGCTGGTCGGGGTCGAGCAACTCGCGGTTCTCGATGAACAGCAGGCTGCGCACCATCACCGGCGGGATGGCGGCAAAGTTCGAATAGAGCTGTTGCGGGTACTTGAATTGATAGAGCGGCGCCGCGCGGCAATCGGTGATAGACAGCCCGGCCTGAATCTTCTCTGTATAGGGTACGAAGAAGCCGTTTTCGCTGTAGTTCATCAAGGCGGGGGAGAAGCGGGTCTGGGCCTCCACCACGTAACCGCGCTTGAGCAGGCGCGCCAGAAAATCATCGAGGGCGCTGTAGCCCAGGCGCTTGTCGAAGGGCCCGGCGCCGGGGTAGACGATGGCATCGCTGGGGCCGGGCACCATGGAATAGTTCAGGTCCGCGGCAAACTTGCTGAGCTCGCGCGCCTGCAGTTTCGAGGTGCGCATTTCCTTGGACGCGGCAAAGCCCAGGGCGATCAGCGCCATCAGCAGCAATAGCCAGAACAGCCGCCACCAAAGCCGGCTTGAATGGGATTTCTCAGGGATAGGCGCTTCTTCCACGCGATCAGTTGGCACTACTTTTTTACTCGAATCGGTCTGTCGCAAAGCACCCATAGTCGACTGATCCATTCACGCAGATTGATCGGACTTGTCTGAAGCTTAGACGGTGGTAGGCAATGGTGAAAAATTTGTGCGCGACCTGAAAGCATTCATCTCCCCCTGTAGGAGCGAGCTTGCTCGCGATGGTCGTCAACGATGGCTCGGTGTATCCAAAGCATCGCGGCGCCCTCGGGTTTATCGCGAGCAAGCTCGCTCCTACAGGGCATGGGGCGAGGCAAAAGAAGCTTGAGATAGAGCCATCGCGACCAGTAAATAGGTCCTAGGTAGGGGCATGACGCTGCACCATGGCTGTGCAATACTCGGCGCCGTTCAAAAATGACAAACGGCGAAAATTCCAGGTAATGCCACTCGGTAAAACCCGAAAATACCGAGATTTCTCTCTGAATTTAGCTGTTTATAGAGTGAAAAAGTCTGTCGTCAGCTTTTTATACTGCACACCCCACTGATTTTGCAGGGTTTGTCCTACAAGACGTGTCGGCCCACAAGGTCGATCCGATCTGGTTGGCACGGGTTATCCATCCGTGCCTCACAGACTCGGTGGCTCATATCCAATAACAAGATGAGGTTGTATCCCTATGCCAGTTGGCAACCACCTGCCCCAAGGCGAGACCGCTCAAGGCGGCCCGCTGAAACGCGAACTCGGCGAACGGCATATTCGCTTGATGGCGCTTGGCGCCTGTATCGGCGTCGGCCTGTTCCTCGGTTCGGCCAAGGCCATCGAAATGGCCGGCCCGGCCATCATGCTGTCCTACATCCTCGGCGGCCTGGCGATTCTTGTGATCATGCGCGCCCTCGGCGAGATGGCCGTGCATAACCCGGTCGCGGGTTCCTTCAGCCGTTACGCGCAAGACTACCTCGGCCCGCTGGCGGGCTTTCTCACCGGCTGGAACTACTGGTTCCTGTGGCTGGTGACCTGTGTCGCGGAAATTACCGCGGTGGCGGTGTACATGGGCATCTGGTTCCCCGATGTGCCGCGCTGGATCTGGGCCCTGGCGGCCCTGGTGAGCATGGGCTCGATCAACCTGATCGCGGTCAAGGCCTTCGGTGAGTTCGAGTTCTGGTTCGCCCTGATCAAGATCGTCACCATCATCGCCATGGTCATCGGTGGCGTCGGCATCATTGCCTTCGGTTTCGGCAATGACGGCGTGGCGCTGGGCATCTCCAATCTGTGGACCCACGGCGGTTTCATGCCCAACGGCGTGACCGGCGTGCTGATGTCCCTGCAGATGGTGATGTTCGCCTACCTGGGCGTGGAGATGATCGGCCTCACCGCCGGTGAAGCGCGCAACCCGCAGAAGACCATTCCCAACGCCATCGGCTCGGTGTTCTGGCGCATCCTGCTGTTCTATGTGGGCGCGTTGTTCGTGATCCTGTCGATCTACCCGTGGAACGAAATCGGCACCCAGGGCAGCCCGTTCGTGATGACCTTCGAGCGCCTGGGCATCAAGACCGCCGCCGGCATCATCAACTTCGTGGTGATCACCGCCGCGCTGTCATCCTGCAACGGTGGCATTTTCAGCACCGGGCGCATGCTCTACAGCCTGGCGCAGAACGGCCAGGCCCCGGCCGGTTTTGCCAAGACCTCGAACAACGGCGTGCCGCGTCGCGCGCTGCTGCTGTCGATCTTCGCCTTGCTGCTGGGCGTGCTGCTCAACTACCTGGTGCCGGAGAAAGTGTTCGTCTGGGTGACCTCCATCGCCACCTTCGGCGCGATCTGGACCTGGGTGATGATCCTCCTGGCCCAGCTCAAGTTCCGCAAAGGCCTGAGCGCCTCGGAACGTGCCGGCCTGAAGTACCGCATGTGGCTGTACCCGGTCAGTTCCTACCTGGCCCTGGCGTTCCTGGTGCTGGTGGTGGGGCTGATGGCCTACTTCCCGGACACCCGCGTGGCGCTGTATGTGGGGCCGGCGTTCCTGGTGCTGCTGACGGCGTTGTTCTACCTGTTCAAGCTGCAACCGAACAATGCCCAACAGGGCGCGGTGCGTTCGGCGTCGTAACGCCATAGGCGATAAAACCAAAAGCCCCGGTCAGTGACCGGGGCTTTTTTATGCGGGCGCTGTTTCTGCGGTTCCGGGTTTTAGTGTTGCAATCGCCCGTTCACCGCAGCCCGGTGAACGGTCAGCTCCCCAACAGCCCTGTGGTGTCCGCATCGAACGCCGCTTTCGCTTGTTGCGCGGCGGGCGCCAGCAGGGCCAGCAACGCGGCCTCGCTGTACAGCTTGGTGCTCGCCAGGTGCTTGGGCGTTGGTTCGATGGGGATCAGCACGTCTTCATCGCTGGCGTGCAGCCAGATCGCCGCGACATGCAGCGCCGAGACAAACAACACACGCAGCTCGAAGGTCCGGCCTTTGAGGTGCGGCGCCTTTTCCGCCAGGTTCAGCGCATTGACCGTGGCCGACGCCAGGGCGCCGTGGTTCAGCGACGAGAACTCGACCTGGCCGGCGACTTCCGCCAGTTGCGCGTCGGCAATCGAGACTCCGTCGCTGAATACCAGGTAATGCCAGTCCCCCAGCGTGGCCTGCTGCAGGCCTTTGCCCTGGGCCAGGTCTTCCAGGCTCAGCGAGTAGCCGCGGTAGGGCTCGGACAGGCTCACTTTACTGGCGGTGGCCTGGGCGAACTGGCGGTTGACGCCGAAGCCTTTGCTCTGCAGGGCCGCCTGGAGAGCCGGGCGCAGTACCTGAGCGCCGTTGGCGGGTGCCTTGGGATAAGTCAGTTGCATGCTGCCCTCCTTAGTTTTTCCGGGTGAAGTAGGTGGTGGTCCAGTTGCCGCCGCCGTTGTACGAACGGGGGAAGGTGTTCAGGGCACGGGTCGAATAGCCGTAGATGGAATCCGCAATCAGCAGGTAGCTGCCGTTGGTGCCATAGATCGCCAGAAAGTGCGCGCCGCCGCCAAACCAGGCACAGCGCAGGCCAACGGGGCGTCCCATGTTGATCTGGTTGTCGATGGCCGACAGTTGGATCGAGCCCTGGCTCATGCCGCCAAAACTGCGGGTGGTGCGCAGGGCCGAGTCCAGGTAGCCGTATACGTTGCACGGCCCTGGCTGGTTGCAGCAGGAATTGCGCCCCAGTTCAGTGTTGGCGACCCCGCATTGAGTCCAGGAACCGGTGCGGTAAAAGTTGCCGACCGAGGCCGACAGCGCGGCCCAGCACCAGTTGGTCTGGGTTTGCTGCTGAATGCTGAAGTTCAGGCTGGCGGCCAGGGCGGCGTGTTCCGCGCTGTCGTCGACTTCGCTCAGTCCGGCGTTGAGCAGGGTGCCGACCAGGCACTGTGGCAGTGCCTTGGCAGGACCTGTACGGGTAAAGGGTGTGTCTTCAAGGGTTAACATTTTCATCCTCCATGAGTGAAAACAAGCGTCCAGCTTGTGTCGTTGTTGCGTGTGGCGATGCAGCGTTTTTCGCAAGCCCGTGACCGGCCTGTAGGGTTCGCCATCCTCGATGGCCTGCTCCGGTCGGGCTCAGGGGTAACCTTAGCTGCAATATGCATTTATGCAAGTTTAAATATGCATTGATGCAATTCGTTGTGGGTAGGCAATCAGGCCAGAGAAGGCCTGGGAGGGGGCTTGCACGACGACGGCCCCATGCAGACCGGCTTGGATGCCACACGTCTGAAAGACCGCCGGATCAGCGATTTCGCCAATCGATGGGCAGAAAAACCTGCCATACAAGTTGAGCAACATTCAACGCGGGAGAGTCACCAATGAGACTCTTATGGAAGGGAATCTCCAGATACACGGTGATCGGCATCGCCAACACCTTTATCCACTGGCTGGTGTTCTTTTTGCTGAGCCTGGTGGCGGGCCTCAGCCAGGCGCTCAGTAACCTGGCGGCCTTTTGCGTCGCGGCGTCGTTTTCTTTCTATATGAATGCGCGCTTCACCTTCGCCGCCAGGGCGTCGGTCGGCGGTTATCTGCTGTTTCTGGGGGGCATGGGGGCGCTGAGCCTGGGTGTCGGGCATGCCGGGGATGTGTGGCGGCTGCCCGGCTTGCTGACGGTGCTGGTGTTTTCCGCCCTGAGCCTGGTGGCGGGTTTTCTGTTCGCCAAGTACCTGGTGTTCCGCGAGTGTGAACGATGAAGATCTCGCTGATCGTTCCGGTCTTCAATGAAGAGCAGGCCATCGGCCTGTTTTACCAGGCGGTGCGTCGCGAGTTGCGGTTCGAGCAGGGCGAAGTCGAGATCGTGTTTATCAACGACGGCAGTTCCGACCGCACGGCCGAAGAGGTCAAGGCCCTGGCGCAGATGGACGATCAGGTGCTGTTGATCAACTTTTCGCGCAACTTCGGCAAGGAGCCGGCGTTGTTCGCCGGGCTGGAGCACGCCAGCGGCGATGCGGTGATTCCCATGGACGTCGACCTGCAGGACCCGATCAGTGTCATCCCGCGGCTGATCGAGGAATGGCAGAAGGGCGCCGATGTGGTCCTCGCCAAACGCCGCAGGCGCACGGCCGACAGTTTTCTCAGGCGCAGCAGCGCGGCGCTGTTCTACCACCTGCTGAACCGTATCGCCTACACCCGGATCGAGGAAAACGTCGGCGACTTCCGGCTGATGGATCGCAAGGTGGTCGATGTGATCCGGACCCTGCCCGAGCATCAGCTGTTCATGAAGGGCGTCCTGTCGTGGGCCGGGTTCACCACGGTGGTGGTGGAATACGAGCGCGCCGGACGGGTGGCGGGCAAGAGCAAGTTCAATGGCTGGAAACTGTGGAACCTGGCGCTGGAAGGCATCACCTCGTTCAGCACCGTGCCGTTGCGCTTGTGGACCTACATCGGTGGCGGCATCTCGATTTTCGCGGTGCTCTACGCGGTGTACATGGTCCTGGACAAGATCTTCTTCGGCAACAGCGTGCCCGGCTACCCTTCGTTGATGACCGCCATTCTGTTTCTCGGCGGCGTGCAGTTGATCGGCATCGGCATCCTCGGCGAGTACGTCGGCCGTATCTACATCGAGGCCAAGCATCGGCCGCGCTACGTGATCAAGGACGTCATCGGCGGCAAAGACCGCCTGGGGCTCTAGCATGGACAGAATGGGCAGCTTGCTCAGCGGGGAACTCGGGCGTCGCCAGGCCTGGCTGTTTTTTCTGTGCGCCACCTTGTTGTATGTGCTGCCGCTGATCCTTGCGGACTTTCCCTATATCGATGACAACTGGCGCTCGCTGTCGGCCGGCACTGCCTGGACGGAGCAGGGGCGGCTGTTTACCGAGCTGTTCTACAACGCCCTGACCTTCAGCCATGCTGCGCCAAACATCTTTCCCTTACCGCTGCTGATCGCCACGGTCGCCATGGCCGCGGCCTTGACGAGCCTGACGTTCCATTACTACCCGCAGCCGACGGCGGCCTGCTGCCTGGTGCTGTTGCCGCTCTGGTACAACCCGTTCTTTCTGCAGAACCTGTCGTATCAATACGACGGCCCGGCCATGGCCTTGAGCCTGGTGGCGGTGATCTACGCCATCACCTATCGCAACCCGTACCGCGTACTGCAATGGCTGGTGCCGGCCTTGCTGGTGGCGCTGGCCATCGGGCTGTATCAGATCAGCATCAATGTGTTCCTGGGCCTGTGTTGCCTGGAGGTGATCCGCGGCGCCAATGACAAGAGTGCCTGGCCGCGCTGGTGGGAAATGATCGGCTGGAAGATCGCCCAGGCGGCCCTGGGCTGGATGA
The DNA here is from genome assembly GCF_000282175.2 of Pseudomonas sp. GM17. NCBI lineage: Bacteria > Pseudomonadati > Pseudomonadota > Gammaproteobacteria > Pseudomonadales > Pseudomonadaceae > Pseudomonas > Pseudomonas sp. GM17. The sequence continues at coordinate 6,081,448 of NZ_CP124732.1, read as the reverse complement.
TCTATTGCGTCACCGCCTACCCCTTCATGGAACAGACCCGCACCTTGCTGCTGAATTGGTCGGCGCAGCCCTTGCTGCAACTGCAAGTCAACATCGCCAGGGTGCTGGAAAAAGTCGCGCTGCTGTTTCACGGCGGGTTCGCCTGGGTGTTCGCCGCGCTGGCGCTGTGCGCCCTGGCCGGTTGCGTGCGGCTGGGGGCGAACCTGTTCCAGCGGCCGGACAGCGGCCTGAAAAAAGTCATGATGGCCCTGGTCTGCCTGCTGGCATTGCCGCTGGTGCTTGTGCTGGTGTCGGGGATCGCGCTGTTTTTCCGCGACTTCAATGAAGGCGCCCGGACCTTGATGGGCTTCGCGGTGTTGTGGGTGCTGCTGTTCTATCTGAGCCACCTGGCGTTGGCGGCGCTGCATGAGCGCTTGCCGCTGCTGCTGATGGTGCCGCTGCTGGCGATGCTGTCGCTGTCGTTCGCCTATGGCCGGGTGCTGACGGTGCAGAAAACCCTGGTGGCCAGCGCGCTGTCGAGCCTTGAGCGCGACATCACCGGCCACCGGCCGTTGCGCGAGGCCAAGCGCATCTATATGTCGGTGACCTATTCCGATCACTGGCTGCTGGCGGCCGCGGGCTCGTTCAAGCAGATGCCGGTGCTGCACTACCTGCTGAACATCGACTTCTTCATGCTGGCCGAGAACCTGCCCAAGGTGGGTATTACCAACGTGGTCGCGGAAAGGGAGCGGCGCAATGCGACCCTGGTCGGTTACCAGGGCTATCCACCGCTGGTGGACAGCCGCTACTACCGGATCTATCTGCTGGGCGATTACGGTTTTATCGTCATGAAGGAACCGGCGCCGATCAAGACGTTGCACTGGTGAGGCGTCGGGCTTATCCGCTGGATCAGAACTGATCCATCAGCAGCACACGGCATTCCCTGGCCTGGAAGGCGTTGATCTGTGGCACCAGGCGGGTGAAGTGCTCGGTCTGGCAATGGGCCTCGAGCGCCGCGCGGTCTGGCCATTGTTCGATAAAGATGAAGTGCCCCGGGTCTTGCTGGTCGACGAACAGGTCGTAGGCGATGCAGTCCGGCTCCTGGCGGGTTTTCTCCACCAGTTCGGCGTACCAGGGGCGCACGGTGTCGAGGTGTTCGGGCTTGATGAAGTCTTCGGCGATGACTTTGAGCACTGGGGTTGCATCCTTTGCATGATGGATAGCGCCCCGCCGTTGCGGCGGGGCGCCGAGGGTGGCCGGTCAGGCCGCGGCTTCGCTGTTGGGCTCGAAGCTGTCGGCGCGCGCCAGCTGCCACATGCGCGAATAGAACTCGCCGCTGACCGCGCCGGTGAGCAATTCGCCGGGCTTGAGGAACACATGCAGCTGCGAGAACAGCTTGATCTCGGTGGCCGACATGCGCCGTACCAGGTGCTTGGCTTCCAGTTGCGAGGGGTGATTCAGGCCGGCGGCGGCGAGCATTTCGGCCAGGGCCTTGAGGGTGTTGCGGTGGAAACTGAACACCCGTTGCGCCTTGTCCGGTACCACCAGCGCGCGCTGGCGCAGGTTGTCCTGGGTGGCGACGCCGGTCGGGCATTTGTTGGTGTGACAGCTTTGCGACTGGATGCAGCCGATGGCGAACATGAAGCCGCGCGCCGAGTTGGCCCAGTCGGCGCCGATGGCCAGCACACTGGCGATATCGAAGGCGCTGACGATCTTGCCGCTGGCGCCGAGCTTGATCTTGTCGCGCAGGTTCAGGCCCACCAGGGTGTTGTGCACGAACAGCAGGCCTTCGCGCATCGGCGCGCCGATGTGGTCGGTGAACTCCACCGGTGCCGCGCCGGTGCCGCCTTCCTTGCCGTCGACCACGATGAAGTCAGGGAGGATGCCGGTCTCCAGCATGGCCTTGGCGATGCCCATGAACTCCCACGGGTGGCCGAGGCAGAACTTGAAGCCTACGGGCTTGCCGCCAGACAGCTCACGCAGCTGCTGGATGAAATGCATCATTTCGATCGGCGTGGAAAAGGCGCTGTGGCTCGATGGCGAGATGCAGTCCTCGCCCATGCGGATGCCGCGGGTATCGGCGATTTCCTGGGTCACCTTGTGCTTGGGCAGGATGCCGCCGTGGCCGGGCTTGGCGCCCTGGCTCATCTTGATTTCGATCATCCGCACCTGCGGGTTCTGCGCCTGCACGGCGAAGCGCTCCGGGTCGAAATGGCCGTCGCTGGTGCGGCAACCGAAGTAGCCGCTGCCCAGTTCCCAGGTCAGGTCGCCACCGTTTTCCCGGTGGTAGGGGCTGATGCTGCCTTCGCCGGTGTCATGGGCGAAGTTGCCGAGCTTGGCGCCCTGGTTGAGGGCACGGATAGCGTTGGCGCTGAGGGAGCCGAAGCTCATGGCCGAGATGTTGAACACCGAGGCCGAATAGGGCTGCTTGCACTGCGGGCCGCCGACCGTGACGCGGAAGGTGCTCGGGTCGCTCAGGGGCGCTGGGCGCATGGAGTGGCCGATGAATTCGAAACCCGACTGGTAGACGTCGATCAGGGTACCGAACGGCTTGTCGGCGCTTTCGTTCTTGGCCCGCGAATAGACCAGCGAGCGCTGGGCCCGGGAGAAGGGCAGGGCGTCGCTGTCGGACTCCAGCAGGTACTGGCGGATTTCCGGGCGGATACCTTCTACCAGGTAGCGGATATTGCCCAGGATCGGGTAGTTGCGGCGCACCGCGTGGGGGCTTTGCAGCAGGTCGAAAATGCCCAGCAGGCTTAGCAGGAAGGTGACCAGGGTGATTGGCCAGAGCCAGTCATGTTCGAGAAAGGGCAAGCTGGCGAGGGTGAAAATCACGCAGGCAGCAAAGAAGGCGTAGCGGCTCAGGAGGGACAGGCTCATACGGTTTCCTTGGTTCGGACTCTATAGATTTCGTTTTTGGGTACTCATTCTTCTTGTGTGGCCAACGATCTTGTTGTTGTAGAGAACGGCTGTGGCGCAGCCAGTGTGCGCACAGGGCAGCTTCAGGCGTCAGGCAGTGCGCGCCTGGAGAACAATCGAAAACAGTTCGGACCGGGACCTGATGCCCCGCGTGCCGTAGATGTGTTTCTTATGGACGTTCACGGTTTCGGCAAAGGTTTGCAGCTTACGAGCGATCTCCTTGCTGGAGCAACCGCTGAGCATCAGGTGTCCGCCTTGGTGCCAGGTGTTGATGAGGGCGATAGACGATTTGCTGCTTTCCTTATTGCAACTGTTTCTCGTTTCCATGATCGGATAATGTTACTGTATAACGCACTCGATCATCACCCTGCCCTCGGAGACTGCCATGAAAGCCAATATCCATCCCGCCTACCGCACCGTGCTGTTCCACGACACCGCCGCGGATGCGTACTTCCTGATCGGTTCCACCGTGGACACCGACCGTACCCAGCGCCACAGCGATGGCAACACCTATCCCTATGTCACCCTCGACGTCTCCAGCGCCTCGCACCCGGTCTACACCGGCCAGCAGCGCAAGACCCAGTCCGAAGGGCGGATCGCCGGCTTCAACAAGCGTTTCGCTTCGTTCGGTTCGTCCGGCAAGACCGGCAACGCTTGAGGGCCCCGGCCCTTGCCGCACAGCCGCTGGTTCCTGCATCCCTGTAGGAGCGGGCGGCATCCTCTCGTCCATTCCCCTCTCTAATGACGGCCCCCCATGGAAGGCCTGAACGGCGTCGCTTCGTCCCGCCGGCCGAGGCGCCGGGTGTATGGAAAAAACAGCGGCCGACTGTGTCGTGACGACGCCTCGCCAGTCATGGGATCCTTGCCGCCTCGCGTAACCGATCCAGGTTTTTCATGACTTTTTCAAGCGCTACATCCCCCCTTATCCGTATCGCCGCGGCCCTGTTGATCGGCCCGGACGGCCGTACCCTGCTGGTGCGCAAGCGCGGCACCCTGGTCTTCATGCAGCCGGGCGGCAAGATCGAGCCGGACGAGTTGCCGGCCCAGGCCCTGGCCCGTGAGCTGGAAGAGGAACTCGGGCTGCGGATCGCCCCGGCCGACGCCCGTTACCTGGGACGTTTTTCCGCACCGGCAGCCAACGAGCCGGGTTTTGTGGTCGAGGCCGAATTGTTTCGCCTCGATCTGGACACCGACGAGGTCCGGCCCGCGGCGGAAATCGAGGAGGTCTGCTGGATCGATCCGCAGGCTGGCGACGAGCTCACATTGGCCCCATTGACACGCGACCTGATCTTGCCGTTCTATCGCGCCTCGCAACTGGCCTCGGCCTGATTTTTCAAGGACAAAGGATTGCCCATCATGATTCCCCTTCACGACATGTTGATCTTCATCGCCGCAGCCTTGCTGATGGTGCTGACCCCCGGCCCCAACATGATCTACCTGATCTCCCGTTCGATCTGCCAGGGCCGCCGGGCAGGCGTGACCTCGCTGGTCGGCGTGGTGGCCGGTTTCTTCGTCCACCTGTTCGCCGCGGCGATCGGTCTGACCGCGGTCTTCATGGCCGTGCCGGTGGCCTATGAAGTGCTCAAGTGGGTTGGCGCCCTGTACCTGATGTGGCTGGCCTGGCAGGCCCTGAAGCCGGGCGCGCGTTCGCCGTTCGAGGCGCAGCAGCTGCCGCCGGATTCGTCGCGCAAGCTGATCCTGATGGGTTTTCTCACCAGCGCCCTGAACCCGAAGATCGCGGTGTTCTACCTGTCGGTCTTTCCCCAGTTCATCAGCCCGGAACACGGTTCGGTGTTCACCCAGAGCATCATCCTCGGCCTGACCCAGATCAGCGTGAGCTTCAGCGTCAACCTGCTGATCGCGCTGTTCGCTTCGGGCATCGCCGCCTGGTTCGTGCACAATCCGCTGTGGCTGGCGACCCAACGTTATTTCATGGGCTTCGTGCTGGCCGGGCTGGCGGTGCGTCTGCTGCTGGAACAACGCCAGACGGTCTGACCGTTTCATTCACCTGCGGCCCGGGGGCCTCGACCGACCATGTCCATCCAGCGCCTCGATGCCGGTCACGCCGCTGCCTACCGCGCGCTGATGCTCGAAGCCTACGAGCATCATCCGCAGGCCTTTACTTCCAGTGTCGCCGAACGTGCGGCGATGCCCTTGAGTTGGTGGGAGTCGCGGCTGAGCAGCCCGCTGGACCTGTTGCTGGGGGCTTTCGAGGATGGCGAACTGATGGGCATCGTCGGCCTGGCGTTCGAGGTCCGGGAAAAAGCCCGGCACAAGGCCACGCTGTTCGGCCTGTATGTGGCGCCGCCTTATCGCCACGGCGGCCTGGGTTACCGGCTGGTCCAGGCGCTGCTGCAGGAGGCGCGCAAACGCCCCGGGGTGCGGCTGGTGCAACTGACGGTCACCGCCGGCAACGACGCCGCCCTGGCGCTGTACCAGCGTTGCGGTTTCGTCCAGTTCGGCCTGGAGCCACTGGCGGTGCGGGTGGGCGTCGAGTACTTCGACAAGCTCCACCTGTGGCGTGAAGTTGTCTCCCCCCTCTGAAAGTCCCCGTTCCTGCAGGCCGATGGCGCTTTTCAACGCACCGCGCTGACCCCGTCCAGGGTCGAGAACGAGGTGTCCTTGGCGGTCAGCAGGAAGTCGCGCATATAGGGCGCATCCAGCATGTCGGCGCGGATCGCCGCGTACAGCGTGGCGAACAGGCCTTTTTCCCCCAGGCGCTTGGCCTTCACATAGCCCCGCGAGCTGTATTCATGCAGCGCCCAGTGGGGCATGCCGCACACGCCACGGCCACTGGCCACCAGTTGCATCATCATCACCGTCAGCTCCGAGGTGCGGACCTGGGCCGGCTCGATGTCGGCGGGCTCCAGGAAGCGGGTGAAGATATCCAGGCGATCGCGCTCCACCGGGTAGGTGATCAGGGTTTCGCTGAGCAGGTCTTCCGGAACGATGTAGGGCTTGCTGGCCAGGCGGTGCTGGTTGGCCACCGCCAGCATGGCTTCGTAGGTGAACAGCGGCACGTAGGTGATGCCCGCCAGCTCCAGCGGGTCGGAGGTCACCACCAGGTCCAGGTCGCCACGGGCCAGGGCCGGCAGCGGGGCGAAGGAGAAACCCGAGGCCAGGTCCAGCTCGACTTCCGGCCAGGCGTCGCGGAACTGGTCGATGGTCGGCATCAGCCACTGGAAGCAGCTGTGGCATTCGATGGCCATGTGCAGGCGCCCGGCGGTACCGCCGGCCAGGCGGGAAATGTCCCGTTCGGCGGCGCGCAGCAACGGCAGGGTGGCGTCCGCCAGTTGCAGCAGGCGCAGGCCGGCGCTGGTGAAGCGCACCGGTTTGGTCTTGCGCACGAACAGCGGCATGCCCATGCGCTCTTCCAGTTCCTTGAACTGGTGGGACAGGGCGGACTGGGTCAGGTGCAGGCGTTCGGCGGCTTCGACCAGGCTGTCGGCTTCGCGCAGGGCGTGCAGGGTCTTCAGGTGACGGATTTCGAGCACCAGGGTCTCCATGAGTAAATTTTGTGATCAACACGAAAAGGTTGAGTTTGTCTCATGTTGGGTTGGCTGTCGACAATAGCGCCATCTTTTACAGGGAGGAACCCACTCATGGCCTTGGCCCACACCCTTGGTTTTCCGCGCATCGGCGCCGACCGCGAACTGAAAAAAGCCCTCGAATCCTACTGGAAGGGCGACCTTGACCGGCAGGCGCTGCAAGACGTCGGGCGCCAGCTGCGGGCCCGGCACTGGCAACTGCAAAAGGACGCCGGCATCGACCTGCTGCCGGTGGGCGACTTCGCCTGGTACGACCAGGTGCTGACTCACTCGCTGACCTTCGGCGTGGTTCCCGAGCGCTTCGCCAGCAGCCAGGACGCCCAGGGCCAGCCGACCCTCGACACCCTGTTCGCCATGGCCCGCGGCGCCTCGGCGGGCTGCTGTGGCGGCGATCACGCCAAGACCCAGTACGCCCAGGAACTGACCAAGTGGTTCGACACCAACTACCACTACCTGGTCCCGGAATTCAGCGCCGAACAGTCGTTCAAGCTGAGCTGGGAACAGCTGTTCGACGAGGTCGATGAAGCTCACGCCCTGGGGCACCGGGTCAAGCCGGTGATCATCGGCCCGCTGACCTACCTGTGGCTGGGCAAGGCCAAGGGCAACGATTTCAACAAGCTCGAGCTGCTGGAACGCCTGCTGCCGGTCTACGGCGAAATCCTCAACCGCCTCAAGGCCCAGGGCGTGGAGTGGGTGCAGATCGACGAACCGATCCTGACCCTCGACCTGCCGCAGGACTGGAAGAGCGCCTTCGAGCGTGCCTACCACATCCTCCAGTACTCGCCTCTGAAAAAGCTGGTGGCCACCTACTTCAGCGGCCTGCAGGACAACCTCGGGCTGGCCGTCGGCCTGCCGGTGGACGGCCTGCACATCGACGCCGTGCGGGCGCCGGAGCAACTGACCCAGGTGCTCGACCGCCTGCCGACCTACAAGATTCTGTCCGTGGGCCTGGTCAACGGTCGCAACGTCTGGCGTTGCGAGCTGGAGCAGGCGCTGCAGCAGCTGCAAGCGGCGCAGGAACGTTTTGGCGACAACCTGTGGGTCAGCAGTTCCTGCTCCCTGTTGCACAGCCCGGTGGACCTGTCCCGGGAAGACCAACTGGATGCCGAGCTGAAAAGCTGGCTGGCCTTTGCCGTGCAGAAATGCGGCGAGATCTCGGTGCTGCGTGACGCCCTGAACGATCCCCAGGCCCCGGCGGTGCAAGCGGCCCTGGCCGCAAGCCGCCAGGTGCAGGCCAGCCGCGCGCGGTCGCCGCGCATCCACAAGGCCGAGGTCCAGGCGCGGCTCAAGGCGGTCAGCGCCGCCGACAGCCAGCGTCATTCGCCCTTTGCCCAGCGCATTACCCAGCAGCATGCCCGCTTGAAGCTGCCGGTGTTCCCGACCACCACCATCGGTTCGTTCCCGCAGACCGCGTCGATCCGCCTGGCGCGCCAGGCGTTCAAGCAAGGCAAGCTGTCGAACAACGATTACACCGATGCCATGCGCTGCGAAATCCGCCATGCGGTGCAGGTCCAGGAGCGCCTGGGGCTGGATGTGCTGGTGCACGGTGAGGCCGAACGCAACGACATGGTCGAATACTTCGCCGAGCAACTGGACGGCTACCTGTTCACCCGCTTCGGCTGGGTGCAGAGCTACGGTTCGCGCTGCGTGAAACCGGCGGTGATCTACGGCGACCTGAGCCGTCCGCAGGCCATGACCGTTGACTGGATCACCTACGCCCAGAGCCTGACCGACAAGGTGATGAAGGGCATGCTCACCGGGCCGGTGACCATGCTGATGTGGTCCTTCCCCCGCGAGGACGTACCGCGTGAAGTACAGGCGCGGCAACTGGCGCTGGCCTTGCGCGATGAGGTGGTGGACCTGGAAAAGGCCGGGATCAAGATCGTGCAGATCGACGAAGCGGCGTTCCGCGAGGGCCTGCCGCTGCGCCGGGCGGACTGGCAGCCGTACCTGGACTGGGCGGTGGAAGCCTTCCGCCTGACCGCCTCTGGGGTGCGCGACGACACCCAGATCCACACCCACATGTGCTACAGCGAGTTCAACGACGTGATCCAGGCCATCGCGGCCATGGATGCCGACGTGATCACCATCGAGACGTCGCGTTCGGACATGGAGCTGCTGGAGGCGTTCGAAGCCTTCGACTACCCGAACGACATCGGCCCGGGGGTGTATGACATCCACTCGCCGCGGGTGCCGGACACCGCCGAGATGGTCAAGCTGATGAGCAAGGCGGTCCGGCGCATTCCCGCCGAGCGCTTGTGGGTCAACCCGGACTGCGGCCTGAAGACCCGCGCCTGGCCGGAAACCGAAGCCGCGCTGGTCAACATGGTCGCCGCCGCCCGTCAGTTGCGTAACCAGCAGGCCTGAATGCACCCAAAGCCCCTGTAGCCGCTGCCGCAGGCTGCGAAAAGGACCGAAGGGCCTTCAGCGGATTCAAGATCGCTGCGTCCCTTCGGGCCGATCGCAGCCTGCGGCAGCGGCTACAGGAATCCCCATGAAAACGACCGCTGGGCAATCTTCATCAAACTGTCACGTAACTGTGGCAGCGCGCTCGACCAAAGTTCATCAGACTCGCGCTCTACTGGGCTTCTGCGTTTCGGTGTTTCTTCATGTGGGCAAGATTTTTTTCAACGACTGTTTTCCTGGCCGCGCTGCTGTTCGGCCTGCCGTCTCAGGCGGCGTCTCGCTGCGATGTCAACGTACCGACCCAAAGGGTCGAACTGGAGCAGGTGAGCCTGGCCTACCAGAGTATCGGCCGTGCCTCCGATCCGGCCCTGCTGCTGGTGATGGGCCTGGGCGGGCAGCTGATCCACTGGCCGGACGAAGTGGTCGTTGCCCTGTGCCAGCAGGGTTTTCGGGTGATCCGTTACGACAACCGCGACGTCGGCCTGTCCACCTGGCGCCAGGCGCCGGTCAGCGCCAACCTGACGTTCGAGGTGCTGCGCTACAAGCTCGGCCTGCCGGTGGCCGCGCCCTACAGCCTGACCGACATGGCCGACGACGCCCTGGGCCTGATGAATGCCCTGCAGGTCGAGCAGTTCCATGTCCTGGGCGCGAGCATGGGCGGGATGATCGCCCAGCACCTGGCGGCCATGGCGCCGCAGCGGGTCGAGAGCCTGACCCTGATCATGACCAGCTCCGGCGCCGAAGGCCTGCCGGCGCCCAATGCGGCGCTGGTGCAACTGTTGTCGCGGCGCGGCGCGGCGAACCGTGAGGTGGCGCTGGAGCAACAGGCCGACCTGCTGGCCGCCCTCGGCAGCCCGCAGGTCACCGACGATCGGCAGGCGCTGCTGCATCAGGCGGCGGAGGCCTATGACCGGGCCTTCAACCCGGAAGGGGTGAAGCGCCAGATCATGGCGATCCTCGCCGAACCGAGCCGGGTGGCCCTGCTCAACCAGCTGCGCGTGCCGACCCTGGTGGTGCATGGCACCGCCGATCCGTTGCTGCCGGTGATGCACGGCGTGCACCTGGCGGCGCATATCCAGGGCAGCCAATTGAAGCTGATTCCGGGCCTGGCCCATCGCTTTCAGGAAGCCTTCAAGGCGCCGTTACTGGCGGCGGTGTTGCCGTACCTGCAACGCCATCGCGAAGACACTTCGCACTGGGCGCAGATCGATCCGCTGCCCGCGCCGAATCTTCTTTGAGCTGATGCTCATGTAGGAGCGAAGCTTGCTCGCGATGAACGATAACGCGGTCTACTGGTGGACCGCGGCGTCTGAATCGCGAGCAAGCTTTGCTCCTACAGAAGCGGACGGCGCCTGGCTTCTGTAGGCGCCAGGCTGGCCGGCGATGGAGGCAACGCGGTGAGTCTGAAATATCGCCATCGCGGGCAACAGGCTTTGGCGGATCAGCGAACGATCTTGTCGACCTGGATCCCGAGTTTCTTCAGGCGGTACCAGAAGCTGCGCTCGGAAATGCCGATCAGCTGCGCGGCGGCGGCCTGCACGCCGTTGCTCTGTTGCAGGGCGGCGAGGATGTAGGCCTTCTCCACTTCGGCCAGGGCCGCGTCCAGGTCGCTGGGCACGCTGAGGCTATCGCCGGGCAGGGCGCAGGCCCCGGCGTTCACGGGAGGTGAGCTGAACAGATAGCCCGGCAGGTCGCTTTCCTCGATCACCGCGCCCGCAGCGACTATGGTCGCGCGTTCGACGCAGTTCTGCAGTTCGCGGATATTGCCCGGCCAGGAATAATTGGCCATCGCCTGCAGGGCCTGCGGGCTGAAACCGGTGATGCGTTTACCGGCGGTGGCGCCCAGGGTGTGGGCGAAGTGCCGGGCCAGGGGCGCGATATCCTCGACCCGTTCGCGCAGGGCGGGCAGGGGGATCGGGAAGACATTGAGGCGGTAATACAGGTCTTCGCGAAACTCCTTGTTGGCCACCGCTTCCAGCAGGTTCTTGTTGGTGGCGGCGATCACCCGCACATCGACCTTGCGCTCGCGCGGGTCACCCACCGGCTCGATCACCCGCTCCTGCAAGGCACGCAGGATCTTCGCCTGCAGGGCCAGGGGCATGTCGCCGACCTCATCGAGGAACAGCGTGCCCTTGTCCGCCTGCTGAAAGCGCCCGACCCGGTCGGCCACGGCGCCGGTGAAGGCGCCCTTGCGATGGCCGAACATTTCGCTTTCCAGCAGGCCTTCGGGGATCGCCGCGCAGTTGACCGCGACAAAGGGTTTGTTGGCGCGGTTGCCGTGCTGGTGGATGGCCCGGGCGACCATCTCCTTGCCGGTGCCGCTTTCGCCGGTCAGCAGGATGGTGGCGTTGCTTTCGCGCACCGAGTCCACCGCTTGCAGGACCTGGCGGAAGGTCGGGCTGTCGCCCACCAGGCTGTCGATTTGCCGGTGCTCGTCGAGCTCGGCGCGCATGCGCTGGTTGTCTTTGAGAATGTCGCGAAACTGCAGGGCCTTGCTGACGGTGATGTCCAGCTCGTCGATGTCGAAGGGCTTGGCGATGTAGTCGTAGGCGCCGTTGCGCATCGACTGCACGGCATTTTTCACCGTGCTGTAGGCGGTCATGACGATCACTGGGATCTGTGGGTAGCGCTGCTTGACCTCGGCCAGCAGCTGCGGGCCGTCCATGCCGGGCATGCGCCAGTCGCTGATCACCAGGTCGATCTCTTCCTGCTCCAGTACCTTGAGCGCATGCAGGCCATTGCCGGCGGTGAACACCTGGATACCGTCCTGGCTCAGCGCCGAGGACAGCAGGTCGCAAAGCTTGGGCTCGTCGTCGACCACCAGCAGGTTATGCGTCATGGCTGGGCCTTTTGCTCGTCTTGATCATCTTCGTCGTCCTCACCTTTGGCCGGAATGTACAGGCTGAAGGTGGCGCCGGCATCTATTTCGCTGCTGCATTCGATGTGCCCGTCATGGTTTTCCATGATCGAGAACACCTTGGCCAGGCCCAGCCCGGTGCCCGAGGCCTTGGTGGTGACGAAGGGGGTGAAGATGCGTTCGAGCATGTCCGGCTCGATGCCCTGGCCGGTGTCGGCGACCCGCAGGATGGTGTGCTCGGCGTCCTGGGCGATGCCCAGGGTCAGGCGTCCGCCGGCGGGCATGGCGTCGATGGCGTTGAGGATCAGGTTCAGGCAGGCCTGCTTGAGCTGGCGGGCGTCGGCGTACAGGGTCGCGCCTGGCGCCTGGTCGTCGATCCGGGCGTCGATCTTGTGGCTGGCCAGTTCCGGCTCGCAGAAGCCGATCAGTTCCTCCACCAGCGGCCGCGCCAGCAGGGTCGAGCGGATCGGCGCGCTGGGTTTGGCGAAGTCGAGGAAATCGGTGATCAGGTCGTTGATCCGGCTGACTTCGCTGATCACGTATTCCAGGTGGCGCTTGTCGCCTTCGGGCAGGTCCGCCCGGCGGTGCAGCAATTGGGTGGCGGTCTTGATGATGCCCAAAGGGTTGCGGATTTCGTGGGCCAGGCCCATGGCCACTTCGCCCAGGGCGTGCAGGCGGTCGCGACGGCGCAACTGGGCTTCCAGGTGATGCAGTTCGCCCAGGCGTTCGCTCATATGGTTGAAGGTACTGCTCAGCTCCGCCAGCTCGTCGCCGCCAATCACCGGCACGCGTTGTCGGTAGTCGCCGGCAATCACCGCCTGGACCCCCTTGGACAAGCCGCGCAGGGGCATGGTCAGTCGTTTCGACACCAGCCAGCCGACGGCCAGCGACGCCGCCGAGCTGAGCAGGAAAATCAGGATGAACAGGTTGCTCTGGTTGACCAGCCCCACCAGGCTGCTGTGGCGCAGCAGGCCGCTGAAAATCACCCCCACCAGCTCGCCGCTGTCGTTGAAGATCGGCCGGTACAGCCCGCTGTAGCGGCTGGTGAACTGCTCGGTGGGTTGGCGAGTGTCGCGCAGGATGTTCTCGATCTTTTCCGGCACCTGGGTCGGGTGGTCTTCGAAACGCTGGGTGGCGAAGATCTCGGCGAAGTCGTTGGCCTTGGCCAGGTACAGGCGCAGGTCGAGGGAATGCACCTCGGCCACGCTGGTGAGGAAGCTGGCGTCCAGGTAGGTGGCGATCAGCAGCTGGTAGTCGATGCCGTCGAGGGTGGTCTGGAAGGTCGAGACCACGGCTCCCGTGGCCACGCCGCCGACCTGCAGGGTCTGCAGCACGGCGTTGTGGGCCAGGCTGATTTGCCCGACGATGTCGTCGGCGGCGGTGCTGAACACCACCTGCTGGTCGCGCTTGCGGATCAGCGCCACCACATCGATGCCCATGGAGTCGGCGATGTCGGCGGTGAGCTTGTCGTGCTTGGCCGCGTTGCGGTCGGTGGGCGGCTTGGTGTAACGCAGGAACAGCTGGGCGATGCGCGCGTTGTCGCGCAGGGTCTCGGTGATTTCGTCCTCGACGATCTTGGTCGACTCCTGCAGCCAGATGCGCACGTTGCTGTCGAAGATCTGCGACAGGGTAGTGGCCGCCAGCTCGGCGGCGATCATGGTGGGGATCACGCTGACCATCCAGAACGCCAGCACCAGCTTGCGCTGCAGGCTCCAGCGGGAGATGGCGAAAGGGCGAGGGGCGCGGCGGTCTTTTCTGGTCATGAACTTTCGCTTAGTGCAGCAGCCATGGCGGGGTCGGTGCGATCCGGCCGGAGAACATATTTCAGCCCTTTGAGCAGGGTGTCGAGCAGCGGGTTGCGATGCTGGAAAAACAGGCTGTTGCCGGTGAAGGTACAGCCCAGGCGCAGCTTGCTGGCATAACCGGCCTGGCCACATTCGTAGAGCGCGATCCGGTGCTGGATACAGTAGTCGACATTGGCCATCCAGCTGCGCAAATACAGGTTGTGCTCACGAGTGATATCCAGGTCGTGGGCGAAGAATTTGTCGATCAGTCGGTGCTCGTCCAGCAGCACCAGGTTGAAGGCCACCAGTTGGTCGTCGACCCAGTACAGCACGCAGGCGGCCCGTTCCCCCAACTGCTGGAGGATACCGGTGAAATAGGGCGCGGGTAAGCGTTCGAATTGCAGTTCGCTGCGCCGCAGGGTGGCTTCGTACAGGCGCATGACCTCGGGCAGCACATCGTCGATGTTGTGTCGCCATTCGATTCGCAGCCCGGGCGCGCGCAACTTGCGGCGCAGGTCCTTGCGCGTGGACTTGCCCAGGGTGCCGAGGTAGGCATCCAGCGAGCCGAAGGGCACCGGCAGCAGGGCGCTGGGCAGGCTGGGCATGGCTTGCAGGCCGAACGCCTGGCAACTGGCGGCCCATTGCCGATCCTGGCTGGCGGCATCCTTGACCGCCAGCAGGCCAATGCCCTGGGCGTCGGCATCGCGCCGGGCCAGGTGCAGCAGTTGCTCCAGCAGGGCCTGGCGGCGCACCGCGGGAATATGGCTGGCGGTGCCGGCGTGGCACTGTTCGGCCACCGGCGAACCGATGGCGTACAGGCGCAGTTGCAGTAGCCCCGGCCACCAGCGTTGCAGGCGTTCGCTCAGGCGCTTGGCCGGGCCCGAGACGGTGGTGTCCAGGCGATAGCAGGTGGTGAAGGCCGGAGCGACGGCCACCAGCTTCGAATCTTCGAACACTGCCAGATAGCGCCAGCTGAAGCCCTCGATGCCGGCGTTCTGTACCGCCAGGTAATAATCCCAATCTTCCAGGGCGCCGGGAAAACAGTCGTTCCAGGCGCTGCGGTCGATGGCCTGGATGCTCGAAAAGACTTGGCTGGTGATCACGTGCGGTCCTTGAGTCAGGCGAACTGGCGCAGGTCGTCGTACGCCACGGGCCGCGGGCCAGCCTGCTTTTCGATGAAGTCCGCGCTCAACTCCACCACCCGGCGGTACTGCAGGTCGACGGTGATCATGTGGTAGCAGTTGTCCAGCAGCACCTTGACCACCGGGCCGCCGAGCTTGCGCTCGACATAGTCGGCGTTCCAGCGGCTGGTGATGTCGTCCTCGATGGAGTGCAGCACCAGGGCCGGGGTGGTGATCGACGGCATGCGTTTTTTCACCACTGCGTTCATCCGGTGCAGCTCGCGCACGGTCACCCCTTCCATGGTCAGCAGGCCGGCACTGCTGCTTTCGCCGGCCTTCATCTGCCGCTCGACCACCGCCCGCAGGCGCTCGTTCTTGATGCCGTACGGCGGCTTCTCCTCGAAGCTGCAGATGTGCACGCCGAACGGAATCTTCATCAGCAGCGGGGTGAGGAACGCCAGCTTGTTGATGCTCCAGCCGTCGTACTTGAGGGTGGTCGAATACATCAGCAGGCCGCTGACCTGGCCCGGGTGTTCCGAGGCCAGGTACATGGACATGACGGCGCCCATCGACAGGCCGCCGACGAACACCTGCCGGTGGCGGCGACGGATGCCGACGAAGGTCCGGCGCACGCCCTCGTACCAGTCCTGCCAGCCGGTGGCCTGCAGGTCGGCGTTGTTGCCGCAGTGCCCGGCCAGGGTCGGCACGTACACCGTGCACCCCGCGTTGGCCAGGCCGACGGCCACCCGACGCAGTTCCGTCGGGGTGCCGGTGAGGCCGTGGATCAACAACACCGCGACCTCGCCACTGCCGAGCACGAACCCGGCATCGCCCTGGCCCAGGTCGATGCCTTCGTCCAGATCGATCGGTGCGCTCATCGCTTCATGGCCCGGTCCAGCAGACGGTCGAGCAGGGCGATGCCGAGGTCGATCTCCGCGTAGCTGATTTCCAGCGAGGGGGCCAGGGTGATGACGTTCTTGTAGTAGCCGCCCACATCGAGAATCAGCCCCAGGCGCTGGCCGTTGATTTCGATGTCGCCCTTCATGCCTTCCTCGACCATGTAGTCCAGGGTCGCCTTGTCCGGGGTGAAACCGTCGCTGGTGCAGATCTCGCAGCGCAGCGCCAGGCCCAGGCCGTCGACGTCGCCGATGATCGGGTAGCGCTTCTGCAGGTCTTGCAATCCGGCCAGGAAATACTTGCCCTTCTCCATGACCATGGCGCCGTAGTCGGTCTCGCTGGTCATCTTGAACATTTCCAGGCCCACCGCGGTGCCCAGCGGGTTGGAGGCGAAGGTCGAGTGGGTCGAACCCGGCGGGAACACCTTGGGGTTGATCAGTTCTTCGCGGGCCCAGATGCCGCCCAGGGGGTTGAGGCCGTTGGTCAGGGCCTTGCCGAAGACGATCACGTCCGGCTTGACGTCGAAGTGCTCGATCGACCACAGCTTGCCGGTGCGGTAGAAGCCCATCTGAATCTCGTCGACCACCATCAGGATGCCGTGCTGGTCGAGCACGTGCTTGAGCTCGCTGTAGAAGTTCATCGGCGGGATCACGTAGCCGCCGGTGCCCTGGATCGGCTCGACGTAGAAGGCGGCGTATTCGCTCTGGCCGACTTTCGGGTCCCACACGCCGTTGTATTCGGTCTCGAACAGTCGGGCGAACTGCTGCACGCAGTGGCTGCCGTACTCTTCCTTGGTCATGCCCTTGGGGCCGCGGAAGTGGTAGGGGAAGGGAATGAAGTTGGCGCGCTCGCCGAAGTGGCCGTAGCGGCGACGGTAGCGGTAGCTGGAGGTGATCGACGAGGCACCGAGGGTGCGGCCGTGGTAGCCGCCCTCGAAAGCGAACATCAGGCTCTTGCCGTTGGTGGCGTTGCGCACGACTTTCAGCGAGTCCTCGATGGACTGCGAGCCGCCGACGTTGAAGTGCACGCGGCCATCGAGGCCGAATTTCTTCTTGGCATCGACCGCGATCATTTCCGAGAGCTCGATCTTGCCCTTGTGCAGGTACTGGCTGGCGATCTGCGGCAGGCTGTCGATCTGTTGCTTGAGGGCGTTGTTCAGGCGCGGGTTGGCATAGCCGAAGTTCACCGCCGAGTACCACATCTGCAGGTCGAGGTAGGCCTGGTCGCTGGTGTCCCAGACGTAGGAGCCCTCGCAGCGGCTGAAGATCCGTGGCGGTTCGATGTAGTGGACGGTGTCGCCGTAGGAGCAGTACTTGGCTTCTTTTTCCAGAAGCACCTGGTCTTCGGCGGTAGCGATACGAATGTCAGACATGGTGGAAGAGTTCCTGAGTGTGTACGGAGTGTTCGGTGGTGTTGTCGAGGGTAAAGGTGCCGGCGTTGGCCGCTTCGTTGGGCAACAGCGCCAGCAGTGCCGGCAGTTCGGCGAAGGAGTCGAAGGTCGCGTGGGGAATGGCGTGGCGTTGGCAGTACTCGGCCAGGCGGCCCTTGGCGAACACGAAGTCGGCGCTGGCGGCCACGCACATGTCGGACTGGCCGTCGCCGATCACCAGCACCCGCTTGCCCTTGGGCGTGGATTTGCATTTGCAGTTGCCGGACGCGGCGCGGCAGGCGTCGCTGGAATGCGGGAAGTCGATGCGCCAGCTGTGCTGGTCGACCTGGCGCAGGCGGTTGGCGAGGATCGGCAGCAGGCTCACGTAGTGGCGCGCGAGGATTCGCGCGATGCCTTGCTCGATGCCGTCGCTGACCACTTCCAGGGACGCGCCCAGGCCGATCACGTGATCGACGAAGTCGGGGAAGTCGGGATCGATCTCGACGCTGTCGAAGCAGGCCAGCAATTCGGCGGGCGAGGCCTTGACCAGCGCCAGTTGGCGGCTGAGGCATTCCCGGGAGCCGATATGGCCATCCAGCCATTGCTGCTCGATGTCTTCCCAGCTCGGGTCGGCGAAGCGTTGGAGGACGTTGTCGATCACGTCGGTGCGGGTGATGGTCCCGTCGAAGTCACACACGATATGCCAGTGCATCATCTGCAGTTACCTGTTGTAGAGGAGCGCACTTTGCGCATGCCAGGTACTGGAGCAGGGACTGTGCCAAGTGGATCAAGCCCAGGCGGGCTGGGCTTTGCGCGGGAACAAGGCGTTGGATGGGCGGGTTGGAGCTACAAATTTTGTAGCTCGCTACAAACAACATCAGTGCTTGCAGGGAGGGGGCACGGTGGTGATTGATGCGCGCATCTTCACTTAAGGAAACCCGCGCCATGTTCAGCTTCACACGCTCCGCCCTGCTCGCCGCCCTGCTGTCTCTGGGGGCTGTCTGCGGGGCTTTCGCCGAGGACGGGGGCCAGGATGGATTGAGCGGCGCGCTGGGCCTGGGCATCGGTTACCAGCCCCATGACCCCAGCGGCAGCCGGCATGACACCGTGCCCTTGCCCTATGTCGATCTGGAGTGGGGCGATGTCAGCCTCGACACCGACGACGGCCTGACCTGGGACGCCTTCAAGGCCAAGGGTTTCAGCGCCGGGCCCTATATCAACTACTTGCCGGGACGCAACGCCAACGGCTCGCTGCGCGGCCTGCGGGATGTGCCGAACATGGCCGATGTCGGCGGCTACATCCAATACGCGCCGGACGACTTCTGGCGCCTGTTCGCCTCCCTCGGCAGCGCGGTGGGCGCGGGCTCCGGCCAGGGCGGCCTGCTGGGCAAGGTCGGCGGCGAAATCGGTTATCCCCTGGGCCTGGGGATCATCGGCAGCAGCAACCTCACCGCGCATTTCGCCGACGCCCGGCAGACCCAGACCTTCTTTGGCATCAGCGACGCCGAAGCCCAGGCGACGGGCATCGGCCGCTACAGCGCCGGCGGCGGTCTGCAGAACCTGACCCTGACCCAGAACCTGCAGGTGCCCCTGGGCGGCAACTGGTCGTGGATGACCAGCGCCAGTTGGATTCACCTGACAGGCTCGGCGGCCGACAGCACCCTGGTGCGCGAGCGCGGCGAAGTGAACCAGGGCCAGGTCCAGACCGCCCTCAGCTACCAGTTCTGAGGCCGGCAAGGCCTTATCACTGGGCTTGCGATGCAGGCGTAGCCTGCCTTTTGTGCTGTATTTCTCTCCGGTTATCTGGATGATCTCGGGGTTTTTCGCGAGCAAGCTCGCTCCTACAGGGAGAGCCTGTGTCATTGCTGTCGCGAACCGTTTCGTTATTACGTCTGAGAAATTGGTCCACCCTTTGCACTGGCAGCCATGAACCCACTTTTCAGGAAGTTCTTCATGGCTCGTCCCGCTTATCGCCTGCTCGCCCATTCGCTGTGGGACATCGTCCCGATCCTGATGGCCCTGGCGCATTTTTCCTTCGTCCTGTGGCTGGTGCTGGCCTTTCACAGCCTGTCCTGGTGGGTGATCCTGCCGGCGGCGTCGTTGTATGCGCTCAGCCTGTCGTGGAGCATCAACAGCATTTCCCACAACCAGATCCACAACGCCTATTTCAGCCTGCCGTGGCTGAACCGCGGCTTCGATCTGCTGCTGTCGGTGACCATCGGTTTTTCCCAGACCCTGTACCGTGATATCCACAACCGCCATCACCGTGGCAACTCGGATCGGCCCGGGCCGGACGGCACCACGATCGACCCGCTGTCGATCTACCTGCATGGCCGCAACGGTCAGCCGGACAATGTCTGGGCCTACACCTTCCTGAGTTTTTTCCGCGACGACCCCAAGGCCATCTACCAGGAAATGCAGCGCAAGCGCCCGGCGGACGCGCGTTGGGTCAAGGTGGAAATCGGCGTGACGGTATTGGCCTACGTGGCGCTGGCGCTATACGACTGGCATGCGCTGCTGGTGCTGCTGCCGTTCTGGTACCTGGGACAGTCGCTGTCCTCGCTCAACGGCTACTACGAACACCTGGGCGGCAACCCGGACCTGCCGATTGCCTGGGGCGTGAGTTCCTACAGCTGGCTTTACAACCTGATCTGGATGAACAACGGCTACCACGCCGAACACCACTATCGGCCGAAGATGCACTGGACCCGGGTCAAGGCCTTCCACCGCGAGATCCGCGAACAGCAGCGAGCGGCGGGGGTGAAGGTGATTCCGCTGGCCCATGGCCTGGGCTTTCTGCTGAAACACTCCAAGCGCTGACACCCGCGCACCTGTAGCCGCGCCGCAGGCTGCGATCGACCGGTACGGTCGTGGCGTTCTGAAGACCGCGAAAGGTTCGGCGGGAGATTGGGAACCAAGGCCCTGTGGGCCTTATCGCAGCCTCGCGGGCTCGGCAGCGGCTACAGGGGCGTTATGCGCCCCCATGTCCTAGGCTTCTTCGCCCTCGGCCAGCAGGGCGATCCCGCCGACGATCACCAGCACGCCGACCCAGTGCAGCAGGCTGATCTGCTCGCCCAGGCCCAGCCAGGAGCCGAGCAACACCACCACGAACACCAGCGAGCTCAGGGGGAAGGCCAGGGACAGGCTGCTGCGCCGCAGGATCAGCATCCACACGAAGAACGCGCCGATGTAGCAGGCAATCGCTAGCAGTACCCCGGGGTTGACCGCCACCGCGGCCAGCCATTGCAGGTTGAAATCCATCTGGCCCAGCTGGTCGCCGCCGACCTTGGTGGCGATCTGGCCGGCGCTTTCGAAGCCGATCAGCAGGGCCCAGAGCACCAGGGTGCCAAGGCGCCCGTGGAGCCAGCCGTGAGTCTGTGCAGTCATGAAATCTTTCCTTGTGAAGCGTTGAGGGGGCTCAGGTGCTGGCGACGCACACCAGCATCACGCCGAGGGTGATGACCAGGGTGCCCAGCCAGCGTCGGCGGCTGACGTGCTCGCCGAGAATCAGCTTGCCGGCCAGGACCACGCCGCAATAGGCCAGGGCCGCCGCCGGAAACAGCAGGCTCAGCGGCGCGCGGGACAGGGCTTCGAGCCAGACGAAAAACTCGATCACATAGGCGCCGATGCCGCACCACAGCAGCGGCGCGTTGAACACCTGGCCCCAGAAGGCATTCAGGCGAAAACCGCCTTCCAGCTCCGGCAGGCGGTCCAGGCCGAGCTTGAAACAGAGCTGGCCGATCACGTCCAGGACAATGGAAAACGCCACCAGCAAGATAACGGTCAGGGTCACGGGAACAGCTCCTCGAACAGCGCCATCAGGGCTTCGTTGGTGGTCGAATTGCGTAGCAGGTCGGCCGCGCTCCAGCGTTCGGCCGGCGGTTGGTCGGAGCGTGCTTCCCAGCGCTTGAAGGCGTTGCTGAAGGCCGGCGCGGCGAACTCGCCGCAGATGTCGATACCGAGGATGCGCTTGCCCGCCGCCAGGCTGCGCAGGGCCTGCAGCAGGTGGCTCAGGCGCATGCCGCCCTGGTCCCAGTTGGTCGCGGCGTCGGCACTGGCCAGCACGTCCTTGTCGATGGTGATCCAGATCGCCTGGGTGGGCAGGCTGGCGATCAACTGGTCGAGGAAGGCTGGCCAGTCGAGCCCGGCCAGGTTGCGCCAGTGCAGGTGGTTTTCCTGCTGCTGGTGCCCGGCGCCGTCGCCGACCCGGCCCCAGACCTTGGAGGGCGCGTGCTCCCAGGGAAACAGCTGCAGCTTGCCGTGGCGCAGCGCGCCGAGGTTGCCGCCGCGCAGCTGCGGGTTGTGCAGGTCGTCGCTGCACGGCCCGAGGGTGACGATGCGCTGGATGTGCGGCAGCTGCAGCGCCCGGTTGACCCAGGAACCGCAGTGCCGGCGCGGCGCGAAGCGCACCCAGTCGGGGTGGTTGTCGAAGTGGATCAGGCTGACCGGCTGTTGCAGGTCGGCGAGGAAGGCCGGGGTCAGGTGGTGGTAGTCACCGGAGCCGACAAAGAAGATTTCCGGCTGCGGGCCGCTGTGGGCTGGCCTTTGCCGCAGGCGTTCGGTGAAGTGGCGGTAGGTGCGTTCGGTGGACCAGAGCCGCAGTTTCGGGCCCAGGTCCAGCAGGTCCAGGCGTCGCGCCTGGCCGCTGCGCAGCCGGCGCTGGACAGGCTCCTGGGCGGTCAGGCTGTGGTCGAGATCGAGAATGTTCAAAGCAGGATTTACCCATGGCAGCGCCCCTCGGAAAAGCCTGCGTCACAGGTCGCGGACGCAGGCAGAGCGGGCTTTACAGGGTAAATGCAAGGGACGGGCCAGGGCGCTGAACGGCACCTGTAGCCGCTGCCGAGCCCGCGAGGCTGCGATCGCCCCCGCAGGGGGCGCAGAGGTCTTGAGATCGCTGAAGACCTTCGGCCTTATCGCCGCCTGCGGCAGCGGCTACAGGGGGGAGTCAGGCGTGGACGCGGACCCAGACGCTGACCAGCACGGTGGCGGCCATCAGCCAGGCCACCGCGGCCACTGCCAGGGAGGCTTCCAG
This sequence comes from Pseudomonas sp. GM17, assembly GCF_000282175.2. Classification (NCBI taxonomy): domain Bacteria; kingdom Pseudomonadati; phylum Pseudomonadota; class Gammaproteobacteria; order Pseudomonadales; family Pseudomonadaceae; genus Pseudomonas; species Pseudomonas sp. GM17. The sequence continues at coordinate 6,059,536 of NZ_CP124732.1, read as the reverse complement.
GCGCAGGCGGTCGACCATCACGTAGAGGGTCGCCAGGTACACGAAGTAGGGAATGATCGACCACATGCCGAACAGGATTGTGGTCTTCAGGTCGTCGATGGAACGGCCCTTGCCGACGATGTAGTGGGCGATCAGGGCGAAGGTCGGGAACAGCGGCACCAGGCCGGCGATGTAGTAATTCCGGGTCTTGGCCAGGGCGGCGAGGATCACCACCACGGCGGCGCCCAGGCAGGCTTTGAGCAATAAATCCACGGTACTTCTCGCAGTCTGGTTAGTGGCTCAGGCCGTATTTCTTGACCTTGTCGAACAGCGTGGTCTTGGCCATCCCCAGTTCCTGGCTGGCCTGGGTCAGGTTGCCGCCGCTGCGTTGCAGGGCGTCGTTGAGTAGGTTGCGCTCGAAGGCCTCGACCGCTTCGGCAAAGCCCAGGCCCTGCGCGGCGTTGCCGCTGGATTTCTTGAACGCCGGCAGGCCCAGGGCAAAACGTTCGGCGACGTTGCGCAACTCGCGCACGTTGCCTGGCCAGTCATGGCTCATCAGGTTCGACAGGGTCTGGTTGTCCAGCTCCGGCGCGGCGCGGTCGAAGCGCAGGGACGATTGCTGCAGGAAGTGTTCGAACAGCTGCAGGATGTCCTCGCGACGTTCGCGCAACGGTGGCAGCTCCAGGGTCACCACGTTCAGGCGGTAATACAGGTCGCTGCGGAACTGGTTGGCGCGCCCCAGTTCGTCGAGGTCGGACTTGGTCGCCGCGATCACCCGGCAATCCACCGCCACGCTCTGGTTCGAGCCCAGGCGCTCCAGGGTGCGCTCCTGCAACACCCGCAGCAGTTTGATCTGCAGGTTCATCGGCATGCTTTCCACTTCGTCGAGGAACAGCGTGCCTTCGTGGGCGTGCTCGATCTTGCCGATGCGCCGCTTGCCGGCGCCGGTGAAGGCGTTGGCCTCGTGGCCGAAGATCTCGCTTTCGAACAGGTTTTCCGGCAGGCCGCCGCAATTGAGGGCGACAAACTGGTGGGTGTGCCGGCGGCTGAAGTCATGCAGGCAGCGGGCGACCAGTTCCTTGCCGGTACCGGTCTCGCCTTCGATCAGCACGTTGGCCGAGGTGTCGGCGACGTTGGCGATCAGCTCCCGCAGATGCTGCATGGCCGGCGAGCGGCCGATGATCCGTCCTTCGAGGGAGTCGCGCTCGGCCAGCTGGCGGCGCAGCGACGACACTTCCCGGGCCAGCCCACGCTGCTCCAGGGCGCGGCGAGCAACGTCCACCAGGCGCTCGGGGGAGAAGGGCTTTTCCATGAAGTCATAGGCGCCTTTCTGCATCGCGCCGACGGCCATGGAGATATCGCCGTGGCCGGTGATCAGCACCACCGGCAGGCTGCGGTCACGGGCCTTGAGGCGGGTCAGCAGCTCCAGGCCGTCGATGCCCGGCAGGCGGATATCGCTGATGACGATCCCGGCGAAGTTGTCGCCGACCCGCTCCAGGGCTTCTTCGGCGCTGCCCACGCCGACGCAGGGAATGTCTTCCAGGGCCAGGGCCTGCTGGCAGCCGAGCAGGACATGGGGGTCGTCTTCGACGATCAGGACGGTAAGGTCGTTGTTCATAGCGGCTCGGCTTGTGTAGGGCTGACCAGGGGCAGGCTGAGGACGAAGGCGGTACCGCCGTCGGCCGGGTGCTCGACGCCCAGGTTGCCACCCGTGGCGGCGGCCAGGCTGGCGGACAGGGTCAGGCCGAGGCCCAGGCCCTGCTCGCCGGGTTTGGTGGTGAAGAAGGGTTCGAACAGATGCTTGCGCGCCTCGGCGTCGATGCCATGGCCGTTGTCGCGTACCCGCAGGCGGTATTTGCCTTCGACGCTTTCGCCTTCCAGCCACAGCTCCGGTCGCGGCTGGGCCTGCATGGCGTCCAGGGCGTTGCCGATCAGGTTGACCAGGATCTGCTCCAGGCGGGTCTGGTCGATCCGCACCTGGACTTCGTTGAAGTCGCGGTGCAATTGCAGCGGCAGGTTTTCCAGGCGTGCGTTGAGCAACTGCAGGGCGGCGTCCACGGCCTTGCCGAGGCTGGCTTCGCCCTGGTCCTCGCCACGACGGGCGAAGGAACGCAGGCTGGCGGTGATGCGGCCCATGCGGTCGATCAGTTCGTTGATGGTCTTGAGGTTGGTGCTGGCGGTATCCAGGGCGCCGCGCTCGAGGAAACGCACGGTGTTGCCGGACAGGGTGCGCAGGGCGGCCAGCGGCTGGTTCAGTTCATGGGCGATGCTGGTGGACATCTGGCCGATGGCGGCGAGCTTGCCGGCCTGGACCAGTTCGTCCTGGGCGCGGCGCAGGGTTTCCTCGGCCTGGCGGCGTTCGCGGATCTGGCCCTTGAGCCGTTCGTTGCTGGCGCGCAGGTCGCTGGTGCGTTCGGCGATCCGCCGTTCCAGCTGGTTGTTGGCTTCCTGCAGGGCTTCGCGGGCGGCGAGGCGGGTGGCGATGACCTTGCGCCGCTCGTTCCAGGCAATCAGCAGGAAAGCCACCAGGGCGAAGGCCACGGCCACCAGGATGCCCTGGTTGATGGCTTCGCGGCGCAGGTCCTTGAGCGGGGTCAGCAGGGTGAAGTTCCAGGGTGTATCGCTCAGGGGCCGGGTCTGGGACAGGTAGCTGATTTCCTTGTCGTCGGACACCAGTTCGGTGTTGGCCGGGAAGGTCAGCTTCTCCACGCCTTCGGCCAGGCGTTCGCGGGCCAGCGGCTCCAGTTCGTTGAGGGTGAACCAGTAATACTGCAGGCTGCGCGCCAGGCGCTCCTTGGTGTCGTCGCTCAGCGGGCGTACCGACCGCAGCCGCCGGGCCGGGTCGCTGGAGAGGATGATGATGCCGTTCTCGTCGCTGACGAAGCCTTCCAGGCGGGCGCGTTGCCAGCGTTCTTCCAGGGCCTCCAGGCGTACCTTGACCACCGCCACGCCGATGATCTTGCCCTGTTCTTCCAGGCCGTGGGCGAGGTAGTAGCCGGGCTCGCCATTGGTACTGCCGATGCCGTAGAAGCGCCCGGGCTGGCCGCGCACGGCATTCTGGAAATAGGCCCGGAACGACAGGTCTTCACCCAGGTAGCTGTCGACGTCGCGCCAGTTGCTGGTGGCCAGCACGCGACCGGTGGTGTCCATCACGTAAATGGCCCGACTGCGGCTGCGCCGGTTCAGGCCTTCGAGGTAATTGTTGACGGTCTGCCGGTGCTCCGGCGTCGGGTCGTTGAGCAGCAGCGACACACTGGATTCGAGTTCCAGCAGGCTGGGCAGGTAGGTGTATTTGCTGATCTCGCTTTCGACCGCGCGGGCGTGCAGTTCCAGCTGGCGTTCGCCGTTCTCGCTGAGGCTGCGGATGCCGTAATGCTCGCTGATCCAGAAGCCGACGTAGCCCAGGCCGATCATCAGCGCGATGACCAGTGGCGGCAGGAACAGGTGGCGGATCAGACGGGGTTTCACGGCGAGTGATGGCGGCGCGGCGCGATAGAGAGTGGGGTCGCATTTCATCACAGATGCCTTGGGTCAACCAGCGCTCGCCCGCTTCCTGTAGGAGCGAGCTTGCTCGCGAAGAACTCAAGGACAACGCATTATCCAGGATGCACGCGTTATCGTTAACGACCATCGCGAGCAAGCTCGCTCCTACAGGGGCGAGCCGCATCGTTTTTAGTGCTGCAGGATTTTCTCGAGGAAATGCTGAGCACGCTCGGAGCGGGCGTTGATGTCGCCGAAGAATTCCTCTTTCGGGCAGTCTTCGATGATTTTGCCGGCGTCCATGAAGATCACCCGGTCCGCAACCTTGCGGGCGAAGCCCATTTCGTGGGTCACGCACATCATGGTCATGCCTTCGTGAGCCAGTTGCACCATCACGTCCAGCACTTCGTTGACCATTTCCGGGTCGAGCGCGGAAGTCGGTTCGTCGAACAGCATGACGATCGGGTCCATCGCCAGCGCGCGGGCGATCGCCACACGCTGCTGCTGGCCGCCGGACAACTGGCCCGGGTGCTTATGGGCGTGGGCGGACAAGCCGACGCGTTCCAGCAGCTGCAGGCCTTTCTTGGTGGCTTCTTCCTTGCTGCGGCCCAGCACCTTGATCTGCGCGATGGTCAGGTTTTCGGTGATGGTCAGGTGCGGGAACAGCTCGAAGTGCTGGAACACCATGCCCACGCGCGAGCGCAGTTTCGGCAGGTTGGTCTTCGGGTCGGCGATGGAGGTGCCGTCGACCACGATGTCACCTTTCTGGAACGGCTCCAGGGCGTTGACGCATTTGATCAGGGTGGATTTGCCGGAGCCGGACGGTCCGCACACCACGATCACTTCGCCTTTCTTGACCTCGGTGCTGCAATCGGTCAGCACCTGGAAGTCCCCATACCACTTGTTGATGTTCTTGATAGAGATCATACGGCAAACCTTTTTTGCAGACGCTTGACCAGCAGCGAGGCGGCAAAGCTGATTGTGAAATACACCAGACCGGCAACGATCAGGAACTCATTGGAGCGGCCGATGATGTCGCCGCTGGAGCGCGAAGCATTGAGGAAGTCCACCAGGCCCACGGTGTACACCAGCGAGGTGTCCTGGAACAGGATGATGCTCTGCTGCAGCAGCAGCGGGGTCATCTTGCGGAACGCCTGGGGCAGGATGATCAGGCGCATCATCTGGCCATAGCTCATGCCCAGTGCCTGGGCGGCGCCCATCTGGCCCTTGGGGATCGACTGCACGCCGGCGCGGACGATTTCGCAGAAGTACGCCGCTTCGAACATCATGAAGGCCACGATGCACGAGCCGAACGCGCCGATCGGGGTGTCTTCGCCGGTGATCCAGCGCAGCACGAAGGGGACCGCCAGGTAGAACCAGGTGATCACCAGCAGCAGCGGGATGGAGCGGAAGTAGTTGACGTAGACGCCGGCGATGTTCGACAGCAGCTTGCTGTGGGACAAGCGCATCAGCGCCAGGATGGTGCCGAGGACGATCCCGCCGACGACGCCCAGGGCCATCAGCTTGAGGGTCATCAGCATGCCGTTCCACAGGCCGGGAATGGCCGGGACGACGCCAGTGAAATCGAATTCCATTATTTGCCCCCCACGGAGATCAGGCCGGGCACTGCGACTTTCTTCTCGACCATGCGCATCAGCAGCATCAGGCTCATGTTCAGGGTGAAGTAGATCAGCGTGGCCAGGGTGAAGGCTTCAAACAGGTTGGCCGAGAATTCGGCGGTCTGCTTGGTCTGCGCCAGCAACTCCATCAGGCCGATCAACGAGGCCACGGAGGAGTTCTTGAAGACGTTGAGGAATTCCGAGGTAAGCGGCGGAATGATGATCCGGTAGGCCTGGGGCAGCAGCACGTTCCAGTAGATCTGCGGCAGCTTGAAGCCCATGGCGCGGGCCGCGGATTCCTGGCCGCGTGGCAGCGCCTGGATACCGGTGCGCACCTGTTCGCAGACACGGGCGGCGGTGAACAGGCCCAGGCACACGACGACGCTCAGGTAGGCCGAAGTGGTCGGGTTGAGGTCCTGCTTGTACCAGTCCTGCAGGTTTTGCGGCAGCAGGTCTGGCACCAGGAAGTACCAGATGAACAGCTGAACCAGCAGCGGTACGTTACGGAAAATCTCCACGTAGACGGTGGCGATGCCCGACACCAGGCGGTTCGGCACGGTACGCATGACGCCCAGGATCGAGCCCAGCAGCAGTGCGACGATCCAGGCCACCACGGCGATGGCGATGGTCCAGCCCAGGCCCGCGATGTACCAGTCGAGATAGGTCTCGCTGCCCACGCCGGTGGACTTGAAGAACACGCCCCAGTCCCAGTTGTAATTCATTAGGGTCTCCCCTCTGATCGATCGATGTACAAGCACCCGCTTGGGGAAATCCGTTCCCGCCTGGATGACGCCCAGGCACACGCGATCGGCTCGACAACCACCGGTTCGAGTGTTTCCAAAAAAAGCCAGCAGGTAGTGACAGGCTCCTGAAAGGGCCGCGCCCTTTCAGGAGACAAGGTTAGTCAGGAATCAGGACTTTTTATCGTCAGCCGCTTTGTCGGTCGGGTTGGCGATCAGGGCCTTGAGCTCGTCGCTCATCGGGAACATCAGGTTCAGGCCTTTTGGCGGAATCGGCGACTGGAACCATTTGTCGTAGATCTTGTTGATCTCGCCCGACTTGTAGGTGGCGACGATGGCGTCGTCCACGGCCTTCTTGAATGGTGCGTCGCCCTTGCGGACCATGCAGCCGTAGATTTCGTAGGATTGCGCGGTACCGGTCACAGCCCAGTCGGTCGGTTTGCGGGCCTTGGCCATTTCACCGGCCAGCAGCGCGTCGTCCATCATGAAGGCGACGGCGCGGCCGCCTTCGAGCATGTTGAAGGACTCGCCATGGTCCTTGGCCGAGATCACGTTCATGCCCATCTGTTTGTCGGCGTTCATCGCCTTGAGGATGCGCTCGGACGTGGTGCCGGCGGTGGTCACGACGTTCTTGCCCTTCAGGTCGGCGAAGTCCTTGTAAGGCGAATCCTTCTTGGACAGCAGACGGGTGCCGATCTCGAAGATGCCGACGGAGAAGTCGACCTGCTGCTGACGCTCGACGTTGTTGGTGGTGGAACCGCACTCGACGTCCACGGTGCCGTTTTGCACCAGCGGGATACGGGTCTGCGAGGTAACCAGGTTGTATTTGACCTTGAGATCCGGCATGTCGAGGTCTTTCTTGATGGCTTCGACGATTTTCAGCTGGATGTCGTGGGAGTAGCCGACTGGAACGCCGGATGCATCCGCGATGTAGGAGAACGGAATGGAAGCGTCGCGATGTCCGAGGGTGATGGTGCCGGAGTCTTTGATTTTCTTCAGCGTGCCGGTGAGTTCGGCGGCGACCACTGGAGTGCTAATCAGAGCAGCAGCAATGGCTGCGCCCAACAGATGGGGAACGATGCGCATCAATATTTCCTCGACATTTGTTTTTTTTATGAAGCCAGTTCGACGGCTCTCTTATACAGCGAATGCCTTGACGGCTCCTGATGTGTGTTGGCCCATCAGGCATTCGTCGAAGAGTGTAGAGCATGAGTCGTGCCAGGCCAGCTGATCCGTATCAAGACCTTGATTTGAAAGGCTATTAAATATTTATGGCGGATATTGTCGGCGGTCTTTATCCGGTTATCCGAATTGACCCGAAAGTCGCGTTCGGAAAACCGAATGCCCAGCAGGGCCGGGCTCATCCCCGTAGGAGCGAGGCTTGCCCGCGATGGCATCACCGCGCTGATCCTGTTGCACCGCGTTGCGCGGATCGCGGGCAAGCCTCGCTCCTACAAAAGCTGCGGCCATGAAAAAGCCCCCGGGCCATGTGGCGCGGGGGCTTCTTTATAGGACGGGCGATCAAGCGGCCTCGATCTTCGCCCGGTTCTGCTCGACCTTCTGCAGGTAGTGCTGCAGTTTTTCCTGCTCTGCCGGGGTCGTGAACAGCCCCAGCTTGCTGCGGCGCCAGAGGATGTCCTGGGCATTGACCGCCCATTCTTCGCTGCACAGGTAATCGACTTCGCGGGTGTACAGGCCGCCACCCAGGTGCTCGCCCAGGTCGCTCAGGCTGCGTACGCCTTCCAGCAGGCGCCAGGTGCGGCTGCCGTAGCTGGTGGCCCAGCGGCGGGCGATTTCGCTGGGTACCCAGTCGAACTTCTGGCGAATCGCTTCGGCCAGTGCCTGCGGGGTGGTCATGTCTTCGCCGCCGGGCAGGGTCGAGTGGGCGGTCCAGCTCGGCTTGATGCCCTTGAAGAACGGTGTCAGCTGGGCCATGGCCGATTCGGCCAGCTTGCGGTAGGTGGTCAGCTTGCCGCCGAACACCGACAGCAGCGGCGCTTCGTCGGCATTGCCGGACAGCGCCAGGGTGTAGTCGCGGGTCACGGCCGACGGGTTGTCGGATTCGTCGTTGCACAGCGGGCGCACGCCGGAGTAGGTGTGCACGATGTCCTGGCGGCTCAGCTGCTTCTTGAAGTGGGCGTTGACCACTTTCAGGATGTAGTCGGTTTCGCCTTCGGTAATCGCCACCTTCGCCGGGTCACCGGTGTACTCGCGGTCGGTGGTGCCGATCAGGGTGAAGTGGTTCAGGTACGGAATGGTGAAGACGATGCGCTGGTCTTCGTTCTGCAGGATGTGCGCATGTTCGCCTTCGTACAGCTTCGGCACGATCAGGTGGCTGCCCTGGATCAGGCGGATGCCGTAAGGCGAATCCAGCTTCAGGTCGTCCTTGATGAACTTGGCGACCCATGGGCCGGCGGCGTTCACCAGGGCTTTGGCTTGAATCGAGAACAGGCTGCCGTCGGCGCGCTCCAGGTGCAGGTGCCACATGCCCTTGCTGCGGCGGGCGCTGATGCAGCGGGTCTGGGTGTGCACGTGGGCGCCTTTTTCGCGGGCGGCCATGGCGTTCAACACCACCAGGCGGGCGTCGTCGACCCAGCAGTCGGAGTATTCGAAGCCTTTGGTGATCTCGGTTTTCAACGGGCTGTCGGCGCCGAACTTGAGGCTCTTGGAACCGGCGAGTTTTTCCCGCTTGCCCAAGTGGTCATAAAGGAACAGGCCGGCGCGGATCATCCACGCCGGACGCAGGTGCGGGCGGTGCGGCAGGACGAAACGCATGGGCTTGACGATATGCGGGGCCTTGGCCAGCAGCACTTCGCGTTCGGCCAGGGCTTCGCGCACCAGACGGAATTCGTAATGTTCGAGGTAGCGCAGGCCGCCGTGGATCAGCTTGCTGCTGGCCGAGGAGGTATGGCTGGCCAGGTCGTCTTTTTCGCAAAGGAACACGGACAGGCCACGCCCGGCGGCATCGGCGGCGATGCCGACACCATTGATCCCACCACCGATCACGGCAATGTCATAAATCTCGGCGAGAGGGGGCGCGGGCAAGGTGGAAGTGGGCATCGACTGGCCTCGTGTTCTTCTGGTATTTGAAATCGAACATTAATGTTCATTTGCGAAAATACTAGCGCAGAAACACGCCGACAGCCAGCGAGATTCGATTGAAAAAACTCATCGAAAGGCAGGGAAAGGAAAATTTACGAACATTGTCGGACGCGAGGTGTCCGCGGCTTGCGGAAGGGGGATCTGTAGCCGCTGCCGAAGGCTGCGATCGCGCCCGAAGGGGGCGCAGGATCTCCAGTTCGCTGAAGGCCTTCGGCCTTATCGCAGCCTGCGGCAGCGGCTACAGGGGAGGGATCAGACGACTTCCAGGCGAATCTTGTGCTGTTGCAGCAACTGGGTCAGCGCCGGAACCGGCTGCTGGTCGGTGACCAGGCAATCGATCAGGCTGATGGGGCCGAGGCGGATCATGGCATTGCGCCCGAACTTGCTGGAGTCGGCGGCCAGGATCACCTGCCGGGCATTGGCGATGATCGCTTGGGACACCCGCACTTCCTGGTAGTCGAAGTCCAGCAGGCTGCCGTCTTCGTCGATACCGCTGATGCCGACCAGGGCGAAGTCGACCTTGAACTGGTTGATAAAGTCGACGCTGGCCTGGCCGACCACACCGCCATCGCGACGCACGTTGCCGCCGGTCAGCAGCACGTCGAAGTCGTCCTTGGCGCTGAGCATGGAAGCCACGTGCAGGTTGTTGGTGATGATCTTCAGGTGGCTGTGATTGAGCAGCGCCCGGGCAATGGATTCGGTGGTGGTACCGATATTGATGAACAGCGAGGCGTGATCGGGGATCTGCGCGGCGATGGCTTCGCCGATGCGTTGTTTCTCATCGCGCATCTGGTCGGCGCGCATGGCGTAGGCGGTGTTTTCGACACTGGAGTCGTAGGCTGCGCCGCCATGGTAGCGACGCAACAGGTTCACTTCCGCCAGTTGGTTGATATCGCGGCGGATGGTTTGCGGTGTAACGACGAACAGCTGGGCCATTTCCTCGATGCTGACATAGCCGCGTTCGCGGACCAGCTCGAGGATTTGCTGCTGACGGGGAGGCAGATTCATGGGGCTTCCTTTGGGCTGCCATGCAAAATTTGCCCATGATGCCGCAGGAATCTACTCCCGACCAGTTACAACCCGATACGAATCCGCGACTTGGCTTATTCAGCGCCTTCGTGCGGTTCCCAGTCGCGGGTGCGGCTGACGGCTTTTTTCCAGCCGGCGTAGAGCTTTTCCTTCTCGGTTTCGGCCAGCTGTGGTTCGAACTCGCGCTCGATCACCGCCTTGCCGCGCAGCTCTTCCAGGCTGCCCCAGAAACCGCAGGCCAGGCCAGCCAGGTAGGCCGCGCCCAGGGCCGTGGTTTCGCGCATTTGCGGGCGCTCGACCTGGGTGCCGAGGATGTCGGCCTGGAACTGCATGAGGAAGTTGTTGGCCACCGCGCCGCCGTCCACGCGCAGGGCCTTGAGGCGTTCACCGGAGTCCTGCTGCATGGCGTCGAGGACGTCGCGGGTCTGGTAGGCGATCGACTCCAGCGCGGCGCGGATGATGTGGTCCACGCGCACGCCACGGGTCAGGCCGAACAGCGCGCCACGGGCGTAGGGGTCCCAGTACGGAGCGCCCAGGCCGGTGAAGGCCGGGACCAGGTACACGCCGTTGCTGTCCTTGACCTTGCTGGCGAAATATTCGGTGTCGTGGGCGTCGTTGATGATCTTCAGTTCGTCCCGCAGCCACTGCACGGTGGAACCGCCGTTGAACACCGCGCCTTCGAGGGCGTAAGCCACTTCGCCGCGAGGGCCGCAGGCGATGGTGGTGAGCATGCCGTGCTTGGACTTGACCGCCTTGTCGCCGGTGTTCATCAGCAGGAAGCAGCCAGTGCCGTAGGTGTTCTTCGCCTGGCCCGGCTCGACGCACATCTGGCCGAACAGCGCGGCCTGCTGGTCGCCGGCGATACCGCCGATGGCGATGCCGCTTTTAGTGCGGCCGTAGATTTCCGAGGACGACTTCACTTGCGGCAGCATTTCCCGCGGGATATCCAGCACTTCCAGCATTTTCGCATCCCACTCCAGGGTGTGGATGTTGAAGAGCATGGTACGCGAGGCGTTGGTGTAGTCGGTGACGTGGGTCTTGCCGCCGGTGAATTTCCAGATCAGCCAGCTGTCGACGGTGCCGAACAGCAGTTCGCCGTTGCGCGCGCGTTCGCGGCTGCCTTCGACGTTGTCGAGGATCCACTTCAGTTTGGTGCCGGAGAAATACGGGTCGGTGACCAGGCCGGTGGTGTTGCGGATGTACTCTTCCAGGCCGTCACGCTTGAGCTGCTGGCAGATTTCGGTGCTGCGGCGGCACTGCCAGACGATGGCGTTGTAGATCGGCCGGCCGGTGGTCTTGTCCCAGACCACGGTGGTTTCACGCTGGTTGGTGATGCCGATGGCGGCGACCTGGTCATGGTGCAGGCCGGCTTGCGCCAGGGCCTCGACCATCACCGCGCTCTGGGTGGCGAAGATTTCCATCGGGTCGTGTTCGACCCAGCCGGCTTGCGGGTAATGCTGGACGAATTCGCGCTGGGCGGTGCACACAACGTTGGCGTCGCGATCGAAAATGATCGCGCGCGAGCTGGTCGTACCCTGATCGAGGGCAATGATGTAGTTCTTATTCTGAATGTCGGTCATGTCGATTGCCTTGGACAAAAATAAGGAAGTGGGCAAGAGGCGCAGGTCGGGGTTGGGCAGGACCTTGCGCCGCCGGTTTCAAGAAGTTCTTACTTTGCCGTCAATGGCTTTTTCGGCATCCGTTGGAGCAGGGGCGACGGTTGGCAGGTGGCGGGCAATCAGCCCGCGGTAAGCCACGGCGCCGAGGCAGGCACCGATAATCGGCGCGAAGATCGGAACCAGGAAGTACGGAATGTCGCGGCCGCCGGTAAAGGAAACCTCGCCCCAACCCATGAAGAATGTCATCAGTTTAGGGCCAAAATCCCGTGCCGGGTTCATCGCGAAACCAGTCAGCGGCCCCATCGCGCTGCCGATCACGGCGATCAGCAGGCCGATCAGCAGCGGCGCCATCGGGCCGCGCGGCAAGCCGTTGTTGTCGTCGGTCAGGGACATGATTACGCCCATCAGGATCGCGGTAATCACCACTTCGACCAGGAACGCCTGGGCGGTGGACAGCGCCGGGTTGGGATAGGTGGAGAATACCGACGCCAGTTCAAGGCTGGCCTGGGAGCCGCGGACCATCTGGTGGGCTTGTTCGTAATCGAAGAACAGGTTGCTGTACAGCGTGTAGACCAGTAGCGCCGCGCAGAAGGCGCCGGCGATCTGGGAGACGATGTAGAACGGCAGTTTGCGTTTCTCGAAGTCGGCAAAGATGCACAGCGCGATGCTGACCGCGGGGTTGAGGTGCGCGCCGGAAACGCCGGCGGTGAGGTAGATCGCCATGCTCACGCCGATCCCCCAGATGACGCTGATTTCCCACAGGCCGAAGCTGGCGCCCGCGACCTTGAGCGCGGCGACGCAGCCAGTACCGAAGAAGATCAACAAGGCTGTACCCAGGAACTCGGCCATGCACTGGCCGGAGAGCGACGGTTGTTGTAACGCAGTTGTCATGGAAAACCTCGGTTTTTGTTGTTGTCTGGCACTGGCGTGAAGGGCGCCGAGCGCGATTTTCACCGTCGGCAGGATCCCCATCCTGGACGCGGCTTACTGCTGGGTACGGCTGTTGGATCTACCACATGATATTCGCAAACGAAAAAATATAGACAAGAAACATTACTGTCAAAGGTCGAAAGTGAACCATTAGTCATTTTATAACTATCAGTCATGTGAATGATCCTGCGGGAAGCGCATGGGTTTTGCGCAAAAGGCGCGGCCAGCCTGGTGCCGGCGGCTGCCGGGACTGAGGTATGGGCCTTGGAATAGAGCCTTTTGCTGGCGGATATCCTAGAATCGCCGGTGTTCTTTTCCCTGCCTATGGAGTTGCTATGACCCCTGCACTGGATCTGCTGAAAAAAGTTCGCGCCGAACATCGGGTGCACAGTTATGAACACGACCCGAAGGCGGCCTCCTATGGTCTGGAGGCGGCGGAAAAGCTCGGCCTCGACCCGGCGCAGGTGTTCAAGACGCTGCTGGCCAGCAGTGAAAAGGGCGAATTGCTGGTGGCCGTGGTGCCGGTCGTCGGAAGTCTCGACCTCAAGGCCCTGGCGCACGCGGCGGGGGTGAAAAAAGCCGAGATGGCCGACCCGGCTGCGGCGCAGCGAGCGACCGGTTACCTGCTGGGCGGGATCAGCCCCCTGGGCCAGAAAAAGCGCCTGCGCACCTTTATCGATAACAGTGCGCAACCTTTTCCCAGCATCTTCGTCAGCGCCGGTCGGCGTGGGCTTGAGGTCGAACTCTCGGCCGCCGTGCTGGCCGAGCACACCCAGGCGGCATTCGCCGATATCGGGCGCGACTGACCGCCAGTGCGCCGATAAGTATCGGCGCTGTATGGCAAAAAATAACTTTCTCTGTGGCTGTCGGCGCCTGGACGGGCAGCCTCATGCTTGCGCGGCATGTTCAAGGAGAGATGTTTATGCAGCTTGAGTTTCATCAGGTCGACGCGTTCAGCGATCGTCCGTTCAGCGGCAACCCGGCGATGGTCTATCGACTGCCGGCCTGGCCGGCCGATGAGTTGATGCAGAACATCGCCGCCGAGCACAACCTGGCGGAGACCGCTTTTGTCGTGCGCGAGCCTCAAGGCTGGCGTATCCGCTGGTTTACCCCGACCACCGAAATCGCCTTGTGCGGCCATGCCACCCTCGCCAGCGCCCACGTGCTGTTCGAGATTTATGGCGAGCCGGGGCCGCGTATCGACTTCATCTGCCAGTCTGGCTCCTTGAGCGTCAGTCGCGAAGATGCGCAGCTTTGGCTGGATTTCCCGGTTCGCGCGCCGCGCGCGATCGATGGCCGCGAGCAACTGGAGTGCGCTTTGGGCACGAGGGTCGTGGAGTTACTGGGGGCCAACGAGTTGTTCGCGGTGCTGGAGTCCGAGCAAGCGGTGCTCGACTGTCAGCCGGACATGGCGGCGCTGGCCAAGCTGCCCTGGCCTGGCGCGATCGTGACCGCGCAGGGCAGCCAGCATGATTTTGTCTCGCGCTATTTCGCGCCGGCCATTGGCATCAACGAAGACCCGGTTACCGGCTCGACCCACTGCGCCCTGATTCCGTACTGGGCCGAACGCCTGGGCAAGACGAGCCTGACGGCTTATCAATGCTCGAAGCGCGGAGGGGCGTTGTTCTGTCGGCTGGAAGGGGAGCGGGTGAAGATTGGCGGGCAGGCGACGCTGGTGGTCAGTGGCAAGCTGTTCCTGGATTGAAAGCGCAGGCGCCGGTTGAGCGGCGCCTGCGGTATCCGCTGGATCAGTGGGCGCTGCTGTAGCGGCGAACGCCCGATTCAGCCTGTGGCAGCTGCGCCGCGGTGCTGCCGGAGGCCTGGAACAGCACCAGGTGTTCGGCGGCGACGCGGATTCCGACGTCAGCGCCTATCAGATGATCGGCATGGCTTGGGAAGATCGACTCGAGCTGGCTGCCGGTCGGCAGTTGTAGGCGGTACAGGGTCGACGCGCCCTGGAAACTCTTGCCGACGATCCGCGCCTTGAGGTCGCTGTCCGGTGCATAAACGATGTCGTCCGGGCGTAGCAGTACATCCACCGCGCCGCCGGGCGGCCAGGTGTAGGCACGGTTGCCGCGCAGTACGCCGAGTTCGGTTTGCACCGATTCCGGGCTGTCCAGCTGGCCGCGAATGAAATAGCCCTGGCCGATAAAGCTCGCCACGAACGGCGTCAACGGTTCGTGATAGAGGTTGTACGGCGTGTCCCATTGCTCCAGGCGGCCTTCCTTGAACACCCCGACGTGATCGCTGACGGCGAAGGCTTCTTCCTGGTCGTGGGTCACCAGAATCGCACTGGTGCCCCGCGCCTTGAGGATGTCGCGCACTTCGTGACTGAGCTTGCGCCGCAGTTCGCCATCGAGGTTGGAAAAGGGTTCGTCGAGCAGCAGCAACTGCGGCTCCGGCGCCAGGGCCCGGGCCAGTGCGACGCGCTGTTGCTGGCCGCCGGACAGCTCATGAGGGAAGCGCTTGCCGAGGTTCTTCAGGTTGACCAGTTCCAGCAGTTCCTCGACCACCCGGTTCTTCTGCGGGTGCTTGCGGATGCCGAAGGCAATGTTGTCCGCCACGCTCAGGTGCGGGAACAGGGCGTAGTCCTGGAACACCATGCCGATCCGCCGGCGCTCCGGCGCCAGGGTGAAGCCGGCGCGGGAGATGGTTTCGCCGGCCAGCTGGATTTCACCTTCGTGCACCGGCTCGAAACCGGCAATCGCGCGCAGGGTGGTGGTCTTGCCGCAGCCGGAGGAACCGAGCAGGCAACCGATATCGCCGGCGTTGAGGTGCAGGTTGAGGTTCTGCACGACCCGTTGGTCCTGGTAGCCGCAGGCGAGATTGCGCAGGTTAAGCAGTAATGGCTGGCTCATGCGTGGTGGTACGCCGGCTCGACCAGAAACTCGAGCAGGGCCTTTTGTGCGTGGAGACGGTTTTCTGCCTGGTCCCACGCCACGGAGCGTGGATCGTCCAGCAGGTCGAGGCTGATTTCTTCGCCGCGGTGGGCGGGCAGGCAGTGCATGAACAGCACGTCTTCGGCGGCCAGGTCGAGCAGCGCGCGATTGACCTGGAACGGCGCGAACAGCTTGAGGCGCAGGGCGGTTTCTTCTTCCTGGCCCATGGAGGTCCAGACATCGGTGCTCACCAGGTGGGCGCCGATCACCGCGTCTTGCGGATCGCGCACGATGCTCACCCGGTCGCCGGCGCGGGCGACGAATTCAGGGTTGGGGTCGTAGCCTTCAGGGCAGGCGATGCGCAGTTGGAAGTCGAACTGGATCGCCGCTTCTATATAGCTGTTGCACATGTTGTTGCCGTCGCCGATCCAGGCCACGGTTTTGCCCTGGATCGAGCCGCGGTGTTCGAGGAAGGTTTGCATGTCGGCCAGCAACTGGCACGGGTGCAGGTCGTCGGACAGGCCGTTGATCACCGGTACGCGGGAGTTGGCCGCGAACTCGGTCAGGGTGCTATGGGCAAAGGTACGGATCATCACCGCGTCGAGCATGCGCGACATGACGATGGCGCAGTCGCTGATCGGCTCGCCGCGACCCAGTTGGGTGTCGCGCGGGGACAGGAAGATTGCCTGGCCGCCGAGCTGGATCATGCCGGCTTCGAAGGACAGGCGGGTGCGGGTAGACGACTTCTCGAAAATCATCCCGAGAACGCGGTTTTTCAGGGGCTCGAAGAGTACGCCGCGGTTACGCAGGTCCTTCAGCTCGATGCCTCGACGAATCACGCTGACCAGCTCTTCGGGCGTGCAATCCATCAGGGAGAGAAAGTGCCTTGCGCTCATCATTAACTACCTTTTTGCAACAGACCGCAGATACTCAAAGCCTTGTTTTATCGAGAAACGGGCGAGACCTGCGGCGAAAGCCGCACGGGGCGACGAAATAGGGGAAGGCGCGATCTTATAATTAAATGTCGCGTCTTACCAATAGCAGGCTTGGTTTCTAAGGCTTTCACCACTTGCAGCGAGTGGCCTGGGCCAAAAAAGTGGGCCATTCGTGACGTTTTACAGCATGTTCAGATGGGCCCAGTCGGATGTGGAGTCAATCCACTTTGCATAGGTCCGCAGCAGCATTTGTACACTGCGCCTCGGCCGCTTTGCAACGCGCCTCGTGGCGCATGCCGCTATCAGGCATATGGCTGGCGCGGGCTGGGTTTTTCTCTGCCTGGCTCTTGGGCACTTCGAGCAGGGCGGGAAATGGAAAGGCTCGCGGCAGGGGATCTCGGCAGAAATATTTCCTCAGGCAAAGGGCTGGGGTTATAAATGCGCACCGGCAACAGGGAAGTGCTTGGAATGGACTCGAAAGAACAGCAACTGAAGACACTGTTGGGGTTGACGACGCGAACCCTGACCGACCTGACGGCATCGATCACCTCGATGTCCTTCGAGTTGCTACGCAGCGAGGACAGCACCACGCGTAACGCCGCGCGACAGATGATCGAGCGCATGCTGACCATCAGCAGCAATCTCGATGAGCATTGGCGGCTGCTTGCCGAATTCAGCGGGGTGCAGGGCGGTGAGGCGCCGATGGACGGCATGACGCCGATCGCCCGGCAGGACGATCCACCGAGGCTGCCCTCCAACTGAGTCATCGGCTGGCTTGATGCTTGCCGATTCACAGGATGAACGTCTCTGGTGCTGATGCCGGTCTGGCACCATAGTTTTGTTCCCGCGGCCTGACGCTGGCCGCCCCGAATAAAATAGAGACTGGCCATGACCAAGACTCTCCATCACCGTGCCTGCCACCTGTGTGAAGCCATCTGCGGCTTGACCATCGAAACCACCGAAGTCGACGGCGCCGGCCCGCAGATCACCTCGATCAAGGGCGATGCCCAGGACAGTTTCAGCCGCGGCCATATCTGCCCCAAGGCGGTGGCGCTGCAGGACATCCAGAACGACCCGGACCGGCTGCGCCAACCCATGCGCAGGGTCGGTGGCGATTGGCAGGCGATCGAGTGGGACGAGGCCTTCACGCTGGTGGCCGAGCGCCTGGCGGCGATCCAGGAGCGGCACGGCAACCATGCGGTGGCGGTCTATCAGGGCAATCCCAGCGTGCACAATTATGGGTTGATGACCCACAGCAACTATTTCCTCGGCCTGCTGAAAACCCAGAACCGCTTTTCCGCCACCTCGGTGGACCAGTTGCCGCAGCACCTGAGCAGCTACCTGATGTATGGCCATGGGTTGCTGCTGCCGATCCCGGATATCGATAACACCGATTTCATGCTGATCCTGGGCGGCAACCCGCTGGCGTCCAACGGCAGCATCATGACCGTGCCGGACGTGGAGAAGCGCCTGAAGGCGATCCAGGCGCGAGGCGGCAAAGTAGTAGTGGTCGACCCACGGCGCAGCGAGACGGCGGTCATGGCCGACCAGCATGTGTTTGTCCGTCCCGGGGGGGATGTGGCGCTGCTGTTCGGCATGCTGCATACGATTTTCGCGCAGGGGCTGACGCGTGACAGCCATCTGCTGGTGGACGGCCTGACCGAGGTGCGTGAGGCCATTTCCCGTTTCAGTGCCGAAGCCATGAGTCCTTTGTGTTCGGTGCCGGCGCAGCAGATCCGCCAGTTGGCGCGCGACTTCGCCGCAGCGGACAGGGCGGTGTGTTATGGCCGGATGGGTGTGTCCACCCAGTCGTTCGGTACCCTCTGCCATTGGCTGGTGCAACTGCTCAACCTGGTGACCGGTAACCTCGACCGGGTCGGCGGCGCTCTGTGCACCGAGCCGGCGGTGGATCTGGTGGCAGCGACTTCGGGCGGGCACTTCAATGCCTGGCAAAGCCGGGTTTCCGGACGCCCTGAATATGGCGGCGAACTGCCGGTCTCGGCCCTGGCCGAAGAAATGTTGACCGCAGGCGAAGGGCAGGTACGGGCGCTGATCACGGTGGCCGGTAATCCGGTGCTCTCCACTCCCAATGGACGGCAGTTGGAGCAGGCGCTGGAGGGCCTGGAGTTCATGCTCAGTATCGACCTGTACATCAACGAAACCACCCGTTATGCGGACCTGATCCTGCCATCGACCTCGGCCCTGGAGAACGATCACTACGACACCACGTTCAATATGTTCGCGGTGCGCAATGTCAGCCGCTTCAACCGGGCGATCCTGCCCAAGCCGGAAGGCGCGCTGCATGACTGGGAAATCTTCGTCGGCCTGGCCAGGGCCTTCGCCGCGCGGACCGGCAAGGAGCTCAAGCCGACCGTGCCGCCGGCACAGATGATCGACAGGGGGCTACGAGCGGGGCGGTATGGCGAGGCGTCCGGGTTCAATCTGTCGGTGGCGACGCTGGCCGACCACCCCCACGGGATCGACCTGGGGCCACTCAAGCCCAACCTGGCAGCGCGCCTGAAAACCGAGAACCGTCGGGTACAGGCCGCTCCCGCGGCGATCATGGCGGACCTCGAGCGCTTTGCCGCGTTGCAGGCTCCGGCAGCCGATGAGCTGGTGATGATCGGCCGGCGCCATGTACGCAGTAATAATTCGTGGATGCACAACTACCATCGGTTGGTGAAGGGCAAGCCACGGCACCAGTTGCTGATGAATCCCGATGATCTGGCCCGGCGAGGGCTGACTGACGGACAGCGCGTGCGGGTCAGTTCGCGGGTCGGGGCGATCGAGGTGGAAGTCCTTGCCAGCAGCGAGATGATGCCCGGGGTGGTCAGCCTGCCCCATGGCTGGGGGCATGGTCGGCCGGGGGTGCAGATGAGCATCGCCATGGCCCAACCCGGGTCGAGTGCCAATGACCTGACCGACGAGCGTCAGCTGGACGAGTTATCGGGCAATGCGGCGCTCAATGGTGTGCCGGTGACGGTGGAGGCGGCCTGAGGAGTCTGTCGGAGAGGCCGAGCATGGCGCTCGGCTTTCCGTTACAATGCGCCACCGTGTCGACAACAGAGTCGGAAAGTTCAGCCGAGGTGCTCCATGGATATCATCGAAACTATTAAAGAGCAGATTGCCAACAACACCATTCTGCTTTACATGAAAGGCTCGCCGAATGCCCCGCAGTGTGGCTTTTCCGCGAAAGCCGCTCAGGCCGTGATGGGATGTGGTGAGAAGTTCGCTTACGTGGACATCCTGCAGAACCCGGAAATCCGCGCCAACCTGCCTAAATACGCCAACTGGCCTACTTTCCCGCAACTGTGGGTAGCCGGCGAACTGGTCGGGGGCAGCGACATCATGGCTGAGATGTTCGCCAATGGTGAGTTGCAGACCCTGATCAAGGCCGCCGCTGAAAAAGCCGCTGCCAAGACCGAAGCCTGATTTGCCCCCTACAGGAGCGACAAGTTCGCTCCTGTAGGGTTGTGTGGATTTATCCACGCAATTAAAAAGCCCCGCCCTCGTGAAGAGAGGCGGGGCTTTTTTATGGGGTGAAGCTTTTGCTTGGGAGGAATTACTCGTCGCCCATCTGCGATTGCAGGTAGTTCTCCAGGCCGACTTTATCGATCAGGCCCAGTTGGGTTTCCAGCCAGTCGATATGTTCTTCTTCCGATTCCAGGATGTCTTCCAGCAGCTCGCGGCTACCGAAGTCGCCGACCGATTCGCAATGGGCGATGGCGGCTTTCAGGTCGGCATGGCCGGTGCGCTCGATGCGCAGGTCGCACTCGAGCATTTCCTTGGTGTGTTCGCCGATGTGCAGCTTGCCCAGGTCCTGGACGTTCGGCAGGCCTTCGAGGAAGAGGATGCGCTTGATCAGCTTGTCCGCATGCTTCATCTCGTCGATGGACTCGTGGTATTCGTGCTTGCCCAGCTTGTTCAGGCCCCAGTCTTCATACATGCGTGCGTGCAGGAAGTACTGATTGATCGCGACCAGTTCATTGGCAAGGATCTTGTTGAGATGCTGGATGACTGTGACGTCGCCTTTCATGATGGGGTCCTGCCCTGTAATTAGCGGTATATAAGGCAGAGTCTGAGCCGCACGATGATTAGTGTCAAACCTAAGTTATTGAATAATATATGAAAATTAATCGGAATAAGAATGTTTGTGTTCCGCGTTTTGACGCTAAGCGATTGAATTACAGACATAAAAAAGCCGGACACGAAGTCCGGCTCTTTTAAATGGCGTTAATTACGCAACATTAAATTCTACTGGGTAAGGAATCGCTGGCTGGCTGCTTTGCAGTTCGGTCAGGGTTTCACGTACCACCTGCTTGGCGAGGCAGGCACATTTGCCACATTGACTGGCCACGCCGGTCGCTTGGCGTACTTCACGATAGCTGCAGCAACCGTCGTAGATTGCATCGCGGATTTGTCCGTCGGTGACGCCAGTGCAGAGGCAGACATACATAGGGTGAGAACCGTCGCTGGTTATGGCTCAATGCGATGGATCTTAATGTTAACGAGAATGATTGTCAAAGTGGTTTCCTGGGGCTTTTTGCCAGATGCGTATCTGGCAGACGAACGGTTTTTTCTAGCACGGGTGACGAGCTGTCCAGCAGGGCGACTTTTTTGCGGCCTGAATCCGGGAGATGGAAAAACCACTAAGGACAGCTCAAAAACGCGGTGTATGATGTGCGGTCCTTACGAAGCGGGATCGAGTCACAGGGCTGTCGCTTGGCGGCGGCAAACTGGGCTGGGTCTCATTCTTCATTCGATCACACCAGGAGATATCCAATGAGCGTACTCGTAGGCAAACAAGCCCCTGACTTCACCGTTCCCGCCGTTCTCGGCAATGGCGAAATCGTCGACAGCTTCACCCTGTCCTCGGCCATCAAAGGCAAATACGGCCTGGTGTTCTTCTACCCGCTGGACTTCACCTTCGTCTGCCCGTCCGAGCTGATCGCCCTGGACCACCGCATGGCTGACTTCAAGGCACGCAACGTTGAAGTGATCGCGGTTTCGATCGACTCGCACTTCACCCACAACGCCTGGCGCAACACCCCGATCAATGCCGGTGGCATCGGTCAGGTCCAGTACATCATGGCTGCTGACATGAAGCACGACATCGCCAAGGCCTACGACGTTGAGTCCGAAGGCGGCGTGGCTTTCCGTGGCGCGTTCCTGATCGACGACAAAGGTGTCGTTCGTTCGCAGATCGTCAACGACCTGCCGCTGGGCCGTAACATGGAAGAGCTGATCCGTCTGGTCGACGCTCTGCAGTTCCACGAAGAGCACGGCGAAGTCTGCCCGGCCAACTGGAAGAAAGGCGACAAGGGTATGACTGCTTCGCCAGAAGGCGTTGCTGCTTACCTGAGCGAGAACGCCGGCAAGCTGTAAGCCACGCTTCACGCATAAAAAAACCGGCCCCAGGGCCGGTTTTTTTATGCGCGGTCGTTCAGCGGCAGTATCAGTCGTTGAAATCTTGCCAGCCGCCCATTTCCTTCCAGCGATTGACGATGCCGCAGAACAGGTCGGCAGTCTTCTCGGTGTCGTAGCGGGCGGAATGCGCCTCACGGCCATCGAAGTCGATATCGGCAGCCTGGCACGCCTTGGCCAGCACGGTTTGGCCATAAGCCAGGCCGGCAAGCGTCGCGGTGTCGAAGCTGGAGAACGGATGAAACGGGTTGCGTTTCATGTCCAGGCGCGCGACAGCCGCGTTGAGGAAGCCCAGGTCGAAGCTGCTGTTGTGCCCGACCAGGATCGCGCGCTTGCAGCCATTGGCCTTCAGCGCCTTGCGCACGCTGCGGAAAATATCGTTCAGCGCGGTTTCTTCACTGACGGCCATGCGCAGAGGATGGTCGAGCTTGATCCCGGTGAACTCCAGCGCCGCGGCTTCGATGTTGGCGCCTTCGAAAGGCTCTACCCGGAAAAACAGGGTGTGTTCGGGGAACACGAAGCCCTTTTCGTCCATGCCGATGATGGTCGCGGCAATTTCCAGCAAGGCGTCGGTGGCCGAGTTGAAACCACCGGTTTCAACGTCGACGACTACCGGCAGGTAACCACGAAAGCGTGCCGCCATTGGATGACGCGAGCCACCACCGTTATGACCGTCCTGCTCGTCGTCGAAATGGTCTTCACTCACGCGTGTTCCTCCAGCAGGCGCCAGCGCAGTTTTTCACCGGCGCGCAGCGGGATGACGGTCAGCTCGCCGAAAGGCAGGCTGGCAGGGGCGGTCCATTCTTCACGAACCAGGGTGATGCGATCGGTGTTGGCCGGCAGGCCATAGAAGCGTGGGCCGTTGAGGCTGGCAAAGGTTTCCAGCTTGTCCAGCGCGTTGCGCTGTTCGAAGGCTTCGGCGTACAACTCGATCGCGGCATAGGCGGTGTAGCAGCCGGCACAGCCGCAGGCCGCTTCTTTGGCATGCTGGGCGTGGGGCGCGGAGTCAGTGCCGAGGAAGAACTTCTGGCTGCCGCTGGCGGCGGCGTCGAGCAGCGCTTCCTGGTGCACGTTGCGCTTGAGAATCGGCAGGCAATAGAAGTGCGGGCGAATGCCGCCAACCAGCATGTGGTTGCGGTTGTACAGCAGGTGATGGGCGGTGATGGTCGCGCCAACGTTGGCCGAGGCCTCGTTGACGAACTGCACGGCGTCACGGGTGGTGATGTGTTCGAACACCACTTTGAGCGTCGGGAAGCGCTCGACGACACGGCGCATGTGCTCGTCGATGAACAGCTTCTCGCGGTCGAACACGTCGACTTCACCGCGGGTGACTTCACCGTGGATCAGCAGCGGCAGGCCGGCTTCGGCCATGGCCTCCAGCGCCGGGAAGATCTTGTCGATGCTGGTGACGCCCGAGTCCGAATTGGTGGTCGCACCGGCCGGGTAGAGCTTGGCGGCATGGACGAAACCACTGGCCTTGGCCGCGCGAACTTCTTCGGGCTGGGTGCGATCGGTAAGGTAGAGCACCATCAGCGGCTCGAAGCGGCTGCCGGCCGGCCGCGCAGCGAGAATGCGCTGGCGATAGGCGTCGGCTTCAGCGGCGTTGCGCACCGGAGGTACCAGGTTAGGCATGATGATGGCGCGGCCAAAGGTGCGCGCGACATCCGCGACAGTATTGGTCAACACGGCACCATCGCGAAGATGAATATGCCAGTCGTCGGGACGCAGCAGGGTCAGGCGGTCGGACATTGGGGATTCCAGGCGGGTCAAACTCCAGTGAATGCTACCGGAAAAGACTCTTCCAGGCACTCGCTATCAAGTTTTGCGTGAAGCTTCCGATATCCCGAAGGTATGCCGTAAACAGGCATTTCGATTTTCGTGATGTACAAGTCAGTGGAGCCTCCCGTGCGCCAGCGTTATCTAGCCTTGCTCAGTGTGTTCGCCAGTCTTCCCGCGATGGCGCTGACTTTCCAGACTCGCCTGGAGAGCA
Organism: Pseudomonas sp. GM17; assembly: GCF_000282175.2. NCBI lineage: Bacteria > Pseudomonadati > Pseudomonadota > Gammaproteobacteria > Pseudomonadales > Pseudomonadaceae > Pseudomonas > Pseudomonas sp. GM17. The sequence goes on along the minus strand of NZ_CP124732.1, from coordinate 6,035,810 downwards.
TTGAGTGGACGGTCGAAGGCGATAAATTCGAGTGCCGTCTGAGCCAGCCGATCACCGATTTCGGTTCCGGGGAGTTCGTGCGTCGCGCCGGCGAGCAGGCGACCTTCCGCCTCAAGGCCTACAACCCGATGCTCGCTGGCGGTTCGGCCACTCTGCTGGCGGCGGCGGCGCCGTGGCAGCCGGGACGGGGCGACATCAACCTGGGTTCGGTACGGCTCGGCAGCGGCGATGTGCTGTTCAACAGCTCGCAACTGCAGGCCGGGCGACTGATCGGTGGATTGATGGATGGGCGCAGCCCGGTGGTTCGCCACTACTCCCGCGAGGGTGGGGTGTCCGAGGTGCGCTTGTTGCCAGTCAAGTTCAGCAAGGCGTATGGCGACTACCAACGCTGTGTCGCCAAGTTGCTGCCGAAGAATTTCGATCAGGTCAGGCAATCCGAGGTCGGCTTCCCCGGGGGCGGCATCGACCTGGACGCCAAAGCCAAGGCCAGGCTGCAGGTGATGCTCGAGTTTCTCAAGGCCGATCCGACGGTCAATCACATCCAGCTCGATGGCCACTCGGACAATAGCGGTAACCGCTTGACCAACCGTGACCTGTCGCGGCGCCGGGCGCTGGCGGTGATGGAGTTCTTCAAGGCCAATGGCATTCCCGAGTCGCAGATCGAGATGCGTTTCCACGGTGAGCGCTACCCGTTGGCGCCCAACACCAATGCGGCGAACCGCACGAAGAATCGTCGAGTCAACGTACAACTGCAACGTGTCCCGGTCGCAGAGAAACCGGCACCCCAGGCTGCTGCTCCCGCCAACGCCGCGGCGACTTCCTGAAACGGCTGTCGTCGCCCGCTCGACATAATCTGTCGCTTCGTCGTCATAAGCTGTCGCGCCTCTGTAAATTATCCGCGTTGATCGGTAGACTTGACGGCTTTCCGTAGAACCCCGTGGAGTGATGGCATGGCGGACGTAAACAAGGTCGTTCTGGCGTATTCCGGCGGCCTGGACACTTCGGTGATCCTCAAGTGGCTGCAGGATACTTATAACTGTGAAGTGGTGACGTTCACCGCTGACCTGGGTCAGGGCGAAGAGGTCGAACCTGCACGTGCCAAGGCGCAAGCCATGGGCGTGAAAGAGATCTACATCGACGATCTGCGCGAAGAGTTCGTCCGCGATTTCGTTTTCCCGATGTTCCGCGCCAACACCGTTTACGAAGGTGAGTACCTGCTGGGTACCTCCATCGCTCGTCCGTTGATCGCCAAGCGCCTGATCGAGATCGCCAACGAAACCGGTGCCGACGCCATTTCCCACGGCGCTACCGGCAAGGGCAACGACCAGGTTCGTTTCGAACTGGGCGCCTACGCCTTGAAACCAGGGGTGAAAGTGATTGCTCCTTGGCGTGAGTGGGACCTGCTGTCCCGCGAGAAGCTGATGGACTATGCCGAGAAGCATGCGATCCCGATCGAGCGTCACGGCAAGAAGAAATCCCCGTACTCGATGGATGCCAACCTGCTGCACATCTCCTATGAAGGCGGCGTGCTGGAAGACACCTGGACCGAGCATGAAGAAGACATGTGGCGCTGGACCGTCTCCCCGGAGAAGGCTCCCAACACCCCGACCTACATCGAGCTGACCTATCGCAACGGCGACATCGTGGCGATCGACGGCCTCGAGATGACCCCGGCCACCGTGCTGGCGACCCTGAACCGCATCGGCGGTGAAAACGGCATCGGTCGTCTGGACATCGTGGAAAACCGCTATGTCGGCATGAAGTCCCGCGGCTGCTACGAAACCCCTGGCGGCACCATCATGCTGCGCGCTCACCGGGCGATCGAATCGATCACCCTGGATCGTGAAGTCGCTCACCTGAAAGACGAGCTGATGCCCAAGTACGCCAGCCTGATCTACACCGGCTACTGGTGGAGCCCTGAGCGTCTGATGCTGCAACAGATGATCGACGCCTCCCAGGCCCACGTGAACGGCGTGGTTCGCCTGAAGTTGTACAAGGGCAATGTGATCGTCACCGGTCGCAAGTCCGATGAGTCGCTGTTCGATGCCAACATTGCGACCTTCGAAGAAGACGGCGGCGCCTACAACCAGGCGGATGCGGCTGGCTTCATCAAGCTCAATGCCCTGCGCATGCGTATTGCGGCCAACAAGGGTCGGACTCTGTTCTGATGCCTTGAGTCGTTTTAAAAGAGCCCCGCCATGAGCGGGGCTTTTTTATGCCTGATGTTTTAATCGATCAAGCGGGTGTCTGGAGACCATAACTAAAAGTTTCCACTGGCCATTGTTTCAATGGGACCTCGACTATCTTTCAGTCTGTTCTTTTCAATACGAAGTGTAGGAAAGTCAGGAGTGGTTATATATAGGGGGCGACGTTCAATTTTTCCTTGTAGGGCAAATCCGTATTGTTTGTAAGGAACTTCTCGGGGCGATGCTGGCCCAGGGCATGGCCATGCCACGGGCCAAATGACTGGGTTATGGTGTTTGCTTGAAAAACCAATAGCGGACTCTGGACTTACCCATGAAGAAAGTTTTGATCGTAGATGATCATCCCGTCACTCGTCTGGCTGTGCGCATGCTGATGGAGCGGCACGGCTTTGAAGTAGTTGCCGAGGCGGACAATGGCATGGATGCCCTGAAACTGTCTTATGAACATGTTCCAGACATCCTTATTCTTGATATTGGTATTCCCAAACTCGATGGCCTGGAAGTTATCGCCAGACTTTCGTCAAAAGCCATGTCGACCAAAGTGCTGGTATTGAGCCTGCAAGTACCTGGGCCTTTCTCCATGCGCTGCATGCAGGCTGGTGCGGCGGGTTATGTGTGCAAGCAGCAGGACATCACTGAATTGATCAGTGCCGTCAGGGCAGTCCTGGCCGGCTACAGTTATTTTCCCAACGAAGCCTTGCATACCCTGCGCTCGAGCCTGGGCATCGCCAGCGAGGAGGGGATGTTGTCCAGCCTGTCGGGTCGAGAGTTGATGGTCCTGAAGCAACTCGCCGGTGGGCAGACCAACAAGGAGATTGCCGAGGGCCTGTGCTTGAGCAGTAAAACGGTGAGCACCTACAAAAGGCGGCTGTTGGGGAAACTCAACGCCCGCTCGCTGGTGGACCTGATCGAGTTTGCCAAGCGCCATCAGCTGGTATGAAGGTTGAGGCGCTACAACAAGGCACGGAAGGAAAAAAACAGCGGCTTTTGCGAGCGTTCATTGCGTTGCGGGCCGGCCGGTCTGTCGGCGATGTTGGATCCCTCAGCCGCGCATGGCCTGGTTTGAAAAGAAGTGACTTGGAATGTTGGCTGGTGTAACAAAAAAGCCTCCGTCAAAGGAGGCTTTTTGTTACTAAAGATCAAAGTCGTAATCGGCCAGTTGCTTTTGCAAGCGCCGCTCTTCCAGAAGGTTGTCGATGGTCCGACGTTTGCTCAAGTTGGTCTTGGCCACCTCTACCACAGGCTCTGCATCTTCTGTTTCAACAGGGGTGAAGTCGTCTTCTACGTCCAGTTGTTCTTTGCCAGTACTCATAAGGTTAACTCCAGGCTAAGACTGCCATTGGCGCTCCTTATATCGATATTCTCGGGACTGGTAAAAAAGATTTTTTCAATCGACCTATCATCAAAATCAATAGTTGCTCAATCGTCAGAGGTCTTGTGCTTGTATTCGCACAGGTCCTCGATCCGGCAGCTTCCACAGCGCGGCTTGCGGGCCAGGCACACATAGCGGCCATGGAGGATCAGCCAGTGATGGGAGTCGAGGAGATACTCCTTGGGCACGAATTTCATCAGTTTCTTTTCGACCTCCACGACATTCTTCCCAGGGGCCAGCCCTGTGCGGTTGCTGACCCGGAAGATGTGCGTATCGACGGCCATGGTCAGTTGGCGGAAAGCCGTATTGAGTACCACGTTGGCGGTCTTCCTGCCGACGCCTGGCAGGGCTTCGAGCTCTTCCCGGGTCTGCGGGACTTCGCTGTTGTGCCGTTCCACCAGCAGACGGCAGGTCTCGATCACGTTTTTAGCCTTGCTGTTGTACAGGCCGATGGTCTTGATGTACTCGGACAGGCCTTCGACGCCCAGGGCATAGATGGCGGCCGGCGTATTGGCCACGGGGAAGAGCTTGGCCGTCGCCTTGTTGACCCCGACATCGGTGGACTGGGCCGAGAGAATCACGGCAATCAGCAGCTCGAAGGGCGACGAATAGGCCAGCTCGGTTTTCGGTTCCGGATTGTCTTCGTGCAGCCTGCGGAAAATTTCCAGGCGTTTTGCGGCATTCATGGGTGAGTCATTTCCTTGAAGGCGGTCGATGTGAAGTCGAAGAAGCGGCCCAGGCTTGCCTGGCGGCCAGCAACAGCCCCAGCAGGATAAAACCGCCAGGTGCGAGTGTAAGCAGGTGCAAGCCGCCCCGGGCGGTCAGAACCCAGCCTGGCCAGTCGACGTCGTTCATTCCCAGCAGCCATTGCAGATGATTGCCGATCGAGCCACTGCCGAAGGCTTCGCGCAATGCACCCAGGATAATCAGCAGCAGGCAGAACTGGCCGGCGAAACGCAAGCGCACGGGGCGCAGGAAAAAATCCTGGTATTCCAGCACTACGCATTGCACGGCAATTAAGCCCAGGTAGAGGGCCAACTGTTGTTGCAGCTCGAACGCCCAGGCCTGCGCGGCCAGCATGGCACAACTGGTGAGCGTGGCGCTGAGCAGGATACTGGCGCCCAGGCGGCCCTGGCCAGCCAGGCGTGGGCGCAGGGCATTCATGCACAGGCCGAATACCGCGCTCACACAGAGAAATACCAGGGCCAGCCCCAGGGCCTTGACCAGTGAGTCGCTGGCGCCGATCAGCGGCGCGAGCATCAGGGCGTTCTGCAGGGTCGAGGATTTATTCATGGGCGGGACTTCCCAGCAGTTGTTCGCGGTGCTCGTCGAAGTAACGCAGGCTGTCGTGAATCCCCTCGACCACCGCCCGTGAGGTGATGGTGGCCCCGGCCATCTGGTCGAATTGGCCATTGTCTTTTTTCAGCGCCCAGCCGGCGTCGCCCGGATCACCCAGTGACTTGCCGATAAAACCCTGCAGCCAGGTATTCGGGCGCTCGGCGATGCGCGCGCCCAGCCCGGGCGTTTCCGAATGCCGCAGAGCTTTGCTGCCCAGCAGTTTGCCGTTGGCGGCGACGCCGATCAGCAGCTCGATCGGGCCGCCATAACCGCTGACCTGGCTGCGCAGCAGCACAGCGCTGGGTTGGCCGTTGCGCGTGGCGCGATAACCGGCGAGCAGGGTGCTGTGGCTGAGCTGGATGTTATCGATGGCCAGCGGCTGATCCAGCGGCTGATTGTCGTAGCTGTCGACGGGCAGGAGATCCAGCAGGTTGCGTGCCTGGATGGCGCGCTGTTCGCGCTCGATGCGGGGAGCCGTCGTCTGCTGGACGAAGAAAGTGCCAGTGGCGCCGACAGCCGCCAGCAGTGCCAACACTCCCAGACTCGTTGCGCGGTTCATGGCAGGGAAGGCTCGGGAGGCGGAGTAGCCAGGCGCTCCAGGGCGGGGACGGCGAGGTTCATCAGCAGTACGGCGAAGGCGACACCGTCCGGGTAACCGCCCCAGGTGCGGATCAGGTAAGTCAGCAGGCCGACCCCGACCCCGAACAGCAGGCGTGCCTTTGCGTTCCTCGGGCCGGAGACCGGCTCGGTGACGATAAAAAAGGCGCCAAGCATGGTCGCGCCGCTCAGCAGATGGAAAAACGGCGAGCCGTGGGAGTCCGACCCGGAACCGTTCCAGCACAGCAGGCTGATGACGAACAGGCTGCCGAGCATGCCGGCCGGGGCGTGCCAGCTGAACACCCGTTGCTGCAGCAAAAAGGCGCCGCCGGCGAGAAAGGCCAGGTTGACCCATTCCACGCCCTTGCCGCCGAAATGGCCGAAGGCGGCATTGCCGGCGAACAGTTCATCGATGGTCAGGCTCTTGTTGATGCGCAGGCTGTCGAGTGCCGTGGCCTGGGCCCAGGCATCGGGCGCCGTGCTGTCGAGGGCTATGCCGAAGATCTGCTGCAGGCCGCCCAGCAGGTCCAGGCCATGGGAGGCCGGCCAATGAGTCATCTGCTGGGGGAAAGAGACCAGCACCAGGGCATAACCGAGCATCGCCGGGTTGAACGGATTCTTGCCGACGCCACCATACAGGTGCTTGCCGAACAGCAAGGCACAAGCGGCCGCGCTGACTGTCAGCCACCACGGGCAATACGGCGGCAAGGCCAGGGCCAGCAAGGTGGCGCTGACCAGGGCACTGCCATCGCCAAGGAAAGGACGCAATGGCCACTGGCGCAATCGCAGCACCGCGGCTTCGACGGCAAGGGCGGTGGCACAGGCCAGCAGCAGGTTGATCAGAATCCCCCAGCCAAACAGCCAGAACAGCGCCAGCAGCCCCGGCAGGGTCGCCAGAAGCACACGCTGCATGGCTTGTCGCAGGCGTTCGTCCGGTTGCTCAAGGGGCGTCATGGGCTTGTACCTGGCGCTCGGCTTCGGCCAGTCGCTCGCGGGCCTTGGCCAACAGTGGCGGCGGGGTGTCGCTGTGACGCTCCAGCTTGCTGACTTCTGCCCGTGCGTAAGCCAGTTCGGTTTTCAGTTGCCGCAGGCGGGCGTCGATCGGGCGTTTTTCGACCCGTACCAGATTGGGCGCCGGTTGCCCGCTTGCTTCTTCGGTCGTGTGCAAGGCCTGTTCTGCGTCTTTCAGTGCCTGCTGCAGACTGGCCAGTTGCTCGGCAGGCGCCTGGTTGGCCTGGGCCTTTTTCAGTTCCGCGCGGCGCATCGCCAGCTGGATTTTTGCGCGCTTGAGCTCGGCGTCTTTGGCCGGGGGCGCCGAGGCCACGGTTTCGACCGTGGTTTCGGCCGCGCTTTCGAGCTGGGCAAGAGCCTGTTCGGCGGCCATGAACTGGCGCTGCAGGACGATCAGTTGCGACTGTTGCTCGAAGGTCGGCGGATGGCCGAAGGCTTTCAGCGATTTGTTCAACTGGGCCCGGCTCATCGCCAGATCGATCTTGGCTTTTTTCACCGCCGCATCGGCGGCGGCCGCCTTTTGCGCGCGCACCCGCTCGATGGCCGCCTGCACCGGGTCCAGGCTGGTTTCACTGGGCTGCGCCGCACGTTGCGCGCGGGCGGCACGTTCAGCCTGCTTGTGCTGTTCTTCGCGTTGCAGCCGGGCATTGCGGCGCTCGAAGCGCTGGCGCGCGTGATCGCGTTTGGCGGTCCGGGCGCGCAGTTCTTCGAGACCGGTGGCCAGGCCGCCGACGATCGGCAATACGTCATTCAGCGGCAGCGGATGCATCTCGATACAGTCCACCGGGCACGGCGCCACGCAGAGATCGCAGCCGGTGCATTCGTCGATCAGCACCGTGTGCATCTGCTTGGCCGCGCCGACTATGGCATCCACCGGGCAGGCCTGGATGCACTTGGTGCAGCCGATGCATTCGGCTTCGCGGATAAAGGCCACCTGGGCCGGCGCCGGGCCGCGACTGATGTCCAGTTCCATGACCGGGATATTCAGCAGCCTGGCCAGGCCGGCAATGGTTTCGTCGCCGCCGGGCGGGCACTTGTTGATCGCCTCGCCGTTGGCGATGCCTTCGGCGTAGGGCTTGCATCCGGGGTGGCCGCACTTGCCGCATTGGGTCTGCGGCAGCAGGGCGTCGATGCGTTGAATCAGACTCATGGGTTGAGCAGTCCGTTGAAACCGAGAAATGCCACCGCCATCAGGCCGGCGCTGATCAGGTCGATCGGCAGGCCGCGAAAGGGCAGGGGCACATCGTTGTTGAGAATGCGCTGGCGCAGGTCGTTGAACAGGCTCAACACCAGCCAGAAACCGAGGCCCGCACCCAGGCCCAAGGCGAGGCCATGACCGAGCCCGCGATTGGACTGGACCGCCAGTAGCAACGCGCCGAGTACACCGGCATTGCCCAGCAGCAGCGGCCAGAGGCCGTCGAATGGCAGCCCGGGTAACATCCGGGTCAGCAGCTTGAGCAGCGGTGCGATCAGCAGCACGCCCAGCGGCAGGAACACGAACAGTTGCAGCGAGGCCAGGCCCAGCGGCACCAGCAGCGCCTGATAAAGCCCGTAGCCCAGCAGGCTGCAGAGCAGCATCAGGCAACTGGTGGCGATCCCCAGGGCATGGATCCGCCGCCGCGCAACCTGCGGCTCGGCACTGGCCTGCAACAGCGGATCGACGCCCAGCGGCCACTGCAACACGAAGTTGTTGATCAGGGCAGCGCTGATGAGCGTGAGGACAATCTCGGTCATGTTCGTGGCCGGTGAGGGCGGGCGGATACCTGAAGACTAGGCAATTATCCGGCAAGGGCGCAGGCCCATCCAGATATGAAAATCCCCCCGCCACGCAGCGGCGCGACGGGGGGATCGATCCCGCAAGCGGAGTTACTTGATCCGCTGGCCCGGCTTGGCGCCGCTGTCCGGGCTCAGCAGGTAGATCTCTTCGCCACCAGGGCCGGCCGCCATCACCATGCCTTCGGAGATGCCGAATTTCATTTTTCGTGGCTTGAGGTTGGCGATCATCATGGTCAGGCGACCGTCGAGCTTGGACGGATCCGGGTAAGCGCTCTTGATCCCGGAGAACACGTTGCGTTGCTCGTCGCCGATATCCAGGGTCAGGCGCAGCAGCTTGTCGGCGCCTTCCACATGCTCGGCCTTGACGATCAGCGCCACGCGCAGGTCGACGGCGGCAAAAGTGTCGAAGTCGATTTCCGGCGACAGCGGATCCTTGGCCAGCTCGCCGTTGCCCGCAGGCTTGGCTTCACCGGTGTCGGTCTGGCTGGCGGTCAGGTCTTCTTTCGAGGCGTCGGTCATGGCTTGTACTTTCACGGGGTCGATCCGCGTCATCAGCGGCTTGAATGCGTTCAGCTGGTGGTTGCTCAGCAGGTGCTGGTGGTCGTTCCAGGTCAGCGGGGCGACATTGAGGAACGCCTCGGCGTCGGCGGCCAGCAGCGGCAGCACCGGCTTGAGGAAAATCACCAGCTGGCGGAACAGGTTGACGCCGGTGGCGCAGATGGCCTGGACCTCATCCTGCTTGCCTTCTTGCTTGTTCAACGACCACGGCGCCTTGTCGGCGATCCAGGCGTTGGCGCGGTCGGCCAGGGCCATGATTTCACGCATGGCGCGGGCGAAGTCACGGGCCTCATAAGCGTCGGCGATGCTCGGCGCGGCCGCCAGGAAGGCCTCGGTCAGCTCCGGCGCGGCGTTCTGGTCCACCAGCACGCCGGCGTTGCCTTTGTGGATGAAGCCGGCGCAACGGCTGGCAATGTTCACCACCTTGCCCACCAGGTCGGAGTTGACCTTCTGCACGAAGTCTTCGAGGTTCAGGTCCAGGTCGTCGACGCCGCGGCCCAGCTTGGCCGCGTAGTAGTAACGCAGGTATTCCGGCGACAGGTGGTCGAGGTAGGTCCGGGCCTTGATGAAGGTGCCGCGGGACTTGGACATCTTCTGGCCGTTGACGGTCAGGTAGCCGTGCACGTTGATGCCGGTCGGCTTGCGGTAGCCGGCGCCTTCGAGCATGGCGGGCCAGAACAGCGCGTGGAAGTTGACGATGTCCTTGCCGATGAAGTGGTACAGCTCGGCGGTCGAGTCCTTGCCCCAGAACGCATCGAAGTCCAGCTCCGGCGTGCGGTTGCACAGGTTCTTGAAGCTGGCCATGTAGCCGATCGGCGCGTCCAGCCAGACGTAGAAGTACTTGCCCGGCTCGTCGGGGATCTCGAAGCCGAAATACGGCGCGTCGCGGGAGATATCCCACTGCTGCAGGCCGACATCCAGCCATTCGGCGATCTTGTTCGCCACGGCGTCCTGCAGGGTGCCGCTGCGGGTCCATTGCTGCAGCATCTGCTGGAAGTCCGGCAGCTTGAAGAAGAAATGCTGGGAATCCTTGAGCACCGGGGTGGCGCCGGAAATCGCCGACTTCGGATCCTTCAGGTCGGTCGGCGCGTAGGTGGCGCCGCATTTTTCGCAGTTGTCGCCGTACTGGTCCTCGGTGCCGCATTTCGGGCAGGTGCCCTTGATGAAGCGGTCGGCCAGGAACATTTGTTTTTCCGGGTCGAAATACTGGGTGATCGAGCGCGTGGCGATGTGCCCGGCGTCGCGCAGTTTCAGGTAGATCTGGCTCGACAGCTCACGGTTTTCTTCGGCGTGGGTCGAGTGGAAATTGTCGAAGTCCACCAGGAAGTCGGCAAAGTCGGCGCTGTGTTCGGCCTGGACGTTGGCGATCAGTTGTTCCGGGGTGATGCCTTCCTTTTCCGCGCGCAGCATGATGGCCGAGCCGTGAGCGTCGTCCGCGCAGACATAGATGCATTGGTTGCCGCGATGCTTCTGGAAGCGCACCCACATATCGGTCTGGATGTACTCAAGCATATGGCCAAGATGGATGGAACCATTGGCATAGGGCAGGGCGCTGGTGACGAGGATCTTGCGTGGCTCGGACATGGGGCTCGGCTACTTGATGAAACGGAGGTCGGCCACTATAAAGCGCCGAGAAATATATTTCACCCCGTGAGCCCGGTTTTCCGCGGCCGTCGTAGCCATCGGCGGGCGTGCTATATGATGCTTTGGCATCCCGCCCACGCCACGGAACAGGTAGGATAGCCGCCTGATTTTCCCGTCTTGTTATCGGAGTTGCCCATGAGCGCCGTCAATCGCGCAGCGGTGGAAGCCGTTCTTCGCCAATACACCGACCCCTATCTGAACCAGGACCCGGTCAGCGCCGGTTGTGTCCGTTCCATCGACATCCAGGGCGACGAGGTGCGTGTCGAACTGGAGATCGGTTATGCCGCCGGTCTGTTCAAGAGCGGCTGGGCCCAGTTGCTGAAGCTGGCCATCGAAAACATGGACGGCGTGGTCATCGCTCGCGTCAATGTCACCAGCGTGATTGCCGCGCACAAGGCTCAGGCGCAGATTCCGGGCCTGGCCAACGTCAAGAACGTGGTGGCGGTGGCATCCGGCAAGGGCGGTGTGGGCAAGTCCACCACCGCGGCCAACCTGGCCCTGGCGTTGGCCCGCGAAGGCGCCAAGGTGGGGATTCTCGATGCCGACATCTATGGCCCGAGCCAGGGCATCATGTTCGGCATCGCCGAGGGTACCCGGCCGCAGGTCAAGGACCAGAAATGGTTCGTGCCGATCAAGTCCCACGGGGTCGAGGTCATGTCCATGGCCTTCCTGACCGACGACAACACGCCGATGGTCTGGCGCGGGCCGATGGTCTCCGGCGCCCTGCTGCAACTGGTGACCCAGACCGCCTGGGGCGACCTGGACTACCTGGTGATCGACATGCCGCCGGGCACCGGCGATATCCAGCTGACCCTGGCGCAGAAGGTCCCGGTGGCCGGCGCGGTCATCGTCACCACCCCGCAGGACCTGGCGTTGCTGGACGCGCGCAAGGGCGTGGAGATGTTCCGCAAGGTCAACATCCCGGTGCTGGGCGTGGTGGAAAACATGGCCGTGCATATCTGCTCCAATTGCGGCCATGCCGAGCATCTGTTCGGCGAGGGCGGTGGCGAGAAGCTGGCGACCCAGTACGGTGTCGAACTGCTGGCCTCGCTGCCGCTGTCGATGCTGATTCGCGAGCAGGCCGACGGTGGCAAGCCGACGGTGATCGCCGAGCCGGACAGCCAGATCGCCATGGTCTACCAGGAACTGGCCCGCCATGTCGGCGCACGCATCGTGTTGCAGGAAGCCGCGGCACCGGCGATGCCGAACATTACTGTCAGCGACGACTGAGCCGGTTGGGCCAACAAAAAAGCCCGGTGCAGTGCACCGGGCTTTTTTATGGATGTTTTATGAGCGGGCTCAGATCCGCAGGCCGCCGTCCAGCTCGAGAATCCGGCCGGTGTAATAGTCGTTCTCGAAGATGTAGGCCGCCGAATGAGCGATCTCTTCCGGCTTGCCCATGCGCTTGAGCGGGATACCGGAGGTCATTTTCTCCAGGGCTTCGGGTTTCATGCCCAGGGTCATTTCGGTTTCGATGAAGCCCGGTGCGATGCCGGCCACGCGAATGCCGTAGCGCGCCAGTTCCTTGGCCCAGGTCACGGTCGCCGCGGCGACCCCGGCCTTGGCGGCGGAGTAGTTGGTCTGGCCGATATTGCCGGCGCGGGAAATCGACGAGATGTTGATGATCGCGCCACTGGTTTTCAGCTCGACCATCTTTGCCGCGACTTCGCGGGTGCAGAGAAACACGCCGGTCAGGTTGACGTCGATCACCGACTGCCACTGGGCCAGGCTCATCTTGCTCATCTCGCCGTCCTTGACCTTGAGCAGCAGGCCGTCGCGCAGGATGCCGGCGTTGTTGATCAGGCCGTGAATGGCGCCGAAGTCTTCGGCGACCTGGGCGACCATGTGTTCCACCTGCTCTTCATTGGCAACGTTGCACAGGTAGGTGCGGGCTTCGACTCCCGCCGCCTGGCAGGCGGCAACGGCCTGGTCGAGCTTTTCCTGGTTCAGGTCGACCAGTGCCAGCCTGGCGCCTTTGCTGGCGAAATACTCCGCCATGGAGCGGCCCAGCCCCTGGCAACCGCCGGTGATAATGATTACTTTGTCATTGAGTTGCATTCGCATGCTCCGAAAGCAGAACTGGAGTGGTGTCTTTCAAGGCGCCTCTCTTGTGCGTCGGGCATGGCCTGGCTGCAGATTGAGAATTGCCCCGATGGCGTCGCTGGAACTTTGCTCCAGACGCCCGTCCGTTTTAGACGGATTCTATATAAGGAGTCATAAATTGAGCGTTGAAGCTGCGAAGCATGCACGAGAATTACTGCTCAAGGAATACCGTGGCGTGCTGTCGACGCACTCCAAGGCCATGCCGGGTTTTCCCTTTGGTTCGGTGGTTCCTTATTGCCTGGACGAGCAGGGGCAGCCGCTGATCCTGATCAGCCGCATTGCCCAGCACACCCATAACCTGCAGAAGGATCCCAAGTGTTCGCTGCTGGTGGGCGAGCGCGAAGCTGAGGACGTCCAGGCAGTGGGGCGCCTGACCTATCTGGCCGAAGCCGAAAAGCTCGAAGACGCCGCGGCGATCGAGGCGTCCGCCGAACGTTACTACCGCTATTTCCCGGAGTCGCAGAACTACCACAAGGCCCACGATTTCGATTTCTGGCGGCTCAAGCCGGTACGTCATCGCTACATCGGCGGCTTTGGCGCGATCCACTGGATCGACCAGGTGACGCTGGCCAACCCGTTCGCCGGCAAGGCCGAGCTGAGCATGGTCGAGCACATGAACAGCGATCACGCCAAGGCGATCGCCCATTACGTGGACCTGGCCGGCCTGCCGAAAACTGCTGCGGCGCAACTGGCCGGCATCGATACCGAGGGCATGCACCTGCGGATCGGCCAAGGGGTGTACTGGCTGCCGTTCCCAAGCCCTTGTAATACGCCGACACAAGTACGCGAGGCCTTGGTTTTTCTGGCTCACGCCGAGCAATGGCCGAAAAATGCCGGGGCCGAGGCTTGAATTCACGAATTGCCGACGTCATCTAGGGTCTACTGGAAGGCATTCTTCCGTAGAGGAAACCATTTGATGCGCCCTTTTCTGTTGCTCTTTCTGCTGTTCCCGGTGCTAGAGCTGTTCGTCTTCGTCAAAGTCAGCGGTGCGATCGGGTTTTTCCCGGCACTGCTGCTGATCATCCTGGGCTCGATGCTGGGTGTGCTGGTCCTGCGCGTCGCGGGGCTGGCCACGGCATTGCGTGCCCGTGAAAGCCTGAACCGCGGCGAGCTGCCGGCCCAGACCATGCTTGAAGGCCTGATGCTGGCCCTGGCGGGCGGCCTGTTGATCCTGCCTGGCTTCATCAGTGACGTATTCGGCCTGTTCATGCTGTTGCCGATCACCCGTCGCCTGCTGGCCAACAAGATGCGCCAGCGTGCCGAAGAACAGGCCATTCGTCAGCGTGCCTTCGCCGACGACATGCAGGCCGCCCGTGGCGGACCTGCGCCGCAGCGCCCTCTGGGGCGTGAGCCGAATGTGATCGAAGGCGAGTTCGAGCACCGCGATTCCTGAGTCTCTCAATGATCGACACGGCACCTTCGGGTGCCGTGTTCGTTTTGCCCGACTGAAAATCTAAAAAAATTCACTGGGCAGCCCTTGTAATAAGCATATGCGCCCACATGTATCGGTCACCGCAAGGTTTCTGGTGGCGACACCAGACAGACTTCCGCGTCTCGCTCGTCGAGCCGCAACCGGCCACGCCGGATTTGTTAACCCGCCGGTAACGACACCGGCCGCTGAAAACCATAATTAGGAGAGATCGACAATGAAGCTTCGTCCTCTGCATGACCGCGTCGTTATCCGTCGCAGCGAAGAAGAGAAGAAAACCGCTGGCGGTATCGTTCTGCCAGGTTCGGCTGCTGAAAAAGCCAACACCGGTGAAGTTCTTGCTGTAGGTCCAGGCCGCGCTCTGGAAAACGGTGAAGTACGTGCGCTGGCCGTGAAAGTGGGTGACAAGGTTGTGTTTGGCCCTTACTCCGGCAGCAACACTGTGAAGGTAGACGGCGAAGACCTGCTGGTAATGGCTGAGAACGAAATTCTCGCCGTTATCGAAGGCTGATTACCCGCTCATTTTCCCGTTACTACAAAGTATTTAAGGAATATCGATCATGGCTGCTAAAGAAGTTAAATTCGGCGACTCCGCCCGCAAGAAAATGCTCACCGGCGTTAACGTACTGGCTGACGCGGTAAAAGCGACCCTGGGCCCGAAAGGCCGTAACGTGATCATCGAGAAGAGCTTCGGCGCTCCGACCATCACCAAGGACGGCGTTTCCGTCGCCAAAGAAATCGAGCTGAAAGATCGCTTCGAAAACATGGGCGCGCAGTTGGTAAAAGACGTTGCTTCCCGTGCCAACGATGACGCCGGCGACGGTACCACCACCGCCACCGTACTGGCTCAGTCGATCGTCAACGAAGGCCTGAAAGCCGTCGCTGCCGGCATGAACCCGATGGACCTGAAACGCGGCATCGACAAGGCGACCATCGCCATCGTCAAAGAGCTGAAAGGTCTGTCCAAGCCATGCGCCGATTCCAAGGCCATCGCTCAGGTCGGCACCATCTCCGCCAACTCCGACAACTCCATCGGCGACATCATTGCCGAAGCCATGGAAAAAGTCGGTAAAGAAGGCGTGATCACCGTTGAAGAAGGTTCGGGCCTGGAAAACGAACTGTCTGTCGTTGAAGGCATGCAGTTCGACCGTGGCTACCTGTCCCCTTACTTCATCAACAAGCCGGACACCATGGTCGCCGAGCTGGACGGCCCGCTGATCCTGCTGGTGGACAAGAAGATCTCCAACATCCGCGAAATGCTGCCAGTGCTGGAAGCCGTTGCCAAAGCCGGCCGCCCACTGCTGATCGTGGCTGAAGACGTTGAAGGCGAAGCCCTGGCGACTCTGGTTGTGAACAACATGCGTGGCATCGTCAAAGTCGCTGCCGTCAAGGCACCAGGCTTCGGCGACCGTCGCAAGGCCATGCTGCAGGACATCGCCGTCCTGACCGGCGGTACCGTCATCTCCGAAGAGATCGGCCTGAGCCTGGAAAGCACCACCCTGGAGCACCTGGGTAACGCCAAGCGCGTGATCCTGTCCAAAGAAAACACCACCATCATCGACGGTGCTGGCGTTGAAGCGGACATCCAGGCTCGTGTGACCCAGATCCGTCAACAAGTGGCCGACACTTCGTCCGACTACGACCGTGAAAAACTGCAAGAGCGTCTGGCCAAGCTGTCCGGCGGCGTTGCGGTGATCAAGGTTGGCGCCGGTTCCGAAGTTGAAATGAAAGAGAAGAAAGCCCGCGTTGAAGACGCCCTGCACGCTACCCGTGCAGCCGTTGAAGAAGGCGTGGTACCTGGCGGTGGCGTAGCCCTGATCCGTGCTCTGCAATCGATCAGCGGCCTGAAAGGCGACAACGCCGACCAGGACGTGGGTATCGCTGTTCTGCGTCGCGCTGTCGAAGCACCTCTGCGCCAGATCGTTGCCAACTCCGGCGACGAGCCAAGCGTAGTGGTCGACAAGGTCAAGCAGGGTGAAGGTAACTACGGTTACAACGCTGCTACCAGCGAATACGGCGACATGATCGAAATGGGCATCCTGGACCCAACCAAGGTGACCCGTTCGGCGCTGCAAGCGGCATCCTCCATCGGCGGTCTGATCCTGACCACCGAAGCGGCTGTTGCTGAAATCGTTGAAGACAAGCCTGCAGCTGGCGGCATGCCAGACATGGGCGGCATGGGTGGCATGGGCGGCATGATGTAAGCCAGCCTTACCCCTGTACGAAAAAGCCCCGCCGGCGAAAGCCGGCGGGGCTTTTTTATGGGTGGGCGTTTTTGCCTGGGCCATCGCCGCGAGCAAGCGTGCTCCTACAGGTGTGCGTGGTTTTGTAGGGAGGGCTCGCTCGTGAAAAGACCTCAGGCCTTCACCGGCTCCACCTCCATCGCCGGATCGGCCTTGGCTGCCGGTCGATAGAGAATGAAGTAGTACGCCCCCAGGCAGATCAGCCAGCAGAAGATCGCGGTCCAGACGTTGTGGGAGAAGAAGTGCGCGCCCTGCAGCATGCGCCCGACCGAGAACACCGTGCCGAGGGCAAAGGCGAACACCAGCGCCTTGCGCGCCAGGCGCGGGCGGCGGTCACGCAGGACAAAAAACAGCGCGAACAGGGTGAAACCGGTGGCGGCATGGCCGCCTGGCCAGCAGCGACCAGGCTTGTCGGTCGCTGGCCGGGGGCTGAGCAGTTCGCTGTAGGTTTCCTTGCCGCCGAACTCTTTCAGGCTCCACGGGCACTGCACGGCGGTGACCGCCTTGACCGGGGTGACAAAGGCGGTGGCCAGGCCCAGGGACAGCACCAGGCAACCCAGCTCGCGCTTGAACGGCTTGAGACGCTGGACGAAGAAGGCGCCGATGAAGCCGACAATGGCCAGCACTGAAAAGACGATGACCAGCTGCTTGGCCCGGTCATGCAGGATATTTTCCAGGAAATAACTGTGGCCGCCGATGAAACCGCCAGCAGCGGGGTCATAAAAGTACCGGGCCAGGTCCATGTCCAGGGTGGTCAGTTCAAGCAGCAGCAGGATGACGGCAGCCAGGGCGGGTATGCCCAGGCAGATCCACCAGTTCAGCGCTCTGGAGGCGGGGCGGGCGAGGGTCAAAGCCATGGAAAGTCCTTCGAGGGAAGCGTTGCGGTCGCGGGTTCCCGCGGAGTCTGGAGCGGCCCTTGTCGTCAGCGTGTGAACCCTGGGTGAAAAACTCGTCAAGGCCCTGGAACCCTGCGGCGGCATTCGCCGCGGGGGCTTGAACAACCCTAGCCGTCAGCCACGCTTGGCCTTAAGCTGCGCGAGCCAAGACGGCCGTAACTGTGTGCGGAGAGAGTGCCCATGCGAATTCTACTGGTTGAAGACAACCGCGATATTCTGGCCAACCTGGCCGACTACCTGGGGCTTAAAGGCTACACCGTGGACTGCGCCCAGGACGGTCTGTCGGGCCTGCACCTGGCCGCCACCGAACATTACGACCTGATCGTGCTCGACATCATGCTGCCGGGTATCGACGGTTACACCCTGTGCAAGCGCCTGCGCGAAGATGCCCGCCGCGATACGCCGGTGATCATGCTCACCGCCCGCGATCAACTGGACGATCGCCTGCAAGGCTTCAAGTCCGGGGCCGACGATTACCTGGTCAAGCCCTTTGCCTTGTCCGAGCTGGCCGCGCGCGTCGAGGCGGTCATGCGCCGTACCCAGGGCGGCGGGCGCCGGGCCCTGCAGGTCGGCGACCTGAGTTATGACCTCGACACCCTGGAGGTCACCCGTGCAGGGCGCCTGCTCAAGCTCAACCCCGTGGGGCTCAAGTTGCTGGCGGTGCTGATGCAGAAGAGCCCCCATGTGCTGCGCCGGGAAATTCTCGAAGAGGCGCTGTGGGGCGACGACTGCCCGGACAGCGACAGCCTGCGCAGCCATGTCCACCAATTGCGCCAGGTGATCGACAAGCCGTTCGGCAAACCGTTGCTGCATACCGTGCACGGTGTCGGTTACCGCCTGGCCGAGGGTCGTGATGGAGTTTAAGCAAAGCCTTTCCCAGCGGATCATCATCGCCTTTGCGCTGATGAGCGCGCTGGTCGCTGGAGCCTTCGCCCTGGGTATCGTGGCGACGGTGCACCTGGTGGAAGAAAAGCTGATTTCCGCGGGCCTGGGGGGCGACCTTCAGCGTCTGCTGTTGATGGACAACGTTTCCGACTGGAGCCACCGTCCCGAGCCGGACCAGCTGTTTTACTTCAGCGGCGGGCGCGGCGACTTCGATCTGCCCAAGGATCTGCGGCATCTGAATCCGGGCTTTCATGAGGTCTTCCGCGAACAGCTGTCGTATCACGCCATGGTCGAAGTGGTCGACGGTCGACGCTATGTGCTGCTGCAGGACCAGAGCGATTTCGAAGAGCGCGAACGGGTGCTCTTCGCGGTGGTGCTGGTGGGCTTTGTGCTGAGCCTGGCCTTGGCGGTGTTCCTCGGCTGGGTGCTGGCGCGTCGGGTCATGGCGCCGGTGGTAAGGCTGGCGCGGCAGGTGCGCCATCGCGACCAGTTGCTGGGGCTGGCGCCGCCATTGGCACCGGACTACGCGGCCGACGAAGTGGGGGAGCTGGCGGTGGCCTTCGACGCCACCCTGGGGCGCTTGCGCCAGGCCCTGAATCGCGAGCGCCTGTTCACCAGCGATGTCAGCCACGAACTGCGTACGCCGCTGATGGTACTGGCCAGCTCCTGCGAACTGTTGCTGGAAAACCCGGCGATCGATCAGCGTGGTCGGGCGCAGGTCGAGCGTATCGCCCGGGCATGCGGCGAAATGCGCGAGCTGGTCCAGACCTTCCTGATGCTGGCCCGCGCCCAGCGCGAAGACGGCGGCATGTCGCCCCAGGCAACCTTGAGCCAGGTGGCCGAGGACCTGATGGGCCTGTGGGGCGGACCGATCCGGCAAAAGGGCCTGGAGCTGATCTTCGACGCCGGCCAGCCGCTGGACACCCGCTATAACGCCACCTTTTTGCACGCTGTGATGGGCAACCTGCTGCGCAATGCCTTGCATTACACCGAGCACGGCTTCATTCGCTTGAGCCTTGAGCCGAGCGGCTTTGTGGTCGAGGACAGCGGTGTGGGCATTCCCGAGGAGAAACGCGAGGCGATGTTCGAGCCTTTCGTGCGCGGCAATGAGAAGCGCGGCGAGGGCCTGGGCCTGGGCCTGTCGCTGGTGCAGCGGATCTGCGAGGACCAGGGCTGGAGCGTCAGCCTCAGCACCATGGAGCCCAACGGCTGCCGGTTTCATGTCGAGTTGAACCGCCGCACGGCATGATGGGTCTCCATGACTGCTGCGTGGGTCGTCACGGGAATTTCCCCGATTGATGGCCCCAGGCCACTTATGGGAGCCTGTAAAACTCTGAAATATTTCCACTCTGGACCGGACGAAGTTTTCACAAAGACATGACCTGACGCTGACAAGCCGCTGCCTAAGGTGGGGCCATCAGATTCAGGAGACTGTGTGATGGCGCCCCCGATCAAGCTGGAGTTTTCCGAGAAGTACGACGAACAGCACGCTCAGGAGTATCTGCTCAAGCATCAGGATGGCGTCGCTCGCCGTCTGTCCCACAAGCGTGACGAGCAGTTGGCGCGTGCGGCGCTGGCCATGGCCGGAGAGCCGGGGCTGGTGCTTGACCTGCCCTGTGGTGCCGGGCGTTTCTGGCCGTTGCTGGCGGAGAAACCCAACCGCGTGATCATCGGTGCGGACAATTCCGCGGCGATGTTGAAGATCGCCACGGTGGCGCAACCGGCTGACGTGGTGAAACGGGTACAACCCTTGCAGACGTCTGCCTTCGACATCGACTTGCCGGATAACGCCGTCGACAGCATTTTCTGCATGCGGTTGCTGCACCACATTGGCGAGTCGTCCCATCGCCTGGCTCTGCTCCGGGAGTTCCAGCGGGTTACCCGGGACAGCGTGATCGTTTCACTGTGGGTCGATGGCAATTTCAAGGCCTGGAAACGCAAGCGCATGGAAGTCCGGCGCAAGGAGGAATCCGGGCAGGAAGGTTACCAGAACCGTTTTGTGTTACCGGCTGCCACGGTTGAAGAAGAATTCAAGCAGGCCGGGTTTCGCGTTCAGGATCATCTGGACTTTTTTCCGCTCTACGCCATGTGGCGAGTCTACGTATTACGCAAGAGGTAACAGGATGGCCGTTGAATGTGCACCGGGAATGGAAGTCGCTGCTGCAGATCGTTTCGACTACTTCTGGAGTCAACAGGGGGAGTGGGTCGAAGAGCCCAATCAGCGTCGCGGCGGGGAAAGTGGCGTTCAACGTCTTCCGGGCACTGATGGGTGTGTGCTGTATGCCAAGCGCCAGATCGGCCATATCTATCGCAGCTGGTTGCACCCCTTCGGCCGCCCCACGGTGCTGCGCGAGCAGGATGCGCTCAAGGGCCTGAGCCAGCTCAACGTGGCGGTGCCGCACCTGGTGTTCTGCGGTGCGCAGCGTGACTCCCAGGGCCAGTGGCGTGCGTTGCTGGTGACTGAGGCGCTGGACGGCTTCGTGGAAATCGACCACTGGTATGCCGCTGGCGAGCGCGAGCGCCACGGCGAGGCCCTGCACGAGCGTGTGCTCAAGGAACTGGCGGCCACGCTGGCGCGCATGCACCGGGGCCGCTGGCAGCATGGCTGCCTGTATAGCAAGCATGTGTTCGTGCGGGTCATGGGTGAGGGCGAAGCGGCGAAAGTGGATATCGCGCTGCTGGATTTCGAGAAATGCCGCCAACGCCTGACCGCTAAACAGGCTGCGGCCCATGACATCAAACAATTGCGGCGCCACTCGTCGTGGAGCACCACGGACTGGGACAAACTCTACTATTTTTATAGAACGGCGTTTGGCAGCGCTATCAAAGGCTTATAGTGATGAAGCTCGAAATTGCACGAGGTTTGTTTTTAGTAGGAGCCTTGGCAGTTGCATCCTTGGCGGTGGCTGCATGGGAGCAGCCACGCATGGAAGTCCTCAGTACGGCGCAGGGTGATGCGCATTGCCCGTTGCCACGGGTCGTCAAGACGACCCAGGGAGCCCAGCCCGATCGTGACCTGTTGTTGTTCATGTTCGGCCTGACTCAGGGAATGAGGCCACAGAGTTGAAGACCATCAAGCCCGATAAAAAGGCCTCGCATCGCGAGGCCTTTTTTATTGCGCGTCCTTCACTTGTCCGGCCTGGCCAGCAGGGTGTAGATGCAGGGCAGCACGAACAGGGTGAACAGGGTGCCGATCGACATCCCCGTGGCGATCACCGTGCCGATGTCGAACCGGCTGACCGCGCCGGCGCCCGTGGCCAGGATCAGCGGCACCATGCCGAAGACCATCGCCGCGGTGGTCATCAGTACCGGCCGCAGGCGAATGGCCGCGGCGGCTTCCACCGCCTCGCGCGGCGTCAGTCCCTGGTCCTTGCGCAGCTGGTTGGCGAACTCGACGATCAGGATCCCGTGCTTGCTGATCAGGCCGATCAGGGTCACCAGCCCGACCTGGGTATAGATGTTCATGCTCGACCAGCCGAGAAACAGTGGGATCAAGGCCCCGCAGATCGACAGCGGCACCGTCACCAGGATCACCACCGGATCGCGGAAACTCTCGAACTGCGCGGCCAGCACCAGGAAAATGATCGCCAGCGCCAGGCCAAAGGTCACCCACAGTGCGCTGCCTTCCTGGACGAACTGTCGTGACGCCCCGGCATAGTCGAAGGCGTAGCCTGGTGGGGTCTCTTCCTCGGCGATCTGGCGCACGGTATCGATCGCTTCGCCCATGCTCACGACCGGGAATCCGGAAATGGTCGCGGCGTTGAGTTGCTGGAACTGGTTGAGCTGCCGAGGCCGGGCCCGATCGTGGACGCTGATCAGGGTCGACAGCGGCAGCGCCTCGCCCTTGGCGTTTTTCACGTAGTAGTTGTTCAGCCATTCGGGGTTGTCGCGATAAGGCCGTTCGACCTGGGCGATGACCTTGTAGCTGCGTCCCTCGATAGTGAAGCGGTTGATTTCCGCCTCGCCGAGCAAGGTGGCCAGGGTTCCGCCCAGGTCCAGCATCGACACCCCCATTTGCGCGGCCTTGGCGCGGTCGATGTCGACCACCACTTCCGGCTTGTCGAAGGCCAGGTCGATATCGACAAAGGCGAACTTGCCCGACTCCATGGCGCGCTTCTTCACCCGGTCGGACAGTTCCAGCAGCGACTCGTAATCGTTGGGGCTATTGATGATGAAGGCGAACGGTAGCCCTTCGCCGGTGCCCGGCAGGGACGGCAGGTTGAAACCAAAGACCTGCAGCCCGGCGATGCCCGCGAGCCGGGCCTGGACTTCGGGCAGGATCTGCATCTGCGTACGCTTGCGCTCGTTCCAGGGCTTGAGCAGGAAGCCGCCGATACCCGATTGCACGCCGTTGAAGCCGTTGATCTGGAACGAGGAGTAGTACTCGGGGAACGTCTTGAAGATCTCCAGGAACTCGTCGGTGTAGGCGTTGAGGTAATCCAGGTTGGCCGGCTGGGGTGCGGTGGCCATCATGAAAATGATGCCCTGGTCCTCGTCCGGGGCCAGTTCCGACTTGGTGAAGGTGAGCAGGGCCGGGATCAGGCACAACACGATCAGGGCGAACACCAGGACCACCGGCCGAGTGTTGAGGGTGCCATGCAGCAGGCTCTGGTAGCGGCGCTTGAGGCTTTCGAAAATCAGGTCGAGGCGGTGGGCCAGGCCGCTGGGGTTTTCATCGTGGCGCAGCAGCAGGGCACACATCATCGGCGACAGGGTCAGGGCGACGATGCCGGAAATCACCACCGCGCCGGCCAGGGTCAGGGCGAACTCTTTGAACAGCGCCCCGGTGAGCCCCTGCAGGAAGCCGATGGGGGCGTAGACCGCCGCCAGGGTGATGGTCATCGACACCACCGGCATGGCGATTTCCCGGGCGCCTTCGAGGGCCGCGTCCAGTGGCGTCTTGCCTTCCTCGATATGGCGGTGGATGTTTTCCACCACCACGATCGCGTCGTCCACCACCAGGCCGATGGCCAGCACCATCGCCAGCAGGGTCAGCAGGTTGATCGAGTAGCCCATCAACTGCATGAAGAACATCACACCGATCATCGACAGCGGAATGGTCACCACCGGGATCACCACCGAACGCAGCGCGCCGAGGAACAGGAACACCACCACGATCACGATCAGCACGGCTTCGAACAGGGTCTTCACCACCTCGTTGATCGAGGCCTGGATGAACAGCGTGGCGTCGTAGGCGATCTCCGACTTGAGGTTGGGCGGTAGCTGGGCCTCCAGCTCCGGCATGATCTTGCGCACTTCCTTGATCACGTCCAGCGGGTTGGCGTTGGGGGTTGCCTTGATGCCGATATAGACCGAAGGAATGCCGCCAAAGGAGCTGATGGCGTTGTAGTTCTCCGCGCCCATCTCGACCCGTGCCACGTCGCTGAGCAGCACCCGGCTGTCGCCCTCGGTCCGCAGGGGAATGGCGGCGAAGGCTTCGGCGGATTTCAGTTCGGTGCTGGCGTTGATGCTGGTGACCACGTACTCGCCCTTGATCTCACCGGCCGCGGACAGGAAGTTGTAGCGGCGCACCGCGCTGGTCACGTCGCTGGCGCTCAGGCCGTAGCCGGCGAGCTTGACCGGGTCCAGCCACAGGCGCATGGCGAACACCTGGTTGCCGAGAATCTCGGCCTCGGCCATGCCCGGCAGGGTCGCCAGCTTCGGTTGGATCACCCGCGACAGGTAGTCGGTGATCTGCGGGTTGTTCAACTCCTGGCTGAAGAAGCTGATGTACATCAGCGCCGAGGCGTCGGCGGCTTCCTTGCTCAGCACCGGGTCCTCGGCGTCCTGGGGCAGCTTGTTCTTCACCTCGTTGGCCTTGGCCAGCAGTTCGGTGAACAGGCGGTCGCTGTTGGCGCCGATGCGGGCGTAGACCGAGATTACCGAGAAGTTCTGGCGACTGACCGAGGTCATGTAGTCGATGCCCTCGGCACTGGCCAGGCTCTGCTGCATCGGTTGGGTGATATAGCCCTGGATGGTCTCGGCGTTGGCCCCGGGGTAGGCGGTGGTCACCGTGATCAGGGCGTTTTCCATTTGCGGATACTGGCGCAGCGGCAGTTTGCTCCAGGCCTGGAAGCCCAGCAGCACGATCAGCAGGCTGACCACGGTGGCCAGGACCGGACGACGGATGAACGGATCTGTAAAAGCCATGAGGATTCCTTGATCAGTTCGCGCGTGGCTGGCCGCTCTGTTCGGGGGGCAGCATCTTGTCCGGGGTGATGGCGATGTGGGCGCCATGGTCCAGCTTGATCTGCCCGGCGCTCACCACCTGTTCGCCGCTGCTCACGCCCTTGTTGATCAGCACCAGGCCGTTGCGCCGTTCGCCGGTTTCGATGAAGCGCCGCTCGGCGACCAGCACCGGCTGGCCCTTGTCGTCTTTTTCCGGGCTGCCATCGGCGGCCTTTTTCTCGGCCACCACGTACAGCGAGTTACCGTACAGGGTGTAGGTGATGGCGCTCTCCGGTACCACCACCCGGGGCTGAGGATCGGGCAGCAGCACCTGCAGGTTGGTGAACATGCCCGGCAGCAGCTTGCCGTCGGGGTTGGCCAGGGTGGCGCGCACCTGCACGTTGCGCGTGGTGTCTTCGACCTTGGGGTTGATGGCGCTGATGGTGGCGCTGAACTGCTCCTTCGGATAGGCGGAGACCATCACGCTGACCGATTGGCCCAGGGCGATTTTCGGCACGGCCTGTTCCGGGACGAAGAAGTCCACGTACAGGCTGCTGAGGTCTTGCAGGGTGGCGATCACCGTGCCGCTGGCGAGGTAGTCGCCGACATCCACATGGCGAATGCCGATGGTGCCGCTGAAGGGCGCGAGCAGGCGTTTTTTCGCCAGCGAAGCCTTGAGCTGATTGACCGTGGCCTTGTTCTTTTGCAGCAGTGCCGACAAGCGATCGTATTCGCCGCGGGAAATTGCCTGGCTGCCCACCAGTTGGCTGCCGCGGCCGAAGTCCAGCCGGGACAGGCCCAGGTCGGCCTGGGCGGTTTCCAGCAGGGCGCTTTCCACGTCGCTGTCGAGTTGCAGCAAGGGCTGCCCGGCGCTGACCTTCTGCCCGGACTCGAACTGCAGCTCCTTGACGGTCCCGGCCACTTCCAGGCTGAGGTTGACCCCCTGCAGGGCCTTGAGGGTGCCGACCGTGGGCAGGCGGGTTTGCCACGGTTGTTCGCGAGCCGTGGCCACGGCCACGCTGATCGGCGGCTTGGGCACCGAGAAGAGCTTGACCTGCTGATAGATGGAGAAGGCCTTGTAGCCTGCCAGCAACAGCACGATCAGCAGGACGACACCCAACATGATAAACATGCGGCGACGCAGCATATTCCGGTTCCTTGGAAAACGAAGCTGGGAAAACCAAGCTGATTGCCGAAGACATTACTCCGACTTTTCGGGGGCTTCCAGATGACAATCCGGTCATCCAGAGTCCTGTTTTCCAATCCTGCGCGGTGGCGAAAAACTAGACCAGGTGCAAATGGTTGTCCCAGAGCCCTGCCGGCAAATCCAGGGGGGTTGCCACCAGTTGTTTCTGGCGACAGTCGTAGAAGCGGCAGCGCCCCTGGCCCGAGGTCACGACAAAACCATCCGCCACCGCACCGACCCCGGCACAGTCCGGCAAGGGCGCGTCCAGGCGCACTTCGGCGCTGTCCAGGTCCCAGATGAAAAAGCGGTTGCCGCGCGGGGCGGTGAGGGCCACCAGGCGCAGTTCGCTGTGCACCGCGACGCTGGCGGTGTAATGCGCCATCGCCTGCAACTGGTGCTCGGCCACCGGGAAGGCCTGGAACGGCTGCCCCGGGCGCTTGATCGCCAGCAGTTGCGACGACTCATGGACGTCGCCCATGAACTGCTGGCCGGTGACGATGGTGCCGTCGCCGGCGATGCCCATGTGACGCACGCTGTTCATCTGCTGGGCCAGGGTTTCCTTGCTCAGCAGGTTGCCGTCGCGCTGCATCAGCACCAGGCTCGGCTCCATGGCGTCGAGGTTCATCTCGACGCGGCTTTCCGCTTCGGTGCGAATCCCGCCGTTGGCCACCACCAGGGTTTCGCCGTCCGGCATCCACGACACCTGGTGCGGGCCGATGCCGTGGGTCGGGATCTCGCCGCTGTGCACCAGGCGTTCGCCCTCGAAGCGGTACACCCCGAGCAGGCCACGACCCGGATCGCTTGTGTCGTTCTCGGTGGCGTACAGCCAGTCGCCGCTCTTGTGGATCACCGCGTGGCCATAGAAGTGCCGGTTCGGCTGCGAGGCCAGGGTTTGCAGGAGGGTGCCGTCGCGCAGGTCGATCAGGTAGCTTTCGGTGCCCGGGCGACGGGCGACGAACAGGGCGATTGGCAGCGTCGGGTGGTTGACGATGTCATGGCAGCGTTGACCGACCCGGGTGGCGAACACTTGCGTGCCGTCCAGGCGATAGCCGACGGCGTAGTGCTTACCGTCGCCGTCATCGCGCGCCGAGAGCAGCAGCGGGCCTTGGTCCTTGTGCTTGAACAGCGTCCAGCCACCCAGCGTGACGGCGCTCAGCAGCAGGCTGCCGAGTGCCAGAGCCTGACGTCGCAGCATGATCAGTCACCGTCGTTGGCGTTGAAGCCCAGTTGGATGCCCAGCGCCTTGGCCAGCTCGCCTTCGTGCAGGCGGTGGACGACGTTGAGGCTGTCGTAGATATCGTTCAGTTGCTGGCGGCCGGCGTCGTCGGCCAGCAGCTCGGTCAGCGAACGCTGGGTACTGGCGAACAGCTTCAGCGAGGCGGTGTAGGCGGCGTCGATCTTGTCGGCCAGCGGCTTCTGATCGGCCGGCAACAGGCCGCGCAGGCCCTTGTTGTCGACCCCGGCCCAGACGGTCTGGGCTGCGGCGAGGCTGGCTTCCAGGCTCTGCATGGACGATTGGCTGCGCCAGGCGTCGGCCTGGAACGGCTGTGGAATGCCCTTGCTCTGACGG
The DNA here is from genome assembly GCF_000282175.2 of Pseudomonas sp. GM17. Lineage (NCBI taxonomy): Bacteria > Pseudomonadati > Pseudomonadota > Gammaproteobacteria > Pseudomonadales > Pseudomonadaceae > Pseudomonas > Pseudomonas sp. GM17. The sequence continues at coordinate 6,008,830 of NZ_CP124732.1, read as the reverse complement.
CCCATCGGCGTGCCGAGCTTCTTCTTCAGGGTATCCAGCGCGGTGACCTGGACCCGCAGCAGATCGGCGATGGCCTCATGGGAGTCGGCGTAGCGCTGGTTGGGGAACTTGCTCATCTGCGCGAGCATGCCGTCGCTGGTGTTCCAGCGCGACAGGATCTCTTCGGCGAGCTGCTTCTGGCGTTCGCCAATGGCGCTCAGCAGCGGGCAGTAGCGGGCTTTCTGCTCGCTGTTTGCCATGTCGATCTTGCTGTCGAACAGGATGTATTCGTAGGCCGAGAGGCCTTGTACCACGACGCTGGACTTGGCCAGGGCGGCGGCGTCGATCTGCGGCGTGGCGCTGACCAGCTGTTCGACCTGACGGCCTACCAGGTTCTTCTTGTCCGGCCAGAACTGCACTTGCCAGGAGCGGTTGCCCTCGGCCAGCGGCCCGATCAGTAAGGGTTGCAGTTCGGCCCAGGCTTTCTGCGCGTGCAGGAAGTCGGCACGGGCGGTGTCCAGGCTTTGCTTGCCTTCACAGAAGGCCAGGGCGCTGATCGCCAGCTGGCGGTCGGCTTCGACCCAGCGGCTGTAGGTCGGCAGGATCACCTGTTTGGCGATGGCCGCCGAGGTCACGGCTTGTGGGTCCTGCGGCGAGCAGGCGCCCAGGGCGAGCGCGGCAAGGCTGGTGAACAACAGCTTGGGACGGAACATGTTCGGGCTCCCGTTTCTTGTAAGAAGGCGTTAAAGAGAATTCAGGAATGCCAGCAACGCAGCGCGCTGTTCGGCATTGAAGGATAAAACCTGTCGCTGCGCCGCCTGGGCCTCGCCGCCGTGCCAGAGCACGGCTTCGAGCAGGTTGCGGGCGCGACCGTCATGCAGGAACTGGGTGTGGCCGCTGACCGTTTGCGTCAGGCCGATCCCCCACAACGGCGGCGTGCGCCAGTCGCGGCCGCCGGCCTGGAATTCGCTGCGGTGGTCGGCCAGGCCTTCGCCCATGTCATGCAGCAGCAGATCGCTGTAGGGGCGTATCACTTGATTGGCCAGCTCGGGTTCCGCGGCGTCGGCGGCGGTGGTGAACCGGGGGGTATGACAGGACTGGCAGCCGGTCTGGTAGAACAGGTTCTTGCCGGCCAGCACCTGTGGCGAGCCAACCTCGCGCCGCGCCGGCACCCCGAGGTTGCGGCTGTAGAACAGCACCAGGCGCAGGATGTTGTCGCTGACTTCCGGTTCGCCATCCGGCCCGTTGCCGTTGGGGGCTTGCTTGCAGGCGGTCTGGGCGTCGGTGCAGTCATCGAAGGGTCTCAGGCTGGTGGTCAGGCCCATATCACCAGAGAACGCGTGAACATTTTGTTGATTGAGGTTGGGTTGTCCGGCTTTCCAGCCAAAACGCCCGAGTACGGTCTTTTGCTGGGCATCGTCCCAGACCCGGTTCGGCCGTCCGGCAATGCCATTGCCAGCCTTGGCTTGCGCTTGGGCATTGGCCAGGATCGCCGCCTCGGGGATGGCTTCGAGCAGGCCCAGGCCGATCATCGGCGGCGCCACGCGGGCCGAGAAGCGGGTGTCGGGATGCATCGGGCCATAACCGAGCTGGGTGATCTGCAGCTTCGGCTTGCGCAGTTCGACTTCGCTGCCGTCCTTGAAGCGCACGGTCAGCGGCTCGTACTCGACCCGCACCTTGCCTTCCGGGGCGACGCCAGGCACCGCCATGTCCTGGAACTGCCCGCCATACACCGGCTCGGGCACTATGCCCAGCTGCTCGATGACCTTGGCGTAGGCCGGCTCATTGGGGATCGACAGGCGCACCAGCATCGACACGGCGTTGTCCGAGTCGGGCGTCGGCGGGTGGCCGCGGCCGTCCTTGATATGGCAGTTCTGGCAGCCGTTGGTGTTGAACAGCGGGCCCAGGCCATCGCGGGCGGTGGTGGTCGAGGGGGCGATCACCCAGGGGCTGCGGAAGAAACTGTTGCCGACGCTGAAGTCCAGGCGCCGGGTTGGCGACAGGTTGGCCGACGGCATGGAAAAGGCGTTCTGGTCGCTCTTGCGCACGGTCGCTTCACCGCCGGAACGCGCTTCGCCCGGCTCGGCCTGGGTAAAACGCGGGGCGTCATCGCAGGCACTCAGGCTCAAGGCCATGAACAGCGCAGACCAGCGAAGCAGCGACGGGGGCATCGGATATCCTGCAGGACGAGCAAAACAAGGGCGCAAAGTCTAACAGGGCAGGGGAGTTTGAATAAGAGGAATTATCGTTCCGCTTGACGTGGGACAACGCAAGCGAAGCCGGCCTGTCCCTGTCCCCCGGCTCTGGTCTGGTCCTGTAGCCGCTGCCGCAGGCTGCGATCGCCACCGAAGGGGGCGCAGGGTTTCAAGATCGCTGAAGGCCTGCGGCCTTATCGCGGCCTGCGGCAGCGGCTACAGGGGCCGCGTCATAGACAGGCACAAAAAAGGCGACCCGAAGGTCGCCTTTTCATTCCCGCAACGCTGATCAGAACTCGTGATCGGCGCTGTCCGGGTTCAGGTCGCTGATACCCAGCTTGCCCGCGGCCTGTTCGATCGAACCGGTCTGCTTGACCAGCGCGGCGATGGCGTCACGCACGATCTGGTTGCCCGCGTCGTTGCCGGCGGCGATCAACTGGTCGTAGTGCTCACCCTTGTTGGCGTGATCGACCATGACCTGGATCTTGGCTTCGGTGGCGGCCAGGTCGGCCTTCAATGCGGTGTCGGCGGCCGGGTCGATTTTCGCCACCAGCGACGACAGGCTGGCGCCGGTCAGCTTGGTGCCGTCGACGCGGGTGTATTCGCCCAGGTACACGTTGCGGATGCCCTTGGCATCGTAGAAGTGCGAGTTGTGGGTGTTGTCGCTGAAGCAGTCCTGTTCGTCTTCAGGGGAGTTGGCTTCCAGGGACACCTTCATGCGCTCGCCCGCCAGTTCGCCCAGGGACAGACTGCCCATGCCGAACAGCATTTTGCGCAGGCCGCTTTCAGCCGGCTCGGCTTCCAGGGTGGCGCGGTAGTTGTCGGCCACGTTCGGCTTCCAGTTGCCGACCATTTCTTCCAGGTCGTTGACCAGCAGTTGGGTCACGGCTTTCAGGTAGGCACGGCGACGGTCGTTGTGGCCGCCGGTGGCGCCGGCACCTTCCAGGTAGTCGGAAGCCGGACGGTTGCCGGCGCCAGGGCCGGTGCCGTTCAGGTCCTGGCCCCAGAGCAGGAATTCGATGGCGTGGTAGCCGGTGGCGACGTTGGCCTCGGAACCGCCCAGCTCGTTGAGGCTGGCGAGTTTTTCCGGTGTGATGTCTTTCACGTCGACCTTGTCTTCGCCGACCTGGACTTCAGTGTTGGCGATGATGTTGGCGGTGGCGCCCGGGTTACCCAGCGCGTGCTCGTAGGACTTGTCGACGTAATCGATCAGGCCTTCGTCCAGCGGCCAGGAGTTCACCTGGCCTTCCCAGTCGTCGACGATGGTGTTGCCGAAGCGGAACACTTCGCTCTGCAGGTAAGGCACGCGAGCGGCGACCCAGGCAGCCTTGGCGGCTTTCAGGGTGTCGGCGTTGGGCTTGGCGAGGAAGGCGTCGATCGCGGTCTGCAGGGTCTTCGCGGTGGATTCGGCATCGCTGTACACGGCGAAGACCATGTCGGCGTAATGCGCGACGACCGCCTTGGCCGCCGCTTCATCGACCTTGCCGGCCGCAGGAGCGGTGGCCGGGGCTGCGGTGCTGGCGGCTGGGGTAGCGGCTTGCGGCGCGGCAGCCTGGTCTTTGCCTTCGCCGCAACCGGCGAGGGAAATAGCGATGGCCAACAGACTGGCGGTAGCCAGAGGCATACGAATCATGGCGAACATCCTGCTTCGAGAGAGGGGTGGAGTGGCGCGGGGGATGCGCAAAACTGCGACATAATGCGAAAGATTTGCATTATGTGTAAAGGGTTGTGGTTGTAAATATTTCCTATTCAGGAAGCGATTGCGCTGGATCAGGCTTATGCGCGCAATCGGGTCTTCAGAGGATGGCTGCGTTACTGCGCTGGGCCTGTTTCAGGTAGGCGCTCAGCTCCCGTGCCGGCAGGGGTTTGCTGTAGTGATAACCCTGACCTTCGTGGCAGCCTTCGGAGATGATGTAGGCCTCTTGTTCGGCGGTTTCCACGCCCTCGGCGATCACCTGCATGCCCAGGCTTTTACCCAGCTGGATGATCGCCCGCACGATGGTCGCATCGTCGTCGTCATCCAGCAGGTCCTGGACGAAGCTCTTGTCGATCTTGATCTTGTCCAGCGGCAGGCTCTTGAGGTAGCTCAGGGACGAGTAGCCGGTGCCGAAGTCGTCGATGGCGATCAGCGCCCCCGAGCGGCGCAGGCTCAACAAGTGCTGGGCGGCGGTGCTGATGTCTTCCATCAGGCCGGTTTCGGTGACTTCCAGCTCCAGGCTGCGCGGCGGCAGGCGGTAGATCTGCAGCAGGTTGTTGACCACCCGCGGCAGCTCGGCGTGGTGCAGTTGCACGGTGGACAGGTTGACCGCCATGCGCAGGTCGCTGAAGCCCAGGTCATGCCATTCGCGCAGTTGGCGGCAGGCCTGGTCCAGCACCCATTCGCCGATGGCGATGATGGTGCCGTTCTGCTCGGCCAGGGGAATGAACAGGTCCGGCGGGACGAAGCCGTGTTCCGGATGCTGCCAGCGCAGCAGCGCCTCGACCCCGACCACACGATGATCGCGGTAGCTGATCTGCGGCTGGTAGACCAGGTGGAACTGCTCGCGGCTCAGGGCTTCGCGCAGGTCTTTTTCCAGTTCGCGGCGCCGGCGCATCTCGCTGTCGACGCTGGCGATATAGAACTGATAACGGTTGCGCGACCGGCTTTTGGCCAGGGTCATGGTCTGCTCGGCTTTCTGCAGCAGCTTCTCGGTGCTGTCGCCGTCTTCCGGGAACAGGGTGATGCCGATGGTGGCGCGCAGGCGGATTTCCTGGTGGTCGAGGGCGAACGGTGCTTCCAGGTCGTCGAGAATGCTCTGCGCCAGTTCGGCGGCTTCGTAGGGTTGTTCGATATCGGCCTGGACCAGGGCGAACTGGTCGCCGCCAAGGCGGGCGAGGGCGCCCAGGCGACCACTGTGGGCCCGCAGGCGATCGGCCAGGGCCAGCAGCAACTGGTCGCCGGTCTGGTAGCTGAACTGTTCGTTGATGCCCTTGAAGTCGTCGAGGCCGACACAGAGCACCGCGACCCGGCGTTGCAGGCGGCCGGCGTCGATCAGGATCTTGTCCAGTTGCTGCTGCAACTGCTGGCGGTTGGGCAGGCCGGTGAGGAAGTCGTACTGGGCCATGCGCAGCAGGCTGTTTTCCGCTTCATGGCGCAGGTGCGTGTTGCGTTCGATCGATGCCAGCAACTGGTTGGCGGTATTGATCCAGATCCCCAGCTCGTTTCGCTCGTGGCCCTTGAGCAACGGGATCTGATGTTCGCTGGGGCGGTCCGGATTGATGGTGGTCAGGTGCTCGATGATCCGCGACAGCGGCTTGGTCAGCAGCCAGTGGTAAACCAGGTACAGCACCAGGCCCATGGCCAGGGCGCGCAGTACGCCGGAAATGAAAATGATCACCGAGCTGACGATAAATCCCTGGCCGTAGGTGGCCGTGTCGAGGGTGATGCTCAGGTCGCCGTAGTATTCGCTGTAGGGCCCGCGACCCACCAGTTGGGTGGTGAAGGTGCGCTCCTTGCCGAGGATCAGATCGGTCAGCCAGCGGCTGGGGGAATTCTGCAACTCACGGGTTTTTTCCGCGAGCATGGTTTCGTTGGGGTGGCCAATGGAGGCCATGCGCACAGCATCGTCCTGGAACAGGCCTTCGATGACTTGCATGCCCATTTCGCGGTCCAGGCTGTAGACGGCCTGGGTCGAGGGGTCGCGAAACATGTCGAGAATGCGCTGGGCATCATTCGCGACCGCCTGCCGAGTCTTATAAGCATCGAAGACGATTTGTGCGCAGCTCAGCACTACGCCCACTATCAGTGCCGACAGCAGCACAACCCGGAGCAACTTCACCGACAAGCTGTTTTTGAGTTCCAGCTTCAAAGGGTTATTCCTTGTTCCGTGCGGGTAGCGTCAAGTTGCCATGAGTATTGGCAATCCCGTGATGGCAGTCAAAGGGACAATCAGGCCCAGGATATTTCACCTGTAGGCTTGGTTGGAATGCCGGGAGCTAGCATATCCGCGCTTATCGGTTATATGTCGGTAGCCAAGCCTTGCAACTTGAGGGACGGCGGAGATTTTTTAGCTGAATAGAGAGGTTGGTCCGCCGGGCTGGCGCGGCAAACCTGGCCCTTGCCGGTAAAACGAAAAAACCCGGCAATGCCGGGTTTTTTTGACTGCAAACGGGCTTAGGCGACGAAGGTCTTGCCTTCGAACTGCTCGGCCACGAATTTCCAGTTGACCAGGTTCCAGAACGCTTCGACGTACTTTGGACGCAGGTTGCGGTAGTCGATGTAGTAAGCGTGTTCCCAGACGTCGCAGGTCAGCAGCGGGGTGTCGCCGCTGGTCAGCGGGTTGCCGGCGCCGATGGTGCTGGCCAGGGCCAGGGAACCGTCAGCCTTTTTCACCAGCCAGCCCCAACCGGAACCGAAGGTGCCGACGGAAGTCTTGGTGAATTCTTCTTTGAACTTGTCGAACGAACCGAAAGCGGCGTTGATGGCTTCAGCCAGAGCGCCGGTTGGTTGACCGCCGGCGTTTGGTGCCAGGCAGTTCCAGTAGAAAGTGTGGTTCCAGACCTGAGCGGCGTTGTTGAAGATACCGCCCGAGGAAGACTTGACGATCTCTTCCAGGGTCTTGCCTTCGAACTCGGTGCCTGGCACCAGGTTGTTCAGGTTCACGACATAGGTGTTGTGGTGCTTGTCGTGGTGGTATTCCAGGGTTTCCTTGGAAATGTGCGGCTGCAGGGCATCGTGTGCGTAAGGCAGCGGCGGCAATTCGAAAGCCATGATGATTCTCCTAATCAGGTCAGTTGCGGTGAGCGCAAGGCCGATCACGGGCGGCCAGACAAGCGCCGGGGAGTTTGTACTCTTTGCGGCGCAGGGTTCGGATCATAGCACCGGGGGTGCGGCATAACCACGCAACAACTGTGTGGGATAGAGGTTCAAGGGGATGCCCTCGCTAAATGACGAAACGCGTTGGCGCTGTGATCGTGCCAGGCAAGGCGCGGGACGCAGAGGATGCTTTTTGCCTCTTCAAGTCCCGCAACGCAGCATGGCACGATCACAGCGCCAACCCGAAGGGCCGTCGCCCCGCAAAGCGCAATCCGTCGTTGTTCGTCGCTCATTTGGACCACCAAACCACGCTCCTCACGCCTAGTCTTGCGCTTTGCGGGGCGGCGGCGCGCTCGTCATTTAGCGAGGGCATCCCCTTAGCCTTTTGGAATAAATCACCTGGCGGTCATCAACTGAACCGCGACACTGAACATCATCACCGCCACCAGCAGGTCGAGAATGCGCCAGGTGCTCGGCCGTGCCAGCCACGGAGCCAGCCATGCGGCGCCGAGGGCGAGGGTGAAAAACCACAGCAGCGAAGCACTGGCCGCGCCGACCACATAGGCGCCAGGCTCGGTCTGTTGCGCGCCCAGCGAGCCGATCAGCAGCACCGTGTCCAGGTACACATGGGGGTTGAGCAGGGTCACCGCCAGCGCACTGAGCAGCACCGCGCGCAGCGAGCGCACGGTCTGGTTCTCGCCCTGTTGCAGGCTCTGCCTGGAACAGGCGCGACGCAGGGCCTGGCTGCCGTACCAGATCAGGAACGCGGCGCCGCCCCAGCGGGCAACTGCCAGCAGTGTCGGGCTCTGCGCCAGCACCGTGGCCAGGCCGAATACCCCGGCCGCCACCAGCAACGCATCGCAGGTCACGCACAGCACGGCCACCGGTAGGTGGTGTTCACGGCGCAGGCTCTGGGCCAGGACAAACGCATTCTGGCTGCCGATTGCCATGATCAGCCCGGCCGCCACCAGCAGCCCGTTAACGTAGCTCTGCCACATGGCGTTTACTCCTCGCCCGAGGCCAGTTGCCGCAGCACGCCCATGGCGCGTTCGGCATCGGCCTTAGCGACAAACAGATGATCGTGGTAGTAGCCGGCGATCACGTTGCAACTGATCCCGGCCTTGCCCAGGGCGCTGGCGAACGCGGCGGTCAGGCCGACGGCTTCCAGGGCCGAATGCACATTCAGGGTGATCCAGGCCGCGACGTAATCGAAACCCAGCCCCAGGCGTTCGGCCTGCTGGCGCTCGAGGATCACCGTGAGTCCTTCCTGCTCGCGAAAGCTGCCCAGGACGTCGCTACCTTCGAGCAGCGCGCGATCGGCGATGGAGCAGAATACGTAGTCGCCGTGGTTGAGCTGCGGGCTCATGCTGCGCAGCAGGGTATCGAGGGAGGTTTCGCCAGCCATGAAAAAGGTCCTTGAACGAGAAAGCATGCTGGCTATTCTCCGGTTGCAGGCTGTATAAGAAAAACCAATATTACTGATCGCTCATTAGGAAAACTGATGTTCGACTATAAATTGCTGTCCGCCCTGGCCGCGGTGATCGAACAGGCCGGATTCGAGCGTGCCGCGCAGGTGCTGGGGTTGTCGCAATCGGCCATTTCCCAGCGGATCAAGCTGCTCGAGGCGCGGATCGGCCAGCCGGTGCTGGTGCGGGTCACGCCGCCGGCGCCGACGGAAATCGGCCGGCGCCTGCTCAACCATGTGCAGCAGGTACGCCTGCTCGAACGCGACCTGCAGAGCCAGGTGCCGGCCCTGGACGAGGAAGGCTTGCCGGAGCGTCTGCGCATTGCCCTCAACGCCGACAGCCTGGCCACCTGGTGGGCCGAGGCGGTGGGCGACTTCTGTGCCGAGCAGCACTTGCTCCTCGACCTGATCGTCGAAGACCAGACCGTGGGCCTCAAGCGCATGCGCGCTGGCGAAGTGGCGGCCTGTGTCTGCGCCAGCGAGCGGCCGGTGGCGGGCGCCCGCAGCGTGCTGCTGGGTGCCATGCGCTACCGTGCCCTGGCCAGCCCGGCGTTCCTTGCGCGGCATTTTCCGCAAGGCGTGCAAGCCGAGCGCCTGGCCCGCACGCCAGCCCTGGTGTTCGGCCCGGACGATTTCCTGCAGCACCGCTACCTGGCGGCGCTGGGGGTCGATGGCGGGTTCGAGCATCACCTGTGTCCCTCGTCCGAGGGCTTCATCCGCCTGACCGAGGCCGGCCTGGGCTGGGGGCTGGTGCCCGAATTGCAGGTGCGCGACCAGTTGGCGCGGGGTGTGTTGGTGGAGTTTTTGCCAGATAAGCCGATCGATGTGCCGCTGTACTGGCATCATTGGCGCAATGGTGGCCAACTGCTGGGCCTGCTCACCGAGCACCTGGTGCGTTCTTCGGCGCAATGGCTGGTGCCGTTGGCGTGACACAAGGCGTCAAGGCATCAGGCAATAGCGTTAAGCAATACATAGTGCGACAGGCATGAAACACGAAAGCAATCGGAGCAAGTCATGAAAATTCTGGTCACCGGCGCAAGCGGCTTCATTGGTGGACGCTTCGCGCGTTTTGCCCTTGAGCAGGGCCTGGATGTACGGGTCAACGGGCGTCGGGCCGAAGGTGTGGAGCATCTGGTGCGGCGCGGGGCCGAGTTCGTCCAGGGCGACTTGAGCGACGCAGAGCTGGTGCGCGACCTGTGTCGCGACGTCGATGCGGTGGTGCATTGCGCGGGGGCGGTGGGGCTCTGGGGGCGTTATCAGGATTTTCATCAGGGCAACGTGCTGGTCACCGAAAACGTGGTAGAAGCCTGCCTCAAGCGCCATGTCCGGCGCCTGGTGCACCTGTCGTCGCCGTCGATCTATTTCGACGGTCGCGACCATCTGGGCCTGACCGAGGAGCAGGTGCCCAAGCGCTTCAAGCACCCTTATGCCGCCACCAAATACCTGGCGGAGCAGAAGGTGTTCGGCGCCCAGGAGTTCGGCCTGGAGGTGCTGGCGCTGCGCCCGCGTTTTGTCACCGGTGCCGGCGACATGAGTATTTTCCCGCGCCTGTTGAAAATGCAGCGCAAGGGCCGCCTGGCGATCATCGGCAACGGCCTGAACAAGGTCGACTTCACCAGTGTGCAGAACCTCAACGAAGCGCTGCTCAGCAGCCTGCTGGCCAGCGGCTCGGCCCTGGGCAAGGCCTACAACATCAGTAACGGCACGCCCGTGCCGTTGTGGGACGTGGTGAACTACGTGATGCGCCAGATGGGCGTGCCGCAGGTCACGCGCTACCGCTCCTTTGGCCTGGCCTACAGCGTGGCGGCCCTCAATGAAGGCTTCTGCAAGCTCTGGCCGGGCCGTCCGGAGCCGACCCTGTCGCGCCTGGGCATGCAGGTGATGAACAAGAACTTCACCCTGGATATCAGCCGCGCCCGCCATTATCTGGATTACGAACCTAAGGTCAGCCTGTGGACGGCCCTGGATGAATTCTGCGGCTGGTGGAAGGCCCAGGACATACGCTGAAAATAAACACTGAACCGAGTTCGGGGTTCAGGGTCGATCAGGGCGGCGGGTTAGCGGTTTATACTCGCCGCATTCAGCGATCACCGCGGTTTAGAAAGGTTTCCCCATGCGTAACGATGCCAACGACGACTTCGACGATGTTCCAAGCCTGCGTGCCGATACCCTCGACGATGATTTTCCGACCACCGTCGCGGGCCGCGCGCGTACTTCGGTGCATTCGCGCAGCGTGCCGGCCGCCAAGGTCAAGACCCCGAATGCCGGGCCGCTCTGGGCGCTGGTCGGCGCCTTGTTCTTCGCCTTTATCGGCCTGGCCTGGTGGAGCTTCCAGCAGATCTCGCTGATGGAGCAGCAACTGGTCGCCACCCAGGAAAGTTTCGCCCGCATCAGCGAAGAAGCGGCGGGGCGCCTGCAGGATATTTCCGGCAAGGTGGTGGCCAGCCAGTCCAGCGTCAACAGCGACAGCGAAGCCTTGAAGCTGCAGATCAAGCAGCTGGAAAGCCGCCTGCAGGACCAGGGCAAGCAGCAGCAAGGCGTGGCCGGGCAGGCCACGGACCTGGACAAGCGCCTGGCCCAGATGACCGCGCAGGCCACCGAGCAGCAGGCGGCCAATACCCAGTTGCAGGCACAGGTGAAAACCTTGAGCAGCGAACTGGCCGCCCTGAAAAGCGCGCCTGCCGACACCAGCAAGGTCGATGCCCAGTTCAAGGGCCTGAACGCCGAGATCGCGGCCTTGAAGAAACAGGGCAACCCGAGCGCCGCCATCGAGCGTCTGGAGCAGGACATCATCGTGCTCAAGAGCCAGCAGGACAATCGTCCCGCCGCGGCCCAGGGCGGCACCAACACCGCCGAGTTCGACGCTTTCCGCGGCCAGGTCACTCGCAACATCAATACCCTGCAGAGCCAGATCCAGAACCTGCAGCAGCAGCTCAATACCCGCCCCTGACCCTGGCGACCTTCCCGCGCGTGGCGTGGGAAGGTCGCGGTTTTGCTTCTCGCCTCCCTGCTTCGCTGAATACTCGACCATATCCCACAGCCGTCTACGCTCTTGAAACACCAACAAGAACGAGGGACGCGCAATGAGGGGATTGCTTAGAGCCACGGTGCTGGGAGGGTTGCTGATGTTCTGCGCCAGCCAGGTCCAGGCGGCGGACGATGCCACGGCGGCCAAGGCCCTGCTGGAGAAGGCCCTGGCCTATTACCACGACCACGGTGACAAGGCCTTCGCCGCGTTCAGCCGCCAGGGCGAGTTCGTCGACAAGGACCGTTACGTGTTTGTGGTCGACACCAAGGGGGTGATGCTGGCCAGTGGCGGGCCGTCGTCGGCGCTGATCGGCCGCGATGTTTCCGAGGTGCTTGGGCCGGATCTGCAAAAGGCCTTCAAGGACGCGCTGAAGATTCCCGAGGGCAATGGCATCCAGCAAGCCGAATACCGCTGGCAGAACTGGGCCGACGGCAAGGTCGAGCGCAAGCATGTGTATTACCAGCGGGTCGGCGAGCGGATCCTGGCGGTCGGCTATTACCTGCCACGGGCTTCCGCCGAGCAGGCCAAAGCCTTGCTGGACAAGGCGGCGACCGAACTGGTCAAGGACGAGAAGGGCACGCTGACAGCGATCAACTCGCTCAAGGGCGGCTTCCTGCAGGACGACCTGTATGTGTTCGTGGTCGACCTGGACAACCAGCGCTACGTGGCCCACGGCACCAATCTGCGGTTGATCAATACCGACTTCGGCAAGGTCAAGGACCCGGACGGCAAACCGGTGGGCGAGCCGATCCTGGCGCTGATGGCCACCCAGGAGCAGGGCGAGTATGAGTACCGCTGGAAGAACCCGGTGACGGCCAAGGTGGAAGACAAGCACGCCTACCTGCGCAAGGTCGGGCACTTCCTGGTGGCGGTGGGGTACTACAGCCCGTAAAGGTCGGTCGCCAGCCAGCTCGCCTGTGGAAGAGCTGGTTGGCGATGCCGTTATTTGACCTTGTCTTCGCGCCCGCGCAGCAGCGTGTTGGGCATGGCCAGCGCCGCCGCCAACCCCAGCAACGACACCGCCGCGCTGACCATCAGCAAGTGTTTGAAGGTCAGCAGCAACTCAGCCCGCAAGGCGCCCTGTTCCGGACCCGGCGCGGCGTTCAGGCCGTCGAGCAGCACATTGCCCGAGTGGCCTTCGCCGATCAGCGCCGAGCCGCTCAACTGGGCGAAGCTGGAATCCTGCAACAGCGCCAGCAACAGCGCCGACATCAAGGCCACGCCCACCGCACCGCCCAGGGAGCGGAACAGGTTGGTGGTACTGGTGGCGACGCCGATGTCCCGTTGTTCCACCGAGTTCTGGCTGCCCACCAGCGACGTCGGGAACTGCATGCCCGAGGCAATCCCGCTGAACAACATGAACACACTGCTCAGCAGCACCGCCTGGGGCGGGCTGAAGGCCATGCCAAGAACGGTCAGTGGCATCAGCAGGGCGCCACCGAGGATCATCGGCTTGTAGCGGCCGGTCACCGAGGTCATGCGCCCGGCGAAGTAGGCGCCCATCGGCAGGCCGATGGCCAGCGGCAGCAGGTGCAATGCCGCGCTGTCGGCACCGGCGCCGGTGACGCTCTGAAAGCGCAACGGCATCAGCACCGTCAGGGAGATGGCCTGGAAGCTGGTGAAGAACACCGTGCACCAGCACAACATGGCGTTGCGGTTGGCGAACAGGTGCATGGGCAGCAGCGGCTCTTGCGTGCGCCGTTCATGCCAGGCGAACAGGGCCAGGGCGACGACGGCACACGCCAGCAGGCCTAGCACTTCGCTGCTGCGCCAGGCGTGGCCCTGGCCGAAATGGGTGATCGCCAGCAGCAGGGCCGTCAGGCCGATGATCATCAGCAGCGTGCCGAGGTAGTCGATGATCGGTTTGCGCTGCGGAATCGGCAGCCCGCGCAGATTGCGCCTGGCCACCAGCCAGGCGCCCAGGCCCAGGGGCAGGTTGATCAGGAACACCCAGCGCCAGGACAGGTATTCGGTCATGTAGCCGCCGAGCACCGGGCCGGCGACGCTGGCCGCCGCGTACATGCTGCTGAAATAGCCCTGGTAACGCCCGCGCTCGCGGGGCGGCACGATGTCGCCGATGATCGCCTGGCTGACCGAAATCATCCCGCCGGCGCCGATGCCCTGGAAGATCCGCGCCAGGACCAGCTGTTCCATGTTCTGCGCCATGCCGCAGAACAGCGACGCCAGGGTGAACAGGCCCATGCCGAACAGCATCAGCTTGCGCCGCCCGTAGAGGTCGCCGAGCTTGCCGTAGATCGGCACCGACACAGTCATGGCCACCATGTAGCCGGAAGTCACCCAGGCCAGCAGGCTGACGTCCTTGAATTGCGCGGAGATGGCGGGCATGGAGACCGCGACTATGGTCTGGTCCAGGGCGCCGAGGAAGATCGCCAGCATCAGGGCGATCAGTACGCTGCGAAGAGCCGGTTTGGGCTGGCCAGGCTGGTTGGGATTGGACACGAAATAACCTGCGGGCAGTGATTGACCCGCAGGGTGCAAGGCGAGCGGGAATGCTCGCCAGTGTACTCGATAGGCTCCTACTCGATAGCCTCGTAAGGAAGGCCGACGTAATTTTCCGCGATGGTTTTGCGCCCGGCCTCGGAGTCGACGAAGTACGCCAGCTCCGACTCGGCGATGCGCTGGCTGAAGTCGTCGGAGTCGGGGAAGCGGTGCAGCATCGCGGTCATCCACCAGGAGAAACGCTCGGCCTTCCAGATCCGCCGCAGGCAGATTTGCGAATACTTCTGCAGCAGGTCGGTGCGCTGCTCGCGGTAGACCTTGAGCAGGATGTTGAACAGCGTGCTGACATCGCTGGCGGCCAGGTTCAGGCCCTTGGCTCCGGTGGGGGGCACGATGTGCGCGGCGTCGCCGACCAGGAACAGCCGCCCGTATTGCATCGGCTCGACTACGAAGCTGCGCAGCGGCGCGATGCTTTTCTCGATCGACGGCCCGGTCACCAGGCGTTCGGCCAGCTCCTCGGGCAGGCGCCTCTTGAGCTCGTCCCAGAAACGTTGATCGGACCAGTTGGCGACATTTTCCTCTGCCGGTACTTGCAGGTAGTAGCGGGTGCGGGTGGTCGACCGCATGCTGCACAGGGCAAATCCGCGTTCGTGGCGGGCGTAGACCAGTTCGTCGTGGACCGGCGGGGTGTCGGCGAGAATGCCGAGCCAGCCGAACGGATAGACGCGCTCGAACACCTTGAGTTTGTCGGCCGGGATCGACTGCCGGGCGACCCCGTGGAAACCGTCGCAGCCGGCGATGTAGTCGCAGTCCAGGCGATGGGGTTCGCCCTGGTAATCGAAGGTCAGGTAGGGCTGGTCGCTGTGCATGTCGTGGGGGCGCACGTTGTCGGCCTGGTACAGGGTCCGGGCGCCGACGGCCTGGCGGGATTGCATCAGGTCGCGGGTGACTTCGGTCTGGCCGTAGATCGTCACGCTCTTGCCATTGGTGAGGGCGTGCAGGTCGATGGCCACCCGGCGGCCGTCGAGGGCCAGTTCGAAACCACCGTGCACCAGGCCTTCGGCGTCCATGCGCTGGCTGACCCCGGCCTGGCGCAGCAGGTCGACCATGCCTTGTTCCAGCACCCCGGCGCGGATGCGCCCGAGTACGTAATCCGGGGTTTGTCGTTCGAGGATCAGGGTATCGATGCCGGCTTTGTGCAGCAGTTGGCCGAGCAGCAGTCCGGAGGGGCCGGCGCCAATGATGGCGACTTGAGTTTTCAGGGTTTTCATTGTTTTTATGACTCGCAAGCTTCACGCGAACAGGTTCGCTGACTGATTTTTATGTTTCGAGTGCCTGCATTTTTCACTTGTGATGCTGTCAGTTGAAGGTGAAAACTGAGCCGATACCTGTTCATTTCACCAATCGGTGCGATTATCGCCCGTCACCCAGAGGCCTGGATTGCAGTTATGAATAAGCCTGCCTTGCCTTCAATTCCGGTGTTCAAACTCTATGGGGAAAGCCTGGATTGGCCGACACCGGACCTGCTGCACTGCGAAACCATTTCCAAGCGCAGCCGCGAGCACCATTGGGAAATCAAGCCGCATCGGCATGCCGATCTCTGTCAATTACTGTTCGTGCATCGCGGCCAGGCCGAGCTTGAGATCGAAGGCCAGCGCACGTTGCTGGGGGAGTCGGCGCTGCAGATCCTGCCGGCCCTGTCGGTGCACGGCTTTCGTTTTTCCGAAGACATCGACGGTTATGTGGTGACCCTGGCGGCGCCCTTGATGGCCCATCTGCAAGCCCAGCTGGGGCATTCGGTGAATGCCCTGGCCGTGGCCGAGAGCTACCCGGCGGGCGCCGACGGCGACTACCTGAATAACCTGTTTGCCGCGTTGCAGAACGAGTACCAGGGGCGTGAGCCGGCGCGGGAAATGCTCATGCACTCGCTGGTCAGCGTGATCATGGTGTGGGTCAGCCGCCAGGCGATCCGGCGCCGCAGCGCCAGCCAGCGACCGCAGAGGGCGCGGGAGTATTTCAATGGCTATATCCAACTGGTGGAGGCCCACTATCGCGAGCATGTGAAGGTCGAGGACCTGGCGCACAAGCTGGGGATTTCCGTTTCCCACCTCAATGGCACCTGCCGTGAACTGGCGGGCCAGCCGGCTCTGCAGATCATGCATGAGCGTCAGTTGCTGGAGGCCAAGCGCCTGCTGACCTACACCAGCATGACCATCTACGAGATTTCCGACACCCTGGGGTTTTCCGATCCCACCAACTTCACCCGGTTGTTCCGCCGCCGGGTCGGGATCTCGCCCAAGGCTTTCCGCGACCGGCTGAAGGCCGATCACGAACCGTGACGCCGCGCGCCTGCATCATTTCAGGGAGTTGAGGGTCGCGTTGTGCGGGATGCACTGGTCGACGTTGCAGCTGGCGTAGACACGTGGCTGTTGCCGGGCCTGCTCGACGCGATAGGCCGCTGTTCCATACAACGCCAGGGTCGCGGTGCAGGTGACGAAAATGGCCAGGTATCTTCTTGTTTTGATGTTCATGGCAAACACCTCTGAACGAATACCCCTGCGCGTGTGGGGGTACTGTTATCAGCATAGATCAGCCATGTGGATCAGCCATGGCCGCCGGCCAGGTCGCGGGCAGCGTGTTGACGCGGTATTCAGCGGTCTTATCGGGCTTTAAAGGCCCTTGTCCCACTCCGGCTCCTCGGGGAAGCGCAGCACCAGGAAATCCAGCATGCTGCGCAGGGCCGCCGGCATGTGTTTGCGCGAGGCGTAGACCGCGTACATGTTCATTTGCCGGGGCTCTGCGTGGGGCAGCAGGCGCACCAGTTCGCCGCTGTGGATATGCACCCCGGCCTGGTAGCTGGGCAGCATGGCCACGCCAGCCCCGGCCATGGTCGCGCGCAACAGGGTGCTGGCTTCGTTGGCGCTGATATTGCCCTGCACCGGGACCGAAACCTGTTCGCCGTCCTGCTCGAAATGCCACAGGCTCTTGCCGAAATAGGAGTGGGTCAGGCAGTTGTGTTGGCTGAGTTCCTCGACGCGTTGCGGTGCCGGGTGCTCGCGCAGGTAGGCCGGCGAGGCGCAGATCACCGAGCGGCAGACCGTCAGGCGCCGGGCGATCAGGTTCGGGTCCAGGTCGTTGCTGGTGCGGATCGCCAGGTCGATGCGCTCGTCCACCAGGTTCACCGTGCGGTCGAGCATCTGCAGGTCGATGCTGACGCCGGGGTAACGCTTGACGTAGGTGGCCATGGCATCGGCCAACTGGGCCTGGCCGAACGAGGTGCTGACGCTGATGCGCAGCAAGCCGCGGGGCGCGTCGTCGGGTTCGCTGACGGCGGCCTGCATGTCCGTCGACAACTCGAGCATCTGCCGGCAGCGCGGCAGGATCTCCGTGCCCGCCGCGGTCAGGCTCAGCTTGCGGGTGGTGCGGTGCATCAGCCGGGCGCCGACCCAGTCCTCCAGTTCCGCCAGATAGCGCGAAACCACCGGCCGCGAGAGGTCCAGGTGGTCGGCGGCGGCCGACTGGCTGCCAAGGTCGACTACGGTGACGAAGACGCGCATTGCTTGAAGACGATCCATGATTTGCCCGCTTTCAGAAACAAACTATGTCCAAGCATCGCATTTTTTGTAACGAGTGCGGCAACTAAGCTTCATCTCCATCGCCACTTACCTATCGCCACCTACCCCTGGCCACTTACGGCCGACAGACCATCGGAGCTGCACATGATCGGATTCACCTCACTCAAGCGCCTGCTGCTGGCCACCGCCACCCTGGGTTTCGCCGCCCATGCCGCCGCCGTCGAGCCGGCCCTGAGCCTGGATGTGTACAACCCGGGCGCCGCGGCGATTTTCCCGGTGACCTCGGTGCTGGTCAGCGGCAAGAAGGAAGCGATCCTGGTGGATGCGCAGTTCGGCAAATCCCAGGCCGAGCAACTGGTGGAGAAGATCCGCGCCAGCGGCAAGCAATTGACCACCATCTACATCAGCCACGGTGACCCGGACTACTACTTCGGCCTGGACACCATTACCCGGGCCTTCCCCAAGGCCAAGGTCGTGGCGTCGCAGCCGACCGTCGAGCACATCAAGGCCACGGTCGACGGCAAGCTCGCATTCTGGGGCCCGAAAATGGGCGCCGACGTGCCGGCCAAGACCATTGTGCCGGGCGTGCTCAAGGGCCACAGCCTGAGCCTGGAAGGGCAGAAGCTGGACATCATCGGCCTGGACGGCAAGCAACCTGACCGTACCTTCGTCTGGATCCCGTCGATCAAGGCGGTCGTCGGTGGCGTGGTGGTCGCGGAAAACATCCATGTGTGGATGGCCGATACCCAGACCGCGCAATCCCACAAGGACTGGCTGACCACCCTGGACACCATCGCCGCGCTGAAACCCCAGACCGTGGTGCCCGGCCATTACCTGGGCGAAAGCGCCCGCTCCCTGGCTCCGGTGCATTTCACCGCCGACTACATCAAGGCCTTCGATGAAGAAACCGCCAAGGCCAAGGATTCCGCCGAACTGATCGCGGCGATGAAAAAGCGTTACCCGGACCTGGGCGAAGACAGCTCCCTGGAGCTGAGCGCCAAGGTCGCCAAGGGCGAAATGAAGTGGTGATTCGACCGTCCCCGCGCCTGGCGCGGGGGCACTCCCTGTAAGGCTTTGCGTCACTTATCGGAACTGGAGAACTGTCATGAGCAAGATCGCAATCATTGGGGCCACCGGCCGTGCCGGTAGCCAACTGCTGGAAGAAGCTCTGCGTCGTGGTCACAGCGTTACCGCGATTGCCCGTAACCCGGCGAAAATCGGCAATCGCGCCGGTGTGGTGAGCAAGGCGGTCGACGTGCTGGACGGCGCCGCGTTGCAAGCGGCGATCGCCGGTCACGATGCGGTGATCAGCGCGGCGCACTTTTCCACCATCGCGCCCAAGGCAGTGATCGAGCCGGTGAAAAAGGCCGGGGTCAAACGCCTGCTGGTGGTGGGCGGTGCCGGTTCGTTGCTGTTGCCCGACGGCAGCCGGGTGATCGATGCCGCCGGTTTTCCGGACGAATACAAGGCCGAAGCCAGTGCCGGCAGTGTGTTCCTCGATACCCTGCGCCAGGAAAAAGAGCTGGACTGGACCTTCCTGTCGCCATCGGCGGAGTTCGTCGAAGGCGAGCGCCGCGGGCAGTTCCGCCTGGGCCAGGACCACCTTCTGGTGAGCGCCGAAGGCAAGAGCTGGATCACCTTCGCCGACTTCGCCATCGCCATGATCGATGAGCTGGAAACACCGAAGCACTCCCGCCAGCGTTTCACGGTCGGTTACTGAGACATCCTGTAGCCGCTGGCGAAGGCTGCGATCGGCTGCGCAGCAGTCGTAAAACCAGATACCGCGTTTTTGCAGGTACAACGTGTTGACTGGATTACGACCGCTACGCGCTCGATCGCAGGCTGCGCCAGCGGCTACAGGGCTACAGGGCTACAGGGCTATCTGGCCCGGGCCTGTTCCACCAGCCAGTCCAGCAACGCCCGCAACTGCGGCGACGGTGCCGAGCGATCGGGGTGCACCAGGTAGTAGCCCAGCCCCGTACGGACCTTCAATTCAAATGGCATGACCAGCCGCCCGGCGCTCAGGTCTTCGCCGATCAATGCCCAATCGCCAATGGCCACTCCCGTCCCCTGGGAGGCGACCGACATCGCCAGGTCCAGGGTTTCGAAATGCTGCCCCTTGCCGATGTTGTTCAGCACCGTCCCCGAGGCTTTCAGCCAGGTATTCCAGTCATGGGTATCCAGGGTCGGGTGCAGCAGCATGTGTTGCTGCAGGTCGGCCGGGGTCTTCAGCGCTATCGCCCCGTCGAGCAATGCAGGTGAACACACCGGCGTCAGCTGTTCGTCGAACAGGTGATAGGCCCCGAGGGTGGAAGGTGGCGGGGCACCGTAAATCACCGCGGCGTCGAATTGCTCGCGGCTGAAGTCCACCCCATGCTGCACCGTGGTGGTCAGCCGCACAGGCACGTCCGGTCGCTCTTTCTGCCACTGCATCAGGCGCGGCAACAACCAGCGCATCACACAGGTGGACGCCTTGAGTTGCAGGGTGTCGCGGTTCACCCCGACCTGTTCCACCCCCTCGCTGATCAGACTGAACACCTGTTCCACCCGTGGCAGCCATTCCCGGCCTTCGGCCGTCAGGCTCAGGCCGCGGGCCTGGCGCTGGAACAAGGCATAACCCAGGTGACTCTCCAGGCCGGCGATCTGCCGGCTCACCGCACCCTGGGTGATATGCAGCTGCTCGGCCGCGTGGGTGAAGTTGCAGCAGCGCGCGGTGATCAGAAAGGTGTGCAGCGCGGGCAAGGGCGGGAGGCGTTTCATAAAGGGCCAAGGCATGACGTGAGGACATGGCGAGTATGACTTTTTATCCATTGTTCCCGCTACACGCGGCCCGTTCCAATGACGCCTTCCCCGTGCCTGGCCATGCAGCGGCCAGCCAGGCACACCGTCTCAAGCGAACAAGAAGGGCAAGACATGGCGACGTGCGGCGAAGTGTTGGTCAAGTTACTCGAAGGTTATGGCGTCGAGCAGGTCTTCGGCATTCCCGGGGTGCACACCGTCGAGCTGTATCGCGGCCTGGCCCGTTCGAGCATCCGGCATGTCACGCCGCGCCACGAGCAGGGCGCCGGTTTCATGGCCGACGGCTATGCCCGTACCAGCGGCAAGCCGGGGGTGTGCTTCATCATCACCGGCCCGGGCATGACCAACATCACCACCGCCATGGGCCAGGCCTACGCCGATTCGATTCCGATGCTGGTGATCTCCAGCGTGCAATCGCGCAGCCAGCTTGGCGGCGGCCGCGGCAAGCTGCATGAGCTACCGAACCAGGGCGCCCTGGTGGGCGGCGTGGCGGCGTTCTCCCATACCCTGATGTCCGCGGCGGAACTGCCGGGTGTGCTGGCCCGCGCCTTCGCCCTGTTCCAGGCCGGTCGCCCGCGCCCGGTGCACATCGAAATCCCCCTCGACGTGCTGGTGGAGGAGGCCGACGACCTGCTCGACAGCGAGCCGGTGAGCATTGCCCGGGCCGGTGCCGCGCCTGCCGCCATCGCGCGGATGAGCCAGCTGTTGGCGGGCGCCAGGCGTCCACTGATCCTCGCCGGCGGTGGCGCGATCAATGCCGCCGCGTCCCTGGCCCGCCTCGCCGAATCGCTCCAGGCGCCCGTGGCCCTGACCATCAATGCCAAGGGCATGCTGCCGTCGCGGCACCCGCTGCTGATCGGTTCGACCCAGTCGCTGGTGGCGACCCGCGCCCTGGTGACCGATGCCGACGTGGTCCTGGCCATCGGCACCGAGCTGGCCGAAACCGATTACGACGTGACTTTCGCTGGTGGTTTCGAGATTCCTGGCGCCCTGCTGCGCATCGACATCGATCCTGACCAGACCGTGCGCAACTATCCGCCGAAAGTGGCGTTGGTGGCCGACGCGCACAGCGCAACCGAAGCCTTGCTGGCCGAGTTGGGCAAACAACCGCTGAGCGAGCGCGACAGCGCCTGGGGCGCGGCCCGTGCCGCTGCCCTGCGTAGCGCACTGGAGCAGCAGTGGGACGCACCGACCCGGGCGCAGACCCTGTTCCTCGAAACCGTCCTGCAGGAGCTGCCGGAGATCGTCATCGTCGGCGACTCCACGCAGCCGGTGTACAGCGGCAACCTGACCTTCAACCCCGAGCGTCCGCGCCGCTGGTTCAACTCCTCGACCGGCTACGGCACCTTGGGTTATGCCTTGCCGGCGGCGATCGGCGCCTGGCTCGGTGGCGCTTCCGAACGCAAGGCCCGGGGCCCGGTGGCGTGCCTGATCGGCGACGGCGGCCTGCAGTTCACCCTGTCGGAACTGGCCTGCGCGGTGGAAGCACGCACGCCAATCATCGTGCTGCTGTGGAATAACCAGGGCTATGAAGAGATCAAGAAATACATGGTCAACCGCGACATCGAGCCGGTGGGCGTGGACATCTACACGCCGGACTTCATCGGCGTGGCCAAGGCCCTGGGCTGCGCCGCCGAGGCCATCGACAGCATCGACGGATTGCGCGATGCGTTGCGCGCGGCCAGCGATCGCCAGGGCCCGACCCTGATCGAAATCGACCAGGCTGGCTGGATGCGGGCGGTGCAGGCATGAACCCGACAAACCTGTTGAACGGCCTGTACATCGATGGCCAGTGGCATGCCGGCAGCGAGCGGTTGCCGGTGATCAATCCGTCTACCGAAGAGCCACTGGCCGTGGTCGGTGGCGGCGACCAACACAGCGTCGAGCAGGCGGTAAGTGCCGCCCAGGCCGGGCTCGCCGAGTGGGCCGCCACCTGCGGCGCCGAGCGTGGCGCGGTGTTGCGGCGGATCGCCGCCGGTGTCGCCGAGCGTCGTGAACGCCTGATGCACCTGCAGTCGAGCAACAACGGCAAGCCGCAATTCGAAGCGGCCATCGACGTCGACGACGTGATTGCTACCTTCGAGTATTACGCGGGGCTGGCCGAAGGCCTGGACGCCGCCCAGGACCGCGATGTGCCGCTGCCCAGCGATGATTTCAGCGCCCGTGTGCGGCGTGAGCCCTGTGGCGTGGTCGGCCTGATCGTGCCGTGGAATTTCCCGATGGTCACCACCGCCTGGAAGCTCGCGCCGGCCCTGGCCGCCGGTTGCAGCGTGGTGCTCAAGCCCTCGGAAGTCACCCCGCTGCCGGAACTGGAGCTGGCGGCGATCATCGCCCGGAGCGGCTTGCCCAAGGGTGTGTTCAACCTGGTCTGCGGCACCGGCCTGGCGGTGGGCGCGCCGCTGGCGGCCGATCCGCGGGTGGCGAAGATTTCCTTTACCGGCAGCAATGCGGTTGGGGTCCAGGTCATGCAGCGCGCGGCGGAGACGGTCAAGGGCGTGAGCCTGGAACTGGGTGGCAAATCTGCGCTGCTGGTGCTGGCCGATGCCGATCTCGAACTGGCGGTGGAGCTGGCCTGCGGCGGCGGTTTTTTCAACGCCGGGCAGATGTGCTCCGCCACCAGCCGGGTGCTGGTGGCCGACGAACTGGCGGACGAATTCCTCCTGCGCCTCAAGGCGCGGGCCGAGGCGATTCGGGTGGCGGACCCTTTCGATCCGGACGTGCAGATGGGCGCGCTGGTCAACCAGGCGCAATACCGGCGCGTGCTGGGCCATATCGATCGCGGGCTGAGTGTCGGGGCCAAGTTGGTATGCGGTGGCGAGCGCCCGGCGGACCGCGCGCGCGGCTTTTTTATACGGCCGACCATTTTCACCGAAGTGCCCCTCGACAGTGCGCTGTGGCGTGAGGAGATCTTTGGCCCGGTGCTCTGCGTGCGCAGTTTCGCCAGCGAGGCCGAGGCCATCGCGCTGGCCAACGACAGCGAATTCGGCCTGGTGGCCAGTGTGGTCGGCGCCGATGTGCCGAACGCCGAGCGAGTCGCCAATGCCTTGCAGGCCGGGCTGGTGTGGATCAATGCACCGCAAGTGATCTTCCCGCAGACCGCCTGGGGCGGCTACAAGCAGAGCAGCATCGGCCGCGAGCTGGGGCCTTGGGGGTTGCAGGCGTTCCAGGAGATCAAGCACGTGGTTCGCGCGCAGTAAACAGTCTTTTGGAGCGAGATGGTTCTCTGTAGGAGCGAGCTTGCTCGCGATGCGGGTCAAGGATGACGCCGTGCGACAGATAGAGCGCCGCCTTGCGGCTATCGCGAGCAAGCTCGCTCCTACAAGGGGGAGTCAGACGCTGCTGCGCAGGCGCGCCATGTCGCGCAGCGGCGGGGCGCCGAACTGGCGGCTGTATTCGCGGCTGAACTGCGAAGGGCTTTCGTAGCCGACCCGGTACCCGGCGGCGGACGCCTCCAGCCCTTCAGTCAGCATCAGGCGCCGGGCTTCCTGCAGGCGCAGTTGCTTCTGATACTGCAAGGGGCTCATGGCGGTCATGGCCTTGAAACGGTGGTGCAGGGTGGACACGCTGAGGTTCACCCCTCGCGCCAGATCGTCGATGCGCAGCGGTTGCTCGTAGTTGCCGTTCAGCCACTTGATGGCCTGGCTGACCCGGTGGCTCTGGCTGTTGGCGATGGCGATCTCATACAACCGATGGCCCTGCGGACTGCGCAACAGCCGGTAGAGAATTTCCCGACGAATCAGCGGCGCGAGCATGGCGATGTCTTTGGGCGTGTCCAGCAGGCGGGTCAGGCGCAGCACGGCGTCGAGCATCGGCGTGTCCAGGCGTTCCACATACAGGCCGCGGCCGACAGGACGGTTCGGCACCCCCAGCGGCCCGGCATCGGCGATCAGCGTGCTGATCTCGGCCGGGTCGATGTCCAGGCGCAGGGCCAGGACCGGTTCCAGCGGCGAGACATCGGCCAGGCGCCCGCTCAACGGCATGGAAACCGAGACCACCAGGTAGTTGAGCGGGTCGTAGTTGAACTCCTCGTCGGCCAGCCGTACTTCCTTGCGCCCCTGGGCCATGATGCACAGGGCCGGCTGGGCCAGCACCGAGGCGAAATCGTGGGAGTGGCTGTAGCGCGAGACGAACAGCGACTGGATCGCCGTGGCATAGCTGCCGTCTTCGCCGGTATTGCGAGCAATGATCCCGGCCAGCTCCGCCCGCTGTTTTTCCATTTCCGCATCCAGTGGCGGCTGCTGGGTTTCGAGCGATGACATGAAGGCCCCTCCGAGAAGATTGCGAATGGCCACAGCTTAAATTTGTGCAAGCGCCAGGGGTAGGCGATTCCTGCGTAAATCTTGCCTGATCCTGCCACGCGTGTGCGCGTGAGTAGAGCCGAGTCCTGTGTGCGGGCTGTCACTTGCTTGAAACAACGTTGTGGTTTTTTTCCGCTTGTCGGGCAGGATTCGGCGTTCCCGGGCAAGACTCGCAGGATTGTGCAATAGGCCGGCAGGAATCGACTAACGAGCATTACGCCGGGCGCTTAATCTTGGATCCTGTCGCAGCCCGTCCCATGGCTGCCTCGACACCACCCTGGGAGGGTCGCACATGTCCACGCATATTCCCGTCAGCCACATGGCATTCGTTCGCGCCCGCGCCGGCCGCTCAACGGAGTTGGGTGCTCGCTTGAGCAGTCTGATTGAACCATCCCGCCAGGCCACAGGTTGCCTGCAGTTCGCCTTGCAGCATTCGCAGTGCGACGCTGACCTGTGGCTGATATCCGGATTCTGGAGCAGCCAGCAGGCGATGACCGATTACTTCTGTTCGCCGGCCATGGCGATCTTCGCCGAGCTGGTCCAGGACCTGGTGGTCAACAGCCTGGATTTCCATACTTTCAGAGACGTCTCGGCGGCCCAGGCCGAAGGCGAATACGCGCAACTGAACGGGGCACCGGTACACCAACTGGCCAGCTGAGGGTTTAGAATGGCCGACTTTCCATTGGCCAGGACCAGCAACATGGCACGTAAAGAGTTTGCAGCATACGAAGCGGTTTCCGCCGTGGTTCCAGGTGAAGGGGGCTACAGCGCCGCCATCGCGGTCAAGGCCCTGGGTGGTTCAGGGGCACCGCGCTTTCACAAGGTCCTCGACGACCAGAAATTCAAGACCGCCCATGACGCCGACCAGGCTGCCGCGCAGAAGCTTGAGCAGTTGATCGACGTGACCGAAGACGGCGAACTGGCCTGGGCAACGGCCTGATCCGGGTCGCTACCTGATCTGAGCAGCTAGTTGGTTTGAGCAGCTACCTGACCGCCCCCGGGCGGAACATCTTGAACAAGGCCTCTGGCCCCAGCTGGAAATAATCCGCCGGCCCGCCGCCGCGCAGAATCGGCTCTGCCGCGGCGGTGTCGTATATCCCGTCCTTGAGCAGCCACTTGGCGATATGCACGGCGACCACTTCGCCGAGGATCAGCCAGCTGGGCACCAACTCCTGATCCGCGCGCTGCAGTTGAATGATCTGCGTGACCTTGCATTCGAAGGACACCGGGCTTTCGGCTACCCGCGGCACCGCAATCACTTTCGAGGCCACGGGCGTCAGCCCCGCCAGTTCGAACTCATTGACCTCGGCCGGCACGGCCGCGCAGCTCTGGTTCATCCGCTCGGCGAGCGGGCGGGTGGCGAGGTTCCAGGCGAACTCGCCGGTCTGCTCGATGTTGTTCAGGCTGTCTTTGCGACCGACGCTGGAGAAGCCGATGATCGGTGGAATGTAATTGAAAGCGTTGAAAAAACTGTAGGGCGCCAGGTTCAGCCGACCTTGCTGGTCCTGGGAGGAGATCCAGCCGATCGGGCGAGGGCCGACGATGGCGTTGAACGGATCGTGGGGCAGGCCGTGGCCCTGGGCGGGTTCGTAGTAATGGATGTCTTCGGACATGATGGGCTCTTGCGCGGACAAAGAGGGAAGGCCGCCATAGTGCAAGCCATTGAAAGTGAATGCCAGCCTTGCGGCGTGCGGTTTTCCCCGGGCCATAAACAACTAAGCCCGGCCGAAGCCGGGCTGCGGGGCATCCCTGAGGGTTAGCCGATGGCGGCGGCAGTCCCGGTGCGATCGAAGCCGTCGGCAGCGATTGCGCCTGCGGTACCGGTGTGGTCGAAGCCGTCGGCAGCGATTGCGTCAGCGGTGCCGGTGTGGTCGAAACCATCGGAAGCGATTGCGCCTGCGGTACCGGTGTGGTCGAAGCTGTCGGCAGCGATTGCGTCAGCGGTGCCGGTGTGGTCGAAACCATCGGAAGCGATTGCGCCTGCGGTACCGGTGTGGTCGAAGCCATCGGAGGCGATAGCGTCAGCGGTACCGGTGCGATCGAAACCGTCGGAAGCCAGGCTGGCGCTGGCCGAGCTGCCCGAGGTGAAAGTAGCCGAGCCGGTGCGGTCGTAACCATCGGCGGCAAAGGTATTGGCAGCCAGTACGGAAAGGGTCAGGGCGAGGATCAGTTTGCTTTTCATGAGGGTCACTCCAGGTTCGGTGAGTTTTGTGCAGTGGGTGTGAAATGGATACTACGCCAGTTAATTTGATTAAAAAGCGCAAATAAATGCTTAAAAATATCGAATTAATAGATGCTTGTGGCGTCAAGAATCACTGCATAAGGCCTCTTGCCTGCTTCTGCCGCGTTTGACGCGCCGACACCGATTTCGATGGAGGCAGAGTGAGGGCTGGGCATTAACCGGTCATTAACCTGCCCGCACCACTGAAAAAACCTGCTCAACGGTTTTTTCATACACCCCTTACCTATTTTTCACCGCTCGCCCCGCAGCCTTCGCTCCCACATAGAAGTCCAAGACGGACCGTCTTCACTCGAGCCCTGGAGCACTGCAACGAATGAATAAACTCCCTCAGATCACCCTGGCGTTCTGGGTCATGAAAATCTGCGCGACGACCCTCGGGGAAACCGCCGGCGACTTGCTGTCGATGACCCTGAATGTCGGCTACGCCATCAGCTCGATGATCCTGATCAGCGTGTTCCTGCTGACCCTGGTCACCCAGCTGTTTTCGAAAACCTACAACCCGGTGCTGTACTGGATTGTGATCCTCTCCACCAGCACCGCCGGCACCACCATGTCGGACTTCATGGACCGCACCCTGGGCCTGGGTTACGCCACCGGCTCGGCGATCCTGATCGCGATCCTGCTGGCGATCTTCGCGGTCTGGCGCCTGAGCGGAGATTCGCTCAACGTCAACAAGATCCAGACCCTGCGCGGCGAGCTGTTCTATTGGCTGGCGATCCTGTTTTCCAACACCCTGGGCACGGCGCTGGGGGACTACCTGGCGGACGACTCGGGGTTGGGTTTTGCCGGCGGCGCACTGCTGATCGGCTCGACCATCGCCCTGGTGGTCGTGCTCAAGTACTGCACCCGGATCTCCTCGGTACTGTTGTTCTGGGTGGCGTTCGTGCTGACCCGGCCGTTCGGCGCGACCCTGGGCGACTTCCTGACCAAGCCCCTGGAAAAGGGCGGCCTGGACTTCGGCACTATCGGTTCGTCGGCGGTATTGGCGGGGATTCTGCTGGTGATGATTGCCGGGGCTTCGTACTACAAGAACCGTAGCGAGCGGCAGGTGGCAGCTGAATTGGGGTGATGATCCGCGCATCGCGTTGCGGTTATCGCGGGCAAGCCCCGCTTCTGTAGGAGCGAGGCTTGCCCGCGATAGGCTTTACCTGATGACACCACAGCGCGAGGGCCTTGCACCCTCGCGCTTTTTTTTGCCGGTCAGTCAGTCTCGATCCGCGAGTGTTTGCGCGTATCTTTCATGGTGATGTAGACCAGCAGCGACACGGCGATGCAGGCGGTGACATACCAGTAGTAACCGGTTTCCATGCCGACGCTCTTGAACCACAGCGCGATGTATTCGGCGGTGCCACCGAAGATCGATACGGTCAGCGCGTAGGGCAGGCCCACGCCCAGGGCGCGGATCTCGGTCGGGAACAGCTCGGCCTTGACCACCGCGTTGATCGAGGTATAGCCGCTGACGATGATCAGCGCCGCCATGATCAGGAAGAACGCGCCCCACCAGCTCTGGACGGTGTGCAGGGTGGTGAGGATCGGCACGGTGAAAAGGGTACCGAGGATGCCGAAGGCGATCAGGATCGGACGGCGGCCGATCTTGTCCGACAGCGCGCCGACCACCGGTTGCAGGCACATGAACAGGAACAGGGTTGCTGCGGAAATGGTGGTGGAGTCGGAGATGCTCATGCCGACGGTGTTCACCAGGTATTTCTGCATGTAGGTGGTGTAGGTGTAGAAGGCCAGGGTGCCGCCCATGGTCAGGCCGACCACGGTCATCAGCTCTTTCGGATGACGCATCAGGGTGCGCATCAGGCTTTCTTTCGGCTTTTCCTTCTTCTTGGTGAAGGACTCGGTTTCTTCCATGCCACGACGCAGGTACAGCGCGACGATCGCGCACAGGGCGCCGATGCCGAACGGAATGCGCCAGCCCCAGGATTGCAGCTCTTCGGTGGTCAGCACGTTCTGCAGCACGATCAGGACCGCCAGGGCGATGAGCTGGCCGGAGATCAGGGTCACGTACTGGAAGCTGGAGAAGAAGCCCCGACGTTCCTTGGTCGCCATCTCGCTGAGGTAGGTGGCCGAGGTGCCATATTCGCCGCCGACCGACAGGCCCTGCATCAGGCGCGCCAGGACCAGCAGGATCGGGGCGCCGACGCCAATGGTCTCGTAGCCGGAGTCAGGGCGATGATCAGCGAGCCGAAGCACATCAGCAGCACCGAGGCCATCAACGCGGCCTTGCGGCCCTTGCGGTCAGCGTAGAGCCCCATCAGCCAGCCGCCGATCGGACGCATCAGGAAGCCCACGGCGAAGATCGCGGCGGTGTTCAGCAGTTGCGCGGTGGTGTCGCCCTTGGGGAAGAAGACTTTGGCGAAGTACAGGGAGAAGGCGGCGTAGACGTACCAGTCGTACCACTCGACCATGTTGCCGACCGAACCGCTGAAGATCGATTTCAGGCGGCTGGCGGTGGTCTTTTCTTTGGCAGGCGCAGCTGCCGACCCAAGAGGCAGGGTTTGCGAGTTATCCATGACGGATCCTTCATTTAATTGTTTTTGTGGAGCGCGCCGAAACGCAGCCTGCTGGAGCTATAGCAGGAGCTGTGCCAGGAGCCGAAAGGCCCGGTTTAGAAGGGTCTGGAGATTTTAATGAGCGGAAATCCGCTCATTGCTGGAAGGGAGTAAGCGGAAAGCCGCCGACTTGCCCGCGAAGACGTCAGAATGAACGACACAGCCCTTGAGCTTCACTCCTCCCCAAGAAACATCTCCCGCGCCAGCCCATGGCGCTGCATCTTTTCATTGAAGGTGCGGCGCGGCAGTTGCAGCTCAACGAGCACCGCCTTGATGTCGCCCTTGTGCCGGGTCAGCGCGGCCCGCAGGCATTGCGCCTCGAAAGCTTCCTGCTGCGCCGCGAGGGACTGGCCGGGGTCGATGGTTTCCGGCTCGGGCTCGCCCAGGCCAAGCACCTGGCGTTCGGCGACGTTGGCCAGTTCGCGCACGTTGCCCGGCCAGTCGTGGCTCAGCAGGCGGCTCAACTGCGCCCCGCTCAGGGGCGCGACGCTACGGCCCAGGCGCTCGGCGGCGGCGTGGGCGAAATGTTCGTACAGCAGCGGGATGTCCTCGCGCCGCTCGCGCAGCGGCGGCAGGCGCAGTTGCGCGACGTTCAGGCGGTAGGCCAGGTCTTCGCGAAAACGCCCGGCGCGGGCTTCGTCCAGCAGGTCCGGCTTGGTCGCGGCAATGATCCGCAGGTCCACCTCGATGCTCTGGTTGGACCCTAGGCGTTCGAGCTTCTGTTCCTGCAGCACCCGCAGCAGCTTGACCTGCTGGGCCAGCGGCATGCTTTCGATCTCGTCGAGGAACAGGGTGCCGCCGTCGGCGTATTCCAGCTTGCCGATGCGCTTGCCCTGGGCGCCGGTAAAGGCGCCGCTTTCATGGCCGAACAGTTCGGCTTCGAACAGTTGCTCGGGGATCGCCGCGCAGTTCAGGGCGACAAAAGGTTTGTCGGCGCGCGGCCCGAAGTCGTGCAGGCAGCGGGCGACCAGTTCCTTGCCGCTGCCGGTCTCGCCGCGGATCAATACGTTGACCGGCAGCGCGGCCAGGTCGACCACCTGGCGCCGCAGGGTCTGCAAGGCGCGGGACACGCCGAGCAGGGTGGAGTCGATTTTCTCCCGGGTATCGGCCTGTTCGTGCAGGCGTCGGTTCTCCAGGACCAGGCCGCGTTTGTCCAGGGCCCGGCGCAGGCTGCTCAGCAGGGTTTGCGGGCTGAAGGGTTTTTCTAGGAAGTCGTAGGCGCCGTCGCGCATCGCTTCCACCGCCATCGGCACGTCGCCGTGGCCGGTCAGCAGGATCACCGGCAGGTCGGCGTCGCGCTGCTGCACTTCTTTGAGCAGCTCCAGGCCACTGATGCCGGGCATACGCACGTCGCTGAGGATCACCCCGGGGAAGTCCCTGGGCAACCGGGCCAGGCAGTCCTCGGCGCGACTGAACAGCTGCACCGCGAAGCCCGACAGGTTCAGCCATTGTTCGACGGCGGTGCGAATACTGGCTTCGTCGTCGACCAGCATCACCGAATTCAACATGGGATATGTGCCTCCAGGTCGATGGGCAGGCTCAGGGTGAAGATCGCGCCCTGGCCTTGATTGCCGGCGCTCAGGCGCCCGCCCAGTTCGTGGACGATAGCGTAGGACACCGCCAGGCCGAGGCCCAGGCCGTCGCCCACCGGCTTGGTGGTGAAGAACGGATCGAAGACGTTCGGCAGGTGTTCTTCGGCGATGCCGCCACCGCTGTCGATGACGCTCAGGCTCCACAGCTGCTGGTCGGCTTCGAGGCGGATTTCCAGGTGCTTGAGGGGCTTGTCGCGCATGGCGTCCAGGGCGTTGCGCAGCAGGTTGATCAGCACCTGCTCCAGGCGTATGGCATCGCCGCGGACCCAGGCCGGGCGCATCAGTTGCAGGTGTGTGTCGATCTGTTCGTCGCGCAGCCGGGTGTCCAGCAGTTGCAGGGCCTGATCCACCACCGCCGCCAGGTCCAGGCGTTCGCGCAGGCCGCTGGGGCTTTTGCGGGCGAAGGTTTTCAGGTGGCCGGTGAGGCTGGCCATGCGGGTCAGCATATCGTCCAGCGGTTTCAGGGCCTGGTAGGCCTCGTCGATCCGCCCGTGATCGAGCAGCAGGCGCAGGGTGGCCAGCTGCATGCGCTGGGTGGTCAGCGGTTGGTTGATTTCATGGGCCAGGGCTGCGGACATCTGCCCCAGGGCCGCCAGCTTGGCCGATTGCACCAGGCCGTCCTGGGCGGTACGCAGGTCGCGGGTGCGCTCCTCGACCAGGCGTTCGAGCTCCTCGCGGCTGCGCTGGCGCAGCCTGGCCAGGCGCCAGCGCTGGTTGAGGAACAGCAGCAGGAATACCAGGGTCAGCCAGGCGCCAGCCGCGGCCAGGCCGGCATTGCGGCGGTCCTCAAAAGCGATCTGCGGGCGGCGCAGCAAATGCAGGGTCCAGCCTTCGGTGGCCAGGGGCAGGGATTCCCACAGGTAGTCGACGCTGCCGTCCGGGCCCTCGACCCGGGTCAGCGTACTGTCGTCGTCAAAGCGTCGCAGCGGCCGGTGTTCGAGCGGCGTCAGCCGTTGCTTGTCGTATTGCCGGGTGGCCTGGAGTTCGGCGCGGTCGCTGTCCGACAACGGGCGCAGCTGGCGATAACGCCAGCCCGGCTGGTTGGCGATGAACACGATGCCCCGGGCATCGCTGACCAGCAGGGTGTCGCTGCCCTGGCTCCATTCGCGCTCCAGTTCGGGGAACTCCAGTTTCACCACCATGGCGCCGAGGAACTGCTCCTGCTCGCCCTTGACCGCGCTGGAGAGGAAATAACCGGGAATGCCGCTGGTGACGCCCACCGCATAGAAGCGTCCGCTGCCCTGGCTGCGGGTCTGGCTGAAGTAGGGGCGAAAACCGTAGTTGTGCCCGACATAGCTGCTGGGCAGGCGCCAGTTGCTGGCGGCCACGGCGAGGCCGGTGTGGTCCAGCAGTTCCAGGGTCGAGGAGCGGGCGGCGCCGTTGATTTGTTCCAGTTTGCGGTTCAGGGCGTCCTGCTGTTGCGGGCCGACCGGGCCCTTGAGTGCCGAGCGCAGTTCCGGGTCCAGCGCCAGCACGGCGGGCAGGGCGCGGTAACGCTCGATCAGGGTATGCAGGGAGTTGGCATACAGCGCCAGTTGCTCGCTGGCGCGGGCGGCATCGTCCTCCAGAGCCTGGCGCTCGGCATGGCGCATGGCGAAGGTCGCGCTGACCATGGCGCCGGCGAGAATCACCAGGGTATAGAAGGTCAAGCGCAGCGGGCGGGAGATCTGGACCATGAGTCAAGGGCAGGCTGAAAGGGGGCAGGAAAGATAACACGCCTGTCCGAGGCTTCGTTGATCGTGGACAGTCCTTGCCCGGCCAGGCATGAAAAAGGCGGCGCTGCTCATCGAGCAACGCCGCCTTGGGTAACAGCAAGCAGCGCTTACTGCACTTCTACCGCCAGGCTTTCACTGATCTTTTTCTGCCAGATGGCAGGACCGGTGATGTGCACCGACTCGCCTTTGCTGTCGACCGCGACAGTGACCGGCATGTCTTTGACTTCGAACTCGTAGATCGCTTCCATGCCCAGTTCGGCAAAGGCCAGGACCTTGGACTTCTTGATCGCCTGGGCTACCAGGTAGGCAGCGCCGCCGACGGCCATCAGGTACACGGCCTTGCTGTCCTTGATCGCTTCGATCGCGGTCGGGCCGCGCTCGGACTTGCCGATCATGCCCAGCAGGCCAGTCTGCTCGAGGATCTGGCGGGTGAACTTGTCCATCCGCGTCGCGGTGGTCGGGCCAGCCGGGCCAACCACTTCGTCACCGACCGGATCGACCGGGCCGACGTAGTAGATGAAGCGACCCTTGAGGTCCACCGGCAGGGTTTCGCCCTTGTTCAGCATCTCGACCATGCGCTTGTGCGCGGCGTCGCGACCGGTGAGCATCTTGCCGTTGAGCAGGACGGTTTCGCCCGGCTTCCAGCTCTGCACTTCTTCCGGGGTCAGGGTGTCGAGGTTGACGCGACGGGCCGACGGACCGGCTTCCCAGACGATTTCCGGGTAGGCGTCCAGAGGTGGCGCTTCCAGGGACGCAGGGCCCGAGCCGTCGAGCACGAAGTGCGCGTGACGGGTCGCGGCGCAGTTCGGGATCATGCACACCGGCAGGGAAGCGGCGTGGGTCGGGTAGTCCATGATCTTCACGTCGAGCACGGTGGTCAGGCCGCCCAGGCCCTGGGCGCCGATGCCCAGCTGGTTGACCTTCTCGAACAGCTCCAGGCGCATCTCTTCGATACGGTTCTGTGGGCCGCGGGCCTTCAGCTCATGGATGTCGATGGATTCCATCAACACTTCCTTGGCCATCACCGCGGCTTTCTCAGCGGTGCCGCCGATGCCGATGCCGAGCATGCCCGGCGGGCACCAGCCGGCGCCCATGGTCGGAACGGTTTTCAGCACCCAGTCGACGATCGAGTCGGACGGGTTGAGCATGGCCATCTTCGACTTGTTCTCGGAGCCGCCGCCCTTGGCCGCCACGTCCACTTCCACGGTGTTGCCGGGAACGATGGAGTAGTGGATGACCGCCGGGGTGTTGTCCTTGGTGTTTTTACGAGCGCCCGCCGGGTCGGCGAGGATCGAGGCCCGCAGGACGTTTTCCGGCAGGTTGTAAGCGCGACGCACGCCTTCGTTGATCATGTCGTCCAGGCTCATGGTCGCGCCGTCCCAGCGCACGTCCATGCCCACGCGTACGAATACGGTGACGATACCGGTGTCCTGGCAGATCGGGCGGTGGCCGGTGGCACACATGCGCGAGTTGATCAGGATCTGCGCCATGGAGTCACGGGCCGCTGGCGATTCTTCGCGCAGGTAGGCTTCGTGCATCGCCTGGATGAAGTCCACGGGGTGGTAGTAGGAAATGAATTGCAGGGCGTCGGCAACGCTCTGAATCAGGTCGTCTTGCTTGATCACGGTCATGAGTCGCGCTCCTCTAAAAGACGGGAACATTTAATAAGGTGCTTGCAGCTTGGGTGCATCGGTCGGTTGCAAGCACCTTCAAGGCACGCCGGACACACTGGCGCGACGCTAAAAAGGCGCGGCAGTATACCGCGCCTCGGAGCCGGGCACACGCGCCGGCAGTCAAACCAAAGTCGCATGCCGGGGATGCGCCAGTCGGGGGATGGCGCCAGGCATGACGGTGGGCGCGGCCCCGGGCCGGATGGCGCTGGGCGGGAACAAAAATGGGATAGTTATTTTTTGGCGACACCACTAAAGTGGCAAGTGGCCTGTAGGGTAGGAAACTCTTTAAAGCCCCCTTTCGCATGGTGAGTCAACGATTGACCCATAACGCTATCCAGAGTCTTTTACTCAAGCGCTTCGTTCTTGCGGCGGGTACCTATGGACTGGCGTTGCTGCTGCTCTGGCTGGCCATTTTCAGTGGCTACTATTCGGCGCCGGTGCATTCGGCGCTGATCGATACCGGCCTGGTGGTGCTGAGCCAGGCGCTGCTGTTCTGGCTGTTTGTCTCCGGGCGCAACCTGCGCTTTCGCGACCCGAGCCTGACCGAGATCCAGATACTCCTGGCCATCGGCTGGCAGACATGGCTGCTGGCCCACCTCGATACGGCGCGCGGCACCTTCCTGGTGTTCTATCTGTTGACGCTGCTGTTCGGCCTGTTCCACCTTCCGCGCCGGGCCTTCGTGCGGTGCGCCCTGTGTATTTTCATCGGCTTTGCCGGAATCACGCTGTGGGACGGCTACCACTTCCGGCTGGCCGATCCGATGCTCGCCGTCCTGCAGGTGTGCGTGCTGTTCGCGGTGCTGATCTGGCTGTGCCTGTACGCCAGCTATGTGCAGACTTCCCGGCAGCGCATGCGGCAACGGCGCTTCGCCTTGCAGGCGCACCAGGACACCTTGCGCGGCATGATGCGACAACTGGAGGATCTGGTTGCCACCGACGAACTGACCGGCCTGTACAATCGACGGCATTTCCTGCGGCTGGCGTCGCGTGAACTGCACACGATGAGCCTGGAGCAGATGCATGGCCTGGCGCTGATCGACCTCGATCACTTCAAGCGGATCAACGACGTGCACGGCCATGCCGCCGGCGATCAGGTGCTGCAGGCGTTCGCCGCCGTAGCCAGCGCCTGTCTGCGCGATGGCGATGTATTGGCCCGCTACGGCGGCGAGGAGTTTGTCATGTTGTTGCCCGATTGCGATCCCGAACGCCTGACCTCCTGCTGCGAGCGTCTGCGCGTGGCCTTTATGGACGCCCAGTTGATCGGGGTCGAGGTGCCTGGCCTGAGCCTGTCCGTGGGGATGACCCTGGTGGAGCTGGGCGACGACCTGGACGATGCCCTGCAACGTGCCGACCAGGCGCTGTATCGGGCCAAGCGCGACGGACGCAATCGCTGCGCCGCGGCCTGGGAAAATATCGATGCCTGAGCTGCGTGTCGGTGAGCGGCAGTGGTCGGTGGTCGCGGGCAGCAATCTGCTGGATGCCTTGAATCAGGCCGGCGTGGCGGTGCCTTACAGCTGCCGCGCCGGCAGTTGCCATGCTTGCCTGGTGCACTGTGTCGAGGGCCTGCCCAGCGACAGCCGGCCCGATGCCTTGAGCGACGATCAGCGCCAGCGCGGCTGGCGGCTGGCCTGTCAGTGTCAGGTGGTGGAAGACCTGCGGGTCGAAACCTACGACCCGCTGCGCGATGGCGCGCCGGCCGAGGTGGTCGGTGTGGACTGGCTGTCGGCCACAGTGCTGCGCCTGCGTTTGCAGCCGGAGCGCAACCTGCGTTATCAGGCCGGCCAGCACTTGGTGCTGTGGACGGCTTCCGGCGTGGCGCGGCCGTATTCGCTGGCGAGCTTGCCTGGCGAAGACCGCTTTCTCGAATTCCATCTCGATTGCCGCCAGCCCGGCGAGTTCAGCGACGCGGCGCGCCAGCTCAAGCCCGGCGATGGGTTGCGCCTGGGCGAGTTGCGCGGCGGGGCGCTGCACTACGACCCGGACTGGCAAACCCGGCCATTGTGGCTGCTGGCGGCGGGCACCGGGCTGGGGCCCTTGTTCGGCATCCTGCGCGAGGCTTTGCGCCAGGATCATCAGGGCGACATCCGCGTCATTCACCTGGCCCATGACGCCAGCGAACATTACCTGGCCAAGCCCCTGGCGGCGCTGGCGGCGAGCCACGCCAACCTCAGTGTCGAGCTGTTGACCGCGACCGAGCTGCCAGCGGCTTTGGCACAACTGCGGCTTGTTTCGCGGCAAACCCAGGCTTTACTCTGCGGGCACCCCGACAGCGTCGATGCTTTCGCCCGACGCTTGTACCTGGCGGGGCTGCCGCGCAATCAACTGCTGGCCGACGTATTCCTGCCCCGTGGCTGAGCGCTGATCCGTCCTGAGCGAGACCACCCATGACCGATACCATCCTGCTTGAACGCGAGGGCGGGCTGCTGACCCTGCGCCTGAATCGCCCGGACAAGAAAAATGCCCTGACCCGGGCCATGTACAGCCAGCTGGCCGAAGGGCTGCGGCAAGCCGACGCCGACCCTGAGGTCCGCGCGGTACTGCTCAGCGGCAGCAGCGATTGCTTTACCGCCGGCAACGACATTGCCGACTTCCTCCGGCAACCACCTACCGGTCTCGACAGTCCGGTCTTCCAGTTCATGCTCAGCCTGTTCGAGTGCCGCAAGCCGGTGGTCGCCGCGGTCGCCGGGCCGGCCGTGGGGATTGGCACCACCCTGCTGCTGCATTGCGACCTGGTGTACGTCAGCCGCGATGCCCGGTTGCGCATGCCTTTCGTCAATCTCGGTTTGTGCCCCGAGTTCGGTTCCAGCCTGATCCTGCCGCGCTTGCTCGGGCAGGCCAGGGCCGCCGAACTGTTGCTGCTGGGCGAAGGTTTCAGCGGTGAACAGGCTGCGCAGTGGGGGATTGCCAACCTGGCCTTGGCCGATGGCGCGGCGACCCTGGACAAGGCCCGGGAGATGGCGCTGCGTTTCGAGAAGCTAGCGCCGCAGGCGGTGCAGATCAGCAAGCAGCTGATGCGCACGCCCGATCGCGAACAGCTGCGCAAGGTGATCGAGGAGGAGGGCGCCCTGTTCACCCAGCGCCTGCATTCGCCGGAAGCACTGGCTGCCTTGTCGGGCTTTTTCGCTAAAAGCTGAAATCGGCACCGTTCGTGTCGCCGCTACCGGAGGCTGCGATCGATTTGGGCGGCATTCCGACGAAGGGGGCGTAAGGTCTCAAGATCGCTGAAGGCCTGGCGGCAGCGGCTACAGGTTCGTGAGTTCCATAAATGTGCCCCTATGAAAAAGCCCCGCAGTCTTCACTGCGGGGCTCTTTATTGTTGCGTCAGGGGACTCAGACCATCGGGTCGCCAACGTGCAGGATCTTCATGCCGTTGGTGCCGCCGGTGGTGTGGTAGCTGTCGCCCTTGGTCAGGATCACCCAGTCGCCTTTCTTCACGACGCCGCGCTTGACCAGCTCGTCGATGGCCTTCTGGCTGACTTCGCTTGGCGGCAGGGACGCCGGGTCGAACGGGATGGTGTAGACGCCACGGAACATCGCGGTGCGGGCCTGGGCTTCGCGGTGCGGGGTGAACGCGTAGATCGGTACCGAGGAACGGATACGCGACATGATCAGCGGGGTGTAGCCGCTTTCAGTCAAGGCGATGATCGCCTTCACGCCCGGGAAGTGGTTGGCGGTGTACATGGTGGCCAGGGCGATGCTCTCGTCGCAGCGCTCGAAGGTCTTGCCGATGCGGTGGCTGGAGGTCTTGCTGGTCGGGTGCTTTTCCGCGCCGATGCAGATGCGGTCCATGGCCTGGACGGCTTCGAGCGGGTAGGCGCCGGCGGCGGATTCGGCCGAGAGCATCACGGCGTCGGTGTAGTCGAGCACGGCGTTGGCCACGTCGGACACTTCGGCGCGGGTCGGCATCGGGTTCTGGATCATCGACTCCATCATCTGGGTTGCGACGATCACCGCCTTGTTGTGGCGACGGGCGTGCAGAATGATTTTCTTCTGGATGCCCACCAGCTCGGCGTCGCCGATTTCCACGCCCAGGTCGCCACGGGCCACCATCACGGCGTCGGAGGCCTTGATCAGGCCGTCGAGGGTTTCGTCGTTGGCCACGGCTTCGGCGCGCTCGATCTTCGCCACCAGCCAGGCGGTGCCGCCGGCCTCGTCGCGCAGTTGGCGGGCGTATTCCATGTCAGCGGCGTCGCGCGGGAAGGACACGGCCAGGTAGTCCAGGTCCATGGCCGCGGCCAGCTTGATGTCGGCCTTGTCTTTTTCGGTCAGGGCTGGAGCGGTCAGGCCACCACCGCGACGGTTGATGCCTTTGTGGTCCGACAGCGGGCCGCCGATGGTCACGGTGCAATGCAGTTCGGTGCTGGTGGCGGTGTCGACGCGCATCACCACGCGGCCGTCGTCGAGCAGCAGTTCGTCGCCCACGCCGCAGTCCTTGACCAGGTCCGGATAGTCGATGCCGACGATGTCCTGGGTACCTTCGGTCAGCGGGTGGCTGGTGGAGAAGGTGAACTTGTCACCGATCTTCAGCTCGATGCGCTTGTTGGCGAATTTGGCGATACGGATCTTCGGGCCTTGCAGGTCACCCAGCAGCGCGACGAAGCGCCCATGCTTGGCGGCCAGGTCACGCACCAGCTTGGCGCGAGCCTTGTGCTCGTCCGGGGTGCCGTGGGAGAAGTTCAGGCGGGCGACGTCCAGGCCAGCCAGAATCAGCTGTTCGAGAACTTCCGGCGAGTTACTGGCCGGGCCAAGGGTAGCGACGATTTTGGTACGACGGACGGACATGCAAAGACTCCTGAGTTCAAGCGCAACGAGAGGCTACTATGGTCCGCAGCTGTAGTCATTGTTCGTTTGCACTACTTATTCGTTTGTTTCTTTAAACGAACATTCCTGAAGATTTTCCAACTCGGGTCGATAACGTGCACAAGACAGGAGAACCCCCATGCGATTCGTGCTCATTGCTGCCCTGGCCGTCAGTGTTGTCGGCTGTACCCGCTGGTCGATGGACCATCATCTGAATACCGCCTACCGCGCCTACGACGCCGGCAACTGTGAACGGGTGATGCTCGAACTGAGCCAAGTCGACCGCACGAGTCGCTCGCGCCCTTATATCCAGCCTGAAGTATCGATGCTGCGCGGACAGTGCCTGGAGCGGCAGAAGCTGTTCCTCGATGCCGCGCAGACCTACCAGTACATCATCACCGAACATCCGAACAGCGAGTACGCCTACCGCGCCCGCGCGCGCCTGGAAACCCTGCAGCAACTGGGTCATTACCCTTTGCGCAACAGCGCTCAGGCGCGTCCGACCGCGTTGTAATATTCGTCATCAGGCTATTGCTGATCTCGCGTGAGCCTTGAGCTAACATCTGTGGGCCTGTTTTAGAGTATTGTTTCTAAAATGGGCCGGCCGGGGCCGACAGTCCTCGGCGCGACGATGCGCAATGACCTTCCTAAATAGCGATGCATGACATGTTCACGGACCGGCGGATCGAGCGGCACCAGTTGCCGTGTTTTTTGAAAGTCTTCAATCGGCTGACCGATCGACCCATCGGTTATCTGGGCAACGTTTCCGAAGATGGCTTTATGTTGATCAGCCAGTTGCCGATGCTGATCGGCGCCGATTTCGAGTTGCGCCTGCAGGTTCCCGGCCGCGACGGCCAGCTGCAACCGATCGAGATCACCGCCTCCTGCCGTTGGTGCCATGAAGATGTCACGCCCCATCATTACGACACCGGCTTCGTGCTGCTGCGTTCGCCTCCCGAGTACCGCGAGCTGGTGACGGCCTTGCGCAGCTACTTCAGTTTCTACCCGGTGCAGACCTCCGCCTGACCGCTACAGCGTCCCGGCCTTTTTCCAGCTGAGGTAACGGGTCACCAGTTCCGCCCCCAGTTCACCCGGCCGCACATCGAGCAGGGCAACGCCCTGGGCGCTCAGGCGTTCATGCAGGTCGGTGCGGGCATTCAGGTAATTGATCGTGCCGCAGTAGGTCAGGGCATCGGGCAGGTTGTGCACCGGCGCCTGGCGCAACTGATCGAGGACTTCCTCGCGCAGGCTGGCCACCAAGACCCGGTGCTGGCGCCCGAGGCGCTTGACCGCGGTTAGCAGTTCCTCGTCGTCCTCGTCCCGCAGGTTGGTCACCAGCACTACCAGGGCCCGGCGTTTCTGTCGGGCCAGCAGCTCGCTGGCGGCGGCCTGGAAGTCGGCGCAGCGCTGGCTGCTGTCCAGGTCGTAGACAGTGTTGAGCAAGGCGCTCAACTGGCCCGCGCCCTTGACCGGCGCCAGATAGCGGCGGCGTTCGCCGGCAAAGGTGCAGAGGCCTACCGCGTCGCCCTGGCGCAAGGCGACATAACTGAGCAGCAGGCAGGCGTTGAGCGCGTGGTCGAAATGCGCCAGTTCGCCGTCCTGGCTGCGCATGCGCCGTCCGCAGTCGAGCATGAAGACGATCTGCTGGTCGCGTTCGTCCTGGTACTCGCGGGCAATCGGCGTGCGTTGCCGGGCGGTGGCTTTCCAGTCGATCTGGCGCAGGCTGTCGCCCTCGCGAAACTCACGTAGTTGGTTGAACTCCAGGCCCAGGCCACGACGCGGCTGTTGCCGCACGCCGATCTGGTTCAGCCAGTTGTCGACGGCCAGCAGCCGGGCGCCGTAGAGGCGGGCGAAATCCGGGTAGACGCGCGTGCTGTCGTCGAGCTTCAGCAGCCGACGCGCCGACCACAGGCCCAGCGGGCTGGGCAGGCTGACCTCGCAGCGCTCGAAGTTGAAATGACCGCGCTTGAGCGGGCGCACCCGATAACCCAGTTCCTGCGACTGGCCCGGCTCCAGGAGCAGCGACTGCGGCAGGTATTCGAAGCCCAGGCCATCGGGCACATGATCGAACAGCTCCAGGGTCAGCGGCTGGGTAAAGTCGTGGCGAACCTCTAGGCGCACTTCGCTCCAGCGCCCCAGGGGCAGGCTGCCGGGCAACTGGCGTCGGAGCTGGGGCGAAGGCAGGCGCCTGAGCCGGAAGGCGTCCAGCACGGCCAGCAGCAACAGGGCCAGGAGCAGGCCCCAGGCGATCGCTTGCAGGCTGGCCGCGACCGCCAGGCCGTAGGCACGCGCGGCGCCGAGCAGCACGTCCAGCGCCAGCAATACGCCGAGCCAGGTCAGAAACAGGCGTGAGGGTTTCATTGCTTTGGCGGGCTCACAGTCGTGGTGCCGGCACTTGATCGAGCAGTTGCTTGAGCACCTGCTCCACCGACAAGCCTTCGATATCCAGCTCCGGGGCGATCCGCACGCGATGCCGCAGCACCGCCAGGGCGCAACCCTTGATGTCGTCCGGAATGACGAACTCGCCGCCGCGCAGCAAGGCCCTGGCCCGAGCCCCACGGACCAGGGCGATCGACGCCCGCGGCCCGGCGCCGAGGGTCAGCCCCGGCCAGCTGCGGGTGGCCCGGGCCAGCCGCACGGCATAGTCGAGGACCTGCTCGTCCAGCGGCAGGTCGCTGGCGATCCGCTGCAGGGCCAGCACGTCCTTGGCCTGCAGCAGGGTGCGCAGCGGCTGCACGTCGAGCATGTCGGCCCGGGGTGAGCGGGTGACCTGGCGGACCATGTGCAATTCCTGGTCGCTGTCCGGGTAATCCATGCGCAGCTTGAGCATGAAACGGTCGAGTTCGGCTTCCGGCAGCGGGTAGGTGCCTTCCTGTTCGATCGGGTTCTGCGTGGCCAGGACCATGAAGGGCTGGGCGATGGGCAGCGCCCGGCCTTCGAGGGTGACCTGGCGCTCCTGCATGGCTTCGAGCAGGGCGGCCTGGGTCTTGGCCGGCGCGCGGTTGATCTCGTCGGCCAGCAGTAAGTTGGTGAACAAGGGGCCCTTGCGCAGCTTGAACTGCTCGGTCTGCAGGTCGTAGACCGCATGGCCGGTGACGTCGCTGGGCATCAGGTCCGGGGTGAACTGGATGCGCGCGAACTCTCCGCCAAAGCAGCGGGCCAGGGCGCGCACCAGCAAGGTCTTGCCCAGCCCGGGCACGCCTTCGAGCAGCACGTGGCCACCGGCGATCAGGGCGGTGAGCACGTCGTCGATCACCGCGTCCTGGCCGATCACCACCTTTTGCAGTTCGTGGCGCAGGGCCTGGGCCAGCTGGCTGGCGCGCTGGCGTTGCTGGACGGCATGCGCTTGCGCATGACCGGGCT
Organism: Pseudomonas sp. GM17; assembly: GCF_000282175.2. Lineage (NCBI taxonomy): Bacteria > Pseudomonadati > Pseudomonadota > Gammaproteobacteria > Pseudomonadales > Pseudomonadaceae > Pseudomonas > Pseudomonas sp. GM17. The sequence continues at coordinate 5,966,290 of NZ_CP124732.1, read as the reverse complement.
CGGTGGCGGGAAGCGGTTCGGCGGGAAGGTCGCTCATAGGGCATTCCTGAGAGTTTGCAGGTGGGTGACCAGGCGGCTGAAGTCGGCGCTGGAAAGGCGTTGTGCCGGCTGGGGAGCCAGGGCCTGGCTGATGACGCTGTCCGGTTGCCGGGTAAGGCGGGCCAGGACCTGCCCTTGTTCGGCGGCGGTGAGTCGTTCGAAACCGGGATGACGATGCTGGGCGCGGCGCAGGATGTCCTGCTGCAGGCTATGCAGCAGCCCCTGCTGACCGGTGTGGCGCAACAGGAAGTGGGCGCTGGCTTGCAGGTGCTCGCGCAACTGACGCCGGGCCCTGGGCATCGGGGCCTGCATCGGTCCGTGGCGAACCCCGACATGCCACAGCCACAGGCCGAGCAGTGCGGCCAGGGCCACCAGCGCCTGGGGGAAATACTTCAGCAGCAGGCTCCAGAGGCTGTCGTGATCGGTGTCGAACAGCAGGGTGACGTCGCTGTCGGCGCTCAGGTACCAGAGCAGCCAGGCGTTGTCGTACTTGGCAATCAATGGCGTCTTCCAGATCTCGGCATCGGTGAGCACGGTCACCGAACCCTGGCCGTAGCTCAGTTGCATCATGTGGGTGGCCCGGGCGCTGTTGGCCCAGGACTGGGCGAGGTTGTCCGGGTCTTCCAGGTGGAAGTCGGTGTCGAAACCGATATAGGCCGGCGCATCTTCGTCTTCCAGGTAGAGCTTGGTCAGTTTCGGGTAGGGCTCTTTGCCGGCGCCTGGCGGCGAGGCTTTGAGGTCCTTGCTGAGAAACTGGCGCAGGTGCAGGCGATCGAGCAACAGGTCGCCACTGCGTCCGGCCTCTTTGTTCCACAGTGCTTCGGCGACGAACAGCAGGCGCCCGCCGGCCCGGGCCCAGTCCAGCAGTTGCTCGACCTGCTGCGGCGTCATGTTCGAGCGCTCGCCCAGCAGCAACAGGCTGTTCTGCTGCGGCTTGAGGGTCGGCAGCACCTCCAGGCCGTTGGCGTGGTGAACCTGCAAACCGCGCTGGCGCAGGAACATTTCCGCCGCCAGGTATGGGTTGGCGCGGGCTTGCGGGGAGGGGCCGTGATCGATGGTTTCCTGGTAGGGCCTGGCGTTGAGGTAGAGGTACAGCAGCAAGCTGCCGAGCAGGCCAGCGACCAGTAGCGCGAGCAGCGGCAGCAGGCGCCGGTTCATCGTGGGGCTCCCGGGCCGAACAGGGTGCGCCAGCCATCGCACAGTTCCTGCTTCAATTGCGCGGGAGGCAGGCGATGACCGTAGGCCAGGTTCTGCCAGTGCTGGGTCAGGCTGTTGCTGAACGCCTGCAGCTGGGGCAACTGCAAAGCCTTGATCAGCTCGAGGACCTGGCCCTCGGTGTCCGCCGGTTTCAACGGCAGGCGGAAGTCATGCAGGAGCCGGCTCAGCAGCGCGCGGTACAACAGCCCGAGGGCTTCGCGTGGCTGCTGTGGCCAGAGTGCCTCGGCAGCGGCGGCGACATCCTCGGGCAAGGCGTCGGGGCTGAGGTCCAGGCCGAACAGCTGGTGCGGAGCGGCTCGCGCGGGTAACTTGCCCGGCAGCGGACGGCGGCCGACAAAGGCCCGTAACCACTGACGATGACGCCACACCAGCAGGGCCAGCGCCCCCAGCAGCAGGGCCCAGAGCAGGATCTCCAGGGCCTTGGCCGCGGCGCCAAAGGCCCTGCTGTCTAGCAGGTCGGTCAGGGCCTTGAGCCAGCCCGGTAGCTCAGATTGTTCAGCGCTTTTCGGGCTGTCTTCGTCGAACCGGTAACGGGTCACGGTCTGCGGGTTCTTGAAGGGCGGCTGGTCGAGGATCTGGTTGATGCTGTCTTTCGCGGCCTGGCTGGTCAGCGGCTGATCCAGCAGGCGCGGGCTGTCAGGGCCAGTGGCCGGCTCGGCGGCCCAGGCCTCTGGCGCCAGGGGTAGCAGGCTCAGGCTGCCCAGGACCAGCAGCAGGGCGGCGCCACTCAAGCGCTGCCGCAGGCGGCGCAGCACCAGTTCGATATCCCAGGCCTCCAGCAGCGTGCGGCGATTGAGGTAGAGGCTGAAGCCGCAGGCGACGTACACCGGCTCCCAGACAATCAGGACCAGCGCGTAAAAAGCGTTGGTCAGGTGTTCGAGCCAGAGCCAATCCTGCTCGGCGGCGGCAATCAGCGTCTGCCAGTCCCAGTCCAGCTCGATCTGTTGTGGCAGCAATAGATAGAACAACGCCAGCAGGCCGATCCACAAGATGCCTTCCAGGTGCACGCCGATCAGGGTCAGCCAGTGCGCGGCCCCGGCATTGCGCTGTTGCAGCACCCGCACCCGTTGCTGGCGCGCCTCGCCACTCAGGCCCTCGAGCTGCACCACGGGCATGATGAAACTACGGCTCAGGCTCAGGCGGCGCCAGGTCAGGCTGGCCAGCAGTTGCGGCTTGAGCAGCCTGGGCCATTGGCGCAGGGCCTGGCGCAAGGTCGGGGTTTCGCCGAACAGGGCCTTGGCGAGGATGTACAGCGGCAGCCGTTCGAAGGCCGGCTTGAGCCACCAGAACAGCAGCAGGGCGAGGGTAGGCGAGTCCCAGAGCAACAGGCTGAGCAGGGCGAATACCGGCAGGGTGATCAGCGCCCAGCTGGTCATCAGCAGGCGTCGGTGGCGCTGGCTCAGCAGTACTCCCAGGTCCATGGCTTCCCAGGTCGTGCGCGGGCGAATCACCACGCTGGCTTCACTCAGGCGCATGGCGGCGTCCAGCGAATATCAGATAGGACAGGACCAGCAGCCAGCAGATGCCACCGACCAGGTATTTGATCCAGGCCGCGGGCCAGGTCAGGGAGGACCAATAGGCTTCGATAAAGGCAGCGATCAGCAGGAACAGGATGACCCCGCAGATCAACTGCACGCTGGTGCGCGCGGCCAGCAGCAAGGCTTCGCCGCGGGGCAGGCGTCCGGGGGCGATCAGCGCCCAGCCCATTTTCAATCCCGCCGCGCCGGCCAGGGCGATGGCGCTGAGCTCGAAGGCACTGTGGCCGACGACAAACGACCAGAAGGTGGCGCCATAGCCGATCTGGGTCAGGTGCCCGGCCACCGCGCCGATGGTCAGGCCGTTGAAGAACAGGAAGAACAGGCTCCCCAGGCCAAACAGCAGGCCGCTGGCAAAGGTCTGAAAAGCGATGCCGATGTTGTTCATGATGTAGTAGCCGAACATCATCCAGTCTTCGCCGGCGGCCCGATTGGCGAGGCGGCCCAGGCGACTGGCATCTGGATCGTAGAGGCGTTGCATTTCGGCCACCTGTTGCGGGCTGACCACGCTGTAGATCAGTTCGGGCACCAGGTACACCAGCAGGCCGATACCCAGCAGGCTGCCAAAGAACACCAGGCTGGCGGCCAGGACGAAGCGCCATTGTTCGCGCACCAACTGCGGGAAACCGGCCAGGACAAAGCCCAGAACCCGGGCGCCCAACGGGCTGCGTTGGCGATAGAGCTGCTGATGGCCGCGCAGCGCCAGTTGTTGCAACGGGTCGACCAGGAAGCTGCTGTAGCCGCGTTCCTGGGCCAGGGACAGGTGTTGGCACACGCGGCGGTAATCCTCGGGAAAACGGGCATGGGTCTCGGGCGTCGCCTGGCCGCGTTCCAGTTGTTCGAGCTGTTCGCGCAGGCGCTGCCACAAGGCGTGATGACGGTTTTCGAACAGGCTCTGTTTCATGTCGGCCCCAGCAGTCCGCGGGCAATGCCATTGAGTTCGTCACGGGCCTGCGCGGGCGTTACATGCAGGGGCTCGGCGAGTAGTGCGGCCAGCTCCTGGACCCGGTCCGCGGACAGTTGTTCCTGGCGTTCGGCGAAGCTGAGGATGGCCCGTTGTTCAGTCAGGCTCAGGGCGAAGGCGGCGGTTCTGGCGGGCACTGCCGGCAAGGTCGGGCGAACCACCGGCTGCTCGCGGTAGATCACCAGGGTGCCGGCCGCCAGGTCGCCGAGGCGCTTGAAGGTCGGGTGCTGCAGGCAACTGATGGCGCCGAGGCAATAACCGAACGGCAGCATGTCGACAAAACGCAGCAGGTTGCGGGTCAGGGAAGGGCCCCAGCCGATAGGTGTGCCATCGTCCTGCACGACCCGCAGGCCCATCAGCTGCTTGCCTGGCGAGCTGCCCTGATTCAACACCTCGAACAGCACCATGTACCACCAACTGACCAGAAACAGCAGGATCGAGCCCAGCCCCATGCCGAGCTGGCCGAGAAACCCCAGGACAATAAACAGCATGCCGAGGATCAGGCCACGAAAGCCCAGGTCGATGGCAAAGGCCAGGGCGCGCGACATCAGCCCCGCCGGCCGCAGCGGCAGGTCGATGCCTTCTGGCGTTTCGACCTGGTAGCGGGTGTCCAGTGGCGGGGGCAATGCTTTCCCTGGCAGTGCTGTCGTCTCGAGCATAGGCAACTTGAGGCTGGCCTGGTGGCGATGGATGACCGCCTGATGCTAGCAGTGTCGGAGGGGCGAACGACATCATTAACTGTGCCGCGTGACGTGCGCCGTTACCCTTGAATCATCACAAGGCTGGCCGCGGCCGGTGCCAAGCGCCTAGACTTTGCCGGTCTTTTGCTCAGGAACAGCCCGTGACTTCCATCTTCTGGTACGACTACGAAACCACCGGCATCAACCCGCGCTGCGATCGGCCGTTGCAGGTGGCGGGGATTCGCACCGACTTCGAACTCAACGAGATCGGCGAGCCGGTCAATCTTTACTGTCAGCCCAGCGACGACATCCTGCCCCATCCAGCGGCCTGCATGATCACCGGCATTACCCCGGGCCGGCTGGCCGAACAGGGGCTGAGCGAAGCCGATTTCATGACCCGGGTGCACGCCCAGCTGGCGGCACCGGGCACTTGTGGCGCCGGCTACAACACCCTGCGCTTCGACGACGAGATGACCCGCTACAGCCTGTACCGGAATTTCTTCGACCCTTATGCCCGCGAGTGGCAAGGCGGTAACAGCCGCTGGGACCTGATCGATGTGGTGCGCACTGCCTATGCCTTGCGCCCGGAAGGAATTGTCTGGCCGCGGGACGAGGAGGGGCGGGTGACCCTGAAGCTGGAGCGCCTGACCGCCGCCAATGGCATCGATCATGGGCATGCCCACGAAGCGCTGTCTGATGTGCGCGCCACTATTGCCCTGGCCAGGTTGATTCGGGACAAGCAGCCGAAGTTGTATGAATGGCTGTTCCAGTTGCGCACCAAGCAGAAAGTCATGGACCAGGTTCGTCTGTTGCAACCGCTGGTGCATATTTCCGGACGCTTTTCCGCGGCGCGCAGTTATGTCGGCGTGGTCCTGCCGCTGGCCTGGCATCCGCGCAACCGCAACGCCCTGATTGTCTGTGACCTGCACCTGGACCCACAGGGATTGCTCGACCTGGACGCCGAGACGCTGCGCCAGCGTTTGTATACCCGCCGCGAAGACCTGGCCGAAGGCGAGTTGCCGGTGCCGTTGAAGCTGATCCATATCAACCGCTGCCCGGTCGTCGCACCGCTGAATGTATTGCGTGGCGAGGACCAGCAGCGTTTGCAACTGGACATGGCGGAATATAAGGCTCGGACGCTGCGGCTAAGTGACGCACAAGAAGTTTGGCGGGATAAACTTGCGGCAATTTATGCCAGCGAGGATTTTGCCCCCAGCGTCGATCCCGAGCAGCAGTTGTACGACGGTTTTATCGGTGATCGCGACCGACGCTTATGCGAACAAGTGCGCAATGCCGAGCCGCTTCATTTAGGGCAAGAGCAATGGCCGTTCGATGATGAACGTTTGCCTGAATTATTATTTCGTTATCGCGCCCGTAACTTTCCTGAAACCTTGAACGGGGAGGAGCAAGAGCGCTGGAAGTCATTCTGTCAGCAGCGCCTGTGCGACCCGCAGTGGGGAGCGCCCAATACCCTGGAAAGTTTCAATCAAGCGGCTGACGAACTACGGCTGAGCGCTACAACGATTCAGCGTCAGGTGCTGGATGAATGGCAGGATTACAGCCGGTCGCTGGCCCTGCGTTTCGGGCTTTGATTGTTCGGCTTAGTACATTCCGGGCATTTGCCGGAAATAAAAAAACGCCAGCAAGCTGGCGTTTTTTCATAAGGTCGCAAATCCCTCTGTGACGGGTGTACGGCTTAACCCAGCAGGGTTGCCCAGCCTTCGACCACGTCGCCGCCCCACTTGGCTTTCCACTCTTTCAGGGTTTTGTGGTTGCCGCCCTTGGTTTCGATGACTTCGCCGTTGTGCGGGTTCTTGTATTGTTTGACCTTGCGTGCGCGCTTGGTGCCGGTAGTTTTGGCGGCAACACGTGGCGCCTTAACTTTCGAGTCCGGATCCAGCAGCGCGATGATGTCGCGCAGGGACTTGGAGTATTCACCCATCAGGGCGCGCAGTTTGCCTTCGAATTCCAGCTCGGCTTGCAGTTTGTCGTCTTGCGACAGGTTCTTCAAACGGGCTTGCAGCTCTTTGATAGCTTCTTCTGTGGCGCGGTATTCGTTGATCAGGGACATGAGAATTGCCTTATGTTGAGTGCTGAGTGGCAGGTGACAGTGGCGTAATAATAGTCAGGCAGTTTCCTCAAGTAAACAATAAAGCCAGCTTTTATTTAATTTGATTAGAGTGTTTAGCAAAGATCCTGATTGATGAGTTAAATATTGTGAACGAGTCCGCACGACTATTTCCCACAAAGTTATAGGACTATTTCCAAGTGTGACTGATTTCCCTCTCGCATCGGGCATGAGCCCTACAGGCTGCTCAGAGGAATCGGATTCCGACATCACGAATACTGCAGTTTTGTCGCGCAATCGCTAGAATGGCGGCCTTTGCGAAGTTCTGGAGTTTCCCCCTCATGCGCACTTTTCGGTTGGTGATTTCCTGCCCGGACCGCGTTGGCATCGTTGCCAAAGTCAGTAACTTTCTGGCGTCCCACAACGGCTGGATCACCGAAGCCAGTCACCACTCGGATGACCTGAGTGGCTGGTTCTTCATGCGTCACGAAATACGTGCCGACTCTTTGCCGTTCGGCCTTGAAGCCTTTCGTGAAGCCTTTGCGCCGATTGCCGAAGAGTTCTCGATGGACTGGCGCATCACCGATACCGCGCAGAAGAAGCGCGTGGTGTTGATGGCCAGCCGTGAGTCCCACTGCCTGGCGGACCTGTTGCACCGCTGGCACAGCGACGAACTCGACTGCGAGATCTCCTGTGTGATTTCCAACCACGACGACTTGCGCAGCATGGTCGAGTGGCATGGGATTCCTTATTACCACGTGCCGGTCAACCCTCAGGACAAGGAGCCGGCGTTCGCCGAAGTCTCGCGCCTGGTCAAGCAGCACGACGCCGAAGTGGTGGTGCTGGCGCGCTACATGCAGATCCTGCCGCCGGAACTGTGCAGCGAATACGCGCACAAGGTGATCAACATTCACCACAGCTTCCTGCCGTCGTTCGTCGGCGCCAAGCCTTACCACCAGGCTTCCCTGCGTGGTGTGAAGCTGATCGGCGCGACCTGCCACTACGTGACCGAAGAGCTGGATGCCGGCCCGATCATCGAGCAGGACGTGGTCCGTGTCAGCCACAGCGACAGCATTGAAGACATGGTGCGTTTCGGTCGTGACGTCGAGAAGATGGTCCTGGCCCGCGGCCTGCGCTACCACCTGGAAGACCGCGTGCTGGTGCACGGCAACAAGACTGTCGTGTTCTGATTCAGAGTGTTCTGATTAAAAGCGCTCTGATCGAATCCGCCGGGCCCGGGCATCCAATCCCCAGGTCCGGCGATTTTTCATGAGGATCGACCGATGAGTGATCCACTGGACAAAGCCACATCCAAGGCACCCGCCACCCTCGGCGAGGGCTGCCTGAGCCGTTACGACCCGGACGACATGAGCGCCGAGGACGGCACCGAGTTTCCCGGCGCCGCCGAGTTGTGGCAGCAGTTGCAGCAGGATGCCCCGGATACAGAGCCGCCTAAGCCTGCTTGAGCTTCATCAGGGTGCGCAGCAAGGGGCGCCCGACCATCATCAGGAATACCGGGCCGCCGGCCAGCAGATAGAAATAGTAGGTGACGGCCCGCCAGATCAGGATGGCTGCGGCCGCCGTCGATTTTCCCACCATGGGCGCCAGCAGCGCCGCCGATGTCAGCTCCGCCGCTCCCGCGCCGCCGGGCAGCAGGCTGAATTGCCCTGCGCTCAGGGCGAGCATCTGGATCAGAAAGGTCCAGGCCCATTGCAGGTCCACCCCCAGCCCGCGCAACGCCAGGTACAGCACGCTGTAGCGCAGCGCCCAATGCATGCAGGTCAGGGCAAAGACCCCCGTCAGGGTCTGCCAGGGCAGTTTCAGGCTATCGCCGAAGGCCTTGAGGAAATGCAGCCATTTGCGCGCCCGGCGCCGACGGGTCGCGGGGCGAATCTTGAAGGGCGCAAGCAGATGGCCGCTGAGCAGGATCAGGCGACGGTGGTAGCGAGCTATCGCCAGGCAGATGCATAACCCGCCGAACAGCGAAAGGCTGCTGAGGGCCAGCAGCCATTCCAGATGCTGGCTGAGGTTCTGGAACAGCGCGTAGAACAGGATCCCCAGCAGCGCGCAGAGGAAGAACAGCAGGTCGCTCAATTGATCCATGGCAAACACCGCGCTGCCGCGAGCCGGGCGCACGCCGTTACGCGCCAGCAGGGCCATCAAGGTCAGGGGGCCGCCACTGCCGCCGGGCGTGGCGCACATGGCGAACTCGGTGGACATCACCACCGCGAGACTCTTCCAGCGTCCCAGCCGGCCGCGATGTCGGCCCAGCAGCAGGCTCAGGCGCAGCGAATTGATGATCCAGCACAGCAGAATCATGCTCAGCATGCCCAGCAGCAATGGCAGGGAAAAACGCTGGACCCGCCCCCACAGTTCGCCGCCGCCCAGCAGCAGCGGCACCAGGAGCGCCGCCAACAAGGCCATGGCCAGCCAGATCGCCCGGCTCATGGGGTACCGCGTGCCCTTGGCGGCTGGGTATCGAGCCAGTCGGCCTTGGTCAGCGGCTGGCGTCCTTGCTCCAGCAGGCGTTCGAGGGTGTCCAGCCAGTACTGGCGTGAGTCGGGGTGACGCATGTCCACCGGGTGCAGGCCGAGGCGAATCACCGATGCCTGCTGCCAGTGTCGTTCGCGTTGCAGGCTGACCAGCCGGGAGGCTTTGCGGCGCCAGGCGCTGCGGGCGCTCCACACCAGGCCGGGGGCGGCAATCGGCGAGAAGTCCGGCAGCCGGTACAGATGCTGCGGGCCGCTGGTGTAGCGCAGGGGCAGTTGGCGCAGGGCCTGGCGTGTACCCGGGCTCATGAGCCAGGCGGGGGCGACGAACCCTTGCAAGGGCCAGTTGTAACGCTGGAACAGTTCCAGGCCGGCATGCAGGCGTGCCAGGGCGGCGTTTTCCGAGAGGCTGTAGAACTCACCCTCATGGGTGTACACGCGACGCATGAACCAGTCATACGGGGTGCGTGGTGGCGGACCCTCGTCGCAATGGAAGTAACCGTGCAGCACCAGTTCGTCGCCGCGTTCCAGGCGCGCGCTGAGCAGCCGGCGAAAGCCGGGATGGGCATCGAGCGGGTTGTGTCGGTGAAAATCCGGTACCACCAGCCAGGTCATCGGCACGTTGCCCATGGCGTCGACGGTTTCGACGAAGGGTTGGTAGTCGATCCAGGTTTGTGGCGCGACATCGTGCAATACCAGCAGCACGCTGGGCACCCCGGCGGACTCAACCATGGGCCAGCATCGGCTGCTGGGTGCCGAGCACGGCGCGATAGTGCTCCAGCAGGCTGGCGACCACCGTATCCCAGGCGTAATAACGTTCGACATGGCGGCGCGCCCGTTGGCCCCGCTCGGCGCAGCCCTGGGCGAACAGCTCCTGCACGGCATGGGCCATCGCCAGCGGATTATTCGGCGCACAGAGCAAGCCGCCTTCCGCGGTGACGATTTCCTGGAAGGCCCCGGCGGCCACCGCCACCACGGGAATACCGCTGGCCATCGCTTCGAGGATCACCAGGCCAAAGGTTTCCTGATCCCCGGCATGGACCAGGGCATCGGCGCTGGCCATCAGGCGGGCGACCTGAGGGGCCGGGCAGAACTCGTCGATCACCGTGACGTTCTCCGGCACGGCGGTCGGCATGGCCGAGCCCACCAGCAGCAGGTGGTAGCGCTTGCCCAGGCGTTGTATGCAGCTGAGCAACACCGGCAGGTTCTTTTCCTTGGAACCGCGACCGGCAAAGATCAGCAGGCGGCTGTCTTCGGCAATCCCCAGTTCGGTGCGCAGGCCGGGGTCGCGATGACTCGGGTGGAAGGTCTGCAGGTCGACGCCCAGCGGCTGCACATAGACGTTGCGCACGCCCAGGCCGATCAGTTTGTCGGCCATGACCTGGCTGGGGGCCAGGACCCGGTCGAAGTTGCCGTACAGCTTGCGCACGTAGGCCTCGACATTCGGGGTGAACCAGGGGCCCATGCGGTTGCTGACCAGCAGCGGCAGGTCCGAGTGATAAAAGCCGATCACAGGTACGTCCAGCTGGCGCCGCGCATCCAGGGCCGCCCAGGCGGTGAGGTAAGGGTCGCCGACTTCGATCAGGTCCGGTTGCAGGTCATGGAGAATATTGCGCCAGGGCCCCAGGCGCAGGGGGAAACGGTAGCCCTTGCCAAAGGGCAGGGCGGGAGCGGGGACTTTATAGATGCCGTCGCGTTCGCTGAAGTGGGCCCCGGGGATCAGCAAACTGTGGCGGATTCCTGGTTGGCGTCCCAGGCGACGATGCTTGGCGTCCAGATAAGTGCGCACGCCACCGCTGGCAGGGGCGTAGAACATGGTTATGTCAGCGATATGCACGATGATCATCCCTCCGATCCGGTGTTCTCCCTAGGGTTGACCCTTATCAAGGATAGATGTTCGGTCGGGATGCCGTGGCGGTTGGCGATGTGCCTGGATGAACGGTTTGCTGCGGATGCGGGAGGGATTGTCGGCAGTCCGGTGCCTGGGTTTTGCCCAGGCACCGGATGGCTGAAGGGATCAGATACGGAAGCTGCCGACTAGTTGTTTCAGGCGTGCGGCCTGCTGCTCCAGGTCGGAACAGGCGCGCAGGGTCGACTGCAGATTTTCCACCCCTTCCTGGTTCAGGGTGTTGATCTCGGTGATGTCCATGTTGATCGACTCCACCACCGAGGTCTGTTCCTCGGTCGCGGTGGCGACCGACTGGTTCATGCCGTCGATCTCGCCGATGCGCTGGGTCACGCTGTTCAGGCGTTCGCCGGCCTGGTTGGCGATCTCCACGCTGTCCTGGCTATGGCGCTGGCTGTTGCTCATGGTGCTGACCGACTCGCGGGCGCCGACCTGCAGCTCCTCGATCATGGTCTGCACCTGTTGCGCCGATTCCTGGGTGCGGTGGGCCAGGTTGCGCACCTCGTCGGCAACCACGGCGAAGCCGCGCCCGGCTTCGCCCGCCCGCGCCGCCTCGATGGCCGCGTTGAGGGCCAGCAGGTTGGTCTGCTGGGAGATGCTGGTGATGACTTCGAGGATCTGCCCGATGTTCACGGTCTTGCTGTTGAGGGTTTCGATGTTGCTGCTGGAGGCGCTGATCATGTCCGACAGCTGGTTCATCGCCAGGATGCTGCGGTCCACCACTTGCTGGCCGTCCTCGGCCAGGTTGCGCGCGTCGCTGGCCTGTTGCGAGGCCTGGGCGGCGTTGCGGGCGATTTCCTGGGCGGCGGCGCCGAGCTGATTGATCGCCGCGGCCACGCTGTTGGTGCGGCTGGCCTGCTCGTCGGAATTGAGCATCGACGAATTGGAGGCACTGACCACGCGCAGGGCGACTTCGTTGACGTGCTCGGTGGCCGACGAGACTTCGCGGATCGAACCGTGGATGCGCTCCACGAAGCGGTTGAACGCGGTGCCGAGGATGCCGAATTCATCCTGGTTCTGGATGGTCAGGCGGCGGGTCAGGTCGCCTTCGCCGTCGGCGATGTCCTGCATGGCGCGGGTCATGACATGCAGGGGCTGCATCAGCACCCGGATCAGCATGCCCAGCAGGGCGATGATGATGGCCACGGCGATAACGGTGGCAATGATGGCCGAAGTGCGGAACTCGCTGAGCATCGAGAACGCCTTGTCCTTGTCCACGGACAGGCCGATGTACCAGTTCACCGATGGCAGGCCCTTGATCGGGGTGAAGGTGACGATGCGCGTCTTGCCCTCGACTTCGATTTCGCTGAAATCGCCGTTGATGCGTGGCGTGTTCTGTGGGTAGGCCTCGCTCAGGCTCTTCATCACCAGCGCCTTGTCCGGGTGCACCAGGATCTTGCCGTCGGCGCTGACCAGGAAGGCATAGCCCATGCCGTCGAAATCCAGGGCGTTGAGGGTTTCGATCAGGGTTTGCAGGCTCAGGTCGCCGCCCACCACGCCGATGCTCTGCCCGCCATTACGCGAGGCGGTGGCGACGGAAATGATCAACTGGCCGGTGGCTGCATCTATATAGGGTTCGGTGAGGGTCGAGCCGCTGCTGCTTTCGGCGCCCTTGTACCAGGGACGAACGCGCGGGTCGAAGCCGTCGGGCATCTTCGCGTCCGGGCGGATGGTGAAGCTGCCGCTGGCATCGCCCAGGTAGGAGGCCATGAAGGTCGAGGTCAGGGCCTTCTGTTCGAGCAGGCTGGCCACCTTGGTCGATTGCGGGTCGATCGCCAGGTTTTGCGCCAGGTTTTCGATCAATAGGATGCGCCCGGTGAGCCAGGTTTGGATGTTGCTGGCGGTCACATCGCCCATTTCATGCAGGTAATTGTCCAGGTCTTCGCGGATCGCGTTGCGCTGTAAGTAGTCGTTGTACAGCGTGAAGGAAGCGAAGGCGGCAATAACGATGAGGGCGGCGGCAAGCAGGATTTTATGGCTGAAGCGCAGGTTTTTGTTCATGGCTTGTGGTGTCCGCTAGGTCTTAATGTCACGAGCGTGCTCTTATAAAAGCGCGCAAAATGGGCGGGGTTGAAAGTAAGTTGATATTTCCACCTCTCCTTGGGGAATTATCTGAACTATTTTTCAGTCTTTTCTGATCTATCGGCCGGTCAAGGCTAAAGATTAACCATGGGTGACAAAATGCCGGATTCATCGCAACTCGTTATCGGTGCCGATCTCGCGGGGCAACCGATTGCCCAGGCCATGCGCCTGGCAAACCGTCACGGGCTGGTGGCAGGCGCTACCGGGACAGGGAAAACCGTCACATTGCAGCGACTGGCGGAAGCGTTCAGCGATGCCGGTGTCGCGGTGTTCGCCGCGGACATCAAGGGTGACCTGTGTGGCTTGGGCGCCGCGGGCAATCCCCAGGGCAAGGTCGCCGAACGTATTGCCGGGATGCCGTGGCTGAACCACAAGCCCCAGGCTTATCCGGTCACGTTGTGGGACATTCACGGGCAGTCCGGGCACCCGCTGCGCACTACCCTGAGCGAAATGGGCCCGCTGTTACTGGGCAGCCTGCTGGAACTGACCGACAGCCAGCAATCGGCGTTGTACGCGGCATTCAAGGTGGCTGACCGCGAAGGGCTGTTGCTGCTCGACCTGAAAGACCTCAAGGCGTTGCTCAACCACCTCAAGGACAACCCGCAGTTGCTGGGGGATGACGCGGCGCTGATGACCACCGGCTCCAGCCAGGCCCTGTTGCGGCGCCTGGCGACTCTGGAACAGCAGGGCGCCGAAGCCCTGTTCGGCGAGCCGGCCCTGCAACTGGAAGACATCCTGCAGCCGGCCAGTGACGGGCGCGGGCGGATCCATCTGCTCGACGCCAGTCGCCTGGTGCACGAGGCGCCCAAGGTCTATGCGACCTTCCTGTTGTGGCTGCTGGCCGAGCTGTTCGAGCAACTGCCGGAGCGCGGCGATGCGGAAAAGCCGCTGCTGGCGCTGTTTTTTGACGAGGCCCACCTGCTGTTCGCCGGCACGCCCAAGGCGTTGCAGGACCGGCTGGAACAGGTGGTGCGGCTGATTCGCTCCAAAGGCGTGGGTGTGTACTTCGTCACCCAGTCGCCAGGCGACTTGCCAGACGACGTGCTGGCGCAACTGGGGCTGCGCGTCCAGCACGGCTTGCGGGCCTTCACCGCCAAGGAACAGAAGTCCTTGCGCGCGGTGGCGGACGGCTTCCGGCCGAACCCGGCGTTCGATGCGCTGTCGGTGTTGACCGAGCTGGGGATCGGCGAGGCGCTGGTCGGTACCCTGCAGGAAAAAGGCACGCCGGAGATGGTCCAGCGAGTGCTGGTGGCACCGCCGCAATCGCGCATCGGGCCGCTGACCGAGGCCGAACGTACCGCGCTGATCAACAGTTCACCGTTGGTCGGCCGCTATGACAAACCGGTCGACCGCGAGTCGGCCTATGAAGTGCTGATGGGGCGCAAGGGCCTGGCACCAGAGGCCGAGGCTGCGCCGGGCAAACCGGCCGCGGAGGAGCCGAGCTTTACCGATCGGGCCGGCGAGTTCCTCGGCACTGCCGCCGGTCAGGCCCTGAAGTCCGCCATGCGTCAGGCCGCCAATCAGTTGGGCCGGCAACTGGTGCGCGGGTTGATGGGGTCTCTACTGGGGGGCAGCAAGCGCCGCTGATCGGCGGCTGGCCAGTTACGCCCGTGGTTTGGCGTGGCTGGCCAGGCGCTCCAGGGCAGCGCGCAGGTTGGGATCGGTGATGCCGTCGGCGGTGGCCTGAATGGTCTCGGCGGCGTTGCTCGATAGGTCCATGGTGTGGCCGGCTGCGCCGCGTTGCACGGTGGGAGGCTGCACTTTGAACAGAATCCGCGTCAGATTGTTGAACTCATTGAACTCCAAAAGCTGACGTTGCAGGCGTTTTTGCTGATAACGCAGGCGCGTTGCCCAGTGGCCGTCGGTGACGATCAGTAGCAGGCTGCCTTCACGCCAGGAGGCGACATGGCAGTGCTCGCGCGCGGCCGGTTGCAGCTGGCTTTCCAGCAGACGCTGCAAATGCGCCAGGCGCTGGGCGTGGCCGAGTATGGCTTTGAGAGGCTTGGCTTCGCGAAGGAGTACGGCGGGTGCTCTGGCCGTAAGAGGGCGAAATGCCATGATCAGACACCTGAAGTTACAGAGCCGCCATGGTAGCAGAAAGCGCTGGCCGGACCTCGTTCATCGCTGCGGCTGCGCTTTATCCATTAAATCAATGGTTAACTTCGTACTCGTCCGGGTTGAAACTGGCGCAAAAGGCCTTATTGTAAGTGAGCCCCGTCACAGCGCTGTACCAGCATCGTGGAATAACGCCACTTTCCTCACCATCGTTTCCGGGTAGAATGCTCGTTCGCATGCGGCCATGAGGGCTGCACGGGCGACTCACGGGGCCGCCCTCCATCCCTATGTGTGGAAGATCCTGCCGATATGTTTGCGCCTTTGTTAAAGAAACTTTTTGGAAGCAAGAACGAGCGTGAAGTCAAACGCATGCTCAAGACGGTACAGATCGTCAATGCCTTCGAAGAGCAAATGGTGGCCCTTTCGGACGATCAGTTGCGCGCCAAGACCGAAGAGTTCAAGGCTCGCATAGCCAAAGGTGAAACCCTCGACAAACTGCTTCCCGAAGCCTTTGCGGTCGCCCGCGAAGCCGGCAAGCGGGTCATGGGTATGCGCCACTTCGACGTACAGTTGATCGGCGGCATGACCTTGCATGAAGGCAAGATCGCCGAAATGCGTACCGGTGAAGGCAAGACCCTGGTGGCAACACTGGGCGTTTACCTCAACGCGCTGTCCGGCAAGGGCGTACACGTGGTCACGGTGAACGACTATCTGGCCCGCCGCGACGCCAACTGGATGCGCCCGCTCTATGAATTCCTCGGCCTGACGGTCGGCGTGGTCACGCCGTTCCAGCCGCCGGAAGAGAAGCGTGCCGCCTACGCCGCCGACATCACCTACGGCACCAACAACGAATTCGGTTTCGACTACCTGCGCGACAACATGGCTTTCAGCATGGAAGACAAGTTCCAGCGTGAGCTCAATTTTGCCGTGATCGACGAAGTCGACTCGATCCTGATCGACGAGGCCCGTACCCCGCTGATCATCTCCGGCCAGGCTGAAGACAGTTCCCGCCTGTACACCGAAATCAACAAGCTGATCCCGCGCCTTGAGCTGCACGTCGAGGAAGTGGAAGGCGAGGTCACCAAGGCCGGTCACTTCACCGTCGACGAGAAGACCCGTCAGGTCGAACTCAACGAAGCCGGTCACCAGTTCATCGAAGAGATGCTGACCCAGGTCGGCCTGCTGGCGGAAGGCGAGAGCCTGTACTCGGCGCACAACCTGGGCCTGCTGACCCACGTCTATGCCGGTCTGCGCGCACACAAGCTGTTCAACCGCAACGTCGAATACATCGTCCAGGATGGCCAGGTGGTCCTGGTGGACGAACACACCGGTCGTACCATGCCGGGTCGCCGTCTGTCCGAGGGCCTGCACCAGGCCATCGAAGCCAAGGAAAACCTCAACATCCAGGCCGAAAGCCAGACCCTGGCGTCGACCACCTTCCAGAACTACTTCCGTCTGTACACCAAGCTGTCCGGCATGACCGGTACCGCGGACACCGAAGCCTTCGAGTTCCATCAGATCTACGGCCTGCAGGTGATGGTCATCCCGCCGAACAAGCCGCTGGCTCGTAAAGACTACAACGACCTGGTGTTCCTGACCGCGGACGAGAAATACGCCGCGATCATCAACGACATCAAGGAATGCATGACCCAGGGCCGTCCGGTTCTGGTGGGCACCGCGACCATCGAAACTTCCGAGCACATGTCCAACCTGCTCCAGAAGGAAGGCATCGAGCACAAGGTCCTGAACGCCAAGTTCCACGAAAAAGAAGCGGAAATCATTGCCCAGGCCGGTCGTCCGGGCGCCCTGACCATCGCCACCAACATGGCCGGTCGTGGTACCGACATCCTGCTGGGCGGTAACTGGGAAGTCGAAGTTGCCTCCCTGGAAAACCCGACTCCTGAGCAGATTGCCCAGATCAAGGCCGACTGGCAGAAGCGCCACCAGCAAGTGCTGGAGTCCGGCGGACTGCAGGTAATCGCGTCCGAGCGTCATGAATCGCGCCGTATCGACAACCAGCTGCGTGGTCGCGCCGGTCGTCAGGGCGACGCCGGTTCCAGCCGTTTCTACCTGTCCCTGGAAGACAGCCTGATGCGCATTTTCGCCTCCGACCGGGTGAAGAACTTCATGAAGGCCCTGGGCATGCAGTCCGGCGAAGCGATCGAGCACCGCATGGTGACCAACGCGATCGAAAAGGCCCAGCGCAAGGTAGAAGGCCGCAACTTCGACATTCGCAAGCAACTGCTCGAGTTCGACGACGTCAACAACGAACAGCGTAAAGTGATCTATCACATGCGTAACACGTTGCTGGCCGCGGACAACATCGGCGA
The DNA here is from genome assembly GCF_000282175.2 of Pseudomonas sp. GM17. NCBI lineage: Bacteria > Pseudomonadati > Pseudomonadota > Gammaproteobacteria > Pseudomonadales > Pseudomonadaceae > Pseudomonas > Pseudomonas sp. GM17. Next base: position 5,948,924 of record NZ_CP124732.1, on the reverse strand, counting down.
GACCATCTCCGACTTCCGCCAGGACGTGCTCAACGCCACCGTCAGCGCGCACATTCCTCCACAATCTCTGCCTGAGCAGTGGGACGTGGCCGGTCTGGAAGCTGCGCTGCAAAGCGACTTCGGTGTGACCCTGCCGATCCAGCAATGGCTCGACGAAGACGATCACCTGTACGAAGAAACCCTGCGCGAGAAACTGCTCAACGAGCTGGTGGCGGCGTACAACGAGAAAGAAGACCAGGCCGGTGCCGAAGCACTACGCACCTTCGAGAAACAAATCGTTCTGCGCGTCCTGGACGACCTGTGGAAAGACCACCTGTCGACCATGGATCACCTGCGTCACGGTATTCACCTGCGTGGTTATGCGCAGAAGAACCCGAAACAGGAATACAAGCGCGAGTCCTTCACCCTGTTCTCCGAGCTGCTGGATTCCATCAAGCGCGACTCGATCCGCGTGCTGTCGCACGTTCAGGTTCGCCGCGAGGACCCGGTCGAGGAAGAGGCGCGCCTGCGCCAGGAAGCCGAGGCACTGGCCCAGCGCATGCAGTTCGAACATGCCGAAGCCCCGGGCCTGGAGCAGCCAGAAGCGCTGGAAGAGGGCGTCGATGTCGACGTGGCCCTGGCTTCGGCTCCGGTACGCAACGAGCAGAAACTGGGCCGCAACGAACTGTGCTACTGCGGTTCGGGCAAGAAGTACAAACACTGTCACGGCCAGATCAACTAAGATTTTCGCCAGACACTGAAATACCCGCGCCGCGACCGGCATCAGCCGTCGCGGCGTTTTTCCATTCGCCGCACTGCCTTTTGCGATGGCGGTGCACACATCAGGTTAAAGAGGAGCGCATTCATGGCTGTTGGTCTTGGTCCTTTGCCAACGTTGCACCCGGTTGCCGGTTTTGAACTTGGTATCGCTTCGGCGGGCATCAAGCGCACGGGGCGCAAGGATGTTGTGGTCATGCGCTGTGCCGAGGGCTCTACGGTGGCCGGTGTGTTCACCTTGAACGCGTTCTGCGCCGCTCCGGTGATCCTGGCCAAGCAGCGCGTGCAAGGCCCTGTGCGTTACCTGCTGACCAACACCGGTAACGCCAACGCCGGCACCGGTGAGCCAGGCCTGGCCGCCGCGACCCGCACTTGCGCCAAGCTGGCCGAGCTGGCTGGTGTCGATGCCAGCGCCGTACTGCCGTACTCCACCGGGGTCATCGGCGAGCCGCTGCCGGTCGAGAAGATCGAAGGCGCGCTGCAGGCCGCACTGGATGACCTGTCCGTGGACAACTGGGCCGCCGCCGCCACGGGCATCATGACCACTGACACCCTGCCCAAGGGTGCCAGCCGTCAGTTCCAGCACGATGGCGTGACCATCACCGTCACTGGCATCAGCAAGGGCGCGGGCATGATTCGTCCGAACATGGCGACCATGCTCGGCTACATCGCCACCGACGCCAAAGTCTCCCGTGAAGTGCTGCAGAACCTGCTGCTGGATGGCGCCAACAAGTCGTTCAACCGCATCACCATCGACGGCGATACCTCCACCAACGACTGCTGCATGCTGATCGCCACCGGCCAGGCAGCCCTGCCGGAAATCACCGAGGCCAGCGGCTCGCTGTTCGCCGCGCTGAAGCAGGCGGTGTTCGACGTGTGCATGGAAGTGGCCCAGGCCATCGTGCGTGACGGTGAAGGCGCGACCAAGTTCGTCACGGTCGAAGTCAACGGCGGTGGCAATCACCAGGAGTGCCTGGATGTCGGCTACACCGTGGCCCACTCGCCGCTGATCAAGACCGCGCTGTTCGCGTCCGACCCGAATTGGGGGCGTATCCTGGCCGCTGTCGGTCGTGCCGGCGTGCCGGACCTGGATGTGAGCAAGATCGACGTTTTCCTCGGTGAGGTGTGTATCGCCAGCCGTGGCGCGCGTGCCGCCAGCTACACCGAAGCCCAGGGTGCGGCGGTGATGCAGCAGGAAGAAATCACCATTCGCATCGAGCTGGGACGCGGTGATTGCAGCGAAATCATCTGGACCACCGACCTGTCCCACGAGTACGTGAAAATCAACGCGGAATACCGTACCTGATACACCGCTACTCGCTTCTACATGGACGCGACGCATCACGTGTAGGAGCGAGTCCGCTCGCGATGGAGGCCCCGGGCCTCCATCTCCTCTGAAAGGTGCCCGACATGAATCTTCACCTGATCATCGGCGACAAACTCTATTCCTCCTGGTCGCTGCGCGCCGCCCTGGCGCTTGAGCTGGCCGGCGCGACTTACACCGAAGAACTGATCAAGCTGAACCAGCCCGATACCCGCGAGCTGATTCTCAAGCATTCGCCAACCGGCAAAGTCCCGTTGCTGAAGACCGAGCACGGCACCATTGCCGACTCCCTGGCGATTGCCGAATACCTGGTCGAGCGTTTTCCCGAAGCCGAGCTCTGGCCGCGGGATGTGGCCGCCCGTGCCCAGGCCCGCTCCGCCTGCGCGCAGATGCACAGCGGCTTTTTCGGCTTGCGCGGCAACCTGCCGTTCGACCTGAGCCGTGATGCCGCGCTTTCACCCATGCCGCCCGAGGCCCAGGCCGATATCGAACGGATGCTGGCGTTATGGGCCGAATGTCGCATGGCTGCGACCGAGCCAGGGCCTTTCCTGTTTGGTCGGGTCAGCCTGGCGGACGCCTTTTTTGCGCCAATCGCCGTGCGCCTGCGCACCTATCGGGTGGCGCTGCCGGCTGTCGATGCCGCCTATGTTGAAACGATCTATCAATGGCCAGCCTTCAAGGCCTGGCAGAAAGCCGGTTTAGAGGAAGCAGTGCGGTGAAACGAGTACATGTGGCGGCGGCCGTTATCCGTGATGCCGACGGCAGGATCCTGATTGCCCGACGTGCCGATACCCAGCATCAGGGCGGCCTCTGGGAGTTTCCCGGCGGCAAGGTCGAAGCGGACGAGGCGGTGGAAGCGGCGTTGACCCGTGAGCTGCAGGAGGAGCTGGGCATTCTGGTGTCCCAGGCGCGGCCGTTGATCAAGGTGCAGCACGATTACCCGGACAAGCAGGTGTTGCTGGATGTCTGGGAAGTGTGCGCCTTTACCGGCGAACCCCACGGCGCCGAGGGCCAGCCTTTGGCCTGGGTCACGGCCCGTGAGCTGGAGAACTACGAGTTCCCTGCGGCCAACCAGCCGATCGTGGCGGCGGCGCGCTTGCCGAGCGACTACCTGATCACCCCGGAAGGCCTGGAAACACCGGCGCTGTTGCGGGGCATGCAGAAGGCCATTGCCGGTGGCAGCAAGTTGATCCAGCTACGCGCGCCCAATGGCTACGACCCGCAATACCGCGACCTGGCGGTGGATGCGGTCGGCCTGTGTGCGGGCAAGGCACAATTGATGCTCAAGGGGCCGTTCGAATGGTTGGGGGATTTCCCCTCGGCGGGCTGGCATATCACTTCGGCGCAGCTGCGCAAATACGCCAGCGCCGGACGTCCCTTTGGCAAGGAGCGCTGGCTGGCGGCGTCTTGCCATGACGCTGAAGAGTTGTCCCTGGCACAGCAGATGGATGTGGACTTCGTGACGCTGTCGCCGGTCCAGCCGACCCAGACCCACCCTGAGGCGCAGCCACTGGGTTGGGAGCAGGCCGCCCGACTGATCAGCAGCTTCAACAAGCCGGTGTACCTGCTGGGCGGCGTCGGTCCGGATCAGCGCGAGCAGGCCTGGCAGGCTGGTGCGCAAGGGGTGGCGGGGATTCGCGCGTTCTGGCCCTGAGGTCAGGCTCTAGCCAGTTCGTTCCTGCATGAGCCGCAGGGGCGAGCTGGCTCGCGATCAACAGGAAAACGCCCGCTATTCGGGTTTGGCCGCCGCTTGCCAGAGAATCTCGGCAATCCCCTGGCGCTTGGCAATCAGGCGCGCCGCCACGAACAGCAGGTCGGACAGGCGATTGATGTAGGCCAGGCCGACCCCCTCCAGCGGTTCCACGGCATTCAGATGCTGGCAGCGTCGCTCGGCACTGCGCGCCAGGCTGCGACAGACATGGGCCTGGGCAATCAAGGCTGAACCGCCCGGCAAGATGAAGTTCTCCAGCGGTCCCAACTCTTCGTTCCAGGTATCGATGGCCGCTTCCAGGCGTTCGACTTCCGCGATATTCAGTGCCTGATACACCGGCATGGCCAACTCGCCACCCAGGTCGAAGAGGCGGTGCTGGCAAGGCGCCAGGACGTCGATCAGTTCCTGCAGGCCGGGATGCTCGGTGCATTGTTCGATCAGCCCGGCCAGGAGCAGCCCCAGCTGGCTGTTCAGCGTATCGACTTCTCCGATGGCCTCGACCCGCGGATGGTCCTTGGGAACCCGGCGCCCGTCACCCAGCCCGGTTTCGCCTTTGTCGCCGGTGCGGGTGTAAATCTTCGACAAGCGAAAGCCCATGCTTACCTCTCCAGTGGGGGATGTTCCAGTGGTGGCGGCTGACTGCCCGCCAATGGCAAACGCAAGGTGAAGCAAGTGCCCTGGCCCTGCGTCGACTGCACTTCCATCTGGCCTTTGTGATTGTTGGTGATGATGAAGTAAGAGACCGAAAGCCCAAGGCCGGTGCCCTGGCCGATTTCCTTGGTGGTGAAGAACGGCTCGAAGGTGCGTTTGCGCACGTTTTCGCTCATGCCGATGCCGTTGTCCTCGACCTGGATTTCCGCCCAGGGCGGGTTCAGCCGGGTGCGCAGGATAATGCGCCCGGGTTCGCTGTCATCCACGCGCTGGTGAATGGCCTGGGCGGCGTTTTTCAGCAGGTTGAGCAGTACCTGCTCCAGTTCGTTGGCGGTGCCGGGCACCGGCCCCAGTTGCGGGTCGAACTGGCGGATGATGGCCTGGCCCTTGAAGTCGAAGCCTATGGCCAGGTCGAAGTCGTTGCCGGCAATCTCCACGGCCTGGTCGATCAATGCCGGCAGGTCGCAGGGCGCCATCTGCCGGTTGCTGCGCCGGCTGAAACTGAGCATATGGGTCACGATCTTCGCCGCCCGGGCACCAGCCTGCTGAATGCCATCGAGCAGTTGCGGCACTTCGCGGCTCTGCAGGTAATGGTTGACGGTTTCCAGCTCGATGCCAATCTGCTCGGCATGTTCCTGATTCTTCGGCAGCTCGGGGGACAGGCGCCGGCGAATGTTCTGCACGTTGTGCAGGATGGCCCCCAGCGGGTTGTTGATTTCGTGGGCCATGCCGGCGGCCAGGCCGCCCACGGAGAGCATTTTTTCCGACTGCACCATCATTTCTTCCAGGGACAGGCGCTGGGTGATGTCGTCGATCCGGATCACCACGCCGCGCCCGGCACCGCCCATCAGCGGGTAGAAGGTCAGGGCGTAATGCCGGGCTTCGTCGTCCTTGACCCAGGTGACCCGCTCGACCTTGGTGACCGTATGTTGCTCCACGGTTTCCTTGAGTTGCGGCAGGAACGGCTTGAGCGGTTCGAAGGCGAGGAAGATCGGCTGATTCAGCGCTTCGTCCAGGCGGGTGCCGGAGAGGGCGCTGGCCTCCTGGTTCCATTGGGTGACATAGAGCTGCTCGTCCAGGGCGATCAGCGCCGAGGGCATCGAGTCGATGATGCTGTTGAGGTAGTTCTGAAAGCCGGTGAGTTTCTTTTCGATCTTGCTGCGCACCTGGACTTCCAGCTCCAGCTTGCGGTTGGTGTGGCGGGTTTCCTCGGCCAGTCCCTGGGCCTGGTCATAGGCCGCCTGGGAGTCGTCGCGGGCCCGCTTGAGTTGCTGTTCTCGCGCTTCGATGCGCGACAGCATGGTGTTGAAGGCCTCGGCCAGGCTGCCGATTTCATCGTGGTTGCCACGGGCGGCGCGCAGGGAATAGTTTTCCTCGCGTGTCACCTGCCGGGACAGTTCTTCCAACTGATGGATGGGTTGGGTGATCAGCCGTTTGATCTGCCGGGCAATGATCAGCCACAGCAGCACGCTGAAGATCAGGATGCCCAGGCTCGCGGTCAGGGTGCCGGTGTAGAAGGCCATCGGCAGCTCACTGCTGGCCACCAGCAACAGGTGACCGGGGGGCTGGCCGGCGCGGGGCAGGGTAATGATCTGGTTGCTGCGAAATTCGGTCAGTTGCCAGGCTTCGATATGCCGATAGCGCTCCGGCAGGTTCAGGCGTTCGCCATGTTGCAACTGGGCCAGGCGCGTGCCCTTGCCGTCATAGATCGCTGCGGCGCGCAGGGGAGAGTAGCTGTTAAGTTCGTTGAGCAGCTTCTCGGCGTTTTGTGGCGAGTCCAGCGCCTGTGCGGCCAGGGTCGGGTTGGATACCAGTCGGCCGATGGTCTGCAAGGCTTGCGGCGCCATGCTTTCCTGAGAGATCCAGTAGGCGGCGCTGATGAAGGTCAGGTTGGCGACCAGCAGTACGGTAATCAGCAGGACGAGCAAGGCGGCCAGCAGTTTTTGGCCGACCGGCAGGTTTTCAAGGCGCTGGCGCAATGGCATCGGGGACGTCGCTAGAGATGAACACGTGGGCAGCGTAGCCGCTGCTCAGTCGCTGGGCAATCCGCGTTGTTGCAGGTGTTCCACCAATAGCCGGCGCAGGCGGCCGAGGTTGGGCAGGTGCAACTGGTGCCTGGCGGCAACGTCGCAGGCATGCCCCAATAAATAGCTGATTTCGGTTCTGCGCCGACTGGCAACGTCCTGGTACATGGAGGAGTAGTTGGCGGCGGTCGCCTGGATCACCCGCTCCACTTCCTGCTGCAGGTTCTCGGCCGCGGCGGGCTGGCCGCAACGTTCCAGCAGTTCGCTCAGCTCGACGCACAGCATCGCCACTTCGCAATGGTGCTGCAGCAGGCCGCCGTTGCGGCAGTCGTGCAGGACCGTCAGGGGGTTGATTGCGCAGTTGAGCGCCAGCTTGCGCCAGAGGCGGGTCAGGATATCCGCGCTCCATTCATGGGGGATGCCGCTGGCGCTCAGGTCGTCGAGCCAGAAGGGCGCGGTGGGGTGGCTGGCGTCCCCCAGCCAGGTGTAGCCGTGGCCGGCGAACACCACGCGCCAGTCGCCATCGCGAAAGGCGCCTTCGGTGCTCGAGGCATAAATGCAGCGGGCCTGCGGCACTTGGGCGGCCACGGCGTCCTGGCTGCCCAGGCCGTTCTGCAGCAGGATCAGTTCGGCATCCGGCGTCAGGCGCGAGACTAGCTGGCTGACGGCCTGTTGCGCGTCATAGGCCTTGCAGGCCACCAGCAGCCGAGTGATGGGCTCAGGGCTGTCGACCGTCTCGCCGGGAATGGCGTGAAAACTGGCCTGCCCTTGTTCCACCAGCGTCAGCCCACCCGCGGCCTGGTAGGCCTGCAGGCGGGCCTGATCGCGCAGGATCAGGCGTACCGGCAAGCCGGCCCGGGCCAGGCGTGTCGCCCACAGGGTGCCGAGGCTGCCTGCGCCCAGAATGTGCCAGGTCGTCGACATCAGCGTGGTGCTCGGTTTGGCAGGCGCATGCGAGGCTCGCAGTGAAGGAGGGGAAAGACCCGTTATAATGAGCCCGGATTTTAACCGCAAACCGGGCGTGCTCCATCTTTATCGAGCTGCGCCCCTTTTTTTATTGGAGAAATTACATGCCGTCGTTCGACGTGGTATCCGAACTGGACAAACACGAAGTCACCAACGCAGTGGAAAACGCCGTCAAGGAACTGGACCGCCGCTATGACTTGAAGGGCAAGGGCAGCTTCGAGTTCAAGGAAAAGGAACTCACCGTCAACCTGACCGCTGAAGCCGAATTCCAGCTGGAAGCGATGATCGAGATCCTCAAGCTGGCCCTGGTCAAGCGCAAGATCGATGTGCAGTGCCTTGAGGTCAAGGACGCTTACGCTTCGGGCAAGGTGATGAAGCAGGAAGCCACCCTCAAGGAAGGCATCGACAAAGAGCTGGCGAAAAAGATCGTTGCCCACATCAAGGACGCCAAGCTGAAGGTCCAGGCTGCGATCCAGGGCGAGCAGGTACGGGTGACCGGCAAGAAGCGCGACGATCTGCAGGAAGCCATCGCCGCCCTGCGGGCGAAAGAGTTCGGCATGCCGCTGCAGTTCAACAACTTCCGCGACTGATGGGATTTTTCGGGAACCTCGCGAGCTTATTGGCGTCCGAGGCCCGAGTAGTGGGCAGAAACGATTGAGCCTTTATAAAGCTACTCGTTCTGCCCTTGTTTTTTGTGTGCCCGGCAGCCGGGAATCAGGAGAGATAGATGGATTTGAATGCTGAAGTGGACAACCTGGTCAAGGCTTCCCAAGCCTGGATTCCAATGATCATGGAATACGGCAGTCGGGTACTGCTGGCCGTCATCACGCTGGCCATCGGCTGGTGGCTGATCAACAGGTTGACGCACAAGGTCGGCAAGCTGCTGGCACTGCGTAATGCGGACCAGGCCCTGCAGGGTTTTATCAGCAGCCTGGCGAACATCATTCTCAAGGTGCTGCTGATTGTCAGCGTGGCCTCGATGATCGGTGTCGAAACCACTTCGTTCGTTGCCGCGATCGGTGCGGCGGGCCTGGCCATCGGCCTGGCCTTGCAAGGCAGCCTGGCCAACTTCGCCGGTGGCGTGCTGATCCTGCTGTTCCGTCCTTTCCGCATCGGTGACGTGATCGAAGCCCAGGGTATTAGTGGCACGGTCGACAGCATCCAGATCTTCCACACGGTGCTGCGTACCGGTGACAACAAGACCGTCATCGTGCCAAACGGCAACCTGTCCAACGGCATCATCACCAACCACAACCGCCAGCTGACCCGCAAAGTGATCTTCGATGTTGGTGTGAACTACGAGGCTGACCTGCAAAAGGCCCGTGAGGTTCTGCTGGACCTGGCCAAGGACGAGCGTGTGCTGGCCGATCCGGAGCCGGTGGCGGTGGTTTCCATGCTGGGTGACAGCGCCATTACTCTTTCCTTGCGAGTCTGGGTGAAGACTGCCGACTACTGGGATGTGATGTTCCGCTTCAACGAGTTGTCCCGTGATCGCTTGAAGGCAGCGGGTATTGATATTCCGTTTCCACAGCGCGTGATTCGTGTGGTTCAGGAAGCGGCTGTTTGAGTCAGTAACGGGGATAGGGATTAAAAGTCTGATCGAGTGGTCAGGCTTTTAACGCGGTATTCGCTGGAGAGTATTTGAAACCTGGTTGTAACAATAAGCTGTCGATAACCGGAGCTTCAGCGAGCTGCCAGCCCCAATAAAAAGGCCCATCGAATGATGGGCCTTTTTTATTACTCGCGAAGTAACCGCTATTACAAGATCGACAGTGGGTAGTCGACGATCAGGCGGAACTCCTTGATATCGCCTTCACCCTGGTCGCTGTTAGCGAAGTGCCAAGCTTGACGAACGCGGAAGGAGAGATCTTTTGCCGGGCCAGACTGAACAACGTACTTGGCTTCGAAGTTGGTCTCGTTGTGTTTGCCATCGGCACCGTAAATCGGATCACCGTTGTTTTTACGGTACACGCTGTTGTCAGCCAGACCGGTGCCGTCGATGTCCCAGCCTTTAACATAACGGGTCATGAAGCTCAGACCAGGAACGCCGTACTCGGCCATTTTCAGATCGTAACGGATCTGTGCGGACTTCTCGTTCGGGCCGTTGAAGTCAGAGTACTGGATGGAGTTGGCGAGGAAGATCGAGTCGCCGCCACGGTTGGCACCGCGCCGGGAGGTGTCGTGACCACCTACACCGATGTAGTCGAATGGAGTATCACCATTGACCTTCTGGAAAGCGACGGTAATGGTGTGTGCTTTCAGGAACGAGAAAGCAGCTGCCAGGGAGAACGTGGTGTTGCTGATGTCACCAGCCTTGGCGCTACCAGCATCGGTGGTGCGGTAGATGTTACCGTCCAGGTTCAGCGACTGATCGCCACCCATCGGGATGGTGTAGTTCAGGTTGGCGTAGTACTGGTTCCAGATGTCTTCCAGCTTGGCACCGTAGAGCGATGCACTCAGGTTGTCGGTGATGCCGTACTTGCCGCCGAAGTAGTCGATGCTGTTGGATGCGATGCCGGCATAGTTAGCATACAAGTTGCCGTTACGGGCGTTGGAGTCCTGGCTGGTGGCCGAATAGAAGTGACCACCTTCCAGATCAAGGTTTTTGATCTCGCTGCTCTGCAGTTGGAAACCGCTGGCAGTTTGAGGAAGGATACGGGAACCGCCGACCGCGAAGACCGGGGAGGTGCTTGGCTGCATATCGCCAGCTTTCAACTCGGTTTTGGAGATGCGGAATTTGACCGCAGCGCCTGCTTTGCCCTGGCTGTTGTTGACGTCGCCATCGGAGTCGCGGCTCATGTTGCCGGTCCCGCCAGTGCCGTCGCCGCCGTCCAGTTTGATCGCCAGGTAACCGAACGCATCGACGCCGACGCCTACGGTGCCCTGGGTGTAACCGGAGCTGAAGTTACCCCAGATACCCTGGGTCCAGTCTTTCTGATCGTTGCTGTGGTCTTTGTTGTCACGGTTGAAGTAATAGTTACGCAGCAGTACGTCGAATTTTGCGTCTTCAACAAAGCCCTTGGCTTCAGACTGGTCACTTACAAAAGGTGCGGCCGTAGCCACTTGAGTACTGGCGGCTGCTGCAACTGCCAGTGCGATCATGCTCCACTTCATCACGCGCATCGTGATTTGCTCCTTTGGTTTTTAGAAGAGTACTGCCGTCCCACCTGTTTTATTATCTGGGCGGCTCTTTCTTTTTGTGTCGGCGCAAACTTATATCACGCCGACAATGTTGGCGATACTTGCGTATCAGTCCTTTCAGCTTCTTTACGACCCTGTCGCAAAATGCTCGATCAATGTCGCAAATCCGCAGTCCGCATGTACCCGGGCTGACAACTTCAGCGCTGTTTTCGAAGGCTTGAACCTGGAACAAAAAGAACTTTGGTCAAGCAGTCAAATCTCCATGGGGCAGCCTTGCCACTATTGTTATTAGTCACAGGAGAAGCCTTTTCCGATGGCTACTCCTGGGACAATGTAGGTGTGAATGCAACAAGCGTGCACAAAACGCAAAGGCACCGAGTTTTTTTCGGTGATAGCCCTTCTGGCTGTAAAAACCGCATAAAACAGTGGTTTTAAGGTCGTTTTGTTTGGGCTTGACGTTCCCTGTCCTCCTGGTGTTGATCCCTGAAAAAAACGCATGACATTCCAAAACGTTACCGGTTCACCCTGCTGAGTGAGTAGATGGCGGATGGTTAACGCACTGAGCGTAGACGCACTGTGAGGTTTTGGTGCAAAAGTTTCTTGATGCAGCTCAATCGTCATCTGGCGTCGGGCCCTGGAAGAATGCGCAGGCAAGGGGGGCTTTCGTGGTTTTCTCCTTGTTTTTTATGAGCTTCGTTCTGTCGTGGTGCAGCCCGCTGGAAAATGTTCCAGGCCGGGGCGCTCTGACGTGTGGCATCGAGGATGAATGTTGAGGCGGGATCTGCGCAGCAGAGCGATGAACGCAAGAGCTTTCGCAGGTATGCTGCCGTTCTGTCGCTTGGCGGGCAGCCGGTCATGGCGTTCGCTAAGCTGAAACTTGATGAGCTGAGCGGGAGTGCGCGCGGTGTTCGCTTTAGATCCACGACTTCAACAAGACACACTGCCCATTGGGGATTTCCCCCTTTGCCGGCTGCTGTTGTCCAACGATTCCAATTACCCGTGGTTCATCCTGGTACCGCGCCGGGAAGATATCAGTGAGTTGTTTCAATTGGATGACGCGGACCAGCAGCAACTATGGCGAGAAACCACGGCGCTGGCGGAGTTGCTTAAAGACTCGTTCGATGCGGACAAGTTGAATGTGGCGACTCTGGGTAATGTCGTCAGCCAGTTGCACATGCACGTTATCGTTCGCAAGCGCGACGATGCGGCCTGGCCTGCTCCGGTGTGGGGCAAGCTGCCTGCCAAGCCCTACGACGCCGAACAGGTGGCTGCGATTCGTGAGCGGTTACGACTGGTCTTGACCGATGATTTCAAGTTTCTGGAGGGCTGAGTCATGAACCTGGAAGAGCGGGTAACCGATCTGGAAAGCCGATTGGCTTTTCAGGATGACACCATTCAAGCCCTGAACGACGTGCTGGTAGGGCAGCAGCGGGTGGTCGAACGTCTGCAATTGCAGATGGCCGCCTTGCTCAAGCGTCAGGAGGAAATGGTGGGGCAGTTCGAGTCATTCGAAGAAGAGGCTCCGCCACCACATTACTGAGCATCGGGCGGCCTGCCGTTCAGGCAATAAAAAACCGCGAGCAGCATGGCTGCGTCGCGGTTTTTTTATGGGCGTGAATCAGCGCCGCGGCAATGCCGCAATCACGTCTTCGGCTTGCAGGCCCTTGTCGCGATTCATGACGGAGAACTCCACGCGCTGGCCTTCCACCAGGACGCGGTGACCTTCGCCACGGATGGCGCGGAAGTGCACGAAGATATCATCGCCGGAGTCGCGAGAGATGAAGCCGAAACCCTTCGAAGTGTTGAACCACTTGACGGTGCCGGTATCGCGATTGCTCATGTCATAGGTTTGCGAGGTATTGGCCGAGGGAGACGATTTGTAGAAGCTGACGGCCAGGTGCAGAAGAACGGCGATCGCCGCGGTCAGCAGGCTGAACAGCACAGCCGGTTGACCTGCGATAACCGGCATTGGTGCCAGCAGGGTCAAGGTCTGCAAGACCACCGCCAGCACCAGGAGCGCGCTGACCAGGTTTTGCAGTTGGTGACGCGGGCCTTTGTTCCAGTAGGGGATAACCGGAGCCAGTGTCAGGTTGAGCAGGCCGAAAAAGGCCAGGTAAAGAGCATCGGGTTGTTGCAGGAAGGGAACGGCTTCAGATCGCAGGCTAGGGATAAAGGACAGCAGCAAGGCTGCTGCGCCCGTTAGCAGGTGGACGATTTTCAACATTTTAATGAACTCACGTTAAGACGGATCACAAGGAAGAGCTGAGCGTGCACGGTTCGCTTCTGAACAATGGGAGGCGGTGAGCACGTGCGCGGGATCAGCCTATGCGCTGAGGCCGAGAAATAGGCAACAACGACACGGCCTCTATTTAACAGCAAAGCCCAGGCCTTCTCAAATCAGGCGCTGTGGCCGGGAGGAGGGAGAAAGCCCTGATTGTCCTGAGGGAATACCGGACTATCGGGCAAAGCCTTGTTCTAGAGAGCCAGCCCCCAAAAAAGTAGAACGGCGGCTTTTCAGGCGGGTCACAACTGTCCAGGGCCTTCTTGCAGGTACTGGTCGCCCGCTTGGTGGGCAATCTGTCGCAGTGCCTCGGGCAATCCCGGGCTGCGGGTGCAGAGCAGTCTTGCTAGAGTGGTCCGGTACCTGACCTGTTGAATTCAATGTGCTAACGGAGATAGACATGGCAATCGATATCGGTATCGGCGCAGAAGATCGCAAATCCATCGTGGAGGGGCTCTCTCGCCTGCTTTCAGATACTTATGTGCTTTATCTGAAGACCCATAATTTCCACTGGAACGTCACGGGGCCGCAATTCCGCACGCTGCATCTGATGTTCGAGGAGCAGTACAACGAACTGGCGCTGGCGGTGGACCTGATTGCCGAGCGTATCCGCGCCCTGGGGTTCCCGGCGCCGGGTGCCTATTCCATCTACGCGCGTCTTTCTTCGATCAAGGAAGAAGAGGGTGTGCCAAGCGCCGATGAGATGATTAAGCAACTGGTGGCGGGGCAGGAAGCTGTGACCCGTACTGCCCGTGGCATTTTCCCGATCATCGACAAGGTCAGCGACGAGCCCACCGCAGACTTGCTGACCCAGCGGATGCAGGTGCATGAGAAAACCGCGTGGATGCTGCGCTCGCTGTTGAGCGAGCAATAGTCCCGCAGACCGAATGGCGCCGTTATCGGCGCCATTTGCCTTTATGGGGCGCGACTTGTCGTCCGATCATGGCTGTTCGTCCTCAGGCCGATGAGTGGGGTATGGCAGCGGGAAGCTGGCTTTGTTTCGGCGGGCGGTGGTCTATCGGCGCCGTCATACGGCTGCACAGGGCCGATTTAATGGATATAATCCCGCCCTTTGCTATATAACCCGGGCCTCGGCACGGGTTAAGCCAGACGTTAAGTACGCCGAGACGCTCTCATGCCCATGTACGACTACCAATGTGCTTCCTGTGGTCATCAGCTGGAAGCCATTCAAAAGATCAGCGCGCCTGCGTTGGTCGATTGCCCTGCCTGCCAGGCGCCCGAGCTGAAAAAAATGCTGTCCATGCCAGGTTTCCGCCTCAGCGGTTCGGGCTGGTATGAGACCGACTTCAAAACCGGCGCCAAGAAGAACCTGGCCGGTGGCGACAAAGCTGATTAAGTTGAACGACACGCGCGAGCTCTTGCATTATCCGGTACCCCGAGGTGCGCAAGGCCTCCCATCGAATTTCGAATTACGAGAAGTGAAACCACTACCATGATGCGCAGCCATTATTGCGGCCAACTGAACGAAAGCCTGGAAGGTCAGGAAGTCACCCTTTGCGGATGGGTCCACCGTCGTCGCGACCATGGCGGGGTGATCTTCCTCGATATCCGTGATCGTGAAGGTCTGGCCCAGGTGGTGTTCGACCCGGACCGCGCTGAAACCTTCGCCGCCGCCGACCGCGTGCGCAGCGAATACGTGGTCAAGATCACCGGCAAGGTGCGCCTGCGTCCGGCCGGTGCCGGCAACGCCAACATGGCTTCGGGCATGATCGAAGTCCTGGGCTACCAGCTGGAAGTGTTGAACGAAGCGGAAACCCCACCGTTCCCGCTCAACGAATACTCCGACGTGGGCGAAGAAACCCGCCTGCGCTATCGCTTCATCGACCTGCGCCGTCCGGAAATGGCCGAGAAGCTGCGTCTGCGCTCGCGCATGACCACCAGCATCCGTCGCTACCTGGACGAGAACGGTTTCCTCGACGTCGAAACCCCGATCCTGACCCGTGCCACCCCTGAAGGCGCGCGTGACTATCTGGTGCCGAGCCGTACCCACGCCGGCAGCTTCTTCGCTCTGCCGCAATCGCCACAGCTGTTCAAGCAGCTGCTGATGGTCGCCGGCTTCGACCGCTACTACCAGATCGCCAAATGCTTCCGCGACGAAGACCTGCGTGCCGACCGTCAGCCTGAGTTCACTCAGATCGACATCGAAACCAGCTTCCTCGATGAAAAAGACATCATGGGCCTGACCGAAGGCATGATCCGCAACCTGTTCAAGGAAGTGCTGGATCTGGAATTCGGCGAATTCCCGCACATGACCTTTGAAGAAGCCATGCGTCGCTACGGTTCCGACAAGCCGGACCTGCGTAACCCGCTGGAGCTGGTGGATGTTGCCGACCAGCTCAAGGACGTGGAATTCAAGGTGTTCAGCGGTCCGGCCAACGATCCGAAATGCCGTATCGCCGCCTTGCGCGTTCCTGGCGGGGCGAGCATGCCGCGCAAGCAGATCGACGATTACACCAAGTTCGTCGGCATCTACGGTGCCAAGGGCCTGGCCTACATCAAGGTCAACGAGCGCGCCAATGGCGTTGACGGTCTGCAGTCGCCAATCGTCAAGAACATCCCGGAAGCCAACCTGAATGTGATCCTCGATCGCGTGGGTGCGGTTGACGGCGACATCGTGTTCTTCGGCGCCGACAAGGCCAAGATCGTCAGCGAGGCCCTGGGCGCGCTGCGGATCAAGCTCGGTCACGACCTGAACCTGCTGACCTGCGAATGGGCGCCGATGTGGGTTGTCGATTTCCCGATGTTCGAAGAGAACGACGACGGCAGCTTCACCGCCTTGCACCACCCGTTCACCGCGCCGAAATGCTCGCCGGAAGAACTGGAAGCCAACCCGGCGACCGCGCTGTCCCGTGCCTACGACATGGTGCTCAACGGCACCGAGCTGGGTGGCGGTTCGATCCGTATCCACCGCAAGGAAATGCAACAGGCGGTCTTCCGTCTGCTGGGCATCGATGAAGCGGAGCAGGAAGAGAAGTTCGGCTTCCTGCTGGACGCCCTGAAGTACGGCGCGCCGCCGCACGGTGGCCTGGCGTTCGGCCTGGACCGCCTGGTGATGCTGATGACCGGCGCCCAGTCGATCCGTGAAGTGATCGCCTTCCCGAAAACCCAGAGCGCCGCTTGCGTGATGACCCAGGCTCCTGGCCTGGTCGACGCCAAGGCGCTGCGCGAACTGCACATCCGTTTGCGCGAACAGCCAAAGGCTGAGTAAGGCCGGCCTGAAGGCGCATCTGCGGATGCGCCTTTTTCTATTGGGTCGAGATATTTGTTGCCCGCCCGCTGTTACAGGCGTGCGGGCAATGTTTCAAAGAGAATTTGGAGCGCGTTATGGCAGGTCATTCCAAGTGGGCGAACATCAAGCACCGCAAAGAGCGTCAGGATGCCAAGAGAGGCAAGATCTTCACCAAGTGGATCCGTGAGCTGACGGTTGCTGCTCGTCAGGGCGGTGGCGAGCCGGGTTCCAACCCGCGTCTGCGCCTGGCCCTGGACAAAGCCCTGGGCGCCAACATGAGCCGCGACATCATCGATCGCGCCATCGCCCGTGGTGCCGGTGCGACCGAGGCCGACAACGTCGAAGAGCTGACCTATGAGGGTTATGGCCCGGGCGGCGTGGCGGTGATGGTCGAATGCATGACCGACAACCGCAACCGTACCGCCGCGGCCGTGCGCCATGCGTTCAGTAAATGTGGCGGCAATCTTGGTACCGACGGTTCGGTGGCGTATCTGTTCGAACGCAAGGGGCAGATCAGCTTCGCGCCGGGCGTCGATGAGGACGCACTGACCGATGCGGCGCTGGAAGCCGACGCCGATGACGTGGTCGTTCACGAAGACGGCTCGATCGATGTGTTTACCTCGTTCACTGGCTTCTATGCGGTGCGTAACGCGCTCGAAGAGGCCGGTTTCAAGGGCGATGACGCGGAAATCGTCATGCAGCCGACCACCAGTGCCGAACTGGATCTGGAAGGCGCCGAGAAGATCCTCAAGCTGATCGACATGCTCGAAGACCTGGACGACGTGCAGAACGTCTACTCCAACGCGGATATTCCCCAGTCGGTTGCCGAGCAACTCGGCTGATAGCGCGATAAAAGATCGCAGCCTTCGGCGGTTTCCCCCCTTTACACACAGGGTTACGCTGTACCTGTAGGGGAGCTGTCGAAGGCTGCGATTTTTTGTTTTTCCGGCTTCTCCCGGCGTTACCTTAGGCAACCGAATTTTCTCTTTGCAGGCGTTATGACTCTTATTCTTGGTATCGACCCGGGTTCGCGCATCACCGGTTACGGCGTGGTACGTGATACCGGGCGTGGCTGCGTGTACGTGGCTTCGGGCTGTATTCGCACGGGCGCCGGCGAGCTGCATGAGCGGCTGCAAATCGTCTATCGCGGGGTTCGCGAGGTCATTCAGACCTACGGTCCGGTGACCATGGGCATTGAAAAGGTGTTCATGGCGCGTAATGCCGATTCGGCCCTGAAACTGGGTCAGGCCCGTGGCGCGGCCATCGTGGCGGGAGCCGAGGAGAGCCTGGAAATCGCCGAATACACCGCCACTCAGGTCAAGCAGGCCGTCGCGGGCACCGGTGGGGCCAACAAGGAACAAGTGCAAATGATGGTCATGCACTTGCTCAAGTTGACCAGCAAGCCGCAGATCGACGCCTCGGACGCCCTGGCGATTGCCATCTGTCATGCCCACACCCGTTCCAGTCTGCTGCCCCACGGCCTGGGTACCGCACGCAGTCGTGGCGGTCGCCTGCGTCTCTGATAGCATCTGCGCAAACATTTGATGAGTGGAGCATCCCACGCCTGTCTGCCCGGCCCGGATCTTCGCTCTATGACTCGCCGGCCGCTGATCTGGCCTGAGCTAAGGATCTGAAACGTGATTGGACGCTTGCGCGGCACCTTGGCTGAAAAACAGCCGCCGTACCTGATTCTCGATGTAAACGGCCTGGGTTACGAGGTGGAAGTCCCCATGACCACCCTGTACCGCCTGCCGTCGGTCGGTGAACCGCTCACCCTGCACACCCATTTGGTCGTGCGTGAAGATGCCCAGTTACTCTATGGCTTTGCCAGCAAGCGCGAGCGGGACTTCTTTCGCGAACTGATTCGCCTCAATGGCGTGGGGCCGAAACTGGCGCTGGCGCTGATGTCCAGCCTGGAGGTCGACGAGCTGGTGCGTTGCGTGCAAGCGCAGGACACCTCGGCGCTGACCAAGGTGCCGGGGGTCGGTAAAAAGACCGCGGAGCGCCTGCTGGTCGAGCTCAAGGACCGCTTCAAGGCCTGGGAAACCGTACCGAGCATGTTTGCCCTGGTGCCGAACCAGCCGGATGCGCCGATGCCGGTGGCCAGTGCCGAGACCGATGCGGTCAGCGCCCTGATCTCCCTGGGCTACAAGCCGCAGGAAGCCAGCAAGGCCGTTTCCGCGATCAAGGAAAAAGGCCTGAGCAGTGAAGACATGATTCGCCGCGCCCTGAAGGGAATGATTTAAGTGATAGAAGCAGATCGTCTGATCGCCGCCACGGGCCCCCGTGAGCGCGAGGAAGTCCAGGACCGTGCGATTCGCCCCGTCAGCCTGGCCGAATACATCGGCCAGCCGACGGTGCGCGAGCAAATGGAGCTGTTCATCCAGGCTGCCCGCGGGCGCAACGAGTCGTTGGACCACACCCTGATCTTCGGCCCGCCGGGCCTGGGTAAGACCACGCTGGCCAACATCATCGCCCAGGAAATGGGGGTGTCGATCAAGAGCACCTCGGGGCCGGTGCTGGAGCGCCCAGGGGACCTGGCGGCGCTGCTGACCAATCTCGAACCGCACGACGTGCTGTTTATCGATGAAATCCATCGCTTGTCGCCGATCGTCGAGGAAGTGCTGTACCCGGCCATGGAAGATTTCCAGCTGGACATCATGATCGGCGAAGGGCCGGCGGCCCGTTCGATCAAGCTCGACTTGCCGCCGTTCACCCTAGTGGGGGCGACGACCCGCGCGGGTATGCTGACCAACCCGCTGCGCGATCGCTTCGGTATCGTCCAGCGCCTGGAGTTCTACAGCACCGCCGACCTGGCGACCATTGTCGGGCGCTCCGCCGGTATTCTCGGCTTGCCGCTGGACCCGGACGGCGCCTTTGAAATCGCCCGGCGTGCCCGCGGGACGCCGCGTATCGCCAACCGTTTGTTGCGTCGGGTGCGGGACTTTGCCGAGGTTCGCGCCAAGGGGCATATCACCAAGCCCATCGCCGACCTGGCGCTGAACCTGCTGGATGTCGACGAGCGTGGCTTCGACCACCAGGACCGGCGCCTGCTGCTGACCATGATCGAGAAGTTCGACGGCGGGCCGGTGGGGGTCGACAGTCTGGCGGCCGCCATCAGCGAAGAGCGGCATACCATCGAGGACGTGCTCGAACCCTATCTGATCCAGCAAGGCTATATCATGCGTACGCCGCGCGGGCGTGTGGTGACCCGGCATGCCTATCTGCATTTCGGTCTAAACATCCCGTCACGATTGGGGGAGATGCCCGTGGTAGACGAATTCCTCGATGCCATGGACGATTAATAACCGCTTGGGCAGCGATTTATTCGCAGCTTGTGCGGTCCTAGGGGGCTGGCATTGCCGTTATTTCGCCAGAAAGCCGTTCGAGAATGAAAAACAGTTGCCCGGCCGGATTGGCAACCTGAGGAGTAAGCACTAGAGTATGCGCGCGCAAAACGGGCTTGAGTCGTTCGCACATCGTTGTCGCGTTTATTACGAAGACACCGATGCCGGCGGCATCGTGTATTACGTTAATTACCTTAAGTTTATGGAACGGGCTCGAACCGAACGGCTACGAGATCTGGGCTTTGCCCAATCGCAGCTGGCAGGGGAGAACCTGTTGTTCGTCGTGCATTCCAGCGAAGCGCGCTACCACGCGCCGGCGCGACTGGACGACGAGCTTCTGGTAAGTGCAGAAGTCATCGAATTGAACCGGGCCAGCCTGCGCTTCAAACAGCAGGTCAGGCGAGCCACGGATAATGCACTGCTCTGCGAAGGGCAGTTTCTGGTGGCCTGTGTGCGCACCGACAATTTGAAACCCCGGGCCATTCCCGAAGCTCTACGTGCGGCCTTTGCCGGCGTGAGCGGCGCGGGTACACACTCAGAGCAGGAGATAAAGCGTGGAAGCTAACGTCGTCGACCATTCCTCCATGTGGAGCCTGGTCAGCAATGCCAGCATCGTTGTGCAGTTGGTAATGCTGACCCTGGTAGCCGCATCGGTGACCTCATGGATCATGATCTTTCAGCGCAGCAACCTGCTGCGTGCCGGTCGACGCGCCTTGGAGAGCTTCGAAGAGCGCTTCTGGTCGGGTATCGACCTGTCCAAGCTGTACCGTCAGGCGGGCAGCAACCCGGACCCTGATTCGGGCGTGGAGCAGATCTTCCGTGCCGGCTTCAAGGAATTCTCGCGCCTGCGCCAGCAGTCGGGCGTTGATCCCGAGGCGGTCATGGAGGGTGTCGCGCGTGCCATGCGTGTCGCGATCTCCCGAGAAGAAGAGAAGCTCGAGCAGAGCCTGCCATTCCTCGCCACTGTCGGTTCGGTCAGCCCGTATATCGGTCTGTTCGGTACCGTCTGGGGGATCATGAACTCCTTCCGCGGCCTGGCCAGCGCCCAGCAGGCGACTCTGGCGACCGTTGCGCCGGGTATCGCCGAAGCCCTGATCGCCACCGCGATCGGCCTGTTTGCCGCGATCCCGGCCGTTATCGCCTACAACCGCTTTGCGGCCCGTGGCGAGACCCTGATCAGCCGTTACTACACCTTCGCCGACGAGTTCCAGGCGATCCTGCACCGTAAAGTGCACACCAGCGAAGAGTGAGCAGGTAAATCCCCATGGCCCGAGTTCGCCACAAACGCAAGCCGGTTGCCGAGATGAACGTGGTGCCCTACATCGACGTGATGTTGGTACTGCTGGTTATCTTCATGGTGACCGCGCCGATGCTCAATCAGGGCGTGAAAGTCGATCTGCCCAAGGTTTCCAGCGAAGCCTTGCCGCAGGACAACAACACCCAGGTCCTGACCATTTCGATCAAGGCTGACAAGACCTACTACTGGAACCTTGGCAGCGAAGTCGACACCGACAAGCAGATGGACAAGGCCATGACCTTGCCGCAGATGACCGACGCCGTGACCAAGATCATTCGCGCCGGCAATGAAGGCGGCAAACATACCCAGGTGTTCATTCGCGGCGACAAGTCCGTCGACTACGGCGCCGTCATGGGCGCCATGGGCGGACTGCAGAAGGCCGGCGTCGGTAACGTTGGCTTGATTACCGAGGCGCCCTGATGCAGCAACAGCGAGAGCCGTCCGCCTCGGAAAGCTACTTCTGGCCTAGCGTGTGGGCAATTGCCCTGCACGTTCTGGTGTTCGGCATGCTGTTCGTCAGTTTTGCCATGACGCCGGAGTTGCCGCCGTCCAAGCCGATCGTCCAGGCGACCCTGTATCAGCTGAAATCGAAAAGTCAGGCGACCACCCAGACCAATCAGAAGATTGCGGGTGAGGCGAAGAAATCCGCCGCGCGCCAGACCGAAGTCGAGCAGATGGAGCAGAAAAAGGTCGAGCAGGAAGCGGTCAAGGCTGCGGAACAAAAGAAAGAAGAGGCTGCTCAAAAAGCCGAGGAAGCGAAAAAGGCCGACGAAGCCAAGAAAGCGGATGAGGCGAAGAAGGCTGATGAAGCCAAGAAAGCCGACGACGCGAAGAAGGCTGCGGAAGCGAAAAAGGCTGAAGAGAAACAATTGGCTGATATAGCCAAGAAGAAAGCCGAAGAAGAAGCCAAGAAAGCCGCCGAAGAAGAGGCCAAGAAAAAGGCCGCTGAAGAGGCGAAGAAAAAGATAGTCGAAGACGCGAAGAAGAAAGCCGCGGAAGACGCCAAGAAGAAAGCTGAAGCGGACGAGGCGAAGAAGAAGGTCGCCGAGGACGCGAAGAAGAAAGCCGCCGCCGACGCAGCCAAGAAAAAGGCTCAGGAAGCAGCGCGTAAATCCGCCGAAGATAAAAAGGCCCAGGCCCTGGCTGATTTGCTTTCCGACACGCCGCAGCGTCAGCAGGCCTTGGCGGACGAGCAGGGCGATGAAGTCGCGGGCAGTTTCGACGATCTGATTCGTGCTCGTGCGGCGGAAGGCTGGGCTCGTCCTCCTTCGGCGCGCAACAACATGACTGTCGTGCTGCAAATCGGCATGTTGCCGGATGGTACGGTGACTTCCGTGTCGGTGGCCAAGTCCAGCGGCGATGGTCCGTTCGATGCCTCGGCGGTAGCTGCGGTCAAGAACATTGGACGTTTGACAGAAATGCAGGGAATGAAGCCGAGCGATTTCGCTCCGTATCGTTCATTCAAGATGACATTCACACCTGAGGATCTAGCCTTGTGAGAAACCTTCTTCGAGGATTGCTTGTCGTTATTTGCTGTATGGCAGGGATAGCGACAGCGGATGAAAAGAACATTCTGGTCACCAGTGGCAGTGACCGGGCCACGCCAATCGCCGTAGTGCCATTCGGTTGGCAAGGGGGCAGCGTGCTGCCCGACGACATGGCGGAAATCATCGGCAACGACCTGCGCAATTCGGGTTACTACTCGCCGATTCCAAAGCAGAACATGATCAGCCTGCCGACCCAGGCCAGCGAAGTCATCTACCGTGACTGGAAGGCCCTGGGCGCCCAGTACATCATGGTCGGCAGCATTGTCCCGGCGGGCGGTCGCCTGCAGGTGCAATACGCCCTGTTCAACGTCGCCACCGAACAGCAAGTGCTGACCGGCAGCGTCTCGGGCAGCGTCGACCAGTTGCGCGACATGGCTCACTACATCTCCGACCAGTCGTTCGAAAAGCTCACCGGTATCAAGGGCGCCTTCTCGACCCGCATGCTGTACGTCACGGCAGAGCGTTTCTCCGAGAAGAACACGCGCTACACCCTGCAACGTTCCGACTATGACGGCGCGCGCGCGGTGACCCTGCTGCAATCCCGTGAGCCGATCCTATCGCCGCGTTTCGCGCCGGATGGCAAGCGCATTGCCTATGTGTCGTTCGAACAGAAGCGCCCGCGCATCTTCGTTCAGCACATCGACACTGGCCGTCGCGAGCAGATCACCAACTTCGAAGGCCTGAACGGCGCGCCTGCCTGGTCGCCGGACGGCCAGCGCCTGGCGTTCGTGCTGTCCAAGGACGGCAACCCGGACATCTATGTGATGAACCTGGGTTCGCGTCAGATCTCGCGTGTGACCGCGGGGCCTGGCATCAACACCGAACCGTTCTGGGGCAAGGATGGTTCGACCATCTACTTCACCTCGGACCGTGGTGGCAAGCCACAGATCTACAAGACCAGTGCCGGTGGTGGCGGTGCGGAACGGGTGACTTTCGTGGGCAACTACAACGCCAACCCGAAACTGTCCGCGGATGAAAAAACCCTGGTCATGATTCACCGGCAGGACGGCTTCACAAACTTCAAGGTAGCTGCTCAGGATTTGCAGCGTGGCAACGTAAAAATCCTTACCGACAGCACACTTGATGAGTCGCCTACTGTTGCGCCCAACGGCACCATGGTAATCTACGCCACCCGCCAGCAGGGCCGGGGAGTCTTGATGCTCGTGTCCATTAATGGACGCGTGAGGCTCCCGCTTCCTACCGCTCAAGGCGAAGTCAGAGAACCGTCCTGGTCCCCTTACCTGAACTGACGCGGCGCTTTACGTTTTACTTAACACACTGGGGTTCATTAGGAGTTTCACGATGGAAATGCTGAAGTTTGGTAAGTTTGCTGCGCTGGCTCTGGCCATGGCTGTAGCTGTAGGTTGCTCCTCCAAAGGCGGCGACAACGCTGGTGAAGGCGCTGTTGATCCAAACGCTGGTTACGGCGCTAATACCGGTGCAGTTGACGGCTCCCTGAGCGAAGAAGCTGCTCTGCGCGCAATCACCACCTTCTACTTCGAATACGACAGCTCGGACCTGAAGCCAGAAGCCATGCGCGCTCTGGACGTTCACGCCAAAGACCTGAAAGCAAACGGCGCTCGCGTTGTTCTGGAAGGCAACACCGACGAACGTGGTACTCGTGAGTACAACATGGCTCTGGGCGAGCGTCGTGCGAAAGCCGTTCAGCGCTACCTGGTGCTGCAAGGCGTTTCCCCAGCTCAGCTGGAACTGGTTTCCTACGGCGAAGAGCGTCCAGTTGCTACCGGCAACGACGAGCAGTCCTGGGCTCAAAACCGTCGCGTCGAACTGCGTAAGTAATTCGTCATGCGAACGTGCCGTCGTGCTCTAACTGTCTTGGCTCTCAGCCTCGCGCCGCTTTCGGTGTGGGCTGCGGTTCCTGTGGTCGATAACAACTCGGGCTATAACAATAGCGGAGGCAGTTATCCGCCAGCGGGTTATGGCACGAACGGCGCCTATGCCGGGGGAGGGGTTTCGACCCCTGTCTCGGCACAGGGCGAGCTGTTCCAGCAACTGCAGCAAATGCAGGATCAAATCGCTCGGCAGCAAGGTGTGATTGAAGTACTGCAAAACGATATTGCGCGTATGAAGCAGGAAAGCCTGGAGCGTTACCAGGATCTTGATCGACGCATTGGAGCGGGCGGTGCACCTGCCGCGACTCCTGATAATTCTTCTGCCGGTGGCGATGCCAGTGCCGCCGGTGCAGCTGCCGGGGCTGCCTCGCAAGCTCCAGCGGCAAGCAGTGAACCGGGCGATCCGGCGAAGGAAAAGCTGTATTACGAAGCAGCCTTCGACCTGATCAAGGCCAAGGATTTCGACAAGGCCAGCCAGGCTTTCGCCGCGTTCCTGCGCAAATACCCAAACAGCCAATACGCGGGTAATGCCCAGTACTGGTTGGGCGAAGTGAACCTGGCCAAAGGCGACCTGCAAGGTGCCGGCCAGGCATTTGCCAAGGTTTCCCAGCTGTATCCGAAGCATGCCAAGGTGCCGGATTCGCTGTATAAGCTGGCTGACGTAGAGCGCCGTCTGGGCCACACTGACAAGGTCAAGGGCATTCTGCAGCAGGTGGTGGCCCAATATCCGGGTACTTCCGCCGCCCAGCTGGCTCAGCGCGATCTGCAACGTATGTAATCGAGTTTGAGCTGTTTTGAAGAAACCCGCGCTTGCCGCGGGTTTTTTCGTTAGAATCCATGCCCTTTTTATGAAACACGCTTCCTGGGATTACCGTGTTTGCGGGATTCCTCGAGGTGCCTGACGGAGGCGGACAGCCTGTTTAGCTGTTACGCCCGTGGCGACTATGCAAGACACATTGAGAATTACCGAAGTTTTCTACTCGTTGCAGGGTGAAACTCGGACTGCCGGCCTGCCCACGGTATTTGTGCGCCTGACCGGTTGTCCGCTGCGTTGCCAATACTGCGACAGTGCCTACGCCTTCAGCGGTGGCAGCATCCGCACCCTCGAGAGCATTCTCGAGCAGGTCGCCGGTTTCCGCCCGCGTTATGTCTGTGTGACCGGTGGCGAGCCTCTGGCGCAGCCTAATGCCATTCCCTTGCTCAAGCAGCTGTGTGACGCCGGTTACGAAGTCTCGCTGGAAACCAGCGGAGCCCTGGATATTTCCGCGGTCGATCCGCGTGTCAGTCGAGTGCTCGACCTGAAGACGCCGGGGTCGCAGGAAGCTCAGCGCAATCGTTACGAAAACATCGAACTGCTGACGCCGAACGATCAGGTCAAGTTTGTTATCTGTTCCCGCGAGGACTATGACTGGGCGGTTTCCAAGCTGATCCAGTATGGTCTGGAACGGCGGGCGGGCGAGGTGCTGTTCTCGCCGAGCCATCACGACCTGAATGCGCGCGATCTGGCGGACTGGATCGTTGCGGACAACCTGCCGGTGCGCCTGCAATTGCAGCTGCATAAATACCTTTGGAATGACGAGCCGGGGCGCTGATATGAATGAACAAGTTGCCACTGAAAAGCGTGCAGTAATCCTGCTGTCCGGCGGTCTGGACTCGGCCACCGTAGTGGCCATAGCCCGCGCCGAAGGGTATCGCTGCTACACCATGAGCTTCGATTACGGCCAGCGTCATCGCGCCGAGTTGCAGGCGGCTGAACGTGTCGCTCACGACCTGGGTGTGGTGGAGCACAAGGTGATCGGCCTCAACCTCAACGGTATCGGCGGCTCCGCGCTGACTGACAGCTCCATCGATGTGCCCGAGGCTCCGAGCGAAGGGATCCCCATCACCTACGTGCCGGCGCGTAACACCGTGTTCCTGTCCCTGGCACTGGGCTGGGCGGAAGTGCTGGGCGCGCGGGACATCTTTATTGGCGTCAACGCCGTGGACTATTCGGGGTATCCGGATTGCCGTCCGGAGTTTGTCGAGGCCTTCGAGCGCATGGCCAACCTGGCGACCAAGGCCGGGGTAGAGGGGCAGGGGTTCCGTATCCAGGCACCGCTGCAGAACCTGAGCAAGGCCGATATCGTCAAGGCGGGCGTCAAGCTCGGGGTTGATTACGGCCTGACCGTGTCCTGCTACCAGGCCGATGATCAAGGGCGTGCCTGCGGCAAATGCGACAGCTGCCGTCTGCGTGCAGAAGGTTTTGCCGCGGCCGGTGTTAGCGATCCAACACCTTATTTTTGATTTTTTTCATATTGGGTGTTGAATTCTTTTTATAAATCAGTATTATACGCGCCACCACACAGCGGGTCGTTAGCTCAGTTGGTAGAGCAGTTGGCTTTTAACCAATTGGTCGTAGGTTCGAATCCCACACGACCCACCATTTTCTAGCAGTATTTAAAATCCGAAAGGCCCACGAAAGTGAGGATTTTCGGGTTTTTTTTTGCCTGCAGAAAATGTAATGGCGCACTGGATTGGCCTGTTCAGCGACCTTCGATACGCAGCGGCAGGCTGTCGATCACCTGTGACAGCGTTTGCTCCAGTTCCACCTCTTCTTTTTTTACCCGTTCCGGGATTCTTCGACGTTGTCGGTATTCGCTGGGGCTGGCGCCCGCGAATTGCTTGAAGGCGCGGGCAAAGTAGGACGGGTCCTTGAAGCCGACCTCATAGCCGATGCTGGTGATGGGCATCTGGCTGTTGTCGAGCAGATTCTTGGCGCAATCCATGCGTTTGCTCAGGATGTAGTCCATGAATCCCAGGCCATGGACCTCCTTGAACAGCCGGCTGAAGCGAAACGTGGTCATGCCGCAACGCTTAGCCAGCTCTTTCTGGTCGATGCTTTCACGAAAATTCTGCTCGATGTACAGCAGCACATCGCTGAGTGCCTGATGTTTCTGGTGCTCTACGGTCAGTCGGATGCTGTCCGGCAGGGACGGGCCGTGTTCGATCTGTAGCGTCTTGTTGCCGGGGCCGCTGCTGTGGCGCAGTTCGTAGAGTTGCTTCAGCGCATGCAGGAAGCGCCGGATCTCGGCACTCGAGAGAGGGAGCACCATGTATTCCCAGACACGCGAGCGCATGGCCCAGACGGCGAGTTCTTCGGAGTGTTGCACCGTGAACATGGCGATGGGAATGGAGGGAATCTTGTGTTTGATCTCCAGCAACAGATTGAGCCCCGGCATGTCCGGGCGGTCATAGTGCATGCAGATCATGTCCGGTAGAGGATGGGTGTCCTTTTCGGGCAGGGACGCATCTGTCGACACCCGGCAATCGCAGGTTGGGCGAAACAGCGCGATCAGTTCTTCAGAGGACCGGTCGCGCGTGAGGTCGAACCATAAAAGAAAGGGTTTTTGGGCCGACTCAGGTTTCATTTCCTTATTCCTTCCTGGTGTCTCGCTGTCACTTCCTGGGCTGTCAGTATCGCCACTGGGCTTTGCGGGCAAAGGATCAAGTTCTGATAACGCTTCATGGATTTTCTTGATTACCTTCTATGTCTGACAGCGAGATAAGAGTCACAGGCAGCTCCTTGCTGTTGCGATCGCCTTTTCTTGCAGCACTGGGCACAGCTGAATCAATTTAGTGTTATATGAGAACAGTTCCCTTTCTGAAAAATTCCATCTGCCAGGTTTAGTTTCACTGGAGTTTCTTTGCTGTCTTGCCAAGGGGCGCAAAAAAGTCCTAGAAACCGACAATAAACTCCTAACTCTTTGTGTTAGCCCCTGACTAGGATTCAGTCAGGCGGCACAAATACTGATCGCCTTAAAGCAACTTTTCTTATATGAGGTGAACAAGATGAATCTGCAAACAATCAAAACCTCGGTGCTGGCATTCATCAAGGACGAAGAGGGTCTGACCATCGTGGAATACGCCGTGGCCGGAGGCCTGATCACCCTGGGCGCCGTTGCCGCGTTCGTGACTCTGGGGGGCAACGTGGCCACCGCCATTACCAGCCTGGGTTGTGCCGTTCAGGGCCAGGTGTGCTGACGACAGCCGTTGTGCCGGATCCTCGGCCCTGGGCTGGAGCTGCTTGTCGCTCGTACGCGGCCAGACTTCTCGGGTCTGGCTGCGACGAGCGGTTTCCCTCGGGCTGAGGCCGTACCTGTGGTGCATGTGTGTTTCCGCCGTTGTTCTGTCTGCACCCGCCTGGACAGGATGGAGCCTTCTCAATCGGTATGTGCAGTCAGCGCACAGTAGATGACGGATGGCTCCCGTCTTGCTATCGAGCGAGTTCAAATCGTCAAAGTGACCTTTGGCCGAGCACCGCTCCATCGCTCTGCCGCAGCCTGCAAATTCTCTTTCCAGCTTCAGGAGTATCGTCGCTGTATTGCTCGCGTGAAGATCAAATCCTGATATGGAAGCCCCGGTTTACTTCGTTTCGCACTATGGTTTGGGTGCAGCGAATATGGTCGGGGCTTTTGTCTTTGTCGGCCAGTGCTCAGGCCGGTCTTGCATCGACGGCGAGATTGTTTCAAGGCGACTCTTCAATTATTCCTTCCTTAGATAAATCATCTGTTCCTTGTGTTGTTCCTGGTGCTTTTTTGCATCTTTCAACAACAGCAATAAAGTCCTAACGATCAGCAAAAATCTCCTAACCCTTCCAATGCTTCCCTGACTAATGTTCAACCAGGCAGTACGACAGTGCTGCTCTTACATAAAAACACTTGAGTGAGGTGGGAAAATGAATCTGCAAACGATCAAGACTTCGATCATCAAGTTCGCCAAAGACGAAGACGGCCTGACCATTGTGGAATATGCAGTGGCCGGCGGCCTGATCACTTTGGGCGCTGTTGCTGCATTTATCACCCTGGGCGGCAACGTGGCCACTGCCATCACCAGCCTGGGATGCGCTGTCCAGGGGCAAGTCTGCTAACGCCAACTTCCACCGAGGGCTGCAGTCATGGGCAAAGAGCAATTATTCGTTGTTGCATTGATGCTGGGACTGCTGGGGATTGCGGTGGTGAGCGATCTTCGTCGCCACCGTATTCCCAACCTCTTGGTGCTGTTGGGGCTGGGGCTGGGGATTGCCGGCCAGGTCTACTCCTCAGGCGTCATCGGGTTTGGTTATGGACTGCTGGGCATGTTGATCGGTTTCGCCGTTTTTCTCCCCCTGTACGCCTTTGGCGGGATGGCGGCCGGCGACGTCAAGCTCATGGCCATGGTTGGCACTTTTCTCACTCCGCAGCACGCCCTCTGGGCTGCGTTTTTCAGCCTGATCGCCGGCGGTGCGTGCGGGGTACTGATTGTGTTGGTACGTGGTCAAGTTCAACAGACCATGGGGCGCTACTGGCAGATTTTGAGAGCCAGGGCCTATTTTTCGCCGGCGGACGATGAAGTGGCCGGCAAACCCTTTCCCTATTCGGTTGCGATCCTGCTCGGCACATTGGCCAGCTTTCTCTGGTTGCCCCTTGGCCAGTAGCTCAGGAGAACATTATGTACGCCATCAGTAACAGCCGTCCGACCGGCAATGACCGGGAAGCAGTGCAGCGACTGGCTCCACAGCCACGCACGATCCTTGAGACCGGGCTGGCCGACAATTTCCTGGGAGACCTGGTCTGCAAGCATTTGCACGATGCGGGTGTACTGGACATGCCCCGACTGGTAGAGCGCCTGGCGCTGACGGGAGCAGTGATTGAAGAAGTCCTGACCTTCCTGCGTCAGGATCACCGGGTCGAGATCCTCGGCCAAGCCGGTGGCCAGGGCTTGCGCTACGGGCTGACCGAGCGCGGCCGCAATGCTGCCCGCGATGCCTTGTCGCGCAGTGGTTATATCGGCGCGGCGCCCTTTCCGGTGAGCGCCTACCGCTCGCTGCTCAAGGTACAGACCATTCACCATGGCCGTATCAGCGCTCGGGACATGCAGGCTTCCTTCGGCTCCATGGTGCTGGCGCAGAACATGCTCGATCAGTTGGGCGTGGCCCTGAATTCCGGGCGCGCCATCATGATTTACGGGCCGGCGGGGACGGGCAAGACCTATGTCAGCAGTCGCTTGATCCGGCTGTTTTCCGAGTCCGTCTGGGTGCCCCATGCGATTGCGATCAACGATGCGGTGATCGAGATCTACGACCCCCAGGTACACCGGCGCCTGGATGTCGGCGATCCGCAGTACAGCCTGATGCTCAATGAAGGGATCGACCGCCGGCTCCTGTGCTGCGAACGGCCGATCGTCATCACCGGCGGCGAGCTGACCATGGAACAGTTGGATATCCGCTACGACCCCTTCACTCGCCAATACCAGGCACCGTTGCAGCTCAAGGCCAGCAATGGCCTGTTCGTCATCGACGACATGGGGCGCCAGCGCATGGCGCCCGCGGAATTGCTCAATCGCTGGATCGTACCGATGGAGGAGAAACGCGATTTCCTCAACCTCGGCGGCGGGCGGCACTGCGAGTTGCCGTTCGACCTGATCCTGGTGTTTTCCACCAACCTGAACCCGTTGGAACTGGCCGACGAGGCGTTCCTGCGGCGGATTGGCTACAAGCTGCAGTTCGGCTACCTCAAGCCCGAGGAGTACGAACGTATCTGGATTCAAGAGACAGAGCGCCTGAACATCCAATACGACCCGCTGCTGTTGCGCTACGTCCTGGATGAACTCTATGGCGTTGAAAACATGCCGCTGGTGCCTTGCCACCCACGGGATCTCTTGAGCATGGCGCTCGATCGCCAGCGTTATCTGGGCGCCAGCGGACCCCTGTCAACCCTGGAACTGGAGTGGGCATGGCACAGCTACTTCGTCCAGCTCGACTTTCTTTGAGTAAGGAGATTTCGACATGAGTTCTCGTACTTTCACACTGGTGACCCTGTCCGTGGTTCTGGGCCTGGGCGCGGCATGGATGGCCAACAGCTGGCTCAATGCAAGGCTCAATGCCACCCCCGACGATAACCAGCAGAACGTGGTGGTGGCGACCGTGGAAATCGCTTTCGGGCAAATGGTCGAGCCACAGCAGGTCGCGCTGGTCCGTATGCCCAAGGAGACAGTGCCCGAGGATGCTTTCGACGCGACCGAGAAGGTCGTGGGCAAGATCGCCACCTTCTCCATGTTGCGCGGCGACATCCTGCGCGGTGCGCGTCTGGCCGAACACTTGGGCGGCAGCACCCTGGCGTCGCTGATCGAGCCTACCAAGCGTGCGATCTCGGTCCGGGTGGACGACGTGGTCGGCGTGGGTGGGTTCCTGTTGCCAGGTAACCGGGTCGATGTGCTGGCTACCCGGCAGACCGGCAATACCGGCGACGCCGAATCCAAGACCATCCTGGAAGACCTGCGGGTGCTGGCAGTGGACCAGACGGCCAGTACCGACAAGACCCAACCGGTGGTTGTGCGTGCCGTGACCCTGGAAATGACCCCCCTCCAGGCCGAGGAATTGGTCAAGGGGATGGCGGCTGGCAAGCTGCAACTGGCCCTGCGCAATCCGCTGGACAACCAGAAGCAACCGGCGATGGTCGAGCCGGTCGCGATGATCCAGGAAGTACCTGCCCCTCCCGTGGTTCGGCCGATTGTCCGGCGTCGTGCCAGCGGCGACAGCGGGATCACGGTGATTCGTGGGATCGAGGTCAACGTTGTGAAGTCCCAGCTGTAAATGATCGGGTACGACATAAACCAACGATGAGGGCTTGATGATGAGCGCGCGTATCCAACAGCCATTGAGTGCATTTCCACGGCAACAGCGTGGAGCCATGCTCGTCCTGGTCGTGATAGCCCTGGCCTCGATGCTGCTGATGGGGGCCCTGGCGCTGGATGGCGGCCATATGCTGGTGAACAAGTCCCGCCTGCAAAATGCGGTGGATGCCGCGGCGCTGAGCGGTGCCAAGACCCTCAGCACGGTAATGGGCACGACAGGGGCCGCGACCCTGGCGCAGACCGCCGCGCTCAATACCCTGACCCTGAATGCCAGTGCCAGCGGCAATCAGGAGCTGGCCACCGCCATCGGCAACAATGTCGGCGGTTTTGCCACGGTGGAATTGGCGTCCACTGTCTATGGACCTTTCTCTTTCCCGGGGCCGGCCAATGCGAGCTATGTGCGGGTGACGGTCACGAACTATTCCCTGGCCGGATTCTTCTGGGGCGTCTTTCAGACCCTGGGCAATGGTGTCGGTAACAAGTTTGTGAGCGCGGTCGCTACCGCCGGGCCAAGCCCTGCCAGCCCTTGTGACCTAACGCCGCTGATGGTGTGCGGCGATCCAACGAAAAACAACCCGGCCACCGGGATGTTCTGGGGGTTCCAGTTCGGCGATGCGCAGGTGTTGAAAACTGCCGCGGGCAACAGCTCGCCGATTGGCCCCGGCAACTTCCAACTGCTCGATTTCGGCTCGGGCGGCAGTACGATCAGGCAGGGGCTGGCTGGCGGGATCAAGCAGTGCAACAGCGTCGGTTCGAATGTCCAGACCAAACCGGGGAACACTGTCGGGCCTGCCTCGCAGGGGCTCAATACGCGCTTCAACCAGTATTCCGGTGGCCTCAGCGCGGCGAACTATCCTCCGGACCTGGTGATCACGACCAACTCCAAGTCGTTCACTTACGACGATACGCTCAAGCAGATTCAGTACAACAGTCAGGCGGTTACCTCGAGCAGCGGCAATTTGTCCGCGGGCGGCAGCGCCTTGTACGACTACAACAACTGGGTGCAGGAGTCCGCCAACTGCGTTGCCGGTGGCGGCGGTGGCTGCCAGAACGGCGGGGCGTTCGAACGGCGGATCATCAAGATCGTGATCGGTGATTGCTCGGGCAAGAACGATGGGTCGTCCTCGATACCGGTGCTGGGTTTCGCCTGCTACTTCGTCCTGCAACCGGCATCGCAAAAGGGCAATGAGGCGCAGATATTCGGTCAGTTCGAGAAGGTGTGCGAAGGCGACAACGTGCCGGGTCCCAACCCGGCCAATACCACCGGGCCGCAGATCATCCAGCTGTACAAGACCTATATCGATAACAGCCAGACGCCAAGTACCGACTCTTAGGAGGTTTTATGGGACGCAGAGGATTCAGGTCGCCGCGCAACCAGAGCGGATTGGCGATGGTGGAGCTGGTGTTGACGCTGCCGCTGCTGTTGTTGCTGATGCTGACCTTCGCTGAGTTCGGCCGCATGTTGTTCCAGTACAACAGCCTGATGCAGGCCAGTCGCGACGCCGGGCGTTATGTCGCTGACAAGGCGTGGAACTCCACCCTCGGCAAGCTCGAGCTGAGCGGTACGCTGCAGACCCAGGCCAAGAACATCGCTGTCTATGGCGTGCCCGCCAATCCCAATGGCTACCCAGCGGCGGTGTCGGGGCTGACGCCGGCGAATGTCACGGTCACCGCGGTGGGGGCCGAGCATATCCAGGTCAGCATTACCTACACCTATGTGCCGGTGATCGGCAGTGCCTTGCCCGCCTTGTACGGCAGCAACGTACCGCTGGGCCTGGCCTTGACTTCCACTGTCGTCATGAGGGCCTTGTGATGAACGTCAAAGGTATGCGTGGGCTGTACACCGTCGAGTTCGCGATCACCAGCCTGGTGCTGTTCACCGTGCTGTTCGGTGTGCTGGAAATGGGCCGGCTGTACTTCACGGTCAATGCCCTGAATGAAACCGTGCGCCGCGGTGCGCGTCTGGCGGCAGTGTGCGATATCCAAGATCCGGTGATCCTGCGTCGGGCGATGTTCAACGCTTCGACCAACGGCGGTCCGAGCAGCCTGCTCAATAACCTGACGACCGCCAACCTGAACCTGGTTTATCTGGACGCCAACGGCGCGGTCGTCGCCAGCCCCAACGATCTGACCGGTACCAACGGCTTTGTCGCCATTCGTTATGTCCAGCTACAGGTATCCAATTTCAGTTTCAATCTGCTGATTCCTGGGTTCAACGGGGTGTTTGTCCTACCGGTATTCAGGTCGACCGTGCCACGTGAAAGCCTCGGTCGGCAGCCCCAGGCAGCAGTCACACCGGAGATCACGCCATGTTGAGTACCCGAGAAGCGCCCGTCGCTGCCGCTACTGAAAAGCAAGGCAAACGCCTGCTGATCAGTGGGCGCGACGTGACCACCTTGAATCATCTGAAAGCGTTGAGCCAAGGGTTGCCGAACTTGCAGGTAACCACTCGCCTGGTGAGCAACGGTCATACCGATCCGCTGTATGGGCTGGAGCAGATGCCCGACTTCCTGCTGTTGCGCGTCAGCCATCTGTGGCGCGAAGAGCTGGCGGCCTTGTTGCAGCACCCACTCAAGGAGCGCCCACCGCTATTGGTCTGCGGCCCGCTGGATGAGCGCGAGGGCATGCGCCTGGCGATGCAGGCCGGCGCCCGGGACTTTCTTCCCGAGCCGGTAGCGGCAGAAGAGTTGCAGGCGGCCATCGGCCGTATGCTCATGGAGGCCAATGCGGAGCAGGGGACCGGTGGCAAGCTGATTGCGGTGATGAACGCCAAAGGCGGTTCGGGAGCCTCGATGCTGGCTTGCAACCTGGCGCATCAGCTCTCCATCCGCGGTGGCAGGACCCTGCTGCTGGACCTGGACCTGCAGTTCGGCAGCGTGGCGCATTGCCTGGATGTGGTGCCTACCCACAGTCATGTGGATGTACTGAAGCAGGTCGAGTCCCTGGACAGCATCGCCTTGCGTGGCTATTGCAACCACTTCAGCCCGACCCTGCATGTGCTGGGCGGGCGTACCGGGGAGCTGTGCCTGACGCAGGATGTGCACCTGGATCAGCTGGAAAAACTGTTGCGCCTGGCCCGTGGGACCTACGACTGGGTCGTGGTGGATCTGCCACGACAGATCGATCACCTCACCGGCGTCACGCTCGAACAGGCCGATCGCATCTACGTCGTGCTGCAGCAGAGCCTGAGCCACCTGAAGGACGGTACCCGCCTGACCCGCATCCTGCGCGACGACCTGAATGTGCAGAGCAACCGGATACAGGTGGTGGTCAACCGCTACAACAAGGCCTCGCCAGTGAGCCTCAAGGATATTGCCGATGCCCTGCGCTGCACGACCCTGCAAGCCGTGCCCAATGACTATGCGGTGGTCAGCGAGAGTCAGAACACCGGTGTGCCGCTTGAGCTGCATGCGTCACGTTCGGGGGTGACCCTGGCCCTGCGTGAGCTGACCCAGAACCTGATCGGAATCGAGGTCGCCGAGAAGAGTTTGTTCAAACGTACCTTCAATCGTCTGTTCGGAGGCTAGGCCATGCTCAGCGACTTTCGTAATCGCCTGCGTCAGCAACCCGGTAAACAGGCACCGGCAGAAACGCAGGACGCGTCCCTCGACGGCAAAGAGTGCGCCAGCGTGCTCATGGCCTGGGAGGCCAGTGTGCCGGACCTGCTCTATGAAACCAGGACCAAGCTTGGCCCGATGGAGGCCGAGTGGCGGGAAAAGATCTACCAGCAGTTGCTCAAGGTCATGGACCTGTCGCTCCTTGATTCCCTGGAGCCGGCCGAAGCCGGGCGGCAGATCCGCGACATCTGCCAGCGCCTGCTCGACGAGCATTCGGCGCCGGTCAATTCCAGCAGCCGTCAGTTGATCCTCAAGCAGATCGCCGACGAGGTGCTTGGCCTCGGACCTTTGGAGCCGCTGCTGAACGATGCGAGTGTGTCCGACATCCTGGTCAACGGTCATGCCTCGGTGTACGTCGAGCGCTTCGGCAAGCTGCAAAGAACGGATGTGCGTTTTCGCGACGACCAGCACCTGCTGAATATCATCGATCGCATCGTTTCCAGCCTGGGGCGGCGCATCGATGAGTCCTCGCCGCTGGTGGACGCTCGCCTGAAGGACGGTTCGCGGGTCAACGCCATCATTCCACCGCTGGCCATCGACGGGCCGAGCATGTCGATCCGCCGCTTCGCCGTGGACTTGCTCAACACCGAGAGCCTGGTGCAGATGGGTACCCTGACCCCGGGTATCGCCCTGATGCTCAAGGCCATCGTCCGCGGCCGGCTGAATGTCCTGATCTCCGGGGGGACCGGCAGCGGCAAGACCACCATGCTCAACGTGTTGTCCAGTTTCATTCCGCACAACGAGCGGATCGTGACCATCGAAGACTCGGCCGAGCTGCAACTGCAGCAGCCCCATGTGGTACGCCTGGAAACCCGTCCGTCGAACATCGAGGGCCGTGGCGAGGTGGGTCAGCGGGAGCTGGTGCGCAACAGCCTGCGTATGCGCCCGGACCGCATCGTCATCGGTGAGGTGCGTGGCGCCGAGGCGCTGGACATGTTGACGGCGATGAATACCGGCCACGACGGCTCGCTGACCACCATCCACGCCAACACCGCCCGCGATGCCCTGGGACGGATCGAGAACATGGTGTCGATGACGGGGGCGACCTTTCCGATCAAGGCCTTGCGTCAGCAGATCGCTTCGGCCATCGGTGTGGTCATCCAGTTGGAGCGGCAGGAGGACGGCACGCGGCGGCTGGTCAGCGTGCAGGAAATCAACGGCATGGAAGGGGAAATCATCACCATGACCGAGATCTTCTCTTTCGTGCGCAGTGGTCTGGGCGAGAAAGGCGAGGTCCTGGGCGAATTCCGCCCCACCGGCATGGTTCCGGCGTTTCGTGATGTGCTGGCCAAACGGGGCATCGAGCTGCCGCTCAGCCTGTTCCGGCCAGACTGGATGGAGGGCTAGTCATGCATCAGATCCCCAGCGAGTTCATCCTGGCGTTTCTCGGCATGGTGTTCACCGCCATATTCCTGCTCAGCCAGAGCGTGGCGGTGCCGGTGTTCGGCGAGGCCGGCAAGGTGCGCAAGCGTATCCGCAGTCGCCTCGACCTGCTGGAACGGGCCAGTAACCTGGAGAACATGCAGTCGGTACTGCGCCAGAAATACCTGCGTCGCCTGTCCCCGCTGGAGGCGCGTCTGGAGCAATTGCCAGCGATGGAGGCCCTGGCGCAAATGATCGAGCAGGCCGGGCATGAGTACCGCGCCTATCGGGTGCTGATGCTCAGCCTGGTCCTGATGATGGTGGCTGGCATGGGGACGTGGCTGTTCACGCAGCTGTGGTG
Source organism: Pseudomonas sp. GM17 (assembly GCF_000282175.2). NCBI lineage: Bacteria > Pseudomonadati > Pseudomonadota > Gammaproteobacteria > Pseudomonadales > Pseudomonadaceae > Pseudomonas > Pseudomonas sp. GM17. Next base: position 5,911,786 of record NZ_CP124732.1, on the reverse strand, counting down.
GGCGGCGCTCCCGGCTGCTGCTATGGCCTTCTGGCTGCCGGTGTTGAAAATCTCCCGGGACCGTAACAAACGCTTTGCCCTGTTCGAGGAGCAATTGCCGGATGCGCTGGATGCCATATGCCGGGCGCTGCGTGCCGGACATCCGTTCAACGAAACCCTGCAGTTGGTGGCCGACGAGCACAAGGGGCCGGTTGCCCACGAATTCGGCCTGACCTTTGCCGACATCAACTACGGCAACGATGTGCGTCGGGCCATGCTTGGCCTGCTGGAACGCATGCCGAGCATGACCGTGATGATGCTGGTGACCACTGTGCTGATCCATCGCGAGACGGGCGGCAACCTGACCGAGGTACTGGATCGTTTGAGCAGCCTGATTCGCGGCCGCTTCCGCTTTCAGCGCAAGGTCAAGACGCTCTCGGCCGAAGGGCGCATGTCGGGCTGGATCCTGGTGGCGATGCCTTTTGTACTGGCGGCGGGGATTGTGCTTTCGAGCCCGACCTATCTGCCTCTGCTCATCAATGAGCCGCTGGGACAGAAGATGGTGCTTGGCGCGTTTGTGGCGATGCTGGTGGGAATCTTCTGGATACGCAAGATCATCCGGATCCAGGTGTGAGCACAATCACTCGTAGGGGGTGAGGTCATGGAGTATCTGCTGAGTCTGATCAAAAGTGTGGTCGGTAGCGAGCAACTGGCGCGCCTGCTGTTCGCCGGGGCCATCGGCCTGAGCGTGGTGCTGGCCGTGGCGACCCTGATATTGCTGGTGCAGGGGTTGCAGGACCCGGTGCACCGCCGTCTTCTGCTGATCAAGCGCGGTCATGGCGGCGACGGTCACCGGCAGCAGGGCGCGCCGAGCAACCTGCAATTGATGCTGGAGCAGGTCGGCCAGCGTTTTGCCTCCGGTGAACAGGAGCAAGCCTCGGCGACCCGGACCTTGCTGATCCATGCGGGCTTTCGCTCCCCGGCCGCTGTCCAGATGTACTGGGCGGTGCGCCTGCTGACACCGTTGGCATTGGTGGCGCTGGCGGTCCTGGCGCTGCCGCTGATACCGAAGGTATCGCTGCTTCTGGGGACGGGGCTGGTGATCCTGGCGTTGGGGGTAGGCTGGCTGGTACCGGCCATCTATGTCGACAGCCGCAGGAACGCGCGGATGACCCGTTTGCTCGTCGCCTTTCCGGATGCGCTGGACTTGATGGTGGTCTGCGTGGAGTCAGGCCTTGCCTTGCCCCAGGCGATCGAGCGGGTATCGGAAGAGATAGCGGTCAGCCAGCCTGAGCTGGCCATGGAGCTGGCACTGGTCAACTCCGAGATCCGGGCCGGGATTCCCAGTACCGAAGCGCTCAAGCATCTGGCCGAGCGTACTGGGCTGGAAGACATTCGCGGGCTGGTGAGTCTGCTGGCGCAGAGCATTCGCTTCGGGACCAGCGTGGGGACGACCCTGCGTGTCTATGCCGAGGAGTTTCGTGACCGGCGCACCCAGCAGGCCGAAGAGAAAGCCGCGAAAATCGGCACCAAGCTGGTGTTTCCGCTGATCTTCTGCCTGTGGCCAAGCTTCTTTCTGGTAGCCATAGGACCGGCGATCATCGGCGTCTTCAAAGTATTCGGGAAGTTATGAAAGAGGGGAGGGGCAAGGGCCATCGGTATGGATGGCATTGCCCCCTCTGAACTGAACGCCATCGTGACTTGCTGTCACTTCGAACCACCTGACCCACCCGAACCTACGTACTCCTTGTAGTACTCGGGGATCGGGTGTTTGTAGTTGTCCAGCCAGCGCTGCAGGGTCAGTTCCCGTTCGCTGGGCGAGGCGTTCTGCGGGATGAGCGACTTGACCTGGTTACGACTCTGCAGCAGCAGCCAGGTTTCGGTCGACTGTTGTGACAGGGAGGCCGGGCCGGGTTCGATAGCCTGGGTCACCAGCGGAAGAAGCAAGAGTCCCAGGCAGCTAAGCGTTTGGTATTTCATCACTACCTCTGCGTTATTGGTTGATTGACACTCGATGGCGACGAATCCGTTGCAGTGACTGCCTGATCCTTAGCTGACTTCTTCGTCGCGTTCCTGAGTTTTTCGGCCCGCTCCTTGGCACTGGTGACTTGTTCGGGTTTCAGGCCGGCACGATTGACCAGGTCCGAGGCCTGTTTCCAGTTGCCTTGATAAATCAGCAAGGTCACCAGGTTGAGGGTTGCCAGCTGGTTGTCCTGTTTCAGCTCCATGGCCGTGAGGAACTCAAAGCGGGCCTGGTTGGTATTCCCCTGGTTGAGGTAGACCACCCCCAGATCGTTGCGGATTTTCTCGTCGGTGGGGGACAGCCGTGCCGCTCGCGTCAGATGTTCCAGGGCCAGAGCGTTATCGTTGCGTGACGCTGCCAGTTGGCCCAGGCCATGCTCGCCTTCGGCGGCCAGGCAGGTGCTGAGCAGGCTGCGGTACAGGGGTTCGGCCTCGCTTTGGCCGAGCTGGCGATAGACCTTGGCCTTGCGCATGCGAACCTGTGCCAGGTCATCCGGCAGGCGTTGCAGATTGGCCAGGCCGGCATGCAGCTTGCCTTCGCCGATCATGTCGTCGGCCAGGCTCAGCGACAGTTCCTGATCCGAATCCAGCTTGCTGCATGCCTGTTTCGACCAGGCACCGCCGCCATTCGTGGCACAGCCGCCGAGCATGAGCAGCCCTAAGGCAGCAATGACTACTTTCATTTTTCCCTCCTGGAACAATCCGATTGTCGAGGAATGGCCGGCACCGGACTTGCCGAGTCCGGTGCCATTGAGCTTGAGCGCGGTAAGCGACGAGTCAGAACCTTGGGTCATTGCGAAAGCCCGCTGGCGGCCTGGTCATAGTTGCCGTTTTCCAGGAAGTACAGACGGAACCAGTTCGGGTCGTAGTTGCGCAGTGGCTCGCCAGGCAATACTGGCAGCTTGGCGTTGACCGCCAGCGGTTGCACCAGATGCGGGGTGACGATCATCAGCAGTTCCTTCTCTTCGCGTCTGATCGAAGAATCACGGAAGAATGCACCGAGGATCGGAATATCTCCCAGGCCGGGGAACTTGCTCACGGCCGTGCTATTGGTGGTGCTGATCAGGCCGCTGATCACGAAACTCTCGCCGTCGGCCAGGGAGATGCTGGTGTCGGTGCGACGCACAACCAGGGCTGGCACCGAGATATCGTTGACGGTAATCCCGTTGGTGAAGTCCAACTCGCTGACTTCCGGGGCGACTTTCAAGGCGATGCGGTTATTTCCGACGATTGTGGGGGTCAGGGTCAGGCGAATACCGAATTCCTTGTACTGGATGGTAATACTGTCGCTGCCGCTGCTGGGGACCGGGATCGGCACTTCACCACCGGCCAGGAAGCTTGCGCTCTGTCCGCTCAGTGCCACCAGGCTCGGACGCGCCAGGGTATAGGCAAACCCACTGCCCTCCAGGGCGTTGATCAGCCCAAGGACGTTACCGCCGCCAATGCCGATATTAAACATGCCGTTGTTGAGCGGTATGTTCGGCCTGACGCCACCGATATTGCCGGGCGTCACCGTCGTCCCCACCGGGGCGGTGCCTGGGGAGCTGAACAGGAAGTTACCGCTCTTGCCGAAGATCGAGGTGCCGGCCTCTTTCAGCTTGGTGCGGCTGACTTCGACAAAGCGGATATCGGTCTGCACCTGGCTGGGCAGAGACGGATCTTCGGAGGGGGGCAATAGCGAACTCACCATTGAATGCGGGCCTTTGCCCTGGACGAACACCATGCTCTGGCGGGGTTCCTTGTCGCAGGCTGTCCAGACCATCAGGCTGGTGGCGCCGGGCGCAATACCCGTCAGCAGGTATGAATCTCGCCCATTGAGGTACACATCGGCAATTTTCGGGTCGCCCACGGCCAACCGGGTAATGGCGACGGGGGAGTGCATTATCGTCTGCTGACCCTCTCCCACTTCCACCGTCGACGGCAGTGGCTGCAATCCAGCGCAGTTATTTGACGCCGCCATGGCCATCCCTGTGGGAAGGCCAGCGACAATCAATGTCCACGCCACTCTCCTGAGCACCTGTACACAATCACTGTTCATGCACTGCATCCTTGTTTGGGCTGGGGGAAACCGCAAGGGCCGGTCAGCAGGGATCATTTCTCCGTCATCTGAACCAGAGCCCGCCAAGTGTTGCTGCAACCAACCAGCAGTTAGCTGTTTCTGTAACTGACGTTAGCGCAGAAAGGTAAAATTGCTATGAAGTGTAAAAAAACGCTTGGTCGATCGAGGGGATTCACCGCCAGGCCGAGACTCGCCTGCATGCAATGCGCATAAATGGTGCAAGTGCGCGTTGCGCGTCACTGAACCGTTTGCGCCGTCGGGGCTGCAATTGGCAGGTTTTCGTGCCCCTTGACCGATACCTGCTCCGTGCCGGGGCGAGCCGTGTGACACAGGTCAGAATCATCTTTTACATCAAGGGGATATTCTGTAGCCTTGCGCAGTTTCAACGCTGCACCACCTGATGAATACTCACTCTCCCGGCGGTGCCCTCAACGGGTCCGGAGCCGGGTGTATACTCGACTTTCGCGCATAAGCGCCCGCAGGTCTTGCGATCATGACGCACATTTCCGAACGCCTTCTGGTTCAGGCCCACCTTGACGCCAAACAGCCCAAGCCGCTGACGGCCGCGGAGGAAGCCCATTACCGTGCCGCGATTGCTGCCGAGCTCAAGGCTCAGGACGCCGTGCTGGTGGCTCACTTCTACTGTGACCCGGTGATTCAGGCCCTGGCCGAAGAGACCGGCGGCTGTGTGTCCGACTCCCTGGAAATGGCCCGTTTCGGCAACGCTCACCCGGCCAAGACCGTGGTGGTTGCCGGTGTCAGGTTCATGGGCGAGACGGCGAAGATCCTCAACCCCGAAAAGCGGGTGCTGATGCCTACCCTGGAAGCCACCTGCTCCCTCGACCTGGGGTGCCCGGTGGAAGAGTTCTCGGCGTTCTGCGACCAGCATCCGGAACGCACCGTGGTGGTCTATGCCAACACGTCGGCGGCGGTCAAAGCCCGTGCTGACTGGGTGGTGACCTCCAGTTGCGCCCTGGAAATCGTCGAAAGTCTGATGGATAACGGCGAAACCATCATCTGGGGGCCGGACAAGCACCTGGGCACCTATATCCAGCGCCAGACCGGTGCCGATATGCTGCTGTGGGACGGTGCCTGCATCGTCCACGAAGAGTTCAAGTCCAAGCAACTGGAGGACATGAAGGCGCTGTATCCCGATGCGGCCATTCTGGTCCACCCTGAGTCGCCGACCTCGGTGATCGAGCTGGCCGATGCGGTGGGTTCCACCAGCCAGCTGATTGCTGCCGCGCAACGCTTGCCGAACAAGACGCTGATCGTGGCGACCGACCGCGGCATCTTCTACAAGATGCAGCAGCTGTGCCCGGACAAGGTGTTCATCGAGGCGCCAACGGCCGGCAACGGCGCGGCTTGCCGCAGCTGCGCCCACTGCCCGTGGATGGCCATGAACACCCTGGAGCGCACCTTGCAGAGCCTGCGTGAGGGCAGCAACGAGATATTCGTCGACCCGGCGCTGATTCCCCAGGCCATTCGCCCGCTCAAGCGCATGCTGGATTTCACTCAGGCGGCGCGGATGAAGCTGGCGGGCAATGCCTGATCGTCTTCGACAAGCGCACAGAAAAACGCCCCGAGATTCGGGGCGTTTTTCTGTGCGGCGGATTATTTTTTCTGCTTGGGAATGCGCACGATCTGGCTGGAAGAGTAGATGTCGTGCCAGCTGCGCTTCTGCTTGTCTACCAGGATCCAGATGAAACCCAGCCCGGCGCACAGCCAGGAAGCGATCGAGACCATGAAGCGCAGGAGGGCCTGCCACAGGCTGATGCGGCTGCCGTCGGCGTTCTGCACACGAATGCCCCAGACCTGCATGCCCAGGGTCTGGCCGGAATGGGTCCAGAACTTGGCGAAGAAGGCGAACAGCACGAACAGCAGGACGGTCGAGTAGAGCGGATCGCCGTCCAGGGCGCCGGATTCGGTCAGGGTGCGCATCCGGGTTTCACCGAGGATCTGCAACTGGATGAACTTGTAGACGCCGCCCGTGACGATCAGCAGTGCGGTGCACAGCAGGAAATCGTAGAACATCGCTGCCAGACGACGGCCCAGGCCAGCGGCGGGGAAATCGCCCTGGGGGGTTAGCAGGTGCTTCGGCATCACAGGCCTCTCGATCGAAAGAAAGAAGCCATTTTACGGAATTGCGCGCACAAAAAAGCCCCTGATGTCAGCATCAGGGGCTTTTTCGTTACAGACGATCAGCCTTCGGCTTGAACTTCGTCAGCCTGCATGCCTTTTTGGCCTTGCACAGCGATGAAGGTCACTTTCTGGCCTTCTTTCAGGCTCTTGAAGCCGTTGCCCTGAATAGCGCGGAAATGCACGAACAGATCCGGACCGCTTTCTGGAGTGATAAAACCAAAACCTTTCTCGTCGTTAAACCACTTGACGGTACCGCTCTGACGTTGGGACATTTCTTATTTCCTTTGACGCTAAAAAATTAATGACAGTCTCTTTCTCATGAAGGAGTACTGGGCTGGGTTGCAGGAAAGTAAGAGACGTCGAACGGGTTGTAGCAAACTTGTTAGCTACTGCCCAGGTCACGATTCCAAGCGACCCATGCAAACACAGTGGGGAAACTCTACGCCAACTATGGGAGAAAAAACAAGCCCTGCGAAACCCCGGTTTTCCTCAGCTTGGTGGCTGTTTGCCGGAACTAGGCATCTGGGCTTATTCGATAGGGTCGTTCAATTGTTTTCAACTGTTATAAGGCAAGTTCAATATCGAAGATATGCACTATTTTATGGCGGTTGCGTTACAGATTAGTGCACTTTTAACGCAACCGCGTTACTTATAGAAACAGTTGATCAACCACGATAGTAGCGTTGTGCAACGAATGGCATTTTGCTTACAAGCATTGGCACCTTTTTCCCACGAACAATTGCCCAAACTGGCGTATCGAGTGCGACATAAGCGCTATCGATGTAACCCATGGCCAACGGACCACCCAGGGTCGGGCCAAAACCGCCGCTGCAGACGCTGCCGATCACCTCGCCCGCTTCGTTGACGATCTCCGCACCTTCACGCACCGGTGTGCGTTCCTGGGGCAGCAGGCCCACGCGTTTGCGCTTCACGCCATTGAGTTGTTGGGCGAACACCTGTTCCGCGCCAGGGAAGCCGCCAGCCCGCGCGCCATCGGCGCGCCGTGGCTTGGAGATGGCCCACAGCAGGCTGGCTTCGATCGGCGTGGTCTGGCTGTTCATGTCATGGCCATACAGGCACAGGCCGGCTTCCAGGCGCAGCGAATCCCGGGCGCCGAGGCCGATGGCGGCCACTTCCGGTTCGGCCAGCAGGGCGCGGGCCAGGGTTTCGGCGTCAGCCGCCGGTACCGAGATTTCAAAACCGTCTTCGCCGGTGTAGCCCGAACGGCTGACAAAGCAGTCCACGCCCAGCAGCTTCACGCGGGTGAATTGCATGAAGGTCATCTTCGCCACTTCCGGCGCCAGGCGCGCCAGCACGGTGACGGCCGCCGGGCCTTGCAGGGCGAGCAGGGCGCGCTCCTCGAACAGCGGCTCGATGCTGCACAAATGGCCGATGTGCTGGCGCAGATGAGCCAGGTCCTGGTCCTTGCAGGCGGCGTTGACCACCAGGAACAGCTCGTCGTTGCCCAGGTTGGCGACCATCAGGTCGTCGAGGATGCCGCCGTTTTCATTGGTGAACATGGCGTAGCGCTGCATACCCACGGGCAGGTCGATGATGTCCACCGGCACCAGGGTTTCCAGGGCCTGGGTGGCCTTGGCGCCGGTCAGGCGGATCTGGCCCATGTGCGAGACGTCGAACAGGCCGGCCTGCTCGCGGGTGTGCTGGTGTTCTTTCATCACGCCCAGCGGGTATTGCACGGGCATGTCGTAACCGGCGAACGGCACCATGCGCGCGCCGAGTTCGAGGTGCAGCGAATGCAGCGGGGTCTTCAACAGTGTTTCGGTGGACATGTTCAGCTCCTGGGTAAACGTGAGATGCGTATGTGCATGCATCAGCACTCGATGATGTTGACGGCCAAACCGCCGCGGGCGGTTTCCTTGTATTTGCTTTTCATGTCGGCGCCGGTCTGGCGCATGGTGCGGATCACCTTGTCGAGGGAGACGAAGTGTTGCCCGTCGCCACGCAAGGCCATGCGCACGGCGTTGATCGCCTTGACCGAGCCCATGGCGTTGCGCTCGATGCAGGGCACCTGCACCAGGCCACCAATCGGATCGCAGGTCAGGCCGAGGTTATGTTCCATTCCGATCTCGGCGGCGTTTTCCACTTGTTGCACCGTACCGCCGAGCACTTCGCACAAGGCCCCGGCCGCCATCGAGCAGGCCACGCCGACCTCGCCCTGGCAGCCGACTTCGGCGCCGGAGATGGAGGCGTTTTCCTTGTAGAGAATGCCGATGGCGGCGGCGGTCAGCAGGAAACGCACCACCCCGTCTTCGTTGGCGCCGGGGATGAAGCGCATGTAGTAGTGCAGCACTGCCGGGATGATGCCGGCGGCGCCATTGGTGGGCGCGGTGACGACGCGCCCGCCGTTGGCGTTTTCTTCGTTGACCGCCAGGGCATACAGGTTGACCCAGTCCAGTACCGACAAGGCGTCGCGCAGGGCCGCCTCGGGGTGCTTGCACAGCTGGCGGTGGAGGGCGGCGGCACGGCGCTTGACCTTCAGGCCACCCGGCAGGATCCCTTCGTTGCGGCAGCCGGCATCCACGCAGTCCTGCATCACTTGCCAGATCTTCAGCAGGCCGGCACGGGTTTCCGCTTCCGGTCGCCAGGCACTTTCGTTGGTCAGCATCACCTGGCTGATGGACAGCCCATAGGTGGTGCAGTGACCGAGCAAGTCCTTGGCGCTTTTGAAGGGGAAGGTCAGCTTGGTGGTGTCTTCGACGATGCGGTCGGCACCGGCGGCGTCCTCGTCGACCACGAAGCCGCCGCCCACCGAGTAGTACTCGCGGCTGCGGATCTGCAATCCGGCGGCATCGAAGGCACGAAAGATCATGCCGTTGGGGTGGTAGGCCAGGGGTTTGCGGATCATGGCCAGGTGTTCTTTCTCGTTGAACGCGATGAGGTGTTCGCCGAGCAGGTTCAAGCGTCCGCTGCTGCGTATTTCCTGCAGGCGAGCGGCGATGTTTTCGGTATTCACGGTATCCGGGTGTTCACCTTCCAGGCCCAGGAGTACGGCCTTGTCGCTGCCATGGCCCTTGCCGGTGGCGCCGAGCGAGCCGTACAGCTCGACCTTGACGCAGGTGGTGGCGCCCAGCAGTCCGTCGCGCCGCAGGCCTTCGACGAAGCGCGCGGCCGCGCGCATCGGGCCAACGGTGTGGGAGCTGGAGGGGCCGATGCCAATCTTGAACAGGTCGAACACGCTCAAGGACATGTTGGTTCTCCGGTTTCTTATTGTGTTGATCGGCACGCACGGGGGAAGCGGGTATTGCGGTTCGGTCTGGCCGGTATTCGTCGCCAGCCGCCTCGCTCCTACAGGTATACGCAGAAACCGTAGGAGCGAGGCTTGCCCGCGATGGACGGCGATGCCGTCTTAGGCGTCCTGATAGCTTTCGATCGACGGGCAGGCGCACACCAGGTTGCGGTCGCCGAACACGTTGTCGACGCGGCCGACCGGAGGCCAGTACTTGCCTTCGATCAGCGAGGCCACGGGATACACCGCCTGTTCACGGCTGTAGGGGTGCGACCACTCGCCAACGATTTCCGCTGCGGTGTGCGGGGCGTTTTTCAGCGGGTTGTCGTCCTTGTCCAGGCTGCCGTTTTCCACCGCGCGGATTTCTTCGCGGATGCGGATCATGGCGTCGCAGAAACGGTCCAGTTCTTCCTTGGATTCGCTTTCGGTCGGCTCGATCATCAGGGTGCCTGCCACCGGGAACGACATGGTCGGGGCGTGGAAGCCGAAGTCGATCAGGCGCTTGGCGACGTCGTCGACGCTGATGCCGCTGCTGTCCTTGAGCGGGCGCAGGTCGAGGATGCACTCGTGGGCCACCAGGCCGTTGCTGCCGGTGTAGAGCACTGGGTAGTGTTCTTCCAGGCGACGGGAGATGTAGTTGGCATTGAGGATCGCCAGCTGCGAGGCACGCTTGAGGCCTTCGCCGCCCATCATGCGGATGTACATCCAGGTGATCGGCAGGATGCTCGCGCTGCCGAACGGCGCGGCGCAGACCGCGCCTTCCTTGCGTTCCATGGCCGCGTGGCCAGGCAGGAACGGCGCCAGGTGCGACTTGACGCCGATCGGGCCGACGCCCGGGCCGCCACCGCCGTGGGGAATGCAGAAGGTCTTGTGCAGGTTCAGGTGCGACACGTCGCCGCCGAACTTGCCCGGGGCGCAGAGGCCGACCATGGCGTTCATGTTGGCGCCGTCGATGTACACCTGGCCGCCGTTGTCATGGATGATGCCGCAGATTTCGCGGATGCCTTCCTCGAACACGCCGTGGGTCGACGGGTAGGTGATCATCAGCGCCGCGAGGTGCTCGCGGTGCTCGATGGCCTTGGCCCGCAGGTCTTCGATATCGACGTTGCCACGGGCGTCGCAGGCGGTGACCACCACGCGCATGCCGGCCATGTTGGCGGTGGCCGGGTTGGTGCCGTGGGCGGACGAAGGGATCAGGCAGATGTCGCGACGGTCGTCGCCACGGCTCTGGTGATAGGCACGAATGGCCAGCAGGCCCGCGTATTCGCCCTGGGAGCCGGCGTTCGGCTGCAGGGACACCGCGTCGTAGCCGGTGGCGGCGCAGAGCATGGCTTCCAGTTCGCTGGTCAGTTGCTGGTAGCCGGCGCTTTGCTCGGCCGGGGCGAACGGGTGCAGGGCGCCGAATTCGGCCCAGGTGATCGGGATCATTTCGCTGGCGGCGTTGAGCTTCATGGTGCACGAGCCCAGCGGGATCATGGTGCGGTCCAGGGCCAGGTCCTTGTCGGCCAGCTTGCGCAGGTAGCGCATCAGCTCGGTTTCCGAGTGATAGCGGTTGAACACCGGGTGGCTGAGGATCGCCGACTGACGCACCAGCGGCGCCGGGATACGGCTCTGTACCGTGCTGGCCAGCGCGGCGAAGTCCGGCAGCGCCTGACCGTCGGCCAGCAGGCTCCACAGCGCTTGTACATCGGCCTGGCCGGTGGTTTCGTCCAGCGACAGACCCAGGCGTTCGGTGTCGATCACCCGCAGGTTGAGGCGCTGGGCGCGGGCCTTGTCGTGCAGCGCCGCGGTGCGCGCGCCGGTGTGCAGGGTCAGGGTGTCGAAGAAGTTTTCCTGCTCGACCTTGATCCCCAGCTTGCTCAGGCCCTGGGCCAGGATCGCGGTCAGCTGGTGGATGCGCCGGGCAATCCGGCTCAGGCCTTGAGGGCCGTGGTACACGGCGTACATGCTGGCGATGTTGGCCAGCAGCACCTGGGCGGTGCAGATGTTGCTGGTGGCTTTCTCGCGACGGATATGTTGCTCGCGGGTCTGCATGGCCAGGCGCAGCGCCGGCTTGCCGAAACGGTCCACGGATACCCCGACCAGACGGCCCGGCATGTCGCGCTTGAACGCGTCCTTGGTGGAGAAGTAGGCCGCATGCGGGCCACCGAAGCCCAGCGGCACACCGAAGCGCTGGGCGCTGCCGATGGCCACGTCGGCGCCGAATTCACCTGGTGGGGTCAGCACGGTCAGCGCCAGCAGGTCGGCGGCGACCGCCACCAGGCCGTTGGCGGCGTGGAAGCGCTCGGTCAGTTCGCGGTAGTCGAACAGGTCGCCGTTGCTCGCCGGGTATTGCAGCAGGGCGCCGAAGAACGGGCTGACGTCGGTCAGCTTGCGCTCGTCGCCGACCACCACGTCGATGCCCAGCGGCTCGGCACGGGTGCGCAGCACGTCGAGGGTCTGCGGGTGGCAATGGCTGGAAGCGAAGAAGGCGTGGCTGCCCTTGTTCTTGCTCAGGCGCTTGCAGAAGGTCATGGCTTCGGCGGCGGCGGTGGCTTCGTCGAGCAGGGAGGCGTTGGCGATCGGCAGGCCGGTGAGGTCGCTGATCAGGGTCTGGAAGTTCAGCAGCGCTTCCAGGCGGCCCTGGGAAATTTCCGGCTGGTACGGGGTGTAGGCGGTGTACCAGGCCGGGTTTTCCAGGAGGTTGCGCAGGATCGGCGACGGCGTGTGGCAGTTGTAGTAGCCCTGGCCGATGTAGGTCTTGAACAGCTGGTTCTTGGCGGCGATGGCCTTGATCGAGGCCAGTGCGTCGGCTTCGCTCTGCCCGGCGGGCAGGTCGAGGACGCTGGTGCCCTTGATGCTGTCGGGGATCACGCTGGCGCTCAGGGCTTCCAGGGAGTCGAAGCCCAGGCTGTTGAGCATGGCTTGCTCGTCGCCTTGGCGCGGGCCGATGTGGCGCGCGATGAATTCGTTGGCGGTGCTCAGGTTGACTTGAGTCATGGCGGTTCCTCAGGCGTCGGCGTTGGCTTTGATCAGGCGGTCGTAGGCGTCCTGATCCAGCAGTTGGCCGACAGCGGCGGCGTCCGCGGGAATGAAGCGGAAGAACCAGCCTTCGCCCAGCGGGTCTTCGTTGACCAACTCGGGGCTGGTTTCCAGGGCCGGGTTGGTTTCCACCACTTCCCCGTCCAGGGGCATGTACACGCCGCTGGCGGCTTTTACCGATTCCACGGTGGCAGCTTCGGCGCCCTTGTCGTAGGCCTGCAGTTCCGGCAATTGCACGAATACCACATCGCCCAGGGCGTTTTGCGCGAAAGCCGTGATGCCGACGGTAACGCTGCCATCGGCTTCGGTACGCAGCCATTCGTGATCTTCAGTAAAACGCAACTCGCTCATGGAAACTCCTCAAGGGGCCAGATTCGTCTGGTGGACGCGATTGAATGCTCGTGCAGGGCCGAGCGGAATGGATAAGCCCTTAGCAAAAATGCGGCCAATGTTTTTTAATTGTTATTAATCAATGAGTTATGAGTTTTTGGTGATGGCCGGAAGCTAACGACTGTAGCGAAAACGCTACAGCTGGAGGGTCAGGGAAAAGCCTATGGGGATCAAAGCCTTGCGTAGCGCCGATTACAACTGGTTGTAGCGATATCGTTCCGCTGTAGCGCTTTCAGTACAGGTGGAGGTCGCTTTCAGATGCGACTACACCACCTGTAGCCGTTGCCGCAGGCTGCGATAAGGCCGAAGGCCTTCGGCGATCTTGAGAGCTTGCGCTCCCTGCGGGAGCGATCGCAGCCTGCGGCAGCGGCTACAACATCAAAAGCCGCGGCGGCTCAGGGCTTGCTGGGGATACCGTATTTGCGCAGGCGATGGGCGATGGCGGTGTGGGAGGTCTGCAGGCGGCTGGCCAACTGGCGAGTCGAGGGGTAGTTGACGTAGAGGCCTTCGAGCAGTGCCTTCTCGAACTCCTCGACGGCCTGTTCCAGGCTTTCGACTTCGGTGTCGTTCTGGCGCGCCACCGAGGTGCCGGCGATATCCAGGTCGCCGATGTCCACCAGGCTGCTTTCGCAGATCGCCGCCGCGCGGAAGATCACGTTCTGCAACTGGCGCACGTTGCCGGGCCAGCGGTTGCCCAGCAGCGCCGGATAGGTGCCGGGCGCCAGGCGGCAGACCGGGCGCTGGATCTGCGCGCAGGCCTGCTGCATGAAGTAGCGCGCCAGCAACAGGATGTCCTGGCCGCGCTCGCGCAGGGGCGGGACTTCCACATTCAGCACGTTGAGGCGATAGAACAGGTCTTCGCGAAAGCTGCCCTCGGCGACCATCTTTTCCAGGTCGCGATGGGTGGCGCTGAGGATCCGCACATTGACCTTGACCTCACGGTCGCCACCCACCCGGCGAAAGCTGCCGTCGTTGAGAAAACGCAGCAGCTTGGCCTGCAAGTAGGGCGACATTTCGCCGATCTCGTCGAGAAACACCGTGCCCTGGTTGGCCAGCTCCATCAGCCCCGGCTTGCCGCCGCGCTGGGCGCCGGTGAAGGCGCCGGGGGCGTAGCCGAACAGCTCGCTCTCGGCGAGGTTTTCCGGCAGGGCGGCGCAGTTCAGCGCCAGAAACGGCGCGCCGTGCCGCGTACTGATGGCGTGGCAGGCCCGCGCCACCAGCTCCTTGCCGGTACCGGTTTCGCCCTGGATCAGCAGCGGCGCATCCAGCGCGGCGACGCGCTGGGCGCGGGCCTTGAGGGTGCGGATGGCCGGGGAGTCGCCGAGCAGCGCATCGAAGCCTTCGGCATGGTCGTGGTGCAGGGCCGACAGGCGTTCGCCGATGCGATTGGGCTGATACAGGGTCAGCAGCGCGCCGGCGTCGGTGATCGGCGTGGCGTCCAGCAGCAGGGTCTGGCCATTGAGAGTGATTTCCCGCAGGGGCAAGCGAAAGCCCTGTTCCAGCAAGGTTTCCAGCAGCGCCGGGTCGTCGAACAGCTCGGCCACGCTTTCCCCGGCCGGCTCGCGGCCATAGAGGGCAATCAGCGCCGGGTTGGCCAGCAGCACCTTGCCGGCGCTGTCCAGGGCCAGCACCGGGTCGGTCATCGCCGCCAGCAGGGCGTCCAACTGCAGGTGGCGGCGCTGGCCGGGCAGGATGTCGACCACCGTCACCGCCTGCACGCCGCGCACGCTGAACAGCGCGTCGCGCAGCTCTTCCAGCACTTGCGGGCTGAGGGTCGGGGCGTCGATGTAGACGTTGGGCGGCACCATCTCCACCGCATCCAGGTTGAGGTTGCGCCCACCGAGCAGGGCCAGGACTTCCTGGGTGATACCGACGCGGTCGATAAAGCTGACGTGGATGCGCATGGGGCGGTCAAGGGTTCTGGAAAACGGAGGGTGGCAAGTATGCCTTGGCGGACGCTGTTTGGTGAAATTCGCCGTGGCCACGGGCTTCTGTAGGAGCGAAGCTTGCTCGCGATAGCCTCAACGATGACGCGGGAAGCCTGGCCTGATACGCCGCGGCGTCCTTGAGTTCATCGCGGGCAAGCCTCGCTCCTACAGGTTAAGCGGGCAGGGGAAGCCCGCGACCCACGGGCTGGGGTTACTCGAGGTGTTCGGGGTTGATTGGATCCCCGGATTTCATATTCAACTGCACCCGCACATCCTCAAACATCGCGTCGTAATATTTGTGCAGCGAGCCGATGCTGCTCAGTGCCTTGGGAATCCCATACTTCTCGGCGATTTTCGTCACGTTGCTGGCGAAGTTGTAAGCCTGATCCTTGGGCAGAAAGAACGGTTCATCGAGCTCCTTGCCCTGAATCGTTCCATGCATCTTGAACTGCATCCCTTTGCCTTCCTTGGGGTCCTGCGCGACTTCATAGTCGATACAGATGTTGTAGCTGACATCGTCCTTGGTCAGTGCGTGTCGCTCGATGTGTAAATGACCGGGTTCGAACTGGGCCATGGCTCTCTCCTTTACAAGGCATGGGGAGCGGTGCAGGCCAGCGGCCTGCACCCTGAGTTGCTCTTATCGGTAAGTGATGCCCGGCTGGGCCGTGCTGATGCGCGTACCGGCCTTGCCCTGGACGATCGCTTCGATGTCCGAGAGTGAACCGATCACCGCGACTTTTCCAGTATGGCGGGCGAACTCGCAGGCCGCCTGGACCTTCGGTCCCATGGAGCCGGCGGCGAAGCCGAGCTTTTCCATTTCGTCCGGGTGCGCCTGGGCAATGGCTTTCTGCGACGGCTTGCCCCAGTCGATAAAGGCCGCGTTGACGTCGGTGGCGATCACCAGCAGATCGGCCTCCAGCTGTTCGGCCAGCAGTGCCGAGCACAGGTCCTTGTCGATCACCGCCTCGATGCCCCGGAGCTTGCCATCCTCACCGTACATGGTTGGAATGCCGCCACCGCCGGCGCAGATCACGATGCTGCTCTTTTCCAGCAGCCATTTGATCGGGCGGATTTCAAAGATGCGCTTGGGTTTCGGACTGGCCACCACGCGGCGGTACTTGTCGCCATCGGGGGCGATGGCCCAGCCTTTTTCCTTGGCCAGTTTTTCTGCTTCGTCCTTGCTGTAGACCGGGCCGATGGGCTTGCTCGGGTTCTGGAACGCCGGGTCCTTGGCATCGACCTCGACCTGGGTCAGCAGGGTGGCGAAGGGCACTTCGAAATCCAGCAGGTTGCCCAGTTCCTGTTCGATGATGTAGCCGATCATGCCTTCGGTTTCGGCGCCGAGCACGTCCAGCGGGTAAGGCGACACCGAGGTGTAGGCCGCTGCCTGCAGCGACAGCAGGCCGACCTGCGGACCATTGCCGTGGGCGATCACCAGCTGGTTGCCGGGATGGATCTTGGCAATTTGTTCGGTGGCGATGCGGATATTGGCGCGTTGATTGTCCGCGGTCATGGGTTCGCCCCGGCGGAGCAGGGCGTTGCCGCCCAGTGCGACGACGATACGCATAATGCATTCCTTCCAGAATTCGGTGATCCCGTGGGCGCGTGGCTTGCCTGCGATGGTGGGGTGTCAGGTTTGACGCCTTCGCGGGCGAGCCTCGCGCCTACAGGTCGAGGGCCGACCGCCAGGCGGTCGGCCACGGACGTCGGGGTTACAGGTCGGCCAGGGTCGAGACCAGGATCGCCTTGATGGTGTGCATGCGGTTTTCCGCTTGCTCGAAGGCGATGCAGGCCGGCGACTCGAACACGTCGTCGGTCACTTCGATGCCGTTGGCCAGGTGCGGATACTGCTCGGCGATCTGCTTGCCGACCTTGGTATCGCTGTTGTGGAACGCCGGCAGGCAGTGCATGAACTTGGTCCGTGGGTTGCCGGTGGCCTTCATCAGCTCGGCGTTGACCTGGTACGGCAGCAGTTGCTGGATACGTTCGGCCCAGGCTTCCACCGGCTCGCCCATCGATACCCAGACGTCGGTGTGGATGAAGTCGACGCCCTTGACCGCGGCTTTCGGGTCTTCGGTCAGGGTGATGCGGGCACCGCTTTCTTGCGCGTACTGCTTGCAGCGGCTGACCAGGTCGTCATGGGGCCACAGGGCCTTTGGCGCGCAGATGCGCACGTCCATGCCGAGCTTGGCGCCCACCAGCAGCAGGGAGTTGCCCATGTTGTTGCGGGCATCGCCCAGGTAGGCGTAGCTGATGTCGTGGATCGGCTTGTCGGCGTGCTCACGCATGGTCAGCACGTCGGCGATCATCTGGGTCGGGTGGTATTCGTCGGTCAGGCCGTTGAACACCGGCACGCCGGCGAACTTCGCCAGTTCTTCGACGATTTCCTGCTTGAAGCCGCGGTACTCGATGGCGTCGTACATGCGCCCGAGCACGCGGGCGGTGTCCTTCATGCTTTCCTTGTGGCCGATCTGCGACGAGTTCGGGTCGATGTAGGTGACGTTGGCGCCCTGGTCATAGGCGGCGACCTCGAAGGCGCAGCGGGTACGGGTCGAGGTTTTCTCGAAGATCAGGGCGATGTTGTTGCCCTTGAGGTGCTGCTGCTCGGTGCCGGTGTACTTGGCGCGCTTGAGGTCGCGGGACAGGTCGAGCAGGTAGCGCAGCTCGCGCTCGGTGTGGTGTTCGAGGCTGAGCAGGTTACGGTTGTGGATATTGAACGCCATGATGATTCTCCAGGGATTCTGTAATCGGCCCGGCCAGCACCGCAGAGGTGCGGCCGGGGGAAAGTCGTTTAGTAATCGATCGGGTCACGCACGATCGGGCAGGTCATGCAGTGGCCGCCGCCACGGCCGCGGCCGAGTTCGCTGGCGCTGATGGTGATCACTTCCACGCCGGCCTTGCGCAGCAGGGTGTTGGTGTAGGTGTTGCGGTCATAGCCGATGACCACGCCCGGTTCCAGGGCCACCACGTTGTTGCCGTCGTCCCACTGCTCGCGTTCGGCGGCGAAGCTGTTGCCGCCGGTTTCCACCACGCGCAGTTGCTTGAGGTTCAGGGACTCGGCCACCACCTCGATGAACGATTTGTTCTCCCGTCGCACGTCCATGCCATAGGGCTTGCTGGTGTCGGGGCGGATGACGAACGGCACGATTTCCTTGACCACTTCCGGGAAGACCGTGACCAGGTCGCGGTCGCAGAAGCTGAACACGGTGTCCAGGTGCATCGCCGCGCGGGATTTCGGCAGGCCGGCGACCACGACTTTTTCCACCGCGCCCTTGGCGAACAGGGATTGCGCAAGCTGGCCGATGGCCTGGCGCGAGGTCCGCTCGCCCATGCCGATCAGCACCACGCCATTGCCGATCGGCATGACGTCGCCGCCTTCGAGGGTGGCCTGGCCGTGATCCTTGTCCGGGTCGCCGTACCAGACTTCGAAGTCGGCGTTGGCGAACTCGGGGTGGAATTTGTAGATGGCGCTGGCCAGCAGGGTTTCCTGGCGCCGGGCCGGCCAGTACATCGGGTTGAGCGTCACGCCGCCGTAGATCCAGCAGGTGGTGTCGCGGGTGAACTGGGTGTTGGGCAGCGGCGGCAGCAAGAAGCTGGAGTGGCCCAGGTAGTCGCGGTACATCTTGATCACGCTGGCGCCTTCGCTTTCCGGCAGGTCCTCGCCGGCCACGCCGCCGATCAGGAATTCGGCCAGCTTGCGTGGCTCCAGGCTTTCGAGCCAGCTGCGCACTTCGTTGGTCAGGCCGACACCGACGGTGTCGGGGGTGATCTTGCGATCCAGAATCCACTTCAGGGCTTCGGGGTTGTGCACCGTATCGGTCAGCAGGTTATGCATTTCCAGGACTTCGATCCCACGCTCGCGCATTTTGGTGACGAAGTCGAAATGGTCGCGCTTGGCCTGGTTGACCCAGATCACATCATCGAACAGCAGTTCATCGCAGTTGTTCGGGGTCAGCCGCTGATGGGCCAGGCCTGGGGAGCAAACCATGACTTTGCGCAGTTTGCCGGCTTCGGAATGGACGCCGTACTTAACTTTTTCCGTGGTCATTACCGTGATCCTCCAGAGGTAGAAACAATCGTGCGGTTACAGGGTCAGGAAGCCGTCGTAGAGCCCGTAGGCGGCCAACAGGGCGCCTATGACCACTGCGGCGAAAATCAGCTTCTCGACGTTGGTGAAAATCGGTTTGCCCAACTCCCGCTTGGCCTTGGCGAACAGGATCGCGCCGGGGGCGTAGAGCAGGGCGGAGAGCAGCAGGTACTTGACCCCGCCGGCGTACAGCAGCCAGATCGCGTAGAACAGGGCGATGGAGCCGATCAGCAGGTCTTTCTTGCGTTCGGCCAGGGCCGCTTCGTAGGTTTCGCTGCGCACCGCCAGCAGCACGGCATAGGCCGCCGACCACAGGTAGGGCACCAGGATCATCGAGGTGGCGAGGTAGATCAGCGACAGGTAGGTACTGGCCGAGAACAGGGTGATGACCAGGAAGATCTGCACCATGGCATTGGTCAGCCACAGGGCGTTGACCGGCACGTGGTTGGCGTTCTCCTTGCGCAGGAACTCCGGCATGGTGTGGTCCTTGGCCGCGGCGAACATGATCTCCGCGCACAGCAGCACCCACGACAGCAGTGCCCCCAGCAGCGAGATGATCAGGCCGACGCTGATCAACACCGCGCCCCAGTGGCCGACCACATGCTCGAGCACCGCCGCCATCGACGGGTTCTGCAGCTTCGCCAGCTCCGGCTGGGTCATGATGCCCAGCGACAGCACGTTCACCAGCACCAGGAACAGCAGCACGGTGATGAAGCCGATCACGGTGGCCTTGCCCACGTCCGAGCGTTTTTCCGCGCGGGCGGAGAAGATGCTCGCGCCTTCGATGCCGATGAACACCCACACGGTGACCAGCATCATGTTGCGCACCTGGTTCATCACGCTGCCCAGGTCAGGGTTCTTCACGCCCCAGATGTCCGCGGTGAAGATGTCCAGCTTGAAGGCGAACAGGGCGATCAGTACGAACAGCAGCAGCGGCACCACCTTGGCGACCGTGGTCACCAGGTTGATGAACGCCGCTTCCTTGATCCCGCGCAGTACCAGAAAGTGCACGGCCCACAGCAGCAGCGAGGCGCCGATCACCGCGGCCGGAGTATTCCCCTCCCCAAATAGCGGGAAGAAGTAGCCCAGGGTGCTGAACAAGAGTACGAAGTACCCCACGTTGCCCAGCCAGGCGCTGATCCAGTAGCCCCAGGCCGAAGAAAAGCCCATGTAATCGCCGAAACCGGCCTTGGCATAGGCGTAGACACCACCGTCCAGATCAGGCTTGCGGTTGGCCAGGGTTTGAAACACGAAAGCCAGTGTCAACATACCGACAGCGGTAATAGCCCAGCCAATAAGAACGGCGCCTACATCGGCACTTGCCGCCATGTTTTGTGGCAAGGAAAAGATCCCGCCGCCAATCATCGAGCCGACTACCAAGGCGACTAACGCACCAAGCCGTAGTTTTCCGGGAGTGTCAGACATTGCGTGACTCCATTGCAGGAGAAGAGAGACGTCAGAGTAAATCTGCGAGAAATCCGAACAGCTGATTTAGATCAGGTCATTGCTACATTCCATTGTGAATGAACGACTTAAGCTGTCTTTGCGGAAACCGGTGGGAAGCCTGAAAGCGCCACTCCATAAGGCCTCGGGTTCCGGATGAAAGGTCTTCTCATTGGCGCCAGGTTGAAGCTAGCCCGCTTTCAAGAATGCGCAACTCATTAAAAAGTTATAAGGCTGCCCGGCGCGCTGATGGCATTTAGGTTTTATGCATAATAAAAAGCCAAACTATTCAATATGTTCTGATCCTCGTCATGTCGATTGATCCAAAAAAGATCAATAATTGACTCTTTTAGTCCGTTTCCAATCTGTGGAAGTTAATTAATTTCATATAGTTTGTTGTCGGACAATTGGACCGGACGCAGAGGTAGGCATGCCACAAACCACACAAAAACTGCGACTCGGCGCCTTGATCGCCCTGGTGGTGGGTTCGATGATTGGCGGCGGGATCTTTTCCTTGCCACAAAACATGGCGGCCCGGGCCGACGCCGGGGCGATCCTTATCGGTTGGGCGATCACCGCCGTGGGCATGCTGACCCTGGCCTTCGTGTTCCAGACCCTGGCCAACCGCAAGCCTGAACTCGACTCTGGGGTGTACGCCTACGCCAAGGCCGGGTTTGGCGACTACATGGGCTTTTCTTCGGCCTGGGGCTACTGGATCAGTGCCTGGCTGGGCAACGTCGGCTACTTCGTGCTGCTGTTCAGCACCCTGGGTTATTTCTTCCCGGTGTTTGGCCAGGGCAACACCCCGGTGGCGATCGCCTGCGCTTCGGTCCTGCTGTGGGCGGTGCACTTTCTGGTGCTGCGCGGGATCAAGGAAGCGGCGTTCATCAACCTGCTGACCACCGTGGCCAAGATCGTGCCGCTGGTGATGTTCATCGTGATTGCCGCGGTGGCGTTCAAGGCGGACATCTTCACCCGCGACATCTGGGGCCGTGGCAACCCGAACTTTGGCGGGGTGATGGACCAGGTGCGCAACATGATGCTGGTCACGGTCTTCGTGTTCATCGGCATCGAAGGCGCCAGCGTCTATTCGGCCCGGGCCGAGAAGCGTGCGGACGTCGGCCGGGCCACGGTGATCGGCTTTATCGGCGTGCTGGCCCTGCTGGTGCTGGTCAACGTGCTGTCCCTGGGGATCATGAGCCAGCCGGAACTGGCGACCTTGCAGAACCCGTCGCTGGCGGCGGTGCTGGAGCACATCGTCGGTCCCTGGGGCGCGTTGCTGATCAGCGTCGGCCTGGCGGTTTCCCTGCTCGGTGCCTTGTTGTCGTGGGCGCTGCTGTGTGCCGAGATCCTGTTCGCCACGGCCCGCGACCGGACCATGCCGGCCTTCCTGAAAAAGGAAAACGCCAACCATGTGCCGGTCAACGCCCTGTGGCTGACCAACAGCATGATCCAGGTGTTCCTGCTGATTACCCTGTTCTCCGCCGGGACCTACACCAGCCTGATCTACCTCGCGTCGTCGATGATCCTGGTGCCTTACCTGTGGTCGGCGGCCTATGCGGTGTTGCTCAGCGGCCGCGGCGAAACCTACGAGCGGGCCTCGGCCGAGCGCATGAAAGACCTGTGCATCGGTGGCGTGGCCCTGTGTTACGCGGTCTGGCTGTTGTACGCCGGTGGGGTCAAGTACCTGCTGCTGTCGGCCCTGCTGTATGCCCCCGGGGTGATCCTGTTCGCCAAGGCCAAGCGCGAGCAGGGCGAGCCGTTGTTCACCGGTATCGAGAAGGGCATTTTCGCTTGCGTGGTCGCCGGGGCCAGCCTGGCCGCCTATGGCCTGTACAGCGGTGTGCTGTCGCTGTGAGGCTGGTTTACCAGCCGCCCTATGACTGGCCGGCGATGCTGGCCTTTCTCCGGGCGCGGGCCATCGAGGGGTTGGAGACTGTCAGTGGCGACCGCTACTCGCGCAGCATCAGCCTCGATGGCGTACACGGCTGGTTCAGTGTGAGCCCGGGCGACAGCGATGCGCTGGCGCTGACCCTGCACTTTCCCGATCCGCAGGCCCACGCGCGGATCGCTGCGCGCATCCGCCGCCTGCTGGACCTGGATACCGATCTGGCGCCGATTCACCGGCAACTGTCCGCCGATGCGTTGATGGCTCGCTTGATCGCCTCGCGGCCGGGGCTGCGCGTACCCGGTGCCTGGGACGGTTTCGAGCTGGCGGTGCGCGCGGTGCTGGGGCAGCAGATCACGGTGGTGGCGGCCATCCGCCTGGCGGGCAAACTGGTGGCGCAGTATGGCCAGCCATTGAGCTGCAGGGAGGCGCCAGCGGGGTTGAGCCATGTGTTCCCCGAGCCGGGGCGGATGGCGAGCGCCGATCTGGCGAGCCTGGGCATGCCGCGCAGTCGGGGCCGAACCCTGTCCGGCGTGGCGCAGGCGCTGCTCGACGATCCGCAGCTGTTTGCCCCCAAGGCCAGCCTCGAACACAGCCTGTCGGCCTTGCGGGCGCTGTGGGGTGTCGGCGACTGGACCGCGCATTACGTGGCCCTGCGCCAGTTCCGTGAAGCGGACGCCTTTCCCGCGGCGGACGTGGGCCTGCTCAACGCCCTGGCGGCGCTCGAAGGCGGACCGGTCAGCGCCAGCCAGTTGCTGGCCCGCGCCGAGGCCTGGCGGCCATGGCGCGGTTACGCGGCGCAGCATTTGTGGACGGCTTTGTAATCTCCCCAGCACCTGTAGCCGCTGCCGAGCCTGCGAGGCTGCGCTCGAGGACGCAGTCCTCGCCAACCCTGCGCACGCGGTATGAATGACGTAACGCGCGGCCTGATTTACGTCCGCTTTGCGGCCGATCGCAGCCTCGCGTTGCTCGGCAGCGGCTACAGGGTTACGCGCCACAGGGCTCACCATTTTGGGCGATGCGCGCCCAGGTCGCTGGCGGGGTAGGCCCATTGCAGGGGCGTGCCGCTGATCTGCAAGGGTACTTGCAGGCGATGGGCCGGGCCCCAGGAGGTCTGCTCCACCAGCAACCCCTGATCGTCCTGGTCTTCGGTGCGCAAGGCGGGCTCGGCGTTGCCAGGGGGGCGCTCGATCAACAGCTTGGCGGTCCGTGCCAGCGACAACCGTGCGCTGCCGACGGCCCCGGTTTTCAGTCGTTCGTTCAGGGTGCGGATCGCGGCGGCGGCCATCAGGTAGCCGGTGGCGTGGTCCAGGGCCTGCACCGGCAGCGGTACGGGTTTATCGGCCTGCTGCCAGCGCTGGCCGGCCTCGGCAATGCCGCTGCTCATCTGCACCAGGCTGTCGAAGCCACGGCGGTTCTGCCAGGGGCCGCTCCAGCCATAGGCGTTCAGGCACACGTCGATCAACCCCGGGGCGAGGCGCTGGCGTTCGGCGGCCCCGTAGCCGAGGCGTTCCAGGGCATCGGCGCGGTAGCCGTGCAGCAGCAGATCGGCTTCCCCCAACAGGCTTTCGAAGACCTGGCGATCGGCGGCGTCGTGCAGATTCAGGCGGGCGCAGCGTTTGCCCAGGGTGACTTCCGGGACCACGCCGGGCTCGTTCCACTCCGGTGGGTCGATGCGCAGCACATCGGCGCCCAGCCCGGCCAGAAAGCGGCTGGCGATGGGACCGGCCAGTACCCGGGTCAGGTCCAGCACCTTGATCCCGGCCAGGGGGCGTGACAGTGATCCGCGCCAGGGCTGCGCGGCGTCTGCACCTTGCTTCACGTAATGCACCAGGGGCTCGGCATTCACGGCCTGTCCCTGGGGATGGGCTTGCCACTCGGCCCAGCTGCGCATTTCCGCAGCACAGCCGCCTGCCTCGACCACCGCCTGCTCCAGGTCGCTCTTGTTCCACTGCGCAACCTTGGCGGCCATGGCCGGACGGTCCGCGACCCGGCCGAGTACCTGTTCGGCCGCCTGGCGATGATGGGGCGCGTTGGTGTGCAGGCGAATCCAGCCGTCCTGGGTGGCGTAGTCGCCGGCGACCGGGTCCCACAGCGGCGGCACGCTCCAGCCCAGCGGACGCAGGGAGGTGGCGAACCAGAAGGAGGCCAGGCGTCGGTCGACGCTCAGGGTGGGCATGCGCCCGGTCTGGCTGAACAACAGCCCGGCCGCCGCCTGGCCAGCCGCGGCGATGCTGGCGCTGGCCAGTTCGGTCACGGCGAAGGCCGAGGGCAGGGCGCCGCCCGAGGTCAAGGCAATCGGGGTAAGAGGCAAGCCCAGCGCGGCTTGAACAGACGACAGCACATCGGTCATTGCAGGCCCTCCGCAAGAGAGGGGGCAGCATAGATCAAAAAAGTGAAGCGCCGCAGCCCCCCGCCCCGTAGGAGCGAAGCTTGCTCGCGATGAACCGGAGAGCGCCACGTTGAGCCAGTGAGTGCGCGTCATCGTTGGCGACCATCGCGAGCAAGCTTCGCTCCTACAGAATCAGGGGCAAGGTCAAACGCGGAACTGGTCCATCAGCTTCATCTGCTGGGTGGTCAGGGCGTTGAGCTGGCTGCTGACCTGGGCCGATTCGGTGGCCTGCTCGGTGAGGGATTCGGTCACGCTGCGGATCGCTGAAACGTTGCGGTTGACCTCTTCGGCCACCGCGCTCTGCTGTTCGGCGGCGCTGGCGATCTGCAGGTTCATGTCGCTGATCACCGTGACCGCGTCGCTGATCTTGCCCAGGGCCTGCACCGCTTGCTGGATCTGCCCGGCGTTGCTCTGGGCCTGGGCCTGGCTCGAATGCATGGTCGCCACCACGCCCCGGGTGCCGCTCTGGATGCGCTCGATCACCAGGCGGATTTCTTCCACCGAATCCTGGGTGCGCTTGGCCAGGTTGCGCACCTCGTCGGCGACCACCGCGAAGCCGCGGCCGCTTTCCCCGGCGCGCGCCGCTTCGATGGCGGCGTTGAGGGCCAGCAGGTTGGTCTGTTCGGCAATGCTGCGGATCACTTCCAGCACCGAGCCGATTTGTTCGCTGTTGACCGCCAGGGCCTCGACCTCGACCACCGCCTTGCTGACTTCCTCGGCCAGGGTGCTGATATCGCGGGTGCTGCGTTCGATGATGGTCATGCCGTCCCTGGCCGACTGGTCGGCGCCACGGGCGGCGTTGGCGGCGTTCGAGGCACTGTTGGCGACATCGTGGGCGGTGGCGCTCATTTCGTTGGAAGCGGTGGCCACCTGGTCTATTTCGCGGAACTGCACCTGCATGCCTTCGCTGGTCTGGCGGGCGATCTCCGAGGACTGGTCGGCGGTGCCGCGGGCGTCGGTGATGCTCTGCTTGATCTGCGCGATGGTCGGTTGCAGCTTGTCGAGGAAGCGGTTGAACCAGCCCACCAGCTCGCCCAGTTCGTCTTGCTTGCTGTACTTCAGGCGCTGGGTCAGGTCGCCGTCGCCGCTGGCGATTTCCTTGAGCATCTGCGCGACGCTGTTGATTGGCCGGGTCACGCCGGAGGCGGTCAGCCAGATCAGCAGCAGGCCGATCACGCCGGCGACCGCCGCCACCAGCAGCGACACCAGGGTGCCCTGGGCCTGGGCGTCGTCGAGCACGCCCTGGAGTTTCACGGTGTCGGCCAGCAGCACTTGCTCCGGCAGGTCAATCACCACGCCCCAGGGACGGGCGTCGGCGATCGGGCTGACCGGATACACGGCGCGGATCAGGTCGCCCTGCTTGAGGATTTTCGGGGTATTGCCGGCCAGCAGTTGCAGCACATCCCTGCCTTCGGCGCCAAGGGTGTCGGCGATGCCTTTGCCGACCTTGGCCGTATCGTTGCTGTAGGCCGCGAGGATGCCGCTGCCGGCGACGATCAACATGTGCCCGGCCCCGTCGAACAGCCCGCGCTGGGAGTCGGCGGCCGCGGCCTGCAGGGCATCCAGGGCGATGTCCACGCCGACTACGCCTATGACTTTGCCGTCGACGATCAGCGGCAGGGAAATGGTGGTCATCAGCATCAGCTTGCCGCCCACGGTATCGGCGTACGGGTCCAGCAAGCAGGTGCGCTTGCTGTCGCGCGGGCAGGTGTACCAGCTGTTGTAGGGGGTGCCGCTGACGCTCAGGGTGGTCTTGTTCATGTCCTCTTCGACCATCACCGTGTTCAGCCCGGTGCCGCCGGCACGGCTCCAGTAACTGGCGAAGCGCCCGGCTTCGTTGGAGGCGTGGCCGGCGTCGTTGGCGAACTCGCTGTCCTTGCCGTCGAGGGCGTTGGGCTCATAGGCGAGCCAGATGCCCAGCACCTTGGTGTTGCGTTCGAATGCGGTTTTCAGGCTGTGGTTGAGCTCTTCACGCAGCGCCGCGGCGTCCAGCGAACGCTTGCCGGCCATGGCCCGCAGGTCGTTGATCTGGTCGGCCAGGGCGGTGATCACCAGCAGGCTCTCGCCAAAGGTTTTCTGTACCCGCACCGCCTGCTCCGCAGCCCTGGCCTGCAGCAGGTTCTGCACGCTGTCGGTGAGCATTCGCGAGCTGGAGCTGCTGACCAATTGATCGTTCTGGTTGGTCTGGTAGATGTTCATCCCGACGATCAGGCCCACCACGCCGAGCAGGCAGAGTCCGGACAACAGCACGATTTTCAGGCGAATGGACAGAGAGTCGAACATGGGGCGATCTCGCGAATGGATAGGGGGGAGCGGTGAGTCGGATGACTCCGGTCGCCAAGTCCATTCAGCGCCATGCCCGGAACATCGGCTTGGGCGGCATTTGTCTGAGAAAAAGCCGACGAGCGGTCATGTGTTTGACATAAACGAGGAGCAGGGCGATTTCGCTGGAGGGCATGTCGCGAGCAGCCGAACGTCGACCGGCTGCTCTTGCAGAGGAATCAAGAGGCCTGGGCCAGAGCCTCCGGGCGCGACCAGATCCACAGGTTGCCCAGGCCCATGCCGGCCAGTGCCAGGTACAGGGTCCAGTGATGGTTGAGCAGGCTCAGCATCAGGCCGGCGCACAGCAGCATGCTGACGGTGGCGCTGACCTTGGCCCGGCGGCTGACGATCCGGCCGTTGCGCCAGTTGCTCAGGATGGGGCCGAACAGGCGATGGTTTTCCATCCAGGCGCTCAGGCGTGGCGAGCTCTTGGTCGCGGCCCAGGCGGCGAGGAGCACGAACTCGGTGGTCGGCAGGCCGGGGACGACGATGGCGATCAGGCCGATGGCCAGGCTGATGTAAGCCAGGCAGCCGAAGAACAGGCGGGAGGCCTTGGACGGGGATCGGGTTGTGCCGGTCATGGGTTCGATGATGAGGTGACGAGCATGGGGCTCAATCCACAAAAGGTGGGAATAACGGCTGACGCCAGCGGGTTCGTTCCTGCAGCGGGCGTGAGTCTACGCCTTCAATACAGGAACGAGGGTGCCGGCGAAAAAATCAGGCCAGTTCAGGCGCCGTGTCGTAGGCCTTTTCCAGCAGCACGGTAAAGCGGTTGAAGGCATCCAGCGCGCCTTTTTCCGCCGCGGCTTCCTCTTCGGCACTGAACGCCAGGCCATCGAGGGTGCGGGTGAAGGTTTTCCAGCCTTCGGCGCGACCGCCGGCCGGCTCGCCCAGGTGCCGGGCACCGAAGGTTTCGCCGAGGCCCAGGCCCACCGCGCGCTTGATCAGGAACGCCGCGCCGAGCTTGGAGCCCTCGGAGACGAACAGCCAGCCCAGGGCCTCGGCCTTGCTCGGGTTCTGCACCGCGCCCGCCACCGGGGCCGGGACTTCGGTGTCCAGGTCCGCCAGGTCGGCCTTGGCCGCTTCGGCGCGGCAACGTTCTGCCAGGTCCGGGACGATGGCGATCAGCGCGGGGTCGTTGTACAGGGCGACCAGTTCGGACTGGAACAGGTACTGGGCGACGACGAAACGGGCAAAGCTGCTGGCGCTTTCGAATGGCGCGTGGGCCTTGACCAGGGCGTCGAGCCTGGCATGGGGTTCGTGGGTGATCTGGTTCAGGCGCTGGGAGCGCAGGCTCGGGCGCTGTGGGGAATCCTGGGTGGTCATGACGATGTCCTTGGTCAATGGAAATGAGAGCTGCTTAAAAATAAGAGCGGCTTGAAATGAGAAGCACTTGCTAACTAGACGAACAAGTAGACGCGGCACAGTAAAAAATCCTCACTGCGCCCCATCGAAAAGCGCAGTGAGGCAGACCGGATCAGATGTCCCAGATCAGGTTGACCGCGAAGTTGCGGCCCGGCTGGGTCAGGCGGTCGAGGTTGGCCGGGCTGAGCACGGCGGCTTCGCCGACGCTGTCGTAGCCGCGCACGTCATCCCACAGCCAGTACTTCTTGTCGGCCAGGTTGTAGATACCGGCGCTGACGGTGACGTCGTCGCTGACCTTGTAGAAGCCGGTCAGGTCGAGCACGCCGTAGCCCGGGGTCTTGAACTGGCTGCTGGTGCCGTCCGGGGTCTTGAAGCTGCTGCTGTCGACGCGGTCTTTCTTCTTCACCAGGGTCCAGCTGAGCAGGGCGCCGTAGTTATCCTGGTCGTAGCCCAGGCCGAACACGCCGGTCAGCGGGTTGACCGCGTTCAAGGGTTCGCCGGTGTCGTTGTTGCGACCGTAGGCATAGGCCACCGAACCCTGGGTGTACAGGCCCTGCGGCGCGCCTAGGGCGTCGAGGTTGAGCCGGCCTTTGACTTCCACGCCCTTGATGGTGGCGTGCTTGATGTTGTTGCTCTGGAACGTCAGTTCGTCGTAGCCCGGGGTCACCGCGTCTTCGTTGATGAAGTCGCGGTACTTGTTATAGAACACCGCCACGTCGAAGTTGCCGGACTCGAAGTTGCCGCGCAGGCCGGTTTCATAGCTCTGGCTTTTCTCCGGCTTGAGGTTCGAGTTCGGCGCCACGCGGTAACCGGTAGTGGTGTTCTCGAAGCGGCCGTACAGCGCCTTGGCGGTCGGGGTGCGGAACCCTTCGGCGTACTGGCCGTACCAGGTGTACTGGTCACTCAGGGCATAGGTCAGGCCGAACTTGGGCGATACCCGGTGCCAGGTCTTGTTCTGGTCGCTCACCTCACCATTGCCATCGGCGGCCACGGTGTTGAGGAACTCCTGGGTGATGTGCGGCTTGAGCTGGGTGTAGTCGTAGCGCAGGCCCGGCAGGAAGGTCCACTGGTTCCAGCTGATCTGGTCCTGGGCGAACAGGCTGTAGGTGTTGATGGTCGGGTCGGGGAAGTCGCTGGACTTCTTCAGCACGTCGGACGGGCTGATGGCGCCGACCGCCGCGCAACCGCGACCGACTGCCAGGCAGGTGCCGCTGCCACTGCGCGAGCCGGTGACCTTTTCCTGCTTGATGGTGGTGCCGTAGGTCAGCAGGTGCTCGGTTTCACCGATGGCGAAGGCCTTGTCGGCCTGGGCGTCGAAGACCCACTGTTTCTCCTGGTAGAGGGTTTCGCGGCTGCGCATGACGTTGCGGCTGAACGGGAAGTAGTTTTCCAGGGTGCTCTGGTCGGTCTTGGCGATCTGGTAGTTCAGGCTCCACTTCACGTGATCGGCCAGCAGGCTGTCGAGGACGAAGTGGTTGTCCAGGCCGAAGCGTTCGCGGGTGATGGTGTCGTTACCGGTGCGCGAGCGGTACATGCCCAGCGGCTGGCCGGCGTTGAACGGGCCGCCCACGGCGCTCTTCTGGTTGGTGTCGCGGTCGTCCTTGTACTTCTCGTAGGTCAGGCCCAGGCGCGCGTCGTCGGCGTAGTTCCAGCCGGCCTTGGCCAGCACGTTGCTGGTGCGCACGTCTTCCGGGTTGGCGGCGGTGCGCGCCAGGCCGGTGCCGTTGTGGCTGCCGTAGGAGTCGGTTTCGTGGCCGTCGCGCTGGCTGAAGTGCAGCAGGCCGTCGAACTGACCGCTGCGCCCGGCCACGGTGGCGGATTTGAGCCAGCTGTCGTCGACCGAGCTGTAGCCGGTCTTCAGGCGGGCGCCGACGTCTTTACCGGGCTTGATGATGTCGTCCGGGTCGAGGGTGAAGTAGCTGACCGCGCCGCCGATGGCGTTGCTGCCGTACAGCACCGAGGCCGGGCCGCGGAGGATCTCCACGCGCTTGATGATTTCCGGGTCGACGTAATTGCGCTGGGTCTTGGCATAGGGGCCGTTGAAGAAGCCGTTGGGAATCTCCACGCCGTCGACCTGGGTCAGGATACGGTCGCCGTCGATGCCGCGGATGTTGTAGCCGCTGATGCCACCGCCGCGCTGGCCGGCTCCGCCGACCGAAACGCCCGGCTCGTAGCGCACCAGATCCTTGATGGTGTTGACGTTGTTGCGGTCCAGGTCCTGGCGGTCATGCACGGTCACGGTGCTGGGCACGCTGCTGACGTCCTGTTCCTGGCGCGTGGCGCTGATGGTCACCTGTTGCAGGTTCAGGGCGCCGCTGCTGCCGCGTTTTTCCAGGACGATGTTGTTGGCGCCCAGCTTGCGGTAGCTCAGGTTGGTGCCCATCAGCAGGCGGTCCAGGGCTTTTTCCGGTGGCAGCGAACCGCGCACGCCCGGGGAAGCGATGCCTTCGCCCAGTTCCGCCGGCAGGCCGACCTGCCAGCCGGTGACGGCGGTAAAGGCGTTCAGCGCCGATACCAGCGGCTGCTGGTCGATGGCGAAGCTGTAGTCGCCCATGTTGCGCGCCGGCAGGGCCTTGGCCCCGGCGGTGGCGGCCATGACTGGCGCGGTCCCGGCCAGCAGGATGGCGGCGGTCAGCAGGGACAGCGTGCAGTTCTGCAGGCGGGCCTGGCGGGAGGATGAAGAGGACCGGCTGTTGAGGCGAGAGGACATCGATAGCGCTCCGTGTCGCACGAATCTTTATAGGTGCTGATTCGCCATTTTTAATGCGAATCAATTGCATTGGCTATAACGAGACGAACGACCGACAGCGATCGCGTAAAAATAAATGCGCTTTAGTTGAGGATGACCAGCGCCGGGAATTCCTGCAGGCGCGCCGAGGTGATGTGAGCCAGGGAGCGCACCACGTCCAGCGGCTGGTCGAGGCGGTAATTGCCGGTGACCGCGACATCGGCCAGGCGCTCGTTGTTGTTGACGATCCAGCCCGGGTAATACCGACGCAATTCGGCCAGCACCTGGTTCAGCGGGCAGTTCTCGAACACCAGCCGGCCCTGGACCCAGGCCAGGTCCTTGTCGAGGTCGAGCTTGGCCGGGCGGTCGAAACCGTTGGGGCCGATGCGGATGCTTTCGCCGGCCGACAGGCGCACCCGGGCATCGTCGTGGGTGGCGCGCAGGTCGACATCGCCGCGCTGCACCCGTACCTGGGCCACGCCGTCCAGGTAACGCACGGCGAAGGCGGTGTCGCGCACGCTGGCGCGTACCGGGCCGGCGTCGAGTTCCAGCGGCTGGCCGCGGCTGGCGGGGATCTCGAAGAAGGCTTCGCCCTGGTACAGGCGGGCCACGCGCTGGCGCTCGTCGATGCTGCTGGAGAAGGCCGAGTTGGTGTTGAGCAGGACTTTCGAGCCGTCCTCCAGTTGCAGGCGCTGGCGCTCGCCGACCACGGTCAGGTGGTCGGCCTGCAGGCGCAGGGGCAGGTTGCTGAAACTGAACAGGCCGAGGATCAGCACCGCCGCGGTCGCCAGGGGCCGCCAGTGCGGACGCAGGCGCGACAGCAGGCTGAGCTTGGTTTTTTGCGTGTCCAGGTTTTGCGCGCAGCGCACCACTTGCGGGCCGTTCCAGATCGCCTGGGCCTTGTCGAAGGCTGCGCTGTGCAGGGGCGAGGCGTTCAGCCAGTCGTGGAATTGCCGGGTCTGCTCGGGGCTCGGGTTCTCCAGCAGGATCAGCCAGTCCAGGGCCTGGTCCATGGCCTGATCCGCAGTACGGCGAGTGGCTGTTTCCCCGTCCTGGGCGGTCGGCTGGGTGCGGTGGATGTCCGTCACGGGTGTTCCTCGGCTGTGTCTGTGCACGGCTGTTTTTTAGATGGAGAGCGCAGGGCGGTCAAGGGTAGCAAAGGGCCGCGGCTGACGCTCGCCCGGCTGGGCCTCAATGACCGTTCAAGCGCTCGGCGACGCCGATGCAGATGGCCATGATCAGCTTCAGTTCCTTTTGTACCGTGCTTTGGGAGACCTCGAGTTTCTCGGCGATTTCCAGGTAGCTGTGGCCGTGCAGGCGGCTGAGGATGAAGATCTGCTGTTGGCGCGGGCTGAGTTGGGCAAGGCTCATGTTCAGGCGTTCCAGCAACTGTTCGGCATGGGCGGCATCCTCGGCGCTGCTCAGGGGCGCGGCCACGCTTTCGACCACGTCCACCGGCACGTCTTCGAGCAGGGTGCGGGCCTGGATGCGTCGTGCGCGCAGGTGGTCGAGCGCCAGGTTGCGGGCGGTCTGGAAGACGAAGGGTTCGAGGTGGTCGATGGCCCGTTCGCTCAGGGCCCGGGTCACCCGCAGGTAGGTTTCCTGCAGCAGGTCCTCGGCGGTGCTGTGGTTGTTGACCATCCGCTCCAGCGTGCGCAGCAGCGAAACGCGCTGGGTGAGAAAGACGTGATTGAAGCGGGATTGGCTCACAACAGGACCTGGCTGATTTTTTTCAGTAGATGATAATGCTTATCATCTACGTCGAAGGTCAAGCCCTGAGTGAATCATCGACGCCCGGAGAGGTAGGCCGGGTAGTCCGGAATCCGGTAGCTGTGCGCCTGCTCCATCAGCGGGCTGCTGAGCAGGTAGTCGGCGCTGCATTCGTTGCAGGCCACGGGAATGTTCCAGACCGCCGCGACCCGTAGCAGGGCCTTGATGTCCGGATCGTGGGGCTGGGGTTCGAAGGGGTCCCAGAAGAACACCAGCATGTCCACCCGCTGCTCGGCGATCCGCGCGCCGAGTTGCTGGTCGCCGCCCAGGGGGCCGCTGATCATGCTTTCCACCGGCAGGCCGAGACGTTTGTGCAGCAACTGGCCGGTGGTGCCGGTGGCCAGCAGATCGTGCTCGGCGAGCCGGTCTTTCTGTCGCTCGGCCCAGTCGAGGAGGAAACTCTTGCAATGGTCGTGGGCCACCAGGGCGATGCGCTTGCGCGCCGCCATGCTGGCCTGGGTGAAGCTGATACCGATCATCGGTGGTGGCTCCGGGAGGGAGAGAGTCTGCAGGAGCTGCCGAGGCTGCGATCTTTGCGCGCTTGAACCTCGAATGTGAAGATCAAAAGATCGCAGCCTGCGGCAGCTCCCGCGCCGCAGGCCGTGGGTTTACTCGGCGCTGCACAGGGCCAGGCAG
The DNA here is from genome assembly GCF_000282175.2 of Pseudomonas sp. GM17. Classification (NCBI taxonomy): domain Bacteria; kingdom Pseudomonadati; phylum Pseudomonadota; class Gammaproteobacteria; order Pseudomonadales; family Pseudomonadaceae; genus Pseudomonas; species Pseudomonas sp. GM17. Next base: position 5,878,367 of record NZ_CP124732.1, on the reverse strand, counting down.
TTATCCAGCATGCGGTTGGAGAAGCCCCACTCGTTGTCGTACCAGGCCAGGACCTTGAGCAGCTTGCCGCCGCTGACCTTGGTGTGATTGGCGTCGAAGATCGACGACAGCGGGTTGTGGTTGAAGTCGCTGGAGACCAGCGGCAGGCTGTTGTAGCCGAGGATCTTCGAGTGCTGGCTGGCGCTCTTGAGCAGGGCGTTGACCTCCTCGGCGGTGGTGTTGCGCTTGAGCTGCACGGTCAGGTCCACCAGCGATACGTTGATCACCGGGACGCGCACCGCCATGCCGGTCAGCTTGCCCGCCAGCTCCGGCAGCACCAGGCCCACGGCTTCGGCCGCGCCGGTCTTGCTCGGGATCATGTTCTGGGTGGCCGAACGGGCGCGGTACGGATCGCTGTGGTAGACGTCGGTCAGGTTCTGGTCGTTGGTGTAGGCGTGGATGGTGGTCATCAGCCCGCTTTCGATGCCCAGCTCGCGGTTCAGCACCTGGGCCACCGGCGCCAGGCAGTTGGTGGTGCACGAAGCGTTGGAAATGATCTGGTGCGACTGGCGCAGAATGTCGTGGTTCACGCCATACACCACGGTGGCGTCGGCGCCTTTGGCCGGGGCGGAAATAATCACTTTGCGGGCGCCGGCGCTGAGATGGGCGGCAGCCTTGGCACGGTCGGTGAACAGACCGGTGCATTCGAATACTACGTCAATCTTCTCGGCGGCCCAGGGCAGTTCGGCCGGATTGCGGATGGCGCTGACGGCGATCCGGTCGCCGTTGACGGTCAGGCTTTCCTGATCGTGCTGCACCTCGGCATCGAAGGTGCCGTGGACGGTGTCGTATTTGAGCAGGTGGGCATTGATCGAGCTATCACCCAGATCGTTGATGGCGACGATCTGCAGATCCTGACGATAGCCTTGGGTATAAAGTGCGCGCAGGACGTTGCGGCCGATGCGGCCAAAACCATTGATTGCGATTCGTAGAGTCATTAGAAAAGCGCCTGCCGTAGTTTTGTTGTTGGAATTACAAGATTATTCGCAAAAAAATAGAAAACAAGCCTTTTTGATGGCAATATTTTGTTTTATCTACAACGAGTGACCTGAATCAACTGGTCCAAATGGTCAAGAAACCCTCTGCCATCCCCTGTGCCGCGGGCGTTTTGACCAGCATAGACAAACAGGTCGCCACATCCGTTAGCCTGGAGTTCTACACATGCATCCCCGCGTTCTTGAGGTCACCGAACGGCTTGTCGCCCGCAGTCGCGCCACTCGCGAGGCTTACCTCGCCCTGATCCGCGGCGCCGCCAGCGATGGCCCGCAACGGGGCAAGCTGCAGTGTGCGAACTTCGCCCACGGCGTTGCCGGCTGCGGCTCGGAAGACAAGCACAGCCTGCGCATGATGAATGCCGCCAACGTGGCAATTGTTTCGTCATATAACGACATGCTCTCGGCGCACCAGCCGTACGAGCACTTTCCCGAACAGATCAAGAAGGCCCTGCGCGAGATGGGCTCGGTCGGCCAGTTCGCCGGCGGCACGCCCGCCATGTGCGATGGCGTGACCCAGGGCGAGGCCGGCATGGAGCTGAGCCTGCCGAGCCGCGAGGTGATCGCGCTGTCCACCGCGGTGGCCTTGTCCCACAACATGTTCGACGCCGCGCTGATGCTCGGCATCTGCGACAAGATCGTCCCGGGCCTGATGATGGGCGCGTTGCGCTTCGGCCACCTGCCGACCATCTTCGTCCCGGGCGGGCCGATGCCGTCGGGCATTTCCAACAAGGAAAAGGCCGACGTGCGCCAGCGTTACGCCGAGGGCAAGGCGAGCCGCGAAGAGCTGCTGGAATCGGAGATGAAGTCCTACCACAGCCCGGGCACCTGCACCTTCTACGGCACCGCCAACACCAACCAGCTGCTGATGGAAGTCATGGGCCTGCACTTGCCGGGCGCGTCCTTCGTCAACCCTTACACGCCACTGCGTGACGCCCTGACCCATGAGGCGGCGCAGCAGGTCACCCGCCTGACCGCGCAGAGCGGCAACTTCACGCCGATCGGCGAGATCGTCGACGAGCGTTCGCTGGTCAACTCTATCGTCGCCCTGCACGCCACCGGCGGTTCGACCAACCACACCCTGCACATGCCGGCGATTGCCCAGGCCGCGGGCATCCAGCTGACCTGGCAGGACATGGCCGACCTCTCCGAGGTGGTGCCGACCCTGTCCCACGTCTATCCGAACGGCAAGGCCGACATCAACCACTTCCAGGCCGCGGGCGGCATGGCGTTCCTGATCCGCGAACTGCTGGAAGCCGGCCTGCTCCACGAAGACGTCAATACCGTGGCCGGCCGTGGCCTGAGCCGCTACACCCAGGAGCCGTTCCTGGACAACGGCAAGCTGGTGTGGCGCGACGGCCCGATCGAAAGCCTCGACGAAAACATCCTGCGCCCGGTGGCCCGCGCGTTCTCGCCGGAAGGCGGCCTGCGGGTGATGGAAGGCAACCTCGGTCGCGGGGTGATGAAAGTCTCCGCCGTGGCGTTGCAGCACCAGATCGTCGAAGCGCCGGCGGTGGTGTTCCAGGACCAGCAGGACCTGGCCGATGCGTTCAAGGCCGGCGAGCTGGAAAAAGACTTCGTGGCGGTGATGCGCTTCCAGGGCCCGCGCTCCAACGGCATGCCGGAACTGCACAAGATGACGCCGTTCCTCGGTGTGTTGCAGGACCGCGGCTTCAAGGTCGCGCTGGTTACCGACGGGCGCATGTCCGGGGCCTCGGGCAAGATCCCGGCGGCGATCCACGTCAGCCCGGAAGCCCAGGTCGGCGGCGCGCTGGCGCGAGTACGCGACGGCGACATCATTCGCGTGGATGGCGTAAAGGGCACGCTGGAGCTTAAGGTAGACGCCGACGAATTCGCCGCCCGCGAGCCGGCCAAGGGCCTGCTGGGCAACAACGTCGGCAGCGGCCGCGAATTGTTCGGTTTCATGCGCATGGCCTTCAGCTCGGCGGAGCAGGGCGCCAGCGCCTTTACCTCTGCCCTGGAGAACCTTAAGTGAAGTTAGCGCTGGTCGGTGACATTGGTGGAACCAATGCGCGTTTTGCGTTGTGGAAAGACCAGCGCCTGGAGTCGATCCAGGTGCTGGCGACGGCGGACCACGCCAGCCCGGAAGAAGCCATCGGCGTCTACCTGGGCGGCCTCGGCCTGGCGCCGGGTGCGATCGGCGCGGTGTGCCTGTCGGTGGCCGGCCCGGTCGGCGGCGACGAATTTCGTTTTACCAACAACCATTGGCGCCTGAGCCGCAAGGCCTTCTGCCAGACCTTGCAGGTCGATGAGCTGCTGCTGGTCAATGACTTCTCGGCCATGGCCCTGGGCATGACCCGCCTGCAGCCCGGCGAGTTCCGGGTGGTTTGCGAAGGCACCGCCGAGCCGTTGCGCCCGGCGGTGGTGATCGGGCCGGGCACCGGCCTGGGCGTCGGCACCCTGCTGGATCTGGGCGAAGGCCGCTGGGCCGCCTTGCCGGGCGAGGGCGGGCATGTCGACCTGCCGTTGAGCAGCCCGCGGGAAACCCAGTTGTGGCAGCACCTCTACAGCGAGATCGGCCACGTCAGCGCCGAGACCGCGCTCAGCGGCGGCGGCTTGCCCCGGGTGTACCGGGCGATCTGCGCGCTGGACGGGCACGAGCCGTTGCTCGATACCCCGGAAGCCATCACCGCCGCGGGCCTGGCCGGCGACCCCATCGCCCTGGAAGTGCTCGAGCAGTTCTGCTGCTGGCTGGGCCGGGTGGCGGGCAACAACGTGCTGACCACGGGTGGGCGCGGTGGCGTGTACATCGTTGGTGGGGTGATCCCGCGGTTCGCCGACTTTTTCGTCGAAAGCGGTTTTGCCCGTTGTTTTGCCGACAAGGGCTGCATGAGCGATTACTTCAAGGGCATCCCGGTGTGGCTGGTGACGGCGCCGTACTCGGGCCTGACCGGTGCCGGGGTGGCGCTGGAGCAGGCGTTTGCCTGATCCAGTGCGCTACATCCGTAGCCGCTGCCGAGCCTGCGATAAGGCCGAAGGCCTTCAGCGATCTTTAAATCCCTGCGCCCGCTTCGTCGGAATGCCGTCCAGGTCGATCGCAGCCTCGCGGGCTCGGCAGCGGCTACAGAGCCTTGGTATCTACGTTTCGTTGATCGGTAAGGCATAATCCGGCCCCATCCATAACAACAAAGGACGGCCCGCGTGAGTTCAGTCAGTAAGTCGATCTTGTTGGTTGATGACGATCAGGAAATCCGCGAGCTGCTGGAGACCTACCTCAGTCGCGCCGGCTTCCAGGTCCGCAGCACGCCCAACGGCGCCGGCTTTCGCCAGGCGCTGAACGAGGCGCCGAGCGACCTGGTGATTCTCGACGTGATGCTGCCGGACGAAGACGGCTTCAGCCTGTGCCGCTGGATTCGCCAGCATCCGCGGGTCGGCCAGGTGCCGATCATCATGCTCACCGCCAGCTCCGACGAAGCCGACCGGGTGATCGGCCTGGAGCTGGGGGCCGACGATTACCTGGGCAAGCCCTTCAGCCCCCGGGAATTGCAGGCGCGGATCAAGGCCCTGTTGCGCCGTGCGCAGTTCGGCCAGGAGCGCGCCGGTGGCGAGGTGCTGTGCTTCGACGAGTGGCGCCTGGACATGGTCAGCCACCGGCTGTTCCACAACGACGGCGAGGAAGTGATCCTTTCTGGCGCCGACTTCGCCCTGCTCAAGCTGTTCCTCGACCACCCCCAGGAAATCCTCGACCGCGACACCATCGGCAATGCCACCCGCGGCCGAGAACTGATGCCCCTGGACCGTATCGTCGACATGGCGGTCAGCCGCCTGCGCCAGCGCCTGCGCGACACCGAGAAACCGCCGCGGCTGATCCGCACCGTGCGCGGCAGCGGTTACCAGTTGGCAGCCAATGTGGTTGCCGGCAATGCTCACTGAGTGGCCGCGCAAGCTGCTGGCGCGGGTGCCGGTGCCGCGTTCGCTGCTCGGCCGGATGTTGCTGCTGACGCTGCTGGCGGTGTTGTTCGCGCAAACCTTGTCCAGTGTGATCTGGGTGTCGCAATTGCGCGCCACCCAGCTCGAAGGCCTGGTCACCAGCGCCCGCAGCCTGGCCCATTCGATGACCGCCAGCGTCAGCTACTTTCGCTCGCTGCCGGTGGCGTACCGGCCGCTGGTGCTCGACCAGTTGCGCAGCATGGGCGGCACCCGTTTTGTCGTGACCCTCAACGACAAGCCGCTGGGCATGGAAGTGCTGCCCATCACGCCGCGCAAGCAGGCGGTGCTCAAGGCGGTGGAGGAAGTGCTGCGCCAGTCCCTGGGCAACGATGCCTACATCTCGGTGACCTTCGTCAGCCCCGAGGACCTGCGGATTTTCAACGGCGGCCTGAAACTCGATGAGTTGCCGCGTTCCTGGGCCCACTACGCCCTGACCCTGGAGCCGGTGAACCCGCCGGTGCTGGTCACCCAGATCCAGATGGCGCCGGGGGAGTGGCTGTACATCGCCTCGCTGTTGCCCGAGCCCTACACCAGCCTCGAAGAGCAGGGACTGCCGGCGCAGCAGGTGTGGTTCATCGTGCTCACCAGCGGTTTCCTGCTGCTGTTCATCGGCCTGCTGGTGCATTGGCAGAGCCGGCCGCTCAAGCGCCTGGCGCGGGCCGCGCGGGACATGTCCCTGGGCGCCGATGTGCAGCCGGTGGCCGAAGGCGGCGGCAGCGAAGTGGTGGAGGTCGGCCGGGCCTTCAATGCCATGCGCGAGCGCATCAGCCGTTACCTGACCGAGCGCAGCCAGTTGTTCAGTGCGATTTCCCACGACCTGCGCACGCCCATCACCCGGCTGCGGCTGCGGGTCGAACTGCTGGAGGACGAGCAGTTGCAAACCAAGTTCGGCCGCGACCTGGATGAGCTGGAATTGCTGGTCAAGGGCGCGCTGCAATGCGTCAAGGACACCGATATCCACGAGAACATCGAGCCGGTGGACCTCAACCAGGTGCTCGACTGCCTGGTGGAGCCTTACCTGGCGCCCAACGGCAACGGCCGCGTGACCCAGCAGGGGCGGGCGCTGGCGCCTTATCCGGGCAAGCCCCTGGCGCTCAAGCGCTGCATGGGCAACCTGATCGACAACGCGCTGAAGTACGGGCAGAACGCCCACCTGCACATCGACGACGATGCCAATGCGTTCATCCTGCATGTCGACGACGAAGGCCCGGGCGTGCCGGAGCAGCGCCTGGAGCAGGTGTTCGAGCCGCACTTTCGCCTGTCCGGCCAGCAGCAGGGCTACGGCCTGGGCCTGGGCATCGCGCGCAACATCGCCCACAGCCATGGCGGCGAGGTGAGCCTGCAGAACCTGCGCGAAGGCGGTTTGCGCGTAACCCTGTACCTGCCGCGCTCCATGGATTGATGCTTTCGTAGCCGCTGGCGAAGCCTGCGCCCGGCCGCGTAGCGGTCGTAAAACGTTATGCCGCGCTTGGCCGTATGACCGAGGCGCCGGTTTTGCGAGCCCTGCGGTCTCGAGCGCAGCCTGCGGCAGCGGCTACAAGGTTGTTTGTCACGGCTTGGTGACATTTCCTGTGACCTTCGTTACCTGCCCGCGCGAACCCGTTGTTTAGACTCAAGGCCTTGATAAGAACAACAACAGGTTCGCCATGAACACTATTCCACTGACGTTCAGCAACTGGCTGAACGCTCCTGCCCATCATCAATGGCTGGCCGCCGAAGGCCAGCGCCTGCTGGGGTTCGCCCGCGCGGCACGGCTGCCCGAAGGCTTCGGCGACCTGGACGAGCGCGGGCGCCTGCCGAGCGGTGCCCGCGCCGGCACCATGAACACCGCGCGCATGACTCACAGTTTCGCCATGGCCCATATCCAGGGCATTCCCGGCTACGCCGCGCTGGTGGACCACGGCATCGCCGCGCTCAACGGTGCGCTGCACGATGGCCAGTACGGCGGCTGGTTCGCCAGCCCCGGACAGGGCGACGGCAATAGCGGCAAGGCCGCCTACCTGCATGCCTTCGTCGCCCTGGCGGCGAGTTCCGCGGTGGTGGCTGAGCGTCCCGGCGCCGAGGCCTTGCTGGCGGAGGCGATCCGGGTCATCGAAACGCATTTCTGGAGCGAGGAGGAGGGCGCGATGCGCGAGTCCTTCAACCGCGACTGGAGCGGCGAGGAGGCCTATCGCGGCGCCAACAGCAACATGCACGCCACCGAGGCGTTCCTCGCCCTGGCCGATGTCACCCAGGACCCGCGCTGGCTCAACCGTGCCCTGCACATTGTCGAGCGGGTCATCCATGAGCACGCCGCCGCCGGCGATTACCGGGTCATCGAGCATTTCGACCGGCAGTGGCAGCCGCTGCCGGATTACAACCAGGAACATCCGGCCGACGGTTTCCGCCCCTATGGCACCACCCCCGGGCACGCCTTCGAATGGGCCCGCCTGCTGCTGCACCTGGAAGCCGCGCGCTGCCAGGCCGGCATGCTCAGCCCCGGCTGGCTGCTGCTGGATGCCCAGAAACTCTTCGAGAACGCCTGCCGTGACGCCTGGGACGTCGATGGCGCGCCGGGCATCGTCTACACCCTGGACTGGCAGCAGCGCCCCGTGGTGCGCCAGCGCCTGCACTGGACCCATGCCGAGGCCGCGGCGGCGGCCAGTGCCTTGCTGCAACGCACCGGGGAGGCGCAGTACGAAACCTGGTATCGGCGCTTCTGGGAGTTCACTGCCGAGCATTTCATCGACCCGCTGCACGGCAGCTGGCATCACGAGCTGGATAGCAACAACAGGCCCAGCGCCGAGATCTGGGCCGGCAAGCCGGACCTGTATCACGCCTGGCAGGCGGTGCTGATTCCGCGCCTGCCCCTGGCACCGAGCATGGCGTCAGCCCTGGCCGAAGTGTCTAGACTGGGCATTGTGTAACCATGTGGTGACATTCGCGCATCCCTTCGTTACCTGCGCGGGTGGGTCCCCTGTTTAGAATCCTATGCAGCGCAAGCACCAGACTTGCATGCATAACAACAAGAAAGGTACACCTCAGATGAATGCGATTTCTCGTCTAGCTGCTGTCATTTCCGTTGCCTCGTTGTTTCCCCTCAGTGCATTCCCTCTCGTTTCCGTTGCCGCCGATGCCAAAGGCTCCGTGGAAGTCGTCCATTGGTGGACTTCCGGCGGTGAAAAAGCGGCGGTCGATGTGCTCAAGGCCCAAGTCGAAAAAGACGGTTTCACCTGGAAAGACGGCGCAGTCGCCGGCGGTGGCGGTGCCACGGCCATGACCGTGCTGAAAAGCCGCGCCGTTTCCGGCAACCCGCCGGGCGTTGCCCAGATCAAGGGCCCGGACATCCAGGAGTGGGGCAGCACCGGCCTGCTCAGCACCGACGCGCTGAAAGATGTGGCCAAGTCGGAAAACTGGGACGGCCTGCTTTCCAAGAAAGTCTCCGACACCGTGAAGTACGAAGGTGACTATGTCGCGGTGCCGGTGAACATCCACCGCGTCAACTGGCTGTGGATCAACCCGGAAGTCTTCAAGAAGGCCGGGATCGACAAGGCCCCGACCACCCTCGAAGAATTCTATGCCGCCGGCGACAAGCTCAAGGCCGCCGGCTTCATCGCCCTGGCCCATGGCGGCCAGCCATGGCAGGACAGCACCGTGTTCGAAGACGTGGTGCTCTCGGTCATGGGCGCCGATGGCTACAAGAAAGCCCTGGTCGACCTGGACCAGAAAACCCTCGCCGGCCCGGAGATGACCAAGGCTTTCACCGAGCTGAAGAAAGTCACCGGCTACATGGACCCGAACCGCGCCGGGCGTGACTGGAACATCGCTGCCGCCGACGTCATCAACGGCAAGGCCGGCATGCAGATGATGGGCGACTGGGCCAAGAGCGAGTGGACCGCGGCGAAGAAAGTCGCCGGCAAGGACTACCAGTGCGTGGCTTTCCCGGGCACCGACAAAGCCTTCACCTACAACATCGACTCCCTGGCGGTGTTCAAGCTCAAGGCCGATCGCAAAGGCGATATCGCCGCGCAGCAGGACCTGGCCAAGGTCGCCCTGGGCAAGGACTTCCAGAAGGTCTTCAGCATCAACAAGGGTTCGATCCCGGTGCGCACCGACATGCTCAACGACATGGCCGCGCAAGGTTTCGACTCCTGCGCCCAGGCGGCGGCCAAGGACTTCCTGGCCGACGACAAGACCGGCGGCCTGCAACCGAGCATGGCGCACAACATGGCCACCTCCCTGGCCGTGCAGGGCGCGATCTTCGATGTGGTGACCAATTTCATGAACGACAAGGACGCGGACCCGGCCAAGGCCAGTGCGCAGCTGGCGTCAGCCGTCAAGGCTGCTCAGTAACTCCGAATGCCGCAGGTCTGCCTGCGGCGATTTATCTGACGGCTCTTTCCCCTGTAGGAGCGAGCTTGCTCGCGATGACTGCATGACATTCGACAGAGGTGTCGGCAGTCGGATCGCTATCGCGAGCAAGCTCGCTCCTACAGGGGGCGTGTCGGACCTCACTTCTTCAACTGGATTATCCCGATGAGCTCTGTGGCGGTTTTCAGCAAAGCCTCACCGTTCGACGCGCTGCAGCGCTGGCTCCCCAAGTTGGTCCTGGCGCCAAGCATGCTGATCGTCCTGGTCGGTTTTTACGGTTACATCATCTGGACGTTCATTCTGTCCTTCACCAATTCCAGCTTCATGCCGAGCTACAAGTGGGTCGGCCTGCAGCAATACATGCGCCTGATGGACAACGACCGCTGGTGGGTGGCGAGCAAGAACCTGGCGCTGTTCGGCGGCATGTTCATCGGCATCAGCCTGGTGCTCGGCGTGTTCCTGGCGGTGCTGCTGGACCAGCGCATCCGCAGGGAAGGTTTTATCCGCACCGTCTACCTGTACCCGATGGCGCTGTCGATGATCGTCACCGGCACCGCCTGGAAATGGCTGCTCAACCCCGGCCTGGGCCTGGACAAGATGCTGCGTGACTGGGGCTGGGAAGGCTTTCGCCTGGACTGGCTGGTGGATCAGGATCGCGTGGTGTACTGCCTGGTGATCGCCGCCGTGTGGCAGGCCTCCGGCTTTGTCATGGCGATGTTCCTCGCCGGCTTGCGCGGCGTCGACCAGTCGATCATCCGCGCCGCCCAGGTCGATGGCGCGAGCCTGCCGACCATTTACCTGAAGATCGTCCTGCCGAGCCTGCGCCCGGTGTTCTTCAGCGCCTTCATGATCCTCGCGCACATCGCGATCAAGAGCTTCGACCTGGTGGCGGCGATGACCGCCGGTGGCCCTGGCTACTCGTCCGACCTGCCGGCGATGTTCATGTATTCCTTCACCTTCAGCCGTGGGCAGATGGGCATAGGTTCGGCCAGCGCCATGCTGATGCTGGGCGCGGTGCTGACCATCCTGGTGCCGTACCTGTACTCCGAACTGCGAGGCAAACGCCATGACTAACCAGCTCGGAAAACCTGCGCTGAACTTCAGCCGCATCGCCATCTACGCCACCTTGCTGCTGGCCGCGGCGGTGTACCTGGTGCCGCTGGTGGTGATGCTGCTCACCAGCTTCAAGACCCCGGAAGACATCCGCACCGGCAACCTGCTGAGCTGGCCGGCCGTGATCGACGGCATCGGCTGGATCAAGGCCTGGGACACCGTGGGTGGCTACTTCTGGAACTCGGTGAAGATCACCGTGCCGGCGGTGATCATCTCGACCTTCGTCGGTGCCATGAACGGCTACGTGCTGTCGATGTGGCGCTTCCGTGGTTCGCAGCTGTTCTTCGGCCTGCTGCTGTTCGGCTGCTTCCTGCCGTTCCAGACCGTGCTGCTCCCGGCGTCCTTCACCCTCGGCAAGTTCGGCCTGGCCAACACCACCAGCGGCCTGGTGCTGGTGCACGTGGTCTACGGGCTGGCGTTCACCACGTTGTTCTTCCGCAACTACTACGTGAGCATCCCGGACGCCCTGGTCAAGGCCGCGCGCCTGGACGGCGCGGGCTTCTTCACCATCTTCGGCAAGATCCTGCTGCCGATGTCGGTGCCGATCGTCATGGTCTGCCTGATCTGGCAGTTCACCCAGATCTGGAACGATTTCCTGTTCGGCGTGGTGTTCGCCAGCGGCGATGCGCAACCGATCACCGTGGCCTTGAACAACCTGGTCAACACCAGCACCGGGACCAAGGAATACAACGTTGATATGGCGGCGGCGATGATCGCCGGGCTGCCGACACTGCTGGTCTACATATTCGCTGGCAAGTATTTCCTGCGTGGGCTGACGTCCGGCGCGGTCAAGGGGTAAAAGATGGCAACTCTCGAATTACGCAACGTCAACAAGACCTACGGCAGCGGCTTGCCGGACACCCTGAAGAACATCGAACTGAAGATCGATGACGGTGAGTTCCTGATTCTCGTGGGGCCCTCGGGCTGCGGTAAATCCACCCTGATGAACTGCATCGCCGGCCTGGAAAACATCAGCGGCGGGGCGATCCTGGTGGACGACGCCGACATCAGCGGCATGAGCCCGAAAGACCGCGACATCGCCATGGTGTTCCAGTCCTACGCGCTGTACCCGACCATGAGCGTGCGCGACAACATCGCCTTCGGCCTGAAGATCCGCAAGATGCCGGCCGCCGAGATCGACGAGGAAGTGGCGCGGGTGGCCAAGCTGCTGCAGATCGAACACCTGCTCAGCCGCAAACCCGGCCAGCTGTCCGGCGGCCAGCAACAGCGCGTGGCCATGGGCCGGGCCCTGGCGCGGCGGCCGAAGATCTACCTGTTCGACGAACCGCTGTCCAACCTCGATGCCAAGCTGCGGGTCGAGATGCGCACCGAAATGAAACTGATGCACCAGCGCCTGAAAACCACCACGGTCTACGTCACCCACGACCAGATCGAAGCCATGACCCTGGGCGACAAGGTGGCGGTGATGAAGGACGGCATCATCCAGCAGTTCGGTACTCCGAAACAGATCTACAACGACCCGGCCAACCTGTTCGTGGCCAGCTTCATCGGCTCGCCGCCGATGAACTTCATCCCCCTGCGCCTGCAGCGCAAGGACGGCCGCCTGCTGGCCCTGCTGGACAGCGGCCAGGCCCGTTGCGAGCTGCCTTTGGGCATGCAGGACGCGGGCCTGGAAGACCGTGAAGTGATCCTCGGCATCCGTCCGGAGCAGATCAGCCTGGCGAACGGCGAGGGCAACGGCCTGCCGACCCTGCGCGCCGAGGTCCAGGTCACCGAGCCGACCGGTCCCGACACCCTGGTGTTCGTCAACCTCAACGGCACCAAGGTCTGCTGCCGCCTGGCGCCGGATGTGGCGCCGCAGGTCGGCGAAACCCTGACCCTGCAATTCGATCCGGCCAAGGTTTTGCTGTTCGATGCCAAGAGTGGCGAGCGCCTGGGGGTTGCGGCCCCTGCGCAGGCCGAAGCCCATGCCAGCAACGTGGCGCAGTTCAAGGGGCGTTGAAGCCTGCGTTATTGGAGCAAGGACATACCGAATGCGCGGCGGATGGCCTGTCATCCGTCGCATCAGGTGTAAACCGCGTTAGAGAAAAACAGTTAATAACAATAAAGACGAGGATGTAGGGATGAAAAAGAAGAGCACTAATGCACGCTTGATCTGCCAGTTGTCAGCGATTGCGGCAATGACCCTGGCCGGTAGCGCGCACGCTGACGAAGCGTTCAGCGCCGATTCGAAATGGATGACCGGCGACTGGGGTGGCGAGCGGACCAAGCTGCTCGAGAAGGGGATCGACATCAAGGCCGATTACGTTGGCGAAATGGGCGCCAACCTGCACGGCGGCTACAACGACGACAAGACCGGGCGCTACAGCGACCAGTTCGGCCTGGGCGTGGCGCTGGACCTGGAAAAACTCTGGGGCTGGGACAATACCCAGGCGAAGATCCAGTTGACCAACCGTAACGGCCAGAACATCTCCAATGACCGTATCGGCGATCCGCGTGCCGGCACCCTGAGCTCTTCCCAGGAAGTCTACGGCCGTGGCCACATGGTGCGTCTGACCCAATTGTGGATCCAGCACCAGTTCCTCGACGGCAAGCTCGACGTCAAGGCCGGTTACTTCGGCGAAGGCGAAGACTTCAACACCTTCCCCTGCGACTTCCAGAACCTGGCGTTCTGCGGCTCCCAGGTGGGCAACTGGGCGACCAACATCTGGTACAACTGGCCGGTCAGCCAGGCGGCACTGCGGGTGAAGTACCACATCACCCCTGAGCTGTACGCGCAGATCGGCGCGTACAACCAGAACCCGTCGCAACTGGAGCACGGCAACGGCTTCAAGCTCAGCGGCAGCGGTACCAAGGGCACCGTCCTGCCGGTCGAGCTGGTCTGGTCGCCGAAGGTCAACAACCTGCCGGGCGAGTACCGCGTCGGTTACTACAAGAGCACCGCCGATGCCAGCGACGTGCGCGAGGACGTCAATGGCCAGGACGCCGCGGTCACCGGCGACAGCTATCGCGTGCACAGCAGCAAGCACGGCTACTGGTTCGTCGGGCAGCAGCAGCTCACCACCCACAACGGCGATGCGACCCGCGGTCTGAACATCGCGGCCAATGCCACGTTCCACGACAAGGACACCAACTTCATCGACAACTACCAGTCGCTGATGCTGGTGTACAAGGGCCCGTTCGACGCACGTCCGAAGGATGACGTCGGCATTGGTTTCGCCCGTATCCATGTCAACGACGACGTGAAGAAAAACGCCCAGTTGCTCAATGACACCAACGGCGTCAGCAACTACGACGATCCGCTGTTCTCGCCGATCCGCGAGACTGAGTACAACTACGAAATCAACTACGGCTTCCATGTCACCAACTGGCTGACCGTGCGTCCCAACCTGCAGTACATCACCCATCCAGGCGGTGTGGATGAAGTCGACAACGCCCTGGTGGCCGGCCTGAAAATTCAGTCGGTGTTCTAACGCTGTTGCGATAAGCTCCTCCTCTATGTGCGCATTTTTGCGGATGGCCTTGGCTATCCGCTTTTTTTTGCGGGACAATTCGCCCCCTGTAGCCGCTGCCGCAGGCTGCGATAAGGCCGCAGGCCTTCAGCGATCTTGAGGACGCTACGGCCGTTCCGGCCGATCGCAGCCTGCGGCAGCGGCTACAGGAGCTTGCGCAGCATGATGACTATCAGGACAGCAATGATCTTCAGGACCGTGGCCCATGCATGAGCATCCGCTACAACGCTTTTTCAAATCCTTGCGCGAGCGCCCGACCTTCGCCTGGGAGCGCTATCAGATGCGCGATGTGCTGGTGATCGACCATCCACTGTGCCAGGCGGTGTTCAGTCGCCAGGGCGCGCAGCTCCTGCACTTTCAGCCGACCGGGCAGAAGCCCTGGCTGTGGTGCGCGGCGAAGTGGCCGCAGGTTGGGGCGATCCGTGGCGGGGTGCCGGTGTGCTGGCCCTGGTACGGCCGTCACCCGAGCGAAAACGCCTGGCCGTCCCATGGCTGGGCCCGGCTGATCGACTGGAAGCTGCTCGACAGCCGCAGCGATGACGAGGGCGTGTACCTGCACTGGCAGTTGCAACTGTGCGACTGGCAGGTCGACCTGCACGCGCACCTGGGCGAAAGCCTGGACCTGCGCCTGAGCACCGAGCACCAGGACAGCCTGCCGTGCCAGCTGAGCCAGGCTTTGCACGCCTACTGGCGTATTGGCGACGTCGGTGAGGTAGCGCTGTCTGGGCTCGATGGCGCCGAGGGTTACGACCAGTTGAGCCGCCAGGCGTGCCGGCAAACAGGCGAACTGCGGGTCGATGGCGGCTGCCAGCGGGTGTTCCAGCATGAGGGCGAATTGCAGCTCAAGGATCACGCCTGGCAGCGCGAATTGCGCATCGACACCGGCGACACCGCCGACACCGTGGTCTGGCATCCAGGCAGCCGGCCGCTGCTGGGGGTGAGCTGGAACGAGGTGTCCGGGTTCGTCTGCGTCGAGGCGGCGGCGGGCGGCACCGACAGCCTGTGCCTGGCGCCGGGGGAGCGGGCGCATCTGAGCCTGCAGGCGCGAGCGGGGGCGTAGTGGCGGGTTGGCGGTGTGGCTGCTGCCGTCATCGCGGGCAATCGAGCGTCGACCGGCCGCTCCTACAGTTCGATGTGTTCCTGTAGGAGCGGCCAGGCGAAACTCAGTTGTACTCGTCGCCCACCGGATAACGGCTGGCGTTGAGGCTTTCCTTGATCTTGCGCAGGTGCGGCTGGAAGTCCACGCCGCGGCGCAGGGTCATGCCGGTGGCGAGGACGTCGAGCACGGTGAGCTGGATGATCCGCGAGGTCATCGGCATGTAGATGTCGGTGTCTTCCGGCAGCGGGATGTTCAGGCTCAGGGTACTGGCCTTGGCCAGCGGCGAGCCGGCGGCGGTCAGGCCGAGTACCGAGGCGCCGTTTTCCCGGGCGATGCGCGCCACTTCCACCAGCTCGCGGGTGCGCCCGGTGTAGGAGATGATCACGAACAGCTCGCCGGTGTGCGCCACCGAGGCGATCATCCGCTGCATCAGCACATCGGCATGGGCGGTCACCGCCAGGTTGAAGCGGAAGAACTTGTGCTGGGCATCTAGGGCCACCGGGCCGAGGCGCCGAGGCCGAAGAAGTGGATCTGCCGGGCCTGGATCAGCAGGTCGACGGCGCGGCTGATCAGGTTCGGGTCCAGGGCCTGGCAGGCGCTGTCCAGGGAGGCGATGGCGCTACCGAAGATTTTCTGGGTGTAGGCTTCGGGGTTGTCGTCGGCTTCCACCGCGCGGCTGACGTAGGCCGCGCCGCTAGCCAGGCTCTGGGCCAGTTGCAGCTTGAGTTCGGGGTAGCCGCTGACGCCGAACGAGCGGCAGAAACGGTTGACCGTCGGCTCGCTGACCGAAGCGGCCTGGGCGAGGGCAGCAATACTGAAGCGGGTCGCCTGCTGTGGGTTGAGCAGGATGACTTCGGCGACTTTACGTTCCGCCTTGTTCAATTCTTCAAGGCGATTCTGGATCTGTTCCAGAAGATTTCGCACGCGGTCCATTAGGGTTTTCCTGGTTCGGCAATGCAAAGGAAGCCGGTCTTAACCGGTCTTTGGCGGTGGCCTATCCTACTGATGGCTCCGACGGACCACCACTTCGAATCTATATTTTGCTAAAATGTTGTGGTTATTACTACATTTTCCCTTGAGTGATGCCTTGAAAAAAGGTATTTGTAGCTTAACTTGATAAAAGAACAAACATCATGCCTTCGATAACGGTTGAACCGTGCACCTTTGCCTTGTTCGGCGCGCTGGGCGATCTGGCGCTTCGCAAATTGTTTCCTGCCCTCTACCAACTCGATGGCGCCGGCCTGCTGCATGACGACACGCGCATTCTGGCCCTGGCCCGCGAGCCGGGCAGCGAACAGCAGCACCTGTCATTCATTGAAGCGCAATTGCGCAAGTATGTCGGTGCCAAGGAGATCGACGCAGCGGTGCTGGAGCGCTTCCTGGCGCGCCTGACCTACCTGCACGTGGACTTCCTCAAGGCCGAGGATTACCAGGCCCTGGCCGAGCTGGCCGGGCGCGAGCAACGCCTGATCGCCTATTTCGCCACGCCGGCGGCGGTGTACGGGGCGATCTGCGAGAACCTGTCGAAGGCTGGCCTGGCGGAAAACACCCGCGTGGTGCTGGAAAAGCCCATCGGTTCGGACCTGGAGTCGTCGCGCAAGGTCAACGACGCGGTGGCGCAGTTCTTCCCGGAGAACCGCATCTATCGCATCGACCACTACCTGGGCAAAGAGACGGTGCAGAACCTGATCGCCCTGCGTTTCGCCAACAGCCTGTTCGAGACCCAGTGGAACCAGAACTACATCTCCCACGTGGAAATCACCGTGGCCGAGAAGGTCGGCATCGAAGGCCGCTGGGGCTATTTCGACAAGGCCGGCCAGCTGCGGGACATGATCCAGAACCACCTGTTGCAACTGCTCTGCCTGATCGCCATGGACCCGCCCGCCGACCTCTCGGCCGACAGCATCCGTGACGAGAAGGTCAAGGTGCTCAAGGCCCTGGCGCCGATCAGCCCGGAAGGCCTGACCACCCAGGTGGTGCGTGGCCAGTACATCGCCGGGCACAGCGAAGGCAAGGCCGTGCCGGGGTATCTGGAGGAAGAGAATTCCAACACCCAGAGCGACACCGAAACCTTCGTCGCCCTGCGGGCCGATATCCGCAACTGGCGCTGGGCCGGGGTGCCGTTCTACCTGCGTACCGGCAAGCGCATGCCGCAGAAGCTGTCGCAGATCGTCATTCACTTCAAGGAGCCGTCGCACTATATCTTCGCCCCGAGCAGCGCCTGCAGATCAGCAACAAGCTGATCATCCGCCTGCAGCCGGACGAAGGTATCTCCCTGCGGGTGATGACCAAGGAACAAGGCCTGGACAAGGGCATGCAACTGCGCAGCGGCCCGTTGCAGCTGAATTTTTCCGATACCTATCGCAGCGCGCGGATTCCCGATGCCTACGAGCGGTTGTTGCTGGAAGTGATGCGTGGCAACCAGAACCTGTTTGTCCGCAAAGATGAAATCGAAGCCGCGTGGAAGTGGTGCGACCAGTTGATCGCCGGTTGGAAGAAATCCGGTGATGCGCCCAAGCCGTATGCGGCCGGGTCGTGGGGGCCGATGAGCTCCATCGCATTGATCACGCGGGACGGGAGGTCGTGGTATGGCGATATCTAAATTGAAACTGCCCGCGGGCGTGCACGCCCACGAGTTCCATAGCCCGGCGCTGTTGGCCGAAGGCCTGGCGCTGAAGGTGGCCGGGCAACTGAGCCAGGCGATCCAGGTGCGCGGCGAAGCCACGCTGGTGGTGTCCGGTGGGCGCAGCCCGGTGGCGTTTTTCCAGCACCTGGCCAAGCAGCACCTGGACTGGTCCAAGGTGTTGATCACCCTGGCGGACGAGCGCTGGGTACCGGTGGAGCACGCCGACAGCAACGCCGGCCTGCTCAAGCGCTACCTGCTCCAAGGGCCGGCGGCCAAGGCGAAGTTCCTCAGCCTGTACAACGCCGCGGCGAACCTCGAACAGGCCGCGGTGCAGGCCGATCGTCTGCTGGCCGAGTTGTCGGCCATCGACGTGCTGATCCTGGGCATGGGCGACGACGGTCACACCGCCTCGCTGTTCCCCAACAGCCCGAACCTGACCGAAGCCCTGCGGGCCGACGGCCAGCGACGCTGCTGGCCGATGCTGGCGCCGAGCGTGCCCCATCAGCGCCTGAGCATGAGCCGCGCCTTGCTGGCCTCGGCCACCTACAGCGTGCTGTCGATTTCCGGTCAATCCAAATTGACCACCCTGAGTGCCGCACTGGCCGGTGACGATGTCGCCGCGATGCCGATTCGTGCCTTCCTGCAACCTCCGTTAGAGATTTACTGGTGCCCATGAGCCAAGGATCAGCCGCTATGACAATCCCACAACCGACCGTTTCCATGGCGGACAAAGTTGCCCTGATCGACAGCCTCTGCGCCAAGGCGCGGATTCTGCCGGTGATCACCATCGCCCGCGAACAGGACGTGCTGCCCCTGGCCGACGCCCTGGCCGCCGGTGGCCTGACCGCGCTGGAAGTGACCTTGCGCTCGCAGTTCGGCCTCAAGGCCATCCAGATCCTGCGCGAGCAGCGTCCGGAGCTGGTGACCGGCGCCGGTACCGTGCTCGATCGCCAGATGCTGGCCGCCGCCGAAGCCGCCGGTTCGCAGTTCATCGTCACCCCGGGCATTACCCGCGACCTGCTGGAAGCCAGCGTCGCCAGCCCGATCCCGCTGTTGCCGGGGATCAGCAATGCCTCCGGGATCATGGAGGGTTACAGCCTGGGCTATCGCCGCTTCAAGCTGTTCCCGGCGGAAGTCAGTGGTGGTGTGGCCGCGATCAAGGCCCTGGGTGGCCCGTTCGGCGAAGTGAAATTCTGCCCGACCGGCGGTGTCGGCCCGGCCAATATCAAGAGCTACATGGCGTTGAAGAACGTGATGTGCGTCGGCGGTAGCTGGATGCTCGATCCCGAGTGGATCAAGAACGGCGACTGGGCGCGGATCCAGGAGTGCACGGCCGAAGCCCTGGCGCTGCTGGACTGACAGCTTTCCTGCTTTTTTCAAAGATTCGTTGGTGTGTTCTACGGCTTTACGGTGCGCTTGGTCGGTGCACCGTTTTTTTTTGCCCGGAGAAAAGTTGCCTAGCGACGCTGGGGCTTCTGTAGGAGCGCAGCTTGTTCGCGATGACGCCGGGGCGGACAACGCGATCTGAATGGTCGCTACTGTCTGTAGCCGCTGCCGCAGGCTGCGATCGGCCGAAAGGCCGTAGCGTCATCTGGATCGCAGAAGGTCCTTCGGACCTGTCGCAGCCTGCGGCAGCGGCTACAGGTCATTCAACTGCCAGTTCGTTCAATGCCTCGACCAGCATCTGGATATCCGTGCTCGGCGTGGTAAAGCCCGGTGTCACCCGGATACAGGGCCCGCAACGCGAACCGCTGCGCGCCACGGTGAACAGGTTGTATTCCTGGAGCAGCCGCTCGGCCATCGCCTGCTGGTCCGGCTGGCGGGTGAAGCGAAACGAGGTGATGCCGCAATACAGCCGTGGATCGTCCGGGGTCATGACTTCAATGCCGGGCAGGTCGCGCACCTGGCTCACCCACAGGTCGCGCAGGTAATTCAGGCGTGCGCCCTTGAGGGCCGAGCCGCCCATGCCGCGGTGCTCCTCGAACACCCGGGGCAAGGTCAGCCAGGCCGGGATGTTCGGCGTGCCATAAGGCGCCCGTGAGCGGATATCGTCCAGGGCATAACGTTGCTCGCCCATGTCCGGATCGATATCGGCCAGGCGTTGCGGGTCGATATAGACAAAACCCAGGCTCAGCGGCGCGCCAATCCACTTCTGCAGGTTATAGCCGGCGAACGCCACGCCCAGTTCACTGAGCTGGAAATCGACCTGGGCCAGGGCGTGGGCGCCGTCGAGGATGACGTCGATTCCCCGTTCTCGGGCATCCAGGGCGATGGCCTGGACCGGCAGCACCAGCCCGGTGCGGTGGGTGACGTGGGTCAGGGCCATCAGTTTCAGTCGCGGGTAGCGTTCGAAGGCCTCGCGGTAGCTGGCCAGCAGGCTGTCGAAACTCGCCGGATGAGCATGCTCGATCTCGATGACCTCGACCCCGCGATGGCGCGCCAGCCAGCGCATGGCACCCTTGACGCTGTCGTATTCCAGGTCGCTGATCAGCACCTGATCGCCCGGCTGGAGGCGGTTGTAGTTGCGAATCAGCGATTGCAGCGCCTCCGAAGCGCTGCGGGTGAGGGCGATGGCCTGGCGATCGACGCCAACCAGTTCGGCCAATTGCTGTCGAATCTGCAAATTACCGATCTGTTCGAAATGCTGGCGCACATGCACCGAGTTGCTGCGGTTCACGAAGTCGATCTGGCGCTGGTATTCCTCGACCACGGCGCGGCTCATGCGCCCGAAATAGCCGTTTTCCAGGTTGATCGGCCGGGTTCGACGTCATATCGGCGGGCAATCGCCAGCCAGTAATCTTCGTCGCGGGCGAGTTGGGCATTACATGGCATGGCGGTCTTCTTAATGACGGGGTTTGGGTTTGCCGTGTTTGGCGCGCAGCGGGTCCAGTAGATCGGAAAGGCCGTTGTGATCGATTTCCTGCATCAATGCCAACAGGCCGCCCAGCTCGCCGTGGGGGAAACCTTCGCGGGCGAACCAGTTCAGGTAGGGGCCGGGCAGGTCGGCGAGGATGCGGCCCTTGTACTTGCCGTAGGGCATTTCGCGGGTGACCAGAAGTTCAAGTTTTTCGGGATTCATGGCGGCTGTCTGTAGAGGTGACGAACACCTTGGAAAATACAGGCATTCTGCATGCAGGCCAAATGACAGATCATGCAAATAACGCGGATACAGAAAGCGGTAAAAAACTTAACTATTTGAAAATAATGTAAAAATTTTAACTCCAGGGCTGGCATGCAGGGTGCAACACCTATGACAACTCCCTCAACCCGGAAGGAATGAAAAATGACTGACATCAACAAAGAAGCGATTTCGATCCTCAACGACCTGATCGAAACCAGTAAGGACGGTCAGGAGGGGTTCAAGACCTGCGCAGAAGACGTCAAGCAGCCTGAGCTCAAAGCGCTGTTCGTCAAGCGCTCCGCCGATTGCGCCACTGCCGCGGCCGAATTGCAGGCCAGCGTGCGTTCCCTGGGCGGCGATCCGCAGACCTCCACCAGCGTCAGTGGCGACCTGCACCGCCGTTGGGTCGACCTCAAGTCCCTGGTGACCGGCAAGGGCGAAGAAGCGGTGCTCAACGAAGCCGAGCGCGGCGAAGACCACGCCCTGAAGGCCTACAAGGATGCGCTGGAGAAAATCAGCAAACACAACCTGGTCGGCATTCGTGACCTGGTGGAGCGTCAGTACCATGGCGTACAGCGCAACCACGATCAGGTCAAAGCCTTGCGCAACCAGGCCCGCGCCCGTTCATAGCGGGCTAAACCTGTCAAAAACGCCAGCCTGCCTGGCGTTTTTTTGTGGCTTGAAATTAATGCTGGACGACTGATAGTTAGCTAGCTAATAATTTGCGGGCGTCATCTCTCGCTCCCGTGCATCTATCGTTGTTTTGTCCTTCCCAGGGTTCTTTCCGTGCGTATCACTTTGCAGGCGTTGTTCGCCCCCAATCTTGCGGCCGTGCAGTTCGCGATCAAGACCGTGCTCGGCGCCGGGCTGGCGTTGTGGTTGGCCATGCGCTGGGGCCTGCAGCAGCCGTCCTGGGCCCTGATGACGGCGATCATCGTCGCCCAGCCGCTGTCCGGGATGGTCCTGCAAAAGGGCATGGCACGGCTGGTGGGGACTTTGGTGGGAACCTGCATGTCGGTGCTGTTCATGGGGCTGTTCGCCCAGACACCGTGGCTGTTCCTGCTGGCCCTGGCGCTGTGGCTGGGGCTGTGCACCGCCAGTTCGACCCTGCTGCGCAGCGCCTGGTCCTATTCCTTCGTGCTGGCCGGCTACACCGTGGCGATCATCGCCTTGCCGGCGATCTCCCATCCGTTGTCGATCTTCGACCAGGCCGTGGCGCGCTGCACGGAAATTTCCCTGGGCATTATCTGCGCCACCGCCAGCAGCGCCTTGCTCTGGCCGATGCGGGTCGAGAGGCAGTTGACCGCCCAGGCGCGCAGCGCCTGGCAAAGCGGGATGCAGGCGGCGCGGGCGACCCTGGCCGGCGATGCCCTGGCGCGCAAGGGCCTGCTGGAAATCCTCGGGCGCATCGTCGCCGTGGACTCCCAGCGCGAACATGCCTGGTTCGAAGGTCCGTCGGGGCGGCAGCGGGCGCGGGCGATCAGCGGCCTGAGCCAAAAGCTGCTGATGCTGCTGCGGATCTCCCGTTCGGTACGCCGGCAATGGAAGCAATTGGACCAGGCCGAGGCGCAGCAACTGGCGCCGTGGATGGAGCAAGTGCAGCACGCCCTGGCGGCCATGGACAAACCGACCTTGCAGGCGTTGCGACCGCAGTTGCTGGACGCTTCCCATGACTCGGCGATCAGCTCGGCGCAAAGCTATTGCCTGGCCCGTTTCACCCTGTTGCTGGATACCGCCCTGGCCACCGGCGAGGCGCTGCGGGCGGTGGAGGAGGGCAAGGCGCCGGTGGAGCAGCCCGCCACCCTGAGCCCCCATCGCGATCTGTCGCTGGCGCTGCTGTTTGGCGCGCGCAGCGCCCTGGCTTTCCTCACCGTGGCCTGCTTCTGGCTGGCCACGGCCTGGCCGGCGGCCTCCGGGGCGATGCTGCTGACCTGCGTGGTGTGCGGCTTGTTCGCCAGTCGCGAAAACGGCGCGCAGATCGGCATGAGTTTCATGCGCGGCATCTTCCTGGCGATTCCGGCGGCCTTCATGGTCGGGCAGATCCTGCTGCCGCAGTGGAGCAGTTTCGCCCTGCTGGCGATGGCCATGGGCGTGCCGTTGTTTTTCGGCGCGCTGGGCATGGCCAACCCACAGATCGGCGCCACGGCGACCTCGTTCTGCCTGCACTTCGTGGTGCTGATTTCACCGCAGAACCCGATGACGTTCGACGTGGCGAATTTCTTCAACAGCGCCCAGGCGATGGTGCTCGGCGTAGGCGCCGCGGTGTTGGCGTTTCACCTGCTGATCCTGCGCGACCCGGCCTGGCATGGGCGGCGCCTGCTGGCGGCGACCCTGCAGGATCTGGTGCGCTTGACCCGGCGCAATCTGCGCGGCGCGGAAAGCTGGTTCGGCGGGCGCATGGCCGATCGCCTGCTGCAACTGGCGCGGCATTACCCGGAATTGCCGGAACAGGCGCGCAGCCGCTGGGACGATGGCCTGCTGGGCCTGGATATCGGCGATGAACTGATGCATTTGCGGTTGAGCCTGGCGGTAGCCCAGGTGCCCGCGGATGCTTCGCAGCGAAGTTATTTCGAGCATCTGGAACAGGTGCTGGAACAAGGGCCGGCCGCCGGTCGCGACGATGCGCTGGCTGACGCCAGCACGGCCTTGCTCGAGGCCCTGGGCAGCCAACCGCCGAGCGATGCGTTGAAGCTGGCCCAGGGCGCGGTGGTGCAGTTGCAGAAGAGCTGGCGCACCTGGTGCCGGCAGCAGGAGGAAAACCATGGGGCTGCGTGAGTGGTCGCTGGGCGGAGTGTTGCTCAGCCCGTTTCTGATTTATGTGGTGCTGGCGCTGGTGCTGACCGGGGTGTTGCGCATGCTGTTGCGCGCAACGCCTCTGGGGCGCTGGATCTGGCACGAAGCACTGTTCGATGTGGCCTTGTACGTCTGTGTCCTGACGTTGGTCACTGTCGTACTCGGACCTTTATAAGGAGTTGTTCATGCGTGCCTCCGTGCGTATCGCTTTTACTTTGTGCCTGGTGGCTGCGGCGCTGTTTGCCGGCTTTCATCTGTGGCAGTACTACATGCTCACGCCCTGGACCCGGGATGCGCGGATTCGCGCCGACGTGGTGATAGTCGCCCCCGATGTGTCGGGCTGGGTGCGTGAACTCAAGGCCTATGACAACCAGGCGGTGAAGGCCGGCGACCTGTTGCTGAGCATCGACCGCGACCGCTTCGAGGCGGCGCTGGAAAAGGCCCAGGCGGTGGTGCAGACCCGCCAGCAGCAACTCAGCCTGAAAGAGCACGAAGCCAGCCGCCGGGCCAGCTTAGGCCCGCAGGCGATCAGCGCCGAGCTGCGGGAAAACGCGCAGATCAATGCCGGGGTGGCCCGTGGCGAGCTGCGCCAGGCCCAGGCCGATGCCAAGGTCGCCGAACTCAACCTGGCACGCAGCCAGGTCCGCGCGCCGCGCAGCGGGCACATCACCAACCTGCGCCTGGCCGAAGGCAACTATGTGAACGCCGGGCAATCGGTGATGGCCCTGATCGACGATTCGACGTTCTACGTGCAGGCCTATTTCGAGGAAACCAAACTGCCGCGGATCAAGGTCGGCGACCCGGTCAAGGTGTGGCTGATGAGCGCTGGAGAAGCCTTGCAGGGGCATGTGGAAAGCATCAGCCGCGGCATCACCGACCGCAACGCCACGCCGGACGGGCAACTGCTGGCGGAGGTGGAGCCGACCTTCAACTGGGTGCGCCTGGCGCAGCGGATTCCGGTGCGCATCAGGCTCGACAAGGTGCCCGAAGGCGTCAACCTGAGCGCCGGGATGACGGCGAGTGTGCAGGTGGATGAGGGGGGGCGCTAATCCCGCCTGTAGCCGCTGCCGAGCCTGCGAGGCTGTGCCAGCGGCTACAGGGCGGTTCAGCCGATATTGATGGCCGGCAAGGTCGGCAGGGTGACGGTCTGCTGTTTGCGTGGGGCGAGGATTTCGGCTTCGCCGTCCACCACCAGCTCATCGCGCTGGTTGAACACGCGGGTGGCGATACGCACGCGGAACTTCGGCAGTTTTTCGAGGATTTCCAGGCGCACGGTCAGGGTGTCGCCGATCTTCACCGGCTTCTGGAAGCTCATCTGCTGGCCGATATAGATGGTGCCCGGCCCAGGCAGCTCGCAGGCCACCGCGGCGCTGATCAGTGCACCGCTGAACATGCCGTGGGCGATACGCTCCTTGAACATGCTGGCGGCGGCGAATTCGGCGTCCAGGTGCACCGGGTTGTGGTCGCCGGACATGGCGGCGAACAGCTGGATGTCACGCTCTTCCACATGCTTGCTGTAGCTGGCGGTCTGGCCGACTTCGAGGGCTTCGTACGGGGTGTTGGTAACCTGGGTCATCTCTCTCAAGTCCTGTGCTGAGCGTTGATTGGCATATCGATTTGAAACAGGGTCATTCAGTCTTCGGCGGTCGGCGATGCCGCAGGGCCTGGTCGAGCCAGGCCAGTACATCGGCAGTCACTTCGTCGCGGTTGCTTTCATTGAACAATTCGTGCCGCGCCTGCGGGTAGATCGTGAGCTGCAGGCACTGGCTGCCGGCCTCGCGCAGAGCACCGGCCAGATCCTTGAGACGTATGCCATTGCTCACCGGATCACATTCTCCGCCGATCACCAGCAATGGCAGGCCCGGATCGATCTGGGCCAGGTTGGAGGCCTTGCTGATTTGCTGCAGGCCACCCAGCAGGTCGACCCACAGCTGGTTGCTGCAGCGGAAGCCGCAGAGCGGGTCGTGGGCGTATTTGTCGACTTCGTCGGGGTCGCGGCTGAGCCAGTCGAAGGCGGTGCGGTTGGGTTTGAAGGCTTTGTTGAACGAGCCGAAAGACAGCCATTCGATCAACGCGCTGCGTCCCAGGGGGCCCTGGCGCCAGCGTTCGAAGCGGGCGATCTGGCGGGCCGCGCGGTACAGCGCCACCGGCTGGAAATTCGAGCCGCTGAGGATCGCCCCGTCGAGGCTGGCGCTGTGGTGCAGCAGGTAAGCCTGGGCGATGTAGCTGCCCATGCTGTGGCCCAGCAGCACGATCGGGAT
The DNA here is from genome assembly GCF_000282175.2 of Pseudomonas sp. GM17. NCBI lineage: Bacteria > Pseudomonadati > Pseudomonadota > Gammaproteobacteria > Pseudomonadales > Pseudomonadaceae > Pseudomonas > Pseudomonas sp. GM17. The sequence continues at coordinate 5,852,549 of NZ_CP124732.1, read as the reverse complement.
TCCCGGGTGCTGCTGGCCGATGTGCTGGTTGAGGCTGGCCAGGTCGCCGACCACCTTGCACCAGCCGTCATCGTCGGCCAAGTGCCCGAGTACCCCGTGCTCGGCGGTCTTGCCGTGGCCGCGCAGGTCCAGCGCATAGACCCCGTAGCCTTCATTGCACAGCGCCTCTGCCAGCCTGGCGTAGCGCCCGCTGTGTTCGGCCATGCCGTGGACCAGCAGGATCACGGCCTTGAGCGGGGCCGCCGGGAGCCACTGGTTGACGTAGAGCTGGCTGTGGTCGCTCGCGGTCAGCCAGAAAGAGTGGTGGATCATGGCGATTCCTTTGCACGGGGTCTTTGCACGGGGTCGTTGCATTGTATAGCTCATCGTCGCGGCCCCGTCCGATCCGCGCGCGCCATGGCGGCAAGATTCACGTTATCAATGACGCGCTCGGCCTTGTTTGCCCTATTCCTCATAGCTGCTAACGTCCGCAGAGCCCCGCCTTTCGTAGCGTCAGAGAAGCGGCCCGGACAACTCAGGTAACGAGGACAAGAACAATGCAGCCTGATTTCTGGAATGACAAACGCCCGGCCGGAGTGCCCATCGATATCGATCTGGGTGCCTACAAGTCGGTGATCGAGGTGTTCGAGCGTTCCTGCAAGAAATTCGCCGACCGCCCGGCCTTCAGCAACATGGGCGTGACCATGACCTACGCCGAGCTGGAGCGCTACAGCGCGGCCTTTGCCGGTTATCTGCAGAGCAGCACCGACCTGGTGCCGGGCGATCGTATTGCGGTGCAGATGCCCAATGTCCTGCATTACCCGATCGCCGTGTTCGGCGCCTTGCGCGCCGGGCTGATCGTGGTCAACACCAACCCGCTGTACACCACCCGGGAAATGCGCCACCAGTTCAAGGATTCCGGAGCGCGGGCCCTGGTGTACATGAACCTGTTCGGGCAGAAGGTCGAGGAGGTGCTGCCCGATACCGATATCCAGTTCCTGATCGAGGCGAAGATGGGCGACCTGATGCCGTCCGCCAAGGGCTGGCTGGTCAATACCCTGGTCGACAAGGTCAAGAAGATGGTGCCGGCCTATCGCTTGCCCCAGGCCGTTTCCTTCAAGAGCGCGCTGCGCCTGGGCCGTGGCCAGCCGATCAAGCCTTTGAACGCCCGCCTGGACGACGTCGCCGTGCTGCAATACACCGGCGGCACCACGGGGCTGGCCAAGGGCGCGATGCTGACCCACGGCAACCTGGTGGCCAACATGCAGCAGGCCCGTGCCTGCCTCGGGCAACTGGGGCCGGACGGCCATCCGTTGCTGCGTGAAGGCCAGGAGGTGATGATCGCGCCGCTGCCGCTGTACCACATCTATGCCTTCACCGCGAACTGCATGTGCATGATGGTCACCGGCAACCACAACGTGCTGATCACCAACCCGCGGGACATCGGCGGTTTCATCAAGGAGCTGAAGCAGTGGCGCTTCTCGGCGCTGCTGGGGCTGAACACGCTGTTCACCGCGCTGATGGATCATCCCGAGTTCAAGAACCTCGACTTCTCCAATCTCAAGCTCACCAACTCCGGGGGCACGGCGCTGGTCAAGGCCACCGCCGAGCGCTGGACGCAGGTGACCGGTTGCCGCATCACCGAAGGCTACGGCCTGACCGAAACCTCGCCCGTGGCCTGCACCAACCCTTACGGCGACCAGTCGCGCCTGGGCTCGGTGGGCTTGCCGGTGCCGGGCACGACCCTCAAGGTCATCGACGATGAGGGCGTCGAGCAGCCGCTGGGCGAGCGCGGCGAACTGTGCATCAAGGGGCCGCAGATCATGAAAGGCTACTGGCAGAAGCCGGAGGCCACCGAGGAGGTGCTGGATGCCGAGGGCTGGTTCAAGTCCGGCGATATCGCGGTGATCGATCCGGATGGCTTCGTGCGCATCGTCGATCGCAAGAAGGACATGATCATCGTCTCGGGTTTCAACGTGTACCCCAATGAAATCGAGGACGTGGTGATGGCCCACCCGAAAGTCGCCAACTGCGCGGTGATCGGCGTGCCGGACGAGCGTTCGGGGGAGGCGGTGAAGCTGTTCGTGGTGGCCCGCGAGTCAGGGGTCAGCCTCGAAGAGCTGAAGGCCTACTGCAAGGAAAACTTCACTGGCTACAAGGTGCCGAAACACATCGTGTTGCGTGAGTCGTTGCCGATGACGCCGGTAGGCAAGATCCTGCGCCGGGAGTTGCGCGACATCGCCTGATGTTTCACCGCATGTAACAGTCCCGCGCTATAGCGCGGCTATCGCGAGCAAGCTCGCTCCTACAGGGATCCGTACACTTCCTGTAGGAGCGAGCTTGCTCGCGATGCTTTTGAAGGGTCGAAAAGCCCATTCCAGAGCCTTGCATGGCTAGATAGAATTTTTACTCTAAAAATGACTATTGAATATTCTTGAGTCACTAAAGTGACTGTTTAGGCCGATTTTGGCTCTAGGCGGCCTTTGGCAAAGCTGCTACTCTCGGCGCGCTTTGTGACTTCTCGGCCTATGTAGACAGCCAGACTCACCAACAATAGACATCAATAAAAAACACACACAAATAATAATCGCATCAAATGCGCTGACGAATTCGCGTTGCTGAGGAGTGGGCTTCCATGATCCAAGACTTTTGGAAGGATAAGTACCCAGCTGGGATTGCTGCCGATATCAATCCAGACGAGTATCCGAATATTCAGGCGGTGTTGAAGCAGTCCTGCCAACGTTTTGCCAACAAACCGGCCTTTAGCAACCTCGGCAAGACACTCACCTACGGTGAGCTGTACGAACTGTCCGGTGCTTTTGCCGCGTACCTGCAACAGCATACCGATTTGCAACCCGGCGATCGAATCGCCGTGCAACTGCCCAACGTCCTGCAGTACCCGGTCGCGGTATTCGGCGCCATCCGCGCCGGCCTGATCGTGGTCAACACCAACCCGCTGTACACCGCGCGGGAAATGGAACACCAGTTCAACGACTCCGGCGCCAAGGCCCTGGTCTGCCTGGCCAACATGGCGCACCTGGCCGAAGCCGTGGTGCCCAAGACCGGCGTCAAGCATGTGATCGTCACCGAAGTGGCGGACCTGCTGCCACCGCTCAAGCGCCTGCTGATCAACAGCGTCATCAAGTACGTGAAGAAGATGGTGCCGGCCTATCACCTGCCCAAGGCCGTCAAGTTCAACGACGTGCTGAGCCAGGGCCACGGCCAGCCGGTCAAGGACGCCAACCCGGCCAGCAGCGATGTCGCCGTGCTGCAATACACCGGCGGCACCACCGGCGTGGCCAAGGGCGCGATGCTGACCCACCGCAACCTGGTGTCGAACATGCTGCAGTGCAAGGCGCTGATGGGCTCCAACCTCAATGAGGGTTGCGAGATCCTGATCACCCCGCTGCCGCTGTACCACATCTATGCCTTCACCTTTCATTGCATGGCGATGATGCTGATCGGCAACCACAACATCCTGATCAGCAACCCGCGCGACCTGCCGGCGATGGTCAAGGAACTGTCGAAGTGGAAGTTCAGCGGTTTTGTCGGCCTCAACACCCTGTTCGTCGCTCTGTGCAACAACGAAGCCTTCCGCAAGCTGGATTTCTCGGCGCTGAAAGTCACCCTGTCCGGCGGCATGGCGCTGCAACTGGCGGCGGCCGAGCGTTGGAAAGACGTGACCGGTTGCCCGATCTGCGAAGGTTACGGCATGACCGAAACCAGCCCGGTGGCCACCGTCAACCCGATCCAGAACATCCAGATCGGCACCATCGGCATCCCGGTGCCGTCGACCCTGTGCCGGATCATTGATGACGCTGGCACCGAGCTGCCCCTGGGCGAAATCGGCGAGCTGTGCGTCAAGGGCCCGCAGGTCATGAAGGGCTACTGGCAGCGCCAGGAGGCCACCGACGAGGTGATGAGCGACGGCTGGCTGAAGACCGGCGATATCGCGCTGATCCAGCCTGATGGCTACATCCGCATTGTCGATCGCAAGAAAGACATGATCCTGGTGTCCGGTTTCAACGTTTATCCGAACGAGCTGGAAGACGTGCTGGCGGGCCTGCCGGGCGTGTTGCAGTGCGCGGCGATCGGCGTGCCGGACGAGAAGTCGGGCGAGTCGATCAAGATCTTCATCGTCGCCAAGCCGGGCGTGACCCTGACCAAGGAGCAGGTGATGGAGCACATGCGCGCCAACGTCACCGGCTACAAGGTGCCCAAGGCCGTCGAGTTCCGCGATGCGCTGCCGACCACCAACGTCGGCAAGATCCTGCGTCGCGAATTGCGCGACGAAGAGCTGAAGAAGCTGGGCGTGAAGAAGTAACACACCAGGCAAACAAAAAGCCCCGCATCCGCGGGGCTTTTTATTGGGCGCTATCGCCTCAATTCCCTGTAGGAGCGAGCTTGCTCGCGATTGCGTTCTTCCAGTCGCCATCTCAATGGCTGACAGACCGTAATCGCGAGCAAGCTCGCTCCTACAAGGGCCTGTTTACTGCTGGAACTGCGCGAAGTTCACACCGGTGCCGGCGGGGCGTACGTCCTTGAGGAACGAGTCCTTGTCGGCGCTCAGTTCCAGGCTCAGGGCCGCCTTGCGCTTGCCGGCGTTGCGTACCACCAGGCCTTCGAGCTTCTCCCGCAGGAACAGGGTCGGCACTTTTAGGTGCAGCAACTGGTCGGTGCTTGGGGTGTACAGCAGCAGGTGGACCCATTCGTACTGCCCGATGGCCAGGCGGCCGACCGGCAGATCGAACCACCAGATATTGCGGCTGCGGCTCAGTTCCGCGAAGTGGCAGTTGTTGACGCCCAGCACCGCACCGCCCAGTTCCTGGTTCCGGCGGGCGATGGCCAGCTTTTTATCGAGTTTCATAACATTCCTACGGGATTGGATCTTCAGCGCAGTGCCTGAATACGTTGCGCATTCTCGTGGGTTGGTCGCCAAACATAAAGCGCAACCTGCGTGCGGCGGGCAAATAAGGCGATGAAATGCCCCGCCGAAAATAATTGAAACTCCGCGCAAGGGCCTTGGGTCAACCTCAGGGCATGACCCCCAACCCTCGATTGTTCTACGGATCTATGGATCTACGGAGAAACACCATGGGCAGCACAGCGGACAAGGCAAAAGGCCTGGCCAACGAGGCCATTGGTCATATCAAGCAAGGTGTCGGCAAAGCGACTGATAACGATCGGTTGGAAACCGAAGGCAAGATTCAGGAAAGAAAGGCGAAGCGCAGCAAGCCCTCGGCAAGGCCAAGGATGCGTTGAAAAAGACCATCGACAAGGCCTGATTCACTGGCTCGCACTGCGACACGACGGCCATCCGCGGATGGCCGTTTTTACATCGGCCATGGCATCAAAACAGGACGAAACGGTTCAAAATCGCCAAACTAGGCTAGTTTGTTGTACAAAACGGCCCCTGAGTCGCCACCGACCCTGAATTCTTGCGGCGAAAGGAGACGCTATGTTCTTGCCGAATTTGAAAGGCCTGCCCCTGCATCGTGTGCTGGTGCGCACGGTCACTGAGTTCATCGACGATGAAATGTCGACCTACGCCTCGGCACTGGCCTATCAGATGCTGTTTTCGTTGTTCCCCTTCATCCTGTTCCTGATCGCCTTGATCGGTTTCCTGCACCTGCCGGACTTCTTCTCCTGGTTGCGCCTGCAATCGGAACTGGTGTTGCCGCCCCAGGCGCTGGAGCAGGTCAACCCGGTGATCGACCAGTTGCAGCAATCCAAGGGCGGCCTGCTGTCGGTGGGTATCGTGATTGCCCTGTATACCGCCTCGGCCGGCGTGCGGCTGATGATGAGCGCGATGAACGCCGCTTATGACGTGGTGGAAAAGCGCCCGTTGTGGAAACGTTTTCCGCTGTCGATTTTCTACACCATCGGCATCGCCGGCATGCTCCTGGCGGCCGCGGCCTTGATGGTGCTCGGGCCGCAGGTGATGGGCTGGATCGCCGCGCAGGTCGGCCTGGAAGACTTCATCGTCACGGTCTGGACCATCCTGCGCTGGCCGGTGATCGTGATCCTGATGATGGTCGCCGTGGCGCTGATCTACTACGTGATGCCCGACGTGAAGCAGGAGTTCCGCTTCATCACCCCGGGCTCGGTGCTGGCGGTGGTGGTGTGGATCATCGCCTCGTTGGGCTTCGCCTTCTACGTGAAGACCTTTGCCAACTACAACGCCATGTATGGCAGTATCGGAGCGATCATCGTCCTGCTGCTGTACTTCTATATTTCCTCGGCAGTGCTGTTGCTGGGGGCCGAGATGAATGCGGCGATCGAGCACATGTCGTCCGACGGCAAGAACCCTGGAGAAAGGGTGCCCGGCGAGCACGACGAACCCAAACAACACGTATCGGGACTGGGCCGGGACCACTCGCTCAAGCCGACCACTGACGAAGTCTGATCATGATCCGTGAAATCCTCAAAATGGGCGACGAGCGCCTGCTGCGCATCGCGCCACCGGTGCCGCCCGAGATGTTCGACAGCCCCGAGCTGTGGCAACTGATCGACGACATGTTCCAGACCATGGAAAGCGTCGGCGGGGTCGGCCTGGCCGCGCCGCAGATCGGCGTCGACCTGCAACTGGTGATCTTCGGTTTCGAGCACAGCGAGCGTTACCCGCAAGCCGAGGCCGTGCCGCAGACCATCCTGATCAATCCGCTGATCACGCCCTTGAGCCCGGTGCTGGAAGAAGGCTGGGAAGGCTGCCTGTCGGTGCCGGGGCTGCGCGGCGCGGTCGAGCGCTATCAGCACATTCGCTACGAAGGTGTCGACCCCAGGGGCGAGCCGATCGTGCGGGTAGCCTCGGGTTTCCATGCGCGGGTGGTGCAGCATGAATGCGATCACCTGATCGGCCGCCTGTACCCGTCGCGGATCCGCGACTTCAGCAAGTTCGGTTTTACCGAAGTGATGTTCCCCGACCTCGATCCCCACGCCGACGATTGAAACAGACAGCCAGAAGTGTCGGTTTCATGGACCTGCCGGAGGCCGGTTTGTCGCCGAGGCGGGCACGCGCTCCAGGGCCCGCGATCACACCCTGTCGCGGGTCGAGCTGACCAAAGGATCGATGCCCATGGCGATCAGGCTCTTGCTCCTGCGATAACGCTCCAGGCGATCCGCCAGGGCCTGGGGCAGGGCGGGGGCGGTGGCAAAGCCCATGCGTTCGTACAGGGCTTGCAGGTCCGGATGACAAAACAGCCACAGCGGCCCCGGCAGCTGCGCGCGTGCCCGTTCGACCAGCATCGCGGCAATGCCCTGGCCGCGATGGGCCGGGTCGACGAACAGCCCGGTCAGCCAGTGGCCCTGGGCGATGGGCGTGAGGTTCAGCCCGGCAATGATCGCTCCGCGTTTCGCCACCCATGATTGCCCTTCCCCGGCCGCGCGCATTGGCGAATTGTGGGCGCGATAGAACTTGTTCAGCAGCGGTCGCAGGGTGTCGGCAAGCAGCAGGTATTGGGTGTCGGGCATGGGTTTTCGCAGGGTGGGCCGGGGCGGTGATTATAAAAGTACGAAGTGCGCGGGATAGGTGTATACCAGATGAACGATCCCCTGCGAGTGGAGTGTGCATCATGTCCAAAGGTATGAATGCCAAAAAGACGGCGAAGAAAAAACCCAGCCGGACCGCCGATGAAAAGCGCGCGGACAAGAAAGCCAAGAAGATCGAGCACAATATTTTCGGTCATTGATCCCCTGCGAAGCCCGCCCCGCGGGCTTCCTTGTTTTTGCTTCTAAGTAAATAACCCATCGATCTGCAAGTTTTCCCCTTCTCGTTGCACAGAACAGCAAGACGCCGAAGGTTCGCCCCTCGGCCAGCCCCTGTCCTGAGTAGCGCCATGGCCCATTACTTTGATCCGCTGCACCGCGAACAAATCGACACCCTGCGCCAGAGCTTCAGCGCCCGCACCGAATGGCCCACCTGGCTGTTGCTGATCGGCACCAGCGCCAGCTGGTTCGCCGTGCTGCTGGCCAGCCCGCTGCTGGGGCTGTGGCCCAGTACCTTGTTGCTGATTCCGATCCTGGTGCTGTGGCTGTCGGTGCAGCACGAGCTGCTGCACGGTCATCCCACGCGCTGGCTGTGGCTGAACAAGCTGCTGGGTTATGCGCCGTTTGCCGTCTGGTACCCCTATACCCTCTACCGCGACAGCCACCTGCAGCATCACCGTGACGAAGACCTGACCCTGCCCGGTCGCGACCCGGAGAGCCGTTACCTGGGCCAGCGGCAATGGCACAGCCGTTCGCTGTTCGAGCAGGGCCTGCACTGGCTGAACAAGACCCTGCTGGGGCGGCTGCTGCTCGGCGCGCCCCTGGCCTTGCTGGCGCTGGCGCGGGAGGAAGGGGCGCGCCTGCGCCAGGGGCAACGCCAGGCCTGGCTGATGTGGCTGACCCATGGTGCGCTGACCCTGCTGATGCTGGCCTTCATTGCCCGCTACAGTGTGTTGCCGGTCTGGCATTACCTGCTGCTGGTGAGCGTGCCGGCGCTGTCGGTGGCGATGGTCCGTTCCTACTACGAACACCGTCCCCATGCCCGGGTGGAGCAGCGCACGGTGCTCAACGAAGCGGCGTGGCCCTGGAGCTGGCTGTTCCTGCACCTCAACCTGCACCTGGTGCACCATGATTTGCCCGGGCTGCCGTGGTATTGCCTGCCACGGGCCTATCGGCAGCGCCGCGAACAATGGCAGGCGCGCAGCGGCGGTTTTGTGGTGCAAGGTTATGGCGAGCTGTTGCGGCGCCATGCCCTCAAGCCGATCGATAGCCCGGAACATCCCTTCGCCCTGTAGTCGTGCCCGAAGAGCCTGAACCATGACCGCTTGTTATGCCGAACTGCTGATGTACGTCGCCCCCGAGCCGGTGCGCCAGGCCAATGAGCAGTGGCTGGCGGCGATCCTGCAGCGCCTCGAAGGTGACCGGCTCGATGCCCGGGAACTGGACCTGATGCAGCTGTGGCTGTCGCCGCGCCTGCTGCTGACCCAGACCTGCGGTTACCCGCTGATGACCGCCCTGCGCGGCCAGGTCCGGGTCATCGGCCGGCCACGTTACGAGCTGCCGGACAGCACCGCCGGCAATCATTGCAGCCTGCTGCTCGGTCGCGACGACGACCTGCGCCGGACCTTGCAGGCCCTGCGGGGCAGTCGCGGGGTGATCAACGGCGAAGACTCCAACAGCGGCATGAACCTGCTGCGCCAGCGCCTCGCGCCGCTGCAGCGCGACGGCCGGTTTTTCGCCAGTGTCGGCATCAGCGGCAGCCACCGGGAAAGCCTGCGCTGGCTGCGCGAAGGATGGGCCGACCTGGCCGCCATCGACAGCGTGACCTTCGCCTACCTGGCGCGTTATGCCGAGGAGGAGGTGGCCGGCCTGCGGGTGATCGCCCGCAGCGCCTTCAGCCCGACCCTGCCTTATATCGGGGTGGCCGGCCTTGGCAAGGAACAGGCCGAAGGCATTCGCGCGGCGATGAACCAGGCGCTGGTGGCACTGCCCGCGGTGGCCGAAACCTTGGGGTTGCGCGAGGTGCTGCCGGCCACCGAGGCGGACTACCAGATCCTGCTCGACTATCAGCGCGAAGCTGAAGAACTGGGTTACGCGCGGCTACGGTGATGCCTTCGACCCTATCGCGAGCAATCGCTCCTACGGTCTGTGCATACCCTGTAGGAGCGAGCTTGCTCGCGAAAAAAACCATCAGGCGCTATGTTTTTTTAATTCCTTAAGATTCTATAAAAATGAAATTTAAATATTATTAAAGAATAAGCCTTCCTTGTTAGGATCGCCGCACCGGAACACCGGACATACCGCGCAACCTTCTTCATTGGAGCCACTATGTCCGGCGCCGACACCACCCACAGCGACTATGTGGGCGGCCTGTTCCGCAGTCATTACGACTGGCTGTGCAGCCGCCTGCGTTACCACCTGCACCACTCCCTGGATGCCAGCGCCGAAGACATTGCCGCCGATACCTTCGTCCAGCTGTTGAGCAGGCCCGAAGTGCTGCCGATCCGTCAGCCACGGGCCCTGCTGACCACCATTTCGCAACGCCTGGTGTACCAGCTGTGGCGCCGCCGCGACCTGGAGCGGGCCTACCTCGATGCCTTGCAGCATGACGAGGAAACCGTGCAGCCCTCGCCCCAGGACCTGGCGCAGATGCTCGAGGCGCTGGAGGCCATCGACCGCCTGCTCGACGGCCTGCCGGCCAAGGTCAGGGCGACCTTCCTGCTGTCCCAGGTCAACGGCCTGACCTACCCGCAGATCGCCGAGCAACTGGGCATTTCGCAACGTTCGGTCAGCGACTACATGACCCGGGCCGCCCAGCGTTGTCTGCGCCTGAGCCTGGAATGACATGAGCTGCGAACCGAGTCGGGAACAACTGATCGACGATGCCACCCGCTGGTGGGTGCTGATGAATTCGGGGCAGGCCAGCGAGGCCGAGCGTCGTGCCTACCAGCGTTGGCGCGACGCGGATCCGCGGCACGAGCAGCTGTGTCGCCAGCTGGAAACCCGCCTTGGGGTGTTCCAGGTGCCGATTGCCCAGGGCGTCGATGGCGAGCTGTTGCAGCGGGCGCTGAACGCGCCGAGCAGTCGGCGCAAGGTGCTGCAGCGGGCCTTGCTCGGCGCCGGGGTGGTACTGGGCGCCGGTGCGCTGGTCAGCCAGCGCGGCCTGCCTTTGGCCGAGCTGACCGCGGACCTGCACACCGGCACCGGCCAGCGCCAGTCGCTGACCCTGCCGGACGGCAGCGAGTTGCGCCTGAATGCCCGGAGCGCGGCGAACATCGATTTCGATCGCCAGCGTCGGGTGGTGCATTTGCTGGACGGCGAAGTGCTGCTGAACCTGGCCAACGATCCGGCCCGACCGTTTTTCATCCACACCGCGCAGGCGCGGATCCAGGCCACGGGCAACCGCTTATTGGTGCGCGAACGCGATGGCCAGGGGCATGCCACGGCCCTCAACGGCCCCTTGGATATCGCCGCGGGCGGTGGCGAGCGCCTGCAATTGCCCGGCGGCCATGAGGTGGCCTACGACGCCTTGCATTTCGGCCCGGTGCGCCCGAGCCGTGGCAGTGCCACGGCCTGGGTCGACGGCTTGCTGGAGCTGCGCGATACGCCGCTGTCGGAGGTGGTCGAGGCACTGCGCCCGTATCGACGCGGGGTGTTGCGCCTGGATCCGGCCATCGCCGGGTTGCGGGTCAGTGGCCTGTTCCGCCTGGACAACCCGCAACAGATCCTCGACAGCCTGGCCCGCACCTTGCCGGTCCGCGTCACCCGCCATACCGAGCTGTGGGTGACCCTGAGTGCTGCCTGAACCTGCTTCTGTAGGAGCGAGGCTGGCCTGCGATCGCGGTTTCCCTGGCCCACCGCGTCGGCTGCATCGCGCGCAAGCTGCGCTCCTGCAGAAGCATTGGCCTGCGCCGCTTGCGGTGGTTCTAAGGCCATAACCAAACGATCTGCAAGTTTTCCCCCGGCCGTTGCACATCACTCCCGTAAACGCTGCGGGGAGCAGCGTTGTTGGATGTTTTTGGGGGAGAGAGTCATGTTGCCTATATCCACAACCGTGCAGCGTCGTTCGCGCCTGGCCTTGGCCATCGGCCCCTTGGCCGCGGTGTTTTTCACGGGCGCCCAGGGGGCCGACGCCGCCCGGCAGCAATATCACCTGGCACCCGGTCCGCTGGACGAGGTGCTGCTGAGCATCAGCCGGCAAAGCGGCCAGGTGATTTCCTTTACCCCGCAGCTGGGCAGCTACTCTTCGGCCACGGTCGACGGTTCGTTGTCCGCCGAGCAGGCGGTGGCGGCCGCCTTGCGCGGCACCGGCCTGCAACTGCAAGTCAGCCCGGATGGCGCGTTCATCATCAAGGAAGGCCCGCAACCGGCGAGCTCGGCTGGCAGCAGGGTCAAGGCCGAGGCCAGCGAAGCCGCGGCGCCGACCCTCGACCGGGTGGTGGCCATCGGCACCCGGCGCAGCGACGCCACGGCCCTGACCAGCGCGGCGCCGGTGGACGTGATCAACAGCGAAGAGCTGGTGCAGACCGGCGCCACCAGCCTCAACCAGGCGCTGTTCCAGCTGCTGCCGTCGTTCAACTTTCCGCAGAACCAGAGCGCCACCCGCGGGCAGAACCCCAAGGGCGCTTCCCTGCGCGGGCTGTCGCCGGACCAGACTCTGGTGCTGATCAACGGCAAGCGCCGGCATGCCTCGGCGGTGGTCAACATCTCCGGCGGCGTGCCATTCATTGGCGCGCAACCGGTGGACCTGGACATGATCCCCATCAGCGCCATCGACCATGTCGAAGTGCTGCGCGACGGCGCCTCGGCACAGTACGGTTCCGACGCGGTGGCCGGGGTGGTCAATATTGTGCTCAAGGAGCGTGACAGCGGCGGCCAGCTCAACAGCCAATTGGGCCAGTACGCCCAGGGCGACGGCTTCAGCAAGAGCGCCGACGGCTGGTATGGCCTGGGCCTGCCGGGGGATGGTTTCCTGACCCTGAGCTTCAATGGCCTGAACAACAAACCCACCGACATCGGCGACAAATATGAAGCCGGCGGCCAGTTGCAGGACCCGCGCTGGGGCGGCGCCAGTCGCGACAAATACAACCTGGCGGCCAACGCCGAAGTCGGCCTCAGCGATCAATGGCGGCTCTACAGCTTTGCCACCTTCGGCCAGGACAAGTCGGTCAATAACACGCCGCCGCTGCTGGCCAGCAACCCCAACAACGTCGCCTCGATCTACCCCAACGGCACCATTCCCAAGTACCGCTACCGCTATGAGGATGGCGCGCTGACCGTGGGCAGCCGCTACGAGGACGAGCGCATCGGGCGCTTTGACCTCAGCGCCACCTACGGCCGCGACAAGCACGACGAACTGGCCTTCAACACGCTCAACCCGAGTTACGGCGCCAACAGCCCGACCAAGTTCGACGTGGCGACGCTGGTCAACGAACAGACCAACCTGACCCTGGATTACGCCAAGGACCTGGACGTCGCCTGGTCGGAGCATCCGCTCACCGTCTCGGCGGGGGTGGCCTATCGCGACGAGCAGTACCGGCTGGAGGAGGGCGACTATGCCTCCTATTCCTTCGGCGGCATCGATGGGGTGCAGGTCGGCGCGGTGCAGGCATCCGGCCTGACCCCGGACGATGCCGGGACCTACAAGCGGCATGTCGGCGGGGTGTATTTCGGCCTGGAAAACCAGGTCACCGACAAGTTCCAGCTCGGCCTTGCCGGGCGCACCGAGCACTATTCCGACTTCGGCTCGGCCACCACCGGCAAGCTCTCGGCGCGCTACGACTTCACCCCGCAGGTAGGCTTGCGGGCCACGGTCAACAACGCCTATCGCGCGCCGACCCTGGGGCAGATCGGCACTTCCTGGACCACCACCACCAACGTCGATATCAACGGCAACCCGGTGCTGACCCGCATGCTCCCGGCTGACCACCCGGCAGCCCGCGCCCTGGGCGCGCAGTCGCTGAAGCCGGAGAAGTCCACCAACTATTCCCTGGGCCTGGTGCTGCGGCCGAGCGAGCAGGCGTCGCTGACCATCGACGCCTACCAGATCTCCATCCGCGACCGCCTGCTCTACAGCGGCGGGATTTCCGGGCCGGACGCCGAACGGATTCTCAGCGAGGCCGGGTTCGGCCAGTACACCTGGGCGCAGTTCATGACCAACGCCGCCGACACCCGCACCCGCGGCGTCGACATCGTCGGCAAGTACAACCTCGACCTGCAACGCTACGGCGCCCTGAGCCTGTCGGCCGGCTACACCAAGGCGCGCACCACCATCGAGAAGATCCATTCCAACCCGTTCGGCTTCGACGTGCTGACCCGCGAAGCCCAGGGCTTCCTCGAACATGGCTACCCCGAAGACAAGCTGGTGCTGGGGGCGATCCATCGCTACGGCCCCTGGACCATCGCGCTGTCCGAGACCCGCTACGGCGAGTACCGCAAATACGCGGCGTCGGCGGCCAACGCACAGTACGACCAGACCTTCTCCGCGCAGTGGAACACCGACCTGGACGTCAACTACGCCTTCACCCGGCAACTGCGCCTGTCGGTGGGCGCCAACAACCTGTTCGACAGCAAGCCCGACGACTTCAACAGCCGCCTGCGCCAGACCCCGGGGCAGCAGTACAGCTACCTGTCGCCGTCGGCGCCGGAGGGGGCGTTCTATTACACCAGGCTCAGCTACGACTTTTAACCCTGTAGCCGCTGCCGAAGGCTGCGCCAAGGTCCGCAGGACCTTCCCGGCGGGCGGTCTTGAAACCCACGAACAACCAGCAAGAGGCTCACCATGAAGATCATCAAACACCTGCTCGGCACCTCGCTGCTGACCTTCAGCCTGCTGGCCCAGCAGGCACCGGCGGCGGACAAGCCGGCGCCGATCCACTTCGGCGACATCACCTGGGAAAGCGGCAGCCTGATCACCGAGGTGCTGCGGCTGATCGTCGAGAAGGGCTACGGCTATCCGACCGAGACCCTGCCCGGCAGCACCGTCAGCCTCGAAGCGGCGCTGGCCAAGAACGATATCCAGGTGATCGGCGAAGAGTGGGCCGGGCGCAGTCCGGCCTGGGTCAAGGCCGAAGCCGAGGGCAAGGTGTTCGGCCTGGGCGATACGGTCAAGGGCGCCACCGAAGGCTGGTGGGTGCCGGAGTACGTGATCAAGGGCGACGCCGAGCGCGGTATCAAGCCGCTGGCGCCGGAGCTGAAATCGGTGGCCGACCTGGCGCGCTACAAGGAGGTGTTCCGCGATCCGGAAGACCCGGGCCGTGGGCGCTTTCTCAACAGCCCCACCGGCTGGACCTCGGAAATCGTCAACAGCCAGAAGCTCAAGGCCTATGGGCTGAGCGACAGCTTCGTGAACTTCCGCACCGGTTCCGGCGCGGCCCTGGATGCCGAGGTCAGCTCGTCGATCCGCCGCGGCAAACCGGTGCTGTTCTACTACTGGTCGCCGACGCCGCTGCTGGGCAAGTTCAAGCTGGTGAAGCTCGAAGAACCGGCCTTCGATGCCGAGGCCTGGAAGACCCTGGCCGATGCCGGCAACCCCCATCCGCGGGGTACCCGGTCGATGCCGGCGCACCTGGCCATCGGCGTGTCCGCGCCGTTCAGGGCGCAGTACCCGGAACTGGTGAGTTTCTTTGAAAAGGTCGACCTGCCGATCGACCTGCTGAACCGCACCCTGGGCCGGATGAGCGAAACCCGCCAGCCACCGCGCCAGGTCGCCGAGGCCTTCCTGCGCGAGCAGCCGCAGGTCTGGCAAGGCTGGGTGCCGAGCGAAGTCGCCAGCCGCGTCAGCGCAGCCCTGTAAGCCGCTTGTGCCTGGCGCGGCAGCGCCTCTGTAGGAGCGCAGCTTGCGCGCGATGCAGGCGGCGGGGTGTGTCAGGGGGATCGCTTTCGCGGGCAAGCCTGGCTCCTACATTGGCCGGCGGCGTTTCTGGCTTCTGTAGGAGCCAGGCTTGCCGGCGATGAGGCCGTCATGGCCGACAGTGTTTTTAATTGGTTTGGGAGTCACCGATGTTCAAAGGTTTTATCGTCACCCTGTGTCTCACGCTCTGTGCTGCGCTGGCCCTGGCCGCCGAGCCAGGGCAATTGCGTATCGGATATCAGAAAAGCTCGGTGAGCATGGTCCTGGCCCGCGAGCACCAGTTGCTGGAGAAAGCCTTGCCGGGCACCGAGGTGCAATGGATCGAATTCCCCGGCGGCCCACAGCTGATCGAGGCGCTGAACGGCGGCAGCGTCGATGTGGGCAATATCGGCGACATCCCGCCGATCTTCGCCCAGGCCGCGGGGATCGACTTGCAGTACATCGGCGTCGAGCCCAGCGACGGCAAGACCGAAGCCATCCTGCTACCCAGGAACAGTCAAGCGCAGAGCCTGGCCGACCTCAAGGGCAAGCGGGTGGCGTTGCTCAAGGGCTCCAGCGCGCACAATTTTTTCCTCAAGAGCCTGCAGCGCGCCGGGCTGAAACTCAGTGACCTGAACCTGGTGTACCTGTCGCCGGCCGACGCCCGCGCGGCGTTCGAGCAGGGCAAGCTGGACGCCTGGGTGATCTGGGACCCTTACTATTCGGCGGCCCTGCTCGACGGCAGCGCCCGCCTGCTCAGCGATGGCCAGGGCCTGGATTCCGGCGGCAGCTACTACATCGCCAGCGGTGCCTTCGTGCGCCAGCACGGCGCTGCCGTCGCGCCCATCCTCAAGGCCTTCGGCGCGGCCCAGCAGCTGTCCTTCGACCAGCGCGACGCCAGCATTGACAGCATGGCGCGCATCCTCGGCCTGCAACGGCCGGTGGTGGAAAGCTACTTCAGCCATCGTTCGCGCTCGCCGCTGCAGGGCATCGATGCCCGGGTCGTGGCCAGCCAGCAGCGCACCGCCGACCTGTTCCTCGCCAACCACTTGATCCCCAAGGCCGTGCGGATCGAGCAGATCGTGTTCAAGAGCGAGTGAGCCCCATGCAACCTATCTATATCGATTTTCTCAACGGCCTGGACATCGCCGAGCTGGCCCTGAGCAACGACGAAATCCTCACCGCCATCGAAGCCAGCCTGGCGCTCCAGGGCCGTGGCGAGGCGGTGATCGAGCCGCGCACCCACCTGATTCCCGGGGGCGTTATCAACGGCCATTTCAACGTGCTGCGCGGGGTGCTCGGTGGCGACATCGGCCACGCCGGGGTCAAGGTGGTGGGCGACTTCGTCGACAACTACCGCCAGGGCCTGCCCTCGGAACTGGCGATCCTCAACCTGCTGGACCCGGCCACCGGCGTACCCCAGGCGATCCTTGACGCCTCGGCGATCACCGACATGCGCACCGGCGCGATCACCGCCATCGGCGCCAAGTACCTGGCGCGCCCGGACAGCAAGGTGCTGGCGCATATCGGCGCCCGCGGCACGGCGTACTGGAACGTGCGGCTGCTGGACCACCTGTTCGACTTCGAGGAAATCCGCGTGCATTCGCGCC
Organism: Pseudomonas sp. GM17; assembly: GCF_000282175.2. Classification (NCBI taxonomy): domain Bacteria; kingdom Pseudomonadati; phylum Pseudomonadota; class Gammaproteobacteria; order Pseudomonadales; family Pseudomonadaceae; genus Pseudomonas; species Pseudomonas sp. GM17. Next base: position 5,835,644 of record NZ_CP124732.1, on the reverse strand, counting down.
GCGAGGACAGCCGCGAGGCCTTTGCCGAACGCCTGCGCCGCGACCTGGGCAAGCCGGTGATCGTCACCCACGACTGGGAGAGCGCGGTGCGCGGCGCGGACATCGTGGTCGAGGCCTCGCGGCTGAACCAGCCCGAACCTTTGCTGCGCACCGAATGGATCAAGCCCGGCGCCTTTGTCGTGCCCTACGGCACCATGAGCGCGGTGGAGCTGTCGCTGACCGACATCATGGACAAGCTGGTGGTGGACGACTGGGGCCAGTGCAAGGGCGGCCTGTTCGGTTCGCTGCGGGCCCATGTCGAGGCCGGCAAACTCAGTGAGCAGACCCTGCACGCCGAGCTTGGGCAGATAGTCGCAGGCCATAGAAGCGGCCGGCAGCACGCCGAGGAGAACATCCTGTTCTGGCACCGCGGCCTGAGCCTCAGCGATATCGCCCTGGGCCACGCCCTGCTGCAAAAAGCCCGGCGCCTGGGCATCGGCCAGCGGCTGCGTTTCGCATGATCGGCCTGGGCCCGGAAGGCCTGGCGCTGACTGACCTGCTGCGCGTTGCCCGCGAGGAGGCGGCGCTGCAATTCACCCCGGCCACCCGGCAACGGATCGCCGCCGGCCATGGGCTGTTGCGGGAGCGGATGGCTGCGGGCGATGCCATCTACGGCGTGACCACGGGCCTGGGCGCGGCGGTGGATGTGGCCCTGACCCAGCCGGATGACGACCTGCAACGGCGCATTCCCCTGGGCCGGGCCGTTGGGCTTGGGCGCCTGGCCACGCGGCCTGAACTGCGGGCGATGATTGCCGCGCGCCTGGCCGGGCTGGCCCAGGGCCGCTCGGGTATTTCCCTGGCCAGCGCCGACAGCCTGCTGGCCTTGCTCAACGCCGGGATCGAACCCGAGGTGCCGTTGCTTGGTTCCCTGGGGGAAAGCGACCTGGCGCCATTGGCGCACCTGGGCCTGGCGCTGATCGGCGAAGGTTGGGTGCACTGGCGCGGCGAGCGGCTGCCGGCGGGGGAAGCCTTGCAGCGCAATGGCCTGCAACCGGCGCGGCTGGTGGACAAGGACGGTCTGGCGCTGGTCTCGGCGAATGCCGCGAGCATTGGTTTGGGTGTCCTGTTGCTGGCCGAGGCCGACCAGGCCCTGGACAGCCTGCTGGCGGCGCTGGCGCTGTCTTGCGAAGGCTATCGGGCCAACCTCAGCCCCTTCCAGCCCTGGGCGTCGCGCTTGCGGCCGGCGGCGGGCCAGGCCGAGCAATCGGCGGCGCTGCTGGAGTTGCTGGAGGGTGGCCAGTTGCGCCAGCCCGGCAGCGCCCGGCGCTTGCAGGATCCCTTGAGCTTTCGCTGCGCCGGCGTGGTGCAGGGCGCGGCGCGACAGGCCTGGGCACAACTGCGCGAACATCTGCAACTGGAGCTGGCCAGCGGCGCCGACAACCCGGCCTTGATCGACGAGCAGCGCCAGGTCCTGGCCACCGCCAATTTCGACAGCACGCATCTGGCACTGGCCGGGGAAGGCCTGGGGTTGGCTTTGAGCCGGGTCGCGGCCTGTTGCGCCGAGCGCATCGCCAAGCTGCTGTCTCCAACTTCCAGCGAGCTGCCGCGCTTTCTTATCGAGCGGCCCGGGCATGTCGGCATGGCCGCCTTGCAACGCAGTGCCGCGGCGTTGCTGGCGGAGATCGGCCATCTGGCCAATCCGCTGCCGGCGGTCTGCGTGCCGGTGGCCGATCGGGTCGAAGACTACGCCGGCCAGGCCCTGGCGGTGATCGAGAAAACCCGGCAACTGAGCCAGCGCCTGGCCTGGCTGGCGAGCATTGAGCTGATAGTCGCGGCCCAGGCCATCGACCTGCGCGGGCCCTTGCAGCTGGGTATTGGCAGCGCCCGCATCCAGCGCGCGGTGCGCAGCCAGGTGGCGTTTCTCGATCAGGATCGGCCGGGCTCGGTGGATGTGCTGGCCCTGACTGAATTTATTCAACGGGGAGGGCTGGGCTGAGCAGGCGAGCGGTTTCTGTAGGAGCCAAGCTTGCTGGCGATGCGGGCAATCGAGCGTCGATCGGCCGCTCCTACAGAACAATCTCGGCTGCGAGTGCCGCTTGCACCGCTTTGCGCTGGGCGATTCGCGCCTGGAAGCGCGCCAGCGCCGGCCATTGTTCCAGGTCGATGGCGAAGCCGGCGGTCCAGCGCAGCACGGTGAACAGGTAGGCGTCGGCGACACCGAAGGATTCGCCCAGCAGGTAACTCTGCTGCTCCAGCGTGCGGTCCAGCAGCGCCAGGCGCTTGAACAGTTTCTGCCGGATCAGCGCCTGGGTCGCTTCGGGAAACTCAGGGTTGAACAGCCAGCCGAGGCCGCCATGGATCTCGCTGGAGACGAAGTTGAGCATCTCCTGCAACCGCACCCGTTGCCAGCTGCCATTGGCCGGCGCCAGGCCCGCCTGCGGCTTGAGGTCGGCCAGGTATTGCAGGATCGCCGGGCCTTCGGTCAGCACCTGGCCGTCCTCCAGTTCCAGCGCTGCCACATAACCCTTGGGGTTGATCGCCAGGAAGTCGCCGCCGTCGGCCGTGGTTTTATTGCGGTTGTCGACCCGAACCAGGGTGAACGGCAGGGCCAGTTCGCGCAGCACGATATGCGGGGCCAGCGAGCAGGCGTGGGGCGAGAAATACAGGTTCATCGAGGGCTCTCCAGAGGGGGGAGATCAGTGTCATAGTCCGCGCTGCTCTCAGTAAAATTAATCTTTCAGAAAAACCCCATAAGGACAGCTACTGCCATGATGAACCTGATGCACTGGCGCATGCTGGTGGCCGTGGCGGATACCGGCAACATCACCCGCGCCGCCGAGCGGGTCGGCATGACCCAGTCCGGCGCCAGCCAGGCCCTGGCGTTGCTCGAAGACAACCTGGGCGTGCAGCTGTTTACCCGGGAGAACCGCCAGACCCTGCCCACCGCCATTGGCGAACAGGTGGTCGAACAGGCGCGGCTGATGCTCGCGGCGTTGCAGAACATCCGCGACACCGCGGACGCCTGCCGGGACATTCAGCGCGGCACCATTCGCCTGGCGAGTTTCCCCATGGTGCTGGCGACTTTCCTGCCGCCCTTGCTGCGCCGTTTCAAGCAGCTGTATCCGGGCATCCAGGTGGTGGCGCTGGAGGTCAGCGACGACGAGGTCGAGGCCTTGCTCGAGGCGCGCTTGATCGATGTCGGGGTGCTGCTCAACCCTGCGCCCGAGCGCAGCGTCGGCCTGCTGGGACGCGATACCTGGGTGGCGGTGCTGCCGACGGGGCATGCCCTGGCGCGCCGCGGTCAGGAGCAGGGGGTGACCTTGCAGGAACTGGTGAGCCAACCCTTCGTGCTGGCCACCGGCGGCTGTTCGGTGAATGCCCGCAGCCTGGCGGCGGATGCCGGCCTGGAGCTGGCGGATGTGCGGGTCGAGGTGCGGGAGTGGAGCAGCGCCTTCACTCTGGTTCGCGAGCAAGTGGGGGTGACCCTGGTGCCGCAGATGACCTTGCCGGAGCAACGCCACGGTTTGTGCGTACTGCCATTGAGCGAGCCGATCCCGCGCACCTTTGCCCTGGTGCTGGCCGAGGGCAGCGAGCCGTCGCCGGCGCTGCGGGCCTTGCTCGATATGCTGGCCCAGGGCTGAGCGCAGCCGCTCAAGCCGACTCATAAAAAAGGGTTCCCGTGGGGAACCCTGTTTCGGCTGGCCGCTTTTAAAGCGCCGCGAGGAACTTGTCGGTGACTTGTTTCTCGACGCCGCTGGCGTCCTTCTCGACTTGCGCCAGCTTCAGTTTGTCCTGAACCCGCTGGGCAATTTCCTGAGCCACCGCCTGCTGTTTCTCCGGCGGCATGTTTTTCAGGTCTTCCTCGGTAATGCCCATCTCTTCGAGGATGCGGTCGCGCATGCGCTGCTCAGGGGACTTGCTCATGTAGTCCTTGAACTCATCCAAGGCCGAGCTCTGGGTGGCGCTGTTGGCCTGCGCAGTGCTGGCGGTCGGCGGGGTGGCCTGCAACAGCACGCGGGTCTTGGCGAAGGCCGCGGCGACATTGTCGCTGACCGTGTTGCTGGCCTGCTGCACGGCCTGGGACGCTTGCAGGGTCGCGGTGTTCTGCACGTTCTGCATCAAACCGCTGTACAGCGCGCTGGCGGCCGCGGTGCTCGGGTCCATGTCGGACCGCTGGGTGGGCTGGATCGCCGTGGTTTTCTGGGCACTGACCAACATGATTGGGTACCTGTGTGTAAGGGCTGTCGAAGGCTGCGCAGCAATTTGCATGCCGCCACCGCGCAGCGCCCCGGGACGGGGCTCTTTGCCAGGGCTCTGCGCCGATTGCCCGGCAAGGCTGGCGGCACGCGGCGGACAAGCCTTGCCGCTTGCGGCCAGCGGCGACCGGTCAACGCTGGGCGATGTTCTCCAGGGCCAGGTTGCGGGTACGCGGGCCGAAACGGCCGATGGTGAACATCACGATCAGCATGCTGCCGACAATGAACGCCAGGACCCCGGGCGTGCCGAAGTGATCGAGGAAAAAGCCGATCAGCAGGCTGCTGAACACCGTCGACAGGCGGCTGAACGAGTAGCAGAAACCCACCGCCCGGGCGCGGATGTTGGTGGGGAACAACTCGCTTTGATAGGAGTGGTAACTGAAGCTCAGCCAGGCGTTGCAGAAGGTGATCATTACCCCGCAGACGATCAGCCCCAGGGCCGTGCTCTGCCAGGCGAACAGGGTGCCGAAGGTCATGGCGCCGAGGGCCGAGCCGACGATCTGCCACTTGTTCTCGAAGCGGTTGGCGAACTTGACGAACAGCAGCGGCCCCAGCGGATAGGCGAGGGTGATGATAAAGGCGTACATCAGACTGTGGGTGACGCTCACACCCTGGCCCGAGAGCAGCGCCGGTAGCCAGTTGCCGAAACCGAAGAAACCGATGGCCTGGAACACATGGAACACGATCAGCATCAGCGCCCGGCGCCGATAGGGCGGTTGCCAGATATCGGCGAAACGCCCCGAGCCCTGGACGCCGAGGGCCTCGGGTTGCGGGGTGTCCAGCGGCTTGCCGTGGTCCTTGGCGCAGCGCGCCTCGATGCTGTCCATGATCCGCTCGGCCTCGGCGAAGCGCCCATGCTGGGCCAGCCAGCGCGGCGACTCGGGCAGGCGTGAACGCAACCACCAGATAAACAGCGCGAACACAGCGCTGGCCAACACCACCCAGCGCCAGCCGGCGATGCCGAACGGGTCCTGCGGCACCAGCCACCAGGACATCAGCGCCACCGCCGGCACCGAGAGAAACTGCACGAAAAAGGCAAAGGCGAAGGCCGAGCTGCGCATGTGCTTGGGCACCAGCTCGGAGAGGTAGGCGTCGATGGTCACCAGTTCGATGCCCAGGCCGATGCCCACCAGAAAGCGCATGCCGATGATCCCCAGGGCCGAGGTCTGCACGCCCATCAGCACCGTGGCCACGGTGTACCAGATCAGGGCGAAGGTGAAGATCGCCCGGCGCCCGAAGCGGTCGGCGATCGGGCTCAGCAAGCTGGCGCCGAGGAACAGCCCGAGAAAGGTCGCCGAGGCGAAGGCCGCCTGGTCGGAAAAACCGAACACGCCCTGGCTGCCGGTGGCGAAGATCCCGTCGCGGATCAGGCCGGGGCTGATATAGGCGGTCTGGAACAGGTCATACAGCTCGAAGAAACCGCCAATCGACAGCAACGCCACCAGGCGCCAGACCGTGGCGACGGCGGGCAGGCGATCGATGCGGGCGGAGATATCGGCGGCGCGGACCGGGTCGAGGCCGTCGGTGGCGACAGTGGGGGCGAGGGACGACATGGGCGGGATTCCAGGTTTCGGTGAGGAGGAATCTTAGCTGGCTAACGGAAATCAATGATTGTGAATGCGGGGTCGGAAGCCGGGCTGTGCGCTGATTTATTGTCGTATTTCGTTACATCTTGCGGTTTTATGCCGCTGCTGCAGCCGAAGCGGCATCCAGCTTCCGTAGGAGCGAGGCTTGCCCGCGAAAGCGCCCTTGATCGCAACACCGATTCAGGGATCGAGTTGGGTGGCGCCTGTCATGGCCTTATCGCGGGCAAGCCTCGCTCCTGCAGAAGAAAAAGACGACTCAGGGAATGCCATTGCGTCCATGCAGCAGGAAGGCCGGGCGTTCGCTGAGCCGTGCGTAATAGGCGGCGATGGCGGGGAAGTCGGGGCGCTCCATGGGCGTCATCATCCAGCGATGCACCGACAGCCCGAGGACGATATCGGCCAGGCTGAACTGCTCGCCGAGCACATAGTCGCCGCTGTTCGCCAGTTGCTGTTCGAGCAGGGCCATCTTGGCGTTCCAGCCGCGAAGGCCGGCGGCGATCCGCTGCGGGTCCTGAAAGTCCGGGTTCTGCCGGACCAGGGCGACGAAGGCGTAGCTCCACGCCGGATTGAGCTCCGTGGCCTGCCAGTCCATCCATTGTTCAACCAAGGCCCGAGCTCGGGGTTCACTGGGCAGTAGCCGTTGCCCGGCGACCTTGCCGGTCAGGTACCGGCAAATACTGTTGGATTCCCACAGCGCGCCAGCGTCATCGACCAGCACCGGCACCTGGGCGTTGGGGTTGAGCCTGAGAAACTCCGGTGTGTGGGTCGACTGGAAGTCGCTGCCCCAATCCTCGCGTTCGTAGGGCAAGCCCAGTTCCTCGCAGGTCCACAGCACTTTTCGGACGTTGATCGACGAGGCTTTACCGAGAATTCTCAGGGTTCCCATGCAAGCGTTCCTTGGCGGGTGAAGGGCCCTGGAAATCTAACAGCGGCGCCGGTCTTAGGCGATACCGATTTGCACTCTGGCCTCAGACCGGATCTGGCAGCGCCGACGCCGGCAGGCCAAAGACCCGGTCGAACAGCCAGTTGAAGACGAAGGTGTAGCAGGGGATGAACAGGATCAGTGCCAGGTCGAGCAGGAAGGCCTGCACCAGGCTGATGTGCATCCACCAGGCGATCAACGGAATCAGGAACAGGATCAGCGTCAGTTGGAAACCCACGGCATGGGCTATCCGCCGCTTGACCGTGCGGGTCCGCGAGACCTGGTGGCTTTCCCAACGCTCGAACAGGCTGGTGTAGATGAAGTTCCAGGTCACCGCGATGCTGGTGATCACCACCGCCAGCGGGCCGGTGCTGCTCGGCGAGGTGCCGGACAGCAAGGCCAGGCCCAGGGCCGAGAAGGTCATGCCGAACACCTCGAACAGTGACACGTAAACCAGTTTGCGCTTGATGCCTTGCATGCTTTTTTTCCTCCGCGTTCGTTGGCCCGGGCCGCTCCTTTTGCAGGAAGGGCTGGCGAATGCGGCGCAAGATAGCTTCAATGTACCTGACAGAAAAAGTCAGTAGCTTTCAGGTTTACTGATAGGTCGACATTCTAGACAGGCGTCTGCATGAATTTCTCCAGCGACAGCATCCAGTTGTTTCTCGCCGTGCTCGAGCGCGGTTCGTTTTCCGCGGCGGCCCGGGCCCTGGGCAAGGTGCCGTCGGCGGTGAGCATGGGTATCGCCAACCTTGAGGCGGAGCTGGGCTACCCCCTGTTCGATCGCCGCCATCGCGAGCCGGTGCCCACCGCCATGGCCAATGCCCTGGCGCCCCACGCGCGGCTGATCGCCGAGCAGCTCAAGCACTTGCAGGTGCATGCGGTGGAGTTGTCCCTGGGGTTGGAAAGCCGGCTGTCCATCGGCGTGGTCGAGGACATCGACAAGTCCCGGGTGCTGGCGGCGATCAAGCGGATCGCCGAGCGTCATCCGTTGCTCGACATCGAGGTACTGAGCGCGCCCCAGGACGATCTGTTGCAACTGCTGCACACTGGCCGGATCGCGGTCGGCGTGGCCTTCGCCGGGCTGAGCCTGAACGTGCTGGAGTATTTCCAGTACGTCGGCAGCGAGCGGATGATCGCCTGCATTTCCGCGCGCCATCCATTACCCGAGGCGCCGGATGCCACCCTCTATCTGGAAGAGCTGGTCAACGTGCGTCAGGTGGTGGTTGCCAGCCGCGACCTGCCGATCCGCGACACCCGGCCGCTGATCGCCGAGTCCTACTGGCGCACCGACAGCCTGGCCATGGCCCTGGACATGGTCGAGTCCGGCATTGGCTGGGGCAATTTCCCGCTGTCGGTGATCGCGCCCTTGCTCAAGGCCGGGCGGCTCAAGCGCCTGACCTTCAAGAACATCGACAACGGCCTGCTGCTGCCGGTGCACGCGGTATGGCTGAAGAACCAGCCCCTGCAAAAGGCCGCCCAGGCTTTTGTGCAGTTGCTGGGTGGGCAGGACCCGGCGCTGGCCCCGCAGGTTCATGCCGAGGTGAGGCCGTAAGCCTGTCCGCTTATGGGGCCGGGCGGGCGGCGTCGTGCTGCTCGCTGCCCAGCGCCTGGTGACGCAGCCAGTCGAGCAAGCGGGCAACGGGCGAGTCCGGGTCGACTGCCTCGGGCGACAACAGGTAGTAGGCGCTGCCGTCGGCGATAAAACCGAAAGGCGCGACCAGCAGGCCCGACTCCAGGTCGTCGCGCACCAGTTGCCAGGGCGCGATGGCCAGCCCCAACCCAGCCACCGCCGCTTGCAGGCTGAAGTAGAAATGCTCGAAGACCTGCTCCGTGCCCGGCGCCTGTTGCATTCCCTTGAGGTTCAACCATTGCTCCCAGGCCGCTGCCCGGGTCGCGCTGTGCAGGCGTGGCGCCGTATCCGATAGCCGCACTCTGCCGCTTGCGTCGCGGGTCCAGCCGACGGCCTGGTCCGGGCGACACACCGGGCCGATGGCTTCATCGAACAGCCACTGCGCATGGGTGTGGGGCGGCCAGGGAAAGTCGTTGCGGCGGATCGCCAGGTCGATGCCTTGAGCAAAGGCGAAGGGCCCGCCGCCGGCCACCAGTTGCAGGGGGATATCCGGATGAGCGGCGAAGAATGTCGGGATCCGTGGAATCAGCCAGCGCATCAGCAGAGTCGGTTCGCAGGACAGCACCAGGGCCGCGGCCTTGTCGGGCGTTCGCAGTTTGCGTGCGGTGGCGTCGATCAGGTCGAAGGCATGCTCCACGCTGTGCAGCAATTCGCGGCCGGCCTCGGTGAGAAAGACCCGATGGCTGCGACGCTCGAACAGCCGTGTGCCGAGGTCTTCTTCCAGGGTGCGGACGGCACGGCTGATGGCGCCGTGGGTCAGGTGCAGGGCTTCGCCGGCGCGGGTGAAGCTTTCCAGGCGAGCGGCGGCCTCGAAACAGCGCAGGGCGCTCAGGGGCGGCAGGCGGCGATGGGTTGTCTGTGAGTTTTTATCACCGGGAATGTCAGTTTTCATCGTTCGCTCTGTGACGGTTCGTGCCCATAAAGTATGGGCCGGATTCTATAGCGAAGGCGCTTGAAAATGACTGAACTGTTAGTAGTAATCACCATCACCATCCTCGCGGTGCTCAGCCCGGGGCCGGATTTCGCCATGGTCACGCGTAACAGCCTGGTGCTGTCGCGTCGGCATGGGGTGTTCACGGCGCTGGGGATCGGGCTCGGGGTGATGCTGCATATCGGCTACACGCTGTTGGGCGTCGGCCTGCTGGTCAAGGAATCGCTGCTGCTGTTCAGCGTGCTGAAAATCGCCGGGGCGCTGTACCTGGTTTATCTCGGTATCGGCATGCTGCGCAGCCGCGCGGTCGAGGAAGAGGTAGCGGTCGATGCGCCGCGGGTCTCGGCGTGGGTGGCATTGCGTACGGGGTTTTTGACCAATGCGCTGAACCCCAAGACCATGATTTTCGTGGTCAGCCTGTTCATGCAGGTGATGCAGCCAGGTACCGCGCCGGGTGTGCAGATCGGCTATGGCGCGATCATTGTCCTGGCCCATGTGCTGTGGTTCGTGGCGGTGGCGCTGTTCTTTTCGGCGCCGGGCATCCGGGCCCGGCTCATGGCTTACAAACGGCGTATCGACCAGTTGTTCGGCGTTCTGCTGGTGGGCTTCGGTGTGCTGCTCAGCGCCCTGAGCCTGCGTTCCTGAACGCGGCTCAGGTGCTCTCGCGCACCATCAGCTCGAAGCCCATGTCCACCACCGGCTTGGCCACGCTGTTGCCGGCCATCAGGGTCAGCAGCTGTTCCGCGGCGCGGCGGCCGATGGCTTCGCGCGGGGTGCTAATGCTGCTCAGGCGCGGCACCATGTGCGCCGAGGCGGGCAGGTCGTTGAAGCCCATCACCGCCACTTGCTCGGGGATCCTGATGCCGCAGCGCATGGCTTCCAGCAGGGCGCCGTGGGCCAGGTCGTCGTTGCCGAAGAAGATCGCGTCCACGTCCGGGTGGCTGTGCATCAACTGCAGGAAGAGTTCGCCGCCCAGGCCCACCGACGAGGGGCGCGGGGTGAGGACTTCCAGTTTCGGGTCGTAGAGGCCGGCTTTCTCCAGGCCTCGGCGGAAACCTTCGCCGCGCATCAGGGTGCGCTGGTCGAGCTGGGCACCGATATAGGCCAGGCGCTTGCGGCCGCGGGAGATCAGGTGCTCGGCGGCGGTTTCCCCGGCGTTGTGCTGGGAGAAACCCACGCAGTTCAGGCCGGCCTCGGGGTTGAGGTCCATCATGTAGACGCAGGGAACGTTGCTGGCTTCGACCATCCGTCGGGCGCTTTCGGTCCGGTCGAAGCCGGTCAGCAGCAGGCCGCGGGGCTGGTAGGCCATGTAGTTGCGCAGCAGGTTTTCTTCTTCGTCGGGGGAATAGTGGAAGTTGCCGATCAGCACTTCGAAGCCCTTGGGCCGCAGAACCTGATGAATGGCTTCCAGGGTATCGATGAACAGCAGGTTGGACAGCGACGGCACCAGCACCACCACCGAATGGCTCTGGGCCGAGGCCAGGGCGCGGGCGGCGGGGTTGACCACGTAGTTGAGTTCGCGGGCGGCCTTCTGCACCTTTTCCACCAGTTCAGTGGCCACCGTGTCGATGCCGCGCAGGGCTCGCGAGGCGGTGATCGGGCTGACGCCGGCCAGGCGCGCGACTTCGTTGAGGGTCGGGCGCCCCGTGGTGCGGGTATTTTTATCGTTCTTGGAGGAGGTCATCAGACGGCTTGCCAAACAAAATTCAAGTCACTAAGGTAGCGCTGTCTCGAAACAGCTGCAATGCGTGAGCGCGGTCGGCCTGACCCGCACTCTTTGGTTTCGCGGCCTATATACGCGGCAACCCACAAAAATGACAAGAAGGCGTCGGCAGAAACTATTTTTGCACTAGAGTTTCGAAGAGCGAAGGTAGCGCTGTCTGCGCGCTGAGGTGTTTCATGAGTCAACCCATCACCGCCCTGGTCATCATGGGCGTTGCCGGCTGCGGCAAGTCCAGCGTCAGTGAAGCGCTGTGCCAGCGCAGCGGCGCCACGGCCATTGAAGGCGATACGTTCCACCCTGCCGCCAATATCGCCAAGATGAGTGCCGGTATTCCCCTGAACGACGACGACCGTGCCGGCTGGCTCGACAGCCTGTGCGACGAGTTGCGTCGCGCCCTGGCCGCCGGACAACGTCCGGTGCTGACCTGCTCGGCGCTCAAGCGCAAGTACCGCGACCGCCTGCGCAGCGCCACGCCCGGCCTGGGCTTCGTTTTCCTGCAATTGACACCACAAGTGGCCGCCGATCGCGTGGCCCACCGTCCGGGGCATTTCATGCCTTCGACCCTGATCGACAGTCAGTTCGCGACCCTCGAATCTCCCGTGGGCGAACCCCTGACCCTGGCATTGGACGCCACCATCCACAGCGTTGACCGGCTGGCCGAACAGGCCCATGGCTGGTGGCTGGAGCACGGGCTGGACTCATCCCGATAAGCTTCGGCTCACCTAGATAGCGCTATCCCACTCGGCTCACGTTTTTAACGCTTGAATAAAAACAACAAACCGGAGGCAACCCCATGTTTGGCATGTCCCAAGAGACCTATCTGCTGGTAGACGCAGTGGTCACCATTATCGGGCTGATCGTGCTGATCACTCGATTCAAGCTGCATCCCTTCATCGCCCTGACCATCGCCGCGGGTTTCCTCGGCCTGACGTCGGGCATGCCGGTGGACAAGATCATCAAGGCGTTCCAGGACGGCTTCGGTGGGGTGCTCGGTTTCGTCGGGATCATCCTCGCGCTGGGCACCATGCTCGGCAAAATGATGGCCGAATCCGGCGGCGCGGATCAGATCGCCCAGACCCTGATCCGCTCGTTCGGCAAGGAGCGGGTGCAGTGGGCGATGATGTTCGCCGCCTTCCTGGTGGGCATCCCGCTGTTCTTCGAGATCGGCTTCGTGCTGCTGATCCCGCTGGTGTTCATCGTCGCCCGGCGCACCGGCGTGTCGATCATCAAGATCGGTATCCCGCTGCTGGCCGGCCTGTCCGCGGTGCACGGCCTGGTGCCGCCGCATCCGGGCCCGCTGCTGGCCATCGGCGTGTTCGGCGCCGACATCGGCAAGACCATTCTCTACGGCCTGATCGTAGCCCTGCCGACCGCGATCATCGCCGGTCCGATCTACGGCACCTTCATCGCCAAGCACATCCCGGGTCATCCGAACCAGGAACTGGTGGACCAGCTGGCGCGCGAAAACACCTCGGCCAACCTGCCGAGCTTCAGCGTGACCCTGCTGACCGTGCTGCTGCCGGTGTTCCTGATGCTGCTCAAGACCTTCGCCGACGTGGCCTTCCCGGACGGGCATTTCTTCCGCATCTGGATGGACATGATCGGTCACCCGATCAGCGCGCTGCTGCTGGCTCTGTTGCTGTCGCTCTACACCTTCGGTTCGCGCCAGGGCATCGGCTCCAAGCAGATCCTCAAGCTGCTCGACGCCAGCCTGGCGCCGACCGCGGCGATCATCCTGATCATCGGTGCCGGCGGTGGCTTCAAGCAGATGCTGGTGACCAGCGGCGTGGGTGACGTGATCGGCCACATGGCGGTCAACGCGCAGATCTCGCCGATCCTGTTGGCGTGGCTGGTGGCGGCGGTGATCCGGATCGCCACCGGTTCGGCGACCGTGGCGACCATCACCGGCGCGGGCATTGTGGTACCGGTGGTCGGCATGATTCCTGGGGTCAACCGCGAGCTGCTGGTGCTGGCCACCGGCGCCGGCTCGCTGATCCTGTCCCACGTCAACGACGCCGGTTTCTGGCTGGTGAAGCAGTACTTCAACATGACCGTGGCGGAAACCTTCAAGACCTGGACCGCGATGGAAACCATCCTCTCGGTGGTAGGCCTGATCTTCATCCTGCTGCTGTCGCTGGTGGTGTGACCCGAGCCCTGTAGCCGCTGCCGAAGGCTGCGATCGGCCGGTACGGCCGTAGCGATCTTGCGCTGAAGGCCCTTCGGTCCTTATCGCAGCCTGCGGCAGCGGCTACAGGATCATGTCGGCTGGTTATTAGCCGGACACAAAAAAACCGCATCGCTGCGGTTTTTTTGTGCCTGCTTATAGGGCGACGCGGATCAGCCTTTCTGCACCAGGCCATCGGCGCGGAACATGCCGCGGATGCCGCGCACGGCCTGGCGGATACGGTCCTGGTTTTCGATCAGGGCGAAGCGCACATGGTCGTCGCCGTACTCACCGAAACCCACCCCTGGCGAAACGCAGACCTTGGCCTCGGCCAGCAGCTTCTTGGCGAACTCCAGCGAGCCCAGGTGCGCGTAGGCCTCGGGAATCTTCGCCCAGACGTACATCGAGGCCTTGGGGTTCTCGACCATCCAGCCCAGCTCATGCAGGCCCTTGACCAGCACATTGCGGCGCTGGCGGTACTGCTCGGCGATGTCTTTCACGCACTGCTGGTCGCCTTCCAGCGCAGCGATGGCCGCCACCTGCAGCGGGGTGAAAGTGCCGTAGTCGTGGTAGCTCTTGATCCGCGCCAGGGCGCTGACCAGTTCCGGGTTGCCGACCATGAAGCCAATGCGCCAGCCGGCCATGTTGTAGCTCTTGGACAGGGTGAAGAACTCCACCGCGATGTCCTTGGCGCCCGGCACCTGCATGATCGACGGGGCTTTCCAGCCGTCGTAGACGATGTCGGCGTAGGCCAGGTCGTGGATCACCAGCACGTCGTACTGCTTGGCCAGGGCGATCACCCGTTCGAAGAAGTCCAGCTCGACGCACTGCGCGGTAGGGTTGGATGGGAAGCCGAGGATCATCATCTTCGGTTTCGGGATCGAGCCGCGGATGGCCCGCTCCAGCTCGTCGAAGAAGTCCACGCCCGGCACCAGCGGCACCGAACGCACCTGGGCGCCGGCGATCACCGCGCCGTAAATGTGAATCGGGTAGCTCGGGTTGGGCACCAGCACGGTGTCGCCCTGGTCCAGGGTGGCGAGCATCAGGTGCGCCAGGCCTTCCTTGGAGCCGATGGTGACGATGGCTTCGCTTTCCGGGTCGATATCGACCTCGTAGCGATCCTTGTACCAGCGCGAAATGGCCCGGCGCAGACGCGGAATACCCTTGGAGGTGGAGTAGCCGTGGGTGTCTTCGCGCTGGGCGACGGTGACCAGTTTCTCGACGATGTGCGGCGGAGTCGCACCGTCGGGGTTACCCATGCTCAAGTCGATGATGTCTTCGCCGCGCCGACGCGCAGCCATCTTCAGCTCGGCAGTGATATTGAATACGTAGGGGGGGAGTCGATCTATGCGCGCAAAGCGGCGCGGCGAACCTTGTTCGGCCATTGTTGCCTCGAGTACGTGAGCGCCCGGAACCGTCCGAGCGACGTCGGCCACTGCGGTGGCCTGGGGGCAGACGATAAGGGCTGTGGCGCCAGGCTGTCCAGAGGGGCGCGGCAACTATTTTTTGCCGGCAGCGGCGTTGCCTGGACAGGGATTTGCATCATGCAGGCTGGATTCGCAGCCCGTGCATTGTGTTTGCCGGGCCCTCCCGCGTTAAATACCCCCCACTCGAACAACCGCATCGAACAGGATGAATGATGGAGTTTACCAGCGGCTTTCTGCTGAGCCTTTCGCTGTGCCTGGACATAGGCGTGGCCAATATCGCGATGATTACCCTGGCCATGCAGCGTGGTTATTTCCAGGGTTTCTGCCTGGGCCTGGGCACCTGTGTCGGTGACCTGGTCTACGCCGTGCTGGCGCTGGCCGGCATGACCGTGCTGCTGCAGTACGAAGCGGTGCGCTGGGTGCTGTGGATCGGCGGATCGGCGCTGCTGGTGTACTTCGCGGCGAAGATGATCTATTCGGCGATCCACCATAGCGCGGTGCTGGCCGAGGCCGGGGAGGTGGACAACGGTTCGCCGCGCAAGGAGTTTTTCCGCGGCATTTTCCTGGCCATGTCGTCCCCCAGCGCGATCCTCTGGTTCGCCGCGGTGGGCGGTACCCTGATTGCCCGTTCCGGCGGTGGTGACCTGCTCAGTTCCGGGCTGTTCCTCAGCGGTTTCTTCTGCGCCGGTCTGGCCTGGGTCGTGGGCCTGTGCTTTGCCGCGACCCAGGGCGGCAAGCTGCTGGGCGACAAATTGTTGCGCTACTCCTACCTGGCATCTGCGGCGATCTTCTGCTATTTCGCGGTCTACGTGATCCTGTCCGGTTACCAGGAGTTCATCGTCGGCGCGGCGGTCGCGGAGCTTCCCGCGCTCTGACCCAGCGATCCGGGTTGTTTGGCCTCTATACTCCCTGCCGAACCCATTTTTCAGGCAGGAGTCGCATCATGGATGAGCAAAAACAGGTCAGCGGGCCGGTGCCGCGTTTCGAGAAGGGGCGCTTTCTGCTGATCGCCGGTCTGGGCGGGCGTTTCACTCCCGAGACGACGCAGGGCATTCCTGAACTCTGGAAACGCTTCATTCCCCATATCGGCAAGGTTCCCGGCCAGGTCGGGGAGGAGACCTACGGCCTCTGCTGCAACCCCGACGGCAAGGGCGGGTTCGAATACATCGCCGGGGTCGAAATCAGCAAACTCGACGACTTGCCCGAGCTGTACCGCTGGGTCGAGGTGCCGCCGCAGCACTATGCGGTGTTCGAGCACCAGGGGCCGCTTGCGGGCCTGCCGCAGACCTTCCAGTACATCTGGAAAACCTGGCTGCCACAGTCCGGGCGCGAAGCCGCCGATGCGCCGGAATTCGAACGCTACAGCGCCGACTTCAACCCCGATACCGGCCAGGGCGTGCTGGAAATCTGGCTGCCGCTCAAGGAACAGTGACCCGCACCGCGAGCACCGGCCGGGCCCGCGGTGGGCCCGGTCATTTGCCTTTGTTCGGCCGGCGGGCGCGCCACAGGTCGATGGACAGGGTGACAAAACCGAACGCACTGATACCGAACAGCACCAGCAAACCGATCTGAACATTGCTCATGGTGACTTCCGTACTCGACCAGGATGGGATTGATTGAGCCCTGATAAATAACCCGCTCGGCGCGCGGATGACAGCGACTCTACGCAGGTTTTACGGGCTTGCCGTCATTCGATATGCAAGCCTTATTACTTTATGATCGGCGGCATTTCCCATAGCCGATCCGTTCCCCATGACCTTATCCAGCCTGTTGATCCGTCAGGTCGCCGCCGCTGACCTGGACCGCTGCTTCGCCATCGAAACCCAGGCCTACGAAGGCGACGAAGCCGCCACCCGGGAAAAGATCGCCACCCGCATCGCCACCTGGCCCGAGGGCTTCATCGTCGCCGAAGTGGAGGGCGTGGTGGCCGGCTTCATCAACTCCGGGGCGGCCTTCGAGGTGGAGATGGCCGACGAGGCCTTCAAGGAACTGATCGGCCACGACCCGGCCGGGCCCCATGTGGTGATCATGTCGGTGGTGGTGCATCCGGACTATCAGGGCCAGGGGGTTTCCCGGCGTCTGCTGGAGGCCTTTATCGAGCGCATGCACGGCCTGGGCAAGGCCAGCATCAACCTGATGTGCAAGGAGCGGCATGTGCCCTTGTACGAGCGCTTCGGCTTCGTCTATCTCAAGGCTTCGGCGTCGGACCATGGCGGCATGGCCTGGCACGAGATGGTGCTAGAACTGTGAGGTCGTAACGCCGCGGCGTAGGAGCGAGGCTTGCCCGCGATAGGCGCGCCGCGGTCTGGCTGATGTACTGCGTCAGCCTTCATCGCGAGCAAGCTTCGCTCCTGCAGGGCCTTCAATACAGGCTGTTGCGCACCCGCTCCGGCATTTCCCGGTCGTAGCGGTCGGCGTCGAACTGGCCGTCGCAGAGGCGCTTGAGGATGGCGCCGGCCGAGGGCAGGGCCGAGCGTTCCAGGTAGTGCTCGGGGTTCCACAGGTCGGAACGCACGATGGCCTTGGAGCAGTGGAAGTAGGCCGCCTCGACGTCCACCAGGATCACTGTGCGCGCCGGCTTGCCATTCACCGCGAAGCTGTCCAGCAGCGCCGGCTCGGCCGAGATCCGCGCCCGGCCATTGACCCGCAGGGTCTCGCCTATGCCCGGAATGATGAACAGCAGGGCCACCCGCGGGTCGCTGACGATATTGCGCAGGCTGTCGATGCGGTTGTTGCCCGGGCGGTCGGGCAGGGCCAGGGTGCGCTCGTCGATGATCCGCACGAAACCCGGGGTATCGCCGCGGGGCGAGCCGTCCATGCCGTCCGGGCCGCTGGTGCTCAGGATCACCAGCGGCGAGGCGCGCACCATGGCCTGGTAGTCCGGGTTGAGGAAGGGGATTTCCTTGCGCACGGCCCGCTCAATGGGCTGGCCGTAGATTGCTTCCAGTTGCTCGAGGGTGGTCAGCATCATGCTTCTCCTGGGTAATGTCAGAACATCAGGACCAGACGGCGTTCATAGCCGATGCGGCCCCTGTAGGCCTCGCCGCTGTCGACCCAGCCTTGCTTCAGATAGAGGCTGAAGGCCGCGGCGTTGTCCGCGTCCACCGACAGCATCAGCCCCTTGATCTCTGGCCACGCCTGGCGCGCGGCGGCGGGCAGGGCTTGCAGGCAGGCCCGGCCGTAGCCCTGGCCCTGGACCCGCTGATCGACCTGCAAGGCATGCAGGGTGGCGGTGTCGGGGTCGGCCCAATGGGGCAGGAACGGTGGGCGCTTGAGCAGCAGGAACGCCACCGGGACCTCTTCGGCCAGCAGGGCGAAGCCCTTGATACCGGGCTCCGGCGCCTTGAGCAGGGTATGCAGCGCGGTGTAGATATCGCCGGAATAACTCTTCTGCCGCGGGTGCACCTCGAGCGCGTCGAGCTGCTGCAATTGCCTGGCGTCGAGCTGTTCGTAAGGCACGAGTCGGGTGGTCACTGGGCTGTCCATATCCGGGCACTGAGGGTGGGCTGTATGAGTGGCGATTCTAGCGATTTCGCCCAGGGTTCCGGTTTTTTTTCCGGGCCCTGTCGATTTACCGGGCGGCCAGACGACTAAGGGTGTCTTCACGATTTAACGGTCGCCTGTGGCGGCCACCTTGAGCCTGTATCACTCAATCGCAAGGAGAATCGCCATGAATGCCCAAACCACCGAAAGCGAAATCCGCAGCCTGATCGACGCCTGGCGCCAGGCCGTGATGGCCAAGGACATCGAGCGCATCGTCAGCTATTACGCCGACGACATCACCGCGTTCGACGCCGTGGCCGCGTTGCAATTCAAGGGCAAGCAAGCCTACCGCGAGCACTGGAAGGCCTGCATGGAGTTCTGCCCCGGCCCTGGCATCTTCGACTTCGAACAACTGCACATAGTCGGCGCCAGCGACAGCGCCTTCGCCCACTGGCTGGCCCACTGCGGCGGCACCGACGACAAGGGCGAGACCAAGGCCTGCTGGATGCGCGTGACCGCCGGTTACCAGCGCCTGGGCGGCCAGTGGAAAGTGGTCCACGAACACTGGTCGGCGCCGTTCGACATGCAGAGCGGCACCGCCTTGTTCGACCTGCAACCCTGATCGTCGGGTTTTTCGCCAAAGCCTGAAACTGCAGCCATAGTTGATCAGCCCGATCGAGGAGAGCCCCATGAAATACCTATGCCTGGTCTACAGCGACGAACAGCTGTTGCACAGCCTGCCGGAGAGCCCGAAGGACGCCGAGTGCATGGCGTATGCCGAGTCGGTGCAAGGCAGCGGCCGGATGCTCGCCGCCGAGGCCCTGGAGTCGGTGCAGACCGCGACCACGGTGCGCATGCGCGGCGGCCGGCTGTCGATCACCGACGGCCCGTTCGCCGAAACCAAGGAACAGTTGGCCGGGTTCTATCTGATCGATGCCAAGGACCTCAACGAAGCCATCCAGGTCGCCGGCAACATTCCGGCGGCCCGGGTCGGCAGCGTCGAGGTACGCCCGGTGCGCGAGTTGAATCCCTGATCGCCACCCTGGAAAAACGAGCCCTGAAAAAACAAGCATAAGCAGGAGTTTCGCCATGACCGAGCACAGCGTGGGCCGTGCGCCCGCCCAATATGAGTTGTCCATCAGCCGCCTGATCGATGCACCGCCCGGCAAGCTGTTCCGTGCCTGGACCGAACCGCAGTTGCTGGTGCAATGGTGGGGACCCCACGGCATGACCACCCCGGAGTGCGAAATGGACCTGTGGGTCGGCGGCCAGTTTCGCACCCTGATGCGCGCCCCGGACGGCAACGAATACTCGACCATGGGCGTGTTCCTGGAGATCGTCGCGCCGCGGCGGCTGGTGTTCACCGATGCCTTCCTGCCGGGCTGGATTCCTTCGGGCAAGGCCTTCATGAGCGCCGAAGTGACCTTCGACGACCTGGACGGCAAGACTCTCTATACCGCTCGCGCCATGCACTGGAGCGAAGAGGATCGCCAGGCCCATGAAGCCATGGGCTTTCACGAGGGCTGGGGGCAGAGCCTGGATCGCCTGGAAAGCCTGGTGACCCGAGGCATGCCGGACTGATGCCGGCGGTGGCGCAAGACAGCGTCAAGGCGCTGGTGGAAACGGTCTACCGCAACGAGTCGCGGCGGATCCTGGCGACCCTGATTCGCCTGCTGGGGGATTTCGACCTTGCCGAAGAGGCCTTGCACGAGGCGTTCTTCGTCGCGGTCGAGCGCTGGCAGCGCGACGGCGTACCGGACAACCCGCGGGCCTGGCTGGTGTCGGCCGGGCGTTTCAAGGCCATCGACGGTTTGCGTCGGCGGGCGCGTTTCGCCGCGTCCCAGGCGGCGCTGGTCAGCCAGCTCGAAGAGCTGGAGCAGGCAGACTGGAGCGAGGAGGACCTGGAAGACGACCGCCTGCGCCTGATCTTCACCTGCTGCCACCCGGCGCTGGCGGCGGACGCCCAGGTACCGCTGACGTTGCGGGAAATCTGCGACCTGACCACCGAGGAAATCGCCCGGGCCTTTCTCTCGACGCCAGCCACCATCGCCCAGCGCATCGTGCGCGCCAAGGCCAAGATCCGCGATGCGCACATCCCTTATCAGGTGCCGTCCCTGGGCGAGCTGCCCGAGCGCCTGGACAGCGTGTTACGGGTGATTTACCTGGTGTTCAACGAAGGCTATTCGGCGTCGATGGGCGCCGAGCTGACCCGCGAAGACCTGACCCATGAGGCGATCCGCCTCGGCCGTCTGTTGCTGGAACTGCTGCCGGAACCCGAAGTGATGGGCCTGCTGGCCTTGATGCTGCTGCATGAGTCGCGGCGCCTGGCGCGGACCTCGGCCACCGGTGAGCTGGTGTTGCTGGACGAACAGGACCGCTCGCTGTGGGACTGCGAACTGATCGCCGAGGGTTGCGCCCTGGTGGAGCACGCCCTGGGCACCCGCCGTTTCGGCCCGTACTGCCTGCAGGCGGCGATCGCCGCGGTGCATGCCGAGGCGGCGACCGCCGGGGAAACCGACTGGCAGCAGATCGTCGGCCTGTATGACGTGCTGTTGCGCGTCATGCCCTCGCCGGTGATCGAGCTGAACCGCGCGGTTGCCATCGCCCAACGGGACGGACCGCTGGCCGGCCTGGAGCGGGTCGAGGCGATCCTCGCCCGGGGCGAGTTGCAGGATTACCACCTGGCCCATTCGGCGCGGGCCGAGTTCTGTCGGCAATTGGCCCGGGTGGAGCCGGCGCGCCAGGCTTATCTGCGCGCCCTGGAACTGACCCGCCAGGAACCGGAGCGGCGTTTTATCGAGAACAGGCTCGAAGCCCTGAAAACCCTCTGAACGCCTGTCGATCCGAAGACTGTGGTCGGCCTAGCGGTCGTGGTCTATTGACGATCGTTGAAGGCCTGCGGCCTTATCGCAGCCTACGGCAGCGGCTACAGGGATTGTGGCGCGAGCAGGGGCCGGGAGCGACCTCGGAAACGTCGCAACGATGCGCTTTTCTTCAGATCAGCCGAACCCTGTAGCCGCTGCCGCAGGCTGCGATCGGGCGCGGAGCGGCCGCCAGCGGGGCGAGCCTCTGCAAAAAACGCTTATTCCAGCATCCGCCCCAGCAACCAGCTGCCCGCCGGGCCTGGCGGATGCAGGCGCGACCACAGGGCATCGACCGCCACGTTGCGCGGCCAGCCACGGGCATCGAGTTCCACCAGGCTGTCGGCGCCGAAACGTTCCACCAGCCAGCGCGGCAGGGGCGCCCAGCCAAAGCCGCCCTGGGCCATTTCCAGCAGCATCAGGTAGCTCGGCGCCGACCACACCCGGCCCCGGGCCCGGCTGTCGTAGGGGTTGACGATGGTCGCCAGGCGCAGCTCGCGGTGCTGTTGCAGGCGTGCCTGATCGATATTTTTCAGTGCCGCCAAGGGGTGGTTGCGCGACACGAACAGGGCGATTTCGGTGCGCTCGTCCACCGTCGAATGGTCGAGGTCCGCCGGGTATTCGGGCTGCATCTCGGCAAAGGCGATCTGCGCCCGACCGCGCTGGACCAGCTCGATCAGGTCGTCGCATTCGGCGATCAGGCATTCCAGCTCCAGGTCCGGGTAGCGTTGTTCGAAGGCGCTCAGCGAGGTCTCGAAACGATCCGACTGATAGGTGTCGGACAGGGCCACCGTGAGCTTGGCTTCCACGCCCTGGGCCAGCTGGCTGGCGGCCATTTCCAGGCGGCTGGTGGCGGCCAGGATGTCTTCGGCCCGCTGCAGCATGACGTGGCCTTGCGGGGTGAGGGCGGGCTTGCGGCTGCTGCGGTCGAACAGCTGCAGGTCGAGGTCGATCTCCAGGCTTGCCACCGCTGCGCTGATGGTCGACTGGCTCTTGCCGAGCTTGCGCGCGGCCGCGGAAAACGAGCCTTGGGTGGCCGCCTGGACAAAGGCCAGCAGTACTTCGTATGAGGCCATGAGCTATCGCCTTGATCGATGGTTAATGATTATGAAGTATCGGAACATAAGGTGATCATGGCAACCACATTCACTGGCGGGAGCCGGATCATGAGCAACACCAAATCCTTGACCGAACGGGTTTTCCAGGCCGTGGGCTTCGAGCTGCTGGCGTTCGCGCTGTGTACGCCGCTGCTGGCCTGGATCATGGACAAACCCTTTGTCGACATGGGCGTGGCGACTATCGCCATCGGCCTGATCGCCCTGGCCTGGAACGTGGTCTTCAATGGTCTGTTCGACCGCCTGCTCAAGCGCCTGGCCCTGGCACCCAGCGGCTGGACCCGGGTCGCCCATGCGCTGCTGTTCGAAGGTGGCCTGGTGGCGGTAAGCGTGCCGCTGATCGCCTGGTGGCTGCAGGTCAGCCTGATGCAGGCGTTGATTCTCGACATCGGCGTGCTGCTGTTCTTCCTGCCGTACACCTATGTCTATCACTGGGGTTACGACCTGGTGCGGGAACGCTTGATGCTGCGTCGCCCGCTCGATCGCGCCAGTTGAAAACCGCAAGGGTCAGCGGGCGGCGTGGGGCCGCTCGATGGCCTCCAGGTAGGCTTTCATCGCCCGGGGGACTTCCTGCAACAGCAGGATGCTCTTGAGCTGACTATTCTCCAGAGCAACCTGGAACAGGCCGATGGGCAATCCGCGCATGGCCGTCACGTAAGCGTCGCGCTCCGCGGCGCTGGCGGTGGGCAGGCGCAGGGCGAGCATACGGTCGTAGGTTTCCTGGATGCGCGCATGCACGTCCGGGGCCTGGAGCTGGCCGGGGGCGAAGGTGGGGCTGATCATCTGCAGCAGGTCGGGATGGGTCTCGAGGTATTCCATGATCGGCATGATCATCCGGTCGATCACCTCCTGGCTGCTCGATTCGACCCAGGTGGCCGGGTCGATGGCCAGGAGGTTGGCGGTGATCCGGTCGATGGCGTCGATATGGCGCTGGCCCAGGGCATCGAGCACGCTCTGCTTGTCGCTGAAGAAGTGGTACAGCGAACCGATGGAGGTGCCGGCTTCGCGCGCGAGGCCATGCATGGTCAGGCTGGCCACTCCCTGGCTGACCAGCAGGTGGGCGCAGGCGTCGAGAATCGCCGTGACCCGTTCATGGCCACGAGTCTGTTTCGGCGAGCGCGAGTTTTTGGCCGGGAGCATTTTTGAATCGTTCATGGTCTGAGAGGCAGAAAGGGGCATACATTATGGCGCACCAGGGTGTTTGCAGTCCTCAGGTAAAACTAGACACCATCCTCTACTTTTGCAGAGAATACGCGCCATGGATTAGCGCCCTCCGCTGTCCCACCTGACTCGAAGACCATGACACTCTCTCCCAACTGGATCATCTGCGAGCATTGCGATTCGCTGTACGAATCCGTACCGCTTGCAAAAGGCCAGACCTCCCAGTGCTCGCGCTGCGGGGCGGTGCTGGAGCGCGCCCGGCACCTGAACGTGCAGCAGCTGCTTGCCCTGTCGATCACTGCGGCGCTGCTGTTCGTGTTCGCCAACGCCTTTCCGGTGATCGGCATCAGCCTCGAAGGCCTGAGCAACGAAGCCACCCTCTGGCAGTCGGTCGAAGCCCTGGCCCAGGGCCGCATCAGCCTGATCGCCGCCGTCACCGGCCTGGCCATCATCCTTGCCCCCGGCCTGCAGATTGCCCTGCTGTGCTGGGTGCTGGGCTTTGCCAACATCGGGCGCGCGGCGCCGGGCTTCAAGGCCTGCATGCGGGCCCTGGAACATCTGCGGCCGTGGAGCATGCTGGAGGTGTGCCTGCTGGGCATCCTGGTGGCCATCGTCAAGCTGGCCGGCATGCTCGACGTGCACCCGGGCCTGGGGCTGTGGTCGCTGGCGATGCTGACGGTGCTGATCATCCTGATTTCCGGCAAGGGCATCCGCCGCCTCTGGGACGACTTGGAGGGCCGTTACTGATGAATCAGCCTCCCTATGCCCGCGACCTGGGCCTGATGCTGTGCCACACCTGCGGCCAGACCTGCCCCCAGGACGCTCACTACTGCCCGCGCTGCGAGGCCGTGGTGCATGCGCGCAAACCCAACAGCCTGAGCCGTACCTGGGCCTTTCTCGTGGCCAGCCTGATTCTCTACATCCCGGCCAACGTGCTGCCGGTGATGTATACCCAGATCTTCGGCAGCGGCAGCGAAAACACCATTCTCAGCGGCGTGCTGGAGTTCTGGCAGCACGGCTCCTGGGACATTGCCCTGCTGATCTTCATCGCCAGCGTGGTGGTGCCGTGCAGCAAGTTCCTGGTTCTGGGGATGCTGCTGATCACCTGCCAGCGCCGCAGCCATTGGGCGATGCGCGAGCGCGCCAAGCTGTACCGCTTTATCGAGGTGATCGGCTACTGGTCGATGCTCGACGTGCTGGTGGTCGCCCTGGTGGCGGCGCTGGTGCAATTCCACGCCCTGAGCTCGATCGAACCGCGCATGGGCATCCTGTTTTTTGGTTTGGTCGTGGTCCTGACGATGTTCGCGGCCATGAGTTTCGATCCCCGGCTTATCTGGGATGTAGAGGTTGAAGATGTCTGATCATCCAGGTTCCAACGCTTCAAGCGCGCCAGCGAGACCGGGCACCCCCGCGGTCAGGACGCGCCGGTTCAATATCTCGCTGGTGTGGATCGTGCCCATAGTCGCGGCCCTGGTCGGCCTGTCGATGCTGGTGCACAAGTCGCTGTCGGCCGGGCCCGAGATCTCCATCAGCTTCCAGACCGCCGAAGGCCTGGAAGCCAACAAGACCCAGGTCAAATACAAGAACGTGGTGATCGGCAAGGTCACCTCCATCGCCTTGAGCAAGAACCGCAGCAAGGTGATCGCCAAGGTCGAGCTGGACCAGTCGGCGGAATCCTTCACCGCCGCCGACTCGATGTTCTGGGTGGTGCGCCCGCGCATTGGCGCGGGCGGTGTGTCCGGGGTCGACACCCTGCTGTCGGGGGCCTTTATCGGCGCCGACGCCGGCCAGGAAGAAAAACGCAAGAAGAGCTTCGTCGGCCTGGAAACGCCGCCCCCGGTGACTTACGGGCAAAAGGGCAAGCGCTTCACCCTGCGTACCGATGACCTGGGCTCGCTGGACGTCGGTTCGCCGGTCTATTACCGGCGCATCGAGGTGGGCCAGGTGATTTCCTACAAGCTGTCGGAAAACGGCAAGGGCGTGGACGTGCGGATCTTCGTCAATACCCCCAACGACCAGTTCGTCACCACCGACTCGCGTTTCTGGAACGCCAGCGGCGTGGACGTGACCCTGGGCGCCAACGGCCTGAAGGTCAACACTGAATCCATATCGTCAATCCTCGCCGGCGGCATCGCCTTCGTCGAACCCAAGTACAGCCCCAACGCCAAGCCGGCCGAGGAAAACGCCAGCTACCAGCTGTTCGCCGACCAGGACACCGCGCTGGCGCCGCCCGATGGCGACCCGTACTACATGCGCATGCGTTTCGACCAGACCCTGCGCGGCCTGGCGCTCAATGCGCCGGTGGAGTTCCTCGGGGTGAACTTCGGCCGGGTGGTGTCGATGGACCTGGATTACGACGAGCAGAAAAAGACCTTCTCCACCGTGGTCGGGGTGGTGATCTACCCGGCACGCCTGGGCAAGGTCCATCAGCAACTGGAGAAGCTCAGCGGCGCCGACGAAAGTCGCGCGGGTTACCTGATCGGTGCCTTCGTCCAGCATGGCCTGCGGGCCCAGGCGCGCAGCGGCAACCTGCTGACCGGCCAGCTGTATATCTCCATGGACTTCATCCCCAACGCCAAGCCGGTGGCTTTCGATGCGACCGCGCGGCCGTTGGAAATCCCCACCGTACCGGGCGGGCTCGACAAGTTGCAGGAGCAGTTGCAGCGAGTGGTGGAGAAGATCAGCAAATTGCCGATCGATACCATCGCCAACAACCTCAACGGCAGCCTGACCGAGATGCAGAAGACCTTGCAGAACGTCAACGGCAAGGTATTGCCAGAAATGCGTGACACTCTGGAGCAGACCAAGAAAACCCTGACCACGGCCAACGACAGCTTCTCCGAGGACTCGCCGCAGCGGCTGCAACTGGGCCAGGCGATGGACGAAGTGCAGCGCACCGCCCGTTCGGTGCGGGTACTCACCGACTTCCTCAGTCGTCATCCCGAAGCACTGATCCGTGGGCGGCTCAAGGACAATCAGCCGGACGCCTACAAATCCTCGACCTCGTCTTCTCGTGAGCCTGAATCGGAAGTCCAGCCATGAAAAAAACTCTAGTGTTGCTGATCGCGTCCCTGGGCCTGGCGGCCTGCAGCTCGGCGCCGACCCATTACTACACCCTGATGCCGCCGGCGCCCGAGCCGGCGGCGGCTGGTGGCACGGCGTCGGGCCTGCAGTTCGAGATGGCCGGGGTGCGCATTCCGACGCAGGTCGACCAGCCGCAAGTCGTGGTGCGCCAGGACGGCGGCACCCTGGCGATCCTGGAAACCGCGCGCTGGAGCGCGCCGCTGGTGGACGAGTTCCACGACGCCCTGGCCAGCCAGATGGAGCAGCAATTGGGCACGCGCAACCTGGAAGGCCTGCCCAAGTCCGCGGGGCAGCCGATCCTGTCGTTGCAGACCGATGTGCGCCGCTTTGAGTCGGTGCCGGGGCGTTATGCGCTGATCGACGTGGTGTGGAACCTGCGCCTGCGCGGCGATGGTGTCGATCGTCGCAGCCTGACCTGCAGCAGCCGCATCAGCCAGCCGGCCAGCGTCGAGCTGTCGAGCCTGGTCCAGGCCCACCAGCGGGCCATCGACGAGCTGGCCAAGCGCATTGCCGGCACCGCCAAACGCTGGGCGCAAAACCCTGGCACCCGCTGTTCCTGAATCTCCCGGCGCCGTGGCGTTCAACCGCTCAGGGTTGAGCGCCTGGCTCGGCAGGACCGCCCCAGACAGCCATAGTCCATGTAGCCGCTGCCGAAGGCTGCGATGGGCTTGGGCAGCATTCCGACGCAGCGGCCCCAAAACCTGACCCCGCGATTTTCCTGATATTGCACGTTGTCCCGTTGGCCAGTCCTGCGGACTGGATCGCAGCCTGCGGCAGCGGCTACGGGTGATCGCGGTGTTCAGAACAATTGGGTGAACAGCCAGTACAGGCTGCCGGACAGCAGGATCGCCGCCGGCAGGGTCAGTACCCAGGCCATCAGCAGGTTGCGGATGGTCTGCATCTGCAGGCCGCCGCCGTTGGCGACCATGGTCCCGGCCACACCTGAAGACAATACGTGGGTGGTGGACACCGGCAGGCCGAACAGATCGGCGGCGCCGATGGTCAGCATCGCCACGGTTTCCGCCGAGGCGCCCTGGGCGTAGGTCAGGTGGGTCTTGCCGATCTTCTCGCCGACGGTGACCACGATGCGTTTCCAGCCGACCATGGTGCCCAGGCCGAGGGCGATGGCCACGGCAATCTTCACCCACAGCGGAATGAAGCGCGTGGCGTTGTCGATCTGCTGCTTGAACAGTTGCAGCTTGCCCTGGGTGTCGGCGTCGAAATCGCCGACCTGGTTCTTGTCCATCAGGCGGATGGTTTCGCTGCTCAGGTACATGTCGTTGCGCACGTTGCCCATGGCTTCGGCCGGCACCTTGGCCAATGAGCCGTAGCCCTTCACTTCGTCACCGATATGACCGGTCAGGGCGGCCAGGGCCGGGACCAGCTGCGGCGTGGCTTCCTTGTTGCGCACATAGTCGGAAAGCACCGCGCGCGGGTCGGCGGGGGCCGGTTGCGGGGCGTTTTTCACCAGGGCTTGCTGGGTGACCTCGGCCACCGCGGCGAACTGCAGGGCCTGGTCGGCCGGCATGGTGCGATTCAGCGCGTAGGCCATGGGCAGGGTGCCGACCAGGATCAGCATGATCAGACCCATGCCTTTCTGGCCGTCGTTGGAACCATGGGCGAAGGACACGCCGGTGCAGGTGACGATCAGCATGCCGCGAATCCACCACGGCGGCGGGGTGTTGCCCTTGGGCGCCTTGTACAGCGCGCGGTTCTTGACGAACAGGCGCAGGGCCAGGAGCAGCAGGGCGGCGAAGGCGAAGCCGATCAGCGGCGAGAACAGCAGGGCGTAGCCGACCTTGGTGGCCTGGCTCCAGTCCACGCCGCTGGTGCCGTCGCGGCCGTGCATCAGGGCGTTGGCCACGCCGACGCCGATGATCGAGCCGATCAGGGTGTGGGACGACGAGGCTGGCAGGCCCAGCCACCAGGTGCCGAGGTTCCACAGGATGGCGGCGATCAGCAGGGCGAAGATCATGGCGAAGCCGGCCGACGAGCCGACCTGCAGGATCAGCTCCACCGGCAGCAGGGCGATGATGCCGAAGGCCACCGCGCCGCTGGACAGCAGCACGCCGAGGAAATTGAAGAAGCCCGACCAGACCACCGCGAAATGTGGCGGCAACGAGTGGGTGTAGATCACCGTGGCCACGGCGTTGGCGGTGTCGTGGAAACCGTTGACGAACTCGAAGCCCAGGGCGATCAGCAGCGCCACGCCGAGCAGCAGGAACGGGGTCCAGGTGGTGACCGTGGTGCCCAGTTCGTGCACGTCGTGCATCAGGCTGTAGGCGGTGAACAACAGGCCCATGGCGAGTACCGCGAAGAACACCACCAGGGTGAAGGGGCTGGCTTTTTTGTCCAGTTGCGGTCTGGCTTCGAGGGCGGGTGAAGGGGAGGTGGCGGTCAGGGAAGGGGTGGCCATTGCCGGACAATCCTGTGGCAGGGAGGAGTGTCGCCCATGATCGTTGCCAAATATTACAGAGAGGCTGCCTCAGGTCAGTGTTTGGGTGAATCCTTTAACCTCTGGTCGTAGGAGCGAGGCTTGCCCGCGATGAGGTCATGACAAACGCTACCGGGCCAGGCTCCTGGCACGGTTGGGTAATCACCGGCGCCATCGCGGGCAAGCCTCGCTCCTACGACATGCGGCGGCCTACATATCCTGGCGCTTGCGAAACGCCCAGCGGCCGGCGATGACGGTGAAGGTGGCGACCAGCGCGACGAGGATCCAGAAGCCCTCCGGGTCCTCGGAGAAGGGAATGCCGCCGACGTTCATGCCGAAGAAGCCGGCGATGATGTTGATCGGCAGCGCCAGCACCGTGACCACGGTCAGGGTGAACAGGGTGCGGTTGGTCTGTTCGTTGATATTGGCGGCGATCTCTTCCTGCAGCAGCTTGATCCGCTCGCCGAGGGCGGTGAGGTCGTTGATGATCAGGGCGAACTCCTCGGTGGACTTGCGCAGCTCCTTGACGTCCTCCTTCTGCAGCCATTGCGGCGGCCGGTTGAGCAGCCGCAGCAGCGAGCCCGGCTCCAGCGCCAGCAGGCGTTGCAGGCGCACCAGCACCCGGCGCATGGCCCCCAGCTCGGCACGGTTGGTGGCGATCCGCGCGGCCAGCAACTGGTCTTCGATCTGGTCGACGTTGAGGCTGGTCTTGCGCACGATCTGTGTCAGCACTTCGCCCTGGTCGCGCAGCAGGTGCACCAGCAGTTCCAGGGGCGAGCGGAAACGTTCGCCGGCCTTGACCGAGGAGCGCAGCTTGTCCACCGAGTGCAAGGGTTGCAGGCGCGCGCTGACGATCAGCCGGCTGCGCACACAGACCCACAGGGTGGAGATGTCCGAGGAAACCATGCTGCCAAAGTTGAACACCACGTCGTTGACCACCGCCAGCAGGGCCGAATCCACATGCTCGATACGGGTCGAGCGCGAGCCTTCGTGCAAGGCCTCGAAGAATTCCTCGGGCAGGGCCAGGTGCGTCTGCATCCAGCGTTCGCAGGCGGCATGGGCCAGGTTCAGGTGCAGCCAGAGAAACGCCTCGCCATCGTCCGGCTGTTGCAGGGCTTGCAGGGCCCTGGCCGAATCCAGTTCGCGACCCCGCTCGCCGGGGCGAAACGCAAAGCCGTAGAGCAGGCCGAACAGATCCGAATCGCGATGGGCATGGTCGATGCTGTGGTTCATGGAGGCTCGCAGGAGGGAAGGCACCTGTAGGCGGTTTTACAGGTTCACTTGAGCCCGATCATCGCAAGGCTTCATGACTGTTTTGTGACGATTCGAAGTGCAATATTCGGCGGTTATAACCGGTTGTCGGAGGCGCTCAAGAATGCCTCTTTCAGGCCGATCATGCCTACGACGACTGCGCGATCGGCTTGCCCCGGTTAGCCTGACAGGGATGTTCGCACGCTACCCATGCCCGCCTCGGGCGTGCTCTATCCCTGTTGAGAGATCTCATTCGATGTCCTTGCAAAAATCCCTGAGAGCGCAAGTTCTGGCTTTGTTGAGCGGCAGCCTGCTGGCGGTGCTGTTGATCGCGCTGGCGTGTTTTCACTTCCTGTCCAGCGGCGTGCAAAGTTATCGCGAACTGATCGAGGGGCCGTTGCGCACCTCGCAGTTGATCGATGAAGCCAACCTGCAATTCAAGGTCCAGGTGCAGGAATGGAAAAACGTGTTGCTGCGTGGCAAGCAGAGCGCCGACCTGAGTAAATACTGGCAGCAGTTCGAGGATCGCCAGCGCGATGTGCAGGGTATTCTTGGCCAGCTGGCGGCCGAGCCCGGCATCGATGCGGCGCTCAAGGGCCGTATCGAGCGCTTGCGTGAAGAGCACTGGGTGCTGGGCACGGCCTACCAGAAAGGCCGCGATGCCTTTGTCGCCGCCGGTGCCGATCCGGCCGCCGGCGATGCCGCGGTCAAGGGCGTGGACCGCGCCACCAGCGAGCAGATGAGCGAACTGGTGAGCGAGTTGCGCAAGCAGGGCAGCGAGCGGTCGCGCGACATCAGCGCCGCCGCCCAGCGCACGGTGTGGATCGGCCTGCTGGTGATGCTGGCCTCGGGCTTGTTGATCGGCCTGCTGAGCCTGTGGCTGGTCAACCGTAGCCTGGTGGAGCCGATCCGCCAGTTGATCGACTACGTGGCGCAACTCAGCCGGGGGCGGATTGCCGAGCGCGTGGCCAGCAGCCGTCAGGACGAGCTGGGCAAGCTGGCGGTGGCCGCCAACACCTTGCGGGATTTCCTCG
Organism: Pseudomonas sp. GM17; assembly: GCF_000282175.2. Taxonomy (NCBI): domain Bacteria; kingdom Pseudomonadati; phylum Pseudomonadota; class Gammaproteobacteria; order Pseudomonadales; family Pseudomonadaceae; genus Pseudomonas; species Pseudomonas sp. GM17. The sequence continues at coordinate 5,804,603 of NZ_CP124732.1, read as the reverse complement.
CCGAAACCTTCAGCCGCCTGCAGCGCAGCGCCACCGACCTGGACAGCTCCAGCGGCGAGCTGAATGCGATTGCCACCCTGATGTCCCAGGGCACCAACGATCAGTTCAATCGCACCGACCAGGTCGCCACGGCGATGAATGAAATGTCCGCCACCGCCCAGGAAGTGGCGCGCCATGCGGCGGATGCGGCGCGCGCCGCCGATGACGCCGACCAGTCGGCCCAGCAGGGCGAGCAGGTGATGCAGGGCACCATCCACACCATCACCCTGATGCGTGGCGAAATCGCCAACACCGCCGAGGTGATCCGCCGCCTGGAAGCCGACAGCGGACGTATCGGCAAGGTGCTGGAGGTGATCCGCGGCATCGCCGAGCAGACCAACCTGCTGGCGCTCAACGCGGCCATCGAGGCGGCCCGGGCCGGCGAAGCCGGGCGTGGTTTCGCCGTGGTCGCCGACGAGGTACGCAGCCTGGCGCAGCGCACCGCGGCGTCGATCATCGAGATCAACCAGATTATCCAGAGCGTGCAGACCGGCGCGCTGGACGCCGCCCATGCGATCGAGAGTGGCCAGGCGCGCAGCGATGCCAGCGTCGAGCAGGTGACCCAGGCCGGCGCCATGCTGGAGCGGATCACCGAGGCGGTCGAGGCGATCCGCGACATGAACCGGCAGATCGCCACGGCGGCGGAAGAGCAGACCTCGGTGGCCGAGGACATCTCGCGCAACCTGACCGAGATCACCACGATCGCCAGCACCAACCTGGATAACGTGCAGCGCACCGAGCGCGCCAGCCAGAACCTGCACGAGCTGTCGGGGCAGTTGAACGAGGTGACGGCACGCCTGAGTGCCTGATGCGCCAGGGCATGAAAAAGCCGCGTGGCCTTTCGGTCGCGCGGCTTTTTTTGTCCTGAAGAATTACTTGTCTTGCTTGTTGCTCAGGACCTTGCCGGTCTTGGCATCCAGATCGACGTCCCACTCGACGCCTTTGGCGTCACGCAGTTCCACCTGGTAGACGTAGGCGCCGGCCGCTGTTTGCTCAAGCTCGGTGTCGGTGATGTTGGCGGCGGTGGTGCCAGGGTGTTCGGCCAGTGCTGCCTGGTTGAGTTTTTCCAGGTCCATGATGGTGCCGGCCTTGAGCAGGCCCGGGATCAGGTCCGGGCGCACGTCGGCCTGGGCCAGGCCGGCGGTCAGGGTCAGGGCGGTAGCGGCGAACAGGGCAGTCAACGTTTTCATAGGGTCTTTCCTTGGGGTGATTCGTTTAAGTGGGTTCAGGTTAGCCGGTACAACTTAATTCACCCTTAATTCAGCGCAAGCTTTGCGCCGTTTGTTCAATCACCGTCGCCCTCGGGTCTTTCAAGCTGTGCTCTCGAACAGGAGAGGCAGTGATGAAAGCAATGATCAAAGGTTTGTACGGTCCCGCGTTTTTCGCCGGCTTCATCGGCGCTGGCGTGTGGGTGATGGGCACGCCGGGGCTGGCCCCGGGCTGGTTGCTGCTGGTGTTCGCCGGGGCGCTCGGGGTGTCCTTTCTGGCGGAGTGGTGGTTGCCCTATGAGGTGGACTGGAACCGCCCGCGGCAGGATCGCTTGCGCGACGTGTTGCACGCGCTGGTCAATGAAAGCCTGAACGCCCTGGGGTTGCTGCTGTTGCCGGGGCTGGTGAGCCTGCTGGCGTTCGATGGCCTGTGGCCGCGCAGCTGGTCGCTGTGGGCGCAGTTGGCGCTGGCGATGGTCATCGCCGACTGCGGCCTGACCCTGGCGCATTACTTCAGCCATCGGCTGCCCTGGCTGTGGCGCCTGCATGCGGTGCATCACAGCGTGCAGCGTTTGTATGGCTTCAACGGCTTGATGAAGCACCCGCTGCATCAGTTGCTGGAAGCCAGCGCCGGACTATTGCCGCTGCTGTTCTTGGGAATCCCCTTGCCGGTGGCGCAACTGCTGGCGTTTGCCATTGCCATCCAGCTGTTGTTGCAACACTCCAATGTCGACATCCGCCCCGGTCCCCTGGGCTGGGTGTTTGCCTGGGCGCCGATGCATCGCTTTCACCACATGAAGTACGGCACCGCCGGCAATGTGAATTTCGGCCTGTTCCTGAATGTCTGGGACTGGTTGCTGGGCACGGCGTTTTATTCTTCGGCCTACCCGATCCGCCAGGGCGACCTGGGCATCGGCAGCCAGCCGGATTATCCGCAGGCGTATTGGCGACAATTGCTGGCACCCTTCAGCAGGCAAGCCGTGCAGGAGGAACCGCCGGTGCCCTTGCCGTTGCGTCGTTGAGTCAGTCCAGCAGGCGCAGCTCGATATGTTGCAGGGCCTGGCGCGCGGTGACGCCGAACAGGGTTTTCAGGGTGCGGGAGAAGTGCGCGGAGTCGGCAAACCCAGCGCCATGGGCGGCCTCGGTGATGGCCTGGCCCGCCAGCACCAGGCCCATCGCCAGGCGCAGGCGCCGCCACAGCACCAGGCGCCGCACCGGCAACCCAAGCTGGCCGCTGAACAGCCGTTCCAGCTGGCTCAGGGACAGGTGCGCGTGGGCTGCCAGGGCACTGGCCGAGACCTTGCCTGCCAATTGTCGGTCGAGGGCGGCCAGGGCCTTTTCGATCCGCCGGTCCTGCAAGATTCGGCGCGGGCAACGCCGCAGCGCCTCGGTCAGCGCCGGCAGCGTCAGCTCGACACCCAGCAGGCTGTCTTGCAGGGCCTGGGCGTCAATCGTCAGCGGTTCGGCGTAGAGGGTGAACAGGGTCCCGGGCGCATCGAGGATGGCATGCCGTTGCATGGCCGGGATAAACACCTGTCGGGCGGTGCAGGGCAGGCCGTCGAGGCTGACGGTGACCGGTGCGGTGGGGGCGAGGATCAGTTGATGGGCGTAGTGGGCGTGGGGCGCGGTACGCCCCAGCTCGCCCTGGATCAGTCCGTAGTCACGCCCGAGCCACAGCTGGCCTGTCCACTCGGGCGTGCGCACGGCGACCGGCTCAGTAGCCGTTGGCCTCGAGCAACTGGCTGACGCTGCCGCTGGCCGGGCGCTTGACGTACTTGAGCAGTTCCGCGGCGCGGTTGGTGAAGATGCCGTCGACACCGGAGTCCAGGACCTTCTTGAAGTCCACTGGCTCGTCGATGGTGTAAACGTGCACCAGCAGGCCCTGGTCGTGGGTGAACTGGTTCATCCAGGGTTGCACCAGGTCGAAATAGCTCTGGTCGCCACCGTTGGCCAGTGCCGCCGACGGGCCGGTGCCGATGGCGCCCTGGGCCTTGGCGTAGCTGACCCACTGCTCGAACTCGGCCTTGTCCTTGGGCTCCTGCTTGGCGTAGTAGGCCGCCTTGTCCTTCTCGCCGCTGTTGGCGAAGGTCACGTCGGACTTGGGCTGCATGCCGCCTTCACCGATCCACAGCAGGAGGATCTTCGGCACTTTCGGCATTTCTTTCTGCAGCAGTTCCAGGCTGCTCTTCTCGAAGGTCTGCAACACCACCTTGCCTTTGCCCTGGCCTACCGCCAGGTCGCTTTTCGCCAGCTTGGAGCCGGCCGGGCTGAGCCAGCCGCGGTCCTGGAGTTTTTCCTTGAGGTCGTGCTCGATGCCGGGGAACTGCTTGGGCTCCTTGGTCTCGATGTACAGGCCGGGCTTGTGATGCGGGTTGCTCTGGGCGATGTCGATGATTTCGTCGAGGGTCAGGATCTTCAGGCCGACGTAGCTCGCACGGGCACGGTCGGGATAGGCCTGGTTGAACCAGCTGCCGGCGTCGAGGGTTTTCAGCTCGGCCATGGTGAAGGCGTTGGCCGGGCTGTCCTTGCGCTCGGGAAACTTGCTGGCGACGTCGGTGGTGCGTTGCAGGTTGTTGTCGTGCAGGGCGAACAGCACGCCGTCCTTGCTGCGTTGCAGGTCCATTTCCAGGTAGTTGGCGCCCAGGTCGCGGGCCAGTTTGTAGGCGGCGGCGGTGGACTCCGGTGCATCGAAGGACGCGCCCCGGTGAGCGATCACCGCGGGGTGTGGAATGCCTTGGCTGACAGCCAGTGCGGTGGGGCTTGGGCTGGCGGCCTGTGCCTGGCCCAGGCCAAGCATCAGGCTCAGCATCAGGGCGCTTTTGGTGAAGGTGGCAGGCATGGTCGAGGTCCTTTCGTGGAGGGCGATTTTCAAAGGACTACCTTTTAACAATTGAATGGCCGTTGTGCTATCGCGAAACCGACATAAATCTGCACCTGCGGCAAATTTTCCGACGCTTTTGTGGGGTGCTTTGCAGTACGCTTGCGCCCTGAAGTTTCCCCGTCAGAGGGAAGCCCGAAAACATTTCCACTCTTGCCTGGCGTGTAAACCATCGATCACCTGTCCTTCGGGACACTCAGTGAGGTTTACCATGCGCATCACATCCGAACTCATCTGCCAGGCTGCCGACCAGCTCAAGGGGTTTGTCGGTTTCAACCGCAAGAGCGGCCAGCACATCGTGCGCTTCAGCGAAGACTCCTTCGGCATGGACGTCGCCGACGACGCCATCACCCCCGCCAGCGAATTCGTCTGGGCCAGCGCCGAGGGCCAGGTCATGGTGCTCAAGCGCGAGCTGATCCAGCTGCTGCTGGAACAGAACATCGACGACCGCATCAACATCAGTGAACCCTTGCGCGTGTACATGCGCCGCACCGACCTGCCGGAGATTTCGGCGGTGCGCAATCTGCTGCCGGCGGCGCAATAACCGGGATGCGCGGTGGCCGGGCTGGCGCTATCGCGAGCAAGCTCGCTCCCACAGGGGGCGGTTTCTGTAGGAGCGAGCTTGCTCGCGATCAGGTCTCAGCGTTCGAACAGGTAGGCGCGTTCGACCTTGCACACCCGGGTGTGGCAGGCCGCGTACCAGTCGCTGCGCCCGCGTTCGCGGGCGATGCGGTGTTCGGCATGCTGCTTCCAGGCGAGGATTGAGGCCTGGTCCCGCCAATAGGAGACCGTGATGCCGAAGCCCTCCTCGTTACGCGCGAACTCCAGGCCGAGAAACCCCGGTTGCTGCCGCGCCAGTTCGACCATGCGTTCGGCGGTCTGCTCGTAGGCCGGGTCCGGTTCGCGGCGTTGGGCGCTGAAAATCACCGCGTAATAGGGCGCCTCGGGTGTGCGGGCGATCATGCGTGACGCTCCAGGCAAGCGGCGAGCAGGGCGCTGACCAGGGGCGGCACGACGCCTTTGAGCGCTGCCCGTTCCGGCTGGAACAGGGTGGCGACAAAAAACCGCTGGTCGCACAGTTCCACCGCCCGCAGGTCGCCGGCCGAGTCGTAGCCGCTGGGGCGCAGGTTGTGCTTGAGCAGTTGCGCCGCGAACTGCGGATTGACCCCGTAGCGACAGCGATAACCTTCGCTGATCAGGCGCTCGCCATAGGCTTCGGCGATGCGGCTGCCTTCGCTCAGATGAATGCTGTCGGTGGCTTCCACCAGGGCGCAGGTCAGCGGCGTGAGCAAGGCGCGCTCGGCCTCGGGATGGGTTTCGCCGTGTTCGGCATCGGCCCAGCCCAGCACGTTGCGCGCGTACTCCAGCACTGCGTGCTGAAAACCGCCGCAGGTGCCGAGGAAGGGCCGCTGCTGTTCGCGGGCAAAGCGGATGGCGCGCAGGGCGCCGTCCATGCAGCGGTAGGGGCTGGCGGGCACACACCAGATGCCGTCGACCGCTTGCAGTGGCGCGTCGCTGGTCAGGCTGTCGGTGGCCAGCCAGCGATAGTGCACCTTGAGGCTGGTTTCCTCGGCGGCCATTTCCAGGGCCAGGGGAATGGCCTGGTGCGCGGTGACCTGAGGGTCGTAGTCGCCCACCAGGGCGATGTGCAGGGTCGGCGAATGTGCGATGTGCGGCATGGATTTCTCCTGGTAGGGCCAACGCTTGTCGGTTGCTGGATGCCACTATAGATTGGCGCTCACGCACTCAATATTGGCGTTTATCCAAGTGATCAATGCAGCCACGCACTATCGGCTCGACTACCCCGACCTGTCGCTGATCCTCGCCCTGGTGCGCGGCGGCTCCCTGGCCCGCGCGGCGGCGTTGTTGAAAGTCGATGTGTCCACGGTGTTCCGTGCGGTGCGCCGCCTCGAGGCTGCGCTGGGCCAGCAGCTGTTCGACAAGAGCCGCGCCGGCTACCTGCCCACCGGCCTGGCCCGCACCCTGGCCGAGCAGGCCGAACGCGCGGAACAGGCACTGGACGCGGCACGGGTCGGGGTGGAGCAGGGCGGCGCGGTGGTCAGCGGCACGGTGCGTTTGACCTGTACCGACTCGGTGCTGCAGGGCCTGTTGTTGCCGGCGCTGGCGCACTTCATGCCGCGCTATCCGGCACTGGCCCTGGAGCTCAGCACCTCCAATGATTTCGCCAACCTCAGCCGGCGCGACGCCGACCTGGCCCTGCGCCTGACACGCACGCCGCCCGAGCACCTGGTGGGCCGGCAGTTGCGGGCGGTGTCTTACCGGGTCTGTGCCAGCCCGGCCTACAGGCAGTCGGCCGCCTCGACGGATCTGGCCGGGCTGACCTGGATCGCCCCGGACGATTTTCTCCCGGACCACGCCACGGTGGCCTGGCGCCGGCAGGCGTTGCCCGGTGTGGTGCCAGGCTATCGCTGCAACAGCATGCTGGCGGTCAGCGAACTGGTGAAGGCCGGGCTGGGGGTGGCGGTGTTGCCGGATTTCCTGCTCGACGACACCACCGCCCTGCAATCCCTGAGCGACCCGCTGCCGGGGTGCGACACCGCGCTCTGGTTGCTGACCCGGGCCGACTGCCGGGCGCTGCGCGCGGTGGTGACGCTGTTCGACGAATTGAGCCAGCGTCTGCGCGCGCCGCAGTGAGTCATGCCTGGGGCGGGTCCTTGTGCAGGACGTGCCGGTGCATTTCCGAGGTCAGGCCCTCGATGCGTTCGCTCAGCTGTTTGGTCATCTCGGTCAGGCGGGTGTTCTGCTCCAGCAGTTCGAGCAGTTGCGCGCTGTGTTGCGCGGCTTGCGCCTGACGTTCGCTGTTGGCGATAGCGATGGCTTCGCGGTGCTGGGCATCGGCGTCGGTCTGGGCTTTGTCGCGCGCGGCCTGGCGAGTCTGGGCCAGCAGGATCAGTGGCGCGGCATAGGCCGCTTGCAGACTGAAAGCCAGGTTGAGAAGGATGAAGGGGTAGACGTCGAAGTGCGTCACCCCGCTCAGGTTGAGCCCGATCCAGATCAGTACGATCAGGGTTTGCGCGCCGAGAAAGGTCGGGGTGCCGAAAAAGCGGGCGAAGGCTTCGGCCTTCAGGGCAAAGCGGTCGGTGCCGAAGGTCGGGGCCAGATGGGCGTGGGGGCGGTGGAAACGCAGGTGGTCGACAGGGGCGGCTGAGGCTGTTTCGGATGGAGTCGGGTTCATGGCGGGCTCGGGGCGATGGGACTGCCGGTCACTATAGAGCCCTGTCGGCGTCGACGCCTTCCCTGGCATCGATTCAGAAACGCCGGTTCAGAACGCTGCACGTTCGTTGGCGAACATGCTCACGGCCTGTACCGCTTCGCTGGTACCGTCACGAATCTGCAGGATCACCGTGCCGGCCTGATCCGCCAGGTCGACGCCCTTGGCCGCCCGATCCCGGGTGCCGTCCATGCTCTTGATGGCTTGCTGGGTTTCGGTCTGGATCATGTCGATCATCTCGGAGATTTCCGCAGTCGAACCGCTGGTACGGGCGGCCAGTTGCCGGACCTCGTCGGCGACTACGGCAAAGCCGCGCCCCTGTTCGCCGGCGCGCGCGGCTTCGATAGCGGCATTGAGCGCCAGCAGGTTGGTCTGGTCGGCGATCGCCCGGATGGTGTTGACGATCGCGGTGATCTGTTCGGAGCGCTCGCCGAGCTTGGCGATCAGGGTCGACGACGCTTCGATGTTGGCGGCAATCTGGCGCATTTCGCTGGCCGCTTGCTGGATCACCTCGGTGCCCTGTTCGGCGACATGCCGGGTTTCGACCGAGATGTGATAGGCCTGGGTTGCGCTTTGGGCGTCCTGGGCATGTTTTTCCACCATCGCGGTGACGTCGGAGGCGTACTTGACCACTTTGCACAAGCGCCCGGCGGCGTCGTACACCGGGTTGTAGTTGGCTTCGAGCCACAGCGATTGCCCATATTTGTCGATGCGCTCGAACTGACCACTGAAGAACTCGCCCTGATTGAGACGCCGCCAGAAATCCTGATAGGCGCTGCTGTTCACCAGCTCGGGCTTGCAGAAAATCCGGTGATGTTTGCCCTTGAGTTCGGCGAGGGTATAGCCGAGGCGATTGAGGAAGTTCTGGTTGGCGGTGATGATGCTGCCGTCGAGATTGAATTCGATCATCGCCATAGCGCGGTCAATAGCATGCAGCTTGCCCTTGGACTCGCTCTCCTGCTGGACTTTCAGAGTGACGTCGAGGGCGTATTTCACCACCTTGATGACGTTGCCGTCGGAATCCTTGATCGGGTTGTAGCTGGCCTCAAGCCACACCGATTGCCCTTTGGCATCGATGCGTTCGAAGGTGCCCGCTTCGAACTGGCCGTTTTTCAGGCGCGCCCAGAGTTCGCGGTATTCGTTGCTGCGGGCAAACTCGGGGCGACAGAACTGGCGGTGGTGGTGGCCGACGACCTGTTCTGCGCGATAGCCCATGGTTTTGAGGAAATTGTCGTTAGCCCGCAAGGCTATGCCCTCCAGGTCGAACTCGATCACCGCCATCGAGCGTTCGATGGCATCGAGCAGGCTGGCTTGTTGGGCGATGGTGCGCTGCAAGGCGTCGATCCTTTTATTCTGGCGGCTAAATAGCATGATGGCCGGTACTCCGTGGGAAAAACCTGAAGGCAGTCCCTGTTGCGCGCCTGAATGCCGAAAGCCAAGGGACCTCGGCATTTTCCGCTCAATGCCAGCATTCCATGACTGGCAGATAAACGCTTAAGTGATACGTGCGTACTTTTGGATATCTGAACACTTGGAAAGACACTGTGACTTTGAGTGTAGAGGGTTTATTTTTTGTGACCGAAGGGTTTTATCTGGTTTTTGGAATAGTGTTAAGAACAATTATTCCGAAATGACCTGAATGATGCTGAGTAAAGTTATACCGAATGTTTTTTGTACAACTTCTCAGGAGTCATTCATTGCGGCGAGGAAGGCGTGGCTTTCCTGGCTGGCGCTTGCGACTTTGTTACGCCCGGAGTTTTTCGCGGCATACAAGGCTTTGTCCGCTTCGATGAGCCACATCGCTGCATCGCTCAGCCCCGGGTGCCAGGCGGCCAGGCCAATGCTCAGGCTGACCCTGAGTTGCGGTATGTCCGGATGGCGATAGTGGCTGAAGACCTCACGCAGCCGCTCCATGACTTCGTGGGCCTGCTGGAGTGAGGTCGCGGGGAAGATGACGCAGAACTCATCTCCGCCATAGCGACCGGTCAGGTCGCCTTGGCGCAGGTTGTGCCTGAGGTCGCAACTCAACTGATGCAGCACGGTATCGCCCAGGATATGGCCGTGGCAGTCGTTGATGCGTTTGAAATGATCGATGTCGATCAAGGCAATGGTGCCCTGGCAGCGTTGCTGCTGGCACTTGGTGAATTTGAGGTGCAGCAGATCTTTCCAGGCGCCGTGGTTGAGCAAGCCGGTGAGGCTGTCGGTGCGACTCAATGCGCGCAGGGCATGCTTGTGTTCGAACAGTTTGATCGCCAACTGATAGCAGACCATGCCCAGGGCCATCGGGTAGAGGGTCAGCATGGGCAGGCAAGCATAGATCTGCCACTGAGTGGTGTGCCCGGTGAAGGCCGGGCCGAGCAGCAACCAAGCGAGCAGCACACCGCCGAGCTGGGCGAAAAAGCCGCGGATGAACAAGCGCAGCCCTCCGGCCGCAAGGTTGTTCATGGCCATCATCGCCAGGATGGTCACCGTGGGTAGCGGATTGAACTGCATCGCTGCCGCCCAGAAGCCCCCGAACAGCGAGTCGCACCACAGGTTGCGGCGTTCAGCCTGGTAGGGAAACTCGGCCCGGGTCGAGATCAGGTACGCCAGGTGCGGCCAGAGAAAACCGTTGAACAGCAGGAGCGCCCAGACCCAGGACGGTTGCTGCACCGGGTACAGGCCGGCGAATACGCTGACGCAGCCGATTCCCATCCCGACCACCCTGGGCAGGTAAATACGTTTGGCAAACGACAGCCCTTTGCCTTGTTGGTTATCCATAAAATTCCGTGTCAGCCGGTATTGAAATACCTTGTGATGTTTTTACTGGCCGCCATCCTTCCGCGGGCGAGGCGGCGAACATTGTCATTTATTCCAGGAAGAATAATCAGTGTCCTTGCAGGCCATTTAATGGCACGGGCGTACGCAAACGCCCATTGCAGAGCGGTCGATCAGCACCGTTGCAGCACGGCGGATTCGCTGTCGAGGGGGGATCAGGCCTGATAGGTGGCCAGGAACATGTCTATCGCGGATTCGACGACACGGTGCCGTTCCTCCACGTCGAGAGGCGGCCGGTTCATGGTGATCTGCGGCCAGAAGGCAAAGGTCTTGAGCATGCCGTGGATCTGTTGGGCGGCGAAATCCGGGTCGAGCGGCTTGAGCTGGCCGTCCGCCTGGGCCGAACGAATCCACACCATCAGGCCTTCCTCGCGCTCGCCCATGCGCGCCACCATGTACTGGGCGCGCTCGGGGGAGTGGAGGGTGGCGGCAATGGCAACCTGTGCCAGGTTGAGGAAATTGTCGTCGGCCAGCAGTTGCAGCTTGGCCATCAACAACTCGCGCAACTGTTCACGCAGGCTTAATCCCGGACGGTAAAGAATGTCCGGTCGCGCCCTGATGCTGGCCCATAACTTGTGCAGGATCTCGGTGAACAACTCTTCCTTGCTGGGGAAATGGTTGTACACCGTGCGCTTGGAAACTCCGGCCGTCGCCGCGATCTTGTCCATGCTGGTGATATCGAACCCGCTGGCATGGAATTCGGTGATCGCCGCCTGGATGATGGCTTCGCGTTTGAGGTCGGTCAGGCGCTTCGGAGCTGTCATAAGTTGGGTTCGATGGCGGTCGTTGGCAGTTATCCGGGGGCAGTTTACTTAGTCCCGGGTTTGTTGCAATCTAGAAAAACTACACTGTGCAGTGTAGTTCATGACAGAAAAACGATGGTCGGCTGACGCTTGCGTGCATTGGCCTTTGTCGTTCCGCAGAGAATCACCGGAGCCTTTTCGGGTTCCTTGGAGTCACTGATTCATGGCCACTCTCTCTTCCCGTGCAGACAGCGCCTCACGTCCCGAAACGTCCCTGCAGGAACAAGGTGCGTTCCGTAATCACACGCCGGTCCGGCGTGCCGGGCTGGGCAAGACGCTGGGTATTTTCTGGCGCATGCTGTTCCACAAACCGCGCAACACTCGCCCCACCGGGGCCATTCCGGTGCAGCCATTGACCCACGAACAGCTGCTGGCGGCGCCGAACCAGAGCGTCTACCGCCTGGGGCATTCGACGGTGCTGTTGAAGCTGCATGACAAGTTCTGGATCACGGATCCGGTATTCGCCGAACGCGCATCGCCGGTGCAATGGGCCGGTCCCAAACGTTTCCACCAGCCGCCTATCAGCCTGGAGCAATTGCCACCGATCGAAGCGGTGATCCTGTCCCATGATCACTACGATCACCTGGACCACCAGACCGTGCTCAAGCTGGCGGACAAGACCCGCCATTTCCTCACCCCCCTGGGCGTGGGCGATACCCTGGTGAAGTGGGGTGTGCCGGCCGACAAAGTGCGTCAGCTGGACTGGTGGGAAGGCACGGAAGTCGATGGCATTCGTTTTATCGCCACGCCGTCCCAGCATTTCTCCGGCCGTGGCCTGTTCGATGGCAACAGCACGCTGTGGGCCTCCTGGGTGATGATCGATGGCGACAGCCGGATCTTCTTCAGCGGTGACACCGGTTACTTCGACGGCTTCAAGCGGATTGGCGAGCGTTATGGCCCTTTCGACCTGACCCTGATGGAAACCGGCGCCTACAACGTCGAGTGGCCGGGCGTGCACATGCAGCCTGAGCAGACCCTGCAGGCGCACATCGACTTGAAGGGCCGCTGGTTGTTACCCATCCACAACGGCACGTTCGACCTGTCGATGCATGCCTGGTACGAACCGTTTGACCGCATCCTTTCGCTGGCCTGGGAACGCAGCATCGCCATTGCCACGCCGCAGATGGGCGAGGCCTTCAACCTGTCGCACCCGCAGCGGGGGCACGCCTGGTGGATGGAGGTCGACCCCGTGGCCGAGCAGGTAACGGCAAGCGATCTGTAGACCCTTCATCGGCTACTCCCCGAGCCCGGCTATCGCCAGGTTGCCGTGTCCGGGCCTGGGGAGTATCTAGAGAATTCCCCCAATACCCTCGACGGACCTGGTGATGGCTTATCGGCTTCATCTGTTTGGCGCATCTGGTTCCGGCACCACAACCTTGGGCCAGGCGCTGGCCCAGCGTTTGGATATTGCCCACTTCGATTCCGATAACTTCTTCTGGCGCTCCAGTGCACAGCCTTTCAGCCTGCGCCGCCCCCGGGACGAGCGCATCCAGCTGTTGCAGCAGCAGGTGGCCGGGTTGGACAGCTGGGTGTTGTCCGGCTCCTTGTGCGGTTGGGGCGACCCGATGATTGAGGCTTTCACCCATGCCATTTTCCTCCGCCTGGACCCCGAGGTCCGCCTGCAGCGTTTGCGGGTGCGCGAGTTTCAGCGTTACGGCGAGCAGATCCATGAGGGCGGCGAACGCCATCTCGCGACTCAAACCTTCCTTGCCTGGGCGGCTGGCTACGACACGGGTGGACAAGGTACGCGCAGCCTGCGCCGGCATGAGAGCTGGATCACCGGGCTGAGCTGCCCGGTAATCCGCCTCGATGCCACTCACCGCTCGGTGCAGGCATTACAGGAAGAGGTATTGAGCGCCCTGGATCACTCGATCATGGCGTAGTCGGGCCGTTCCATCGGGTTGGGCGTCGCACCCTTGATGTTCATGCCACGCCCCGGAGCGAAACCGGGGAAGAACACCAGGCCTTCTGCTTCCAGGCGAAAGGCCAGGGCCAGTCGGGTCACGTCGAGCAATTCGCCGCCCGCCTCGAAGCGGTGAATGGCGGCAATCGAGACGCCGGATTCCTGTGACAGCTGTTCCTGGCTCCACCCCAGCATGGCGCGGGCCTGAATGCAGTGTTCTGGGGTGAACTGGAAGAGGGCGATACGTTCCAGGGTGACTTTCATCGCGAGTGAGGCCATGGGATTTCTCCGGAAGCGGGTGAAAATGAGTCAATAAAGTACTGTTTATTTGTACAGTTGTTTTGCTCCCGGATCAAACTCATTTTGCCGATCGCCTCAACGTCTTCGTGACAAGTCTTGTCCCGGCGCTATGTCCCCGGTTTCCAGGTAGGCGCTGGGCGGTTGCCCCGCTACCCGGCGGAACATGGTGGAAAAGGCGGCGGGGCTGTCATAGCCGAAATCGAGGGCGATTCGCGTCACCGACTCGCCTGCGGCCAGTCGGGGCAAGGCCCTGACCACGCAGGCGCGCTGGCGCCACTGGACGAAACTCATGCCGGTCTGCTCGCGGAACAGGCGGTTGAAGGTGCGCAGGCTGATGTGCAGCTGTTGTGCCCATTGCTCGGGAGACTGGTGGGCATCGGGTTGTTGCAGGAAGGCCTGGCACAGGGTGAGCAGGCGTGGCATTTCGGGCAGGGGAATGTGCAGGGGCAGGCGGGTGGTACGGCTCAGTTCATGCAACAACAGGCTGACCAGCACACCGTCGCGTCCGTTCTCGTCGTACGCCAGCGGCAGATCCACCGCCTCCATCAGCAACTGGCGCATCAGTGGCGACACGCTGATCACCTGGCACTCATCGTCCAGGGTCGGCATGGCCGCAGGTTCGATGTACAGGCTGCGGGTACTGACCCCGAGCATCAGCACCTCATGGGCCACCCGGGGCGGAATCCATACCGCACGCTGTGGCGGCACCACCCAGCGGCCATTCGTGGTGCTGACCTGCATCGCCCCGGTGGCGCCATACAACAGTTGCGCGCGACGATGGCTGTGGCTCGGCAACAGGTGGCCCTGGGGGTAATCGGTGCCGATCGCCACCACGGCGCGTGGGGTGTGATCCAGCAGCCATGGCGCTGACGATGCTGTCGCTCAGTCGGCCATGCATATAGCGGTCGCCACCTCGACCTGCGTGATGATCGTCAACGTGCTGATGGCCACCGGCAAACACCGCCGCGCGGGCAACCTGATTCGACATTATCTGTGGCCGCTGGGTGGCTACATCGGGCTGGGAGCTATAGCGGGGGCGGTCCTGGCAATGGCGGTGAGTGGTGAGGCGATGCGCTACGCCTTTATCGCCTACCTGGCGCTGACCATTGCCGATTGCCTGATGCGTCGTGGCTTTCTTGAACAGAGCGACACCCGTGCGCCGCGCTGCTTGGGGCGACTGGAAAACACCGGAGGCCTGGGCATCGGGGCCATTGCTACCTTCCTGGGTGTCGGCGGTAGTGTGATGACCGTGCCCCTGCTACGCCGTTGTGGCTTGAGCATGACCCAGGCCACCTCCATGGCCAACCCGCTGAGCGTGCCGGTAGCCCTGGCCGGGGCCTTGACCTATATGGCCATGGCCGGCTTCAGTCGCTTCGATCTGGGCCCCTGGTTTATCGGCTATATCGACCTGCTGGCGTTTGCCGTGCTGACCCTCGGCTCATTGCTGGGCATGTGCCTGGCCTCACCGTGGATCGGGCGCATTCCCGACCGGCTGCATGCGCGGGTGTATATCGGCCTGCTGGTGCTGGTAATGCTCGGCATGCTGGTTCGCTAAGGGTTAGCCCAGCGCCAACCCCGGCGCTTCACGAATGATGAAGTGGTCGAGGTTCTCGATGTTGGCGCTGAATACCCCGAACGTCTGTTCGGGGTGTTTTTTGCTTGGCACCTGTTTCAGCTCCGGGGTCACGCCATAAAAGAAGCAATACAGCTCTTGTTCGCTGTCGATCGCATGCTTGATCTCTTCGAGGAAGGCTTTGCGCTTGCGGTAGCTCTCGATCAGTTTTTTGCTCAGGTAGACATTGACCGAGTAGGGCTTCTTTTTCGCCTCGTCCGCCTGTTTGAACCAGACCTTCTGTTCGAAGTCGATGCGAAAGCTCTGGGTGTAGTCCTTGATCTCCTTGATCTTGCCCCAGTAGATCAACCCCTTGTTGTCCAGCAGGTATTCGATCTTCTTGAAGAACGAGGCATAGGACGCCGTGTGTTCGCCGATCTTCAGCGGCATGCGCTTGAGCAGCTCCTTGTCGTCGATATTCGACACAAAACACTCCACCGGATGAGCGAAGACACTGGTCTTGTCTGGGGTGCCGGCCTGAGCCGGGGCCGGCGTGCGCAGACTGGAGGAGGGGGCTGGCGCGGCAGTTCCTGGCGTATCGCCATCCGCTGCCGGGCTGGCGGGCTTGCGCACATATTCGCGGCGGGCCAGCAGCAATTCCGATGGGAAATGCTCCTCCCGATCATCCTCGCTACCCTCCACTCCGGCTGCCAGCGTCCTGCTGGTGCCATACGGGCAGCCTTCGATATGCCGGGTGCCAGGCAGGTTCTTAAAATGCGGGGTGCGGATGTAATTGACGTTCTTGGCATTGAAGGTCCCCAACTGATTGTCAGCGGCAAAGGTGGCGCGACAGGCATCGTTGGGGCACTGGAATTGTTCCTTGGCTGAGTCGAAGGCCATGGTCTCGTCGAAATTCAGATCGCGCACGTCATAGATCGACAGCTTGTCGTCGAGGCTGATGCAGTAGGCGGTGTCGAATTTCATGGGGGCTCGGGTCCTTGAGTGAAGAAGGCTATTAATAGCGGGTGGCGCAGGGGAGTGCACTGATCTTTTCAAGCATGGGCGCTGATCTCGGCATAACCTTGTAGGTAGCACGTTCCACTCATCACCGGAAAAGGCTCAGGTTCATGTCTGACGGTAATCGCATCAATATCGGCTCCATTGGTGATGCCAACCACATCAACATTGCCCAGAATCAGGCGCCTGAACGCACCAGCATTCAGTTCGTCATCGATCCCAGGAGTGTCGAGCGGGTTAGCCGGGGCAGCGTCATCAAAGGCGCGGTGGCGTTTTTTCTATCGCTGCCGGCGCTGGCGCTTTCGGTCATGTCGATCCTGGCCGACGCGTTGGGCATCCTTTCCTACTTCAATGTGGAGTCGCGGATCCTGGCCTACCTCATCATGGCCGCCGCCATGGGCGGGGTGATGCTGTGCAACGGCAAGCGCAAGATGGCCACCGCCAGCATTGCGCCTGACCAGGCCCGATTCATCGATGGGCGTTGGGTCGAGCGTGATGAAAGTGGCGATTACCTGCTGTATCGCAATACCGCGCCCTGCAATTACGAAAACTGCCACGGTACCGTGCGTATCCAGACGCCACCGCCGCGCGAACAGCATAACCACGATCTGATCGGCGTCTGCGATATCGGCGGCAAGCAACACACCTATCGCGTCGACTTCAATGGCGTCGGCGAACGGCAGCATTTCGACTGGCGTCCGCTGGAACAGAACAAGCCATGACCCCGTTCCAACCACGCCCTTGGTAGGGCGGGCGTGCTCACGAAAAATCCCCCGTCGGGACCAATCAAACTGACAGCCTTCCTGAGTCTTGCCAGGTCATGGCGGCTGCATGAGGGGCATGAAATTTCCTACAGTTCTAATTAACAAAACTCTCACCATATAGAGACGAGTCCTACGCGTTAAAGCTTGTAAAAACAAAAGCTTAGCTGTCTTGAACAGTCCTGGCAGAGAACGTCACACCTTTGGCAAGGAGGGACAAGTAAGCCTCGAACAAATGGCCGATAAGAAGGCGCCGGCCTCATGAATGAAGGCCCGGTGGGAACCAGCCAGACGGCTTTTCCCCTCACAATAACGAGGACCTCCATATGCCTGTTCTTGCGCGTTCATTGTTGTTTTGTCTGGCCCTGTCCGGCACCGGGGCCGTCCTGGCGGAACAGGCAGCCTTGCCTTATCTGCCGGCCAATCAGTTCCGGCTGGCTGACTACCTGCCACCACCTCCAACTGTTGATTCATCGTTGCAACAAAGCGATTTGACAGCCGTGCTGGCGGCCCAGGCAGCACGCAGTAGCGCTCAGGTGAGCCGGGTCCAGCAGGATGATGAATGGGAAGACAGCGTGTTCCACTTCGCCAGGGAATCCCTCGGCGCCGGTTTCAGCATTGAGCGCCTGCCCCTGACCCGGGCCTTCTTCCGGCGGGCCCAGGAAGACCTGGTGCAATTCCTGATGCCGGCCAAGCACAGCTATGGTCGGCCGCGCCCTTACGAAGCCTCGGCACTGGTGAAGCCGGTATTGCCGCCACCGGAGGGCGATTCCTACCCCAGCGGTCACTCGATGAATGGTTATCTCAATGCCACCTTGCTGGGCATGGCGCTGCCGGAGAAACGCAGCGAGTTGTTCAGCCGCGCACAGATCAATGCCGACAGCCGGGTCATCGCCGGTGTGCATTTCCCCAGCGACCTGGAGGGCGGAAAGATCAGTGCCGCGGTGTTGGCGGCCCGGCTGCTGGACGATCCCCGCGCGGTGGCGGATTTCGAGGCGGTGAAAAAGGAGATTCGTGGTGCCCTGGCCTCCGCCGATTGAGTTCCGCGTTGGATGATTTGCCTGGAGTCGGGGATACCGGGTCCCAATAAAAAAGCCCTGAGCAAGTCAGGGCTTTTTTGATCTTTCGTTGTGCCGATTCAGATCGAGATCGGCACAGGGCAGGAGCTCGGAATCAATCCCAGCTCAGCGCGCCGCCAGTCTGATACTCGATCACGCGAGTCTCGAAGAAGTTCTTCTCTTTCTTCAAGTCCATGATTTCGCTCATCCATGGGAACGGGTTGGTGGTGCCTGGGTATTCTTCTTTCAGGCCGATCTGCGACAGGCGACGGTTGGCGATGAACTTGAGGTAGTCCTCCATCATCGCCGCGTTCATGCCCAGTACGCCGCGCGGCATGGTGTCGCGAGCGTATTCGATTTCCAGTTGGGTGCCCTGGAGGATCATCTGGGTGGCTTCTTCCTTCATCTCGGCATCCCACAGGTGCGGGTTTTCGATCTTGATCTGGTTGATCACGTCGATACCGAAGTTCAGGTGCATGGATTCGTCGCGCAGGATGTACTGGAACTGCTCGGCGACGCCGGTCATTTTGTTGCGGCGACCCATGGACAGGATCTGGGTGAAGCCGCAGTAGAAGAAGATGCCTTCCAGAACGCAGTAGTAGGCGATCAGGTTGCGCAGTAGCTCCTTGTCGGTGTCGACGGTGCCGGTTTCGAACTTCGGATCGGAGATCGAACGGGTGTACTTCAGGCCCCAGGCCGCTTTCTTGGCGACCGATGGAATCTCGTGGTACATGTTGAAGATCTCGCCTTCATCCATGGCCAACGATTCGATGCAGTACTGGTAGGCGTGGGTGTGGATCGCCTCTTCGAACGCCTGGCGCAGGATGTACTGGCGGCATTCCGGGTTGGTGATCAGGCGGTACACGGCCAGTACCAGGTTGTTGGCAACCAGGGAGTCGGCGGTGGAGAAGAAGCCCAGGTTGCGCATCACGATGCGGCGCTCGTCGTCGGTCAGGCCTTCCGGGTTTTTCCAGAGGGCGATGTCGGCGGTCATGTTGACTTCTTGCGGCATCCAGTGGTTTGCACAACCGTCCAGGTACTTCTGCCAGGCCCAGTCGTATTTGAATGGCACCAGCTGGTTGAGGTCGGCGCGGCAGTTGATCATGCGCTTTTCATCGACGGCGACACGGGCGGAAGCACCTTCCAACTCGGCCAGGCCTTCGGCGATGTCGAGCTGGTCCAGAGAGGCCTTGGCACGGGCAACGGCAGCGGAATCACTGGCGGTTACGGCGCGGGCTTCGAGAGCGGCGGCACCACCGGCGCTGTCGAGTTTGTCCATGGCAGCTTCGGCAGCGTGGCCGGCGTTGGCGCCTTTAACGGCGACTTCGCCTTCTTCTTTGTCGAATTCGTCCCAGCTCAGCATGACGTGTCGTCTCCTGCGTGAGGGCCAGATGCCCGTGTGAAAACTGATGGTTGGCTTTTCACACGGCCGAACTGGCCGCGTTGGATCTTAAGGAATCGTTTGTTGCGGCAGCTAACGCAGGCAATAAACAAAAATATGTACGGGAGTTCCGAGGCGGTTATGGGCGCAGAGGACCGAGTCGACTCCTGCGCTGGCTTCGGATTGGCTGTTTATCCCTGTAAGGGAATATTGCAGGCCCGTTTTAAGGCCGCATTATAGGGATTTTTTTGCCGCTGTGGTGCGACGAAGTGGCTCACGATTCGGTTGGCGAGGGGCGTGATCGCGGCGGAGCGAGGGTTTACAAGGCTTTGGCCAGCAAAGATTTTTTTTCACCCGGTTTTGCGGTTTTTTGCCGCCTGGAAGCGATCCGAGACCTCGGCTTTTTCGCGCAATGCTCTGCAAGCCCCGTAGTACAAGGCTTACAGGGAAGGTCGTGGGCTTTGGTAGACAGGATTGTGTTCAATTCATGGTGCAAATTGTCAGTCGGATAATTTGCTCAAAAAATAAGCAAAAAAACGCTTTTGCCACTACATCTTGTGTTGGATGGTCAATTTTTGACCTTTGAAACACTACTGTCCCGGGTTGCCACCCGAGGTCGTTCTTGATGCTCGAGAAGGCATTTTCGGACCATCATCAAGCCCCTTGGGGCGATATGGAAACGCTCCCCGCAATGTGGCTCGACAGATGAAAAAGGGGAGTGCGAAAGCCGTGGTCGCACTGCATTGGGCGATGGCTTGCAACCAGTCTGGATTCAGTTATGCATCTGGCCATCTTTGCCGCAAGAAAGATCTCTTGCGGCCGGCAATTGTTGGAACTTGAAGAGCAACTTTGGTATCAGCCGTTAGAGCAGCCGTTACCCATGACGCGGTATTGCAGAATGTGCCGCAGACCTTTCGAGTCTTCATATTCCATACGTGCAGGTACAACTTCGCATACATTTGGAACTTCGCTCATGGATATAACTTTGGCGATGTCCAGGTCGGACGAATAAGAGTATTCCTCTACTGCCGGTTGCTGGCTTGCGACATCAGTCGGGATCTCGTCGGCCATTGCTGTAACGCAAAGACTGCTGAGGGCCAGAATTAATAAAGCTTTCATTTTGATTTCACCTTTCTAAGGTCGTGTAGGGTCACGCAGCCTTTGTGGGGCTGCGTGTGGAACTTGAGTAGAAGTCTGGATTAACTGCCTTCGTGGGGGCTGTAACTTGGTTAATCACATTGCCTTGTTGGCGAGGTTGATTTTAGGCGCCTGAGTAGGCGCTATACAGGCGTGCTTTTGATAAACACTATTGACGGTTTTTGTAACAATCCCGGTAAAAACGACCCCCAGCGGCCTGGCAGCGGTCTTCTACTTACTGCAGAAACTACCGCAAGTCCCGTAATAGAGGGGGTAAAGCACTTTTCAGGGGGGGCGGCTGGGGGTTGTTACTACCATCGTCGAATGGTTCTATAGGCCCGCCCCGGCTACAACGGGGTCATACAACAACAACTATGTCACCGAGGTAAGAAAGATGAGTGCGGCTTCTCTGTATCCCGTTCGTCCCGAGGTTGCGGCCAACACGCTGACTGACGAGGCGACCTACAAGGCCATGTACCAGCAGTCGGTCGTCAACCCGGACGGCTTCTGGCGCGAGCAAGCCAAGCGTCTCGACTGGATCAAGCCTTTCACCACGGTGAAGCAGACCTCTTTCGACGATCACCATGTCGATATCAAATGGTTTGCCGACGGCACCCTCAACGTTTCCTACAACTGCCTGGATCGCCATCTGGCCGAGCGCGGCGATCAGATCGCGATCATCTGGGAAGGCGACGATCCTTCCGAAAGCCGCAACATCACCTACCGCGAACTGCACGAACAAGTCTGCAAGTTCGCCAACGCCCTGCGTGGCCAGGACGTGCACCGCGGCGACGTGGTGACTATCTATATGCCGATGATTCCCGAAGCCGTGGTCGCCATGCTGGCCTGTACCCGGATCGGCGCGATTCATTCGGTGGTGTTCGGCGGCTTTTCGCCGGAAGCGCTGGCCGGGCGGATCATCGACTGCAAATCCAAAGTGGTGATCACCGCCGACGAAGGCATTCGCGCGGGCAAGAAGATTCCGCTCAAGGCCAATGTCGACGATGCGCTGACCAACCCGGAAACCAGCAGCATCCAGAAGGTCATCGTGTGCAAGCGCACCAATGGCCAGATCAAGTGGAACCAGCATCGCGACATCTGGTACGAAGACTTGATGAAAGTGGCCGGTACCGTCTGTGCGCCTAAAGAAATGGGTGCCGAGGAAGCGCTGTTCATCCTTTATACCTCCGGCTCCACCGGTAAGCCCAAAGGCGTGCAGCACACCACTGGCGGCTACCTGCTGTACGCGGCCCTGACCCACGAGCGCGTATTCGATTACCGTCCGGGGGAAATCTACTGGTGCACCGCCGACGTCGGCTGGGTCACTGGCCACACCTATATCGTCTATGGCCCGCTGGCCAATGGCGCGACCACCGTGCTGTTCGAGGGCGTACCGAACTACCCGGACGTGACCCGCGTGGCGAAGATCGTCGACAAGCACAAGGTCAATATCCTCTACACCGCGCCGACCGCGATCCGCGCCATGATGGCCTCGGGTAACGCCGCCTGCGCAGGCGCCGATGGCAGCAGCCTGCGCCTGCTGGGTTCGGTGGGTGAGCCGATCAACCCGGAAGCCTGGGACTGGTACTACAAGAATGTCGGTCAATCCCGTTGCCCGATCGTCGATACCTGGTGGCAGACCGAGACCGGCGCCACCCTGATGAGCCCGCTGCCGGGCGCCCATGCCCTCAAGCCGGGTTCGGCGGCGCGTCCGTTCTTTGGCGTGGTGCCGGCGCTGGTGGACAACCTGGGCAACATTATCGAGGGCGCCGCCGAAGGCAACCTGGTGATCCTCGATTCGTGGCCAGGCCAGGCGCGCACCCTGTATGGCGACCACGATCGTTTCGTCGATACCTACTTCAAGACCTTCCGTGGCATGTACTTCACCGGTGACGGTGCCCGTCGCGATGAAGACGGCTACTGGTGGATCACCGGGCGGGTGGACGATGTGCTCAACGTCTCCGGCCACCGCATGGGGACCGCGGAGATCGAAAGCGCGATGGTCGCTCACCCGAAAGTCGCTGAAGCGGCGGTGGTCGGTGTGCCCCATGACATCAAGGGGCAGGGCATCTATGTCTACGTCACCCTCAACGGTGGCGAAGAACCGAGCGAAGCATTGCGCCTGGAGCTGAAGAACTGGGTGCGCAAGGAAATCGGTCCGATCGCCTCGCCGGATGTCATCCAGTGGGCGCCTGGCCTGCCGAAGACCCGTTCCGGGAAGATCATGCGCCGTATCCTGCGCAAGATCGCCACGGCGGAGTACGACAGCCTGGGGGATATCTCCACCCTGGCGGACCCGGGCGTGGTGCAGCATCTGGTCGATACCCACAAGACCATGAACGTCGCCTAAGGCGAATCGGTCTCAGTGAAAGCCCCGTCCGGCCTTGTGCCGGGCGGGGTTTTTTTATGGGTGTTAGTGCCGCCCCCTGTAGCCGCTGCCGCAGGCTGCGATCGGCTCCGCAGGAGACGCGCTCTTGAAGGCCCTGAAAGGCCCTTCGGGCCTTATCGCAGCCTGCGGCAGCGGCTACAGGCAGCGGCTACAGGCAGCGGCTTTTCGATCGAATAAATATCGGTATGTCCATCAGGCGTATCTGAATGTTACCGGAGGAGGGGAATGTGTAACCCGCTGCCCGGATTCGGGGCAATGAGAAACGCCAAGCCCTGTTTCAGGGCCTTTGCGGGGGTGGTAAAAAATAAGTCATAACGCTGCGCTTGCCGGAATAGAAGGCTTTGCGAATAATAGGCCCGCAATTTGCAGCACAGATTGGTTTACCGTCTTTTGCTCTTGCATAAATCTGAAGAGCTGTCAATGTGCTCGACCTGGTTTCTCAGTGCTTCTGTAATTTGTTGTCGCATTGAGGAAATATCGGCTTCGGGCCTGTCGTTAGAATGCCGATCACTCGCTCGTCGTTGCCTGTCCGGGAACCCGCATGAGGTTCGTGGCCAGGTCCTCAAGGACGCAGCACCGCTATCAGGTTCCACCCATTCGCATATTGGGCTGTCGCTCACTCTGCCGTTTTCGCCCTTTACCGATGGAGTCCTAAGATGAAGAAACTCGTGCTTCTTGGCGCCCTGGCACTGTCCTCCGTACTTTCCCTGCCGACGTTCGCCGATGAAAAGCCTCTGAAAATTGGTATCGAAGCGGCTTACCCTCCATTCGCCTCCAAGGCTCCGGACGGCAGCATCGTCGGTTTCGACTACGACATCGGCAACGCCCTGTGCGAAGAAATGAAGGTCAAGTGCGTGTGGGTCGAGCAGGAGTTCGACGGCCTGATCCCCGCGCTCAAGGTACGCAAGATCGATGCGATCCTGTCATCCATGTCGATCACCGACGACCGCAAGAAGTCCGTGGACTTCACCGGCAAGTACTACAACACCCCTGCGCGCCTGGTCATGAAGGCCGGTACCCAGGTCAGCGACGGCCTGACCGAACTCAAGGGCAAGAACATCGGCGTGCAGCGTGGTTCGATCCACGAGCGTTTCGCCCGTGAAGTGCTGGCTCCGCTGGGTGCCGAGATCAAGCCATATGGCTCGCAGAACGAGATCTACCTGGACGTGGCGGCCGGTCGCCTCGACGGCACCGTGGCAGACGCTACCCTGTTGAATGACGGCTTCCTGAAAACCGACGCCGGCAAAGGCTTCGCGTTCGTCGGCCCGGCGTTCACCGACAGCAAATACTTCGGCGACGGCGTGGGTATCGCCGTACGCAAAGGCGATGCGCTGAAAGACAAGATCACCGGTGCGATCGCTGCCATTCGCGAGAACGGCAAGTACAAGCAAATCCAGGACAAGTACTTCGACTTCGACATTTACGGCCAGTAAATCGTCGAATCAGCAAGTCCGAGATGGCGCAAGCAGCAGAATCTCTGAAGTTTGCGCCATTTTTTCATCCGAATTTTCGAGGACCTGAATCATGTTGAAAGGCTACGGGGCTGTCATCCTCGATGGCGCTTGGCTGACGCTTCAGCTTGCCTTGTCGTCCATGGCCCTGGCCATCGTTCTGGGTCTGATCGGGGTCGCGCTGCGTCTCTCGCCGGTGCGCTGGCTGGCGTGGCTGGGCGACCTGTATTCCACGGTGATCCGCGGGATTCCCGACCTGGTGCTGATCCTGCTGATCTTCTACGGCGGCCAGGACCTGCTCAACCGTGTCGCGCCCATGCTGGGTTACGACGACTACATCGACCTGAACCCGCTGGCTGCCGGTATCGGCACCCTGGGCTTCATCTTCGGTGCCTACCTGTCGGAAACCTTCCGCGGTGCCTTCATGGCGATTCCCAAGGGGCAGGCGGAAGCGGGCATGGCCTATGGCATGAACAGCTTCCAGGTGTTCTTCCGGGTGCTGGTGCCGCAGATGATCCGTCTGGCGATTCCGGGCTTTACCAACAACTGGCTGGTACTGACCAAGGCCACCGCGCTGATTTCGGTGGTGGGCCTGCAAGACATGATGTTCAAGGCCAAGCAGGCGGCTGACGCCACCCGTGAGCCTTTCACCTTCTTCCTCGCGGTGGCGGCGATGTACCTGGTGATCACCAGTGTCTCGTTGCTGGCATTGCGTCACCTTGAGAAGCGCTACTCGGTAGGCGTAAGGGCGGCTGATCTATGATCTTCGACTACAACGTCATCTATGAGGCCTTGCCGCTGTATTTCAGCGGCTTGCTGACCACCCTGAAACTCTTGGCCCTGTCGCTGTTCTTCGGCCTGCTGGCGGCGCTGCCCCTGGGGTTGATGCGGGTGTCCAAGCAGCCGATCGTCAACCTCAGCGCCTGGCTCTACACCTATGTGATCCGCGGCACGCCGATGCTGGTACAACTGTTCCTGATCTACTACGGCCTGGCGCAGTTCGATGTGGTGCGTCAGAGCTTCCTCTGGCCTTGGCTGTCCAGTGCGACCTTCTGTGCGTGCCTGGCGTTCGCCATCAACACCAGCGCCTACACCGCCGAAATCATCGCCGGCAGCCTCAAGGCCACGCCGAACGGCGAGATCGAAGCGGCCAAGGCCATGGGCATGTCGCGCTACAAAATGTATGCCCGCATCCTGCTGCCGTCGGCCTTGCGCCGGGCGCTGCCGCAGTACAGCAATGAAGTGATCATGATGCTGCAGACCACCAGCCTGGCCTCCATCGTGACCCTGATCGACATCACCGGTGCGGCCCGTACGGTCAACGCGCAGTACTACCTGCCGTTCGAGGCCTACATCACCGCCGGCGTGTTCTACCTGTGCCTGACCTTTATCCTGGTGCGCCTGTTCAAGCTGGCCGAAGGCCGCTGGCTGCGTTACCTGGCGCCGCGGAAGCACTGATATGGAGCGCATTGACCACGCATTGCCATGGAGCCACCTGGGCAGCGAGCGGCAGATCTCGGTGTTCCGTTTCGGCCACGGCGAGCGCAAGGCCTATATCCAGGCCAGCCTGCATGCGGACGAACTGCCCGGGATGCGCACCGCCTGGGAGCTGAAAAAGCGCCTGGCCGAACTGGAAGCCCAGGGCGCGCTGAACGGCGTGATCGAACTGGTGCCGGTGGCCAACCCGATGGGCCTGGGGCAGCTGTTGCAGGGCAATCACCAGGGGCGGTTCGAGGCCGGTAGTGGCAAGAACTTCAATCGCGATTTCGTCGAGCTGAGTGTGCCAGTCGCGGCTCGCCTGGAAGGGTGCCTGGGGGATGACCCGCACGCCAATATCCAGGTGATTCGCCAGGCCATGAGTGATGTGCTGGCTGAACTGCCGGCGCCATCGAGCCAGCTGCAAGGCATGCAGCGTATTCTCCTGAGTCATGCCTGCACCGCGGACGTGGTGCTGGACCTGCACTGTGATACGGAAGCGGCGCTGCATATGTACGCCTTGCCGCAGCATTGGCCGCAGTGGCGTTCGCTGGCAGCCCATCTGAACGTGCGGGTCGGCTTGCTGGCGGAAGACTCCGGCGGCAGCTCGTTCGACGAGGCCTGTTCGCTGCCCTGGCTGCGCCTGTCGCGCCAGTTCCCGCAGGCGCAGATTCCGCTGGCCTGCCTGGCGACCACCCTCGAGCTGGGCGGTCAGGCCGACACCGGTCGCCCGCAAGCCGAGGCGCACGCCGAAGGCATCCTGGCGTTCCTCGCCGAGCAGGGGCTGATCGCGGGCGAATGGCCGGCGCCGCAGCATGAAGCGTGTGAGGCCATGCCTTTCGAAGGCACCGAATTGTTGTTTGCGCCGCATCCCGGCGTGGTGAGTTTTCTGCGTCCGGCCGGTAGCTGGGTGGAGAAGGGCGAGCCGATTTTTGAAGTGATTGATCCCTTATCCGATCGGGTCAGCACCCTGTGTGCTGGCACCAGCGGCGTGTTGTTCGCCGTTGAGCGGCTGCGTTACGCCCAACCCGGTTTCTGGCTGGCCAAGGTGGCGGGGCGCGAAGCGCTGCGGCACGGGCGCTTGCTCAACGACTGACTGCTTTTGTGAGAACCGACAGCATGTACAAACTTGAAGTCCAAGACCTGCATAAACGCTATGGCAGTCACGAAGTGCTCAAGGGCGTGTCCCTGAAAGCGGCGGCTGGCGATGTGATCAGCATCATCGGCTCCAGTGGCTCCGGCAAATCCACCTTCCTGCGTTGCATCAACCTGCTGGAGCAGCCGCACGCCGGCAAGATCCTGCTGAACAATGAAGAGTTGAAGCTGGTGGCGAACAAGGATGGCGCCCTGAAGGCGGCCGATCCAAAACAGTTGCAGCGCATGCGTTCGCGCCTGTCGATGGTGTTCCAGCATTTCAATCTGTGGTCGCACATGACCGCCATCGAAAACATCATGGAAGCGCCGGTGCATGTGCTCGGCGTACCCAAGGCCGAAGCCCGTGAAAAGGCCGAACACTACCTGGCCAAGGTCGGCGTGGCGCATCGCAAGGATGCCTACCCGGGCCACATGTCCGGCGGTGAGCAGCAGCGCGTGGCGATCGCCCGGGCGCTGGCGATGGAGCCTGAGGTCATGCTGTTCGACGAGCCGACTTCGGCGCTCGACCCCGAGCTGGTGGGCGACGTGCTGAAAGTGATGCAGGCCCTGGCCCAGGAAGGCCGGACCATGGTGGTGGTGACCCACGAAATGGGCTTTGCCCGTGAAGTCTCGAACCAGCTGATATTCCTGCACAAGGGCCTGGTGGAAGAGAGCGGCAACCCGCGCGAAGTGCTGGTCAATCCGCAATCGGAACGTTTGCAACAATTCCTCTCGGGCAGCCTGAAGTAAATCGCTCCCGTAATGCACCAAATTAGGTCATGCTGCGCGCCGCGCGCCAGATGGTCTAATTTGGTTGCAGCCGCCTTTGGCCTCTAACACTGTTTTCGTTTCGGATTGCCCGCCATGACTGCCCATCGAATTGGTTTCCTGATTTGGCCCAGCACTAAAGCCTTGACGCTGGCGCTGGCCGAGGAGGCCTTGCGTGTCGCTCAGCGCGTGCATCCGGAAGTGGTCTACGAACTGGCCTTCCTGCAGGCCGAGGCTCCGGCCGACGGCGCCTGGCAACTGCCCGGTGAGCCCTGGTCGGGCAAGCTCGAAGGCTGCCAGAAACTGTTCCTGCTGGCCGATGAGCCGCCTGCCACCCTGGCGCCGGCCCTGAGCAGCGCGCTCAAGCAACTGGTGCGTGCCGGCTGTGTGATCGGCGGCTTGTCCGCCGGCGTGTACCCCCTGGCGCAGTTGGGGTTCCTCGACGGTTATCGGGCGGCGGTGCACTGGCGCTGGCAGGACGATTTCGCCGAGCGTTTCCCCAAGGTCATCGCCACCAGCCATCTGTTCGATTGGGATCGCGATCGCCTGACGGCCTGCGGCGGGATGTCGGTGCTGGATCTGTTGCTGGCGGTGCTGGCCCGTGACCACGGCGCGGAACTGGCCGGCGCGGTCTCGGAAGAACTGGTGGTCGAGCGGATCCGCGAAGGCGGCGAGCGCCAACGCATTCCGTTGCAGAACCGCCTGGGCTCCAGTCACCCGAAGCTGACCCAGGCGGTGCTGCTGATGGAGGCCAATATCGAGGAGCCGCTGACCACCGACGAAATCGCCCAGCATGTGTGCGTCTCGCGTCGGCAGTTGGAGCGGATTTTCAAGCAATACCTCAATCGTGTGCCGAGCCAGTACTACCTGGAATTGCGCCTGAACAAGGCGCGGCAGATGCTGATGCAGACCAGCAAATCGATCATCCAGATCGGCCTGTCCTGCGGTTTCTCCTCGGGGCCGCATTTCTCCAGCGCCTACCGCAACTTCTTCGGCGCCACGCCGCGGGAGGACCGCAACCAGCGGCGCAGCAGCAGCCCGTTCGAACTGTCTTCGGTGCCTTCCGAGCGCGGTTAATCCACCTCTTCGTTTTACCTGTCAAATTGCTATCGCGAGCAAGCTTCGCTCCTACACGGAATGCATTCTTCTGTAGGAGCGAAGCTTGCTCGCGATGGCGCCGTAATGTGTGGCGCAAATCGTTGGACAATCCTGCCGTTAAAGCCTCCAGCAGTTTAAACTGCGCCTTTGCGACGCTATTTGTCGCATTGCCGTAAACCCGCGTAAAACCGGGGTTGGCGCTATAAGAAGTTGTCGCTTGGCGACAAGGCCGGGCAGAAAACTGTCCTTACAATCCCCCCCATCGCTCGCCAGTTTCAGGCAGGCGTTCCTCTTCAGGAGACTCCGATGTCCGTTGAGCAAGCTCCGGTGCAACGCGCCGATTTCGATCAGGTCATGGTTCCCAACTATGCACCTGCGGCTTTCATTCCTGTGCGTGGCGCGGGTTCCCGAGTCTGGGATCAGTCGGGCCGAGAGCTGATCGACTTTGCCGGCGGGATCGCGGTCAACGTACTGGGCCACGCCCATCCGGCGCTGGTCGCGGCGCTGACCGAGCAGGCCAACAAGCTGTGGCATGTATCCAACGTCTTCACCAACGAGCCGGCCCTGCGCCTGGCCCACAAGCTGGTCGATGCCACCTTTGCCGAGCGCGCGTTCTTTTGCAACTCCGGGGCCGAGGCCAACGAGGCCGCCTTCAAGCTGGCCCGTCGTGTTGCTTTCGATCGTTTCGGCGCGGAAAAATACGAAATCATCGCGGCCCTCAACAGCTTCCACGGTCGCACCCTGTTCACCGTGAACGTCGGCGGCCAGTCGAAATACTCCGATGGCTTCGGTCCTAAAATCACCGGTATCACCCACGTTCCTTACAACGATCTGGCGGCATTGAAAGCGGCGATTTCGGACAAGACCTGCGCGGTGGTACTGGAGCCGATCCAGGGCGAAGGCGGTGTGTTGCCGGCCGAGCAGGCTTACCTGCAAGGCGCCCGCGAGCTGTGCGACGCGCACAACGCGCTGCTGGTGTTCGACGAAGTGCAGACCGGCATGGGCCGCAGCGGCGAGCTGTTCGCCTATATGCACTACGGCGTGACCCCGGACATCCTGACCAGCGCCAAGAGCCTGGGCGGCGGTTTCCCGATTGCTGCGATGCTGACCACCGAGGCGCTGGCCAAGCACCTGGTGGTCGGTACCCACGGCACCACCTACGGCGGCAACCCGCTGGCATGCGCGGTGGCCGGCGCTGTGATCGACGTGATCAACACGCCCGAAGTGCTGAACGGTGTGAAGGCCAAGCACGATCGCTTCAAGACCCGCCTGCTGCAGATCGGCGAGAAGTACGGCCTGTTCACCGAAGTGCGTGGCCTGGGCCTGCTGCTCGGTTGCGTGCTCAGCGATGCCTGGAAAGGCAAGGCCAAGGACGTGTTCAACGCCGCTGAAAAAGAAAACCTGATGATCCTCCAGGCCGGCCCGGACGTGGTGCGTTTCGCCCCGAGCCTGGTGGTCGAAGAGGCGGACATCGAAGAAGGCCTGCAGCGCTTCGAGCGCGCGGTCGCCAAGCTGACCCAGGCCTGATTCGGGCCGCGGTACTCCTCGGCGCTTGCTTTCAGGGCAAGCGTCGAGCCCTATTTTCGGTGCCGGGCTGTCCCGGCATTTTTTTCCCTGAGTCGGCCTCCTGGCCGGCCTGTTTCGAGTAAGGAGTGACACCATGCTGGTGATGCGCCCCGCGCAAATGGCTGATCTGGGCGAGGTACAGCGTCTGGCTGCGGACAGCCCGATTGGTGTCACTTCCTTGCCGGATGACGTGGAACGCCTGAGCGACAAGATCGCCGCAAGCGAGGCTTCGTTCGCCGCCGAGGTGAGCTTCAATGGCGAGGAGAGCTACTTCTTCGTCCTTGAGGACACCGAAACCGGCAAGCTGGTCGGTTGCTCGGCCATCGTCGCCTCGGCCGGTTACTCCGAGCCGTTCTACAGCTTCCGTAACGAGACCTTCGTGCACGCCTCCCGCGAGCTGAAGATCCACAACAAGATCCACGTGCTTTCCCAGTGCCACGACCTGACCGGCAACAGCCTGCTGACCAGCTTCTATGTGGTCCCGGAGCTGGTGGGTTCGCCGTGGTCGGAACTCAATTCCCGCGGTCGCCTGCTGTTCGTCGCCAGCCACCCGGAGCGTTTCGCCGATTCGGTGGTGACCGAGATCGTCGGCTACAGCGACGAGAACGGCGACTCGCCGTTCTGGGACGCCATCGGCCGCAACTTCTTCGACCTCAACTACGCCGCCGCCGAGCGTCTGTGCGGGCTGAAAAGCCGCACCTTCCTCGCCGAGCTGATGCCGCACTACCCGATCTATGTGCCGCTGCTGCCGGATGCCGCGCAGGAAGCCATGGGCCAGGTGCACCCGCGGGCGCAGATCACCTTCGACATCCTGATGCGCGAAGGCTTCGAGACCGACCATTACATCGACATCTTCGACGGTGGCCCGACCCTGCACGCCCGGGTCTCGGGGATCCGCTCGATCGCCCAGAGCCGCGTGGTGCCGGTGAAGATCGGCGAGGTCGCCAAGGGCGGCGGACGCCAGTACCTGGTCGCCAATGCGCAGTTGCAGGATTACCGCGCGGTGATGCTGGAGCTGGATTACGCGCCGGGCAAGCCGGTGACCCTGGATCTGCAAGCGGCCGAAGCCCTGGGCGTCGGCGAAGGTGCCAGCGTGCGCCTGGTGGCGGTTTAACGGCTGCGGCAAATGCCGGAAGAATCCTGGAAAGCAGCGAGTTTCGCGGGGGCCGTCAGCGGCGCCCGTCTGAGGAGATAGCATGATCGTTCGTCCCGTACGCAGCAGCGACTTACCCGCTCTGATCGACCTGGCCCGCAGCACCGGTACTGGCCTTACCACCTTGCCGGCCAACGAAGAACGCCTGAAACACCGCGTGGGCTGGGCGGAAAAGACCTTCCGTGGCGAAGCCGAGCGGGGCGATGCGGATTATCTGTTCGTGCTCGAGGACGACAACGGCCGCGTGGTGGGGATTTCCGCGATCGCCGGCGCCGTTGGCCTGCGCGAGCCCTGGTACAACTTCCGGGTCGGCCTGACCGTCAGCGCCTCCCAGGAGCTGAACATCTACCGCGAGATTCCGACGCTGTTCCTGGCCAACGACCTGACCGGCAATTCCGAGCTGTGCTCGCTGTTCCTGCATGCCGATTACCGCACCGGCCTCAACGGCCGCATGCTGGCCAAGGCACGCATGCTGTTCATCGCCGAATTCCCGCAGCTGTTCGGCAACAAGATCATCGCCGAGATGCGCGGCATGTCCGATGAAGCCGGGCGCTCGCCATTCTGGGAAAGCCTGGGCCGGCACTTCTTCAAGATGGAGTTCAGCCAGGCCGACTACCTGACCGGCGTGGGTAACAAGGCGTTCATCGCCGAACTGATGCCGAAGTTCCCGCTGTACACCTGCTTCCTCTCCGAGGGCGCGCGCAACGTGATCGGCAAGGTGCACACCGATACCGAGCCGGCACTGGCCATGCTCAAGAGCGAGGGCTTCAGCTACCAGGGTTACGTCGACATCTTCGACGCCGGCCCGGCGGTGGAGTGCGAAACCGCCAAGATCCGCGCGGTGCGCGACAGCCAGGCGCTGGTGTTGGCCATCGGCACGCCGGGCGACGACGCCACGCCTTTCCTGATTCATAACCGCAAGCGCGAGGATTGCCGGATCACCGCCGCACCCGCGCGCTTCGCGTCGGGCACCCTGGTGGTTGATGCACTGACCGCCAAACGCCTGCAACTCAATGCGGGCGATCAGGTCCGTGCCGTTGCGCTGTCTGCTTCCCGGGAGTCGAAATAATGAACACGCTGTACATCGCAGGCCAATGGCTGCCAGGCCAGGGCGAAGCCTTTGAATCCTTGAATCCGGTGACCCAGCAGGTGCTGTGGTCGGGCAACGGCGCCACCGTCGCCCAGGTTGAAAGTGCGGTGCAGGCCGCGCGCCAGGCATTCCCGGCCTGGGCCAAGCGGTCGCTGGACGAGCGGATCGCGGTGCTGGAAGCCTTTGCCGCCAGCCTGAAAAGCCATGCCGACGAACTGGCGCGCTGCATCGGCGAGGAAACCGGCAAGCCGCTGTGGGAAGCCGTCACCGAAGTGACCAGCATGGTCAACAAGATCGCGATTTCGGTGCAGAGCTACCGTGAACGCACCGGTGAGAAGAGCGGCCCGCTGGGCGACGCCACCGCAGTATTGCGCCACAAGCCCCATGGCGTGGTGGCGGTGTTCGGCCCTTACAACTTCCCAGGCCATCTGCCTAACGGGCATATCGTTCCTGCGCTGCTGGCGGGTAACAGCGTGCTGTTCAAGCCCAGCGAGCTGACCCCGAAAGTCGCCGAGCTGACCGTCAAGTGCTGGATCGAAGCCGGCCTGCCGGCGGGCGTTCTGAACCTGCTGCAAGGTGCGCGGGAAACCGGCATCGCCCTGGCTGGCAACCCGGGGATCGACGGTCTGTTCTTCACCGGTTCCAGTCGTACCGGTAATCACCTGCATCAGCAGTTTGCCGGCCGCCCGGACAAGATCCTCGCGCTGGAGATGGGCGGTAACAATCCGCTGGTGGTGGACCAGGTCGCGGACCTGGACGCGGCGGTCTACACCATTATCCAGTCGGCCTTCATTTCCGCCGGCCAGCGTTGCACCTGC
This sequence comes from Pseudomonas sp. GM17, assembly GCF_000282175.2. NCBI lineage: Bacteria > Pseudomonadati > Pseudomonadota > Gammaproteobacteria > Pseudomonadales > Pseudomonadaceae > Pseudomonas > Pseudomonas sp. GM17. The sequence continues at coordinate 5,771,574 of NZ_CP124732.1, read as the reverse complement.
GCGCGCCGCCTGCTGGTGCCGCAAGGCGCCTGGGGCGATCAGTTGCTGGAGCGCCTGGTGGCGGTCAGCTCGACCATCGAGGTCGGTACGTTCGACCAGCAGCCGGCACCGTTCATGGGCTCGGTGATTTCCCTTGGCGCTGCCCGCGCACTGATGCAGGCCCAGGAAAACCTGTTGGCCAATGGCGCCGTGGCGCTGCTGGAAATGACCCAGCCGCAGGCCCAGGCCGCGCTGTTGACCCCGGGCATTCTCGACGTGACCGCGGTGGCCGAGCGCCCGGACGAAGAACTGTTCGGCCCCTTGCTGCAAGTGATTCGCTACGCCGATTTCGCAGCGGCGATCGCCGAGGCCAACGACACCCAATACGGTCTGGCAGCGGGTCTGCTGTCGGATTCCGAGGCGCGTTACCAGCAGTTCTGGCTGGAAAGCCGGGCCGGTATCGTCAACTGGAACAAGCAGCTGACCGGTGCCGCGAGCAGCGCGCCGTTCGGCGGTGTGGGTGCCTCGGGCAACCATCGCGCCAGTGCCTATTACGCGGCGGATTACTGCGCGTACCCGGTGGCGTCGCTGGAAGCCTCGAGCCTGACCTTGCCGAGCGCGCTGACGCCGGGTGTACGCCTGGGGTGATGGGTTGCACCGTAGATTGCCGGAAGGTCTTGTGGACCTTATCGCAGCCTGCGAAGCGGCTACAGAGAGCGGTGGGGCGTCGGTGGTTGTGGTAACCCTGTAGCCGCTGCCGCAGGCTGCGATCGTCCCGCGAAGCGGGCGCCGACGGCCTCAAGACATGTACTGATACCGATGCCTATAACAACAGATTCTCGTGGAGCCTCGCTGATGAAATCCTATGAAGTCAATTTCGACGGTCTAGTGGGGCCTACCCATAACTACGGCGGCCTGTCCTACGGCAACGTCGCGTCCCAGAGCAACAGCCAGCAGTCTTCCAATCCCAAGGAGGCCGCGCTGCAGGGCCTGGCGAAAATGAAAGCGCTGATGGAAATGGGTTTCCAGCAAGGCGTGCTGGCACCCCAGGAACGCCCGGACGTGGCCGCCCTGCGTCGGCTGGGTTTTGCCGGCAGCGATGCGCAGGTCATCGAGCGCGCCGCCAAGGATGCGATGCCGCTGCTGGTCGCCAGTTGCTCGGCGTCGAGCATGTGGGTGGCCAACGCCGCCACGGTCAGCCCGAGCGCCGACACCGCTGACGGTCGCGTGCATTTCACCGCCGCCAACCTGAACTGCAAATATCACCGCAGCATCGAGCACCCGACCACCAGTCGCGTGCTGGGGGCGATGTTCGCCGACCAGAAACACTTCGCCCATCACGCGGCGTTGCCGGCGGTGGCGCAGTTCGGCGATGAGGGTGCGGCCAACCACACCCGTTTCTGCCGTGACTACGGCCAAGCCGGTGTCGAGTTCTTCGTCTTCGGTCGCAGCGCCTTCGATACCCGCTACCCGGCACCGCAGAAGTACCCGGCGCGCCAGACCCTGGAAGCCTCGCAGGCCGTCGCCCGCCTGCACGGCCTGAGCGACGACGGTGTGGTGTATGCCCAGCAGAACCCGTCGGTGATCGACCAGGGTGTGTTCCACAACGATGTGATCGCGGTGGGTAACGGCGAAGTGCTGTTCTATCACGAGGACGCGTTCCTCGAGACCGACAAGATGCTCGCCGAGCTGCAGGCCAAGCTGGGCAAGCGCGGCGGCAACTTCCAGTCGATCTGTGTGCCGCGCTCGCAGGTCACGGTGGAAGACGCGGTGCGTTCCTATCTGTTCAACAGTCAACTGCTGTCCCGCGCCGATGGCTCGATGCTGCTGATCGTGCCGGAAGAGTGCCGCGGCAACGAGCGTGTCTGGCAGTACCTGCAAAGCCTGACCAGCTCCGGCGGCCTGATCCGCAAAGTGAAAGTCTTCGACCTCAAGCAGAGCATGCAGAACGGCGGTGGCCCGGCGTGCCTGCGGCTACGGGTCGCGCTCAATCAAACCGAGCTGGCGGCGGTCAACCCAGGGGTTATCATGACCGCGCCGTTGTACGGCACGCTGACCCAGTGGGTCGACAAGCACTACCGCGACCGCCTGAGCGAAAACGATCTGGCGGACCCGCAATTGCTGCTTGAGTGCCGGACGGCACTGGATGAACTGACGCAAATCCTTAAACTGGGCGCGGTTTATCCATTCCAGATCAATTAAAAGCCCGCGCCTGCTTCTGCTGATCCAGGCGCGCCGCTTTACCTCCAGATGAGAGCGTAATAAATGAGCGATACCCTGCAGCTGATCCTTGAAGACACCGACGGCACTCAACTGGAAACTTCCTGCACCCGCGTTGCCGTGATGTGGCAAGGCAAGGAACTGTGGATCCAGCAGGACGGCCGCGGCCAGCTGCTGATCGGCGTGGACGTCGAGGAAGGCGACGAAGAATACGCCAACCTGCTGCTGCGCCCATTGGCGACTAATCTGGTAAGTCTGCAACTGGAAATGGAACCGGCCGACGCTGGTGACGACGATCACGTGCACGGCCCTGACTGCCAGCACGACCATTAAGGAATAACGTTCTATGCTCGCCCTCGGCAAACTGCTTGAACTGACCCTCGCCGGTCGTGAACCGGCGGAGAAGACTCAACTGACTGTCGACGGCGTGCGGATGCGCTGGCTAAGCGAAGGTGCGCTGGAAGTCCGGCCACCCCAGGCGCGGGACAATGGCATGGATGTGCTGTTGTCGGCCGGCATCCACGGCAATGAGACGGCACCGATCGAGTTGCTCGACCGTCTGTTGCACGACATCGCCCGCGGCGACCTCAAGCCGTGCGCACGCATTCTGTTCCTGTTCGGCAACCCCGAGGCCATGCGCCGCGGCGAGCGTTTCATCGAGCAGGACATCAACCGGCTGTTCAATGGCCGGCATGAACAAAGCAGCGGCAATGAAGCCTTGCGCGCCTGCGAGCTGGAGCGCCTGGCGGCGAGTTTCTTCAGCCTGCCGGAGCGTACCCGCCTGCACTACGACCTGCACACGGCGATCCGCGGTTCGAAGATCGAACAGTTCGCCCTGTATCCGTGGAAAGAAGGTCGCCAGCACTCGCGCCGGGAACTGGCGCGCCTGCGGGCCGCGGGCATGCAGGCGGTGCTGCTGCAGAACAAACCGTCCATCGTGTTCAGCTCCTATACCTACGACAAGCTGGACGCCGAGTCTTTCACCCTGGAGCTGGGCAAGGCCCGGCCGTTCGGGCAGAACCAGGGGGTGAATGTCGAGCGTCTGGAAACCCGCCTCAAGCAGATCATCGAAGGCCGCGAACCGCCTATGGCGGAGGAGAAGCTGGATGGCTTGCAGCTGTTCAGCGTCGCTCGGGAAATCATCAAGCACAGCGATACCTTCCACCTGCATCTGCCGGCGGACATCGAGAACTTCTCCGAACTGGAAGTGGGTTACCTGCTGGCCGACGATATCGCCCAGACCCGCTGGATAGTCGAGGAGGAGGGCGCGCGGATCATTTTCCCAAACCCCAAGGTGAAGAACGGCCTGCGTGCCGGGATCCTGATCGTGCCGACCACGGCTGACGGCCTGGCCTGATACGGCAATCTGTAGCCGCTGCCGAAGGCTGCGATCGACCGCGTAGCGGGCGCCGCTTTTGAGGTTGATTAGAAGGCCCTGCGGGCCTTATCGCAGCCTGCGGCAGTGGCCACAAAAAGCATCGCGAGCCAGCTCGATCCCTGTAGGAACGAACTGGCTCGCGATTTTGCTTTCAGCGTCTGACGCTTACACCGCTACCCGCTGCTCAGGACGACGCAGGGCGCGAGTCTTGTGCAGGGTGTCGGCGCAGGTCTTCGCCGCTTCCTGGCCCTTGTGCACGAAATGCTCGAAGAAGAACTTCTGATGTTCTTCGCCGGCGTGGAAGTGGTGCGGGGTCAAGACCACCGAGAACACCGGCACTTCGGTTTCCAGCTGGACCTGCATCAGGCCACTGATCACCGACTGGGCGACGAATTCGTGGCGGTAGATACCGCCGTCCACCACCAGGCCCGCGGCGACGATGCCGGCATAACGACCGGACTTGGCCAGCAGCTTGGCGTGCAGTGGAATTTCAAAGGCGCCGCCGACTTCGAAGAAGTCGATATCACTTTCCTGATAACCCTGGGCGAGCATTTCGCTGACGAACCCTTTGCGGCTCTGGTCGACGATTTCCTTGTGCCAGCAGGCCTGGATAAACGCCACACGTTCGCCGTGATGCTGTTTGCTTTTGCTATCGATTGCGGTGGGTTGCATCTGTTCTGACTCCTGTTTGTGTGAAAAACAGGGCGTTATGAATCGAAAGGGATTTAAGGGTACGTACCGGCCAGGCGCACAAGCAGTCGCGTGCAGGTCTGTAGACGGCCCTTTGGTGCCAATCCCGTTCTCTCTTCATCCGGACTATGACCGTCGGCCCCGGGATCACACCGGGTCTGCTGACCTTGCCGTCATTCGCCGCCGAAGCGGTGCCTGTCGCCAAGCGCTCGCGGGCTATGCGCATTGCGCGCAATTACCGCCGGTGGGGAATTGCACCCCGCCCTGAGAACGTTGCCACCGGGCTTTGCGGCGGCGGTGAGTTTGTAACACATATTTTTCGGCGGTGCATTGCGGCGTTTGGATGATAAACATCGGTTTTTCATGTCCATCGCTGGGCTTTTCCCGGGTGGGCCTTGATAAATCGCGGTTGTGCCCGTAGTAATTCAGTTCGAAAGAATTTCCTTATCCGCAGCGACGTTCGCGTCCCCTTGCCGAGGCCTGATTCATGAGCGTTATCGATCTTCGTAGTGACACCGTTACCCAACCCACGGCAGGCATGCTGGAAGCTATGGCCACGGCGGCCACGGGCGATGATGTCTACGGCGAAGATCCAACGGTCAACCGCCTGGAAGCTGAACTGGCGCAGCGCCTGGGGTTCGCCGAAGCGCTGTTCGTGCCGACCGGCACCATGAGCAACCTGCTGGGCTTGATGGCCCATTGTGAGCGTGGCGACGAATACATCGTCGGCCAGCAGGCGCATACCTATAAGTACGAAGGCGGCGGCGCGGCGGTGCTGGGTTCGATCCAGCCACAGCCATTGGAAGTCCAGGCCGACGGCTCGCTGGACCTGGCCCAGGTGGCCGCGGCGATCAAGCCGGATGATTTCCACTTTGCCCGTACCCGCCTGCTGGCGCTGGAAAACACCATGCAGGGCAAGGTGCTGCCATTGAGCTATCTGGCGCAGGCCCGGGCCTTCACCCGTGAGCATGGCCTGGCCCTGCACCTGGACGGCGCGCGACTGTACAACGCGGCGGTCAAGCTGGGTGTCGATGCGCGGCAGATCACCCAGCACTTCGATTCGGTTTCGGTGTGCCTGTCCAAGGGCCTGGGCGCGCCGGTGGGCTCAGTGCTGTGCGGTTCGGCGCAGCTGATCGGCAAGGCCAGGCGCCTGCGCAAGATGGTCGGCGGTGGCATGCGCCAGGCCGGAATCCTGGCCGCGGCGGGCCTGTATGCGCTCGATCATCACGTAGCGCGCCTGGCCGATGACCACGCCAATGCCCAGTTGCTGGCGGAGGGGCTGCGTGAGGCGGGCTATGGGGTCGAGCCGGTGCAGACCAACATGGTCTATGTCGCGATGGGCGACAGGGCAGAAGCGCTCAAGGCCTTCGCCGGCGAACGCGGGATCAGGCTGAGCGCCGCGTCGCGGCTGCGGATGGTCACCCATATGGACGTCAGTCGTGCACAAATCGAGCAGGTCGTCGGGACTTTTATCGATTTTTCCCGCAACTGACAGTGTTAGCCGTCCAATTGACCGTCTCTATCGTATAAACACGCTGTACCCCAAGCTCAGGGCCGATATAATGCGGCCCTTTGCCGTCGTTTCGTCTGATGACGTTTCGCACAGGCCTTTGGCCGCAGTCTCCGTGGAAGAACCTAATGAAAAGCGCAGAAATCCGTGAAGCCTTCCTTCGCTTCTTCGAAGAGCAAGGCCACACCCGTGTAGCCTCCAGCTCTTTGATTCCGGGCAACGACCCAACCCTGCTGTTCACCAACGCGGGGATGAACCAGTTCAAGGACTGCTTCCTGGGCCAGGAAAAGCGCGCCTATACCCGCGCCGTAAGCAGCCAGAAATGCGTACGCGCCGGCGGCAAGCACAACGACCTGGAAAACGTTGGTTACACCGCCCGTCACCACACGTTCTTCGAAATGCTGGGCAACTTCAGTTTCGGCGATTACTTCAAGCGTGACGCCATCACTTTCGCCTGGACGTTCCTGACCTCCGACAAGTGGCTGAACCTGCCGAAAGAAAAGCTCTGGGTCACCGTCTACGCCAGCGATGACGAGGCCTATGACATCTGGACCAAGGAAGTCGGGGTTCCGGCCGAGCGCATGGTCCGTATCGGCGACAACAAGGGTGCGCCATACGCCTCCGACAACTTCTGGACCATGGGCGATACCGGCCCGTGCGGTCCTTGCACCGAGATTTTCTACGATCACGGCGCCGACATCTGGGGCGGCCCACCGGGCTCGCCGGAAGAGGACGGCGACCGTTACATCGAGATCTGGAACAACGTATTCATGCAGTTCAACCGCACCGCCGATGGCGTGTTGCATCCGTTGCCAGCGCCGTCGGTGGATACCGGCATGGGTCTGGAGCGGATCAGTGCGGTCCTGCAGCATGTTCACTCGAACTATGAAATCGATCTGTTCCAGAGCTTGCTGAACGCGGCGGCCAAAGCCATCGGTTGCACCAACGATGCCCAGGCGTCTTTGAAAGTCGTGGCCGACCACATCCGTTCCTGCGGCTTCCTGATCGCCGACGGCGTGCTGCCTTCCAACGAAGGCCGCGGTTATGTCCTGCGTCGCATCATTCGCCGCGCTTGCCGTCACGGCAACAAGCTGGGCGCCAAGGGCAGCTTCTTCTATCAGATCGTGGCCGCGCTGGTCGCCGAGATGGGCGAAGCCTTCCCGGAACTGAAATCCCAGCAGGCACACATCGAGCGCGTGCTGAAAGCCGAAGAAGAGCAGTTCGCCAAGACCCTGGAGCAGGGCCTGAAGATCCTCGAGCAGGACCTGGCCGAACTCAAAGGCACGGTGGTACCGGGCGACGTGGTGTTCAAGCTGTATGACACCTACGGTTTCCCGATGGACCTGACTGGCGACATCGCCCGTGAGCGTGAACTGACCCTCGACGAGGAAGGTTTCGAGCGCGAGATGGAAGCCCAGCGCGTACGTGCCCGCTCCGCCAGCTCCTTCGGCATGGACTACAACAGCCTGGTCAAGGTCGATGTGGCCACCGAGTTCACCGGTTATCACGTCACCAGTGGTTCGGCCAAGGTGGTTGCTCTTTATAAGGAAGGGCAATCGGTCGACGTGCTGAGTGAAGGCGAAGAGGGCGTGGTCGTTCTCGATCAGACGCCTTTCTATGCCGAGTCGGGCGGCCAGATCGGCGACTGCGGTTACCTGCAAGCGGGTAATGCGCGTTTCGACGTGCGCGATACCACCAAGACCGGCGGGGCTTTCCTGCATCACGGCGTCTTGGCCAGCGGCAGCCTGACCGTTGGTGCACCGGTGCAAACCCAGGTGGATGCGGAAGTGCGTCACGCCACTTCGCTGAACCACTCGGCCACCCACTTGCTGCACGCCGCTCTGCGCCAGGTGCTGGGCGAGCATGTACAGCAGAAGGGTTCGCTGGTCGACAGTCAGCGCCTGCGTTTCGACTTCAGCCATTTCGAAGCGATCAAGCCAGAGCAGATCAAGGCCCTGGAAGACATCGTCAACGCCGAGATTCGCAAGAACACCGCGGTGGAAACCGAAGAAACCGATATCGACACCGCCAAGCAGAAGGGCGCCATGGCGCTGTTCGGCGAGAAGTACGGCGACAGCGTGCGTGTCCTGAGCATGGGCGGCGATTTCTCCGTTGAACTGTGTGGCGGTATCCACGCCAACCGCACCGGTGATATCGGCCTTTTGAAAATCATCAGCGAAGGTGGCGTCGCTTCGGGTGTACGCCGTATTGAAGCCGTCACCGGTGCCGCGGCACTGGCGTACCTGAACGCTGCGGAAGAGCAACTCAAGGAAGCGGCGACCCTGGTCAAGGGCAGCCGTGACAACCTGATCGATAAGCTGTCGGCCGTGCTGGAGCGCAACCGCCTGCTGGAGAAACAACTCGAGCAGCTGCAGGCCAAGGCCGCCAGTGCCGCTGGCGACGACCTGTCGGCGCAGGCGCTGGATGTCAAAGGCGCGAAAGTGCTGGCGGCGCGCCTGGACGGCCAGGACGGCAAGGCGCTGCTGGCGTTGGTCGATCAGTTGAAAAACAAACTCGGTCGCGCAGTGATCCTGCTCGGCAGTGTCCATGAGGAAAAGGTCGTACTGGTTGCGGGCGTAACCAAGGACCTGACTGGCCAACTCAAAGCCGGTGATTTGATGAAGCAAGCCGCTGCGGCAGTGGGCGGGAAGGGCGGTGGTCGTCCGGACATGGCGCAGGGCGGTGGTGTCGATGCCGCTGCGCTGGATGCCGCGCTGGCCCTGACCGTTCCGTTTGTCGAGCAGGGGATTTAAGGTTCCAAGCCGAGCCCGTCGTCTAGTGGCGGGCTTTGGAGCTGCGCAGTTTGATTGATTAATGGGCGCCCCTTTACGGGCTGAGGCGGCTTAGAAATGGCTTTGATCGTACAGAAATTTGGAGGTACCTCGGTCGGTTCCGTCGAAAGAATCGAGCAGGTCGCCGACAAGGTGAAAAAATTCCGCGAAGCCGGTGACGACCTGGTGGTTGTGCTGTCGGCCATGAGCGGCGAAACCAACCGTCTGATCGACCTTGCCAAGCAAATCAGCGGCGACGGTCAGCCGGTTCCTCGCGAGCTGGACGTGATCGTTTCCACCGGTGAGCAGGTGACGATCGCACTGCTGGCCATGGCGCTGATCAAGCGCGGCGTGCCGGCAGTCTCCTATACCGGCAACCAGGTGCGGATTCTGACCGATAGCGCGCACAATAAAGCGCGCATTTTGCAGATCGACGATCAGAAAATTCGCGGTGACCTGAAGGCTGGTCGCGTGGTTGTGGTCGCAGGTTTCCAGGGCGTCGACGAGCACGGCAACATCACTACCCTCGGTCGTGGCGGTTCCGACACCACCGGCGTGGCACTGGCGGCAGCCCTGAAGGCTGACGAATGCCAGATCTACACCGATGTCGACGGCGTCTACACCACCGATCCGCGCGTGGTGTCCGTGGCCCAGCGCCTGGACAAGATCACCTTCGAAGAAATGCTGGAAATGGCCAGCCTGGGTTCCAAGGTGCTGCAGATCCGTGCGGTCGAGTTCGCCGGCAAGTACAACGTTCCGCTGCGCGTACTGCACAGCTTCAAGGAGGGTCCGGGCACCCTCATTACTATTGATGAAGAGGAATCCATGGAACAGCCGATCATTTCCGGCATCGCTTTTAACCGCGATGAAGCCAAGCTGACCATCCGTGGCGTGCCAGACACTCCCGGCGTGGCCTTCAAGATTCTCGGCCCGATCAGTGCCGCGAATATTGAAGTCGACATGATCGTGCAGAACGTTTCGCACGATAACACCACCGACTTCACCTTCACCGTGCACCGCAACGATTACCTGGCAGCCCAGCAAGTGCTGGAAAACACTGCCCGTGAAATCGGCGCCCGGGAAGTGGTAGGCGATACCAAGATCGCCAAGGTCTCGATCGTTGGCGTCGGCATGCGTTCCCACGCGGGTGTTGCCAGCCGCATGTTCGAAGCACTGGCCAAGGAAAGCATCAACATCCAGATGATCTCGACCTCGGAAATCAAGGTTTCCGTGGTGATCGAAGAGAAGTACCTGGAACTGGCTGTGCGCGCTCTGCACACGGCTTTCGAACTGGACGCTCCGGCCCGACAGGGCGAGTGATGCGTTGCCCGAAGGGCGCGGTTTACCGCGCCCTTTGTTTTTTTGATCGGCGTGACAGAAAACTGTTCTTTTGCTCGCGCTAGTCAATACTTAGGCGTGTAGGGCTACGGCCGTCCTGGTTGTAGGTCGATACCCTTTTTTTTGCAGACTGTTGTCCCTGAAATGAAATGCGTGAGGAGAAAGGTATGCTGATTCTGACTCGTCGGTGCGCAGAAAGCCTGATTATTGGTGATGGCGAAATCACCGTGACCGTGCTTGGCGTCAAAGGAAATCAAGTGCGTATCGGTGTCAACGCCCCTAAAGAGGTAGCGGTGCACCGGGAAGAAATTTACCTGCGGATAAAGAAAGAGAAGGACGAAGAACCAAGCCATTAATTTTTATCGTTTTTTTTGTTTGCAAACGGGGAGAAAGCTGGTTAATATACGCCCCGTGTTGCGGAGAGCTGGCCGAGTGGCCGAAGGCGCTCCCCTGCTAAGGGAGTACACCTCAAAAGGGTGTCGGGGGTTCGAATCCCCCGTTCTCCGCCATTATTTGCTTAGTTCGTTGTAATCTGGCTTCTTCTGTAAGTTGTTGAAATTGCTAGAAAAAGTGCTTTACAAAAAGATTTAACGGCCTATAATGCGCGGCAACAAATGCACTCGTAGCTCAGCTGGATAGAGTACTCGGCTACGAACCGAGCGGTCACAGGTTCGAATCCTGTCGAGTGCACCATTTAAGAGTTGTTTGCAGTAATGTGAATAACTTGGCTTCAACCAGTTGTGGTCTGGTCTAAAAACACAAATTGCACTCGTAGCTCAGCTGGATAGAGTACTCGGCTACGAACCGAGCGGTCACAGGTTCGAATCCTGTCGAGTGCACCATATACCAAGAAGCCCGCATTTATTGCGGGCTTTTTGCTTTCTGCCGTTTGGGTTTTCTCCCTTCTTTATTGGTTCCTCTGTTTGAACGTCGCAATCATTCTGGCGTCGTATTCAGCGTGTGCCTGTCCTTTTGATGTGGCCTTTCGAAGGCTCCCGGCAATTGTGAATCGATAACGGGAGCGAGTTCCGGGCGCAGTTTTTTCGTCTGGGGTGTGTTTTCTTTTTCGGATGGTGCGTCGCAGCTTTATAGATTCAGCGCTTCTTCAGCTTTGCGCCGCAAGCGCTTGTTCTTGCCATGATTTTTTAACGTTTAAAGCCGTCAAGCGGTGTATGATTGCGCCCGTCAGCCCCGCCGGGGCTTGTGGAATACCTCCATGGACTTACCCAGTAGTTACTCAGTATCCCGTTTTTACAATCATGAATTGACTGATTGATCCTTCCGGCGTGCTCCTCTGCTGGGAGTGGAGTTCGCCTATGACCGAAGTAGAAGTAAAGAAAACACAAGACAGCCTGCAGGATCGCCTCGCTCAAGTCGTTGAGCTGCTGCAGCGCCAACGGGTGGTCGAAGACCTGACTCATCGTCAGGAAGGTCATCATCAGGATCGGGTCGAGAACCTGGTCCACCGGCAAAACCTTGTCGAGCTGCAACGCAAGCTCGACGATCTGCACTCTGCCGACGTTGCCTATATCCTTGAAGCCTTGCCGCTCGACGAGCGTCTGACTGTCTGGCAGTTGGTCAAGGCCGAGCGTGACGGCGACATCCTGCTCGAAGTATCCGATTCCGTACGTGAAACCCTGATCGCCGACATGGACGATCATGAGCTCCTGGCTGCTGCCAAGGAGATGGACGCCGACGAACTTGCTGACCTGGCCCCCGAGCTGCCGCGAGACGTTGTCCATGAGCTGATGGAGGCGTTGGACGGCCAGCAGCGCGAGCGCGTTCGCTCCGCCTTGTCGTATGACGAGGAGCAGGTCGGTGCGTTGATGGACTTCGAGATGGTGACCATCCGTGAGGATGTCAGCCTTGAAGTGGTTCTGCGTTATCTGCGTCGCCTCAAAGAGTTGCCAGGCCATACCGACAAGCTGTTCGTCGTCGACTATGACGGTGTGCTCAAAGGTGTGCTGCCCATCAAGCGGTTGCTGGTGAATGATCCGGAGAAACAGGTTTCGGAAGTCATGGCCAGCGACCCGGTAAGTTTCCATCCGGACGAAGATGCCTACGACGCTGCGCAGGCATTCGAGCGCTACGACTTGATCTCGGCGCCGGTGGTCGACAAGAACGGCAAATTGATCGGCCGTCTGACCATCGATGAAATGGTCGACCTGATTCGTGAGGAGAGCGAGACCGAAGTCCTCAACATGGCCGGTCTGCGTGAAGAAGAAGATATTTTTGCCTCGGTCTGGCGTTCCCTGCGCAACCGCTGGGCCTGGCTGGCAATCAACCTGATCACCGCATTTGTCGCTTCGCGAGTGATCGGTCTGTTTGAGGGCTCCATCGAAAAGCTGGTGGCCCTGGCGGCCCTGATGCCGATCGTGGCGGGTATTGGCGGCAACTCGGGTAACCAGACCATCACCATGATCGTTCGCGCCATGGCGCTGGACCAGGTCAGCACCGGCAATACCTCGCGTCTGATGCGCAAGGAGCTGGCGGTAGCCTTGATCAACGGCCTGGTCTGGGGCGGAGTCATTGGCGTGGTGGCTTACCTGCTCTACGGCAGTTGGTCGTTAGGTGTGGTGATGACGGCGGCCATGACGCTCAACCTGTTGCTGGCGGCGCTGATGGGGGTTCTGATTCCGATGACGCTGGCGCGCCTGGGGCGCGACCCGGCCATGGGGGCCAGCGTCATGATCACGGCCATGACCGACAGTGGCGGCTTCTTCATCTTCCTTGGGCTGGCCACCATCTTCCTGCTTTGATCCCGCATGCAGCCCCTCTAATGGGGCTGTATCGTTTTCTCCATCCCCTTGCCATCCAGGCTTCTGTGTTTGTAGCGTTCGAGCAGCAAATTTCGCGCAAAAAAAAGCCAGCACAAGGCTGGCTCTAGCTTTCGAGGTCGAATCAAGAAGCGTCTGCGGCCATTTCGGCGTCATGGGCGATCAGCGAAACAAGAGCGTTCTGCTGGCGGTGGGAAAGTTGACGGAAACGTTGAAGCAGTTCGCGTTCATGCAAGGAGAGTTCTGGGCTGTCCAGGCGCATGCTCAACTCTTCACCCAAGGCGCCTTCCTGAATAAGACTCTGTTCCAGGCGCGCGATGATTTCGGAGTTCATGCTGCGGTGATGATTGCGAGCCACCTCGGCAATGCGTTCACGCATCCCGTCGGGTAGACGTACGACGAACTTGTCAGCCGTACGGCTGGAATAAATTGCCTGTTTCAATGGGCGCATATATTTAACCGGTTAGTTCAGGGGAGCGGTTCTCGGAATTGGCCGCGGGATGTCAGTTAGGACAAGCGTTGCTGCCAAATGTTCAACCTGAATTGTTAAGAGGCCCGCATCATGCCTCAAAGTAGCCAGATCCTTGGCGTCAATTCTGTGACAAATATTGAACTGGGTAAAGGCGTTATGCCAGCACCAATTATCAGAAATGCGGACTGGTTTGAAAAGATTGCCTGGTCCGCCTATCTGCCCGCGTCCTGATGTCCGATGGTGGTGCGCTTGTGCGTCGCCAGACGGGCATGCATGCGGATCCGATCATTGTTTCCTACCTTGTACAGGATAGTGGCAAATTGCCGATTTACTAGGCTGCGAGTGCCATGGAGTCTTCAAATGCCAGGCAGACTGATTTATTTGATGGGACCTTCCGGATCGGGAAAGGACAGCCTGATCGAGGCTGCGCGCCGTCCTTTGGCGCAACTCGGCTGTGATGTGGTGCGGCGGGTGATCACCCGTTCCGCGGAATCCGTGGGGGAGGCGGCCCATGGGGTAAGTGCTGACGAGTTCGAGCGTCTTGAGCGGCAGGGCGCCTTTGCCTTGTGCTGGCGGGCCAATGGCCTGGCCTACGGAATTCCCGTGCAGATCGACGAATGGCTGGCCAGTGGGCGTCATGTCCTGATCAATGGCTCCAGGGCTCACCTGGATCAGGCTCGCCAGCGTTATCCGGAGCTTTTGGCGATTCTGTTAACGGTGGATATCGACGTGCTGCGGCAAAGACTGATGAACCGCGGTCGCGAAAGTGCGGCGCAGATCGAGGCGAGACTCAAGAGAAGCGCTCTTTTTTCCGCTGAGGGCGGGCCCGTGCTGGGAGAGTCCGTGTTTTTTCTGGACAACTCGAGCGAGCTGTCCGTGACGCTTGAGCGTTTTCTGAAGCTATTGAGATCGCAGGGGATCAGCGCAATACAGGGTCGAACTTGATCTTACGTCCCAACACCAGCGCCAGCAGAAACAGGCCGGAAAAAACACCACAGGCAACCAAGAGCGCATCACCCAGGGTATTTTCAGTGGTGAAGCAACCCAGTGTGGCACTGAGTACTGCCAGGATGAGAAGGCCTTTGGCAAGTCGGGACATTAACAGGCTCCTGATGGGGTGATATTCAAAATACCCAGCTTTCGGGTCTTGGGTTGGCAGGTAGAACAACGGCTTCTGGGGCATCGGCGACCTGTGCCATGCCAGGATTCTCCGATGCGCTGCTTATCACAGCCAATTGCGGGGCCTGGTGTTGCACGTAGTGGGCCTTGTACTGGGGGCTCTGATCCGCGCGGCCATCAGGCTGAAAGTGGAAGACCACCAGTACGGCGATGGCAATGGCATTCGATAGAAGAAGGGCGCTGTTCATGGGCTTGATCTCCACTGTTCTTTCATAGAGAGGAAGCAGCGCTCATGCCAAGAGTCTAACCTCTAATAAACCCTTTAAAAACAATGATTTGATAGGGTTTTTAGACGATGGCGGATTGCATTCTGCAATGATGGCTTTTTGCAGTGATGCAATTTGCACGGCGGCTCTGGCAAGTTGCCTGATGATCAGAGGCCGCCACCGGTTAAAAAGCCCTACTCACAACATGACAAAAGCAGGGCTGACCGTTAACATGCACGCCGTCCTTTGCGCCGTGGCAGTACACGCGGTGGTCAATTTGTCCCAGTAGCTCAATTGGATAGAGCATCCCCCTCCTAAGGGGAAGGTTGGCAGTTCGAACCTGCCCTGGGACACCATCTATTTCCGGGCTTTCAGGCCAAACGTGGTTTTCGTCTTTATTTCCTGGTAACGGCTACGTTTGGTACACGCAGTTCTCGATGCTGTGGAGTCACCCATGATTGTCATTGCTGGAAAAAACAATATTTCGGTATTTGGCCTGGAGCGGGCTCTGCGACAATTTTCGCCCGACGAAATTGCCGTGGTCTGCAACCGTAACGATACAGGCGTCGATGGTTGGCAGCGTTCGTTGCGGGCGGCCGCGCAAAAGTATGGTGTGCGTGAGATCAGCCTGGAGGCGGCTTATGAAGTCGCGTCCATCGCGTTCATTTCCCTGGAGTTCGACCGGATCGTCGTGCCTGGGCGCTTCTCTATCAGTCGTGTGTTCAATATTCATTTCTCGAGGCTGCCCGAATACAAGGGTATGTTTACCTCGGTCTGGCCGTTGCTGGAGTCCAGGGCCGAGGCGGGCGTGACCCTGCATTTCATCGACCGGGGTATCGATACCGGGGACATCGTCGCGCAACAGGTATTCCCAATCCCGTCCTGGTGGACCTGCCGCGATCTCTATTTCGCCTTTAACCAGCATGCCGGCCAGTTGCTGGAGCAGTGGTTTGCCAGGCTGGTCGATGATGGCGTCAGAGCGCAGCCACAGAGTGCGGCGGGATCCAGCTACTTTTCAAAGGACGCCATCGACTATGGGGCGTTGAAGATCGATCCGCTGTCGACGGCCTGGGCGCTACGCAACCAGATCAGGGCGTTCGCCTTTCGTGAATATCAATTCTTGCGCTGGGATGGGAAACCGGTGGTCTCGGCGACGATTCTGCCTGGGCGTTCGCAATTCAAGGCCGGGACCCTGATCAGCACAACTGACGATTATGTCGAGCTCTGCACCATCGACTATGACGTCCGGCTGAATTTTGATCGGTTGCCGGAGATGCTCAAGGCTTGTGAACGAGGCGATCTGGAGGCGGTGGTGGCACTGCAGGCCAATATTGCCGGTTACAACGATGCCAACCCGCAAGGCTGGACGCCGCTGATCGTCGCCAGTTATGCGGGTGCCTATGAGGTGGTTGACTGGCTGTTGCAGCAAGGTGCCGACCCGGAGCGGTCCAACAACAAAGGCACGACGCCCTTAATGTATGCCAAGGATGCCTACCTGGCCGGGCGTTGTCGTAGAACCTTTCCGTTGTTGTTGCGCAAGGGCGCTAGGCTGGAGGCTGCCGACCATTGCGGTCGGGCACTCGCCGACTATGTGACTGACGAGCAGTTTGCTCAGTTGCGAGGTGCTTTCTAGGCACCTCGCAACAGGCGCATCAGTGGGCGGTGAACTGGTTGATGGCGGTGACAATGTGTTGCTGTTGTTCCAGGTCCAATGTCGGGTAGATCGGCAATGACAGGATCGAGTCATGCAGCGGCGCCCGGGATGCCTGGGAGGTCCTGGCCAGATCGCGGTAGGCCCGCTGCTCGGTGATCGCCAGTGGGTAGTGAACCAGGCATTGGATGCCACGCTCGGCCAGATGCGCCTTCAGCTGATCGCGCCATGGGCAGGTAATGACATACAGGTGCCAGACATGGGCGCTCGCAGTCGTCACCGAGGGCAGGGTGATTCCCGGGTGCCGGATGTGTTCGCCGTAGTAGTGGGCGATGCTGCGTCGACGGGCAGTATCGTTGTCCAGATGCGCCAGCTTCACTCCCAGCATCGCGGCCTGGATTTCATCGAGGCGGCTGTTCACCCCCTGATGATCGTGCTGGTATTTGACGCGCGAACCGTAGTTGCCCAGCGCCCGGACCAGGGTTGCCAGCTCGGCGTCGTTGGTAGTGATGGCTCCGCCGTCGCCCAGGGCTCCGAGGTTCTTCCCGGGGTAGAAGCTGAACGCCGCGGCATCGCCCCAGTTGCCGGCCTTGCGCCCGGCCAGCTCGGCGCCATGGGCCTGAGCGGCATCTTCGAGCACCAGCAGGCCATGCTTGTGGGCCAGCGCCATGATCTGCGGCATCGGCGACAGCTGCCCATAAAGATGCACCGGCAGGATCACCCGGGTTTTTTCCGAGATGGCCCGTTCGACGGCTTCGATCTCCAGATTGTGGGTGGCAGGGTCGACATCTACCAGGATCGGCGCCAGATCGTTTTCCAGAATGGCCGAGATGGTGGCGATAAAGGTATTGCTCTGCACTATCACTTCATCACCGGCCTGCAGCCGGCCTTGCTCTTTCCAGGCGCGCAGGATCAGGGTCAGAGCATCCAGGCCGTTAGCGACGCCGATGGCATGCCGGCTGCCGCAGTAATCGGCGAACGCGGCCTCGAATTGCTCAAGCTCACGCCCCATCAGGTACCAGCCGGAGTCGATCACACGGCTGCAAGCGGCTTTGAGCTGATCGGCATATTCGTGATTGATGCCTTTCAGATCCAAAAACGGAATATTCATCATTTGGGTCATTGTCCGAGCATGTCCATGAACTGGGCATAGTCTCGAACATAGTCGCCTTCTTCGTAGAGTTGATCGGCCAGGACCATCAGCACACAGTCTGGAGAGAAGTCATACATCTCACGCCAGATAAAGGATTCGATCAGCAGGCCCTGGCAAGGATTGTCCAGGGTGATGTCGATTTTTTCCCGACCGTCGTCCAGCAGAAAACGGCACGAGCCGCGTACGGCGATGGCCACCTGTTTGAGGGTCTTGTGGGCGTGGTAGCCGCGGCGAACCCCTTCACCGGTATTGAACATGTAGTACACCCGCTTCACCGGGAAGGGGATGTTTTTCCCTTCTTCCAGGGCGATCAGCGAACCACGGTCATCGCCGTGGGTCTGCAGCGGCAGAATGTGAATTTTCATCGCGTCTCCCCTTCGAGCCGTTTCGACAAATGCTGTTGCAGCCAGTTTTCAACGCTCTTGGCGTCGACCCGATAATTCCGGTAATACAGTTCTCGGGAGTCGGTCGAGCCTACCCGGTAAGCGATGTAGTCCATTTCCACGCCGACGACCGCCGCCAGGTTGGAAAAGCACGACAGCTCTGCGTATTCCTCGGCCATCCAGCACAGTGCGCGGGCGTTTTTCGAGGCGAAAATCAGATTGGTCCAGGCTGCGCCGGTGGGGCCGACTATGACTTCGGCATTGGCCATGATCGCCACCTGATGGTTGATGTCCTGTTCTTCCATGTACACGCAGGTAAACCCATAGGGTTCCAGCAGCTTGAGGATCTCGGCCTGGTTGTAGTGCCGGAGAAAGCCTTTGCGGGCCAGGAATACTCGTTTGGGGAGTTCGCCGATGGGAATGTCATGGGCCAGATGCAGCGCCTTTTTCCGCAGGAAATGGATCGACTCCGGGCGGACGAAGCCGCTGCTGGCACTGTTCTGTGCCGCGCCTTTGAAGTTCGGGATCATATTGTTCGGAGCACTGATCAGCAGCAGGTCGGCCACCTGATAGCTGGTGATGTTGTCCAGGAGCACCAGCGGGCGGCCAACGCCGATCGCCTCGATCAGGGCCTTGATCGAAGGAATGTTCTGGCTGCTCTTGGAGATCAGCAGAGGATAGTCCGCATATTGCGGCGGCAGTTCGGCCACGAATTGCAGTTGCGACAAGACTTCTACCGTCCAGTGGTAATAGTTCTGCTCGTTGCAGCCGCTGATCAGCAGGCCTTTTTCCAGCTCTACAGGTGTGCCGGTCCTGACCAGGGCCAGGCGCTGGCCGTGGTAGAGCAGGTGCGCGGCACTATAGTCGGCCTGCAGGGATTTCGCCGTGGGCACTCGCTCCAGCACCAATTGCCCGCCGGGCAGTATCACCGAACGGGACACCGAGCAGACTTGTCCCTGCCGGAAGTGATACAGGGCGATCTCGGGTAACGCCAGGGTGATCGCTGGTGTCGATTGATGGAGGAACCGTGGGGGCTGGCTGGTGCCCGGTTGGCTCGGGCGAAACACATGGACCTTGTGCTCGTCGCTTTCATCCAGCCAGCGCAAGGCCAGGCGCCGGGTATCCTGGCGTCGAAAAAACAGTCGATACAGCAGGTCGCTGATCAGTCCCGGCTTTCTGCACAGTCGTTCATAGCCCAGTTGCTCGAGGCGTTTGCCAATACGCTGGAACCATGGGAGCTGCGAGCTGATCTGCGCGCCATGGAACACTTCGACTTTTTGCTCGTTGATGGCCAGCTTCTCAGTGAGCTGCGGATGGATCTCGCGGTAGTAATCACTGGCGATGATGATCTTGTCGAAAGCCAGCGAACTCAATTGTTGAGGCGCGTGGATCAACTTGCCGAACAGGCGCTGGCCCTGCTTCTGCTGATTGTTATCGACGAAGCCGATCACCCGGTAGCGGCGGCGGTTGTACTTGTAGAAGTTGACCCCGCCGGCGCCGGTGCCGAATATCAGCACCCGCGCTTTTTGTCCAAACCCTGTCGACACATTGACCTCGTCTTGCTGGTGCTGCCGGTGGTAGATCGTCACCCGAGCGGTTCGCCCGCTCGGTAAAGGCGGTGACGCTAGCCATTGTTATTGATGATGTTGCCCTTGATCTGGGCGATACCCTTGGCGTTCAGGTCGCGTCGGGTCCTTATCGGTTGCAGCTCGCCCTGGATTGCGGCGTTGATGGTATCAATCGCGGTCTTGCCGGTGTTACTCCGGGACTTGCCCAGCAGGTAGCGCAGCGACAGGCGGAACTGCTCTGACTCGTTGGCCACTGGCCGCGTACCGTGCAAGGTACAGTTGTGCCAGAGCCCGACGTAACCCGGCCCGCCTGTCAGCCGGTAATCCTGGCAGGCCATCTGCTGCCCCTGATCGTCGGCGTAGGTCCATTGGTCGTGCTCCTGATGTTCCAACTGATGAGGGAACAGCGTGGCACCAAAGCGGTGAGTGCCGGGCATCAGGTGCAGGGGCGAGTCGTTTTCGGTGACGTCGTGCAGGTACACATACAGGGTCAGAAAGGTCGAGGGGTCGAGTTCCACCCGGCCCTGGGGCCAATCGATGATGTCCTGGTGGAAGTCGATCCCGCGAAAGTAGGTGATGTCGCGAAAGGGTTTTTTGATATAGGGCCCCAGGTTCGCCACATTCACATCGCGGATCTTTTCCCGCACCCAGTCCGGCAGCCACGAATCCGGTACGCCGCACACCGCTTTCTTGATCACTACCTCATAGTCGGCGCCTAGCACTTCATCGAGGACCGCAGTGAGGCGCGGATCCTGCTCGATGAACTGCAATTGCGACTCGAAGCCATTGAGGAAGTTGAAGGTCTTGTTCGGGTTGGCGTTGAGGTGGTTTTCCTGGGCCAGGTATTCAGCCTCGTCCATGAACAGCCCGGCCCCGAAGGCCCGTGCGGCGATCATTTCGCGGTACAGCGCCTGCGTGCGGTCAGCGTCCAGGATCTCGCCGAAGATATGGGCGCCCTGGTCGATGAGGTTTTGGATACAGGTTTGCATGTTGCGCTCGTTTTGACTGTTGCTGTCTGTCTGCAAGGTATCGGCGTGGCTGGCTTAAAGTTGATGCCGCGCGGCTGATATTCCCGATGGAGTTTGCCGCAACCGGAGCTGGCGGGCGGCGCGAGCAAGGATATCGAATGCTTTTGGCAACTATCTATAAGGGAACGCCAGAATCGGCCGATAACCCCATGGATGTTGTTGCAGGTCAAATGGCGGGGCCATGGACCGAGTGTCCGGCGAGAGCGGGCGGGCGCCATTGTGGGTTGATGTAGAATGCATTGATGGCCTGTGGCCATTATCGTTGTCCGGGGGCAACAAGGGTGACGACCTTGAGCGTGTCCTGCTGTTGCCGCGGACTTCATCTTTTTTACGGGTCTGGAATCTTCGATGCTGGCGTACCACCAAAAAAGCTTTTTGATCGTCGATGATTTCTCGGATTTTCGCAGTTCTGTCCGGTCCATGCTGCGTGAGCTGGGCGTCAAGGACGTAGACACTGCCGATACAGGCGAGCAGGCGCTGCGCATGTGCGCGCAAAAGCGTTATGACTTCATCCTGCAGGATTACCACCTGGGCGACGGCAAGAAGAATGGTCAGCAGGTGCTCGAAGACCTGATGACCGACAAGCTGATCAGCCATGAAAGCGTGTTTCTCATGGTCACCGCCGAGACCAGCCAGTCGATGGTGCTCAGCGCCCTCGAGCACGAGCCGGACGCCTATCTGACCAAGCCTTTCAACCGCTCCAGTCTGGCTCAGCGGCTGGAGCGGCTGCAGCAGCGCAAGTCGTTGCTCAAGCCGATCCTGCAGGCGCTCGATCGCGGCAAGCCACTCGAGGTGCTCAATGCCTGCATCGCCCTGTGCAAGCAGGATCCGCGTTATGCGCCGTTGTGCCTGCGCTACCGGGCCGATGCCTTGCGTGACATGAATCAGAACGAGGCGCTGGAGCGGTTGTACGAGAGCATCCTGGCGGATCGCCCGTTGCCGTGGGCCTATGTCGGCCTGGGGCGTCTGCTGTTCAAGCGTGGCCAGGTGACCCAGGCCAAGGCCATCTATGAAAAGGCCTTGAAGGCGTTTCCGATGATGCCGGCGCTCTACGATGGCATGGCCGATGTGCTGCTCGCCGAGGGTGATTCCAAGCGCGCCCAGAGTGTGCTGGAGGAGGCGGTGCGCCTGTCGCCGCTGGCCGTGCGCCGGCAAGCGCTGCTGGGCAAGCTGGCGATGACCAACGAAGACTTCGAGACCGCATCCAAGGCGTATCGCCAGGCGGTGTCGCAAGGCGCGCAATCGCGTTTCAAGGATCCGGAAAGCAACCTTGGCCTGGCCCATGCGTTGATCAGCAAGGGCAGCGAGAGGGGCCTGGATACCCGCACGCGCCTGGAAATCAACAGCACCCTGAGTGCGGTGGCCAAGGAAAACCCCAGCGATCCGGGGCTGCAGATTCGCGCGCGCCTGATGAAGGCCACCAGCCTGTTGCTCAACGATGCTGAAACGGCGGAAAAACTCACCGAGCAGGCGATGCTGCGTCTGGACGGGATGGAGCAGTTCATGAGCCCGGAAGCGGCGTTGCTGGTGGCCAAGCAACTGCAGATGCTGGGACAGGCCGATGCCGGCGCATCGATGCTGAAAAACTGTGCGGAAATCTACGGCGACGACCCGAAGGTGATGGAAGGTATTGCCAAGCTCACCGATGACCCGGCGATCCTCAACTCCGCCAACGCGGCGGCGGACATGAACCGTCAAGGCGTGCGCAGCTACAAGGCCGGCGCGTTGGGCGAAGCCCGGGATCTGTTCCGTCGGGCCCTGGCCATGCAACCGAAGAACATCAGTATTGCCCTGAACATGGCGCAGTCGCTATTGCACGGCACCGACATCACCCAGGACACGGCACTGCTGGATGAGTGCCGGACCTGCCTGAAAATGGTCGGCCTGATGCCCGATACCGACGCGCGTTATCCGCGTTATCAGAAGCTGCGAAGCAAGGCGTTTGGCGAATGAATACCCACGAACAGGCTCTCGACTTTTCCACGGTGATCGCCTCTACCGTGCACGACATGAAGAACTCCCTGACCCTGCTCATGCAGGCCCATGCCCAGTGGCTGGCGGCACTGCCGCAGGCGCACCAGGGCACGCTGGAGCAGGGCGTGATGGAGTTCGAGTTTGCCCATCTCAACGGCATGCTGGTGCAACTGCTGGGGCTCTACAAACTGGGGGTCAACCAGTTGCCGGTGCAGCCGGGTTACCACGAACTGGATGACTTCATCGAGGCGCAACTGGTCAGCCATCAGGATGTGTTCGCCAGTCGTGGCATTGCCGCGACCTATGAAGTCGATCCCTTGACCCCACTGGGGTTCTTCGATCGGGAATTGATCGCCTCGGTGCTGGACAACTGCATCAACAACGCCATTCGTTATGCGCGCCATGCGTTGCTGGTCAGCGTGCACGATGAAGGTGGGCAGACGGTGCTGACCATCAATGACGATGGCGAGGGTTATCCGCAGCCGATGATCGATAACCAGGCCGACTACGTGCAAGGCATCAATCACAGTAGCGGCAGCACCGGCCTGGGGTTGTACTTCGCCGGGCGCATTGCCGCGCTGCATCAGCGCAACGGTGTCTGCGGACGTACCGAGATTCGCAACGGCGGGCCTTTGGGCGGCGGTGTGTTCAGTCTCTACCTGCCCTGAGCCAGCTGCTGTTGCGCTTGCTCCAGGGCCTGTAGAAAGCAGGTCAG
Organism: Pseudomonas sp. GM17; assembly: GCF_000282175.2. Classification (NCBI taxonomy): domain Bacteria; kingdom Pseudomonadati; phylum Pseudomonadota; class Gammaproteobacteria; order Pseudomonadales; family Pseudomonadaceae; genus Pseudomonas; species Pseudomonas sp. GM17. Next base: position 5,748,582 of record NZ_CP124732.1, on the reverse strand, counting down.
GGCGGCTTTCGGCTCCTGGCCCTGACGGGTGATGCAGTGAAAGGTCGAACGATAGGCCAGGCGCTGCGGTAACAGGGCGCGCATTTGGCCCCTGGCCACCCAGTTGGCGGCATAGTGGCTGGGCAGGTAACCCAGATAGCTGTCGGAAAACACCAGGGTGGCAATCGCTTCCATGGTGTAGACGGTGGCGCTCTGCAAAAAATACAGGCCATGGGGGCGTTGGTTCTCAGCCATGTAGCCACGGCCAACATAGGGTGTGTTGCATATTTCTTCCAGGGTCAGGTCAGTGTCGCTGCGTTGAAACAGCGGGTGCCCAGCAGCGCAATAGAGGTTTTGTTCCTCCTCGAACAGCGGCTGGTAGCGCAGCCCGGAGAGCTGGTGGTGGAAGGCTCCGATGGCCAGGTGCAGGCGCTCGTCGAGCACGGCCTGTTCAAGCTCGTCGGGACGCAGTATGTGCAGGCCCAGGCGGACTTCCGGCAGGCGCTGGCGGAACAGGTTGATGGCCAGGGGCAATGGCGCATAGGACAGGCTGAGCATGCTGTCGACATTGCCGATCTGCAGGTGGTCGCGTGCCGGCCCGCCGAGTTGGTTGGCCTGCTGCCGAAAGCGCTCGATGTCGCGAAACAGCAACTGCGCAGCATCGAACAGTTCCAGGCCTTCCTCGGTCAATTGGAAGCCACTGCTACCACGTCGGCACAGCGAGCAGCCCAGGCGCTCCTCGAGATCGCGTACCACCACGCTCAGGCGCGACAGGCTGGTATTGAGCCTGGCCTGAGCCGCGGTGAAGCCGCCGGCGTCGACTATGGTGCAAAAGACCCGCAGCATGCGCAGGTCGATATCGGATAGGCTGCCCAGCACATTGGCCTCCATCAGGCGCGGCAAGGGGATGGGCAAAGCCTACACCGGTGCGGATCTGCGAGTCAGCGGCGAGAGGCGATGGATTCGGCCAGCAGGCACATCAGCTCGAACATCATGGTCGCCCCTACCAGCGCCGTGGCGCCGCCGACGTCGAAGGGCGGCGACACTTCCACCACATCGGCTCCGATCAGGTTCAGGCCGCGCAGGCCACGGATCAACTGCTGGGCCTCCAGGGTGGTCATACCGCCTATTTCCGGGGTACCGGTGCCGGGGGCGAAGGCTGGATCCAGCACGTCGACATCGAAGCTGACATAGGTCGGGCCGTCACCGACCACGCGTCGGACCTCGGCCAGGGTGGCGGCGACGCCGATCTCGGCAAACTCTTCCATATGGATCACGCGGATGCCGGTCTCGGCAGCGAAGGCCTCGTCATCGGCCGAATAGACCGAGCCACGGATACCGATCTGCACGGTGCGTCGCGGGTCCAGCAGGCCTTCCTCCACGGCACGACGGAACGGTGTGCCGTGGGTGTAGGGATTGTTGCCGAAATAGCGGTCGTTGGTATCGGAGTGAGCGTCGAAATGCACCATGCCGATTGGCCGCTGGCGGGCCAGGGCGCGAAAGATCGGCAAGGTCACCAGATGGTCGCCGCCAACGGCCAGGGGCACGGCACCGGCTTCGTGCAAGTCGCGGAAAAAGGCTTCTATGCGCGACAGCGAGTCCAGCAGGTCGATGGGGTTGACGGGAGCGTCGCCGAGATCGCCGATGCGCACCAGGTCATAGGGGGCGATACGGCTGACATGGTGCACCTTGCGCATCAGGCTGGAGAGGTTGCGCACTTCTCGCGGGCCATGCCTGGCGCCGGCGCGGTTGGTGGTGCCGCCGTCCCAGGGCACTCCGACCAGGGCGATCTGCACCTGGGCCGGGTCATCAAAGACCGGCAGGCGCATGAAGCTCGGAATCCCGGCGAAGCGTGGCACCAGCGCTGCGTCCACGGGTTGGGGAAAATCATTGGGCATGGTGGAGCTCCTGTGGCGAATGGGAGCGGCATGTGGCTGCTCCCTGGGTAAGCGCTGTCAATGGGTTTCGATGGACGGCGCGACGGTCGGGCTGGTCAGCAGGGGCCTTGCGCATGCCTCACCAGCCGAGCCCGGCCAAGCGAGTTGGCGGGGGCGAAAAAATCATAGGGCGGGCGTGGCAGGCCGATAAATCATCAGCTCGGCAAGCTGGCTTGTGTTTTGTGACAAGTTCCTTGAGAGCGCTCCTTGCGAAGGCATGCCGGATGATGGTTGTTTATCCGGGTATTTCGAGTGTCCCTGCTTGATATTCCGAACAGCCGGAGCCTATTTTGTACGGGTCGCCGTTCTCGGCTCGTACAACAACAAGGATTGAGTCATGACAACCGATGGCCGCAGTTCACTCGCTCAGCGATTGACGGGCATTGACGAGATTGAATGTGTCACTCCGGATCTGAACGGCGTGCCACGGGGCAAGGTGATGACCGCCGAGGGGTTCCTCGAAGGGCGGCGTCTGCAGATGGCCCGTGGGGTGCTGTTGCAATGCATCATGGGGGGTTATCCACCCGCGCGTTTTTACGGCAGTGACGACGGCGACCTGGCGCTCACTGCCGACCCGCAACAGATTCATCGCCTGCCCTGGAGTTCGCAGCCGCGTGCGCTGGCGATTTGCGATGCGGACGAGCTGAGCGGTGAAAGCTCGCGTCTTTCCACCCGGGGCCAGCTCAAAGAGGTCATCGCGCGGTACGCCGCTCACGGCCTGGCGCCGGTGGTGGCGACCGAGCTGGAGTTTTTCGTGTTTGCTCCCAATACCGACCCGACCCAACCTTTCCAGCCGCCCCTTGGCCTGGACGGTCGTCGCGAGGATGGGCATTCGGCGTTCAGCGTCAGTTCCAACAACGGTTTGCGGCCGTTCTTCAGTGAGGTCTATGCCTGCATGGCGGCATTGGGCTTGCCGCGCGATACCTTCATGCATGAAATGGGCGTCAGTCAGTTCGAGATCAATCTGCTGCACGGTGATCCGCTGTTGCTGGCCGACCAGACATTCCTGTTCAAGCACCTGCTCAAGGAAGTGGCGCTCAAGCATGGTCTGACCGTGGTGTGCATGGCCAAGCCGCTGGCGCACACACCGGGCAGTTCGATGCATATTCACCAGAGCCTGGTGGAGTCGGCCAGCGGGCGTAACGTGTTCAGTGATGAGGCCGGAGAGCCGACCGCGATGTTCCGCCACTTCATTGGCGGGCTGCAGGCGGGGATGGCGGATTTCACTGCGCTGTTCGCACCGAACGTCAATTCCTACCAGCGCCTGTGCCATCCTTACGCGTCGCCGAACAATGCCTGCTGGTCCCATGACAATCGGGCGGCAGGCCTGCGCATTCCGGCCAGTTCGCCGGTGGCGCGGCGGGTCGAGAACCGCTTGCCGGGTGCCGATGCCAACCCGTATCTGGCGATCGCCGCGAGCCTGGCGGCAGGTTTGCACGGTATCGAAAACGAGCTGGAACCGACGCCGGCGATTCAGGGTGAGTTTGCCGTGCCGGACAGTTTATCTCTGCCTTGTACCTTGCATGCCGCTCTTGAGCGTCTGAAACGTAGCCAGTTGGCCAAGGAATTGTTCGGCAATGAGTTCGTCGAAGGTTACGTCGCTTCGAAGACCATGGAGTTGACCAGTTTCTTTGATGAAATAACTCCCTGGGAGCGGCGCGTCTTAGCGGCCCAGGCTTAACCGAACCGTCGCAGTCGGGCTATCGTCCAGATGGCCCGACACTCAATTCAAGGAGCCGCTCGGAACGCCGATGCGCCAAATCTGGAAATCCTTTCGAGCGCTTTATTTCGCCTCGCTGATGATGTTGATCGGCTCGGGCTTACTCAGTACCTACCTGGCGTTGCGCCTGGCCGCCGATCATGTCGACGGGTTATGGGTGGGGGCCTTGATGGCGGCCAACTATTTCGGCCTGGTGCTGGGCGGGAAAATCGGCCACCGCCTGATTGCCCGGGTCGGCCATATCCGTGCGTACGCCACCTGTGCCGGGATCGTCGGTGCGGCGGTGCTGGGGCATGGCTTAGTGGACTGGTTGCCGGCCTGGTTGGTGCTGCGGATGATCGTCGGCCTGGGCATGATGTGCCAGTACATGGTCATCGAAAGCTGGCTCAACGAGCAGGCCGATGCCAAGCAGCGCGGGCTGGTGTTCAGCGGCTACATGATCGCCTCGTATCTGGGGCTGGTCCTGGGGCAGTTGATTCTGGTCATGCATCCGGCCCTCGGGCTTGAGTTGCTGATGCTGGTGGCCCTGTGTTTTGCCCTGTGCCTGGTACCGGTGGCCATGACCCGGCGTATTCACCCGGCGCCTTTGCATCCGGCGCCCATGGAACCGCGCTTCTTTATCAAGCGCGTTCCGCAGTCGCTGAGCACGGTGCTCGGGTCGGGGCTGATTGTCGGTTCGTTCTATGGTCTGGCACCGCTGTATGCCTCCCAGCAGGGCTTGAGTACCGAGCAGGTCGGCCTGTTCATGGGGAGCTGCATTTTTGCCGGGCTGGTAGTGCAGTGGCCATTGGGATGGCTGTCCGACCGTTATGATCGGGCCCTGCTGATTCGCTGCTTTGCCTGCTTCCTGGCAGTCGTGGCCTTGCCGTTGGCGATTCTGCCCCAGGTGCCACTGGAGGTGCTGTTCGCCCTGGGGTTCCTCTGTTCGCTGGTGCAGTTCTGCCTGTACCCGCTGGCGGTGGCGTTCTCCAACGACCATGTCGAAGGCGATCGGCGGGTTTCGCTGACCGCGATGCTGCTGGTGACCTATGGCGTCGGGGCCAGTGTCGGGCCTTTGGTGGCGGGGGTGCTGATGAAGTTGTTCGGCAGCCAGATGCTCTATGCGTTCTTCAGTTTCTTTGCCCTGGTACTGGTCTGGCGCATCCGGCCGAAAGCCGTGACCAACCTGCATCAGGTCGATGATGCGCCGCTGCATCACGTGGCGATGCCGGACAGCATGTCCAGTTCGCCATTGGTGGCCGCGCTCGATCCGCGGGTCGATGAGCAAGTGGTGCAAGATCAGATGCAACAGACCAGCGCGCCGGAAGCCGAGCCTCCGGTCGAGACGCCGGCCACGGATGAGGTTGAGGCTGAGGAGCCGGTAGTGAAGCCGGATGAGCCAGGGCCGGACCAGTTCAGTGGGGCCAGGCCCTAGAAACGAAAAACGGGCAGCCCCGCAAGGGACTGCCCGTTTTTTATCGACGCTCGAATCTCAGAGGTCGTCTTTGTCGAAGCGCCGGGCTTCGCGTTGCAGCTGATAGACAAAGCGCTCGACCTGGCGTTGAACCAGGCCGCTCATGTTATGAAAGCGCACACCGGCGAAAGTCGTGTCGATCTTCTCTTCGTGGTGCAGGTAACGCAGTTCCACTGGCGCAGTCATGCTGCCGAAGGGCAGGGCGGCGATAAAACGCTCGTAGACCTGGCCCAGTTGCAGGCGGCTGGAGATGTCGCCCTCGAAGCGCAACTTGCAACCGGTGGCGGAGATATCCAGCAGCTTGCCGACGATCGGCGCCTTGAGTTTTTCGCCGCCCAGTTCGATGTTGACCAGTTGGGCCAGCTTCAGGGCTGCGCGAAAGGCATTGCGGCGCTGGTGATAGACCACTTCGTCTGGCAGGGTGCCGCGGTAGCATCGCCCACCATTGGATTCGTCGATAGTCGGGATGCCATTGCTTTCCCAGGCGATGCGCACGCCTTCGTGAAAGCCTTCGACGCGAAACGGTTCGCCGGCGAGCATGAAGCGTTCGCCATCGCGGGGGATCATTTCGTCCAGGGCAATCATGTTGCTGTCACGATCGATCTCGACCAGATAGCTTTGAAAGCGCTGGCTGCGTTCATGGAAAGTGATGATCAGCGGGTCATGGCTGTCTTGCAGCAAGCGCAGCGTGGAGTTGATTTCCAAGGGGGTGGTCAGCACCTTGGGTGGCTGCGGCGCATCTTCTGCGTTTACGGCATTGAACACGGTTCATCAATCTCCAGACAAAATACGACTACACGCAAGAGCCAGCATTTTGCCAGCATGTTCCGCGACTTGATAGGGCGCGCTCATCTCTGGGGTCAGGCCTGGCTAAGCGGGCGAGGCTTGGCCAGTTTGGCGGTTGAGCCACGGGCATCATAGAGGGCTGGAGGCTCGCCACCGGTGAGGATTTTCAATTGATTGGCGGTGGTGGCCTGTTGAACCTGGATCGAGCGACCGTTGAGTTCGTTCGCCGCCTGGCAATCGGCAAGCATTTGGGTCAGCACGTCGCTCTGGGCCAGTAACTGGTCGCCGATCGAGGAGTGGCTGGCCAACTGTTCCAGGCCGGCGCGGCTGGCAGGAAGGTTCAGGCTGGCGAGGAGTTCGCTGCGTTTGCGGCCATGCTGCTCGAGCAAAATGATCAGGGCTTGCTTCTGCGCGAGAATCTCTTCCAGCAGCGGCATGTCGCGACCGTGCAGGGCTAGGGATTCGGTGCGCAGCAATTCCAGCAATTGTTGAGCTGGAGCAAAGTCGTCGGTGATCAGTTGCAGCAAATTAGTGTCGTGCATGTATGGCCTTGGGTTTTAAGCGTCCAAAAAACTGGCGCAGGCCTTATTGGCTAGCGCTGGGCTTCGAAATTAAGCAGTTTGCTGGCTACACGGTTGCTGTCGACTTTATAGCTGCCATCGGCAATCGCTTGCTTCAGCTCGGCCACGCGGGCGTTGTCGACGGCAGGCTGGTCGCGCAGCTTGTCAGTGATCTTCTGCAACTGTTGAGCCTCATTACTGAGGTGTACCGACTCCCCGCTGGTGCTGGCCTGTTCGGCCGGAGCGTTCAGCGGCGCGGATTTGTCGGCGTCGCCGGTTTCCTTGCTGGCGCTGGTGCGCGTGCTGCCGGTGAGTGAGGGAGAGCTGTTTAAACGGCTGAAATCGATGGCCATGGTAAAAAAACCTCTGGGTATTTGGACGCTTGACTTGTTTTCGGCAATACGCCGGAAAACTTTAGGCTCAAATATCGATAAGCCCGCACGCGCCGCTGTTGCCCTGCATGGGCCACAGTTTAGGGGGCAACAGTGCACAGCGCCAGTCGTCTACATGGCGACTTCCACCTGTCCCGGCGCGGTGATCCGCGCTTTGATGATCCGTTGTGAATTGAGGTTCTTGACCCGTATCTGCTCGCTCATGCCGCCATTGGACAAGGCTTCGCCGGGCATTTTCACGTTCAGCGTGCCGCTACGGGCAGAGATCACCACCTGATCGCCCTTGCGCACCACTTCCGCCTGTTCCAGGTGAACCAGGGTGACGAGCTGGTCGGCGACCATTGGTCGGACAAGCTTCTGCCCAATGGCCTGGTCCACTGAAGTCAGATAGCCCTGGTTGATCTGGCCGATATCGCGCTCGCGCAGCATTACGTCTTCGGGGCTGATGATGCCGGCGCGCTTGAGTGGCCGGGTGGTGGTCACCACCTCGCGGAACAGCTTGACCTGGGCGGGCACGAATACGGTCCAGGGCGAGGCGCCGTCGCAACGGACGCGAACGGTCACGCGTCCCAGCGGTTGCGCCGGGCTTTCCAGGGTCGCTGTCAATTCCTTGTCGCAGTGCGGCATGCGCAGCCGCGGGTCGAGTTGATTGACCTGGATCTCGTAGCGCCCAGGCGTTTGACTGGTGGCTAAATAGTCTTCTACGGTGAATTCAAGAAACCCCTGAGTGACGCCGATAAGTAGATCAGGCAGGGTTACCGAGTCAGCAACGGCAGGATGGCCAGGGTTTAAAAAAAACAAAGCCGACAGCCCGTACAGCAATCTGCGGTAGTTTGATGTCAGGCGTCGGGAAAATGTCGTTTTGGCGTTCATAACAGTTAAAAAGCAAGCGCCGTGCCGTTTAGCGATGAGCGCGCGTCGGAACTTAAGCTTTGGGGAGTCTGGCATGGCTGGTGTAATGGATTCGGTGAACCAGCGCACGCAACTGGTAGGGCAGAATCGCCTTGAGCTGTTGTTGTTCCGTCTCGACGGGCAGCAGCTCTATGGGATCAACGTGTTCAAGGTTCGGGAGGTGCTGCAATGCCCCAAACTGACGTTGATGCCCAAATCCAGTCCTGTGGTGTGCGGTGTCGCGAATATTCGAGGGGCGACCATTCCGATCCTGGACCTGGCGATGGCCACCGGTTCAGGCGGGTTGCAGGATCTGAGCAACCCCTTTGTCATCATCACTGAGTACAACACCAAGACCCAGGGGTTTCTGGTGCGGTCGGTCGAGCGCATCGTCAACATGAACTGGGAGGAGATCCATCCGCCACCCAAGGGGACGGGGCGCGATCACTACCTGACGGCGGTGACGCGGGTCGACAATCAGTTAGTGGAAATCATCGACGTCGAGAAGGTGCTGGCCGAGGTCGCGCCGACGCCCGAGACCATTTCGGTCGGCGTGGTGGATGTCGAGACTCAGCATAAGGCTGTTTCACTGCGGGTGCTGACGGTCGATGACTCGTCGGTGGCGCGCAAGCAGGTCACGCGTTGCCTGCAGACCGTGGGGGTCGAGGTGGTGGCCTTGAACGACGGCCGACAGGCGCTGGATTACCTGCGCAAGCTGGTCGACGAGGGCAAGAAACCTGAAGAAGAGTTTCTGATGATGATCTCCGACATCGAGATGCCGGAGATGGACGGTTACACCCTCACGGCTGAAATACGCAACGATCCACGCATGCAAAAGCTGCATATCATCCTGCATACTTCGTTGTCAGGTGTATTCAATCAGGCGATGGTGAAGAAGGTCGGTGCCGATGACTTCCTTGCCAAGTTTCGTCCTGATGACCTGGCATCCCGGGTTGTCGACCGGATCAAAGCAGCAGATAACAGCTAGGGATATCCATCCCTGGCGGTCACACGATTTAAGAGGCGGCATCATTGTCTACGGGTAATTTGGATTTCGAACAGTTCCGGGTGTTCCTGGAAAAAGCCTGTGGGATCTTGCTGGGTGAGAACAAGCAATATCTGGTGTCGAGCCGTCTCAACAAACTGATGGAACAGCAAGGCATCAAGTCCCTCGGGGAGCTGGTTCAGCGCATTCAGTCCCAGCCGCGCAGCGGTTTGCGAGAGATGGTGGTCGACGCCATGACCACCAACGAGACCCTATGGTTTCGCGATACCTATCCATTCGAGGTGTTGAAGAACAAGGTCTTGCCGGAGGCGATCAAGGCCAGCCCCAACCAGCGCTTGCGCATCTGGTCGGCGGCCTGTTCCTCAGGGCAGGAACCCTATTCGTTGTCCATGTCGATCGACGAGTTCGAGAAGACCAACATGGGGCAATTGAAGATGGGGGTGCAGATCGTTGCCACCGACCTGTCCGGGACCATGCTGAACAACTGCAAGACCGGCGAGTACGACAGCCTGGCGATCGGTCGCGGTTTGTCGGCCGATCGCTTGCAGCGCTATTTCGACCCCAAGGGGCCGGGGCGCTGGGTGGTCAAGGCGCCGATCAAGAGCCGGGTCGAGTTCCGCTCGTTCAACCTGCTGGACAGCTATGCCAGCCTGGGCAAATTCGATGTCGTGTTCTGCCGTAATGTGCTGATCTACTTCTCCGCCGAGGTGAAGAAGGACATCCTGATGCGCATTCACAGCACCCTGAAGCCGGGTGGTTACCTGTTTCTCGGCGCTTCCGAGGCGCTCAATGGATTGCCCGACCACTACCAGATGGTCCAGTGCAGCCCTGGGATCATTTACCAGGCGAAGTAAGATTGTCGTTGTTGAAAAAGAGAGGCCTTCGGGCCTCTTTTTTTGTGCCCGCAATTGCGCCAGCGCAGGAGAGGCGGCAACCGCTGCATTGCCGCTTTGCTGACGTTTCGCGGAAATGCCTTGCCGCTTTTCTGGCATTGCCGCTTTGCCGCTGCCGGCAAAGCCTTGATTTACGGGCTTTTAGCACTTGGCACGCAGCTTGCTATATCCCGTTTACGAAAAATCTGGTCGAAGGTTTCCCGACATGAGCATCAGCTTCGATAAAGCGCTCGGCATTCATGAGCAGGCTCTTGGCTTTCGCGCCAAGCGTGCCGAGGTGCTGGCCAACAACATCGCCAACGCCGACACCCCGAACTACAAGGCTCGGGATCTGGACTTCTCTGCCGTGCTCGCCGAGCAGAACGAGAAAGCCAAGAACGGCACCTTTGCCCTGAACATGACCAACAGCCGGCACATCGAAGCTGAAGGCCTGGGCAGCGGCGACGAATCGCTGCTGTACCGCACACCGATGCAGCCGTCGATCGACCAGAACACCGTGGATGCCCAACTGGAACAGTCGAACTACGCCGAGAACTCGGTGAACTTCCAGGCCAGCTTCACGCTGCTCAACAGCAAATTCAAAGGGCTGGTGTCAGCCCTGCGCGGAGAGTAATCCATGTCCCTCGCCAGTGTTTTCAATATTGCCGGTAGTGGCATGAGTGCCCAGACCACTCGCTTGAACACCGTCGCCAGTAACATCGCCAACGCCGAGACAGTCTCCTCGAGCATCGACCAGACCTACCGTGCGCGCCATCCGGTATTCGCCACCATGTTCCAGGGCGCGCAAAGCGGTGGCAGCGAGTCGCTGTTCCAGAACCAGGACGCGGCCGGTCAGGGCGTTCAGGTGCTGGGTGTGGTCGAGGACCAGAGCAACCTAGAAGCGCGTTACGAGCCTAACCATCCGGCCGCCGACGCCAAGGGGTATGTCTACTACCCCAACGTCAATGTGGTGGAAGAAATGGCTGACATGATTTCTGCCAGCCGCTCGTTCCAGACCAACGCGGAAATGATGAACACCGCCAAAACCATGATGCAGAAGGTCCTGACCCTCGGTCAGTGATAAGGGGCGACTCAGATGAGTGTTACCGATACCACCAGTGGCCTGACGCTCAAGGAGGTCCTTGCGAACTCCTCGAAGAAGACCCCGACCACCAGCAATGACGGCCTGGCGGCGGCCACCAATAGCGTCAAGGGCAAAAATGAGCTGGGCAAGGACGCGTTCCTGAAGTTGCTGGTGACCCAGCTGAAAAACCAGAACCCGCTGGACCCACAGGACAACAGCGCATTCGTTGCCCAGTTGGCGCAGTTCTCCACCCTGGAAGGGATCACCACCCTCAATACCTCGGTGAACTCCATCACTGGCAACTACAAGTCGTCCCAGGCCCTGCAGGCTTCGTCCCTGGTGGGTCGTTCGGTGATCGTCCAGACCGGTACCACTCAGGTCGACACCACCAAGAGCATGACCGGTTCGGTGACAGTGCCTACCGGAGTCAGCGGCGTCACCGTGACCATCACCGACAAGGATGGCAAAACGGTCAAGACCCTCGACCTGGGAAGCCAGAAGGCCGGCAGTACCAGCTTTGTCTGGGACGGCACCAAGACCGACGGCACCAAGGCCGATCCGGGCAATTACACCTTCAAGGCCAGCACAAAGATCGATGGCAAGGCGACCGATCTGGTCACCTACCTGCCGGCGACGGTCAACAGCGTCACCATCAGCCAGACCGGCGGTGAGCTGATGTTGAACCTTGCGGGACTGAGCAGCCCCGTGGCGCTCTCCAAAGTTCAAACCATTGGTATCTAGAGCCGACTAACACGGCACAAGGAGTGGAATATGTCTTTTAATATCGGCCTTAGCGGTCTCTATGCTGCCAACAAGCAACTGGACGTGACCGGCAACAACATCGCCAACGTGGCGACCGCCGGCTTCAAATCGTCCCGTGCCGAATTCGCCGACGTCTACTCGGCCACCAAATTGGGCACCGGTAGCAAGACCATAGGTAATGGCGTGCGCCTGGCCAACGTTTCCCAGCAGTTCGGCCAGGGCGACGTGAACAACACCGGCAACGTACTGGACATGGGTATCCAGGGTTCGGGTTTCTTCGTGCTGAGCGACAACGGCTCGCTGACCTACACCCGCGCCGGTACCTTCAAGACTGACAAGGACGGCTACATCACCAACACCGATGGCACTGCCCGCCTGCAAGGCTATGCGGTCGATGCCAATGGCAAGATCGTCAACGGCGTGCTGACCGACTTGCGTATCGACACCTCGAACCTGTCGCCGAAGGCCACCAGCTCGGTGTCCTCGACCATCAACCTGAACTCCACTGCGCCGGTCATTGACCAGAGCGTGACAGGTTTTGCCTTCGATCCGACCAAGGTGGAAACCTACACCAAGCAGTTCAGCACACCGATCTATGACAGCCAGGGCAACGAGCACAAGCTGGACCAGTACATGGTGAAAACCGGTGCCAACACCTGGAAAACCTACACCCTGGTCGATGGTCGTAACCTCGATGGTTCCGCTCCGACCACCACCGGCGCTACGGCTCCAGTCGCATCGACCATGAATTTCGACTCCGCCGGCAAACTGGTTTCGGTCATCACTCCGCCTGCCACTACGCCTAATCCGGGCAACAACCTGACCCTGGCGGGTTGGGTGCCTGGCACTGTGACCAACGGTACGTGGACGGCCAACGGTGCCAGCGCCAATCCCGGCGGCGTGACCATCTCCATGACCAGCACCACTCAGTTCAACGCCGATACCGCGCGTTCGCTGCCGGTGCAGGACGGCTACGCCACTGGCCAGATCACCAACCTGACCATCGACGGCACCGGTACCCTGTTCGCCAACTTCAGCAACAGCCAGAACAAGGCCATCGGCCAGATCTCCCTGGCCAGCTTCACCAACGAACAAGGCTTGCAGCCGGTAGGCGGCACCAGCTGGAGAGAAACCTACGCTTCGGGCGTACCGGGTTACGATGCTCCACAAACCGGTACCCTGGGTTCGATCATGTCCAACTCCCTGGAAGAGTCGAACGTCAACCTGACCAACGAACTTGTGGACCTGATCAAGGCCCAGAGCAACTACCAGGCGAACGCCAAGACCATCTCCACCCAGAGCACCATCATGCAGACCATTATTCAGATGACCTGATAATGGCTGGCTGACAGCGCTCGAAAAAAGCCCCTCACCGTAGGGGCTTTTTTGTGCCTGCAAGATTCATCGGCCGTGGCCTGCTTCTGTAGGAGCGAAGCTTGCTCGCGATGAGGGATATGGCATGCGGAGGAGGTGTATCGGTCCTGCTGCGGCTGCCTGGCCCGCAGGGCTGTATTCGGCGGGTTCATTCCCGCGAAGCTGGCGATGGGGGCTTCTGGCAAATCGCGTGCAGCAAGTTGTGGGAGGGCTTCGTCCTCGGGTGCCGTCCGGCGCTGTGGCTTTTCCCAGGCAAAAGAAAACCCCCGGCAGGCCAGGGGCCTGTCGGGGGGTTCGGATAAGCGCCGACAGGCGCCTATCGGCTCAGCTTATTGGCAAGCTTCGCAATCCGGCTCGTCGATGGCGCAAGCCTTCGGCACTGGAGCTGGACCGGCTGGAGCCGCCAGGACCGAGTCGTCTCCGTGGTTGCCGCCGCTGGAAACAGCGTTCAGCTTGCCGGTGTTGATGGTCGACTTCTCGGTGCTGGTCGCGGCCAGGGCACGGAGGTAGTAAGTGGTTTTCAGACCACGGTACCAAGCCATGCGGTAGGTCACGTCGAGCTTCTTGCCCGAAGCACCGGCGATGTAGAGGTTCAGCGACTGAGCCTGGTCGATCCACTTCTGGCGACGGCTGGCGGCGTCGACGATCCACTTGGTTTCCACTTCGAAGGCAGTCGCGTAGAGCTCCTTGAGTTCTTGCGGGATACGCTCGATCTGCTGCACGGAACCGTCGTAGTACTTCAGGTCGTTGATCATGACCGAGTCCCACAGACCGCGAGCCTTGAGGTCGCGAACCAGGTACGGGTTGATCACGGTGAATTCGCCCGACAGGTTCGATTTCACATACAGGTTCTGGTAGGTCGGTTCGATCGACTGCGACACGCCGGTGATGTTGGCGATGGTTGCGGTCGGCGCGATGGCCATGATGTTGGAGTTACGAATACCTTTCTGTACACGGGCGCGCACCGGTGCCCAGTCCAGGGTTTCGTTCAGGTCGACATCGATGTACTTCTGGCCACGGGACTCGATCAGGATCTGTTGCGAATCCAGCGGCAGGATGCCTTTGGACCACAGCGAACCCTGGAACGTCTCGTAGGCGCCACGCTCGTCTGCCAGGTCGCAGGACGCCTGGATCGCGTAGAAGCTCACCGCTTCCATGGACTTGTCGGCGAAGTCGACAGCGGCATCGGAACCGTAAGGGATGTGCTGCAGGTACAGCGCGTCCTGGAAGCCCATGATCCCCAGGCCGACCGGACGGTGCTTGAAGTTGGAGTTCTTCGCCTGCGGTACCGAGTAGTAGTTGATGTCGATCACGTTATCGAGCATGCGTACCGCGGTGTTCACGGTGCGTTGCAGCTTGGCGGTGTCCAGCTTGCCGTCGACGATATGGTTCGGCAGGTTGATCGAGCCCAGGTTGCAAACGGCGATCTCGTCCTTGTTGGTGTTCAAGGTGATCTCGGTGCACAGGTTCGAACTGTGGACCACGCCCACGTGCTGCTGCGGGCTGCGCAGGTTGCACGGGTCCTTGAAGGTCAGCCAAGGGTGGCCGGTTTCGAACAGCATGGACAGCATCTTGCGCCACAGGTCTTTGGCCTGGATGGTCTTGAACAGCTTGATCTTGCCGTATTCGCACAGGGCTTCGTAGTACTCGTAGCGCTCTTCGAAGGCCTTGCCGGTCAGGTCGTGCAGGTCCGGCACTTCCGATGGCGAGAACAGGGTCCACTTGCCGTCGTCGAAGACGCGCTTCATGAACAGGTCAGGAATCCAGTTGGCGGTGTTCATGTCGTGGGTACGACGACGATCGTCACCGGTGTTCTTGCGCAGCTCGATGAACTCTTCGATGTCCATGTGCCAGGTTTCCAGGTAGGCACACACAGCGCCTTTGCGCTTGCCACCCTGGTTCACAGCTACTGCGGTGTCGTTCACCACTTTCAGGAATGGCACGACGCCCTGGGACTTGCCGTTGGTGCCCTTGATGTACGAGCCCAGCGCACGCACTGGAGTCCAGTCGTTGCCCAGGCCGCCGGCGAATTTCGACAGCATGGCGTTGTCGTGGATGGCGCCGTAGATGCCCGACAGGTCGTCCGGCACGGTGGTCAGGTAGCAGCTCGACAGCTGTGGACGCAGGGTGCCGGCGTTGAACAGGGTCGGAGTCGAAGCCATGTAGTCGAAGGACGACAACAGGTTGTAGAACTCGATGGCACGGTCTTCGCGTTGTTTTTCTTCGATCGCCAGGCCCATGGCCACGCGCATGAAGAAGACCTGTGGCAGTTCGAAGCGCACGCCATCCTTGTGGATAAAGTAACGGTCGTACAGGGTCTGCAGGCCCAGGTAGGTGAACTGCTGGTCGCGCTCGTGGTTGATCGCCTTGCCGAGTTTCTCCAGGTCGAATTCGGCCAGCACAGGGTTCAGCAGTTCGAACTCGATACCTTTGGCGACATAGGCCGGCAGTGCCTTGGCGTACAGGTCGGCCATCTCGTGGTGAGTGGCGCTCTCGGCCACTTCCAGGAAGCTCAGGCCTTCGGCGCGCAGGGTGTCCATCAGCAGGCGGGCAGTCACGAACGAGTAATTCGGCTCGCGCTCTACCAGGGTGCGCGCGGTCATCACCAGGGCGGTGTTGACGTCCTTGAGCGCTACGCCGTCGTAGAGGTTTTTCAGGGTTTCGCGCTGGATCAGGTCGCCGTCGACTTCTTCCAGGCCTTCGCAGGCTTCGGTGACGATGGTGTTCAGGCGGCCCATGTCCAGAGGCGCGAAGCTGCCGTCGGTACGGGTGATACGGATCGACGGGTGAGCCTGCACCGGCTCTTCGCCTGGGGTGCGGGTGGCGCGCTCTTTGGCGCGCGAGTCACGGTAGATCACGTAGTCGCGGGCAACTTTCTGCTCGCCGGCGCGCATCAGGGCCAGTTCGACCTGGTCCTGGATCTCTTCGATATGGATGGTGCCGCCCGAAGGCATGCGACGCTTGAAGGTGGCGGTGACCTGCTCGGTCAGGCGAGCGACGGTGTCGTGGATTCGCGACGAAGCGGCAGCGGTGCCGCCTTCAACTGCGAGAAACGCTTTGGTGATGGCGACGGTGATTTTGTCATCGGTGTAAGGAACGACAGTGCCGTTACGCTTGATCACTCGCAGTTGGCCAGGCGCGGTGGCAGACAGATCCAGGTTGGAATCGGCAGCCTGCGGCGCTTTGGCCTGCGGGTTCTCGCGAGTTGTGTCGGTTTGCATGGGTGTCTCCACGTTCTCTATGTTTGTTTGGGCACCCTTTGGGTGCCCACCGTTCCGTCCTGAAGCACTACAACCGGCGCACGCCGGGCATAACGACTTCGGGACAGTTCAGGAAGGGGGGCTGTTGGCGCCGCTTCCATGCCGAAGTCATAGGTCGCGAGCCAGTGGCTCGTGACCGTATTCCTGATGGGTGACAGTCATGTACTGCAACACCCGTACCGTTTTCCTCGCCGTGGGCTGGAAAACCGCAGCCATCCGCATGCGCGGTTTGGCTTCTGAAAATCCGATTGGTTCCACCAAACGAGTGCAAGAAAAGCGCTTGAGTTTCTTGTCTGATTTGTGTTTGGTTTTTGGCCTGAAACCCTAGATGTAGGGTTTTTTTGCAGCCGAGCTACAAGATAATGCGTTTTTGGGGGTGATTGCAACGTACAGCCTGTGGATAAGGTTGTGCGTAAATTGTGTATGAAGCAGGTAAACCTCACGCAGGCCGCAGCAGGGCTGGATCCTACCGTTTGTCACTGTTTTTTACCCTGCAAAACTGCCCGGGGCGGATTTTTGCGGGCGCGAACCCTATCACAAAAAAACGCCTTTACCGAGCGCATTCAGCGCCTTGTGTTCACGGCCTTTGCCGTTGCTACAATCGGGCCTTCCAGACATTGTTTTATCCATCTCACATTACAAAAAGACGGGCGGATTCTTCCTGAGCCCGTATCTGGCAAGCAGAGGTCACCGTGGAGCAAGAAGCGTGGCAGATATTGATCGTCGAGGACGATCAGCGACTGGCCGAGTTGACCTGTGAATATCTGCAGAGCAATGGATTGCGTGTCGCCATCGAAGGCAATGGCGCCCTGGCTGCGGCGCGGATCATTGCCGAACAACCCGATCTGGTGATCCTCGACCTGATGCTGCCCGGCGAGGATGGCCTGAGCATTTGCCGCAAGGTCCGCGATCGCTACGACGGGCCGATCCTGATGCTGACCGCGCGCACCGACGACATGGACCAGATACTGGGGCTGGACACCGGTGCCGACGATTACGTGTGCAAACCGGTCCGTCCGCGCCTGTTGCTGGCCAGGATCCAGGCCCTGCTGCGGCGCAGCGAACCCGTGGAAAGCAGCGCGCCGGAGAAATCCCGGCGCCTGCAATTCGGCCCGCTGGTGGTGGACAGCGCCTTGCGCGAGGCCTGGCTGCACGACGCCGGGATCGAGTTGACCAGCGCCGAGTTCGACCTGCTCTGGCTGCTGGTGGCCAACGCCGGGCGCATTCTGTCCCGCGAGGAAATCTTCACCGCCCTGCGCGGCATCGGCTATGACGGCCAGGACCGCTCCATCGATGTGCGCATTTCGCGGATCCGTCCGAAAATCGGCGACGACCCGGAGCACCCGCGGCTGATCAAGACCATCCGCAGCAAGGGTTATCTGTTCGTCCCCGAAGCCGCTGCCGATCTGTTGCCGTGAATTCCATATTCCTGCGCATCTACGGCGGCATGTGCGCCGCCCTGATTCTGGTGGCGCTGTTGGGCGTACTGGCGCTGCACCTGCTCAACCAGGTGCGTAGCGAGCAATACCGCGAGCGCCTGGCCCACGGTACGTTCTCGCTGATGGCCGACAACCTGCAACCCATGAGCGAAATCGAGCGCCGCCGCGCCCTGGCGGTGTGGGAACGCCTGTTGGGCATCCCGCTGACCCTGCAGACCTTCACCCAGACCGGCCTCGACCTCGGGCAGCGCAACCGCGTTTTGCGCGGCCAGGCCCTGGTGGAGCAGACCGGGCCTTACGCGGCACGGGTCTACCGTCTGGTCAGCGAACCTGAGCAATTGTTGCTGACCGGTGAAGTGCAGCAGATCAGCGAACAACTGGCGCGGGCGACTATCTATCTGCTGGCCGACGAGCTGGTGCGCTTTCCGGTGGCCGAGCAGCCGGAACGCCTGGCGGCACTGAAAAAGAACAAGGGCTTTGGCTTCGACATGCACCTGGTTACCCAGGACGACGCGGACATGGACGAGGACCAGCGTCGCCGGGTTGCCGAGGGCGATACGGTGATGGCGCTGGGCAAGGGCGGCGATTCGATCCGCGTGTTCGCAGGGATGGTGGGCACGCCCTGGGTGCTGGAAATCGGTCCGCTGTACCAGATGAATCCCTACCCGCCGCAATGGCTGGTGTTGATCGCGGTGCTGGGCCTGAGCCTGATCGGCCTGATCGTCTATTTATTGGTACGCCAGCTGGAGCGGCGCTTGCGTGGCCTTGAGTCGGCGGCCACGCGCATTGCCAAGGGCAGCCTGGAAGCCCGGGTGCCGGCCGGTGGCGCCGATTCCGTGGGACGGTTGGCGGCGGCCTTCAACGGCATGGCCGAGCATTTGCAGCGCTTGCTGGCGATCCAGCGCGAGCTGGTGCGCGCGGTGTCCCATGAGTTGCGCACGCCAGTGGCGCGCCTGCGCTTTGGCCTGGAGATGATCGGCTCGGCGACTACCCCACAGGCCCGGGACAAGTACATGGAGGGCATGGACAACGATATCCAGGACCTCGACCGGCTGGTGGACGAAATGCTCACCTATGCGCGGCTGGAGCAGGGTTCGCCGGCGCTGAACTTCCAGCGCATCGACCTGGACGCGCTGATCAACCAGGTGATCAGCGAGCTGGCGCCGTTGCGCGCGCAGGTCAAGGTGCAGCGTGGTTCGTGCCTGTCCGCGGCGGATTGCGATGGCGCCTGGGTCGAGGCCGAGCCGCGCTACCTGCATCGGGCGTTGCAGAACCTGGTGAGCAACGCCATGCGCCACGCCGAGTCGCAGGTGCTGGTCAGTTACCAGGTGGGGCAGATGCGTTGCCGGGTCGATGTCGAGGACGATGGTCCAGGGGTTCCGGAAAGCGCCTGGGAGCGGATCTTCACCCCGTTCCTGCGCCTGGATGACAGCCGTACCCGCGCTTCGGGTGGGCACGGCCTGGGGTTGTCGATCGTGCGGCGGATCATTCACTGGCACGACGGCCGGGCATTGATCAGCAGGAGCAAGACCCTCGGTGGCGCCTGCTTCAGCCTGAGCTGGCCACGGCATCAGGATAAAGGTTGAAGGCTTGCGCTCAGGTTCGTCCGGGCATCAAGCCCGGATGCTGACCAGGCTCAGCAGTTGCCCGTCCTGCAGGGCGAATTGCGCGTCCAGTTCACTGCCATTGCGCCATTCGCTGGACAGGTCGGTCAGCAGGCGCAGGCGGACCTGGCCGCTGGCCGTCCACTCCAGCACTTCGGCATGTTCGAAATAGAAGCGTTGCCGGACGATCGGGTACAGCGCCTTGAACAGGCTTTCCTTCACCGAAAAGGTCAGGGTGACCCAGAGCGCCAGTTGTTCCCGCGGGGCGGCAGCCATGCGCTGCATTTCGGCCGGGATGAGGATTTCCCCCGCCAGGCGTTCCGCCCGTTCGCTGTTGAGCAGGTTCTCCAGGTCCATGCCCAGCCCGCGCCAATGCTCCTTGCGCGCGACAATCGCCGCGGCACGCCCGGTGCTGTGGGTAATCGAGCCGCTGATGTGCGTCGGCCAGACCGGCGCCCGGTCCTCGCCGATCGGCGGAATGCAGTCCAGGCCATCCAGGCGATGCAGGGCGGCGCGGGCGCAGAAACGACCGGCGAGAAACTCGGCCTGCCGTTTCGCCACCGAACGTTGAATGCTCGCGGGCGGCTCGATGGCGCTGCGCTGGAAGTCGTTGCTGGCCAAGCGCGAGGCATCGAAATGGGTGCCGAGCAGGACGGTGTCCGGCAGGGCGTCGGGCAGCGGCCACTGGTCGTCGAGTGGGGTGCAGCAGGCGGGGAGGGTGGGGATGTGATTCATGCCAGGCATTTTGCCGGGTTGTAAGGCTGGAGGGTAGCCTGGCAAGCGTCGGCCTCGATGCCGCCGCCCCGGGAATTGAGGTCTCGGGGCGGTCGACGCGGGGTCAGTCGAACAGCTTTTTGAAAAACTCTCGCATGTCCGCCCATGAGCGTTCATCGGCGGCCTTGCTGTAGCCGATGTCCAGCCCGCCATGTTCGCCGTGGCTCATGCGGTCGGCATCCGGATTGCTGAAGCTGTGCTTGGCGCCCTCGAGGTTGACGAACCGGTAGTCGGCGCCGGCCTTGTCCATTTCTGCCTTGAAGGCGCTGACGTTATCGGCGGTGACCATGCTGTCGAGGGCGCCGTGCTCCACCAGGATTTTCGCCTTGACGCTGCCGGGAGTGGCCGGGGTACTGGTGACCAGGGCGCCATGGAAACTCACCACACCGAGCAGGGGCAGGCCCTGGCGCGCTGCGTCCAGCACCACCTTGCCGCCGAAGCAGTAGCCGATCGCGGCCAGCTTGGCCGGGTCGGTCTGCGGTTGTTTCTTCAGCAGGTCGAGCCCGGCCTTGAAGCGCGCGCTGGCGGCGGCACTGTCTTTCGAGGCGGCCTGCATGAAGGCCATGGCGTCTTTCGGGTGCTCGGTGTTCTTGCCGTCGCCGTACATATCGATGGCCAGGGCGCTGTAACCCAAGGCCGCGAGATCCCGGGCCCGGCGTTTGGCGTAGTCGTTCAGGCCCCACCACTCATGCACCACCACGACGCCGGGACGTGGCCCTTGCAGGCTGTCGTCATAGGCGTAGTAGCCGATGAGCCGGGTACCGTCGGGGCTCTGGTAGGGGATTTCCTGGGTCTTGATGGCTGCCTGGCTCAAGCCGCAGAAAGCCAACAACAAGCAAGCGAAAAGCGCGCGCATGGTCCGTTCTCCTTTTAAAAGACTGCCAGACAGCCTAGTCGATTTGATTCAGCCGAGGTTCAGAGTGTGTTCAGGGGGAGTTCAGGGCGGGGTCGGTAGTCTGGCTCCGTACCCAAAAACACATAGCGAATGAGGAAATACCCATGACTACTTTCAAGAAGATGATCCTGGCCTTCACTGTTCTCGGCGCCAGCGCTGTCGTCCAGGCCGCCGACAGCAACTTCGCCAGCCTTACCTATGGCCAGACCAGCGACAAGGTCAAGAAGTCCAGCCTGCTCAACAGCAACCTGAACAACCCGAACGCCGACGGTGTGATCGGCAAGGACAACACCTGGGGCGTGCGCCTGGGTCAGCAGAATGACCAGCACCGCTACTACGCCACCTACGACAATGTCTCCGGCTCGCACAATGGCATTAAACTGCGCCAGGAAAACCTGCTCGGCAGCTACGATGTGTTCCTGCCGGTGACCAGCAGCACCAAGCTGTTCGGCGGCGGTACCGCGGGCCTGACCAAGCTGACCCAGGATTCCCCAGGCTTCAGCCGCGACAGCGATATCGGTTATGCCGTCGGCGTGCAGGCCGGTGTCCTGCAGCAGGTTTCACAGAACACCTCGGTCGAACTGGGTTACCGTTACCTGCGCAGCAATGCCAGCACCGAGATGAGCGAGCGCAGTGGCAGCAAGCAGGGTTCGCTGAGCCTGACCAGCAGCGCCCAGACCTACCTGTCGGCCAACTACGCTTTCTAAAATATTGTCCTGGTTCTGAGCGCGCCGGATCTGCCAAGGCAAGATCCGGCGTTGCCATATATACGATCAGGGCGCCTGAGCGCCCTTGGAGATGTCGAATTTTGCCTGGGAGAGCTGTATGAAACTGCTCGTCGTTGAAGATGAGGCGCTGCTGCGCCATCACTTGCAAACCCGCCTCACGGACAGCGGCCATGTGGTCGAGTCCGTGGCCAATGCCGAGGAGGCGCTGTATCAGACCGAGCAGTTCAACCATGATCTGGCGGTGATCGACCTGGGCCTGCCGGGCATGGGCGGGCTGGACCTGATCCGCCAGCTGCGCTCGCGGGGCAAGGCGTTTCCGATCCTGATCCTGACGGCACGCGGCAACTGGCAGGACAAGGTCGAAGGGCTGGCCGCCGGCGCCGACGACTATGTGGTCAAGCCCTTCCAGTTCGAGGAGCTGGACGCACGCCTGAATGCGCTGCTGCGTCGCTCCAGCGGGTTCACCCAGTCGACCATCATCGCCGGCCCGCTGCTGCTCGACCTCAATCGCAAGCAGGCCTCGCTCGACGAACAGCCGCTGGCGTTGACCGCCTACGAGTACCGGATTCTCGAGTACCTCATGCGCCACCATCAGCAGGTGGTGGCCAAGGACCGGCTGATGGAGCAGCTGTACCCGGACGATGACGAGCGCGATCCGAACGTGATCGAGGTGCTGGTCGGCCGCCTGCGGCGCAAGCTGGAAGGGCCGTCGGGCTTCAAGCCCATCGATACCGTGCGTGGCCTGGGTTACCTGTTCAACGAGCGCTGCCGATGATCCGATCGTTACGCCTGCGCCTGATGCTGGCGGCCACGACGCTGGCGGTGCTGTTCATGCTGGCGTTGTTGCCGGCCATGCAAGGCGCGTTCAGCCTGGCGCTGCAGGACTCCATCGAGCAGCGCCTGGCCTCCGACGTGACCACGCTGATCTCGGCGGCCCGGGTCGAGAACAATCACCTGCAAATGCCGGCGCAACTGCCGGACGAGCGTTTCAACCTGACCGACAGCCGTCTCCTGGGTTACATCTACGACCGGGAAGGGCGGCTGGTCTGGCGCTCCAAGGCGACCCAGGAAGAGAACATCAACTACAAGCCGCGGTATGACGGGCGCGGCAACGAGTTCGCGCGTATCCGCGAGGTCAACGGCCAGGAGTTTTTCGTCTACGACGTCGAGGTCAAGCTGCTGGGCGGTAAAAGCGCGGCGTTCAGCATCGTCGCCTTGCAGCCGGTGCGTGAGTACCAGTTGACCCTGGAAGGGGTGCGGGAAAACCTCTACCTCGGGTTCGGCGCCGCGTTGCTGGTGCTCCTGGCGCTGCTCTGGCTCGGCCTGACCTGGGGCCTGCAGGCATTGCGCCGGCTGAGCCAGGAGCTGGACGAAATCGAGAGCGGCACCCGGCAAAGCCTCAGCGAAGAACATCCACGCGAACTGCTGCGCCTGACCGGCTCGTTGAACCGCCTGCTGCACAGCGAGCGCGAGCAACGCAGCCGTTATCGCGATTCCCTGGATGACCTGGCCCACAGCCTGAAGACCCCGCTGACGGTGTTGCAAGGGGTCAGCGAGGACATGGCCCTGCGTCCTCAAGACCGCGAACAGGCCTGGGTGCTGCAGACCCAGATCGAACGCATGAGCCAGCAGATCAGCTACCAGCTGCAGCGCGCCAGCCTGCGCAAGAGCGGCCTGGTGCGCCACCAAGTGCGTTTGCGTCCGGTGCTGAAAAGCCTGTGCGACACCCTGGACAAGGTCTACCGCGACAAACAGGTGCGGGTCTCGTTCGATCTGCCGGAGCGCTGCTATGTGCCGATCGAGCATGGAGCCTTGCTCGAATTGCTGGGCAACCTGCTGGAGAACGCCTACCGCCTGTGCCTGAGCGAGGTGCGCATCAGTGTCCGCCAAGACCTCCACGGCGCGCAGTTGTGTGTCGAGGACGACGGGCCGGGCGTGCCGCCGGACCAGCGGGCGCGGATTCTCCAGCGCGGCGAACGGCTGGATCGCCAGCAT
This sequence comes from Pseudomonas sp. GM17, assembly GCF_000282175.2. Lineage (NCBI taxonomy): Bacteria > Pseudomonadati > Pseudomonadota > Gammaproteobacteria > Pseudomonadales > Pseudomonadaceae > Pseudomonas > Pseudomonas sp. GM17. The sequence continues at coordinate 5,725,071 of NZ_CP124732.1, read as the reverse complement.
CCGGGGCAGGGGATCGGCCTGGCGGTGGTCAAGGACATCATCGACAGCTACGGCGCGCAACTGACCCTTGGCGATTCCACCCTGGGCGGGGCCGCGTTCCGCATTCACTTCCCGGCGATTTGATCGGCGCGCTCAGATTTCCTGGGCGCGGTAGGCGCCCGGGGTCAGCCCGGTCCACTTCTTGAACGCGCGGTGAAAGGCCGATGGCTCGGAAAAGCCGGTCTGCTCGGCGATCTGTTGCAACGACAGGTCGGCCCGACGCAGGTGGTAGATGGCGATATCGCGCCGCAACTGATCCTTCAACCCCTGAAAACTCGTGCCTTCTTCGCGCAAGTGCCGGCGCAGGGTCTGCGGGCTGATGTGCAGGTGCTGGGCGATGCTTTCCAGGTCCGGCCAATGGTTGCTGTCGCGGCTGAGCAGGCGGCGCAGCTGGCTGCTCAGACTGTCGCCGTCGTCCGGGCGGGCCAGCAGGTCGGCGGGGGAGCGTTCAAGGAAGTGCTTGAGGGTTCGTTCGTCCTGCAGCAGCGGCATGCTCAGGTAGCGGCTGTGGAACAGCAGGCTGCTGCAGTCGCGGGAAAACATCAGGGGGCAGGGGAACAGCAGGTCGTATTCGTTGCCGTGCTCGGGTTTCGGGTAGCTGAAACAGGCCTGCTCGAGGCGGATGCGCTGGCCGATCAACCAACTGCCGAGGCGATGCCAGATCACCAGCAGGCTCTCGCTGAGGAAATGGTCCGGGTCCCACAGTGCGGCGTCGTCCAGGCTCAGGCGGGTCATGTCCCCTTCGCGCGTCAGGCTCAGCCGCGGTGCCTGGGGGAACAGGCTATAGAACAGCAGGCCGCGCTGCAGGGCCTTTTCCAGGTTGCTGCAGTGGATCAGGGCGTGGCACATCATGGCGAAGGTGCCGCGCTTGCTCGGGCCGTCGCCAAACCCCAGGTACTCGTCGTCCAGGATTTGCCAGAGCTGTTGCAGCAGGCTGGCGAACTGCTCGGGGGCGATACGGGCCTTGGGTTCGTTGAGCAGTTCGAGGCTGATGCCCAGGGTCTGCAGCAGCTCCGAATAGTCGTAGCCCCGTCGGCGCGCCCCGCCCAGGGCGGCGCGGGCGAAATGACTGGCGATGGTGCGTTCGCGCATGAAGGTTGATCCGTCCATTAAGTGGCGGATGTTAACAGCCGACAACGACTGGGCAAGGCGGATATCCGCCAAATTGTAGGACGAGCGTCGGGCGATGGGCGGAAATCCGCCACTTCATGTAGGGGCAGGGAGAGCGAAGGCGAGCGCAAACCCTGATGTCCAAAGGCCTTCAGGGTTTTTTGGCAAGCTGGCACGGGCTTTGCGATAGCGAGCAAGGAGAAGGGAGCAGCGAAAGGTGTTCCCCGCGGTTCTACACAACAAATCCCTCCAGTGCAGGAGGGTTCGCACTTTAGGCGTCGTGTGCATCGATGGATGGTGTGCAACGGTGCTCTTGAGGAACTTTGCAATGACGACTCGTCAGCCACTGTACAAATCCCTGTATTTCCAGGTGATCGTTGCCATCGCCATCGGCATCCTGCTCGGTCACTTCTACCCGCAGACCGGTGTGGCCCTCAAGCCCCTGGGTGACGGGTTCATCAAACTGATCAAGATGGTCATCGCGCCCATCATCTTCTGTACGGTCGTCAGCGGTATCGCGGGCATGCAGAACATGAAATCGGTGGGCAAGACCGGTGGCTACGCGCTGCTGTACTTCGAAATCGTTTCGACCATCGCCCTGCTGATCGGCCTGGTTGTGGTCAACGTGGTGCAGCCGGGCAACGGCATGCACATCGACGTGTCCACCCTGGATGCCTCGAAAGTGGCGGCCTACGTCACCGCCGGCAAGGATCAGAGCATCGTCGGCTTCATCCTCAACGTCATTCCGAACACCATCGTCGGCGCCTTCGCCAACGGCGACATCCTGCAAGTGCTGATGTTCTCGGTGATCTTCGGTTTCGCCCTGCACCGCCTGGGTGCCTATGGCAAGCCGGTGCTGGACTTCATCGACCGTTTCGCCCATGTGATGTTCAACATCATCAACATGATCATGAAGCTCGCGCCGATCGGTGCGCTGGGCGCCATGGCCTTCACCATCGGCGCCTATGGCGTGGGTTCGCTGGTGCAGCTGGGCCAGCTGATGATCTGCTTCTACATCACCTGCGTGCTGTTCGTGCTGGTGGTGCTGGGCGCCATCTGCCGCGCCCACGGTTTCAGCGTGCTGAAGCTGATCCGCTACATCCGTGAAGAACTGCTGATCGTGCTGGGTACTTCCTCCTCGGAATCGGCCCTGCCACGCATGCTGATCAAGATGGAACGCCTGGGCGCGAAGAAATCGGTAGTGGGCCTGGTGATCCCCACCGGTTACTCCTTCAACCTCGACGGTACTTCGATCTACCTGACCATGGCGGCCGTGTTCATCGCCCAGGCGACCGACACCCACATGGACATCACTCACCAGATCACCCTGCTGCTGGTGCTGCTGCTGTCCTCCAAAGGCGCCGCAGGCGTGACCGGTAGCGGCTTCATCGTGCTGGCGGCGACCCTGTCGGCCGTGGGTCACCTGCCGGTGGCCGGCCTGGCGCTGATCCTGGGTATCGACCGTTTCATGTCCGAAGCCCGTGCGCTGACCAACCTGGTGGGTAACGCGGTAGCCACCGTAGTGGTCGCCAAGTGGGTCAAGGAGCTGGACGAAGACCAGTTGCAGGCCGAGCTGGCTTCCGGTGGTCGTGCTATCAGCGACACTCGCGAAGAAGATGACCTGGGCGTTGCCGAAGGCCCAACCCCGACGTCCGTGAAGTAACTTCACCACGTCGATGAAAAACCCGCTGCGGCGGGTTTTTTCATGCCCGGGGTTTGAGCGCAACGGTCAGCCCGGGTGGCGCTTGCGGTGATTGCCGGGCCTCGAGACGCTGCCTACTCTGTGGGCAGTCAATCGGCAAGGGAGGGTACTCATGCACGGGCCACTGGCGTCACTCAAGGTATTGGATTTCTCCACGCTGCTGCCGGGGCCGTTCGCCTCCTTGCTGCTGGCGGACATGGGCGCCGAGGTGCTGCGCATCGAATCGCCGACCCGCACGGACCTGCTGCGGGTGCTGCCGCCCCACGATCAGGGCGTCTCCGCCAGCCATGCCTACCTCAATCGCAATAAGCGCAGCCTGGCGCTGGACCTCAAGCAGCCCGAGGCGCTGGAGGTGATCCGCCAACTGGTGCTGGAATACGACATCGTCCTGGAGCAGTTCCGCCCCGGGGTGATGGAGCGCCTGGGGCTGGGCTACGAGGCGCTGAAGGCGCTGAACCCGAAGCTGATCTATGTCTCGATCACCGGTTACGGCCAGACCGGCCCGTACCGGGATCGCGCCGGCCACGACATCAATTACCTGGCCCTGGCGGGCTTGGCCAGCTACACCGGGCGCAAGGACAGCGGGCCGCTGCCCCTGGGCATCCAGGCGGCGGACATCGCCGGCGGTTCGCTGCATGGGGTCATCGGCCTGCTGGCGGCGGTGATTGCCCGCCAGCACAGCGGCCTGGGGCAGCACCTGGACGTGAGCATGACCGATTGCGTGTTCAGCCTGAACGCCATGGCCGGGGCCGGCTACCTGGCGTGCGGGATCGAGCCCGCGGCGGAGCAGCAGGTGCTCAATGGCGGCAGCTTCTATGACTATTACCGCAGTCGGGATGGTCGCTGGCTGTCGGTGGGCAGCCTGGAGCCGCCGTTCATGCAGGCGCTGTGCAAGGCCCTGGGGCGTCCGGAACTGGCGGCCCAGGGGCTGTCGCCGCAGCCGGAACAACAGCAGGCGCTCAAGCAGGCCTTGCAGGTCGAGTTCGAGAAGCACGATTTTGCCGAGCTCTGCGAATTGTTTGCTGGGGTCGACGCCTGCGTCGAACCGGTGCTGGGCCTGGCGGAGGCGGTGGCGCATCCGCAGTTGCAGGCACGGCAACTGGTCAGCCAGGTGCCGCGTGGCGATGGCAGCTACCAGGCGCAGATGGCCTGCCCGCTGAAGTTTTCCCAGGGGCTGCCGGAGCCGCGGCATATCGGGGCGGAACTGGGGGCCCATAGCGACCAGGTGCTGGCCGAGCTGGGTTACAGCGCGCAGCGCATCGCTGAGCTACGCCAGGGCCGGGTCATCCTGTAGGGCGCCAGGACCGGGTTCATTCCACCCGCATCTCGCCGCTGAACACCAGGGTGTGCCGGCAACGCCGGCACAGATAACGCCGGCCCTGGGCGACCAGGCGATGGCGCTGGGCGGAAAACGGAAAGTCGTTGTCGCAGGGGCAGCGGTAGATGTAGCGGGTCACGCTGCGGCGCTGGATCTCGTAGGTGTGGCAGCGATTGGGCGGTAGTTCGTACACGCCGCGCATGATCAGTTGCCATTCTTCGCCGTGGGGCTGAATGCGCTCGCCGAACAGTTGGTGGGCGATCAGGTGCGCGACTTCATGGGCCACGGTCTGCTTGAGGAAGTCTTCGGTGTTTTCCCGGTACAGCTGCGGGTTGAAGCGCAGCAGGTTCTCGTGCAGGTGGGCGACACCGGCTTTCTGGCCGCGCAACTTGAGGCTGACCACCGGGCGTTTGAAAGGTCGTTTGAAAAAGGATTCAGCGAGTTGGAAACAGTCTTCGACGCGGGTATTGAGTTGCTCGGGCATGCTTAACGGCTCTCCAGAGCGGGTGAGTATGCCGCAAAGCCGATGCATTCCGAATCGTCCAGGCGCCGAATGGTCGTTGCGCAGATTAGAAGGCCGCCTTGCGGCGGCCTGTGTTGGCAGATTGTGTTGGTTTTTTGAGCGACGTCAGTTGGTGTAAACGGGGCCGACGCCAAGACCCCAGACGATCACGGTAAACGCCATGATCGCGACCAGTACCACCAGCCCAACGGCCAGTACGGAGCTTGAGAACAGGAAACCTTCGTCCGAGGGAATGTTCATGAAGGTCGGCAACCCGACATACAGCAGGTAGACGGTGTAGCAGATGGCGGCCGTGCCGACGATCATACCGAGCCACATGTGCGGATACAGCGCCGCCAGGCCACCGATGAACAGGGGCGTCGCGGTATAGGTGGCGAACGCGATGCAGCGCGCCAGGCTCGGGCTGGCGTCGTAGGTGCGGGCCATCCAGTGGACGAAGGCGCCCATGACCGCAACCCCGCCCAGCATTGCCAGGTACGACATGATGGTCATCCACAGCGCGCTTTCCATGGTCAGCATGACCGGTGCTCGATTGCCGATGACCCAACCGACCTGGGTGGTGCCGATAAACGCCGAAATCGCCGGAATCGCCGCGAGAATCAGCGTGTGGGTGAGGTACATGTGGCTGATGCTTTCCTCTTCGTCGCCACGTATTTCTCGCCATTCCTGATCGGGGTGGGTGAAGAGTCCCACGACATGATGAATCATAGTCAGTCACTCCTTTGTTATTGCCATCGCCCCCCAACGGAGCGCCTACGGGCCAGCGGCCAAGTAAGTAAAGGTCTGAATATGCGTGCGACCTTATGTCGCAGTATAGAAAGGACTGACCTGCAAAGGTCATGGGTGTTAGAGCAAATCGCGCTGTCGGCGCGGCTGGTAATCGCATTCGGCGATTTGATCGGTCGACTGGCGCCCGGCGCTTCGCCCGCGCGCGGTTTTTGCGTAAAATGACCGGCTTTTCGTCACACACCGCGGATTTCAAGCGCCATGGGCACTCTTACGGTCAACCAGAACAAACTGCAGAAACGCTTGCGCCGTCAGGCCGGGGAAGCGGTCGCCGACTTCAACATGATCGAAGACGGCGACAAGGTCATGGTCTGCCTGTCCGGCGGCAAGGACAGCTACACCATGCTCGACGTGCTGATGCACCTGCAGAAGGTTGCACCGATCAAGTTCGACATCGTCGCCGTGAACATGGACCAGAAGCAGCCCGGGTTCCCCGAGCACGTGCTGCCGGCCTACCTCGAGACACTGGGTGTGGAGTACCACATCGTCGAGAAGGACACCTATTCGGTGGTCAAGGAACTGATACCGGAAGGCAAGACCACCTGTTCGCTGTGCTCGCGCCTGCGTCGCGGCACCCTGTACACCTTCGCCGACGAGATCGGCGCGACCAAGATGGCCCTGGGTCACCACCGGGACGACATCGTCGAGACCTTCTTCCTCAACATGTTCTACAACGGCTCGCTCAAGGCCATGCCGCCCAAGCTGCGGGCCGACGACGGGCGTAATGTGGTGATCCGCCCCCTGGCCTATTGCAGCGAGAAGGACATCCAGGCCTATTCCGACCTCAAGCAGTTCCCGATCATCCCGTGCAACCTCTGCGGCTCCCAGGAAAACCTGCAGCGCCAGGTGGTCAAGGAAATGCTCCAGGAATGGGAACGCAAGACCCCGGGCCGTACCGAAAGCATTTTCCGCGGCCTGCAGAACGTGGTGCCGTCGCAGCTGGCGGACCGCAATCTGTTCGACTTCACCAGCCTGAAGATCGATGAAACCGCGGCTTCGCGTTTCGTCAATGTGGTAAACCTCTGAGTCGTCTCGCGGCTCTGTATCGTGGAATCACGGCGCTCCTTCGAGCGCCGTTTCTTTATCGTCATTAGGAGAGGGCATGCGCGATTACAAGTGGCTGCACGAATACTGTCTGAACCGCTTCGGTTCGGCGGCCGAGCTGGAAGCCCATCTGCCGGTGCCGAAAACCCCGGCGCAATTGCGCAAGATCAGCGATGACCGTTATCTCTCGACCCTGGCCTTGCGGGTATTCCGCGCCGGCTTGAAGCACAGCCTGGTGGACGCCAAGTGGCCGGCCTTCGAAGAGGTGTTCTTTGGCTTCGACCCAGAGAAAGTGGTGCTGATGGGCGCCGAGCACCTCGAGCGGCTGATGCAGGACACGCGGATCATTCGCCACCTGGGCAAGCTCAAGAGCGTGCCGCGCAATGCGCAGATGGTGCTCGACGTGGAAAAGGAGAAGGGCAGTTTCGGCGCCTTGATCGCCGACTGGCCGGTGACCGATATCGTCGGCCTGTGGAAGTACCTGGCCAAGCACGGTCATCAGTTGGGCGGCCTGTCGGCCCCGCGCTTTCTGCGGATGGTCGGCAAGGACACCTTCGTGCCGACCTATGACGTGGTGGCGGCACTGAATGCGCAGCAGATCATCGACAAGGTGCCCAGCAGCCTCAAGGACCTGGCCACCGTGCAGAGCGCCTTCAACCAGTGGCACGCCGAAAGTGGCCGGCCGCTGTGCCAGATCTCGATGATGCTGGCGTATACGGTCAATCACTGATCGGGGCTTGTTCCCTGGAGTACCGCGTCATCGTTCATCGCGAGCAAGCTTCGCTCCTACAGAAGCATTCGGTGTTCTGTGGGAGCGAGGCCTGCCCGCGATAGCTCGCCGTCAGGCGGCGCTGACCTGGCCTTCGCCCGCCAGTTTGCGGTTGAGCTGGAAGCGCCAGCGCACGTAGAGCAGGGCCGAGCAGAACACTGCCAGGCTGGTCAGCATTTCCAGGATGCCGAACAGTTGCCGGTTCGGGTCGTAGGCGGCCAGCGCGCCCTTGATGAAATACAGGTTCACCACAAAGCACATCCAGGAATGCCCGCGGGCGCTGCCCACCAGCATGCCCGGCGCCATCAACAGCAGCGGCACCAGTTCGATCAGCAGGATCACCCAGGGCCGGGCGCCGTGCAGGTCGGCGACGAACAGGTAGTAGCCGCAGAGCAGGCCGACCAGGCCGAAAAAACAGATCAGGCTCAGCACCCGGGTGATGCGTACGCGCGGCTCCAGCCATTCGATGGCCGGCAGGATCTTCGGCTTTTTAGCCACGGCTGCTCTCCAGTTGCAGGGCAGTCTTGGCCAGGCGCAGGCCCAGGGCGCGGCAGAGGGCGACCTCGTGCTCGTTCAGCGGGCTCTTGCCGTCGGCGCCGGCATGGTGGCTGGCACCGTAAGGCGTGCCACCGCCACGGGTTTCCAGCAGGGCCGATTCGCTGTAGGGCAGGCCGGTGATCAGCATGCCGTGGTGCAGCAGCGGCAGCATCATCGACAGCAGGGTGGTTTCCTGGCCGCCGTGCAGGCTGGCGGTGGAGGTGAACACCCCGGCCGGCTTGCCCACCAGGGCGCCGGTCAGCCACAGGTTGCTGGTGCCGTCGAGGAAGTACTTCAGCGGCGCGGCCATGTTGCCGAACCGGGTCGGACTGCCCAGAGCCAGGCCGGAGCAGTGCTTCAGGTCGTCGAGGCTGGCGTACAGCGCGCCGTCTTCCGGGATGCTCGGGGCCACGGCCTCGCAGTCGGCGGATATCGCCGGCACGGTGCGCAGGCGCGCTTCCATGCCACCTTGTTCGATGCCCCGGGCGATCTGCCGGGCCATCTCGTTGGTCGAGCCGTTGCGGCTGTAGTAGAGAACCAGGATGTACGGCGTACTCAAGGCAGGATCTCCAGCACGTTTTCCGGCGGCCGGCCGATGATGGCCTTGTCGCCGACTTCGAGAATCGGCCGTTCCATGAGTTTCGGGTGCGCGGCGATGGCGGCGATCAGCTGCGCTTCGCTCAGGCTGGCGTCGGCCAGGTTGAGGGTCTTGTACTCGTCTTCGCCGGTGCGCAGCAGCTGGCGGGCGCCGATCCCGAGCTTGCCCAGCAGGCTTTGCAGCTGGGCGGCATCGAGCGGGGTTTCCAGGTAGCGGACCACGGTCGGGGTCAGGCCACGGGCTTCCAGCAGTTCCAGCGCACCGCGGGATTTCGAGCAGCGCGGGTTGTGATAAAGCGTCAGATCGGTCATGGGCGGGTCGCATCTTGCGTAAGGTGGCGGCTATTCTACCTGTGCGACGGGCAGTCCTGAACCTTGCGAGGCGATGGGTCGCACGAGAAAGCGGGTTTGACGGTTTTTTTCAATACAAGGATCAAGGCATGGCAAGGCAACTGGCAGCGGCATTGGCGATCATCGGCACCTTGTTGCTGAGCGGCTGCGGTAACGATTACGGGGTCGATCAATATGGCCGGAAAGTCGCCGCCGAGCGCGTGGACAAGCAGTGGCTGGTGCTCAATTACTGGGCCGAATGGTGTGGGCCGTGCCGCACCGAGATTCCCGAGCTCAATGCATTGGCCGAAGGGCTCAAGGGCCAGCCGGTGAGTGTGCTGGGGGTCAATTTCGATAACGTCCAGGGCGAAGAACTGAAGAGCGCCAGTGAAAAACTGGGGATCAAGTTCACCGTGCTGGCACAGAATCCGGCGGAGATTTTCGATTTGCCACGCAGCGAAGGCTTGCCGGTGACCTACATCATCGATGACCAGGGCAAGGTGCGTGAGCAACTGATGGGCGAACAGACCGCGGCGGGCGTGATGGCGAAGCTGGAAGCCCTGCGCGGGCATTGATCTGTAGCCGCCGCCGCAGGCTGCGATCGGCCTGCAAGGCCGTTGCGATCTCGGGATCGCTGAAGGTCCTGCGGACCTTATCGCAGCCTGCGGCAGCGGCTACAGGAGGGGCGGTATCAACCTTCCTCGAGCCACCAGCGCAACGGCTTGCCTTCGGCCGGCCAGAAGCGCACTTGCTCGATTGGGGAAATGTCCCAGCGCTGGACGGTTTCCAACGCCTGCAGGAAGCGTCGTTCCTGCTCCATCAGGGCTGGCGCGCACAGCTTGCGGGTACTGCCGACCTTGCCGAAGCTGAGCTTGTCGCCGTCCAGGGTATAGGGCGCGAACCAGTGGTTGCAGCCGCCGTTGCCGTAAGCGCGACCGTCTTCACCGAGGGTGATGGTCAGGTGGCTGTAGTCGATCAACGGACGTTCGCCGATCCACTCCAGGATGTAGCTGCGGTCCTGCTGCAGTTTCACCGGCTCCGCCGCGCAACCCAGCAGGCCGGCGCCGAACGCGGCGGTCAACGCCAGGCGTTTCATTGGGCGGCTCGCTGGCATTTCGGGCAGAGGTGTTTTTCCCCTTCGCTGATCCAGCCCAGCTCGGCGATCCGCGCGCTGGCCGCGGGCTTTTGCGCCTTGCTGCCCAGCTTGGCGTCCACCGCGAACTCGAAGCTCAGCTCGGCCGCGCAGCTGTCGCAGTTGACCTGCCACAGATGGATCGCCAGCTCGCCGAATACCGGACCACGGGCCACGGCGACCCACTGGCCGACCGGGTTGATCAGGTGCCGCACGGTTTCCACCGTCAGGCGCATCGACAGGTCCTTGCTGCCCTTGAGGGTGACGATCAGCACGTCGTCGTTGCGGATGGAACCACCGTTGCCGGTGACCTGATAGCGGCCGGGCACCAGGGCGCGGCATTCGATCAGGGTGTGTTGCGGGTTCATCAGGCTGTAGCGGAAATCGTGTTCGACCATGGGTCCTCCAAATCTGGCGCGTATGCTAGCACGCACCCCGATAGCTCAGGTTGCAGGCAGATGACCTTCGCTTACCGCCGGTCCGTCGACTCAGCCTTCCACCCGGTTGCAGGGCGCACCGGCGGCCCAGGCGACGATGTTGTGCAAGGTGGTGTCGGCGATCGCCGCCAGGGCCTCGCGGGTGAGGAACGCCTGGTGGGCGGTGACAATCACGTTGGGGAAGGTCAGCAGCCGCGCCAGCACGTCGTCCTGTAGCGGCAGGTCGGAGCGGTCCTCGAAGAACAGCTGCGCCTCCTCTTCGTAGACATCCAGCCCCAGGTAGCCCAGTTGGCCGTTCTTCAGGGCCTCGATCAGCGCCGGGGTATCCACCAGGCCGCCGCGGCCGGTGTTGATCAGCATCGCGCCCGGTTGCATCCGGGCCAGGCTCTGGCGGTTGATCAGGTGTTTGCTGTCGGCGGTGAGCGGGCAGTGCAGGCTGATGATCTGCGCCTGGGCCAGCAGCTCCGGCAGGCTCAGGTAACGTGCGCCCAGGGCCTCGACTTGCGGGTTGGGGAAGGGGTCGTGGGCCAGCAACTGGCAGCCGAAGCCGGCCATGATCCGGGCAAAGGTGGCGCCGATCTGCCCGGTGCCGACGATGCCGACGGTTTTTCCCACCAGGTCGAAGCCGGTCAGGCCGTGCAGGCTGAAGTCGCCTTCGCGGGTGCGGTTGTAGGCGCGGTGCAGGCGGCGGTTCAGCGCCAGGATCAGGGCCACGGCATGCTCGGCCACGGCATGGGGAGAATAGGCCGGGACCCGGACCACGCTCAGGCCCAGGCGTTTGGCCGCGGCCAGGTCGACATGGTTGTAGCCGGCCGAGCGCAGCGCGATCAGGCGCGTGCCGCCGGCGGCCAGTTGCTCCAGCACTGGGGCGCTCAGGTCGTCGTTGATAAAAGCGCAGACCACCTCGTGGTGCTCCGCCAGGGCCGCAGTGTCCAGGCTCAGGCGCGCGGCCTGGAACTGTAGCTCGATGCCCGGCGGCAACTCGGCACCGAGGAAGCTGTCGCGGTCATAGTTCTGGCTGCTGAAGAGAATCGTGCGCATGGCGTCGTCCTTGTGGGAGGTTGCCCCGAGCATGAACCTTCGGGGCAAACCTGTCGTTGCCCTGGGTCAGGCGTTGATGCGGGCCTCCGTGGCCAGGCGGTTGATGGCCCGTTCGAGTTCGTCGAGGGCGGCGAAAGCCTTGACGTCTTCCTGCTTGAGCAGGGTTTCGCTGCGCTGGCAGGCGGCGCGCAACTGCGGCACTCCGCAGTAGCGGGTCGCCCCGTGCAGACGGTGGACCCGTTCGATCAGCGCATTGTGGTCGTTGGCGGCACGGGCGGCGCGAATCGCTTCACGGTCGGCCTCCAGCGAGGCCAGGAGCATCGCCAGCATGTCGGCGGCCAGGTCCGCCTTGCCGGCGGCCAGGCGCAAACCTTCGTCGTGATCCAGCACTTGCAGCTCGAGGCCGTTGCCGGACGGTTCGCCAGTGCGTTCCGGCCCCTGGTTGCGCAGGGCCAGACCGGTCCACTTCAGCACCACCTGAGCCAGTTGCCGCTCACTGATGGGCTTGGTCAGGTAGTCGTCCATGCCGCTTTGCAGCAGTGCGCGTTTTTCGTTGGCCATGGCGTGGGCGGTGAGGGCGATCACCGGCAGCGGCGTGCAGTTGCGCTCGCTCTCCCACTGGCGAATCGCCTCGGTGCTCTGGCGGCCGTCCATGCCGGGCATCTGCACGTCCATCATCACCAGATCGAAGGATTCGTTCTGCACCGCCTTGACCGCCGCATAGCCGCTGTCGACCGCGAGCACCTTGGCGCCCATGTCTTCGAGCAGGGTCTGCACCAGCAGCAGGTTGGCCGGGTTGTCATCGACACACAGCACCCGTGGCGGGCGACTGGCGATCGGTTCGCTCGGCTCGTTGCGCACCACCTTGGGGTTGACCAGGTCGGCCAGGGCGCGCCGCAGTTTGCGGGTGCAGGCCGGTTTGGCCTGCAACTGGCTGTGAGGGTTGGGCACCGACAGATGGAAGAGCGTCTGTTCGGTGGTCGGGCACAGCACCAGTACTTTGCAGCCCAGGTGTTCGAGGTCCCAGATGTGCTGGTTGAGGCGTTCCGGCGGCATGTCGTTGGTGGTGATGCCGAGCACTGCCAGATCGATCGCCTGTTCGGTCTGATGCACTCCGGTCACGCCGTTGGTCAGGGCTTCCAGGGTATTGAACGGCGTCACTTCCAGGCCGCAGTCCTCGAGTTGATGCTGCAGGGCCTGGCGCGCCAGTTCATGGTTCTCCAGGACCGCGATCCGCCTGCCGAGCAGCGGCGGGGCTGGCAGGTCTTCGGCGTCGTCGCGGGTTTTCGGCAGGCGCAGGCTGATCCAGAACTCCGAACCTTCGCCGGGCGTGCTGTCGACGCCGATCTCGCCACCCATCTGTTCGATCAGGCGCTTGGAAATCACCAGCCCCAGGCCGGTACCGCCAGGCTGGCGCGACAACGAGTTGTCGGCCTGGCTGAAGGCTTGGAACAGGGCACGCACGTCCTGGTTCGACAGGCCGATGCCGGTGTCCTGAATGCTGATGCGCAGTTGCACGCTGTCTTCGTGTTCTTCTTCGAGCATGGCGCGGGCGACGATGGTGCCTTCGCGGGTGAACTTGATGGCGTTGCTCACCAGGTTGGTGAGGATCTGCTTGAGGCGCAGCGGGTCGCCCACCAGCGACAGCGGGGTATCGCGATACACCAGGCTGACCAGTTCCAGCTGCTTGGCGTGGGCGGCCGGGGCGAGGATGGTCAGGGTGTCCTGCAACAGGTCGCGCAGGTTGAACGGAATACTGTCGAGCACCAGCTTGCCGGCTTCGATTTTCGAGAAGTCGAGAATTTCGTTGATGATTCCCAGCAGGCTGTCGGCGGACTTTTCGATGGTGCCCAGGTAATCCAGCTGGCGCGGGGTCAGTTCGCTTTTCTGCAGCAGGTGGGTGAAACCGAGGATGCCGTTGAGCGGCGTGCGGATTTCGTGACTCATGTTGGCCAGGAATTCCGATTTGATCCGGCTGGCCTCCAGGGCCTCCTTGCGCGCCAGGTCCAGTTCGATGTTCTGGATCTCGATGGTTTCCAGGTTTTGCCGGACGTCCTCGGTGGCCTGGTCGATGCTGTGTTGCAATTCTTCCTGGGCATTCTGCAGGGTGCCGGCCATGCGGTTGATGCCCGAGGCCAGCTCGTCCAGCTCCTGGCTGCCGAGCAAGGGCAGGCGGGTTTCCAGGTTGCCGTCCTTGAGTTGGGTAACGGCATGTTTGATCTGGCTCAGCGGGTTGTTGATGGTGCGCCCCATGCGCAGCGCCAGCAGGCCGGTGCAGATCAGCCCGGCGATAATCAGCAGCAGGCTGGCGAACAGGCTGCGGTAGCCGCGCAACAGCATGCTGTTATGGGACAGCTCCAGCTCGACCCAGCCGAGCAGGCGGTCGGACTCGTCGGGAATCAGGTCGCCGGCCAGGTTGCGGTGGCGGCCGAACACCGGCAGCAGATAGCGGGTGGCGTCGCTGCCGGTGCGTTGCAGCATCTGGCTGCCGTTACCGGTCGGCGCCTGGTTGAGCATGCTCGGGCCAGCATGGGCCAGGGGCGTGCGGTCGGGCGCGAGGAAGGTCACTGCGCGCACGTCCTGCTGTTCCAGGGACTGGGTGGCGATGCGTTCCAGCAGGGCGCTGTTCTTGTGGGCCAGGGCCGGTGCCACCAGGGGCGCCAGTTGCTCGGCGATCATTTCGCCGCGTTGCAGAAGCTGGGTTTGCAGGTCCGACTGCTGCATCCAGGTGAAATAACCGCCCAGCACCAACGCCATCAGGCTGGTTGGCAGCAAGGTCAGTAACAGCACGCGGCCTTTGATCCCCAGTTTCTTAAGCACGCAACTCTCCTGCTACCACGCCGTTTTGAATGAACCCTGCGCACATCCGGTGCGCACCACCTGCGCAGTGTAGCCATTTGCTTTGCCGCAATCTTCGCAAAATTAACCGTCGAACCGCTCAGGTGCCGCGGGTTAGCGAGCGCTTTGTCGACCGGTGTCGGTTGCCCGGCCGCGGACAATCTTGAATAATCGCCCAACTGAGAATTACTTGCAGAAGCTAATGAATCCCGTATCTGTCGGCCATCCCCGGATCCTGAGTATCGAAGACGACCTGGTGCTCGGTGCCTACGTGCACGAGCAATTGGGCCGTTGTGGGTTTGATGTCACCTGGTGCCAGAACGGCCAGGAAGGCCTGGCGATGGCTAGCCAGCAACCTTACGATGTGGTGCTGATGGACATCCTGCTGCCGGGGATGGACGGGCTGACGGTGCTCACCCATTTTCGCCAGAGCCATTCCACGCCGGTGCTGCTGATGTCGGCGCTGGGGGCCGAGGCCGATCGCATCAGCGGTTTTCGCCTGGGGGCCGACGATTATCTGCCCAAGCCCTTCAGCATGGCCGAGCTGCGGGTACGGATCGAAGCCATCCTGCGGCGCGTGGCCCTGGATCGCCGGCCGGCCCCGGCGCCGCTCAGGCAGGAAGCCCAGGGCCTGCGTTTCGACGACGAGCTGTGCGACGTGCATTACGGGCAACAGTGGGCCGGGCTGACCCGCAGCGAATACCGCCTGCTGGAGACGCTCAACCGCAACGGCGACGAGGTCCTGAGCAAACCCTTCCTTTATCAGCATGTGCTGCAGCGCGGCTATGCGCCCCATGATCGCAGCCTGGACATGCACATCAGCCAGATCCGCCGCAAACTCAAGGCCATCGGTTATGTCGCGCGGGAAGTGCGCACGGTCTGGGGCAAGGGCTATGTGCTGAGTGCCGTCGATGAAATGGCCTGAGCTGCCCGGCAGGCATTCGCTGTTCTGGAAGCTGGCCTGCCTGTTGGTCGCGTTCTGCCTGCTGATGATCTGGCTGAGCTGGTCCTGGGGCCGCTACATGGAACAGAAGAACCTGTTCCTTTCCGACGAGGCCCGCGGCACGCTGACCGGCTACGCCGCCGAAGCCGAACGGGCCTGGAACCAGGGGCAGAGCGCCGGGGTCGATGCCTGGCTGCAGGGCATGGCCGAGCGCGAGCGCCATTGGGTCGGGGTCATCGGCCGCGACCTGCAATCGCTGAGCAGTTATCCGCTGAGCGAAGCCGAGAGCCAGCACCTGACGTTCCTGCGCGGCCTGGATTGGCCGGTCAGTCGGCATACCCGTGGCTTGCCCTGGCTGAAGATTGCGTTTCCCAACGACCCGTCCGCCGGCAGCCTGGTGATCGAGTTGCCCCAGCGCTTCATGCCCGGGCGCTACCGGGTGTTCTGGCGGGTGCTGACCAATGGCGTGATTCCCGGCCTGTTCACCCTGCTGCTGTGTGTCGGGCTGTATCGACTGCTGGTAGTGCCGCTGAACCAACTGCGCGAACAGGCCAACGCCTGGCGCGCCGATCAACTGAATGCGCGGCTGTCGAGCCAGACCACCAGTCGCCAGGACGAGTTGGGTGAGCTGGGCCGGGCGTTCGACCAGATGTCCGAGCGCCTGCAGGGCACCGTGGCCTTGCAGCAACAATTGCTGCGCGATCTTTCCCATGAATTGCGCACGCCCCTGAGTCGCCTGCGGGTCGCCTGTGACGGCGAGCAGAGCCTGCCAGCACTGCGCGAGCGGCTGGCGCGGGAAGTCGATGGCATGCAGCGGCTGGTGGACGACACCTTGCAACTGGCCTGGCTCGACACCGAGCGGGCACCGCTGGCCGAGGAAGACATCCAGATCCAGGCCCTGTGGGAAATGCTCACGGAAAACGCCTGCTTCGAAAGCGCCTGGTCCGCCACGCAACTGCATTGCGCGCTGGACGCCTCGTGCTGGGTCCGGGGCAATCTGAATACCTTGGCCCAGGCCTTGGAAAACATTCTGCGCAATGCCATTCGCCATTCGCCCGCGGGCGGTCGTGTGCTGCTGGACGGCCAGCGCCAGGGCGAGCATTGGTTGCTGTGGCTGGAGGATGAAGGGCCTGGCGTGGCCGACGCCGATCTGCAGCGGATCTTCGATCCCTTTATCCGCCTCGACGGCTCGCGCCCGGGCCATGGCGGTTTTGGCCTGGGGTTGAGTATTGCGCGCAACGCCGTGCAGCGTCAGGGCGGCCAGCTGTGGGCGGAAAATACCGGGCGTGGGCTGCGTTTGAACATGCGCCTGCGGGCTACGGTTGTGATGGAAGCGCCTTCGCCCGAAGCTGATTCGCTGCCTTATATCGTTAAGCCATAAGACCCTCACTTTGCGTGATATGGCCTGCGAACGTTTGCCGGTATGATAGTCGCCCCCGCAGTCCGGATTGCGAATACGCCATGACCTTGCAGTACCCCACCATCGCCGATTGCGTCGGCAACACCCCGCTGGTCCGTTTGCAGCGCCTGCCTGGCGTCACCAGCAACACCCTGCTGCTCAAGCTCGAGGGCAATAACCCGGCGGGTTCGGTCAAGGACCGCCCGGCGCTGTCGATGATCACTCGCGCCGAGCTGCGTGGGCAGATTCACCCCGGCGATACGCTGATCGAAGCGACCTCGGGCAACACCGGGATTGCCCTGGCCATGGCCGCGGCGATCAAGGGCTACAAGATGATCCTGATCATGCCCGACAACTCCAGTGCCGAGCGCAAGGCGGCGATGACCGCCTATGGTGCCGAACTGATCCTGGTCAGCCAGGAAGAGGGCATGGAAGGCGCGCGCGACCTGGCCGAAAGGATGCAGGCCGAAGGTCGTGGCAAGGTGCTCGACCAGTTCGCCAACGGTGACAACCCGGAGGCGCACTACACCGGCACCGGCCCGGAAATCTGGCGGCAGACCGAGGGCACCATCACCCATTTCGTCAGCTCCATGGGTACCACTGGCACCATCATGGGCACCTCGCGTTATCTGAAGGAACAGAACCCGAACGTGCAGATCATTGGCCTGCAACCGATGGAAGGCTCGGCCATTCCCGGCATTCGCCGCTGGCCGCAGGAATACCTGCCAAAGATCTACCAGGCCAGTCGCGTCGATCGCATCGTCGACATGGCGCAAAGCGAAGCCGAAGAGGTGACCCGGCGCCTGGCCCGCGAAGAAGGCATCTTCTGCGGCGTGTCCTCGGGCGGTGCGGTGGCGGCGATGTTGCGCCTGTCCCGCGAAGTCGAAAACGCGGTGATTGTCGCGATCATCTGTGACCGTGGCGACCGTTACCTGTCGACCGGCATCTTCGATGCGCCCAACTGATGGCTAAGCCAGTCAGAGGCCTGCGCTTCCAGCCTTCGGGCGGCAGCCGGGCTGCGCAGATACCCGTCGGTAAAAAACAGCGCCTGACCATCGAGCGCCTGGCCAATGACGGTCGCGGCATTGCCTTCCTGGAAGGACGTACCTGGTTCGTCGCTGGCGCATTGGCGGGCGAAGAGGTCGAGGCGCGCGTGTTGGGCGCCCACGGCAAAGTGGTGGAAGCTCGTACCGAGCGGGTGTTCAGCGCCAGCGATTTGCGGCGCCCGGCGCCATGTGCCCATGCCGGCCGTTGCGGTGGCTGCAGCGTGCAGCATCTGCCCCATGACGAACAGCTTGCCCTGAAACAGCGCATGCTCGCCGAGCAGCTGTCGCGGGTCGCCGGTGTCGAGCCAGAGGCGTGGGCGGCGCCCTTGAGCGGTCCGGAGTTCGGCTACCGGCGCCGGGCGCGGGTCGCGGTGCGCTGGGACGCCAAGGCGAAAAAGCTCGAAGTGGGTTTTCGCGCCGCCGGCAGCCAGGACATCGTCGCCATCGACGAATGCCCGGTGCTGGTACAGCCCTTGCAACCGATCATGAGCCGCTTGCCGGCCATGCTGCAGCGCCTGAGCAAACCGCAGGCACTGGGGCATGTGGAATTGTTCAGCGGTTCGGCGATTGCCGTGCTGCTGCGCCATATGGCGCCGTTGTCCGCGGCCGACCTGGAGATTCTCCAGGCGTTCTGCGCATTCCATGAGGCCCAGTTGTGGCTGCATGGCGAAGGCGAGCCGCAACCAGTGGACCCGGACCAGGCCCTGGGCTATCGCCTGGAGCCCTGGAATCTGCAGCTGGCTTATCGGCCGGGAGACTTTGTCCAGGTCAACGCCGGGGTCAACGAGGCGATGGTGGCCCAGGCCCTGGAATGGCTGGCGCCACAGGCCGACGAGCGCGTGCTGGACCTTTTTTGTGGCTTGGGCAACTTTGCCTTGCCGCTGGCGCAGAACGTTCGGGAAGTGGTGGCGGTCGAAGGGGTAGCGACCATGGTCGCGCGTGCGGCGCAGAATGCTGCTAGCAACAATTTGCATAACACCCGGTTTTTTCAGGCCGATTTATCGCAGCCCCTGAGCGACGCCGAGTGGGCCCGCGAAGGCTTTTCTGCGGTACTCTTGGACCCACCTCGGGACGGTGCTTTCGAGGTGGTACGCAAGCTTGCGAGCCTGGGCGCCAAGCGCCTGGTTTATGTGTCATGCAACCCTGCCACTCTGGCGCGTGACACAGTCGAACTGGTCAGACAGGGCTACCGGTTAAAACGTGCCGGGATCCTCGATATGTTTCCTCAGACGGCACATGTCGAGGCCATGGCGTTATTTGAAGCGAGCTAGGATGGCTCGTCTAATCCGTTGGCCCGTCAGGCAGCACTCGCCGGCCCAGCGAGGAAATACTGGCAGTGAAGGTCAGCGATTTGACGCATTGAATGTGCGTCGTAGGGAAGGTAAAGCAAGATGGTACAGGTGAGAGCGCACCAGCCGATCAACACCGACGGCAGTATCAATCTCGAGGCGTGGCTCGATCATGCGGTCAGCGTCGACATGGCACTGGACCGTGAAGCCTTGAAAGAAGCCTGCGAGTTTGCTCGTGAGGCAGAGCAACAACACATCGCGGCGAAGAATCTCAGCGGCGAGGACATGTCGAGTTTCAGCACTGGCCTGGAGATCGCGGAGATCCTCGCCGACCTCAAGCTGGATCAGGATTCGCTGGTGGCCGCGGTACTCTACCGTGGCGTCCGCGAAGGCCAGATCCCGCTGCCGGCCGTCAGCCAGCGCTTCGGCCCGGTGGTGGCCAAACTGATCGACGGCGTGCTGCGCATGGCGGCGATCAGCGCCAGCCTCAGCCCCCGCCAATCCCTCGTGCTCGGCACCCAGGCCCAGGTGGAAAACCTGCGCAAGATGCTGGTGGCGATGGTCGATGACGTGCGTGTGGCCCTGATCAAGCTGGCCGAGCGGACCTGCGCGATCCGCGCGGTGAAAAACGCCGACGACGAGAAGCGCAACCGGGTCGCCCGGGAAGTTTTCGACATCTATGCACCGCTGGCGCATCGCCTCGGTATCGGCCATATCAAATGGGAGCTGGAGGACCTGTCCTTCCGCTACCTGGAGCCTGAGCAGTACAAGCAGATCGCCAAGTTGCTGCACGAGCGGCGCCTTGATCGCGAGCGTTTCATCTCCGACGTGATGAATCAGCTGCAGAATGAGCTGCGGGCCACCGGCGTCGACGCCGACATCAGTGGCCGGGCCAAACATATCTATTCGATCTGGCGCAAAATGCAGCGCAAGGGCCTGGAGTTCAGCCAGATCTACGACGTGCGCGCGGTGCGTGTGCTGGTCCCGGAAATGCGCGACTGCTACACCGCGCTGGGGATCGTCCACACCCTGTGGCGGCACATTCCGAAAGAGTTCGACGACTACATCGCCAACCCCAAGGAGAACGGTTACCGCTCGCTGCACACGGCGGTCATCGGCCCTGAGGGCAAGGTCCTGGAAGTGCAGATCCGCACCCACGCGATGCACGAAGAGGCCGAGCTGGGGGTCTGCGCCCACTGGCGCTACAAGGGCACCGACGTCAAATCCGGTTCCAACCACTACGAAGAGAAAATCTCCTGGCTGCGTCAGGTGCTCGAGTGGCATGAGGAACTGGGGGATATCGGCGGCCTGGCCGAGCAACTGCGGGTGGATATCGAGCCGGACCGGGTCTACATCTTCACCCCCGACGGTCACGCCATCGACTTGCCGAAAGGCGCGACCCCGCTGGACTTCGCCTACCGCGTGCACACCGAGATCGGTCATAACTGCCGGGGCGCGAAGATCAACGGGCGCATCGTACCGCTCAACTACAGCCTGCAGACCGGCGAGCAGGTCGAGATCATCACCAGCAAGCACGGCACGCCGAGCCGCGACTGGCTGAACCCGAACCTGGGGTATGTCACCACCTCGCGGGCGCGGGCGAAGATCGTCCACTGGTTCAAGCTGCAGGCGCGGGATCAGAACGTGGCGGCGGGCAAGACCCTGCTCGAGCGCGAACTCAATCGCCTCGACCTGCCGCAGGTGGATTTCGACAAGCTGGCCGACAAGGCCAACATGAAAACCGCCGAGGACATGTTTGCCGCCCTGGGCGCGGGCGACCTGCGCCTGGCGCAACTGGTCAACCTGGCTCAGCAACTGGTGGAACCGGAGCGCGGCAACGAACAGCTGGAACTGATCCCGCGCAAGGCCACCGGCTACAAGCCCGGCAAGCGCGGCGACATCCAGATCCAGGGCGTCGGCAACCTGCTGACCCAGATGGCCGGCTGCTGCCAGCCGCTGCCGGGGGATGCGATCGTCGGTTACATCACCCAGGGCCGTGGGGTGAGCATTCACCGCCAGGACTGTGCCTCGGTGCTGCAACTGGCCGGCCGCGAGCCGGAGCGGATTATCCAGGTCAGCTGGGGCCCGGTGCCGGTGCAAACCTATCCGGTGGACATCATCATTCGCGCCTACGACCGCTCCGGCCTGCTGCGTGACGTGTCCCAGGTGCTGCTCAACGAGCGGATCAACGTGCTGGCGGTCAACACCCGCTCGAACAAGGAGGACAACACTGCGCTGATGTCCCTGACCATCGAGATTCCGGGGCTGGACGCGTTGGGGCGGTTGCTGGGGCGTATTTCCCAGTTGCCGAACATCATCGAGACCCGCCGTAACCGTACCCCTTGAAAGTCGGAGCGTAGGAGCGAGCGGACGGCGATCCGGCTTGCCCGCGGTGGCGATTTGTCTGACATACCGCTATCGCGGGCAAGCCTCGCTTCTACAGAAAACATGGTTTGGCAATGAGAGTGAGCGATGTACAGCCTTGAAGACCTGTTGCACCTGATGGCGCGGCTGCGGGACCCGCAGTACGGCTGCCCTTGGGATATCAAGCAGAGCTACGCCACCATCGTCCCCCACACCCTGGAAGAAGCCTACGAAGTGGCCGATGCCATCGAACGAGGCGATTTCGAGCATTTGCAGGGTGAGCTGGGCGATCTGCTGTTCCAGGTGGTGTATTACAGCCAGCTGGCGCGGGAGGAGGGGCGTTTCGAGTTCGATGGCGTGGTCGACAGCATCACCCGCAAGCTGATCCGTCGCCATCCCCATGTATTCCCTACCGGGGACCTGTACGCGCCGCTGGATATTCCGCGGCTGGATGAAGAACAGGTCAAGCAGCGCTGGGAAGAGATCAAGGCCGAGGAGCGTTCCGAGAAGTCGGCGCAGCCTTTGCAGTTGTCCTTGCTCGACGATGTGCCCACGGCGCTGCCGGCCCTGTCCCGTTCGGCCAAGCTGCAAAAACGCGCGGCCCAGGTCGGTTTTGACTGGCCGGACGCCTTGCCGGTGGTGGACAAGATCCGCGAAGAGCTCGATGAAGTGCTCGAAGCCATGTCCGAGAATGACCCGCAGGCGATCGCCGACGAGGTGGGCGACTTGCTGTTCGCCGTGGTCAACCTGGCCCGACATCTGAAGGTCGATCCGGAAACCACCCTGCGTGGCGCCAATGCCAAGTTCGAGCGACGGTTCCGATTTATCGAGCAGGCATTGCGCGATACCCGCCGACCCATGGAAGATTGCACCCTCGAAGAGTTGGACGCCTTGTGGGGCGAAGCCAAACGTCAGGAAAAGAATTTGCCCAGCTGTGGCTGAGGCTGTTGCCTAAGTGAGTGAGCACCAATGAGCCTTTCCCTTCGCGACCAGTTGCTCAAAGCAGGGCTGGTCAACCAAAAGCAGGCCAAACAGGTCAGCAAAGAGAAGCAGAAGCAGCAACGTCTGGTCCATAAAGGCCAGGTCGAGGCGGACGATACCCAGGCGCGCCTGGCCCAGGAGGCGCAGGCCGAGAAGGTCAAGCGCGACCAGGAACTCAACCGCCAGCAGCAGGAGAAGGCCGAGCAGAAGGCCCGTGCCGCGCAGATCAAGCAACTGATCGAAGTGTCGCGCCTGCCGAAGCTGACCACCGAGGACTACTACAACTTCGTCGATGACAAGAAGGTCAAGCGCCTGTCGGTGAACACCCTGATGCGCAACAAGCTGAGCAGCGGCTCGCTGGCCATCGTGCACCATGCCGGCGGTTATGAGGTCATCCCGCGTGAAGCCGCGCTGAAGATCCAGGAGCGCGATCCACGGCGCATCGTTCAGCTCAACACGCCGACCGAGGCGCCGGACGAGGACGATCCGTACGCGGCCTACCAGATCCCTGACGATCTGATGTGGTAAACCCGCAGAAACAACAAACCCCGCCATGAGCGGGGTTTGTTGTTTCTGAAGCGCCTGCCGATGCGTGGCGGCAGGCGCGGCAGTCGTTGTGAGGTCAGGAGCTTTACGGTGCGCGGTTCTGCTCCAGCTTCTCCAGTTCGGCCTTGTAATTATGGGCATCGCTCTCGGAATGAAACATTCCCACCAGCAAGTCTTGTTGATGCACGTCCCAGATCCGTACACCTGCGGCTACGCCTTCATGGGACATGTGTGAATCGTCGCGTTCAGTTACTTTTACAGTCATCTGCTAGCTCCAATCTCTATTGATCTGCAGCAAGGCGTGTGCAGGACTCTGTTATATATTTTGTTAGCTGGCTAAGTAAATTGCTTTCAAATGCAACAATCTTTTGCAGATTTCGAAACAGTCCCGCAGGCCGCGGAAACTGTGGCATTCGGTCGCAGGGGCCGGAGTTTTATGACAAAAGTTTCATGTTGGGCGGCTGTCGTACTGGGTGTTTTTGCCCGGCGAGAGAGCCTGTTGGGTCGCCAGGAGGGCTGTGCTTGAGCGGCTAAATGGAAGCACCAGGCGAAAAAAAGCCCCGCATCGGCGGGGCTTTTTCATTGTCGTGCGGCTTAGCTGCCTTTGACGGTCTTGCCGTTGACGGTGCCGTTCAGGAGCATGATGTTGTACTCCTTGCCGTCGGTTTCGACCTGTTGCAGGCGAACCAGCAGGTAATCCCAGTCCTTGGCGAACCACATGACGGTGATGCGTTTGCTTTGTGTCGGGTCGCGCACGCGCTCGACCTTGATCGCATCGATCTGGCCGGCCTTGGTGTCGACTTTTTCTGAGCCCAGGACACGGAAGTCGTAGGTATCGACTTCGCCATCATCGACGACCTGGTAGCTCATGCTTTTCTTGCCGGCGGCTACATCGTGCTGCAGAGCGAGCTGGTAGGTGGATTTGTCGACCATGCCGCGATTGAGCGGGATCTTGACTGCATCGCCGCGATCGGTGCCGGTGACCATCTTGGCATTCCAGTCGAAGTCCAGATCGGCCTTCTTGGCTTTGCCCAGGCCGCCGCGCTCGAAGTGATAGGACTGCGGCAGCAGGGTGTCCTTGTCGAGCGTCAGGGTGCTTTCTTCAGTCAGGCTGGCGATCATCATTGAAGCCTTGAAGCTCAGCTTCCAGGTGCCATCGCCTTTCTTTTCCAGGCTGCGTTCGGCGGTACCGCTCATCGGCAGCTGTTTCCAGTCGGCGGTATAGCTGGCGGAGAAGGGTTGAAGGTCCGCAGCCTGCGCGAAGGGCAGGGCGAGCAGAGCACAAGCGAAGAGCAGGGCGCGACGCATAAAATCTCCTAATTACGAATCAAGTGGCCACTGGCGGCCAGTAACTGACCATCCAGTAAAGCACCCTGTTCGCCGAGTGTGAGTCGACCTTCGGCAAACCAGCGTACGGCCATCGGGTAAATCCGGTGTTCCTGGACGTGGACCCGCTGCGCCAGGCTTTGCGGCGAGTCGTGCAACTCTACCGGGATCACTGCCTGTACGACCAGTGGTCCGCCATCGAGTTCCTCTGTCACAAAGTGCACGCTGCAGCCGTGCTCGGTGTCTCCGGCCTCCAGCGCTCGCTGATGAGTGTGTAACCCTTTGTATTTGGGTAGCAGCGAAGGATGGATATTGAGCAGGCGACCCTGATAGTGCCGCACGAAGTCCGCGCTGAGAATGCGCATGAATCCGGCAAGCACCACGAGCTTGGGCTGGAAGGCGTCGATCAGTTCGATCAGTGCGGCATCGAAGGCCTCGCGGCCTTCGAATGCCTTGTGATCGAGGGCGCGGGTATCGATACCCGCGTCCTGGGCGCGTTGCAGGCCGTAGGCGTCGGCGCGGTTGGATATCACCGCGCGGATGCGTACCGGGCTGTCGTCGCCCTGGGTACTGTCGATCAGGGCCTGCAAGTTGCTGCCGGTACCGGACAACAGCACCACTACATCACAGGTGGCTGGCATCAGCTCTTGCATCAATGTGCCTTGAGGTTTTTCAGCTCGACCTGGGCAGCGCCTTCGGCGGCGCTAGCGATCTGACCAATGACCCAAGGTTGTTCGCCGGCTTCACGCAGGACGTTCAGGGCGCTTTCAACGTGCTCCTGAGCCACGCAGATCACCATGCCCACGCCGCAGTTCAGCACGCGGTGCATTTCGTGTTCGTCGACGTTGCCTTTCTCTTGCAGCCAGTCGAATACCGCCGGGCGCTGCCAGCTGGCCACGTCGACCACGGCCTGGGCGCCTTTTGGCAGGACACGCGGAATGTTGTCCAGCAGGCCGCCGCCGGTGATGTGGGCCATGGCCTTGACCGCGCCAGTGTCCTTGATCAGCTTGAGCAGTGGCTTGACGTAGATGCGGGTCGGGGCCATCAGCAGTTCGGTCAGCGGCTTGCCGTCGAGCTGGACGGTTTCGATATCGGCACCGGAGACTTCGATGATCTTGCGGATCAGCGAGTAGCCGTTGGAGTGCGGGCCGGACGATGGCAGGGCGAGCAGGGCGTCGCCGGTGGCAACCTTGGAGCCGTCGATGATTTCGGCTTTTTCCACCACGCCGACGCAGAAGCCGGCCAGGTCGTAGTCTTCGCCTTCGTACATGCCGGGCATTTCAGCGGTTTCACCGCCGACCAGGGAGCAGCCTGCCAGTTCGCAGCCCGCACCGATACCGGTAACCACGGTGGCGGCAACGTCGACGTTCAGTTTGCCGGTGGCGTAGTAGTCGAGGAAGAACAGCGGCTCGGCACCGCAGACCACCAGGTCGTTGACGCACATGGCGACCAGGTCCTGGCCGATGCTGTCGTGTTTGTTCAGGTTCAGTGCCAGGCGCAGCTTGGTGCCCACGCCGTCGGTACCGGAGACCAGTACTGGCTGCTTGTAGCCGGCCGGGATTTCGCAGAGGGCGCCGAAACCGCCCAGGCCGCCCATGACTTCCGGGCGCGCAGTGCGCTTGGCGACGCTCTTGATGCGTTCGACCAATGCTTCACCGGCGTCGATGTCTACACCGGCGTCTTTGTAGCTCAGGGAGGGTTGCTTGCTCATGATCCAGGCCTTTAGGGGGGATTCAGGGGGTATCGACCGAGTCCAGGGAGGCCATTGAAACAGTCGCGGCGGCAATGCTGCGCAATCATTTCAGCGACCCCGGCTGTTGCCGGTCTGCGAAGGCGCGCGATTTTATCAGGCTTGAGGTGTAGCGGCCATCCTCGGGCCGACGGGCAGGGCATATCCGCTTAAAAAAAACCGCAATTGCGCGTGTCGATCGCGCCGCTCGGGGCTGTATAAGGTATAGCCTTGTACCCGCTGTCGTTATGACAGCACGAAAACTTCCATCGACCGGGTGAATGTTTGCCCAGGCTTTGTGGTCACAGCCTGGGTCAATCCTGTTCATGCGGTCTGTTCCAGCCGCCTTTTGTCGTCGGGAATCCTCCATGCGTTTGGGTAAATTTCTTTTTGTGGGCTGTTTGTCATTGGTCAGCCTGGCGAGTCATGCCGAAACCCTCAATAACCTGTATCAGGTCCGCGAACCGGTCAGCAGCCAGGCCCCTGGCGAGCGCGATCAGGCCACCCAGCGGGCCCTGGAAACCCTGGTATTGCGCCTGACCGGCGATAGCAAGGCCCTGCAGAACCCGGGACTGGCGGCGATCCGCAAGGACCCGCAGCAGATCATCAGCCAGTACGGCTACGACGCCGGTCCTCCCGAAAGCCTGCAGGTCGACTTCGACCCGGCCAGCACCGACCGGGCGTTGCGCCAGGCTGGCCTGTCGCTGTGGGGCAGTAATCGCCCGTCGATTCTCGGCTGGTGGCTGACCGACTCCAGTGAAGGTTCCAGCCTGGTGGGCGATGGCCAGGCCAGCGCCACACCGTTGCGCCGCGCTGCCCTGCACCGCGGCCTGCCGCTGCGTTTGCCGCTGGGTGACCTGAATGAGCAGATTGTCGCTACGGCGCCGAATCTCGAAGGTTCCGATCCGGCGCCATTGCGCGCCGCGTCGGAGCGTTACGGCGCGGACGCCCTGCTGGCGGTGCATGCCAGTGAAGAGGGCGGTCAGTGGCAGGCCAAATGGCGCCTGTGGCTGGGTGACCAGAAGGAACAGGGCAGCGTCCAGGGAGCTGATGTGCCGGCCTTGGCCGATGCCGTGCTGTTGGCGGTCAGCCAGCGCCTGGCCCCGCGTTTCGCGGTCAAGCCGGGCGCATCCAGCGAGCAGTTGCTGGAAGTGCAGGGCATGAACCTGGAGCGCTATGCGGCGTTGGGTCGTTTGCTCGAGCCCTTCGGTGGGCGTTTGCAGAGTGTCGATGGTGATCGTTCGGTGTACCGGGTCAGCGGCAGCGCCGAGCAGTTGCGTGCGCAACTGAGCCTGGCACGGTTGCAGGAAGTCCCGGCGGGCGCTGTGCCTGTCCAGCCGACTGTCGAAGGCGCGACACCTGCGCCTGCACCGGCCGCGCAGCTGCGGTTTCGCTGGTAGGTTTTCTTTATATAGAAGCAATGGAGTGGTTCATGGCTGATACGCGTCGATGGGTCTGGTTGGGTGGGTTGGTCCTGCTTTGTGGATTTGTGTACCTGTTGCATCCGATCCTGACGCCGTTCCTGGTGGCCTTGCTGTTGGCCTATCTGTTCGATCCGCTGGTGGACCGCCTGGAAAAGCTCGGGTTGTCGCGCACCTGGGGCGTGGTGGCGGTATTTGCCCTGTTCACCCTGATCGTCATGGCGTTGTTGCTGGTGCTGGTGCCTATGCTCGCCAAGCAACTGCTGCGCCTGTACGAACTGGCGCCGCAGATGCTCGATTGGCTGCAGCACACGGCAATGCCCTGGGCGCAGTCCAAGCTGGGCTTGTCCGATGGTTTCTGGAAGTTCGACAAGGTCAAGGCGGCGATCAGCGAGCACATGGGGCAGACCACCGATATCGTCGGCGTGGTCCTGAGCCAGGCAACGGCCTCCAGCCTGGCGCTGATTGGCTGGCTGGCCAACCTGGTGCTGATTCCGGTGGTCAGCTTTTACCTGCTACGCGACTGGGACCTGATGATGGCGAAGATCCGCAGCCTGTTGCCCCGTGATCGCGAGGAGCGTGTGGTGGCGCTGGCGGGGGAATGCCATGAAGTGCTGGGGGCGTTCGTCCGTGGTCAGCTGCTGGTGATGGTGGCCCTGGGGATGATCTATGCGGCGGGCCTGATGCTGGTCGGGCTGGAACTGGGGCTGTTGATCGGTCTGATTGCCGGCCTGGCGGCCATCGTGCCGTACATGGGGTTTGTCATCGGCATCGGCGCGGCGCTGATTGCCGGGTTGTTCCAGTTCGGTGGCGACCTGTACCCGATGATCGGTATCGTGGCCGTGTTCATGGTCGGCCAGGCCCTGGAGGGCATGGTGCTGACCCCCTTGCTGGTGGGCGACCGGATCGGCCTGCACCCGGTGGCGGTGATCTTCGCGATTCTCGCCGGTGGCGAGCTGTTCGGTTTCACCGGCATCCTGCTGGCCTTACCGGTGGCGGCGGTAATCATGGTGCTGGTGCGCCATGTGCACGACTTGTACAAGGATTCGGACATCTATAGCGGTGTAGAGGAGTCCGAGCTGTAACGTCCACTGTTAATGCTTTCGGGGCGCCTGCGTTTCAGGCGGGTGCCATCGAGAGTCTTTACAGCTGTCACATCCACCGTCAAAGAAACCCCCGTGATTTCATCAGGCTAACGCAAACCTTTGATTTTGCTTGTGGTCTGCTACATTGTGCGCCCGGCGTCACGGGTATAAACTTTGCAAACTTTACACAGAGGCCACTAACGGTTCGTTTGGAACTGTTCAGTCAGCATGAAACCGATTCAGCTGCCCCTAGGTGTGCGTCTGCGTGATGACGCCACCTTCATCAACTACTACCCAGGCGCCAATGCCGCTGCACTCGGCTATGTCGAGCGGCTTTGCGAAGCCGACGCCGGCTGGACCGAAAGCCTGATCTACCTCTGGGGCAAGGATGGGGTAGGGCGTACGCACTTGCTGCAGGCGGCCTGCCTGCGGTTCGAGCAGTTGGGGGAGCCAGCGGTCTATTTGCCCCTGGCGGAATTGCTGGACCGCGGCATCGAAATCCTCGACAACCTGGAACAGTACGAACTGGTCTGCCTGGACGACTTGCAAGCGGTGGCGGGCAAAGCTGACTGGGAAGAGGCGCTGTTTCATCTGTTCAACCGCTTGCGTGACAGCGGCCGGCGCCTGTTGATCGCGGCTTCGACCTCTCCACGAGAGCTGCCGGTGAAGCTGGCGGACCTCAAATCCCGCCTGACTCTGGCGCTGATCTTCCAGATGCGCCCGCTCTCCGATGAAGACAAATTGCGTGCATTGCAGTTGCGCGCCTCGCGTCGCGGGCTGCATCTGACCGACGAAGTCGGGCACTTTATCCTGACGCGCGGTACCCGCAGCATGAGTGCCTTGTTCGAGCTGCTGGAGCGCCTCGATCAGGCGTCCTTGCAGGCTCAGCGCAAGCTGACCATTCCCTTTCTCAAAGAAACCCTGGGCTGGTAAAACCGCGGGCGGTAGTGGCTTTTTGGCATATTCCAGGCGCCAGAAACCCGCATCCGGAAGCGGTTCCAGAGGCGCGTGCGTTTAAAATGGGCTTAAGGCCTTAGATGTTGAGTAGAAACCGATAAGTCACATTTCAATCGATTGAATTTGCAAATTAGAGCGATAGAAGGCATAGTCGCGGCTTCTTTATAACTTTAAGCCACGGTCGTGCCCATGCTGAAGCGCTTCGCACCCCTCGTGCCTCTTGCACTCGTTACCCTGTTGTTTGGTTGCGCCACCCACTCTCCGGTGAGCCAACAAGAGCAGCAACAACAGGTTCAAAACTCTTCAAAAGCCCAGTCTTCCACTATTTTCCAGGAAGAGCTGGCAACCGAAAAAGAACTCGCCGAGTTTGCTGACAGCAAGCCTTACCAGCTGCCAGTGCTGGCTGACAGTATTCTCGAACGTGGCATGTCCCTGATCGGTACCCGTTACCGTTTCGGCGGTACCTCTGAAGCCGGTTTCGATTGCAGCGGTTTCATCGGCTATCTGTTCCGTGAAGAAGCCGGCATGAATCTGCCGCGCTCCACCCGTGAAATGATCAACGTTGATGCTCCGCTGGTTGCGCGTAACAAGTTGCAGCCGGGCGATCTGCTGTTCTTCGCCACCAATGGCCGCCGCGGTCGCGTAAGCCACGCTGGCATCTACCTGGGCGATGACCAGTTCATCCACTCCAGCAGCCGCCGCAGCGGTGGCGTGCGGGTGGACAGCCTGGGCGACAGCTACTGGAGCAAGACCTTCATCGAAGCCAAGCGCGCCCTCGCCATGGCCCCGACCGTGGTCACCGCACGCAAGTAAGCGGACTTTTTGTAAGGTGAAGTTAAAGTCTTACTTGAAGTTTGGCGCGTAGACGCTAGAATCCTGATCTATTGTTGAAAACTAACCGCGTAAGTCCTGCTTACGCGGTTTTGTTTTCGGCCTCACGGCAGAGAAAGCCGCATCCAGATCAGGATTGTTCTGCATATGTCGACGTCGGCCCGCCTTGCATTGATCGTTCTCGCCGCGCTGCTCAGCGCGTGCGCCAGTCGTACCCCGCCACCCGCGCCCGTGGTACGTGCTCCCGTATTCAACACTCCCCAGACCTTCTCGCCGGCTGCCGAAGACGTGCTGTTTCGTGCGTTGGGCCTGGTGGGCACGCCTTATCGCTGGGGCGGCAACACACCGGACTCCGGTTTCGATTGCAGTGGCCTGATCGGCTACGTCTATCGCGACGCAGCCGGTATCTCGCTGCCGCGCTCGACCCGCGAAATGATCGGCATGCGGGCACCGAATGTCGGCAAGAACGCCTTGCAGACCGGCGACCTGATATTTTTTGCCACCAATGGCGGTTCCCAGGTCAGCCATGCGGGCATCTATGTCGGCGAAGGCCGCTTCGTCCATGCGCCGGCCACCGGCGGCACGGTGAAGCTGGACAGTCTGTCCAAGGCCTATTGGCAAAAAGCCTACCTGAGCGCCAAGCGCGTGCTGCAACCAGAGCATCTGGCGCACAATCCTTAGTCCTGTCTCTGCGTCGAGGTTGCCATGACCGCTCGTACCCTCAACCTCGACGACGCCCTCTATCACTACCTGCTCGACGTTTCCCTGCGCGAAACGCCGCTGTTGCGCCGTCTGCGTGACGAAACCCAGGCGCTGCCCATGGCGCGCTGGCAGGTGGCGCCCGAGCAGGGTCAGTTCCTGGCGTTGCTGATCAAGCTGATCGGTGCCCGGCGTGTGCTGGAGGTGGGGACCTTCACCGGCTACAGCGCCTTGTCCATGGCCGCGGCCTTGCCGGAGGATGGTCAACTGATCTGCTGTGACATCCCGGGCGACTACAACGCCACCGCGCGCCGTTACTGGCAGGAAGCAGGTGTCGCCGGACGGATCGAGTTACGCCTGGCACCGGCCCTGGAGACCTTGGCCAGGATCGAGCAGGAGGAGGGCGAGGGTGGTTTCGACCTGGTCTTCATCGACGCCGACAAGGCCAATTACCCGGCTTACCTGGAAAGTGCCCTGCGCCTGCTACGCGTGGGCGGGTTGGCGGTGTTCGATAACACGCTGTGGAGCGGTCGGGTGCTGGAGGAAAATCCCCAGAGTGAAGACACCCGGGCCATCCAGGCACTCAATCGCGCCTTGAAGGATGACCCGCGTGTCGACCTGTCGCTGCTGCCCCTGGGGGACGGCTTGACCCTGTGCCGCAAGCGCTGAACCTATTGCGCCTTGGTTGCTGACACGCGCCAGACTTTGTTGCCGACATCATCGGCTACCAGCAGATCCCCTTGCTTGTCGATCACTACGCCGACCGGGCGGCCCATGGCTTTCTCGTCAGCGTTGAGGAAACCGGTCAGGACGTCCACCGGTTGGCCTACCGGCTTGCCGTTGGCGAAGGGTACGAAGATCACTTTGTAGCCGCTGTGGGGCTTGCGGTTCCACGAGCCATGCTGGCCGATGAACACGCCTTGGGTGAACGGCGCCGGCAGCTTGCTGCCTTCGGCGAAGGCCAGGCCCAGGGAGGCGGTATGCGGGCCGACGGCATAATCCGGGGCGATGGCCTTGGCCACCAGGTCCGGGTTTTGCGGAGTGACTCGCACGTCCACATGCTGGCCGTAATAACTGAATGGCCAGCCATAGAAGGCGCCGTCCTTGACCGAGGTGATGTAGTCCGGCACCAGGTCGCTGCCGATCTCGTCGCGCTCGTTGACCGCGGTCCACAGCTGGCCGCTTTGCGGCTCCCAGGCCATGCCGTTGGGGTTGCGCAGGCCTGAGGCGAAAATCCGTTGCTTGCCGCTGGCGCGGTCGACTTCCCAGATGGCGGCACGGCCTTCTTCCTGGTCCATGCCGTTTTCGCCGACGTTGCTGTTGGAGCCGACCGTGACGTACAACTTGCTGCCGTCCTTGCTGGCAATCACGTTTTTGGTCCAGTGGTGGTTCAGCTTGCCACCAGGCAGGTCCACCACCTTGGTCGGCTGGGCGCTGATCCTGGTGTCGCCGTCCTTGTAGGGGAAGCGCAGCAGGCGATCGGTATCGGCGACGTACAGGTCATTGCCCACCAGGGTCATGCCGAACGGCGAGTTGAGGTTTTCCAGGAATGCCGTACGGGTTTCCGCCACGCCATCGTGATCCTTGTCCCGCAGCAGGGTGATGCGGTTCGGGCTGGGCACGCCGGCCCCGGCGCGGCTCATGATCTTGCTGGCTATCCAGCCACGAATACCTTTGCTGTCATCGGGGGAGGGTGGGGCGTTGGTCTCCGCCACCAGTACGTCGCCGTTGGGCAGCACGTACAACCAGCGCGGATGGTCCAGGCTTTCGGCGAATGCGGCGACCTGGGTGCCGGCGGCGGCCACCGGTTTGGCGCCTTGCGGCCAGCCGATTGCGGGCGCGATGTTCACGGTCGGGAACAGGGTCTTGTTCGGTTCGGGCAGTTTCGGCGAGGGGCCGGTGCCGTCGGAGACCTGGAGGGTGGAGGTCTCGCCACAGGCGGTGAGGCCTGTGGCGACGACGACAAGGATTGCGTATCGAAGCTTGAGCATGCTGATTTCCCTATGAATGCACGAAGTCGGTGTAGTCATAGAGAAGCACAGATGGACGATGGTTCCACCTGCTCAGCGTGCTTCCTTGAACAGCACGGCAACGCCGGGGTGATAGTTGCCGGCTTCGTTGCGCAATTTGCGGTACGCATAGGGGAAGTACCAGGCCACGGCGCAGCAGTGTTCCTTTTGCAGGTCGTCGACCATGTCCTGCAATTCTTCCGGAGTGGCACTGTGCTGGGTTTTCTGTGGCGTGACGAACAGGCAGCCGAGTTTCAGGTCGCTGGGGTAGCTGGCTTTTTTCGCGTCGCTGGCGGCATCCAGCAACGGTTGGGTCAGGTGCAGGCTGTTGACCCGGGGCCAGCGCTGGGTGGTCTGGATATAGACGCGTTCCTCCTGCGTGGCGATGTACAGGTCGGTGCGGCCGCTGCGGTCGCCGTCCTCGAGCTGTTTTTTGCTCGGTGCGTGTTCCAGGGTGACCATCTCCGCCATCCAGGCTGCCGCCGAGAGCATTCCCAGGTTGGCTTTTTCGTCGAACCAGTACGGGCTTTCGTTATCGCCGCGCACGGTGTTGTAGCGGTCGATGCAATCGAACCAGCGTTCCAGGGCAGGGCGCAGGAATTCCAGTTTCGGATTGCTGATGATCATGCCTTGCATCGGACTTTTCCTATTATTGTTCAGATATTGGAGTTTTTTAACGAGATTATGGCTATTTGATATCACTGCACTGAGTGTGGCACAAGATTGGCGTCATTTTTCCGATATGCAGCATTCGCCGATCTGCGGGGCTTTAATTGACGCTCCACCCCCAACCCTCTAACCTTCGCGACTTGTTTCAGGTGCTCTGTGGCCTTGGGTCGACAGAGTGAAACAGGGAAGCCGGTGAGTACGCGTGCCGAAGGCGCACGCACGATGATTCCGGCGCTGCCCCCGCAACGGTAAGTGAGTCAAGACTGCGCCTGATGCCACTGTGTCGACTGTCGACATGGGAAGGCGCGCAGTTGGGCATCCCAGCCACTCACAAGCCCGGAGACCGGCCTGATCCATCCAACGGCATCACGGTGGGCGATGCCAGGCTTGCGCCGTCTATTCCTATTCCTGCCCCCCGTTATCCAGCCCCAACGGAGAGCTGCCCCATGACTGAATCCCCCGATCGTGACGAACGCCATCTGGCGCGCATGTTGCGCAAAAAAGCCGTGATCGATGAACGCATCGCCAACTCGCCGAACGAGTGCGGTTTGCTGCTGGTGCTGACCGGCAACGGCAAAGGCAAAAGCAGCTCGGCCTTCGGCATGCTCGCGCGGGCCATGGGCCACGGCATGCAATGCGGCGTGGTGCAGTTCATCAAGGGCCGCAACAGCACTGGCGAGGAATTGTTCTTCCGGCGCTTCCCGGAGCAGGTGCGTTTCCATGTCATGGGCGAAGGCTTCACCTGGGAAACCCAGGACCGCCAGCGCGACATCGCCGCGGCCGAAGCGGCCTGGGCGGTTTCCCGCGAACTGCTGAGCGATCCGACGATCGGCCTGGTGGTGCTCGATGAACTGAACATCGCCCTCAAGCACGGCTATCTGGACCTGGATCAGGTGCTCAGCGACCTGCAGGCGCGACCGCCGATGCAGCATGTGGTGGTCACCGGACGTGGCGCCAAGCCAGAGATGATCGAGCTGGCCGACACCGTCACCGAAATGGGCATGGTCAAGCATGCCTTCCAGGCCGGGATCAAAGCGCAAAAAGGCGTCGAACTGTGAGTGATGCCCGTCATTGCCCGGCGGTATTGATTGCCGCGCCGGCTTCCGGTCAGGGCAAGACCACCGTGACCGCCGCGCTTGCCCGCCTGCATCGCAATCAGGGGCGCAAGGTGCGCGTGTTCAAGTGCGGCCCGGATTTTCTCGACCCGATGATCCTCGAGCGCGCCAGCGGTGCGCCGGTGTATCAACTGGACATGTGGATGGTCGGCGAGCAGGAAAGCCGCCGCCTGTTATGGGAGGCCGCCGGCGAGGCGGACCTGATCCTGATCGAAGGCGTGATGGGGCTGTTCGACGGCACGCCGTCCAGCGCCGACCTGGCGCGGCATTTCGGGGTGCCAGTGCTCGCGGTGATCGATGGCACCGCCATGGCCCAGACCTTCGGCGCCCTGGCGCTGGGGCTGGCGCGTTATCAGCCGGACTTGCCGTTCGCCGGCGTGCTGGCCAACCGCGTCGGCACCCTGCGGCATGCGCAGTTGCTCGAAGGCAGCCTGACCGAGGGCTTGCGCTGGTACGGCGCGCTGTCCCGGGAGACCGGCATCGAACTGCCCAGCCGCCATCTGGGGTTGGTGCAGGCCAGCGAACTCAACGATCTGGATCTGCGTCTCGACGCCGCCGCGGCCGCCTTGGCTGACAGCTGCGAAGTGGCCTTACCGCCCGCCGTGGCGTTCGCCGCTCCCCAGGTGGTTGCCGTCGAACCGTTGTTGGCCGGCGTGCGCATTGCCGTGGCCCGTGACGAAGCCTTTGCCTTTACCTATGGCGCGAGCCTGGATCTGTTGCGGGCCATGGGCGCCGAGCTGGTCTTTTTCTCGCCGATCCATGACGCGACGCTGCCGGAGGCGGACAGCCTGTATCTGCCGGGCGGTTACCCGGAGCTGCATCACCGGGCGCTGGCGGCGAACGGCTCGATGCTCAGCGCGATCCGCGCGCATCATGCCGCAGGCAAACCCTTGCTCGCCGAGTGTGGCGGCATGTTGTATCTGCTGGATTCCCTGACCGACGTCGACGGCGAGCGCGCCGAACTGCTGGGCCTGTTGCCCGGCGATGCGGTGATGCAAAAGCGCCTGGCGGCCCTGGCCTTGCAGGCGGTGGAGTTGCCGGAAGGTTCGTTGCGCGGGCATACCTATCATCATTCGTTGACCAGCACCGAGCTTGCGCCGATCGCTCGCGGCCTGAGCCCGAATGGCGGGCGCGGCGCGGAAGCGGTTTACCGCGAAGGGCGGATGACCGCCTCTTATGTGCATTTCTATTTTCCGTCCAACCCCGAAGCGGTGGCGTCCCTGCTGGCGCCGGCAGGAGCGAGCGTGCTCGCGCGGCGCCCATGAGCGACAACGCCTTTTCCGCGGCCGAGCGCGACGCGGTCTATCGCGCGATCGCCGAGCGTCGTGACATGCGTCACTTCGTCGGTGGCACGGTCGAGCCGCAGGTCTTGTGTCGCCTGCTGGAGGCGGCGCACCAGGCGCCCAGCGTCGGCCTGATGCAGCCCTGGCGGTTCATCCGTATCAGTGACCGGTCGTTGCGCGGGCAAATCCAGCAACTGGTGGAAGAGGAGCGGGTACGCACCGCCGAGGCCCTGGGCGAACGCTCCGATGAGTTCATGAAGCTCAAGGTCGAAGGCATCAACGACTGCGCCGAGGTCCTGGTGGCGGCGCTGATGGACGACCGTGAGCGGCATATTTTCGGCCGCCGCACCCTGCCGGAAATGGACCTGGCCTCGCTTTCCTGCGCGATTCAGAACCTGTGGCTGGCGGCCCGGGCCGAAGGGTTGGGCATGGGCTGGGTGTCGCTGTTCGAGCCTGCTGCCTTGGCTGAGCTGCTCGGCCTGCCGGCCGGGGCCAAGCCGCTGGCGGTGCTGTGCCTGGGCCCGGTCGGCGAGTTTTACCCGGCGCCGATGCTGGTGCTCGAAGGCTGGGCGCGGGAGCGTCCGCTGAGTGAATTGCTGTATGAAAATTACTGGGGAGTGAGTCAATGAGTGTGGCGTTGCTGAGTGTCGCCGGAGTGGCGCTGGATGCGTTGCTGGGCGAACCCAAGCGCTGGCATCCACTGGTGGCGTTCGGTCGTTTTGCCGATCGCATCGAGCAACGCTTCAACTCCGGTGGCCGCGGCTGGCGCAGTCATGGCGTCACCGCCTGGGTCATCGCGGTGCTGCCGCTGACCCTGCTGGCAACCCTGTTTTCCTGGCTGCCCTACATCGGCTGGTTGTTCGAGATCCTGGCGCTGTATTGCGCCCTTGGCCTGCGCAGCCTCGGCGAGCATGTCGAGCCGGTGGCCCAGGCCTTGCGCAGCGACGACCTGGACCAGGCGCGGCAGCGGGTCGGTTATCTGGTGAGCCGGCAGACCAGCGAGCTGGATGCCACCGAAGTCGCCCGCGCCGCCACCGAGTCGGTGCTGGAAAACGGCAGCGACGCGGTGTTCGCCGCCTTGTTCTGGTTTGCCGTGGCCGGCGCGCCGGGCGTGGTGCTCTATCGCCTGAGCAATACCCTGGATGCGATGTGGGGCTATCGTAATGAACGTTTCGAGCGTTTCGGCTGGGCGGCGGCGAAGATCGACGACCTGCTCAACTACATTCCAGCCCGCCTGGTAGCCCTGACTTATGCGTTGCTGGGCAAGACCCGCCTGGCGCTGAAATGCTGGCGCCGCCAGGGGCCGACCTGGGACAGCCCGAATGCCGGGCCGGTGATGGCGGCCGGGGCCGGTGCCCTGGGCGTCGAGCTGGGCGGCGCGGCGATCTATCACGGCGAACTGCACCAGCGCCCGCAATTGGGCGAAGGCGTGGCGGCCGATGCCTCGTCCATCGATCGCGGCTGGCAACTGGTGCAGCGCGGGGTCTGGTTATGGCTGCTGATTCTCTGCGTGGGAGCTGAGTTCTATGCTTGAGCATGGTGGTCGCCTGCGCAAGGCGGCCGAGCAATACGGCATCGCCGAGGCCGACTGGCTGGACCTGTCCAGCGGCCTGGCACCCTGGCCGTGGCCGATTCCCGAGATCGGGATGCGGGCCTGGGCGCGCCTGCCGGAAACCGACGATGGCCTGGAGCAGGCGGCCCGCGACTACTACGGCGCGGCCCATGTGTTGCCGGTGCCCGGTTCCCAGGCGGCGATCCAGCTGCTCCCGCGTTTGCGCCGCGCCGGCAAGGTCGGCGTGCTGTCGCCCTGTTATGCCGAGCACGCCGAAGCCTGGCGCCGCAGCGGCTACATCGTGCGGGAAGTGCTGGAACAGGAAGTGGACTTTTTCCTCGACAGCCTGGACGTGCTGGTGGTGGTCAACCCGAACAACCCCACGGGCTTGAGCCTGACCCCGGAGCGCCTGCTGGACTGGCATGCGCGCCTGGCGCAGCGCGGTGGCTGGCTGGTGGTCGACGAAGCCTTCATGGACAACACTCCCCAGCTGAGCCTGGCGGCCCAGGCCGATCAGGTGGGGTTGATCGTCCTGCGTTCCTTCGGCAAGTTTTTCGGCCTGGCCGGGGTGCGCCTGGGCTTCGTGCTGGCCGAGCGCAAGCTGCTCAAGCTGCTGGCCGAGCAGGTCGGCCCCTGGGCCGTCAGTGGGCCGACCCGGGTGCTGGGCCAGGTGTGCCTGCGTGACAGCCAAGGCCATGAGCGGCAACGCGTGCGCAGCGAAGCGGCGAGCCTGCGCCTGGCGCAGTTGCTCGAGCGCCATGGCCTGAAACCCCAGGGTGGCTGTGCGCTGTTCCAGTGGCTGATCACCGATCGCGCCGAGCTGTTGCATGAGTTCATGGCGCGCCGGGGCATCCTGCTGCGGCTGTTCACCCACAACAGCAGCCTGCGCTTCGGCCTGCCGGCCGACGAAGCCGACTGGTCGCGTCTCGAACAGGCCTTCGTCGCCTACGCCAAGGAACATCCATGACCACCCTGATGGTGCAGGGCACCACTTCCGACGCCGGTAAAAGCACCCTGGTGACGGCGCTCTGCCGCTGGCTGACGCGCCAGGGCGTCAGCGTCGTGCCCTTCAAACCGCAGAACATGGCCCTCAACAGCGCGGTGACCGCCGACGGTGGCGAGATCGGCCGGGCCCAGGCAGTACAGGCCCAGGCCGCGCACCTGGAGCCGCACACCGACATGAACCCGGTGCTGCTCAAACCCAACAGTGACACTGGGGCCCAGGTGATCATTCACGGTCGCGCGGTGACCACCATGAACGCGGTGGCCTATCACGACTACAAGGCTATCGCCATGCAGGCGGTGCTGGCCTCTCACCAACGCCTGAGCGCGGCCTATCCGGTGGTGATGGTGGAAGGCGCGGGCTCGCCGGCGGAGATCAATCTGCGGGCCGGCGACATTGCCAACATGGGCTTTGCCGAAGCGGTGGACTGCCCGGTGCTGCTGATCGCTGACATCAACCGTGGCGGGGTTTTCGCCCATCTGGTGGGCACCCTGGAGCTGTTGTCGCCAAGCGAGCAGGCGCGGGTCAGAGGTTTCATCATCAACCGTTTTCGCGGCGATATCGCCCTGTTGCAACCGGGCCTCGACTGGCTCGAAGCGCGTACCGGCAAGCCGGTGATCGGCGTGTTGCCCTATGTGCTGGACCTGCATCTGGAAGCCGAAGACGGTATCGACCAGCGTCAGGCCGACAAGGCCGAGCAGGTGCTGAAAGTACTGGTGCCGGTATTGCCGCGCATCAGCAATCACACCGACTTCGACCCGCTGCGCCTGCACCCCCAGGTGGACCTGCAATTCATCGGTCCCGGCCAGGCGATTGCGCCGGCCGACCTGATCATCCTGCCCGGCTCGAAAAGCGTGCGCAGCGACCTGGCGTACCTGCGCGCCCAGGGCTGGGACACGGCCATCGCCCGGCACCTGCGCTACGGCGGCAAGCTGCTGGGCATCTGCGGCGGTTTGCAGATGCTCGGCGAGCAGCTGCACGACCCTTTGGGGTTGGAAGGCGCGCCAGGCTCCAGCGCGGGGTTGGGGCTGCTGGCGTTCGAAACGGTGCTGGAACAAGAGAAGCAGCTGCGCAATGTGCGTGGACGTCTGGCGCTGGAGGAAGCCGAGGTCAGCGGTTATGAGATCCATGCCGGCGTCACGACGGGGCCTGCGCTGGAACTGGCCGCCGTGACCCTGGACGACGGTCGCTGCGACGGCGCGCGCAGCGACGACGGGCAGATTCTCGGCACCTACCTGCACGGTCTGTTCGAGGCGCCGGCGGCCTGCAGTGCGTTGCTGCGCTGGGCGGGTTTGCGCGAGGTGCAGGCGGTCGACTACCACGCCTTGCGCGAGCGCGATATCGAGCGCCTGGCCGATCTGGTGGAGCGGCACCTGGACACCGAGCACCTGCGCCAGCTTTGCGGGCTTTAGAGCGTCGGTGCCGGCATTGCCGCGCCGCTGTGGCTGTACCTCAATTCAAGGGTTTCCAAGCATGTTGCAACTGATCCTCGGCGGTGCCCGTTCCGGCAAGAGTCGCCTGGCGGAAAAGCTCGCCGGCGGGAGCGGCCTGGCCGTGACCTATATCGCCACCAGCCAGGCGCTGGACGGCGAAATGAATCAGCGCATCGCGCATCACCGCGAACGGCGTCCGGCCCAATGGGCATTGATCGAGGAGCCGTTGGAATTGGCGCGGGTGCTGCGCGAAAGCGCGAGCGCCGAGCGCTGCCTGCTGGTGGATTGCCTGACCTTGTGGCTGACCAACCTGTTGCTGCTGGAGGATGCCCAGCGGCTCGCCAGTGAGCGCGAAGCGCTGCTGGAGTGCCTGGCGTCGCTGCCGGGCGAAATCATTTTTGTCAGCAACGAGACCGGAATGGGTGTCGTGCCGCTGGGCGAATTGACTCGCCGTTATGTCGATGAAGCCGGTTGGCTGCATCAAGCCCTGGCCGAGCGTTGTCAGCGGGTAGTGCTGACGGTGGCCGGCCTGCCCCTGACTCTGAAAGGAACTGCGTTATGAATGACTTCTGGTGGCTGCGGCCGTGCAAGGCGCTCGACACTCAAGCCCTGGAGGCGGCGCAGTCGCGTCAGCAGCAATTGACCAAGCCCGCGGGTTCGCTGGGGCAGCTGGAGCGGGTCGCGGTACAGCTGGCCGGCTTGCAGGGGCGGGTCAAGCCTGGCCTGGAGCAGCTGTGGATTGCGATTTTCGCCGGCGACCACGGGGTGGTGGCCGAGGGTGTTTCGGCTTATCCGCAGGCAGTCACGGGGCAGATGCTGCACAACTTCGTCAGCGGCGGCGCAGCCATCAGCGTGTTGGCGCGGCAGCTGCGGGCACGCCTGGAAGTGGTCGATCTCGGCACGGTGACGCCCGGCTTGAACCTGCCCGGCGTGCGGCATTTGAACCTGGGGGCGGGCACCCGGAACCTCGTCGAGGGGCCGGCCATGACCCAGGTCCAGGGCGAGCAGGCCCTGCAGGCCGGACGTGACAGTGTGCTGCGGGCCGTCGAGCAGGGCAGCGAACTGTTTATCGGCGGCGAGATGGGCATCGGCAACACCACCGCGGCCAGCGCCGTGGCCTGCGCCTTGCTGGATATTCCGGTGGCGCACCTCGCGGGGCCGGGCACCGGCCTGGATGCGGCGGGTGTCAGCCACAAGGCGCAGGTGATCGAGCGGGCCTTGAGCCGGCATGCCGCCCAGCGTGGCGATGCCTTGCAGACTTTGTTCAACCTTGGCGGTTTCGAGATCGCCGCGCTCGTTGGGGCCTACCTGGCCTGTGCCCAGGAAGGCGTCGCGGTGCTGGTCGATGGTTTCATTTGCAGCGTGGCGGCGCTGGTGGCGGTGCGGCTGAACCCCGAGTGCCGCCCGTGGCTGCTGTTCGGCCACCGTGGGGCCGAGCCGGGGCATCGGCATATCCTGCAAACCCTCGAGGCCGAGCCTTTGCTGGACCTCGGCCTGCGCCTGGGTGAGGGCAGTGGCGCGGCGCTGGCGGTGCCGTTGCTGCGCCTGGCCTGCGACCTGCACGGGCAGATGGCGACTTTTGCCGAAGCGGCCGTGGCGGATCGTCCGGCATGACCTTGCGCCTGGACCTGCTGCGCCACGGCGAAACCGAGCTCGGTGGTGGCCTGCGCGGCAGCCTCGACGATGCCCTGACCGATGCCGGATGGCAGCAGATGCGTGCTGCTGTTGCAGGCCGGGGGCCCTGGGATCGGCTGGTGAGTTCGCCCTTGCAACGCTGCGCGCGTTTTGCCGAGGAACAGGGGGCGCGCCTGGCGCTGCCGGTGACCCTGGACCCGGATCTGCAGGAGCTGCATTTCGGTGCCTGGGAAGGGCAGAGCGCGGCGGCGCTGATGGCGACCGACGCTGAGGCGCTGGGGCGGTTCTGGGCCGATCCCTATGCCTTTACCCCGCCGCAGGGCGAGCCGGTGCTGGCGTTTTCCGCGCGGGTGCTGGGGGCGGTCGAACGTCTGCATCAGCGTTATGCCGGCGAGCGGGTGCTGCTGGTCAGTCATGGCGGGGTGATGCGCTTGTTGCTGGCCCGGGCCCGAGGTTTGCCGCGCGAGCAGTTACTGAATGTCGAGGTTGCTCACGGTGCCTTGTTCGCCCTGACTGTCGAGGCTGGCCTGGTATTGAGCGAAGGAGTCTGAGCGTGCTGCCATTCTGGATCGCCCTGCAATTTCTCAGCAGTTTTCCGGTGCGTTTGCCGGGCATGCCGTCGCCCGAGGAAATGGGCCGGTCGTTGTTGTTCTACCCGTTGATCGGCCTGCTGTTCGGGCTGCTGCTCTGGGGGCTGAACCAGTTGTTGATGGGCGCGCCGCTGTTGCTGCATGGGGCGTTGTTGCTGACGGTCTGGGTGCTGCTCAGCGGTGCCTTGCATCTGGATGGGCTGGCCGACAGCGCGGATGCCTGGCTGGGCGGCTTCGGCGATCGCGAGCGCACGCTGACGATCATGAAGGACCCGCGCAGCGGGCCGATTGCCGTGGTCACCCTGGGGCTGGTGTTGCTGCTCAAGTTCGCCGCGCTGGTGGCGCTGATCGAGCAGCAGGCCGGCGTTGCCTTGCTGCTGGCGCCGCTGATCGGTCGCGGCGCCTTGCTGGGATTGTTCCTCTGCACGCCTTATGTGCGCCCTGGTGGCCTTGGGCAGGCGTTGGCGAATCATCTGCCGCGTCTGGCCGGCAAGTGGGTGCTGGCGCTTACTGTGTTGGTGTGCGTAGTGCTCGGTGGCTATAGCGCGGTGTTGGCGTTGCTGCTGGCGGGCCTGGTGTTTGCCGGTTTGCGTCAGTTGATGCTGCGCCGTCTGGGCGGCACCACCGGGGACACGGCGGGCGCTCTGCTGGAATTGTTGGAGGTGGCGGTCCTGGTGGGGTTGGCGCTGTTGTAGAAAGGCGGAGCGCGGGTTTTATTTGCGCCCTGAACTATGCAAATTTCTTGCATTCCCTTAATCGCGGGTATATACACGCACCATGCTTCCTTCTCAATGTCTGTGCACCAACCTGCGGCGCGCCGCCCGTGGCGTCAGCAGGTTCTACGACGGCGCTCTCGACGGCTTCGGGATCAACGTTGCCCAGTATTCCTTGCTGAGTAACCTGCAGCGCCTGGACCAACCGAGCATTTCCAGCCTGGCCGAGGCCATGGGCCTGGACCGCAGTACCCTGGGCCGTAACCTGCGGGTGCTGGAAGGCGAGGGCCTGGTCCGGTTGTCCGAAGGCGAGGATCAACGCAATCGCATCGTCCAGCTGACCGATGAGGGCCAGCAGCGACTGCTGGCGGCCTTGCCGGCCTGGGAAGCGGCGCAACAGCGCTTGATCGATCGTCTGGGTGCAGAAAAACGCGAAACCTTGCTGGCCTTGCTGAACGAACTGGCGTGAAGGCCTTTCGTTCGATGATAAGCGGGTATATACCCGTAAATGGAGAATAAAATGACTTCGATGTGGCGTACCAGCGGTTGGGTTCTTCTCGGGAGTGCGCTGATCCTGGCCTTGTCCCTGGGGATAAGACATGGCTTCGGGCTGTTTCTGCCGCCCATGAGCGCGGAGTTCGGCTGGGGGCGCGAGGTGTTTGCCTTTGCCATTGCCCTGCAGAACCTCATCTGGGGCCTGGCCCAGCCCTTCACTGGAGCCCTGGCCGACCGCTTCGGTGCGGCGAAGGTAGTGCTGGTCGGCGGTGTGCTGTACGCCGTGGGCCTGTTGTTCATGGGGTTGGCCGATTCGCCGCTGTCGCTGTCGTTGAGCGCCGGCTTGCTGATCGGTATCGGGCTTTCGGGGACCTCGTTTTCAGTGCTTCTCGGCGTGGTGGGGCGCGCGCTGCCGGCGGAGAAACGCAGCATGGGCATGGGAGTCGCCAGTGCGGCCGGTTCGTTCGGTCAGTTCGCCATGCTGCCGGGTACCCTGGGTTTGATCGGCTGGCTCGGCTGGTCCTCGGCACTGTTGGTGCTGGGGTTGCTGGTGGCATTGATCGTGCCGCTGGTGAGCATGCTCAAGGACAAGCCGCTGCCCAGCCTGGGCCATGAGCAGAGCCTCTCTGAGGCCTTGCGTGAGGCCTGTTCCCATTCCGGGTTCTGGCTGCTGGCGTTCGGCTTTTTCGTCTGCGGTTTCCAGGTGGTATTCATCGGCGTGCATTTGCCGGCCTACCTGGTGGACCAGCACTTGCCGGCCACGGTGGGCACCACGGTGTTGGCGCTGATCGGCCTGTTCAATATCTTCGGTACCTATACCGCCGGCTGGCTGGGTGGGCGCATGTCCAAACCGCGCTTGCTGACCGGTTTGTACCTGTTACGCGCGGTGGTCATCGGCCTGTTTCTCTGGCTGCCGGTGACGCAAGTCAGTGCGTATCTGTTCGGCATGGCCATGGGCTTCCTGTGGCTGTCGACGGTGCCGCTGACCAATGGCACGGTGGCCACCTTGTTCGGGGTGCGCAACCTTTCCATGCTGGGCGGCATCGTGTTTCTGTTTCACCAGTTGGGCTCGTTCC
The DNA here is from genome assembly GCF_000282175.2 of Pseudomonas sp. GM17. Taxonomy (NCBI): domain Bacteria; kingdom Pseudomonadati; phylum Pseudomonadota; class Gammaproteobacteria; order Pseudomonadales; family Pseudomonadaceae; genus Pseudomonas; species Pseudomonas sp. GM17. Next base: position 5,680,679 of record NZ_CP124732.1, on the reverse strand, counting down.
TCGGCGGCTGGCTCGGCGGGGTGGTCTACGATCGAACCGGGAGTTATGACTTGATCTGGCAGGTGGCGATTCTCCTCAGTCTGCTGGCCGCGGCCCTGAACTGGCCGGTGCGCGAGCGTCCGGTTGCCCGTCTGCAGGCGAGCGCGGCATGAGCCGGACAGGCTTGCGCTGGGTCAGTCTGGTGGCTGTCGTCGCGCTGTTGGCGGTGGCCTGGTGGGGCTGGCACCAGGGTGGGCTGGCGCTGATGCAGTTGGGCATGGGCGTCTGCCAGGAAGCGCTTGCTAGGGCGTCCGCCGGGCGAGTAGTTTGACCCCCTGACGGTACTTTCAAGGAGTTGAATATGTTAGTGCGCTGGCTTGCTGTTCCAGCTGTACTCATGGTGTTTGCCGGTTCGGCCTGGGCGGGCGAATGCCCGTCGCTGTTGCAGGGTTCGCTGCCCAAGCTGCGCGCCAAGGAGTCCATCGACCTGTGCCAACGCTTTGTCGGCAAGCCGCTGGTGGTGGTCAATACCGCGAGCTTTTGCGGCTTCGCCCCGCAGTTCAAGGGGCTCGAGGCGTTGTACCAGCGTTACAAGGATCAGGGGCTGGAACTGGTAGGCGTGCCGTCCAATGACTTCAAGCAGGAGTCCAAGGATGGCGCGGAGACGGCCAAGGTCTGTTATGCGAACTACGGCGTCACCTTCACCATGACCGAGCCGCAGCAGGTCCGAGGCCCGGACGCGGTGCACCTGTTCAAGGTTCTGGCCGAGCAGAGCAGTGCGCCGAAGTGGAATTTCTACAAGTATGTGGTCGATCGCCAGGGCAAGGTGATCGCCAATTTCTCCAGCCTGACCAAGCCGGACAGTCCTGAACTGATCGAGGCCGTGGAACAGGCGCTGGCGTCCAAGCCTTGAGGGTTATCCACGGTCAATAAAAAAGCCCCTGCATCCTTGGATGCGGGGGCTTTTTCGTTCAGACCGTCAGGCTTTAGAAGCGGTAGGTTGCACCCACGCCGAAGCCGTTCGCGCTGTTTTCGTACTCGGCGCTGTAAGACTGGCCGAGCTGCTGGTTCCTGTTGTTGACCTTGACCTTCTCTTCCTTGAGGTAGGAGTAAGCCACGTCGATGGTCAGGTCTTCAGTTGGGCTCCAGCCGGCGCCGAGGCTGAAGATGGTCCGGTCGCCGGTAGGGATGCGTGGCGAACGGTTGGTGTTGTTGGCCGGCGACTGGTCGAAGCTCAGGCCGGTACGCAATACCCACTGCTTGTTCAACTGGTAGGAAGTACCGATGGCATAGGCCCAGGTGTCGTGCCAGTTCTGCTTTTCCTCGACGGTGCTGAGCGCACCCGGGGCCAGAAGACCACCGGCGCTGGCGGTTACGCCTTCGTTTTGCACGGTGATGTCTTTCAGGCGGCTCCAGCGGGTCCAGGTCGCACCGGCGTAGAGTTTCCAGGCATCGTTGAGGTCCTGGGTCACCGACAGGTCGGCCGACTCAGGGGTGGTGATGTCCAGCGAGGCGTCGTAGCGAGCACCGCGCAGCAGGGCGCCCGGAGTACCGGCGCCTGGGCTGACTTCGGTGTGGCCTTCCAGCTTGTACTTGACCTTCGAGTGATAAGTCAGGCCCACGCGAGTGGTATCGGTCGCCTGGACCAGCACACCGATGTTGTAGCCGTAGCCGATATCGTCACCCTTGATCTGGACATTGCCATCGTTAGGCGACAGTGGCGTGGTCAGCGCGGATTCCAGGGTGCCGGAGATGCGGTTGATGGTCGGGCCGAAACCGATCGACACCTTGTCGTTGAAGGCATAGCTGACGGTTGGCTGGAAGGTGACGACTTTAACTTCGCTTTTGCTGCCGAAGTTACGGCCCTGGAAGCCGCTTTCATAGTCGGTGATCAGGCCGAACGGGGCGTAGACACCCAGGCCGAAGGCCCACTGGTCATCGATAGGCTTGACGTAGTAGGCCATTGGGACGGCGGTGAACGGCACCATATCGCCTTTGTTGGTCCCTCTCTGGCTACCGCTGGCGTCGTTGATATCGGTGGACGCGTCGATGGCCGCGAGGCCGCCAGTGACTTGCTGGCGTTTCAGGCGCGACATACCGGCAGGGTTACCAAAAACTGTGCTTGCATCGTCGGCAGCAGAGGATCGACCGGCGAAACCAGTACCCATGCCGCTGATGCTTTGTTCGTTCAGGGCAAAGCCGCTTGCGAAAAGTTGGGTGGATGCCATGGTAACGGCAAGGCTAAGACTGGTTTTGAGTATTACTTTTTTCATTATTAGAACTCCTGGTGATCACCGGAGCGAAAATTACCAACATTTCCTCCTCAACGCTATAGGCTGTATGGCTTGAGATAGAGCGGTTTTGTAGGACAATCCGACCAAAATTGCGCTTGTTTGCGCGATCTTGCAAAAAGTCCGGTCAGCAGGCGACCTGATTCAGTGGCGCAACACAGGTCTGCCAGGCATCGGCGAAGTCCCGCAGACGTCCTTGTGGCTGGAAGATCTGCTTCCAGATACGAGCCATGCCGACCAGGTCATCGGCTTCGGGGAGCGGGGTGTTCTGCTCTTCTACCAGCAGCCAGGCGATGGCGGTGGCGTAACGCAGGTTGACGGTCAGTTCCAGATGCGGCCCGCTGAGGAATGCATGCTGGCTGGCCAGGCCGCGAACCAGGCTGGCGCGTTCCGGGTCCAGGGCCAGGTAGTGGTCCCAGAGTGCCTGGTGGCGGGGTTCGGCGATGCGGTAGAGGCCGTGGCCTCTGCGGTCGTGCAGGGCGGAGCCGAGGGCGGATTGACTGGCGGCGATGCCTAGCAGCAATGATTCTGCGGTGCGACTGTGGTTGCCCAGATAGATCAGGGTCGGGCGGATCACGTAGCGGCACAGTTCGCTGGCGGCGATACCCATAAAGCCCTCGAAGCGTGAAGTGGCCGGCGAGGCCTGATGGGGGAGCTTGGCAGCGATGGATCGGTCAGGCTCGCCGGAAGCGGATCATGCCGCTTGAGTTGAAGTGTAGTGTCATATCGTTGCTGTAAAGGCCTGTTTTTAAAATATTTCCGGCTTCCTGTTATAACCGTTATACCGGATGGTGCTTTAGCCGAAGGCGGGAAAATCGAAATAACAGGTAATAAAAAGCCCCGCTATTCAGGCGGGGCTTCGGGTTTTCAGCGCTCTGGCGTCTCAGGCGGTCAGGGCCTGACGGGTGCGCTCGATCACCGCTTGCAGCGGCTCGGCGCTGGAATACTGATCGGGGTACAGGCGTTCGCTGTGACGAGCGATACCGTGTTCGTTGACCAGGGTGAAGCTGAAGCAGCCTTTGCGAGCGGCCATGATCAGGCAGTTCATTGGAGCAAAAGCATTGGTAAGGGTGCGAATGGCATCCTGAGTCTGGATTTGAGTAGACATAGTTATTGGGTGTTCCTACAAATGACACGGTTAAGAACCGTGCAACGTTAAAACGTTCCAGTAACGCCGACCACCATTGGTCGAACGAAGAACCCGACTGGAACAAAGCAGCCAGTTGGAAGCGCTTTATCAAGTGCGCGCTAGGGCTGGCAGGTAGGTACTTAGGAGGGCAGGCAATCACAGCAGGGGTTAAGGTTCTGGGCCCCAGGTGAAGATCCTGATCAATTTGCAGGTTGGTTCGGTCAGAGTAAAAAGGGCTTCGCGACATCCTTTGCAATGTGTTCAAAGGCAGTGTCGGCGAAAGCTTTACCTGGAAACCAGCGAGGTGGTCGATCCCATGTAGTCGGTAGAAACTTCTCTTCAGGGAAGCTGAACCGGGGGACTTGTTCGACCAGAATTGACTTTCAGCTTGGTACTAACGCTGTGGATGATAACGGATTGATGTAGCTGGTGCAAGTGTGTTAGGCAAAATGGTTATGAGCGTCACAGGGGCGAGGTCGTGAACGAGGCAGGCCGGCCTTTCCACCATAGTTGAGCAGAAAGTTGTTACTGGAGCTTTGGTCTTCGCTGCCGTTCTCCCGTGAACGGGCGAAAAAGGTGCACCGATATAACCGGATCAAGGGCACTTGTGCACAATAGTTGCGCGGACTGTCACCGGCCTGTCACCTCACCTGTCGGGCCCTCCAATGCCTGCGATGAAAATTTAAGTCAATGAAAAACATCGGTTTTTTTTACTGGTGAAAAAATCGTCAGTTTGACTGCGGGCCCCGTCCCATGCGGCTTTCGGAGACTTGTAGGGCGGTTGTCCACTGAGTTATCCACAGCTTCTGTGGATTGTCCCAAGCGCTTGCTCTAGCACGGGCGTGCCGAGTTTTTTCGACTTTACGCGTGTGAAAAAAGGAGTAGAGTGGCGCGCCTTCCGATCTGCCCTACAGTGCTTTATGAAGTTTCGCTCAGTGTCACCTTCTGTTACCTCTGCCTCTTCCAGTGTTACCGAGCCCAAGCGTTTTTCGTTACGTGTGGCCATGTGGCTGCTCGACAGCCCGCGCCTGGGTGATAACCGGAACGTCAAGCACTTTGCCGGGCATTTGCTCAAGCAGCCTGCCCGGGAAGGGGTAGTGGCGGCGCAGAGCCGTCTCGGCCAACTGATGTGCCGCGAATGCGGCAACGCCCGCGATCGGCGGATCGGTCATGACCTGCTGCGCCAGGCGGCACGGGCTGGCGATCGCCGCGCCCAGCTGGAGCTTGGCCAGATCGAGGACTGAGCTGTCCAAGCCTCGGTCCCTTGGTTAACCTTCAAGCTTTATTTCACTGTCTGGAGTGGCTATGGCTATGGACTTGACCAGCGTACTGCTCGGTCTGGCAGGCGCGGCATTGCCCTTGGTGGCGCTCGCCTGGCAACTGCAACGCCGTCTGAGCTCCCGCCAAACCGAACTGTCCCTGCTGGAGGAACGCCTGGCCACGGCGTTGCTGGCGCAGGATGGCTTGAACGCCCAGCTGGATGCCTGTCGCGACGAGATCAGCGACCTGGGCCAGGCCAATGCCGTGAAGCAGGCCGACCTGGCGGCGGTGCGCCGAGAAGTCGAGTTGTTGCAGATCGAGCGCGACAACGCCCGTGATGCCGCCCACGCCTGGAACCTTGAGCGGACCAACAAGGAAGCTGAACTGCGGCGCCTGGACGCCCAGGCCGCGTCATTGAATGCCGAGTTGCGCGAGCAGCAGGAAAGCCACCAGCAGCGCCTGAGCGACCTGCAAGGCTCGCGGGACGAGCTGCGGGCGCAGTTCGCCGAGCTGGCGGGCAAGATCTTCGACGAGCGTGAGCAGCGTTTTGCCGAGAACAGCCAGCAGCGTCTCGGACAATTGCTCGACCCGCTCAAGGAGCGCATCCAGTCCTTCGAGAAGCGGGTCGAAGAGAGTTATCAGGCCGAAGCGCGCGAGCGTTTTTCCCTCGGCAAGGAGCTCGAGCGCCTGCAACAGCTGAACTTGCGCTTGAGCGACGAGGCGACCAACCTGACCCGTGCGCTCAAGGGCCAGAAAACCCAGGGCAACTGGGGCGAGCTGATTCTCGAGCGGGTACTGGAGCATGCCGGCCTGGAGAAGGGCCGTGAGTACCAGACCCAGGTCAGCCTCAAAGGGCCCGACGGCGAGCGTTTCCAGCCCGACGTGCTGATCATGCTGCCCGGCGACAAGCAGGTGGTGGTGGACTCCAAGGTCAGCCTGACCGCCTACCAGCAGTTTGTCGCGGCGGACGATGAAGTGATCGGCCAGGCGGCGCTGAAGCAGCACGTACTGTCCTTGCGCAATCACGTCAAAGGCCTGGCCGGTAAGGATTACAAGCGTCTGGAAGGCTTGCACAGCCTGGATTTCGTGTTGCTCTTCGTGCCCATCGAGGCAGCTTTTTCCGCTGCCTTGCAAGCCGAGCCCAACCTGTTCCAGGAAGCCTTCGACCGCAATATCGTGATCGTCAGCCCGACCACCTTGCTGGCTACCCTGCGAGTGATCGACAGCCTGTGGAAGCAGGAGCGGCAGAGCCAGAACGCCCGGGAAATCGCCGAGCGCGCCGGTTGGCTGTACGACAAGTTCGTGTTGTTCATTCAGGATCTGGATGAAGTCGGCAATCGTCTGCAGCAACTGGACAAGGCCTACAGCGCCGCGCGCAACAAGCTGACCGAGGGGCGTGGCAACCTGGTCAGCCGCAGCGAGCAACTGCGGTTGCTCGGGGCGCGTGCCAGCAAGAGCCTGCCGGCGGACCTGCTGGAGCGGGCGATGACCGATGCCGACGGCGCGTTGCTTGAACTGCCGGATTGATTCGAGAGCGGGCTATCAGAGCGGCAGGTGCCGGCTCAGCAGCGCCCTCAACGCCGCGGGCTTCACCGGCTTGGCCAGGTAGTCCAGCCCAGCGGCGTGCACCTCGGCGACCATCTCGGGGCGCCCGTCGGCGCTGATCACCACGCCTGGCACCGGGTCACCCAACTGGGTACGCAGCCAGGCCATGACCTCGGTGCCGGTTTCGCCATCGTCCAGGTGATAGTCCACCAATGCCAGTTGCGGGCGCACGCCATCATTGAGCAGCGCCGCGCATTCTTCGCGGTTACGCGCGGTCCAGACCTGGCAGCCCCAGCGGCTGAGCAGGCTGTTCATGCCGATCAGGATGCTGTCTTCGTTGTCGACACACAGTACCTGGGCGCCGGACAGCAGATGGCCGTTAAGTTCGGCCACTTGCCTCGGTGCGCTGACGGCCGCCTTGGCCAAAGGCACGCTGACACTGAAGACGCTGCCCTTGCCCGGCCAGGAGCGTACTTGCAGGCCGTGACCGAGCACGCGACACAGCCCGTCGGCGATCGCCAACCCGAGGCCCAGGCCTTTTTCGGCGCGGGTCTGGTGGCTGTCGAGGCGTTTGAATTCTTCGAAGATCACTTGCTGCTTATCCAGTGGAATCCCCGGTCCACGGTCCCAGACTTCCAGGCACAGCTGATTGCCGCGGCGGCGCACGCCCAGCAACACAGGCCCCTTGGCGTAACGGAAGGCATTGGTCAGGAAATTCTGCAGAACCCGACGCAGTAGCTTGATGTCGCTGTCGACCCTGAGGCGGCTGCCGCGCAGGCGGAATTTCAAGCCTTGCTCCTGGGCCAGCACCTTGAATTCGGCCCCCAGGGTATCGAACAGTTCGTTGAGCACGAACGGCTTGCGCTCCGGATTGATCTTGCCGTTTTCCAGGCGGGAGATGTCCAGCAGGTCGCTGATCAGGTCTTCGGCAGAGCGCAGGGAGCTGTCCAGGTGCTGGACCAATTGCTGGGCTTCGGCGGACAAACCGTCGTCCTGGTGGGAGAGGGCGGCAGAGAACAGCCGGGCGGCATTCAGTGGTTGCATCAGGTCGTGACTGACCGCCGCCAGGAAACGCGTCTTGGACTGGTTGGCGGCCTCGGCGGTGCCCTTGGCCTCGGTCAGCGCGGCGTTCAGTTGCGACAGTTCGTGGGTCCGCTCGGCGACCCGCTGCTCCAGGCCTTCGTTGGCTTCAGTGAGGGCCTGTTCGGCCTCGCGGAACGGGGTGATGTCGGTGAAACTCATGACAAAGCCGCCGCCGGGCATCGGGTTGCCGATCAACTCGATCACCCGGCCATTGGGGAACAGCCGTTCGGAGGTGTGGGCGCGGCCCTGACGCATCCAGTGCAGGCGGCGGGCGACATGCACTTCGGCCTCGCCCGGCCCGCACAGGCCTCGTTCGGCGTTATGGCGGATGATGTCGGCGATCGGCCGGCCGACGCTGATCAGCCCGTCGGGGTAGTTGAACAGCTCCAGGTAGCGACGGTTCCAGGCCACCAGCCTGAGGGACTGGTCGACCACGCTGATGCCCTGGCTGATGTTCTCGATCGCGCCTTGCAACAAGGCCCGGTTGAATTGCAGCACTTCCGAGGCTTCGTCGGCGATGCGCACCACGTCTTCGAGCTGCATCTCCCGCCCTTCGATGGCGGCCTTGACCACCGCGCGGGTGGACGATGCGCCGAGCACGCCAGCCAGCAGGCGTTCGGTGTGGGCGATCCATTCGCCGTCGGCGTTCTGGTTGGGGTTGAAGCCTTTGCCCTGGCGGTAGGCAAAGCGGATGAAGCTCTGGCGGGCCCGTTCTTCCCCGACAAATCGCGCGGCGAGCTTGAGCAGGTCGTCGATCTGCACCGAGAGCATCGATCGAGAGCTGGGGCGGCCGCTGATTTCCTGGCCGATGAAGCGCCCGGCCTGCCAGTGCTCCGAAACCCGGGTACGCGACAGTACCGAGACCCAGGCGAACAGGGTGAAGTTGCCGGCCAGCGACAGCACCACACCTTGGGTCAAGGGTGTGATCGGCAGGTTCAGCGGGTTGCCGTGCAGCCAGGCCAGGCCCGGGAAGCTGCTCAGCGACCAGCCCAGGCTGTGGGCGGCGATCGGCAGGACGAGGGTGTAGAACCACAGGAAAGTACCGGCCGCCAATCCGGCGAAGACGCCGCGGCGGTTGGCCTGCTTCCAGTACAGCGCGCCGAGCATGGCCGGGGCCAGTTGGGTCACCGCGGCGAAGGCGATCTGGCCGATGGTCGCCAGGCTCGCGGTGGAGCCTAGCAGGCGGTAGCTGACATAGGCCAGCAGCAGGATGACCACGATGCTGACCCGGCGCACCGAGAGCATCCAGTGGCGGAACACTTCGAAGGGCCGTTCGGCACTCTGCCGGCGCAGCAGCCAGGGCAGCAGCATGTCGTTGGAGACCATGGTCGACAGGGCCACGCTGGCGACGATCACCATGCCGGTGGCGGCCGACGCGCCGCCGATGAAGGCCAGCACGGCCAGGGCCGGATGGGCCTGGGCCAGGGGCAGGCTGATGACGAACGAATCCGGCAGCACCGAGCTGGGCAGCAGCATCTGCCCGGCCAGGGCGATCGGCACCACGAACAGCGCGGCCAGGGCCAGGTAGGCGGGAAACACCCACTTGGCCAGGCGCAGGTCCTGGGGTTCGATGTTCTCCACCACGGTGACGTGGAACTGCCGCGGCAGGCAGATGATCGCCATCATGGCGACGCCGGTCTGCACCACCATCGACGGCCAGTTGATGGTTTCTTCCCAGTACTGCTCCAGGCGCGGGGCGAGCATGGCCTGGCTGAACAGGTCGTCGAAACCGTCGTACAGGCCATAGGTGACAAAGGCGCCGACCGCGAGAAAGGCCAGCAGCTTGACCAGGGATTCGAAGGCAATCGCCAGCACCATGCCGCGGTGGTGCTCGGTGGCGTCGAGGTTGCGGGTACCGAAGACGATGGTGAACAGCGCCAGGATCAGCGACACGATCAGCGCCGTGTCCTGGGCGCGGGTGCCCATGGTATCGGCACCCGCGCCGATCAGCAGGTCCACGCCAAGCACGATGCCCTTGAGCTGCAGGGCAATATAAGGAAGCACGCCGACCAGGCAGATCAGCGCCACCACCACCGCCAGGGTCTGGGACTTGCCGTAGCGCGCGGCGATGAAGTCGGCGATGGAGGTGATGTTTTCCTGCTTGCTGATCATCACCATCTTTTGCAGGACCCAGGGCGCGAGTACCAGCAGCAGGATCGGCCCCAGGTAGATCGGCAAGAACGACCAGAGTTGCTCGGCGGCCTGGCCGACGGCGCCGAAGAAGGTCCAGCTGGTGCAATACACCGCCAGCGACAGGCTGTACACCCAGGCACGCACCCGCGGCGGCAAGGGCGCGCTGCGACGGTCACCGTAAAAGGCGATGGCGAACATGATGGCCATATAGGCCAGGGCGACGATGGCGATCAGCCCGCTGGACAGCGACATGGAAACTCCGAACATAAAGGCGCGCCGGGCGCTTCAACCCGGTCAGACAGTCTCGCACGATGTTCGGGGTTCGTCAGTGTCGACCAAGGTATTGGCGCGGCCAGGTGTCGCAGGGGGAAGAGGGCTGCCTATCAGGTTTTATCGCGGAAGGCGCGCTATGGAAGGTGGCTCGGAACCGGTCGGCGCGAGAGCGGCCTCAAGGCCGCAGCGCGATGTCGATCAGTTCATGCAGTTCCTGCACTTCAAGCGGTTGCGCGGCGAACAGGATGCGGAACACCGTTGGCGCCACCAGCATGTTCAACAGCCGGTCGATGCTGGGCAGGGCCGCTTCGCTGTGCCGGTGACGGTCGAGGATGATCTGCAATTGCCCGCTGAGAATGCTCACGCAATAGCCGGGCGTGCTGCTGCATTGCACGTCGCGCATCATGTTGCGCCCGGGTTCGGAGCTCATTTCGTCGAGGTACTGTTCGGCCCAGGCCCGCAGGTCGCCGCGCAGGCTGCCGGTGGCGGCCGGTTCGCTGTCCGGGCGCATGCGTTCCAGGGCGACATCCGCCAGCAGTGCCGACAGGTCGCCCCAGCGCCGGTAGATGGTCGAGGGCGTAACGCCGGCGCGGATGGCGATTTGCGGCACGGTCAGGGTCGAGCGCTCCTGTTCTTCGAGGAGTTCCCTGACTGCCGAGTGGATGGATTCCTGCACCCGGGCACTGCGCCCGCCCGGGCGTAAACCTTCTTTAATAGCCATGGATCGAACCTTAACACAAAGAATTTGCTTTAAGAGCGAGGCGGTAGCACACTCCGCAAAAGCAAAAAATTAGCTTTAATGGAGCGTGCCCATGTCCAGTAGTGTCGACTCTTCACGGTCAAACCGTTCCAGACTGTTGTTTCTGGCGATCACCTTACTCAGTTTTCTCGCCGCTTCCAGTGTGCCGACGCCGATGTATCACCTGTATCAGGAGGCGCTGCAATTCTCGTCGGCGACCTTGACCCTGATCTTCGGCGTCTACGCCTTGAGCCTGCTGGCGGCGCTGCTGACCGTCGGCTCGCTTTCGGATTATCTGGGACGCAAGCCGGTGATCTTCGTGGCGTTGCTGCTGGACATACTGGCGATGCTGCTGTTCATCCAGGCCGACAGCGTGGCCTGGCTGATTGCTGCCCGGGTGATGCAGGGCTTCGCCACCGGCATGGCCACCAGTGTGCTGGGGGCGGCGCTGCTGGATACCGACCGCCAGCAGGGGCCGTTGGTCAACAGCGTGGCGCCCTTGCTGGGCATGGCGTGCGGGGCGATGGGCAGTGGCTTGCTGGTGGAATATGCGCCGTTGCCGCTGCAACTGGCCTACTGGTTGCTGCTGGGGCTGTTTGTCGCCCAGGCGCTGTACGTCTGGCGTTTGCCGGAGACGGTCACTGCCCAGGCCGGTGTCTGGGCTTCCCTGCGGCCCTCGCTGCATGTACCGCCCCAGGCGCGACGGGCGCTGTGGTTGGCGTTACCGGTGGATGTGGCGGTGTGGGCCGTGGGCGGGTTCTTTCTGTCATTGGCGCCATCGCTGGTGCGCGCTGCGACGGGCTCGACCTCGAACCTGATCGGCGGCGGCCTGGTGGCGGTGCTGACGCTGAGCGGTGCCCTGATGATTGTTTCCCTGCGCCATCGTCCGGCCGACAAGGTTTTGCGGTTGGGCGCGAGCCTGTTGGCCGTCGGCATCAGCCTAATTCTCATCGCCGTGCATACCGCCAGCCTGCCGCTGTTCTTCCTCGGCACCCTGGTCACGGGCGGAGGTTTTGGCTCCGGGTTCCTCGGCGCTCTGCGCAGTGTGATGCCGCTGGCCTTGCCCCATGAGCGGGCGGGGTTGATGTCGGCGTTTTATGTCCTGAGTTATCTGGCGTTCTGCCTGCCATCCCTGTTGGCGGGAAACCTGACGCGCAGTTTCGGCCTGATCGCGACCACCGATGGTTATGGCGCGGTGTTGATCCTGTTGTCCCTTGGCGCTTTGCTGGGGTTGCTGCGTCAGCGAACCGCCAAGGCCTGCGTCGCGCAAGAGAGTTGAGCGCGACGCGGATGCCGGTGGTTGAAACGCAGGCAGTGTCTAGCTCTTATATTTGCAAAATAGATAACAGATAGAGAAATTACCCGTTATATAGATATTCGATCTGGTTCTACCATGGGCTCCACCTCATCGGAGGACAGGAGATCACACCATGACATGCCCCAATACCCTCAGAACCGGACGGCCCTTGAGCCAGCTGCAACATCCTCGCGAAGCCATCCGCCATTTCACCCCCAACTGGTTCGCGGCCACCATGGGCACCGGCGTGCTGGCCCTGGCGCTGGCCCAGTTGCCGCTGCGGATCCCGGGCCTGCACCTGTTGGCCGAGGGGCTGTGGCTGTTCACCATCGGGCTGTTCGTAGTGTTCAGCGTCGCTTATGCGGCACGCTGGGTAATGTTCTTCGACGAAGCCCGGCGGATTTTCGGGCACTCCACGGTCTCGATGTTCTTCGGCACCATCCCCATGGGCCTGGCCACCATCATCAACGGTTTCCTGCTGTTCGGCGTACCGCGCTGGGGTGACGGCGTGGTGCAGTTGGCCGAGCTGCTGTGGTGGCTGGATGTGGCGCTGTCGCTGGCTTGCGGGGTGTTGATTCCCTACATGATGTTCACCCGCCAGGAGCACCGTATCGACCAGATGACCGCGGTCTGGCTATTGCCGGTGGTCGCGGCCGAAGTCGCTGCCGCCAGTGGCGGGCTGCTGGCGCCGCATCTGGTGGACGCGCATTCGCAACTGGTGATGCTGGTGACCAGCTATGTGCTCTGGGCCTTCTCGCTGCCGGTGGCTTTCAGCATCCTGACCATTCTCCTGCTGCGCATGGCCTTGCATAAGCTGCCTCACGAAAGCATGGCTGCCTCCAGCTGGCTGGCCCTGGGGCCGATCGGCACGGGGGCCCTGGGCATGTTGCTGCTGGGCGCGGACGCTCCAGCGATCTTCGCCGCCAACGGCATGGCCGCAATGGGCGAAATCGCCGAGGGCCTGGGCCTGGTGGCCGGTATCACCCTGTGGGGTTTCGGCCTGTGGTGGATGCTGACGGCGCTGCTGATCACCCTGCGTTACCTGCGCGACGGCATTCCGTTCAACCTCGGCTGGTGGGGGTTCACCTTCCCGCTGGGGGTCTATGCCCTGACCACCCTGAAACTGGCCGCTACCCTGAACCTGACGTTTTTCGCGGTGTTCGGCAGCCTGTTGGTCCTGGCGCTGGCACTGATGTGGCTGTTGGTGGGCAAGCGCACGCTGCTGGGCGCTTATCGGGGTGAGTTGTTCGTTTCGCCTTGCATCGCAGGATTAGCGAAATAATCCGCGAACTTTAGGTAAGGTTGTGGCCTGGATCGAAGATCGATAATCCAATAACAGCATCCAAGCCACTCAGGGACATGGAAGATGAGTCACCCCTCACAGTTCACCTTGCTTCGTACGCGGCGTTTCCTGCCGTTCTTCATTACCCAGTCCCTCGGTGCGTTCAACGACAACATCTTCAAGCAGTCGCTGATCCTCGCCATTCTCTACAAGCTGGCCATCGAGGGTGACCGCTCGATCTGGGTCAACCTCTGCGCCTTGCTGTTTATCCTGCCGTTCTTCCTGTTCTCGGCGCTGGCCGGGCAATTCGGCGAGAAGTTCGCCAAGGATGCGTTGATCCGCCTGATCAAGCTCGGCGAGATCGTGATCATGGCCGTGGGGGCGGTGGGGTTTGTCTTCGATCACCTGTCGCTGATGCTGCTGGCGCTGTTCGCCATGGGCACCCACTCGGCGCTGTTCGGCCCGGTGAAATATTCGATCCTGCCCCAGGCGCTACGGGAGGAAGAGCTGGTGGGGGGCAACGGCCTGGTGGAAATGGGCACTTTCCTGGCGATTCTCGCTGGCACCATAGGCGCCGGGATCATGATGTCCTCCGCCCATTACGCACCGATTGTCTCGACGGCGATCATTGCTGTCGCCGTGCTTGGTTACCTCGCCAGCCGGGGCATCCCCCGGGCTGCGGCGGCCACCCCGGACATGCGTCTGAACTGGAACATCTTCAGCCAGTCCTGGGCCACCCTGCGCCTGGGCCTAGGGCAGACGCCGGCCGTGTCGCGCTCGATCGTCGGCAACTCGTGGTTCTGGTTTGTCGGGGCGATCTACCTGACGCAGATTCCGGCCTATGCCAAGGAGTGGATGCACGGCGACGAGACAGTGGTCACGCTGATCCTCACGGTGTTCTCGGTGGGCATCGCCGCCGGCTCCATGCTGTGCGAGAAGCTTTCGGGACGTAAGGTCGAGATCGGCCTGGTGCCTTTTGGCTCGTTCGGCCTGACGGTGTTCGGTCTGCTGCTGTGGTGGCATTCCGGCGGGATTGCGCCAAGCGAGGCGGGGTACAGCTGGCTCGAGGTACTCGGTCATGGCCATGCCTGGTGGGTGCTGATCGATATTCTCGGCCTGGGCATCTTCGGTGGTTTCTACATCGTGCCGCTGTATGCACTGATTCAGTCGCGGACCCCGGAGAACGAGCGGGCGCGGGTGATTGCCGCGAACAACATTCTCAACGCGCTGTTCATGGTGGTGTCGGCGATTGTCTCGATCGTCTTGCTGAGCCTGGCCAAACTGTCGATCCCGCAGCTGTTCCTGGTGGTGTCGCTGCTGAACATCGCGGTCAACGCCTACATCTTCAAGATCGTCCCCGAGTTCAGCATGCGTTTCATGATCTGGCTGCTCAGCCATTCCATGTATCGGGTCGAGCACCGCAACCTGGAGGCGATCCCGGACGAAGGCGCGGCGTTGCTGGTATGCAATCACGTGTCCTTCGTCGATGCCTTGCTGATCGGCGGTGCGGTGCGGCGGCCGATTCGTTTCGTGATGTATTACAAGATCTACAACCTGCCGGTGCTCAACTTCATCTTCCGTACCGCCGGGACCATTCCGATTGCCGGGCGCAACGAGGACATCCAGATCTACGAAAGGGCGTTCACCCAGATTGCCCGCTACCTCAAGGATGGCGAGCTGGTGTGCATTTTCCCGGAAGGCAAGCTGACCGCCGATGGCGAGATCAATGAGTTCAAGGGTGGGCTGACGCGGATTCTCGAAGAGACGCCGGTGCCGGTGATTCCGCTGGCGTTGCGGGGGCTGTGGGGCAGCTTTTTCAGCCGCGATCCAAGCAAGGGACTGTTCCGCCGCCTGTGGTCGCGAGTGACCCTGGTGGCGGGTTCGGCCGTGACCGCCGACAGTGCCGAACCGGCCCGTTTGCAAACCCTGGTGGGCGAGCTGCGCGGTAGCGTGCGCTAGGTTTCCAGCGCCTATAAAAACGCCCACAGAGTTGTGGGCGTTTTTGTTGGGGCGTTTGCTTGTATCAGGCCGCGCTGACCTTCAAGCCGATCAGCCCGGTAATGATCAGCGCTACGCTGGCCAGGCGGAACAGCGCCATGGACTCACCGAACAGAATGATCCCGGCGATCACCGTGCCGACCGCGCCGACCCCGGTCCAGATGGCATAGGCAGTGCCCAGCGGCAGCTCTTTCATGGCCAGCCCCAGCAGGCCGAGGCTGACCGCCATGGCGGCGATGGTCAGGGCGGTGGGGAGAGGGCGACTGAAACCGTCGGTGTACTTGAGGCCGACGGCCCAGCCCACTTCAAACAGGCCGGCGAAAAACAGAATGATCCAGGACATGATGACCTCCATCGATTGACGGGGTCGTCCCCAGATTAATGACTCGATCGAGCCGCGGGGTCGTCCCCGCGTTGCGCAGTATAGTGCCCATCATTAATCCGGGGATCAAGGTTTCTCCTCAGTCGCTCGCCTGCTGGACAGCCAGTGCGCGGTCGTCCTTTTCGCTCATGCGGCGGAACCAGGTGGAAAGCAGCGCCCCGGAAATGTTGTGCCAGACGCTGAACAGGGCGCTGGGCACCGCCGCCAGCGGCGAGAAGTGCGCGCTGGCCAGGGCGGCGCCGAGGCCGGAGTTCTGCATGCCGACTTCCAGGGCCAGGGACTTGCGTTGCGCCAACGGCAGTTTGAACAGGCGGCCGGTGAAATAACCCAGCAGGTAACCGAAGCTGTTATGCAGCATCACCACGGCCATGATCAGCAGGCCGGACTCGGCGATTTTCGCCTGGCTGGCGGCCACCACCGCGGTGACGATGATCACGATGCTGACCACCGATACCAGCGGCAACACTTCCACCGCATGCCGCACCCGGTCGCCGAGCACACGCTGGGCAATCACCCCGAGCACGATCGGCAGCAGCACCACCTGCAGGATCGACCAGAACAACTCCATGAACGAGACCGGCAGCCAGGCCGAGGCCAGCAGCCAGATCAGGGCCGGGGTCAGCAGTGGCGCCAGCAGGGTGGTGACGGCGGCGATCGCCACCGACAGCGCCAGATCGCCGCGGGCCAGCCAGGTCATGACGTTGGACGACGTACCGCTCGGGCAGCAGCCGACCAGGATCACGCCGACGGCGATTTCCGGCGGCAGGTGGAAGACCTGGCACAGCAACCAGGCCACGCCCGGCATGATCACGAAGTGCGCGACCACGCCCAGGGCCACGCGCCACGGATGGCGCGCGACTTCGGCGAAGTCTTCGAGCTTCAGGGTCAGGCCCATGCCGAACATCACCAGGCCCAGCAGCGGCACGATGGCGCCCTTGAGGCCGATGAACCAGTCTGGCTGCAAGAACGCCACTACCGCGAAAATCAGAACCCAGTAGGCAAAGGTATTGCCGACAAAACGACTTAATGCTGCCAGTGCACGCATGGCCTGTTCCTTCTTATATGAAAACGCCACCGAAAGCGGTGGCGTCTGTGGTGCTCCTGCAGGAGCGAGCGGGTTGGCGATAAGGCCGGGCGGCCCGTCGCCAGCAAGCGGGCTGCTACAAGGTTAGATGCCTTGTGGAATCTCTTCGCCACCCAGGGCTTCGAACAGCGCCGGGAGGAAATCGCCGAAGGTCAGCATCATCAGGGTAAAGCTGGCATCCAGCTGGCCGAGGGCTTCGTCGCCACCGTCCTGCTCCGCCTGATCCTGCAGCAGGTCTTCGAACTTCAGGCGCTTGACCGTCATCTTGTCGTCGAGCATGAAGGACAGTTTGTCCTGCCAGGCCAGGGACAATTGGGTGACCACCTTGCCGGTGCTCAGGTGCAGCTGGATTTCTTCGCTGGTCAGGTCCTGGCGCTTGCAGCGGACGATACCGCCGTCTTCATGGGTGTCGCGCAGCTCGCACTCGTCGAGCACGAAGAAGTCGTCGGCGACTTGTTGGGTTTTCACCCAGTCGGTCATGATCGCGGTCGGCGCGGTCTTCACGGTCAGCGGGCGCACCGGCAGGGTGCCGAGCACTTCGCGCAGGGTGGAAAGCAGGTCTTCGGCGCGTTTCGGGCTGGCCGAGTTGACCAGGATCAGGCCCTGTTTCGGCGCGATGGCGGCGAAAGTCGAGGAGCGGCGGATAAAGGCGCGCGGCAGGAATGCCTGGATGATTTCATCCTTGATCTGATCGCGTTCCTTTTTATAGACCTTGCGCATTTGCTCGGCTTCGATCTCTTCGACCTTTTCCTTGACTGCGTCGCGCACCACGCTGCCAGGCAGAATACGTTCTTCCTTGCGCGCGGCGACCAGCAGGAAGTCCTGGCTGACGTGCACCAGCGGCGCATCTTCGCCTTTGCCGAATGGCGCGACGAAACCGTAAGTGGTCAACTCCTGGCTTGCACATGGACGCGCCAGTTTGGTGGCCAGTGCGGTTTCCAGCGCCTCAGCATCAAAGGGCAGATCTTGGGTCAGGCGATAGATAAGCAGGTTCTTGAACCACATGGGGTGAATCTCTCCTTTATACAAAGGGGGGCATTATTCTCCGCGCAGCTCCATAGGCCAACCCTCCGCTAAGCCTTTGGAAGGCCTGAAAAAATTATTTTAAAAAGTGCTTGCCAGAGTAGGGGGCGCTCCGTAGAATGCGCGCCACACCGAACGTGAAGGGTGATTAGCTCAGCCGGGAGAGCATCTGCCTTACAAGCAGAGGGTCGGCGGTTCGATCCCGTCATCACCCACCATTCGCTTTCAGTGTTACGCGCAGCGGTAGTTCAGTCGGTTAGAATACCGGCCTGTCACGCCGGGGGTCGCGGGTTCGAGTCCCGTCCGCTGCGCCATATTCGATGATCTGGAACACTGAACGCCAGGTCATCACAGAAAGCCCGCTCACGCGGGCTTTTTTGTGCCTGTGTTTCGCGCGAGGCGCCCGATACATCGTAATTCAGCTTTTTTTAATAATTTTTTTATTTAAATCAGCACGTTATGAATTTCTGTGTAATAATGCGCCCCGCAACGAAGGTAAAGGGTGATTAGCTCAGCTGGGAGAGCATCTGCCTTACAAGCAGAGGGTCGGCGGTTCGATCCCGTCATCACCCACCACTTGCTTTCAACGCTACGCGCAGCGGTAGTTCAGTCGGTTAGAATACCGGCCTGTCACGCCGGGGGTCGCGGGTTCGAGTCCCGTCCGCTGCGCCATATTCGATGAGCTGGAACACTGAACGTCAGCTCATCACAGAAAGCCCGCTCACGCGGGCTTTTTGCTGTCTGGAGTATGTAAAAGTTCCCCAAAAAAGCGGCCCGCGGGCCGCTTTTTTCGTTTCTGGATCACTGCTCGGCGTTGCGGCTGTGCCGGTAGTCGCTGACCGCTTCGTACACCGCCTTGCGCAGGCGGTTGATGCCGCCGATGGGGCGGTGCGCTTCCAGCCCGAACCAGGGGTTGAAGGACAGGTTGTCGCATTGCAGGTTCTGCCGCGGGGTATCGAAGTCCTGGGCAGGAATTTTGATCCGCGCCACTGTTTCGAAGGGCGCATCGCTTTCCCGCCATTCGATGCTGGTGTCTTCGATGGGCATGTAGTGGCTTGGGTCCTGGCGCTGCACCTGCAACACGAAGCAGGCCGGCACGCGGTCGGTCGACAGCTGCTGGTTCAGGGCGTTGCGTAGAAAGTTGGGCAGGGCCTGGTTTTGTGCGGGCAGGTTGTACACCGGGCAGCTGTCGGGATCCGGCGCGACGCGGAACTTGGCGTTGGCGCTGCCGAACTTGTAGGGCGAAACCGAAAAATAGCGGGTTTGCGTCGGGCTGGCCGGGGGCGGCGACAGGGTGGCCAAGGCGATGAACAGATGACGAACCTGCCAGGTGCGTGGGTCCCAACCGGGGAAAAAGGCTCCGACCTTTTTTCCGTCCGCCTGCGCGGCGACATTCTGCCGGTACTCGGCGACATCGCTGACGAAGAAGTTCGGATGGTTGAACATCACGAAATCCTGTTCGCCACGGCCCTGCTGTTCCTTCAATAGCTGGGTGCCGGGCACATTCAACAACTTGATCGCCATCCCGCGTGCGTCACGAATGCTGTCGAACTGTGGATAAGCATTGCCGTTGGACAGCCGCACCATGGCTTGCCAGGTCTTGCCGGGTTCGGCGAATACGCCCTGGCGCAACGGCGGCGCCAGTTGCTCGAGCACCTGGACCTCGGCCTTTACGCAGCCGTGGGCCTTGGCATGGGCGTCGCGCAGGTAACGGGTGTTATCCCGGTGCTGATCGACGATGCGCACGGCGGTCTGGATGATGTCCTGGGCCATGGCGGCTTCGCCGGGCGGAACCTGTTCTTCGGTCGAGACCGGCCCCTGGTAGCGCCAGATTGACCAGGCGCTGTTCAGCGCCCAGCCGAGCAGGGCGATCAGCACCAGCAGCAGAAGTGTCTTGAGCAGCAGCGCACCGATGCGCAGCCATAAGGTGATCAGCATGAAACCGTCCTTTCGATGAGGGCCAGGGTCATGGCAGTTGCGCCTCCAGCGGCCCGCCCAGCACTTTCAGGTACTCCAGCAGGGCCCAGCGTTCCTCGGGTTGCAGCAGGCGGCCGATCACCCCGTCGCCACGCTTGCCCGAACGGAATTCATGGCCGCTGTTGTGATTGCCGCTGATCCTGGTATCGAACAGGAAGCCGTTCTTGAACGGCTCGGTACGATAGCCCAGATGCTTCGGATCGTATTCGAAGGTGCCTTTATAGAAGGTGCTGGCGCGTTCGTCCTGAGGCGAAAGCAACTGGTACAGGCTGGGCACCGAGCCGTTATGCAGGAAGGGCGGGGTAGCCCATACCCCGGCCAGCGGCCGGGCCTTGTAGGCGCGCAGTTCGCGGACGCCGATCGGCAAGCCATAGCCGTCGAGTCGCGGGCGTTCCTCCGGAGTCACCTGGGCGTCCCGGTAAGCGTGCTCCTCAACGAAGGCAGTGACATAGGCCAGGCCCTTGGCCGCTGACAGCTGGCGCATGTCCAGCGGCTCCGTGGGCGTGGGGTGCAACTGGACATTTGATTGCGCCAGTTCGGCGGCGTCCCATTGCAGCGCGCTCAGGTCGTAACGCTGATCGGCAATATTGTTGGCCGTATTCGAGTCGGTACCGATCACTGCAACCGGCAGCATCTTCAGTTGTTGTACCGGGCGCCCGTTGATCTCGGTGACCGGCGGGACATGGCAACCTGCGCAGTTTTCCGCGAACAGCGCTCGCCCCTTGGCCGCCAGGGGCTTGTCGATGTCGCCGAACAGTTCTTCTGGCCAGGTCGGCGGTTTCAGTCGTTGCAGGGTTTCTTCGATGCGATTGAGGTCGCGCACCCGAACGCTCGACGGGTAGCGGGCGTCGCCCTTGAGCGGCTGGCCCTGGGCATCGAAGAAGTTCAGGGTGGCGCCTACACCCAGCGCCTCGCCGATATTGCGGGCCATGGGTTGCTGGGCCGAGCCGTTCCACTGCACCCAGTCGAAGGTCCAGATGTCCCATAGCTGCGGATAGTCCACCGGTGCGTTGGCTACCCGATAATTGTCAGGGGAAATGGCGTCGCCGAAGCTGGCATTGGCGATCCGGCCAAAGGCATCGGTACGTCCGGGGCCTTCCTCGGTGGGATAGAGGCCGCGGTGAGTGTCGTTCCAGGCGACGTGCAGGAAGGTGTCCAGCGACGCCTTGAAGTCCTTGCGCAGTTGTTCATGCTCGGCGTCGTAGTTCTGGCCCAGCACGTTGCGGGCGAAGCGCTCGAATTTCCACGGGTTGTAATAGGTCGACGCCAGGCTGGCGACCAGCGCCTGGCCGAAGCTGCCGCCGCGCAGGGTGGGCACGCTGGAGGGCAATACATGTTGCGCCGAACCGCCGTCGACCCGCAGGGCCTGCTGGTTGTAGCGCAGCTCGCCGGTGTGGCAGGCGGCACAGGTGATGTCCAGGTACTGCTGCGGGCTGCCAGGGTTCTGATGGCGGGTGAAGCCGACCGGCAGGTTCGCCGGGTTATCGGCGCTGGCCTGTTGCGCCGGATCCACCAGGAAGCCGAAGCGGGCCAGGTACTGCGGCGCGGCGAAGCGTTGCGTGGAGAAGGGCAGTTCCAGGGCGGCGAACCACTCATAACGCAGGCCCTTCACCTGAGTGCCCTGGGGGGTGAAGTAATAGGTCTGGCGGTCGGCGGCGCTCCATTGATCCTGATAGTGCACCTGCCGGGCGGGCATATAGTCGGGCAATTTCGGATTGGCCACGTAATACAGGACCACGGCCAGGGCGACGCCGATCAGGGCGAGGATCAAGAGCAAAACACGGGATAAGAGGCGCAAGATAAACATCCTTGTCGAGTTGTGGCTCTCTTATGCCTCAAGGGCAAACTGCCGGGCAAGTGGCCATTACGTCCGCTGTCATTACTTTGCGGTCGGGGTGTTCTTTCCCGCGCTCGTTGTAATGGCTGGCGAAATGCTTTTAAACACGTGAACTTATCGGGCTAATCCGGCTCTCATGCCGGTAGCCATTGGTCGTGGCCGCCTGATAAGCTCGCGGCTTTACTCGATTGCCCTTTAGGCGCATGAACAAGGAAATAGCATGAAACAGCATCGGTTAGCGGCGGCGGTAGCCCTGGTTAGCCTGGTACTTGCGGGTTGTGACTCGCAGACCAGCGTGGAGCTGAAAACCCCGGCGCAGAAAGCTTCCTATGGTATCGGCCTGAACATGGGCAAAAGCCTTGCCCAGGAAGGTATGGATGACCTGGATTCCAAAGCGGTAGCCCAGGGCATCGAAGATGCCATCGGCAAGAAAGAACAGAAGCTGAAAGACGACGAACTGGTCGAAGCCTTCGCCGCGCTGCAAAAGCGTGCTGAAGAGCGCATGGCCAAGATCAGCGAAGAGTCGGCAGCAGCCGGCAAGAAATTCCTCGAAGAAAACGGCAAGAAGGCTGGCGTGACCACTACCGCCTCCGGCCTGCAGTACGAAGTGCTGAAAAAAGCCGATGGCGCCCAGCCTAAGCCGACCGACGTGGTGACCGTTCACTACACCGGCACCCTGACCAACGGCACTGTGTTCGACAGTTCGGTCGAGCGCGGCAGCCCGATCGATCTGCCGGTCAGCGGCGTGATTCCGGGGTGGGTCGAAGGCCTGCAACTGATGCACGTCGGCGAAAAGTACAAACTGTACATCCCGAGCGATCTGGCCTACGGCGCACAGAGCCCGAGCCCGGCCATTCCGGCCAACTCGGTTCTGGTGTTCGAGCTGGAACTGCTGGGTATCAAGGATCCAGCGAAACAAGACGACGCCAAGTAATCTTCGTCTGGTTCAATGACAACGCCCCGTCCTTACGGGGCGTTGTCGTATCTGGTCGTTGGTCCGGGAAAAAATGCGAACCCACGGCATAAGGCATAGTCTTAACAGCATGTGTTGCGGCTAGCCGCATGAGGCTGCCAAGTCAATGAAATTATGGGTTTTTTTATGTGAGTAAAAAACGCCCGATCTGAGCCGAGCCCTTGTAAAACGGGGCTTTCAGCTGTGAAAAGCGGCTCTGTTCACAAGGTTATCCACAATTTGTGTGGATAACATTTCAGTGGGAGTGACGATGAAAGCACCCTGGAATTTTGCCCGCTTCCTGCCCCTGGCCGGCCGCTTGCTCAGCCGTGGCCGACTGCCGACCCTGTTGTTCGCCGTGGCCAGCAAAGGCGCCTTGCAAGGCGGCCGTCTTGGCAAGCTCAAGGACGATCTGCGTCTGCTGCAGGCCCTGTGCCTGGCTTACTGGCGTGGCGAGTACCGCGCCATCAGCCCCAAGGCGCTGCTGTCGGTGGTCGCGGGCCTGATGTACTTCCTCAGCCCGCTGGATGCCATCCCGGACTTCCTGCCGATGTTCGGCATGCTCGACGATATCGCCGTTCTGGCCTGGATCATGAAAACCCTGGACGGCGAACTCAGCGCCTTTCGCGCCTGGCGCAATCGCCAGCAACCGGAGAAGCTGGCGGTAGTGGAACGTTTGCCCGACACCCCGGAACAACTGCAATTGGAAGGTCCGAAGAAAAACTGAGGTGAATTCGGATCCATACAACGATGCCCCCGCGACCTTAGTGACTGTTAGGATTACACTTCATAAGGAAAAGTCCGACTCGTTATGTGTCGTCCTACGGGGTAGTAATGGATATTCAGATAATTGCACGCGATGGCGAGCCCGAATATGCGGTTCTGCCATGGGCTCAGTATCAGGCTTTGCTAAAAGCCGCAGGTATCACCGAACAATCTCCGCGAGAAGCCAGGGGGGGTATCGCGACCACAGCCGACCAGCCGCTTCCAGGTCTGGATCAACTTCGCAGTTTGCGTGAAGCCAAGGGCATCGCCATTGAGGCGCTTGCCCGTACGGTAGGTATCAGTCCGTCATATCTGGCCATGATTGAAAGCGGTGAGCGTCAACCCGACGCCGCTATACGCCGTAGCCTGGCCTGGGAATTGACGGTTCCGGGTTGGAGGGATGAATCGTGAGCGTAAGGATCAGTCGTCAACATTGGGATGGCCTGTTGGGGGAACTCGACCAGGCCCGTCGGCAACGCCATCTTTTGACCTATCGCGCTCTGCTTGAGCGCTTGCAGCTACCCAGCCCCGCCATGCAGACCCTGACGGCGGCCCTTGAACATCTGGCCGCGCTGGATGCGCGTGCGGAGCAGCCGTTGCGCAGTTCGCTGGTGATCAGCCAGGGGGCGAGTCGATTGCCGCGCACCGGTTTTTTCGAGTGTGCGGAGCGCCTCGGGCGTTTTTCCGGGCCTTCCGATGGGGTCGCGGCCGCGTCGTGGCACGCCTCGGAAGTGGTTCGTGTGTTCGAGTACGAATACCCCGAGTCGGTGGAGGCCTGAGTGTTCTGGCGCCTCAAGGCGCGAGCCGGCTACTGGCTGGCTCGCCGGTTGTTTCATTGGCCCTGGTTTGTGCGTCAACCTCGGGGCTGGCACTGGTTGGAGGGGCAATTGGCGCGCATGGCGAACCTGGGGGACGTCGACGCACAGAGCTTTTATGGCCATATCCTGACCTTTCGTGGCCAGGGGCTGGGGGCTCGCGAAGAAGGCATACGCCTGTTACGTCTTGCCGGCTTGGCCGGGGACGCCAAGGCGGCCTATCAGATGGGCGTCATCAGCCTGGCCGGTTCGCCCAGCAAGGCCGCGGATGCGGCGCAAGCCGCCCGTTGGTGGGCCCTGGCGGCGAAAGCCGGGCATCCCCTGGCCGAGGTCAAGCTGGCGCAGCTGAATCAGTCGAGTACGCCGGACCCGCAAGCTGGTCCGCGTCAGCCGTAAAGCCGTCTGCCATCTGGCGGCTGTCGATCACATGGATGCTGTAGCCCGGCACGTTCTTGGCGTGGTGCTTGGCTTGCGAGGCCAGCTCGGCCAACTGGCTGGCATCGAGTTGTCCACAGGCCTGTGGATACAGGTGCACCACGCCAATGGACAGTGACAGCAAGGCGAACTCCTGGCGAATGCCCTGGCGGTTGGGGGCGATGAAGCAGCCGGCTTCCAGGTGTTCGCTGCGATAAAAACGCCGGCACTGGCTATGGAAGTCGTCCAGCAGCTGGTTCAGGCGTTTTTGCCAGTCCTCGGGGCCCAATACCAGGAGAAAGTCGTCGCCGCCGATATGGCCGACGAAATCGCGGCTGGGGTCCACCCGGTCATTCAGGCACTGCGCCAGGCACAACAGCACTTCATCGCCACGGCCGTAGCCATAGATATCGTTGAAGGGTTTGAAGCTGTCGATGTCCACGTAACAGATCAGCGATTCCCGTCCTTGTTGCAGCAGGTGGGTCAGGCACTGCTGGATCGGCACGTTGCCAGGCAGCAGGGTCAATGGGTTGGCATAACGCGCCTGCTGGATCTTCAGCTCGGTAATCAGCTTGAGCACATCGATCACCCGCCCCAGGCCCAGGTAGCTACCGTTGAGGGTGATGATGAAATCCTCTTCGATCCGTTGCCGGGCACGACTGGTGATCAGGCGGCTGACTTGTTGCAGCGACTGGCTGATCTCTACCGCGAGGAAGTCATCGTTCATCAGGCGGCTGATGGGCTTGCGGGCAAACAGGTCGGTGGCGAAGGGCTTGAGCAGGGCATCGGACAATGAATGGCGGTGCACGATGCCGCAGGGCTGGCCCTGTTCGTCGAGCACCGCCAGCGAGTTGAGGTTGGCCTGGCGGCGGAAGGCTTCCAGCACCGTGGCCGTCGGTATGTCGCGTGCTACCGCTGGTTGTTCGTTGAGCAGGGCACTGAGGTCGCTGCCTTCGTCGTTGAGCGTCGCGGGAGTGCTTTCGCGCTTGGGCAGCAGGTTGCGGCCATCGCGGGGCGGATGTTCCTGGGGGCGGCAGAGCAGGTAACCCTGTAGCAGGTCCACGCCCATTTCCGTGAGCACCTCCAGCTCTTCCGCCACTTCGATGCCCTCGGCGATCACCTGGGCGCGGGAGGCCTTGGCAATTTGCAGGATCGAACCGACGAACTCGCGCTTGAGGGCATCCTGATGAATGCCGTCGATAAAGTGCCGGTCGATCTTCACGTAGTCCGGGCGCAGCTCGGACCACAGGCGCAGGCTCGAGTAACCGGCGCCGAGGTCGTCCAGGGCGATCGAGAAACCCATGTCACGATAATGATGCAGCGCATTGTGCAGCAGCTGGAAGTCATCGATTGGCGTCTGCTCGGTGAGTTCGATCACCACCTGGCTCGGCGGAATACCGAAGTTTTGCAGCAATTGCAGGGTGCGCCCGGGCTGGTGGGCAGCCTCCAGCAGCGATTCCGGAGAGACGTTGAGGAACAGCTTGCCGGGCAACTGCTGCTCGCTGAACCCCTTGCAGGCGCTCTGGCGGCAAGCGATTTCCAGCTCGTTGAGGCGTCCGGCCTGGCGGGCCACGGCAAACAGGGCGACAGGGGAGTGCAGCGGGCTGTTGGACGGACCACGGGTCAAGGCTTCATAGCCGAGAATGCGTCGTTCGGAGAGGCAGATGATCGGCTGGAACAGACTGTGCAAACCGCTTTGAGCCAGGATTGAACTCAAGGCACTCAGCTGTTCGGTCGTGGTCATGGCGATCTCTGTCGATAAAAAAAGGACCGGGCGCGCCCTTGATTCAAGAGCAGCGCCCGGTCCTTTATTTCACGACAGAACGATGACTGTTTGATGACGCTCCGAGGAGCGTCAGCATTAAATTGCCATCATCTCAGTGCTTGGCGACCGCGGTGTTGAGCTTCAGGTAATCGAGGAGGATTCGCCCGGTTTCGCTGAGGTAAGCGTCGTCTTCCGGCTTGGTCTTGTCCGGATCGGCGGCCGCAATGGCGTCCTCGTCTTCTTTCTTCAGCTCCTTGAGTGGCTCTTCACCCTTGGCCTTGCGGCGGATGTTTTCCAGCGCCAGCTGCTTGGCCTCGATGTCGGCGTGCTGCGCCCGACGTTCGGCTTCGTTGAGGCTGACGGTTTTTTCCGCCATCAGCTTCTTGGCCAGGGCCAGCTTGTCGCGGATGAAGACGAACTCGGCGTCCTTGGCCGAGCGCACGTCATGCTCGGATTTCAGCTGCGCGAGGAACGGCTTGAACGGATCCACCGCTGGCTTGATGGCCGGGCGAATGGTGTCCCATGGCATGGCTTCGGGCAGGGCGCTTTCGCCGATTTCCTTGGTGTCGATGATCGACGGGTAATCGATGTCCGGCAGCACGCCCTGATGCTGGGTACTCTGCCCGGAAACCCGGTAGAACTTGGCCAGGGTCAGTTTCAGCTCGCCGTGGTTGAGCGGCTGGATGGTCTGCACGGTACCTTTGCCGAAGGTCTGGCCACCGATGATCAGGGCACGGTGATAGTCCTGCATCGCACCGGCGAAAATCTCCGAGGCCGAGGCCGAGAGACGGTTGACCAGCAGCGCCATCGGCCCTTTGTAGAAGGCGCCAGGGTTTTCATCTTCGAGCACGTCGACCCGGCCGTCGGCGTTACGCACCAGCACGGTAGGGCCCTTGTCGATGAACAGGCTGGTCAGCTCGGTGGCTTCCTGCAGGGAACCGCCGCCGTTGTTGCGCAGGTCGATGACCACGCCGTCGACCTTGTCTTTCTGCAACTCGGTCAGCAGTTTCTTCACGTCACGGGTGGTGCTCTTGTAGTCCGGATCGCCGGCACGGAAGGCCTTGAAGTCCAGGTAGAAGGCCGGGATCTCGATCACCCCGAGCTTGTAGTCCTTGCCGTCCTGCTTGAGGTTGAGGATCGACTTCTTCGCCGCCTGCTCTTCCAGCTTCACCGCTTCGCGGGTGATGGAGACGATCTTGCTGGTCTGGTCGTTCGGCGCGTTGCTCGCCGGGATGATTTCCAGGCGCACCACCGAGCCTTTCGGACCACGGATCAGTTTGACCACTTCGTCCAGGCGCCAGCCGACCACGTCGACCATTTCCTTGTCGCCCTGGGCCACGCCGATGATCTTGTCCGCCGGGGCCACCTGCTTGGTCTTGTCGGCCGGGCCGGCCGGCACCAGGCGCACGACCTTGACCTGGTCGTTGTCGCTCTGCAACACGGCGCCGATGCCTTCCAGCGACAGGCTCATGTTGATGTCGAAGTTCTCCGCGTTATCTGGCGACAGATAGTTGGTGTGCGGGTCGTAGGACATGGCGAAGGTGTTGATGTACGCCTGGAAGATATCTTCGGCGCGGGTCTGGTCCAGGCGGGCGAGCTGATTCTTGTAGCGCTTGGTCAGCGTTTCCTGAATCTGCTTGGGTTCCTTGCCGGCGATCTTCATGCGCAGGACTTCGTCCTTGACGCGCTTGCGCCACAGGTCGTCGAGTTCCGCGGTGGTCTTGAGCCACGGCGCGTCCTTGCGATCGATCAGCAAGGACTCCTTGGTGGTGAAGTCGAATTTGTCGACACCTTTGCCCAGCTCGGCCAGGGCAAAGTCCAGGCGCGCCTTGACGCGGTCCAGGTAGCGTTTGTAAATGATGAAGCCGGCGTTCAGGTCACCGCTTTTCAGGAAGTCGTCGAACTGGGTTTTCCACTTGTCGAATTCCGCGATGTCGCTGGCCATGAAGTAGCTGCGCGACGGGTCCAGCAGCTTCAGGTAGCTGTCATAGATGATCGCCGAGCGCGCGTCGTCCAGCGGTGGCTTGCTGTAGTGATGACGCTTGAGCAGCTCGACGACATTGAGGCTGGCAATTACCTCGTCGCGATCCGGCTGAAGTTTGTCCCAGCTATTGGCTGCGAACGTATTGGTCGACATCGGCAGCAGACCGAGACCAATGAAAAGAGCGAGGGCGGTGCTGGGGAACAAATGCTTCATGCTGATTCGACGCGGGGGCAATTGATAACGCATATTAGGCCGTCTTTGAAGTCGCCGGTTCCACAAGGACCGGTCGCATAATGCAAAAAGCCCGGTGCTACAGCTCCGGGCTCAGTCCAGACTCACTATGGAGGCACTGTGAAAGCATTGCAAGGCGTTGAAGGTCATGTGGAGTGGGTTGAAGAGCCCAGTCCGACGTGCGACGTAGGACAAGTGCGAATCCGTGTGGCGGCCGCGGGACTGAACCGGGCCGACCTGTTGCAACGGGCCGGGCTCTATCCGCCGCCACCGGGCGCCAGCAAGGTGCTGGGCCTTGAGTGCTCGGGGGTGATCAGCGAGGTCGGCCCGGGTTCTGCGTGGCAGGTCGGCGATCGGGTCTGCGCACTGCTGGCCGGGGGCGGCATGGCCGAGGAAGTGGTGGTCGATGCCCGTCATGTCCTGCCGGTGCCGGAAGGGCTGTCCCTGGCGCAAGCGGCGGTGCTGCCCGAGGTGTACAGCACCGCCTGGCTGAACCTGTTCCAGCTGGCGGCCCTCAAGCCGGGGGAAAAGGTCCTGCTGCACGCCGGCGCCAGTGGTGTCGGTTCGGCCGCGATCCAGTTGTGCAAGGCATTCGGCAACCCGTGCTGGGTCAGCGTCGGTTCCGCCGACCGCCTGGCCTACTGTGAAGCGCTGGGGGCCCAGGGTGGCGTGGTGCGCACCGATGGCCTGGAAGGCCTGCGGGATTTCGGGCCGTTCGATGTGATCCTGGATCCGGTCGGCGCCAACTATGCCGCGCATAACGTCAAGCTGCTGGCTCTGGACGGGCGCTGGGTGCTGATCGGCTTGATGGGCGGGCGCGAGGCCCAGTTGGACCTGTCGCAGATCCTCGGCAAGCGCATCCAGTTGCTGGGTTCGACCTTGCGCAGCCGCGACGAGCAGTTCAAGGCCGATCTGTTCAGCGACCTCAGCCAGCATGTCTGGCCACTGTTCGCCGAAGGGCGCCTGAGCCCGCAGCTGGCCATGACCTTCCCGATCAAGGACGCCGAAGCGGCCTTTGCCGAGCTGGCGACCAACCAGGTGTCGGGCAAGCTGGTGCTGCTGATCGACGAGACCTTGGCCTGATCCTGTAGCCGCTGCCGAAGGCTGCGATAAGCCCGAAGGGCTTTTTAGCGATCTTCAGATCTTGCGCCCACGTTGTGGGCGATCGCAGCCTGCGGCAGCGGCTACAGAGGCACCTACTTCCACTGATGAATCGGCCAGCCGGCCTTTTCCGCGTGTTCGCGCAGTACCGGGTCCGGGTTGACCACATGGGGGTAGTCGACCTTCAGCAGCAACGGCAGGTCGTTGCGCGAGTCGGAATAGAAGCTCGCGCCTTCGAGGTTTTCTTCTTCGGCATCCAGCCATTCCAGCAGGCGGGTGACCTTGCCTTCGCGGTAGGTCAGGGTGCCCAGGGTATTGCCGCTGTAGACCCCGTGCAGCACCTCCAGCTCGATCCCCAGGACTTCATCGATGCCCAGGCGTTCGGCAATGGGCTGGACCAGGTGAGTACCCGAGGCCGAGATCACCAGGATCCGGTCGCCGGCCTTGCGGTGTGCGGCGATGGCCTTGCAGGCATCGCTGAAAATGATCGGTTCGATCACGTCCTCGACCCAGGGGCCGACCAGGTGCCCGACCTCTTCCGGGGTGCGTCCGGCTATCGGCTCCAGGCTGAAGGCCATGAACTCCTCCATGGCCAGCTTGCCGTGGCTGTAGGCGTCCATCAGCTCGTTGTTGCGGCGCATGAAAGACTCGCTGTCGACCCAGCCCAGGCGCCCCATCTGTTCGCTCCAGAGGGTGGCGCAGTCGCCGTGGATCAGGGTCTCGTCCAGATCAAAAATTGCCAGGGCCATTAGTACCGCTCTCTCTTAATCGTTTGCGTCAAAGTCATCAGGCTACCTCACAGAGGGCCGTGGGATCGATGGAAAGTGCCAGGCGTTGGCCGTCGGGGTGCAGATCGTCCGGCGAGCGGTTCAGCACATCCACCACCAGTTCCACGCCACGGGCTTCGACCCGGTAGCGGATCACGTTGCCCAGCAGGCTGTGGCTGCGGATCAGCGCGTCGGGTTCGCCATCCTTGCGCAGCTCGATGGCTTCGGGACGAATCGCGATACGCCCGTTGATCGGCCGCTGCAGCAGCCTGCTGGCACTCTCGGCATCCAGCAGGTTGTAGTTGCCGATGAAGCCGGCGGCGAACACATCCACAGGTGCGGTGTAGAGCGTCTCGGCGTCGCCGCTCTGGACGATCTTGCCCTGGTTCATCAGGAAAATGCGGTCGGACATGGTCAGGGCTTCTTCCTGATCGTGAGTCACGAAAATCGTGGTCAGCCCCAGTTCGCGCTGGATCTGCCGGATCTGTTCGCGCAGGTGCTTGCGGATCCGCGCGTCCAGCGCCGACAGCGGCTCGTCCAGCAGCAACAGGCGCGGACGGGTCACCAGCGAGCGGGCCAGGGCCACGCGCTGGCACTGGCCCCCGGACAGTTGATGGGGATAACGGCTGGCGAAGTCGTGCAGTTCCACCAGGCGCAGGACTTCGAGCACGCGCTGGTGGCTCTCGTCGGCGTTGACCTTCTGCATGCGCAGGCCGAACGCCACGTTCTGCTCCACGGTCATGTTGGGGAACAGCGCATAGCTCTGGAACACCATGCCGATCCCGCGTTTTTGCGGGCTCAGGGGCACGATGTCGTGGCCGTCGAGGAGGATCTTGCCGGCGTCCACCGGGGTCAGGCCGGCGATGCAGCGCAGCAGGGTGGACTTGCCGCAGCCGGACGGGCCGAGCAGGGTGACGAATTCGCCCTTGTGGATTTCGCAGTTGATGTCGCTGAACACCGGGGTGCCACTGTAATTTTTCTGCAGGTGTTGGACGCTGACGAAGCTCATTGGCTTTTGTCCTTGTTCAAGATGTTGGCGGCCCAGGTCAGAACCAGCACAAAGAAGAAGTAGGAAATCACCAGCGCGCTGGTGAAGTGGCCGCTGCTGTTGCGCATGTTGTTCAGGTAGACCTGCAGGGTTTCGTAGCGGGTGCCCACCAGGATGTTGGCGAACACGAACTCGCCGAACAGGAACGAGAACGACAGCAGCAGGGCCACCATCAGGCCCTTGCGCAGGTTCGGCAGCACCACCAGGAAAGCCGCCTGCCAAGTACTGGCGCCCAGCAGCTGGGCGGCGTCCATCAGGTCGCGCAGGTTGATCGCCTGCAGGTTATTGGTGATCGCCCGGTACATGAACGGCAGGGCCACGGTGAAGTAGCAGCCGACGAGGATCCACGGTGTGCCGACCATGGCGAACGGTCCCGAACCGTAGAGTTGCAGCAGGCCCACCGAGGACACCACCGGCGGCACCGCGAACGGCAGCAGGATCAGGATGTTCATCAGCGCATCGAGCTTTGGGAAGTGGTAGTGCACCACGAACAGCAGGGGCAGGATCAGCACCACCGACAGGATCAGGGCGCCGACGCAGACCAGCAGCGACTGGCCGAAGGCGTGCAGGAAGCGCGGGTCGCTCCACAGCTGGATGTACCACTTGAAGGTAAAGCCGCTGGGCAGGATGGTCGCCGACCAGTTGCTGGCGATGGAGTAGATCAGGGTCCCGGCCAGCGGCAGCAGGAGGATGGCGAACAGCAGGTACACCACGACCCGGTGATAGAGGGCGGCGGAGCCGGGTTCAGCGCGAGACATGGTAGCTCCTCTTCAACAGCAGCTGATGGACGATGGTCACCAGGGTCATCAGCGCCACCAGGACCACGGCCAGGGCGCTGGCCATGTTCGGGTCGAGGGAGATGTCGCCGGAAACCATGGCGGCGATGCGGATCGGCAGCACGTTGAAGTTGCCGGTGGTCAGTGCATAGACCGTGGCATAGGCGCCCAGGGCGTTGGCCAGCAGGATGACGAAGGTCCCCAGTAGCGCCGGGGTCAGCACCGGCAGGCCGATGTGGCGCCAGAACTGCCAGCCACTGGCGCCAAGCAGTGCCGCGGACTCGCGCCAGTCTTCGCGCAGGGCATCGAAGGCCGGGTAGAGCAGCAGCACGCCCAGGGGGATCTGGAAGTAGGTGTAGAGGATGATCAGGCCGGTCTTGGAGTACAGGTTGAAGTCCTGAATGATCCCCGCCTGCTTGAGCATGATGGTGATGCTGCCGTTGAAGCCCAGCAGGATGATGAAGGCGAACGCCAGGGGCACGCCGGCGAAGTTGCTGGTCATGTTGGCGAAGGCGTTGACGAAGTTGCGCAGCTTCGAGTCGACCCGGCGCAGCGAGTAGCTGCCGAGAATCGCGATGACGATGCCGAACACGCTCGACCAGAAGCTGATTTCCAGGCTGTACTGGATGGCTTGCAGGTAGAACCTGGAACTGAAGATCTTGTTGAAGTTGGCCAGGCCCCAGCCGAACTCTTCCGATTGCAGGCTGTTGATCAGCACCCAGAGCAGCGGGGCGATCTGGAACACGATGAAGAACAGGGCAAAGGGCAGCAGGCACAGGATCGCCAGCCATTTGCCGCGGGTGAATGCATTCACTTCAGCAACTCCCGGCATACAGGTTTGTCGTGGGGCGCGCCGAGCAATTCGCAGATGGTGCCGCACAGCTCGGTCTGATCCGGCGTGGCGACGGGGCTGAAACTGAACGCATCGCCGAGGACGAACAGCGGCACTTCCCGCTCCTCGGGCAGCAGGCCGTTGTGGGAACGGTCGTTGTTCATGCCGTGGTCGGCCGTCACCAGCACCTGGTAGCCGGCGTCGAGCCAGCCTTGCAGGTAGTCGGCGAGGATGATGTCGGCCGAGCGTGCGCTGTTGCGGTATTGCGGGCTGTCGAGGCCGTGCTTGTGCCCGGCGTCGTCGATGTTCATCGGGTGCACCAGCAGAAAGTTCGGCGCATGGCGCAGCCGCAGGTGTTCGGCGTCGGCGAACAGGTGGGAATCGGGGTAGTGGTCGTTCCAGTAGAAATGCCCGTGCTGGATCGGCAGCTTCTTGTTGTCGGTATGCCGGTCCCGGGCCGGGTTGAACGGCGAGCGGTTGTACAACTCACTGATCCAGTGATAGGCCGCGGCGGCGGTGCCGAGCCCGGCGGCGCTGGCGTAGTGGAAAATGCTGCGCTGGTTGGACAGGCGCGAGACGTTGTTGTGCACGATGCCGCTGTCCAGCGGTGGCACCCCGGTCAGGATGCATTCGTAGAGCGGTCGGGACAGGGCCGGCAGTTCGCATTCCAGCTTGTACAGCGCCGCGCGTCCTGCACCGACGTAGGCCTGAAGGTGCCCCATGGCATGGCGGGCGACCTCATGGTTGAGGCCGTCGAGCACGACAAGGATGACGTTGTGTGACATGGGGGAGGACTCCGCAAGACAACCAGGTGCCTGTAGGAGCGAGCTTGCTCGCGATGGCATCTCTGCGGTTCCAGGACAGACCGCAGCGCCTGGATCGCGAGCAAGCTCGCTCCTACAGATGCAGCATTACTGCATGTTGATGATCACTTCTTCCTGCCATTTCTGTGGCAGGCCCTTGGAGGTTTTCTCCCAGGCGTCGGCGTCCTTGATCGGCGTGACTTTCTTGTACTGCTCGTTGGGCAGCAGGTTGGCCTGGACTTCGGCGGGCAGGGTCAGGTGCTCGGCGCGGATCGGACGGGCATTGCCGCGCGCCAGGTTGATCTGGCCGGCATCGCTGAAGATGTATTCACGGGTCAGCTTGGCCGCGTTCGGGTGCTTGGCGTATTTGTTGATGATGGTGGTGTAGCCGGAGATCACCGAACCGTCCGACGGGATCAGCACGATGTAGTCGTCCTTGTTGACCATCTTGTTGCGGTAGCTCAGGCCGTTGAAGTCCCAGACCACGCCGACTTCCACTTCACCCTTTTCCATGGTGGCGATGGTCGGGTTGGCCAGGGACAGGCGCCCCTGCTTGGCGATCTCGGCGAACATCAGCAGCGCCGGCTGGATGTTCTTTTCATCGCCGCCCTTGGCGATGGCCGCGGCCAGCACGCCGTTGGCGGCCTGGGCAGCGGTGCTCACGTCGCCGATGGAGACCTTGTATTTGCCTTTCTCCAGGTCGGCCCAGCTTTTGGGGGCTTCGGAGCCGTGCAGCAGCTTCTTGTTGATGATGAAAGCAATGGTGCCGGTGTAGGCCAGCGCCCAGTTGCCGTCCTTGTCCTTGGCCCAGTCCGGGACCTGTGCCCAGGTGCTTGGCTTGTAAGGCTGGACCACGCCCTGCTTGACCGCGATCGGGCCGAAGGCCGCGCCGACGTCGCCGATGTCGGCGCTGGCGTTGTCTTTCTCGGCGGCGAACTTGGCGATCTCCTGGGCCGAGCTCATGTCGGTGTCGATGTGCTTGAGGCCGTAGTGCTTGGCCAGGTCTTCCCAGGTCCCTTTCCAGTTGGCCCAGTCGTCGGGCATGCCGACGCTGTTGACGGCGCCTTCGGCTTTCGCCGCGGCTTCCAGGGTCTTCAAGTCGGTATCGGCGGCCATGGCGGCGGTGCACAGGGCAATGGTCGAGCCTAACAGTGATGCCAGGAAAAGCTGTTTCATCCGAAGCTCCTTTGGGCGTGTTCAACGCTGGGTTTGTCTAACGTTGTTGGTCTAGGTCAGCAATACCTGAGCCAATTTAAGCCGGCTGGATGACACTTTGATGTCGGTATCAGTCCTGCAAGGCGTTTGCGAGTGTCAGGCACGGGTCTGCGAGATAAGCGTAGCCCAGGGCTAAACAGCTGATATGAAAGGACTTGGCCAGCCAATTGCAGGTGTCTGGCACAGCGATTTGGCGGCGTTGTCATCTGTCAGTCATATGCAGTGCCTAGGCTCTCGGTGAAGGCTGAGTGCCTTTTTCCCAGGCACGTTTTGCCCTGAAACAGTGCTGGTCTAGTCCAGATAGGTAACGTTGATGCGCGAAGAGGCAGTCAAGGCGGTGACAGCCATTGGGCAGGTCCTGCAGGAACAGATCGATCACGGGTTGTTGGCACCCGGTAGCAAGCTGCCGGCCGAGCGCAAGCTCAGCGAGTTGTTCGGCACTACGCGGATTACCGTGCGCGAAGCCTTGTTGCAGTTGGAGGCCCAGGGCCAGATCTACCGCGAGGAGCGGCGCGGCTGGTTCGTCTCGCCGCCACGGCTGGCCTACAACCTGATGCAGCGCAGCCATTTTCACGCG
The DNA here is from genome assembly GCF_000282175.2 of Pseudomonas sp. GM17. Classification (NCBI taxonomy): domain Bacteria; kingdom Pseudomonadati; phylum Pseudomonadota; class Gammaproteobacteria; order Pseudomonadales; family Pseudomonadaceae; genus Pseudomonas; species Pseudomonas sp. GM17. The sequence goes on along the minus strand of NZ_CP124732.1, from coordinate 5,645,322 downwards.
ATGGTCAGCGCCCAGGGGCGGGTGCCGTCGACCGAGATGATTTCGGCGCGCCTGCAACCGGCTTCAGCGGCGGTCTGTGCCTGGCTGCAACTGCCGGCGCTGTCCAGCGTGATCCAGATCCGTCGGGTACGGCGCATCGACGAGCGTCTGGTGCTGTATGTCGAGCACTACCTCAATCCGCAGTACTTTCCGGGTATTCTCGAGTTCGACCTGAACCAGTCGATCACCGAGCTGTATGCCCGGCACTACGACCTGCATTACGGGCGGGTGCGTTTCGAGATCGTGCCGACCTCCTTGCCGGTGGAGGCCGCGGCGGCGTTGAAGGTTTCGGCCGGCAGCCCCGGGTTGCGGATTGCCCGGGTCAATTACGACCAGCACCAGCGCCTGATCGACTGCGACCTGGAGTTCTGGCGCCACGACGCGATCCATGTCGGTGTCGATGTGGCCTGAGCCCGCTCCCGGTGCGGGAGCGAGCTTGTTCGTGATGACGCCCGGGGCCAGTCCTTAAGGTTTGGCTCCGGCAAACAGATAATCGGTGGTCAATGACGCCAGGGTACGCACGCCCACCACCAGCGCCGATTCATCGACAAAGAACCCCGGGTTGTGGTTCGGCGCGGCCTTGGCCATGTCCTGGTCCCGCGGTGTCACGCCGAGAAACACGAACAGCCCCGGCGCCTCCTTGGCATAGAAGGAAAAATCTTCCGCGCCCCCCACCAGCGGGCCTTGCACCACGTCGTCCCTGGCCGCCCAGCGCAGGCTCGGCAGCATCTTTTCGGTCAGGGCCGGGTCGTTGATGGTCGGGTCGTACTTCTCGATGATGCTCACCTCGGCCTTGGCGCCGCCGCTTTCGGCGATCTTTTCCACGGTCTGGCGCACATCGCTGTGCAGCTTCTGGCGAATGCCGTAGTCGTACGAGCGGATGGTGCCGCTCATGTCCAGCGACTCGGGAATGATGTTGTAGCGCGTGCCACCGTTGATGGTGCCGATGCTGACCACCGAGGGAAACGACGAGATGTCGGTGCGGCGGCTGACCACGGTCTGCAGTCCGACTATGGCCTGGGCACCGACCGTGATCGGATCGATGCCGTCCCAGGGGCGGCCGGCGTGGGTCTGCTTGCCGAGAATCCTGATGCGCAGGTCGTCGGAGCTGGCCAGGGTCGGGCCCGGGCGGTAGGCGATGCGTCCGGCCGGAATCCCGGCCCAGACATGTAGGCCGAACACTGCGTCCGGCTTGGGCGATTTCATCACGCCTTCCTGCACCATCATCTTCGCGCCCCAGGTGTTCTTGCCGTCGGGGATGAAATCGCTCGGGCCTTCTTCGGCGGGCTGGAAATAGAACACCACGGTGCCGGGCAGGCGCTCGCGCATGTCACTGAGGACTTTCGCCGTGCTCAGCAGGATGGCGGTGTGGGCGTCGTGGCCGCAGGCATGCATGACGTCCACTTCCTTGTCCAGATAGCGCCCCTTGGCCTTGGAGGCGAACGGCAGGTCCGCGACTTCCTTGACCGGCAGTGCGTCCATATCGGCGCGCAAGGCCACGGTGGGGCCGGGCAGGGCACCCTTGAGCACCGCCACCACGCCGGTGCGGGCGACGCCGGTCTTGACCTCCAGGCCCAGGGCGCGCAATTGCGTGGCTACCAGTTGTGCGGTGCGCTGTTCGGTGTTGCCGAGTTCCGGGTGGGCGTGGATATCGCGACGGGTTTCCAGCAGCACTGGCTCCAGGGCCTTGGCCTGTTCGGCGATGTGCTGGCGGGCCTGTTCCATGGGGCTGTCGTCGACAGCGTTGGCGGCCTGGCCGGACAAGGCCAGGACGCCGATCAGGCAGGCTTGGGCGATAGCGGATAGCTGCATGGGGGGCTCTCTCCATGATTAGTGTTGGGCTGCTCAGGTGCCAGAACCTGTGACCGCCCCAACCCTGGAGAGTGCGGCCGCGCCCTTGCCGAGACGCGGCCGGACGCCTTACTCCTCTTGCTGGGGCCCGCCGCCGGCGGTGATCACTTGCACGCTCATGCGTGGCGTGGCCAGGTCCATTCCGGCTTCGTCGAGGTGACGCTTGAGGGACAGGTTGAAGGCTCGCGACACTTCCCATTGCTTGATCGGCGCGGTCTTGAAGCGGGCGCGCAGAATCGCGTTGCCGGACTCGAAGCTTTCCACCCCCTGGAACTCCAGCGGCGACCAGATGTTGCGCCGTTGCAGCGGGTCGGTGCGCATCTTCTGGCCGACATCGCGCATCAGTTTGATGGCTTCGTCTATGTCCATGTTGTACGGAATGGCCACCCGGAAGATCGCGTAGCCGAACTCCCGGGAGTAGTTCTTGATGCTCTTGATTTCGCTGAACGGGATGGTGTGCACGATGCCGTCGATATCGCGCAGGCGCACGGTGCGGATGGTCAAGCCTTCGACGGTACCCAGGTGGCCGCCGACGTCCACGTAGTCGTCGATGGCCAGGGAGTCCTCGATGATGATGAACAGGCCGGTGATCAGGTCGGCCACCAGCGACTGGGCGCCAAAACCGATGGCCAGGCCGATCACACCGGCACCGGCCAGCAGCGGCGTGACGTTCATGCCCATGTTCGCCAGGGCGACGATCAGGGCAATGATGAAGATCGCCACGAACAGCACGTTGCGGATCAGCGGCATCATGGTCTGCGCCCGGGCATTGGCCAGGCCTTTGCGCGAGCGGGTCAGGGCGTGGTGCACCGCGGTGTCGCTGAGGATCCAGATCAGCCAGGCGAACAGCAGGGTACCGCCGAGGCTGAACAGCTTGACGCTGATTTCGTGGCCGTCGCCTTCGGTGAAGCGGATCAGCGACATGCCCCAGACCCGCAGGCCGAGTTCGATGAACACCAGCCACACCAGCAGGTGGGCGAGGGTGTAGAAGAAGCCTTTGAGGCGCTCGGAATACAGGGCGTGGCGCTTGTGCCCGCGCTGGGGCTTGAGGGAATGGCGGCGCACCAGGCCGTTGATCACCATGCACAGCACCAGCAGCACGGTGCAGATCAGCGACTGGCGCAGGGCCGTGCTGGTGTCGCCGGCGGAAATGAAGGTGGCGAACAGGGAAATGGCCACCAGCACCAGCGCTGGCAGATACCAGAAGGTGCCGATGATCTCGATGGTGTCGCTCAGGGCGCGGCGGGTCAGGCGGCGGGACAGCGGCTGGTTGCGGATCAGGTGAGCGATCGGCCGGCGGAAACGCAGGATGAACACCCCGGTGGACAAGGCCGCCATCACATTGGCGAAGGTGGCCGCGGTGTGCGCCAGGTGGCTGCCCAGGCTGGCGATCAACCGTGGGTCGTTCAAGGCCTCGCCGAAGGCGGCGAAACTGCCGATCAGCCACAACGGCCGGAAAGCCTGGCGACGCAGGATGTACAGCGCGCGGTGACGGTTCGGACCGTCCAGCACGGAAAAGGCGATCACGCAGATCGCCGAGAAGCAGGTGCCGACCACCAGCGCATAAGCCAGGACCATGGCCAGGTCCTTGCCCAGGGACGAGGGCAGTTTGTAGGTCATGTACACGGTCATGATCAACGCGATCAGCCAGGGCCCCAGTTTGCGCAGGGCGAAGCGCAGCAGGTCCCAGGTCTTGGGGTGTTGCGGCAGTTCTTCGGTGAGGCCGAAACGCTCGCGCAGGCGGTGGCTGAGCCAGATCAGCGCCGCGGCGAGAAGGCTCCAGACCATCAGGATCAGGGCGAAGGCGAAGATGATCGGCAGCCATTCGCTGGCCGGCAGCATCAGGGCCGCCAGTTCATCCTGGGCCTGATCGAATTCGTTCGACCAGCGAGTGATCGGGCTGTCGGCGCCGGAGAACTGTTTTTCGAAGCTGGACAGGGTGCCGCCGATAAGGCCGAGCACGCCTTCTTCGGCGGGCGTCTGGGCCTTCTTCGTGGCGTCGCGGAGTTTTTTCAGGTCGGTCAGCAACTGGGTGCGTTGCTGGTCGTTTTCCAGGGACTTGATCACTTCATCCAGCGACTGCCCCAGGGGCTGCTCGGCTTGTGGCTGGGTTTTGCTGCTGTTGAGCAGGCCCGGCAAGCCCACTGCCTGGGCCGATGACAGCGGCAACAGTGTCAGGAGACAGAGAAACAGGCAGTAGGGCAGAACGGAAAGACGAGCAAACACTGGGCGGTCAACCTCAGAAAAAGCGGATCGACCGAGTGTACGAGGCAGCCAATACCAATGCGAGCCTGGACGGCGGATTTATTCGGCGAGTTTGGCGAGGATCTTGTAGATCACGGTGCCGAGGATCAGCAGCATACCGGCCCACATGCTGAAGATGCCGGCGTTCTTGTCGCGGAAGTTGTAGCCGATGGCCAACAGGATCATTCCCGAGAGAATGGGAATGAGCATGGCGTGGAACGAAGACATCGAGATCATGGCGACAGCCTTGTCGGAAGGGGATAGTCCTAAGTCTAGGTGGCTTTGGCGAGGTTCGGGTTGATGTGCATCAGAAATGCTGCGGCACCCTGTAGCCGCTGCCGCTGGCTGCGATCACCTGTAAAAACAGGCGCAGGATCTTGAGATCGCTGAAGCCCTTCGGGCTTGTCGCAGCCTGCGGCAGCGGCTACATGGGGCTTACGGCAGATCGCGGCTGGCGTAGAACGCGCTCAAGACCTTCACCAGGTGGGCCAGGTCGTGGCTGCCGCACAGTTCGCGGATCGAGTGCATGGCGAAAGTCGGCAGGCCGATATCCACGGTGCGCACGCCCAGGTGGCTGGCGGTGATCGGGCCGATGGTCGAGCCACAACCCATGTCGCTGCGCACCACGAAGCTTTGCACCGGCACTTCCTCGGCCATGCACAGGTGGCGGAAGAAACCGGCGGTTTCGCTGTTGGTGGCGTAGCGCTGGTTGCTGTTGACCTTGATCACCGGGCCGGCGTTGAGTTTCGGGCCGTGGTTGGCATCGTGCTTGTCGGCGTAGTTGGGGTGCACGCCGTGGGCGTTGTCGGCCGAGACCAGCAGCGACTTCTGGATGGTACGCACGAATTCGTCGCCTTCGGGCAGCAGGCGGCGCAGGGTTTGCTCGAGCATCGGGCCGTCGGCGCCGCAGGCCGAGCAGGAGCCGACTTCTTCGTGGTCGTTGCAGACCAGCACGCAGGTTTCCTCGGTGTCGGCGTTGAGCAAGGCTTGCAGGCCGGCGTAGCAGGACAGCAGGTTGTCCAGGCGCGCGCCGGCGATGAAGTCGCCGTGCAGGCCGATCACCGCCGCGCTTTGGGTGTCGTAGAAGCTCAGCTCGTAATCGAGCACCACATCGGCGTTCAGGCCGTGTTCGCGGGCCAGCTGGTCGGTCAGCACCGCGCGGAAGTCGACCCGCTCGTCGCCGGCGAATTGCGCGAGGATCGGCGGCAACTCGGTCTGGGCATTGATGGCCCAGCCCTGGTTGGCTTCGCGATTGAGGTGAATCGCCAGGTTGGGGATGATCGCGATGGGCGCCTTGAAGTCGATCAACTGGCTTTCAACCTTGCCGTCGCGACGGAAGGTGACGCGGCCGGCCAACGACAGGTCGCGGTCGAACCAGGGCGCCAGCAGGGCGCCGCCATAGACTTCCACGCCCAGTTGCCAGAAGCCCTGGCGTTGCAGCTCCGGTTGCGGCTTGACCCTCAGGCACGGGCTGTCGGTGTGCGCGCCGACCATGCGGATCCCGCCTTGCAGAGGCGAATGCCGCCCCAGCTTGACGGCCACGATGGAGGAGTCATTGCGGGTGACGTAGTAGCGACCGTTGGCTTCGGTGGTCCACGGCTCGCGCTCGTCGAGACGCTGGTAGCCCGCGGCCTCCAGGCGTTGTACGAGGCTGGCGGTTGCATGGAAAGGGGTAGGGGAGGCCTTGAGGAAGTCGATCAGGCCCTGGTTCAACTCTTCGCGCATAAGTAACTCCAGACAGCAGTGGCGCGAGTTTACCGTATCGGCTCGCGGCATTGCAGGCGCAATGCCGTTGAGGGAGACAACATTCATCGCGGCAGGGAAAACGGCTCAACCAGTGATCAGGTTGCCTTTGAGGAACACTTCGCGGCGTTGCTTGCGACCCACATATTCATGCTTGCTGGCCTGGTAAACCTCATTGAATTTCTCTGCGCAAATGCCTGGCAGTTGATCGAGGTACTCCTCCACCAGCGCGTCGTACTGCGCTTCGGTGATCAGTTTGTAGACTTCGCGGCGATAGAAGAACCCCAACTGAAAACCCAGGGTTTCGCTGGCATGGGGCGTGATGGTCGCGAAGCAGTTCTCGAAGTCGATGGCCTTGAGCGGAGCCTGGGGGCTGATCATGATGTTGCCGGCCCAGAAATCCATGTGGGTGATGTTCTTTTGCGCGAGGGAGTGCAGCAGGCCGAATGCATCGCGGATAAAAGGCTCGATCTTGTCCGGGTTGTTGCGCAACCACTGTACGCCGTCGACGTAATCATCCAGCAGGCGGGTAATGATGAAGTATTCCTGTACCAGCCCCAAGCGATCCCGGGTGTAGCCGAATCCTTCAAGGTCGGACATCTGTACGCCGCGTCGCTGGGCTTCGACGGTGTTGATCAGTTCTTCCAGCGGCCAGTCGAAGCGGCCGTTGCGCTGGGGCTTGCCCAGGGTGACGCGAACTTTCGCCTTGAGCGTATCCAGGGGTTGCACCTTGGCGAACAGCGGTGTCTCGCCGGTCGCCAAGGGGGTGCTGGCGCGGGTCTGTTTGTGGGCGTGACGTTGGCGGATGAGTTGCTCGAGGGCTGTGCAGGCGTCTGCCGAAGGTTTTTCGCGAAGGTGCAGGGTGGTATTCAGAAAGCAGAAGGTGAAAGGGTAATCGCGTTGAAATGGCTGACTGCTGAGCACGAGGGCTTCCTGCCTTAATGTCGAATAGCCACTATTTTAATATTATTTTCACAAATTCATAACAAATTGTTCAGATTAATCTTCATTTCTGATCAGATTTTTCCTGCTTGCCCCTCAATCGAGGGGCGTCCCGCTACGGTGGCCGCTCTCGATCAGAACGGTGCCGGGCACTCGAAGCGCAGGCGTTCGCCACTCTGCGGATGGGTGAAGCTGAGCATGCTGGCGTGCAGGCACAGGCGTGGCCAGGCGGCCAGCGCTTGCGGATGCGCGTACAGGCCGTCGCCCAGCAGCGGGTGGCCGATGGACAGCATATGCACCCGCAACTGGTGCGAGCGCCCGGTGATCGGGGTCAGCTCGACGCGGCACCAGTCGCCGCAGCGTTCCAGCACTCGCCAGAAGGTCAGGGCGTTCTTGCCGAATTCGTGGTCCACCACGTGCCGCGGTTTGGTCGGCGGGTCGTAGCGCAGTGGCAGGTCGATGCTGCCGCTGTCCAGTTCCGGTTGGCCCCAGCACAGGGCGGTGTAGGCTTTTTCGGTCTCGCGGTCGTGAAATTGCCGGGACAGTTCGCGATGGGTATCGGGGTCGCGGGCCAGCAGGATGATGCCGGAGGTTTCCCAGTCCAGGCGATGGACGATGCGGGCTTCCGGGTAGCCGTTTTCCTGCAGGCGGGTGATCAGGCAATCCTTGTTGTCATCGGCCCGGCCGGGCACGGAGAGCAGCAGGGTGGGCTTGTCCACCACCAGGACGGCGGCGTCCTGGTGAATGATGCGGATATTCGACAGCGGCATTAAAACAGCCTCGTAACAAACGCCAACGGCGGCTCGATCGACCCGGCTTCTACAGGAGCACCTGTGCTCCTGTAGAAAAACCGAGGGACCGAGCCGCCGTGGCTCCAGCCGAATCGATCAGCGATCAGGCAGGGTGATATTGAGTTCCAGGATCGAGCAGCTGCCCTGGTTTTCCAGGGCGACATGCACGTCATCGGACCCGATATTGACGTACTTGCGGATGACTTCCACCAGTTCCTTCTGCAAGGCAGGCAAGTAATCAGGGGTAGTGCGCTGGCCGCGTTCATGCGCCACGATGATCTGTAGACGCTCTTTCGCTACCGACGCGGTGCTTACTTTTTTGCTGGCACGAAAGAAGTCAAAAAGATTCATTACCTACCTCCAAACAGGCGCTCGAAGAATCCCTTCTTCTCAACATCAAGGAACCGGTGTTCCACGGTTTTACCCAGCAGACGGTCGACAGCATCGCTGTACGCCTGGCCGGCGTCGCTCTGGTCATCGAGAATCACCGGAACGCCTTGGTTGGAAGCCTTGAGTACTGCCTGGGATTCTGGAATCACGCCCAGCAGCGTTACTGCAAGAATCTCTTTGACGTCTTCGACGCCAAGCATTTCGCCGTTGCTGACACGCGAAGGGTTGTAGCGGGTCAGCAGCAGGTGTTCCTTGATCGGGTCTTCGCCGTTCTCCGCGCGCTTGGACTTGCTGGCCAGCAGGCCCAGCATGCGGTCGGAGTCACGTACCGAGGAAACTTCCGGGTTGGTCACGACAATCGCTTCGTCGGCGAAGTACATGGCCAGGTGAGCACCTTTCTCGATACCGGCCGGGGAGTCGCAGACCACGAATTCGAAGGTTTCCTTGAGCTCCATCAGCACTTTTTCCACGCCTTCCTGGGTCAGCGCATCTTTGTCGCGGGTCTGACTGGCGGCCAGTACGTAGAGGTTTTCCAGGCGCTTGTCTTTGATCAGGGCTTGCTGCAGGTTGGCTTCGCCGTTGACCACGTTGACGAAGTCATACACCACGCGACGTTCGCAACCCATGATCAGGTCGAGGTTACGCAAGCCGACGTCGAAGTCGACGATGACAGTTTTGTGGCCGCGCAGAGCGAGGCCGGTACCGATAGCGGCGCTGGTGGTGGTCTTACCCACACCACCCTTGCCGGATGTAACCACGAGAATCTTGGCCAAGGTGTTTCACCCCTAAGGAAAAAGGACTTTTAGCCCCTGAAAAACATCTCTTGAAAACTACTGCAGTCGGACAGCCTTGGCTGGAGGTCGGTTAACACCTGCTCCTACTTCGTTTGAGCCGTATTCGCTACGTTTTAGAGATGCTTGGAAAATGCGGCAGTATCCGTTAAAGACGTGTGATGTTCAACACGTCACCCGACAGGCTGACCTGGACCCCGGCACCCCACAACGGATCGCGGCGCAGGTCCTCGGAAACCTTGTACTGGCCGGCGATGGACACCAGTTCAGCGCTCAATTGCTGACAGAAAATCCGTGCCTTGGTATCTCCCTTGACCCCGGCCAGCGCTCGACCGCGCATCGGGCCGTATACATGGATGTTGCCATCGGCCAGAAGTTCCGCACCCGGACTGACCGAGGAGGTCACGACCAGATCGCCACCCTGGGCATAGATCTGCTGCCCGCCGCGTACTGGCGAAGTGATGATTCGGGTGGGCTTGACGGTCGGCTCAGGCGGCTTTTCAGGCTTTTTCCGGGCTTCGTTTTCCTGCGGTTCCAGCGGTCGTTCCCGGGCGCCGGAAGGCGGCAGCACGGGCAGATCGACGGCGATCGCCGCGGCGATGTCTTCGATGCGGCTGGCGCGGATCGCCAGGGTGCGCAGACCATGGTGACGGCAGACGCGCATCAGGCCGGGCAGATCGACGGCGCCTTCGCTGGCCGGCAGTTTGTCCAGCGCCAGCACCAGCGGGGCGTTGCTGAAGAAATTCGGGGCTTGCGCGACCTTCGCCGCCAGTTGGCGATCGAGGCCCTCGAGGTCGTTGCGGGCCAGTTCCAGCACGGTGATGGCCAGCATGCTGCCCTTCAACTGGAACACAGGATCCAGGTCTTGCGATTCGGTTTGGCTCATGGTCGGCATAAAGCGGCTTGTCACTAAAAGTGCCGAGACTTATAACGAGAACGCCCGCGGGCCGCAAGCCGGGTCGAACCGATGTAGAATGCGCGACCTTGTTGTCTGTCCGGAATCTGTAATGGATCGCCCGCGTTTTCGAGCTGCATTTCTTTATCCCCGTTTTTGGCCGCTGTGGCTGGGCCTGGGTCTGCTATGGCTGGTGGTTCAACTGCCTTATCCGTTGCTGCTGTGGATCGGTCGTGCCCTGGGCGCGCTGATGTACCGGGTGGCCGGTGAGCGTCGGCGGATCGCCAAGCGCAACCTGGAACTGTGTTTCCCCGAAAAGTCCGCCGCCGAGCGCAAGCGCCTGCTCAAGGAAAACTTCGCCTCCACCGGCATCGCCTTTTTCGAAATGGCCATGAGCTGGTGGTGGTCCAAGCCGCGCCTGGCGCGCCTGGCCCATGTCGAAGGCCTGGAGCATCTCAAGCAGGCGCAGTTGGAAGGCAAGGGCGTGATCCTCATGGCCCTGCACTTCACCACACTGGAGATCGGCGCCGCCTTGCTGGGCCAGCAGCACACCATCGACGGCATGTACCGCGAGCACAAGAACCCGCTGTTCGATTTCATCCAGCGTCGTGGCCGCGAGCGGCACAATCTGGATTCCCTGGCGGTGGAGCGTGAAGACGTGCGCGGCATGCTCAAGCTGCTGCGCGCCGGGCGGGCCATCTGGTACGCACCGGACCAGGATTACGGCGCCAAGCAGAGCGTGTTCGTGCCGCTGTTCGGCATCCAGGCGGCGACGGTCACCGCCACCAGTAAGTTCGCCCGGCTGGGCAAGGCCCTGGTGGTGCCTTTCACTCAGCAGCGGCTGGCCGATGGCAGTGGTTATCGGCTGGTGATTCACCCGCCGTTGCAGGATTTCCCGGGTGAGACCGAAGAGGCCGATTGCCTGCGCATCAACCAGTGGATCGAAGGTGTGCTGCGCGAGTGTCCGGAGCAGTATCTGTGGGCGCACCGGCGCTTCAAGAGCCGTCCGCCAGGCGAGCCGAAGCTGTATAAGAAGCGCGGTTGAATTTATCGCGTTAGGCTCTAGGACGAAAAGTCGGCGAGCGAAGGTCAGGCAAGGCAAAAACAGGCGAGGAAGCGGAGTTTAGGGGCCTAAATGAGCATTCCGAGCCTGTTTTTAACGCAGCATGGCCGAGTGTAGCCACTTTTCGTACAGAGCCTAGATTGAAAGCCCTTTATCAGCGCCATGGAGTGTAGCGATGAGCCCAGCGGAACCGGTCACAGGATTGATTCTTTCCGGCGGCGGGGCTCGTGCGGCATATCAGGTGGGGGTGCTGGCGGCGATTGCCGAATTGCTGCCGGCGGGGGCGAGCAATCCCTTCCCGGTGATAGTCGGAACCTCGGCCGGGGCGATCAATGCGGTCAGCCTGGCCAGCGGCGCGCTGGATTTCACCGCGGCCATCGAGCGTCTCACGGCGTTCTGGCAGGGTTTTCGCAGCCATCAGGTGATTCGCAGCGACTGGCCCGGGGTGATCCGCCAGGCCACCCGGTTCGTTGGCCACAGCCTGCTCGGCCTGGGCGCGCAAGTGCCGGTGGCGTTGCTCAACAGCTCGCCGCTGCGGCAGTTGTTGAACGATAAATTGCAGCTGTCCGGTATTCGTCATGCCATTGCGCAAAAGCATCTGCAGGCGGTGGCGGTCACGGCCTTCGGTTATGAATCGGGCCAGGCGGTGACCTTCTATCAGGGCGGCGGCACCATCGAGGCCTGGTTGCGCCATCGGCGTATCGGCCTGCCCACCGAACTCACGGTCGAACACTTGCTGGCCAGCTCGGCGATTCCACTGCTGTTCGCGCCGGTGAAAATCGACCAGGAGTTTTTCGGCGACGGCGCGGTGCGGCAATCGGCGCCCATCAGTCCGGCCTTGCACCTGGGGGCCAGCCGGGTGCTGGTGGTCGGGGTCAGCGGCAACCCCCGCGGCATCGATCCGCAGGCGCCCCAGCAACGCAGCTACACCGGGCAGCAGCCGACGCTGGCGCAGATCGGTGGCCACATGCTCAACAGTACGTTCATTGACAGCCTGGAGAGCGACATCGAGCTCTTGCAGCGACTCAACCAGTTCAGTCATCTGCTGCCGTCGGGCACGCCCGTCCGTACCCTGGGCGTGGCGCCGGTGGAGGTGCTGGTGATCGCCCCCAGCCAGCCGATCGACGAGATCGCCGCGCGTCACCGGCATGAGCTGCCGGCGGCATTGCGCCTGTTCCTGCGCGGGCCGGGGGCGACCAAGACCAGCGGTGCCGGGGTCTTGAGTTACCTGCTGTTCGAGGCGGGGTATTGCAGCGAATTGATCGAGCTGGGGCGCAGCGATGCCTTGGCCAAGCGCGACGAGCTGCGGCGGTTCCTGGGCTTGGCGGCCGCGGTCGAGACGGCCTGAAAAAGCATCGCGAGCAAGCTCGCTCCTACAGGGAATTCATTATCTTTGTAGGAGCGAGCTTGCTCGCGATAGCGTTTCTAAGGGCAATGCTCAGGCCGTCAGTTTGTCATCGCGAAAATCCCGCAATGCCTGCTCGATCTCTTCCCGGCTGTTCATCACGAATGGGCCGTACTGCACGATCGGCTCGCCCAGCGGCTTGCCGGCAATCAACAGCACGCGGGCGCCGGCGGCACTGCTCAACTGAATCTCGCCCTGGTCGGACAGGCGCACCAGCTTGCTGCTGGCGACCGGTTGCGGATGCCCGGGCAGGTCGATCTGACCTTCATAGACGTACAGCAGGGCCCGATGCCCTGCAGGCAGCCGCGGGCTGATGCTGGCGCCCGCAGGCAGGCGCAGGTCGAAGTAGTGGGGCTCGGTGTCCGGCCGTTCGACGGCGCCGGTCTGCTGCGCTTGGCCGTCATCGAAGCGGCCGGCGATCACCACCACTTCCACGCCATTGGCGGTGGTCAGGCGGGGGATGTCCTGGGGTTGAATGTCCCGGTAGCTGGCCTTGTCCAGCTTGTGCTTGCCCGGCAGGTTCAGCCAGAGCTGGAAGCCGCGCATCACGCCTTCTTCCTGTTCCGGCATCTCGCTGTGGATGATGCCCTTGGCGGCGGTCATCCATTGCACGCCACCGCCTTCCAGCAGGCCGACGTTGCCCAGGTGATCCTCGTGGCGCATGCGGCCTTCGAGCATGTAGGTGACGGTTTCGAAGCCGCGATGGGGATGGGGCGGGAAGCCTGCGATGTAGTCGTCGGGGTTTTCCGAGCCGAATTCATCGAGCATCAGGAACGGGTCGAAGCGCTCGACACCCTGGCCACCGAAGACCCGGGTCAGTCTGACGCCGGCGCCGTCCGAAGCGGGCTGGCCGGTATGGACGCTGAGTACTGTGCGAAATTGAGTCATCGATGCAACTCCTGATCAGGTTGGGATGAGCGACATGCTATGCCAGCTCAACTGATTGATGGTTGCGAATATCGGCGCGTTGCTATCGATTTATTCGATGTAATCCGTTCCCGCGACCCGCACGGGAACGGCGCTCACTGCATCAGAAGTGGTACTTGAGCAGCAGGCTGGCGGTGTTCTGGTCGGTGTCGAAATACGGGGTGTCCTTGACCCCGTACTTGTTCTTCCAGTAGTCGTACTCGATACCCACATACAGCTGTTTGTCGCCCAGTTTCAGCGCCTTGCCCAGGTCGTACTTGATCTGCGGGTTGATGTGCAGGTTGGAGTGATACTCGCCTTTGGAGTTTTTGTCGTTGTCCACCACCCAGTCGATGAAACCGTCGATCAGGATGTCCGAACGGCCCACGGGAATGGTGTAGGACCAGACCGGGGTGATCTGCCAGACATTGTCGCCGGCACGGCTGCCTTCGGTCTGGCGGTTGTAGAAGTTCAACTGGAAGTAATCGAACCCGGGGATTGCCAGGTCGAAGCCCGGACCGATCAGGTAGGACTCGTTATCGCCTTCGCCGAACTCGTAAGTCATGGCCAGCAATACATCCTTGATCGGGCCGAACTCCAACTTCTGATCGAAGATCTTGCCGAACGAAAGACGCGGGCTGAACTCGCCGTAATAAGTGTTCGGGCCGACGTTGCCGTCCTTTTTACCGTTGTAGAAGATCTTGTCGATAAACAGGAAGTTGTCGCCGTACTTCCAGGCATCGGCATGTTCGAAAGTCACGGTTTGCTGGATCTGCGGGTTGATCGTGAAGTCTTTGCCGTAGAGGTAGGTCAGGCTGTTGTTTTGCCATTGCAGCAGGTCGCCGGCGGTGGCCTGGGCCCCTGCCAGCAAGGATCCGGCAAGCATCAGGCCTTTACAGATGCGGTTCATTCGGTTGCTCCCAAAAAGTAAGTGGTTCTACGTTTTTCTTTAAAAGCCGGTGCTCTGGTGTGGCACCTTTTAGTGGCTGAAAAATCATCCGATCGGTCAGCTTTGTTGCTGATAGCAAGAGCTGAGCCAAGGCGAAAAAAAAGCGCAAAAACTCCCACGCGCCTGTACGAATACAGTCGATCGAGAGTGAATTCGGTTTTAACTCGGTACGCCTTGGTACTTTCCGGAGGCCGGGATAAGTTGGCTTTCCGGTCAGGTTTTAAATCCGGGCTTTTTTTTTCACCGGATTCAGGCGGCCGCGGAGAATACTGACTCCCACGGCCTTGCTCAAGTGCTCTGCAATAGCGCACTTGAAACAACTTTGGGGCACGTTTGCCGGTCATTCTAGAAATGCACCTTCACCAGCAGGCTGGCGGTGTTCTGATTGGTGTCCAGGTTGGTGCTGTTCTGAATGCCGTATTTGTCTTTCCAGTAGCTGTATTCGAGACCGACATACAGCTGCTTTTCGCCCAGGCGCAGGGCCTTGCCCAGGTCGTATTTGATCTGCGGATTGATATGCAGGTTAGCGTGGTAGGTACCGCGGTCGTTCCGGTCGTTGTCCACCACCCAGTCCAGATAGCCGTCGATCAACAGGTTCGAACGGCCCAGCGGGATGCTGTAGGACCAGGAAGGGGTGATCTGCCAGACACCGTCGCCGGGGCGCGGGCCTTCGGTCTGGCGGCGATAGACGTTCAGGGTGAAATAGTTGAAGCCCGCAACGGCCAGATCGAAACCGGGGCCGATCAGATAGGCCTCGCTGTCGCCTTCGCCATATTCGTAGGTCATGGCCAGCAACACATCCTTGACCGGGCCGAAGGCGAATGAGCGGTCGAGGATCTTGCCGAACGACAGCCTGGGGCTGAACTCGCCGTAAAAGGCGTGGGGACCTTTGTTACGGTCTTCCTCGCCGTTGTAGAAAATCTTGTCGACGAACAGGAAGGTGTCGCCGTATTTCCAACGGTCGGCGTGCTCGAAGGTCACCGTCTGCTGGATCGACGGGTTGATCGCGAAGTTCTTGCCGTACAGGTAGGTCAGGCTGTTGGTCTGCCACAGCAGCAGGTCGCCGGCCATGACCTGGGTCGTGGCCAGCAGTGCGCCGCCGAGCAGCAGGCGTGCGTGTGCATGTCTCATCGTGTTGCTCCCTGTTTGTTTTTATTGTCAAGGCGCAGGCAGCCGCCGACTGCGACCGGGCGCGGTGCCGGGTCTGCCTGTCGTGCGTGTATTTCGGGTATCGACGGTCAAGCAGGGGCGGCTGTCGGGCCGCCCCGTCCAGGCTTCAATGCTGGTGGGCGTGTCGGGCGTTGCTGGCGGCCCGTTCGGTGCCGCCCAGAATGTTGAACAGCAGGTTCAGGGCCAGCGCACTGAGGGTGGCCATGGCGATTCCGCTGTGGGTGATCGGGCTCATCCACAGGGGCAGGTGGGCGAAGAATTCCGGACGGACCACCGGAATCAGGCCCATGCCGATGCTCACCGCCACCAGCAGTTGATTGCGCCGGTCGGCGATATCGGTTTCCTGGAGGATCTTGATCCCGGTCGCCGCCACCATGCCGAACATGGCGATAGCCGCGCCACCCAGGACCGCCGGGGGAATCGAGGCCACCAGGAAAGCCGCCTTGGGCAGCAGGCTGAGTACGATCAGCAGGCCGCCGGCGACTATGGTCACCGAGCGGCAGCGCACGCCGGTCATCTGCACCAGGCCGATGTTCTGGGCGAACGAAGAGTGGGTGAAGGTGTTGAGGAAACCGGCGAAAAACGAGGCGCCGGCATCACACAGCAGGCCACGGCGGAGCATGCGCGGGGTGACTTCCTGGCCGGTGATTTTCCCCAGGGCGAGGAACATCCCGGTGGACTCGACGAAGATGATCACCACCACCAGGCACATCGAAAGAATCGGCGCCAGATGGAACTGCGGCATGCCGAAATGCAGCGGAGTGACCACCTGCACCCAGGGCGCCTGGGCCATGTCGCTGAGGTCGACCATGCCGATCAGGCCGCAGAGCACGTAGCCCAGGCCCATGCCGATCAGCACGGAAATGTTCACCCAGAAACCGCGCATGAACCGATGCACCAGCAGGATGGTGCCCAGCACCAGCGCGGCGATGGTCAGGTAGATGGGGGAACCGAATTCGGCATTGTGGCTACCACCGCCCGCCCAGTTCACCGCGACCGGGAACAGCGACAGACCGATGGAGGTGATGACGGTGCCGGTGACCAGGGGCGGAAAGAAGCGCACCACCTTGGACATGAAGGGCGCGATGAGCATGCCGAAGAAACCGGCGGCGATGGTCGCGCCGAAGATCCCCTGCAGGCCGATGCCCGGCATGCCGGCCATGGCTACCATGCTGCCCACGGCGGCAAAGCTGGCGCCCATCATCACCGGCATGCGGATGCCCATGGGGCCGATGCCGAGGGATTGTACGAGGGTGGCGATGCCGGCGACCAGCAGGTCGGCATTGATCAGGAAGGCGATTTCTTCACGACTCAGACCCGCGGCCTGTCCGATGATCAGCGGCACCGCGATGGCGCCTCCGTACATCAGCAGAACATGCTGCAACCCGACCAGGATCAGTTGCAAAAGGGGCAGTCGCGCAATGGCGGGTGCGTCGGGGATGCGCGGTTCGTTTAACGCGGACATGCAACACCTCGGATCTTCTTATTCTTGTGATTAGAAAGCTGTGTGGTTGCGAACAGCTTTTTTGCAGCAGGCCAACCGCGTGGCGGTCGATCGCGAGCAAGCTTCGCTCCTACAAAAGCAATACACATGCTGTAGGCGCGAGGCTTGCCCGCGATAGCGGTCGTCGGGCATCGCGGTACTAGTTGGTGCGTGCCCCCTGGTTGATCCAGGCACCGATCAGGTCACGTTCCTGCTGGGTCATCTGAGTAATGTTGCCCAGTGGCATGATCTGGCTGGCGACTGCCTGGGCCTGGATGCGTGGGGCCTGGAGCTTGATCTGCTCCGGGGTGTCGAACATCACGCCGGCCGGCGCGGCACTGAACAGCGGGCTGGTGGGCTTGGCCGAGTGGCAGACGGTGCAACGTTCCTGGATCACGTTATGCACCTTGTCGAAGCTCGGGCCCTGGGTTGCCGTGGACGCTTGTGCCGGGGCCACTTCGGGAGTCGCCGAAGCTGCTGGAGTTGCTGCGGTTTCAGGCTTGGCGCCACCGCCAATGGCGGTTTCCGGCAGTGGCTGGTACTCGATCTTCGCCGGCGCCTTGGCCACTTCCGGGCTGTTGGCCATTTGCGCGGGGCCGGTGACATAGGCCAGGCAGATCATGCCCAGGGCGGCGACCGGCAGGGTCCAGGCGAACTTGTGGCTGTCGTGGCGGGTGTTGAAGTAGTGACGCACCAGTACCGCCAGCACCGCGATCCCGGCCAGGATCAACCAGTTGTACTGGCTACCGTAGGTGCTCGGAAAGTGGTTGCTGATCATGATGAACAGCACGGGCAGGGTGAAGTAGTTGTTGTGGCGCGAACGCAGCAGGCCCTTGGCCGGCAGGGTTGGGTCCGGTGTGCGGTTTTCCGCGATGGCGGCCACCAGCGCGCGCTGGGCCGGCATGATGATGCGGAACACGTTGCCGACCATGATGGTGCCGATGATGGCGCCGACGTGCAGGTAGGCGCCGCGACCGCTGAACACCTTGCTGAAGCCATAGGCCGCGGCGATCAACAGTACGAACAGGATGAAGCCGAGCAGGGCAGGTTTCTTGCCCAGGGGCGAATCGCAGAGGAAGTCGTAGACAAACCAGCCGGCGATCAGCGAACCGATGCCGATGGCCACGCCTTCAGGGCCGGTCAGGCCGCTGCCGGGCGCTACCAGGTAGAGCATCGGGTTGTAGTAGAACACCAGGCACAGCAGGGCGATCCCCGACATCCAGGTGAAGTAGGCTTCCCATTTGAACCAGTGCAGGTTTTCCGGCATGGACGGTGGGGCCAGTTTGTATTTTTCCAGGTGATAGATGCCGCCACCGTGGATTGCCCAGAGGTCGCCCGACAGGCCGTCCTTGGGGTTGACGCGATTGAGGTTGTTTTCCAGCCAGACGAAGTAGAACGACGCGCCGATCCAGGCCACGCCAGTGATCATGTGAACCCAACGCACGCTCAGGTTGAGCCATTCCAACAGATGTGCTTCCACAGTCTTTACCTCTCGTCTGTCACCCTTGTTTTCGGGTGATCAGACCTTCTCTTATTGGTGGGGGGCGAGGATCAAACACTCATCCTCTTCAAAGAAATGCTCATCGCAGTTGTTGCCTGTGCCACTGCGATCAACCACCAGGAAGTCATCCCGCTTTTCGATCGTCAGCACCGGGTGGTGCCAGACGCCGCGATGGTAATTAATGCCCTGCCTGCCATTGCTGACAAAGGCGCGGACCAAGCCCGATACAGGTGCATCGCCAAGTGGCGCGACCACGATCAGAAAGGGATTGCCGAGCAGCGGAATGAAAGCCTGGCTGCCCAGCGGATGGCGCTCCAGCATGCGGACGGTCAAGGGCATGTCCAGCGCGTCGGCGCGGAAGATGCTGATGATCGCCTTGTCGTCCGGCGTGGCGGTTTCCACGGTAGCCAGACGATGGAAGCGCATGGTCGAACCGTTGTTGATCATGAAGTGATCGCTGCCGTCGGTTTCGATCACGTCACCGAAGGGGGCGAAGGCTTCTTTGCTCAGCGGTTCGATCATCAATGTGCGCATGCTGTTCTTCTTAATCTGTGAATTCGTTGTTGTCGTCTTGTGCTGTCCTGTAGGAGCGAGCTTGCTCGCGATGCGGTTGTCCGGTGTTCATCTATCGCCCGGTCTGACGCTATCGCGAGCAAGCTCGCTCCTACACCTACAGGCTCGGCATTACCGAGCGACCTTGCCCAGGATCCGCAGGCGGCTGACGCCACCGTCCGGGAACACGTTCAGGCGGATATGGGTGATCGGGCCCAGGGCCTTGATCTGCTCGGCGAAGGTGTGTTCGGCGTGCATTTCCAGCTTCTGGCTCGGCAGCAGTTCACGCCAGAACAGCGACTGGGTTTCGATCTGGCTGTCGGTACCGCCCTTGACGAAGGCGCCCTGGATCGAGCAGCTGTCCGGGTAGTTGCCCTTGAAGTGCAGGGTGTCGACGATGATTTTCTCGATCTCGCCCGGATGGCCCAGGGCGACGATCACCCAGTCATTGCCTGGCGTGCGGCGGCGTGCGGTTTCCCAGCCATCGCCCATGTTGATGCCGCGGCCCGGGTTGAGGATGTTGCTCATGCGGCCGAAGTGTTCGTCGGAGCAGGCCAGGGCGCGGCCGCCGTTGAGGGCGGCTGCCAGGTCGATCTGCTCGTTGTCGCCGACCGCCGACCAGTCGCGGTACGGAATGCCATACACGCGCAGGCGGGCCACGCCGCCATCCGGGTAGATGTTGAAGCGCAGGTGGCTGAACGCCTGGTCGTTGCTGATCTCGTGGTAGTGGTGGCTGTTGCCTTGCAGCTCGACGGCCGACAGCACTTCCACCCACTGGGTGTTTTCATTCGGTTCGCCTTCGGCCAGGAAGCAGGCTTCCAGGGAGGCCGATGGCGGGAAGTTGCCGGTGAAGAATGAGGTGTCGATGTCCACGCCTTTGATCTGGCCAGGCACGCCCAGGCGGATCACCGCGCTGTCGTAGCCTTCGAAGCGCTTGCGGCGCGACTCCCAGCCGTCCATCCACTTGCCGTTGTCATCGAAAACGCCCTCCTTCCATACGGCCGGGGTCGGCTGGAACAGACGGTTGGCGTCAGCGAACCAGTCATCGGTCACCGAAATGATCTTGGTGCCCAGGCGGGCGTCGGCCAGGTTGACGAACTTCTCGAAAGGTACGGCGTAAGCTTTCATTCTTCTTGTCTGCCTTTATAGAGTGGCTTGGGATGCTTGCAGGGCCCTGGGTACGTTTCGTACTCGGGCCAGGCTTGCTAGAGAGTCAGTAATCGGAACAGGGCGATCTTGTTGATCTCCGCCAGCGCGCACCTGAATTCGGTGTCCACCGAGTTGTGGATGCGGGCTTCGAACGCCGCGAGGATCTGATGCCGGTTGCTGCCTTTTACCGCCATGATGAAGGGAAACTTGAACTTGGCCTTGTAGGCGTCGTTCAGCTCGGTGAAGCGCTGGAACTCTTCGGCCGTGCATTGGTGAATACCCGCGCCAGACTGTTCTTCAGTGCTGGCCGCGGTCAGTTGCCCCTGGACGGCGGCTTTGCCGGCCAGGTCCGGGTGAGCGTTGATCAGGGCCAGCTGGCTCTGGTGGTCGGCGCTCAACAGGATGTCGCTCATGCGCTGGTGCAGGGTGTCGATCCGGTCGATCGAGGCATCCTGGCCCAGGTCGAAGGCCTTTTCGGCGACCCATGGCGAATGTTCGTAGATGTCGGCGAAGGCGTTGACGAAGGCGTCGCGGCTCAGGGTCGAGGGTTTCAGGGTTTGGAAGGTGCTCATTTCGCCGCCCCCGGGAACGGATGGGTTTGCTGCCAGTGGCGGGCGATGTCCACGCGGCGGGTGAACCAGACCTGATCGTGACCTTTGACGTACTCGATAAAACGCTTCAGGGCGGCCAGGCGTGCCGGGCGGCCGATCAGGCGGCAGTGCAGGCCGATGGACAGCATCTTCGGTGCCTCGGCGCCTTCGGCGTACAGCACGTCGAAGGCATCCTTGAGGTACTGGTAGAAGTCGTCGCCCTTGTTGAAGCCCTGGACCTGGGTGAAGCGCATGTCGTTGGTGTCCAGGGTGTAGGGGATCACCAGGTGCGCCTTGCCGGTCGGGTTGTTGGCTTCCCAGTAGGGCAGGTCGTCGTCGTAGGTGTCGCAGTCGTAGAGGAAACCACCTTCTTCCATCACCAGGCGCCGGGTGTTCGGGCCAGTGCGGCCGGTGTACCAGCCCAGCGGGCGCTCACCGGTGATTTCGGTGAGGATGCGGATCGCCTCGAGCATGTGCTCGCGTTCCTGGGCCTCGTCCATGTACTGGTAGTCGATCCAGCGGTAGCCGTGGCTGCAGATCTCGTGGCCGGCCTCGACCATGGCGCGGATCACGTCCGGATGGCGCTGGGCGGCCATGGCGACGGCGAAGATGGTCAGCGGAATGTCGAATTCCTTGAACAGCTTGAGGATCCGCCAGACGCCGGCACGGCTGCCATACTCGTACAGCGATTCCATACTCATGTTGCGTTCGCCCTGCAGGGGCTGGGCGGCGACCATTTCCGAAAGGAAGGCTTCCGACTCCTTGTCGCCGTGCAGGATATTGCGCTCGCCGCCTTCTTCGTAATTGAGCACGAACGACAGGGCGATGCGGGCATTGCCCGGCCAGTGAGGGTGAGGAGGGTTGGAGCCGTAACCGATCAGGTCGCGTGGGTAGTCAGCGCTCACTGCAGTCTTCCTTCTTATCGTGATAACGGTGGCGTGGCGGGGCCTGGGGAGAAGGACAGGCTGGCGTCACAGCGATGGACTGATTGTATACAACTTTTCATTCGGTTTGTAAGCCCGATTTTTTGCATTTTTCATCGATTGTGTTCGTGTCTGGGTATTGCAAGAAACCTGCCTGGTTGGTCAGCTAATGGATGAAAAGTCTTCTGTCTTCATGGTGTAGCCGCTGATCAAGGGAATACGGGGGCTTGTTCGAAGTACCCGGAAATGGGTGATTTTTATTGTGTACAATTTTTTTGAAAAGTGTCTTAATAAATTCCTCGCCGCATCCTTTCGTGCTCCGAAACGGTGCGGTCTCCTTATCAACTGACTTCAGGAGGCGCGAGGTCTGGACGTGTGAGCGCGCACAGACACGCAGAATCAATGGGACGTTTGACTACACACGTATTGGATGCCGCGCATGGCTGCCCAGGCAGCGCCATCAAGGTCGAGTTGTACCGGGTCGAAGGTACGCAGCTGGAACTGGTCGCCAGTGCCCTGACCAACAGCGACGGCCGTTGCGATGCGCCGCTGCTGCAAGGCGATGACTACCGCACCGGGGTTTACCAGCTGCAATTCCATGCCGGTGATTACTACCATGCCCGCGGCGTACAACTGCCCGAACCTGCGTTTCTCGATGTGGTGGTGCTGCGCTTTGGCATCTCGGCCGAGCAGGAGCATTACCACGTACCGCTGCTGATCTCGCCCTACAGCTATTCGACCTACAGAGGAAGCTAGGACTTTCCCCCCACGAAGCCTGCGCAAATAGCTTCTTTGGTCTTTCGCCCGCTCACACTGCGGGCTTTTTTTCGTTCCCAGAAAGGTGGTGCTTGTGAGGACGCTATCGCGGGCAAGTCGGATCGCCGCCCGCTCGCTCCTACAGGATTGGCTTCTGTAGGAGCGAGGCTTGCCCGCGATGCTTTCAGCGGCTCAACAGCGACGCGGCACCGGCGCCGCTGAACAGCCCGGCGCTGACCCGGTTGAACCAGCTCTGGCCCTTGCCGCTGCGCAGGTAGCGCGCCGCGCCGTGGGCACCCAGGCCGTAAGCCAGCTTGCACAGCAGGTCGAGTACGGTCCAGGTGGCGATCATGATCAGCAGCTGGGGCAGGAAGGGCTGCTCGGCGCTGAGAAACTGTGGAAGAAACGCGGCGAAGAACAGAATGTCTTTCGGGTTGCTGGCACCCAGCACAAAAGCGCGCCCGAACAGTGCGCGAAAGCGTGGTTTCGGTGCGGCCTCGGGCACTTCGGCGCCATGAGACGGCTGCCGCGATTGCTGCCAGCTTTGCCAGGCGAGATAGAACAGGTACAGCGCGCCGACGATTTTCAGGGCGCTGAACAGCTGTTCCGAGGCCAGCAGCAGGGCGCCCAGGCCCAGGGCCGAGGCGCTCAGCAGGCAGATCGAGGCAAACACGCCGCCGAGAAACGCCGGGTAGGACCGGCGCAAACCGTAATTCAGACTGTTGCTGATCATCAGCAGGGACAGCGGGCCCGGAATCAGGATTACCACCAGTGCCGCGCCGCTGAACAGCAGCCAGGTTTCCACGCTCATTGCCTTTCTCCTTATGCGCAAAAGCCTCACCCGACGGGGGTGAGGCCGTTTGAAACCGATGTACCTACAAGAAAATGAACTTGGCGATAAAGATCGCGCACAGCACCCACAGGCTGATGGAGATTTCCTTGTACTTGCCCGTCCCGGCCTTCAAGGCCACGTAGGTGATGAAGCCCAGGGCGATACCGTCGGCGACCGAGAAGGTCAGCGGCATCATGATGGCGGTCACGATCGCCGGGATGCTGTCGGTGGCCTCTTCCCAATCGATGTGGGCCATGCCGCCCATCATCAGCATCGCCACATAAATCAGCGCGCCGGCGGTGGCATAAGCGGGGATCATGCCAGCCAGCGGTGCGAAAAACATGGCTGCGATAAATAGCACACCTACGGTCACTGCGGTAAGACCAGTCCGACCACCTGCGGCGACGCCCGAGGCACTTTCCACGTAGCTGGTCACGGGCGGAACGCCGACCACCGCGCCAAATACGCTGGAAGCGCTGTCCGCCTTCAGGGCGCGGGAGAGGTTCTCGATCTTGCCGTCGGGGTTGACCAGGCCGGCGCGCTGGGCCACGCCCATCAGGGTGCCGGCGGTATCGAACATGTGCACGAAGAGGAACGCCAGCACCACGCTGATCATGCTGACGTTGAACACCCCGGCGACGTCCATGGCCATCCAGGTCGGTGCCAGGCTCGGCGGGGCCGACATGATGCCCTCGTAGTGCACCAGGCCCAGGCCCCAGCCGGCCAGGGTCACGGTGATGATGCTGATGAGGATCGCGCCGAACACCCGGTGATAGCTGAGCACGGCAATCATCAGGAAGCAGACCGCCGCCAGCAGCGGGCCAGGTTCACGCAGGGAGCCGAGCTTGATCAGGGTGGCCGGGCTATCGACCACGATGCCCGCGGTTTTCAAGCCGATCAGCCCCAGGAACAAACCCACGCCGGCGCCCATGGCAAAACGCAGGCTGGCCGGAATGCTGTTGAGCAGCCATTCGCGGATCCGCGAGAAGGTCAGGAACATGAACAGCACGCCGGAGACGAACACCGCACCGAGGGCGGTTTCCCAGTTGTAACCCATGGTTCCGACCACGGTGTAGGTGAAAAAGGCGTTCAGCCCCATGCCGGGCGCCAGGCCTACCGGCCAGTTGGCGTACAGCCCCATCAACAGGCAACCCAGGGCGGCGGCGATGCAGGTGGCGACGAAGGCCGCGCCGTGGTCAATGCCAGCGTCGGCCATGATGTTGGGGTTGACGAAGATGATGTAGGCCATGGTGATGAAGGTCGTCAGACCGGCGATCAACTCGGTCTTCACCGTGGTGCCATGCAACCTGAGTTTGAAGATGCGCTCCAGCCAGCCACTGTTCAGCGGCGGCGAGAGTTCCAGCGTAGGGGCTTCGGATTTGCGGCTTTCCACAGCGAGTACTCCTCAAGAGTTTTATTATTTTTTCCAGAGCCGGGCACGTGAGGGTGGGCAGCGGCTCTTTGAGGCATGTAAGGCTTGCGGGCTTTTATTGACCTTTAGGTCAGGAACTCGCACGTGGCGAATTATGCTTTTGTATACAAAGAAAGCAAATAATGTTTTTTAGGTTGTGTGCGAAAAGTCCGCCAGAAAGGCTATATGCCCTGTAGCCGCTGGCGCAGCCTGCGATCGGCTGCGCAGCAGTCGCCTCGGGTCAACGCAGGCATTCAGACATATATCGAGGACACAGGTTACGACCGCTGCGCGCTCGATCGCAGGCTGCGCCAGCGGCTACGGTCAGCGGTTTTCGCCCAGAGCCTTGTTCACCGCCAGCCAGCCATCCACTGCCGCCTCGCCGGCCTCGGCGAATACCCGTTGCAGCAGCTTGACCTGCTCGCGCCGCAGCGATTGCTCAAAGCGCGCGCCGTCTTCCGTCAGCTCCAGCAGGCGTTTGCGCTTGTCACTCTGCGAGGCAACGCTGTTGACCAGGTGCATCTCCATCAATTGGCGCAGCGGGATATTCAGCGCCTGCTTGCTCACGCCCAGTGCCGTGAGCAGTTCTTTCACGCTCAGCCCCGGATAGCGGGCGATGAAAAACACGATGCGCTGGTGCACGCGACTCAGGCCGCGACGCTCGAGCATTTCGTCGGCCTTGGCGGTGAATGCCTGGTAACCAAAGAAGAAGGCTTCCATGGCGGCTTGTTGGGTGGTCTGGTTTTTAAGGTCAAGCATATTGACGTATCTGCGAAAGTCGGCGTAATTTCGGTCAAGCAGTTTGACGTATTTTCCTCCGCCTTTGCTACCGGTGACCTCATGGCCTTCTCCGAACGTGTTTCGCGTCTTAAAAGCTCACTGATCCGTGAAATCCTTGCCGCCGCGCAGCGTCCGGAAGTGATGTCGTTCGCCGGAGGCCTGCCCGCCGAGGCGATGCTGCCGAAGGTCGATTGGCAGGCGATGCCGGTGTCCATGGGCCAATACGGCATGAGTGAAGGCGAGCCACAGCTGCGCGAGGCCCTGGCGGCACAGGCCCGGGGGCTGGGCGTGCCGTGCGAGGCCAGCCAGGTACTGGTGGTCAGCGGCTCCCAGCAGACCCTCGATCTGGCGGCCAAGCTGTACATCGACAAGGGCACCGAGATCATGCTGGAAGCGCCGACTTATCTCGCGGCACTGCAGATCTTCCAGCTGTTCGGCGCCGATTGCCTGACCGTGCCGCTTCAGGCCGATGGGCCGGATCTGGCGCAATTGCGCGCCTGCCTGGAGCAGCATCGTCCCGCGTTCATCTACCTGATCCCGACCTTCCAGAATCCTTCGGCGGTGCGCTACAGCGAGGCCAAGCGCGATGCCGTGGCGGCGCTGCTCGACGAGTTCGGAGTGACCCTGATCGAAGACGAGCCTTACCGCGAACTGACGTTCGATGGCGGCAACGCCACGCCTATTGTCGGGCGCCTGCGCAAGGCCAGTTGGATCTACACCGGCACGGTGTCGAAGACCCTGCTGCCAGGGTTGCGGGTCGGTTACCTGATCGCCAGCCCGGACCTGTTTCCCCATCTGCTGCGGTTGAAGCAATCGGCAGACCTGCACACCAACCGCGTCGGCCAATGGCAGGCGCTGCAATGGATAGGTACCGAGCAGTACCAGCAGCACCTGGGCGAATTGCGCGATTTCTACCGGGTGCGCCGCGATGGTTTTCAGGCCGCCCTGCAACGTCATTTCGGCGATCTGGCCGATTGGCAGGTGCCCCAGGGCGGGCTGTTTTTCTGGTTGACCTTGAAACAGCCGCTGGACACCCGCACTTTGCTGAAAGCGGCGCTGGAGCAGGACGTGGCATTCATGCCGGGCGAACCCTTCTTCTCCGAGCCGGACCGCAATCCAGGTCACCTGCGGTTGAATTTCAGTCATATCGATCCGGCGCGTCTGGACGAAGGTCTCAAGCGGCTGGCCACCGTGGTACGTCAAGCACAGGCTGCACAGGCAGCCTAAGGGGAGAGGGCCATGTACAAGGTTTATGGGGATTACCGGTCCGGCAACTGCTACAAGGTCAAGCTGATGCTCAATCTGCTCGGCCAGCCTTACGAGTGGCATGCCGTGGACATCTTGAACGGGGATACGCAGACCGAGGCGTTTCTGGCGAAGAACCCCAACGGCAAGATCCCGGTGCTGGAGCTGGAAGACGGCACCTGCCTGTGGGAGTCGAACGCGATTCTTAACTTTCTCGCCGATGGCAGCGAGTTCCTGCCGAGCGAGCCGCGTTTACGCACGCAAGTGCTGCAATGGCAGTTTTTCGAGCAATACAGCCATGAGCCGTACATTGCCGTGGCACGTTTCATCCAGCTCTATCTGGGGTTGCCGCAAGAGCGCCAGCACGAATACGAGAAACTGCAAAAACGCGGTTACAAGGCCCTGGATGTGATGGAACACCAGTTGGCGCGAACGCCGTATCTGGTGGGCGAGCAGTACTCGATTGCCGATATCGCGCTCTATGCCTACACCCATGTCGCCCATGAAGGTGGCTTCGACCTGGCGCGCTACCCGGGCATCCAGGCGTGGATGCAGCGGGTGGAAAGCCACCCGCGGCATATCGGGATGCTCGACTGAGTCTCTGCGGGAAACAAAAAACCGACCCTTGGGTCGGTTTTTTATGGTCTGGATCTTGTGGGGGCTGTTCTGGCGCGATGACGTCCTTCAGAACGCCACCAACCATTCAAGCTGTTGCAAAGCGCCTGTCCAGATAATCGATGATCACCTTGGACTCGTACATCCAGGTGGTCTGGCCGTTTTCTTCGATACGCAGGCACGGCACCTTGATCTTGCCGCCTTGCTCCAGCAGGGCCTGGCGATCCTGTTCGTTGTTTTTCGCGTCACGCAGGGCCACCGGAACGTTCAGGCGGTGCAGGGTGCGGCGGGTTTTCACGCAGAACGGGCAGGCGTGGAACTGGTACAGGGTCAGGCCCTTGGCGGCCTGTTCGACCTGGGCTTGAGCGGCGGCGGGGCGCTGCTGCTTGCGTGGGCGGGTGATGAAGTCGATGAAGATGATGAGCTGGCCCAGGCCGACTCGAAGCGCTTTGACGATCACGATATTGCCTCTTGCCCATGAAAGAAGGGGCGGCAGCTTACCTGATTTTTGCCAGGCGAAAAAAAACCGGCGATGAACGCCGGTTCTTTCGGGCAGCCGTTTACTTGATCAGGCTGAGAAACTCGCTGCGGGTTGCCGCGTTTTCGCGGAACTCGCCCAGCATCACCGAGGTGATCATCGACGAGTTCTGCTTCTCCACACCGCGCATCATCATGCACATGTGCTTGGCCTCGATCACCACCGCGACGCCCAGGGCGCCGGTCACTTGCTGGACCGCGTCGGCGATCTGGCGGCTGAGGTTTTCCTGGATCTGCAGGCGGCGCGCGTACATATCGACGATGCGCGCGACTTTCGACAGGCCCAGCACCTTGCCACTCGGAATGTAGGCGACGTGAGCCTTGCCGATGAAAGGCAGCAGGTGGTGCTCGCACAGCGAGTAAAGCTCGATGTCCTTGACCAGCACCATCTCGCTGTTATCGGAGCTGAACAAGGCACCGTTGGTGACTTCTTCCAGCGTTTGTTCATAACCGCGGCAGAGGTACTGCATGGCTTTGGCGGCACGTTTTGGCGTGTCGAGCAGGCCCTCGCGGGAGACGTCTTCGCCCAATTGGCCGAGGATCGCCGTGTAA
The DNA here is from genome assembly GCF_000282175.2 of Pseudomonas sp. GM17. NCBI lineage: Bacteria > Pseudomonadati > Pseudomonadota > Gammaproteobacteria > Pseudomonadales > Pseudomonadaceae > Pseudomonas > Pseudomonas sp. GM17. Next base: position 5,617,217 of record NZ_CP124732.1, on the reverse strand, counting down.
TTCTGTTCCAGGGACATGAAACTACCTGTGGGATTTTACGCAAAGGGCAAGGGTACGGTGGCGGACCGGGCGCTGCAAGCGCGACGAAGCGGCTTTACTCGTCGCGGCCTTCCATCATGGTGCGTTTGAGCATCACGTAGACCGCCCCGGCACCACCATGTTTGGCCTGGCACGAGGTGAAGCCGAGCACCTGGGGATGCTGGCGCAGCCAGGTGTTGACGTGGCTCTTGATCATTGGCCGCTTGCCGTCCAGGCGCACGGCCTTGCCGTGGGTGACGCGCACGCAGCGGATTTCGAACTTGGTGGCTTCGGCGAGGAATGCCCAGAGGGTTTCCCGGGCCTTTTCCACGTTCATGCCGTGCAGGTCGAGGCTGCCCTCGAAAGGGATCTGGCCGACCTTGAGCTTGCGCATCTGGCTTTCCTGAACCCCGTCGCGGGCCCACATCAGCTCGTCTTCCGGGCCGACGTCGATCACGAACTGATCGGACAACCCGTCGACGGTCGTGGTTTCGGTGCGCACGCTCGCAGCCTGGCGCAGCTTGGCGATCTGCGCCCGGTCAGCCTTGGGTTTGCCGGTTTCGGCGCGATCGTGCTTGATCGGCTTGACGCCTTGGATCGCGCTTTTGAACAGGGAAAAATCGTCGTCTTGCATGTCAGCCTCCGCGAAGACCGAGCAGTTTACCCAACTCGACGGGAGAGGGGCGGGACAAAACGTGTTGCCGTCGATTCAGTCATGCTTCTTCATCAGGTGGGGAGCCATGTTCAGGGTCTGCGGCTGGCGCATGCGCCGCCGGCAGCGACGCCACAGCCAGACGCCGACATACAGCAGTAACAGACCGACCGCTAGAATCACCGCGGAACCCGCCGGACTTGCATTCAATTCGCCCAGCGCCGGAGGGCGCCCCAACAGGCTGGCGGCCCCGGCCATCGCCAGCAGCACACCGAAGGTCGCCAGCAACGCGGAGAATCCCGCGCCCAGGCGCAAACGCCAGTTCCGCGGGCCTTTGGGCCGCAGACGACGTGCGTCAAAACCATCGGATATCTTCATTCCGACCTTCCTCAATGGGTATCGGCCCTTCGACCGAAAGATGACCGGGTGGTTCCTGAGGCTAAGGCAATTACGGCAAATGAGAGGCTTTTACGGATGAGCGGCTTTGCCCCTGAAGGCGCGCCGCTCATTGCAGGTCGATCAGATCAGATCTTTGGTGGCGGCGAGGGTGGCGAAGTTGTCCGCCATGATGGCCATTTCGGTCTGCTGCACGTGCTCGGCGCTGAGGATGCCGCCCTTGTAGGGCAGGTCGCGAGTGGCGCAGGCGTCTTCCACCAGGGTGCAGCGAAAGCCCAGGTTCTTCGCCGCGCGCACGGTGGTGCTGACACTGGAATGGCTCATGAAACCGCAGACGATCAGGTCCAGGGAGCCCAGGTCCTGCAGGCGCTTTTCCAGTTCGGTGCCATGGAAGGCGCTCGGCAGCAGCTTGCCGATGATGGTCTCGTCGCCCTGGGGTTCGAGGCCGGGGATGAACTCACCGCGCTCGCCCTGGGGGTCGAACAGGCCGCCGACGGTGCCGAGGTGGCGCACATGCACAACCGGGCGGCTGGCGGAGCGGGCGGCAGCGACCAGTTGCTTGATGTTGGCGACCGCAGCGTCCATGCCGGACAGGGCCAGTGGACCGCTGAGGTACTCTTTCTGGGCGTCGATGATCACAAGGGTCGCGTGGCTCAAATTAGCCGCTGCATAACCACGACCGCTGAGTTGAAACATCGTCTTTGGAACGGACATTCTGGGGCTCCTGTGAGTGGGGCTTTTGCGACATTGTCCTCTGGCGGAGCGCTTCTGTGAATCGCTACTAACGTAAGGTGCGTGGTTGCTGGCCTACAGCCGTGTCAAGGGCTATGGAGAATCAGGCCGAATGTGGAGAAAACCGCCTGAACGCCCCGCAGACTCAGATTTTTCATGCGTCGTCCTCAGACGTTTTGGCTGTTAGAATCGCCAGTCGTTTTTTCAGGAGTCTGTCCCGTGATCACTTCCCGCCTGCGCACCCTGCGCGACCACATCCGTTGGGCTGTCAGCCGCTTTCATGGGGAGGATCTGTTTTTCGGCCATGGGACCGACAACGCCTGGGACGAAGCCCGCCAATTGGTACTGGGTGCCTTGCACCTGCCGTGGGAAATCGCCGACAGCTATCTGGACTGCGCCCTGGAAGACGACGAACTGGTCAACCTGCAGCGTCTGCTCAAGCGGCGCATCGAAGAGCGCGTACCGACCGCCTATCTGCTGGGCGAGGCCTGGTTCTGCGGCCTGTCGTTCATTGTCGATGAGCGGGTGCTGATCCCGCGTTCGCCGATCGGCGAGCTGATCGAAAAACGTTTCGAGCCCTGGCTGGGCGCCGAGCCTACGCGCATTCTCGATCTGTGCACCGGTTCCGGCTGCATCGGCATTGCCTGCGCCTACGAGTTCCGCAAGGCCGAAGTGGTGCTGGCCGACCTGTCGTTCGAAGCCCTCGAGGTGGCGAACCAGAACATCGAGCGTCATGGCGTCGATGAGCGGGTGTTCACGGTGCAGGGCGACGGTTTCGACGGCTTGCCGGGCCAGCGCTTCGACCTGATCGTGTCGAACCCGCCGTATGTGGATGCCGAGGACTTCGCCGACATGCCCGAGGAATACCAGCATGAACCGGAGCTGGGCCTGGCCTGTGGCGACGATGGCTTGAACCTGGTGCGGCGCATGCTGGCCGAGGCGGCGGATCATTTGACCGAGAAGGGCCTGTTGATCGTCGAGGTCGGCAACAGCCAGGTTCATGTCGAAGCGCTGTACCCGGAAGTCGATTTCGCCTGGCTGGACTTCGCGCGCGGCGGTCATGGCGTGTTCATGCTCACCGCCGAGCAGTGCCGACAGCACCAGGCACTGTTCAGCTCCCGGGTCTGATCGGCGTTTCTGTAGGAGCGAGCGGGCGGCGATCCGACTTGCCCGCGATCCAGGCACCGGGGTGTGCCTGGACGGACGCTATCGCGAGCAAGCTTCGCTCCTACAGTTGTCCGTAGAGGCGGCCAGGGGTCAGCGGTGGGTCGCGATCCAGATCAGCAACCCGGCCTGGAACACCGCAAACGCCACCAGGCAGGTGATGGTAAAGCGCAGCCCGGTGTCTTCGCGCTTGTACTTGGCGACCTTTTCTTCGTGCTTGCGCAGCTTCACTTCCTGTTCTTCGAGGTTCTGCTCGGCCTGCTGCAGCATTTGCGCGGCTTCGAGGATCTCGACGAATTGCAGCTTTTCGGTGTTCCAGTTGGGCAGCAGTTCACCGACCTGCACATGCTTGACGCTGCCCTTGAGATGCTGGGCATCGGCGTAAACCACATCGAAACCCTGGACCCGCAGGAAATGATCGCGCCGCAGGCGCGTGGCCTCGTTCAGCGCATCCTTGTTCGCCAGTTCGAAACCGTCCACGCGGTAGTGCGGCCATTTCTTCTGGGCCCAGCTTGCCCCCTGCGCCAGCAGAAAGCGGCCGATGCCACGGTTCGCCGGCTCGATCTGCAGGTTTTCCGGTTCGAAGCGCACCCGACGAGTCGCGTGGTCGACCCAGACATCCAGGTGATTCTGTTCCTTGCGCACCCGTTGGCCCGGCAGTTGGAGGGTCATGCGCAACAGGCTGTGTTCCTTGTTGCTGCGCTCGGCATAACCGAACTCGATAAAGCGCAGGGGCCGTCCGCCCGTGGCGCGATCGGTTTGCAGGGGGGCCAGGCGAAGCATCCGGTGATGCTCGGCATGGACGTCCGACCACGGCAACGCCACGGCTTCGGGAGCGGGGGTTTCAACCTCGGTTTCGGGAGGGTTCTGGGTATCGGTCATAACGGCGAGATCCTGTCCAAGCGCTACTTGCCGACGGCAAGTGAACGGCCGGCAAAGGCTTATCGGCCGTTTTTTTCAGGACTGGAGGGGAAAACGCGTCAACGGGCGTGAAGTCCGTCAATAAAGCTGATGATGCGGGTGCCGAGTTCCGAGGCCAGGGGCAGCTGCGGATCCTTGTAGGAGGCCAGTTGCCGCTTGACGTCGTTGGGCACGATACGCAGGACATGGTTCATGCCTTCGATCAGCGCCAATTGGGCGTCCGGCTTGGCGGCCTTGAGCATCTGCGCATCGCCGACACCGACCTGGATGTCATTACTGCCCTGGACGATCAGCGCCGGCATCTTCAGGCGGGCGAACGCGGCGGCCGGGTCTTGCCTGAACAGGGTTATCAGGTACGGCTGCACGCTGGGGCGGAAGATCACTTCCAACTGCGGCGGCACGTCAGTGTCGACCCGGCCAGCCTTGAGACTGTCGAGCAGTTCGTTGCTGCGCAGCATCAGCGGCGCCGGCAGGCGATAGCTCAGTTGCTGGCGCAGCACCTGGTCCACTGGGCGGGCGGTGCCGGAGATGGAAATCACCGCCGCTGCATCGACCTGGGGCGCCGCCAGGGTGGCGATCAGCGCGCCTTCGCTGTGGCCGAGCATGATCAACGGGCCCAGGCGCGGGTCGCTCTTGAGCTTCTTGCCCCAGGCCACGGCGTCGGCGACATAGGCGTCGAGGGTCAGGTTGCGCTCGTCCGGGGTGGCGGCGAGGCTGGCGGCCACCCCGCGCTTGTCGTAGCGCACGCTGGCGATGTTGTGCTTGGCCAGCACCCAGGCCAGGCGCTTGAGGCTGTCGTTGCGCCCGCCGTCGGGGTTGTTGCCGTTGCGGTCGGTGGGGCCGGAGCCGGAGACGATCAGGACCACCGGCACCGGGGCGTCGGACTTGGGCAGCAGCAGCGAGCCGTATAACTCGCCAGTGCCGGTGTCGAGGCTGATGGGACGTTGCAGTACGGCCGCCTGGACCAGGCCGGTGAACAGGGTAAGGCTCAAGAGAATAACTCGCAGCATCATCACGCCATCATGGAGAAGGTGCCGGTTGGACTTCCGGACACGGATAAGGTTCGAGGATGAACTAGTTGGGGAGCCTGCGTATACTTCCCGGCTCAGTAATCCAGATTGAGTTATTTCGGCTGATTTCATGGAGCGTCCTGCATGTCCGGCAATACCTACGGCAAGCTGTTCACTGTCACCACCGCAGGCGAAAGCCATGGTCCGGCGTTGGTCGCCATTGTCGACGGCTGCCCACCGGGTCTTGAGCTGTCGCTGGACGATCTGCAGCGCGACCTGGACCGGCGCAAGCCCGGCACCAGCCGCCACACGACCCAGCGCCAGGAAGCCGATGAAGTCGAAATCCTCTCCGGCGTGTTCGAGGGCAAGACTACCGGCTGCTCCATCGGCCTGCTGATCCGCAACACCGACCAGAAGTCCAAGGACTACTCGGCGATCAAGGATCTGTTCCGCCCGGCCCACGCCGATTACACCTACCACCACAAATACGGCATCCGCGACTACCGCGGCGGCGGTCGCAGCTCGGCGCGGGAAACCGCCATGCGCGTGGCGGCCGGGGCCATCGCCAAGAAGTACCTGGCCAGCCAGGGCATCGTGGTGCGTGGCTACATGAGCCAGCTGGGCCCGATCGAAATCCCGTTCAAGACTTGGGACTCGGTGGAAGACAACGCCTTCTTCAGCCCCGACCCGGACAAGGTGCCGGAGCTGGAAGCCTACATGGACCAGCTGCGTCGCGATCAGGATTCGGTGGGCGCCAAGATCACCGTGGTCGCCGAGGGCGTGATGCCGGGCCTGGGCGAGCCGATCTTCGACCGCCTGGACGCCGAGCTGGCCCATGCGCTGATGAGCATCAACGCGGTCAAGGGCGTGGAAATCGGCGCCGGTTTCGCCAGCGTCGCCCAGCGTGGCACCGAGCATCGCGACGAGCTGACCCCGCAAGGTTTCCTCAGCAACAACGCCGGCGGCATCCTGGGCGGGATTTCCTCCGGCCAGCCGATCGTCGCGCACCTGGCGCTCAAGCCGACCTCCAGCATCACCACCCCGGGCCGCTCGATCGACATCGATGGCAACCCGGTGGACGTCATCACCAAGGGCCGTCACGACCCGTGCGTGGGCATCCGCGCCACGCCGATCGCCGAAGCCATGATGGCCATCGTGCTGATGGATCACCTGCTGCGTCATCGTGGCCAGAATGCCGACGTGCGCGTCAGCACGCCGGTGCTGGGCCAGTTGTAATGGCGTCTCTGCCAGTCGCCACGGTCTGACGGCCGTGGCGGCGCTCCCGTACTGGCGGCTCTCCAGTTTCTACCTGTTCTATTTCGCCTTGCTGGGGTCGACCGCGCCGTTTCTGGCGCTGTATTTCGATCACCTGGGGTTTTCCAGCGCGCGTATTGGCGAGCTGGTGGCGATTCCCATGCTGATGCGCTGCGTGGCGCCGAACCTCTGGGGCTGGCTGGGCGACTACACCGGCCGGCGCCTGGCCATCGTGCGTTTTGGCGCGATCTGCACGTTGCTGAGCTTTTCGCTGATTTTCGTCAGCAAGAGCTACGCCTGGCTGGCGATGGTTATGGCCCTGCATGCGTTCTTCTGGCACGCGGTATTGCCGCAATTCGAAGTGATCACCCTGGCGCACCTGCAAGGCCAGACCGCTCGCTACAGCCAGATCCGCCTGTGGGGCTCGATCGGTTTCATCCTCACGGTGGTGGCGCTGGGGCGGCTGTTCGAGTGGTTGAGCCTGGACATCTACCCGGCGGCGCTGGTGCTGATCATGGCCGGCATCGTGCTCAGCAGCGCCTGGGTGCCCAATGCCCAGCCAGCGGCCCAGGGCAGCCGCTTGGCCGCCGGGGGCTTTCTTGGCCAGCTGCGCAGCCCCGGCGTCCTGGCCTTCTATGCCTGCGTGGCGCTGATGCAAATGAGCCACGGTCCTTACTACACCTTCCTGACCCTGCACCTGGAACACCTGGGCTACAGCCGCGGCTTGATCGGCCTGTTGTGGGCGCTGGGGGTGGTCGCCGAAGTCTTGATGTTCCTGGCAATGAGCTGGATTCTCTCGCGGTTTTCGGTACGCCGGGTGCTGCTGGCGAGTTTCCTGCTGGCAGCCCTGCGCTGGTTGCTGCTGGGCGCCTTTGCCGAACACCTGTGGCTGCTGTTGTTTGCCCAGGTGCTGCATGCCGCGACCTTCGGCAGCTTTCATGCCGCGGCCATTCATTTCGTGCAACGCAGCTTCGGCGACCGTCAGCAAGGCCAGGGCCAGGCCCTGTACGCGGCCCTGGCCGGCACCGGCGGCGCATTGGGCGCGTTGTATTCCGGCTACAGCTGGAACGCCCTGGGCGCGACATTGACCTTTAGTATTGCAAGCCTCGCAGCGCTGGCGGCAGCCGTTATCATTGCCACACGTATGCAAGAGGAGAGGCCATGAGCCTTACCCGCGAACAGCTGGCACAGGACATCATCGAGGTCGGACGCTTTCTGTATGCCCGCGGCTGGTCCCCGGCCACCAGCAGCAACTATTCCACGCGCCTGTCGCCGAGCGCGCTATTGCTCACGGTTTCGGGCAAGCACAAAGGCCAGTTGGGCCTGGATGACGTGCTGGCCACCGACTTGTCGGGCAACAGCCTGGAGCCGGGCAAAAAGCCGTCGGCCGAAACCCTGTTGCACACCCAGCTGTACAGCTGGAACCCGCAGATCGGCGCCGTGTTGCATACCCACTCGGTGAATGCCACGGTGCTGTCACGCCTGACCGCCGAGGACTTCATCGAGTTCGAGGGTTACGAGCTGCAAAAGGCTTTTACCGGCATTGCCAGCCACGAGTCGCGGGTGCGCGTGCCGATTTTCGACAACGATCAGGACATCGCCCGGCTGGCGACCAAGATCCAGCCCTGGCTCGACGCCCATGCCGATTGCGTCGGCTACCTGATTCGTGGTCATGGCCTCTACACCTGGGGCGCGCGCATGAGTGACGCGCAGCGCCAGATCGAGGCCTTCGAGTTTCTGTTCGAGTGCGAGTTGCAGACTCGCGCCCTGTTAAACCGTTAAGGCTTGCTTCGACTGAAGTAGCCAGCGCCTGATGATATGCACTGCCTGACCGGCCTGGAAAAAGCCGGAAGGCACTGCCGATAACGAGGAATTGCCAAGATGAGCAGCCTGTCCGTTTACCACGTATCCAGCCCGGACCTGCCGAACAAGGTGCTGACCCATTTCGACGATATCGCCGCGACCCTGGCTGAGCAGGGCGTGCGTTTCGATCGCTGGCAAGCCGCCACCAGGATCCAGCCGGGCGCCAGCCAGGAGGAAGTGATAGGCGCCTACCAGGAACAGATCGACCGCCTGATGACCGAGCGCGGCTACATCACCGTCGATGTGATCAGCCTCAATGGCGATCACCCGCAGAAGGCCGAGCTGCGCGCCAAGTTCCTCGACGAACACCGGCATGCCGAGGACGAGGTGCGCTTTTTCGTCGCCGGCCGCGGCCTGTTCAGCCTGCATATCGGCGACTACGTGTACGCCGTGCTCTGCGAGAAGAACGACCTGATCTCGGTGCCGGCCGGTACCGCGCACTGGTTCGACATGGGCGAGAACCCATACCTGGTGGCGATCCGCATGTTCAACAACCCGCAAGGCTGGGTCGCCAACTTCACCGGTTCCGATATCGCCAGCCAGTTCCCGCTTCTGGAGGATTGAGCGGATGCCGATCAAGGCCATTCTCACCGACATCGAAGGCACCACCAGCGCGGTGAGCTTTGTCTTCGAGGTGCTGTTCCCCTACGCGGTGCGGCACCTGCCGGACTTCGTGCGCAAGCACGCCAGCCGGGCCGACGTTGCCGAGCAGTTGCAGGCGGTGCGCGAGGCCAGCGGCGAGCCGGCGGCGGACGTCGAGCGGGTGATCGGGATTCTGTTGGGCTGGATCGCGGAAGATCGCAAGTCCACGCCACTCAAGGCGCTGCAAGGCATGGTCTGGGAGCAGGGGTACCGGGCCGGACAGCTCAAGGGCCATGTCTACCCGGATGCGGCGGCGGCGTTGCAGCGCTGGCACCAGGCCGGCTATCGGCTGTACGTCTATTCGTCGGGTTCGATCCAGGCGCAGAAACTGATTTTCGGTTGCTCCACTGTCGGGGACCTGTCGCCGCTGTTCAGCGGTTTCTTCGACACCACCTCGGGACCGAAACGGGAAGTGCAGTCTTACCAGCGCATTACCCAGGCCATCGGCTGTGCGCCCGGGCAGATTCTCTTTCTGTCCGATATCGTCCAGGAGCTGGATGCGGCCCGGTCCGCCGGCCTGGCCACCTGCGGCCTGGTGCGCGAAGGCGGGGTATTGGCGGGGCATGCGAATGTGGCGAGCTTTGCCGATATCGATCCGCAGGGTTTCTGAAAGCAATCAGGCCGTGTCAGCGCAAGGCTGGCACGGCCTGATTGGGGTTATCTGTTATCCAGTTGCCGGTGATCATCGCGAATCCGCAGCGGTGCGGATTTAAAGCGAGTGATACGACGGCAGGGCAAAACGGTTCTGGCTTTGCAGCAGGGAAATCTGTGGCAATTCGCTGGCCTGTTCGGCCAGGTCGCGACGCAACGCGCTGATCACCCACGACAACTGATCGCCCGCATGTAACTGCGCATAAGAGATCGAGCGCTTGAGCTGTTTACCTTCGCTGTTACGCAGCGTCAGCAGGATGCCGCCATCGGGCCGTGGCTGAGTGGTCACTTCGTAGTTGGAGAACAGGGAAGCGAATTTTTCTTGGATCAGGCTCATGTCTATCAGCTCCATTGGTTCTTGAATGGCAAACCTGGAGTGATAGGTGCAGCGATTGTGCCAGCCTCGATTTTTATAAAAATCGTTATAAATCATATCGTTATAAAAAATCGCCGTTTGCGTGTCCGTGCAATTTGCATGAATGGCCATCGTGCATCCTGCATTTTGCGAGATCGTGGGCCTGGGCAAGGGCAGTGGCGTAACGCTGTGACTGCCGGTTCACGCAAAAGATTCAGCCGGCAAGCCCGGCCCTCAAGCGCGAGGCACCTGGCGGCGCGGAGGAGATACAAAACTTTGCAAAAACTCCATGTACAGGCCAGGAAGCGCTGACGTATTTTTTTGCCAGCGACAGGCTTGGCGCAGACTCTTTGCACAAGCCCAAGCCCTGATGTTCCGGGCTGTACAGGTCAATCAGACGTTTCACCGACATGGACAGTCATGCGTCGTGATCCCTTGGATCATGGGCGCCTGATAATAAGAAAATAGGACGTCATCCATGAACGCCATGCTCTGCGTTACTGCCAATAGCACGCCCCTGTTTCTCCTGTTTGCCGTCGCGGCCCGCCCTCGGGCCCCAGCTGAATAGCCCCATCGACCCTTGTCCGCCTGCCCGGCCTGGTCCCGTGCAGGATCCTTTTGCGTCGAACAGGAGCCGTCATGAGCACTCATCAGCACGACATGATCACCTGGGGCATGATGCTACGGAAGTTGCCCTCCATCGCCCGGGCGTTGCCGCGGGTCATCAAGGGCATGCAGATAGCCAACGTCAAGCGCGCCGATCAGCCCTGCGGGCTGGGCTGGACCTTCGAGCAGGCCACCCAACGCAACCCCGACGGCCCGGCGCTGCTGTACGGCGACCGGGTGTTGAGTTATGCACAGGCCAACCAGTGGGCCAACCGGATCGCCCATTACCTGGCGAGCCAGGGCATCGGCAAGGGCGACGTGGTGGCGATCTTCGTCGAGAACCGTCCCGAGTTGCTGGTGAGCGTGCTGGCGGTGGCCAAGCTCGGCGGCATCTGCGCCATGCTCAATACCGCGCAGACCGGCAGTGTGCTGGTGCACAGCGTGAACCTGGTGAAGCCGGTAGCGATGATCGTCGGCGGCGAACTGCTGGATGCCTATTCGGCGATTCGCGATCAGGTCGCCATCGACGAGGCGCGCACCTGGTTCGTCGCCGATCCGGATGTGGCGCCCGGGCCAACGCCTGCCGGTTGCATCGACCTGATGACCGCCAGTGCCGCCAGCGAATCGTCCAACCCACCAAGTACCGCGCGGATCTACCTCGACGATCCGTGCTTCTATATCTACACCTCCGGCACCACCGGGCTGCCCAAGGCCGGTATTTTCAAGCACGGTCGCTGGATGCGCAGCTCGGCCAGCTTCGGCATGATCGCCCTCGACATGCAGCCGGCCGATATCCTGTACTGCACCTTGCCGCTGTATCACGCCACCGGGTTGTGCGTGTGCTGGGGCTCGGCCATCAGCGGCGCTTCGGGCTTCGCCATTCGCCGCAAGTTCAGCGCCAGCCGTTTCTGGGAAGACGTCCGCCGGTTCAAGGCCACCACCATTGGTTATGTGGGCGAGCTGTGCCGTTACCTGGTTGACCAGCCTGCCTGCGAGCACGACCGTGACAACAGCGTGGTGAAGATGGTCGGCAACGGCCTGCGCCCCGGCGTGTGGGGGCCGTTCAAGCAGCGTTTCGGCATCGAGCATATCTGTGAGCTGTATGCCGCCAGCGACGGCAATATCGGCTTTACCAACGTGCTCAACTTCGACAATACCGTGGGTTTTTCCCTGGCGCCCTGGGCGCTGGTGGAGTATGCCCACGACACCTGCGCGCCGATCCGCAACGGTTCCGGCTTCATGCAGAAGGTCGCCAAGGGTGGGCAAGGCCTGCTGCTGGCGAAGATCGACGACAAGGCACCGCTGGACGGCTATACCGAGCCGGAAAAGAACCTGAAGGTGATCCTCACCGACGTGTTCGAGAAGGGCGACCGTTACTTCAATACCGGCGACCTGCTGCGCGATATCGGTTTTGGCCATGCGCAGTTCATCGATCGCCTGGGCGATACCTATCGCTGGAAGGGCGAAAACGTCTCCACCACCGAGGTGGAGAACATCCTCCTGCAACATCCGCAGGTCGCCGAGGCGGTGGCCTATGGCGTGGAGGTGCACAACACCAACGGCCGTGCCGGGATGGCGGCGATCACCCCGGCCGAATCCCTGGCGACCCTGGATTTCACCGAGCTGTTGCAGTTCGCCCGCGAGCATCTGCCGGGCTACGCGGTGCCGCTGTTCCTGCGGGTCAAGGTGAAGATGGAGACCACCGGCACCTTCAAGTACCAGAAGACCCGGCTCAAGGAAGAAGCCTTCGACCCGTCGAAAACCGGCGGCGACCCGGTGTACGCCTGGTTGCCGGGTTCGGCGACCTATGTCCGGGTGACGGAGGCGGTCCTGGCGGATATTTGTGCCGGTCGGCACCGTTATTGATTCTGGCTATGGCCGCTCTTGAGAAAAAAGGGATGACAGGGCGGGAGCCGCTTGGGGACACTAGCGGCTTTCCGATTGGCCGAAAGTGGAGTTCCCGATGTCAGACAAAAGCCGCCAGATGACCGCAGAAGAAGCCGCCGAGTTCACCGAGCAGGTCTTCAACGTCGCACGTCAAGGCGACGCCCAGATGCTCGACAAGCTGGCGAGCAGCGGTCTGCCGGTCAACCTGCGCAATCACAAGGGCGACACCCTGCTGATGCTGGCCAGCTACTACGGGCATGTGGGCGCGGTACAGGTGCTGCTCAAGCACAAGGCCGACCCCGAGATCCGTAACGACAACGGCCAGAGCCCGATCGCCGGCGCAGCCTTCAAGGGCGACCTGGCGGTGGTCAAGGCGTTGGTGGAGGGCGGTGCCGAGGTGGAAGGCTCGTCCTTCGACGGGCGTACCGCGCTGATGATGGCGGCGATGTTCAATCGTACGGAAATCGTCGACTACCTCATCGGCAAGGGCGCCAACCCACGAGCCACCGACGCCAACGGCGTGAGCGCACTGGACGCGGCGAAGACCATGGGCGCCGTCGACACCACCGCGCAATTGCAGAAGTTGCTGGGCTGAGCTGAACGGCGCATACCGTCGGGCCTGGGCCATGCCTGGGGCGCGGCGGTAGGTTCGCGGGCCGGGTTTAGGCTATCCTGCGCGCCCGCCATTGACCCGTAACAGGATTCGCCCATGAAAAACGTCCTCGCCGAACTCATCACTAAAATCAGCTCCGGCTGCATGGGCGAAGAAGAAATCCTGCGGATCGCCGACGAGGCCGCCCAGGCCTACGCCGATCCCCAGGCCTTCCTGGCCGCCAATCCGGACATCAACTACGACGACAGCTTCCCGATCCCGCTGGGCGAATGGGTGGTGGTCGGCAGCCTGCCGGACACCGTGCTGTTCCAGGCCGACACCTACATGGACCTGTTCGCGCAGATCGTCGCGTCTTTCGGCCCGGGCGTGGCGTTCAATATCAAGCCCAAGCAACTGGCCAAGACCGAGGCCCTGACCGCGCTCAACCGTATCCAGATCCAGATGGGCAGCATGAACCCGGAAAACGGCGGTTACGTGCTGATGAACTTCAGCCAGTTGCTGGACGACGAGCTGCAAGTGGTGCTGGTCTACGGCAACGACGTGCCGCGGGTGCTGCAGCTGTGCGCCGAAGCCGGCATTGCCGCCGCGCCGTCCCTGGAAGCGCTCAAGGTCGCGGTTCACGTCTGAGCTGCGGGCCACAGGCCGACCGCGCAGGCAATAAAAAGGAACCCCGCTGCTAGCCGGCTATCCTAAGTGGGCAAGCCCTCATTTAGGAGCGACACCATGGGTTCCACTTTCAATACGCTGGTTGGACTGATCATCCTCGCGCTGGACATCTGGGCGATCATCAATGTGCTTAAAAGCAGTGCCGAAACCGGGATGAAAATCCTCTGGGTGTTGCTGATCATCCTGTTGCCGGTGCTGGGCCTGATCATCTGGGCGATTGCCGGGCCGCGCGGCAACGTACGGCTCTGAAGGCTGGCGTGGGGTTCAAAAGGGGCCGCCAGGCCCTTTTTTATGTGACCAAATATGCGCTGCACGAAATTTTCACAAAGTCTCCATGACAATTCGCCAGCGCTGTTTTTCCGCTGCTCCCGTGCGATCTCCGATTGCGATCCCTGGCTCTGGGCCATTGCCGGCCAGGGGAGGACGCCTGCCAGTAATCAATGGCAATGCCGCTGCTGATCGTGCAACATTTGCGCACCGCGCCATCCCCCCAGCCTTGAATGGCTACAAGAGGGCAAAGCGCAGCTGCATTCTTTTCGCAACTTCAACTTCCATTGGGTCCTAAAACGATATGGCAAACCCGGACGTCCTGAGTCAGCAGCGAGCCTCGAGTCGCCTGCTGCAACCGACCGTCAAATCGCATCTGGCTTATACGCTGCTCTGCGCGCTGGCCATGATGGTCATGCTGTCTTTGCTGCGCGTGGCGCTGCTGGTCTACAACCGCGAGATGATCCTCGACACACCGGCCTCGACCTTCCTTGAAGCCTTCGCCAACGGCCTGCGCTTCGATGTGCGCCTGGTGGTCTACCTCAGCATCCCGCTGCTGCTGGCGCTGTTCAGTGCCCGGGCCATGGCGGCTCGCGGTTTCTTCCGCTTCTGGCTGACCATCGTTTCGAGCATCGCGCTGTTCCTCGGCCTGATGGAGATGGATTTCTACCGCGAGTTCCACCAGCGCCTCAACGGCCTGGTCTTCCAGTATGTGAAGGAAGACCCGAAAACCGTGATGAGCATGCTCTGGTACGGCTTCCCGGTGGTGCGCTACCTGCTGGCCTGGGCGGTCGGCACCTGGCTGCTGAGCCTGGCGTTCAAGGGCGCCGACCGCGCGACCCGGCCGCGTGGCCCGTTCAGCGGCGGCAGCATCGGCACCCGGCAGGTCGCCCCGTGGTACGCCCGTATCGGCGTATTCGTGGTCTGCCTGCTGGTCTGCGTGGTCGCCGCCCGCGGCACCCTGCGCCAGGGCCCGCCACTGCGCTGGGGTGACGTCTACACCACCGAATCGAACTTCGCCAACCAGCTGGGCCTCAACGGCACGCTGTCGCTGGTCGAGGCGGCCAAGAGCCGGATGGGCGAGGACCGCAGCAATATCTGGAAAGCCACCCTGCCGCAGCCCGAGGCGCAGCAAGTGGTGCGCGACCTGCTGGTGATGCCGGACGACAAGCTGGTGGACGCCGATATCGCCGCCGTGCGCCGCGACTACACGCCACCGGCCGCCAAGACCCTGCCGATCAAGAACGTGGTCGTGATCCTGATGGAAAGCATGGCTGGTCACTCGGTGGGTGCCCTGGGCGCTCCAGGCAATATCACCCCGTACCTGGACCAACTGTCCAAGGAAGGCCTGCTGTTCGACCGCTTCTTCTCCAACGGCACCCATACCCACCAGGGCATGTTCGCCACCATGGCCTGCTTCCCCAACCTGCCGGGTTTCGAATACCTGATGCAGACCCCGGAAGGCAGCCACAAGCTGTCCGGCCTGCCGCAGGTGCTGAGCGCCCGCAAGTATGACGACGTGTATGTCTACAACGGCGATTTCGCCTGGGACAACCAGTCGGGCTTCTTCAGCAACCAGGGCATGACCAACTTCGTCGGTCGCAACGACTTCGTCGATCCGGTGTTCTCCGATCCGACCTGGGGCGTATCCGACCAGGACATGTTCAACCGTGGCCTGGAAGAGTTGAAGGCGCGGGAAAACGGCAAGCCGTTCTATGCCCTGCTGCAGACCCTGTCCAACCACACCCCGTACGCCTTGCCGACGCCATTGCCGGTGGAGAAGGTGACCGACCGTGGCAGCCTGAACGAACACCTGACCGCCATGCGCTATTCCGACTGGGCCCTTGGCCAGTTCTTCGAGAAGGCGCGCAAGGAGCCGTACTTCAAGGAGACGCTGTTCGTGATCGTGGGTGACCATGGTTTCGGTAACGAGCGCCAGATCACCGAAATGGACCTGGGCCGCTTCAACGTGCCGATGCTGATGATCGCTCCGGGCATCCAGGAAAAATTCGGCCAGCGCAACCACACCGTGGGCACCCAGGTCGATATCGTGCCGACCATCATGGGCCGCCTCGGTGGCGAAGTGCGTCACCAGTGCTGGGGCCGCGACCTGCTCAACCTGCCGGAAGGCGACACCGGCTTTGGCGTGATCAAGCCGTCGGGCAGCGAGCAGACCACGGCTATCGTCACCGCCGACCAGATCCTGGTACTGCCGCGCGAGAAGGAAATGGCGCCGAAGATCTACCAGTACGAACTGGGCGCCAATCCGCATGCCGAAGTGGTGCCGGACGCACCGCGTACCGCCGAGTTGAAGCACAAGCTGGAAGCTTTCCTGCAAACCGCTACCAAGAGCCTGTTGGATAACACCGCAGGCGTGGTGCACGGCACGCCGGACTGATTCATTGCGCTAATGAAAAAGAGGCCCTCGGGCCTCTTTTTTTTGACGGTTATTAAAGTGCCGGACATGAACTGGCGAAACCTATATCCGGCCCAGTAACAGGAGAACCAGCAACACCACCAGCACCACACCGATGATGCCGGACGGGCCATAACCCCAGCTTCTGGAGTGCGGGAACACTGGAAGACCACCGATCAGCAGAAGAATTAGAATAATGATCAGGATTGTGCCCATGTCGTTTTCCTTATTGGAGGATCGAAGGCGCGGCTGGACTCGAAGGCAATTAATCCGTACCGCTTAATCATTCGGACTCTGTGCCTTGAAGGATGATTCCAAGTTTTTTTAATGCTTTTTGCACGCAGGCCTATTTCTTTTCGTACCTGCTGTCGGTGGCCATCGAGTTGAACGTGCAACACCGCGGGAAGTCGCACCGAGGCCCCGGTTTGCCTGGGGCATTCAGCAATCTGATGGTGCGTGGGCGGCACAAAATCCTTCGCTACACTCGCCTCATCTTCCCCGGAACAACAAGGCAACTCCTATGCAAAATCGCATGATGATCACTGGCGCCGGATCCGGCCTGGGTCGCGAAATCGCTCTGCGCTGGGCGCGCGAAGGCTGGCAGTTGGCGTTGTCGGATGTCAGCGAACCCGGCCTGCAGGAAACCCTCAGGCTGGTACGCGAAGCCGGCGGCGATGGCTTCGTGCAACGTTGCGACGTGCGTGACTACAGCCAGTTGACCGCCTTCGCCCAGGCCTGTGAAGTCAAGCTCGGCGGCATCGATGTGATCGTCAATAACGCCGGTGTGGCCTCCGGCGGCTTCTTCAGCGAATTGTCCCTGGAGGACTGGGACTGGCAGATCGCGATCAACCTGATGGGCGTGGTCAAGGGCTGCAAGGCGTTCCTGCCGCTGCTGGAAAAGAGCAAGGGCCGGATCATCAATATCGCCTCGATGGCGGCCTTGATGCAGGGCCCGGCGATGAGCAACTACAACGTGGCCAAGGCCGGCGTGGTGGCCCTGTCCGAAAGCCTGTTGATCGAACTGGCCCAGCAGGAAATCGGCGTGCACGTGGTATGCCCGTCGTTCTTCCAGACCAACCTGCTGGATTCGTTCCGTGGCCCGACCCCGGCGATGAAGGCCCAGGTCGGCAAGCTGCTGGAAAGCTCGCCGATCAGCGCGGCGGACATCGCCGATTACATCTACACCCGGGTCGCCGCCGGCGAATTCATGATCCTGCCCCACGAACAGGGACGCATGGCCTGGGCCCTGAAGCAGAAGAACCCGCAGTTGCTGTACGACGAAATGACCCTCATGGCCGACAAGATGCGCGCCAAGGCCAAGCAAAACGCCAGCTGAGCTTGCTCCTGCCCCGACGCGTCGTTAGGGTTGCCAGCATCTGGCATCCCTGACGAGACCTTGCATGCTCAATTACCTGTGGTTCTTCCTCGCCGCGCTGTTCGAGATCGCCGGCTGCTACGCCTTCTGGATGTGGCTGCGCCAGGGCAAAAGCGCCTGGTGGATGGTCCCGGCGCTGGCGAGCCTGATGCTCTTCGCCCTGTTGCTGACCAAGATCGAAGCGAGCTACGCCGGCCGCGCCTATGCGGCGTACGGCGGGATCTACATCATCGCCTCGATCGGCTGGCTGGGTATGGTGGAGCGGGTGCGGCCGCTGAGTTCGGACTGGCTGGGGGTGGCGCTGTGCGTGATCGGCGCGAGCATCATTCTGTTCGGGCCGCGCTTTACCAACGGTTAGGAACTTGCCGGGTTGCGGGCGCCGCGATGGCGCCCGGTCCCGGGCGGGAATCAGTCGAACAATTCCTTGGGCACGTCGTGCTTGAGCATCAACTGGCACTGCTCGCTGTCCGGGTCGAAGACGATCACCGCCTGGCCCTTGGTCAGCGCCTGGCGCACGCGCAGGACGCGGGTTTCCAGCGGGGTGTCGTCGCCATTGTCGGTGCCGTCGCGGGTGACGAAGTCTTCGATCAGGCGGGTCAGGGTGTCGACTTCTAGTTGGTCATGGGGAATCAGCATACGGGCCTCCGGCAAACAATCCCGGATCCTACTGCGCCGGGCCCCGCGCGGCTAGGCAAACCTCGCGCGGGGCCGGGCTTTTCCCTTCAGGGCTTTTCACCTCAGGACTTTTGCCCCACCAGGCTGTCCACCGACGGCACCCGGGTGTCGCTTTCCATCTGTGTGTCGTGTTCCAGCTGATGGCTGAAACGGTCCAGGGAGCCCTGGGCCGGCTGTGCGTCGCTGGCGAACACCGGCGGGCTGAGGATGTAGGCGCCCAGCAGGCGGCTGAGGGCCGCCAGGCTGTCGATATGGGTGCGCTCGTAGCCGTGGGTGGCGTCGCAACCGAAGGCCAGCAGGGCGGTACGGATATCGTGGCCGGCGGTGACCGCCGAATGGGCATCGCTGAAGTAGTAGCGGAACAGGTCGCGGCGTACCGGCAATTCGTGTTCCGTGGCCAGGCGCAGCAAGTGGCGCGACAGGTGATAGTCGTAAGGCCCGCCGGAGTCCTGCATGGCCACGCTCACCGCGTGCTCGCTGGAGTGCTGGCCGGGGGCGACCGGGGCGATGTCGATGCCGACGAATTCGCTGACGTCCCAGGGCAGGGCCGCCGCCGCGCCGCTGCCGGTTTCTTCGGTGATGGTGAACAGCGGATGGCAGTCGATCATCAGCGGCTCGCCGCTGTCGACGATGGCCTTGAGCGCGGCCAGCAGCGCCGCGACCCCAGCCTTGTCGTCGAGGTGGCGGGCGCTGATATGGCCGCTTTCGGTGAACTCCGGCAAGGGATCGAACGCGACGAAATCGCCGACGCCGATGCCCAGCGACTCGCAGTCGGCGCGGGTGGTGCAGTAGGCGTCCAGGCGCAATTCGATGTGGTCCCAACTGATGGGCATTTCGTCCACCGCGGTGTTAAAGGCGTGCCCGGAGGCCATCAGCGGCAACACGCTGCCACGCACTACGCCGTTGTCGGTGAACAGGCTGACCCGGCTGCCCTCGGCGAAACGGCTGGACCAGCAACCGACCGGGGCCAGGGTCAGGCGGCCGTTGTCTTTCACCGCGCGCACGCTGGCGCCGATGGTGTCCAGGTGCGCCGAGACGGCGCGGTCCGGGCTGTTCTTCTGGCCCTTGAGGGTGGCGCGAATGGTCCCGCGGCGGGTTAGCTCGAAGGGAATACCCAGTTCTTCCAGGCGCTCGGCCACGTAACGCACGATGGTGTCGGTGAAGCCGGTGGGGCTGGGAATGGCGAGCATTTCCAGGAGGACTTTCTGCAGGTAGTTGAGGTCCGGTTCGGGAATCGATCGGGTCATGGAAACTCCTGATGATGAAAAGGCATCGCGAGCAAGGCGGCGATCCCTGTAGGAGCGAGACTTGCCCGCGATGAGGCCGCGACGGTCAGCACAAGGCTTTCAGACCGCCGGCTGGCTGTGGGGAAACAACAGGTCGACAAAGCGCTCGGCCGTCGGCTGCGGTTCATGGTTGGCCAGGCCGGCGCGCTCGTTGGCCTCGATGAACACGTACTGCGGCTGGTCCGCCGCCGGCACCATCAGGTCGAGGCCGACCATCGGGATATCCAGCGCCCGCGCCGCGCGGATCGCTGCGTCCACCAGTTCCGGATGCAGAGTCGCGGTGACATCTTCCAGGGTGCCGCCGGTATGCAGGTTGGCGGTGCGCCGCACGAACAGCCGTTCGCCGGCCGCCAGGATGCTGTCGTAGCCGTGCCCGGCGGCCTGCAGGGTGCGCTGGGTTTCGTGGTCCAGGGGGATCTTGCTTTCGCCGCCGGTGGCGGCCTGGCGGCGTCGGCTTTGCGCTTCGATCAGCTGCCTGATGGAGTGCTGGCCGTCGCCGATCACCTCGGCCGGCCGGCGAATGGCGGCGGCAACCACCTCGAAGCCGATCACCAGGATGCGCAGGTCCAGGCCCTCGTGGAAGCTCTCGAGCAACACCCGGCTGTCGAACCGCCGGGCGTTGTCGATTGCCTGTTGCACTTCTTCGATGGTGCGCAGATCCACGGCCACACCTTGGCCTTGTTCCCCGTCGAGTGGCTTGACCACCACCCGTTCATGCTCGTCGAGAAACGCCAGGTTGTCGTCGGCGTTGCCCGCGAGTTGTTGCGCAGGCAGGTTCAGCCCGGCCTGTTTCAGTACTTTGTGAGTCAGGCTCTTGTCCTGGCACAGGCTCATGCTGATGGCGCTGGTCAGGTCGCTGAGGGATTCACGGCAACGCACCCGGCGGCCGCCATGGCTGAGGGTGAACATCCCGGCTTCGGCGTCGTCGACCTGCACGTCGATGCCGCGGCGATGGGCTTCCTCGACGATGATCCGCGCGTAAGGGTTGAACTGCGCCTCGGGCCCGGGGCCGAGGAACAGCGGCTGGTTGATGCCGTTCTTGCGCTTGATGGCGAAGGTCGACAGCGTGCGGAAACCCAGCTTGGCGTACAGGCACTTGGCCTGGCGATTGTCGTGCAGCACCGACAGGTCGAGGTAGCTCAGGCCACGGCTCATGAAGTGTTCGATCAGGTGCCGGACCAGCACTTCGCCGACCCCCGGGCGGGTGCAATGCGGGTCCACCGCCAGGCACCACAGGCTGCTGCCGTGCTCCGGATCGTGGAAGGCCTTCTGGTGGTCCAGGCCCATGACGCTGCCGATCACCGCGCCGCTGTCTTCGTCTTCGGCCAGCCAGTACACCGGCCCGCCGGCATGGCGCGGGGTCAGCAGGCTCGGGTCGACCGGCAGCATGTTGCGGGCCAGGTACAGCTGGTTGATGGCCTGCCAGTCCGCCGCGCTCTGCGCCCGACGGATGCGGAAGCCGCGAAACACCCGGGTGGCCTGGCGGTAGTCGCTGAACCACAGGCGCAGGGTGTCCGACGGGTCGAGGAACAACTGGGTCGGTTCCAGGCCGAGGATCTGCTGGGGTGCGGCGACATACAGGGCGATGTCGCGTTCGCCGGGGTGTTCGTTGAGCAGCTCCTCGGCCAGGCTCGTCGGGTCGGGAAAGGTATGGCCGATCAGCAGCCGGCCCCAGCCGCAATGCACGGCAATCGGGTCGGTGCCGAGGGCGCTGCGATCTTCGGCGAAACGCGCCTGCAGACGCTCGTAGGAGGGCGCCTGACCGCGCAGCAAGCGTTGGCTGTAAGCCGTGGCATGGGGTTTCATGGTCAGATTCCTTGTTCGCTGAGCCACAGGTTCAGCGCCGCCAGTTGCCACAGCTTGGAGCCGTGCAACGGCGTCAGCTGGCCTTGTGGATCGGTCAGCAGGCGGTCGAGCATCGCCGGGTTGAACAGGCCGCGGTCCTGGCTCGGGTCGAGCAGCAGTTCACGTACCCAGTCCAGGGTGGCGCCCTGCAGGTGCTTGAGGCCGGGCACCGGGAAGTAGCCTTTCTTGCGGTCGATCACCGCGCTGGGGATCACCAGCCGCGCGGCTTCCTTGAGCACCTGCTTGCCGCCATCGGGCAGTTTGAACCGGGCCGGCACCCGCGCTGACAGCTCCACCAGCCGGTAGTCGAGGAACGGCGTGCGCGCCTCCAAGCCCCAGGCCATGGTCATGTTATCCACACGCTTGACTGGGTCGTCGACCAGCATCACCGTGCTGTCCAGGCGCAGGGCTTTATCCACAGGCGCGGCAGCGCCGGGCTGGGCGAAATGCTCGCGGACGAAATCGCCGGCGGCGTCGTTGGCGGTCAGCCACTGCGGTTGTACGGTGGCCGCGTAGTCGTCGTAGCTGCGGTCGAAGAACGCCTCGCGGTAGGCCGCGTAGGGATCGCTGGCGCCCTCCACCTGCGGGTACCAGTGGTAACCGGCGAACAGTTCGTCGGCGCCCTGGCCGCTCTGCACCACCTTGCAGTGCCTGGCGACTTCCCGGGACAGCAGGTAGAAGGCGATGCAGTCGTGGCTGACCATGGGTTCGCTCATGGCGTGGAACGCCGCCGGCAACTGTTCGATGATCTCGCGCTCGTCGATGCGTAGCTGATGGTGATCGGTGCCGTAGTGTTGGGCGATCAGGTCCGAATACTGGAACTCGTCGCCGCGTTCGCCGCCGGCATCCTGGAAGCCGATGGAGAAGGTCGACAGGTTATCCACCCCGACTTCCCGCAGCAGGCCGACCAGCAGGCTCGAATCGACGCCGCCGGACAGCAGCACGCCGACATCCACTGCCGCCCGTTGGCGGATCGCCACGGCTTCGCGGGTGCTGTCGAGTACGCGGTCGCGCCAGTCTTCCAGGGTCAGCCCGGTTTCATCGGCGCGCGGGCCGTAGGGCAGGGTCCACCAGGTTCGCTGCTCGGTGCGGCCGTCGGCTTCGATGCGCATCCAGGTGGCCGGCGGCAGTTTCTCGATGCCCGCCAGCAGGGTGCGCGGCGCCGGCACTACGGCATGGAAGTTCAGGTAATGGTTGAGCGCCACCGGGTCGAGCAGCGGGTTGATGTCGCCGCCCTTGAGCAGCGCCGGCAAGGCCGAGGCGAAACGCAGGCGCTGGCCGGTGCGTGACAGGTACAGCGGCTTGACGCCCAGGCGGTCGCGGGCGATGAACAGGCGCTTGGCGTCCCGCTCCCAGATGGCGAAGGCGAACATGCCGTTGAGCCGCGGCAGCAGCTCGGCGCCCCAGGCGTGATAGCCCTTGAGCAGCACCTCGGTGTCGCCGCCGGAATAAAAGGCGTAGCCCAGGCTTTCCAGCTCGGCGCGCAGTTCTGGGAAGTTGTAGATCGCGCCGTTGAAGGCCAGGGACAGGCCCAGTTGGTTGTCGATCATCGGCTGGGCCGAGCCGTCCGACAGGTCCATGATTTTCAGGCGCCGATGGCCCAGGGCTATCGGGCCCTGGCTATGGAAACCCCAGGCGTCGGGGCCGCGAGGGGCGAGGTGGTGGGTAATTCGTTCAACCGCTGCCAGGTCGGCGGGTTGATGATCAAAACGTAGTTCTCCAGCTAATCCGCACATAAGTCCTTACCGGTTTTTCCGTTGGGGAGGGGTGAATCGCGACCGGCCAGAAATGGCAGGTACCCGGAAACTGACCCAGGTGATCCCCTGGAGTTTTAGACCGATGGGTTATAAGCGGCGGGGCGCAAGTGCGTTGCGGGCTGGGGCAAAGGCCTTGATCTGCCTGGAGTTTTGCCGTGCGGGCAGGGCCCGTGGGCGTTTGCGGGAGATGGCCAAGCGATGCCAGGGCGGCTGGCATCGCTGCTTTATTTCATGGCTTGCCGCGAATCAACCGACGCAAGGCAAAGCGATTGGGGTGACAGGCTTCGGCCACGCTGCGCGGCAGGGGCAGCGGTTCGTTGTCCAGCCAGGCGGCCAGCAACTCGCCCGACAGCGGCGCGGTGATCAAGCCGCGCGAGCCGTGGCCGCTGTTGATATACAGGCCGTCCAGCCAGGGGCAGGGCAGGTCCGGAACCTGGCGCGCGTCCTTGCCCAGCACCGCGTAGACCTCGGCGAATGCCGCCTGGTCCGCCAGGGGACCGACGATCGGCAGATAGTCCGGGCTGGTGCAACGGAAGGCGGCCCGTCCTTCGAGGGTTTGCGCTTGCAGCCGATCGGCTTCCAGGCGTTCCACCAGGTCCTGGGAGATCTCTTCGAGCATCAGCAGGTTGCCCGCATGCTCGGCGGCGGTGGGTGTCAGGTCTTCGCTCTTGAAATCGAAACTGGCACCCAGGGTGTGTTCGCCCAGTCGCGCGGGGGCGACATAACCTTCGGCGCACACCACGGTGGCCAGGCTCTGGCTGCGCGCGGTCTGCAGCAGGCGGGTGATCTGCCCGCGGATGCGTTTGAGCGGCAGCTCGGCGCTGGCGGGAAAGCGCTTGATCTCGGCGGCGCCGGCGAGGATCACCACCTCGGCACTGGCCAGCAGCCGCTCGCCGTCCCAGGCCTGCCACTGGCCATCGCCCCGGCGCAGTTCCACTACATCGTGGTGGGGCAGCTGGCGAATCCGCGGGTGCGCGGCTTGCCACTGGCACAGGGCCGGCGGATGCACCCAGCCACCTTCTGGGTAGAACAGCCCACCGTGGGCCAGGCCGACGCCGGCCAGGGCCTGGGCCTGGGGCTGGTCCAGCTGATGCAACAGGTCCGCCGGGAAGGCTGCCGCCAACTGCGCCTGGCGCTCGGCTTCCTTGGCGTTGAAGGCCAGTTGCAGCACGCCGCAGCTGTCCCAGTCGACGCCCCGTTGCAACTGTTCGAGCAGGCGCCGGGTGTAGCCGAAACCGCTGAGGATCATCTGCGACAGGGCGGTGCCGTGGGCCGAGAGTTTCAGGTACAGCACGCCCTGGGGATTGCCCGAGGCCTCCTGGGCCAGTTGCCCGTGGCGCTCCAGCAGGCTGACCCGCCAGCCCCGCGCGGCGAGGCTGGCGGCGCTGGCGCAACCGGCCAGGCCGGCGCCGATCACCAGGGCGTGTTTGTCCTGGATTTGTTGCGTGGGGCGAGCGAACCAGGGCTTGCTGGCGGCAGGCAGCGGCGTGTCTTCGGGCCAGCCGAGAAACTCGCCGCGCAGCACTTCCCACTTGTGGCCAATGCCCGGGGTGCGCTTCATCTTGAAGCCCGCGGCATTCAGCAGGCGGCGCACCCAGCCGGTGCTGGTGAAGGTACTGATGCTCGAACCCGGCGCGGCCAGGCGCGCCAGTTCGGCGAACAGCTCGGCGGTCCACATCTCGGGGTTTTTCGCCGGGGCGAAGCCGTCGAGGAACCAGGCATCGACCTGCCCGTCGAGTTGCGGCAATTGCTCCAGGGCATCGCCGACCAGCAGGGTCAGGGTGACCCGGCCTTCGTCCAGTACCAGGCGCTGAAAGCCTTGGTGCACCGCGACATAGGCGCGCAACAGGCGCTCGGCCAGCGGCCCCAGTTCCGGCCACAGGGCCAGGGCGCGCTGCAGGTCGGCTGGCGTCAGCGGGTACTTTTCCACGCTGACGAAATGCAGGCGTGCGCTGGGGTCAGCCTGTTGTTCGAACAACTGCCAGGCGCAGAGAAAGTTCAGGCCGGTGCCGAAGCCGGTTTCGCCGATGACGAAGCGGCCACTGGGCGGCAACGCGGCAAAACGCTCGCGCAGGCGGTTCTGTTCGAGAAACACATGGCGGGTTTCGTCCAGGCCCGACTCGGTGGAGAAATACACATCGTCGAAGACCCGCGAACGCGGGCGGCCCTGGTCGTCCCAGTCGAGCTGGGCGTGGGGCTGAGGAGGGGACAATTCGGCGCTCATGTTCGGCTCGGTAGCGGCAAGGCGGCCATTCTAGCCGATCGACACACCGGGTAATGATCCATGGCAATAAGCAGCATGTTCGGGGCCGACAAAACCTAGGTCGATCCGCTAGTCTTGCTCCATCTTGCCAGGGAGTCGCTCATGTTCGAATCTGCCGAAATCGGTCACGCCATCGACAAAAAAACTTTTGACGCCGAAGTCCCGGCCCTGCGCGAAGCCCTGCTGGAGGCCCAGTTCGAGCTGAAGCAGAAAGCCCGTTTTCCGGTGATCGTGCTGATCAACGGCATCGAAGGCGCCGGCAAGGGCGAGACGGTGAAGCTGCTCAACGAGTGGATGGACCCACGCCTGATCGAGGTCCGTACCTTCGACCAGCAGACCGACGAAGAACTGGCGAGGCCACCGGCCTGGCGCTACTGGCGGATGCTCCCGGCCAAGGGCCGCATGGGGGTGTTTTTCGGCAACTGGTACAGCCAGATGTTGCAGGGACGGGTGCACGAACTGTTCAAGGACGGCCGTTTCGACCAGGCCATCGCCGGCGCCGAGCGCCTGGAAAAGATGCTCTGCGACGAAGGCGCGCTGATCTTCAAGTTCTGGTTCCACCTGTCCAAGAAACAGATGAAGGCCCGCCTCAAGTCCTTGCAGGACGACCCGCTGCACAGCTGGCGCATCAGCCCGCTGGACTGGCAGCAGTCGGAGACCTACGACAAGTTCGTCAAATACGGCGAGCGGGTGTTACGCCGCACCAGCCGCGACTACGCGCCCTGGCATGTGATCGAAGGCGTGGACCCGCATTACCGCAGCCTGGCGGTGGGCAAGATTCTCCTCGAGGGCCTGCAGAGCGCGCTCAACCGGCCGACGCTCGAAGTCGAGTCCCATGTGGCGCCGCTGGGCGAGGCCGTCGACAAGTTGACCCTGCTCGACAGCCTGGACATGAGCCAGCAACTGGACAAGGACGACTACGAGGAGCAACTGATTACCGAGCAGGCGCGCCTGGCCGGCCTGCTGCGCGACAAGCGCATGCGCAAGCACGCGTTGGTGGCGGTTTTCGAGGGCAATGACGCGGCCGGCAAGGGCGGGGCGATTCGCCGGGTAGCGGCGGCGCTGGACCCGCGCCAGTACAGCATCGTGCCGATTGCCGCGCCGACCGAGGACGAGCGGGCCCAGCCGTATCTGTGGCGCTTCTGGCGGCATATTCCGGCGCGGGGCAAGTTCACCGTGTTCGACCGTTCCTGGTACGGCCGGGTGCTGGTGGAGCGGGTCGAGGGCTTTTGCAGCCCGGCGGACTGGTTGCGCGCCTATGGCGAGATCAACGACTTCGAGGAGCAGCTCGAGGACGCCGGGGTGATCGTGGTCAAGTTCTGGCTGGCGATCGACAAGCAGACCCAGCTGGAGCGTTTCCAGGCCCGTGAAGAGATTCCGTTCAAGCGTTTCAAGATCACCGAGGACGACTGGCGCAACCGCGACAAATGGGATGCCTACCGCGCCGCCGTCGGCGACATGGTCGACCGCACCAGCACCGAGGTCGCGGCCTGGACCCTGGTGGAGGCCAACGACAAGCGCTGGGCCCGGGTCAAGGTATTGCGCACCCTCAACCGCGCACTGGAAGAGGCATTCGACAAGTCCGAGAAAAAGGACAGGAAAGGCAAGAAGGACAAGAAATAACCGCCGCGGGTTGTGAGCGGGTCACTGGATAAACCCAGCACCGCGATGGTTTTGCATACGCCGGATGAATGATCGTCGCGGCCGGGCAAGGGCTGGATCTATGCTCGAGCCACTCACAACCGACAACAACAATGAGGTATGCCATGCGTGAAGTGGTGATCGTCGATAGCGTGCGGACCGGCCTGGCCAAGTCCTTTCGCGGCAAGTTCAACCAGACCCGTCCGGATGACATGGCCGCCCATTGCGTCAATGCGCTGCTGAGCCGCAACGGTATCGACCCGGCCAGCGTCGAGGACTGCATCGTCGGCGCCGGTTCCAACGAAGGCGCCCAGGGCTACAACATCGGGCGCAACGTCGCGGTGCTGTCGCGCCTGGGCACCGGTACCGCGGGCATGACCCTCAACCGTTTCTGTTCGTCCGGCCTGCAGGCGATCGCCATCGCGGCCAACCAGATCGCGTCCGGTTGCAGTGACGTCATTGTCGCCGGCGGGGTCGAGTCCATCAGCCTGACGATGAAAAGCGTCAACACCGACAACCTGATAAACCCGCTGCTCAAGGAGCAGGTGCCGGGCATCTATTTCCCCATGGGCCAGACCGCCGAGGTGGTCGCCCGGCGTTATAACGTGAGCCGCGAGGAGCAGGACCTGTATGCCCTGCAAAGCCAGCAGCGCACTGCGGCGGCCCAGGCGGCCGGACTGTTCGACGACGAGATCGTGGCGATGGCGGTGAAGTACCGGGTCGAGGACAAGAACAGCGGCCAGGTGCAGATTCTCGACGGTGTGGTCGATCGCGACGACTGCAACCGCCCAGACACCACCCTGGAAAGCCTGGCCGGTTTGAAACCGGTGTTCGCCGAAGACGGCTCGGTGACCGCCGGCAACTCCTCGCAATTGTCCGATGGCGCCTCCATGACCCTGGTCATGAGCCTGGAGCGGGCCCTGGCGCTGGGGCTCAAGCCCAAGGCGTTCTTCCGCGGCTTCACCGTGGCCGGCTGCGAGCCGGACGAAATGGGCATCGGCCCGGTGTTCTCGGTACCCAGGCTGCTCAAGGCCAAGGGCCTGCAAGTGGACGACATCGACCTCTGGGAGTTGAACGAGGCCTTCGCCTCGCAATGCCTGTACAGCCGCAACCGGCTGCAGATCGACAACGCCAGGTACAACGTCAACGGCGGCTCGATTTCCATCGGCCACCCGTTCGGCATGACCGGTTCGCGCCAGGTCGGCCACCTGGTGCGGGAACTGCAACGGCGCAACCTGCGCTACGGCATCGTCACCATGTGCGTCGGCGGTGGCATGGGCGCGACCGGGTTGTTCGAAGCGGTGCGTTAAGCCGTCAGACGGGGTGGAACCTATCGCGGGCAAGCCTCGCTCCTACAGAATGGTGGTGCTTCTGTAGGAGCGAGGCTTGCCCGCGATGCTTTTTGCGACCTGCACCATCCTGTTTACGTTCCCCCTCCAACTGTCTCTGTGTAAGTCACGGCCCCGGGCCTAGAATGCGGGCTCTCTCCATCAGGCTTTTGGGGGTCGCATGCACATCTCGTCCGGTCGCTGGGTCTACGGCTTGTTCCTCGCACTGCTGACGGCGCTGCTGTGGGGCATCCTGCCGATCAAGCTCAAGCAAGTGTTGCTGGTGATGGACCCGGTGACCGTGACCTGGTTTCGCCTGTTGGTGTCCGGTGGTTTCCTGCTGGTCTACCTGGCGGCGGTCAAGCGTTTGCCCAGTTGGCGGGTACTCGGGCCGCGTGGCGGCTGGCTGGTGCTGGTGGCGGTTTGCGGGCTGGTGGGCAACTACGTGCTGTACCTGATGGGGCTGAACCTGCTGAGCCCCGGCACCGCGCAACTGGTGGTGCAGATGGGGCCGATCCTGCTGCTGATCGCCAGCCTGTTTGTGTTCAAGGAGCGTTTCAGCCTGGGGCAGGGGATTGGCCTGGCGGTGCTGCTGATCGGCTTCGGGCTGTTTTTCAATCAGCGCCTGACCGAGCTGCTGACGTCCTTGAGCACCTACACCGCCGGTGTGCTGACGGTGCTCGCCGCCTCGGCGGTCTGGACCTTCTACGCCCTGGGCCAGAAGCAGTTGCTGGCGGTGTGGAATTCCTTGCAGGTGATGATGGTGATCTACCTGTTCTGCGCGCTGTTGCTCACCCCGTGGGCCCATCCTCTCGAAGCGCTTGAGTTGAGCCCGCTGCAAGGCTGGCTGTTGCTGGCCTGCTGCCTGAATACCCTGATCGCCTACGGTGCCTTCGCCGAAGCGCTGGCCCATTGGGAAGCGTCGCGGGTCAGCGCCACGCTGGCGATCACGCCCTTGGTGACCTTCGCCGCAGTGGCGATGGCGGCCTGGTTGTGGCCCGAATATGTGCATGCCGAACAGATCAACGGCCTGGGGTATGGCGGGGCGGTGCTGGTGGTGCTGGGGTCGGCCTTGACGGCCCTGGGGCCGTCGCTGATGGCCGGGCTCAAGGCGCGGCGGGTGCGTATGGACGTGCCGCAGAGCTAGGGCGCGTTCTCGTCGATCGCAGGCAAGCCCCTATCCTGTAGGAGCGAGGCTTGCCCGCGATAGCGTCTGTTCAATCACCGCCTTCCATCAGCCCTGCTTGCCAGCCTCCAGCATGTTTTCCGGACGCACCCAGGCATCGAACTCTTCGTCCGTCAGGTAACCCAGCTCCAGGGCCGCTTCACGCAAGGTGCGGTTCTCGGCATAGGCTTTCTTGGCGATCTCGGCGGACTTGTCGTAGCCGATATGGGTGTTGAGGGCGGTGACCAGCATCAGCCCGCGTTCCAGGTGGTCGGCCATCTGCACCGGGTCGGGCTCCAGGCCGGCGATGCAGTGCTGCTGGAAGTTGCTGCAGCCGTCGGCGAGCAAGCGCACCGATTGCAGCAGGTTGTGGATGATCACTGGCTTGAACACGTTCAGTTGCAGATGGCCCTGGCTGGCGGCGAAGCCGATGGCCACGTCGTTGCCCATCACCTGGCAGGCCAGCATCGACAGGGCTTCGCACTGGGTCGGGTTGACCTTGCCCGGCATGATCGAGCTGCCCGGTTCGTTGGCCGGCAGCCTGACCTCGGCCAGCCCGGCCCGTGGCCCGGAGCCCAGCAGGCGCAGGTCGTTGGCGATTTTCATCAGGCACACCGCCAGGGTCTTCAGCGCGCCGGAGAGGGTGGTCAGGGGTTCGTGGCCGGCGAGGGCGGCGAACTTGTTCGGCGCGGTGACAAACGGCAGGCCGGACAAGGCCGCCAGCTCGGCGGCGATCGCCTCGCCGAAACCATGGGGCGAGTTCAGCCCGGTGCCGACAGCGGTACCGCCCTGGGCCAGCTCGCAGACCGCTGGCAGGGCCGCGCGAATGGCGCGCTCGGCGTAGTCCAGTTGCGCGATGAAGGCCGACAGCTCCTGGCCGAAAGTGATGGGGGTGGCATCCATCATGTGGGTGCGCCCGGTTTTCACCAGCTTCATGTGTCGTGCCGCGAGTTCGGCCAGGCCGCCGGACAGCTCGGCGATCGAGGGCAACAGATGCTGCTGCACCGCCTGGGCCGCGGCGATGTGCATTGCCGTGGGGAAGCAGTCGTTGGAGCTTTGCGAGCGATTCACATGGTCGTTGGGGTGCACCGGGGTCTTGCCGCCGCGCGGGTTGCCGGCCAGTTCGTTGGCGCGACCGGCGATCACCTCGTTGACGTTCATGTTGCTCTGGGTGCCGCTGCCGGTCTGCCAGACCACCAGTGGGAACTGGTCGTCATGCTGGCCGTCCAGCACCTCGTCGGCGGCTTGTTCGATCAGGCGGGCAATGTCGGCCGGCAGATCGCCGTTGCGGTCGTTGACCCGGGCCGCGGCCTTCTTGATCAACGCCAGGGCATGCAGGACCGACAGCGGCATGCGCTCGTTGCCGATGGCGAAGTTGATCAGCGAACGCTGGGTCTGGGCGCCCCAATAGGCGTCGTCCGGGACTTCAACCTGGCCAAGGCTGTCGGTTTCGATTCGACTCATCGTGCTCACTCCTGTAGGTCTGATTGCGCAGTTTAGGCCGTGATCCACAGCCTGGGTTCCATAAAGCGCCTTTTGTGTCATTTGGTCGAGCAAATGCAGGCACCACAAGGCTTGGGGTTGAGCGACAGAGTTTTTTAGGCGCAGAATGGTCGCCCTTGGGGTTATACCTCGCCTGCTAGAAAAGGAAACTCGATGACTCGTCTTCGTGCCATATGTACCGCGGTTGTTCTGGTTTGCGCCAGCGGCCAGGTGCTTGCCGATACCGCCAGCCACAACGCCAGTGCCGAAGCTTTCCTGACCCTGGCGCACGCTGACAAGCTGGGCACTCCGGTGTACATGCAAGTGCAGCAAATGTTCGCCCAGCGTTTTGAACAGACCAAAGCCCCAGAGTCGAAAAAAGCCGTGCTGGAAACCTACCAGGCCAAGGCCAACGCCGCCCTGGACCAGGCCATCGGCTGGAACAAGCTGAAGCCGGACATGGTCAAGCTCTACACCAGCAACTTCAGCGAATCCGAGCTCAAGGACCTGGTGGCGTTCTACCAGTCGCCGCTGGGCAAGAAAGTCCTGGAAAAAATGCCGCAGCTGACCCAGCAATCGGCCCAGATGACCCAGGCCAAGCTGGAAAGCGCGGTACCGGTAGTCAACAAGCTGCTGGCCGACATGACCGCCGAACTCGAGCCTAAGGCCGCACCGGCGAAGAAGAAGTAAGCGGAGCCAGGAATGACCATGCAACAACGTATCGAATCGGCACTGGGCGCATTGCAGCCTGAGCATTTGCAGGTGCTGGATGAAAGCCACATGCACAGTCGCGGCCTGGAGACCCATTTCAAGGCCGTGCTGGTCAGCGAGCAGTTTGCCGGGCTCAACAGCGTCAAGCGTCACCAGAAGGTCTACGCGACCCTGGGCGAGCTGATGGGCCAGTTTCATGCGTTGGCGCTGCATACCTATACGCCAGAGGAATGGGCGAAGATCGGCGTGGCCCCGGCCTCGCCGACCTGCGCTGGCGGCAGCAAGCATTAACCACAGGTTTTTTGCTAGAATCCGCAACGCGCCGCTCAGTCGGCGCGTTTTTTTTTGCATCCGGTTCACCCTTTGCGAGGGTAGCCACCTGGAGAATTACCCATGACACAACAGATTGTCGTGGCGGCACTGTATAAGTTCGTCACCCTCGAAGATTACGTTGCCCTGCGCGAACCGCTGCTCAAGGCGATGCTCGACAACGGCATCAAGGGCACCCTGCTGATCGCCGAAGAAGGTATCAATGGCACCGTTTCCGGTAGCCGCGAAGGCATCGACGGGCTGCTGGCCTGGCTCAAGAACGACCCGCGCATGGTCGACATCGATCACAAGGAATCGTACTGCGACGAGCAGCCGTTCTACCGCACCAAGGTCAAGCTCAAGAAAGAGATCGTGACCCTGGGCGTACCCGGCGTCGACCCGAACAAGAAGGTCGGCACCTATGTCGAACCGCAGGACTGGAACGCGCTGATCAGCGACCCGCAAGTGCTGCTGATCGACACCCGCAACGACTACGAGGTTTCGATCGGCACCTTCGAAGGTGCCATCGACCCGAAGACCACCAGTTTTCGCGAATTCCCCGACTACATCAAAGCCAACTTCGACCCGAGCAAGCACAAGAAAGTCGCGATGTTCTGCACCGGCGGCATTCGTTGCGAGAAAGCTTCGAGCTACATGCTCAGCGAAGGCTTCGGCGAGGTCTTCCACCTCAAGGGCGGTATCCTCAAGTACCTCGAAGAGGTGCCGCAGCAAGAGAGTAAATGGCAGGGCGACTGTTTCGTCTTCGATAATCGGGTGACCGTGCGTCACGACCTCAGCGAAGGCGACTACGATCAATGTCATGCCTGCCGCACGCCGGTAAGCGTCGAGGATCGCGCCAGCGAGCACTATGTGCCGGGTATCAGTTGTCCGCACTGCTGGGACACGCTGAGCGAGAAAACCCGCCGCAGCGCCATCGACCGGCAGAAGCAGATTGAACTGGCCAAGGCTCGCAACATGCCGCACCCGATCGGTTACAACTACAAGCAATCTTCTTCCGAGGCCTGAGCCATGTCTGCCCGCCTGCTCTATGTGATGGACCCGATGTGTTCGTGGTGCTGGGGCTTCGCTCCAGTGGCCGAGGCCCTGGTCGAGCAGGCGCGGGCCGCGGGCGTCGAGTTGCATCTGGTGGTGGGCGGCCTGCGGACCGGCAGTGGCTCGGCACTGGAGCCGACCACCCGCCGCTATATCCTCGAACACTGGCAGGCGGTCACCGAGGCCACCGGCCAGCCGTTCAAGTTCGAGGGTGCCTTGCCCGACGGTTTTGTCTATGACACCGAGCCTGCGTGCCGCGCCATCGTCACGGCGCGCAGCCTGGCGCCGGATTGCGCCTGGAAACTCTTGCGCCTGATCCAGCGGGCTTTTTACGTCGAAGGCCGGGATGTCACTCGCGCCAGCGTTCTGGTGGAACTGGCCGAGGAAGCGGGCGTGCCGCGCATCGAGTTCGCCGAGGCGTTCGATCGCGCCGAGCAGCATGCCGCGACCGCCGCCGATTTCACCTGGGTCCAGGACCTGGGGATCGCCGGCTTCCCGACGATGCTGGCCGAGCGCAATGGCCAGCTGGCCTTGTTGACCAATGGCTACCAGCCCTTGAGTGAGCTTGCTCCATTGCTCGGCCGCTGGCTGGAGCGTGCCGCCTGTGCGTGATCCACAAGCGCCGGAACCCGTCGATCGCCTGAGCTGGGCGCAAGTCCGCCGGCTGGCACTGCAGCATAAAAAATCCCTGTGGATCGCCAATGGCGTGGCCGTCCTGGCGACGCTGTGCAGCGTGCCTATCCCGTTGCTGTTGCCGCTGTTGGTGGACGAAGTACTGCTGGGGCATGGCGATGCTGCGCTGAAGGTGATGAACCACGCCTTGCCCGCGGGCTGGCAGAGTGCCGCCGGCTACATCGGCCTGATGTTGCTGATCACCCTGATGCTGCGTTGCTCGGCGCTGCTGTTCAACGTGCTGCAGGCGCGGTTGTTTGCCGGGTTGGCCAAGGACATTGTCTATCGCATCCGTCTGCGGCTGATCGAGCGCCTCAAACGCATTTCCCTGGGCGAG
This sequence comes from Pseudomonas sp. GM17, assembly GCF_000282175.2. Classification (NCBI taxonomy): domain Bacteria; kingdom Pseudomonadati; phylum Pseudomonadota; class Gammaproteobacteria; order Pseudomonadales; family Pseudomonadaceae; genus Pseudomonas; species Pseudomonas sp. GM17. The sequence continues at coordinate 5,583,205 of NZ_CP124732.1, read as the reverse complement.
TACGAAAGCCTGGGCAGCGGTACGGTGACGACTCACCTGGTCACCGACCTCGACACCCTCGACAAGTTTGTCGGCGAAACCCTAAGCCGTTTTCTGGTGGCCATGCTCACGCTGGTGGGCACTGCTGGCATCCTGATGTGGATGCATTGGCAGCTGGCGCTGCTGATCCTGTTGTTCAATCCCCTGGTGATCTACGCCACGGTGCAGTTGGGCAAGCGGGTCAAGCACCTGAAAAAGCTCGAGAACGACAGCACCTCGCGTTTCACCCAGGCCCTGACCGAAACCCTGGATGCGATCCAGGAAGTCCGTGCGGGCAACCGCCAGGGCTTTTTCCTCGGCCGTCTCGGCCGGCGTGCCCAGGATGTGCGGGACTACGCGGTGGCTTCGCAATGGAAGAGCGACGCCTCCAATCGCGCCAGCGGGCTGCTGTTCCAGTTCGGGATCGATATCTTTCGTGCGGCGGCCATGCTCACCGTGCTGTTTTCCGATCTGTCCATCGGCCAGATGCTGGCCGTATTCAGCTACCTGTGGTTCATGATCGGCCCGGTGGAACAACTGCTGAACCTGCAGTACGCCTACTATGCCGCCGGTGGCGCGTTGTCGCGCATCAACGAGCTACTGTCGCGGGCCGACGAGCCGCAGTATGCCGGCGGTTTCGACCCGTTCCAGGGGCGCGAGACCGTGGGTATCGAAGTCAGCGGCCTGAGTTTCGGCTACGGCGACGAACTGGTGCTGGACCAAATGAACCTGTCGATCGAGCCGGGGGAGAAGGTGGCGATCGTCGGCGCCAGCGGCGGCGGCAAAAGTACCCTGGTTCAGCTGTTGCTGGGGCTCTACACACCGCAGGCGGGCGTGATTCGTTTTGGCGGCAAGACCCAGCAGGAAATCGGCCTGGAAACCCTGCGGGAAAATGTGGCGGTGGTGTTGCAGCATCCGGCGCTGTTCAACGACAGCATCCGCGCCAACCTGACCATGGGCCGCGAGCGCAGCGACGAGGCCTGTTGGCGGGCGTTGGAAATTGCCCAGTTGGACTCGACGGTCCGCGCCCTGGCCAACGGCCTGGACAGTGTGGTCGGCCGTTCTGGCGTGCGTCTGTCTGGCGGCCAGCGCCAGCGCCTGGCCATCGCGCGGATGGTCCTGGCCGAACCCAAGGTGGTGATCCTCGACGAAGCCACTTCCGCGCTGGACGCCGCCACCGAGTACAACCTGCACCAGGCGCTGACGCGTTTCCTCCATGGCCGGACCACGCTGATCATTGCCCACCGCCTGTCCGCGGTAAAACAGGCGGATCGGGTTCTGGTGTTCGATGGCGGGCAGATTGCCGAAGATGGCGACCATCAGCAGCTAATTGCCGACGGCGGCCTTTACGCCAAGCTTTACGGGCACTTGCAGCAAGTCCAGCGACCTTGAGTTTTATCTGGTTTTCTGTGCTTAGTGCTTGAATTCTCTGGTGGAAATGACCCTCCTGGGGCGCGGCCCTGTCGTGTCTTGACTGGCAGCGTGCTCGAACGTCACGGCCTGTGCGCTCGAAGCGGCGGAAATTAGCCTAGTCTGTGCTGTCAGGAGCGGTATTTCCTCGGGTGTTCATCTGGCAGTGCTTATGCAAGGGACCTCATGAAGCAAAAGCGGACTCTCGGAACGCCACGGTTATTGGGCATCGTCTGGCCATTTATTGCGGTGGTGTTGTTTCAAGCGCTGTTGGGTGGCCTCAGCTTATATGTCCTTTCGGCGGTACGTGGTTACGTTGCCGGGGAGAGCCTTTGGTCCAAGGGCCAGAAGGACGCCATCTACTACCTCAATCTCTACGCCGACAGCCGCGACGAATCGATCTTTCTGAAGTACCAGAATGCTATTGCCGTGCCTCAGGGCGGGCATGAGCTGCGGGTCGCGCTGGATCAGCAACCGCCCGACCTGAATGCCGCGCGGGCGGGGATTCTCAAGGGTGGCAACCACCCTGACGACAGCGACAGCGTGATCTGGCTGTACCTGAACTTCCGCCATTTCAGCTACCTGGAAAAAGCCATCGACCTGTGGACCGTGGGCGACAGTTATCTGGTGCAACTCGACAGCGTGGCCCATGAAATGCACCGCAGCATTACCAGCAACCAGGCCTCCGAAGCCGATATCCAGCGCTGGAAGAACCAGATTTTCGCCATCAACGATGGCGTGACGCCCGCTGCCAAGGCCTTTAGCGATGCTTTGGGCGAGGGCTCGCGGGTCATCCTGCGGCTGTTGCTGATCACCAACCTGGCCACCGCGCTGGGGCTGATTGTCCTGGCCTTGCTGCGCACCCATAAGCTGCTGGCCCAGCGTCATGAATTTGCCAGCGCCCTGCAGTTGGAAAAGGAACGGGCGCAGATCACCCTGCAATCCATTGGCGACGGCGTTATCACCACCGACGTGGATGGCGCCATCGCCTACATGAACCCGGCCGCCGAGGAAATGACCCACTGGAAGGCCGAGCAGGCCATGGGGCTGCCGCTGGCGGCCTTGTTCAATCTGCTGGATGAAAATGCCCAGACCGACGGCTTTACCCTGATCGAGCACATTCTCAGTGGCCAGCTCAGTGGTGGCAGCGAGCACTCGAAGCTGATCCAGCGCCTGGATGGCAGCACGGTGTCGGTGACCCTGGTCGGCGCGCCTATCCAGAACGCCGGCAAGGTCAGCGGTACGGTGCTGGTGCTGCACGACATGACCCAGGAGCGCCAGTACATCGCCAATCTGTCCTGGCAGGCGACCCACGACGCCTTGACTGGCCTGGCGAACCGTCGCGAGTTCGAATACCGCCTGGAGCAGGCATTGCACAGCTTGAGCCGGCAACCGGGGCGGCACGCCCTGATGTTCCTCGACCTGGACCAGTTCAAGCTGGTCAACGATACCTGCGGCCATGCGGCAGGGGATGAGTTGCTCCGGCATATCTGCGCCTTGCTCCAGTCGGGCCTGCGCGAGGGCGATACCCTGGCGCGCCTGGGGGGCGATGAGTTCGGCATCCTGCTGGAGAACTGCTCGCCGGAAGCGGCGGAAAAGATCGCCGAAGGCCTGCGCCAGACGGTGCAGAACCTGCATTTTGTCTGGAAGGGCCGGCCCTTCGTCACCACGGTCAGCATTGGCCTGGTGCATGTGGCGCAAACCCCGACCACCCTCGAAGCATCACTGCGGGCAGCGGACATGGCGTGCTACATGGCCAAGGAGAAAGGGCGCAACCGGGTCCAGGTCTATCACGCGGACGACTCGGAGCTGTCCCTGCGGTTCGGTGAAATGGCCTGGGTACAGCGTCTGCATATGGCCCTGGAGGAAAACCGCTTCTGTCTTTATGCCCAGGAAATAGCCGCTCTGGGTCATGTGGACCGGCTCGGCGGGCATATCGAGATTCTGCTGCGCCTGCACGACGAGGCCGGGCGGATGATCCTGCCCGACAGCTTCATTCCGGCCGCCGAGCGTTACGGCCTGATGACCTCCCTTGACCGTTGGGTGGTGGAAAATGTGTTCAAGATCATCGCCGAATGCATCCGCGAGGAGCGCGAAGGGCCTCTGGCGATGTGTGCGATCAATCTGTCGGGCGCGACCATCGGTGACGAGGCTTTCCTGGACTTCCTGCGCGAGCAGTTCATCGTCCACGGTGTGCCACCGGACCTGATTTGTTTTGAAATCACCGAGACCAGCGCTATCTCCAATCTCGGCAGTGCGATTCGATTTATCAACGAGCTCAAGGGCTTGGGCTGTCACTTTTCGTTGGATGACTTTTGTGCGGGAATGTCGTCATTCGCTTATCTCAAACATTTGCCTGTAGACTTCCTCAAGATCGATGGAAGTTTCGTAAAAGATATGCTGGACGACCCGATCAATCGCGCGATGGTCGAGGTGATCAACCATATCGGTCATGTGATGGGCAAACGCACGATTGCCGAGTTTGTCGAAACACCGCAGATTGAGCAGGCATTGTTGGAGATTGGCGTGGATTACGCTCAGGGCTACCTGATCGAGCGCCCGCAACTCTTCACCTGCGACAGTCTGCAGTGCCGGCCTTCGCGACCACAGCCTCTGTTGTTCAAGGCTCCTGGCACGTTCCGTTGAATCTCTCGCTGATCCGTACCATCACCATCAAAAGGAGCCCCGACAGTGATCGACGCATTCAACAGAACCGGTCCGCTCATGGACGCTGCAAGCTATCCGGCCTGGGCCCAGCAGCTGATCCAGGATTGCAGCGAGAGCAAGCGCCGCGTGGTCGACCACGAACTGTACCAGCGCATGCGCGACAACAAGCTCAGCAACAAAACCATGCGCCAGTACCTGATCGGCGGCTGGCCGGTTGTCGAGCAGTTCGCCCTGTACATGGCGCAGAACCTGACCAAGACCCGCTTCGCCCGTCACCCCGGTGAGGACATGGCGCGGCGCTGGCTGATGCGCAATATCCGGGTCGAGCTCAATCATGCCGATTACTGGGTGAACTGGAGCCGCGCCCATGGCGTGAGCCTGGAAGATCTGCAGGCGCAACAGGTCCCACCGGAGCTGCACGCTTTGAGTCATTGGTGCTGGCATACCAGCTCCGCCGACTCATTGATCGTGGCGATCGCTGCGACCAACTACGCAATCGAGGGCGCGACGGGTGAGTGGTCGGCGCTGGTCTGCTCCTCCGGCGTGTATGCGGCGGCCTTTCCCGAAGAAGAGCGCAAGCGGGCGATGAAGTGGCTGAAAATGCATGCCCAGTACGACGATGCGCATCCTTGGGAGGCGCTGGAAATCATCTGTACCCTGGCCGGCATGAAGCCGAGCAAAGCCTTGCAGGGCGAGCTGCGCCAGGCGATCTGCAAGAGTTATGACTACATGTACCTGTTCCTGGAGCGTTGCATGCAACAGGAAAAGACCCCGGCGGCCCGTGAGCGGATGGCGCTGGTCGAAGGTTGAATGGCGGCCTCCGATGGAGGCGGCCCCAGCCATTCTCTCAGCCGGCCATCGCCAGGCGGTTGCGGCCTTCGCGCTTGGCCACATACAGCGCGCTGTCCGCACGGCGCAGCAGGCTCTCGGCTGATTCCCCTGGCAGCAGGGTCGAGCAACCCAGGCTGACCGTCAGCTCGATCAACTTGCCATCCGCCCAGTAATCCTTGGCCTGGGCCGCCTGGCGCAGTCGTTCTCCCACCATGGCGGCGGCATCGCGTCCGGTGTTGGACAGCAGGATCAGGAACTCCTCGCCGCCAAAACGAAACACCATGTCGACGTTGCGCAACTGCGCCTTGATGGCCGCGGCAACAGCCTTGAGCACTTCATCGCCGGCGCTGTGGCCGTGGCTGTCGTTGATTCTCTTGAAGTGATCGATATCCAGCATCAGCAGCGACAGTGGGTGCAGGTGGCGGCGGGCCATTTCGATTTCCCGTTGCAGCGTCTGGTCCATGGCGATCCGGTTGCCGGTATCGGTCAAAGGGTCGCGCAGGGCGCTACGGGTCGCGGCCCGATAGAGCAGAGCGTTGCGCATCGGATAAAGCAGGGTGGACAGCAGGGATTCCAGATGGCCCTGGTCCTGGTCGCTGAAACGCTGATTGCGCCGAAATACCAGCTCGCCCATGGTCTCGCCTTCATGGCTCAGGCTGTAGCTGATGGAGTGGCGGCCGCGCTGGCCGAACTCCAGGCGCAGGTCGCTGGGCTTGTGCTGGTAAACCAGGGCATCCAGGGGCACAAGGCGTTGGGTTTCGCGGAAGAACAGGCCGAGAATGCGTTGCGGCTCCAGGCTGGTCTGTAATTGCAGGCTCAGTTGCTGGCGCAACTGGGCAAGGCTGACCGGGCGTTGCAGGAGTGGTGACTGCTGGCCAAAGCCCAGGCGTTGCAATTTGGCGCTATTGAAGTCAATTGCGTTGGTCTGGGTCGGTATTTTCATATGGCGTGAGCCCCTGGGCACGTAATGCAGTCTTACTGGCTGGGTGAGAGCGGCTCATGGCTGCACGTCATACTGTTCCATCAGTCCCGTAGGACAAGCGATCACAGTCTAATCCGCTTTACGGGCCGTTATAAGCCCCGACTCGATCGTCGCTGAGTTTCGCCAATACACTGCCTATTTGAGGGAGATGAGAGCGAAAGTCATGCCATTCGCTTCATTCGATTAAAATGCTTTTGAATTCAGCGGGTTGGCTGACAGTGCCAAGGCTTGGTGTGGCCCGGGGTGGCATTTGTCTGGCGATGGCGGGGTGGAAGACTGCCGGGAAAGGAGTGCCGCGACGGTATTCCGCCGCGGCCAAAGAAAGGATTACTGGGCGTCGAATGCCTGGCCGTTGATCCCGGTACTGTCCGGACCCATGAGGTACAGGTAGACCGGCATAATCTCCTCGGGGGCCGGGTTGTTGCTCGGGTTTTCCCCCGGGTAGGCCTGGGCGCGCATGCTGGTGCGGGTAGCGCCCGGATTGACGCTGTTGGCGCGAACCGGTGCGACGCCGTCGACTTCGTCGGCCAGGGTTTGCATCAGGCCTTCGGTGGCGAATTTCGAAACGCCATAGGCGCCCCAGTAGGCACGGCCCTTGCGGCCAACGCTGCTGGAGGTGAACACCACCGAGGCGTCCTGGGACAGCTTGAGCAGCGGCAGCAGGGTACTGGTCAGCATGAACATGGCGTTGACGTTGACTTGCATCACCCGCATGAAGTTCTCGCCCGACAGCTGTTCCAGCGGTGTGCGCGGACCAATGATCGAGGCATTGTGCAGCAGGCCATCGAGGTGGCCGAACTCGGCTTCGACCATAGCAGCCAGTTCGTCGTACTGGTGCGGCAGGGCGGTTTCCAGGTTGAACGGAATCACCACCGGCTGAGGATGGCCGGCGGCTTCGATCTCGTCGTAGACCTGGGTCAGGTTGGCTTCGGTCTTGCCCAGCAACAGCACGGTGGCGCCATGGGCGGCGAAGGTCTTGGCGGCAGCGGCACCGATGCCACGACCGGCGCCGGTGACCAGGATGACCCGATCTTTGAGCAGTTCGGGGCGGGCGGAATAATCAAACATAAAAACCTCGGGAAATCAGAAGCGAAAGCCAGGGCAGATCAGCAGCTGCACAGCGCCTGGTCCAGGACCTGGCGCAGTTCCAGCGGATGATCGACCACCACATCGGCGCCCCAGTGCTTGGGATTGTCGTCCGGATGGATGTAACCGTAGGTCACGGCGGCGGTCCTGGTGCCTGCGTCGCGGCCCGATTCGATGTCGCGCAGGTCGTCACCGACGAACAGTACGCTGGCCGGGTCGAGGTCGAGCATCTTGCACGCCAGGATCAATGGTTCCGGATCGGGTTTGCTGTTCTTCACGTGATCCGGGCAGATCAGCAGGGCGGAACGTTCCGCCAGGCCCAACTGCTGCATGATTGGCTCGGCAAAGCGCACTGGCTTGTTGGTGACCACGCCCCAGAGCAGATTGGCCTTCTCGATATCGGCCAGCAGCTCGGCCATGCCGTCGAACAGTTTGCTGTGCACCGCGCAATGCTTGAGGTAACGCTCCAGAAACTCCAGGCGCAGCTCCTCGAACCCCGGGGATTCCGGGTCCATCGAGAAGGTCACGGCGACCATCGCCCGGGCGCCACCGGAGATTTCGTCACGGATATGTTTGTCTGCGATCGGCGCCAGGCCGCGGTCGGCGCGCATGGCCTGGCAGATGGCGATGAAGTCCGGCGCGGTGTCGAGCAGGGTGCCGTCCATGTCGAAAAGAACTGCTCTGATACGCATGGGCTTATTCCTCCCGCAGGGTTTGGATCATGTAGTTGACGTCGACGTCGGCGGCCAGCTTGTAGTGCTTGGTCAGCGGGTTGTAGGTCAGGCCGATGATGTCCTTGACGGTCAGGCCGGCGTCACGGCTCCAGGCGCCCAGTTCGGAAGGTCGGATGAATTTCTTGAAGTCATGGGTGCCGCGCGGCAGCAGCTTCATGATGTATTCGGCGCCGATGATGGCGAACAGATAAGCCTTCGGATTGCGGTTGATGGTGGAGAAGAACACCTGGCCGCCGGGCTTGACCATGCGAAAGCACGCGCGGATCACCGAGGAGGGGTCCGGCACGTGCTCGAGCATTTCCAGGCAGGTGACGACGTCGAACTGCTCGGGCATTTCCTCGGCCAGGGCTTCGGCGGTTATCTGCCGATACTCGACGTTTACCCCGGACTCCAGTTGATGCAGTTGTGCCACCGCCAGCGGGGCCTCGCCCATGTCGATACCCGTTACCGTGGCGCCGCGCTGGGCCATGGCTTCGCTGAGGATGCCGCCGCCGCAACCGACGTCGAGGACTTTCTTGCCGGCCAGGTTGACGCGTTCGTCAATCCAGTTGACCCGCAGCGGGTTGATATCGTGCAGCGGTTTGAATTCGCTCTCGCGGTCCCACCAGCGATGGGCGAGGGCTTCGAATTTGGCGATTTCGGCGTGGTCGACGTTACTCATGGGTAATCCTCTGAATCTGGAAAATTCTGGCTGTCGGTCTCGAGCCGGGGCTCGAGGGTTCCTGCTATTCGGTATGGCCGCTGATGCGCCGGCCCCAGGCTGTCGCCGTGGCGTGCAGCTGTTGTTCGTCCAGGCGCGTCAGGCGCCGGTCGTCGAGCAATTGCTTGCCGGCGACCCAAAGGTGTTTCACGCAATCGCGGCCGGTGGCATATATAAGCTGCGAAACCGGGTCATAGATCGGTTGCTGCGCCAGGCCGGACAGGTCAAAGGCCACCAGGTCCGCGGCCTTGCCGAGTTCCAGCGAGCCGATCTCGCTCTCCAGGCCCAGGGCCCGCGCGCCGTTGAGGGTGGCCATGCGCAGCGCCTGGTGGGCATTCAGGGCGGTGGCCGAGCCTGCCACGGCCTTGGCCAGCAATGCGGCGGTGCGGATTTCACCGAGCAGGTCCAGGTCGTTGTTGCTGGCGGCCCCGTCGGTGCCTACTGCAACATTGACGCCAGCCTGCCACAGCCGTTCCACCGGGCAGAAGCCGCTGGCCAGTTTCAGGTTCGACTCCGGGCAATGAATGACATTGCTATTGGTTTCTACCAGCAAAGCCAGGTCGTCATCGCTGATTTGGGTCATGTGTACGGCCTGGAAGCGCGGCCCGAGCAGTCCCAGTCGCGCCAGGCGGGCCAGGGGCCGCTCGCCGTGCCGGGCGACGGCCTGTTCCACCTCGAAGGCGGTTTCATGGACGTGCATATGAATGGAGGCATCGAGTTCTTCGGCAATGATCCGGATCTTCTCCAGGTTTTCGTCGCTGACCGTGTAGGGCGCGTGGGGACCGAAGGTGATCTTGATGCGCGGATGATGCTTGAGGTCGCTGAACAGCTCGACGCCCTGGCGGATGGCCTCGTCGGCGCTGTGGGCGCCCGGAATCGGAAAGTCGAGGACCGGAATGGCGATCTGCGCCCGAATGCCGCTGTTGTGCACGCGCTCGCTGGCAACCTTCGGAAAGAAGTACATGTCGGAAAAGCAGCTGATGCCGCCTTTGAGTTGTTCGGCGATGGCCAGGTCGGTACCGTCGCGGACGAAGGCTTCATCGACCCATTTGGCTTCGGCGGGCCAGATGTGGTTCTCCAGCCAGGTCATCAATGGCAGATCGTCGGCCAGGCCGCGGAACAGGGTCATCGCCGCGTGGCCGTGGGCGTTGATCAGGCCAGGGCTGAGCAGCATGCCCGGCAACTCGCGGACCTCGGCAGCCTGCAGCTTCAAGGCCGCGGCGCGCGGGCCGATGAACACGATGCGGCCGTCGCGGATACCCAGGCCGTGCTCCTTGAGCACCACGCCGGCCGGTTCAACAGGCACCAGCCAGGTCGGCAACAGGAGTAGGTCGAGCGCAACGACAGGGTTCGGCATCGAAGATCGGTTCCAGGGCGTTTGTGGAGGATGGCGAAGTATACCCGAGCGTCTTCGCCGGGGGATCGCTATAATCGGCGGCTTTTGTTCATGAGTGCGGGGTGAGGGATGCGCGATCGACTGTTGGCAGCGGAGAAGGTGAAGGCCATCGATTGGCGGGATGACGCCCTGTATCTGCTCGATCAGCGTATTTTGCCCTTCGAGGAAAGCTGGATTGCCTACACCAGCGCGGCTGGCGTCGCGCAGGCCATTCGCGAAATGGTGGTGCGTGGCGCGCCGGCGATCGGTATCAGCGCAGCCTATGGTGTGGTCCTGGCAGCGCGCGCGCGTTTTGCCGCCGGTGGTGCCTGGCAGGCGGCGATGGAAGAAGACTTCGCACTGCTCGCCGATTCGCGTCCGACCGCGGTCAACCTGTTCTGGGCGCTGAACCGCATGCGTGAACGCCTGGAGCGCCTCAAGGGCCACGCCGACCCGCTGGCGGTGCTGGAGGCGGAAGCCCTGGCCATTCATGAAAGCGACCGCGAAGCCAACCTGACCATGGCCCAGTTGGGTGTCGACCTGATTCGCCGGCATCAGGGCAATGCCCAGGCCATCCTGACCCACTGCAACACCGGCGCCCTGGCGACCGGCGGCTTCGGAACGGCCCTGGGGGTGATTCGCGGGGCCTTTATCGAAGGTATGGTCGAGCGGGTGTATGCCAATGAAACCCGTCCCTGGCTGCAAGGCTCGCGGCTGACTGCCTGGGAGCTGGCCAACGAGGGCATCCCGGTGACCTTGAATGCCGACTCCGCTGCCGCGCACATCATGAAAACCAAGGGCGTGACTTGGGTGATCGTTGGCGCCGACCGCATTACCGCCAATGGCGATGTGGCGAACAAGATCGGCACCTATCAGCTGGCGGTCAATGCAATGCACCACGGCGTGCGTTTCATGGTGGTCGCGCCGAGTTCGACCATCGACATGGCCCTGGCCAGTGGCGAAGACATTCCGATCGAGGAGCGTGATGGCAAGGAGTTGCTCGAGGTCGGTGGCAAGCGGGTAGGGGCGGATGTGCAGGCCTACAACCCGGTATTCGACGTCACCCCGGCGGACCTGATCGACGCCATCGTTACCGAGAAAGGCATAGTCGAGCGTCCCGATACTGCGAAAATGGCCCAATTGATGTGCCGCAAGCGCTTGCACTGAGATCGTTTTGCAAAAGGTTTCGCTGACGGCTGCCGTGGGGTGGTCGTCAGTCCGGGAAAAAATCCGCATTTACGCACGAAATCAGCCTCTGAGCTTCTCTCGTCTCTTATCAGCCTGTCATCGGTCAACTAACTATGCTCCATGCGCATCAGGGGGATAGGTGCGTGGCGGCGATTGTGATAACATCCGGCGGTTTCCAAGGTGGTCCGAAGTGACCGCCTTCACTGCGCAAATCCATGGCATAACTTGTTGATTTGTCGTAAGTCGGTGCATGGCACTAGGCCTGCAGCGGCGAGCTTCGTTCGTCCCATATGGATGTGACGAAGTTTCACCAGAAAAAGGAATCAGGCTTCTCATGGGCGAACTGGCCAAAGAAATCCTCCCGGTCAATATCGAAGACGAGCTGAAACAGTCCTATCTCGACTACGCGATGAGCGTAATCGTCGGGCGGGCACTGCCTGATGCGCGCGATGGCTTGAAGCCCGTGCACCGGCGTGTGCTGTACGCGATGAGCGAGCTCGGTAACGACTGGAACAAGCCGTACAAGAAATCTGCCCGTGTTGTCGGTGACGTGATCGGTAAGTATCACCCGCACGGTGATACCGCGGTGTACGACACCATCGTTCGTATGGCCCAGCCATTCTCCCTGCGCTACCTGCTGGTAGACGGCCAGGGTAACTTCGGTTCGGTCGACGGCGACAACGCGGCGGCCATGCGATACACCGAAGTGCGCATGACCAAGCTGGCGCACGAGCTGCTGGCCGACCTGCACAAGGAAACCGTGGACTGGGTGCCGAACTACGACGGCACCGAGCTGATCCCCGCGGTCATGCCGACCAAGATCCCCAACCTGCTGGTCAACGGTTCCAGCGGTATTGCCGTGGGCATGGCGACCAACATTCCGCCGCACAACCTCGGCGAAGTCATCGACGGTTGCCTGGCCCTGATCGACAACCCGGAGCTGACCGTCGATGAGCTGATGCAGCACATCCCGGGCCCGGACTTCCCGACCGCGGCGATCATCAATGGTCGCGAAGGCATCATCGAAGCCTACCGTACCGGTCGCGGGCGCATTTACATGCGTGCCCGCTCGATCATCGAGGACATCGACAAGGTCGGTGGCCGCCAGCAGATCGTCATCACCGAGCTGCCTTACCAACTGAACAAGGCGCGTCTGATCGAGAAGATCGCCGAGCTGGTCAAGGAGAAGAAGCTCGAAGGCATCACCGAGCTGCGCGACGAGTCCGACAAGGACGGTATGCGCGTAGTGATCGAGCTGCGTCGTGGCGAAGTGCCGGAGGTGATCCTTAACAATCTCTACGCCCAGACCCAGCTGCAGAGCGTGTTCGGTATCAACATCGTTGCGCTGATCGACGGTCGTCCGCGGATCCTCAATCTGAAGGACCTGCTGGAAGCCTTCGTGCGTCACCGTCGTGAAGTGGTGACCCGCCGCACCGTGTTCGAACTGCGCAAGGCTCGTGAGCGTGGTCACATTCTCGAAGGCCAGGCCGTTGCCCTGTCGAACATCGACCCGGTCATCGCCCTGATCAAGGCCTCACCGACCCCGTCGGAAGCCAAGGAAGCGCTGATCAGCACGCCTTGGGAATCCAGCGCGGTGATGACCATGGTCGAGCGTGCCGGCGCGGATTCCTGCCGTCCGGAGAACCTCGATCCGCAATACGGTCTGCGCGACGGCAAGTACTTCCTGTCGCCAGAGCAGGCGCAAGCCATTCTGGAATTGCGTCTGCACCGCCTGACCGGCCTCGAGCATGAAAAACTGCTGGCCGAGTACCAGGAGATCCTCAACCAGATCGGCGAACTGATCCGCATCCTCAACAGCGCCACGCGCCTGATGGAAGTGATCCGCGAAGAGCTGGAAGTGATTCGCGCCGAATACGGCGATGTGCGTCGCACCGAGATCCTCGATGCCCGTCTCGACCTGACCCTGGGCGACATGATCCCGGAAGAAGAGCGCGTCGTGACCATTTCCCACGGCGGCTATGCCAAGACCCAGCCGCTGGCCGCGTACCAGGCCCAGCGTCGTGGCGGCAAAGGCAAGTCGGCAACCGGCGTCAAAGATGAGGACTACATCGCTCACCTGCTGGTGGCCAACAGTCACACCACGCTGTTGCTGTTCTCCAGCAAGGGCAAGGTCTACTGGCTGAAAACCTACGAAATCCCCGAGGCTTCCCGTGCCGCCCGTGGTCGTCCGCTGGTCAACCTGCTGCCGCTGGATGACGGTGAATACATCACCACCATGCTGCCGGTCGAGGAGTACACCGAGGGTCACTACATCTTCATGGCGACCGCCAACGGCACCGTGAAGAAGACCCCGCTGGAATCCTTCAGCCGTCAGCGCAGCGTCGGTCTGATCGCGCTGGAGCTGGACGAGGGCGACGTGCTGATTTCCGCCGCGATCACCGATGGCGAGCGCGAAGTCATGCTGTTCTCCGATGGTGGCAAGGTGACTCGCTTCAAGGAGTCCGACGTTCGTGCCATGGGCCGTACCGCCCGTGGTGTGCGTGGCATGCGTCTGCCGGAAGGGCAGAAGCTGATCTCCATGCTGATTCCGGAAGAAGGCAGCCAGATCCTCACCGCTTCGGCGCGGGGTTATGGCAAGCGCACGGCGATCACCGAGTTCCCTGAGTACAAGCGTGGCGGTCAAGGCGTTATCGCCATGGTCAGCAATGAGCGTAACGGCCGTCTGGTCGGCGCGGTCCAGGTGCTCGACGGCGAGGAAATCATGCTGATTTCCGACCAGGGCACCCTGGTGCGCACCCGGGTCGACGAAGTGTCCAGCCTGGGCCGTAACACCCAGGGTGTGACCTTGATCAAGCTGGCCAGCGACGAAACGCTGGTAGGCCTGGAGCGGGTTCAGGAGCCGTCGGAAGTCGAAGGCGACGAATTGGAAGACGAGGATGGCGAGGTGCTCGAGGGCGCCGTGCTGGATGCGGCGACCGACGCGGATGATGCCGTCGAAGGCCAGCAGGCTGACGCCGCGGGCGAAGAAGAGTCGCAAGACTAAATAAATCGTAGCAGGGCAGAGTGTTTGCTCTGTCCGCTACCGTGAATGCATAGCGAGAGTGGATGTGAGCAAACGAGCCTATAACTTCTGCGCAGGTCCCGCTGCGCTACCTGAAGCTGTCCTGTTGCGTGCCCAGGCCGAATTGCTGGATTGGCATGGCAAGGGCCTGTCGGTCATGGAGATGAGCCATCGCAGCGATGAGTTCGTCTCCATCGCCACCAAGGCCGAGCAGGATCTGCGTGATCTGCTGAATATCCCCTCGAACTATAAAGTGCTGTTTCTGCAAGGCGGCGCCAGCCAGCAATTTGCTCAGATCCCTCTGAACCTGTTGCCGGAAAATGGCACGGCCGACTATATCGACACCGGTATCTGGTCGCAGAAAGCCATTGAAGAAGCCTCGCGCTACGGCCATGTCAATGTGGCTGCCACCGCCAAGCCTTACGATTACTTCGCCATCCCTGGCCAGAACGAATGGCAGATGTCGAAAGACGCGGCCTACGTGCACTACGCGCCGAACGAAACCATCGGCGGCCTGGAATTCCAGTGGATCCCGGAAACCGGCGACGTTCCGCTGGTGGCCGACATGTCTTCCGACATCCTCTCGCGCCCTGTGGATATCTCCCGTTTCGGCATGATCTATGCCGGCGCGCAGAAAAACATCGGCCCGAGCGGCATCCTGGTCAATATCGTTCGCGAGGACCTGCTGGGTCGCGCGCGCGCGCTGTGCCCGACCATGCTCGACTACAAGGTCGCGGCGGACAACGGCTCGATGTACAACACTCCGCCGACCCTGGCCTGGTACCTGTCCGGCCTGGTGTTCGAGTGGCTCAAGGAGCAGGGTGGGGTGGAAGCCATCGCCAAGCTCAATGACGTCAAACAGCGCACCCTGTACGACTTCATCGACGCCAGCGGCCTGTACAGCAACCCGATCAACAAGTCGGACCGCTCGTGGATGAACGTGCCGTTCCGCCTGGCCGATGACCGTCTGGACAAGCCGTTCCTGGCCGGCGCCGACGCGCGCGGCCTGCTGAACCTCAAGGGGCACCGTTCGGTAGGCGGCATGCGCGCCTCCATTTACAACGCTGTCGACATCAATGCGGTCAACGCGCTGGTGGCCTACATGGCAGAGTTCGAGAAGGAACACGGCTAATGTCTGAGCAAGAACTCAAGGCACTTCGCCTGCGCATCGACGCTCTGGACGAGAAAGTCCTGGAGCTGATCAGTGAGCGCGCGCGCTGCGCCCAGGAAGTCGCGCGAGTAAAGATGGCCTCGCTGGCCGAAGGCGAAGTGCCGGTGTTCTATCGTCCTGAGCGTGAAGCTCAGGTGCTCAAGCGGGTGATGGAGCGCAATCAGGGGCCGTTGGGCAACGAAGAGATGGCACGGCTGTTCCGTGAAATCATGTCGTCCTGCCTGGCGCTCGAGCAGCCGCTGAAAGTGGCTTACCTCGGTCCGGAAGGTACCTTCACCCAGGCCGCGGCCATGAAGCACTTCGGTCACGCGGTGATCAGCAAGCCAATGGCGGCGATCGACGAAGTGTTCCGTGAGGTGGCGGCGGGAGCGGTGAACTTTGGCGTGGTGCCTGTGGAAAACTCCACCGAGGGTGCGGTCAACCACACCCTCGACAGTTTCCTGGAGCACGACATGGTGATCTGCGGCGAGGTCGAGCTGCGTATCCACCATCATCTGCTGGTCGGTGAAAACACCAAGACTGACAGCATCAGCCGCATCTACTCCCATGCTCAGTCCCTGGCGCAGTGCCGCAAGTGGCTGGATGCCCATTATCCGAATGTCGAGCGGGTGGCGGTTTCTAGCAACGCCGAAGCGGCCAAGCGGGTCAAGGGCGAGTGGAACTCGGCAGCCATCGCCGGCGATATGGCGGCGAGCCTGTATGGCTTGACCCGTCTGGCCGAGAAAATCGAGGATCGCCCGGACAACTCCACGCGCTTCCTGATGATCGGCAACCAGGAAGTGCCGCCGACTGGCGACGACAAGACCTCGATCATCGTTTCCATGAGCAACAAGCCCGGCGCTCTGCATGAGCTGCTGGTGCCTTTCCATGACAACGGTATCGATCTGACGCGTATCGAAACCCGGCCTTCGCGCAGCGGCAAGTGGACCTATGTGTTCTTCATCGACTTCGTCGGCCACCACCGCGATCCATTGATCAAGGGTGTGCTGGAAAAGATCAGTCAGGAAGCAGTGGCACTCAAGGTGCTGGGTTCCTACCCGAAAGCGGTTCTCTGAGGCTTTAACAATGAGTGGCGACTTCCTCGCTCTGGCACAGCCGGGCGTGCAACAACTTTCGCCTTACGTTCCGGGCAAGCCCGTGGACGAACTGGCACGCGAGCTGGATATCGATCCGGCGAAAATCGTCAAGCTGGCGAGTAACGAAAACCCGCTGGGCGCCAGTCCCAAGGCGTTGGCGGCGATTCGTGAAGAACTGGCCGAGCTGACCCGCTATCCGGATGGCAATGGTTTTGCGCTCAAAACCCTGCTGGCCGAACGCTGTGGCGTCGAGCTGGCGCAGGTCACCCTGGGCAATGGTTCCAACGACATTCTGGAGCTGGTCGCCCGTGCCTATCTGGCGCCTGGCCTGAATGCGGTGTTCAGCGAACACGCCTTTGCGGTCTATCCGATCGTTACCCAGGCCGTGGGGGCCGAAGCCCGTGTGGTTCCGGCTAAAGACTGGGGGCATGACCTGCCGGCCATGTTGCAGGCCATTGATGCCGATACCCGGGTGGTCTTTATCGCCAACCCGAACAATCCAACCGGCACCTGGTTCAGCGCCGAGGTGCTGGACGATTTCCTCCAGGACGTACCAGCGCATGTACTGGTGGTGCTGGACGAGGCTTACATCGAATACGCCGAAGGCAGCGATCTGCCGGATGGCCTGGATTTCCTGGCGGCCTATCCGAACCTGCTGGTTTCGCGAACCTTCTCCAAGGCCTACGGCCTGGCTGCGTTGCGCGTGGGTTATGGCTTGTCGGCTCCGACCGTTGCCGATGTGCTCAATCGCGTTCGCCAGCCCTTCAATGTCAACAGCCTGGCCCTGGCGGCGGCGTGTGCGGCGCTGGAGGATACCGATTACCTGGCCGAGAGCCGTCGCTTGAACGAGGCGGGAATGCAGCAGTTGGAAGCCGGCTTCCGGGGGCTGGGCCTGAGCTGGATCGCTTCCAGGGGTAACTTCATTGCGGTGGATGTCGGGCGGATTGCCGCACCGGTGTTCCAGGGTTTGTTGCGTGAAGGGGTGATCGTGCGTCCGGTGGCCAACTACGGCATGCCGAATCACCTGCGCGTGACCATTGGCCTGCCGGCTGAAAACGCCCGTTTCCTCGAGGCTTTGGCCAAGGTTCTGGCTCGTGGTTGATGTCATTCCAGTGCAACCTGCGGTGCCTATGATCGGTCGCCTGGTGGTGGTCGGTCTGGGACTGATCGGCGGTTCCTTTGCCAAGGGCCTGCGTGAAAGTGGCGTATGTCGTGAAGTGGTCGGTGTCGATCTCGATCCGCAATCGCGCAAGCTGGCCGTTGAGTTGGGTGTGGTGGATCGCTGTGAAGAAGACCTGGCGCTGGCGTGCCGGGGCGCTGATGTGATCCAGCTGGCGGTGCCGATTCTGGCCATGGAAAAGTTGCTGGCGATTCTGGCAGGCATGGATCTGGGGCAGGCGATCCTGACCGATGTCGGCAGCGCCAAGGGCAATGTGGTGCGAGCGGCGACCGAGGCTTTTGGCGGCATGCCGCCGCGCTTCGTCCCGGGGCATCCGATCGCCGGTTCCGAACAGAGTGGGGTGGAAGCCGCCAATGGCCAGTTGTTCCGTCGCCACAAAGTGATCCTGACGCCGCTGGAGCAGACCGATCCGGCAGCGCTGGCGGTGGTCGACAAACTCTGGCGGGAGCTGGGGGCGGATGTCGAGCATATGCAGGTCGAGCGCCACGATGAAGTGCTGGCGGCGACCAGTCATCTGCCGCACTTGCTGGCGTTCGGTCTGGTCGATTCGTTGGCCAAGCGCAGTGAAAATCTGGACATCTTCCGCTACGCTGCGGGCGGTTTCCGTGATTTCACGAGAATCGCCGGTAGTGACCCGGTCATGTGGCACGACATCTTCCTCGCCAATCGCGAAGCTGTCCTGCGCACACTCGATACATTTCGCAACGACCTCGACGCCTTGCGCGACGCGGTCGATGCAGGGGATGGGCACCAGTTGTTGGGCGTATTCACTCGCGCCCGGGTTGCTCGCGAGCATTTCAGTAAAATCCTGGCCCGTCGGGCCTATGTGGACGCTATGAACTCCAATAACCTGATTTTCCTGGCAAATCCTGGTGGCCGCCTGACTGGGCGGATTCGTGTACCAGGCGACAAGTCGATTTCTCACCGTTCGATCATGCTCGGCTCCCTGGCTGACGGTACTACTGAAGTCGAAGGCTTCCTCGAGGGCGAAGACGCTCTGGCGACGCTGCAGGCTTTCCGTGACATGGGCGTGGTGATCGAAGGTCCGCACCATGGTCGCGTGACCATTCATGGCGTCGGCCTGCATGGCTTGAAGCCGGCTCCGGGGCCGATCTACCTGGGCAACTCCGGCACCTCGATGCGCCTGCTGTCCGGCCTGTTGGCCGCGCAGAGTTTCGATAGCGTGCTGACGGGCGATGCATCGCTGTCCAAGCGTCCGATGAATCGCGTAGCCAATCCGCTGCGCGAGATGGGGGCGGTCATTGAAACCGCAGCGGAAGGGAGTCCACCGATGACCATCCGTGGTGGCCACAAGCTCAAGGGCCTGACTTACACCATGCCAATGGCCAGTGCCCAGGTTAAGTCCTGCCTGCTGTTGGCTGGCCTGTACGCCGAAGGCAAGACCACTGTGACCGAGCCTGCGCCAACCCGCGATCACACCGAGCGCATGCTGCGCGGCTTCGGTTACCCGGTAGCGGTCGACGGCGCCACGGCCTCGGTCGAGTCCGGCGGCAAGCTGCAGGCGACCCATATCGAAGTGCCTGCGGATATCTCCTCGGCGGCCTTCTTCCTGGTGGCTGCGTCCATCGCCGAAGGTTCCGAGCTGGTGCTCGAGCATGTTGGTATCAACCCTACTCGTATCGGGGTAATCGATATCCTGCGCCTGATGGGGGCTGATATCAGCCTGGAAAACCAGCGTGAGGTCGGCGGCGAGCCTGTGGCGGACCTGCGGGTTCGCGCGGCGAAGCTCAAGGGGATCGAGATTCCGGAAGAGCTGGTCCCGCTGGCGATCGACGAATTCCCGGTGCTGTTCGTTGCCGCAGCCTGCGCTGAAGGGCGTACCGTGCTGCGTGGCGCCGAAGAGTTGCGGGTCAAGGAGTCCGACCGCATCCAGGTAATGGCCGATGGTTTGCTGGCCCTGGGCGTCAAGTGCGAGCCGACGCCGGACGGTATCATCATCGATGGCAGCCAGATTGGCGGCGGCGAAGTGCACGGGCATGGCGATCACCGTATCGCCATGGCTTTCAGCGTGGCTTCATTGCGTGCCAATGCGCCAATTCGCATCCATGATTGCGCCAACGTTGCCACGTCCTTCCCGAACTTCCTTGCGCTATGTGCACAAGTCGGCATTCGTGTTGCGCAAGAGGCCCAGTCGTGAACATCAAGGCGCCAGTCATCACCATTGATGGGCCAAGTGGCTCGGGCAAGGGCACCATTGCCGGGATTCTGGCCAAGCGCTTGGGCTGGTGCCTGCTGGATTCCGGTGCCCTGTACCGCTTGCTGGCTTTTGCCGCGCGCAATCATGGTGTCGACCTGACCAATGAGGAGTCGCTGAAACTGCTGGCGGCTCATCTGGATGTGCAATTCGTCGGAGCGACCGAAGGTCATCCGCAACGCATCATTCTGGAAGGTGATGACGTCACCGACGACTTGCGCAACGAGCAGGTCGGCGCCTGGGCCTCCCAGGTTGCGGCGCTGCCGGCCGTGCGCGACGCGCTGTTGCAGCGTCAGCGAGCTTTTCAGGAACCGCCGGGGCTGGTGGCCGATGGGCGCGACATGGGGACAGTGGTATTTCCCGATGCGCCCCTGAAGATATTCCTCACCGCAAGTGCCGAGGAGCGCGCGCGCCGTCGTTACTTGCAGTTGAAGGGAAAAGTCGATGGTGTTAGTCTGTCGAGTCTGCTAGATGAGATTCGTGCGCGCGATGAGCGCGACACCCAGCGAGCAGTCGCCCCGCTCAAACCGGCGGTTGACGCTATACAGCTGGATTCCACGGAGTTGTCCATCGAGCAGGTGCTGGAACGCATCCTGAGCGAAATCGCCATTCGCGATATCGCCGGGTGACCAAGGAGGAGCGCAGGGGACCAGTCATAGTCCTGCGGTCCTTCTTTTATATGAACGTAACCCACATTGTCTGGGATGTGGCAGATGGGCGTATTCTTCGCCCTTATCAACAGGAATTAAAATGAGCGAAAGCTTTGCGGAACTCTTTGAAGAAAGCCTAAAAACCCTGAACCTTCAGGCAGGCTCCATCATCACCGGTGTTATCGTCGACATCGACTACCAGGCGCGTTGGGTAACCGTTCACGCTGGTCTGAAGTCTGAAGCGCTGATCCCGCTTGAGCAGTTCTACAACGATGCTGGCGAACTGTCCATCAATGTTGGTGATGAAGTTCACGTTGCTCTGGATTCGGTTGAAGACGGCTTTGGCGAAACCAAGCTGTCCCGTGAAAAAGCCAAGCGCGCTGAATGCTGGATCGTTCTGGAAGCAGCCTTCGCAGCCGAAGAAGTGGTCAAGGGCGTTATCAACGGTAAGGTTAAAGGCGGCTTCACTGTCGACGTTAACGGCATCCGTGCGTTCCTGCCAGGTTCTCTGGTTGACGTCCGTCCAGTGCGCGACACTACGCACCTGGAAGGCAAAGAGCTCGAGTTTAAAGTCATCAAGCTCGACCAGAAGCGCAACAACGTTGTCGTTTCCCGCCGTAGCGTCCTCGAAGCCGAGAACTCCGCTGAGCGTGAAGCTCTGCTGGAATCCCTGCAGGAAGGTCAGCAAGTCAAAGGTATCGTCAAAAACCTCACCGATTACGGCGCATTCGTCGATTTGGGTGGCGTCGATGGCCTGCTGCACATTACCGACATGGCTTGGAAGCGCATCAAGCATCCTTCCGAAATCGTCAACGTTGGCGACGAGATCGATGTCAAGGTTCTGAAGTACGATCGCGAGCGCAATCGTGTTTCCCTGGGCCTGAAGCAGCTGGGCGAAGATCCATGGGTTGCTATCAAAGCCCGTTACCCAGAAAGCACTCGCGTTACCGCTCGTGTAACCAACCTGACCGACTACGGCTGCTTCGCTGAGCTGGAAGAAGGTGTTGAAGGTCTGGTGCACGTTTCGGAAATGGACTGGACCAACAAGAACATCCATCCTTCGAAAGTCGTACAAGTCGGCGACGAAGTGGAAGTTATGGTTCTGGACATCGACGAAGAGCGTCGTCGTATCTCCCTGGGCATCAAGCAGTGCAAATCTAACCCATGGGAAGATTTCTCTGGCCAGTTCAACAAGGGCGATAAAATCTCCGGCACCATCAAGTCGATCACCGATTTCGGTATCTTCATTGGTCTGGACGGTGGCATCGACGGTCTGGTTCACCTGTCCGACATCTCCTGGAACGAAGTGGGCGAAGAAGCCGTACGCCGCTTCAAGAAGGGCGACGAGCTGGACACCGTTATCCTGTCGGTTGACCCAGAGCGTGAGCGCATCTCCCTGGGTATCAAGCAACTGGAAAGCGATCCGTTCTCCGAGTACGTTCAAGAGAACGACAAGGGTGCAATCGTTAAGGGTGTTGTAAAAGAAGTTGACGCCAAAGGCGCCATCATCACCCTGGCCAACGATATCGAAGCGACTCTGAAAGCCTCCGAAATCAGCCGTGATCGCATCGAAGATGCTCGTAACGTCCTGAAAGAAGGCGAAGAAGTTGAAGCCAAGATCATCAGCGTTGACCGTAAGAGCCGTGTAATCCAGCTCTCGATCAAGTCGAAAGATGTTGAAGACGAGAAAGAAGCTATCCAGAGCCTGCGCGACAAGCCAGCTGCTTCGGATATCGCTGCTGGTCCTACCACTCTGGGCGACCTGTTGCGTGCACAGATGGAAAAGCAGAACTAAGTTCTGTCAGACCATAGAAAAAGGGCGACTTCGGTCGCCCTTTTTTGTGTCTGCGATTTGGGTTCTGGCTTGCATCTGTCGAGGGGGGAAGCCAATAGAGTCATTCGGGTGTCTATTTTCTTAAGCGGATCAATAACCTATTTAGGGCTAGGCTTGCTTGAGCTGAATGATGGTGGGGCGATTGCCCGGTATAAGGAGGTAGATGAAGAGTCTCATTGTGGTTTTCGCAGTTCTTCTAGTCTTGGTGGGCTGTACGACCAATGCCAAGGTCCATGCAGTCCGTGGTGTCAGCGGTATCGAGATCGATTGCTCCGGTCTTGGGGCTGGATGGGACAAGTGCTACAAGCGTGCTGAGCGTGAATGCAAGGGGGATGGCTATAAGGTCATTACCAGGTCTAGTGATGCCAAGGACGAGGAGGGTGACTATCCCTTTGGCTGGAATCCTGCGGGTTACCTCACTCGGACCATGCTTGTCATATGCCGCTAGTAGGATGGCGTGGTGGGAGGTCAAATTGCTGCGGAGTTTTCGTTTTAGGCGCTGTTGAATGCCCTCGTTTGTGGCGTTTTAGCAAGGGGGGAGATAAGTCAATGCTTGGGCTGTTCAAAATCCCCCGGTCGTGCTAAAACCTTTGAAGCGCTTATCTAGCTGCTTGAAAAAGAAGGGAAAAATATGACGAAGTCGGAGTTGATCGAACGAATTGTCACCCATCAAGGGCTACTCTCATCCAAGGATGTGGAGCTGGCCATCAAGACCATGCTTGAGCAAATGTCCCAGTGCCTGGCGACCGGAGATCGTATCGAGATTCGGGGCTTTGGTAGCTTTTCACTGCACTACCGTGCGCCGCGTGTCGGGCGTAACCCGAAGACTGGCCAGTCCGTCAGCCTAGACGGGAAGTTCGTTCCTCATTTCAAGCCGGGCAAAGAGCTTCGGGATCGGGTGAATGAAGAAGATGAGGAGGAAGGGCTTTGACCATGTCAGTTCAAGGGGGGGGGCATGCGTAATCTCAAGCGTGTACTTCTTGCCGTGCTTATTCTTTTGCTTGTTCTGGCGATCCTTGCTTTTGTGCTTGAGAACCAGCAACCCGTCTCTTTGTTATTCCTTGGCTGGGCTGGACCACAGCTTCCGGCGTCGTTGGTCGCAATCGCTGCCTTATTGTTTGGCATGTTAATCGGTCCACTGTTGGGTTGGCTAGTTGGCTTTACGATTAGAGGGCGGCGCAGGCGCTTGGTCTAACTGGGTTGGCGGCACGGCTCGCTCCTTTCGTGGCATGGGATTAACCATATCCTTGTAAGACCTTCTTCTAAATGTGAAATGTAGCGTTTGCGCAGATGGTGAGTGATTACAATACCATCCAAATGGACTATTTTTATAGGTGATTGCTTCGGCGGTAGGTCCTGCATTCATGGATTAGACGGTGCCATTAAGGTGATTCTGTCGGCAACTCAAGGGTATGGTGTCGCGTGAAAACTCTAATAATCAGTGCAGCCGAATTTATCGGCTCTGTAGTCATTTGTAACTTGCGCTGAGTTGAGCGTTTCATCTTTTCGAATAGTAACGTTCAGTTGGTACAAGCAGGAATGATATGCCAGTGAAATATCCTAAGATCGCAGTTTTGCTGGCGGCCTATAATGGCATGCAGTGGATCGAAGAGCAGTTGGTCTCGATCCTTGGTCAGTCAGCAGTCGACATAACCATCTACATAAGTATTGACCCTTCTACTGATGGAACAGAAGCTTGGTGCGTGCTCTACGCCGCGGAACATCCTCGCGTTGTCGTGCTACCAGGCGCTGGCAGCTTTGGTGGCGCCTCGCGTAATTTCTTCAGGCTGATCCGCGATGTCGATTTTAGAGGGTACGATTTCATCGCCTTTGCCGATCAAGATGACGTTTGGCATTCGGACAAACTGCAGCGTGCAACCCAGGTGCTTCAAACTCATCGCGTGGATGCCTACTCCAGTAACGTCACTGCCTTTTGGCCAGACGGCAGAACTCTTCTGCTGGACAAAGCGCAGCCTCAGGTTACCTGGGACTTTCTGTTTGAAGCGGCCGGTCCCGGCTGTACTTACGTGCTGAGTCAAAACCTTGTAGGGCTGTTGAAGGCTTCGATGCTCGTGAACTGGCAGCTATTGCAAGATGTCAGCTTGCATGACTGGTACTGCTATGCCTTTGCTCGTAGCCATGGTTATCGCTGGTTCATCGATTTCGTACCATCAATGGACTATCGCCAGCACGAGCGTAATCAGGTTGGTGCCAATACTGGATTGAGCCCATTGATAGCCCGCTATAAAACCATTCATGACGGTTGGTGGTTCAATCAAGTGCAACTGATAGCTCGTCTGGTGGGGCAGAGCGCCGACCCGTTCGTGAAAACTTGGTTGCAGTTGCGACGCCGGCAACTGATCAAGCTATCTTTCAGTGCTTGGAAATGCCGGCGTCGGGTCCGCGACAAGGTATTTTTCTTTTTTATCTGCTGGGCTACTGCGTTGATAGGGAATAAAACGCAATGACAGCCTTAAAGGTATTGGTGACAGGGGCAAGTGGGTTTGTCGGTGAAGCCGTAGTCTTTCGTCTATTGCTGGACAAGAGGTTTACCCCAATCGCGGCGGCTCGAGGGGTAACGCGATTGTGTGGTTTATGCTCGGTAGCCTCCTTTGATCTGACCGGCCCCAAGGCTTTGCCCTTGTTAAATAATGTACATGTGATCATTCATGCAGCTGCTCGTGTTCATGTGATGAATGAAACGGCTGTGGACGCTTTGGCCGAATTTCGCAAGGTCAACGTGGAAGGGACCCTCAGGCTGGCACAGCACGCTGCCGCATCAGGGGTAAAGCGCTTCATCTTCATCAGTTCTATCAAGGTCAACGGTGAAAGCACTATCCCGGGAAAATCGTTTAAAGCCGATGATTCTCCGGCCCCAGTTGATCCTTATAGTGTGTCCAAGCATGAAGCGGAGGAGGCCTTGAGAAAGCTTGGTCAAGAGACTGGCGTGGAGGTGGTAATCATCCGCCCGCCATTGGTCTATGGGCCGGGAGTCAAAGCTAATTTCCTGAGTATGCTAAGTTGGCTCAATAGAGGTATACCGTTGCCATTGGGCGCGATTCGTAACCAGCGGAGTCTGGTGGCAATCGGAAACTTGGTAGACTTGGTAGTTACTTGCATCGATCATCCTGCTGCTGCGAATCACACTTTCTTGGTCTGCGACGGTGAATGCTTATCTACAACCCAATTGTTGCGACGTCTGGCCAAGGCGTTGGGCAAAAATGCCCGATTGCTGTGGCTGCCTGAGTCTCTATTGAAACTGGCAGCCTCAATACTGGGAAAGCAAGCCGTTGTCCAGCGACTATGTGGGTCGTTACAGGTC
The DNA here is from genome assembly GCF_000282175.2 of Pseudomonas sp. GM17. Taxonomy (NCBI): domain Bacteria; kingdom Pseudomonadati; phylum Pseudomonadota; class Gammaproteobacteria; order Pseudomonadales; family Pseudomonadaceae; genus Pseudomonas; species Pseudomonas sp. GM17. The sequence goes on along the minus strand of NZ_CP124732.1, from coordinate 5,557,744 downwards.
GATATCAGCAAGAATCGCGAGTTGTTGGGGTGGACTCCTCCCATCAATATGGACAAAGCTATGCGGCAGACTGCTAGCTATTATCTGGATAAACAAGTGAAATGATTTTTTGGTGGCTGCTACTTGCGGTATTTGCAATTTCTTGTGTACTGACACTCGTCCTGCGACGTTACGCTCTAGCTAAGAGCTTGATGGATATACCCAACGAGCGCAGTTCTCACTCAATTCCTACACCTCGTGGTGGAGGCGTGGCCATCGTTATCGCCTTTGTGCTGGCGCTTCCCATTCTTACTAGCCTCAACCTGCTGAGCTTTGCTGCATTGTATGGCCTTCTGGGCTCCGGCCTGCTTGTCGCAGTTATTGGTTTCGCCGACGACCATGGGCATATCGTTGCCAAATGGCGACTGCTGGGGCACTTCATTGCGGCGGCGTGGGCGTTGTTCTGGCTAAACGGCCTCCCACCAATGTCGATCTTTGGGGGCATACTTGATCTGGGGTGGTTTGGTAATGTTTTGGCCCTGGTCTATCTGGTCTGGATGCTTAACCTTTATAACTTCATGGATGGCATTGATGGTTTAGCCGGTGTTGAAGCGATTAGCGCCTGCCTGGGAATCTGTCTGGTTTATTGGCTTGGCGGGGTCGCCGAGCTGATCTGGATGCCATTGATTCTGGCAGCCTCGGTGGCAGGCTTTCTTTGCTGGAATTTCCCCCCTGCGCGGATCTTTATGGGCGATGCGGGGAGTGGCTTTCTTGGTTTTCTTCTAGGCGGATTGGCGCTTCAGGCGGCTTGGGTAGTTCCTGAGTTATTCTGGAGTTGGATGATTTTGCTAGGGGTATTTATCGTCGATGCCACTTGGACATTGATCAGGCGATTTGCTCGGGGAGATAAAGTATTTCAAGCTCATCGAAGCCATGCTTATCAATATGCATCGCGCCGTTTTGCTAGCCATAAAGTCGTTACATTTGGTGTTGCGGCTATTAATCTCGTGTGGTTGGCTCCATTGGCCGTTCTTGTGGCTAAAGGAGGGCTGTACGGAGTTGAAGGTGTGTTGTTGGCCTACCTTCCGTTATTTGCTCTGAGCTATCTATTTGATGCTGGTGCGCTTGAGTGTGATAAGCAGCGCTGACAAGTATGTATTGCTGCATGCTCAAATGTTGACTTTTGCTGCTAATTCAGGGGGGGGGCATGATGGGCTGAGAGGGGTGTGTTTGTGTTGGGTAAGGGCGGGGGGGGCGACGATAGGTCAATAATCGGATTGTATCTATAGTGATTTGCTGTGATAATTCTGAAATTTTTAAATTTCTTATCCGAATTGCCTGTAGGGATATCCAGTTCGTTCATGAAGGAATGTTGTGTCTATTTTTATGCTGAATACTCCTTCTAGTCTGTGGTCAAACGATCTTTGCACGGCAAAAGTCGCGATTTTGATGTGTTCGTATAACGGTGAGTCCTTTCTGAGTGAGCAGCTTGAGTCAATTGAGCGGCAGAGTTACCGCAATTGGACCTTGATGGTCTCTGATGACGGCTCTCAAGATAGGACGCTAACGATCTTACAGGCGTACGGTGATCGTTGGGGCAGCGGGCGTTTGAGTGTTGCAATGGGGCCCAAACGAGGCTTCGTGGCCAATTTCCTCTCGCTGACCTGTCGTACAGATATCGAAGCCGATTTTTTTGCGTGGTCAGATCAGGACGATATCTGGGGCGAAGACAAGCTTCAGGTGGCGTTGGATTGGTTGCAGACAATTCCTGCGCAAGTCCCTGCGCTTTATTGTGGTCGTACCCAATTGGTCAGTGACTCTGGCGCAACAGTAGGTTACTCACCATGTTTTTCTCTTCCCCCACGCTTTGCCAATGCACTCGTTCAGAGTATTGCTGGTGGTAATACCATGGTTTTTAACCAGGCTGCCCGTGTCCTTATTCGTGAGGCGGGAGCAGGCGTGAAGATCCCTTCTCACGACTGGTGGGCGTATCTGTTGGTAACCGGTGCGGGAGGCGTTGTTTACTACGACCCCGAACCGAAAATGCAGTACCGCCAGCACGATGAAAATCTGATTGGCAGTAATTCCGGTTGGGCGGCTAGCCTGGTTCGGTTACGAATGGTTTTTCAAGGACGCTTTTATGAGTGGAGTGAGCAGAATATTCATGCGCTCGAGGCCATGCAACATCGTCTTTGCGAAGAGCATCAAGTGACCCTTGCTCGCTTCAAGGGCGCGCGGGGTCAAACGTTATTTCGACGAGTTCTGGGGATCCGGTTGGCCGGCCTGTATCGGCAAACTTTTTTAGGAAATCTGGGGCTCATCCTCGCAACTCTACTGAAAAAGATCTGAATTAATGACTATCTTAGTAACTGGCGGTGCTGGCTTTATCGGTGCGAATTTTGTATTGGATTGGTTGGCTAGGGCGGATGAGCCGGTAATCAACCTGGACAAGTTGACCTATGCCGGCAATCTCGAGAACCTAAGTCAGCTTAAAGGCAATAAACGACACATTTTTGTGCAAGGCGATATTGCAGATGCCCAGCTCGTCGAGCGCTTGCTTGCTGAGCATCAGCCCCGCGCCATTCTGAACTTTGCCGCCGAGTCGCACGTCGATCGCTCCATTCATGGCCCGGAAGACTTTATCGAGACCAACGTCATGGGGACCTTCCGCTTGCTGGAGGCGGTGCGAGTCTATTGGAAGAACATGGCATCTGATGCACAGCAAGCCTTCCGTTTCTTACATATTTCCACCGACGAAGTCTATGGTTCGCTGGCTAAAGATGATCCGGCATTCAATGAAAGGCATCGGTACGAACCCAACAGCCCTTATTCGGCGAGCAAGGCTGCGAGCGATCACCTAGTTCGTGCTTATTATCACACCTATGGTTTGCCGGTGCTGACAACCAATTGCTCGAATAACTACGGGCCTTACCATTTTCCGGAAAAACTGATCCCTTTGATGATCGTCAATGCGCTAGCAGGCAAGGCGTTGCCGGTCTATGGTGACGGTCAGCAGATTCGTGACTGGCTATATGTGAAGGACCACTGCAGTGCCATCTGTCGTGTGCTTGAGGCCGGTAGCGTCGGTGAGGTCTATAACGTAGGCGGCTGGAACGAGAAACCTAATCTTGATATCGTCAATACCGTTTGCGCCTTGCTCGACGAGCTGCGTCCGCGTGCTGATGGCAAGCTCTACAGCGAACAGATTTCCTATGTGGCGGACCGTCCTGGACATGATCGCCGTTATGCTATTGATGCGCGCAAGCTTGAGCGTGAGCTGGGCTGGAAGCCGGTAGAAACTTTTGAAACAGGAATCCGCAAAACAGTCCAGTGGTACCTAGATAATCAGGATTGGGTCCGTAATATCCAATCTGGTTCTTATCGTGAATGGGTTGAAAAGAATTACACTGAGCGCACAGTATGAAAATTCTTCTGCTTGGTAAAAATGGCCAAGTAGGATGGGAGTTGCAACGAAGCTTGGCTCCCTTGGGCCAGGTGCTCGCATTGGACTCGAAAAGCCAGGGCTACTGTGGTGACCTGATTGACTTGCAGGGGCTGGCTGCTACGGTACAGCGGTTTGCACCTGATGTTATTGTCAATGCTGCTGCCTACACTGCTGTAGATGAGGCCGAAAGCAAGCCAGAACAGGCACGCAGGGTCAATGCAGAGGCTCCGGCGGTGCTGGCCGAGGAGGCACGAAAGCTCAATGCCTTGCTGGTGCATTACTCCACCGACTATGTGTTCGCCGGCAGTGGTGATACGCCATGGCAGGAAGGCGATCCAGTAGCGCCGCTGAATGTCTATGGCGCCACCAAGCTTGAAGGTGAGTTGGCTATTCAAGCCTCCGGCTGCTTACACCTGATTTTTCGCACCAGTTGGGTGTATGCCGCACGAGGCAACAATTTCGCCAAGACCATGCTTCGCTTAGCTCAGCAACGCGATAGTCTGAATGTTATTGACGATCAGTTTGGCACTCCCACAGGAGCTGATTTGCTGGCCGATGTGACCGCACATGCTATTCGTGCGTTGCACCAGCACTCGGAGCTGGTTGGGATCTATCATCTCGCGGCAGCAGGTGAAACTACATGGTGTCGCTATGCTCGCTTTGTACTTGGGCAGGCCCAAGCTGCAGGCGTGGAGCTTAATGTTGTTCCAGAAATGGTGGGTGCTATTACCACTGAGGCGTACCCTACGTCAGCCAAGCGCCCGAAGAACTCCCGACTCAATACTCAAAAACTACAGAATGCGTTCTCATTGCGCTTGCCTGACTGGCAAGCTGGTGTGGCACGGATGCTTATAGAAACATTAGAGAAATGAACATGCTCAAACGTAAAGGAATCATTCTGGCTGGCGGTTCAGGTACTCGCCTGCACCCAGCAACGCTAGCTATTTCCAAGCAGTTGCTGCCTGTCTATGACAAGCCGATGATTTACTATCCTTTGACCACACTTATGTTGGCAGGTATCCGCGATATTCTGATCATCTCAACGCCTCAGGACACCCCTCGTTTCGAACAACTATTGGGGAATGGTGGCAATTGGGGATTGAATATTTCCTATGCGGTGCAGGCGTCTCCTGATGGCCTTGCCCAAGCTTTTATCATTGCTGAAGACTTCATCGGTAACGATCTATCAGCATTAGTTCTTGGGGATAATATTTATCACGGACACCATTTTAATGAATTGCTACGAAGCGCTATGGTGCGAGAGGAGGGGGCTAGTGTCTTTGCCTATCATGTGAATGATCCAGAGCGATACGGGGTTGTCGAATTTAATGGTCATGGCAAGGCAATCAGTCTGGAAGAGAAGCCGCTTCAACCGAAGTCCAACTACGCGGTAACCGGTCTTTATTTCTATGACCAGCAGGTCGTCCAAATTGCCAAAGGCATCAAGCCGTCACCTCGTGGTGAGCTGGAGATTACTGATCTCAACCGTATCTACATGGAGCAGGGCAAGCTGTCGGTAGAGATTATGGGGCGAGGTTACGCCTGGTTAGACACTGGGACCCATGACTCATTGCTTGAGGCCAGCCACTTTATTGCCACTCTCGAGCATCGGCAGGGCCTCAAGGTTGCATGTCCGGAAGAGATTGCCTTTCGGCAAAGATGGATTAGTGCCGAACAATTGGAATCTCTGGCGGTCCCCTTGTTGAAAAATGGTTACGGCCAATACCTAAAGCGTATTTTGACAGAGACTGTTTACTGATGATTGCTATGTTCTTGGCTATTCGCGCTCGCTCAATGGCGCATTGTGATATGGGGGTGGATTGGCCTGTGCAGAAGCTTGAGTCCTTTTGGTCGATGGTGTGTGCTGACAATAAACAGCAGTTGTGGAGGTTGAGGGTGTAATTCGTCACTTTTCAGCAACTCTGCACGAAATAGTCATCAGATTATGATGCGGCAGAGCTTGATCGGCATCTCGAGCAGGTAAAGTATTAATCATTTCTGTAGCTTGGGAGTCGGTTGTTGAGGAGTTTTGTCTCTCTTGAATCCGCCGAACAGGAATTTTTTATGAAGGGCGTAGTTGCAGTCGTCAATCCTCATGCCAAACGGTCGATAGCTTTACGAGGGCTGATCAGTAGCGTGTGGAGAAATAAACAGCTAATTTGGCAGATGACGAAAAGAGAGGTTGTTGGGCGATATAAAGGTTCGGCGATGGGGCTCGCGTGGTCTTTTTTCAATCCTGTCGTTATGTTGGCAGTATATACTTATGTTTTCTCTGAGATATTTAAAACTAGATGGGTTGGAGTCGGGGCAGAAGATAGTAAGACGCAATTTGCTGTAATACTTTTCGTCGGCATGATTGTTCAAGGGTTGTTTGCTGAAGTGTTTAATAAATCAGCAGGGCTGATTGTTTCGAATGTGAATTACGTTAAGAAGGTGGTTTTTCCTTTGGAGATTCTCTCGATCATTGCACTAGGAGCATCACTGTTTCATGCTTTTATAAGTTTTATTGTACTGGTGGTGGCGTTTTTTGCCTTTAATGGATTTGTGCATTGGACAGCCATTCTTATGCCCGTCGTTATCTTTCCTTTGATGATCTTGATACTTGGCTTTTCGTGGTTTTTAGCTTCTCTCGGAGTCTTTGCGCGGGACATAGGGCAATTTACTGCTATCGTAACAACAATTCTGACGTTTTTATCTCCAGTATTCTATCCCGTATCAGCAGTTCCGGAAGGGTTCAGGCCATTTATGATGGCAAACCCTTTAACATTTATCATAGAACAGTCTAGGGAAGTACTTATCTGGGGGCATCTGCCAGACTGGTCTGGTTTGGCCCTGTATGTTCTAGCTGCTACCGCCTTTGCTTGGGCAGGTTTTGCCTGGTTTCAGAAAACGAGAAAAGGTTTCGCCGATGTCCTCTGATCAGATTGCAATACGGGTTTCAAATGTAAATAAGCGTTATGAGGTTTATAGCGCTCCATTGGATCGACTAAAGCAATTCGTCTTGCCCCGTGTCCAATCTCGTGATCAAGAAGGAGAGCGTCGTAAATATTTTAATGAATTTTGGGCTCTACGTGACGTTTCTTTTGAGGTTAAGCGTGGAGAGACAATTGGGGTAATAGGTCGGAATGGTAGCGGAAAATCTACGTTGCTCCAGATGATCTGTGGAACACTCACTCCCACGAGTGGTGAGATTGAGACTCGTGGCAGAATCGCCGCTTTGCTTGAGCTAGGATCCGGGTTTAATCCTGAGTTTACTGGTCGTGATAATGTCTATATGAATGCTGCGATCTTGGGTTTAACAAAGGAGGAAATAGACTGTAAATTTTCAGATATTGAGTCGTTTGCAGATATCGGACATTTTTTAGATCAGCCAGTAAAAACATATTCTAGTGGTATGGTAGCAAGGCTTGCTTTTTCGGTTGCAGTCCAAGTTGATCCCGATATTCTCGTTGTGGACGAGGCTCTCAGTGTTGGAGACATGGCTTTCCAAGAGAAGTCTTTTACGCGGATGAAGAAAATTCGTGATGCTGGAACTTCTATTTTATTCGTGTCGCATTCCACCTCGGCGGTTCGGAATTTCTGCGACAGAGCAATCTGGCTGGACAAAGGGAGGGTCCGAGCAGTAGGTGAGCGCCAAGGTGTATGTGACCGATATCAGGCTGAGATGGAGCAGGAAATCCGTAAGGATAGTGCTGTAGCACCTGTCATAACTGAAAAGACGATAGTGTCAGTTTCTGAGTCGAAGAAAAAGACCATAGCAATTTTATCTGTTGTAGCGAACAAACAAAGCTATAGAATGGGAGAAGAAATACGAGTCGAAATAAGCTTGCAGTTCTCTGAGGTTGTTCCAGTATATGGAGTTGGGCTGATAATTTTTGATGCGAATGAAAAGGTTGTTACAATTCTTAGCACCTTAAGGGATGATATATATTTTTCCGAAGCAAAGCCAAAATTATCTCTCGTTATTAATAATAATAATTTTGTTCCAGGAGCTTACAGGGCAACCCTCTCTGTATCAGATGAACACGGGATGTTTTCATACGACAAGCTTGAATCGTGCTTTCAATTTAATATCGAAATGGAAAGAAGCGAGCGGGGGCTCGCAAAAGCTGATGGTATGCTGAGATCCGATCATAAGTGGATTGATAATGCTAACTGGGGGCTGAATGATAGTGAGAATGTGTGGGTTCGCTCTGGTTTACCTTCGAAGTCTGACCACAAAGTTCCTCTGCTTGTCTTGCTAAGAGTGAGGAATGAAGAGCTTATCCTTCAAGATACGCTCGATCATCTTTCGACATTTTCTGATTATATTTGTGTGTATGAAGATGCAAGTACGGATGGAACTCGCGAAATACTAAGGTCTTGTGAGAAGGTTGTACTGATTATAGAAAATAATCAGTGGCAGTCCGGTATCGATAATCGGCTTTTATCTGAAACAAGGCACCGAGGTTTGTTGTTGGAAGTAGCGCGTCGCCATTTTGAATTTGATTGGGGCATGTGTTGTGATGCTGATGAACGTTATGTTGGGCCGATCCGAGAATACGTAACTTCAGCATTGGATCATAAGCCAGAGGCAGTGAGGATTTCACTGTTTGATGCTTACATGACCCCAGGAGATGATGCTCCATATGTGACAGGGAAATCGCTCTTGGGCTTCAGGCGTTTTTTTGGAGTTGAACGGCGGGATATATTGATGCTATGGCAGAATCACGACAGCGTGAAGTTTGTTGGGTTAGATGCTAGAGAACCGACAGTAATTGGTCGTACAGACGTCAATTTTTTCTGTCAGCATTATGGTAAAAGTCTATCGTATGAACATTGGGATGCTACGTGCGAATATTATAGTTCTCACTTCCCTTGGGTACCATATGGAGAGAAGTGGTCTAAGCGTAAAGGGCGTGCACTTCATGAGCGCTCTGATTTTGGTCGCGAGCTGCATGAGTGGAGTGGCACGCTATTTGAAAAATCGATAAAGATTAATTGATATGAGCCAGACTGATTTTAACGGCAGAAAAGCATTAGTCGCGTGTTCTAGGCTAGTTGATTTTGCAGGTGCAGAGATTGCTACCCTCGAGGTCGCCTCAACTTTGTCGGATCTTGGCTTTAAAGTTGTAATTGCTGCGATTGAAATTGGTGGATTAATTGAGTCCGAATTGATTGTGGCTGGTATTTCTTTTGTTGATCTATCAAAAACTAGTTTAGCCAATGAGAACTTTGATTTTGTATGGGTTAGCCATTATGTCGTAGCTTATCATTTGTTTGCGCATGATCGGATCTCAACGAATGGTGGCTTCTATTCTTCGCTGTCTCATTTCGAGCCACTCGAAAGTCCACCGTTGCCTAGTATCCTATTTTCCCAATATCTCGTTCATTCTCAGGAGAACTTTGAGTATTTTTCTGAGAGGTATCCTCATCTCATAAATAGGCTCAGTATTTTTCCTAATGCAGCTCCAGTGGGATACTTTGAAATTCCTGAGAAGCCTATCGATAGTAAGCTTAGCTCCATATGTATCGTCTCAAATCACGCTCCTGAAGAAGTTTTTCAATTGATTGAGCTGTTTGAAAGTAGCGGGGTTAAAGTTGAGCTGATAGGTCTGCAAGGTATACCTAAGCGGGTGACGCCTCAGATTATTAGTCAATACAGTGCTGTGATCAGTATCGGGAAAACTGTTCAATATTGCCTAGCTGCTGGTGTTCCAGTCTATTGTTATGATCGCTTTGGTGGTCCTGGTTGGATAGTAGATAGTGTACTTGAGAGTGCTTTCGAAAAAAACTTTTCGGGTAGATGTACACCAAGAAAAATTTCAGCTGCTCAAATAGTTGAAGAAATTATTTTGGGGTACAAGTCAGCGTTAGAACAGTCTGATGCTTTGAGATGCTTTGCTCTTGATAGGTTTTCGCTTAAGAAGAATGTGCAGTTACTTCTTGAGAAGTACGGCAATATGCCTTTGTTTGTAAATCTATCTAAGACTGAAATTGAGGTTTTGTCTAGAGAGTCAGCGGTATTCCTAGCACAGCGTCAAGTTGTAAATAATTACCAAGAAGTGGTAAAGGACCGTGATTTGCAGTTGGCGGCTGCTATGTCTAAACTTGAGCAAGAAAAAATAATGGCAATGGATATTGGTAAAGCCTTGGCGGAGCGGGAAGCTCGGGCTGAGATTTTAAGTTTGGCGCTCTCGAAATGTGAAGATAGGATTACTAGGTTGAATAATGATCTAGAAAATCGCGATAGTCAGATTGAAACATTCAATATGACCCGTGCTGAATGGGAAGTTAAGCTGGCTAGTATCAATAGTAATTTGTCGATGCAGGAAGATAAAGTTGCTAATCTTGATAAATATATTAGTGAGCGAGAGTCGCATGTATCAGTTTTTAGTCGCAAGCTTTCTGAGCGAGAGGCCGAAATAGCGAAGCTGAGTCAAGAAATTTCTATGACCAGTCAGCAGTTGCAGAATACTTCTTTTTTGAAAAACCAAATTGCGGAAGAACTGAGTCGTCGTATCGTTGAGCTTGAACAGTTGTTGAGTTATTCTTCTAAAGAAATAGAAGAGCTTCGCAATTCTAGTAGTTGGAAGATAACCTCCCCAATTCGAAGTTTTGTTTTTAAGCGTAGGTTGCAGTTGGCATATATAAAAGCGCTTTTGAATAACTCGATCTTTGTTTTGCGGCAAGAAGGAGTTTTCCCGTTTGTTCGTAGGGCTATTAGCTTTTTTGTTCGCCGAAGGCAGCGAAAGGCGGCGTCGTTGGCGCTTGAAAGGTTTAATCAAATCGAAGTTTACTCTGCTGGTAAAACTCCTCCTTTAGTGTCTTTTGTTATACCTATATACGATCGAGTCGATGTGTTGCGTGTGACCATTAATTCTGCACTCGCTCAGACACAACAGGTTTTTGAGGTGATTTTAGTCACTGATGGTTCTCCTGCTCAAACTTTAGCAGTCGTTGAGGAGTTTCGTGAGAATCCGCTCGTTAGGATTTTCAAGTTTCCGACTAGTTCCGGTAATGCGGTTCGGGGTCGAAACAAAGGAATCCTTGAGGCGAGAGGTAAGTATATAGCTTTCTTAGATAGTGATGATATCGCCGCCCCCGACCGCTTGGAAGTGTGTCTTCCTATATTGGAGTCTGGAGCTGATGTTGTTTATGGTGGGTGGCGCGCTCTGTTAGATGGCACTCGAGAAATTGATGGATTGGTTAATGGTCAGGAGGTGTTCAGTCCTGATTGTGATTTGGATATGCTGGAAAAAATCTGCGTTCCTTGCCAAAGCACGGTAATGGTGAGGCGGGATACGCTTTTACGTACCGGCTTTTTGAAGCATCGAATGGAATATAGAGAGGACCATGAGTTATGGTTGAGACTTGCCTACAATGGAGCGAAATTCAAATCCATTCCTCATGTTCTCACTGATTTACGGTTGCACGCTGGCAATAATGAGCTGAACTTTAAAGGCAATGATAGTCACTGGGAGGCCTTGCTTAGAGAGGAGTATCGTAAGAAAGGGCCAACACCTAAAAAAATTGCATTTCTTCTTGCTGGGCTCGGGATCTCTGGAGGGGCTGCGGTAGTTTTGAAACACGTAAGTCTGCTTATTGAAGAAGGCCACGATGCTTTCGTGATTGATCTTGGTGGGTATGGAGATGTTGACTGGTTTGGAAATCCTGCAATTCGTGTATACAGGATGAGTGAGATATCCGAATGCGGTGTCGATAATATTGACATGCTTTTTGCAACATTTTGGACTACTGTTGAATGGCTTGATAAAATTCCTGCGAAGAGGAAGCTTTATTTAGTTCAGTCTGATGAGCGCCTCTTTTATGAAGAGCAATCGTTGAAAGATCGTGTTGCAGAAACATACAGCAAAGATGTCGAGTATGTTGGGATCGCAAAATGGATCGTTAGTTTTTTGCAAGACGAATTTGGTCGCTCGGCAGTTTATCTCCCCAACGGCATTGATACTGCTCTGTTTTATCCAGATATTCCGTTGGAGGAGAAAAATCCAAATCGTCTGCGCATTTTAATTGAGGGGCCTATTTCTGTTCCATTTAAGGGGGTGACAGAGGCTTATACTGCGGTGAGTGAACTCGACTGTGAATTGTGGATAGTAAGTAGTGATGGGGTTCCGGAATCTAACTGGCGTTATGATCGGTTTTTTCAAAAGGTTAAGCAGGAGGATATGAGGCGAATCTATTCATCTTGCGATATCCTCCTGAAGATGAGTAGGGTAGAAAGTTTTGCATATCCCCCATTGGAGGCGATGGCGTGTGGCTGCACAGTCGTTATTATGGATGTAAATGGCGGTATTGAGTATGCAGTAGATGGCGAAAATGTACTAAAAGTCAATAAGGGGGATGTTTTTGGTGCAAGATTAGCTGTCAAAAAACTGATGAATGACAGTTTGCTACGTAGCAGACTCCAACAGTCTGGTTTTAATACTGTAAAAAGCTGGAGTTGGGAGCCGGCAAAGAAAGTTTTATCTGGGTTGACCTTATTTTGAGTAGATCAATACACTGGAAGGGATGACTCGTTAATATAGTTAGTAAAACAGTTCAAGCGCACGAGATACTCATTGCCGACTATTTGTCGGGATGCGCAACTTTCGCGAGCTGTGTGTAGCACATGGTATCAGTCTAAAAGCGGGTTACAAATGGGTAGCCCGTTACAATGTAAAGGGATTGCAGGGGCTGGATGAGCGGAGTAGAAACCGGCATTGTTAGGTGCATGTTATGAACGTCAATGCGTAAGTGCTCTATGAACCCCGCATTCAAAGCCACCACCTGATCTCGGATACTGTGCTCTCGATTCTTTCTGGAACTTTCACTTCATAATACGTCCCGACGCTCAGGTCGAGAAAGTGTATCTGTACCCAAACCGGTGGATTTTCGAAAATCCATCGATGGACTTGGCGCTTTGGTCGAACGGAACATCAAGGCCGCGGTGTTTGATCCGGTGCTTTTCGTGTTTCTCAACAAGCCTCGAAACCGAGTGAAGATTTTGTATTGGGAACGCAATGGCTTTTGCCGTTGGCTAAAGCGCCTGGGATTCGAGTGATTCAAAAACATCGCCGGACTGCTCGGATGAAGCCATCGTGCTGACGGTTCAAGAACTCAACTGGTTAACTGGACGGTTTTAATTTGTGACGCAACGTCCGCATCAAGTTTTGACGGCTCGATTCGTCACCTGATTCGGTATAATCCAAGGCATGATTTCCATGCCCAAAGCCCGTAAGCGCTCCATGAACCCCGCCCAGACAAGGAGGCGCGGAGTGATTAGCTACGCGATTGGAACTGCTCATCCGCATCGTCTTGCTTACCGGCAATCCGAGCAACTCTATCAAGTGATTTCTGAGGCTTGTGCTGTGAGCGTAGTCTGCTCCTCGGATTTGTATACTTCGCAAGAGCATCCAGCTGTAGTGGCTAAATCGGGTTTATAGAGGTACAGTTTTCTGACGCGCAGTGATATCTAATGTTTCATAATGGCGCCATGCAATTGAGTCTGTTTGTGCGCTGAGAGCTGTGCCCATTCGTTGTGCTTAGTATTTTCAATCAAAAAACGCTAGGTGCCTCTTAGCTTGTACAAGCTATTGCCATTCGCTTGTTGCGTGACTCACTTTGGTATTGATGTCATTACAGTGGAGATTGCCTGTGTCTCGTTGTGAGTGGTGGCATTATGCTGTCGAGTCGGACCTCCAAGACGGAGGGACTAAGCAGTCGGCATCAAAAGCTAGGTTCGATTTTGCCTTACAGTACAATGGCAGGAGATTCGAGAGGGATCAAACCAACCCGGTTGAGGCATATGGATAAAATACGTGTTTTTTTGCTAGGCCTACCTCGCAGGCAAAAAAGGCTGATTCAGGTCCTTACAGACATTGTTCTGGTTTGGGTTGCGCTCTGGCTGGCATTTATAGTGCGGCTAGGCATTGATGAGATGGTCAATCCCTTAAAAATCCATCTCTGGCTGTTCGTCTGCGCTCCTCTCGTTGCAATTCCACTTTTCATCCGTTTTGGCATGTATCGGGCCGTCATGCGCTATTTCGGCAACGATGCCTTGATTGCCATTATCAAGGCGGTCAGCTTGTCCTCACTGATCCTGGCGGTTGTAGTCTATTGGTACAGCAACCACTCGGCCGTGGTCCCGCGCTCTATCATCTTCAACTACTGGTGGCTGAGCCTTGTGATCATTGGTGGCCTGCGCCTCTGCATGCGCCAATATTTCATGGGAGACTGGTTCACCGCAGCCCAGCACGTGCCGTTTACCAATCGCGACGACGGTCTGACCAAGGTCGCCATTTATGGTGCTGGCGTTGCGGGTAACCAGTTGGTGGCGGCGCTGCGAATGGGGCGAGTTATGCGTCCCGTGGCTTTTGTCGATGATGATCCGAGCATTGCGGACCGCTCCATTTCCGGTCTGCAGGTTTACAAGCCCAAACACATCCAACAGATGATTGAGGTAACCGGCGCTCAGGAAGTTCTTTTGGCATTGCCGTCGTCGACTCGTGCGCGACGCCGAGAAATTCTCAATCTGCTTGAGGGCTTTCCGCTCCATGTGCGCAGTGTTCCTAACTTCACCGACCTGGCCAGCGGACGTGTGAAGGTCGACGATATTCAGGAAGTCGATATCGCCGACTTGCTGGGGCGCGACGCTGTCCCTGCTCAGCCCGACCTGCTGGCTCGTTGTATCAAGGGCAAGACGGTCCTGGTGACTGGCGCAGGCGGTTCGATCGGGGCCGAGCTCTGCCGGCAGATTTTTTCGTTGGGGCCGACCACGCTTTTGTTGTTCGATCACAGTGAGTTCAATCTCTATAACATCCTGTCGGAGCTCGAGCAGCGTCTCTCCCGTGAGTCATCACCTGTTCGGTTGCTGCCCATTCTTGGCTCGATCCGCAATCCGCATAAGCTGTTGGATGTGATGAAGACTTGGAATGTCGATACGGTCTATCACGCGGCGGCTTACAAGCATGTGCCGATGGTCGAGCACAATATTTCTGAAGGTGTCCTGAATAATGTGATGGGTACGCTCAACACTGCTCAGGCTGCATTACAGGCCGGTGTGGCCAATTTTGTGCTGATTTCCACCGACAAGGCGGTGCGCCCAACCAATGTGATGGGGAGCACCAAACGTCTCGCTGAATTGACCCTGCAGGCTCTGAGTCGTGAAATCGCACCGGTTCTGTTCGGCGACAAGGTCAACGTATCCCGTGTCAACAAAACCCGTTTCACAATGGTGCGTTTTGGCAATGTGCTGGGTTCTTCAGGCTCGGTGATTCCGTTGTTCCACAGCCAGATCAAGTCGGGCGGCCCACTGACCGTTACCCATCCGAAGATCACCCGTTACTTCATGACCATTCCCGAGGCAGCGCAATTGGTGATTCAGGCCGGCTCCATGGGGCAGGGCGGCGATGTGTTCGTGTTGGACATGGGAGAGCCGGTAAGGATCGTCGAGCTGGCCGAGAAGATGATTCATCTGTCTGGGTTGAGTATTCGTTCGGAGAGGAACCCCCAAGGCGACATCGCCATCGAGTTCACTGGCTTGCGCCCGGGTGAAAAGCTTTACGAAGAGTTGCTGATTGGCGACAACGTTTCTGCCACTCAGCACCCGATGATCATGAGTGCCAATGAGGATCATCTATCTTGGGACTTGCTGAAAGCCAAGCTGGCGGAATTGCTGGCCGCCGTTGAGCAGGATGACTATTCCAGGGTTCGGCAACTGCTGCGTGACACCGTCAGCGGCTACACCCCCGATGGCGATATTGTCGACTGGATTTACCAGCAGCGTCGCCTCGAACCCTGAGCTTACACACGTTGTAACCCAGTCACTTTTGACTTGCCCGTGGCACCGCCTAGGTTTGGAGAGCAGCTTTGGAAAAGTTGCTCTCCCTAATCGATGTCATGGAGTGTCACTTATGCGTATCGCTTATTTCCCCTCTCTGGTCTTCGCTCTGATGGCCAGCCTTTCCTCCATTACCTACGCAGCACCTGCGGTCAATGCCGAGACCAAGACTTCGGCAGTGGCGCAGGTGGTCTCTTCGGAGCAGGCAGGTAAGATCGATCTGAACACTGCCGATGCGGCGGCCTTGCAGCGCGAGCTGTCCGGCATTGGTGCGGTCAAGGCGCAGGCGATCGTTAAGTATCGTGAAAGCAATGGACCTTTTGCCTCGGTGGACGAACTGCTCGAGGTCAAGGGAATCGGCAAGGCGATTCTGGAAAGCAACCGGGACAAATTGAAGGTCAACTGACGCTTCAATTCATGCGCAAGGCCGATCACTGATCGGCCTTGCGTTTTTCGGGCCCACCATAAGCAAGGTTGTGCCATTCAATGTTATCTATCGTATTGATAGAATTATGATCGTAATATTTTATTAAATTATGACTATAATCAAACCGCTTCCCAAACAGCGTATCAATTCCTTGTCTTTCCCTTCTCAAGCACTTTTCTGGAGAGCCGTCATGAATTCGATTTCCCCCAAGGGGCTGGCACTTGTCACCGGTGCTTCATCTGGCATCGGTGCGGTTTATGCCGAGCGGCTGGCCGCTCGTGGTTACGATCTGTTGCTGGTTGCACGCGATGAGCAGCGCCTGCAAACCGCCGCGACCCGGTTACGGGCCGAGCACAAGGTGCAGGTCGAAGTGTTGAAGGCCGATCTGACGCTCCAGGTCGATGTGCTGAAGGTCGAGCAGCGCTTGCGCTCCGACTCGAGCATCAGTCTGTTGCTGAACAATGCCGGTATCGCGGCTGACGGAGGCCTGGCCGTTGCCGACACCGATCAGTTGGAGGCAATGATCCAGTTGAATGTGGTCGCGGTCACTCGTCTGGCTGCTGCGGCCGCCGCCAGCTTTTCGGCGGCGGGAAGAGGAGCGATCATCAACATCGCTTCGGTGGTGGCGCTGATTCCCGAGCGTTTTAATGCGACCTACAGCGCGACCAAGGCCTATGTCCTGAGCCTGACTCAGTCGCTTGCTGCGGAATTGGACGGTAAGGGGGTGCAGGTCCAGGCGGTATTGCCTGGGGTGACCCGCACTGAGATCTGGGAGCGCTCGGGCATCGACGCCCAAGGGATTCCAGCCGAGATGATCATGGAAGCCACCGAGATGGTGGATGCGGCTCTGGCCGGTTTTGACCAGGGTGAGTTGATCACCATTCCCTCGCTACCTGACTCGGCTGACTGGGAGGCCTTTGTAGCTGCGCGTTTTGCCCTGGGGCCGAACCTGTCGAAAAGCAGTGCGGCTGCTCGCTACAAATAACGGTGTCGAGGCGGGAGGTTGGTGGAGATCACTCCGCCTGACCATCCTGCTTTTTCAGATGCTCGCGTGTTACCTCCAGTATCCGTTTGGCCAGGTCGGGGTTCTCGACACTGCGCGACAGCACCAGGGCCCCGACCAGGGTCGACATGATCACCAGGCTCTGGTCGGCGGCATTTTCTCCTTCGAGACAGGCCTCTACCTGTGCAAGTCGTGCATTGAGCACTGCATCAGTGGTGGCGCTGGCTTGCCCGCGCAGGCCCAGCTCCGATGACATGGTGGGCAGCGGGCAGCCTTCACCGGGGGAGGTCTGGTGCCACTCGGACAGGTAGCTGTCGATAAAGGCCGGCAGGGGTTGTTCCTGGGCAAATAGCGTGGCGCAGTGCGCATCGAGTTCTTCCGCCGCGGCCTGCAGGGCTTTTTCGACCAGTTCGTCCTTGGATTTGAAATGCGAGTAAAAACCGCCATGGGTCAGGCCCAGGGCTTTCATCAATGGTTGCAGGCCTGTCGCCCCGATACCGTCGCGCCGAAAGCGCTCGGCGGCCTCCTTGATGATGCGTTGATGGGTTTGGGCTTTATGGTCGTGCGAGTAACGCATCGGGGAAGTCTCCACAGCTAGGGAGTCATCTTACCCAAGGTTGATGGAAGGGGGATTGCACTATTAACCCCGGAAACCTCATTTTTTCCTACTGAATGGCTAGAAAGACATGGTTCGTCAGTGAGCCAAGTATCAGTTGGCATGAATAGTGACTATTGGATATCCATAGATTGTTCAACAATCGCAAGGCGATATTCATGAGCAACGTACTGTCCCTGGCCGATCAGATAACCCTCGAATTACGTGCCGATATCATCGGCGGTCGCTTGCTGCCGGGCATGGCCCTGGTGGAAAACGATCTGGTCTGCGCCTATAACGCCTCGCGCAACACCATTCGCGAGGCCTTGCATCGCCTGGGGCAGGAAGGCCTGACCCGCTACACACGCAATAAAGGCGTCACGGTGCGCAGGCTGGGCATCGATGAAGTGCGGGATCTGTTCCAGGTGCGCCGTACCCTGGAGTTGCAGGCCATTGCCTCCAGCAAACCGCTGCGCGACTACCAGTCCGACCGGATGCTCGAGGCTATCGAGGCTAGCGAACTCGCCCGCGAGCGCGAGGACTGGCGCTCGGTGGGCACCCACAGCCTGGCCTTTCATCAACACATCGTTGGTCTGATGCGCAGCCCCTTGTTCGATGAGTTCTTCACCAACGTCGTGGCGCAGATGCGCCTGGTGTTCTGTGCCGCCCCTGACGAGCAGCATTTTCAATCGCCCTGGCTGGCCCGCGACCGGCAGATCCATGACTTGCTCGCCGCTGGCGACAAGCAGGCCGCCAGCGAAACCCTGGCGGTTTACCTGGACGATTCCGAACGGCTGCTGCTCGACATCCTCAGCCACTCTTCCCGCCACTGATCGAGAGTTTCAACCATGTACAAAGACTATCCCGCGGCTTATCAGGTCAGCAAAGGTTCGGCCCTGCAGGTGGACACGGCCTTTTATCAGCGTGTCCGTGACAGCAAGGACCTGCGCACCTTGATCGAGCAATTCGAAGTGCCGATCCGTACCGGGCGTGCCTGGCATGTGCCGGCCGGGCATGTGTTCCGGGTGACCACGCCGGCCGGCCCGCAGGTCGGGGACTTCAACGTCTGGAATGCCAACGATCCGCGGGAGCGTCTGTGGGCGGCGCGTACCCGGCAGTTGCAGGGCGCGCATGTCAGTACCCATGACCGGTTGTGGTCGAACCTGCCGTTTTTGCGGCCACTGGTGACCATCACCGATGACAGCCTGGCCGGTTACGGGATCGACGAGCATGGCGGGCGCTTGCACGACCTGCTCGGCACGCGCTGCGATCCTTACGTGAACCGCATGCTCACCGGGGAGGACTTCCATCACCATTGCCATTCCAACCTGACGCGCGCGGTCCTGCCCCACGGCCTGACCGAGTTCGATGTGCATGACGTGCTGAACATCTTCCAGTGCACCGGGCTCAATCATGACGACATGTACTTCATGAAGGCCTGCCCCGCGCAGAAGGGCGATTACCTGGAGTTCTTTGCCGAAATCGATCTGTTGTGCGCGTTGTCGACCTGCCCGGGTGGCGATCTGTCGCTGCCCATGTGGGGCCCGGAGGCTCAGGACCCACTCAGCGTCTGTCGGCCGTTGGGTGTGGAGATCTATCGGCTCGACGAGGCATTGCTCGAAGGCTGGAGCCAGCCTGAGCGGGCGGCCTACAAAGGTTTGCATGGCCTGCACATCGCCAAGGCTGCCTGGGAGAAATAGCGCTGCCGGCCGCAGGGATAAAAAAGCCCCGCCATTTCGAGAAGGGCGGGGCTGTTCGATCGGGTTATCCAGTCAGCGGTCCTGCGCGTCCTTGGCGTCCGCTTCCGCGTTGCGTTCAGCAACGCGCTTGCGTTGCTCATCGGTCAGTTCCACCTTGTTGGCGGTGTCGCGCAACATCATCAGACCGCCAACGATCGAGCCGATTGCAACGACCAGAATCAACCAGGCATACCAGGGCATAGGGCTCTCCTTGAGGGCATACCGGCGGGCGAGGAGTTTCGCCCGTCGAGTTGCCATACCACTTCGAGTTACAGCGTTTTGCAGTGGTTCCATTGTAGGCCTGATCTGCCCC
Source organism: Pseudomonas sp. GM17 (assembly GCF_000282175.2). Taxonomy (NCBI): domain Bacteria; kingdom Pseudomonadati; phylum Pseudomonadota; class Gammaproteobacteria; order Pseudomonadales; family Pseudomonadaceae; genus Pseudomonas; species Pseudomonas sp. GM17. Next base: position 5,538,422 of record NZ_CP124732.1, on the reverse strand, counting down.
GGCAACCTCTCTTGCATCAATCTTCTCGAAGGTCGCATTCGGCCATGCAAGCCAACTACAGAGAGATGCCATCCCCTCGGAGCCCGGTCAGCATTGCATCCGCCGGCGCATCGGCGCGCAGTTGCGCGGTCAGTTGGAAATAGATGAAACCGGCCACCATGAAACCGAGGAAAATCAGGCCGATCAGGCTGTTGAACCAGGCCATTGCCACCAGGCAGACCACGGCCAGTGTCAGGGCAATGGCGGGGACCAGCGGGTAGCCCGGTGCGCGGAAGGTGCGTTCCAGGTGCGGCTCGGCCTTACGCAACTTGAACAGGCTGAGCATGCTCATGATGTACATCACGATGGCGCCGAATACGGCCATGGTGATCATCGCCGCAGTCAGGGTCATGCCTCCCAGGTTGATCAGGCCATCGCTGTAGATGGCGGCGATGCCGATCAGGCCGCCGGCGATGATGGCGCGGTGCGGCGTCTGGAAGCGTGACAGCTTGGCCAGCGACGACGGCAGATAGCCGGCGCGGGCGAGGGCGAAGAACTGCCGCGAGTAGCCAAGAATGATGCCGTGGAAGCTCGCCACCAGGCCGAACAGGCCGATCCACACCAGCATGTGTAGCCAGCCGGAGTTGTCCCCGACCACGGCTTTCATCGCCTGGGGCAGCGGGTCGTTGATGTTCGACAGGGTGCGCCAGTCGCCCACGCCACCGGCGAAGAACATCACGCCCATGGCCAGCAGCACCAGGGTCAGAATGCCGCTGATGTAGGCCTTGGGGATGGTGCGTTTCGGGTCCTTGGCTTCTTCGGCAGCCATGGCCGCGCCTTCGATGGCGAGGAAGAACCAGATGGCGAACGGAATCGCCGCGAACATTCCGGCAATCGCCGGCGCGCCGAAGGTGTCCGAGCCCGCCCAGCCGTTGAGGGCGAAGTGGCTGAAGCTGAAGGCCGGCGCGACCACACCCATGAACACCAGCAGTTCCGCCACCGCCAGTACGCAGACCACCAACTCGAAGGTGGCGGCGAGTTTGACCCCGAGGATGTTCAGCCCCATGAACACGATATAGGCGCCGACCGCCGCATGCTTCGGGTCCAGGGCCGGGAACTGCACATTCAGGTAGGCACCGATCGCCAGGGCGATGGCCGGTGGCGCGAAGACGAATTCGATCAGGGTCGCCAGCCCGGCGATCAGCCCGCCTTTTTCACCGAAGGCCCGGCGGCTGTAGGCAAAAGGGCCGCCTGCATGGGGAATGGCGGTGGTCAGTTCGGTGAAGCTGAAGATGAAACAGGTGTACATGGCCGCGACCATCAGTGAGGTCAGCAGAAAGCCCAGGGTGCCGGCGACGCCCCAGCCATAACTCCAGCCGAAGTATTCCCCGGAGATCACCAGCCCGACCGCGATCCCCCATAAATGCAGCGTGCCCAGCGTTGGTTTGAGTTGTGTGTTCATGCGTGGCTCCCGGAACGGAATGAAATGCTCGGGACTGCTCACTGCACCGCTCATGCCAGAGCGAAAACGGCCGTCGTAAAGCGTAAAAAGCTGTCGTATCGAGGATGTTTCCAGTTGTTTCGGGGGCGAAGGCACCTGGGTTGGTGCACAGCCGTGCAACAGAGGAGGGCGGCAGAGCCTGGAGGCGCGCGATCGCGAGCAGGCTCGTTTCTACGTGCATCGTGCTTTTCCGGTGCAGCAGCAAACCGGCTGGCGATCCCTCCCCCTGGCCACGCCGATGGCTGGTGTAAATCCCGCGTAAAGCCTTTCTTTACGCTTTCTTTATGCGTCGCCCACGCCCTCGATCTCGTTCCTTTACAGCCTCCCTGCGGACAATGCCCCACACGCGGCGATTGCCGTACGACGGAGAGATTCCATGAGCGTTCTGGACGGGGTGTCCCTGCTGCTGGCAGTGGGGCTGTTCATCTATCTACTGGTTGCGCTGTTGCGCGCGGATCGGAACTAGGAGCGGCTATGCACAGTTATGACTATTGGCTGATCCTCGGCTTCTTTGCCTTGGTGCTGCTGCCCGCGCCTTTCCTGGGGCGGTTCTACTACAAGGTAATGGAGGGCCAGCGCACCTGGTTGACGCCGCTGTTGGGGCCGGTCGAACGCGCTTGTTACCGGCTTTCGGGCGTCGATGCGCAAAGCGAACAGAGCTGGCAGAAATACACCCTGGCCCTGCTTGCGTTCAACCTGGCCGGCTTCCTGTTGCTGTTCACGATTCTGTTGTTCCAGGACCATCTGCCGCTCAACCCGCAGAACCTGCCGGGGCAGGAGTGGACGCTGGCATTCAACACCGCGGTCAGTTTCATGACCAACACCAACTGGCAGTCCTACAGCGGTGAAGCCTCCCTGAGCTACCTGAGCCAGATGATCGGTCTGACTGTGCAGAACTTCGTCAGCGCCGCCACCGGTTTGGCGGTGCTGGTTGCACTGTGTCGTGGCATCGGCCGCAAGTCGACCAAGACCCTGGGCAACTTCTGGGTCGACATGACCCGTGCCACCCTCTACGGCCTGCTGCCGCTGTGCCTGCTGCTGGCATTGTTCCTGGTCTGGCAGGGCGTCCCGCAAACCTTCGCCCAGTATGTCCACGCCGTGACCCTGCAAGGCGTCGATCAGGTGATTCCATTGGGCCCGGCCGCCAGCCAGATCGCCATCAAGCAACTGGGCACCAACGGCGGGGGCTTCTTTGGCGTCAACTCGGCGCATCCGTTCGAGAACCCGACGGCCTGGAGCAACCTGTTCGAGGTGGCCTCGATCATCCTGATCCCGGTGGCCCTGGTGTTCACTTTCGGCCACTACGTCAAGGATCTGCGCCAGAGCCGGGCGATCATCGCCTGCATGCTGGCGCTGTTCCTGATCGGTGGCGCGACCTCGCTGTGGGCCGAGTACCAGCCCAACCCGACCCTGAACAACGTTGCGGTCGAGCAGACCGCACCGCTCGAGGGCAAGGAAGTGCGTTTCGGGACCACCGCCACCGTGCTCTGGTCGGTGACCACCACCGCGGCCTCCAACGGTTCGGTCAACGGCATGCATGACAGCCTCAGTCCGCTGAGCGGCATGGTCGCGCTGATCAACATGATGGTCGGCGAGGTGATCTTCGGCGGCGTCGGCGCGGGCCTCTACGGCATGTTGCTGAACGTGCTGATCGCGGTCTTCCTCGCCGGCCTGATGATCGGGCGCACCCCGGAATACCTGGGCAAGAAGCTGCAGGCCAAGGAAGTGCAGTTGCTGGTGGTGACGCTGATGGTGATGCCGGTCGGCGTGCTGGTACTGAGCGCCATCGCCGCGAGCCTGCCGGGGCCGGTGGCGGCGGTGAGCAACCCTGGCGCCCACGGTTTCAGCCAGTTGCTGTACGCCTACACCTCGGCCAGCGCCAACAACGGTTCGGCCTTCGCCGGCCTGGGCGCCAACACCCCGTTCCACAACCTGATGCTGGGCCTGGGCATGTTGATCGGCCGCTTCGGCTACATCCTGCCGGTGCTGGCCCTGGCTGGCAGCCTGGCGCTGAAAAAGACCGCGCCGGTCGGCCAGAACAGCTTCCCGACCCATGGTCCGCTGTTCGTCACGCTGCTGACCATGACCATCTTGCTGGTGGGCGGACTGACCTTTTTGCCGACCCTGGCGCTGGGCCCGATTGCCGACCACTTGAGCTTGGCTGCCTTTGGAATGAAGGGCTGAGGACTTAATGATGAATATGCATGTTCCTGCTTCCAAGAAGGCTGTAACCGAAATGCCCGGCGCTAAAACCGCGGCTTCGAAACACACTGCTGCCGAACAACAGAAAACCTCGATCGCAGCCCTGTGGCGTCCGGCGCTGGTACAGGCCTTCGTCAAGCTCGACCCACGCCAGTTGCAACGTTCGCCGGTGATGCTGGTGGTCGAGCTGACTGCGATCCTGACCACGGTACTGTGCCTGGTGCCGGATACCGCGGTGCCGACCTTCGTCGCCGCGCAGATCGCCCTCTGGCTGTGGTTCACCGTGCTGTTCGCCAACTTCGCCGAAGCCCTGGCCGAAGGCCGTGGCAAGGCCCGCGCCGACAGTCTCAAGGCTGGCAGCGAAGGCCTGAGTGCACGCCTGAAAAAGGCCAATGGCAGCTTCCAGGTGATCCCTGCCGCCAATCTGCGCAAAGGCGACGTGGTGCGGGTCGAGGCCGGCGAGATGATCCCCGGTGACGGCGAAGTCATCGAAGGCATTGCCGCAGTCAACGAAGCGGCGATCACCGGCGAGTCGGCACCGGTCATCCGCGAGTCTGGCGGCGATCGCTCGGCGGTGACCGGCAATACCCGGCTGGTGTCCGACTGGTTGCTGGTGCGTATTACCAGCAATCCGGGCGAGTCGACCCTCGATCGCATGATCGCCCTGGTGGAAGGCGCCAAGCGCCAGAAGACCCCGAACGAAGTGGCCCTGGATATCCTGCTGATCGGCCTGACCCTGATCTTCCTGATCGTGGTCGTGACCCTGCAGCCGTTCGCCCACTTTGCCAATGGCAGCCTGCCGCTGGTGTTCCTGGTGGCATTGTTGGTGACGCTGATTCCGACCACCATCGGTGGCCTGCTGTCGGCCATCGGGATCGCCGGGATGGACCGCCTGGTGCGGCTGAACGTGATCGCCAAATCCGGTCGTGCGGTGGAAGCGGCGGGTGACGTGCATGTCCTGCTGCTGGACAAGACCGGCACCATCACCTTCGGTAACCGTCGTTGCGCGGCCATCCACGCAGCGCCTGGGGTCAATCACCAGGAAATGGCCGAGGCCACCTTGCTGGCCTCGCTGGCGGACGACACGGCGGAAGGCAAATCCATCGTCGAATACCTGCGCGGGCTTTATCCACAGCCCGAGCCGGGCGCCGAAATGCTGACCGCCGTGCCGTTCAGTGCCGAGACCCGGCTGTCCGGTGTCGACTATCAGGGGCGGGTCTATCGCAAGGGCGCGGTGGATTCGGTGCTGGCCTTCGTCGGTCTGCAACGGGGCGACCTGGCCCCGGCGCTGTCCCGGGAGATTGACAAGATTGCCCAGAGTGGCGGCACGCCGCTGCTGGTGTGCGCCAAGGGCAAACTGCTGGGGGCAATCCACCTCAAGGACGTGGTCAAGCCCGGTATCCGCGAGCGTTTCGCCGAGTTGCGCAAGCTGGGGATCCGCACCGTGATGGTGACCGGCGACAACCCGCTGACCGCCGCCGCCATTGCCGCGGAGGCCGGGGTGGATGACGTGCTGGCCGAAGCCACGCCGGAGAAAAAGCTGGCGCGCATTCGCCACGAGCAGAATGACGGTCGCCTGGTCGCCATGTGCGGTGACGGCGCCAACGACGCCCCGGCGCTGGCCCAGGCCGACGTCGGCATGGCGATGAACGATGGCACCCAGGCGGCGCGCGAAGCGGCGAACATGGTCGACCTCGACAGCGATCCGACTAAGCTGCTGGACGTGGTGCAGATCGGCAAGGAGCTGCTGGTGACCCGTGGCGCCCTGACCACCTTTTCCATTGCCAACGACATCGCCAAGTACTTCGCGATCTTGCCGGCGCTGTTCGCGGCGATTTATCCACAGCTCGGCGTGCTCAATGTCATGCAACTGAGCAGCCCGCAGAGCGCGATCCTTTCGGCGATCGTGTTCAACGCCCTGATCATCGTCGTGCTGATTCCGCTGGCCCTGCGCGGGGTGCGGGTGCAGGCGGCCAGCGCGGCCCATCTGCTGCGCCGCAACCTGCTGATCTATGGCCTGGGCGGGATCCTGGTGCCGTTCCTGGGCATCAAGCTGATCGACATGCTGCTGACGGCTTTGCATCTGGTGTAACCCCGCGACCCTGTAGGAGCCAGCTTGCTGGCGATGGCGTCAACCCAGTGCGCCAGACGCACCGCATCGCTAGCAAGCGGGTTCCTACGGAGTCCGGGTAAACCCGTTAACCGAATCGAGGATTTGATGATGTCCACAGTATTGCGTCCGGCCTTGAGCCTGATTGTGTTGATGACCCTGATCACTGGTGTGGCCTATCCGCTGGTGGTCACCGGCGTGGCCCAGGTGGCGTTCCCGAAACAGGCCAATGGCAGCCTGGTGCTCGATGGCGTGGGCCAGGTCCGTGGTTCGGCCCTGATCGCCCAGGATTTCAGCGGCGACAGCTGGTTCCACCCGCGTCCATCGGCCGGGGCCTTTGCCACGGTGTCCAGCAGCGCGAGTAACCTGGCACCGAGCAACCCGGCCCTGGCCACCCGCGTGATCGTCGATGCCAACAAGCTGGCGGTGCCAGGGCAGGGGCCGGTACCGCTGGCGTTGCTGACAACTTCGGGCAGCGGCCTGGATCCGCACTTGCCACCGGCGGCGATTAACTATCAACTGGCGCGGGTCGCGGCGGCGCGCAACCTGCCGGTCGCCACGTTGCAGCAACTGGTGGATGCTCATGTCGAGCAGCCTCTGGTCGGCCCGCCGGTGGTGAATGTGCTGGCCTTGAACATGGCGCTGGAAAAGCTCGCCCTGTAGCCAGCTGCTACAAGTTTGTATGTCGATGATTTGAGTCCAGAGAGAACAATGCATGAGTGATTCCGGCCGCGCCGACGCCCTGTTAGCCGATCTGTCCCATGACGGCCGCGGCCGCCTCAAGGTCTTCCTTGGCGCCGCCCCGGGCGTCGGCAAGACCTACGCCATGTTGCAGGCGGCGCACACGCAATTGCGTCAGGGGGTGACGGTCCTGGCCGGGGTGGTGGAAACCCATGGCCGGGCGGAAACCGAAGCCTTGCTCGGTGGTTTGCCGCAACAGCCGCTGGTGCGTTCCGAATACCGCGGGGTCATGCTCGAAGAGATGGACCTCGACGGCCTGCTCAAGGCCAAGCCCAAGCTGGTATTGGTGGATGAACTGGCCCATACCAACGCCCCCGGCAGCCGGCACGCCAAGCGCTGGCAAGATGTTCAGGAACTGCTGGCGGCCGGTATCGACATTTTCACTACGGTCAACGTGCAGCATCTGGAAAGCCTCAACGATCAGGTCCGCGGCATTACCGGGGTGCAGGTCCGCGAGACCCTGCCCGACTGGGTACTGCAGGAAGCCTACGAGTTGCTGCTGGTGGACCTGCCGCCGCGAGAACTGCTGGAGCGCCTGCGCGAAGGCAAGGTGTATGTGCCGGAGCAGGCCCGGGCGGCGATCGATGCGTTCTTCACCCAGACCAACCTCACCGCGCTGCGCGAGCTGGCGATGCAGGCCGCGGCGGCGCAGGTCGACGACGATCTGGCCCAGGGGTATCGCAAGCTCGGGCAGGCCGCGCCGGCGGTGCGCGGACGCTTGCTGGTAGGGGTCGATGGCGATGCCCAGGCCGAGCGCCTGGTGCGTCATGCCAGCCATGTCGCCCGGCGGCGGCATCTGCCCTGGAGCCTGGTGCATGTGGATGACGGCCGGGTGCCTGACGAGCAAGCTCGCCAGCGCCTGCAAAGTGCCCAGCAACTGGCCGAGCGCCTGGGCGGCGAGGTGGTCCTGCTGCGGGCCGGCGAGGTGGCCAAGACCCTGATCCAGCATGCCGCGGAGCGGCGCGCCAGCCTGGTGCTGGTGGGGCAGTCACGCAAACGCCTGCGCCGCCGTTTGTTCGGCGGCGGCCTGGCGGCGCGCCTGCTGCGCAACGCCCAGGGCCTGGAAATCAACGTGCTCGACAGCGAGGACGAACCCGGCCAGCCGCGCCTGCGGGTGGAGCGTTCGCTGGTCTGGTTCGACTACGCCCTGGCGGTCCTGGCGACGGTCCTGGCTTCGGGGCTGTCGTGGGCGGTGGCGAGCGTGCTGGCGTTGCCGAACATCTCCCTGGTGTTCCTCGCCGCGGTGCTGCTGGTGGCAGTGCGCAGCAGTCTCGGGCCGGCACTGGTGTGCGCGGCGTTGTCGTTCCTGACCTACGATTTCCTGTTCATTCCGCCGACGTTCTCCTTCGCCATCCAGCGCGAGGAAGACGTGCTGACGCTGCTGTTCTTCCTGTTGATGGCGGCCCTGACCGGCAACCTGGCGGCGCGCCAGCGTCGGCAGTTGCAGGCATTGCGCGACACCCAGGAAGAAACCAGCGAGCTGCTGGACCTGTCGCGCAAGCTCACCGCCGCCACCGACCGGCAGGCGGTGATCAGTGCCGCGGCGCAGCACCTCAATGGCTGGAAGGAACTGCAACTGTGCCTGCTCAATCGCGACGGGCAGGGTGGCTGGAAGGTCGAGACGGGTGGGCCCTTGCAGTTTTCCGAGTCCGAACGGGCTGCCGCCGACTGGGCCTGGCAACACGATCAACCGGCCGGGATGGGCACCGGAACCCTGCCTTTCGGGCGCTGGTGGTGGTGGCCGTTATCCGTCGACGAGGGCCCGCTGGGCTTGCTTGGAGTCTGTCCGAAAGAAGGCGAGGAGCTCAACGCCCAGCGTCGGCGCCTGTTGAGTGCCTTGAGCCAGCCCCTGGCCCAGGCTTTGGCCCGGGCACAGTTGGCCGAGGATCTGGAAGCGGCGCGTCTGCACGGCGAAACCGAACAATTGCGCAGTGCGCTGCTGGCCTCGGTGTCCCATGACCTGCGCACCCCCTTGACCTCGATGCGCGGCAGCATCGACAGCCTGCTGGCGCTGGGGGAGGCGATCCCCCTGGAAGACCGTCGTGAACTGCTCGAAGGCACGCGGGATGAGGCCGAGCGCCTGGATCGCTACATTCAGAATCTGCTGGACATGACTCGTCTTGGCCATGGCTCGTTGAAGCTGGCGCGAGACTGGGTGGCGCCGGCCGATATCGTTGGCAGCGCGCTGAATCGCCTGCGGGTGGTGCTGGCGCCGCTGCGGGTCAGCACCGAATTGCCGGCCGAACTGCCGTTGCTGTTCGTGCATGCGGCGCTGATCGAACAGGCGCTGATCAATGTCCTGGAAAACGCCGCGCGCTTTTCACCGGCCAACGGCCGTTTGCAACTGAGTGTCGGGACCCGCGATACCGAGCTGCTGTTTGCCGTGAGCGACGAGGGGCCGGGAATTCCAGTGGAAGACCGGCCGCGGATTTTCGACATGTTCTACACCGCGGCTCGGGGTGATCGCGGCGGGCAGGGCACCGGCCTGGGGCTGGCGATCTGTCAGGGCATGGTCGGTGCCCATGGCGGGCGCATCACGGTGGGCGAGGGGATCGATGGGCGTGGTACCTGCATCACCTTGTGCCTGCCGCTGCAGGCGCAACCCGAGTTTGAAGGAGAGGCCTGAGTGCCGGTAAAAAAGCGTCAATCCAACGAGGCCAGGAGGGCCGCATATGTTCTTTACGATCCAGAGCCACGCCTGCGCTACTCTTGCGCCACTTATTTGTCTTGAAGCGAAACCATGAGCCAGACCGCGACCATCCTGGTCATCGATGACGAGCCGCAGATCCGTAAATTCCTGCGCATCAGCCTGGTGTCCCAGGGCTACAAAGTGCTCGAAGCCGGCACCGGCAACGAAGGCCTGGCCCAGGCGGCGCTGAACAAGCCGGACCTGCTGGTGCTCGACCTCGGCCTGCCGGATATGGACGGCCAACAGGTGTTGCGCGAGTTTCGCGAGTGGTCGGGCGTACCGGTGCTGGTGTTGTCGGTGCGGGCCAGCGAGGGGCAGAAGGTCGAAGCGCTGGACGGTGGCGCCAACGACTACGTGACCAAGCCCTTTGGCATCCAGGAGTTCCTGGCGCGTATTCGTGCGCTGTTGCGCCAGGCGCCCGTCGGCGAAGCGCAGGAAGCAGCCCTGGATTTCGGCCCGCTGACCGTGGACCTGGCGTATCGCCGGGTACTGCTCGACGGTGCCGAAGTGGCGTTGACGCGCAAGGAATACGCCGTGCTGGCGCAACTGGCGCGGCACCCGGGGCGGGTGATCACCCAGCAGCAACTGCTCAAGGATATCTGGGGGCCGACGCACACCGAGGACAGTCATTACCTGCGTATCGTGGTCGGGCATCTGCGGCAGAAGCTGGCGGACGATCCGACCCGGCCACGCTTTATCGTGACCGAGGCCGGGGTGGGGTACCGTTTGCTGGGGGCGGAGGAGTGAGCGGGCTCGCGGCCCTCTTTCAGTTCAGTTCGTTCTCGTAGCGGTCCAGGGTGTCGCTGGCAATTTCCCGTCCCAGTGCGATCAGCTCCGGAGCCTTGTAGAACTCGAAGAAGCGGCACACCCGCTTGGGTACGTTGATCAGGATGTCCGGCGGGTAGCCGGCGATCTTGTACTGGGCCAGCGAGGTCTGCATGACCTCGAAGCTCTGGTTGATCAGGTCCAGCAGGGAAGCGGGGCCGACGTTATCGATAATAAACGAGCCGGTGGCCGATTTCGGGGCGCCATCGGTTTCCGGAGCCGCGGCCGGTTGCTGCGCTTCAGGCTCGGCGGATTCGATCCAGGGGTTGCCGATGTCGGCTGCCTCGCTGCGCAGTGCTTCCTGTTCGAGCAGCAGCAGTTGTTCGGCTTGCTTGCGGCGAAAGGGCAGGTGCGAGCCCAGGGAGTTGATCAGGCTGTCGAAGCGGCTCTTGAAGGCGGCGGGGCGCTGGATCACCGGCAACTGGTAACGACGCTGGTTGGTCGAGTTGAGGTTGACGGCGATGATCAGGTCGCAGTGGCTGGAGACCACCGGCACGATGGGCAGCGGGTTGAGCAGGCCGCCGTCCACCAGCATGCGATTGCCTTGCATGACCGGGGTGAACAGGCTGGGGATCGCCGCCGAAGCCCGCATGGCCTGGTGCAGACAGCCTTCCTGGAACCAGATTTCCTGCTGGTTGGTCAGGTCGGTGGCCACTGCGGTGTAAGGGATGCGCAGGTCTTCGATGTTGATTTCGCCGACGATCTTGCGGATCTGGCCGAATACTTTCTCCCCGCGTATCGCCCCCAGGCGAAAGCTGACATCCACCAGCCGCAGCACATCCAGATAGTCCAGGCTTTCGATCCAGCTGCGGTAGTCGTCCAGTTTGCCGGCGGCGTAGATACCACCGACCACCGCTCCCATGGAACAGCCCGCGACACAGGCAATGTCGTAACCACGTCTTTCGATTTCCTCAATCACCCCGATGTGGGCGTAACCCCGGGCACCACCAGAGCCCAGGACCAGTGCGACACGTTTCTTCATGACTCGATCCTTCGCCAGACAGGTTTCCACAATGCACCCATCGAGGGTCTCGGTTCAATCACTGACGGCCTCTGCGGGCCCTGGATAGAGGGATTTTTTCCAGTGTTTTGCCGCATGGGGTTATGCTCGCGCGGCTATATTTTCCCTGACGAGCCAAGGCACTTTTAGTGGCGGCGATCGTCTTACGTTCACGATTGTTTTTATTGTTCGCAATTGCTTCTTATCGTTCACGACTGTTTCCCCCCCTACTTTGAGGTGTCATTGATGAAAGCCTGGATCTGTCTACCGTTGATTGCATTGGTACTCGGTGGTTGTGCTGGCAAGACCGCCTATCGCGACAGCTGCGGTACGCAACTGGATGCGGCCTGGCATGAACTGGACCTGGCCAAGGCCGAAGGTTTCGCTGGCACAGTCAGCTATTCCAAGGCCCTGTCGCTGCTGACCGGGGCCAAGACCCAGCAGCAATTCGAAGCCTTCGAGGGCTGCACCAAAAAAGCCGAGAAAGCCCGTTTCTATATTCGTGAGTCGCGCGCCGGCCGCTGATCGCAAGGCTGTCGTTTGCCGCTAGACTGAAGAGCGCTCTTCAGTTTCCGTCTCGCAGGCGTCGTGAGCGCGCCTGCCAGTCATGCCAGGGCCCGGCCGCAGTCTTTGTGCTGCGAGCCGGGTCATTCGTTTCGGGAGTCAATGATGTCTGCCTTGGTTGATCGGTTGGTGGCGCAGGTGTTGGGGCTGGAGGTGCGCTTGCTGGCGTGCCAGGCGCGTTTGCAGGCGGTGACCGACCCCGAGGCGCTGCACGATCTGCGTACCACGGTGCGCCGCTTGCGCAGCCTGTTGCGAGCGTTGCGCGGCTTGCCTGGTGTCGAGCAACTGGAAGCGGCGGCTTCGGCGGTCGGGCAACTGACGACGCCGTTACGCGACCGTGAGGTCCTGGCTGCGTACCTGCATCAGCATGACTACCATCAGGCCGCGGAACGCCGTACCGCGGGGTTGGCGGATGAATACCGGACAGTGGCGACGGGCTCCGAACTCCAGCAACTGCTGCTGGTGCTGGATGCCTTCCCGCGTTTCCTGCGGGCGGCGCAACGTCAGGAGCTGTTGCGCGGCTTGCGCAAACGCATCGAAAAGCGCCTGTCCAAGCAATGGAAGGCACTGGACGAGGCCCTGCACGATCCGGCTCACGATCGGCACCGTTTGCGCCTGCTGATCAAGCGTGTGCGCTACGCCGCCGAGGCTTATCCCGAACTGGCCGAACTGTCGCCCAAGGCGGTCTCTCGCTTGAAGGCTGCTCAGGGCGCACTGGGCGACTGGCATGATTGCTGGCAATGGCTGGCCCAGGCCGAACGGCAGGCGGACCTGTTGCCTTGTGTTCCGGTCTGGCACACCACCATGCACAAGGCCGAGGGGCGTGCCGATCGGGTGCTCGACAAGCTGAGCGCTACCTGTTTCCGTAGCTGACTCCCGGCTGGCGGCTTATCTGTCAGTCTTTTTGGCGGGAACAAGTGCTTTACGCGTGTGCGCTGCTGGTTAAGATCCTCGAACCCTTTTCTTGATCAGAGGTGCTCATGCGCTTTTGCGATTTGCTCGATGCCGTCCGCCACCATCCGTTGGAACTGTCGATTCCAACCGAGTGGGCGCAGGGGCGGGCCAGTTTCGGCGGATTGGTGGCGGCTTTGCAGTATGAAGCCATGCGCGCAAAAGTCCCCGCCGAACGTCCGGTGCGTTCACTGGCGATCACCTTTGTCGGTCCGGTCACCCCCGATGTGCCGGTCAGCTTTGAAGTCGAGGTGCTGCGCGAAGGCAAGGCCGTCAGCCAGGTGCTGGGGCGTGCGGTGCAGAACGGTCAGGTAGTGACCCTGGTACAGGGCAGTTTTGGTGCCTCTCGGCCGTCCGAGGTGACGGTTGTCGCCGAGGAAGCGCCCAGCATGAAACATTGGGACGAGTGCCCGGAACTGCCTTACGTCAAGGGCGTGACGCCGGAGTTCATGCGCCATCTGGCAATGCGCTGGAGCATCGGTGGCATGCCGTTCACCGGCAACAAGTCGCGGGACATGGGCGGTTGGGTGCGCCTGCGGGGCGACGTCAAGGAAGAGCCCATGACTGAGGCGCATATCCTCGCACTGGTGGACGCCTGGCCGCCGGCCTTGTTACCACACCTGACCAGCCCGGCACCCGGCAGTACCCTGACCTGGACCATTGAATTCGTGCAGCCGCTGCTGGCGTTGAGCACCCTGGACTGGTGCAAGTACCGGGTGAATATCGAACATGCCCGTGACGGTTACGGGCATGCGGCCGCGGCACTCTGGAGTGCCGAAGGCCGGTTGATTGCGCTCAGCCGGCAGACGGTCACCATCTTCGGTTGAACCCCTCTCAATGCCGGTGGCGCTTGCGCCATGCACGCCACCAGGCGCCGCTGAGGACGAAGCGTGGAAAGGTCACGAATTGTTCTACCAGCAGGCGCTGGACTGCATCTTTACGGTCACTGAACGGCTCGGCGGCTTGGGCCTCCAGGCTATGGCCGTGACGCTGCAGGCCCAAAGCGGCGAGCAGGCCGACCACGCCGATGGCGACGTTGGTGAAGCTCAAGCCGAATACTCCTGAAACCAGCAACAGAAAGCCGACGATGAACAGCGGCACTGCAATCAGGTGCAACACCAGGTTGGTCGGGTTGCGGTGGTTATGCGGGTAGGAGCGCCATTGCCAGGCGGGGAGGTTGGGGTGACGTTTACCCATGACAGTGATCCTTGATTCGTAGAAGCCTATGTATCAAAGGATAGGCCCCACGCGAGGGGGCGGCGAATCAAGGCTGGCTATGGGGGCGATAGCTTGGCAAGGGTTTCGCCGCGGCAGGGAGGCTGATCCTGCTGCAACGAAACTCGCGTTTTTAAAGCTTTAATTGACCGATGGCCTTGCTCAGTTCCCCAGCCAGGGTCGCCAGTTCGTTGCTGGTGGTCGCCGAGTCGACAGTCTGTTGCACCGTGTTTTCGGTGACGTCGCGAATACTCACCACGGCGCGATTCATTTCTTCCGCCACCTGGCTTTGCTGCTCGGCGGCCACTGCAATCTGGGTATTGCTTTCACGCATCTGCGCCACGGCCGTGGTGATTTCCGCCAGCGCTGCGCCGGCTTCCTGTGCCTGCTGCACGCAATCGTCTGCCTTGAACGAGCTTTCCTGCATGAAGTCCACCGCGTCGCGGGTACCTGCCTGCAGGGCGGAGACCATCCGGGTGATTTCGTCGGTGGAGGTCTGCACCCGTTTGGCGAGGTTGCGTACTTCATCGGCGACCACCGCGAACCCCCGGCCCATTTCACCGGCGCGCGCCGCTTCGATTGCGGCATTGAGCGCCAGCAGGTTGGTTTGCTCGGCAATGCTGTGGATCACGTTGACCACGCCATTGATCTTCTGACTGTCCTCGGCCAGGCGCTGGATCATCTCGGCGGTCTGTTGCACGCCGCTGGAGAGCCCGGAGATGGACTTCTGCACGCGGCTGACCACTTCCTGGCCGCTGCCGGCGAGGACATCGGCGGCCTGGGAGCGATCCCGGGTGGCGCCGGCGTGCTGGGCGATGTGATAGACGGTGGCGGACATTTCGTTGATCGCTGTCGCGGCCTGATCGGTTTCGCTTTGCTGGCCCAGCATGCCGTGACGCACGTCGTTCATGCTCGATGCCAGGCGTGCGGCGCCGATATCCAGTTGCCGGGCGGTATTGGCGACGGTGTTGACCACCCGCTGGTAACCCGCCTGCATCGCATTGAAGGCGCTGGCCATCTGGCCGACCTCGTCCGTGCACGACAGAGGCACGCGGGCCGACAGGTCGCCGGTCTTCTCCACATGCAGCATCACATCCTTGAGGGTGTTCAGTTGGCTGAGCAGGAAACGGATCAACAGTTGCGAAGCACCGAGCATCGCCAGCATCAGAATGAACACGGCCACCGCGTACTGGCTGAAGCGTTCGCTGAACACCTGACGCAGGCTTGGCCCATGGGCAAGCACCGCAATCCGTTGGCCATCGGCCCGGGGCAGCACTTGCGCGCCGATCAGAGGGTTTTCGCCGAACAGCGGCATTTCATCGAAGGCCACCCATCCATTGGCATTGCTCAACTGCGGCAGGGAGCGCTGATCGAGGCTGGGGGTCTGGCCGGCCGCGAAGCTCAGCAGATTCTCGGCATTGGGCAGCGCTTGCCTGGAGGGCCATGCGCCGAGCAGGCTCGCCTGGGCCCTGGCGTTGTTTTGTGAGGCCTGGCTACGCGCTTGCTGCTCCAGCTGGACGGCGTACAGGACCAGTAGCAGGGTGGTCACGAAGGCGACCGCATTGACCGCCCAGAACTTGTATTTCAATGAGATATTGCTGAGCCAGGCACCCATGGAAGGTCTTCTCTGATTAAGCGGAACAGTATTGGCAAGGTGCCATTATTGTGCCGCTATGCAGAGAGTCAAATCTTGATATGCGTCAAGCAATCTCGGGCAAGGCGAAGAAGGCTCGGGCGCTGGCGGTACTGTGGGCCGCCAGCTCTTCCTGGCTCTCGCCGCGATGCAGGGCCACCTCGCGCAACACTTCGGTCAGGTAGGCCGGTTCGTTGCGACCGTTCTTCGGCTTGGGGCGCAGGCTGCGGGGTAACAGATAGGGGGCGTCGCTTTCGAGCATCAGGCGACCGCGGGGAATCTCTCGTACCAGCGGGTGCAAGTGAGTGCCACGGCGCTCGTCGCAGATCCACCCGGTGATGCCAATGTGCAGGTCAAGGTCCAGATAGTTGAACAGCGCGCGCTGTTCGCCGGTGAAGCAATGCACCACCGCGGCCGGCAAGCGGTCACGAAAGTCGCGGACTATTTCCAGCAGGCGCTGGCTGGCGTCGCGTTCGTGGAGGAAGACCGGCAGTTGCAGTTCAACGGCCAGGGCCAGGTGTTCCTCCAGCACTTTTTCCTGTTGCCCTCGGGGGGAGAAGTCCCGATTGAAGTCCAGGCCGCATTCGCCCACGGCCTTGACGCTGCTTTCCTTGAGCAGGCTGCGCAAGCGCTGTGCGCTGTCGGCATTCCAGTCGCTGGCGCAATGTGGATGAATCCCGGCGGTAGAGAACAGTTGGCGGCCACTTTCATCCAGTTGCCGCGACAGCTCGAGTGCCTGTTCGCTGCCCTCGACACTGGTGCCAGTGAGCACCAGTTGGCAGACGCCGGCGGCATAGGCACGGTCCAGTACTGCGCGATGTTTTTCGGCGAAACTTGGATTGGTCAGGTTGACGCCGATATCGATGAGTTGCATGGTGCTATCTCCGCCTGCGGCCGGAAAGCATATCAGAGCTGTAGATTTATAAGAAAAGCCAAGAACTACAACGAGTTGAAGCTGTCTCTTGATGCCGGAAGAAAGGCTGCGGTTGGTTTGCCAGCCGTGGTTGTGCCAGTCTTTCACATCTTGTCAGCGCTCTAGGCGCTCTGTTTCTGTCGCCCGCGTTTTCGCCATTGCTCGAAAACCCGGACAGTATTCTTCCCGGAGAGCGGATGACGCGACCCTCGGTTTTGCTAGCGTTGTGCTTGTCGTTGCTGCTGCCCCTGCCGGCGGTAGCACGCTTGGCTGGCCCTCCGGAAGCGGCCGTAGCGGGCAAGGTTCGCGACCTGGCGGACATTCGCAGCAGCCGGGTCTTGCGCGTGCTGGTCAACCAGAGTCGCAATAGCTCCGGTGAAGTCCAGGGCCAGGCCATCGGTGTCGAATATCACCGTCTGCGCGCCTTTGAGCAGTACCTCAATGGTCACGCTCGCGACGGTCAGGAAATCAGTCTCAAGATCATTCCCAAAGCCAAGGATCAATTGCTCGGTGCGCTGCAGCGTGGCGAGGGGGATCTGGTCGCTCCAGGAGAGTTGTTGGAGGCGCTACCGGGGCAAGCGGTAAGCCCCAGTGAACCGGTCGCCAGCAACGTGCCGTTGCTGCTGGTGGGAATCAAGGGCGAGCGGCGCTACACCCGGCCTGAACAGCTCTCCGGCAAGACCCTGGCGCTGACCACAGGCAGCGCTGCCGGGGATGCGGTGAGCCAGATCAATCAGAAGCTGGCGCTGCATAAGCTGGCGCCGGTCAAGGTCGAGTGGGTCGATCCGAGCCTGGCAGTCGAAGATGTCCTGGAAATGGTCCAGGGCGGGATCTTTCACCTGACCATCGTCGAGAAGCCCATTGCCGAGCGCTGGGGCAAAGTCCTGCCGAAGCTGCGTTTTGATCGGCAACTGGTCATCAGCGAGCCTGGCGAGGAGCACTGGTTCGTGCGGCGGGATGCCTCGATGCTGCGGGCGAGCATCGATCGTTTCCTGAAGGTCTATAAGGCTCCGGCGGATCAGGACGTTGCGTTCTTGCGCATCTATCGACGCCTGTATCAGGTGCATAACCCTTTGACCCGGGCCGATCGCCAGCGCCTGGAAAAATTGCGCCCGGTATTACAGAAGCATGCCGATGCCCAGAACATGGACTGGTTGAACCTGGCGGCGCTGGCCTTCAAGGAGTCGTCGTTGCAGCCCTCTGCCAGGAGCGGCAGCGGCCCGACCGGCCTGATGCAGATCACCCCGTCAGCCGCCCAGCGGGTAGGGGTCAATAACATCCAGACCCTCGATAACAATGTGCTGGCCGGAGCCAAGTACCTGGCGTTGATCCGGCGCAAGTTCTTTTCCAGTCCCAAGCTCAACGAGCGCGAGCGTATGGCATTTGTCCTGGCGGCCTACAACATGGGGCCGGAGCGAGTACAGGGTATGCGGACCGAAGCCCGGCGACGCGGGTTGAACCCCAATCAGTGGTTTTTCCAGGTCGAGCGCATTGCCATGGAACAGGTCGGAATGGGCGCCGTCAGCTATGTTAATAGCGTCAACAAATACTATTTGGCCTTTGACCGGGAACGCGAATCGTTGGAGCCGCAAGCGCGTAAGGTCGTCTCAAGGAAGTAATCGATAAAGTTGATTGTTATCTTGCTATTTTTGCACTTTTAACATGAGATTTTGTGATTAATATAGCGACCCATTACCCAACACTACAAAGGACTACACAGCATGAGCACACTGATCAAAACCGTACTGAACACTCGTGCAGGCTACGGCCTGACCGTCCTGCGAGTTTTTGTCGGCATCATTTTCGCCGCTCACGGCGCGCAAAAGCTTTTCGGCTTGTTTGGTGGTTACGGATTGGCAGGTACGGCACAGTGGATGGAGAGCATCGGCTTGGCACCAGGACATTTGATGGCGCTGTTGGCGGGCGGTACCGAGTTCTTTGGCGGTCTGGCGCTGATTATCGGTCTGTTGGCACGTCCTGCCGCGTTGGGGTTGAGCTTCACCTTGCTGGTGGCGATTTTCTCCGTGCACATCAGCAATGGCCTGTTCATGGCGAACAATGGTTATGAGTTCGCCCTGGCTCTGCTCGGCGGCACCATTGCGGTTCTGATCGAAGGCGCGGGCAAATTGTCACTCGATGCGGCGATTGCCAAGTAACTTCCGGAAAACACCCAAGGCCCGCTTGTAGCGGGCCTTTTTCGTTGCTGATTTCGTTATTGGGGATTCTTGACACTACCCCGTCGGCTTCTCTAGGATTGTTGCCCATGCGCCGATTTAAACAGCTACTTGCGGGGCGCCAGGTGATTCGGAATATCACCGACAGAAGCTCTACCGGCTTCGAAATACCGCTAAAGCGCTGGTTCGGTGTTGCCTCTCACCTGCCCGGCAGAAAATTGAGGCAGAGACACGACACGATGAATGCACTCCACCCTCCTGTACGTCTTGCGCCAATCACGGCGAATCTTGTTCAGCGCAATCCAAAAATTCTTCTTGGCGGCACACACCAGCCGACATTGCTGCGTTATCTCGATGGCTGGCCACGTCGCAGCACAGGCCCTTCGGCCTTTCTGATCCAGTTCATCGAAGACGGCGAGTCCTTGGCACGTTTTGCCAACGACAGTTTTGACCTTGCGGTGATACAGGCGCCCAGCTCGGAAAATGCTGCGGAAGTCATCCGGCATCTGACCCGTGTGGCTCGACAGGGGTTGATCACCCGTAGGTAAGTACCGTAGGTGATCAACCTGGCTGTCGAGGTGGGGCGATGTTTCTGAATCCCAGCTAAAGGCTGCATCGATATCGGGGGTTCAAACTACGGAGTTGCGTTTGGCCAGCTCCGCCAGCGCTACCAGATTGGAAACATTGAACCGTTTTAGCAGCCTGACCTTATAGGTGCTCACCGTCTTGTGGCTGATCAGCAACGCATCCGCGATTTTCTGATTATTCAGACCGCTTGCCAGCAGTTTCAGGACGGTGATTTCCCGGTCGGTCAGTTGGGCAATCAAGACACTCTCTTGGCAGGCGGCGTTTGTATTCTGTTGCAAGGTGCTGATTGTATCCTCGGGGAAATAGCTATACCCCGACAATATGGCTTTTACCGCATTAGCCAGTTCGTTCAGATTATCGTTCTTGCACAGAAACCCGGCCGCACCGGCCTGCAAACAGCGCAAGGCGAAGTTCTTGGAGTTGCTGGAAGTCAGCACCAGTGTCTTTATTGGCAGTCCAGCGGACTTTATATGGGAGATAACGGAAAAACCGTCGAGGTTGGGTATGTTCAAGTCCAGGATGAGCAGGTCTGGAAGATGCTTGCGTACCAGCTGGACGGCGTCGGCCCCGTTGTCCGCCTCCGCGACGATGTTGTGTTCGTGAGGTTCCAGAACGGTTCTTATGGCGAGTCGAATCAACGGATGGTCGTCGACGATGATGATACTTCCCATGCAAGGCATCTCGATATTTAGGGGGAGGGTGCCCTGCGTATGTTATCCGAGCACTCTGAAAACTAAATCAGACGAATCTGATAGTTGTCATTGTGTGGCTAAGTTATGGTTGAGCTCCGTTTTTATCTGGCCAAGCCACGCTCGCTATGCATATTATTATCTTTAGACCGACCTCTCATCTGAAAGGCTCTTGGTTATTCAACACTCTTTTGCGTCTTGATCGTTTTATCTACTGGTTTGCTCCTTCTCTAGCGATGTTGATGGGGGTGGCTGGTGTCGCGCTGTGTTTTTTTAGCTGGCAGCAACGACTGATATTGACAGGAGGGGCCGGGCTAGTACTGCTACTGCTGGCGGGAGGGTTAGTCATGCTATGGTCGAATTATGATTGGTGGCTGTTCAAGCTCAGTCCGCAGAAGGGCTTGAATATTCCTCTTAAGTGAGATCGGAGTTGCCAAGGCTGTCAGCCATAACATGGTAAATCGAAAGCGTTGACTTTTCTGGTAGTGAGTTGTCGGATAGTTCTACCTGAAGAATGGGAATTGTCCGGTTGCTGGCATGTGTTGTTAGGAGGTATTTTTTACTCCGTGTGATATGTTTTTAGATATATGACGGAGCCTAAGTCAGCGATGCTGCTACGAACTATTTCCATCGAAAACGCAGAGCAAGAAGTGCTGAATGGTGCGGTGCTCTGCAGTTTTGCAATTCCTATGCTGAGGCGTAATTTTCTTGCCTATAGCTTAAATGAGGGCGCTGAAGTCGGAGAGTCGCGAGTTTATATTGCGATGTTGCATAAAAAGGGGGGAGAGTATGCGCTGAGTTCGATTGAAAGCGAACGCGATTGGCGTCTGGTTATTCAGGTCTTCAAAGAGATAGTTACTCATGCAACGCGGCTTGAGATTCGACAACAAGGTGCTGCTGGCAGTGTTGGCACTCCCTACCATCTGATTGACCTTAAAGGCTGTGTGATACCGACGGGGAACCTTTCCGAGCATCGTTCACTCACCATCAAGAAAAATTTGGTGGTGAAACTCATATCATCAGAAGCTTCGACAGTTTGTCTGCCTGCAATTGATGACACCGAACTCAGCGTTCCAGCCCTTGATGTTTCTATTGAGACGACCTCTCAAAATCCCCCTGCTGCAAAAGATGCCACAGAGTGTGTGGACGAGGTTCCTGACTCGAACGAGTATGGTTCGCCAGAAACTGTTGAGGACCTTGAAGGGGACCTGCCTGATGATGCCCCGTCCAGATCTGAGCCGATTGGAGAACCATATGAATTATGCCAAAAGGACGCTGAAACCGAGGCTTATGTAAGGGAGGGCTCTACTGAGATCTCGTTATTGGCCGAGGATCTTCAACAGGGTATTGCTGGCTTAGCTATCACCAATGTCGAAAGTCATGTCGACTCATCCAGGAATGATGCTCTCCTGTCAGGTGTTACAACACATAGAGTAGATGCTGACCAGTCTGCTGATCCGGAGGTCGATGCCGTACGTCTGCATCAAGGTATACAGAACACACTGGCTGACTTGGCGGAGGTGGTTCGCGATTTGACTTCGGAGGATGATGTGGAATTAACCCAGGGAAATGAGTACGACCTGTCGATGTCTGACAGAGTTCCGACTTTGGTAGACAGGCAGCTTCAAACCATCCCTGATATCGATCAGTCCGGTGAAAATGCTGTGGATGCAATGCCGGATGAGTCGGACGGTTGTGAAGCCTCACTAGAGCATTCGCTGGATAAGGATCAGTTCCTGATGGATACGGCTCCCGATACCGAAGTTGTATCTCAGGGGGCGGATACCGATCATCTGCTTTTTGATGTAGAGAACACGTTGTCGAATCTTGCACATATGGCGCAGGAACTGGCACAACAAAAACTGATTGCAGTGAAGCAGCAGGAGGCCTTGGAGCTTTTAAAGGAGCAATTGCAGGAGCGAGAACGCAAGCTTCAGGAAAAGGATGAATACTTGCGCCAGTTACAAAGCCAGCTTCAACAAGAGAGGATCGCTATCGATAAATCCGCAGAGCACAACTCCAGGGTGATTGCCGAACGCAGCGTTGCGCTACAGCAGTTGGCTGAAAGTGTGGAGTCCCGAGAGCGAAGTGTTGCGCGGCGCTCTGAGCTATTGCAGTTGGAGCAACAACGTCTTGAAGAAATTTCTGTAAAACAAAGTGTTCGTGCATCCGAGCTTGAAAAACGGGACATCGGGATCCAGCAAAAAAATGCCGAGCTTGTGGAAAGATTAGCGCAGCTATCCAGTACCCGTAAAAAACTGAGCAATATTGTAAAAGGCTTCAATGAGACAGTGACCTTCAATAATAGTCTGCATAGCATATCTAGTACCTTATTCAACGACGACGAGTAAGGCGCCTCAGTTGAAATCGCAAGTGTCTATTTTAGTCCCTGGGTGTTTTTTCATGTAAGGCAATATGTGATCTGTATGAAATAGTCGGCTAGTAATGGTTGGGCAGGAGACGGGAGAAATGGGGGGCATGCATGTTCTTTGATGAGCGTTCTGATCGGACTTGCACATGAGCTTGTTTTTACCTCGCATGACCAAGGCAGTCGCTTTTCATACAGAGCCTAGAGATCGATTCATTCTAGATGGTGGATGTTCCGATGGCATGCGTCTTACTGGAAGATTTATTTTGCTCAATATTGGTTCTCAGTGCTCCGGTTGACCCATAATGCTGAACGGCTCATAAGGCTCTGCATGGGGAATTTAACCAATTGAGTACCAAACTCATTACGCAGGAAGGTTTCGAGGCTCTGAAAAGCGAGCTGGATTACCTATGGCGGGAGAAGCGTCCGGATGTGACGCAGAAAGTCACTTGGGCGGCCTCCCTGGGGGACAGAAGTGAAAACGCCGATTATCAATACAACAAGAAACTCCTGAGGGAAATTGATCGCCGGGTTCGCTACTTGCGCAAGCGACTCGAAGACATGAAGGTCGTGTCTTATTCGCCGGAACAGGAGGGTCGGGTTTTCTTCGGCGCCTGGGTCGATATCGAGAATGAAGAGGGTGAAACCAAGCGTTTCCGTATCGTCGGTTATGACGAGATATACGGGCAGAAGGATTACATCTCTATCGATTCACCCATGGCCCGGGCGCTCTTGAAGAAAGAAGTCGGCGACGAGGCGATAGTGCAGACGCCTGGTGGAGAAATGTGCTGGTGGATCAATCAGATCGAATACGTGAAATGAACTGCCTGCGAGGGGCTTACCCCTCGCGCAGTACTGTCAGTGGGCTGGCATTCAATGCCCGGCGTGTCCCGTAGACACCGGCACCGCCGATCAGCAGGGCACCGATAACAGGCAGGAGCAACAGCCAAGGATGTGGATGCCAGGGTAGGTCGAAGGCAAACCGATACAGCACCAGGCTCACCAGTTCCGATCCCAATGCCGCCAGTAGCCCGCTGACGGCTCCCAGCAGCCCGAACTCGATACGCCGGGCCTTGACCAGTAATTGTCGTTCCGCACCCAGCGCCCGTAGCAGGGCGCCCTGACGAATACGCTCGTCCAGGGTGGCCTGCAGTCCGGAAAACAGCACGGCCATGCCGGCGGCGAGTACAAACAGCAGCACGTATTCCACGGCCAGGGTGACCTGGGCCAGGATGCTGCGCAGTTGTTCGAGCAGAGCCTCCACTTGCAGGATGGTCACTGCCGGAAACGCCCTGGACAACTCGACCACCTGCTGGTCATGACCCGCAGCCAGATAGAAGCTGGTCAGGTAAGTGGCGGGTAGATCCCGCAGCGTGCCCGGCTGAAAGATCATGAAGAAGTTGGGCTGGAAGTTGTCCCAGTTGATTTCCCGCAGGCTGGTCACCCTGGCCTCGCGATTGACCCCTCCGACGCTGAATGTCATCTGGTCGCCGAGTTTGAGTTTCAAGCTTTCGGCCACCTGGGCCTCGACCGAGACGCCAGGTAAATCCCCTTCGGGCTGTTGTGCCCACCACGAGCCGCTGGTGATCTTATTGCCCGCTGGCAGATCCGCGGCCCAGGTCAGGCTCAAATCGCGCTGCACGGCGCGATCGCCACTGGAGTCCTTGCTGACGATTTCCCGGACCGGTTCGCCGTTGATGCTGATCAGCCGCCCTGGCACTACCGGATACAGCGGCGCGGAAGGGGCGGAAAGCGCCACCAGCTTGTCGGTGAAAGCTTGTTTGTCCGCGGGCAGGATATTCAGCGCGAAATAGTTTGGTGCGTTCTTGGGCAACTGGTTTTGCCAGGTGTCGAGCAATTCTCCACGTAACAGCGCAATCAAGGCCATCGACAGCAGAATCAAGCCGAAGGCCAGGGATTGCCCGGCAGCGGCCAAAGGATGCCGCAGCAGTTGGCCCAGCCCCAGGCGCCATGGCAGCGATGCCTTGGCCAGCAAGCGACGCAGACTCTGCAGGGCCAGCAGCAGTAATCCGCCCAGAACCAGGGCAGCAATGACGCCGCCGCCGAGCAAGGCAAAGGTCAACAGCAGATCCAGGCTCAGGCGCCACATGATCAAGCCCAGGGCCAGCAAGGCGGCGCCATACACCATCCAGGTGCTTGGGGGGATCGGCAGCAGGTCACGGCGCAACACCCGCAAGGGTGGGACACGCCCCAGCGCCGCCAGTGGCGGCAAGGCGAAACCGCCAAGTGCCACCAGGCCGGTGCCGATACCGGCGACAGCGGGAAGCAGCCCGCCAGGAGGCACATCGGTGGGTAGCAGGTCATGCAGCAGGTAAAACAGCCCAAGCTGGGCGAGCCAGCCGAGCAGCGCGCCGACGATGCTGGCCAGGATGCCGAGCAGGGCCAGTTGCAGGGTGAACAGCAGCATGGTTTCCCGGCGGGACAGGCCCAGGCAGCGCAGCAGCGCGCTGGCGTCGAAACGGCGGGAAGCGAAGCGCGCAGCGGACAGGGCAACCGCCACGCCTGCCAGCAGCACCGCCACCAGGCTGGCCATGTTCAAGTAGCGCTCGGCCTTGCCCAGGGCTCCGCCGATCTGGCGGTTGCCATCTCGGGCATCCTGCAGGCGCTGATTGGCCGCCAGGCCTGGCTTGATCAATTGGCGATAGGTTTCCAGGGCGCTTCCCGGACCGCGCCAGAGCTCCTTGTAACTGACCCGGCTGCCCGGTTGCACCACGCCGGTGGCGTTCAGGTCGCTCAGGTTGATCAGGACCCTGGGGGTCAGGCTATAGAAGTTGCCGGCGCGATCCGGTTCGTAAGTCAGTACCCGGCTCAGGCGCAGGGTTTTCATCCCGACGTCGATGCTGTCGCCGATTTTCAGGTCCAGCGCGGTCAATAGTCGAGCTTCGACCCAGGCTTCACCCGGTTGTGGACCACCGCCGGTTTCTTCCGTCGCGTAAGGGGCCGGGGCGCTTTTCAGTTCGCCGCGCAGCGGGTAGGCGTCGTCCGCGGCCTTGATACTGGAAAGCTGGATGCCATTGTCGGTGGCGATCACACTGGAGAACTCCACCACCTGCGCATGTTGCAGGCCCAGTTCCCGGCCGCTTTGTATCTGCTCTGGCCTTGCTGGAGAGCTGCTTTCAAGCAGCAGGTCCGCGCCGAGAAACTCCGTGGCGCGCAGCAGCATCGCGCCGTTGAGGCGCGCACCGAAATAGCCTATGGCGGTGCTGGCGGCTACAGCCACCACCAGGGCGAAGAACAATACCCGCAGTTCTCCGGCGCGGGCGTCGCGCAGAAGTTGGCGAACGGCAAGGCTGAACAGGCGCAACAGCGGCAGGCGTGCCATCAAGGCTCCAGGGGGGCGACCAGCAGGCCGGCTTCAAGGCGGATCAGGCGCCGGCAACGATGGGCCAGGCGTTCATCGTGAGTGACCAGGACCAGCGTCGTACCGCTTTCCTTGTTCAGATCGAACAGCAGGTCGCTGATGCGCTCGCCGGTGTGGCTGTCGAGGTTGCCGGTCGGCTCATCGGCGAACAGCACGTCAGGTTCGGCGGCGAAGGCGCGGGCGATGGCCACCCGCTGTTGTTCGCCGCCGGAGAGCTGGCGAGGCGAGTGACTCAGGCGCTGCCCGAGACCGACGCGCTGGAGCAGTTCGGTCGCACGCTCGCGGGCATCCCGACGGCCGTCCAGCTCCATGGGCAACATGACGTTCTCCAGGGCATTGAGGCTGTCGAGCAGTTGGAACGACTGGAAGACAAAGCCCACATGCTCGGCCCTGATTCGGGCGCGCTGGTCTTCGTCCAATGTGCCGAGGCTGCGACCTGCCAGGGTAACCTCGCCGCTGCTGGGCAGGTCGAGCCCGGCCAGCAGGCCGAGCAGGGTGGATTTTCCGGAGCCGGAACTGCCGACGATGGCCAGGCTGTCGCCTTTGTTCAGTTCCAGGCTGAGTTCGTGCAGGATGGTCAGTTCACCTTCCGCGCTGGGAACCACTTTGCTAAGGTTCCGCGCAGTGAGAATGCTTGCGCCCATGGAGAATCCGATGCGTGTGTGGTTTTTGAGTGCTGGCCTGGCCTTGATATGCATGGCCCAGAACGCAGCGGCGGGTACAGTCCTGATCGTTGGCGATAGTATCAGCGCGGCTTTCGGCCTGGATACCCGGCAGGGGTGGGTGGCGCTGCTCGAGCAACGGCTCAAGAGCGAAGGTTTCAACGATAAGGTGGTCAATGCTTCCATCAGTGGAGACACCAGCGCAGGTGGCCAGGCGCGGCTGCCGGCGCTGCTTGCAGAGCACAAGCCAGAGCTGGTGATTCTCGAGTTGGGCGGCAACGATGGCCTGCGTGGGCAACAGCCCACGCAATTGCAACAAAATCTTGCTTCGATGATCGACAGTTCCAAGGCCAGTGGTGCCAAGGTGCTGTTGCTTGGCATGCAGCTGCCACCCAATTACGGCGTGCGTTATACCCAGGCGTTTGCCGAGGTGTACAGCAAGCTCGCGAATGAAAAAAACGTAGCGCTGGTGCCATTTTTTCTGGAAGGAGTCGGCGGCAATCCCGAGCTGATGCAGGCCGATGGCATCCACCCTGCGGTCACCGCTCAGGGCAAGTTGCTGGAAAATGTCTGGCCGACGCTAAAACCGCTGCTTTGACGCTTTTCTACCGGCAGTGTTTCGGCTAATGTGGCGCCCCCGATTTGGAGCCCCCGATGCCGCGTCCCGCCTGGTCCCTGTTTGCCTACCAACTGATCGAGCCTGACGAACAGCTCGACCTGTTCGCCTGCCAGGAAGTCCGGGTGCACCTGGTGACGCGTCAGCTGGAGCTGGGCGGCTCTGCCGATCGCACGTTGTGCGGCACCTTGCTGCCCGCGCAACCGCGCTGGTCGAGTGTCGACCGGACCATTTTCCAGGACCAGCGCCTGTGTCCGTTGTGCCGGGCGATCCTCGAATCGCAAAAGCGCGGCACGCCACCGATCTGGCCAGAGTTGCGTTTCGAGCTGTAAGGCAGCAAGTTCTCGCCCGGCTCCCTTCTTGCGCTGATGCAACTGTCGCTCCCGCAGCCACGGGGGCGGGTGTACAATCACTTTTTTACTCGTTGATCATGCGAAGGATTTTCCGGATGTTGCCGCGCTTTCCTGTCGTCACCCGTTGCCTGACGCTTGCCGCCTTCTGTGTGGCCGGCCCCGTTGCCGCATTGGAACTGCCTCTACCTCCACCGGGCGAAGATATCGTCGGTCAGGTACAGGTGATCAAGGCCAAGTACGAAGACACCTTTGCCGACCTGGGCACGACCTACGACCTGGGCTATTACGAGATGGTCGCGGCCAACCCGGGAGTGGATCCCTGGTTGCCGGGCGCGGGCACCGAAGTGGTGTTGCCTACGCGTTTCATCCTGCCGCCGGGACCTCGTGAAGGCATCGTGATCAACCTGGCTGAATATCGCCTGTACTACTACCCGAAAGGGCGGAACGTGGTGTACACCTTCCCCCTGGGTATCGGCCGGGAAGGTTGGGGGTCGCCGATCGCCCATACCAGCATTGTCGCGAAGACGCCGAATCCGACCTGGACTCCGCCAGCCTCGATCAAGGCCGAGCACGCCGCCGACGGTGACCCGCTGCCAAACGTGGTGCCGGCGGGTCCGGACAATCCGTTGGGGCCATTCAAGTTCACCCTGGGCACGCCGGGCTACCTGATCCACGGTTCGAACAAGAAGTTCGGGATCGGCATGCGCACCAGCCACGGCTGCTTCCGGATGTTCAACAACAACGTCCTGGAAATGGCGAGCATGGTGCCAGTGGGGACATCGGTGCGCATTCTCAACGATCCGTACAAGTTTGGTATCAGCGCTGGCAAAGTCTATCTGGAAGCTCACACGCCGCTGGATGACAAGGGCAATCCGTCGGTCGTGGACAAGCACACCGCGGTGATCAACGCCTTGCTCAAGCGTGAAGACCTGGCCAATAACTTGCGGATGAACTGGGATGTGGTGCGCGACGTGGTGGCGGCCGAAGATGGTTTACCGGTAGAGATCGCCGTACCGACCACTGCGCCCGTAGTATCGGCGCTGCCTATCGATATGCAGCAGTAACGGCTGGAACAGTAACCCGTCGATGCCTCCGGGCGTCGACGGGTTTTTTATTGCCGCAAGAAAACCCGGGCAATAAAAAAGCCGACCCAATAAATGGGTCGGCTCGATAATAATCCCGAGGGATTATTACTTGCGGCTAGCTTTTTCCAGCATACGCAGAGCGCGCTCGTTAGCTTCGTCAGCAGTCTGTTGTGCTTTTTGAGCAGCAGCCAGAGCTTCATCAGCTTTACGGTAGGCTTCGTCTGCACGAGCCTGGGCACGAGCTGCTGCGTCTTCAGTTGCAGTCAGACGAGCTTCGGTTTCTTTGGATACGCTGCTGCAACCGGTAGCCAGAACTGCGGCCAGAGCCAGAGCAGAGAATTTCAGAACGTTGTTCATCGTGTTCCCCTTCAAGGACTTTCTATTAAGTAGCTATCTCATCCGAGTGATGAAATGGCCGGCGTACATACTACCCATTACTTGTAGTAAGTAAACTGACGTAGCGCAAGAAGCAAAAAAAATTCTAGGCGTTGAATCTTTTTCGAGCAACTTTTTATTGATCTGTATAAAAAATACGCAACCTTGTCACCCTGTTGGGAGGTTGCGCTTGTTGACCGTATCTGCCGTAGAACCCCTTTGCACGGCGCTTGCGGAGTGTAGGCTAAAGTCTATCTATATCGACTCGTCTACACTTTTGTTCAGAATCTGTGGGGCGCCTCACGCATCTTTGTCCATGTTGAGGTGACTTTAAATGGGTGGGTTCGTCTTAAATCTCAACATCCGGCGATGTTCAGGTTGTTGATCCTCAGGCGGTTTGATCGAGCGTTTTGCATGTATCTGGGAACAGGTCTGAGGACGCATCGACAGCAAACTGGCCTGATGCCAGTAGCTTGAACGCAAGCGTCCCTTGAGCATTGGTGCCAATGGTGCCTACTATTTGAAACGTGCTCGGTCATGCGAGAGCGGCAAGCTCTCCTCGGTGTCCAGACAGGCACGGGGTGGCGTAGTTGTTCCTTCGCCGGAAAAACATCGGTAAGGTAGGGGTCAGAATCCAAGACCCGCGAGGAGTAGTGATGAGCGAGGCGTTGTCCATCCACCATGACCAGGCTGGTCATCAATTCGAGACCAATGTGGACGGTCATCGTGCCTACCTGACCTATATGGACCTGGGTAAGCAGACCCTGGATATTTATCGGACGTTCGTGCCTAACGCGCTGCGTGGTCGTGGTATTGCCGCAGCACTGACCGAGCAGGCGTTGGAATATGCTGACCGCATGGGTTACACGGTAATTCCGTCGTGCTCATATGTGGAGCGCTATATGGAGCGCCATCAGCGCCACGCCGCGAAACTCTGAGCGGGGACGCCAAAAAAACGCCGGGCTTGGCCCGGCGTTTTTGTGTCTGCGATACGGGGTCAGGTACGAACCCGTTTTGGCAGGACGTCCTTGAGCTTGGCGTGCATGCTGCGCAAGGTTTTCTCGGTGCTTTCCCAATCGATGCAGGCATCGGTGATCGACACGCCGTATTGCAGTTCGGCCAGGTCCTTGGGAATTGCCTGGCAGCCCCAGTTCAGGTGGCTTTCGACCATCAGGCCGATGATCGACTGGTTGCCTTCTAGAATCTGGTTGGCCACGTTCTCCATTACCAGCGGCTGCAAGGCCGGGTCCTTGTTGGAGTTGGCGTGACTGCAGTCGACCATGATGTTCGGCTTGATCTTCGCCTTATTCAGCGCCTGCTCGCAGAGGGCCACGCTGACCGAATCATAGTTCGGCTTGCCATTGCCGCCGCGCAGAACCACGTGACCGTAGGCATTGCCCTTGGTGGTGACGATGGATACGCCGCCTTCCTGGTTGATGCCGAGGAAGCGGTGAGGGCTGGAAACCGATTGCAGGGCGTTGATGGCAACGGTCAGGCCACCGTCGGTGCCGTTCTTGAAACCTACCGCCGAGGACAGGCCGGAAGCCATCTCGCGGTGGGTCTGGGATTCGGTGGTACGTGCACCGATCGCCGACCAGCTGATCAGGTCCTGCAGGTATTGCGGGGAGATCGGGTCCAGCGCTTCGGTGGCGGTCGGCAGGCCCATCTCGGCCAGGTCCAGCAGCAGCTGGCGACCGATGTGCAGGCCGTCCTGGATCTTGAACGAGTCGTCCAGGTACGGGTCGTTGATCAAGCCTTTCCAGCCAACGGTGGTCCGTGGTTTCTCGAAGTACACGCGCATCACCAGATAAAGGGTGTCGCGGACTTCGGCGGCCAGGACTTTCAGGCGCTCGGCATATTCGTGAGCCGCCTTGATGTCGTGGATCGAGCACGGGCCGATGACGACGAACAGGCGGTGGTCGGTGCCGTCGAGAATATTGCGGATCACTTCGCGACCCTTGGTCACGGTGCGCAGGGCGGCGTCGCTCAGCGGGATGTCACGCTTGAGCTGGTCGGGAGTGATCAGGGTTTCGTTGGAGGCGACGTTAAGGTCGTTGATCGGTAAATCAGCCATCGTGTTACTCGTCAGGTCACGGGTGCCGGCCGCCAGCGATCCCCGCGCGGCGGTGCACAGCGGATTTAAGCGCGTCGGGGAGCCGAACCTTAGCGCGTTACACCGGGGCTCGACAATGGGCAGAGGCGGGTTTAATCCAGCGCTGGCTGCATAAAAGCCTGGTGAACCCGGTCATGGGAGAACTCGGCGGCATGCTGTTCGACCCATTGCTGGGCCAGGGCTTCGATCTGTCGCTGCTCAGCCTGGGGCTCATGCAGGTGGCAGTAGTGGGTGATCTGGCACACCTGCTCACTCATCCGGGCATGAAACAGGGTCTGCTCGTCGATGAAGGCGATCCCCACCAGATAGCCATGCTTGCGTCGCAGGCACCAGGCCACATAGCCGTTGTAGCGGGCGTTTTCACCCAGAGTGGGGATGCAGATTTCCAGTGCGGTGCCGCGGCGCCAGGCGCGGTGATAATTGCAAGCCATGCCGCCGAGGCTGATAGTGTGCAACCGTTGCCGCGAAATACATGCGTGCTCGCGTAAGGTCATCTCAACCGGAACATCGTCAGGATGAGGAATGAAACGTCCCATGAACGCAGACTCCGAGTGTCGGCTATGTGACATTGTTTCCCCCAGTATAGTGGTCGAATTGGAGCTGACTGATTTCGATATCGATCAGCGGCTGTTGGCGATGAGCGGTGTTTCAATGGTGATATTCACCAGTGTCGGCTGCGCCAGTTGTCGCTGGGCCCGGCAGCAGTTGCCCGGCTTCGATCTGCCGATCGAGCGGTTGTGCTGGATCGATGCGGGAAACAATGGCGGCGCGGTCGAGCGTTATCAGGTGTTTCACTTGCCGGCACTGTTCGTGGTACGCGACGGTGAGTTTTATGGGGCTTTGCAGTCGCGCCTGACACCCGGCGAGCTCAGCGAGCGACTGGCACAGGCGCTGAATCGAATTCCAGAGGAGTTGCCTTGATGGAAGCAGTCCACACGCCGCGAATCGGCATTATCGGTACCGGAGCGATCGGTGGTTTCTACGGGGTGTTGCTGGCGCGAGCCGGCCTGGATGTGCATTTCCTGCTGCGCAGCGAATTCGCCGCGGTCACCGAGCGGGGGTTGCAACTGCATAGCGCGGTGCATGGTGAGCTGACCCTGAACCCGGTCCAGGCCTATGCCAGTGCCGAAGATATGCCGCCCTGCGATTGGCTGCTGGTGGGGGCCAAGACCACCAGCAACGCCGAGCTGGCTCCGGCGATTCTTCGCGCGGCGGCTCCCGGCGCCAAGGTGCTGTTGCTGCAGAATGGCCTGGATGTGGAAGATGGCCTGCGCGACCTGCTTCCCGACTCGCTGCATCTGTTGGGCGGCCTGTGTTTTATCTGCGTGCACCGTGCCGGCCCCGGGGTGATCGAGCATCAGGCGCTGGGCGCGGTGAACCTGGGGTATCACAGTGGCCCGGCAGCGCAGGACGAGTCGCAGCGCCAGGCGATAGTGGAGGAGGGGGCGGCACTGTTCCGCAAGGCCGGTATCGGCTCCCAGGCCATGGCCAACCTGCAGCAGGCGCGCTGGCAGAAACTGGTGTGGAACGTGCCCTATAACGGTTTGTCGGTATTGCTCAACGCCAGCACCACGCCGCTGATGGCCGATGCCGACAGCCGCGAGCTGATTCAGGCCTTGATGCGTGAAGTGGTGCAAGGCGCCCTGGCCTGTGGTCACAGCATGCCGGACGGCTATGCTGAGCACTTGTTCAAGGTGACCGAAGGCATGCCGGACTATTGGCCGAGCATGTACCACGACTACCAGCACAAGCGTGCGCTGGAGTTGTCGGCCATCTATGCCGCGCCATTGGCCGCGGCCAAGGCGGCGGGATGCGAGCTGCCGAAAATGGAAGCCTTGTATCAGGCGTTGAGTTTTATCGACCGGCATAACGGTTGATCGCAGCATCGGGGGGAAGGGATATGGCAAAGGGCTTGGGCGGTAAACTGGTGGTGGCGATTTCATCGCGGGCCCTGTTCGATCTCAGCGAGAGCCATAAGGTCTATCTGGCCGAGGGGGTCGAGGCCTACCGCAAGTATCAGATCGATCACGAGGAGGAGTCCCTCGAACCGGGCGATGCTTTTCCCCTGGTGAAAAAACTCTTGAGCCTCAATGCCAGCCTCGGCCGGGCGCGGGTCGAGGTGGTGCTGGTGTCGCGTAACAGTGCCGACACCGGCCTGCGGGTCTTCAACTCGATTCAGCATTACGGCCTGGATATTTCCCGGGCCGCGTTTGTTGGTGGGCGCAGCCCTTATCCCTACCTAGCGGCCTTTGGCTGCGACCTGTTTCTTTCCACCCACGCCGAAGATGTGCGCAGCGCACTGGACGCCGGGTTCGCCGCGGCGACCATTCTTTCCGGTGGCGCCCGACGCGCCGCCAGCGCCGAACTGCGGATCGCCTTCGACGGTGACGCCGTGCTGTTTTCCGATGAGTCGGAACGGGTCTATCAGCTCGGTGGCCTGGAAGCCTTTCAGGCCAAGGAGCGCGAGTCCGCCCGCGAGCCGTTGCGTGGGGGGCCGTTCAAAGGCTTCCTCGCCGCGCTCAATCTGTTGCAGCGCGAATTCCCCGACGATGGTTGTCCGATCCGCACCGCCCTGGTGACGGCGCGTTCGGCCCCGGCCCATGAGCGAGTGATCCGCACCCTGCGCGAATGGGATATCCGCCTGGACGAGTCGTTGTTCCTGGGCGGCCTGGAGAAGGCCGCCTTTCTCGAAGCCTTCGCCGCCGATGTGTTCTTCGACGATCAGGCGGGTCATTGCGAACTGGCCCGCGAAGTGGTCGCCACCGGTCATGTACCCCACGGTATCAGCAACGAAACCAAGGTTTAGCTCAATGTTCACGGGCTTGCGCGGGACGTCGTAGTCGCCTTGGCACTGCTAAGCTGAATCAATCTCCGCCATATTGGCAGTCGAGGAGGTCATATGATTCGTTCGATGCTGTATGCCACTGACCTCGGTCTGTATGCGCCCTACGTGATGCAACATGCCCTGGAGCTGGCTCGAACATTCAATGCCGAATTGCACGTGGTTCATGCGGTGGAGCCCATGGGACTGTTTGCCGAGTCGGTGTTGCAGAGTTATCTCGACGAACAGGCCCTGAATGAGTTTCACAGCCAGGGTCTGAGCACGGTGATGGCGAATATCGAACAACGGGTACTCGACAGCTTTCGCGAAGAGTTGGGGGAGGGCATGCAGGATCTCGCGCTGATTCAGTCGGTCAGGGTCTTCCAGGGGGACCCCTCGCACGTCATTCTCGAGCAGGCGTCGAAACTCTCTGTGGATTTGTTGATCGTAGGAAGTCACAGCCATGGGGCGGGCGGTGAAACTCCATTGGGCAGGACGGCAGCCAGGGTACTGCAACTGGCCAAGGTTCCGGTTTACCTGGTGCCCTTGGTACAGCGTCGGCGGCTCGGAGATATCTGACGCGCTTGTTGGAATTTTCTGAAGAAAAGTTCTAGATTTATTCTTCGAACCATTAATATAGTTATATACCGTCGCTGATGCCCGTGGCGTCTACCTGCTTTGAGGGATTCATATGAAGCTTCAACAATTGCGCTACATCTGGGAAGTGGCGCACCACGACCTCAACGTCTCTGCTACAGCCCAAAGCCTTTATACCTCGCAACCGGGTATCAGCAAGCAGATCCGCCTGCTCGAGGACGAGTTGGGGGTCGAGGTATTCGCTCGTAGCGGCAAGCACCTGACTCGCGTCACCCCGGCTGGCGAACGCATCATCACCACCGCTGGCGAGATCCTGCGCAAGGTCGAAAGCATCAAGCAGATCGCCCAGGAATTCTCCAACGAGAAGAAAGGCACCCTGTCGATCGCCACCACCCATACCCAGGCCCGTTATGCCTTGCCGCCGGTGATCAGCAGCTTTATCAAGCAGTATCCGGATGTGGCGTTGCACATGCATCAGGGCTCGCCGATGCAGATCGCCGAAATGGCTGCCGATGGCACCGTCGACTTCGCCATCGCCACCGAAGCGCTGGAGCTGTTCGGCGATCTGGTGATGATGCCGTGCTACCGCTGGAACCGTTGCGTAGTGGTACCGCAGGGCCACCCGCTGACCAAGCTGCCGAAGCTGACCCTGGAAACCCTCGCCGAATACCCGATCGTGACTTACGTGTTCGGTTTTACCGGCCGCTCCAAGCTCGACGAAGCCTTCAGCCATCGAGGCTTGACGCCGAAGGTGGTGTTCACCGCCGCCGACGCCGACGTGATCAAGACTTACGTACGCCTGGGCCTGGGTGTGGGCATCGTTGCCAAGATGGCGGTCGATACCAAGCTTGATAGCGATCTGGTGGTACTGGATGCCAGCGAACTGTTCGAGTCGAGCATCACCAAGATCGGGTTCCGTCGCGGCACTTTCCTGCGTGGCTTCATGTGCGACTTCATCGAGAAGTTCGCGCCGCACCTGACGCGCGAAGTGATGGCCAAGGCCATTCAGTGCCACAACAAGCAGGAACTCGAAGAGCTGTTCGACGGCGTCGAACTGCCTGTCCACTAAGTCGGGCTTACTTGACCTCGGTGACAGCGAACTGTTGCCGAGCGCCCGCGACGACGATCTCCAGTTCATCCCCCTCGAACTTGCCCAGCAGGCCTTTGCCCAACGGTGAACGAGGGGTGATGACAGTCACCGGTTGCCCCACCACCTCTACCTTCAGTCCCGCCCCATCCGGCGCCAGGAACAGCCATTGTTCGTGGCCGTTTTCGTCTTCGAGGCCCAGCAGCGCGCCGACCTGGATACCAACCTGCTCGTCGTACGGGCGCAGGGTCAGGTTCTGGCAGAGCGCCAGCGCCTGCCGGATTTCCTCGACGCGCCTGGCCTGGCCGGCGGCGAGATAGGAGGCCTCGAGCCCCAGGGTGTCGTATTTGTTTTCGGCAATGTTCTCTTCGTGGGTCGCCGTCTCATAGGCGGTCTGCGCCGCACGCTGAGCGATCTCCAGATCGCCACGGAGTTTGTCGAGAATCAGTTGGTGGACCGTAGGTTTGTTCATGATCAATCGCAGAATTGCAGGACGTTGGCCCGGCTCTTTTCGCTCGGCGCCGTCTGGTCCTGTTGCAACCAGAACTGGCATTTCGGGTTGGACTGGTTGCGCAGGTTGCTGCGCGCATTATCCAGGGCCTGCTGTTGTTCGTTTTTACGCAGGTTTTCCTGGTACTGCTCGAACATGCGGTTGGACGCCGCCGATTCCGCGCTGGGCGGTTTTGCCAGCTGTTGCACGGCCTGGGCGACGGGCGCCAATTGCTGGTCGAACAGAAAACGCCAGGCCAGCCAGCAGGTCAGGGCGATCGCCAGAAAACCCAGCCACAATCCCAGGGCAATACTGCCGCTGAGTTGAAGTGCGTTTACGCTGATACGTAATGATCGACGGGATGTCGGGCGATAGGGCATGGCAGCCTCCTGGCAGGCGGTGTCGGCAAGCTGCGATTGTCGCACGAAGATTATCGGCGTTGGCTCTTCTGTCTGTGACCATTTATGCGGACAATCGGCGCCTTTGCCAAATGGAGCCCGGAATGAAAGCCTCCTGGGATATTTTCTGCAGCGTCGTCGACAACTACGGCGATATCGGCGTGACCTGGCGGCTGGCCCGGCAACTGGTGGCCGAGCATCAGTGCGCGGTGCGGCTGTGGGTGGATGACCTGCGGGCCTTCGAGCGTTTGTGTCCGTCCATCGATATCACCTTGCCTCAGCAATGGCAGGAAGGTGTCGATGTGCGTCACTGGCCAACCGAGTGGTCGCCGGTGGCGGCTGCCGATGTGGTGATCGCGGCCTTTGCCTGCCAGTTGCCAGCGGCTTATATGGAGGCGATGGCCGAGCGTGAACATACCCCTTTGTGGTTGAACCTCGATTACCTCAGCGCCGAGACCTGGGTGACCGGCTGCCACGGCCTGCCCTCGGTGAAGTTCAAGGGCGTGCAGAAGTACTTCTTTTTCCCCGGGTTTCAAGCCGGCACCGGTGGGCTGCTACGCGAGGCTGGATTGCTGGAGCGGCGCAGGGCATTTCAGCAAGACCCCCTGGCCCGGCAACGTTTCCTGGAAGGGCTCGGCGTATTTGCAGCACCTGGCGCGCGATTGATGTCGCTGTTCGCCTATGAGAACGCCGGCCTGGCCAGTTGGCTGCAAGCGCTGGCTGCCGACTCGCGGGCTACCCATCTGCTGGTTCCCGAAGGGCGGATCCTCGGTGACGTACAACACTGGCTGGGTGTCGAGGCGCTGGCGGCGGGTGCGGTGCAGGTCCGTGGGGCCTTGACGGTACAGGTGCTGCCGTTCGTCCGACAGGAGGAATACGACCAGCTCCTGTGGTCCTGCGATTTCAACGCGGTACGCGGTGAGGACTCGTTCGTGCGTGCGCAATGGGCCGGCCGGCCGATGCTCTGGCACATTTATCAACAGGACGAAGACATTCACCTGGACAAGCTCGACGCCTTTCTCGAGCTTTATACGCAGGGGCTGTCGCCAGAGGCCAAGGCGGCGCTGATCGACCTGTGGCGGGCCTGGAATGCCGGAGGCGAGATGGCGCAAGGCTGGAAAAAGCTGCTCGAACACTGGCCGGAAGTGGCTGTTCACGCCGAAAAGTGGTGTCTGGAACAGGGCTCGCAGCC
The DNA here is from genome assembly GCF_000282175.2 of Pseudomonas sp. GM17. Classification (NCBI taxonomy): domain Bacteria; kingdom Pseudomonadati; phylum Pseudomonadota; class Gammaproteobacteria; order Pseudomonadales; family Pseudomonadaceae; genus Pseudomonas; species Pseudomonas sp. GM17. The sequence goes on along the minus strand of NZ_CP124732.1, from coordinate 5,501,109 downwards.
CGATCTTGCTGCGGCGCTGGTGCAGTTTTACCTAAATTGGATATGATACGCGGCCTAGATTTTTGTAAATCCCATCCAAATTCGGATATTCGCAATGAAAACTGGTAAAGAACTCAAACCCGGTACCGTGATCCGTATCGACAACGATCCTTGGCTGGTTCAGAAAGCTGAATTCACCAAGTCCGGTCGTAACAGCGCGATCATGAAGACCAAGCTGAAGAACCTGCTGACCGGTTACAAGACCGAAACCGTTTACGGTGCGGACGACAAACTGGACGACGTGATCCTGGATCGCAAAGAAGCGACCCTGTCGTTCATCAGCGGCGACACCTACACGTTCATGGACACCACCGACTACACCATGTACGAGCTGAACGCTGAAGACATCGAAGCCGTTCTGCCGTTCATCGAAGAAGGCATGACCGACGTTTGCGAAGCCGTGTTCTTCGAAGACCGTCTGGTTTCCGTTGACCTGCCGACCACCATCGTGCGCCAGGTTGACTACACCGAAGGCTCCGCTCGCGGCGACACTTCCGGCAAGGTGATGAAGCCTGCCAAACTGAAGAACGGTACCGAGCTGTCGGTTGCTGACTTCATCGAAATCGGCGACATGATCGAGATCGATACTCGCGAAGGCGGCTCCTACAAAGGCCGCGCCAAGGTTTAAGCCCCTGCTTGAATCCTTAGCCACGAAAAAGCCCGACCATTGAGTCGGGCTTTTTTGTGGCCGAAGGCCTGGGTGGCAAACTTACTTCAGATGTTGCTTGAGCTCATCGGATGCCTGCAGCAGTGCCGAACGCACCGCGGGTACCTGGCTGACCACGTTGAGCAGGCCGTAGTCATGGATCATCCCGTTGTAGCGCACCGAGGTCACGGTCACGCCGGCTTCGTCCAGCTTACGGGCATAGGCTTCGCCTTCGTCGCGCAGTACGTCGGCGCCGGCCGTCTGGATCAGCGCGGGTGGCAGGCCCTTGAGCTGGGCGCTGGTGGCGCGCAGCGGTGAAGCGTAGATCTCGTTACGCTGCCGGGCATCGGTGGTGTAGTTGTCCCAGAACCACTTCATCATGTTTTTGCTGAGAAAGTGCCCCTCGGCATATTGGTTATACGACGCCGTTTCGAAATTCGCGTCGGTCACCGGCCACAACAACAGCTGGAACCGGATCGCCGGCGTGCCCTTGTCCTTGGCCATCAGGCTGACCACGGCGGCCATGTTGCCGCCGACGCTGTTGCCGGCAACCGCCAGGCGCTTGCCGTCGACGTTGATTTCCCGGCCATGCTCGGCCACCCATTGGGTGGCCGCGTAAGCCTGATTGATCGCCACCGGGTAATGAGCTTCCGGGGACGGCGTGTAATTGACGAATACCGCCGCCGCCCCTGACCCCACCACCAGGTCCCGCACCAGCCGTTCGTGGGTCGGGAAGTCTCCCAGCACCCAGCCGCCGCCGTGGAAAAACATGAACACTGGCAACGTGCCTTTCACCCCGGCCGGCCTGACGACGGTCAGGCTGATGGCCTGGCCGTCGACGTCGATGGTCTTCTGGCTGACATCCGCCTTGGGCAGCGTCAGCTTGACCCCGGCCTGGGCGCCGACCAGCACGGCTCGGGCCTCTTTGGGTGTCATCTGTTCCATCGGCTTGCCGCTGCCGGCGTTCAAGGCGTCGAGGAACGCCTGGGTGTTGTGTTCGACCCCGCCTTCGGCGAACGCCGTGTTGATGGACAGGGCGAGAAGGCTACCGGTCAAGACCTTGCTGAAAGTGTTCATGTTCGTCTCCTGGGCGGTGCGGGCGCTGGCGCGCAGCTGGGTTAGACAGTCACGTGCAGACGTACGTCGACGTTGCCGCGGGTGGCGTTGGAGTAAGGGCAGACCTGGTGAGCCGCTTCGACCAGGGACTGCGCGTCGTTCTGTTCAAGACCTGGCAGGCTGATATGCAGGTCGATGTCCAGGCCGAAGCCGCCAGGAATCTGGCCGATGCCGACGTGCGCAGTGATCGACGCGTTGTCCGGGATCTTGCGCTTGCTTTGGCTGGCGACGAATTTCAGGGCGCCGATAAAGCAGGCGGAGTAGCCGGCGGCGAAGAGTTGCTCAGGGTTGGTCGCCTGGCCGCCGGCACCACCGAGTTCTTTGGGGGTGGAGAGTTTGACGTCGAGGATGTTGTCGCTGGAGACGGCGCGACCATCACGGCCACCGGTTGCGGTTGCGACTGCGGTATAGAGAGTTTGCATGGTGTGAGCCTCTTGGGTTTCGAAGTTTTGCACTAAATATTTGCGCGCTAAGTAAGTGCGAAATAAATGTATCGCTCAAATATTTAGTGCGCAATATAAATTTTTGAAAAAAACTCGAAAACGCTTGCCAGCAGTCCATGTTTTTTGGCTAAGAGAATGATTTAAATAATATTTTTATCGAGAAATTTTTTCGTCGATACGCTATTAGCGGCATCGAAACAGAGAGAATCGCGAGCAAGCGCTCCTGGAGAGGGGCGGGGTGTGCTCGCGAGAGCGCCGTTAAAGACTGTCTTGCAGATGGCCACGCAGGTTCAGCAGGTCGGCCTGCAGTTTGCGCAGTTGCTCCAGGGTCAGGCCGCTGGCGCCGAGGATGCATTGGGGAACGCCGCGCGCCCGGTCATACAGGGCCCGCCCTTGCTCGGTCAGCTCGATGATCACCACCCGTTCGTCTTCGCGGCTGCGGGTCCGGCTCAGCAATCCCTCGGCTTCCAGGCGCTTGAGCAAGGGCGTCAATGAACCGGGATCGGTCAGCAGGCGACTGCTGATCTCGCCGACGGTCAGTCCGTCCTGCTCCCAGAGCACCATCATTGCCAGGTACTGGGGATACGTCAGGCCCAGCTCCTGCAGCAGTGGTTTATAGACTTTGGTCATCAGCAACGAAGTCGAGTGAAGGGCGAAACACAGCTGGTTATCCAGCAGCAGATCGTCACATTTTTCCGGGGTGGAGCCTTTGGTGTTCATGGTCGGGCCTTGATCGATACTCGCCCTGAATCTAGCGGGCGAATCTTTAATGCGCCAGATAATTCTCACGAGTGCTCAGCCCATGGCGCTCTGCAGGGCCAGATCCCAGGGCGGAATCGGACTGAAGCGAGTCTTCAGGTATTCCAGCAACAGGCGGCTGCGAGCGTTGGTGTGCTGTTCCAGGCGCAAGGCGTAGATACCGGCGCTTTCCGGTTTGGGCAGGCCGGTTTCGCAGAACAGCGGCAACAGTTCCCCACGCAGCAGGTATTCGCTGGCCAGCCAGGTCGGCAGGTGGGCGATGCCCAGCCCGGCCAGGGCTCCGGATAGCAGGGCCTCGGCATTGTTGGCGCTCATGCGGATGCGTTGTGGGCGATGAGTCTGCAACTGCCCGTCCAGTTCGAAGCGCCAGGCGAACAGCGGAGCCAGGCCGTCCCAGTCCAGGCCGTCGTGCTGGCTCAGTTCGGCGGGATGCACCGGGGTGCCGCGCAGCTTGAGGTAGGCCGGGCTGGCGCAGGCGATGCGCACGATGCTTGCCAGCGAGGTCGCCACCATCCGGGTATCGACCCTTTGTCCGGCGCGTAGTACCAGATCGACCTTGCCCAGGTGCGAGCCCTGCATGTCGACGAAGCTGTCGATCAGGTGCAACTGCACATCGAGCCCCGGATAGAGCATCAGGAAATCGGCGATCGCCGGCGCCAGGTGTCGCCGGCCGAACGCCGCGGGAGCGTCGATGCGGATCAGGCCCTCCGGTGCGTGGCTCAAGGACACGGCTTCCGCCCGCGCCAGTTGCAGTTCGGCGACGATGCGCCGGGCGCGTTCGGCAAAGGCCTGGCCAGCCGCCGTCGCCACCACCGCGTGGGTGGTGCGCATGAACAGCTTGCTGCCGACGGCGTTTTCCAGGCTGTCGATACGCCGGGCCACCGCCGAAGGGGTCAAGGGATGCCGGCGGGCGGCGGCGGAAAAACTCCCGGCTTCCAGCACATCGAGGAACAGACCGAGCTGATCGGTGAGGGCATTGGGGTTCATGGCGGACATTTGCTTGTGCGAAGTTGGCAAAGCCATTGTGCGTTGCTGTGCGTTTCCGCACCAGAGCCGACTGCGTAGCATGCAAGGCCTGAGTGAGGAGAGCGGCGGTGATCGATTTAGCGATGTATGTGGTATTGGGCGCGGCGCTGGGCACGGTGGGTGGCTTGTTCGGGATCGGTGGAGGGCTGATTGCGATTCCGGTGCTGGGCGTGCTGTTCGGGCTGGACCAGCAGATCGCCCAGGGCACGGCGTTGGTGATGGTGGTGCCGAACGTGATGCTCGCGCTGTGGCGTTATCACCAGCGCAACCGGATCGAGGCGCGCCATGCGTTGCCGTTGGCCCTGATGGGCTTCAGTTTTGCCTGGCTTGGTTCGATCTGGGCGGTGGGCATCGATGCCCAAGTCATGCGGATCGGCTTCGTCGCGTTCCTGGTGGCCTTGTCGGCCTACAACCTGTTGCGCATGTTCCTGGCCAATGCCCCGGCTTCGGCGCAGATGCGCTATCCCTGGCCGTGGCTCGGTGTGCTGGGTGCGGCTTCCGGGGCCATGGGCGGGCTGTTCGGCGTCGGCGGCGCGGTGGTTGCCACCCCGGTGCTGACCAGCGTGTTCGGCACCACCCAGGTGGTCGCCCAGGGGCTGTCGCTGGCCCTGGCCCTGCCCAGCACCGGGGTGACCCTGGTGACCTACGGGGTGCATCAGGAAGTGGACTGGATGATCGGCCTGCCGCTGGCGGCGGGTGGGCTGTTGAGCATCAGTTGGGGCGTGAAAATCGCCCATGCGCTGCCCGAGCGAATGCTGCGCGGGCTGTTCTGCAGCTTCCTGGTGGTCTGCGCGGTGATGCTCGCCTTTAAAGTTTGAAGCCTTCGACTATGTGCTCGGCCAGGCATTCGGTGATGGGTGAAGGCGTGTTGAGGTTGCGCACCAGCATGATGCTGGCCTCGGGCAGCAGGGGCAGATCCTCGGCGGCGCCCAGGATGCGCATGTCCGGGGTGATCAGGCTTTCCAGCTGAGCGGTGATCGCCAGGCCGGCGCTGACCACGGCCATCAGTGCCGACAGGCTGGAGCTGTTATAGGCGATGCGATAGTCGCGCCCGGCGGCGTCCAGCGCATTGCAGGCCCACTGCCTGCAGAAGCAATCACTGTTGAACATCGCCAGAGGCAGCGGCGTCTGTTCGTGGGGGCAGAACCCCTGGGCCTCGGCCCAGACGAAACGTTCCTTGCGCAGCAACTGGCCGATTTCGCTGCCCGGCTCGCGGGTGACGATAGACAGATCCAGATCCTGGCGCAGCAGCAGTTGCTTGGACGACTCGCAATGCACCTCGATCTGGATCAAGGGATAGGCCTGGGCAAAACGCGACAGGATCCCCGGTAGAAAGCGCATCACATAATCGTCCGGCGTACCGATGCGCACGGTGCCGACCATGTGCGGCTCGCGCAGAGTGTTGAATACCTCGCTGTGCAGTTTCAGGATGCGCCGTGCGTAACCCAGCAGCACTTGGCCTTCGGCGGTCAGGCGTACCTGCCGGCCCTCCCGCTGGAACAATTGGCGTTGCAGCACATCTTCCTCGAGCCGCTTCATCTGCATGCTCACCGCGGACTGGGTGCGATTGACCTGCTCCCCGGCCTTGGTGAAACCGCCCTGGTCGGCGATGGCGACGAAGGTGCGCAGGACCTCGGTATCAATGCTTGGGTAGCTGGACAATTCATCAAACTCCGAGATGTATTGCATAAGAAACATTCGTTGGATTGATCTTAGCCCTGGGTGGAGACTTGAGCCATCCCCACTGGAGGGCAAGACGATGAAAGGTCAAAAAGGTTTTGTACTGGCTCACCGGTTTGCATGGCATGGCGTTTCCTTGCGGCACCTGCTGCAGAGGATTGTCCGTTGGCATGAGCTGCACCGTGAACGCAACATGCTGGCCGGCATGAGTGACGAGGCGCTGAAGGATATCGGCCTCAGTCGCGCGGATGTGGAGCGGGAGACCGTGCGACCGTTCTGGGACGATCCGATGCACAAATGAGCGTCAAAGCGCTACACAAGCCACTTCTCACTGAGGTAGTTTGCGGGCAGACAAGGAGATTGCCATGCCCGCAGAACTGTCCTTTTCCCTCAAGCAGGCTCGGCGTCTGGCGCTGGCCGCCCAGGGTTTTTCCGGGCGGCCGCTGCCTGCGACGATCAGGCCCGCACAGCTCAATCGCCTGATCGCGCGCCTGGGTATCCTGCAGATCGATTCGGTCAACGCCCTGGTGCGTTCGCACTACCTGCCGCTGTTTTCCCGCCTTGGCGACTATCCCGCGCAACTGCTGGACCAGGCTGCCTGGAGTCAGGGCCGGCAACGCACGCTGTTCGAATACTGGGGCCACGAAGCCTCGTTGCTGCCGCTGTCGCTGTACCCACTGATGCGTTGGCGCATGCAGCGGGCCAGCCAGGGGCAGGGGATCTACCAGCAGTTGGCGCGTTTTGGCCAGGAGCAGCAGGCGACTATTCGCCGGGTGCTGGCCGCGGTCGAGGAACAGGGCGCCCTCGGGGCGGGCAGCCTGTCGACCCGCGAGGAACGCGCCGGCCCCTGGTGGGACTGGAGTGCGGAGAAGCATGCGCTGGAATGGCTGTTCGCCGCCGGTGAGGTGACGGTCGCTGGCCGGCGTGGATTCGAGCGCTTGTACGACTTGCCGGAGCGGGTGATTCCTTCGAGCATCCTGCAGCATTCGCCGCTCAGCGAGGCCGATGCCCAGCGCGGTTTGCTACTGCATGCCGCCAGCGCCCTGGGCGTGGCCACCGAGAAGGATCTGCGCGACTATTTTCGCCTGGAGCTGGCAGACAGCCGGGCGCGCCTGGCGGAACTGCTGGAGGGCGGCGAACTGCTGGCCTGCGAGGTGGCGGGCTGGAAGCAAGCGGCGTATTGCCTGCCAGAGGCCAAGGTGCCGCGCAGCGTGCCGGCCAGCGCCTTGCTTTCTCCCTTCGATTCGCTGATCTGGGAACGCAGTCGCACCGAGCGCCTGTTCGATTTCCGCTATCGCCTGGAGATCTACACCCCGCAGCACAAGCGGGTGTACGGCTATTACGTGTTGCCGTTTCTGCACCACGAACGGATCGCCGCGCGGGTCGACCTGCGGGCAGAAAGGGCGCAGGGGCGCCTGGCGGTGCATGCCGTGCATGAGGAGGATCTGGGGTTGGACGAGCAGGGGATGCAGGCGCTGGCGAGCAGCTTGCGGAGCATGGCCAACTGGCTGGGGCTGGCCGACGTCCAGCTCAATTGCCCAAGGGCCAGCGCCCAGCGCTTGCGTGCGTTTCTTTGACCAGTATCAATCATCCAGCTTCCCCTGGATGATCGAATGCTAGGAGTTCAACGCTTGACCTGTTTCAAGGTCTCGGCAATCAGGAACGCCAGCTCCAGCGACTGATCGGCGTTCATCCGCGGGTCGCAATGGGTGTGGTAGCGATCCGACAAAGCATCTTCGGTAATCGGCCGCGCGCCACCGATGCACTCGGTGACGTTCTGCCCGGTCATCTCGATGTGGATACCGCCGGCATAACTGCCCTCGGCTTCGTGGACCTGGAAGAACTGCTTCACCTCATTGAGGATCTGCGCGAAATCGCGGGTCTTGTAACCGCTGCTGGCCTTGATGGTGTTGCCATGCATCGGGTCGGAACTCCACAGCACCTTCTTGCCTTCGCCTTCCACCGCGCGGATCAGCTGCGGCAGGTGGTCGCCGACCTTGTTCACGCCCATGCGCACGATCAGGTTCAGGCGGCCTGGATCGTTGTCCGGGTTGAGGATGTCGATCAGGCGGATCAGCTCCTCGGTGTTCATGCTCGGGCCCACCTTGACCCCGATCGGGTTATTCACCCCGCGCAGGAATTCGACGTGGGCGCCGTCGAGCTGGCGGGTGCGATCGCCGATCCACAGCATGTGCGCCGAGCAGTCGTAATAGTCGTTGGTCAGGCTGTCGCGACGGACGAAGGCTTCCTCATAGTTCAGCAGCAGCGCCTCGTGGGCGGTAAAGAAGCTGGTCTCGCGCAGCTGCGGCGAGCTGTCCATGCCGCAGGCGCGCATGAAGGCCAGGGTTTCGTCGATGCGGTCGGCCAACTGGCTGTACTTCTCGGCCAGGGCGGAGTTGGCGATGAAGTCCAGGTTCCATTTGTGCACCTGGTGCAGGTCGGCAAAACCGCCCTGGGCAAAGGCGCGCAGCAGGTTCAGGGTGGCGGTGGCCTGGTGATAAGACTGCAGCAGGCGGTCCGGGTCCGGCACCCGGCTTTTCGCATCGAAACCTATGCCGTTGACGATATCGCCGCGGTAGGCCGGCAGGGTCACGCCATTGATGGTTTCGTCATTGGCCGAGCGCGGCTTGGCGAACTGGCCGGCCATGCGCCCGACCTTGACCACTGGGCAACCGGCGGCGAAGGTCATGACGATCGCCATCTGCAGCAGGACCTTGAAGGTGTCGCGGATCTTCGCCGCCGAGAACTCGGCGAAGCTCTCGGCGCAATCGCCACCCTGCAACAGAAAGGCACGACCCTGGGTCACTTCGGCAAACTGGCGGCGCAACTCCCGGGCTTCGCCGGCAAACACCAGCGGCGGGTAGCTGGCCAGGGTCTGCTCGACCTGCAACAGGTGTGCGGCGTCGGGGTAGACGGGTTGTTGCTGGATCGGCAGGGCGCGCCAGCTGTCAGGGCTCCAGGGTTGGCTCATCACGGACTCGGGTGTTTTTAAGGTCGGACAGGCATGTTATCAGCAATTAGTGCGTGACCTGTTCCCGCCGGTTCGCGGACAATCGCGCCTTTCCCGCTCGGCGCCGAGCGGCTGGTTTATCGCGACGGCGAGGTTGAGCCCCGTCGCGGCTAGGAGAAGAGATGACTGAGGAGCGCGTCGAGCGCCTGCTCGCCGAAGTGCACGATGAGTTCGGCATGATTCGGGTACTGGAAGTGGCGGATTACCGCTTCCTCGAATTTGGCGATGCCATCGAGCAGAGCTGCGTGTTTACCGCCGACCCGAGCTGGCTGGAGTACGACTACACCCGCGCCATGCTGATCGGTGCGCTGTGCCATGAGCAGCCCGAGAGTGCGCTGTTTCTCGGCCTGGGCGCCGGTACCCTGACTCAGGCCTGCCTCAAGTTCCTGCCGCTGGACGATGTCGAGGCCATCGAGCTGCGTCCGGACGTGCCGCGCCTGGCTATCGAGTACCTGGGGCTGGATGACGATCCGCGTCTGTATATCCGGGTGGGCGATGCGCTCGAGCTGCTGGACAGCGCCGAGTCGGCGGACCTGATTTTCGTCGACCTGTACACCGATGTCGGACCGGGCGTCGGGCACCTGGCCTGGGGGTTCCTGGAAAACTGCCAGAAGCGTCTCAACCCGGGCGGCTGGCTGGTGATCAACCAGTGGGCCACCGACGATGGCAAGCCGCTCGGTGCGGCCTTGCTGCGCGGGCTTTACCATCGGCACTACTGGGAGCTGCCGGTGAAGGAGGGCAACGTGATTCTGATCGTGCCGTCCGACCTGGAGCAGGGTCTGGACATGGACGGTCTGAGCGCCCGGGCTGAGGCGCTGGCGCCACGCCTGGGCTATTCGTTGCAGTCGTTGATCAAGTGCATCCGTCCGGCGACCTGAGTTTGCTGGCCGAGCGCATCTGTAGGAGCGAGGCTTGCCCGCGATAGGACCTCACATTCACCACGGGTTCAGGCCGCTCAACACCCCTTGAACACCCCCGGGCGCTTCTCGACCATCGCTCGCACACCTTCCTTGGCGTCCTCGCTGTTCAACAGCACCTTCACCAGCGGCGGCAGCCCCTGCGCTGCCGCGCTTTCTCCTTCGAGCCGCGCTTGTCGGGCCGACATCAGGGTCGCCTGAACCCCCAGCGGCGCCTGACAGGCGATCCGTTCGGCGAGGGCCAGAGCGCGGGGCAGCAGGTCTTCGCTGGCCATCACCTCCTGCACCAGCCCCAGGCGCAGGGCTTCATGGGCGTCGAATTCGTCGCCGGTGAGCAACCAGCGCATGGCATTGCCCCAGCCGGCGATCTGATGCAGGCGCAGGGTGGCGCCGCCAAAGGGAAAGATGCCGCGTTGCACTTCCAGTTGGGCGAAGCGGGTATTGCTGGCGCACAGGTTGATATCCGCCGCCAGCATCAGCTCGATGCCTATGGTCAGGCAGTAGCCCTGCACCGCGACTATCACCGGTTTGCTGACCCGTGGCCCGGCGAAGACGCCCCAGGGATCGCAACCGCCGGCCGGTGCCTGCCAGCCTTCGGCGAGTTTCGCCCCGACGTTGGCCAGGTCCAGCCCCGCGGTGAAGTGCTCGCCATGGCCGAACACCACGGCGACCCGGGCCTCGCTGCTGGCCTCGAACTCGCCGTAGGCCAGGCTGAGTTGATCGAGCAACTGCAGGTCGAAGGCATTGCGCTTGGCGACCCGGTCCAGGCCGATGAGGAAGAGATGACCACGTTGTTCACGGCTGACGCGACTGCAACTGGGCTGGCTCATGGGGCATTTCCTCGGACGGTAAAGAGTGTCTCGGACCGACGGTATCGGCCGGCAAGATGAACCGTTTAAGCGTCATCCCCCGACAGGCGTGGGCCTGTGCAAAATAGACCTTTGCCGGATTATCCGCAAAGCCTGTGACAACTAGGTATTCAGCGGGTTTTTCCGATAAAAAAAACTCCCTTTTTTGAGTAATTCCGGTATAGTGCGCGCCGGCCTTTAACCGGGCCTCGTTTAGGTGATGCAATTCCCCGAAGTCAGCTTCGGCTGCTTGTCCGCTGCGCGGACTATCCTTGACGTTCATTTCTTTCAATCGTTTTCGCAAATCCCCGCCGACAAAGCTGCCAGGGTGACTCTTGAGTCTTACACGGCATGCGCAGCTTTGGAGCATGGGTCTTTGCGGATGCACTTAGAGGCAGACCCATGACCCAGGAAATCGGCGGCTTCGCCGCTCTTGAACTTCATCCCAATATTGTCGCTGCAGTAGTCGCTACCGGCTATGAAGAGCCTTCGGCCATTCAGCAGCAGTCGATCCCGATCATCCTCGCCGGTCACGATATGATTGGTCAGGCGCAAACCGGTACCGGTAAGACCGCCGCGTTCGCCCTGCCTATCCTGCACCGCATTGATCCGTCCAAGCGCGAGCCGCAAGCTCTGATCCTGGCCCCAACCCGTGAGTTGGCGCTGCAAGTTGCAACCGCTTTCGAAACCTACGCCAAGCAAATGCCGGGCGTAACTGTTGTGGCTGTCTACGGCGGCGCGCCGATGGGCCCACAACTGAAAGCAATCCGTAATGGCGCACAGATCGTTGTCGCCACTCCGGGCCGTCTGTGCGACCACCTGCGTCGCGACGAAAAAGTCCTGGCTACCGTGAACCACCTGGTTCTCGACGAAGCCGACGAAATGCTGAAACTGGGCTTCATGGATGACCTGGAAGTCATCTTCAAGGCCATGCCGGAAACCCGTCAGACCGTACTGTTCTCGGCCACCCTGCCGCAGTCGATCCGTGCGATCGCCGAGCGTCACCTGAAGGACCCGAAACACGTCAAGATCCAGAGCAAGACTCAGACCGTCACCGCGATCGAACAGGCTCACCTGTTGGTTCACGCTGACCAGAAGACTTCTGCTGTTCTCAGCCTGCTGGAAGTGGAAGATTTCGACGCCCTGATCATGTTCGTGCGCACCAAGCAAGCGACCCTGGACCTGGCCAGTGCCCTGGAAGCCAAAGGCTACAAGGCCGCTGCGCTGAACGGCGACATCGCCCAGAACCAGCGTGAGCGTGTGATCGACTCCCTCAAGGATGGCCGCCTGGACATCGTTGTGGCGACCGACGTTGCTGCCCGTGGCCTGGACGTACCACGCATCACCCACGTATTCAACGTGGACATGCCGTACGACCCGGAATCCTACGTGCACCGTATCGGCCGTACCGGCCGTGCCGGTCGCGAAGGTCGTGCGCTGCTGCTGGTGACTCCACGTGAGCGCCGCATGCTGCAAGTGATCGAGCGTGTAACCGGTCAGAAGGTTGCCGAGGTTCGTCTGCCGGACGCTCAAGCCGTTCTCGACGCGCGCATCAAGAAGCTGACCAACAGCCTGTCGCCGCTGGTCGCTGACGCTGAATCGACCCACGGTGATCTGCTGGATCGCCTGACCGCCGATATCGGTTGCAGCCCGCGTGCCCTGGCCGCGGCCCTGCTGCGCAAGGCCACCAACGGTCAGGCGCTGAACCTGGCAGCGATCGAGAAGGAACGCCCACTGGTGCCGAACAGCGCGCCACGTGGCGACCGTCCTGAGCGTTCCGGCGATCGTCCTGATCGCGGCGAGCGTGAGCGTCGCGCACCGATGCCTCTGGCTGAAGGTCGTGCCCGTTGCCGTACCGCGCTGGGCGCGCGTGACGGTATCGCGGCCAAGAACCTGCTGGGCGCCATCCTCAACGAAGGCGGCCTGGCCCGCGAAGCCATCGGTCGCATCCAGGTGCGTGACAGCTTCAGCCTGGTCGAGCTGCCGGAGGAAGGTCTGGAGCGTCTGCTGACCAAGCTGAAGGACACTCGCGTGGCCGGCAAGCAGTTGAAGCTGCGTCGCTATCGCGAAGACTGATCAGTGCTGAGCTGATTGGTTGAACGAAAAAATCCCCGCCTGGTGCGGGGATTTTTTTTGCCTGGGGGTTGGATCAGTTGTCGCATCGTGATGCGCCAGGCCCGGCAAGGGCATCAACCGAAGCGATAGATATCCATGCCCAGCGCGCCCATGGTGAAGCCTTGATGGGCGATGCTGAATTCGCCACCGGCGCCTCTGGCGAAGTACAGCGGCAGCAGGTGTTCATCGCTGGGGTGGCTACGTACGGCATTCGGCGCCTGGCGACGGTAGTCATGCAACGCGGCTTCATCATTGGCGGCGAGTTTCTCGATTATCCAGTCGCGGAACGCCTTGGCCCACGGCTCGACGCTTTCCGGGCCGGCGTGCCAATCCAGTTCGCGCAGGTTGTGGGTAATACTGCCCGAGCCGATCAACAACACCCCCTGTTGCCGCAGGCTGGACAGGGCATGCCCGACCTGAGTCTGCAGGGCTGGTCCAAGGCGACTGGGCAGAGACACCTGGACCACCGGAATATCCGCCTGTGGGTACATCAGCGACAGCGGCACCCAGACCCCGTGGTCGAACGGGCGCTGGTCGTCGAGCTGCGCCGGCAGGCCATCGGCCCTGAGCAACTGCGCCACCTGTTCCGCCAGTTCAGGCTGGCCGGGGGCGGGGTATTGCACGGCGAACAGCGCGGCGGGAAAGCCGCCGAAGTCATGCCAGGTTTGCGGTTGCGGGTTGCTGCTGACCCGCAGGTCCTGGCTTTCCCAGTGGGCCGACACCACCACTATGGCCTTGGGGCGCGGTAGCTCGGCGGCCAGGCGGGCGAGGGCCGGGCCGCTGGCGCCGGGTTCCAGGGCGAGCATCGGTGATCCGTGGGAGATGAACAGGCTAGGGAGCATGAATAAGGTCCTGAGCGTTAAGATGCACCATCTTCAATCAGATCATTGATCTGAATCTAATATAAGTTTTTGTGGTTTTTGATCGAATTTCAGGGTGATTTATGCAGCCGGAGTTTTGGCACAAACGGTGGGAACAGAATCAGATCGGCTTCCATTTGTCCGAGGTTAATCCTTACCTGCAACGCTACTGGCCCCAGCTGGAGCTGGCACCGGGTTCGCGGGTACTGGTGCCGCTGTGCGGCAAGAGCCTGGACCTGAGCTGGCTGGCCAGCCAGGGTCATCAGGTGCTGGGTATCGAGTTGTCGGAGAAGGCCATCCAGGACTTTTTCAGCGAGCAGCAGGTGCAGCCGCAGGTTGAGCTTCGAGGTGGATTCAAAGTCTATGAGTACGGCCCGATCCAGCTCTGGTGCGGCGACTTTTTTGCCCTGCAGGCCACGGATGTCGCCGGCTGCCAGGCGTTGTACGACCGCGCGGCGTTGATTGCCTTGCCGCCGCAGATGCGTGAGCGGTATGCGGCGCATCTGCAGTCGGTCCTGCCTCAGGGCTGCCAGGGGCTGCTGATCACCCTGGATTACGACCAGGCGCTGATGGCGGGGCCGCCTTTCGCCGTGCTCGATGACGAGGTCAAGGTCTTGCTCGGTAAGCGCTGGCAGCTGCAGGTCGAGGAGGTGCGGGACATTCTTGGCGAGAGCTGGAAGTTTCTCCAGGGCGGCGTGACCCGCCTCGAAGAACGGGTCTATCGCTTGCTGGCGCGCTGAGCCCCGGCCTTTTTCCAGACCATGAAAAAGGGCGACTTGCGTCGCCCTTTTTTGTGTTTGCCAGCGTTATCAGCCGCGACGACGGCTCAGGGCGTCGATACGCTCTTCCAGCGGAGGGTGGCTCATGAACATGCGAGCCAGGCCTTGTTTGAGGCCACCGTTGATGCCGAAGGCATTCAGGGTGTCGGGCATGTGCACCGGCAGGCCCTGTTCCGAGCGCAAGCGTTGCAGGGCGCCGATCATGGCCGCGGTACCGGCCAGTTGTGCGCCGGCTTCGTCGGCACGGAATTCGCGCTTGCGCGAGAACCACATGACGATGGCGCTGGCCAGGATACCCAGGACCAGTTCGGCGAAGATGGTCGCGATGTAGTAGGCGATACCCTGGCCTTCTTCGTTCTTGAAGATCACCTTGTCGACGAAGTTGCCGATGATGCGCGCGAAGAACATCACGAAGGTGTTTACCACGCCCTGGATCAGCGCCAGGGTGACCATGTCGCCGTTGGCCACGTGACCGATCTCGTGGGCCAGCACGGCTTTCACTTCATCGGGCGAGAAACGCTCGAGCAGGCCCTGGCTGACCGCAACCAGCGCGTCGTTCTTGTTCCAGCCGGTGGCGAAGGCGTTGGCCTCGTAGGCCGGGAAAATACCGACTTCGGGCATCTTGATCCCGGCTTCGCGGGACAGTTGCTCGACGGTTTGCAGCAGCCATTGCTCATGACGAGTACGAGGCTGGGTAATGATCTGGGTGCTGGTGCTCATTTTCGCCATCCACTTGGAGATGAACAGCGAGAACAGGGAACCGGCGAAACCAAAGACCGCACAGAAAACCAGCAGCTGATTGAGGTTGAGATCAACCCCATTGGCCGCCATGAACCCGTTGAAGCCGAAAAGGCTCAGGGTGATGCTGGCAATCAGCACGACCGCCAGGTTAGTGGCCAAGAACAGCAGGATGCGCATCATGGTTGTAGAAATCTCCTCATGCTAAAGATGTAGCGTTCTGCGGGGTATATAAGGTGCGGCACCGGCCTATTCAACCGGGTGACTATTTCAAACTGTGTCCTGCAGGCTGATTTTAGACGCTTGCATGAGCTTTCTGTCGCAGTTGGGCAGCCACCGGAAGCCGAGCCGCACTTCAGAGGCATGCAACCACTGGGCACAAGGCGCAAGGCAAAGATACAGAAGGGTAGGCGTAGCAGGGAGTACAGAAGTGTTGCTGAATTAATCGCAGTGCGACCGTGGCGGCCGCACTGCGTCGCAAGGCTTACTTTACTGGCGATACGACTTGAGGAAGCTGCCGATACGGCCGATCGCCTGTTCCAGGTCATCGACCCGTGGCAGGGTCACGACGCGGAAGTGGTCCGGCCATGGCCAGTTGAAGGCGGTGCCCTGAACCACCAGCAGTTTCTCCGAGAGCAGCAGGTCCAGGACGAACTTCTCGTCGTTGTGGATCGGGCAGACTTTCGGGTCGATTTTCGGGAAGGCGTACAGCGCGCCCATAGGCTTGACGCAACTGACGCCGGGGATGTCGTTGAGCAGTTCCCAAGTGCGGTTGCGCTGTTCCAGCAAGCGGCCCGGTGGCAGCACCAGATCGTTGATGCTCTGATAGCCGCCCAGCGCCGTTTGAATGGCGTGCTGGCTCGGCACGTTGGCGCACAGGCGCATGTTGGCCAGCATGTCGATGCCTTCGATGTAGCTCTGGGCGTGGTGCTTGGGACCGGAAATGGCCACCCAGCCGGAACGGAAACCGGCCACCCGGTAGGACTTGGACAGGCCGTTGAAGGTCAGGCACAGCAGGTCCGGCGCCAGGGAGGCGGTGCAGACGTGCACGGCATCATCGTAGAGGATCTTGTCGTAGATCTCGTCGGAGAACACCACCAGGTTGTGCTGGCGTGCCAGTTCGAGCATGTCCAGCAACACTGCCTTGGGGTACACCGCGCCGGTCGGGTTGTTCGGGTTGATGATCACCAGGGCCTTGGTGTTCGGGGTGATCTTGGCCTTGATGTCGGCGATGTCCGGCCACCAGTTGGCCTGCTCGTCGCACAGGTAGTGCACCGGGTTGCCGCCGGCCAGGCTCACGGCCGCGGTCCACAGCGGATAGTCCGGGGCCGGGACCAGCACTTCGTCACCGTTGTTGAGCAGGGCCTGCATGGCCATGACGATCAGTTCGGAAACGCCGTTGCCCAGGTAGATGTCTTCGATGCCGACGCCTTCCACCTGCTTTTGCTGGTAGTACTGCATGACGGCCTTGCGTGCGCTGAACAGGCCCTTGGAGTCGCTGTAGCCCTGTGCGGTCGGCAGGTTGCGGATCACGTCCTGGAGGATTTCGTCCGGCGCTTCGAAACCAAAAGGCGCCGGGTTGCCGATGTTCAGCTTGAGGATGCGATGGCCTTCCTCTTCCAGGCGTTTGGCGTGCTTGAGCACTGGGCCGCGAATGTCATAACAGACGTTGGCGAGCTTGTTCGATTTGCTGACCTGCATGGCGATGTGTTCCCGAAAATGAACGATCCAGACGGTGAGTGAGCTACCGTACTGGGAATCCTGCGTTTGCACACAGGCCTGAAGCCTGGGTTCGCGGCGGCAAAATCCGTTTGAACCCGTGTAACACGGCTGCCAGACTGGCGTCTAACGAGGCGCAATCATACGTGCCGCCCGATCCGTGGAAAAGATACAGATCGGGCTTTTTCAGTTGCAGAGGAAGGACCATGGAAAAGCTGGAAAAAACCCTTGAAGAATGGCGTGCCATGCTCGATCCGGAGCAGTACAACGTCTGTCGTCTCAAAGGCACCGAACGACCGTTCTCGGGCAAGTACAACGCCACCAAGACCGACGGTGTGTATCACTGCATCTGCTGCAATGCGCCGTTATTCGACTCCAGGGCCAAATTCGATTCCGGTTGCGGCTGGCCGAGCTTCTACGAGCCGATCGGCGAGAGCGCCATGGTCGAGATCCGTGATCTGAGCCACGGCATGATCCGTACCGAAGTGGTCTGCGCCAAATGCGATGCGCACCTGGGGCATGTGTTCCCGGACGGTCCGCCGCCGACCGGCCTGCGCTACTGCATCAACTCGGTGTGCCTGGACCTGGTTCCACGCTGACCGGAGCGAGCGGCCAAGGCGATTTTTCGGAATCGCTTTTCGATTTATTAAATTGCGCACAATTTAATTGAGTACTACTTTTATCGGACCTTTCATTTCTGGAGTCCGCACCATGAGTGACACATTGCTGAACATCCCGTGCACCACCATCAAGGGCGAGCAAAAGACCCTGGCCGACTTCGCCGGCAAGGCCGTGCTGGTGGTCAACACTGCGAGCAAGTGCGGTTTCACCCCGCAGTACAAGGGCCTGGAAGAACTGTGGCAGACCTACAAGGACCGGGGCCTGGTGGTGCTGGGCTTTCCCTGCAACCAGTTCGGCAAGCAGGAGCCGGGCAACGAAGGGGCCATTTCCGAGTTCTGCGAGCTGAACTACGGCGTCAGCTTTCCGCTGTTCAAGAAAATCGACGTCAATGGCGCCGAGGCGCATCCGCTGTTCGTGCAGTTGAAAAAACGCGCGCCGGGGGTATTGGGTTCCCAGGGCATCAAGTGGAACTTCACCAAGTTCCTGATCGGCAAGGACGGCGCGCTGGTCAAGCGTTTCGCCCCGGCCACCAAGCCTCAGGACCTGACCGGCGAGATCGAAGCCCTGCTCAAATGACCGACCTGTTCGCCGATTCGCTGAAACTCGACAGCCAGCTGTGCTTCAAGCTGTACGCCGCCTCGCGGGCCGTGGTGCGGGGCTACAAACCGATGCTCGACCAGTTGGGGCTGACCTACCCGCAGTACCTGGTGATGCTGGTGCTCTGGGAATGGCAGGCCACGCCCCCCGAGCTGCCGACGGTCAAGGCGCTGGGGGAACGCCTGGCGCTGGATTCCGGGACCCTGACGCCGTTGCTCAAGCGCCTTGAACAGCTGCAACTGGTGCAGCGCCAGCGATCGTCCCGCGACGAGCGCGAGGTGCACCTGAGCCTGAGCGCGGCCGGCCTGGCGCTGCGCGATCAGGTGCCGCCGCTCAAGGCGGCGCTGTTATGCGACAGCGGGGTCGACCTCGACAGCCTGAGCGAATTGCGCCATGGCCTGGACCGTCTGCTGGCCCAGGTCAAAGCGCTGTCGTAGTCGGCACCCAGAGGTCCAGCAGGGCAATCAGCTCTTCACGGCGGAAGGGCTTGGACAGGTAGTCGCTCATGCCCGCGGCCCGGCAGCGCTCGCGCTCTTCGGGCATGGCATTGGCGGTCAGGGCGACGATCGGCAGGTCCGGCCAGCGGCCGCTGCGGCGGATCTGCCGACTGGCCTCGTAGCCATCCATCACCGGCATGTTGCAGTCCATCAGCACCAGGTCGAAATGCTGGTGCTCCAGCACGTCCAGGGCCTCGGCACCCTGGGAGGCGACCGTCACCTCGCAGCCGAGCTTGCTCAACATGCCTTTGGCCACCAGTTGGTTCACCGGGTTGTCCTCCACCAGCAGGATAAAGGCGCGGCGCAGGGGCGCCAGGGTTTCCAACTGGGTTTCATTGATCACCGCGGTTTCGGCCAGCAGGGCCCGGCGCAGGGTCTGATACAGGGCGTTGCGCGCCAATGGCCGCGCCTGTTGCTGCAACGGCGCCAGGGCGCTGGCTTCTTCGCTGGGCAGGAAACTGCCGTAGGCGGTGACCAGCAGAATCGGCGCGCTGATGCTCGGGCGCAGGCCGAACAGGCATTCCGGGCAGTCGGTGATCAACAGGTCCGGCTTCTGCCCGAGCAGTGACTCATCGAGATCGCAGCGCCGATACTCTAGCCCCCAGAACGGCAACTGCACGCTCAACAGTTCGGCCAGGCCACTGCCTTCGGAGGTAATGGCCAGTACCTGGCCGTGCAGCGGCGGCGGTGGGCTGGCTGGCGTGTGGCAGGGCAGCGGCAGGTCGGCACAGAACTGGCTGCCGAAACCCACCTCCGAGCTGATGCTCAGGCGCCCCTGCATGGCTTCGCAGAGGTTGTAGGTCAGGGCCAGGCCCAGGCCGGTGCCGCCGTATTGCCGGGTGATCCCGGCACCGGCCTGGGTATAGGGCTGGAAGATCTTCACCTGGGCCTCGCGGGCGATCCCGATGCCGGTGTCGCAGACTTCGATCCTGACCCCGTCCTCGAACGTACGCAGGCGCACATCGACACGGCCGAAGCGGGTGAACTTGAGGGCGTTGGACAGCAGGTTGCTGACGATCTGCCGCACGCGCGTGGGGTCGCCGAGGACCAGGGCCGGAAACTCCGGCTCGATCAGGCAAGCCAGCTCGACGCTCGGCGCGGCGTTCTGCGACAGCAGGTTGGCGGTGTCTTCCACCAGTACCCCGAGGTCGAAGGGGATGCGCTCCAGCTCCAGCTGGCCGGCGTCGAACTTGGACATGTCGAGAATATCGTTGAGCAGTTCCACCAGCACTTTGCCGGAGTCGTGGGCGATCGACAGTTGCTGGCGTTGTTCGGCATTCAGCGGGCTGTCCAGCGACAGGGCGATCATGCCCAGCAGGCCGTTGAGCGGCGTGCGGATTTCATGGCTCATGTTGGCCAGGAAGGCGGCACGCGCCTGGGCCATGTCGAGGGCGGTGCTACGGGCGACTTCCAGTTCTTCGTTGGACTGGCTCAGCCGGTCGTTGATCGCCTTGAGCTCGGTGGTGCGCGCCGAGACGATGTTTTCCAGCTGGCCGAGATAGTCGGTCAGGCGGTTTTCGGCATTGCGCCGTTGCTGGATCTCGGTGGCCATGTTGTCGAACTGCTGGTTGGCGACCTTGACCAGCACGCCGATCTCGTCCTGTTCGTGGCTGGGCGGGAAGTCCAGCCGGGTCTGGTCGGGGCTGCGCGGATCGCGCCCGCTGAGTTCGCGAATGACGCCGACCAGGGGTTTGGTCAGCATCACGTAGAACAGCGCCAGGAGCAGCCCGGTGAGGATCAGGCTGCGCACGAAACCGTTGATCAGGGTGATTTCCGCACGGCGCAGGAAGCGGCTGCCGAATGAGTAGGTGTCGACTTCCAGGTGCAGGACGCCGAGGGATTCCGAGGGCAGGTGATCGAGGTACAGGCGGTCCTGGAACTCGCGCTTGGCGCCGAACAGGAAGTCGCTGAGCATCCGGTAGGAGCTTTGCTGGGCCGGCCGGGTGACGTTGGCCAGCAAAGTGTCGTTGTTGTCGACCAGCCGGGCGCGGATGATCGCCGGCGAGCGCAGCAGGCCGAGCGTCAGCTCCTGGGCGAGCTCGGCGTCGATGTTGTAGGCGATACGCGAGGCCGGATTGTGGCTGATTTCCAGGAGTGCGTTGATTTCCCGGTTGATGGAGGCATCTTCACTGGCATAATCGATGCCGATTTGCAGCAGACTGAGCGCCGTCCCCAGGACAAAACCGACCAGCACAGTGAGCCTGGCTTGCTTGTAAGACAGGCGGTTGGTGAACTTGATGTCCATGGGGTGTTGAACCAATTTCCGTTTCCCTTCGCTGGGCAAGCATAGCTGATCATCAGTGTGTGCCGGCAGGGCCCGGCGCCGTTCGCCTGCGGTAGACCTGGCATGCGCAAGGTCGTTGCGTCTGCGTGCCACATCATTACTGGGAACCTGCCCGAGGAGAAGTCGTGGAATCTCGATTGAATGCTTTTCTTGAGCGCGCCGATGCGGTTCTGGCGCGTATCGAGCCGCTGTTGCCCGCGCCGCGACAAGCCATCGACTGGACCCAATGCCTGGCCGCGCGCTGGCAGCGTGAGGGCCGCAGCGGTTTCCTGCTGCCGCTGGACGTCAGCCTGGACATGCGCCTGTCCGACCTGATCGGGGTCGATAACCAGCGCGACCAGCTGGGGCGCAATACCCGGCAGTTTCTCGACGGCCTGCCGGCCAACCACGCCTTGCTGTGGGGCTCGCGCGGCACCGGTAAATCGTCGCTGGTCCGCGCGCTGCTGGCCGAGCATGCCCAGCACGGCCTGCGCCTGATCGAGATCGAGCGCGATCACCTGGCCGACCTGCCGCGGGTGGTGGAGCAACTGGTCAAGCTGCCGCAGCGTTTCGTGCTGTTCTGCGACGACCTGTCGTTCGAGTCGGGCGAGGGCGACTACCGGGTCCTCAAGAGCGTGCTCGACGGCTCGCTGGAGCAGGCCCCGGACAATGTGCTGCTGTACGCCACGTCCAACCGCCGGCACCTGGTTCCGGAGAAGGAAAGCGACAACGAGAACTGGAAGCGCGTCGATGGCGAGCTGCACCCGAGCGAAGCGGTGGAAGACAAGATTGCCTTGTCGGACCGTTTTGGCCTGTGGTTGTCGTTCTACCCCTTCACCCAGGAGCACTACCTGAACGTGGTCGAGCACTGGATCGGCGAGTTGGGACGCAAGGCGGGCCTGCAATGGCAGCGTGATGAAGCCCTGGACATCCTCGCCGTGCGCTGGGCCACCGGCCGTGGCAATCGCAATGGTCGCTGCGCGTATCAGTTCGCGCGCTACTGGGTAGGTTTGAAGTTGTTGGAGCAAAAAGCATGATCGATCTGCAGAACACCGGCAAAGGCCTGGACGGCTATGCCTTGCTTTGCGCCCAGCTGGAATCGTTGCTGGCCGACGAGCGCGATTTCATCGCCAACGCCGCGCAATTCTCGGCGTTTCTATTCAACCAGCTGGACGACTTGAACTGGGCCGGGTTCTACCTCAATCGCAACGAGGAACTGGTGCTCGGCCCGTTCCAGGGCCAGATCGCCTGTGTGCGCATTCCCTTCGGTCGTGGTGTGTGCGGCGCGGCCGCGGCGAGCCTGCAGACCCAGCGGGTCGAGGATGTGCACGCGTTCCCCGGGCATATCGCCTGCGACAGCGCTTCCAACAGTGAGCTGGTGGTGCCCCTGGTCAAAGACGGGCGGCTGATCGGCGTGCTGGACCTGGACAGCCCGAAAATCGCCCGCTTCACCCTCGAGGACCAGGCCGGCATCGAGCGCCTGGCGGCGATCTTCCTGCGCCTGACCGACTGCTGAGCCTCGTCAGACCCTGAGCCCGGCCTTGCCCAGCACGGCCTCGGGGTCTACCCCGTCGATCTGCTGCGGTTCCATGAAGCGGTCAGCGTACTGCTGGTAGATCCCGGTCTGGATGAACAGCTCGAACAGTTCCGGATCGATATGGGCAGTGCGGCACATGGTTGCCATGATGCCCAGCGCTTCGCTCAGGGTCTTGCCTTTCTTGTAGGGACGGTCCGCCGCCGTCAGGGCTTCGAAGATATCGGCGATCGCCATCATCCGCGCCGGCAGGCTCATCTGCTCCCGTTTCAGCTGCTTGGGATAACCGCTGCCATCCATTTTCTCGTGATGGCCGCCGGCGATCTCGGGAATGCTGCTCAAGTGGCTGGGGAAGGGCAGATGGTTGAGCATCAGGATGGTCTGCACCATGTGATGGTTGATCACGTAGCGCTCTTCCCGGGTCAGCGTGCCTTTGCCAATGCTCAGGTTGTACAGCTCGCCACGGTTGTATTTGTAAGGCGGCACATCGAGCTTGAAGCCCCAGGGATTGTCCGCCGGGATCAGCTCGGCGGGGTTGCGTTCGATCAGTTGCTCGGGCTTGTCGGCCAGCAACTGTTCGGTGACCGGCAGGGTCGGCGCCGGTGTGCGTTGCTGGCGGTGGTTTTCTTCCCATGACACGCCCAGGCGGTCGTCCAGCGTCCGGCTCCAGGTGCGCTGGGCGATCCTCGCCAGCCGTTGCAGATCGGCCTCGCCCATGGCTTCGGTGCCCAGGTTGCAATGGGCGATAAAGGCAAAGTCGTCGTCCAGTTCCACCAGGCTTGCATCGCGGGTCGCGGCCAGGGAAACCTCATCGCCACCCTGGGCGCGAGCCTGCCAGTAGTCGATCCAGGCATCGCGCTTGAGTACCTCGACGCGGGTGCGGATTTCATGGATACGGTCGTTCAGGGTTTCCAGCTTGGTGGCCTTGTCGACCACGTACTCGGGGGTGGTGATCTTGCCGCAGTCGTGCAACCAGGCGGCGATATGCAAGGCCTCCCACTCATCTTCGCTGGGCTGGTAGGCGCTGAACGCCGGCTGCTGGCTGGCCGCGGCGGCCTGGGCGAGCATTAGTGTAAGCGCCGGCACCCGCTGGCAATGCCCGCCGGTGTACGGGCTCTTGGCGTCGATCGCGCCGGCCAGCAGTTGGATGAAGGCGTCGAGCAATTGTCTTTGCCGGTTCTGCAGGCGCTGGCTGTCGATGCTGACCGCCGCGGCGCCGGAAACCGCCTGCAGGAACGCGACGCGGTCCGGGCCGAGTTTTTTCAGGTCGGCTTCCTGGCCGCTGTCGGCCAGCAGCAGCACAAGGATGCCGACGGTTTCGTTGTGGCGATTGTGCAGGCGGATACCGATCAGGTGCACGCTGGGGCACTTCATCGCCAGCAACACGCCTTGCAGGTCGGCCGCCTGCTCGAACCCCAGGGTCGTGACCAGGCTCTCGCCGTTCGCCAGTTGCCGCAGCCATGCGGGGCTTGCCTCGTGCTGGATGTCCTGGCTGCGTACATCGAATGCCTGCAGGTCCTGGACAACATCGGCGATGATCAGGCCGTGGGGCTTGAGGTTCATGCCATCGTTTTCGCGCAGGTAGATCAGCCCGGCCTGGGCCTGGCCGATCTTCATGGTTTCAACCAGCACCCGTTGCAGCAGCGGGTCGAAGCGGGTTTCCGCGGAAAGGCTGGCGGTGATCTCGAAAAAGCTGGCCAGGGTGTCCTTCATGCGGGCCATCGACACGCTCAACTGGTCGATTTCCAGCACGGGCGAGCGGCGCGTCAGCGGGTAATCGAAATCGAAGCTGCGGATGGCATCGGCTTCCTGCACCAGGGCGCGCAGCGGCCTGACCAGAACGCGCGAGGTCAGCCAACCGAGCGGCAGGCACAACAGCAGAATGCCCAAGGTGATGAGTGCGCCTTGCCAGCGCAGGCGATAGGCGTCCGTCAGCAACTCGTCCTCGGGCACCAGCAGCGCCAGCTGCAACCCACCGGGTCCACCTTCCTGCAGGTGCCGGCTGGCAACTATCCATTGGCGATCCCCGAGCCGCAGGCGGTTGCCCTGGGCCTTGCCTTGCAGCAACGCGTCGAGAGCCGGGTTCAGGTCGTTGGCGCGGATCAGCCGGGCGCTCTGTTCTTCGACGATCAGGCGACGGCTGTCCGGGTAGGCCACGGCATCGCCGTGGCCATCCACCAGGGCGATTTCGGTGCTGGGCGTGACCCGATGCTTGGCCAGGGTCGCCGAGAGTTGTTCCAGGGTCAGGTCGGCCCCGATCACCGCCTGGTTGCCGCTGCGGCGGGCGAGGGTGGTGCCGACGTTGCGGGTCGAGAAAAAGACGTAGGGCTCGGTGGTGATCTGATCGGTGTTGTCCTTGGCGCCCGCAAACCAGTTGCGGGCGCTCGGGTCGTAGGATTCCTGGGGGTTGTCGCGGCGGCTGACGGGGTCGAGGCTGGCGTCGTAGAACAGCGACTGCGAATGCAGTTGCCCGGTGTGGCGGTCTCGCTCGATGCTCCAGACTTCGTAGGCCGCGGCTTCAGGGGCCTGGCGAGCTTGTTTCAAAGCCTGGGTGCGCAAGGGCCGGACCATGAAAAAATCCCCATCGGCATAACCCACATAGAGTGAGGCCAGGTCGGGGTTGTCCTTGAGCGATTGGCTGAAAGGCCCAAGCAGCGCCAGGCGTTGCTCGAGGTCGCCGGTCTGGATGGCCGGGTTGCCCACCAGCAGGCTGAGCAGATGGCGAATCGGTTCGTAGGTCGCTTTCAGGTCCAGTTGCACGTCCTGTTCGATGCGCTGGAACAGTTTTTCACTGCTGGAAAGGATGATGCGGGTGGTCTGCTGGTAATTGAAAAAGCCCAGCACCACGCCGGTCAGCAGAAGCAGACAGGTGAACATCACGCTGATATGCACATGGAGAGGAAATCGGCGTTTATCGAACGACAGCGTGCTTGGCATTGCAGCTCTCTCCAGGGGGCGCGTGATGCGCAACTCAACGTTTGAGCATAGTTAAGGCAGGTGCATTGCGCTCAGGGGAGGCAGCTCCGGGGGGCGTTGCGAATTGCATTGCCATGAGGCTTTTGGGGTCGACTGACAGGATAGTGGCTTTTTGATATTTGCCTGGCAACTAGCCGCACCACAAGTTGCTGCGCTGGTGATGGGGATCAGGTCGTAGCCGGGCTGTGCTGCTGATCGATTTGCCACAGCAGGGCCCGTTCGAGCTTGAGCATGGCCTGTTCCAGGGCGGTTCTGCGCTGCATCAGGGTTTGCCTGTCCGCGTCTTGCAAAACAGCCTGCTCAAGGGCTTCGCACTGCGTTTCAAGGTCTTTTGCCTGCACCATCAGGGCCGAGCCCTTGATCTTGTGGGCGAGTTCCGCCAGTGCCTGGGGCGGGGGCTCGCAGGGCAGGGCCATCAGTTGCTGGCGGTCCCGGTAGCTGCAATGCAGCAGTTCGGTAAGGATGCGCAGGGCGAACTGCGGTTTGCCGCGGGACAGGGTGCGCAGCGCCTTCAGGCTGAACACGCCATTCCAGGGCCGCGGTTGCAGGCCCGCCAGTTTATGGCCGAGGGTCGCCAGGCCGACAGGCTTGAACAGGCAGTCATCGATGCCGGCCTGTTCGCACTGCTGCCTCTCTCGCGGCCTGGGGCTGGCGGTCACCCCCAATACCCGGCAAGCCGCGCGGGACTCCAGGCGTTCATGCTCGCGGATGGCGCGGACCAGGTCGTAGCCGTGCATGCCCGGCATGTTGCAATCGACGATGAGCAAGTCAAAGAACCCCTTGCACCAGAGCTCGAAGCCTTGCTCGACGTCTTCGGCGGTGCGGCAACGGTGCCCGAGAAAGTGCAGTTGTTCGCTCAGCAGCAGGCGGTCCGCCGCATGGTCATCGATCACCAGTACGTTCAAGGCCCGGGTGGCAGGGGCAATGAGTGGTTCGACGAGGGGCGCGGGTTTTCGCGCTGGCTGACAGGCCAGCGGCAACAGGACCCGGACTTCCGTGCCTATGCCCGGCTGGCTGGTCAGTTGCAGCGTGCCCTGCATGAGCTCGCAGAGGTGGCGGCAAATAGTCAGGCCCAGCCCTGCGCCGTCAGGTCTGGATGGGGTGCGAGCCTGGGCCTGGAAGAAGGGTTCGAACAGCCTGTGCTGATCCTGCTCGTCGATGCCGATGCCGCTGTCCGTCACTTGCAGCATCAGCCGCACCTGTTGCGGCTGCGTGGCCGCTTGCAGGTCGAGATGGATTTTGACCTGACCCTGTTCGGTGAACTTGATCGCGTTGTGCAGCAGGTTGCCCAGAACCTGCTTGAAACGCAGTGGGTCGAGCAGCACATCGACCGGCTCGACGCTGGAGTGGAAGGTCGGTAGCAGCTTGAGGTGCTTCTCCCGGGCCTGGCTGTCGAACTCCCTGACGATGGATTCGACAAGGGCGCGCGGTTCGAGCCATTCGGGCGCCAGGTCCAGGCACCCCGATTCGATGCGGGCGATATCGAGGGTGCCGTCGACCAGGCCCTGCATCGCCCGGGCCGAGCGATAAGCCATTTCAATGACCGGACGATCCTGGGACTGGCTGTCGGAGCGCTGCCGCAGCAGTTCCAGCGCACCGATCAGGGCATTCATGGAGCGGCGCAGTTCGTGGCTGGTGCTGGCCAGGAAAGCGCTTTTCGCCAGGCTGGCCGCTTCGGCCTGTTGTTGGGCGGCCTTGAGGCTGTCGCTGAGCCGATGGCGTTCGCTGATATCGACCCAGCCGCCAATGATGCCCTGGACCTCGCCGTTCGCGTCCCGGTAGGGCAGGACCCAGTGCTGGACGGTCAGTTCCTCTGCGTTCAGGCGCAGTGGCCGGTCACGCAGCAGCGGACGGTCTTGCGCCATGACGCGCTGGTAGTCGGCATGATATTCGCGGGCCTGCTGGGGATCGTCCAAAAGTCCCTGCAACAGGCTTTTGCCGATGACCTCTTCGCGCCGGGCGGCGAAGCTTTCCAGGTAGCTGGCATTGCAGCTTTGCAGCAGGCCCTGGCGGTCGCGCACGTAAGTCGGATGCGGCACGCCGTCGATCCAGGCCTGCATGAATGCGAGCTGCTGCCTGAAGTCATGGGTGGCCTGTTGCTGCTGGGTCAGTCGCCGGTGCAGCCAGGCATTCCAGCCCAGGGACGCCAGCAGCGGCACGCCGAGCACCAGGCCTGCGAGCAGGAGCAGCCCGCGATGGCCGTTATCGAGAGGCGGGGCGGTGGCCGATTCAAGACAAGGCGCCGTGTCAGGGCACTGAGGGAGGGATGTCATTGCGGACTCTGGTTGCCCGGCCTC
The DNA here is from genome assembly GCF_000282175.2 of Pseudomonas sp. GM17. Lineage (NCBI taxonomy): Bacteria > Pseudomonadati > Pseudomonadota > Gammaproteobacteria > Pseudomonadales > Pseudomonadaceae > Pseudomonas > Pseudomonas sp. GM17. The sequence continues at coordinate 5,473,629 of NZ_CP124732.1, read as the reverse complement.
GACCAGGCCAAACAACAGGAACAGCGAAACTGCCGTGGCCGTCAGGGTTAAATAATAAAGAATGGGTTTGAACATCCTGTTTCTCACACCAGTTCGTGACGTTGTGCCAACTCGATAAGTTCCGCCATGGAAGTCGCGCGAAGTTTGTGCATGATTCTTTTTTTATAGGTACTGACGGTCTTGCCACTGAGAAATATGCTGTTGGCTATTTGCGTACTGGTGCTGCCCTTGGCAAAAAGTTGCAACACCATCAATTCCCGATCGCTGAGCAACATCAAGCGGCTCAGTTCGTTGTTTGCCGTTTCATCCTGACGCGGCGTTTGCAGGGCATGACTCGGAAAGTAGTTGTAACCACATAGCACCGCCTTCATGGCGCTGAGCACTTCGCTCAGGTCTTCCTGCTTGCACACATAGCCGCAGGCCCCGGCCTGCATGCAGCGCGCGGCGAACAGGGCCGGCGATTGCGCCGTCAGCACCAGCACCCGCAAGGACTTGTCCAGGGCGCCGAAACGCAGCAGCAGTTCCAGCCCGTCGAGCTTGGGGATGCTGATATCGAGCACGATCAGGTCCGGCATGCTGTCGCGAACCATTTGCAGGGCATCGACACCGTTATCGGTTTCGCCGACGACTTTATAACCCTCATGTTCCAGCAACATGCGGATGGCCAGTCGGATAACGGGATGGTCGTCGATGATGAAAACAGAACTCATGGTCAAACCCGTGGAAATAAATACAGGTCTGGACCTTAGCGCAGGCAGGACAGTGGATATATGCGGGTTAAGGCGGGGTTGGGGACAATAAGGCAGTTCTTACATGAAAGACGGTTTCGGATTACAGCAGTTTTTCAGTTGAAAGTAGGAATGAGTATCCAGCCATGTAAAAGGTAAGGAGATGTTGGAGGTTTAGTGCACTTTTTCGCAGGGCAATAAAGGGCGCTGAGAAGAGAAGGGAGCCAGGCAAGGCTGCCCCCCGTTCATGGGGGGCAGCCGCTCACGGAGCGCTTGCCTCAGGGCGCTTTCTGATCGATGCCGGCCTGCAGCAGCTGGCTGTCGCTATGGCCACCGACGCGCAGCGGCCCCAGGTTGAACGCCTGGTCGTTGCGGGTGGCGTCGTCCTGCTTGCGGGTCAGCTCATCCTTGGCGCCGAGGACCAGGTTGACCGGCGACTTCGACAGGTTGAGCCCGACGTCGGCGCGGTAATCCGTGCCCGCCAGTGCGGTGCTCTTGACGGTCGAGCCGCCGAGGTCGACCTTGCCTTCGCTGGCGCCGATCCGTGCACCGCTGAGCTGGGTTTCACCCGACACCTGCAGGTTGACCCCGCGGCTGCCACTGATGCCAGAAGCCTCTGCCACGCTGTCCTTGCTCTGACGGCTGACATTCAGGTTCAGGGTCGGCGTGTAGGAGGTGTTGCCGCTCTTGTCGCCGAACAGCACGCCTTGCGCGGTGTTGGTCAGCTTGCTGCCAGCGCCGGTTTTCTCGCTGACGGCGTAGCTGTCGCTGGTTTTCGGCCAGACCCGTTCCTTGAGGCTGGAGAAGCGATCGCCCAAGGCTTCGGTCTTGTCGGCGAGGTAGCTCTTGGCTTTGTCTACGCCGCGACCGAAGGCGCCCTTGGGTTCCGGGTTGACGTCATAGCTGCCGCTGCGGGTGAATTTCTCGCCCAGGCGTTCCTTGGCGATTTCGGCCTTGTTCACCAGGTTGTCCTTGGCCGCAGTCAGGCGTTCGGTGCCTTTGTCGACGACGTTTTCCAGCTTCTCGCGGTGCTTGTCGAAACCGCCTTCGGCCTTGGCCTGCAGCTTGTCCTTGAGCGGGCCGGTCTGTTTGGTCAGCTTATCGACCACGCCAGGCTGGTTTTTCTCGGCATCCAGGCGGGCGTCGAGGTTGACCGTGGTGCTGCTGAGTTGGTCCTTGCGGCTCTCTACCTTGAGATCGCCACCGATCCGCCCATCGACCTGATTGGCGTCGATGCGCGCCCCCGCCAGATGGGTGTCGCCGTTGCTATTGAGCGTCACCTGGTCGGCCTTGATCAGGCTGTTGTGCTGGGTGGTGCTGTGCAGTTGCTCGACATCGATCTTGGCCCGGGCGTGGATACCGCGATCGGTTTTCGGCGAGTCGTGTTCGCCGGCGTCGGCCCGGGTGGTCTTGCCGCCGTTGCCGCCGGCACCCAGGGTCAGGCCCCAGTTGTTGTGGGCCTGGGTGGACTGCGCCGACTCCTGGTAGATCCCGCCCTGGTCGGCGCTGAGGGTGACACCCTTGGCCTCGATCTGGGTGCCCTGCAGGTGCAGCGCGGTAGTGCTGTCGGAGCCGCTGGCGAGTGTTACCTGGCCATTGCTGTGCAGTTGCCCGCCGGTCTGGTTCTGGTCCTGTTCCGAGACCCGGCCGATGTTGAAGTTGGCGCTCAGGTTGGCGCTCTTGCCGCTGCTCTGCTCGCTGCTGGTCTTGCTGGCGCCGCCCGTCAGGCCGCCACCGAGGTTGCTGCCCTGGCTGCTATGGGTATCGACCGCGGCCTGCAGGTCGAGCTTGCCGCCGGCGTTCAGGTTGATGTCGCCGGTCTTGGCGGTCTTGCTGCCGATGGTGGTGCCCTGGAGGATCAGGTCGCCGCCGCTGGTCAGCTCGATCGGGCCCTTGCCCTGGATAGTCGCCACCCGCGCCTGGCTGTCCTGCTGATCCAGGCGCTTGTGGTCCAGTTGTACGCCGGCGCCGAGGTTGAGGTTATTGCCGTTGGCGCCCGGTGCGCTGCCGACGGTGAGCGAGGCATCGCCGCGCAGACTGGAGTCGCTGCTGTTCTGGCGGTCATTGGCCTGGTTCAGCGCCAGTTCGCCGCCGCTGTGCAGCTTGACGCCGGCGTCGCCGCCATCGAACCGGCTGCCTTCGTACTGGCCATCGCCGTTCAGCGCGATGTCCACACCCTGTTTGCCCACATAGCTGCCGACTACCGCCTTGCTGCTGTCGCTGCGCTTGTCGCTGCTGCCGCCGGCGCCGCTGCCACGCACGTTCACGTCCTCGCCAGTGGTGGTGTAGACCCGCACGCCGGCCTTGGCGTCCAGTGCCTGCTCGCTGCTGCTGTGGGTATCGCTGGCGGCCTTGGCCACCTGGCTGCCGGCGTCGATCTTCAGCGCACCTTGAGTCGCCTCGTAGCGGCTGCCTTCATCCTGCAGCTGGCCGGCGACCTTGACCTCGACCTGGCCACCCGTGAACTGGCTGACCACCGCGGTGCTGCCTTGCTCGGTGCGCTGTTTGTTCTGGTGGCCGACTTCCACGTCCAGGCCAACATTGGGTTGTTCCAGGGCATCGAGCAGGCCCGGTTGATGGAACTTGCGTTGGGCCACGCCTTCGATGGCTTTTTCCACCGGGCGGGTCAGGCCCTTGTATTCGACGTTGGCGCCGATATCGGCGCTCCAGGTGTTTTCCTTGTGGCTGGTGGACTCACTGTCGTGCGCCGCGCGGTTGTCGACCTGCTCGGCCTTCACCAGCAGCTTGTCGCCGGCCTTGACCTGTGCACCCTCGGTCACCAGGGCGTTGCCGGCCTTGATGGTCAGGTTGCCGGTGGCATTGATGCCGGTGGTGTTGGCGGTGCGGGTATCGCGGGTGTCCTGGGTACTGCTGTGGGCGAACTCCACACCGTTGCCGGCGCGGTCCAGGCCGCCGGTGTAGTAGAAGCCGCCGCCGGTGGTGCGGGTGTCGGTGCTGCTGCTCTTTTGGTCGTGATCGGCCAGCAGCTCGACCTGCTGGCCGCTGAGGCTGGCATCGCCGTGGGTGGCTTTCAGGTCGCCGCCCTTGACGCTCAGGTTGCCCCCCGCTGCGACTTGCAGGCTGCCGCCGCTGAGGCTCGAACCCTGTTGCTGGGTGTCGTCGGTCTTGACCGTTTTCTGCTGGTCTTCGTAACGCACGCCGGCGCGGTATTGCCGGGTGCCCGGGGCATTTTCCTTGGCATAGGCGTCGAAGCCACGGGTGTGGGTGGTGCTTTCGCTCTGCGAGCTGTTTTGCGCCGAGTCGATCTTGATGTCACCGCTGGCCTCGGCCTTGAGCTCGCCGGTCGCGGCCACGTACGCGCCGCTGATGGCGATGTCCTTGGCACTTTCGAGCTTGAGGTTGCTGTCCGAGCGCAGGTCGCTGGTGACGGTGGTGCTGTCTTTGCGGTTCTGCCGGCTTTCGTCCTTGGTGATACCGAAGAACTTGCTGTCCTTGCTGTAGCTGTTGTCGTGAGAGCGGTCCTGCACGCCGTCGATGGTCAGCGAGCCTTTTTCGCTGATCACGCTGGCCTGCTTGCCGCCGCGGGCCTGGCTGCCGCTGATGCGGACCTCGTCGGCCTTGACGATCAGGTCGCCCTTGGCATTGACCTTGCTGCCCTTGTTCAGGGTCTTGCCCTTGTCGCCGTCGCCGTTCTTGCCGAAGAAGCTGCCACCGACCAGGTCGCCGGAATAGGACTTGTCGCTGTTGCTCTGGGTGCGGCTGGCGCTGGTGATGTCCACCTGGCGCCCGGTCAGCTGGATATTGGTGCTGGCCAGTTCGGCGCCCTGCAGTTGCAGTTGCTTGCCGCTGGTCAGGTGCAGGTCGTCGCCAGCCTCCAGTTGGCTGGTGATGCTGCGTTGCTCGCTGCTGGACTTGTCCCAGTCGGCTTTCCACAGGTGCTTGCGGTGCCGGCCCTGATCGCGTTGTTCGTGGGTTTCGGTGGCGGCGGTCAGGCGCAGGTCGGCACCGCTGTCGACTGTCAGCTTGTTTTTGGCCTTGATCTGGCTGGCCTGGATTTCGGTGTTGGCGCGGGCCTTGAGCTCGGCATCGCGGCGGGCAGTCAGTTGGTTGCCGTGCTGACGGCTGTCGCTGTCGGTCAGGGTACGGTCGTAGGTTTCCCAGGTGATGCCGATGGTGCTGTTGTGCCACTGCTCGCGCTTTTCCTGGAGCTTGCGGCTTTCGATGGCGCTCAGGGTGAGGTTGCGCCCGGCGTCGAGCTTGATATCGCGAGCGCTGACATCGGTGGCGGCGAGGGTCAGGTCCTGGCCGCTGCGCAACTGCACGTCGCCCTGGCTGCTGTGCACGCCGGCACGGATGGCGTCGAGGCTGTCGGGCCTGGCCTGGCCGCTGATGTGCAGGTCGCCGGCGGAGGCGATATCCACCCCGTCGCGGCCTTTGACCTGCACCGCGCCGACCCGCACGCCCGCGCCTTCGGCGGTGCTGACAATGTTGATGCGTCCGGCCTGCATGGCGCCGAACAGGCTGGCGTCGATGCGCTGCTCCTGGGTGTTGCCGGCCGGGTCGGTGCTCAGCACCTTGCCGCTGGCCGGGTCCACGCGGTTGCGCCCGACGGTGAGGTTGAGCTGGTCGCCGGCCGTAAGGTCGCCCTGGCTGTCGATGCGTGGGGCGATCAGGTTGATGCTGCCCTTGGTGTTGCTCAGGCCTCGGCCCTCGACCGTCAACTGGCCCTTGGCGTCACGGGTGCTCAGGGCTTGCAGCTTGCCGTCGTTGAGCTCGGGGCGGCCGACCAGCAGGCTGGCGTTCGGCGTATTGATGAAGCTGCCGCCGTTGACCGAGATACCGTTGGGGTTGGCCAGCACATAGTCGGCGGCGCGGCCGAAGATCTCCTGGGTGCCGTTGAGCGCCGAGGCGTTGCGGCTGATCACCTCGTTGAGAATCACGCTGGCGTCCTGGCCGTGGAACTGCGGGTTGGCAGCCAGCTGCCCGGCCAGTTGCGAGGCGCCGGCTTGCAGGGAGTTGTTCAGCACCACGCCCTGGCGATCGACGTTGTAGTCGAGGAACTGGTTATGGGAGAGCCCGGCGCCATTGGGCGCGACGATGTTGACGATAGGCACGCCGTTCTGGTTCTGCAGCTGCGGGATGCCGCCCGGGCCCGGGGCCACGGTGATGCCGCCGGCCAGCGCCTGCGGCAGATGGGAGACCAGAAGCAGGCTGGCGATGGCCAGGCGCAGTTTGCCCCTGGGGGACAGGTGAAACACAGATGTGTTGTCGGGCATAAGAAGCTCTCTATGTGTGGGCCGAGTGGCAGTGCGCGTTGTTCGTTGCAACGCTGCTGTGGTGTTCAGGCTCGGCTGTTTTTTTCAGGCTGATGCACGGTTCGCGGAACCTCAGATCTGCACACTCAGGCGGGTCAGCCAGGTGGGCGATTCATGGTGGAAACGGTCGGGTGTTTCCAGGCTGTGCTGGTAGTCGACGTCGACTTGCACGTTCTTCCAGCTCAGGTTCAGGCCGATGCTGGCGCTGCTCAGGCGCTCGCTGCTGGCGCCCTCTTGCGCCTTGATCCGGCCGTGGTCGAAGGCCAGGCGCGGGGTCAGCTTGACCGGCAGGTCGTTCTGCAACGGCAGGCGCAGGGTGTTGCGCCAGATCCCGCCGATGGCGCCCGAGGCGCTGTTTTCGCGATAGCCGCGCACGGCGGAGTCGTCGGTGCCCAGCAGTTGTTCGATGGCCGGCAGCGGGTCGGGGCTGTACTGCAGCGACAGCTGGCTCTGCCACTGCCAGGGCTGGCTGCCGAAGCGGCCATTGCGCCATTGGCTGAGGCTGGCGCGGTACTTGCGGAACTGCGCCTGCGGCAGGTTTTTCTGCACCTGTTGCGAGTCGCGGTCGGCGCCGAACCAGGTCAGGCCCTGGGCATAATTGATGTCGAGGTTCCACACCGCGCTGTCGAGCCAGAACAGGTTGAGCCCGGCTTCGGCCACGGTCAGGGTCGGGCTCTGGATGCCCAGGCGGACCTTCTCCAGGTAGCTGTCGACATCCTTGTGGGCCAGTTGCAGGTTGGCGCTCAACTGGTGGCCCTGGTCGCGCCACAGCACGCGGTCGGCGCGCAGGCTGAGCAGGTCGGTGCGCCCGCTGTTGTAGAAGGTCACGCTGCTGAGCTTGAACGGCGCACGGTACTCGGCATGGCTGGCGAACAGGCTGTAGGTCCAGTAGCCGTAGGGGATCGAGTAGAAAACGCTGGCGCTGCGGCTGTAGCGCGGACCGTGATTGAGGGTGTCGCTGAAGTTCAGGTTGAGCGCGTCGTTGAGTTGCAGTGGGCTGTCGAGGCTCAGGTTGACGGAGTTGCGATCGCGCCCGGTACTGGCGCTGCCGAGGTTATCCACACCCAGCCCCAGGGCCCAGCGCGAAGCGCCGCTGCTGCGCGAGCGCAGGATGATCCGCGAGGCGCCGGGCTGGCTGCCGGGGGCGATATCGGCGGTCAGGTCGAGGGAGCGCAGGCGATTGAGCTGGTCCAGGCCCTGTTCCAGGTCGCGCAGGTTCAGCGGTTCGCCGAGCATGCCGGGAAAGGCCCCGGCCAGGGAAACCGGCAGGCTCTGGTCGGCCAGTTCGACGGCCTCGACATACCCTTCGTCGACCACGATGTCCAGCGAATGGCCGGCGGCGGGGGCGCTGCTCAGGTAAGGGCGGCTGGCGATGTAACCGGCCTCGACATAGATCCGGGTGATCTGCGCCAACAGGCGGTTGATCCCGTTCACGCCCATGCAGGGCGCGATATAGGGTTCGAGCTGGCGGTTCAGCCGGTCTTTCTTGAACAGCGTGACACCGGCGATCCGCGTGCCGCTCAGGGCCCAGCACTGTTCATCCTCGCTACCCTGGGCGGTTTCGGCGGGAGCCACCGCCGGCGTACCGAAGCTGCCGCGCTGCAACTGGCGCTGGCGCTGTTCCAGCTGCAGTTGTTGCAGGTCGCGCTGTTGCTGTTGCTGCAGGCGCAGGGCTTCCTGACCCGGTTGTGGCATATCGGCGGCCACCACGGGCAGGGCCCCGGCCAGCAGCGAGAGCAGCAACCAGCCGCGCAGGCCAGGGTGACAGCTTGGGTGACTTGAGGACGTATAGGGCACTCGACATCCTTAATAGTGGAAAACGGATGAGGAAGTGCGGGAACAACTTATCGACACGGATTCATTCCGTGTACTCACTTCCATTTTGACGCTTGAGTCCTGGGCGCGCTCTTTGTTACAGCGAGAGGTGAAATTATTTTGCAAATGCCTGCTGAACTAACAGGTGAAGCCGAAGTTTTAGTGTAGGTACTTAGTTCGCTTGCTATTTGTTTTTTGCACCGATCACTCGGGCAGGGTCATGAAAGGGGAACGATCTGTCGCGGAGTGAAATTAATCCTGGTTAACCCATTACGGTTCGAGACTAGCGGAAACGATAAAGTTGATTTGTACGGAATTTGTAATCGTGGTGGATCCGTAGGGGCCTTGTGCTGCAAGGGTTTCTGCCTGAAGGCTAGGCAGATGTATCGAAAGGTAAAGGTAGGATGTTTGGTTGTGGCGTTAACGATCTGTTTAATTCAGCCTAGTTGGCTTGCTTGTCGGGCGGCATGTATCGGTCAATATCGCTAGTTATAGAGCAAGTGCTCTAGCTGGGCGCGGTTGCGTGGAATATTGTCGATCTGGATGGTGTCTGGCGAACTTGCTGGAAGTGAACGGCACTCTCAATGCAGTGTGAAATGGCCGGGATCTCAAAGTTGAAGTAACGACGGTGTCCGGTTACTGCCTTACAACAGACTAGGGGAATCCCTTAGTTGTCGACTCACGAGAAACCGCCCGAACGGCCACCTCGATAACGCGAGGTAGCCGCTCGACGGCGGGTCATTGCGGGCTGGAACGCCCGGTCATTTCCCGGGCCATTTCGCTGGCGTAGCTGTCGGTCATGCCGGCGATGAAGTCGATCATGCGCAGGAAGGAGGCATGCAGCGAGCCGTTCGGATCCGGCGCGTTGTTGCCCAGCAGGTCGAGAATCCGCCGGTTCTTGAACGACGGCGTGCGTCCGCCGTGTTGTTCCAGCGCGGCGCCGCAGAACGAATTAAGGAGGATTTCCAGGGTGGTGTAGGCGCCGATCTCGTGCAGGGTCTTGCGCTTGTCCTGGAAGATCTTCTTGCGCGCAATGTCCTTGGCATTGAGCACGCAACGCTTGGCCGGGCCGTGCATATGCTCCACCAGATCGCCCGGCAGGGTGCCGCTGAGCAGGGCGTCCTGCTGTTCGACGAAGGCCCGGGCGGCGGCGTTGGTCAGGTGCTCGATGGCCTTGCCGCGCAGGATCGCCAGCTTGCGCCGGCGCGAGTCCCGCGGGCCGAGCTGGCGATAGGTTTCCGGCAGGTCGTCGCCCACCAGCCCGAGCAGCAGCGACTCGACTTCGGCATAGTCGAGCAGCTCCATCTCCAGCCCGTCCTCGAGGTCGATCAGGGCATAGCAGATGTCATCGGCGGCCTCCATCAGGTACACCAGCGGATGGCGGGCCCAGCGTTGTTCCTCGAGTTGCGGCAGGCCGAGCTTGGTGGCGATCTGTTCGAGCAACGGCAACTCGCTCTGGTAGCAGCCGAACTTGTGCTTCTTGTAGCCCAGGGAGTCGGCGTGGCGCGCGGTCCAGGGGTACTTCAGGTAGGTGCCGAGGGTGGCGTAGGTCAGCCGCGTGCCGCCGTCGAACTGGTGGTATTCCAGTTGGGTCAGCACCCGGAACCCCTGGGCATTGCCTTCGAAGTTGAGGAAGTCGTTGCGCTCGTTTTCGTGCATGGCGTCCAGCCAGCCGCGCCCGGCGGCCTGCTGGAACCAGTGGCGGATCGCATCTTCGCCGGAGTGGCCGAACGGCGGATTGCCGATGTCGTGGGCCAGGCAGGCCGATTGCACCACCATCCCCAGGTCGCTGGGTTCGCACCACTCGGGCAGGGCGTCGCGAATGGTCTCGCCGACCCGCATGCCCAGGGAGCGACCGACACAGCTGACTTCCAGGGAGTGGGTCAGGCGCGTGTGGATGTGGTCGTTGCTGGACACCGGGTGCACCTGGGTCTTGCGGCCCAGGCGGCGAAAGGCACCGGAGAAGATGATGCGGTCGTGGTCCTTGTGGAAGGGGCTGCGGCCCAGTTCTTCAGGGCTGTGCAGCGGCTTTCCGAGGCGTTCGCGGGTAAGCAGGGTATGCCAATCCAAGGCGGGGTCTCTCCGTCGAATGACTGATGGGCTAGCTTCCCGGTTCACGCCAGCGCCTGCAAGGGGAACAGGTTGAATAACGGGGCTGACCACGCACGCCACTAAAGCCCCGCGGCATCGATATCGATCAGCAGCAGGCGCTGGCCATTGTCGAAGAACTGCCCGGCGGTCAGGCAGTACTGGTTGCTGGTGGCGTCGCGGTAGGTGTTCGACAGGGTCAGCCGCCGCTCGTCCCAGCCCTCGGCCAGCAGGTGGTAGAAGTACGGACGCCACGACCAGTTGTGGCCGACGTAGCTGTGGTCGGCCTGCCAGCGGTCGTGGCGCCATTCCAGGTTCGGTGTCAGCTGGGTGCCGTGGCGATCGCATTGATAGAAGCGCAGCAACCAGGGAAAGGCATCCAGCTGGGGCAACCGTTCGATCGGGGCCCGGGCCTGGGCCCAGTCCTGCAGCAGGGTCATCAGCTCCGCGAGTTGCTGGCGCATCTGCATCAGGCGTCCGCGCTCGGCCAGTTTCTGTTGCACATAGCGCTGGCGCACCCGGGCAAAAGGCGCGACGAAAGCGTCGCTGGCGAAGAACGCCTGCTCGGCCCGGGCAAACAGGAAGCCCTGGACATACCGCGAGCCGCATTCCAGGGCGAAGTTGAGTTCGGTTTCGCTCTCGACCCCCTCGGCGATGATCCAGCAGCCGGTTTTCTCGGCCATTTGCGCCAGGGCCTTGACCACGTCGCTGCTGGGCCCGCCACGGGCCGCGGCCTGGAACAGGCGCATGTCGAGCTTGAGAATGTCCGGTTGCAGGGCCAGCACCCGGTCGAGCTGGGAGTAACCGGCACCGAAGTCGTCGATGGCGATCCGCACGCCGGCTTCGCGGTAGCGCGCCACCACTTCGCTCAGGCGCTGGCTGTTGCCGCTCAGTTCGGTGATTTCGAAGACCACGCGCCGCGGATCGACGCCCTGTTGCTGCAATTGCCTGAGGCTCGGCAAGGGCTGGCCGGCGCGCAGGCGGCTGATCCAGCGGGGCGAGATGTTGATGCTCAGGAACCAGTCGGCGGGCGCTTCATGCAGGCGGCCCAGGGCGTCGGCGCGAATCAGCCGGTCGAGCCGCCGCAGGGCACTCGAGGAGGTCCGGGGATCGTTGAACAATGGGCCGACCGATAGCAGCTGGCCGTTCGGTTGGCGCAGGCGGCCCAGGGCTTCGACACCGGCAATACGGCCGGTGGCGGTGTCGATGAAGGGTTGAAAGCAGGCAAGCGGTTGCCCGTCGATCACGGGGCCTCCTTGGTTGATCTTGTTGATTCTGGCGCTGCGCCGACGCAACAGGCAGGCACGACCCGACCTCTCGCGGGAGAGGTCGGGTGCGCAGCTATTGCGGGAATGATTGCAAGAATGCAGCCAGATGGCGCCGGCTCAGTGCTTGTTCGAAGAGCCTTGCATGACCAGCTTGATCAGCGGCAACAGGCCGGCGCTGAGCCGCACCAGCCGGGCGAAGCTTCTGACGCTGCCGCTCTTGGCGCCTTTGCCGGTGAGAAAACCCAACAGGGTCACGGCAGCCACGCCCCACAACGGCGCGTGCTTGATGCCCAAGCCCTGTTGCCAGCTCTGGCCAAGGCCACGGACCCGCTGCAAGGGTTGCAACAACTGTTGGGATTCGTGGCGGATTTCCTGGCGATGCATTTCCATGCGCAGGCGGATCAGCGCCTTGCGCATCTCGCGCCGGGAGTTGGTTTGCGGGATGTCAGGCAGGCTCATGGCAGCAGGCGCTCCCTGTCGTTGGCCAGCTCTTCAAGGGTGGCGTGGAAGGGCGAGGACTCGTCGAAAATCGCCGCCTTCAGGCGCAGGGCGCAGAACAGCGCCGCCAGCGTATAGAAGACGCACAGCCCGATGATGGCGGTCAGGCGATAGGTGTCCCAGAACAGGATCAGCACCAGCGCCGATAGTCCTATCAACAGCAGCAGGGCGAACACCAGGGCCAGCCCGGCGAACAGCAGCAGGCTGACGGTTCTGGCTTTCTGTTCCTGCAACTCGATGCCGAACAGTTCGACGTGGCTGTGCAACAAACCCAGGAAAGCAGCACCCAGGCGCCGCGTTGAAGAGCCTTGGCCCGCCGTGGAGCCGGATTCATCGATAGCCATATCAGCGCCGGGTCGCCAGCAGGCCGATCAGGAAGCCCACACCCGCCGCGATACCCACTGCTTGCCAGGGGTTGCTCTGCACATAGTCTTCGGTGGCGGTGACTGCCGCCTGGCCGCGTTCGCGCAGCGATTGTTCGGTCAGTTGCAGGGTCTCGCGGGCGCGCAGCAGGCTGTCGTGAATCTGTGTGCGTAATTGGTCTGCCTGGTCGCCAGCCAGGGTGGCGGTGTGTTCCAGCAGACGTTCCGTGTCACTGACCAGTGCCTGAAAGTCCGCCATCAGTGTTTCTTGAGCTGTCTTGGTGGTTTTGCTGGCCATGGTTATCTCCGTAGTGGCGTTCTGAAGGGTTCGAGTATGAGCCTTGCGCGAAGGTTCAGTGCAATTGTCTGGTACAGCTTTTGCTTTGTCCTGGTGCGTAAACACGGGTGGTTGCGCCGAAAGCGCGCAGGATGCGCTGCCTGGCAGCTAAAACCTTACCCTAAAAAATCAACACTTATGGAAACACCCCGAGCGATACATCCCTCTCGCAAAAGCGTCGCGCCAAAATGGGTCGTAATACCTGGGTCGACAGGACCTTCGGTGCCAAGTTGGTGCAAAAAAGCGTTCGAGCGGCTCGCGGCTTTTTCCTGAATATCAGGTCTGCCCATTCCATGGAAAATCTGCAAAGCGCTGTGGACACTCTGGTCCATGGTTCCAATACCCTGTTCATCCTTATCGGTGCGGTTATGGTCCTGGCCATGCATGCCGGCTTCGCCTTTCTCGAGGTGGGCACGGTGCGCCAGAAAAACCAGGTCAACGCCTTGTCGAAGATCCTCAGCGACTTCGCGGTCTCGACCCTGGCCTATTTCTTTATAGGCTATTGGATCTCCTACGGCGTCAGCTTCCTGCAACCGGCGGCGGTGATCAGCGCCGATCACGGCTACGGACTGGTGAAGTTCTTCTTCCTGCTGACGTTCGCCGCGGCCATCCCGGCGATCATTTCCGGCGGCATCGCCGAGCGTGCGCGGTTCGTCCCGCAGCTCTGCGCCACGGCGCTGATCGTGGCCTTTATCTATCCCTTCTTCGAAGGCCTGGTGTGGAACGGTAACTATGGCCTGCAAGCCTGGTTGCTGGCGAGCTTCGGCGCGAGCTTCCATGATTTCGCCGGCTCGGTGGTGGTGCATGCCATGGGCGGCTGGCTGGCGCTGGCCGCGGTGCTGTTGCTCGGGCCGCGCAACGGTCGTTATCGCGACGGCAAGCTGGTGGCGTTCGCGCCGTCGAGCATCCCGTTCCTGGCCTTGGGGTCGTGGATCCTGATTGTCGGCTGGTTCGGCTTCAACGTGATGAGCGCGCAGACCCTGCAGGCGGTCAGCGGGCTGGTGGCGGTGAATTCGCTGATGGCCATGGTCGGCGGCACCGTGGCGGCGCTGATCGTCGGGCGCAACGACCCGGGCTTCCTGCACAACGGCCCGCTGGCCGGGCTGGTGGCGATCTGCGCCGGCTCCGACCTGATGCACCCGGTGGGCGCGCTGATCACCGGGGCGATTGCCGGCGCGCTGTTCGTCTGGTGCTTTATCGCCACCCAGACCCGTTGGAAGATCGACGATGTGCTGGGTGTCTGGCCACTGCACGGGCTGTGCGGCGTGTGGGGCGGTATCGCCTGCGGGATCTTCGGCCAGAGCACCTTGGGCGGCCTGGGCGGCGTCAGCCTGGTCAGCCAGTTGATCGGTACCGGCCTGGGCGTGCTGGTGGCGCTGGTCGGCGGCTTTATGGTGTACGGCGCGATCAAGGCGCTCTGCGGCCTGCGCCTGACGCAGGAGCAGGAGTACTACGGCGCCGACCTGTCGCTGCACAAGATCGGCGCGGTCAGCCAGGACTGAGCCCATGCGGCCCTGGCTGGAGTACCCGGCCAGGGCTGCTTGCCGCTGATCATTGGCCGCCGAGCAGGCGCGCCTCCGACGCTTCGATGGCCGCCAGCGGGCCGGACATCAACACCGTATCACCGGCTTGCAGCAGGGTGCCGGCGGCCAGCTCCAGGTCGCGGCCATCGCGTTGCACGCCTTGCACATCCACGCCCAATTGCTCCAGCGCCAGCTCGCCGAGGGCCAGGTCGCAGGCGTGGGCCGCGCTGCCGAGATTGACCGCATGCATCAGCACCCGCGGCTGGCCGCGATTGTCCAGCAGGTCGGTCTGCGCCCCATGGTAGAAACCATGCAGCAGGCGATAGCGGTTGTGGCGAACCTCATCGACCTTGATCTGTACCTGGTGTTCCGGCAGCCCGAGCATCACCAGCGCATGGGACGCCAGCATCAGGCTCGACTCCAGTAGCTCCGGCACCACTTCGCTGGCACCGGCGGCTTTCAGTTCGGCCAGTTGGCTGTCGTCCCGGGTGCGCACCAGGATCGGCACTTCGCTGTTGATCCGGCGCGCGCTTTTCAGCACGTTGAGGGCGATGTCGGTCTTGTCCACGGCAATCACCAGCAGGCGCGCGCGTTCGAGGCCGACCGCCGCCAGCAGCTCGGCGCGGCGGGAGTCGCCGTAATGCACGCAGCTTTCGCCGGCCGCGGCTTCCTGGACCCGCACCGGGTCGTCGTCCAGGGCAATGAAGCGCTGCTGTTCGCGGCGCAGGAAACGGCCGATCGACTGGCCGACGCGGCCATATCCGCAGATCACCACATGGTCCTGCAATGTGGCGTTGAGGGCGCTGATTTCTTCCAGGTGGGCCTCCTGGTTCGGCTTGCGGTGCAGGTGCGCGGCAATCTCCGGCGCGGCGCGCAGCAGCAGGGGCGTCAGCAGCATCGAACAGAAGGTCGCGGCCAGCAGCAGGCCGCTCAGCTCGGCTGGCATCAACTGGCTCTGCTGCATCTGCGCCATCAGCGCAAAACAGAACTCGCCGCCCTGGGCCAGGGCCAGGCCACTGCGCCAGGCCGTCTCGCCGTCGCTGCCGCGCAGCTTGAGCAACAGTGCCACCACGGCGCCCTTGATCAGCATCAGGGCCAGGGTCAGGCCGATGACCAACAGGGCATGGCTGGCGAACAATTGCAGGTCGATCAGCATGCCGATGCTGACGAAAAACAGCCCCAGCAGAATGTCGCGGAACGGCCGGATATCGGCCTCGATCTGGTGCCGGTAACGGCTTTCCCCCAGCAGCATGCCGGCGAGGAACGCACCAAGGGCGGGGGACAGGCCGAGCAGGTGGGTCAGCCAGGCGGTCAGCAGGACGATGACCAGGGCCAGCAGCACGAACAGCTCGGCGGAATGGGAGGCGGCCACCTCGTGGAACAGCCGTGGCAGCAACCAGCGGCTGGCCAGCGCCAGGCCGATGAACAGCAGGGCGGTCTTGCCCAGCGTCAGGGGCAGGGCCCAGTACCAGGCCTGTTCGGTGTTGCCGGCGAATACCGGCACCAGGGTCAGCAACAGCACGGCCACCACGTCCTGGAACAGCAACACGCCGATCGCATTCTGCCCGTGGCTGCTGAAGATTTCCCCGAGGCTGCCCAGCTCCTTGCTGACAATGGCGGTGGAGGACAGCGCCAGGCCCGCGCCGAGCAGCAGCGCCGGGATCGGCGGCACACCGGCGAGGATCAGCAGGCCGCCGAGGATGGCGCCGCTGCATAGCACTTGCAGGCTGCCCAGGCCGAACACCACCTGGCGCAGGGCCAGCATTTTCGATACGGAAAACTCCAGTCCCAGGGAAAACAGCAGAAACACCACCCCCAGCTCCGCCAGATCAGGCAGGTTTTCGTTGTCGTTGACCCAGCCGAAGGCGGTCGGCCCCACCAGCAGGCCTACGCACAGGTAGCCCAGCACGGGCGGCAGGCGCAGGCGGCGGAACAGGGCGATCACCACCAGGGATGAAGCGAGGATGATCAACAGATTGGCGAACACAGACATCTCCGGGCGGCGGGTTGTAATGACAGAGCGTAGAGGCAAAAAAAGCCGCGAGGGTCGCTCAACCGCAAGTTGGCGGCGCTGACCTGCATCAGCTGTTTGGCAGAATGCTTGTCGATGATTGCTGCTGACCGCAGGGTGCTGCGTTCATCGGTCGACGGCTTTTTCCCGCGGGCCTAGAATAAGCGCCTGTCTCTTTTCGGTCTGTATGTCATGCCTCCTGAATGTCAGCTGTTCGGCACCCTGGGCTGCCACCTGTGCGAACTCGCCGAGGCGGAGTTGATGCCGCTGGTGGAGCACGGGCTGATGGTCGAGCTGGTGGATATCGCGGAAGACGAAGCCCTGTTCGAGGCGTATGGCCTGCGTATCCCGGTCCTGCGCCGGGTGGACAACGGCGCCGAGCTGGGCTGGCCGTTCGATGCCGAGCAGGTGGTGGCCTTCCTGCGCTGAGCCGGCCTGTCGCTGGCACGACCCTTTCCGTTTGTCGCCTGCGCTGCAATCCCTTGGCGGGATCCCGATTATTCGGTTACTGTATATGCGTACAGTTATCGGGATGGTTCGTCATGTCTCTCACAATCCTCGCCCGCGCCGAGCGTTTGCAACACCTGTCGCCCGAGCATGCAGGGCACGACGGATTTGCCGCCGGGCTCACGTTCGAAGGCGGTTTTTCCCTGGATCGTACCGTGGGGCTCGGAGCGCCGCAGATCCGCGCGGTGCTGGTGGATGACGACAGCCTGCTGGGCTTCGGGATCTACCCCGGCGACCGGCTGATCGTCGATCGTTCGGCGGCCCCGGCGGTGGATCAGTATGTGGTGGCCCATCTCGATGGCGAAGACGCCTATGGCGTGCGCCTGCTGGCGCCCGATCCCAAGGGTGGGCTGCTGCTCAAGGCGGCGCGACCTTCGATTGCACCGATCCCCCTGGACGATCGGGACTCGGCGCAAATCTGGGGCGTGGTGTTGTGGGTGGTCAGTTATGTCGGCCGTGGCTGATATCGATGCGCAGGGCGTGTGCTCAGTGGATGAATGAGAGGGTAGAAGGACTGATGATGGTCAATGTCGAACAATTGAAGAGCAGTGTGAACCGCATGTCCGCCGATGTGGTGCGCGAAGCGGTACTCGAACTGCGCCTGGACGGCCTGGTCACGGAAGGCAAGACGCCGTTCAACAAGCTGCATTTCAATACCTGCTTTGCCGAAATCGAAGCCCTGTTCCAGCGTGCGGGTTATCACCGGCAACTGGACGTGGTGGGGTACCAGGGGTTGTTGTATGCGCTGTATGACCCGGCTCGCTGGGAGGCGGTCGATGTGCTGCGCTGGCTGAAGGAGTTCACCGATGCCGCCGCGCAAGCCGGCGTGGCCCGGGCTTAGTCGCAGGTTCCGGAGGGGGAAACTCTCCTAGGCTCCCAGGGACCCATGTTGGATAATGCCGCTCTGCATTGTCCGCTCGAGCTTTTGTATGTCTTCCGTACCTTTTTTTGCCACACAGCATCAGGCCAGCACCCTGTACCTGCCCCCCGGTTCATGGCCAACCGTACTGGATTGCCTGTGTGACCATTTCAGCACTATCAGCCGCGAGCAGTGGCTGAGCCGGATCGCCCGTGGCCGGGTGCTCGATGGACAGGGACTACCGATCGGTGTCGACCTGGCGTACCGCGAAGGCCTGCGCATTCATTATTTTCGCGAAGTGCCCGACGAAAAGATCATCCCGGTGCAGGAGTCGATTCTTTACGTCGATGAGCACCTGGTAGTGGCGGACAAGCCGCATTTCCTGCCGGTCACCCCAGCGGGGGAGTATGTCGAGCAAACCTTGCTGCGCCGCTTGATCCGCAGCCTGGACAATCCCCACCTAGTGCCTCTGCATCGCATCGACCGGCATACGGCGGGCCTGGTGTTGTTTTCGGCCAATCCGCAAAGCCGCTCGGCCTATCAGTCGCTGTTCCCTACGCGCAGGATCGACAAGCGCTACGAGGCCATCGCACCGGCCTTGCCCGGTCTTGAGTTTCCACGGGTGCATAAAAGCCGCCTGGTCGATGGCGAGCCCTTTTTCCGCATGCAGGAAGGACCTGGTACGCCTAATACGGAAACGGCACTGGAGGTCCGGGAAAAGAACGGTGACCTCTGGCGTTATGGGCTGTATCCGGTGACCGGCAAAAAGCACCAGTTGCGGGTGCACATGAGTGCGCTGGGGGCGGCGATCTGCAACGACCCGTTTTATCCCAATGCGCTCAAGGATGTGGAGGACGATTACGCCAAGCCGCTCAAGCTGCTGGCCCAGGGCCTGCGTTTTACCGACCCGCTGACAGGGGAGGAGCGCGAGTTCGAGAGTCGGATCACCTTGCAGTGGTAATCCAGGCAACTGCTTGCTGCTGCCAGAAACGATAAAGCCCGCGAAAGCGGGCTTTATCGTTCGAGGCTGTAACGGTATGGATTACAGCTCTTTTACCGTACGAACCTGATCCTTGTTGATGCGGGTTTGTTTGCCGTCCAGTTGTTCGAACTCGTAGAAACCGGAATCCTCATCGTATTTCGGCGTATCGACGGCCTGGATTTCGCGACCGTCATTCAGGGTGATCACAGTAGGCGATGCGCAACCGGCGAGAGTGGCAAGGCCCAGTGCAAGCATGAGAGTGGCGAGAGTCCGCTGAATCATTATGTGTCTCCGAGATGAATACTTTTAGTTGCTGTGCTTGAGACGTATACAACGCCTGCAAGTTCCTTGAGTTAAGGGCATTCTGACACGCCGTGCTGCTGGCTTAACAGCTCTGGTGTATTCAGATTAGCCAATCGGGGATCGTTTGCCGGACATTGCAGGGCCTGAGCATCCAGCCCGCGCATGATACGTCCGGGGCTGCGCTCACCGTTCTGCCAGGCTCCGTCGAAGGTGCCGAGCAGCGTGCGCGGAATGATACACAGCAAGGGTTCCCAGTGCTCGCCATGGCGCAGCATCAGTGGTTTGTCCGGATGCAGGGCGGCGCTTTGCCGCATGGCGTCGATCAGTTGCGCATCGATGCGCGGCACGTCGCAAGGCAACACCAGCAGTCGGGCATGCCGGGCGACGGCCAATCCGGCACGAATACCTGCCAACGGCCCCGGGAAGTCATTGCTTTCGTCCTGCACCAGTTGGTCGGCATAAGGCGCGTACTGCCGGCGATTGCGGTTGCAGGAAATGATCAGGTCATCGCTCAGGCCGCGGGTCAGTCGATGCAGGTGGGCGATCAATGGCCGGCCCTGCCACTCGATCAGCCCCTTGTCCCTTCCGCCCATGCGTTGGCCGCGTCCACCGGCCAGGAGCAGAATGGAGCAGGGTGGCAAATCTGTGCGCGAGGTCATGGCACGTCTCCACAGGGGCGGTCAAAGAGAGCGCTGTGATATAACACCGGGCTGTTTCTCCTACAACTGGATCGAGCCTATGAAAGCCAAGGCTGATGTACCTTTTGCACCCTTGAATATCGCGGTGCTGACTGTCAGTGATACCCGGACCCTGGAGACCGACACCTCCGGCCAGGTCTTCGTCGATCGTCTGAGCGCTGCAGGCCATAACCTGGCCGCGCGCGTCCTGCTCAAGGACGATCTCTACAAGATTCGCGCACAAGTGGCGACCTGGATCGCTGACGACCTGGTCCAGGTGGTGCTGATCACTGGCGGCACCGGTTTTACCGGCCGCGACAGCACCCCGGAAGCTGTGTCTTGCCTGCTCGACAAACAGGTCGACGGTTTTGGCGAGTTGTTCCGTCAGATCTCGGTGGCCGACATCGGTACTTCCACCGTGCAGTCGCGGGCCCTGGCCGGGCTGGCCAACGGCACGCTGGTGTGCTGCCTGCCGGGCTCGACCAACGCGGTGCGTACCGGTTGGGACGGCATCCTCGCCGAGCAGCTGGACTCGCGGCACCGGCCGTGCAATTTCGTCACGCACCTGAAACAGGCGGCACCTTGTGAATCCCGTGGGTAAGCCGGGCAAGGCCGGTGCCTTGATGCCGGTCGAGGCCGCATTGGCCCGTTTGCTGGAGATGGCCGAGGCTACTCCCATTCTCGAGCACGAGCGGCTGCCGCTGGCGGCAGCTCAAGGCCGGGTCTTGGCCGACGATTTGATTTCCACCCTGGATCTTCCGCCCTGGCCCAACAGCGCCATGGATGGTTATGCCTTGCGTGCCGCGGATTGGAGTGGTGAGGCCCTTGTGGTCAGCCAGCGCATTTTCGCCGGCCAGGCGCCCGAGCCTTTGGCGCCTGGTACCTGCGCACGCATCTTCACCGGGGCGCGGGTCCCGGCGGGAGCCGACTGCGTGGAAATGCAGGAGAACGCCGAGGTTCAGGCCGATGGGCGGGTGTCCTTTACCGAGCCGCTCAGCGCCGGGCAGAACATTCGTCCCCAAGGCCAGGAAACCAAGGTCGGCGAGTGTGTATTGGTGGCCGGAACGCAGCTGGGGCCGATCGAGCTGGGGCTCGCTGCTTCCTTGGGGTGCGCGGAACTGGAGGTGGTGCGTCGAGTGCGGGTCGCCGTGCTTTCCACCGGCGACGAACTGGTAGAACCCGGGCAAGCGCTGGGTCCAGGGCAGATCTACAACAGCAACCGTGTCCTGCTGTGCAGTTGGTTGCAGCGGCTGGGCTGTGAAGTGGTCGACGGCGGGATCCTGCCCGACGATCTGCCCACGACCCGGCGGCGCCTTGCCGAACTGGCGGATGTGGACCTGATCCTGTCCACCGGTGGTGTATCGGTGGGCGAGGCGGATTTCCTGGGCATCGCCTTAAGGGAAGAGGGCGAGCTTGCGCTCTGGAAGCTGGCGATCAAGCCGGGCAAGCCATTGACCTTCGGGCATTTCCGCGGCGTGCCGGTGATCGGCCTGCCGGGTAACCCGGCCTCGACACTGGTGACCTTTGCCTTGCTGGCTCGCCCCTATATTTTGCGGCGCCAGGGAGTGAAGGAGCTGCAGCCCTTGCAGTTCCAGGTTCCAGCCGGGTTTGCCTGGTCGAAACCGGGGAATCGACGAGAGTATCTGCGTGGGCGTCTGGAGCAGGGCAGGGCAATCATCTACCGGAACCAGAGTTCCGGGGTCTTGCGCAGTGCCGCCTGGGCCGAGGGGCTGGTCGAGGTACTGGAAGAGCGAACGCTGGTTGAGGGCGATTGGGTCAACTTCATCCCATTGAGTGAAGTCCTGGGCTGACTCCAGGGGAGGCGGACCTGGTTGGCAGCGCCGGGTCCATCCTCCAGGGCCCTGCCTATCAACGCAGGAGTAAAAGGATCAGCAAGCCAAAACGGCTGTTCAGTCCCCAGGACAGCAGTGCCGATAGAAACCCGGCATAGGCCAACACCCACGCGAGCTTCTTGAGCAAGGCATGAAGCTTGCTGTCGGGCTTATGCTCGTGGTCACGGGTATGTACTTGATGGACACTCAGTTCCGGGTGTTTGCCTGTACTGAGCAGGATGCTCCCTTCCAGCCGAGTGAGCGCGGAGTTCGAGCGTTCAAAGCATTTCTTGTCATCCATGTGTTTCGCTTCCCTGTTTGAGGCGTCGTTCGCCTGCCATGAACATTCTCCGATTGTCTGTTTCGGGTCAATTCAGGTGATTCTCAATCTGCGGTCAGAAAAGTTACCGGTCAGCCAGCAGACGGCCTGACGGCGACAAATTGATTACATCCCGATCGGACTTTTTCTCATGGACCGAGGGTCAACATCCTTCAATGGCCCTCGAATGACAGGAGTGATGAGCGATGAGCGAACGCAAGGCGATGCTGATACTGCACGGCAAGCAGGCCCTCAACGAAGAGGTCCGCGACGCTGTCGAACGCAAGCGTGAAGAGGGTTGGGAGCTGGCGGTCCGCCTGACCTGGGAGGCGGGCGACGCCCAGCGCCTGGTGGATGAAGCCCTCGTGACTGGTTACACCCGCCTGATCGCGGGGGGCGGTGATGGCACTTTGCGTGATATCGCCGAGGCCATGGCGGCGCAGGCCAACGATGCCAGCCTGGTATTGCTGCCGCTGGGGACGGCCAATGATTTCGCGCGGGCGGCCGGCGTGTCGTTGCTGCCCCATGAGGCATTGAACCTGCTCGACGTGCCGGCACGGGCGATCGACCTCGGCGAGGTCGGTGGCCAGGTATTTCTCAACATGGCCACGGGCGGGTTCGGCAGCCAGGTGACGGCCAATACCTCCGAGGACCTGAAAAAGATTCTAGGGGGCGCGGCCTATCTGTTCACTGGTTTGTCTCGTTTCAACGAACTGCATGCGGCATACGGTGAACTGCAGGGGCCGGATTTCCATTGGCGCGGCGAGCTGTTGGCCCTGGGGATCGGCAACGGGCGCCAGGCCGGTGGTGGTCATCTGCTGTGCCCTGAGGCGATGGCCGATGACGGATTGCTGGATGTCAGTATCCTGCCGGCCCCCCAGGAGTTGGTGGGGACCTTGAAGGACCTGCTGGCCGGCGGCTGGGGGATCGACAACCTGTTTGTGCGCACGCGCCTGCCCTGGGTTGAAATCAAGGTGTCCGAGGGGCTGGATATCAATCTCGACGGTGAGCCCCTGCAAGGCGAAAACCTGCGTTTTCGCGCGCTCCCAGGGGCATTGCGGGTGCATTTGCCGGAAGACTCCCCGCTGTTGGCGGCTTCGGCGTCTTAATCGTCGAGGCTGATGATCTGTTCGCGGACGGCAAACAGGACCAGGCCGGCCACATCATAGATCTGCAGGCGTTTCATGATCTGCGAGCGGTGGGTTTCCACGGTCTTGATGCTCAGGCCAAGCCCATGAGCGATTTCGCGGGTCGATTTGCCGCGAACGATCAGGCGCAGGATCTCCAGCTGGCGTGCGGTCAGGTTATGGGTTTCGACGGGTTCCGGATGGGGCTTCTGCACGCGGATCAGCGCCTGGTTGATCACCGTGTGGGCAATGGCCGGACTGAGATAACGCTCGTTGTTGCGCAAGGCGTCGAGCGCGTGCTCGAGCTCGTTGGCGGTAGTGTCCTTGAGCAGATAACCATGAGCACCGGATTCCAGGGCCTGCATGATCAGCGCCGGATCGGTGTGCATCGAGAGAATCAGTACTTTGCTCTGCGGATGCACCACCTTGAGTCTCTTCAGGGCTTCAAGGCCGCTGATATCCTTCATGGAAATATCCAGAAGGATAATGTCCGGCGACAGCCTCTCGACCATTTCCAGTACTTGTGCGCCATCGTTGGCTTCGCCGATCACGGCATAGCCAGGAATGTCCATGACCAGGGCACGCACGCCAGCCCTGATGAGCGAGTGGTCATCCACCAGAAGTAAATTGCAGGTCAATGTAAAACCTTATTCGTACTGGCCCGTTCGAGTGCGCGAGGCGCCCAGGGGAAGAGTGCTTCGATTTGTGTGCCCTGGTCGGGCTGGCTGGAAACCTTCAGGGTGCCACCCAGTTGCGCGATTCTTTCCGCCATGCCCGCCATGCCGCGTTGTCCTTGCGCGCCAGGATTGGCCGCTGGGGAAAAGCCACAGCCATCATCGCTGATAAACAGCGAAAGGCCCTCGGGCAGGCGTTGCAGGCGTACCAGCAGGTTATCCGCCTGGGCGTGGCGCAGCATGTTGGTGACGGCTTCCTGAGTGATGCGAAAGGCGGCCACCGCCATCTCCTCGGGGATGCCTGCCAGGCGTTGCTTGCATTCCAGGCTCCAGTGCACGGAAGTGTTTTCCAGGGTCTTCAGCAAGTGTGCCCGCAGGCTGGCTTCCAGGCCCAGGCTGGCCAATTGCCGGGGATTAAGAATGGCCGATACATCGCGCACCTTGGCCAGGGTTTCTTCCAATGTGCTTTGAAGCGTCGTGCAATGCTGTTGCAGGTCTTCGGGCAGGCGGCGCTTGAGCCATTCGCTTTGCAGCTTGGCGGCAGTCAACAACTGACCAATATCATCATGCAATTCACGACTGAGGCGATGGCGCTCGTTTTCCTGGACTTCCAGCAAGCGATCCGCCAGTTCCTGAGGTTGGAACTTGATCGAATTGCGCGAATCGCCGTAATAGGCCCAGACACTGGCCAGGGCCGCCAGATTCAGGATCAGCAGGCTGAGGGGAAAGGTCGTCGACAGGCAATAGACGGCCAGACTTCCAAGTGCCGAGCATGAGCACAGCAACAGGTTGAGCCAGCGCAGGTTTATTCGAGAGAGAAGTCTGGTGGCAGTTGACTTGAGGCTGGCGTACATAGCGGATGGAGCCAATGAATGTTCGCTGCGGGGAGACCGGTCAAGTCGACTGACGGGCCCCGGTTTGGAAAACGGTATTATTTGAGTATGCGGCTTCAATTAACGCGGTCTATTCGTTGGGAGCAAGCCTTGCACTGATCAGGTGTGTAACAAGATCAATCTGAAATCACAGTGCCATTAAGGATATCGTTTAGTGGCTGGCATAGTATCAGCTTAGCTACCGTTGGTCGCGTCTCTATATATGTCCAGCGGGTCAGGAATATTGCCTTTTGGGACGTATGTTCCGATTCGCTTGTTTTAACTGGCTCCGCTCAAACAGTGACTGTATCTGGCCTTGGCGAACGGGTAGGCGAGATTCAGAACACTTGAAGTCTCGGGATTGGTTTTATTTAGTTGTGTTAGTTGGTTCTGTCGTTAACAGGCATGAAATATTGGATAACGACATGATGCTGGTCAATGTCACGACATATCTAACGACTGAAGTTAGGTATTAACGACAGGGTCTATGCGTTTCTCTTGGCGATCGAAAAAACTTTGAACGAATTTTGGTGGCAGGACAGGGGGGCGGGCAGAGGGTCGATTTGCACGGCGAGGGATTCGATGAGGGTGGCCTGTTCGTTGCCATCGAGGTTCAACTGCCCAGTCACCGGATCGACGAGTTCAAGCTGCCAGGCCATCAGGCTGAAGCATTCCCCGAGGGTGTCGAGGATCTGCTCGTTCATGTCCGGATGAGGATGGGAGTGATCCAGCAACGCATGAACCTGGCGCGAGAATTCGGCGGTGCTGCGCAGCGCCAGCCCGTCGGTTTTCTCGGCCAGTTTGAGCAGGGTGGACAACATGCAATCGATGGCGTCCTGATCGTTCCTGATCAGGTTGAGATGGTTCAGGCATTCAACAGACTTGGCCAATAGTGCTTCTGCCTCAAGCAGAAAGTCGGGTGACTGGTGCCACTCTTTATCGTCGATCAGCATGCTTGTCTCCACGACGCCACGTCAGATGATGGAATGGTCCGTTTTGTGAGCGGCTGTAAGGTATTACGTCGGTTATGCCGTGGGATATAGGACGAATCTGATTGGTTCTCAATGGACGAAGACGCTGTGCTGGTGTTTAGTCTGCAGGCGACAGACTGCCGAGCACGGTGTGTCGGCCACGCTTGGACAGCGGAGGCGGGGGGGCTCGAAGGGGCACCAGCCCATCTTCCTGCGATCACAAACAAAAGCCTGACTCCATTCATGCAATGAGAATGGCGTCACATTAATGGCTATTGGATATTGCGAATATCAGGTTGGTCCTGATTGCCGATAGGGGATTCCCTTATAAAGGGGAACCAAGCGCTGAAATAGAGGTCGCGGCGGGGAAGTTGTGTGAGTGAAATCGCGAAGCCAGTAAAGCATGATGTTAATGTGACATCAATGCCTTTGCATGGCATTTTGTATGCGGGTCAAGATTCGGTGAATTGCGCCGATAACCCACGTTAGTGAATTCATCAGAACAAGCCCAGGAGTCATTACATGGCCGGCATTCTCGACACGGTAGACCAACGCACACAACTGGTGGGTGAGAATCGCCTGGAAATCCTCATGTTCCGTCTGGCCGGGCGACAGTTGTTCGCGATCAACGTGTTCAAGGTGCAGGAAGTCCTGCAATTGCCGAAGCTGACGCTGATGCCCCAGCGCCATCCGTTCGTCTGTGGCGTGGTCAACCTGCGGGGGCAGACGCTGCCGGTCATCGACCTGTCCCAGGCGATCGGCATACGGCCGCTGGTGCCGGGTCCCAACAGCACCATCATCGTCACCGAGTACAACCGCTCGGTGCAGGCCTTCCTGGTGGGGGGGGTCGACCGCATCGTCAACATGAACTGGGAAGCCATCCTGCCGCCACCGACCAGTGCCGGGCGCCAGCATTACCTGACGGCGATCAGCAAGGTCGACGATCAACTGGTCGAGATCATCGACGTGGAAAAGGTCCTGGCCGAAATCGTTCCGTACAACGCCAAGGTGTCGCGCGACAAGCTCGACGATCCGGTCCTCGAACGTGCCCGCGGCCGTGAAGTGCTGTTGGTGGACGACTCCAACGTGGCGCTGTCGCAATTGCGCGACACCCTGGGTCAGTTGGGGGTGAAGATGCACATTGCCAGCGACGGCCTGAAGGCCCTGAAGATGCTCAAGGCCTGGGCCGATACCGGGGTCGACATGACCGACAAGCTGCTGATGGTGTTCACCGACGCCGAAATGCCGGAAATGGACGGCTATCGCCTGACCACCGAAATCCGCAACGATCCTCGTCTGCGCGGCCTTTATGTGGTGCTGCATACCTCCCTGTCCGGCAGCTTCAACGAGTCGATGGTGAAGAAGGTCGGTTGCGACAACTTCCTGTCCAAGTTCCAGCCGGACAAACTGGTCGACGTGGTGCGCCAGCGCCTGATGCTGGACGAAGTTCCCGCCTGACGGGAGCCGTGGCCGGAGCGACGCCTGCGCGGCAGCTGCTTCTTTGATTCGCGGGCCGGCTCGTATAAGGTTGCTTTTTTTGTCACCCGGGAGCTGGCCATGCGTCTCAGCGCGCTTTATCGATACCCCTTGAAATCCGGCAAGGGCGAGTCCCTGCAACAGGTCGCGCTGGACAGGCTGGGGCTGGAGGGAGACCGACGCTGGATGCTGGTCGATGAGCCCAGCGGACGCTTCCTGACCCAACGTGCGGTCCCGCACATGAGCCAGCTTTCGGCGCTCTGGAACGCCGAGGGAGGGCTGACCCTCAGTGCTCCCGGTTATCAATCCCTCGATGTGCCACTGCCTGGTGCGGATGCCCCGTTACGTGGCGTGACCATCTGGCGCGATACCCTGCGCGTACCGGATGCCGGCGACGAAGCCCATGCCTGGCTGAGCGATTTCATCGGCAAGCCGACCCGCCTGGTACAGGTCCCCCCGGAGCGTGCGCGCACCACTCAGGCCGGTTACGGCAAGGATGACGATCAGGTGGCCTTCGCCGACGGTTTTCCGCTGTTGCTGATTGGCGAGTCCTCCCGGGAAGACCTGTCCAGTCGTGTCGGCCGTCCCCTGGAAATGCTGCGCTTTCGCCCGAATCTGGTGATCGAGGGCTGCCCGGCCTTCGCCGAAGATGGCTGGAAACGCATCCGCATCGGCGATATCGAGTTTCGGGTGGTCAAGCCTTGTGCGCGTTGCATTCTCACCACCATCGATCCGCAGACCGGCGAGCGCAGCGCCGACCGTGAACCGCTGGCCACGCTGCAGCAGTACCGGGCGCAAGAAGGCGGGGCGATGTTCGGGCAGAACATGGTGAACGATGGCATTGGCCGCCTGGAAGTCGGCATGCCGGTCACGGTGCTGGAATAGTCGGTGGCGTAGAAACGAAAAATGCCCGTATCGCCAGATACGGGCATTTTTTATCGCCGACGATTAGTCCCCGGGAGTGGGATCAGCCGCGGTATTCGCACAGGTAGGCGGTGTCGACGGCCACCTTCAGCTGGAACTTGCTGTTGGCCGGTACGTTGAACTGGCTGCCGGCGGCAAAGGTTTCCCAGTCGTTGCTGTCAGGCAGCTTGACGGTCAGGGCGCCGGAAACCACGTGCATGATTTCCCGTTGAGCCGTGCCGAACTCGTATTCGCCCGGAGCCATGACGCCGATGGTGGCGGGACCTTCGGCCGTGCCGAAGGCAATCGACTTGACGGTGCCGTCGAAGTACTCGTTGACTTTAAACATGGGCGATTCCTCAAAAAGGGGTCAAAAAGGCCGGCCAGTATGCACAAGGCCTTCAGATGCGTCACCTGTTGCGCGGACGGATCAGCCGGGAAGAATCAGAGGCAATAAACGCGCCGTATTGCGGGCATCTTCCAGGGCGCGATGCTGCTGGCCGGTGAACTGCAGCCCGGCCAGTTGCAGCGCGCCGTTCAGACCCAGCGGTCGTTCGAGGCGGCGGGCCTTGGCGAAGCGTTGCTTGAGGTTCATGTGCGGCAGTTGGGCGAGGGCGCTATGCAGTTGCGAGCGTTGCCACTCCTGCAGCAGTTGCTTGCGATCGTAGTCGCCCCAGCTGGCCCAGCCCTCCAGGCGCGTGTGATGCTGTCCCAGCCAGCGTTCGAACAGCGGCCAGACTTCGCTCAACGGCTGGGCGCCGTCGATCTGGGCCTGGGTGATGTGGGTCAGTTCACGGCAGAACGGTGTCAGCATCGGCCGCCGCAGCGGGCGCACGAAGCGTTGGAAATGGTCCAGTTCACGCCCTTCGCGGTTCACCAGGGTGGCGCCGATCTCGATGATTTCCATGTCGGTCAGCGGCCAGCCTCCTTCGTCCGTGGTGGCTTCCAGATCAATTACCAACCAGTGGGGCATCACAGGCTCCAGCTTCAACATCCCGATGAGGCTTGAGCGTAGCCAAACCCGACGTCTGCGCCTAGCGGCTTATTCCACCTCCAGCAGAATCTGGCGGTTTTTCACCTGATCGCCGAGATTGACCTGCAGCCGCTTGATCACGCCATCGATCCCGGCCTTCAGCGGATGCTCCATTTTCATCGCCTCCAGCACCAGCAGCAATTGCCCCTTGCTGACGGTCGCGCCCTCGCTGACCAGTACGTCGACTATGGCGCCGTCCATGGGCGCCTTGAGCATGCCGCTGTGGGCGCCGTCCTGGCTGGCGACCGGCGCGTGGCTCAGGTCTTGAAGGTGCAGGCTGCCAGGACGGGTGAACAGCCAGAGCTGCCCGGCTTCCAGGGTGTAGGCGTAGCGGCGGCGGATACCGTCGATGGTCGCGCAGGCCCAGCGGCCATCCGTCTCCAGCAGCTGTACCTCGAAGCCTTGGTCGGCGTGTTGAATCCGCAGCGTTCCGGCCTGGTTATTCAGTTCAAGGTTCCACAGGGTTTCACCCGAGCCCAGGCGATAGTGCAGCGGCACACTGGCGTTGTTGCGCCAACCGGCCAGCGCCGCGCCATGACGCTGGGCCGCGTGCTGATAAAACAGTGCCGCGGCCAGGGCCAGTTCAGCGCCGCTTGGCGGTTGCGGGCGCAGGCTTGGATCGTCGGTGAAATGTTCGGCGATAAAGGCGGTGCTGAATTCGCCGCTGGCAAAGCCAGGGTGGCGAAGCAGGTTCGCCAACAGCTTCTGGTTGCTCGCCACGCCGGTCAGCACCGAGTCCTCGACCGCGCGCAACAGCTTGCGGCGCGCCTCTTCGCGGGTGGCGCCGTGGGCGATGAGCTTGCCCAGCATCGGGTCATAGAACGGGCTGACGCTCTGGCCTTCCAGCAGGCCGTGATCGATACGCACATCGGCACCCAGCGCCGGTTCCCAGCGCCGTACCTGGCCGGTTTGCGGCAGGAAATCCTGCGCCGGGTCCTCGGCATACAGCCGCACTTCGATGGCATGGCCCTTGAGTTCGACCTGTTCCTGGTGCAGTGGTAACGGTTGACCGGCCGCCACCTGCAGTTGCAGGGCCACCAGGTCCAGGCCGGTGATCATTTCGGTGACCGGGTGTTCGACCTGCAGCCGGGTGTTCATTTCCAGAAAGTAGAATTGCCCCCGTGCATCGAGGAGAAATTCCACGGTGCCGGCGCCGACATAATTCACCGCCTGGCCGGCCTTGAGGGCGGCCTCGCCCATGGCCTGGCGCAGCTCGGCGGTCATCACCGGGCAGGGCGCTTCCTCGACGACTTTCTGATGACGGCGCTGGATCGAGCAATCGCGCTCGCCGAGGTAGATCAATTGGCCGTGGCGGTCGCCGAACACCTGGATCTCCACATGCCGCGGTTCGATCAGCGCCTGCTCCAGAATCAACTCGTCGCTGCCGAAGGCGTGCAGCGCCTCGGAGCGCGCGGTACGCACCTGGGCCAGCAGCTCATCGGCTCGCTGCACCAGGCGCATGCCGCGTCCACCGCCACCGGCGCTGGCCTTGATCATCAGCGGGTAGCCGATGCGTTCGGCTTCGCGTTGCAGGGTCGCATCGTCCTGTTCCGCGCCCTGATAACCGGCGATGCAGGGGACGCCCGCCGCGAGCATCGCCAGCTTGGACAGGCGCTTGCTGCCCATCAATTCGATGGCCTCGGCGCTGGGGCCGATAAAGGTGATGCCGGCTGCCTCGCAGGCGCTGGCAAACTCGGCGTTCTCCGACAGAAAGCCGTAGCCGGGATGCAGCGCGTCGGCGCCCGTGCGCCGCGCCGCGTCGAGGATCGCCTGGCTGTTCAGGTAGGACTGTTGGACCGCCGCCGGGCCGATGCGCACCGCTTCGTCGGCCATCCGCACATGCAGCGCATCGGCGTCGGCATCGCTGAACACCGCCACGGTGCGATAACCCAAGGCTTGGGCGGTGCGCTGGATGCGGCAGGCGACTTCACCGCGATTGGCGATCAGGATTTTGCTGAAGGCGGGCATGAGGTGGTTTCCTGAGATCGGTGGTGTTTGGTCGGGCATTTCGCGAGCAAGCTCGCTCCTACAAAGGCGTAGGCCAGTCACGGACCGGTAGGAGCGAGCTTGCTCGCGATGGGGCTCATGAGGCCCACGCCGGTTTGCGTTTCTGCACGAAGGCCATGGTTCCTTCGATGCCTTCGGCACCGGTGACGGCGGCGCCAAACTGTTCCGCCGCGCGATCGAGCAGCGGCGCCAGCGGTTCTTCAGTGCTGGCCAGCAACAGGGCTTTGGTCGCGGCGTTGGCCTCGGGCGCGCAGCACAGCACATGGGCCAGCACCTCATCGAGGCGCTCGGCCAGGGCCTCTGGGCCGTCTTCGACAAAATGCACCAGGCCCAGTCGCTCGGCTTCGTTGCCATCAAAGCGCGCGGCGGTCAGGGCCAGCCGACGGGCCTGGGTCAGGCCGATGCGCTTGACCACAAACGGCGCGATCTGCGCCGGCAGCAGGCCGAGGCTGGTTTCCGGCATGCCGAACTGCGCCTGATGATCGGCGATGGCGATATCGCTGACACAGGCCAGGCCGAAGCCGCCACCCAACACCGCGCCCTGCAGCAGCACGATCAGCACCTGTGGGCTGTGCTGGGCTTCCTCGAGCAGTGTGCCGAACGCCCGGTTCAGTTCCTGATAGGCACTGGCGCCCTGGGCACGGGCATTGGCCATGTCTTTCAGGTCGCCGCCGGCGCAGAAGTGCCCGCCGGCGCCCCTCAGGACCAGGGCGCGAATGCCGCGGTCATCGCGTACCGCCGCCAGCACCGCGCGCAGTTCGGCGACCATGTGCAGGCTCATGGCGTTGCGGCTGTCCGGGCGATCGAGGGTGATGTACAGGACGCCGCCACGGGGCGCCAGCAGCAGGGTTTCGCAGGCGGGCAGGCGGCTCATTTTCTTTTCCCCGGCAGGATGCCCATGAGTTTGCAGATGATGCCCAGCATGATTTCGTCGGCACCGCCGCCGATC
Source organism: Pseudomonas sp. GM17 (assembly GCF_000282175.2). NCBI lineage: Bacteria > Pseudomonadati > Pseudomonadota > Gammaproteobacteria > Pseudomonadales > Pseudomonadaceae > Pseudomonas > Pseudomonas sp. GM17. The sequence goes on along the minus strand of NZ_CP124732.1, from coordinate 5,442,232 downwards.
GAAACCAGGCGCACGTCGCGGTAGGCGCGGGCCACCGGGTTGTCCCACATGAAGCCCATGCCGCCCCAGTATTGCAGGCAGCTGTCGCTGACTTCGCGGCCCAGGCGCCCGGCCTTGAGCTTGGCCATGGACGCCAGGCGGGTGACGTCCTGACCGCGCACGTATTGCTCGGTGGCCTGGTACACCAGGGCCCGCAGGCATTCGATTTCGGTGGACAGCTCGGCCAGGCGGAAGTGGATCACCTGGTTGTCGATCAGCGCGCTGCCGAAGGTCTTGCGTTCCTTGCAATATTCGATGGTGCTGTCGACGCAATACTCCAGGCCCTTGATCATGTTGGCCGCGCCGAACAGCCGCTCTTCCTGGAATTGCAGCATCTGCATCATGAAACCCGCGCCTTCGTGGCCGATGCGATAGCGCTGGGGCACGCGCACGTTGTCGAAAAACACCTGGGCGGTTTCCGAACTGCGCATGCCGAGCTTGTCCAGGTGCGGGCTGAGGCTGATGCCGGGGCTGTTCATCGGCACCATGATCAGCGACTTGTTGACGTGGGGTTTGTCGTCCGAGGTGTTGGCCAGCAGGCAGATGAAGTCGGCGCTGGGGGAGTTGGTGATCCACATCTTGCTGCCGTTGATCACATAGTCGTCGCCGTCCTTGCGCGCGGTGGTCTTGAGCCCGGCCACGTCGGAGCCGGCACCGACTTCGGAGACACCGATGCAGCCGACCATTTCCCCGCTGATGGCCGGGCGCAGGAACTCCTCGCGCAACTCGTCGGAGCCGAAGCGCGCCAGGGCCGGGGTGCACATGTCGGTCTGCACGCCGATGGACATCGGGATGCCGCCGCAATGGATGGTGCCGAACTCTTCGGCGGCGACGATCGAGTAGCTGTAGTCCAGGCCCATGCCGCCGAATTTCTCCGGCTTGGAAATGCCCAGCAGGCCCAGTTCGCCGGCCTTGCGGAAAATCTCGTGGATCGGAAAGCGCCCGGCCTTTTCCCATTCCTCGACATGCGGGTTGATCTCGCGCTCGACAAAGTTGCGCACCGTGCGCCGCAGTTCTTCATGTTCCTGGGTGAAGATCATTTTTATTGTTCTCCTCAAGTTGAGTGACGCAATCCCTGAACCTTGTTACCCCTGTAGCCGCTGCCGCAGGCCGAAAACACCGTCGTTGCGGAACTGCTCGCTGTCCCTGTAGCCGCTGCCGAAGGCTGCGATCGGCCCCGCAGGGGACGTGCTCTTGAGGCCCTCGAAGACCCTTCGGGCCTTATCGCAGCCTTCGGCAGCGGCTACCGGTCAGAACCGGGCGACGCCGAAGCTATTGGGTTGTAGCTGACGCACCTGCGCCTCGTGGCAGATATCCAGCAGATAACCCAGCAGGGTGCGGGTATCCCGTGGGTCGATCAGCCCGTCGTCCCACAGGTTGGCGCTGCCATACAAGGCCGTGGATTGGCTGTCGAGTTTCTGCGCCGTGACCTGTTCCAGCATATCCAGCATCTGCGGATCGGCCGCCTGGCCCTGCTTGGCGTGCTTGGCCTCGGTGACGATGCGCAGCACCTTGCCGGCCTGGGCGCCGCCCATCACCGCGGTGCGGCTGTTGGGCCAGGCGAAGATGAAGCGCGGGTCCAGGCCGCGGCCGCACATGGCGTAGTTGCCGGCGCCGTAGGAGCCGCCGACCACGATCGTCAGCTTCGGCACCCGGGCATTGGCCACCGCCTGGATCAGCTTGGAACCGTGCTTGATCACGCCCTGCTGCTCCGACTCGGTGCCGACCATGAAACCGGTGGTGTTGTGGAAAAACAGCAGCGGGGTGCCGCTCTGGTCGCACAACTGAATGAACTGCGCGGCCTTGCTTGCGCCTTTCGGGGTGATCGGCCCGTTATTGCCGATAAAACCGCAAGGGCGTCCCTGGATCTGCAAATGGCCGCAGAGGGTCTGCTGGTCGAACTCGCCCTTGAACTCGAGGAAATTCGAGCCGTCGGCGATGCGCGCGATGATTTCCCGGGCGTCGTACGGCTTTTTCGGGTCGTCGGGAATCAGCCCCAGCAGCTCGTCGATCGGGTATAGCGGTTCCGTGTAGGTGCGGGTCGGCTGTAGCGGCAGCCGGGCATTCCACGGCAGGGCTGCGAGGATTTCCCGCACGATGCGCACGCCGTCGCCGTCGTTTTCCGCCAGGTATTCCGCGGTGCCGGCCACCTGCGCATGCATCTCGGCGCCGCCCAGTTCTTCATCGGTGGCCACCTCGCCGGTGGCGGCCTTGAGCAATGGCGGGCCGGCGAGAAACAGCTTGGCCTTGCCGCGCACCACCACCACGTAATCCGACAGCCCCGGTTGGTAGGCCCCGCCGGCGGTGGCCGAGCCATGGACCACGGTGACCTGCGGCAGGCCCATGGCCGACATGCGCGCCTGGTTGGCGAAGCTGCGCGCGCCTTCGACGAAAATCTCCGCTGCGTAATTGAGGTTGGCGCCGCCGCTCTCGGCCAGGGTCACCACCGGCAGTTTGTTTTCCATGGCGATCTGTTGCAGGCGCAGGGATTTTTTCAGGCCGCTGGGAGAGATGGTGCCGCCCTTGATCGCACTGTTGTTGGCCACCACCAGCACCCGCGCGCCGCTGACGTAGCCGATGCCGGCGATCAACCCGCCACCGGCCTGGCTGCCATCCTTGTCGTCGTGCAGCTTGTAGCCGGCCAGGCTCGCCAGTTCGAGAAAGGGCGCGCCGGGGTCGAGCAGCAGATTGAGGCGTTCGCGGGGCAGCAGTTGCCCGCGCTTTTCGAATTTCGCCTTGGCCTCGGCGGCCTTGGCCAGCAGGTTCTGTTCCAGCTGGCGGATCTGCGCGATGCCGGCCAGCATCGCCTCGCGGTTCTGCTGGAACTGCGGGCCGTGGGGATCGAGCTGGGACTGTATGACTGGCATGGCTTATTTCCCGTCCTTGAGTGGCTCGTCCTTAAGCACGTCCGGCAGGTAGGCGCGGTGGAAGCCGTTGTAGGACTCGCTGTGGGACGCCTTGTGCAGCGGCCAGGCACGGCTACCCAGGCTGGCGGCGCCGTCGATGCGCAAGGTGCTGCCGCTGATGAAGGCCGCCGCCGGGCTGAGCAGGAAGACGATGGCGGCGCTGACTTCCGACTCGGTGCCGATGCGCTTGAGCGGTACGTGTTCGCGCAGGGTCGGGATCACCGCCTTGAACGCGCCTTCGTAGGTGTCCATGCCGCTGGAGGCGATCCAGCCCGGCGCCACGGCGTTGACCCGCACCCCGGCATGGCCCCATTCGAATGCGGCGGTTTTGGTGAAATTGTCCATCCCCGAACGCGCGGCGCCGGAATGGCCCATGCCGGGCATGCCGCCCCACATGTCGGCGAGCATGTTGACGATGCTGCCGCCGTGCTTGCTCATGGACTGGTTGAAGACTTCCCGGGCCATGAGAAAGCCGCCCACCAGGTTGGTGCGCAGCACGGTTTCAAACCCTTTCTGATTGATCGAGGCCAGGGGCGAGGGGTACTGCCCGCCGGCGTTGTTGACCAGGCCATGCAAGGGGCCGTGGTCACGGATCAGTTCGCTGACCAGGGCCTTGACCGCTTCCTCGTCGCGGATATCGCAGGCATGCCCGCTGGCCTGGCCGCCGTCTTCGGCGATCTCCGCGGCCACCTTGTGCAGCTTGTCCGCCTTGCGCCCCACCAGCAGCACCCGGGCGCCAAGGGCCGCCAGTTCATGGGCGGTGCAGCGCCCGATGCCGCTGCCGCCGCCGGTGACGACTAGGGTCTGGCCGGCGAACAGGTCGGGTTTGAAAATCGAGTCGTAGCCCACGAAAAGCCTCCTTCAGTTGACGGCATCAGCGATGCTCTGCGGCACCGGGATCTGGATTTCCAGCAACTGCTGGGCGAAGGCCTTGCCCTGCGGGTCGATGCGCAGGCTGGCGACACCGCCGCCACCGAGGGCGTTCTCCAGCAGGAAATTCAGGCTGTGGGTGCCCGGCAGGTACCAGCACTGGACCCGGCCATTTACCGGGTCCAGCACATGGCTCATCCAGTCCACCACGACGGCGGGTGTCAGGGCCTCGGCGATCCACGGCAGGTATTCGGGGGCGCGGGCCATGACCCCGATATTGCTGTGGTTGCCCTTGTCGCCGGAGCGCGCCACCGCCAGCTTGACCAGCGCCACGCTGGCGTCGGCGCGGCCCACGGGGCTGGCCACGGCATGGGGCGCGGGCAGGGCGCTGGCGTCGAGGCTGTCGAGCTCGGGCAGCTCGACCCGGTGGCGCTGGCCGGCCATCTCGACTGCCAGAGTGCAAGCGCTTTTGTCGATCAGGAACGAGAACAGGCGGATCAGCGGATAGACCGTGGGCCGGCCGCCGACGATGCCGGTCAGGCCCGGGGCCATGCCGGTGGCGGCCTGGGCGATCTCCCGGGAAAACAGCACCAGCGCGCGCTTGTCCGGATGGCGCACGGCGAGCTTGATCACCACTTCGCGGCTGTCCTGGCGCTGGCCGTGGGGGCCATAGGTGGCTTCGCTGCCAAGCAGTTCGATATTGACTTCGCTGTAGGGCGCCCAGCCGCGCTGGCCGAACATCTGCGTGGTCTTGTCGATGATCGCCTGGCTGACCCGGCGCGCCTTGGCCACCGCGTCGATGCCGGCGATCAGGCAACTGGCGGTGCAGCGGAAACCGTCCGGGTAAGTGGCGCTGACCTTGTACTGGCCGGTCGGCGGCAGGCCCTTGGCGCCATGCACGCTGACCGCATTCTTGCCCTGTTGGCGCAGTTTGACCTGGGTGAAGTCGCAGACCACGTCCGGCAGCAGATAGGCCCGTGGGTCGCCGATCTCATAGAGCAGTTGTTCGCCGACAGTCAGCGGCGTGACCAGGCCACCGGAACCTTCGGGCTTGCTCACCACGAACTGGCCGTCGGCGCTGACCTCGACGATGGGAAAGCCGATGTGTTCGTAGTCCGGCACGTCGCGCCAGTCGGTGAAGTTGCCGCCGGTGCACTGCGCGCCGCATTCGATGATGTGCCCGGCGAGAGCGGCCTGGGCCAGTTTGTCGTAGTCGTGCCAGGACCAGCCGAATTCATGCACCAGCGCGGCGCTGACCACCGCGCTGTCGACCCCGCGACCGGTGATGACGATGTCGGCGCCCAGTTTCAGGGCTTCGACTATCCCGGGGGCGCCGAGGTAGGCGTTGGTGGACACGCACATCGGCGGCAGCGGCGCACCGCTGAACATTTCATGAATGCCGCTGCCGCTCAGTTGCTTGAAGCGGGGTTGCAGGTCGTCGCCCAGCAGCACAGCGATTTTCAGGGCTACGCCGGCCTGGTCGCAGGCCGCTTGCAGGGCCGCGGCACAGGCCTGCGGGTTGATCCCGCCGGCGTTGCTGATGACCCGGATCTCCTGCCGGGCGATCTCGCCCAGCAGCGGGCTCAAGACCTCGACAAAATCCGTGGCGTATCCGGCAGTGGGATCCTTCATCCGCGCGCCGGCCATGATCGACAGAGTGATCTCGGCCAGGTAGTCGAACACCAGGTAATCCAGGTGGCCGCCCTCCACCAGTTGCGCGGCGGCGCTCGAGGTGTCGCCCCAGAAGGCGCTGGCACAACCGATGCGAAGGGTCTTGGTCATGGGGCTCTCGATAAAAGACTCGATAAAAAGACGCGATGACAGAACTGGATCGAGACTACCAAGCAAGCGCTTGGTTTGTAAACGTCGGAAATATCTTATTCCCAAGCGCTTGCTTGGTTGTCCCCACGGGCTTAAATTGCGCGCGCAAGCTCCCTGTTTCAGGGGGCTGCACCGCATAACGATCGAGCGAATGTAGGAGAGAGGCCGTGGACGAGCAAAAAGCCTTGCTGGTGATGCGCCAGCTGGTCGCCAACGGGCAACTGACCGATCCGGACAGCGCCCGCGGCAAGCTGCTGCAAACCGCGGCTCACCTGTTTCGCAACAAAGGCTACGAGCGCACCACGGTGCGCGACCTGGCCGGCGCGGTGGGCATCCAGTCGGGCAGCATCTTTCATCACTTCAAGAGCAAGGACGACATCCTGCGCGCGGTGATGGAGGAAACCATCCACTACAACACCGCCCTGATGCGCGCCGAACTGGTCGAGGCCGGCAGCGTGCGCGAGCGGGTGCTGGCGCTGATCCGCTGCGAGTTGCAATCGATCATGGGCGGCAGCGGCGAGGCCATGGCGGTGCTGGTCTACGAATGGCGCTCGTTGTCGGCCCAGGGCCAGGCCGACGTCCTGGCGCTGCGCGACATTTATGAGCGGATCTGGTTGCAGGTGCTGGGCGAGGCCAAGGAGGCCGGCTTTATCAAGGGCGATGTGTTCATTACCCGGCGTTTTCTCACCGGGGCGCTGTCCTGGACCACCACCTGGTTTCGCGCCGAGGGCAGCATGACCCTCGAGCAACTGGCCGAGGAAGCGCTAACCCTGGTGCTCAAGGAGCCGTAGGCCTCCTGCAAGTAATTAATTCTTCAGTGGAAAGTTGTTGAAGCCAGGGAAACCGCCTAGTTTTAATGGCATTGCCCTGTTTCTTTATCTTGAGGTGAGTTGCCTTGATGTCTTCGCCAATGCGGACGGCTTTGCGAGTGCTGGTGTGGGGCCTGGCCACCCTGACGGTTTTTCCGGCCTGCGCTGCGCAGTTGGTACGCGTGGGGGCGGCGCATTTTCCCCCTTATACCGTGCGTCCCGAGCAGGGCGCCGACACCGGGCTGCTGCCGCAACTGGTGGACGCCTTGAACGCGCTGCAGAGCGACTACCAATTCGTATTGGTGCCGACCTCGATTCCCCGGCGTTTTCGCGATTTCGAGCAAGGCCGCGTCGACATGGCGATTTTCGAGAACCCGGCCTGGGGCTGGCAGAACATTCCCCATACCAGCGTCGACATGGGCCTGGAAGATGCCGAGATCTTCACCGCCCAGCGCGAGCCCGGCCGCGGCCAGGAGTATTTCGCCGACCTCAAGGGCAAGCGCCTGGCCCTGTTCAGCGGTTACCACTACGCGTTCGCCAACTTCAATGCCGACCCCAAGTACCTGGCCGACACCTACAACGCGACCCTGACCTATTCCCACGACAGCAACCTGCTGATGGTGCTGCGCGGTCGTGCCGACATTGCGCTGGTGACCCGTTCCTACCTCAGTGATTTCCTTTCGCACAATGCCGACACGGCGCAGCAATTGTTCGCCTCCGATCGGATCGATCAGGTCTACCACCACTACGCGCTGATTCGCCCCATGGCGCCGATCAGCGGCGAAGACTTCGCCAAGTTGCTGGGACGCCTGCGCGACAGCGGTGAATTGCTGAAGATCTTCGATCCCTACCGCATCGTGGTCATGCCACCGGCCAAATGAAGCCGCCCGCAGGGCGGCTTGCCTAAATTTCCCTGTGCGGCTCACGTCACTTGGTTGAACACTGATGACGCTGAGTCCGTGCCATGTCCTCTCTCGATACGCTGTCCGCTGTGGCCGTTGCCGATACCTGCCGTTGCGCCGCCGATCCCGCTGGCCTGCAACCGCTGCGCCTGGCCGGTATTGAAACGAGCGGTGCCAGCCGCGGGCCTGGCACGCCACTGCCACCGGCGGGCAGCGAGGTGCTGCAAGCCTTGCGTGGGCAAGAAGGGTGGCGTGACGAGTGGATGGCCGGCTGGTTATCGACCCTGGTGCATTCGTTATGCCTCGACCACGGGCCGAGCGAATGGCTGGCCGAGGACGCTGGCCAGAGGCTCGAGCAGCAGGAGCGTTGCCTGCATTGTGGGAGAGCCTTCGATTTTTCCCACAAGCGCGCCGCCTTGCTGATTCTGGCGCAGGGGCGGGGGGACGGACGGCATCAGGCGGTCGAGAAGATCTGGCGGGAGCCTTCCTGTTCGCGGTAGCGCCGTGGCTGACGGTGGCTATCGCGATCAGGTGCGGGAGTAGCGTGCGGCGCGGATCAGTGGCGGGCGTAGGTGTCGGCGCGGTTGCCCGAGACTTTGCGGCAATGCACCAGCGCATCGCGAATCATGAAGTTCACCAGTGTCGGCGAGACCCCGAGTTCCTTGGCGATGTCCTTTTGCGGCACGCCATGCAGGCGATACATCTCGAAGGCATAGCGGGTGCGGCTGGGCAGCTCCGTCAGCGCGTCGGCAATGTGTTCCAGGGTCGAGAAATTGATGTGTGAGGTTTCCGGCGACGCTCCCTGCACGACCACATTCAGACCCTCTTCTTCAGTGCCCGAATACTTCTGCTCCAGCGCCTGCTTGCGATAGTGGTCAATCGCCAGGTTGCGCACGATCTGGAACAGATAGCTCAACTGCGCCTTGAACGATGAGGTGATCTGCGGCGCCGATTGCAGCCGGAAGAACGCGTCTTGCACCACGTCTTCGGCACGGGAACGACAGCCGGTAATGCGCGCCGCGATCTTGACCAGGATCAGGCGGTTGTCGACAAAGGCCTGGAGTAGCGGTGAATCGCACCTGCTTGTGGATACTTGTTCCGTCATGGAAATCACCTTGCTGCAAAAGGGTTAGTAGGACGACAGAAATTTCAGATTCGTCTTACACATCGAGCGACAAATTATGTTGAATGATAATGATTGTCAATTGAGAAAGAGAATTAATGAGCATCTTTGGTGCAGAGTGAGAACTGCGGCTCGTTGTCGCACGTTGTGAAGGGGTTCGAGGGCAGAGTGCGGACTAATTATTTCAAGACGCCATCCGTTCTCATTGGAGAAAGGTTCCGGGTGGAACATCCCGCCACAGCGCTCTCCAGATGTCCCATTCCGAGGGCAGGGGCCTTTATTTTTCAAAGGTTTATGTAACGGTCGCGGTTTTTTTCCGCGGCTCTACGTGCAAGCACAATCCGCGCAGGAAACCCCATGATGGACGCGTTCGAACTCCCCAGCACTCTGGCTCAAGCCCTTCAACGCCGGGCGGCTCAGACCCCCGATCAAGTGGCCTTGCGCTTCCTTGCCGAAGAGCAGGATCAGAGCGTGGTCCTCAGTTATCGCGACCTGGATCTGCGTGCCCGGACCATCGCCGCCGCGCTGCAGGCCAATGCCGGTCTGGGCGATCGCGCGGTGCTGCTGTTCCCCAGCGGCCCGGACTATGTCGCGGCGTTTTTCGCCTGCCTGTATGCCGGGGTCATCGCGGTGCCGGCCTATCCGCCGGAGTCGAGCCGACGCCATCACCAGGAACGGTTGATCTCGATCATCGCCGACGCCGAGCCGCGGCTGCTGCTGACCAGCAGCGGGCTGCGCGAATCGTTGTCGCAGATGGACGAACTGCAAGGTGCCGACGCGCCGCAACTGCTTTGTGTGGACACCCTGGCGGCGAGCCTGGCCGAAGGCTGGAGCGCCACCGAACTGCGGGGCGACGACATCGCCTTCCTGCAGTACACCTCGGGCTCCACTGCCTTGCCCAAGGGTGTGCAAGTCAGCCACGGCAACCTGGTGGCCAACGAACTGCTGATCCGCCGCGGCTTCGGTATCGACCTCAGCCCCGACGACGTGATCGTCAGCTGGCTGCCGCTGTACCACGACATGGGTCTGATCGGCGGCCTGCTGCAACCGATCTTCAGCGGCGTGCCCTGCGTATTGATGTCGCCGGCGTATTTCCTCGGCCGGCCGTTGCGCTGGCTGGAGGCGATCAGCGAATACGGCGGCACTATCAGCGGTGGCCCGGACTTCGCCTACCGCCTGTGCAGCGAGCGAGTCAGCGAGTCGGCCCTGGAACGCCTGGACCTCAGCCGCTGGCGCGTGGCCTATTCCGGGTCCGAGCCGATCCGCCTGGACACCCTGGAGCGCTTCGCCGAGAAGTTCGCCGCCTGCGGTTTCACCTCGAATCATTTCTTCGCCTCCTATGGCCTGGCCGAAGCCACCCTGTTTGTCGCTGGCGGCACCCGTGGCCAGGGCATCCCGGCCCTGCGCCTGGACGAGCAGGCCCTGGCGCAGAACCGCGCCGAGCCGGGCACCGGCAATGCCATGATGAGCTGCGGCACCAGCCAGCCCGAGCATGCGGTGCTGATCGTCGAGCCCAATACCCTGGCCGAGTTGGAAGAGAACCGGGTCGGTGAAGTCTGGGCTGCCGGCCCGAGCATCGCCCATGGTTACTGGCGCAACCCCGAGGCCACGGCCAAGACCTTCGTCGAGCATGCCGGCCGGACCTGGCTGCGCACCGGCGATCTGGGTTTCATGCGCGATGGCGAGCTGTTCATTACCGGCCGCTTGAAAGACATGCTGATCGTGCGTGGGCACAACCTTTATCCACAGGACATCGAGCAGACCATCGAGCGTGAGGTCGAGGTGGTGCGCAAGGGCCGGGTCGCGGCGTTCGCCGTCACCGAGCAGGGCCAGGAAGGCATCGGCATCGCCGCGGAAATCAGCCGCAGCGTGCAGAAGATCCTCACGCCGGACGCGCTGATCAAGCTGATTCGCCAGACCGTGGCCGAGGCCTATCAGCAAGCGCCGAGCGTGGTGGTCCTGCTCAATCCCGGCGCCTTGCCCAAGACGTCCAGCGGCAAGTTGCAACGTTCGGCCTGCCGCAACCGCCTGGCCGATGGCAGCCTCGACAGTTACGCCCAGTTCTCCGATAACAAGCTCCCCGATCGCCAGGCGGCGGTCGGCGAGGCGAGTGGCGAAGCGACCCGCGAACTGCAAGAGCTGATCGGCCGTATCTGGCGTGAACAGCTGCAAGTCGAGCAAGTAGCGAGCGACGATCACTTCTTCCTGCTGGGCGGCAACTCCATCGCCGCGACCCAGGTCGTCGCGCGTCTGCGTGAAGCACTCGGCCTGGAGCTGAACCTGCGCCTGCTGTTCGAGGCGCCGACCCTCGGCGCGTTCGCTGCACAGGTCGCCCAGTTGCAACAGGATGGCGGCCTGGCCCAGGGCGCGATCAACGCCTTGTCGCGCACCGAGGCGCTGCCCCAGTCCCTGGCGCAGAACCGCCTGTGGATCACCTGGCAGCTCGACCCGCACAGCAGCGCCTACAACATTCCCGGTGGCCTGCGCCTGCGTGGCGAGCTGGACGAAGACGCCCTGCGCGCCAGCTTCCAGCAACTGATCGAACGCCACGAATCCCTGCGCACGCGCTTTTTCGAGCGCGACGGCCAGGCGTTGCAACAGGTCCTGCCGGCCAGCGAATTCAACCTGCAGGTGATCGACCTCAGCGACCTGCCGGCGGCCGAGCGCGAAGCGCAGGCGCAACAGATCCGTGAGGATGAGGCCCGTACCCGGTTCGACCTGGAACAAGGCCCGCTGCTCCGGGTGACCCTGGTGCGCCTCGACGACGAGGAACACCAACTGCTGGTGACCCTGCACCACATCATCGCCGACGGCTGGTCGCTGAATGTGCTGATCGACGAGTTCTCGCGCCTGTATGCCGCCGCCGTGCAAGGCCAGGCGGCGAGCCTGGCGCCGCTGCCGTTGCAGTACGCCGACTACGGCAGCTGGCAGCGCCAGTGGCTGGCCCAGGGCGAAGGCGAACGGCAACTGGCCTACTGGAAACAGCAGTTGGGTGACGAGCACCCGAGCCTGAGCCTGGCCACCGATCACCCGCGTTCGGCGCAACGGCAACACAGCGCCGCGCGGCACAGCCTGCGCCTGGGCGCGAGCTTGAGCGAAGCCATTCGCCAGACCGCCCAGGCCCATGAATCCACACCTTTCATGCTATTGCTCACGGCGTTCCAGAGCCTGCTGCATCGCTACAGCGGCCAGCGCGACATCCGCATCGGCGTGCCCAACGCCAACCGTCCGCGCCTGGAAACCCAGGGCCTGATCGGTTTCTTCATCAACACCCTGGTGCTGCGCGCCGAGGTGGACGGGCGCCTGCCGTTCGTTGATCTGTTGGCGCAGACCCGCCAGGCCGCGCTGCAGGCCCAGGCCCATCAGGACCTGCCGTTCGAGCAACTGCTCGAAGCCTTTCCCCAGGCCCGCGAACAGGGTCTGTTCCAGGTCATGTTCAACCACCAGCAGCGCGACCTCAGCGCCCTGCGACGGCTGCCCGGGCTGCTGGCCGAGGAGTTGCCGTGGCACAGCCGCGAGGCCAAGTTCGACCTGCAACTGCACAGTGAAGAAGACCGCAACGGCCGCCTGAGCCTGTCGTTCGACTACGCCAGCGAACTGTTCGAGGCCGCGACCGTCGAGCGCCTGGCCGAGCATTTCGTCAGCCTGCTGCGCGAAGCCTGCGCGCGTCCGCAAACCGCCATCGCCGACCTGCCGTTGCTCAACCCCTGCGAGCAGGCGCAGCAGCAACAGTGGAGCGAAGCCCCGTGCGCGGCGGCCAGCCAATGGCTGCCCGAGCTGCTCGAGGCACAACTGCAGCAGACCCCGGAACGCACCGCACTGGTGTGGCAGGGCGGTGAGCTGAGCTTTGCCGAGCTGCATGCCCAGGCCAACCGCCTGGCCCATTACCTGCGCGACAAAGGGGTCGGCCCGGATGTCTGCGTGGCCATCGCCGCCGAGCGTTCGCCGCAGCTGTTGATCGGCCTGCTGGCGATCGTCAAGGCCGGCGGCGCCTATGTGCCGCTGGACCCGGACTACCCGGCCGAGCGCCTGGCCTACATGCTGGCCGACAGTGGCGTCGAGCTGCTGCTGACCCAGACCCAGCTGCTCGAGCGCCTGCCCCAGGCCGCGGGCGTCAGCGCCATCGCCATGGACAGCCTCAAGCTCGACGGCTGGCCGAGCCATGCGCCGGGCCTGCACCTGCACGGCGACAACCTGGCCTATGTGATCTACACCTCCGGCTCCACCGGCCAGCCCAAGGGCGTGGGCAACACTCACGCGGCCCTGAGCGAACGCTTGCAGTGGATGCAGAACAGCTACCGCCTGGACGCCAGCGATGTGCTGATGCAAAAGGCGCCGATCAGCTTCGACGTGTCGGTGTGGGAGTGCTTCTGGCCGCTGATCACCGGCTGCCGCCTGCTGCTGGCCGCGCCGGGCGAACACCGCGACCCGCATCGTATCGCCCAGTTGGTGCAGCAATACGGCGTGACCACGCTGCACTTCGTACCGCCGCTGTTGCAGCTGTTCGTCGAGGAGCCGCTGAGCGCCGGATGCAGCAGCCTGCGCCGGGTGTTCTCCGGTGGCGAAGCCTTGCCGGCCGAATTGCGCGACCGGGTGCTGGAGCAGCTGCCGAACGCTCAACTGCATAACCGTTACGGCCCGACCGAAACCGCGATCAACGTTACCCACTGGCATTGCCGCAGTGTCGATGGCCAGCGTTCGCCCATCGGCCGTCCGCTGGGCAACGTGATCTGCCGGGTGCTGGACGCCGACCTCAAACCGGTACCGACCGGCGTGCCGGGCGAGCTGTGCATTGCCGGGGTCGGCCTGGCCCGCGGTTACCTCGGGCGCCCGGGGCTGAGCGCCGAACGTTTTGTCGTCGACCCGCTGAGCAGCGAGGGCGCGCGCCTGTACCGCACCGGCGACCGGGTGCGCTGGGCGGCCGATGGCGCGCTGGAATACCTCGGGCGTCTCGATCAGCAGGTCAAGCTGCGCGGCTTTCGCGTCGAACCCCAGGAAATCGAAGCACGCCTGCTGGCCCAGGAGGGCGTGGCCCAGGCCGCGGTGCTGGTGCGCGAGACCGCGGCCGGTGCGCAGCTGATCGGTTATTACACCGCCAACGCGGATGGGGAAGAGGAGGAGGCGCAGACCGAGCGCCTGAAAACCGCCCTGGCCAGTGAGCTGCCGGAGTACATGGTGCCGGCGCAACTGATGCTTCTTTCGGCCATGCCGCTGAGCCCGAGCGGCAAGCTTGACCGCCGCGCCTTGCCGGAACCGCAATGGCAGGTGCGTGAACACGTCGAACCCGTCACTGAGTTGCAACAGCAGATCGCGGCGATCTGGCGCGAGGTGCTGGGGCAGCAGCGCATCGGCTTGCGCGATGATTTCTTCGCCCTGGGCGGCCACTCGCTGCTGGCCACGCAGATCATTTCCCGCACCCGCCAGGCCTGCGACGTCGAGTTGCCGCTGCGGGCCTTGTTCGAAGCCAGCGAGCTGGGCGACTTCGCCGAGCAGGTGCGGCTGATCCAGGAAACCGGCAAGCGCAACCAGCAGCCGCCGATCGCCAAGGTCGATCGCAGCCAGCCTGTGCCGTTGTCTTATTCCCAGCAGCGCATGTGGTTCCTCTGGCAGATGGAGCCGGACAGCCCGGCCTACAACGTGGGCGGCATGGCGCGTTTCAAGGGCGTGCTGGATGTCGGGCGTTTCGAGGCGGCGCTGCAGGCGCTGATCCTGCGTCACGAAACCCTGCGCACCACGTTCCCTAGCGTCGACGGCGTGGCCCAACAACGGGTGCATGGGGAAACCGGCGTGCGCATGGGCTGGAAGGATTTCTCCATGCTGGATGCAACGGCCCGCGAGCAACGCCTGCAACAGCTGGCCGACGGCGAGGCGCACCGGCCGTTCGACCTGGAAACCGGCCCGCTGCTGCGCGCCTGCCTGGTCAAGGCGGCGGAGCATGAGCACTACTTCGTGCTGACCCTGCACCACATCGTCACTGAAGGCTGGGCGATGGACATCTTCGCCCGTGAGCTGAGCGCGTTGTACGAAGCCTTTATCGACGACCGCGACTCGCCGCTGGAACCGCTGCCGGTGCAGTACCTGGATTACAGCGTCTGGCAGCGCCAGTGGCTGGAGTCCGGCGAGCGTCAGCGCCAGCTGGATTACTGGACTGTGCAACTGGGCAACGAACATCCGCTGCTGGAACTGCCGGGCGACCGTCCGCGGCCGCCGGTGCAGAGCCACCAGGGCGAGTTGTACCGCTTCGACCTCAGCGACGAGCTGGCTGCACGGGTGCGGCGCTTCAACGCCGAACATGGCCTGACCCTGTTCATGACCATGACCGCGACCCTGGCCGTGCTGCTCTATCGCTACAGTGGCCAGACCGACCTGCGCATCGGCGCGCCGGTGGCCAACCGCATCCGTCCGGAAAGCGAAGGGCTGATCGGCGCCTTCCTCAACACCCAGGTACTGCGTTGCCAGCTCGACGGGCAGATGAGCGTCTTTGATCTGTTCGAGCAGGTGCGGCACACCGTGATCGAAGGCCAGTCCCATCAGGACCTGCCGTTCGACCATCTGGTGGAAGCCCTGCAACCGCCGCGCAGCGCCGCCTATAACCCGCTGTTCCAGGTGATGTGCAACGTCCAGCGCTGGGAGTTCCAGCAGAGCCGCAGCCTGGCCGGCATGACGGTCGAATACCTGGCCAACGATGCGCGGGCCACCAAGTTCGACCTCAACCTGGAAGTCACCGACCTCGATCATCGCCTGGGTTGCTGCCTGACCTACAGCACCGACCTGTTCGACGAGCCGCGCATCGCGCGCATGGCGGCGCACTGGCGCAACCTGCTGGAGGCCTTGATCGCGGCCTTGATAGAGAGCCCCGAGCAGCGCCTGAGCGAGTTGCCGCTGCTCGACCGCGTCGAACAACAGCAACTGCTGGACAGCCTGGGCGTCGAGCCCGGCGAACACCGCCTGGACCAGTGCATCCACCACCTGTTCAGCGAACAGGCGCTGCTGCGCCCGGACGCGCCGGCCCTGACGTTCGCCGGGCAGACCCTGAGCTACGCCGAGCTCGACAGCCGCGCCAACCGCCTGGCCTGGATGCTCCGTGAGCGTGGCGTCGGCCCGCAGGTGCGGGTCGGCCTGGCCCTGGAGCGCTCGCTGGAAATGGTCGTCGGCCTGTTGGCGATTCTCAAGGCCGGCGGCGCCTATGTGCCGCTGGACCCGGAATACCCGCTGGACCGCCTGCACTACATGATTGAAGACAGTGGTATCGGCCTGCTGCTCAGCGACGCGGCGATGTTCCAGGCTTTGGGTGAGTTGCCAGCCAGCGTGGCGCGCTGGTGCCTGGAAGAGGACGGCGCGCAACTGGCCAACTACCCGGCCAGCGAGCTGCCCTTTATCAGCCTGCCGCAGCACCAGGCGTACCTGATCTACACCTCGGGCTCCACCGGCAAGCCCAAGGGCGTGGTGGTGTCCCATGGCGAGATCGCCATGCATTGCTGCGCGGTGATCGAGCGCTTCGGCATGCGGCCGGACGACTGCGAGCTGCACTTCTATTCCATCAACTTCGACGCCGCCACCGAGCGTCTGCTGGTGCCGTTGCTCAGCGGCGCCCAGGTGGTGCTGCGGGCGCAAGGGCAGTGGGATGCGCAAGAGATCTGCCAGCTGATCCGTGAGCACCGCATCAACATCCTCGGCTTTACCCCGAGCTACGGCAGCCAGCTGGCGCAGTGGCTGGCGACCCAGGACCAGACCCTGCCGGTGCGCATGTGCATCACCGGCGGTGAGGCGCTGACCGGCGAACACCTGAGCCGCATCCGCGCGGCGTTCAAACCGAGCCTGTTCTTCAACGCCTACGGCCCGACCGAAACCGTGGTCATGCCGCTGGCCAGCCTGGCGCCGGAACAACTGGAAGAGGGCGCTGGCAGCGTACCGATCGGCACCGTGATCGGTGAGCGCGTGGCCTACATTCTCGACGCCGATCTGGCCCTGCTGCCGCAAGGCGCCACCGGCGAGCTGTATGTCGGCGGGGCCGGCCTGGCCCAGGGTTACCACCAGCGTCCGGGCATGAGCGCCGAGCGTTTCGTGGCCGACCCGTTCAGCACCACTGGCGGGCGCCTGTATCGCACCGGCGACCTGGTGCGCCAGTGCGCCGATGGCCAGGTGGAATACATCGGCCGGGTCGACCATCAGGTGAAGATTCGTGGCTTCCGTATCGAGCTGGGGGAAATCGAAAACCGCCTGCTGGAACATGAGGCGGTGCGCGAAGCGGTGGTGCTGGCCCTGGACATGCCGGGTGGCAAACAGCTGGCCGGGTATTTGGTCGTGGATGGGGTGACCGATGTCGCCGAACAGAGTGACGAGCAGCAAGCTGCCCTGCGCGAAGCGATCAAGGCCCAGCTGAAAATCCACCTGCCGGATTACATGGTGCCCACCCACCTGGTCCTGCTGGCGAGCATGCCGCTGACCGCCAACGGCAAGCTCGACCGCCGCGCCTTGCCGGCCCCGGACCTGGAACTCAACCGCCAGCAGTACGTGGCGCCGAGCAACGAGCTGGAGCAGACCCTGGCCCAGGTCTGGTGCGACGTGCTGAACCTGCGGCAGGTCGGCCTGCACGACAACTTCTTCGAACTGGGCGGCGACTCGATCCTGTCGATCCAGGTGGTCAGCCGCGCCCGTCAGCTGGGCATTCATTTCAGCCCGCGGGACCTGTTCCAGCATCAGACCGTGCAGGCCCTGGCCGCGGTGGCCAGCCGCAGCGAGCGGATCGTCGCCGAGCAAGGCTTGCTCAGCGGCGAGTCGCACCTGACACCGATCCAGCACTGGTTCTTCGACAGCGCGATCCCCGAGCGTCAGCACTGGAACCAGGCCCTGCTGCTGGCGCCGACCCAGGTGCTCGATGGGCAGTTGCTGGAGCAAGCGCTGCACGCGGTGCTGGCCCAGCATGACGCCCTGCGCCTGCGCTTCACCCAGGTCGACGGCCAATGGCGGGCCGAGCACCAGCCGCTGTCCGAGGCGCCACTGCTGATGCAACTGCGCGTGGCTTCCATGGAACAATGCCCGGCGCTGTTCGCCGAGGCGCAGCGCAGCCTCGACCTGGCCAACGGACCGCTGTTGCGCGCGCTGTTGGTGGACGGTCCGGATGCGCAGCAACGTCTGTTTATCGCCATCCACCACCTGGTGGTCGACGGCGTGTCCTGGCGGGTGCTGCTGGAGGATCTGCAAAACCTCTACCGTCAGCTTGAAGCTCAGCAGACGCCGCGCCTGCCGGCGAAAACCAGCGCCTTGCGCGATTGGGCGTCACGCCTGCAGGCCTATGCCGGCAGCGAGTCGCTGCGCGAAGAGTTGAGCTGGTGGCAGGACCAATTGGCTGGCCCGGCGGCGACGCTGCCGGTGCAGCACGCCCAGGGCGGGCGGCAGAACAAACATGCGCGGACCGTCAGCGTGAAACTGGATGCCGAGCGCACCCGGCAGCTGCTGCAACAGGCGCCGAGCGCCTACCGCACCCAGGTCAACGACCTGCTGCTGACCGCCCTGGCCCGCGTGCTGTGCCGCTGGACCGGCGAAGCGTCAGCGCTGATCCAACTGGAAGGCCATGGCCGCGAAACCCTGTTCGACGAGATCGACCTGACCCGCACGGTCGGCTGGTTCACCAGCGCTTACCCGCTGCGCCTGACCCCGCTGGCCATCGAAGCGGCGGCCGGGCAGGGCGCCTCGATCAAGGCGATCAAGGAGCAACTGCGCGCCGTGCCGCATAAAGGCCTGGGTTATGGCGTGCTGCGCTACCTGGCCGACGGGGCGATCCAGCAATGCATGGCGGCCTTGCCGCAGGCACCGATCACCTTCAACTACCTGGGCCAGTTCGACCAGAGCTTTGCCAGCGACGCGCTGTTCCGTCCGCTGGACGAGCCGGTGGGCGCCGCCCATTCGCCGGAAGCGCCGCTGCCCAACGAGCTGAGCGTCGACAGCCAGGTCTACGCCGGCGAGTTGGTGCTGCGCTGGACCTTCAGCGGCGAGCGTTTTGATGTGCAGAGCATCGACGCGCTGGCCCAGGCCTACCTCGGCGAACTGCACAGCCTGATCGTCCATTGCCTGGAGGACGATGCCGGCGGCCTGACGCCGTCGGACTTCCCCCTGGCGCACCTGACCCAGGCGCAACTGGACGCGCTGCCGGTGCCGGCCAGTGCCATCGAGGACGTCTACCCGCTGACCCCGATGCAGGAGGGCATGCTGCTGCACACCCTGCTGGAGCCGGGCACCGGCCTGTACTACATGCAGGACCGCTACCGCATCGACAGCGAGCTGGACCCGGCGCGTTTCGCCCAGGCCTGGCAGGCAGTGGTGGCCCGTCACGAAGCCCTGCGCGCGTCCTTCTGCTGGAACGTCGGCGAAGACATGCTGCAGGTTATCCACAAGCCGGGCAGCACGCCGATCGAGTTCCTGGACTGGAGCGCTGTCGCGCAAGACGAGCAGGAACCGAAGCTGCAGGCGCTGCTGAAAAGCGAGCGCGAGGCCGGTTTCGATCTGCTCAACCAAGCGCCGTTCCACCTGCGGCTGATCCGCGTGGGGGCCGCGCGCTACTGGTTCATGATGAGCAACCACCACATCCTGATCGATGCCTGGTGCCGTTCGCTGTTGATGAACGACTTCTTCGAGATCTACACCGCCCTGGGCGAAGGTCGCGAAGCCCAGCTGAGCGTGCCGCCACGCTACCGCGACTACATCGGCTGGCTGCAACGCCAGAGCCTGGCCGAGGCGCGCCAGTGGTGGAAAAACAACCTGCAAGGCTTCGAGCGCACCACGCCGATTCCGAGCGACCGGCCGTTCCTGCGCGAACACGCCGGCGACAGCGGCGGCATGATCGTCGGTGACTGCTACACCCGGCTCGATGCCCGCGACGGCGCGCAATTGCGCGAGTTGGCGCAGCAGCATCAGCTGACCGTCAACACCTTCGCCCAGGCGGCCTGGGCCCTGGTCCTGCGGCGCCTGAGCGGCGATCGAGACGTGCTGTTCGGCGTCACCGTGGCCGGGCGTCCGGTGGAAATGCCCGAGATGCAGCGCACCGTCGGCCTGTTCATCAACAGCATCGCGCTGCGGGTGCAGCTGCCGGAGGACGGCCAGCGCCTGAGCGTGCGTCAATGGCTCAGCAGCCTGCTGGAACGCAACATGGAGCTGCGCGAGTACGAATACCTGCCGCTGGTGGCGATCCAGGAAAACAGCGAACTGCCCAAGGGCCAGCCGCTGTTCGACAGCCTGTTCGTGTTCGAGAACGCACCGGTGGAAGTCTCGGTGCTGGACCGCGCGCAAAGCCTGAACGCCACCTCGGATTCCGGCCGCACCCACACCAACTTCCCGCTGACCGCGGTGTGCTACCCGGGGGATGACCTGGGGCTGCACCTGTCCTACGACCAGCGCTACTTCGAGCAAGCGACCATCGAGCGCCTGCTCGGCGAGTTCAAGCGCCTGCTGCTGGCGCTGGTGCAGGGCTTCCATGGCGACATGGCCGAGCTGCCGCTGCTGGGTGCAGCAGAGCAGGACTTCCTGCTCGCCGGCTGCAACCAGAGCGAGCATGAGTACCCGCTGCAGCGCAGCTACGTCGAACTGTTCGAGGCCCAGGTGGCGGCGCATCCGCAACGCATCGCCGCCAGTTGCCAGGACTTGCACTACAGCTATGCCGAACTGAACCAGCGCAGTAACCGCCTGGGCCACGCCCTGATCGCCAACGGCGTGGGCCTGGACCAGCCGGTGGCCCTGCTGGCCGAGCGCAGCCTGGACCTGCTGGGCATGATCATCGGCAGCTTCAAGGCCGGCGCCGGCTACCTGCCGCTGGACCCGGGCCTGCCGGGCCAGCGCCTGGGGCGGATCATCGAGCTGAGCCGCACGCCGTTGCTGGTGTGCACCGCGGCCTGCCAGGAACAGGCGCGAGCCTTGCTCGACGAATTCGCCTGCGCCAACCGACCACGTTTGCTGGTGTGGGAGGAGGTGCAAGCGGCCGATCATTCGCAGGACAACCCGGGGCTCTACAGCGGCCCGGACAACCTGGCCTATGTGATCTACACCTCGGGTTCCACCGGCCTGCCCAAGGGCGTGATGGTCGAGCAGCGCGGCATGCTCAACAACCAGCTGAGCAAGGTGCCGTACCTGCAATTGAGCGAGGCCGATGTGATCGCCCAGACCGCGTCGCAGAGCTTCGACATTTCGGTCTGGCAGTTCCTCGCCGCGCCGCTGTTCGGCGCGCGGGTGGACATCGTGCCGAACGCCATCGCCCATGACCCGCAAGGTTTGCTGGCCCATGTGCAGGCGCAGGGCATCAGCGTGCTGGAAAGCGTGCCGTCGCTGATCCAGGGCATGCTCGCCCAGGAGTCCATCGAGCTCGATGGCCTGCGCTGGATGCTGCCGACCGGCGAGGCGATGCCGCCGGAGCTGGCGCACCAATGGTTGCTGCGTTACCCGCAGATCGGCCTGGTCAACGCCTACGGTCCGGCCGAGTGCTCGGATGACGTGGCCTTCTACCGCGTCGACATGGCTTCGACCCGTGGCAGCTACCTGCCGATCGGTACGCCGACCGACAACAACCGCCTGTACCTGATGGATGGCGCGCTGGACCTGGTGCCACTGGGCGCGGTGGGCGAGCTGTGCGTCGCCGGTAGCGGGGTCGGCCGTGGTTATGTCAGCGATCCGCTGCGCACCGCACAGGTATTCGTGCCGCATCCGTTCGGTGCCCCGGGCGAACGCCTGTACCGCACCGGCGATCTGGCACGGCGTCGCGCCGATGGCGTGCTGGAGTACGTCGGGCGCATCGACCATCAAGTGAAGATCCGTGGCTACCGCATCGAGCTGGGGGAAATCGAAGCCCGCCTGCACGAACAACCGGAAGTCCGCGACGCGGCGGTCGGGGTGCAGGAAGGGGTCAACGGCAAGCATTTGGTGGGCTACCTGGTTGCCAGCGATTCGGCCCTGAATCCGAACGAACGCCTGGAGCGCATCAAGCAACGCCTGCGCGTCGAGTTGCCGGAATACATGGTGCCGCTGCACTGGCTGTGGCTGGAGCGCCTGCCGCTCAACGCCAACGGCAAGCTCGACCGCAAGGCCCTGCCGGCCCTGGAGATCGGCCAGTTGCACAGCCAGGACTACCTGGCACCGCGCAGCGAACTGGAGCAGACCCTGGCCGCTATCTGGGCCGAGGTGCTCAAGGTCGAGCGGGTCGGGGTCCAGGACAACTTCTTCGAGCTGGGCGGGCATTCGCTGCTGGCCACGCAGATCGCCTCGCGGGTGCAGAAAACCCTGCAACGCAACGTGCCGCTGCGGGCGATGTTCGAGTGCAGCACGGTGGAGGAGCTGGCGCAGTACATCGACGGCCTGGCGAGCAGTGAAATCAGCGAGGAGAAGGTCGATCGCCTGAGCGACCTGATGGCGGAGCTGGAGGGGTTGTAATCAGCGTTGCCAGTGCTGGCCCCATCGCGAGCAAGCTGAACTGGCCTGATAAGCCGGGACACCCCAATCGGGCGCCATGATGGCGCCCAACTCTGAACCTTAACCTGGCAGGGCCTTACCATCGAGGCCCTGCTCACTCCCGGCTGGCCCGAGTGCTACCGTCACCTCCACGGCTATCCGCTGCCCATCTTTGAAGCCGGCTACCGCTCGCGCTTCGAATGCGCCGACAACATCGACGCGGCAGATGTCGCTGTTCTAAAAAACTCGGCCCTTCGGGTCGAATTATTCATCCCTCACCGTGCGAGATTAGAGTCCTTCGCAGAACTGCTCATGGGGCTCGCAATGAATTTTTGAAGTATCTCCGCGACCAAGGCGATTCAGTCTTGCACTTATAGTGATTCGAGTTAATCCATCTTCCAAATTTGACTTTTGACGCTAACTTTAGTGGCTATGCTCTTACAGTGGGTTGACTGTCAAAGTCATTGCCGCGCCAGCAATAATGGCAGATCGTTATTTTGGAGTTTTTATGGACATGGAGCTGTTTGAAGCGAGCCATTACCAAGCCCCCGAGACACCAAAACGCCATTGATGTTCTGCTTGCACGCCTCCAGTTATTTCAACGGCTATGTTTTGGAGAATTAAAATGTCCAATGAAAAGTTTGACCGCGTCACAGCGAATTTGTCTGTTGCCGATATAAGCACTGCAATCGCTACCGGTTTGCAAAGAGCGCTTGATACTCGTGGAGAAGCGTTGCGCGATAAAATCCTTATTTATGGTGGAAGGATTGACTTCAACATTCAAGTGCTCCCCCAAAGCGCGGTAGGCGAACTCAAGGAAGTTGCCAATATTGGCAAGGTCTAGGTTTTTCGGCATTTTTTCGTCAAGCCAATAGGGACAGAAGGAATGCTGGTGGAGGGAATAAAATGCCACCCAAATCGTTGGAAAAATCCCGCCGATTGATTGAGAACGGTCGAAATAAGGCGCTTCTGTGCCCAAGTGCTCAGCCGGAATGGGAAGGAGCGAAAATATTCGGGGTGGTGAATGGCACGGTGGCAGCTCCTGAAGTAGCTTACCTTTCACAAGCAATACCCATGACGAAAGAGCTGGCTGAATCAACAGTCCCTGTCAGTCCGGCAGAGGTATTTCGTATTTCCGCACCCTGTGCGGAAATGCGATGCCAGCACTACAAGGAAGGAGGCTGCCAGCTTGTATCGCGCACCGTAGAGAAATTAAAAACGGTCACAGACAAACTTCCCCGTTGCTCGATAAGAGCCTCCTGTCGCTGGTGGAATGAACAGGGCCCCGATGCCTGTTTCCGCTGTCCGCAAGTTGTAACCAACAGTTTTTCCCAGGACGAGATGATCATTATTGCGGCAACCCCGATATAGCTCAAAGTGTGAGTCATCGTTGAAGATGAAAGGACTCTGATCAACTTGCACTCTCTGATATGAACGTTGAGTCTATTTACCCCTTCTGGAGGGGAGTTATACACATCGTTCAGGCGTTCAGCAGCCTATATGGATTTCATCATCCTTTGTAGGCGCGAGCTTGCTCGCGAAAAAGTCTTACGGCCTGCACGGCCCTTCGGACTTGTCCGATTGACGGCAACCCTTCACTGGCACAGTCTACCGAGGCTTTTTCGCAGCCCACCTGACAGGAGACAGTTGATGCCCTTCGCGACTATTGATGGACAAGCCCTTCACTACCTGGACCAGGGCAGCGGCCCGGCGGTGCTGCTGGCTGGCAGCTACCTGTGGGACCTGAACATGTGGGCGCCGCAGATCGAGGTGCTGTCCCGGCAGTACCGGGTGATCGCCCTGGACCTGTGGGGCCACGGCCAATCTGGCGCGCTGCCGCAAGGCACCACTTCACTGGATGACATCGCCCGGCAGGTGCTGGCGCTGCTGGATCATCTTGAGATCGAACGCATCACCCTGGTCGGCCTGTCCGTGGGCGGCATGTGGGGCGCGCGCCTGGCCCTGGCGGCGCCGCAACGCATCAATGGCCTGGTGCTGATGGACACCTACCTCGGGGCCGAGCCCGAGCCGACCCGCCAGTACTACTTCTCGTTGTTCAAGCAGATCGAAGAGGCGGGGACCATCCCGTCGCCGCTGCTGGACATCGTGGTACCGATTTTCTTCCGTCCTGGCATCGACCCGCAGTCGGCGCTGTACCAGGACTTCCGCGCGGTCCTCGCGGCACTGCCCAGCGAACGCCTGCGCGAAAGCGTGGTGCCCATGGGCCGCATCACCTTCAGCCGCGCAGACCTG
Source organism: Pseudomonas sp. GM17 (assembly GCF_000282175.2). NCBI lineage: Bacteria > Pseudomonadati > Pseudomonadota > Gammaproteobacteria > Pseudomonadales > Pseudomonadaceae > Pseudomonas > Pseudomonas sp. GM17. The sequence continues at coordinate 5,418,078 of NZ_CP124732.1, read as the reverse complement.
CTATCGCGCCTGGACCAGCTGGACCCCAAGACCACCTTGCTGCTGTGCGGCGACCAGGACAAACCGCGCCCACCTGCGGAAACCCGGGAAATGGCCGAGCTGATTGGTTGCCCTTATCAGCTGGTGCCCGAAGCGGGGCATATCTCCAACCTGGAGAACCCGGCGTTTGTCACCGAGGCGTTGTTGAAGTTTTTGGCTGAGCGGCATTCCTGCTGATGCCTCGGCGGCGTTTGGGCTGACGTTATCGCGAGCAAGCTTCGCTCCTACAGAAACCGTATTTCACCTGGTGGATCGCATTCTTCTGTAGGAGCGGCCGGTCGACGCTCGATTGCCCGCGATGCGATCCCACGGCCACCACACGACCCTCTGCTATAGTCGCGCCCGGCGCAGGTCCAAGCACCTGCGCCGGGCGTTTTCATTCAGGGACAGGGGCGATGACGGAACACATTTACTGGCGTGATATCGAGGATCTGGCCGGCAACTGGAACGGCCTCGGGGTGGAGGTCAAGCGCCCGGCCAGCGGCAAGCCGAACTTGCGCCTGCTCAGTGGCAACAACCGCCGCATGCAACTGGTGCTGGGTGACCAGACGCTGCTCTGGGGCACCATGTCCCGCTGCCTTTACGGCGTGTGGCTGGTACGCAATCACCTGCTGGAGCAATGGCCGCAAACCCTGGTGTGCCCCATCGATTCGCCCCAGGTGGAGCAACAGCTACGCCTCGACCCGGCCCTGCGCCTCAAGGCCTGGAGCCGCTTTTTCGTCCAGCAGTTGATGCAGCACCAGCCGGACTTTTTCTACCCCGGCTACTGGCTGGTACGGGCCCTGCGCCCGGAATCCCTCAAGCCGATGCGGCCGTTGCTGAGCGGTACCGAAGCCTGGTACTTCAAGGGCGGCGAAGACGCCCTGAGCCATATGCCGCAGTGGGCGATCTACGGCCGCAACATCCTCGACAACCGGCAACCCGGCGCGGCGCGCTGGGTCGAGTTGGGCGAGAGTGGTGGCGCGGTGGTCGGCCTGCATGCAGTGGACCCGCATTCCGGGCGCCTCAAATGGTGGCGCAAGAAAGCCCGCGAGGGCAGCTTGCCGCCCATCCTGCTGTGGTACGTCAGCGGCCTGAGCTGCCACCTGATTCTCGATGGCCATTACCGCTTGCAGGCGGCCATCGATGAAAACCTTCCACCGGAGTTCCTGGTGCTCAGCTCGCCGCGGCTCTTCAGCTATCGCCCGAACCCGCAAGAGCAGCAGAAGGTGCTGGGGGCTCTGCAGATGCAGATCCAGCGCAAGAACCTGGAAACGGTGCGCTTCAACCAACTGCTGATCAGCACCTTCGATGACCGGCCGTATCACGGCTTCGGCAGCCAGTCGTGGGCCGGGATTGCCTCGGAAAAGGTCTGGGTCGATCAGGTCAGCGCCGTCCTCAACGAACGGGCAGACACCGGCGAGCTGGAAAACATCCTCGCCCGCGAAGCGCCGGACGAGTTCGCCTGAGCCTTACGCACAAATGCCGAATGTTGACGCCCCTGTAGCCGCTGCCGAGCTCCGCGAGGCTGCGATCGACTGCGCAGCAGGCGCCAAACCTGCCAACGTGGTGTGTCAGGCGAAACACCGGCGCCTGGTTTGCGGCCGCTTCGTCGGAATGCCGCCCAGCCCGATCGCAGCCTCGCAGGCTCGGCAGCGGCTACAGGGGGCTGATTCGCTTTCTTTTGTAAGGTATTTCCTAGAAACTTCTGCGCGCTTGAGTGCGCCTGTATGCGGGGCTAGGCTGCCTGGGTCATCGCCAAATCGATGACTCGGATGTGCAAGTCCGAATTCTGCAAAGACGCATAAACGCTCAGAGTTGATTGAGCGTTTTCATGTCCGCGGTGTTATGGCGGCCGTGCGCGGGAGATCTTCGGATCTGCCGGGTGTTCTTGCAGACTCGGTCTTGCACACCTGCGTACGGCTGCCACCTTAATTCGTGTGCAAGCGAACGGTGTCAGTTCCTTTTCTCTGCAAGGAACTCAACCATGAAAAAGCTAGTTCCCGATCCACCCAGCGATTCCCCAGCACCTACCGTTTTCCCGAACTGAAACGGGCCAATCAGACCCTGCGCCAGTCCTTGGCCGAGCAGTCTGTCGAGGCTGTGCCGTTTGCATCTCTGCCTGCCACTTCGTCGGTACGCGTCACCCCGGATTCCTTGTTCCACGTGCGCGAAGGCATCAGCGCCGAAGAAGCCCTGGTGCATGTCTCGCTCTTGCTCAAATGCGCTGAAGAAGTCAGCGATGAAATCACCGAACGCGGCAGTGGCCTGGAGCGTGGGCTGATCTGGTCGATGGTCCATTCCGTGGAAATGGCCAGGGCGGTGGTGGATGCGTTGCTGGATGGGCGCGGTGCCCGTTGAACCGATACTGTTTTTTGAAGCGCGCATCGTGAGCGGGCTCGCCCCCACGGGGGCCTGATGGTCGTTTCACAATCAGGTATCCGTGGGGGCGAGCGCTCAGGTCAGCGTCAGGCGCTGACGGTGTTCAACTTTAGGCCTGTTCTTCCAAAGCATTCAGTTTTGCCAGAAAGGCAGCAGGCCCCATTCTTTGCAGCGGGAATTTGCCGCGACTCACCGCATCGAAGTAGCGCAGCGACCCCCACAGTTCAAAATCCCCCACCAGATAGACCCGACGTTTGGCCCGGGTGAGGGCAACGTTCAGCAGGTTAGGCTTGGAGGCGGCCCACTGCGCCGCTCCCGCATGCTCGGTGTCTGCCCCCAGCAGCATGAACACGGTGTCTTGTTCTTTACCCTGGAAGGTATGCACGGTGCCGATGGAGGCTTTCAACCACTGCTTCAACTCGCCCGCAGGTAATTTCGAGCGATGGTTGGGCCGGGCCCAGGCCGCCATGCGTATGGCTTTTTGCAGGGCCAGGCGCACGGCCTTGAACGGCGAGATCACGTACAGCTGCGGCAGCTCTCTATCGCGTGAGTAGAGTTGTCCGAGAAGATCGACCATGAACTCGATCTGCTGGGGGACAACCTGTTTGTGTTCGACATTGCCAGGGATATCGACCCAGCAACTGGAGCTGTACACAGGGGCGTCCTGTTCGGCGTGGGCATTGGGCAGGCCAAAGACCATCTTGTTACCGTAGGCGATCTGATTCGACAGGCTGAACATGGGTTCGATGCAGCGTCTGTGGACCCGCAACGGGCTGCCGATCCACAGCTCTTGATCGGTGTCGTTCTTGAACACGCTGCCATACAGATTGTTGTGGTCCGCCAGGCTTTGCACCGACACACGATTGGGGGCGAAGGCATCGTTCGCCGTGTGTACCGATAGCTGGCCCAGGGTCTTGACCAGGCGTTGCGGCAGGGTGAAGACCGGCTCGATTTGCAGGGGGTCGCCCACCACCATGGCTCTTTGCGCCCGCCACAAGGCACCGACGGCGGCCTGGGGCACGGCCTGTCCCGCCTCGTCGATGTACAGCCAGCCCAAAGAGCCAGCACCCAACCCACGGAACTGGTTGGCAAAGGAGGCAAAGGTGCTCGAGACCACCGGGATCACCATGAACAGGCTTTGCCAGAGCACCTGGGTCAGTCGCTCATCCTCGGGTGTCTTGTTGCTCAGCAACAGGCTGATGGCGGCGAGGTTGGCGCTGAAGCCCTTGCCGTTCGAGCCCGAGGGCGCCACCTCGGCCAGCCAGGCTTCATGCAGGGTCAAAGCCGCGGCGAACAAGGTCGAGCGCAAGCGATTGAGTGCTTCATCATGCCAAAGCCCATTGATCTGGAACTCGCTGTTCTCCAGCTCACTGAGCTGACTTGGCAAATCCGGACGGCCCAGGCGGCTGGCGAAGTCGTCCAGGCATCGGCACTTGTCTTGCCATTGCGCCAGACGGGTATCGAGTTCGCTTCTACAGAACAGCAATGCGGTTTGCGCGCTTTCAAGTTCTGGTCTGAGGCTTTTGTTCAGAAGGCTTTTCGCGCGGTTGATCTCTTCATGCGCCAGACGCTGAAGCCGGGCATTTTCCAGTTGTTCGTCACGGTGGGTTTTAGCTGCTTGAGTATTGAACAAGCGCTTCCACCAGACCGGACGGCTGCGATCTATCAGGCGCTCCAGTTCCTGAAGGCTGCTCAGATGTTGCGCCGTTGCTTGAAGTTGCTGTTGCTGTTGGTCGAGGGCTTGCTGGGCGGACGCCCTGGTCTGTTCGGCCTGATCGAATGACTGTTGCTGAAGGTGCAGGAAGGCCTGTTCATCGGTAGCCGCCATTTCTTCCAGCAGGCTGGCGTAACGGGCTCGTTCCTCCAGTGCTTTGCTGACCGCCTCATCGGCTTTTTTGAAGGCTGCGCTGGCATCCTTGAAGGTGGGGCCTTTGTATTCATCCACCCATTGCCGAATCGTCAGTGGCCGATTGGGCTCGGTGGAGTCTACCGGGGCGAAGAACATGCGTTCCTGCAGGACCTTTCGGTTGTTGCTATTACCGAGTGCGGCGCAGATCAAGCCCCAGGGTTTGTCCTCGTCGGACAGGTCGCTGATGCTGCCATCGCTTTTTTGTGCGGCAATCTTATGGGCGACCGGTTGCAGGTACTGCACGTCGTTCCAGCATTTTCCCAGGGATTTGCGTTTGGGCAGGTCTCGGGAAATGTTTTCCACGGCGGCATTGTTGGAGGAGGCCACCACCATTTCATAGCCGGTCAACTCAGGTTTGAGCGCGCGGATGGTGTAGGTATTCGGCATGCCCTTGAAGGTGACCTGCGGTTTTTTCCCGCCGACGAAAGCATCTTCCGCCTCGCTGTATCCCGCCAATACCCGCGCCCGACGCACGATGTTCTCGGCGAACATGTCGCGCAATAGCGTCGTTTTGCCTGTCCCGGGTGGTCCGTTAACGGAGAACACCCCACTGTTTTCCAAGGTGCCGAGCGCGGTATTGATCGCGAACTGTTGCATCAGGCTCATGGCATGGCCCGGCTCATCCGGCCAATGCCCGGGGTTTATGCATTGCGGTTGCAGGGCCTGGTAAATGGCCTTGCGGCCATTGTCGGTATACAGGTCGATTCTTTTGCCCGGGTCGGCTTCGCCCAGGTATTGAAGCAAAGGCAGCGGCTGTTCTGCGCGTTGCAGGCTGGCGATCGCACGCTCGATGTCTTTTATGAAAAAGCTGTTGAGGATGTCGATCTCGGTATCGGGCTCCTCTTCGTCCTCGACTTCCGTTGCCTGTGCCGCAGAGGGTTGCGTGAGTGGTTTCTCGACCTTGGGTTGGGTCAGCACTTGAAGCAATGCGACCGAGCTACCGCTGTTTTGCTCAGGCGTGAAACTGGCCCAGTTGCACAGCAGTTGATGCAGATGCATGACTTCCTCAGCCATCAAGGCTGGGTCATCGTTTTGCTGACGCTGTCCGTGGAAGTTGTGCAGCAGTTTGATCAACTGCTCCTTGGCGTCCTCGAAGGCTTGATGGCCAAGCGCACCAAGCCCTTTGCTCACCGTTTGCCCCAGGGCCCAGGGAGCCGTCGACAGTGACACGGCATCCAGTTGCGGGACGGCTTGCGCATTGAGCTTGATCTTGGCGAAGCAGGTAAAACCTTCAAGCTCCACCCGTTCCTGCTCTTCGTAGAAGGTGTTCTCGTCTACCGATAAAGCGGCCAGATACGGTTCGCAAAGAGTCGCAATGACGGAGGCGTCAAAGACCCCGATATAGAGATTGAAGCCTTTGACTTGAAGGTCTTCAGGTATGGAAAAGTTGCGCCAGTGGCTGTCCTTGCTCTGCTGGAGAATTTCCTGGGAGAGCCATCGGGTCTCCCATTTCTTGAAGTCCTCAACATATTTCCCTAGGGCATAAGGTAGAAAGAATTCCACCTTGTGCCAGTAGTCGAGAATGTCTAAAAGCCTAGCTTGTCCTTGAGCTGTCAAAACGTCACATCCCTGTCTGCGTGAATAAAGGCAGTAGTGTAACGCTGTCGGTAAGGCTAAAGGCCATTAGTGGTCAGGTCGTGGCGCATCTCATTTATTTGGGCCCGAAAATCTTGCCCAGCTTGTCCGGCGCGGGCGCGCCTTGTTGCTGTTGCAGCTCGCCCTTGTCGTCCATGTAGAAGATCGCCGGGGTGGTGGACAGCTCCAGTTCGTCCATCAGCGCCATGTTGGCGTCGAGCTTGGCCTGGACTTCGGCGGGGATCTTGGCCAGGGGCTTGAGGCTGCTGCCCTTGCCGGCTTTCTCGTGGTCCTGCAGGGCTTTCTGCGGGTCTTTGGCGGCCAGCAGGGCGGCGGATTTGCCCGGGCTGTCTTCGCGGATGATGCCGACCATGATGTGCCGCAGCTGGACCTTGCCGGCGTTCACCCAGGGCCGCGCCTGTTCCCAGAACATGTTGCAGTAAGGGCAGTTGGGGTCGCTGAACAGGTAGACCACGCGCGGCGCGTCGGCCTTGCCATCGGCGATCCAGTGGCTCTTTTCCATCTTGGCCCAGACGGCCTTGGCCATTGGCGCGTACACCAGTTTCTGCAGCGGCTCGGCGCTCAGGTCCTTGCCGTCGGCGTCGTACAGATTGCCCAGCAGCACATGCTTGCCGTCCGGCGTCAGGTACAGGGCCATGCCGCGGTTCTGGTACTGCGCGGCATAGCCCTTGAGGCCGTCCGGGGCATCGAAGCTGCCGACGATCTTGGCGCCTTTGGCTTCGATGTTCTTGATTGCTAGTGGCAGTTCTTCGGCGTGCAGCAGCGGGGCCTGGAGCAGGGCGGCGCCCAGGGACAGGCTCAGCAGGTGGCGGATGAAAGGCATGGCAATTTCCTTGAAGGGGCGGCCTGCGTGGCCGTGGTCGAATGCGCTGAGTCGAAATGTTCCAGGGCGCGGGCCAGGCTGGCCTCGGACAGCTCGCCCAGGTGGCTGCCGAGCAGGCGCCCGTCGGCGCTGTAGAACAGCGTAGTCGGTAGCGCCATGGAGCCCACGGCCTTGCCCAGGCGGCCGCTGCCGTCGAACAGCACGTTGTTCAGGTTCAACTCCTGGGTAGCCAGGAAGGTGCTGACGCTCTGCATGCTTTCGGCCTGGTTGACGAACAAGAAGGTCAGGTCCGGGCGCTGCTGCTGGGCTCTTTCCAGCACCGGCATTTCCCGGCGGCAGGGCGGGCACCAGGTGGCCCAGAGGTTGATCACCAGGGGTTTGCCCTGGTAGCTGGTCAGTTGCACGGTGGCGCCGTCGGGGTTGCGCAGGGCGATTTCCGGCAGCCGCGTGCCTTGTTCGAAAAGGCTCAGGGACAGGGTGGCGAGCAGCCAGAACGCCAGGCCGCTGCCGACCCCGGCGCCCAGCGGCTGGCGCAGGGCCGGGCGGCGCCAGCCCCAGGCGAGGGCGGCCAGCAGCAGGACAATGGCCCCCGGCCAGGCGAGGAAACCGCCGTCGCGCAGGTCGATGATCTGCCACAGGTCGTGGCGATAATGCTTCCAGTAGGCGACCACGAAGCCGATGCGCGCCGCCAGCATGCCCAGCAGGAACAGGCCGAACAGCACCGATTCCGGGTTCTCGCCACCACGCTTGGCGACTCGCCAGCCGACCAAGGTGGCCAGCGCCAGGGCACTGATCAGCAGCAGGTGGTTGAGCGCGATGGCAAAGGTGCCGATGGTAAAGGTCAGCATCAACGGGCTTCTCGGGTAGCGGTCCAGCGTTGCAGGAAGGCAGCCGCGTCTACCTCACCGGTAATCCGCTGGCTGCGGCGTTCTTCGCCGTCCGGGCCGATCCACAGCAGGCTCGGCGGCCCCGGCACTTTATACCGGTTGAGCAGTTCGCGGCTGGCCGCGTTGTCGGCCGTCACGTCCAGGCGCAGCAGGCGCACGTCTTTCAGGGCCGCGAGGACCTGGGGTTGGCCGAACACCTGTTTTTCCATGATCTTGCAGGACACGCACCAGTCAGCGTAGTAGTCCAGCAGCACCCACTGGCCCTGGGCCCTGGCGATGTCGAGGGCGCCTTGCAGGGCGGCCGGGTCGTTGACGGTGGTGAAGGCGTCGTGGGCGCTGACGGTCGCCACGCCATTGCCGCCGCTGTAGACCTTCAGCGGTCGCCACAGGTCGTCGCTGCCACCGGCGGCGCCCACCAGCAGCAGGCTGCCCCACAGGCCGAACACCACTGAGCCTGCGCCGAACAAATGACCGGCGCGCCCGGCGCCGCGCATCTGCTGCCAGGCGGTGTAGGCCAGGACCAGCGCCAGCGCGCCCCACAGGCCGATCCACAGCGATTCGTCGAGCACCGGGCGCAGCAGCACGATGGCGGTGCCGAGAAAGAGGAAGCCGAACACGCCCTTGAGCAGGTTCATCCACGGGCCGGGCTTGGGCAGGAAGCGGTTGCCCACGGTCACCAGCAGCAACAGCGGCAGGCCGATGCCCAGGCCCATGACGAACAGGATCAACCCGCCGTGCAGGGCATTGCCGCTCTGGGCGATGTACAGCAGGGCGCCGGCCAGCGGCGCGGTCATGCACGGGCCGACCAGCAGGCCGGACAGGGCGCCGAGCACCCCAGCGCCGACCAGACTGCCGCCGCTGCGCGAGCGGCTGGCGTTTTCCAGGCGATCGCGCAGGGCCGCCGGCAATTGCATCTCGAAGAAGCCGAACATCGGCAGTGCGAGGATCACGAACACCGCGGCAAAGCTGCCCAGCAGCCAGGGCTGTTGCAGCAGGGCTTGCAGGTTGGCGCCGAGCAGCGCGGCCAGCACGCCCATCGCGGCATAGACCAACGCCATGCACACCACATAGCTGCCGGCCAGGGCGAAGCCGCGCCGCGGGCTGGCGCCGCTGCCCACCACCAGGCCAGCGAGGATCGGCAGCATCGGCAGCGAGCAGGGGGCGAAGGCCAGCAGCAGGCCGAGGCCGAAGAACACCAGCAGGCTCCAGCCCAGGGCCCGCTGTTGCAGGCCGCTGGCCAGGGCCTGGTCGCTGGCTTCGGTGGCATTGGCGGCGGCCGGACTGCCACCCAGGTCCACTTCCAGAGATTGCGGCGGGTAGCACAGGCCGGCGTCGGCACAGCCTTGCCAGCCGACCTTGACCTTGCCGGTGGCGCCGGCGGGGATTTTCAGTTCCAGGCCTTGGCGATACACCTGCTGCGCACCGAAGAATTCGTCGCTGTGGGCCTCGCCCTCGGGCAGCGCCGGTGTGTGCGCCTCCGCCAGGCCGTCGAATTTCAGCCGTTGCTGATACAGGTAATAGCCGTCGGCGATCTGCCAGAACAGCTGGGTTTCCCCGACGCCAGGCGTTCGGAGGTGAAGACGAAGGCTTTGCCGACCGGGAGAAAGTCGGGTTTGACCTCGAACGGGTTGTTACCCGCCTGGGCCAGGCCCGACAGCAGCATGAACAACAGGATGAACAGACGACGCATGGAAAAGCCTTAAACCGGTGCAAGTGACCGCACAATGGCCGATGGCGATTAACCGATGATTAACCCTGCACGCCTTGTGGCACTGGCGGTGCAGGCATAATGTCGGCTTAATCGGCGCTCGATTTAATGCACCCCTTTTCTACAGGTTCCACCATGCACGTACTTGTCTGTGAAGATGATGAGCTGATTGCCAGCGGGATCGTGGCCGGCCTCACGGCCCAGGGCCTGACGGTCGAGCACGTGGCCACCGCCTCGGCGGCGCGGGCCATGCTCGGCGTGGCGGAATTCGACGTGATGGTGCTCGACCTCGGCCTGCCCGACGAAGACGGCCTGAAACTGCTCAAGCAACTGCGCCACAACGGCCTGGAAATCCCCGTGCTGATCCTCACCGCGCGGGACTCGGTCACCGACCGGGTCGACGGCCTGCAGGCCGGCGCCGACGATTACCTGCTCAAGCCCTTCGACCTGCGGGAACTGGCGGCGCGCCTGCATACCCTGTTGCGCCGGGTGGCGGGGCGCAGCGTCAACCTGATCGAGCACGGCCGCCTGACCTACGACCCAAGCACCCGCGAAACCCAGCTCGGCGGCCAGCCGGTGGACCTGTCGCGACGCGAGCAGGCGCTGCTCCAGGCGCTGCTGCACAACCGCGGCCGGGTGCTGTCCAGCGAGCAGCTCAAGGACAGCGTCTACGGTTTCAACGACGAACTGGAAAGCAACGCCCTCAACGTGCATATCCACCACCTGCGGCGCAAACTCGGCAACGGCATCGTCGAGACCGTGCGCGGCCTGGGCTATCGCCTGGGGCCGGCGGATGGCGGGGAGGAGTCGTAAGTGATGAGCCTGCGTTTGCGCCTGAGCCTGACCATCGGCGCGGCCTTCGTGCTGATCTGGGCGCTGGCCGCGGCCTGGATGTTCAGTGACCTGCGCAACCAGATGATGTTTTCCCTCGACCAGCGCCTGGTGGCGTCGGCGCGCATGGTCGCCGGCCTGCTGGAACAATTGCCGGCCTTGCCGAGCAAGGGCGAGGGCACCCATTTCAGCGCCGAACAGCTGAACATTCCCGGGGGCATGGCCTGCCAGGTCAGCTCCCTGCGCGGCGAGATCCTCGCCCGCAGCCATAACCATCCCGACGAAAAGCTCGAAGCCGAGCGCATGGGCTTTCACGACCAGATGATCGACGGTGTGCGCTGGCGCAGTTTCACCCTGGCCCGGGGCGACCTGCGTATCACCACCGCCGATCGCCAGGTCGAGCGTGAAGCGCTGAACATGTCGGTGCTGCTGGCCGCCTCGGTGCCGGTCGGCGTGGCCTTGCTCGGTTGCCTGTGGTTGTTGTGGCTGGGGATCGGCCAGGGCCTGGCGCCGCTGAACCGCATGCGCGATGCCCTGATGCGCCGCAGCGCCGACTCCCTGGAGCCGTTGCAGATCCAGCCGCTGCCCAGCGAGCTGCGGCCATTGCTGGAAACCCAGAACCAACTGTTCCAGCGCATCGGCAAGACCCTCGAACGCGAGCGCCGCTTGACCGGTGACGCCGCCCACGAATTGCGCAGCCCGCTGACGGCGATCAAGACTCACCTGCAAGTGGCGCGGATGACCGACGGCGCGGCCCGCGATCAATCCCTGGCGCGCGCCGAAGAAGGCGCCGACCGCTTGCACCGGACCCTGGAGCAGCTGCTGTTGCTGGCGCGGGTCGAAGGCAGCCTGTCGTTCGAGGACGGCGTGCAGTGCAGTGCCGAACAGGTGGCGAAAACCGCGATCCAGGACGCCGCCAGCGGCGCCCGGCAGCGGGTCAGGTTGCACATCGACGAGCGGGTGTCGGCGGCGCCGCTGGAAATGCCCTCGGTGCTGGCCATCGCTGCGCTGCGCAACCTGCTGGACAACGCCCTGCGCCACACCCCGAGCGATGCACCGGTGGAGCTGAACCTGGAAACCATCGGCAATCGCGTGCGTTTCCAGGTGCGCGACCACGGTGACGGCATTCCCGAGGACGACTTGCAGCACCTGACCCAGCGCTTCTGGCGCAATGGCCAGAGCACCGGTTGCGGCCTGGGTCTGGCCATCGTCCAGGCGATTGTCCAGCGCTGCGGTTGCGTGCTGCATTTCGACAGCCGGCCCGATGGCTTGCGGGTCGAGCTGACCATGCCGCTGCAAGCGGCCTGAGGGCCTATCGCGAGCAAGCTCGCTCCTACAGAAGTGATATCTGTAGGAGCGAGGCTTGCCCGCGATGGCATTCTCATGTTCGCCACAACCTTTATGGTTGATACGCAATAAACCTCTCCGGGGTGTAAATCCTCTCGTCGCTGATGCGTTTCCAGAACAGGAAAACCTGCGAGTGCGCGCTGAACCGGCTGCGTACCTGTGTGGTGTGCGGTTTCGCTCAACTCATCAGCGTGAGGATTCGAGAGATGTCAGTTGCTACCAGCCTTGTCGACGATCAGCCCGCGCGGACCAGTCCCGCGCCTGCCGAGACGCTTTACCAGTTCACCGAATCGCCGTTGCTGGCCCGGCAGAACCAGCAGGAATCCAATGCCCGCAGCTATCCGCGGCGGATCCCGCTGGCGCTCAAGCGGGCGAGCGGGATTCATGTCGAGGACGTCGAAGGCCGGCGTTTCATCGACTGCCTGGCCGGTGCCGGGACCCTGGCCCTGGGCCACAACCACCCGGTGGTGATCGAGGCCATCCAGCAGGTGCTGGCCGATGAGCTGCCGCTGCTGACCCTGGACCTGACCACCCCGGTCAAGGACCAGTTCGTCCAGGACCTGTTCGGCCTGTTGCCGCTGGCCCTGGCCGCCGAGGCGAAAATCCAGTTCTGCGGCCCCACCGGCACCGACGCCGTGGAAGCGGCATTGAAGCTGACCCGTACCGCCACCGGCCGCAGCACCGTGCTGTCGTTCCAGGGCGCCTACCACGGCATGACCCAGGGCGCCTTGAGCCTGATGGGCAGCCTGGGGCCGAAGCGCCCGCTGGGTGCGCTGCTGACTACTGGCGTGCAGATCCTGCCGTTCCCTTACGACTACCGCTGCCCGTTCGGCCTGGGTGGCGAAGCGGGGGTCAAGGCCAACCTGAGCTACCTGGAAAACCTGCTGAGCGATCCGGAAGCCGGAGTGCAACTGCCGGCGGCGATCATCGTCGAGGCGGTGCAGGGCGAGGGTGGGGTGATTCCCGCGGACCTCGACTGGTTGCGCGGCGTACGCCGGATCACTGAAAAGGCCGGGGTGGCCTTGATCGTCGATGAGATCCAGAGCGGTTTCGCTCGTACCGGCAAGATGTTCGCCTTCGAACACGCCGGGATCATCCCGGATGTGGTGGTGCTGTCCAAGGCCATCGGCGGCAGCCTGCCGATGGCGGTGGTGGTCTACCGCGACTGGCTCGACACCTGGCTGCCGGGCGCCCATGCCGGCACCTTCCGTGGCAATCAGATGGCCATGGCCACCGGTTCCGCGGTGATGCGCTACCTCAAGGAACACCAGGTGGCCGAGCATGCCGCCGCCATGGGCGAGCGTTTGCGCGAGCACCTGCGGATCCTGCAGCGCGACTATCCGCAGATGGGCGACATTCGTGGGCGCGGCCTGATGCTGGGGATCGAGCTGGTGGACCCGGCCGGCGAGAAAGACGCCTTGGGCCATCCGCCGCAGTTCAGCCGCCTGGCGCCGCTGGTGCAGCGTGAATGCCTCAAGCGCGGGTTGATCCTGGAAATGGGTGGGCGCCATGGCAGCGTGGTGCGTTTCCTGCCGCCCCTGGTGATCACCGCGGCGCAAATCGACCAGGTGGCGGATATTTTCAGCCGCGCGTTGGCGGCGGCGGTCGCCAGCCTCTAATTTTCCACGGGCCTTGAACGTTCCTTATTCACAACCGCTGCGCGTTCAGCGCAGCGAGCCTTATAGCGATGGAGACACGTAATGACTTCAGTATTCGACCGCGAGGACATCCTCTTCCAGGTAGTGGTCAACCATGAGGAGCAGTATTCGATCTGGCCGGACTACAAGGCTGTGCCACAGGGCTGGCGCACCGTGGGCAAGAGCGGCTTCAAGAAGGAGTGCCTGGCCTACATCGAAGAGGTGTGGACCGACATGCGTCCGCTGAGCCTGCGGCAGAAGATGGACGCCCAGGCGGCGGCCAACTGATTACCGCGTACTGACGTTGACCTGTAGCCGCTGCCGCAGGCTGCGATAAGCCCGCCAGGGCTTCGGCGCTCTTAAGATCGCTGACGACCGTTCCGGTCGATCGCAGCCTGCGGCAGCGGCTACGTACCTGGGTAGGAGCGAGCTTGCTCGCGATAGCGACCCACCAGCCAACGCCGATGTCGAGGCGGATAACGCTATCGCGAGCCAGCTCGCTCCTACAGGTAGTTTGATCAGGTGCCGTTAGCAAAAAGCCCCGCCCTCGTGAGAGAAGCGGGGCTTTTTTGTGGGCGTCAGCCCAGGCGTTTGACGGCCTGCAAGGTGTAGCTCAATGGCAGGCGCCAAGGGGCGTGTTGCAGGTGCCATTCGCCTTGTTCGTCACAGCGCATCTGCCCGGGAAGGGCTTCCCAGGGGATGCTCTGGTGTTCCACCAGGCCGCTGATGTCCAGGCCGTGCTTGAGCAGCGCGCTGACGATTTCCCCCAGGCCGTGGTTCCACGCATGGGTCACCGTGGCCTTGAGCGGTCGGTCGGTACTGACGTAGGTGCTGTCGTCGTCCCACACCAGCGGTTCGCTGCGCTCGAAGTAGGGCAGGTCGACCACCAGCGCATCCTCGCGGCTTTCGTCCAGGGCCCAGAGCATCGGGTGGCCTTCGCGGATAAACAGCCGGCCGCCGGGCTTGAGCAATTGGCTGACATTACGCGCCCAGGTGTCGACGCTGGGCAGCCAGCACAGAGCGCCGATACCGGTGTAGACCAGATCGAACGCGCCTTTGGGCAGCACCTCGCAGGCCTTGTAGACGTCGGACTCGACGAACTCGATGGCGCTCCCGGTGCGCGCCGCCAGGCTGCGGGCTTCGGCCAGGGACGCGGGGGAGAAGTCCAGCCCGGTCATCCGCGCGCCGAGGCGGGCCAGCGACAGGGTGTCGGTGCCGATATGGCATTGCAGATGCACACCGCGCAGGCCGCTGATATCCCCCAGCAGTGGCAGGTCGAAACGCACCACCTCGGACAGGTGCCGCGGGTCGTCGACAAACATTTGCGCCTGGTAGTCCGGCGAGGCCGCGTGCAGCGGTGCGCGCTCGTCCCAGTTGGCCTGGTTGAGCTTGAGGTAGTCACTCATGGCGGGCTTCCTGTCCGTTCAATGGGAGCAGCAGGCTAGCACCGCCGAGGCGGGCGATTCTTGGGGGAATTTGTAAGCCGCGCCATTTCTCCTGTAGGAGCGAGCTTGCTCGCGATAAATGCAAGAACAACGCGTCCACTCAGGCAATACGCGTCATCGTTGACGTTCATCGCGAGCAAGCTCGCTCCTACAGAGGGAGTGGCGGGTCAGGTTTTCGGGGCGAGGGCACTGGTGATCTGGCCGATGCTGTTCTCCAGCTCCGCCAGCGGGTCGGCGCTGTCGGTTTGCAGCACCAGCAACTGGCTGCCGGCGGCGCTGATGGCGGCCTTGATCGCGTCGGACGGCTGGCGGTGATGCAGGACGATGGCCACGTCGTTGTCCTTGAGCCGGGTTTGCAGTTGCTGCAGGGCTTCGGGCGTCCACTCGTTGTCGGCGCGGGCGTCGACCTCCAGCAGCTCCAGGTTGAGCCCGCTGACCAGGTAACCGAAGTGGTCGCTGAGGCTGAGCACGCTGAGGTTGTCGGCATTGGCCAGTTGCCCCTCGCTATCGGCGCTGAGCTTGAGCAGGCGTTGCTTGAGGCTGGCCAGGTTGGCGTCGATCTTCGGCTTGGCGGCGGGGGCCAGGCGCACCAGGTCGGCGGCCAGCACATCGGCCATGCGCCCCAGGTTATTGCTCGACAGCCACGGCTGGCTGTTCAGGCCGTCGCTCTTGCCGGGCTGCAGGGCGACCCCGGGCAGGGCGCCGTCCACCGGGCGCGCGGCATCGACTTCGACGATGCGGATATTGCTGCGCCGCGCATTGGGGTACAGCGGGTCGTCCGGCCAGATCGAGCGCAGGCCGATCACCGCATCGGCGTCGAGGGCCAGCTTGTGCAGCGCCGGGGCGCCGCGGCCGGTGAAGTAGGCGGTCTGGCGCGAGCCCGGCAGGTTGTCGGGGGCGGCGCGTTCGAGTCGCACATCGGTGCCTTGCAGCAGCCACTGGCCGAGGCCGAAGGTCACCGGCAGCGAGGCCAGCACGGTGAGCGGCTTGGGTGAGCTGGCGCTGTGCAGCGCCGTGGTGCCCAGGCTCTGGTTGGCGGTGACGCGCATCGGTTCGAAACGGTCCGGCTGGGCCAGGGCCGGCGCGCTGCTCAGCCCGCCGAGGGCCAGGGCCAAAGTCAGGGGGCGTGTCAGGTGACGTAATGAACTGTGCATTTATCCGATATTCCCTTTGAGGCTGGGGACAATGCCGCGGGCAACGGCGGCCAGGGCGAAGGCGACACCGGCCACCAGGATGATCGCGGCGCCGGAGGGGACGGGCAGGTCGAAGAGGATCGGCAGCAGGATGCCGCACAGGGTGCTGACCGTGGCGATCAGCACCGAGATCCAGAAAAAGCCCTTGAGCGACTGGCTCAGCAGGCGCGCGGCCGCCGCCGGGATCACCAGCAGGGCGCCGACCAGGATCGCGCCTATGACTTTCACCGCGGCCACGGTGATCAGGGTCACCAGGATCACGAACAGGTAGTCCAGGGTTTTCACCGCGACACCGCGCACCGCCGCCAGTTGCGGGTTGAAGCTGGCCAGCATGATGCGGTTGTACAGCGGCAGGCTCAGACCCACCACCAGGGCACCGACGATCAGCAGCACCAGCAGATCGTTGCCGTTGACCGTGAGCACCGAACCGAACAGCACGTTTTCCAGGATGTGCACGTTGATCTTGCCGGCGAGGATCAGCAGCAGGCTGGCGCCCAGGGCCAGGGACACCGACAGGAACACGCCGATCAGGGTGTCCGGCGCCAGGCCGGTGCGGTTGCGCAGGTAGTTGAGCAGGATGCCGAACAGCAGGCAGTAGCCGAACAGGCTGCCGTACGGGCCGGTGTAGGGTTCGCCGAGCAGGATGCCGATGGCCACGCCGGTCAGCGCCGCGTGGCCCACCGCTTCGGAGAAGAACGCGAAGCGCTTGACCACTACCAGGGTGCCGAGGCCGCCCAGCACCGGGCCGATCAGCAAGCCGGCGAGCAGGGCGTTGACCACAAACCCATAGGCCAGGGCTTCTGGCAGGTAACCGGAGGAGGCCCAGCCCTGGATCATCAGACGAAAGGCTTCGTAACTCATCAGGCAACACTCCCGCTGACGATATCCGCGCTGCGCGGGTGGGTGGAAAACAGCGTCAGCAGGCGTTCCGGGGTCAGCGCCTGCTGCGGGTGGGCGTCGAACAGCACGCGGCGATGCAGGCCGGTGACCCGGTCCGCCAGGCGGCCGACCGCTTCCAGGTCGTGCTCGATCCACAGCAGGGTGATCCCGGCCTGGCGCCAGTCGCCGAGCAGGCGCTCGAAGACCTGGATGCCGGCTTCGTCGAGGGCCGACATCGGTTCGTCCAGCACCAGCAGTTGTGGCGCCGGGATCAGCCCCTGGGCCAGCAGCACCCGCTGGCGTTCACCGCCGGACAGGGCGCCCATGCGCCGCTTGCGTTTGTCCTGCATGCCGACCCGCTCCAGGGCTTCGCCTATGGCCGCGGCGTAATGCCGGCTGAGGCCGAGGAAAGCCGGGCGGCGCTGGCACATGGCGGCCATGAAGTCGTCGACGGTCATCGGCAGGCCGCGGTCGAATTCCAGGGCTTGCGGCACATAGCCGATCACCCCCGGCTCGCCCGGCCATTGCAGGCGCAACTGGCCCTGGTGGGGCATCTGCCCGAGCAGGGTCTTGATCAGCGAGCTCTTGCCGCCGCCGTTGGGGCCGACCAGCGCATGCACGGTGCCGGGTTGCACCTTGAAGCTGACGTTGTCGAGGATGGTGGTGCGACCCAGGGTCAGGCTGACCTGGTCGAATTCGATGGACGGGCCGCGGGCCAGGCTGTGCAGGGCGGTCATGCGCCGGCCTCCTGGATCGCCCGGACCACGGTGTCGAGGTTGCCGGCCATTTCCTTCTCGTATTTCTCGGCGCTGTAGTCGCCGTAGGAAATGTGCGACAGCGGGTACAGCTTGACCCCGGACTCGCGCTGGATGGTGTCGACGTAGGTGGACGGGAAGTCCATCTCGGAGAAGATCACCTTGACGTCCAGTTCACGCAGCTGGTCGATGGTCTTTTTCAACTGGCTCGGGCTGGGCTCGATGCCATGGGCCGGCTCGACCACGGCGGTGACTTCCAGGCCGAACTCGCGCAGCAGGTAGTCGTAGGCGGCGTGCACCGTGGCCACCCGCAGGTCGGCGTTGGGCGCCTTGGTCAGCTTGGCCAGGGCGTCGGCGCGCATCTGCCGCAGGCGTTTGCCGTAGGCGCGGGCGTTCTGGGTGTAGGTTTTGGCGTTGGCCGGGTCCATCTTGCCCAGCTCGCGGGCGATGTTGTTGACCTGGGCGATGGAGGCGCTGATGGACAGGAAGGTGTGCGGGTTGACCACTTTGCCGGCGCCGCGCGCGGCGATGCCGGTGGCGGCCAGCAGCGGCACGTTCTGGTTGGCCTCGATCACCGGGATGTCCGGGCGTTCGCTGGCCTCGATCATGCGGTCGGCGAAGTCGTCGTGGCCGACGCCGTTGAGCACGATCACGTCCAGGGTGCCGATGCGCTTGATGTCTTCGGCGCGCGGTTCATAGGCGTGGGGGTTGAAGCCGGCGGGAATCAGCGGCACGACCTCGGCCTTGTCGCCGACGATGTTGGCCACGTAGCTGTAGTAGGGGTGCAGGGTGATGCCGATACGCAGGCGCTTGGCCTGGTCGGCCGTGGCGAGAGGGCTGAGCAACAGGGCGAACAGGCTGACCAGCAGCACCCGCAGGAGCGGGCGGCGTTGAGATGAAATAGGCATGGGCTAGCGGTCTTCTCTCGGGTGAATGCGTGGGTTCAGTGGCGATGCTGGCGGGTCACTCCGGCATCGAATTGCGCGACCACCTGCTGCCAGCCGGCACTGGCCAGGGCGGCGTCGCTGAGGTCGTCGGGGGCGGCGAGGGACGGGCCGCGGTTGAGCCAGATGTCCGGGGCGGCGGCCGGATCGGCGGCGATGCGCATCAGGAAGGAGCCGGCCACTTGATTGTTCTGGCTGAGGCCGACATAGGCCTGTTGCCGCAGTTGCCAGGCATGCCCGCCACGGCTCACCGAACTGGCGTCCTGGGCAAAGGGCGCGAAACCTTCCTCGGCCAGTTGTTCGGGCGTCGGCAGGGCCTGGGCTTCTTCGCGCAGCAGGCGGATTTCGTCGAGGGTCACCCGCAGGTCGGCGTACAGGCCCTGTTCGCCGGCGGTGAGGTCGCGGCGGGCGTCCAGTTGCTGGCTGTCGATGCTGGCTACTTCGCTGGTTTCGCCGCGCCAGAACACCACGGTGCCGGCCACGCTGAGGATCAACAGGCACAGCAGCAGGACGTAGAGGGTTTCATGGCCGGCGCCGGCCGGGCGCACAACTTGGTGGGTGGAGGTGCTCATGGGGCCTCGATGTCGGCTTGGTCGATCTCGACCACGTGGCCGGGGCCGGCGTCGAACAGCACGTAGAACTCGGCGTCGGGTTTCTTGAAGGTCAGGGTGGAGTCGGCGCCCAGCTTGCCGGGCACCAGGATGGTTTCGTCGTAGCCGATCACGTCCAGGGTCACTCCCGGGGCGCCGCTGCCGTCGGAGAAGCCGCCGGTGCAGCGGATCTGCTCGCCGTCGATCTGCTTGCACTCGCACATCGGGTTATGGGCCAGGGCGCCGCCGCTGAACAGGGCGCTGGCCAGCAGGAGTGCGCCGGCACCGAGCAGGCGCAGGCGGGCGGTGGGTACAGCAATCATGGTTTGCCTCCTTGTTGGTTCAGCCAGGCGAGGGTGGCCGGGGATGCCTGGCCCAGGGGGATGGCTGCCTGGTGCAGGCTGCCGTCCCAGCCTTCCATGGTTATCCACAGCTCGGCGTCGGCCTTGGTCTTTTCCGGAACGGGCAGGCTGGCCCCCATGCGGTACGGGGTGCCGAAGAAGATCACCCCGGCGGCGCGCAGGCTGCGGGGTTTGCCGATGCGCAGGTAGGTGGCCTTGACCTGGTCGATGCAGGCGTCGCACAGGGCGGCATTGAAGCCCTTCATATAGCCGGCTGGCCCCTGAAGTTGCGGTGCTTGGTTGCGCAGTTCGGCCAGACGCAGGCTCCAGGGCCCGACCTGCACCTCGCCCACCTCGCGTTCGCCCAGGCCGCTGTCGCCACGGGCCAGCGCCGCGTCGGCGAAGTACTTGGGCATGAAGCCGAGGGGGACCAGCAACAGCAGGATGTTCAGGTGGAAACGCCATTTCAGCCAGAATTGGCGCAGGGGCGAAACCGGCATTGGGTTGTCTGTCTTGCTCACAGGTTGCCCTCCGGCGTGTCGCTGTGCAGGGCCGCAACCGGGCGCTGGGCGAGGGTGGGGCGCGGTGTCTTGTGGCTGCGCTTGATGGTCGCGGCGGTGGCCAGGGCGGTGCGCTTGGTCCAGATCAGCAGGCCGCTGAGCACCATCATGCTCAGCAGCAGGCCGAAGAAGCACCAGATCAGCTTGATCCAGATGCCGCCGAAATCACCGGTGTGCAGCGGACGCATGGACTCGGTGACGAACTCCAGGGCCGAGCGATGGGACAACAGGTGCATGGTATCGACCGAGCCGCTGTAAGGGTTGAGGTTGGCGGTCTGGTACATCAGCGGGTACCAGCCGCGGCCGCCAATGAACAGGTGGCTGTAGGCATTGCTCGGCAGCATGACGAAGCTGACCTCGAACCCCGGGATCTGCTGGGTGGCGATGCGGATGGCTTCATCGACGCCGATCATCGGCGCCGGGCTGCCGTCGGCGGAGGTCGGCACGCTTTCGCGAGCGATCACCGGAACTATGGGTTCGCTGGAAAGGGTGATCTGGTTGTCGCCAAGAATCGCCTGGATCAGGAACCAGGTGCCGGTGATGGAGATCACCGCGATGAACCAGATCGACCAGATGCCGCTCAGGCGATGGAAGTCGCCCCAGAAAATCCGCGCGCCATGGCGCAGGCGCAGGGTCGGCTTGAGGAAACCCTTCCAGAACTTCTTGTAGACCACCAGGCCGGTGACCAGCGAGGCCAGCATCGGCAGGCCGAGCAGCGATACCAGGTACCAGCCCCAGCTGTAGCCGTTGGTGAAAGGCACCAGCCACCAGCCGTGCAGGGCGCGGGTGAAGGCTTGGAAGTTGAATTGCGGGCTGACGCCCTGGATGACGCCGGTGTACGGGTTGACATAGACCTCGACGGAACGGCCATCGGGGTAGCTGACGCCCACGGTCAGGGCAAAATGCGCTTCGTCGGGGGTGCTGATGCTTTCGACCAGGGTCTGCGGTTCGGCCTGCTTGATGGCTTTGACGATCTGGTCGTAGCTCAGCGGTTGGGCGTCGCCTGTGGGTTTGCTGGCGCGGATGTCGGGGTTGGCCAGCCAGACGATTTCCTGGCTGACCACGGCCAGGGTGCCGGTGACGCAAACGATCAGCACAAAGAACCAGATGGGCAGGGCCAGCCAGCTGTGAACGAGAAACCAGATTTTCGAGCGGGACTTCTTCGACATTGAGCACGCGTCTTGATTCGAGGAGTGGAGCCGCGGGCGGCTGGTAAGCTCGGAGAGAAACCCGCGGCGTAACCTTCGCCAACGCGACCTGCTGCATCTAATTAAGACGAATGAGAATCGTAAATCCCGAAAGACGATATGAAAGTAAATGTTTCCGCGCGACCAATGGCAGGGGGACGGTCCGGGGGAGGCTATCGCGGGCAAGTCGGATCGCCGCCCGCTCGCTCCTACAGAAGCACGCGCGTCTGTAGGCGCGAGGCTTGCCCGCGATCAACGGTTTTCAGGCACAGGGCTTATCCCTGCTGTTTAAACATCTCCATGGCCCGCTGCTTGATCTGCTCTTCGCTCAGGTCTTCCTTGCGGGTGGCGAGAAACCACAGGTGGCCGAACGGGTCTTTGAGGGTGCCGCTGCGGTCGCCGTAGAACTGGTCCTTGACCTCGGACACCACCTGGCCACCAGCGGCGATGGCCTGGGCGAACTGTTTGTCGACATCGTTGACGTACAGGTGCAGGCCGACGGCGGGTGATTGGTCGGGATTGCTCAGTGGCCCCTGATCGCAGGGCGTTCCCAGCATGATCGGGCAGTCGCCGATGCGCAGCTCGGCATGGCCGACGCTGCCGTCGGGCATGTCCAGGCGCATGACCTGGATGGCGCCGAAGGCATTCTTGTAGAACTCGATAGCCTCGGCAGCCTGCGTAATCCCCAGGTAGGGCGTGATGCTGGGGTAACCCTCGGGGATGGGTTTGACGCTCATCTCGGTTCTCCTTTCTTGTCATGGGTTTGTCGAAGTGAACCTGGCCGGTTTTCCGGTCGGTTCACTATAGGCCCGGGCAGTCCACTGCCTGGCTTGAGCTGACGAGGTGTTCGCCTGGCAACAGTGAGCCAGCGATCAGGAGAAGAGGTGCAGCCGCTGCCACAGGCTGCGGTCTGGCTGGGGAAACCGATGGGCCGCCCGCTCAATCGGTTTCCAGCAATCGCGCGCCCGGGCCGCGTTCGCCCAACTGATCGCCCTGGTTGCGCAGCGGGCAGTCTTGCATCGACAGGCAGCCGCAGCCGATGCAGCCGTTGAGGCGGTCGCGCAGCAGGGTCAGTTGCTTGATCCGCTCATCCAGCTCCTGGCTCCACTGCTCGGACAGCCGCCTCCAGTCGGCGGCCGTCGGTGCGCGGTGGTCCGGTAGGCTGCGCAGGGCCTGGCCGATCTCGGCCAGGGGAATGCCCAGGCGCTGCGCCACCTTGATCAGCGCCACCCGGCGCAGCACTTCCCGCGGATAACGGCGCTGGTTGCCGGCGTTGCGGTTGCTCTTGATCAGCCCCTTGGTTTCATAGAAGTGCAGGGCGGTGACCGCTACGCCACTGCGGGCGGCCACTTGGCCGACGGTGAGTTCCTTGTGCACGGTTTCGGGGCTGGGCATGCAGCGCTCCTGCGGGTGGGGAATGAGCAAAAGTCGCTTGACCTTTACTTAACTGGAGGTTTTACCCTGCGGAACTTCGAATCACAAGATTCCGTTTATCCGTCAGTGGGGACTTGCCATGCACGCGTTTGCGCAAAACCGCAGCTTTACGCAATTGATCGAATTCGAAACCGAACCCCATCAACAATCCGGCCTGGTGTCGGCGCTGTCCGAGCAGACCGAACGCCTGGCCCAGGGCTACCCGGGTTTCCTGAGTGGCAGCGTGCAGGCCAGCGAGGACGGCCGGCGGGTGCTCAACTACCTGCAATGGCAAACCCGGGAAGCCGGCGAGGCGGCCTTCCAGAGTTTCGAGAAGGGCGAACAGGACTTCTGGCAACTGCTGCGTGCCTATCAGGCCAAGACCGTGACCTTTGGCTCGTTCCAGGTGGTGCGCAGCATCGAGCGCAGCCCGGACAACGCGTTGCACTGCCGTCTGGCCAGCTAGATCGACAGTTGCAGGGTGCGCTCGTGCTGGCCGGGTTTTTCCGGCGGGCGGCGCTTGTTCACCGCCAGTTCGCCGATCTTGATCAGCCGGGTGCGGGTGACGTTGCGGCTCAGGCCCAGCAGGTTGGCGGTGTGCACCTGGTTGTAATGGCTGAAGCGGTAGGCCGCGCGCAGCAGCGCGTCCTCGACCTTTTCATGCAGGGCGCCGGCCTGCTCTTCGAAGAGTTTGTGAAAGGCCCGCTCCAACAGGGCTTCGGCTGAGTCGTCGTGGCTGTGGTGGCTGTCGTCCTGGCGTTCGATGCGCATGTTCGACAGGCGCAGGTCGTCGCGCTCGATCACTCCGTCGCGGCAGATCAGCAGGGTGTGGTGGATGACGTTTTCCAGTTCGCGGATATTGCCCGGCCAGCTGTAGCTGCGCAGCTTGTGCTCGGCCTCGCTGTTGATGGTCACGGCGCCGTAGCCCAGGCGCTGGCTGTAGGCTTCGATAAAGTGCCGGGTCAGCGGCAGGATGTCGCCGGGGCGCTCGCGCAGTGGGCTCAGTTCCAGGCTGACGACGTCGAGGCGGTAGTACAGGTCCTCGCGAAAATGCCCGGCGTTGATGGCTTTCTCCAGTTGCACGTTGGTCGCCGCCAGCACCCGCACATCGATGGGAATGCTTTTGCGCGAACCCAGGCGCACCACTTCGCGTTCCTGCAGCACCCGCAGCAACTTCACCTGGATCGCCATCGGCAGGTCGCCGATTTCGTCGAGGAACAGGGTCCCGCCATTGGCCTCTTCGAACCAGCCGGCCTTGGCGCTCAGGGCCCCGGTGAAGGCGCCTTTTTCATGGCCGAACAGCTCGGCCTCCACCAGTGACTCGGAGAACGCGCCACAGTTCACCGCCACGAAGGGCCGGTTGCGCCGGGCGCTGAGGTTGTGGATATGGCGCGCCACCAGCTCCTTGCCGGTACCGGTTTCGCCGATGATCAACACGCTGGCCTCGCTCGGCGCGACCTGCTGCAGATGCGCCAGCAAGGCCTGGGATTTCGGGTCTTCGAACACCTGGGCGGTGGCCCGGATCGAGGTGGCCAGGGCCGGCGAGGGCGGTAGGGTCAAAAGCTGCATGGACAAGCTCCGGGAGCAGAAGGCTAGGAATAGAAAGTCGGGGTCGGCAGGGACTGGTTCAGGGCCCAGTCACCCAACTCATGGAGTTTGTAATCCACCGGGTCGTGCAGGGTTTGCGTGCGCAGGTTGCGCCAATGCCGGTCCAGGCGCAGGGAGGCGTGGGTGGAGCGGGCGCCGGTGACCTCGAACAGGCGGCTGCACAGCTCCAGGCCCTGGCGCGTGGTGGCGACCTTGGCGGTGGCGATGGCCGTGGCCAGGTGGCCGCGTTCTTCGGCGCTCAGGTTCGGCCCCTTGGCCCAGGCCTTGTCCAGCAGCTCCGCGGCGCGCTCCACCAACAGGCGCATGCCTTCCAGGGCCACCCAGAAATCACCGTAATGACCCAGCACATAAGGGTCCTGATAGGCCTCCTGCGCGCTGGACTTATGCCAGGGCCGGGTTTCGGTGAGGGTGTATTGGCGAGCTTCTTCAAAAGCCCCTTCGGCGATGCCGAGGAACATGTGGGTGAAGGTCAACTGGGCGATCAGTGGGCGCAGACAGGCGAAGGGCGTGCTCAAGGGGCCCGGGTCCAGCAGCAGTTCCGATTCCTCGACCCGCACCCGCTCGAAGCTGGCGCTGCCGCTATCGGTCTGGCGCTGGCCCATGTTGTTCCAGTCGTTGTGCAGGGTGATGCCGCTGCGGCCGCTGGGGATGGCGGCGATCAGCAGCTTGCCGCCGTTGCTTTCGTCGACCGCCGAGGCGATGAGCATTTCCGAATCGCTGGCGCCGGAGCAGAAGCTCTTCTTGCCGGAGAACTCGCGCCAGCCGCCGAGGTTCTTCACCACGGTACGGGTGTCCAGCGGGTTGAGGGCGTTGCCCCAGAACCAGTTCTTGCGCGCGGTCTGTTCGAACCAGGGTTGCCATTGTTCCGGGCGGGCGAACAGGCGCACGGTGGCCAGCATCAGGTGGTGGAAGCCGAAGACGTGGGCGATGGAGCTGTCGACCTTGGCGAACTCGCGGACGATGTTCAGGGTCTCGCTCCAGCTGGCGCCGAGGCCGCCGTACTGGGTGGGAATGCTCAGGGCCAGCAGGCCGCTCTGGCGCAGGGCGTCGCGCTGGGCTTTCGGGGTACCGCCGCGTTCGTCGCGTTCGACGGCGGTCAGGGCAAACTCGGCCGCCAGCTGGCGGGCGGTCTGCAAGGGGGACAACAAGGCGCTTTGCGGCTTGGCAGTCACGCGGTGTTCCTCGTTTGGGGCCGGTTGCGCGGCCGTGAAATCGGTGGGGCTGTGAGGCGAGCGCGGGGCGCTCGATCGCGAGCAAGCTCGCTCCTACAGGGTGCAGGTGGTTTCTGTAGGAGCAGGGGGGGACGCCCAGTTCTTGCCCGCGATAGCGTTCCGGCAGGCGACCCATGGCATGGGGTCGCCATGCTGGTTAGCCTCCAGCCGCTTTTTTGCTCGGCAGCACGTCATTGGCAATCATTTCGCCAAACGGCCCGGTGAGGTTGGTCACGCCACGTCCGGCCAGGCTGGCGTAGGGCTCCGGCAGCAGCGGGAACACCAGCTCGGCAAAGCGGTAGGCTTCTTCCAGGTGCGGGTAGCCGGAGAAAATGAAGCTCTCGATCCCCAGGTCCGCGTATTCCCTGATCCGCGCCGCCACCTGTTCGGGGTTGCCCACCAGCGCGGTGCCGGCGCCGCCACGCACCAGGCCGACGCCGGCCCAGAGGTTGGGGGCAATTTCCAGGTTGTCGCGCCGCCCGTCGTGCAAGGCGGCCATGCGCCGCTGGCCCTCGGAGTCGAAGCGCGAGAAGGATTGCTGCGCGGCGGCGATGGTGTCGTCGCTGATGTGTTCGATCAGCTTGTCCGCGGCCTTCCAGGCCTCTTCCGCGGTTTCGCGCACGATCACATGCAGGCGGATACCGAACTTCACCGTGCGGCCGTGGCGGGCGGCCCGTTCGCGCACGTCGGCGAGTTTCTCGGCGACCGCGGCCGGTGGTTCGCCCCAGGTCAGGTAGACGTCCACCTGTTCGGCGGCGAGGTCATGGGCGGCGTCCGAGGACCCGCCGAAATACAGCGGCGGGTAAGGTTTCTGCACCGGCGGGTACAGGGCCTTGGCGTTCTGCACATGCAGATGCTTGCCTTCGAAGTCCACGGCTTCGCCTTGCAGCACCCGGCGCCAGATCCTCAGGAATTCGTCGGTGACTTCATAGCGTTCGCTGTGGCTGAGGAAGCTGCCGTCGCCACGGTTCTCGTCAGGGTCGCCGCCGGTCACCACGTTGATCAGCAGGCGCCCGTTGGACAGCCGGTCGAGGGTCGCGGCCATGCGCGCCGAGACGGTCGGCGAGATGATCCCCGGGCGGATCGCCACCAGGTAGCGCAGGCGTTCGGTCAGGGGCACCAGCGCCGAGGCGATCACCCAGGAGTCTTCGCACGAACGCCCGGTGGGGATCAGTACGCCGTGATAGCCCAGGCTGTCCGCGGCCTGGGCCACTTGCTTGAGGTAGTTGAGGGTGACCGGACGCGCGCCCTGGGTGGTGCCCAGGTAATGGCCGTCGCCGTGAGTCGGAAGAAACCAGAAAACATCCATGACAGGTCCTTAAGCGATTTTCAGCAGATTTTTCGGATGCACGCCGAACAGCGGCGCGGCGCGTTCTGCCGCAAGGCGAATGCGGGCCTTCAAGGGCTCGCTGGTGATCTGGTAGTTGGCGAAGTCGGCCTCGGTGGCATAGACCCCTATGGGCAGGGTCAGGGCCTGGAAGAAACTGAACAGCGGCCGCAGCTGGTGATCCAGCACCAGGGCATGACGCTCGCTGCCACCGGTGGCGGCCAGCAGCACCGGGGTGTCGATCAGCGCGTTGAGGTCGATCAGGTCGAACAGGTGCTTGAGCAGGCCCGGGTAGGAACCGCGGTACACGGGCGCTGCGACGATCAGCAGGTCGGCGCTTTCGATGGCTTGCAACTGCGCTTCGACTTCCGCCGCCAGCTCCTGGCGGGACAGGGCCGCGCCCAGGGGGCGGGCGATGTCGCCCAGTTCGATGAGCGTGCTCTCGATCGGCAATTGCCCCGCCAGTTCGGCGAGCAGCGCCTGGGTCAGCACCAGGGTGCGCGAGGGGCGCCAGGTTCCACCGGACAGGGCAACGACTTTTAATGGACGCGACATGATCAGTTCCTTTGTTGAACAGGGCTCAACGAGCAGTGAGTAGTCCCAGGGCTTGAGCAAGAGCTGTACCAGCGCCGCAAAGCCTTGAGTGGCGGGGCTTGTGGCGCTGTTGCAGGAGCAGGCTGTTGTTGGGAAGACACTGTTTTGTTGATTGGCTGTTGCCTGGCGAACAGTTGCTCAGGCAACAGCAGGCGGCGCGATGGACCTGTTATAAAGGCTTACTGATATTCCTAAAAAATACTTTATTTCCATATTTATAGGTCTTTTAGGAATATGTGCGCCTGCGATGGGCTGCGATAGGGGGAATCGATAGCCACTATCGAGCGTGATGATTTCTGCCCCGGGAAGGGCGACGGTAGCCTGTGTCCATTGCCTTGCAGCCCAGATCCAGGAGCTTTGCCATGAACCGTTCGCTTGTCTTTTCCTTGCTTGTCGCCACTGCGGTGCTGGCCGGTTGTGCCAGCCAGCCTGGCCCGGAGTCGCGTCCCTATACCGCCGAGGAAACCCGCGAACTGGCGCTGGAAGCCCTGAACCGGCGCGGGCTGTCCTTTGACGAATACCAACAGAAGAAGGTCGAGCTGCTTGCCCCGCAACGGACCTTCGGTTTCGACCGGCAGGGCGAAATGAACGCCGAGCACAGCGTGACCCTGCATGGCCGGGCCAGCTGATTTGTCGATCTGCCACGGCCTTGCCTGCGCAGGCTGACGGACTGCCGGTGAGCATCGGCAAAATCCTGTGATGATTTTCCCCGCCTTGCGCCTTGTTCTTCGGCCCCCTGGCCGAACCTCGCTTAACCCGGCTCCCGGAGCCTGTTAAGCTGCCCCTCGGGAGCGTTCCTACGCACTTTTAAATGAAGTTGTCCTTCTTTAACTGCATCCGATCGGGTATTGCTGACGGTCTGCCATTTTTGCGTTGCCGAAAGGGCGCGTATCAGCGTTCGGCACCGAGCGAACCTTGATCCTGGAACAGGCTCTGCGGGTATTTTGCGATGAATAAACGTCCTCTCTATTTCGACTACGCCGCCACCACGCCGGTGGACGAGCGAGTCATTCAGGTGATGGTGGAATGTCTGGGGTTCAACGGTAACTTCGGCAATCCGGCGTCCAGTTCCCACGCCTTCGGCCAACAGGCCCGGCGCAGCGTCGAGCTGGCGCGCCAGCAGGTCGCCCAACTGGTGGGCGCGGCGCCCGAGCAGATCGTCTGGACCTCCGGCGCCACCGAATCCAACAACCTGGCGCTCAAGGGCGTGGCCCAGGCCCGGGGCATCTCCGGCGGGCACATCATCACCAGCCAGATCGAGCACAAGGCCATTCTCGACACCGCCAGCCAGTTGCAGGCTGCCGGCGTGGCGGTGACTTACCTGGTGCCGGACAGCGACGGGCTGATCACGCCCGAGGCGGTCAGCGAGGCCCTGCGCGACGACACCTTCCTGGTGTCGCTGATGCTGGTCAATAACGAACTGGGCACGCTCAACGACATCCCGGGCATTGGCCGTGTGGTCCGCGAGCGCGGGGCGCTGCTGCATGTCGACGCGGCCCAGGGCGCGGGCAAGGTGGCGATTGACCTGGCGCAGTGGCCGGTGGACCTGATGTCCTTTTCCGCCCACAAGATTTACGGCCCCAAGGGCATCGGCGCGCTCTACGTCGGCCCGCGCGCGCAGCAGCGCTTGCAGGCGCAGATCCACGGCGGCGGCCATGAAGGCGGCTTGCGCTCCGGGACGCTCGCGACCCATCAGATTGCCGCCATGGGCGCCGCCTTTGCCCTGGCCGCCGAACATTTTGACGAAGAAGCGGCGACCATCGCCCGTCTGCGCGAGCGTCTGCTCGAACAATTGGCCGACGTGCCGGGGCTGCGCCTGAACGGCAGCCCGGCCCAGCGCATTCCCCACACCTTGAGCCTCACCTTCGGTGAAGGGGCGTTCAACCCGGCGGCCCTGAGTGCCTCCATCGCGTTTTCCGCGACCTCGGCCTGCAACTCGGCGAGCAATGCGCCGTCCCATGTGTTGCTGGCGCTGGGGCTCGACGCCCGGGCGGCGGGGCGGACCATCCGCCTGAGCCTGGGGCGTTTCACCACCGAGCAGGACATCGATCAGGCCGTCCAGCTGATCAAGGCTTCATCCGCCAGTGCACCGGCGTTCTGGGCGGTTGCCCAACCCTGAGGGTCGATGCCCTCGGTATCCAATAACAATGATTGACCTGGTAGCAGGAGACACAATGAGTACGCAGCCCTTGACCAATGGAGTGGTCCCCCAGCGCCTGGCGCGCACCCGCGAGCTGATGAACCGCGAGGGCATTCATGCCCTGCTGGTGCCGTCGGCCGACCCGCACCTGTCGGAGTACCTGCCCGGTTACTGGCAAGGCCGGCAGTGGCTGTCGGGTTTTCACGGTTCGGTCGGCACCCTGATCGTGACGGCGGATTTCGCCGGGGTCTGGGCCGATAGCCGTTATTGGGAGCAGGCGACCAAGGAACTCAAGGGCAGCGGCATCGAGTTGGTCAAACTGTTGCCGGGCCAGCCCGGCCCGTTGGACTGGCTGGCCGAGCAGACCCCGGAAGGGGGCGTGGTCGCGGTCGACGGCGCGGTGATGGCGCTGGCTTCGGCGCGTACCCTGGGCAACAAGCTGCAGGAGCGCGGTGCTCGCCTGCGCACCGATATCGATCTGCTGAACGAAGTCTGGAGCGACCGCCCGAGCCTGCCGGACCAGCCGATCTACCAGCATTTGCCGCCCCAGGCCACGGTCGACCGGGTCGAGAAGCTCGGCAAGCTGCGCGAAACCCTGAAAGAGCGAGGCGCGGACTGGCATTTCATCGCCACCCTCGACGACATCGCCTGGCTGTTCAACCTGCGCGGCGGTGACGTCTCGTTCAACCCGGTGTTCGTCTCTTTCGCCCTGATCAGCCAACAGCAGGCGACGCTGTTCGTGGCGCTGAGCAAAGTCGATGATGCCTTGCGTGCCGTGCTGGAACAGGACGGCATCGCCCTGCGTGACTACAGCGAAGTGGCCGCGGCCCTGAGTGCGATTTCCGATGGCGCCAGCCTGCTGGTGGATCCGGCGCGGGTTACCGCCGGTTTGCTGGATAACCTTGGGGATGGTGTGACGCTGCTGGAAGGCCTGAATCCGACGACCTTGGCCAAGTCCCGTAAAAGCCTGGCTGATGCCGAGCATATCCGCCAGGCCATGGAGCAGGACGGTGCGGCGCTCTGCGAATTCTTCGCCTGGCTGGAGTCGGCCTGGGGCCGTGAACGCATTACTGAGCTGACCATCGACGAGCACCTGACCGCGGCGCGCACCCGTCGCCCCGGTTACGTATCCCTGAGCTTCAACACCATCGCCGCGTTCAACGCCAATGGCGCGATGCCGCATTACCACGCCACCGAAGAAGAGCATGCGGTGATCGAAGGCGATGGCCTGCTGCTGATCGATTCCGGCGGCCAATACCTGGGCGGTACCACGGACATCACCCGCATGGTCCCGGTCGGTACCCCGAGCGCCGAGCAGAAGCGCGATTGCACGCGGGTGCTCAAGGGCGTGATCGCCTTGTCCCGGGCGCAATTCCCGCGGGGCATCCTGTCGCCGTTGCTGGACGCCATCGCCCGCGCGCCGATCTGGGCCGAAGGCGTGGATTACGGGCACGGCACCGGTCATGGCGTGGGGTATTTCCTCAATGTCCACGAAGGCCCGCAAGTGATCGCCTATCAGGCGGCGCCAGCACCGCAAACCGCGATGCAGCCAGGGATGATCACCTCGATCGAGCCGGGTACTTATCGTCCGGGCCGTTGGGGCGTGCGCATCGAAAACCTGGTGATGAACCTTGAGGCAGGCACTAGCGAATTCGGCGAGTTCCTCAAGTTCGAAACCCTGACCTTGTGCCCGATCGACAGCCGCTGCCTGGAACCTTCGCTGCTGACCCAGGACGAGCGTGAGTGGCTCAACGCCTACCACGCTGAAGTGCGTCGGCGCCTGAGTCCGCTGCTGCAGGGCGCGGCGCTGGAATGGCTGAATACCCGTACCGCAACTCTCTGAACGTGAATCGCGCTGCCGGCTTTGGGCCGGCAGCGCGAATTGCGTTGTTTGTCTTACCGAAGCTTTGACTTAGCTCAGGGCTTCGAGGACAAAGTCCAGACGATCCTGGCCGAAGAACAACTGGTTATCGACGAACATGCTCGGCGCGCCAAAAACGCCGCGCTGCAAGGCTTGTTCGGTCTTGTCCTTGAGGGCGTTCTTGACCTCTTCATCGTTGGTCAGGGCCAGCACCTCTTGCGGATCGAATCCCCCCTCACTGAGTACTGCCGCAACGGCGGCCTGATCGTTCAGGTTGCGCTTCTCGACCCAGAGTGCGCGAAACAGACAGTCGATAAAGGCAACAAAACGCTGTGGATGTCGCAGTTGCATGCCGGTCACCGCGCGCATCAGCAGCAGGGTGTTGATCGGGAAGTGCGGGTTGAATGCCAGTGGTACCTCATAACGTTTGGCATAACGCGCCAGGTCCTGAAGCATGTAGCGTCCTTTGGCGGGGATGCTGATCGGGGAGGCATTGCCCGTGACCTTGAACACGCCACCGAGCAACATGGGTTGATAAATCAGCTGGCTGCCTGTCTGGGCACAGATCTTTGGCAATTGGGTGTAGGCCAGGTAAGAGGTCGGACTGCCCAGGTCGAAAAAGAACTCGACGGTTTTGCTCATCGGTGATGCTCCCTTTTTGTTGTTGTGGCGCAGGGTTTACCAGCGTTCGTTCCAGGGCCGCAGATCCAGTTCGAAGGTCCAGGCATCCCGGGGCTGGCTGTGCAGATACCAGTAGTTGTCGGCGATGTGTTCGGGGTTGAGGATGCCGTCCTCATCCTTGAGCGCATACTTTTCCGGGAAACTGTTGCGGATGAAGTCCGTGTCGATGGCGCCATCGACCACCACATGAGCAACGTGGATATTCAACGGCCCCAGCTCCCGGGCCATGCTTTGCGCCAGTGCGCGAATGCCATGCTTGGCTCCGGCAAAGGCGGCAAACCCCGCAGCGCCGCGCAAGCCCGCGGTGGCGCCAGTGAACAGGATGGTCCCGCGTTTGCGAGTGACCATGCGCTTGGCCACTTCTCGCGCATTGAGGAAACCTGAGAAGCAGGCCATCTCCCAGATCTTGAAGTACTTGCGCGCTGTTTCTTCAAGGATGCTGCAGGGCACGTTGGCGCCGATATTGAACACCAGGGCTTCGATCGGACCGATCTCGCGCTCGATCTGTTCGATCAAGGCAATCACTTCTTCCTCTTTTCGAGCGTCGCAGGCGAACCCATGGGCTTCGCCTCCCGATTGCTGGATGGCCTCCACCAGGGGTTGCAACTTGTCCGCGCTGCGTCGGGTGACACAGGCGACAAAACCTTCCCGGGCAAAACGCTTGGCAATTGCACCGCCTGTGGCATCGCCGGCTCCGACGACCAAAACGACTTTCTTGTTCTCTGTGGCTGTAGTCATGGTGGGATCGCTCTATTGGTAAACGGTCGTTAACTAAACGAACGTTATGCTACGATCCGCCGAGCGTCAAGACGAAGAGAGGAGAGGGGCGTCATGCGTTATTCAGCCAGTCACAAGCAGGAAACCCGGGAACGGCTGCTGCAGAGCAGCGCAGTGTCAGCGAAAAAAGAAGGATTTTCGACTGTGGGGGTCGATGGCCTGATGAAAGCGATCGGGCTGAGTGGTGGGGCGTTCTACAGCCACTTTTCATCCAAGGATGAGCTGTTCGGTTCTATTGTCGAACGGGAGCTGAGCCAGAGCCTTGAACGTCTGGGGGGCGATGGTGAGCAAAACCGGATGCGGCTTGAGCGCTGTCTCAAGCGCTACTTGAGCATGGCGCATGTCGAGAGCCCTGAAACGGGCTGCGCCTTGCCAACCTTGGGCGCGGAAATCTCACGGGCGGACGAGGTGGTTCGACAGCAGGCG
Organism: Pseudomonas sp. GM17; assembly: GCF_000282175.2. Taxonomy (NCBI): domain Bacteria; kingdom Pseudomonadati; phylum Pseudomonadota; class Gammaproteobacteria; order Pseudomonadales; family Pseudomonadaceae; genus Pseudomonas; species Pseudomonas sp. GM17. The sequence continues at coordinate 5,385,008 of NZ_CP124732.1, read as the reverse complement.
CAAGATTGGATTTGCCGTTTGCAGCAGAGTTGGGCGCGCACCCTGGGCAGCGACAGCCTGGCCTGGTCGATTCTGTCGCAATGTGTGGGGGCGTTGGTGGTGGCGCGAATGCTGGTCAGTCCGGACATTCAGCGCCAGGTCCTGAAGTCGAGCCATGACGAAATTGTTCGTCAATTGCCAATGCAGGATGTGCAGTAGGCAGGTGCTGCCTACTTGCAGATGACGATCATGCTGCGGCTGGTATAGCCGGCGGGATTCAGGCCGAAGGGATAGTCGCCCGGGTCCTCCACTGCATCTCCGGATTTGGCGATCACCTTGTAGCCTTTGGGGCCGCAGGAGGTAGCAGCGCTGGCGTAGCATTTGTCCCAGGAGGAGGACAGGCCGGAGCAGTTGATATGCAGGCCCTTCTTTCCGCGCTTGACCTCGGTTTTCGAAGTTGCGGCGCAACCTGCGATGGCCAGTACGGCTAACAGAATCAAAAAACGTTTCATTCCTGTCCCTATTGCTGATCCCGGATCTGTTGTCCGGGTTCGACTGCGTTAGCTGTCACTTTGGCGTCTGTGCGGTCCTTGCCTGAAAAATCCATGACTGGCGCTGAGTTACAGCGCCTAAACATGGCCTAATTGAGCGGCAAATACCAGAGCTATGTACAATCAGGAATCAATCCGCCGCGACCAAAGGTTTCGATTCGCTGCGCATGGTCAGGGTCGCACCCACTGACGCCAGGATGATGCAGGCAATAGCCAGCCACTGCGCGAGCGACAGGAATTCGTGGAGGAACAGCAGCCCGGACAAGGCACCAAAAGCAGGCTCGATACTCATCAGCGTGCCGAAGGTTCTCGCCGGCATTCGGGTCAGGGCGACCATCTCCAGGCTGTAGGGAAGGGCGGTGGAGAGAATGGCCACGCCGATGGCGATGGGGATCAGGCTGGGCGTCAGCAAGGCAGCCCCGGCATGCACGATGCCGATAGGCGCAACGAACAAGGCAGCAATCATCACGCCCAGCGCTGCAGTCTGGATGCCATTGTCGGCCCCGGCCTTTTGCCCGAACAGAATATAGAGCGCCCAGCACACCCCGGCTCCCAAGGCATAACCCGCGCCGATCAGGTCGATACCAGCGCTCGTATCGCTGGTTGGAATCAACAGCAGCAGACCGATAATCGCCAGGGCGATCCAGAGAAAGTCGATGGCTTTTCGCGAAGCATAAATGGCCACGGCCAGTGGGCCGGTGAATTCCAGGGCCACGGCGATTCCCAGAGGAACGCTGCGTAGCGACATATAGAAGAGAAAGTTCATTCCACCCAGCGCCATGCCATAGACGATGACGGTGCGCAGGGACTTGGCGGTGAGCTTCGCGCGCCATGGGCGCAATAGCAGCAGCATGATGATGCTGGCGAAAATCAGGCGCAGTGTGGTGGTGCCCTGTGCGCCCACGATCGGGAACATGCTTTTGGCCAGGGAGGCGCCGGACTGGATGGAGGCCATGGCAATAAGCAGCAGTCCCACCGGGAACAGGGTCGAGGCTAGGCTGCGGGGCTGGTCATTCATGGCAAGGCATCATCCGGGTCAAGAGGAGGGTTTGGTGCGCCGACATGATGCTCAACTAAAAACGCTTGAGCAATATATTGCTCATGATGTTTCTGCTCTTCTTATATAGAGAAGGATTCATCCGTTTTTGCAGGTTATTGATAGAAAAGACAAATTAGGGGTTGACGGCAGATTCTGGAAGTCTATAATTCGCCCCACTTCCGGCGCAGTCGAAACGGAAAACTCCTTGAGATTCAACGAGTTACGCGGTTTTCGACAGTGGTTACGCTTCAGTTCATCGAAGCCCGAAGGAGTTGATTCGGCAGTAAGTTTTCGCCGAGTTAACGATTCGATCTTCTCGGTCGAAAGCGGAGAAAAAGAGGTGTTGACAGCAGCGTGTAACGCTGTAGAATTCGCCTCCCGCTGACGAGAGGTCGGAAGCGCAAGTGGTTGAAGTTGCAAAGGAAACTTTGAAAACTTCTTAAAATAACCGCTTGACAGATACAGAGGCTGCTGTAGAATGCGCGCCTCGGTTGAGACGAAAGGCTTAACCAACCGCTCTTTAACAACTGAATCAAGCAATTCGTGTGGGTGCTTGTGGAGTCAGACTGATAGTCAGAAAGATTATCAGCATCACAAGTTACTCCGCGAGAAATCAAAGATGTAACCAACGATTGCTGAGCCAAGTTTAGGGTTTTCTCAAAACCCAAAGATGTTTGAACTGAAGAGTTTGATCATGGCTCAGATTGAACGCTGGCGGCAGGCCTAACACATGCAAGTCGAGCGGTAGAGAGGTGCTTGCACCTCTTGAGAGCGGCGGACGGGTGAGTAATGCCTAGGAATCTGCCTGGTAGTGGGGGATAACGTCCGGAAACGGACGCTAATACCGCATACGTCCTACGGGAGAAAGCAGGGGACCTTCGGGCCTTGCGCTATCAGATGAGCCTAGGTCGGATTAGCTAGTTGGTGGGGTAATGGCTCACCAAGGCGACGATCCGTAACTGGTCTGAGAGGATGATCAGTCACACTGGAACTGAGACACGGTCCAGACTCCTACGGGAGGCAGCAGTGGGGAATATTGGACAATGGGCGAAAGCCTGATCCAGCCATGCCGCGTGTGTGAAGAAGGTCTTCGGATTGTAAAGCACTTTAAGTTGGGAGGAAGGGTACTTGCCTAATACGTGAGTATTTTGACGTTACCGACAGAATAAGCACCGGCTAACTCTGTGCCAGCAGCCGCGGTAATACAGAGGGTGCAAGCGTTAATCGGAATTACTGGGCGTAAAGCGCGCGTAGGTGGTTCGTTAAGTTGGATGTGAAATCCCCGGGCTCAACCTGGGAACTGCATCCAAAACTGGCGAGCTAGAGTATGGTAGAGGGTGGTGGAATTTCCTGTGTAGCGGTGAAATGCGTAGATATAGGAAGGAACACCAGTGGCGAAGGCGACCACCTGGACTGATACTGACACTGAGGTGCGAAAGCGTGGGGAGCAAACAGGATTAGATACCCTGGTAGTCCACGCCGTAAACGATGTCAACTAGCCGTTGGGAGCCTTGAGCTCTTAGTGGCGCAGCTAACGCATTAAGTTGACCGCCTGGGGAGTACGGCCGCAAGGTTAAAACTCAAATGAATTGACGGGGGCCCGCACAAGCGGTGGAGCATGTGGTTTAATTCGAAGCAACGCGAAGAACCTTACCAGGCCTTGACATCCAATGAACTTTCCAGAGATGGATTGGTGCCTTCGGGAGCATTGAGACAGGTGCTGCATGGCTGTCGTCAGCTCGTGTCGTGAGATGTTGGGTTAAGTCCCGTAACGAGCGCAACCCTTGTCCTTAGTTACCAGCACGTCATGGTGGGCACTCTAAGGAGACTGCCGGTGACAAACCGGAGGAAGGTGGGGATGACGTCAAGTCATCATGGCCCTTACGGCCTGGGCTACACACGTGCTACAATGGTCGGTACAGAGGGTTGCCAAGCCGCGAGGTGGAGCTAATCCCACAAAACCGATCGTAGTCCGGATCGCAGTCTGCAACTCGACTGCGTGAAGTCGGAATCGCTAGTAATCGCGAATCAGAATGTCGCGGTGAATACGTTCCCGGGCCTTGTACACACCGCCCGTCACACCATGGGAGTGGGTTGCACCAGAAGTAGCTAGTCTAACCTTCGGGAGGACGGTTACCACGGTGTGATTCATGACTGGGGTGAAGTCGTAACAAGGTAGCCGTAGGGGAACCTGCGGCTGGATCACCTCCTTAATCGACGACATCAGCTGCTTCATAAGCTCCCACACGAATTGCTTGATTCATTGAAGAAGACGATTGGGTCTGTAGCTCAGTTGGTTAGAGCGCACCCCTGATAAGGGTGAGGTCGGCAGTTCGAATCTGCCCAGACCCACCAATTACTGGTGCACCCTGTAGCGATACGGGGCCATAGCTCAGCTGGGAGAGCGCCTGCCTTGCACGCAGGAGGTCAGCGGTTCGATCCCGCTTGGCTCCACCATTACAGATTGGTGTCCATCGTTTAAAGCTTAGAAATGAGCATTCCATCAAGTTGATGATGAATGTTGATTTCTGATCTTTATCAGAATCGTTCTTTAAAAATTTGGGTATGTGATAGAAAGATAGACTGGATAGCACTTTCACTGGTGTTGTTCAGGCTAAGGTAAAATTTGTGAGTTTAATCGCGAATTTTCGGCGAATGTCGTCTTCACAGTATAACCAGATTGCTTGGGGTTATATGGTCAAGTGAAGAAGCGCATACGGTGGATGCCTTGGCAGTCAGAGGCGATGAAAGACGTGGTAGCCTGCGAAAAGCTTCGGGGAGTCGGCAAACAGACTTTGATCCGGAGATGTCTGAATGGGGGAACCCAGCCATCATAAGATGGTTATCTTGTACTGAATACATAGGTGCAAGAGGCGAACCAGGGGAACTGAAACATCTAAGTACCCTGAGGAAAAGAAATCAACCGAGATTCCCTTAGTAGTGGCGAGCGAACGGGGACTAGCCCTTAAGTGGCTTTGAGATTAGCGGAACGCTCTGGAAAGTGCGGCCATAGTGGGTGATAGCCCTGTACGCGAAAATCTCTTAGTCATGAAATCGAGTAGGACGGAGCACGAGAAACTTTGTCTGAATATGGGGGGACCATCCTCCAAGGCTAAATACTACTGACTGACCGATAGTGAACTAGTACCGTGAGGGAAAGGCGAAAAGAACCCCGGAGAGGGGAGTGAAATAGATCCTGAAACCGTATGCGTACAAGCAGTGGGAGCAGACTTTGTTCTGTGACTGCGTACCTTTTGTATAATGGGTCAGCGACTTATATTCAGTGGCGAGCTTAACCGAATAGGGGAGGCGTAGCGAAAGCGAGTCTTAATAGGGCGTTTAGTCGCTGGGTATAGACCCGAAACCGGGCGATCTATCCATGGGCAGGTTGAAGGTTAGGTAACACTGACTGGAGGACCGAACCGACTACCGTTGAAAAGTTAGCGGATGACCTGTGGATCGGAGTGAAAGGCTAATCAAGCTCGGAGATAGCTGGTTCTCCTCGAAAGCTATTTAGGTAGCGCCTCATGTATCACTGTAGGGGGTAGAGCACTGTTTCGGCTAGGGGGTCATCCCGACTTACCAAACCGATGCAAACTCCGAATACCTACAAGTGCCGAGCATGGGAGACACACGGCGGGTGCTAACGTCCGTCGTGAAAAGGGAAACAACCCAGACCGTCAGCTAAGGTCCCAAAGTTATGGTTAAGTGGGAAACGATGTGGGAAGGCTTAGACAGCTAGGAGGTTGGCTTAGAAGCAGCCACCCTTTAAAGAAAGCGTAATAGCTCACTAGTCGAGTCGGCCTGCGCGGAAGATGTAACGGGGCTCAAACCATACACCGAAGCTACGGGTATCACGTAAGTGATGCGGTAGAGGAGCGTTCTGTAAGCCTGTGAAGGTGAGTTGAGAAGCTTGCTGGAGGTATCAGAAGTGCGAATGCTGACATGAGTAACGACAATGGGTGTGAAAAACACCCACGCCGAAAGACCAAGGTTTCCTGCGCAACGTTAATCGACGCAGGGTTAGTCGGTCCCTAAGGCGAGGCTGAAAAGCGTAGTCGATGGAAAACAGGTTAATATTCCTGTACTTCTAGTTATTGCGATGGAGGGACGGAGAAGGCTAGGCCAGCTTGGCGTTGGTTGTCCAAGTTTAAGGTGGTAGGCTGGAATCTTAGGTAAATCCGGGGTTCTAAGGCCGAGAGCTGATGACGAGTTACCTTTCAGGTGACGAAGTGGTTGATGCCATGCTTCCAAGAAAAGCTTCTAAGCTTCAGATAACTAGGAACCGTACCCCAAACCGACACAGGTGGTTGGGTAGAGAATACCAAGGCGCTTGAGAGAACTCGGGTGAAGGAACTAGGCAAAATGGCACCGTAACTTCGGGAGAAGGTGCGCCGGTGAGGGTGAAGGACTTGCTCCGTAAGCCCATGCCGGTCGAAGATACCAGGCCGCTGCGACTGTTTATTAAAAACACAGCACTCTGCAAACACGAAAGTGGACGTATAGGGTGTGACGCCTGCCCGGTGCCGGAAGGTTAATTGATGGGGTTAGCTAACGCGAAGCTCTTGATCGAAGCCCCGGTAAACGGCGGCCGTAACTATAACGGTCCTAAGGTAGCGAAATTCCTTGTCGGGTAAGTTCCGACCTGCACGAATGGCGTAACGATGGCGGCGCTGTCTCCACCCGAGACTCAGTGAAATTGAAATCGCTGTGAAGATGCAGTGTATCCGCGGCTAGACGGAAAGACCCCGTGAACCTTTACTATAGCTTTGCACTGGACTTTGAATTTGCTTGTGTAGGATAGGTGGGAGGCTTTGAAGCGTGGACGCCAGTTCGCGTGGAGCCATCCTTGAAATACCACCCTGGCAACTTTGAGGTTCTAACTCAGGTCCGTTATCCGGATCGAGGACAGTGTATGGTGGGTAGTTTGACTGGGGCGGTCTCCTCCTAAAGAGTAACGGAGGAGTACGAAGGTGCGCTCAGACCGGTCGGAAATCGGTCGTAGAGTATAAAGGCAAAAGCGCGCTTGACTGCGAGACAGACACGTCGAGCAGGTACGAAAGTAGGTCTTAGTGATCCGGTGGTTCTGTATGGAAGGGCCATCGCTCAACGGATAAAAGGTACTCCGGGGATAACAGGCTGATACCGCCCAAGAGTTCATATCGACGGCGGTGTTTGGCACCTCGATGTCGGCTCATCACATCCTGGGGCTGAAGCCGGTCCCAAGGGTATGGCTGTTCGCCATTTAAAGTGGTACGCGAGCTGGGTTTAGAACGTCGTGAGACAGTTCGGTCCCTATCTGCCGTGGACGTTTGAGATTTGAGAGGGGCTGCTCCTAGTACGAGAGGACCGGAGTGGACGAACCTCTGGTGTTCCGGTTGTCACGCCAGTGGCATTGCCGGGTAGCTATGTTCGGAAAAGATAACCGCTGAAAGCATCTAAGCGGGAAACTTGCCTCAAGATGAGATCTCACTGGAACCTTGAGTTCCCTGAAGGGCCGTCGAAGACTACGACGTTGATAGGTTGGGTGTGTAAGCGCTGTGAGGCGTTGAGCTAACCAATACTAATTGCCCGTGAGGCTTGACCATATAACACCCAAGCAATTTGCGCTTAACAGCCAGATTGCGGTGTGTGAAGACGAAACGAACCGAAAGTTCGAGAAAACACACAAACTATCGCATACCCAATTTGCTGAAGCGTCGAAAGACGAGTCGGCACACCGAATTTCTTGACGACCATAGAGCATTGGAACCACCTGATCCCATCCCGAACTCAGCAGTGAAACGATGCATCGCCGATGGTAGTGTGGGGTTTCCCCATGTGAGAGTAGGTCATCGTCAAGATTAAATTCCGAAACCCCAATTGCGAAAGCAATTGGGGTTTTGTTTTTGCGCGCGGAAAAACCTTTCCAGTCACCGGAGAGCAGTGCGCTTCGACTCAAGAACTACCTCAAGCCGAAGGCACCCTTGACGGGCGTTAACGTCCCAGGCTGCTGTGCGTTAGCCGGGCTACCCACTTGCCATGCTGCTCGCCATTCTTCAATGCCCGCAGTTTCTCCGGCAACTGGTTGAAGTCGAACTCAATCAGCGGCGCAGGTTGCAGCAGACCCGATACAGCCCAGCTCATCAGTTGCTCGGCGTACTGACGTAGCTGTTGCCAGTCGGCCCGGCTGCCGTAAGCGTGAATACTGTTGAGGGCCACCTCGTGGAGTGAGATCGCGGTGCTGAACGCCGGCAATGGCGCTGCCTCCTGACGATCCTGAATACACACCAGGTGCCCGTTGTAACCCAGCAGTGCTGCCAGGTTGTGCGCCTGAGCCCCGCTGACGGTATCGAACAGCGCATGCAGGCGACGTTCCCCCAGTCGTGATTGCAGCTCGGTTTGCCAGGTGCCTGCACGATAGTCGAAAACCCCGACCGCGCCCTGCGCCAGCAACCGCGCATTTGGCATGGTGAAACCTCGGTAGTACGAATTCGGCAATTTCCTCGATGGCCTCGGCCACCGGGCGTTCACTGCGGCGCAGATGCAGGCCGACATGCTGCACGCCTGCCTCTCGCAGGGCCTGCAGTTCCTCAATCAGTGCCTGGCGCCCACAGCAGCCACCAAAGCGCAGGCGCTGCATGGGTGCATGTGGGTCAGCGGCAAGGTCCAGGTGGACGAAGCTGATATAGGGTTTGTCGCCACCGACCTCACGCCAGAGCGCGACGCGTCGGCGATGTTCGTCCGGGGTGCCCGGGTAGGCGAGCCAGCCGTCCATGTGTTCACCGATCCAGGCCGGCGATTGCTGGCCCAGCCCGGCCACCAGCAGCGGTGCGGCTTCAGGACGCTGTGGCAGCAGATGAGCGCCCTCGGGCAAGCGATCCTGTCCCTGGCTGTGCAACAGCTCGACAGCATCGCGAAAGAGTTCTCCGCGCTGGGCGTAATCGACACTGAACAGCGGATACTCCATCGGCCGGTCACCACTGGCGACCCCCAGCAGCAAGCGACCATCGCTCAACTCGTCGATGCTGTTGGCGGCCTTGAGGGTCAGCCACGGCTGACGCAACGGCAGGACCACCGCGGCGGTTCCGAGCATGATGTTCTGCGTGATGCCGGCCAGATAGCCGAGGTAGGAAAAGGTTTCGAAGACCTGAGCGGCATCGCCGAAATTCGGGTCGTACACCGGTACGTCACGTACCCATAGCGCGCGAAAGCCGGCCTGGTCCGCCAGGCGGGCGAGGGTTGCGTGCTGCTTGAGGTCCGGCATGCCGAAGGGGCGACCTTCGATCTGGCGCAGGCGTTGGCCATCGCTGGACCAGTCGTTATCGAGCGGCAGTTCCAGGCCGACGGAAAAGTTGTTCCTGCCAAGCAGGCGTTGAAAACGAGGGTGCATGAAGGGCTCCGGCGTCTCGCCCGTGGCAAGACGGTCATAGGGATCACAGCGCAGCAGTATCCCCAGACCCGGCCCACGGAAAAATGCATGAATCGGCACAACAATCTTGAGTGGGCATCACGAATCGGCCGAATTCTTCATGAAAGCGCCGGGACGGTTTTTGGTATGGTGCAGCTCGTTTTTCAAGGGACCGACATTCACCCGCACGGATCAGCGTTCACTATTCCACGAGAAGCTGTAGCAATGCCTGAACCGATACCGATCAAGGACCACGAAAAAGAGACGCGTCTGGTCAACAAAAGGCTGTTGGCCTGCGCGCTCCTGGTGGTCGCCATCACCTGCACCCTGATCGGGCGCCTGTACTTCCTGCAGGTGGTCGAATTCGACTATCACTCGACCATCTCCGAAAACAATCGTGTGCACGTGCTGCCCATCACCCCGACTCGCGGCCTGATCTACGACCGCAACGGCGTGCTGCTGGCCGACAACCGTCCCAGCTTCAACCTGACCATCACCCGCGAGCGCACCACCGATCTGAAAGGCGAGCTGGACCAGGTGGTCAGCCTGCTGCACCTGCCCGCTGAAGACCGCGCGCTGTTCGACAAGGCGCTGAAGCAGTCACGCCACCCGTTCGTGCCGGTCACCCTGTTCTATGAGCTGACCGAAGAGCAGATCGCCGTGCTGGCGGTCAACGAGTACCGCTTGCCGGGGCTGGAGGTCGAGGCCCAGTTCGTGCGGCACTATCCGATGGGCGCGCACTTCGCCCATTCCATCGGCTATGTCGGGCGCATCAACGAGAAGGAAGCCAAGGTCCTGGACTCGGTGGAGTACCGCGGCACCCAGTCGATCGGCAAGACCGGGATCGAGCGCTTCTACGAGTCCGAACTGCATGGCCATGTCGGCTATGAAGAGGTGGAAACCAACGCCCAGGGCCGGGTCATGCGGGTGCTCAAGCACACCGATCCGATCCCTGGGAAAAACATCGTGCTCAGCCTCGACGTGAAGTTGCAGGAGGCGGCCGAGGCGGCCCTGGGCGACCGTCGCGGATCGGTGGTGGCCCTCGATCCGCAGACCGGCGAAGTGCTGGCCATGGTCAGCAAGCCGAGCTTCGACCCGAACCTGTTCGTCACCGGCATCAGCTTCAAGGAGTACAGCGCGTTACGCGACTCCATCGACCGGCCGCTGTTCAACCGGGTGCTGCGCGGCCTGTATGCGCCGGGTTCGACCATCAAGCCGGAGGTGGCGATCGCCGGGCTGGACTCCGGGGTGGTCAACGCCTCGACCCGAGTGTTCGATCCGGGTTACTACCAACTGCCGGACGTCGACCACAAATACCGGAACTGGAACCACAGCGGCGACGGCTGGGTGGACCTGGACGCGGCGATCATGCGTTCCAACGACACCTACTTCTACGACCTGGCGCACAAGCTCGGTATCGATCGCCTGCACGATTACCTGGCGATGTTCGGCCTGGGCGAGAAAGTCTCCCTGGACATGTTCGAGGAGGCGTCGGGACTGATGCCGTCCCAGGCCTGGAAGCGCGCCACCCGGCGTCAGCCGTGGTTCCCTGGCGAGACGGTAATTCTCGGCATTGGCCAAGGGTATATGCAGGTCACGCCGCTACAGCTGGCCCAGGCGACGGCGCTGATCGCCAACAAGGGCGTGTGGAATCGCCCTCATCTGGCCAAGACCGTCGATGGCGTGGCGCCGGTGGACGAACACCCGATGCCGAACATCCGGCTCAAGGACCCGGTCGACTGGGACCTGGTCAGCCACGGCATGCAGATGGTGATGCACGCGCCCCGGGGCACCGCGCGCGACGCGGCGGCCGGCGCGCAATACCGCATCGCCGGCAAGAGCGGTACGGCGCAGGTGGTGGCGATCAAGCAGGGCGAGCGTTACGACCGTCTCAAGACCCGCGAGCGCCATCGTGACAATGCTTTGTTCGTCGGCTTCGCGCCGGCCGAGCACCCACAGATCGTGGTGGCGGTGATGATCGAGAACGGCGAGGCCGGCGGCCGGGTTGCCGGCCCCGTGGTACGTCAGGTCATGGATGCCTGGCTGCTCGATCAGCAAGGCCACCTGAAGCCGCAGTACGCCAGCCCCGGCAAGGGGCCGGACGTTCCCCACGCCTGAGTCATTTGAACATCAGGCTGTCCGGCACCTGCTCACGAATACTGAGCATGTGCTGGATGCTGTCCAGGAACAGGGTTTCGGCCTGGCTCATTTTCTGCTCCCGGTGCCACAGCAGCTGGATATCGAAATCCACCACGCCCTCGTCCGGCGGCAAACGCCAGAGCAGCCCTTGCTCGACATCCCGCCTGACCAGGTGGATCGGCAGGCAGCCGATCCCGAACCCTGCGCAGATCAGGCGGTAAATCTCCTCGAAACTGGTGGAGGAGGCGACTATCTTGCCGGTAAAGCCCTGCTGGTCGCGAAACAGCGTCAGCGGTGACAGGTTGCCCCCCAACTGGTCGCTGGTGAAGCTGACGAAGTTCTCGTTGGCCAGCTGTTGCAGGCTCAGGTCCTGCTGGCCGAACAGCCGGTGGCGCTGGCTGCAGAAGTAGGCATACCGCTCGCGAAACAACACCCGCTGTTCCAGCCTGGGTTGTGGCAGGCGGCACAGCCCGACCCCCAGGGTCGCGGTCTTTTGCAGCAGCGAACTGATGATGTCCGAGCTGCCCATCACCTCGACTTCCAGCTCGATTTTCGGGTGGGCCTCATGGAAATCGGCGAGGAACTCGTCGTAATGCGGCGCCTGCACACCGCTGACGGTGAGGATGCGGATCTTGCCCACCACGTCGTCGTTGCGGCTCTCCAGCACCGTGCCCAGGCGCGAGATATCGCCGTAGATATCGGTGGCGATACGCAGCACTTCCTCCCCGGTTTCCGTCAGCTCGAAGCGCCGTCCGCTGCGCGCGATCAACACGCAATCGAGCTGTTCCTCCAGGCGCTTGAGGGCCTGGCTGGCCGCCGACTGGGTGATGTGCAGGCGTGCGGCGGCCCGGCTCATGCTGCCTTCCTGGCCGATTACCAGGTAGGTGCGCAGCAGGTTCCAGTCCAGGCGATCGTTGAGGAAACGCCGACCGACCCAGGGGTTGGAGGTGGAGAGCGGTGCGGGCATGGCGGCTCCATGTAGTAGCGGTGCTAATAGCAAAGATAAGGATTTGAAAATTGACTAATCCTGGCATGACGGCGATAAAGCCCACAAGCGCCAGAGAGCGCCGCGTGATCAGCCTTCCGCACCTGCCCAAAACTACAAATACACAGGGTCCTTGCATGCACAGCACTCCTCAGCCGCGCCGAGCCGCGGCGGCGGCCTTTATCGGCACGACCATCGAGTTCTACGACTTCTACATCTACGCCACGGCCGCGGCCCTGGTCCTCGGCCAGGTGTTCTTTCCCAGCAGCGACCCGGTGATGAGCACCCTGGCAGCCTTCGGCAGCTTCGCCGTGGGCTTCATCGCCCGGCCCATGGCCGGCATGGTGTTCGGCCACCTCGGCGATCGCCTCGGGCGCAAGAAAATGCTGCTGGTGACCATGGCGCTGATGGGCCTGGCCACCACCGGCATCGGCCTGCTGCCCAGCTACGCCAGCGTCGGCATCTGGGCGCCCATCAGCCTGATCGTGCTGCGCATCATCCAGGGCATTTCCGTGGGCGGCGAGTGGGGCGGGGCGGTGCTGATGGCCAGCGAACATGCCCCGGCCAAACGCAAGACCTTCTACGCCTCCTTCGCCCAGCTCGGCAGCCCGGCCGGCCTGCTGCTGGCGTTGATCGCCTTCCGCCTGGTGACCAGCCTGGACCAGCAGAACTTCCTCGACTGGGGCTGGCGCCTGCCGTTTCTCGCCAGCGGCGTGCTGATGATGTTCGGCCTGATGATCCGTTCCGGCGTGCATGAGTCGCCGGAGTTCGCCAAGGCCCGGGACAACAACGAAACCGCCCAGTACCCGGTGATGGAAGTGCTGCGCAGCTGCTGGAAGCAGATCCTGTTCGCCGCCGCCGCGGTGACCATCGGCTCGGCCGGTTTCTTCTTCACCAACACCTTCATGATCACCTACGTGACCCAGTACCAGGGCATTTCCCGGGCGACTATTCTCGATTGCTTGTTCCTGGTGACGATCATCCAGCTGCTGTCCCAGCCGGTCTCCGCGCTGCTGGCCGAGCGTATCGGCGAGGGGCGTTTCCTCAAGTGGGTGGCGTTGCTGTGCATGGCCACGCCGTACCCGATGTTCCTGTTGGTCGGCACCCAGAACATTGTGCTGATGACCCTTGGCATCGCCCTGGCGGTGGTGATTCTCTCGGCGCTGTACGCGGTGATCGCCGGCTACATGACCCAGGCCTTCCCGGTGCACCTGCGCTACTCGGGGATCTCCATCGCCTACCAACTGGCGTGCGCGGTCGCCGGTGGCAGCACGCCGCTGATCGGCACCCTGCTGGCCAGCCAGTTTTTCGGACAGTGGCTGCCGCTGGCGATGTTCTTCAGCCTGCTGTCGGCCCTGTCATTGATCGGCGTCTGCGGCCTGGCCCGGCTGCGCGCCAACCCGACTGTCCACCACGCTGCCAAAGAGGTGTATTCGTGAGCAAACCCGAACACATGAGCCCGATTGAATGGCAGGCCCGCTGCGAGCTGGCGGCCCTGTATCGACTGGTCGCGCACTTTCGCATGACCGACCTGATCGACACCCACATCACCCTGCGCATTCCAGGGCCCGAGCATCATTTTTTGATCAACCGCTACGGGGTGATCTTTGACCGCATGCGTGCCAGCGACCTGGTGCGCATCGACCAGGAGGGGCGCATCGTCGACCCGCACTACGCCGGGCACCGGGTCAACGCCGCCGGCTTCGTCATCCACTCGGCGATCCACATGGCGCGCCCGGACCTCAACTGCGTGATCCACACCCACACCGCCGCCGGCATCGCAGTGGCCGCGCAGAAACAGGGGCTGTTGCCCATCAGCCAGCACGCGCTGAAGTTCTACGGCAAGCTGGCGTACCACACCTATGAAGGCATCGCCCTGTCCCTGGACGAGCGCGAGCGCCTGATCGCCGACCTTGGCCCGCACAAGGCGATGATCCTGCGTAACCACGGCCTGCTGGTGGGCGGTGCCAGCGTCGCCCATGCGTTCCAGGAGATTCATTTTCTCGAGCGTGCCTGCCAGGCCCAGGTCCAGGCGCTGGCCGGCGGTTGCGAGCTGAACTACCCGTCGCCGCAGGTCTGCGCCCACACCGCCGAACAGTTCGAACGCGACGACGCCGACCACATCATCGAGCTGGCCTGGGAGGCCGCCCTGACCTTGATCGAGTCCCAGCGCGAGTCCTATCTGTCATGAGCATCGTGGTGCTGCTGTCCCGCGACAGCCTGTTGCTCAAGCAATTGCAGGCCGCCTTCGCCCGCTGCGCGCCACAGGTCCAGGCGGTGCTGGCCGACGATCCGCGTGCCGCTCAGGCGCAGGTCGCCGCTTGCTGGTTTCCACCCGCCGGCAGCCTGGGGCGCTTGCCCAGCCTGCAAGTGATTCATTCGGTGGCGGCGGGCATCGACCACCTGGAACACGACCCTTCGTGCCCGGACCTGCCGGTGTGCCGGGTGGTGGACCCGGGGCACCGCCAGGGCATGACCGAGTACCTGCGCTGGGCGGTGATCCACTATCACCGCGGCTTCGACCGGGTGCTGCAGCAGCAGTGCGAACGGCACTGGGAGCGGCCGCTGCAACGGCCGGCGCGGCAGTTCAAGGTCGGGGTCATGGGCCTGGGTTCCCTGGGCAGCGCCATTGCCCTCGACCTGGCCGCCGCCGGCTACGACGTGCGCGGCTGGGCCCGCAGTGCCAAGAGCCTGGCGGGGGTACACACCTTCGTCGGGCCGGGGCAGTTGGAGCCCTTTCTCGACCAAGTGGAACTGCTGATCAACCTGCTGCCCCTGACCGCCGAGACCCGCGGCATTCTCGGGCGCGACAGCTTTGCCCGGCTGGCCCATGGCGCGGCGCTGGTCAATGTCGGGCGCGGCGGCCACCTCAACCTCGACGACCTGCAACAGGCCCTGGCCAGCGGCCAGTTGCGCGGCGCTTTGCTCGATGTGTTCGAACAGGAGCCGCTGCCGGCCGATCATCCGCTGTGGACCACCCCCGGGGTCACTCTCACCCCGCACATGGCCTCGGCGGCCTCCCACGATTGCATCGCCGAGCAGGTGGCGGACAACCTGCGGCGCCTGCAAGCCGGCGATGCGCTGTTGAACGAGGTGGACAGCGCCCAGGGTTACTGAGCACCCAGGCCGGCCTGCAAGGCCTCGATAAAGACCGTCTCGGCGCGGCTCATGCGCTGTTCTCGGTTCCACAGCAGATGGATATCGACGTCGGCGATGCCTTCGTCGGGCGGCAGGCGCCACAGCAGCCCGGCTTCGACATCGGCCGCCACCACATGCTCGGGTAGGCAGCCGATACCGTAGCCGGCGATCACCAGGCGCCGCACTTCTTCCAGGCTCGGCGACGAGGCGACGATGCGCCCGCTGAAGCCCTGCTGGTCGCGAAAGATGGTCAGCGGCGAGAGCATGCCGCCGATCTGGTCGCTGGTGAAGCTGACGAAATTCTCCCGCTGCAAGTCGCCCTCGGCCACCTTCTGCTGGCCGAACAGCCCATGGTGCTTGCCGCAGAAAAACGCATAGCGCTGGCGTAGGAACAACCGCTGTTCCAGGCGCGGTTGGGGCCGGCGGTTGAGGCTCAGGCCGAGGGTCGCGGTTTTCTCCTGCAAGGCGCTGACGATGTCCGAGCTGCGCAGCACCTCGATCTCCAGGTCGACCCGCGGATGCTGGCGGTGGAAGTCGGCGAGGAAGTCATCGAAACGCGCGGAAAAGATCCGGCTGATCATCAGCAGGCGCACCTTGCCGATCACCTCGTCGGCCGGCTGCTCCAGCACGCCGCTGACCTGGGACATCTGCCCGTAGATCTCGCCGGCCAGGTGGAAGATCTGCTCGCCGACTTCGGTCAGGGCAAAACGTGGTCCGCGCCGGGCGATCAACTGGCGGCCCAATTGTTCCTCCAGGCGCTTGAGGGCCTGGCTCACCGCCGGCTGGGTCAGGTGCAGGCGGGCGGCCGCGCGGCTGATGCTCAGCTCCTGGCCGATCACCCGAAAGGTGCGCAGCAGGTTCCAGTCCAGGCGGTCGTTGAGCAGGCGGTCGGGCAGGCGGTTGGACATGGCGCGGGGCTCTGGGTCGAAGGACAGGGCTGATAATAAGCAGCGATAATAATTAGCATAATAAATAGAAAATTGACTAATTATAGCCTCGCGACGATAAATCCCTCCCAGACAGGCGCCGTCAGAGCGCCTCGGCATTCCCGTTCTCTCCTGCCAGAAAAATAATCAAAGGAGCACGATCCATGAAGCCTTCAGCTTCGCCACAGCCGCGCCGTGCGGCCGCCGCCGCCTTTATCGGCACCATGATCGAGTGGTACGACTTCTACATCTACGCCACCGCCGCGGCGCTGGTGTTCGGCGCCTTGTTCTTTCCCTCCGACGACAAACTGTTCAGCACCATGGCGGCCTTCGGCACCTTCGCCGTGGGCTTCTTCGCCCGGCCATTGGGCGGCATCGTGTTCGGCCATATCGGCGATCGCATCGGGCGCAAGAAATCCCTGGTGATCACCCTGCTGATGATGGGCGTGGTCACGGTGTGCATCGGCCTGCTGCCGACTTATGCACAGATCGGCGCGGCGGCGCCGGTGCTGCTGATCCTGCTGCGCATCGTCCAGGGCATCGCCGTCGGTGGCGAGTGGGGCGGGGCGGTGTTGATGGCCGGCGAGCATGCGCCCAGGGGCCGGCGCACCTTCTTCGCTTCCTTTGCGCAGTTGGGCAGCCCGGCCGGGTTGATCCTGTCGCTGCTGGCCTTCAGCGCGGTCACCCGCCTGCCCGAAGAAGACCTGATGAGCTGGGGCTGGCGCCTGCCGTTCCTCGCCAGTGCGCTGTTGCTGGTGGTGGGCCTGGCAATTCGCCTGGGGGTCAATGAGTCGCCGGAATTCCTCGCCAGCCGCGAGCAGGCGCACAAGAGTCTGCGCAAGGAACAGGCGCCAGTGATGGAGGTGCTGCACAGCGCCTGGCGCCCGCTGCTGCTGTGCATCGGCGCCAACACCTTAGGCATCGCCGGGGTGTATTTCACCAACACCTTCATGATCGCCTACAGCACCCAGCAACTGGGCTTGCCGCGCTCGCTGATCCTGGAATGCTTGTTCGTGGTGGCGATCATCCAGTTCTGCATCCAGCCCCTGGCGGCCTGGACCGCCGAGAAGATCGGCGCCACGCGCTTCCTGTGCCTGGTGTCGTTGCTGGCCATGGCCTCGCCCTACCCGATGTTCGTGCTGGTGAGCAGCGGCCAGGCGCCGCTGATCATCCTCGGCATCGCCCTGGCGGTGGTGTGCATGGCGTCTTTCTATGCGGTGATCGCCGGCTACGTCAGTGGCATGTTCGAGACCCGCGTGCGCTACACCGCGATCTCCCTGGCCTATCAGATCTGCGGCGCCGTGGCCGGTGGCCTGACGCCGCTGATCGGCACCTGGCTGGCCCATCAATTCGCCGGCCAGTGGTGGCCGATGGCGTTGTTCTACAGCCTGATCGCGACCATTTCGCTGCTCTGCGTGCTGGCCCTGGCCCGTCGCCATGCAGCCGTCCACCGCCTGGAAATGGCTTGAGCCCCGGCTCTGTACGAAAAGTGGCTGCGCTCGGTCATGCTGCGTTAAAAACAGGCTCGGAATGCTCATTTAGGCCCCTAAACTCCGCTTCCTCGCCTGTTTTTGCCTTGCCTGACCTTCGCTCGCCGACTTTTCGTACAGACCCTAATCGAATCCGGAGAACCGAAGCATGTTGAAGATCAACGGTGAACGCCTGTGGGCGAGCCTGATGGCCATGGCCGAAATCGGCGCGACCGCCCGTGGCGGCAGCTGCCGCCTGGCCCTGAGCGAGGACGACAAGGCCGGGCGCGAGCTGTTTGCAAGCTGGTGCCGCGAGGCCGGCATGAGCCTGAGCGTTGACCCCATCGGCAACCTGTTTGCCCGCCGTCCGGGCAGTGACCCCGACGCCGCCCCGGTGATGATGGGCAGCCACCTCGACACCCAGCCCGAAGGCGGGCGCTTCGATGGCGTGTACGGCGTGCTCGCCGGCCTGGAGGTGGTGCGCCGCCTCAACGATCTGCAAATCCAGACCCGCAAGCCGCTGGAGGTAGCGGTGTGGACCAACGAGGAGGGCGCGCGTTTTACCCCGGCCATGTTCGGCTCGGCGGTGTTCACCGGGATCATGGACCTGGAGAGCGCCCTGGCGGTGCGCGACGCCGACGGCATCAGCGTCGTCGAGGCCCTGCACGCCACCGGCTACGCCGGTACGCGGCCCCTGGGTGGGGCGGTGGATGCCTACTTCGAGGCGCATATCGAACAGGGGCCGATCCTCGAAGACAACGCCAAGAGCATCGGCGTGGTCAGCGGTGGCCAGGCGATCCGCTGGCTCGACGTGCAGGTCGAAGGTATGGCGGCTCACGCCGGCACCACGCCGATGCCGCTGCGCAAGGATGCGCTCTACGGCGCCGCGCAGATGATCCTGGCGATCGAAACCCTGGCCACGGACTTTGCCCCCGAGGGCCTGACCACCGTCGGTGAGCTGAGCATCGCCAAGTCTTCGCGCAACACCATTCCCGGCCTGTTGCAGTTCACCGTCGATCTGCGGCACCACCGCGACAGCGCCATCGCCGCGATGGAGCAGGAGGTCCGCGCGCGGCTTGGCGCCATCGCCGGACAACGCCAGCTGAAGGTGACCATCAGCCCGCACTGGATCAGCCCGGCCACGCCCTTCGATACCGACTGCGTGGCGGCGGTGCAGCAGGCGGTGGACGGCCTGGGCTACGCTCAGCAATCGATCGTCAGTGGCGCTGGCCATGACGCGATTCACCTGGCGCGATTCTGCCCCACGGCCATGGTCTTCATCCCGTGCGTTGGCGGCCTGAGCCACAACGAAGCCGAAGACGTACTGCCCGAGGACGTGCGCCAGGGCACCGACGTATTGCTCAACGCCGTGCTGGCCCGCGCCGGCCAGGTCGAATAAGGAGAAGGTCATGCGCAGTTTTTTCCACCCCGAACAGTTGCTGCACCATCCGCGCAGCTATTACTCCCGCGGCCAGATGCGCACCCCGCAGGAAGTGCCCGAGCGCGCCCAGCGCCTGGTCCAGGCTGCGCACTCCCTGGGCTTTGAGGTGCTGCAACCGGAGGATGCCGGCCTGGAGCCGCTGCTGGCGGTGCATGGCGCGGCGTACCTGCAATTTCTCAAGGAAGCCCACCAGCGCTGGAAGGAGATTCCCGAGGACTGGGGCGACGAGGTGATGTCGAACATCTTCGTCCGCGAGCCCAACGCTCTGCGCGGCATCCTCGCCCAGGCCGCGCGTTACCTGGCCGATGGCAGCTGCCCGGTGGGCGAACTGACCTGGCGTTCGGCCTACTGGTCGGCGCAAAGCGCGATTGCCGGCGCCCGCGCCTTGCTCGACGGTGAACCGGCGGCCTACGCCCTGTGCCGCCCGCCGGGCCATCACGCCCGGGCCGAAGCCGCCGGCGGTTTCTGCTACCTGAACAACGCGGCGATCGCCGCCCAGGTACTGCGCGAAAAATTCGCCCGGGTCGCGGTGCTGGACACCGACATGCACCACGGCCAGGGCATCCAGGAAATCTTCTACGAACGCGACGACGTGCTGTACGTCTCGGTGCACGGCGACCCGACCAACTTCTACCCGGGCGTCGCCGGTTTCGCCGACGAGCGCGGCAGCGGCGCGGGGCAGGGCTACAACCTCAACCTGCCAATGGCCCACGGCGCCAGCGAAGCCGAATTCCTCGCCCAACTGGAAACCGCCCTGGCGGCGGTGAAAAGCTTCGACGCAAAAGTGCTGGTGCTGTCCCTGGGCTTCGACATCTACGAACTCGACCCGCAAAGCAAAGTGGCGGTAACCCGCGCAGGTTTCGCCCGCCTCGGCGAACGCATCCACAGCCTCGGCCTGCCGTGCCTGATCGTGCAGGAAGGCGGCTACCACCTGGAAAGCCTGGAAGACAACGCACGGGCATTCTTTGCCGAAGCTGGGGCCTGGAAGCTTTGAGCGCGGTGGCTGTCAGATCGTTTCGCATTCCTACAGGACGGCGATGGCCATGGCTCTGCAGGAGCGAGGCTTGCCCTCGATAAACCTCAGTGATAACGCGTTGCTTCTGTGTGTCCTCATACGAAAGCCCCTGAATCAAAAGATCCAGGGGCTTTTTAATGCCTGCAACAGACTGTCGCAGAGGACGTCGGGAAGGGGCTCAAGCGCTTAGAGACGGCCCTTGCATCGCCTTGCCCTGCGCCACATCCAGCAAGGCCACGCCATCGCTCAGCAGCAGCGAGGCGATATCGGCGATCTGGAACAAATCACTTTCATCCGCGGTACGCGCGGTCATGCAAGACAGGCTGTTCATCAGTTTGTGAATGGCGCGAACGCGCCGGTCGGCGCAGGCCAGCAAGTCCACCAGCGAGGCGCTGGAATCGATCAGCAGGACAGGATGCTCGGTGGCAGTGCTGTGAAGCGGGATATATCCGTTCATTGATGTAGCTCCTTGTGTGTGAGGAGCCATCACCCAAACTTCCTACAGCCTGGGTGGCGGCTGCACGCGGGGTAGGAAACCGGCACACAAGACCCGGTCACGCCGAAGCGTGCCCGCGTACAGCCGCCATAACGCATAGGCAGCAAAAAGCGCCCGCACAACTTGGGCGCTTGTACGCTTCTTGATGACGGGTTCCTACACCCGGACGCTGATTTGGCAGCGACCGGCGCAGAGTAATGACGCGCCTTCATGAGCGCAAGCCCCGACTCAATGACTGAACGTAACAGGGCCGCCAGCGAGCAATGTGCCTGCTCAGACCTTGATCCGGCTCTAGCGTCAGACAAGTTCAGGCACGCTTGTAGGACTCTCCTGAAATACACGTTTTTACCCTGTTCAAGTGTTCTATCCGCTTGAGCCGACAGATGACGGTCAGCACCATCCCCCCGCCTTATCAATAGCGCCAACACGCTCAACGGCTTGCTTGGACGCGTCGTTTATCAGGGAGGAGGGGGGTATGTGGCTGCGCCTTGAAGCCTTTTTAACGACGCCTATTGTCGGAACACTGTGCGTCGCACTGGGTGTTCCAACTGCTGGCTTAGCCTCGTTGGCTTGTGGTGTCGTGGTTGTAGGAAGTGCTTCTTTTACGGCTGGTGTCGTTGGTAACTCTGCCGGGGAAGCAATGGCCGAGAAAATTTATGAGGCGGTCAAATGAGCCTGAATACGGCAGACAAAATATTTCTGGTGGTCGGACTCGTCGATTTTGCAGGGATATTTATTGTGCTTGGTATCTGCTTGCACATGGCCTACACCAAGATGGACTTGATGTTGGATCATCTGAAAAACAGTGCTGTGCTCAGCACGCTGACCACGCTCAGGCACGGTGGCCCATGGGGGAAACTGATTCTGGTCGGGAGCATTTCCGGTTTTGTAACCTTCCCCCATTTTTACCTTAAGCGTGGCTGGGTCAGTGCCGAGGACTTGCTGGGTTTTCCTGCGGCGCTTAAGCGCAAGTTGGTCGTGCTGCAGTGGAGTGCGCTAGCGCTGATAGTGGTCATGACGGGCCTTGCGGCGGTGGTCAAGCTGGGTGTTGTTTGAGGTTATTTACGAGAGCCACAAATGAGTACCCCTGAGATTGCTTTCGGGTATCTGGGTGGCGTCGTGATTCTCGGCACACTTGTCTGGATTGGTGTCGCGTTGCACATGGCCTATACGAAAATGGATGAGCTCTTGGACCATCTGAAAAACTGTTCCGCCATCATGGCCCGCGCTCCGTTAAGACATGGTGGCCCTTGGGGGAAGCTGTTGCTGATTGGGGGGATCTCCGGGATCGTGACGTTTCCCGGTTTTTATCTCAAAAGGGGGGAGTTGAGTGCTGAGGATTTGAACAATTTTCCCCTGCCATTTAAACGAAAGCTGGCCGTGTTGCAGTGGAGCGTTATCGGGCTTCTGGGCTTTGCTGCTCTCCTATGGGTGATTGGCAAAGTTGTAGGTTGGCACCCATAAATCGTGTGTATTTCGGCCTGCCTGCCTGCCTGCCTGCCTGCAAAGCAAAGTGGCAGTGGCCCGTACAGGTGCGCCTGTCTCGGCGGATGCATCTGTAGCCTCGGCCTGGCAGTGCTGATTGCTGTGGTTGTGAGATTGCTTCGCGGGCAAGCCTCGCTCCTACGGAAACACCAGCATTCGTAGGGCGGCTGGGCGGTGCTCGATGGCCCGCGATGGGCGATAACGCGGGCGTCTTCTTTGCGCCATACGGCTCTTGCCATCCGCTTTACGTTAACGTCAAGATGCTCTGGCGCGGTTTTTCCCGTGGCGCAGGTTTTGCTTCTGTCAGTGGCAGGGCTGGCCGCGGGCCAAACTTCCCTTTACTGCCTTCTGAACCGGGTGTAGACATTGCCCATGGCTTGCGTGCCCCTCGCAACCCAAGGGAATGGACCGGGGAGGTGCCGGGCGGACCGATTCGGAGCGCTTGATGACGCTTATAAAAACAACAACCGGCGAGCTGCAGCACCAAGCCGGGCTGGCCCGCAGAAAACTCCATCTGGAAGGCGCAGTCCCCGATGGCGTATTGCGTGCGGAAATCGATGCGTCATGGCGGCGCAGCCTCAGCCATGGCGTGCACTTCAATGGCCAGCCGGAGCTGACCCTGGAATCCGGCGCCAGCCTCGAGGTGCTGCTGGCGAGCAATCGCCTGCTGCTCGACGCGGCGATACCCGCCATCGACTACCTGGCCGAGCGCCAGGGCAAGGACGGCCTGATTATCCTGGCCAATGCCGACGCCACCATTCTTGCGGTCGAAGGCCGGGCCGACCGGCTCAAGGGCAGCGGCGTGCAGGACATCACCCTCGGCGCCTGCTGGAGCGAAGCCACCCGTGGCACCAATGCCCTGGGCACGGCGCTGGTGGAAGCACGCACCACCCTGATCGACTGCGGCGAACATTACCTGGATCGCCTGAGCCATTTCTCCTGCACCTCGGTGCCCATCCATTGCCCCCAGGGCGAGATCCTCGGCGTGCTCGACCTGACCCGCGAAGGCCCGCTGGGCCGCATCCACGACAGCACCGCGCTGCTGAGCATGGCGGTCAGCCAGATCGAGAGCCGGGTGTTCAACAACAGCTTTCCCGAGCAGATTGTCCTGGCGTTCCACAGTCGTCGGCAGTATCTCGAATCGCCGTGGCAAGGCTTGCTCGCGGTCAGTCTCGGCGGGCAGATCCTGGCGGTCAGCGCCCAGGCCTGCCAGTTGTTGCGCGCCGAGCGTTCGGCACTGGTGGGGCGGCGTTGCGAAGAGTTTCTCGGCGTGGATGGCGTGCAACTGCTCGGCCGTTTGCAACAGGGCGGCATCGGCAGCCTGCAGACCGCCAAGGGCGAGTTTTTCTACAAGACCCTGCGCGCCCCGCAACGCTCGATCAATGTCAGCAGCGTGCCGCGCGGCACGTCGAAAAGCGCCCCCAGCCAGGCGCAGCCCGACCCGCAACTCGACACCCTGGCCGGCAGCAACAGCCGTTATGCCCGGGCCTTGCGCATGGCCCGGCAGGGCCTGGCCAATGCCTTGCCGGTGTTGCTGCTGGGGGAAACCGGCACCGGCAAGGAGGTCATCGCCCGCGCCCTGCACATGGCGGGCAGTCGCGCCGACAAGCCCTTTATCGCGGTGAACTGCGCGGCGATCCCCGAGGGCCTGATCGAGTCGGAGCTGTTCGGTTATCGCGAGGGCGCCTTCACCGGCTCGCGCCGTGGCGGCATGATCGGTCGCCTGCAACAGGCCCATGGCGGCACCCTGTTCCTCGATGAAATCGGCGATATGCCACTGGCCTTGCAGGCGCGCCTGTTGCGGGTGCTGCAGGACCGTAAGGTAGCGCCGCTGGGCGCCGGCGAAGAGCAGGACATCGATGTGGCGCTGATCTGCGCCACCCACCGCGACCTCAAGCAGCAGGTGGCCGACAAGCAGTTTCGCGAGGACCTGTTCTACCGGGTCAACGGCATCAGCGTGATGCTCCCGGCGCTGCGCGAGCGCGAGGACTTCGACGCGTTGCTGGAGGTCCTGCTGGCCAAGCTCGGCAGCCCCGGCGCGGCCCTGGCCGAGGACCTGCGCCAGTTGCTGGCCGGCTATCACTGGCCGGGCAACATTCGCCAGTTGGAGATGGTCCTGCGCACCGCCCTGGCCATGCGCGAGGCGGGCGACGCGGTCCTGGGCCTGGAGCACCTGCCCGACAGCATGCTTGACGATCTCAACGCCAGCGAACGCCCGGCCAGCGGCAGCATCCGCGAGAACCAGCTGGAGCTGATCCGCCAGGCGCTGGACAGCCACCAGGGCAATGTCTCCGCCGCCGCCGATGCCCTGGGCATCAGTCGCGCGACCCTGTACCGCAAGCTCAAGCAGTTGCGCAGCTGATGGCGCGCCTGCTCAGCCGGCTGGTGGACAGCCCAGACCCCGTGGCCCTGCAAGCCGCCTTGCGCTGGCTGTACGGGTTTATCCGCCCGCAGCGCCTGGCCATCGCCGGGTTGCTGGCGCTGTCGGTCTGCGCCTCGTTGCTGGTGCTGGTGCAGCCGTGGCTGACCAAGCTGCTGATCGACGACGGCCTGCTGGCGCGCAATTTCCCGAGGCTGGCGTGGATCGCCGGGCTGATGATTCTCGCCGGGCTGCTGGGCACCGCGCTGTCGGGCATCAACCGCTACCTGCACACGCGCCTGTCGGGGCGGATCCTGTTCGCCCTGCGCGACGACCTGTACCGCCATTTGCAGCGCCTGTCGCCGGGCTTCTACGGCCAGCGGCGAATCGGCGACCTGATGTCGCGGCTCGATGGCGACGTCGCGGAGATCCAGCGTTTTGCCGTCGATTCGCTGTTCTCCGCGGTGTCCAGCGTGATCGGCCTGGTGGTGGCCCTGGCGCTGCTGGTGACCCTGTCCTGGCAGCTGTCGCTGCTGGCGCTGCTGCTGATTCCGCTGGACGTGCTCTGGCTGCGCTGGATGCGGCGCAAGGTCGAGCGCGATGTGCGGCAATTGCGCGAGCGTTCGGCGGACATGTCGTCGTTCATGGTCGAGACCCTTCCGGTGATGAAGTTCATCCAGGGCGCCGGCCAGCAGCAGCGCGAAGCCCGGCGCCTGGAGCAGTTGGGGCAGGGCTACATGAGCCAGTTGCTGCGCCTGCAGGTCAGCGAGTTCTTCACCCAGGCGGTGCCCGGCACCCTGACTTCGCTGTCGCGGGCCTGTGCGTTCCTGATCGGCGGTTATTGGGTGGTGCAGGGCACCTGGCAGTTGGGCGCACTGATCGCCTTTTCCACTTACCTGGGCATGGCCGTGGGGCCGGTGCAGAGCCTGCTGGGGCTGTACGTGGCGATCCAGCGCATGAGCGTCAGCCTGGGCCGGGTCATGGAGCTGCGCGGCGAGCAACCGAGCGTGACCACGCCGGCGCAACCGTTGCCGATGCCCAGCGGTGGCGAGCTGTCTTTTCGTGATCTGCACTTCAGCCACCCGGGGCGGCCGAGCACCCTGCGCGGCATCGAGGCACGCATTCCCTATGGCCTGAAGGTGGCCCTGGGTGGCGGTTCCGGGGTCGGCAAATCGACCCTGATCGACCTGCTGCAACGCCACCACGACCCGCAGTCCGGGCAGGTGCTGCTGGACGGTATCGACCTGCGCCAGCTCGACCTGTTCGAGCTGCGCCGGCGCATCGCCGTGGTCAGCCAGGACATCGTGCTGTTCCGCGGCAGCCTGGCCGACAACCTGGCCTACAGCGTGCCCGACGCACCGCGCGCGGCGGTGGCCGAGGTGGCGCGGCTGGCGCAACTGGACAGTCTGATCGAATCGCTGCCCGAGGGCCTGGACAGCCCGTTGGGCGAGCGCGGCCAGCAGCTGTCCGGCGGGCAGAAACAACGGATCGCGATTGCCCGCGCGCTGCTCCAGGACCCCTTGATCCTGGTGCTGGACGAAGCCACCTCGGCGGTGGACGAAAGCACCGAGCGCGAAGTGATCGAGGCCATCGACCGGCTGTTCGCCGGACGCACGCGGATCCTGATCAGCCATCGGCCGTCGACCCTGGCCGACGCCGACCTGCGTTTCGAGCTGGTGGACGGCGTGTTGCACTCCGTGAAGGTGCCCCATGAAGCCTGAGCTGCGGATCGGCGTGGTCGACAGCGGGCATACGGCTGTGCAACGCCCGCAGGTGGTGGCCGGGCGGCGCTTCTACCTGGTGGAAGACGGGGTCGGTGAGGGCGACTTGCGCGAAGATCCCCTCGGCCACGGCAGCGCGATCATCGAGGCGATCAGCGCGCGGGCGCCCCAGGCGCGTTTCTGTGTGGCCCAGGTGTTCGATCAGCGCGGGGTGACCAGTGCGCTGCAGATCGCCAGCGCCCTGGACTGGCTGGTGAGCCAGCAGGTGCGATTGATTAACCTCAGCCTGGGGCTGCGCCAGGACCGCCGCCTGTTGCGCGAAGCCTGTGCGGCCGCCCTGGCCCGTGGCGTGCTGTTGTGCGCCTCGACGCCGGCCCAGGGCGAGGGGGTGTACCCGGCGCGTTACCCGGGGGTGCTGCGGGTCACCGGCGATGCCCGTTGCACCCCCGGCGAATGGTCGTGGCTCGACAGCCAGCAGGCCGACTTCGCCGCCTGTGTGCAGGGCAGCCACCCCGGCCAGTCCGGCGCCAGCCTGGGCTGCGCGGCATTGAGCGGGCATATCGCCCGCTACCTCGGCGAACACCGCGACGCCGATAACCCGCAGGTGGTCCAGTGGCTGCGGACCCACGCCCGCTATCACGGCCCCGAACGGCGCGGCTGGACATGAGGCCGATCCTGGTGCTCGGCGCCGGCCCGGCGGGGGCCGCGGTGGCCCTGGGCTTGCGCCGCCTGGGTTACGCGGTGGCGCTGGTCAGCGAGTGGCGGCGTTTCCCGGCGCTCGAAGGGGTGTCGCTGCGGGTGCTCGAAGCCTTGCGTGGCGCCGGCCTGGGGCGTGGGCTGGAGGCGGCGTTGCAGGCGTCCCAGCGTCAGGTGGTGTGGAACGGCCAGAGCCATGGGCAGAACGTCGAATACCTGCTGGATCGCCCGCGCTTCGATCGCGGCCTGCGCGAGGATCTGCGCGAGGCCGGGGTCGAGCTGATCGAGGGGCGGGTGCTGGAGGTGCAGTCGACGGCGAACGGACATCGGCTGCGGATCGAGGGGCAGGCCGAGCGCCTAACGGATTTTCTGGTGGAGGCCCGCGGGCGCCAGGCGCCTGCATTGAGTAAAGAACTGGGCAAAGGCCTGCGGGGCCCGGAAACGCTCAGCCTGCTCAACCGCTGGCAGGGCGCGCCGGGCACCACCGCCAGCGCCGTGCACAGCCTGGAAGACGGCTGGGCCTGGATGGCGCGCCAGGCCGACGGCCAGTGTTACTGGCAACTGACGGTGGACGTGGCCAGCGCCGCGCTGCCGGGCAAGGCGCAGTTGCTGGATTACTGCCGCCAGCGGCGCCAGGCTTCGGCCCTGGCGCGGGCGTTTTTCGCTGACGGGCCGCAGCACGATGTGCAGCTGCACGCACGCAGCAGCACGGCGATCCTCTGCCCGCAGGTGTGTGGCGCCAACTGGATTCGCGTGGGCGATGCGGCCATGGCCGTGGACCCGCTGTCGGGCAACGGTATCTTCCAGTCGCTGTCCTCGGCATTGCAGGCGCCGGCGGTGATCAACACGCTGCTGCAACGGCCCGAACGGGCGGCGCTGGCGCAGCGCTTCCATGCCCGGCGGGTGGAGCAACTGTTCCTGCGTTTTGCCCGCATCGGCCGCGATTTCTACGCCGACGAGCAGCGCTGGGCCGAACAGCCGTTCTGGCAGGTGCGCCGGCAATGGCCGGACCGCGAGCCGGCGCATCGCGTCGCGGACTTTTCCGCCCTGCGTATCGAGCGCGCCCCGGTATTGCGCGACGGCCTGGTGGACGAAGCCGAGGTGGTGATCACCCCGGACCAGCCGCTGGGCATCTGGCATGTGCAAGGGGTGGAGCTGGCGCCGTTGTTGCGCCGCTTGCCCAACGAACCGGCGCAACAGCTGCTGGCGGGTCTGAGTGCGGAGCAGGACAAGGCCGTGCGCGGCTGGTTGCTGGGGCAGGGATACCAGCCCTGATGCGACGGGGCGGCTTTTGTAGCCGCTGCCGCAGGCTGCGATCGGCGGCGCAGCCGCCGCAAAGGCACCAGCGATCGATCGGCGGATGTGTGGCGCCTGGGCGAATGATCGCGGGCAAGCCTCGCTCCTACGAAATCAACGTACCTGTCATGGCTGGCGCAGCCGCCGCAAAGGCGCCAGCGATCGATCGCCGGATGTGTGGTGCCTGGACGATTGATCGCGAGCAAGCTCGCTCCTACAGAAGATGAGACGCCCTTGTAGGAGCGAGGCTTGCTCGCGATCCGCGCAGCGGCCATCCAAACCCCGCCGCCCGGCTTGCGACAGCTAACGGTCAGCGATCGGGATTGACGTACACCCGGTGGCCGCCTTTCCAGGTTTCACAGACCTTGATGTCCCTGATGCTGGTGGCCGGCACTTTCTCGTCGAGGGGATCCTGCTCGAGAATCACCAGGTCCGCGAAATAACCGTCCTGCAGGGACCCGGTCCAGCCTTCGGCGTGGCACTGCCAGGCCGCGTCATAGGTGATGGCTTTCAGGGCCTGCTTGCGCGTCAGGCATTCGGCTTCATTGAGGATCGGTTGCAGCCTTGGGTCGTGGACGAACCGCCCCTGGGCATCGCGAATGCCTTCCATCTTGCGGGTCACCGCCTGCTCCATGGAGCGCAGCGGCCCCAACGGCGTTACCGAACAGTCGCTGTGCAGGGTCATTCTCAGGTTGTGGTCCAGGGCCGACTGGCACAGGTCGAGCATCCGCTCGGCCTTGCCTTCGAAGATCGCCTGTTTGAAGGCATAGCCCCAGTAGCCGACATGACCGATCAGGAAGCTTGGCGACAGGCCCAGGCGCTGCAGGGTCTGCAGGGTGCCCGCGGTCAGCAGCGAGCAGTGCTCGATGCGGTGGCGTTTTTCCAGGGCGCTGCCGCCCTGCAAGGCCGCCTCGTAGGCTTGCAGGGTGAACTCGATGGCCCGGTCGCCGTTGGCATGGATCATCAGCGGCCAGCCGGTTTCGACGGCATTGCGCACCACGGTCTTGTAGGCATCGGGTGGGGTGACCGGGGTGTGGTCCTGGTCGCAGAAATTGAAGTTGCCCACCGGCCGCGTCGCCTCGCAGCAGTAGCGCGTGGCCTGATAGCCCGTCAGCCCCTGGTTGGAGCCGTCCGACACCAACTTGACCGAGCCCTGATAGAAGCGCTTGGCCTGTTCCCGGCTGACCGGCTGGTAGCGCGGCAGCTTGCCGATGGCCTCGGGCGTGCCATCGCAGGCGGCGGCATAACCGATCCGCAGCTTCCTGGGGCGGGTCAGGAAGTAGGCGCCCAGTACCCGCTTCGACTGGGGGTCCATCATCGCGTCGTAGAGCAGGGTGATCCCGCGGCGCGACGCCTTGTCGAAGTAGTCTTCGAGGTGCTTGAAGATATTGAGTATTTCCAGCTGCTGCCTGAGGGGAATGCTCTTGATGGCGGCCAGCACCTGGGCTTCCTGCAGGACACCGTTGTCGGCCCTGACGCCGGTCTTCTTGAACACCGCATCGCTGGCCGCGGTGTTCAGGTAGGCGGTGTGCATGGACGCGCTGATCAGCAGCATCGGATGCTGCTTGTCGATGGTGTCCAGGTTGCCGATGTCGTCGCCGGGGCCGCAGTGGAAGGTGATGAGTTTGTTCAGGCCGTGGGGTACGACCTGGAAGGGCATCAGCGCCGGATCGACCTGATGGCCGAGGATCCAGGTCGAGTTGTCCTTGGGCAGGTTGGCCTGGATGGTGCTTTTCAACCAGAGCCAGTCATAGGTGGGCCGTAGCCGCTGGTTCTTGTGCTCATCGGGGTTGTCGGTATCGATGGCCCCCAGGTTCAGCCAGCCTTCCATGGCACAGCTCTGCACGATATGGGCGTGGGGTTCGATCAGGCCGGGCAACAGGGTCCTGCCGTTCAACGACTGCTTTTTGTAGGTGATGCCCAGGGTTTTCATGCGGGCTTCGACGGCGGCCAGGGTGCCGGATGCGACCACGTCGCCGGCGTGGATGCCCAGGGCCTCGACCCGTTCGTCCATGTTGCCGTCGCGCAAGGGGTAGATGGTGCCGTTGGTAAAGATGATGGACTCGCCGGCCGGTTCCTTTGCCAGCTCATTGGCGTCCTGTGGCTGGCTGGCGGTATGGCTGGCCGGGTCGAGTGTGTCCTTCAGAGCGTTCCAGATGGGGTTGTGGCATCCGCATTGGACCCCGTCGTGATCATATCCATTTGATCCCATGATGCTTCCCTCGGGTTTTCGGTGGTGATGAGGTGTGGGTTGAAGGTGGGTGAGCCAGGCTCGCAGGGCAGCTGTCGAGCCGGCTCGGGCTGAGCGTAGCAGCCGTTCGGGGCGCGGGCCGGGCAGCGGGTCGGCGACCCTGAACCAGTCGTCGGGAGACGCCGGACAGACCCCGGCGTCGCCGTTGAGGAGCGCTTGTGCTATGGGCTATCGCGGGTCGTCAGAGCTTGATCAGCACCGATTTCAGCTCGGTGTAATGCTCGATCGCCGCGTAACCCATTTCCCGGCCCACGCCGGACATCTTGTAGCCACCGAACGGCAGCGCCGGGTCGAGGGCGCTGTGGCAGTTGACCCAGACCGAGCCGGACTTGATCCGCGGGATCATCCGGTGCACCGCCGCCAGGTCGTTGGACCAGATGCTCGCGCCCAGGCCGTAGGGGCTGTCGTTGGCCATGCGCAGGGCATCGGCCTCGTCGTCGAAAGGAATGGCCACCAGCACCGGGCCGAAGATCTCTTCCTGCACCAGCGAGTGCTGCTGGTCGACGTCGACGATTACCGTCGGCTTGACGAAATAGCCGGGGCCGAACCGCTCGCCGCCGCAGGCGATAGTGGCGCCGCTGTCCCGGCCCATCTCGATATAGCGCCAGACCCGTTCCTGCTGCCGGGCGGAGATCAGCGGGCCCATGTCGACGCTGGCGTCCAGGCCGCTGCCGAGCTTCATGGCGTTGGCGATGCCGGCGATATCGGCCACCACATTGTCGAAGTGCTTGCGCTGCACATACAGCCTGGAGCCGGCGCAGCAGACTTGGCCCTGGTTGAAGAAGATCGCGCTGGCGGCACCGGCCGCGGCGCTGCCCAGGTCGGCATCGGCCATGACGATGGTCGGCGACTTGCCGCCCAGTTCCAGGGTGACCCGGGTCATGGAATCCATGGCGATCTTGCCGATTTCCTTGCCCACTGCGGTGGAGCCGGTGAAGGTCAGCTTGTCCACCCGCGGGTTGTGGGTCAGGGCGGCGCCCGCGGTGATGCCGGTGCCGGTGACTACGTTGAACACGCCGTCGGGGTAGCCGGCTTCCTGTACCAGTTCGGCGAGTTTCAGCGCGGTCAGCGGGGTTTCGTCGGCCGGCTTGAGCACCACCGTGCAGCCGGTGGCCAGGGCCGGGCCGAGCTTCCAGCAGGCCAGCAGCAGCGGGAAGTTCCAGGCGACGATGGCGCCGACCACGCCCACCGCTTCGCGGCGGATGAAACTGTGGAACTGCTGGTCGGGCATCAGCGGCACGGAGACCTCGACGCTGCTGCCTTCGATCTTGGTCGCCCAGCCGGCCATGTAGCGCAAAAAGTCGATGGCCAGTTGCACGTCCATGACCTGGGCCACCGCGGCGCTCTTGCCGTTGTTCAGGCACTCCAGTTGCGCCAGCAGCTCGGCGTCGCGCTGCATCAGGTCGGCGAGTTTCCACAGCAGGTTCTGCCGTTCCCGCGGGCGGGTGCGGCTCCAGGGCGAATCGTCGAAGGCCTGGCGCGCGGCCAGCACCGCGCGGTCGACATCGTCCACCGTGGCCCGCGGCACCACGCACAGTTGTTCGCCGGTGGCCGGGTTGTGCAGCGGCATGGTCTGGCCGTCGGCGGCCTCGACCCATTCGGCGCCGATCAGCATGCGCGGGGCGCGCTGGATAAAGGCGGTGGTGGCGGGGAGCAGGGTTGCAATAGCCATGACAGAACCTCTTGTTATGCGTGAGGCGAGGGCTTTCGCAACCGCTGTGCCAGTTTTTAATTGCGATTAACTATATGATTTTAATAGGGTTTATTTGATGTGACGGAAGGGCTGCGGATACAAGCTGTCGCAAATTGCGAATGCCTTGAGACACCCCGGCCTGAACTTATGGGGGCCTGCTTCGTCGTAAAGGGGCCTGTCATGAAAGTGCACTGAACAAGGAGCTGTACATTGAAGATTGCAACGATTCTGGGAACCACCTTGCTGCTGGCGCCGTTGTTCGCCCAGGCCGCGACGACCCCGGCCGAGCCGGAACTGCCGGCGTACCAGAGCAGCCTGGCCAGCTACCGCTGCGAGGGTGGGGTAGAGGTGCAGGCGGCGTACCTGAACATCGATAACGGCGCCTCGTTCGCCACCCTGTATTACAAGGGCCAGCTGATACCGATGCATATCGCCCGCGCAGCCTCCGGCGCGCTGTATGTCGCCGACGACGAGCAGAACAGCTACCGCTGGCACACCCAGGGCGACAGCGGCCTGTTGAGCTTCCTGGAAGCCGACCACACCGCCAAGGAACAGCAACTGCTCAAGGACTGCCAGGAGCAGAAGACCGAGGAGCAGTAACGCCTGGCCCCCATCCGCCTGTAGGAGCCAGCTTGCTGGCGAGAGGTCGGCACGGACCCTCTGGTTTTCGCGTCGAACGCCAGTCCGTCATCGCGAGCAATCGAGCGTCGACCGGCTGCTCCTACAGAGGGGGGACGGCCATTATCTGCGGTTGAACTGCCGTCGAACGGCCAGTGTCTAGTCAAGACAAGCCTGCCGTGGAGATGTGCCCGTGAACATATTCGAAGCCCTGCGTGAGAGCCATGAACGCCAGCGCGGCTACGCTGCCGAACTGATGCGCACCTCGGGGGACAGCCCCGAACGCAGCGCGGCCTACGCCCAGCTCAAGGCCGAAGTACAGGCCCACGAGACGGCGGAGGAACGCTTCTTCTACCTGCCGTTGATGGAGCACGACAACGGCGTCGACCTGAGCCGGCACGCGATTGCCGAGCACCACGCGATGGACGAGCTGATGGAGGCATTGGACGACACCGAGATGTCCAGCCCGGCCTGGCTGGCCACGGCGAAGAAGCTGGTGGACAAGGTGCATCACCACCTGGTGGAAGAAGAACAGAAGTTCTTCCAGATGGCCGGCAAGATCCTCGACGACAAGCAGAAGGACCAGTTGGCCAACGGTTACGTGAAGGAGTACCGGCAACAGCTGGCGGCCGACTGAGACGGCCCTCGAAGAATAAAAAAGCCCGCGCATTGGCGTAATGCCGATCAGTTAAGGCCTTTTGTAAGCGCGAGCTTGTCTCCGGGCGGCGTTCCGACGAAGAGCTCCAGCACACCGCGTTAAACCGGGCAATACGCGTTATCGTTGACGTTTTTCGCGAGCAAGCTCGCTCCTACAGGGTTTGCGCATTACTTGTAGGAGCGAGCTTGCTCGCGATAAACCCGTACACCCCGAACCTAGCGGTTGAAACGCTCCACCAGCGAGTACTGGGTGGTGGCGGTGCGGGTCAGTTCCTTGCTCAGTTCGGCCGAGTGATGGGCCTGCTCCGAGGTCTGGTCGGCCAGTTGCGCGATGGTGCTGATATTGCGGCTGATTTCCTCGGCGACCGCGCTCTGCTCCTCGGTGGCCGCGGCGATCTGGGTGGTCATCTCGGTGATGTTGGCCACCGCCTCGCTGATGCCCAGCAGCGCCTGGTCCGCCTCCAGTACCCGGGCGACGCCTTCCTCGGCCTGGCGCTGGCCGCTTTCCATGCTCTGCACGGCGTTTTGCGAGGAACTCTGCAACTGGGTGATCAGCTCATGGATCTGCTGGGTGGATTGTGCGGTGCGCTGGGCCAGCTGGCGCACCTCGTCGGCCACCACCGCGAAACCGCGGCCCATGTCGCCGGCGCGGGCTGCTTCGATGGCGGCGTTGAGCGCCAGCAGGTTGGTCTGGTCGGCGATGCTTTTGATCACATCGACCACGGTGCCGATCTCGTCGCTGTCCCTGGCCAGTTGCGCCACGTTCTGCCCGGTTTCGCCGACCACCTGGGACAGGCGTTCGATGGCTTCACGGGTATCGCGGGCCACTTCGCGCCCACGGCCGGTCAACTGGTTGGCTTCCTGGGTGGCGTCGGCGGTGCGCTGCACATGGCTGGCCACTTCCTGGGTGGTGGCGGCCATCTGGTTGACCGCGGCGGACACCTGCTCGGTTTCCACCCGCTGGCGGTCCAGGCCACGGGAGCTGTCGCTGGCCAGGGTATCGGAGCGGCTGGCCAGGGCATTGAGCTGTTCGGCGCTGTCCTGCAGGCGGGTAAGGCAGGTTTGCAGCCGCGCGTCCTGGCTGACGAAGGCGGTTTCCAGGCATGCCTGGGGGCCGTGGGCGTCGCTGTACATCTGCGCGATCAACGGGTCGCAGGTGGACGAGTCGGCCAGTTGCAGCAGGCGCCGGGCGGCATTGCCCTGGTGCTGCATCGCCAGCAGCGCCAGGGGCACGGAGAGCCCGGCGGCCACCGCCAGCGCCAAAGGCGGCGCCAGCCAGAGGCCGCTCAGGCCACCGGCCAGGCCCGTGGCCAGGAACGGCGTCCAGCCCAGCAGGGCCGGTTGCCAGCGATGCCGACGGGGGATGGCCGGCTGCTTGCGGTTGAGACGCTGGTAGAGGCCTTGCGCGCGGCGGATCTGTTCGGTGCTGGGTTTGACCCGGACCGATTCGTAGCCGACGATCCGGCTGCCCTCGAAAATCGGTGTGACGTAGGCGTTGACCCAGTAATGGTCGCCATTTCTCGAGCGGTTCTTGACGATGCCCATCCACGGCTGGCCCTGTTTCAGCGCCGCCCACATATGGGCAAATACCGCGGGGGGGACATCGGGGTGACGGACAATGTTCTGTGGAGCGCCGATCAGGTCGTCGCGGTCGAAACCGCTGATGTCGACGAAGGCATCGTTGCAGTAGCTGATGACGCCATGGGTATCGGTGGTGGAGATGAGTTTCTGGTTTGACCCTAAAGCCACTTCACGTTGTGTAACGGGCTGATTGTTTCTCATTTCCAGATTGCTCCCTGTGTCCTACAAAATCCATCGGCACGAGTCAGAACAATCTTAGCTAAATATTAGAAAATTCCTTGCATAACAATTGGTTGCATTCCCATTCACGAGGAATTCTGAATACTCCCGAACGGATTTCGCAGGTCGTTGAATCTGTTGGGAAAGTCTGGCGCTGAAGGAGGCCCGGGCTCGCCGAAGCGAGCCGGTGATGAAGCTTATCGGGCAAGAAACCGCTTCAGTTGCCGTGGGCGCCAAGGGCGTATTGCAGGACTTGCAGGGCGTGGGTCAGCCGGGCCTTGCGTTTGTCGATGATGCGCGGGTCGCCATAACGCTGCGCGGCGTCGAGTTCCATCTGGCGCAATATCACCTGGTATTCGGCCTGGCGCAGGGGCGGGTTGTGCTCGAAGTGCAGGCCGTCGCAATAGTCGCTGAGCGGTTCCAGCGCCCGTTGCAGGCCGGCCAGTTGGCGCTGCTCAGGGTCGGGCAGGAGTTTTTCCAGGCTGCTCTTGATGGCTTCGCCCCGGGTCAGGCAACTGCTGGTGGCTTCCGGCGGGGCCGGTTCGAGGTCTTCCTGGGCGTGGCCCGTGCTGGCTGCAAGGCCCAGCAGGGCCAGCAGGGAAAGGGAGGTGAGGGCGTTCATGAAGGTCCTTGATACGACAGGCGTGCGGGGCGCTATCTTCAAGAGCCAACGCGCGCCGGACCATCAGACACAACTGAAAAAGCCTTAGGTTATTTCTGAGTTTTCCTATCAGACCGTTGGGCGCAGCTTCAGCGCGAGCCGAGCATCCGCTCGATCACCGCCCACAATTGCGGGTCGTTGAAGTCCTCGACCACCAGATGCGCACCGGCGGCCAGCAGGGCCTCGGGGCTCTGGCTGGTGGCCAGGCCGACGGTGAAGACCCCGGCCCCGACCGCGGCGGTCAGGCCGGGGATCGAGTCCTCGAAGGCTATCCCGGCCTCGGCGCTGGCGCCCAGGCATTCCAGGCCGGTGAGATAGGGCAGCGGGTCGGGCTTGGCCCGCGGCAATTCCTCGGCCACCAGCACGCTGTCGAAGCGATCGCCCAGCCCCAGCACGTCGAGCATGTGCTCGGCATTGGCCCGTGGCGCATTGGTCACCACGCAGACGCCGATGCCGTGTTCCCGGGCGAAATCCAACAGGCGCAGCAGGCCCGGCATCGGCGTCAGCCGTGGCGACAGCTGGCGAAAGCGCACTTCCTTGCGGTCGGCGAAAGCCTCGTGCTCGGCCACCGAGCGCTGCGGGAACAGGTAGCGGCACATGTTGGCGTTGGCCTGGCCACTGACATGGGCCTCGAACTCTTGATGGGTGAACACCCGGCCCTCTTCCTCCAGCAACAACTGCTGCAACGCCAGCAGGTGCAATTGGTCGGTGTCGGTCAGGGTGCCGTCGAGATCGAAAAGCAGGGCATTGAGCATGGCGCGATTCCTGTCAGGGCCGGGGGCTGAAGCGGTTAAGCCAGGCATCGTAGCAGCTGCCGAGGAGGGCGCCACAGCCATTTCTCGGGGTGATTCAGAATGCTGTCCCGCCGCCAGCCATCTCTCCCTTCCTGTGCTTAGCTCTCAAGACTCCTCTGCTTTTGCGGGTGTAGGCGGGTCTCGTCTCAGAGTGGAACAGTTGTCGCGAAATTAAACGCGGTCGGCCGGCGGTTGCCTGGGAGATGTGTCCTTGAACTTCAGCAACTCATTGATAAAACACATCATTTGTAAGCTGGCACGCTCCGTGTATTGCTCAACCCAGCCGTTTCTCTTGCCTCCGTGCCCGGCGCCACCGGGCATGGCAGAAACCATAAAAACGACGCACAACAATAATAAAGCTCGCTAATAAAAAGCTCCGTGGAGGTCCGACCTTGATCAAGAGAACACTCCGAGCAGGCGCGTCCAGCGGCCTGCTGGCGCTGGCGGTCTGCGCCGCCTTGCACTCCCCTCCCAGCCTTGCGGCGCGTGATGCCCAGGCCATCCTCAAAGAAACCTGCCAGGGCTGCCATACCCCGGAAACGGCGGGCGGCCTGAGCCGCATCAGCCACCAGCGCAAGACCCCGGAAGGCTGGTTGATGAGCATCGCCCGCATGCAGGTCATGCATGGCCTGCAGATCAGCGACGACGATCGCCGCACCCTGGTCAAATACCTGGCCGACACCCAGGGCCTGGCGCCGAGCGAAACCGACGGCGTGCGTTACGCCCTGGAGCGGCGCCTGAACACGGTGGAGAAGTTCGACGAACCAACCAGCCAGATGTGCGGCCGCTGCCACTCCGGCGCGCGGGTCGCCCTGCAGCGGCGCCCGGCCCAGGAGTGGGAGCGCCTGGTGAACTTCCACCTTGGCCAATGGCCGTCTCTGGAATACCAGGCGCTGTCCCGCGACCGCGACTGGTTCGACCTGGCGCGCAAGGAGATGGTGCCGCTGCTGGCCAAGCGTTATCCGCTGGACAACCCGGCCTGGGCCCAATGGCTGGCTAGCGCGCCCAAGGCCGAGACCCTGGTGGGCGACTGGAGCTTCAGCGGACACCTGCCGGGCAAGGGCGAACTGGCCGGGGTGATGAGCGTCGCTGCCGATGGCAACGACAGCTTCAAGGTCGGCATCAAGGGCCAGTACGCCGACGGCAGCCCGTTCAACGGCGAGGGCAGCGCGATTCTCTACAGCGGCTACGAATGGCGCGGCAATGTCAGCATCGACGGCGTGAGCATGCGCCAGGTATTCGCCGCCAAAGGCAATGCATTGCAGGGCCGGATGTTCGAGGCCGAGCACGACGAGCGCGGCCTGGACTTCGTCGCCGCCAGACAGGGCAGCAGCCGTTTGCTGGCGGTGCAGCCGGGTTACCTGAAGGCCGGTGCTGAAGCTGAAGTCACCCTGATCGGCAGCGGCCTCACCGGCAAGCCGGGCTTTGGCAAAGGCGTGGAAGTGCTCGAGGTCATCGAGCAGAGCGCGGAGCGGATCAAGGTCAGGCTCAAGGCGGCCGTCAATGCCCAACCGGGCCTGCGCAACGTCACCGTCGGCACGCTGAAAGGCCCGACGCTGTCGGTCTACAGCAGCATCTCCGAAGTCAAGGTGGTGCCGGAGTTCTCGGTGGCGCGGATTGGCGAGGGTGGCGGTTCGACGCCGAAAGTCCAGGGCCGTTTCGATGCCGAAGCCTGGGGCAAGGGCGCCGATGGCAAGCCGTATCGCATCGGCGTGTTCCCGGCGCAGTGGAAGGTCGAGGCCTTCGACGAGCGCGCCAGGGAAGACGAGGACGTCAAGTTCGCAGGCCAGATGCAGGCCGACAGCGGCGTGTTCATTCCAGGCGATGCCGGGCCGAACCCGCAGCGCAAGATGTCCACCAACAACGCCGGCAACCTCAAGGTGATCGCCGCCGTCGACGACGCTGGGAAATCCCTGACCGGCGAAGGCCACCTGATCGTCACCGTGCAACGCTGGAACAATCCACCCATCCCCTAAGGCGCGGTCCGTGATTGACGACACCCTTTCGGAATGACCGCGGGCCCCCGCCAAAAGGGGGCCGGCACAGGAGGTTTGCAATGGGCGCTATCTTGAATCTGGTCGAACGCAACCTGCACGAAGTGCAGGTCGATGCCGACCGCATGCTGTTCCATATCCCCAGCAGTTCGCTGTTCGCCAGCGATGCCTTGACCGGCAGCATCATCGATGCCCTGCGCGGGCCGGGCTGCTCTTCCACTGACCTGATCCAGCGGCTGGCCAGCCAGTACGACGGCGAGGAAATCAACGAGACCCTGCGCGAGCTGATCGCCCTGGAGCTGGTCAGCGACGGCTCGCCGCTGACTGAGGAATGGACCGTCAAGCGGGTCGAGCGCACGGCAATCAACACCGTGGTGCTCAACGTCAACACCGGCTGCAACCTGAGTTGCACCTACTGCTACAAGGAGGACCTGGACAAGCCCTCGGCGGGCAAGAAGATGGACGTCGAGACGGCCATCGCCTCGGTGGAAATGCTGCTCAGGGAATCCCCCGACGAGGAACGTTTCACCGTGGTGTTCTTTGGTGGCGAGCCGCTGAGCAACCGCAAGCTGATCGAGTACATGGTCGACTACTGCGAGAAGCGTTTTCGCGAGGCGGGCAAGTTCGTCGAGTTCGTCATGACCACCAATGCCACGCTGCTCACCGAGGAAACGGTGGACTACCTGAATGCCCACCGCTTTGGCTTGTCGGTGAGCATCGACGGGCCGAAGACCGTGCACGACCGCAACCGCATCACCGTGGGCGGGCAGGGCACCTATGACGTGGTGCGGCGCAAGGCGCAGATGCTGCTGGCGCGCTACGACAGCCGCCCGGTCGGCGCACGGGTGACCCTGACCACCGGGGTCACCGATGTGGAAACCATCTGGGATCACCTGTTCAACGAACTGGGTTTCGCCGAGGTCGGGTTTGCCCCGGTGACCTCGGGCGACATCAGCAGCTTCAACCTCACAGGCGAAGAACTGATCGAAGTCTTCGCCAGCATGAAGCGCCTGGGCCGGCGTTACCTGGAGGCGGCCCTGGAGCATCGCAATATCGGTTTCTCCAACCTGCACCAGCTGATCACCGATATCCACGAAGGCCACAAGAAGGCGCTGCCCTGTGGCGCCGGCCTGAAGATGCTGGCGGTGGACCACAAGGGCGAGCTGAACCTGTGCCACCGCTTTACCGGCTCATCGCTGCCGACCTTTGGCAATGTGCGCGAGGGCGGGGTGAAGCAGATGGAGCTCAACGACTTCCTGTCCCAGCGCCTGGACCGCAGCAACACCGGCTGCGACAGCTGCCGCATCCGCAACCTGTGTTCCGGCGGCTGCTACCACGAGAGTTACGCCCGCTACGGCGACCCGGCGCACCCGACCTATCACTATTGCGAACTGATGCGTGACTGGGTGGATTTCGGCATCGAGGTCTACAGCCGGATCATGGCCCGCAACCCTGCGTTCATCAGCAGTTACATCACTCCGCGCAAGGCCCACTGACATGAAACATCTCAAGCCGATCAATAACAAAGCCCAGAAGCTGGAGCAGGCCGCCGACGAGAACCGTATCGAAGAGGTGGTCGCCATGAGTTCGGTGGCCGGTTGTGCCTCGACCACCGACCCGGGCTGGGAAATCGATGCCTTCGGTGGCGTGTCGTCCTTGTGCCAGCCGATGGAGGCCGACCTCTACGGTTGCTCCGACCCTTGCTGGTGGCCGGCCCAGGTGCCGGACATGATGAGCACCTACCCCGACTGGAACAAGGACGCCCAGGCCTCCAACGAGAACTGGCGCAACCTCGGCACCGTGTTCCCTAAAGACAAGTAATCGGTCAGTAGAAGGATTCCAGCATGCGCTTGATCAATGCCTGCGGCCTGGCCGCTTCCGCCGTCCTGGGGGCCTGTTCCCTCAGCGTCCTGGCCGATGACAACAGTGACAAGGCCCTCAACGCCGGCCATGAATACATGGTCACCACCAACTATCCGAATAACCTGCACGTGATCGACCTGGCCAGCGACACGCTGTACAAGACCTGCAAGATGCCCGACGCCTTCGGCCCCGGCACCGTGCAACTGGCGCCGGACCGCAAGGTCGCCTACGTGCTGAACAACCACTACGCCGATGTCTACGGGGTCGAGCTGGACAGCTGCAAGCAGGTGTTCCACGCCAGCATCACCCAGCAGCCGGGGGAAAAGGCGCGCTCGATGTTCGCCTTCACCGTCAGCCACGACGGCAAGGAGCTGTACACCGTGGCCAACCCGACGCTGATGCTCAACGACCGTTATGAGGTCAAGCAGCCGCGGCTGGATGTGTATGCCACCGACGCCGGGCTCAAGGCCAAGCCGGTGCGCAGTTTCCCGGCGCCGCGGCAGCTGACCATCATGCAGAGCGGTGACGACGGCTCGCTCTATGTGGCCGGGGCGGATGTGTACAAGGTCGACGTCAAGACCGGCAAGTTCGATGTACTGATCCCCAGCCGCCACTGGAAACGCCCGAACTACAGCGCGCCGGACGTGCTCTACGTGTGGAACCAGCAGACCTGGCGCCATGATTTCTCGCTGCTCTACACCGCCGCCAAGTTCAAGGACCAGAAACAGGACCCGGCCAGCGCCGAGTACCTGTACGGCCTGTTCAGCATCGACTTGAAAACCGGCAAGAGCGAAACCACCGACTTCGGCCCGCTGACGGAAATCTATTTCAGCGGCATGCGCTCGCCGAAGGACCCGAACCTGATGTTCGGCGTGCTCAACCGCCTGGCCAAGTACGACATCCGGCAGAAAAAACTGCTCCAGGCCGCCACCCTGGACCATTCCTACTACTGCATTTCGTTCAACAAGGCGGGCAGCAAGATCTACCTGGCCGGGACCTTCAACGACGTGGCGATCTTCGATGC
Organism: Pseudomonas sp. GM17; assembly: GCF_000282175.2. Taxonomy (NCBI): domain Bacteria; kingdom Pseudomonadati; phylum Pseudomonadota; class Gammaproteobacteria; order Pseudomonadales; family Pseudomonadaceae; genus Pseudomonas; species Pseudomonas sp. GM17. Next base: position 5,343,528 of record NZ_CP124732.1, on the reverse strand, counting down.
CGACAGCCTGAAGCAGATCGGCAGCATCAAGCTGCCGGGCGGGGACATGGCGATCACCACGGCCCAGGTGTTCGAGCGCTAGCCATCGCGAGCAAGCTCGCTCCTACAGGAACGGCGACGCCCTGTAGCGAGCTTGCTCGCGAAAAATCTAAAGATCGCCGCCGATTCAATTCCCCGGCACCGGGCAGCCGAGGTCGCCTTCCTGGCACTTGAGATAGGTCTTGAACGCCTCGACCCGGGCCTTGGTCAGGTCGGTGGTGCAGTTGCTGTAGATCAACGGGTAGACGCTGCCACCGGCCACCCCGGAGGCGGCGAACCCGCATTCCGCATCCCGAAAAGCCACCCAGGCGCGCTGGGCGCCGACCAGCAGCTTTTTGCCGTCCGGGTTGTCCTTCAGGCGCTGGGTGATGCGCTGGTAGAGCGTATTCAGTTCCTTGTCCGCCGCCTGGTGCTGCTCGGCGGCGCACTGGTTCATGGCGGCCTGGGTGCTGGCGTTGGCACAATCGGTGGCCTGGGCCAGCGGGGTCAGCAGCAGCGGCGCCAGGGCCAGGAAAATACGTGGGTTCATGCTGATTCTCGCGATGGACGATCAAGGGGGCATCAAGGACGTTTTGCGGGCCGCCCGGTTCTGGTTGGCGACAGCTCTTTGGCCTGCATCCTAGCCCTGACGACGACCGCGTGTCCGTCTTTGCGAAAAAATGCAACTTAAAGGTTGCTCTTCTGCCAGGGCGAGCTAGGGTGTGATCACTGGAGGTGACCCATGAACTCATCAGATCGCATCGAAAGAAAGATCCTGCTCAAGGCAACCCGTTCTCGTGTCTGGGCCGCGCTGGCGGATGCCGAGGCGTTCGGCAGCTGGTTCGGCGTGGCGCTCGCGGGCCAGCGTTTTGTCGTCGGGCAACGCACCCGGGGGCAGATTACCTATCCCGGGTATGAACACCTGGTCTGGGATGTGCTGGTGGAGCAGTTGGAGCCCGAACACCTGTTCGCCTTCAGCTGGCACCCGTACGCGGTGGAGCCTGGAGTCGACTATTGCGCCGAGCCCAGCACCCTGGTGCAATTCGAGCTCGAAGACCTGGACGGCGGCACCTTGCTGCGGGTGGTCGAGTCGGGGTTCGATGGCATTCCACCCGAGCGGCGGCTCAAGGCGTTTCGCATGAACAGCCGCGGCTGGGACGAGCAGATGAACAATATCGAGACCTACCTTGGCCCCTGATACCCCTTCCACATCCCTGCTGCCAGTGGCGGCATCGCTGGACGGCTCGGCCATGATCTTCGCGGCACTGGGCGACGAGACCCGCCTGCGGCTCGTCGCCATTCTGTGTGGCGGCGGCGCCCTGTCGATCAGCCAGTTGACCCTCGGCACCGACATCAGCCGCCAGGCGGTGACCAAGCATCTGCGGGTGCTGGCGCAGGCCGGGCTGGTGCGCGACGCCAAGCTGGGGCGCGAGCGCCTGTGGGCATTCGAACCGGGCCGGCTGGCCGAGGCCCGGCGCTCGCTGGAGGTGATCAGCCAGCAATGGGATCATGCCCTGGGTCAATTGCAGGCCTTTGTCGAGTCATAACGGAAAGAGTCACGGATGTTCGAGTTTTACCTGAAACGCTGGAACCTGCAGGTCGATGGCGCGCCCATCGTCACCCCTGGCAGCCACGTGTTGCCGGTGCGCCTGGACGATGCGCCGGCGATGCTGAAGATCGCCCTCGACGACGAGGAAAAATACGGTAACCGCCTGATGGTCTGGTGGGCCGGGGAGGGCGCCGCCCGGGTCTACGCGCACCATGGCGATGGCTTGTTGATGGAGCGGGCCATGGGCCGGCGTTCGCTGATGCAGATGGCCCTGGCCGGCGAAGACGACGAGGTCAGCCGGATCGTCTGCGCCAGCCTGGCACGCCTGCATGCGCCACGCGCGACGCCCTTGCCGCCGCTGTTGAGCCTGCAGGAATGGTTCAAGGCCCTGCGCCCGGCCGCCCGGCGCGAGGGTGGGGTTTTCCTGCGCTGCCTGGCCACGGCCGATGAACTGCTGGCTACCCCTCGGGAACAGGTGGTGCTGCACGGCGATATCCATCACGACAATGTGCTGGACTTCGAGGAACGCGGCTGGCTGGTGATCGATCCCAAGCGGGTCATGGGCGAGCGCGGTTTTGATTTCGCCAACCTGATCTGCAACCCGGACCTGGCGACCAGCAGCGATCCGCGGCGCTTCACCCGCCAGGTCGAGGTCATCGCCCAGGCCGCCGGGCTGGAGCGCAAGCGCCTGCGGCAATGGGTGCTGGCCTATACCGGGCTGTCCGCCGCCTGGTTCCTGGAGGACGGCGACATACCCAGCGCGGAACACCAACTGCAAGTGGCGGAGTTGGCCATCCATGCTCTGGAAGACGCGGCCTAGGGGTTTTGGCAGGTCGATCTATGGCGAAAGGCTTACATGCGCTGGCTGCTATCTCGCCTGTTGCCGATTGGGCGACAGGCTTAATCTTCACCCACCAACTGCAGCGCAGGACGCGCTCAGGGTCATGGATGACCGACCATGTGCAAGGATGCAGCGACAGGATGTCGTAATGGTCTTGAAAAACCCCGCTTCGGCGGGTTTTTTTTTCGCCTGTGGAAAAGCTAGAGGTGGCGGGTTTCCTCCGGCACGTTGCCCCAGTTGTCATGGCGCCCATCGGCGTAATGCACCGGGGCCGCAAGCAGCTCCTGCAGGTCGATGTCATCCAGGGTCATCACTTGCACCGCGACATAGTCGCCGCCGATCTCCTGCACATGACCGCGCCCGAAGGGGCGTACGCCGCAATGCTTGCAGAACAGATGATGGGTATTGCCGGTGTTGAACCGATAGTCGCTCAGCGCCTGTTCGCCACTGAGCAGGCGAAAGGCCTTGGGGGCGATGATCGCGTTCCAGTTGCGGGTCTTGCTGCAGATCGAGCAATTGCACTTGTGGGTGCCCTGGCTCAAGTCGATCTCGGCTTCATAGCGCACTGCACCGCAATGACAACTGCCGGTGTAAGTCTTGTGCATGGCAAGGCTCCTGAGGGAAGGCTGGGCCAGAGTGTAGAAGCTGCCCGGACATTAGCGGGAAAACTTTTTGATTAAGGCCAGTAGCCAGTATTGAATGTGCCCTGCTTAGATTAAAAAAGTTCCGATAAGAGCATGTAAGTTCGTCCGTTGGGTAGCGCGAAGGGCCTACCAGAGTTGGTAGGTTTACAAGCGTCCGATTGCAGATAGAGTTTCAACCAGAAGACGGGTTCTGTCCCACTACAGGTTCTTTCTGTCAAAAACAGGCAGAAAGTATTTGTCATGCGGGGTGGGCGATTTCCGGGTTCAGTTCGTCACCAGGCCGCTGCTCCGGGTGCTGCTGTTTTTGTCGTGCAGCATGTTTTGTTTTTTAAGTTCGACCAGCCACGAATACAGTGCGCGTCTTTCTCGTCGTGCCCAACTTATAAAAACTGCCTTTTATGCTGAAGTTCACATTCAAGTGAATCTCTGGCGTGTCTGTGTGGTTGAAAAGCCAAAGGTCCCCGCACTTATGAAACATGTTCTTGTGGTTCGTTATTCGCAAAGCGGTCAGTTGAACGACGTAGTCGAAAGCCTGATCTCGCCCCTGCGTTCGACGCGGGAGGTCAAGGTGCATGAGATGGTGCTCAAGCCCCGGGTCGCCTATCCGTTTCCCTGGCCGGTGGGCCGGTTTTTCGACGTGTTTCCCGAGACCGTACAGCTCAGCCCGCCAGCCATCGAACCGCTGCATACCGATCATCCCGGGCCCTTCGACCTGGTGATCCTGGCGTATCAGGTCTGGTACCTGTCGCCGTCGCCGCTGATCACCGCGTTTCTCCAGAGCGCGCAAGGCAAGCGCCTGCTGGCCGGGCGCCCGGTGGTCACGGTGATCGCCTGCCGCAACATGTGGCTGATGGCCCAGGAGGCGGTCAAGCGCCTGCTGCACGAGGCCGGCGCGCGGTTGCTCGACAACGTGGTGCTGACCGACCGGGCCAACACCTTCGCCACCCTGATTACCACGCCGCGCTGGATGTTCACCGGCAGCCGCGAGTCATTCCTCGGCCTGCCCAAGGCCGGGATCAGCGCCGAGGATATCCAGGGCGCCGCACGTTTCGGGCGGGCATTGAATGCCGCCCTGCAGGCCAATAAAGAGCAAGCCGACGGGCCGATGCTGGCAGGGCTGGGGGCGGCGACCGTCAACCCCGGGCTGATACTCAGCGAGCGGGCGGCCTATAGAGGCTTCAAGTTCTGGTCGGGAATAATTTGCCGTTTCGGCAAGTATGGGCAATGGCTACGGCGACTCTTGCTGTGCCTGTTCATCGTTTATCTATTACTGGTCATCTTGACTGTCCTGCCTGTTTCACTGGTGTTACGCCGTTTGCTTCATCCCTTTATCCGGACGCGGCTCGATCAGTTACAGCGTTATTACGAACAGCCGTCCGGTTCGCAACTAAATCTTGAATCCGAAGGGTGAAATCATCATGAGTGAATTGTTTGTCTATATCACGAAAACATCCACTTATATGCCGGGAGAGGCAGTGGATAACGATACGATGGAGAGCATTCTCGGGTATGTAGGCGGGCGACCTTCACGGTCTCGGCAAGTAGTGCTGCGTAATAACGGAATCAAGCAGCGCTATTATGTGCTGGACCCGCAGACCGGTATTCCCCGTTTCACTAACGCGCAAATAACCGCCGAGGCGATCAAGGGCCTGGTGGGCGACGGCTTTACCCTGGACGCCATGGAATGCCTGTCCACCGGCACCACCATGCCGGACCAGTTGATGCCCAACCATGGCGTGATGGTGCATGGCGAACTGGGCAACAAGCCTTGTGAGGTGGTGTCCACCGCCGGCATCTGCCTGGCGGGCCTCACCGCGCTGAAATATGCCTACCTGTCGGTGCTTGCGGGGGCCAGCCGCAATGCCGTGGCTACCGCCTCGGAGGTGCCTTCGCCGGTGCTGCATGCGCGCAATTTCGATGCAGAAAACGAGGCGCTGGTGGCGCAGATGGCAGCCCGCCCGGAAATCGCCTTCGATAAGGATTTTCTGCGCTGGATGCTGTCCGACGGGGCCGGGGCCTTCCTGCTCGAGAACCAGCCACGGGCCGGCGGCCTGTCGCTGCGTATCGACTGGATCGACATCTTCTCCTACGCCAACGAATTGCCGACCTGCATGTACGCCGGCGCGGAAAAGGCCGAGGACGACAGCCTGATCGGCTGGAAGCTGCTGACCCCGGAGGAGTGGGCCTCGCGCTCGATCTTCGCGATCAAGCAGGACGTGCGGCTGCTGAACGAGAACGTGGTGAAGTACACCCTCGGCAAGCCGCTCAAGGAGGTGATGATCAAGCGCAACCTGTCGCCCGAGGCCATCGACTGGTTCCTGCCGCACATGTCATCGGAATACTTTCGCAAGCCGATTGCCGAGTGCCTGGAAAACACCGAACTGGCGATTCCCCAGGAGCGCTGGTTCACCAACCTGTCCGAGCGCGGCAACACCGGCTCGGCGTCGATCTACATCATGATCCACGAGTTGCTGGAGTCCGGGCGCTTGCACAAGGGGCAGCGCGTGCTGTGTTTCGTCCCGGAAAGCGGGCGCTTCTCCGGCGGCTTCATGCACCTGACGGTGGTCTGAGGCGCCTCGCCAAGGCGCAAGAACCCGGTGGCCGGCGCGGGTCGGCCACTGTTTCGTGGTACGCATCCAACTGCAAGGGAATGAATATGGAAACCCTCGAACAACGCGTGAAAAGAGTGGTGGCGAGCGAACTGGCCGTCGACCTGGCGCAGATCGGCAACCAGGACTCGTTCGTCGAGAACCTGGGAGCAGACTCGCTGGCCCGGGTGGAACTGGTGTCGGCCCTGGAGGCCGAGTTCGACCTCACGATCCCGGACGACGCAGCCGATGGCCTGCAGACCGTGCAGCAGGCGATCGACTACCTCCGACAGGCCAGTGAGCAAGCAGTCCCGGCCTGACGCCGGTTCATCGAAGATGCGGCCAGGGCTCAGCTGGCCGATAAGGTTGCCCTGGTCCGCATCTTTCTTCAGCTTCTGTAAGCGCCGTCTCAGGCCTGCTGCCACTGCGCCACGACCCTGTCGACGATCTCGCCGCGCTGCTGGATGGAGTTCGCCGCGAGCCGCTGGGCTTGCTCCACCACCGCTTTGGGCGCTGTCTCTGGGCTACCGGCCGCGAACGGCGGAGCCGGGGCGTATTCCAGTTGCAGCTGGACCCGCTGCGCCGTTGCATCGCCGAACAGTTCGCCGGCCAGGGTCAGGGCGAAATCGATCCCGGCGGTAATCCCGCCACCGCTCAACAGGTTGCCATCGCGCACCACGCGTTCCTGTACCGCGATCGCCCCCAGCGCCTCCAGCAAATGGTGGTAGGCCCAATGGGTGGTGGCGCGCCTGCCCCGCAGCAGCCCGGCGGCGCCAAGCACCAGGGAGCCGGTGCAGACCGAGGTGACATAACGCGCCTGCTCCGCCTGCTGGCGGATGAAGTCGAGGGTCTGCGGGTCTTCCATCAACGGCCCGACACCGGCGCCACCGGGGATGCAGATCACGTCCAGCGGCGGGCAATCGGCGAAGCTGGTGGTCGCCTGCAGCACCAGGCCGGTGCTGGCGGTGACCGGCCCGCGCGCCTTCCAGACCAGATGCACCTGCACGTCCGGCAGCGACGCGAGCACATCGTAGGGGCCGGTCAGGTCGAGTTGCTGGACGTTGGGGAACAACAGGAAACCGATCTGCAGCGTCATGGGGTATCTCCCTGGAGAAGTTCGAAGGTGTCCGCTCTTATGTGGCTGGACGGTTCGACTCTAGCGCCCTAGGCTTTGGCGAATACGCCAACCTACCCACGATTTACGCCAATCATGTCCCAGACCGCCAGAACCGTTCATGTACTGACTTTCGCCAACGCCCAGGTACTCGACGTCACGGGCCCGCTGCAGGTGTTTGCTTCGGCCAACGACCTGGCGCGGCACAAAGGCCTGCCGCTGCCCTACGCGGTGAATGTGATCGCCGCGGGCGACGGGCCGGTGACCACCTCGGCCGGGCTGGCGCTGCTGGCCGAGCCCTTGCCGGCGCCGGGCACGCCTTGCGACACCCTGGTCATCGCCGGCGGCTGGGGCGTGTACGCCGCGGCGGAAGATCCGGCGCTGGTGGCCTGGGTCCGCCAGCAGGCGGCGCTGGCGCGACGGGTGGCGTCGGTGTGCACCGGGGCGTTCCTGCTGGCCGCCAGCGGCTGGCTCGACGGGCGCCGGGTGGTCACTCACTGGACCCGCTGCGAGCAACTGGCGCGGCAATATCCGCAACTGCGGGTGGAAGCCAACCCGATCTTCATCAACGAGGGGCCGGTGTGGACCTCGGCCGGCGTCACCGCCGGTATCGACCTGGCCCTGGCGCTGGTGGAGGCGGACCTGGGGCATGCCATGGCGCTGGACGTGGCCCGGCAACTGGTGGTGTTCCTCAAGCGCCCGGGCGGCCAGTCGCAGTTCAGCGCGACACTGGCCCTGCAAAAACAGGGCAGCCGCTTCGACGACCTGCACGCCTGGATCGCCGAAAACCTCGGTCGCGACCTGAACATCCCGGCCCTGGCCGAGCGGGCCGGCATGAGCGAACGCAGCTTTGTCCGCCACTACCGCGCCGACACCGGCCAGACCCCGGCCCGGGCCATCGAGCAGATCCGCGTGGAAAGCGCCCGGCGCCTGCTCGGCGACAGCGGCGTGGCGATCAAGCGTATCGCCGTGCAGTGCGGCTTCGGCAGCGAAGAAACCCTGCGCCGCAGCTTTCTGCGGGTCGTCGGCGTGACGCCGCAGGCCTATCGGGAGCGCTTTTCGCCGGAGGGGGAGTCAGGCTTCCAGTAGTTCCAGCAATGCCTGCAAGGTGGCGTGCGGCGCTTCCTGCGGCACGTTGTGGCCGACCCCGGGCAAGACCCGGCGCTGGTAAGGGCCGGTGAACAGGCCGATGTCTTCGTCCTCTTCGCTCGCCGGGCCGACCCCGTCATCGCCGCCGCACAACGAGAGGGTCGGCACGCGGATCGGCGGCTGCTGCGCCAGGGCCAGCTCGATGTGTTCCAGGCTCGGGTCGCCCGGCGCGTACATGAAGCGATGCCGGTAGGAGTGGATCACCACCTCGACGAAGTCCGGGTTGTCGAACGACGGCGCGCTCCGGCCATAGAGTTCCTGGCCGCGATCCCAGGTCGGCGACCACAGTTGCCACAACAGTGCGCACAGTTCGCGACGGTTGGCGGTCAGGCCGTCGACCCCGCGTTGGGTGTGGAAATAGTACTGATACCAGAGCCGGTGCTCGGTCTCGGGCGGTCGCGGCTGGGTCGAGCGGGCAATGTCCTGGATGTTGTAGCCGTCGGCGCTCACCAGGCAGCGCACCCGCTCCGGCCACAGGGCCGCGACGATGCAGGCGGCGCGACCGCCCCAGTCGAAACCGGCGAGGGCGGCCCGGGGGATCTCCAGGGCGTCCATCAGGTCCAGCAGGTCCTGGGCCAGCGCCGCCTGTTGCCCGGAGCGCAGGATGTCCGGGCCGGCGAAACGGGTCGGGCCGTAGCCGCGCAGGTACGGCACTATCACCCGATAGCCGCGCACCGCCAGCTCGGGGGCGATCTCGTCGTAACTGCGAGGGTCGTAGGGAAAACCATGCAACAGAATCACCGGCTCGCCGTCGGCGGGGCCGTGGTGTTCGTAGGCGATGCGCAGGGACGGGGTCTGGATGTACTGGACAGAGAGCGAGCTGTTCATGACGGATCCGGCGACAGGGAAAACAGCAACCTTAGCTCAAACTGCATGCCTGGCCAGTGTCGCGCCAGGACCTCGTTCGTGGGCTTTGCCCTGGCTGACGAATGCTTCAGACATCAGTCAGCGGCTACAGGAAGGCGAGCTCGGCGCTGGTCGTGAGGTGCTTGAAATGGTGCTGCCACAACCGCACGCCCAACTGCCCGCTGCGGTCCAGTGACGAGCCTACGGTCAGGTCGGTGATCAGCGTCGGTTGCAGGCCGGCGTCGAACAGGGCGAAGCCGGCGGCGAGCACGCAGGTGTCGGTCTGGATGCCGCAGACCAGCACGCGGTCCGGGGCCAGGCTGCGCAGGTAGGCAATGGTGTCCGGCGTGGGGGCGTAGCCGTGCTTGATGAAGACGCGGTCGGCGGCGACCAGGCTGTGGTCATCGGCGGCGGGGCACCAGCCGAGCTGGCGGACGAAGGGCGTGCGACTTTCGTCATGGCGCTCGACGGTGGCCACCGAGGGCAACTGGCCGAGCAGGGCGTTGATGCCGTTCACCAGCCAGTCCGGCGGGTTGAACGAGGGTTGCACGTCGATGATCAGCAGCACCTGGCGCATGGGAATCCTTGAGGGAACTGGGCGGCCTATTCTGCCCGCAAACCGCCGTTGCCGCGAACGGCTTGTTTTCTGTAGGCGCGAGGCGATGGGGCGTATTGCGGGTCAAGGCTGCCAGAGGATCTTCTCGCCACTGAGCCGGCGATCGAGAAAACTCGCGGCGCTGATCAAGGCCAGGTGGGTCAGTGCCTGGGGGGTGTTGCCCAGGTGCCGGGCATGGCTGTCGAACTCTTCGGCGTACAGCCCCAGCGGGTTGGCGTAGCGCAACAGTTGCTCGAATTCCAGGTGGGCCTGCTCCAGCCGGCCGGCGCGGGCCAGGCATTCGACGTACCAGAACGAGCAGGCGGCGAATGCGCCTTCGGTGCCGGCCAGGCCGTCGATCTGGCTGTCTTCATTGCGGTAGCGGTAGACCATGCCGTCGCGCACCAGGGTCCTCTCGATGGCTTCCAGGGTCGCCAGCCAGCGCGGGTCGCGGGCGCCGACGAAGCGCACCAGCGGCATCAGCAGCATCGAGCCGTCCAGGGCGGTGCCGCCCCGGTACTGGACGAAATGCCCGCGTTCCGCGTTCCAGAAGTTGCTCCAGATATCGTCGTAGATTGCCTGGCGGGTCTGGTCCCAGCGGGCGAACGGCGCCGGCAGCGAGCGCTTCGAGGCGAGGCGGATGGCCCGGTCCAGGGCGACCCAGCACATCAGCCGCGAATGCAGGAAGTGATGCTGCTCGCCGCGCATTTCCCAGATGCCCACATCCTCGCCGTCCCAGCTGCTGCAGACCTGATCCACCACGTCCACCACGTGTTTCCAGCCTTCGTGGGAAATCGCCTCGCCGTATTTGTTGACCAGGTACACCGCGTCCAGCAGCTCGCCGAAGATGTCCAGTTGGACCTGTTCATAGGCCTGGTTGCCGATACGCACCGGCGTCGCGCCGCCATGCCCGGACAGGTGCGGCAACCGGGTTTCCGGCAGCTGCTGGCGACCGTCGATGGCGTACAGGATATTCAGCTTGGCCGGCTGGCCGCGGCAGTCGCTGACCCGCCCGCGCAGCCAGCGCATATAGGCGTTGGCCTCCGCGACGAAGCCCAGGCGCATGAAGGCGTAGACGGTGAACGACGCGTCGCGGATCCAGGTGTAGCGGTAATCCCAGTTGCGTTCGCCGCCCGGGGTTTCCGGCAGGCCGAAGGTGGCGGCGGCGAGGATCGCCCCGTGCTTGCGCGAGGTCAGCAGCTTCAGCGCCAGGGCCGAGCGGTTGACCATCTCGCGCCAGCGGCCGCGGTAGTTGGACTGGCCGATCCAGTCGCGCCAGAACTTCAATGTGCGTTCCAGGCACAGGCCGCTGCCACCGGTGACCAGCCGCGGATCGTCGATGCCGCCAAGCATGAATTCGGCGCTCTGCCCCTGTTCCAGCTCGAACTCGGCCACCGCCGCCTGCCGGTCGATGCGCAGGGGCTGGCTGGCGATTAGGCGCAGGCCCGGCTGCCGATCGGCCTCGAAGTACACGGCGTCGCCGTCCAGCCGCGCGCGGGTGGTGGCGCGGGCATAGTCATGGCGCACCGCGCAGCGCAGGCGCAGGGTGGCGCGGCCGCTGACCACCCGCACCCGGCGGATCAACAGTGGCAGGTCGTCCTCGCTGTCGCCGATCGGCAGCAAATCGGTGACTTCGACCACGGCCCGTTCGCTCAGCCAGCGGGTCTGCAGCACGTTGCTGTCGGGCAGGTAGATCTGTTCGCGGCGGGCGTCGGGCAGGTCCGGCGCCAGCTGGAAGATGCCGGCGTCCGGGGTGTCGAGCAGCGAGCAGAAGATCGACGGGCTGTCGAACTCCGGCCAGCAGAAAAAATCCACGCTGCCCTTGTCGTTGACCAGCGCGGCGCTGCGCAGGTCGCCGATGATGCCGTGGGCGTCGATCGGCGCCTGTCGTTCAGTGTCAGCCATGGTCGCGAAACTCCGGGTACAGGCTCATGCCGCCATCGATCACCAGGGTGCTGCCGAGCACGTAGTCGGAGGCATCGCTGGCCAGCCAGACCACGGCGTTGGCCACGTCCTTGACGTCGCCGATGCGCCCGTAGGGAATCAGCTCGAGCAGCTTGCGCTCGGCCGCGCCCTCGGTGGCCTTGCGATTGAGCGGCGTGGCGATCGCGCCCGGGGCAATGGCATTGACGCGGATGCGCTGGTGGCTGACCTCCTGGGCCAGACTGCGCATCAGCATGTCCACGCCGCCCTTGGACGCCGCGTAGTTGACGTGCCCGGCCCAGGGAATCCGTTGGTGCACCGAGCTCATGTGAATGATCTTGCCGGCGGCCCGCGACACACCGGTGCGGATGCCCTGGCGATTGAAAATGCGCAGGGCGGCGCGGGCGCAGAGGAACTGGCCGGTGAGGTTGACGTTGATCACCTGGTTCCAGTCCTCCAGGGTCATGTCCACCGTGGCGGCGTCTTTTTGCAGGCCCGAGTTGGCCACCAGGATGTCGAGGAAACCGAAGGCTTCCAGGGCCCTGTCGAACAGGTGCTGGACCTGGTCTTCCTGGGAGATGTCGGCGCCCACGGCAATGGCCCGGCCGCCGCAGGCGTTGATGTCGGCGGCGAGCTTTTCCGCGGGCGCCGCCTGCCGATGGTAATTGAGCACCACCGAGGCCCCGGCCGCGGCCAGGGCGGTGGCCGCCGCGGCGCCGATGCCGGAACTGGCGCCGGTGACCAGGGCGACTTGTTGGTTCAGGGAAATCTGCATATTGGGCAACCCGAGCAGTTGTCGTTGCCCGGTTGACCGATTTGGCAGGACGAGAGTTCAGTGCAGAAATGTCATATTAGTTTCGCGCGAGCTATCAGGGTTGGGCGTGCATGGCAGCATTCAAGTCTGCAAGTATCTTCTGGTGATCCATGAACTTTATGTAGGGAAAACGCTGCTGGGCCAACTCCAGGATCTGAGGCTGTATGGCGGTGTATTTTTCCACTGTACTTTGGAAGACCCGGTAGTAGCTGTCAGTGGCCTTACTCATGATCTGGTAGATGTCATCGTCAACGTATTCCTTGAGATTTTTATACCCAAGTTGATTGGCGCTGCCTGCGGTGCGTTGGGTGTTGAATTTTTCCTGAGCCTTTTTTTGGGCAGGCTCAAGTTTTTCCGAAACTAGTCTTGAGCGCTCATTAATGGCGTTGATGGCGGCAATGTAGCTTTCTTCCGCGACAGATAATTCGAGCAAGGTCCTTCCATGCTCTTCATGCAGAAAACCCAGTTCGTTGAAATCGATTTCCAGGATGTTCAAGGCAATCGGGCCGGCCCCCGGGGCGCGTGCCCAGCGATGCTCGTTCGACTCGTTTTCCTTGAGATAATTGTTATAGATGTCGACGATCTTGTTCAGCTTTATGGCGATGCAGAAGATCGCTTTTCTCAGGGCCCGGACTTCAGCGTCTTCGCGCTTCTGGCTTTCGATGAGGGTGTTATAGCGATACGCAAGATAGGCTGCGATCAGTACGCCGATCAGTGCGCTTGAACCCGAGGTAAATGAGCTCACTGCAAGTTCATGGAGTCGTGGCACTTCTTTTTTTTCAATGGCCAGTTGAAGAAAGAACCAGAGGTTGAATATCAGGAGCGGGAGGATCACTCCCAGCGCAATGAAGAGGGCGTTTTTGCTGGTGAGCCTGAGGGCAGGTTTTATCGGAAGCATGCTCTGAACGGGCTTTCTGTAATTGGGTTGGGATCGTGTGGGCGTTTTTGGCGGCGTACGTTCTCATGCCGATGCATATGTGGCAACGTGCACGATTTTGCAGAGACCTCGCAATGGCAAACCCTTACCGCGAACTGTTCAAGGCCCCCGGCAGTCGCGCTTTCGTGGTGGCGGGGATGATTGCGCGGATGCCGATGTCGATGACCGGCATCGGCCTGATCACCATGTTGGCCCAGCTCAAGGGCGGCTACGCGCTGGCCGGTGCGGTGGCGGCGACCTTCGCCCTGGCCACGGCCTTCTGCGCGCCCCAGGTGTCGCGCATGGTCGACCGCTTCGGCCAGGGCCGGGTGCTGCCGATCGCTGCCGGTGTGGGCGGCGGGGCACTGCTGGCGTTGCTGCTGTGCACCCGCTTGCAGACGCCGCACTGGACGCTGTTCCTGTTCGCCGCCCTGGCCGGCTGCATGCCGAGCATGCCGGCGATGGTCCGCGCCCGCTGGACCGAGCTGTATCGCGGCCAGCCACAGTTGCAGACCGCCTATGCCCTGGAGTCGGTGCTCGATGAGGTGTGCTTTATCGTCGGCCCGCCGTTGTCGGTGGGGCTGTGCGTGGCGGCCTTCCCCGAGGCCGGGCCGCTGGCGGCGCTGCTGATGCTGGCGATCGGCGTCACCGCGCTGGTGGCGCAACGGGCGACCGAGCCGCCGGTGCATCCCCATGAGGCCCGGCACGACGTGTCGATCATCCGCTCGCTGGAGTTGCAGCTGCTGGTGCTGCTGATGATCGCCATGGGCATGATCGTCGGCGTGGTGGATGTGGTCAGCGTGGCGTTCGCCCAGCAGCAGGGGCAACCCGCGGCGGCGAGCATCGTGCTGTCGGTGTACGCCATCGGTTCCTGCCTGGCGGGCATCGCCTTCGGCGCGCTGAAACTGAATATCCCGCTGCCGCGGCTGTTCATGTACGGCGGTATCGCCACCGCCGTGACCACCCTGCCATTGCTGCTGGCGAGCAATATCTTCGGCCTGTCCCTGGCGGTGTTCGTCTCCGGCCTGTTCTTCGCCCCGACCCTGATCGTCGCCATGGCCCTGGTGGAAAACATCGTGCCGCCGGCCAAGCTCACCGAAGGCCTGACCTGGCTGGTCACCGGGGTCAGCATCGGCGTGGCCATCGGCGCCGCCAGTTCCGGCTGGCTGGTGGATGCCTTTGGCGCGCGCAGCGGCTTCTGGGTGGCGCAGGCGGCGGGGGTGGTGGTGCTGGGAGCGGCGGTGCAGAGCTGTCGCCGGCTGACCCGCAGCCAGCCGGCGGTCGCCTGAGCCTTACCAGCCGCGCCCGGAGTCGACCCAGAAATTCACCGAGAGCGAGGTGGACACCGACTGCACCTGATGGAACCAGCCCTCGGGCAGGAACAGCAGGTCGCCGGCTTCCAGGATGATCCGCAGGAAGGTCACGTCCCGTGAGGCCGGAAAACGCTGGTAGTCCGGCGCGTCGGGGTTGACCTCGCAACTGTCGAGCCCGCCCTGGGGCGCGGTCGACCAGGTGCCCAGCGCCTCACGGTGATGGGGCGCGGCGAGGATGAAGGACTTCTGGCCCCAGACCTGGGCGAACAGGTTATCGGTGTCGTCGCGGTGCAGCGGGGTCAGGGTGCCCTTGGGGCCGATCCAGATTCGTGGCGGGATGAACAGCGAGCGGTCGAAGTAAGGCGGGTACTGGATCTGCTCCAGCAACTGCGCCGGCAGGATGTTGTTGCCCATGTAGGCGGGCGGTTCGCCGTCGGCGTTTTTCGGCGCCGGGTTGTCCAGCGAGGCGATGAACTCGGCCATCGAGGTGGAGCGGAAATCGCGCTCGGTGGAAAAGGTCTTTTTCACGTAGTCGCCGTGGCGGGTGATGCCTTGCAGTTCGGCGAAGTGCACCAGCGATTCTTCGCGGCTGAGCTGGAACAGCGGCCAGTCCTGCAGGGCATCGCTGATCACCACGGGAATGCCCTGGGGCAGGTAACGCGTCCTGAACTCCTCCACCGACAGCCCGCTGCGCGGACGCCGTTCCACCGTGCACTGGGTCGGCAGGCCGGCCGAGACTGTCTCGCTGTAGCGCGGCGGGGTAGGTTAGCGGGTGTTCATCTCGACTTTCTTTTCCAGCGCGCCACCGCCATGCCGGGCATGGTCGATGATCTGCGGCAGCAGCGTGGCCAGGCCCATGTTGCCGCCGATCTTCAGGCGGCCGCTGGCGGACAGTTCCTCGACGTTGGCGCTGCCGCCCATGATCCCGAGAAAGTCGGCCTGGGCGACCTCGATGGTGACGTCGGGCGCCGGGTGCCGGCCGGCTTCGGTGCGGCTGTGCGTCTGGACCTGTGACCAGAATGCCAGCTGTGGACCGAACACGAACTGAAAGGTGCCTTCGATTCCCACGGCACCGGCATTGGCTAACAGCTTTGACAGAAGGGTCTGCAAGTCCACGGCGATCTCTCTTGTTGGTTGGTCTGATCTGCAGCAGGGAACGAAGGCTGTATCGGGAAATTTATGGGGACGACTGACTCAATGACGACCGGTCAAACGAAGGAGATCTAATGTAGGAGCGAAGCTTGCTCGCGATGAACCTGAGAACACCGCGTTTACCCAATGCAAGACGCGGTGTCGTTAACGACCATCGCGAGCATCGAGTGTCGACCGGCTGCTCCTACAGATGGGCGTCAGGCCGGCTGCCGCACTAATTTGCCGGCCAGGTGGCACGTCCAGTCTTTACCATCATTTTTTTCAAGGGGAACACCGTGACCCAGCTGACGTTGCTGTGCCTGCCGTATTCCGGAGCCAGCGCCATGGTCTACAGCCGCTGGCGGCGCAAGCTGCCCGAATGGCTGAAATTGCAGCCGGTGGAACTGCCGGGGCGGGGCGCCCGTTATGCCGAGCCGCTGGCCACCGACATGCGCGAGCTGGCGCGGCAACTGGCGGTGGAAGTTCGCGCGGGCCTGCGTGCGCCCTATGCCTTGTTCGGCCATAGCCTGGGAGCGCTGCTGGCCTGCGAGCTGGCCCACGCCCTGCGGGCCCTGGGTTGTCCGGAACCGGTGGCGCTGTTCGCTTCGGGGACCGCGGCGCCGACCCTGCGCACCGACTACGACCGGGGTTTTGCCGACCCCAAGACGGACGAACAACTGATCGAACAGTTGCGCACCCTCAATGGCACCAGCGAAGAGGTATTGGCCAACCAGGAATTGATGAGCCTGACCCTACCGATCCTGCGCGCCGACTTTCTCCTGTGTGGCCGTTTTCGCCCGCTGCAGCGACCGTTGCTGAACTGCCCGGTGCATGTCCTGGGAGGCAAGGCCGACCGGGCCACCACCGAACAGTTGATTGGCTGGAGGAAGGAGACCCAGGGCAGCTTCTCTGTGGACATGCTGGCGGGCGGGCACTTCTTCATCCACGAACACGAAGCCAGGGTCCTGAGCCTGATCAAGGGCCACCTTGAGGTGCATCGTCGGCGTCACCTGCAAGCCGAAACCGCGGCGGTCCTGTAGCCGCTGCCGCAGGCTGCGATCGGCCGGCACGGCCGCGGCGTTCTCGGTGGCCCCATCGCAAGATCGTCAAGCAAGGCCCTGGGGGCCTTATCGCAGCCTCGCGGGCTCGGCAGCGGCTGCAGGAGTGGGTGTAGCCGCTGCCGTAGGCTGCGATCGGCCGGCACGGCCGCGGCGCTCTCAGTGGCCCCATCGCAAGATCGTCAAGCAAGGCCCTGCGGGCCTTATCGCAGCCTCGCGGGCTCGGCAGCGGTTACAGGAGTGGGTGTAGCCGCTGCCGCAGGCTGCGATCGGCCGGCACGGCCGCGGCGTTCTCAAGGCCTAGGCAGATGTATCAGCCCAACGACGTGCCCAGGCGCCAGTAGCCCATCAGGGTCAGGTTGCGGCGTTCCTGGCCGCGTTCGTTGATCAGGTGGCGGCGGATGCTCATCACCGTGGCGGACTCGCCGGCCACCCAGGCGTAGAAGCTGTTGTCGGCCGGCGTGGCGGTCTCCCAGGGGCGTTGTTCCTCGTCGCCCTCGCGGACCTTGACCGGCCGGTGCGCGGTGTGGGGCGGCGGCAGCTCGGCCAGCTCCCGGGCGGCATGGATCAGGGTTTCGCCGTGCTGGGCGCCCAACAGGTCCCGCGGCAGCCAGTTGAGTCGGGTCTGGGGGTTGCAGCGCAAGTCGATGCAGTCGCTTTCGTGGGGCACTTCGATAAACGCCTGCACATCCGGGTAATCCGGATACTCCTGCAGCTCCTCGAGAATCCCGGCAATGGCCGGCAGGGCGGTTTCATCGCCCATCAGCAGCACTTTGCGGATATCTGCCGGCGGCATCCATTCATAACCGCCGGGATCGCCGCTGTAGGCCTTGTTCGGTACCACCATCTGCAGGCGGTCGCCGGGCCGGGCGTGGGTGGCCCAGCCGGACGCGGGGCCGTTGACCCCGTGCAGCACGAAGTCCACATCCAGCTCCGCCGGCAGCAGGCGCAGGGCGCGGATGGTGTAGGTGCGCATCGGCGGCTGCTGCTCGGCCGGCAGCTTGCGCCGGGCGGCGTGCCAGTCACCTTCCACCGGCAGTTGCGGGACGCTGCCGTCGGCGCCGGGGAACAGCAGCTTGATGCGCTGGTCCGGGGCCAGGGTGCGGGCCTGGGCGATGTCCTCGCCGGCGAACACCAGGCGCACCAGGGACGGGCTGAGGACGATGCGCCGCTTGAGCTCGACGTTGATCACCCGGTAGCCCTTGGGTCTGGGCCGGTCGATGCCCGTCAGTTTGCGCAAGCCTTGGGTGAGGATGTCGGTCAGCGATTGAGCGGAGGACATGGGCGGGTACCTGTTGCAAGGGGGGATAAGCAAGGAACGAAGGGGGGCGGGTCCGATTTACCGTCGGGGCCGCTGGCCGGCCTGTCCTGCGCGGCCCTGGGGTTGGCGGCCGGCGTGGCGCGCGGGGTTAATTTTCCCGGGCCTTCATCCGTTCCGTAGGGATGACCGAGCCAATGCTCGATACCCCACACGCAAGTACGGATGACCCCCGATGAATGCCGAAGACTCCTTGAAGCTCGCCCGTAGATTCATTGAACTGCCGCTGGAAAAGCGCCGGCTGTTCTTGAAGGCTCTGGACAAGGAAGGCGTCGACTTCTCTCTGCTGCCTATTCCCGCGGGGGTCGCAGTGCCTGACCGCCAGGCGTTGTCCTACGCGCAGCAGCGCATGTGGTTTCTCTGGCAGCTGGACCCGCAGAGCGCGGCCTACAACCTGCCCAACGCGGTACGCCTGAGCGGGCCGCTGGATCGGGCGGTGCTGGCCCGGGCCTTCGACTGGCTGCTGGAGCGCCATGAAAGCCTGCGCACGGTGTTCCGCCTGGAGCAGGACGAGCCGCGGCAGGTCATCCTGACGACCCAGGTGAGCATCGATTACCTGGACCTGAGCGACCTTGACCCTGCGCTGCGCGAAGCCAGCGTGCGGCAGCGGGCTGACGCCGAGGCGCGCCGGCCCTTCGATCTGCAGCAGGGGCCGCTGTTGCGGGTCTGTGTGCTGGGATTGGGGGAGCAGGAGCACGTCATGCTGCTGACCTTGCACCATATCGTCGCCGACGGCTGGTCCATGGGCGTGCTGATCGAGGAGTTCCTGCAAGCCTACGACGCGCTGCTCCAGGGCGCGGCGCCGAGTGCGCCGGCCCTGCCGATCCAGTACCGCGACTACGCCCTGTGGCAGCGCAGCTGGCTGGAGGCGGGGGAGCAGGAGCGGCAGCTGGCGTACTGGCGGGCCAAGCTCGGGGACGAGCATCCGGTGCTCAGGTTGCCCACCGATCATCCGCGCCAGGCCCATTCCAGCCGCCAGGGGCGGCGCCTGGACTTCGAGCTGGCGCCGGACCTGGCCCAGCAACTGGGTGCCCTGGCGCGACAGCAGGGGGTGACCCTGTTCGCTGTGCTGCTGGCCGGTTTCAAGCTGCTGCTGGCGCGCTACAGCGGCCAGCAGGATATCCGCGTGGGCGTGCCTATCGCCAACCGCACGCGCCAGGAAGCCGAAGGGCTGATCGGCTTCTTCGTCAACACCCAGGTGCTGCGCAGCGAGTTGAGCCCGCACTTGACGGTGGAGCAACTGCTGGCGGATATCCGCGAGACCACCCTGGGCGCGCAGGCCCATCAGGAGCTGCCTTTCGAGCGGCTGGTGGAGGCCCTGCAACTCGAGCGCAGCCTGAGCCACAGCCCGCTGTTCCAGGTGCTCTACAACCACCAGCCGCAGGTCACCGAGCTGACCACCCTGCGCAGCCGCTCCGGTCTTGAGGTGCAGGCCCTGGCGCGCAACGAGCGCACGGTGCAGTTCGACCTGACCCTGGACACCTTCGAGCGCGGTGGCCGGCTGCAGGCCGCCTTCACCTACGACTGCCAGTTGTTCGAGGAACAGACCGTCGAGCGCATGGCCGGCCACTGGCAGAACCTGCTGTGGGCGATGGTGCGTGAGCCGCGGTCGGCGATCGCCGAGCTGCCGCTGCTCAGCCCCGAGCAACGCCAGGCCACCCTGGCCCAGGGCGTCGGTGCGCATGAGGCGTTTGCCGCTGTTTCGGTGCTCGAGCTGTTCGCCGAGCAGGTGCGCGTACGGCCCGAGGCCCCGGCCCTGGTGTTCGGCGAGCAGTGCCTGAGTTACCGCCAGCTGGATCAGCGCGCTGCGCGCCTGGCTGCGGCCCTGGTACTGCGTGGCGTGGGCCCCGAGGGGCTGGTGGGGATCGCCGTGGAGCGCTCCCTGGAGATGGTGGTGGGCTTGCTGGCGGTGCTCAAGGCCGGCGGTGCCTATGTGCCGCTGGATGCCCAGTACCCCGAGCAACGCTTGCGCTACATGCTGCAAGACAGCGGCGTTACCCTGCTGCTGAGCGAGACCGCGGTGCAGGCGCGGCTGCCGCTGGCGGCCCAGGTCAGCGTGCTGTTGCTGGACCAGCCGGACAGCTGGGCGCCGGCCACCGGCCCGCAGGCGCCACTGCCGCGGGTCGAGGCCGGGCACCTGGCCTATTCGATCTACACCTCCGGTTCCACCGGGGCCGCCAAGGGCGTCACCATCACCCACGCAGCCCTGGCCAACTACGTGCAGGCGATCCTGGCGCGCCTGCCGCTGGGGGGCGCGCGCAACATGGCGGTGGTCTCCACCATTGCCGCCGACCTGGGGCATACCACGCTGTTTGGCGCCCTGTGCTCCGGCAGTTGCCTGCATGTGATCGACCTGGATACCGGCCTGGATGCCGAGGCCTTTTCGGCCTACCTGGACGCCCGGCAAATCGATGTGCTGAAGATCGTCCCTTCGCATTTGCAGGCGCTGATGAGCGGCGCGGAGCCGGCCCGTTCCCTGCCAAGGCAGTGCCTGGTGCTGGGTGGCGAAGCCTGCCCGGCGGCGCTGGTCAGAAAGATCGCGGCCCTGGCGCCGCAGTGCGCGGTGTTCAACCACTACGGCCCGACGGAAACCACGGTCGGCGCCCTGACCCTGGCTGCCGCTGCCGTGGATCAGGCCCTGGCGGTGGTGCCCCTGGGCCAGCCGCTGGCCAACGTTCGCGCCCGGGTGCTGGATGCCTCGTTGCAGCCCGTGGCGCCCGGCACCCCGGCCGAGCTGTACCTGGGGGGCGCCGGCCTGGCGCGGGGCTACCACCGCCGGCCGGCCTTGACCGCCGAGCGTTTCGTTCCCGACCCCTTCAGCGCCGACGGGCAGCGGCTGTACCGCACCGGTGACCTGGCGCGCTACCTCGATGGCGGGGTCATCGATTACCTGGGGCGCATCGATCACCAGGTGAAGATTCGCGGCTACCGCATCGAACTGGGGGAAATCACCGCGGCGCTCAAGCAGTTGCCGCAGGTCGAGGATGCCGTGGCCCAGGTGGTCAGCGTGGCGGATGAGCCGCAAGTGGCGGCTTATGTGGTGCTGGCCAAAGCCAGTGTCCAGGAGCCGGAAGCGGCCTGGCAGGAGATTCGCCGGCAGCTGGCGGTGGCGTTGCCCGACTACATGCTGCCGATGCATTTCATGGCCCTGGAAGGCATGCCGTTGACCGCCAACGGCAAGCTCGACCTGCGGGCCTTGCCACCGTTGCAGCAGCAGGCGCCGGTGGCGGCGTATGTCGCGCCGGTCAGCGAGCTGCAGCGGGGCATCGCGGCGATCTGGCAGGACGTGCTCAAGGTCGAGCGGGTGGGCCTGAGCGACAACTTCTTCGCCCTGGGCGGGCATTCGTTGCTGGCCACCCAGATCATTTCCCGGGTCCGCCGGCTGCTGGCGGCGGAGGTGCCGCTGCGGGTGCTGTTCGAGACCGCGCGCCTGGATGAGTTTGTCGAGCAGGTGCAGGCTTGCGCCGGCGCGGGGTCGTTGTTGCTGATCGAGGCGCTAGGGCGCGACGAGCCATTGCCGGCGTCCCATGCCCAGCAGCGGCAGTGGCTGTTTTGGCAGATGCATCCCCAGAGCACCGCCTACCACACGCCGATCGTGGTCCGGCTCCAGGGGGCGCTGGACCGGCAGGCGCTGCAGCACAGCTTCGACGCCCTGGCCCGACGCCATGAAGCCTTCCGCACCACCTTTACCCAGCACCGGGACAGTCTGTGCCAGGTGGTGCACCCCCAGGGTGAAATTACCCTGGCCTGGGAACGCCTGGCCCCGGACCTGTCCCGCGAGGCGGTCGAGGCCAGGGCCCTGGAAGAAACCCAGGTGCTGTTCGACCTGGAGCACGGCCCCCTGTGCCGGGCCCGGGTGCTGCAGATCGCCGAGCAGGACTGCCTGCTGGTGGTGACCCTGCACCACATCATTTCCGATGGCGCCTCCATGAGTGTGCTGGCCCGGGAATTCGTCGCCCTCTACCGGGGGTTCATCCAGGGGCAGGCGCCGCGGTTCGATGAACTGAGCGTGCAGTACGCCGACTACGCCAGCTGGCACCGGGCCTGGCTCGAGCAGGGCGAGCAGCAGCGGCAACTGGATTACTGGCGCGAGCAGCTGGGGCTGGAGCACCCGGTGCTGGAACTGCCGGTGGACCATCCGCGCCAGGCCCTGGTGAGCCATCGCCAGGAGCGCCTGGGTTTGCGCCTGCCGCTGGACCTGGAGCAGGGCCTGCGGCGCCTGGCGCGCGAGCATGACATGACCCTGTTCCAGCTGTTCCTCGGTTCGTTCGCCCTGTTGCTGCACCGCTATTGCGATCAGCCCGATATCCGTATCGGCGTGCCGGTCAGCAACCGTCGGCACCAGGAAATGGAAGGCGTGATGGGCTTCTTCGTCAACACCCTGGTGATGCGCGTCGACCTGGCGCCGAACCTGGCGGTGGGGCAGTTGCTGCGTCAGGTCAAGGCCACGGCCCTGGCTGCCCAGGCCCATCAGGACCTGCCGTTCGACCGCCTGGTGGATGCGCTCAAGCCCCAGCGCGCGCTGGACCAGAACCCGCTGTTCCAGGTGATGTACAACCACCTGAGCATTGCCGGGGAAAGCGCCGACGGCGCCAGCCTGCCGGGCCTGCAGGCCGAGGAGATGGTCCTGCAGGGCGGTACCGCGCAATTCGACCTGACCCTGGAAACCCTGGAGACCGACGCCGGGATCAATGCGTCGTTCATCTATGCCGCTGAGTTGTTCGAGGTGTCGACCATCGAGGGTTTCGCCGATCACTGGCGCAACCTGCTGCAAGGCATGCTCGAACCGCAACAGGCGATTGGCGAATTGCCGATGCTGGGCCGGGAGGAGCAGGGGCGGATTCGCCAGGACTGGGATCACACTGATGCGGTCTATCCGACCCAGCGTTTTGTCCACCAGCTGTTCGCCGACCAGGCGGCCAAGGCGCCGGAGGCGCCGGCGGTGTTGTTCGCCGAGCAGCGCCTGAGCTATCGCGAGCTGGACATTCAGGCCAATCAGCTGGCGCACAAGCTGATCGAGCTGGGGGTCGGCCCGGAAGTGCGGGTGGCCATCGCCATGCCGCGTTGCGCGGAAATCATGGTGGCCTTCCTGGCGGTGCTCAAGGCCGGTGGGGTTTATGTGCCGCTGGATATCGAGTACCCCCAGGACCGTCTGCGCTACATGATGCAGGACAGCGGCGCGTGGCTGCTGTTGACTCAGAGCCATCTGCTGGAGCGCTTGCCGATCCCGGACGGTTTGCCGACCCTCAGCGTCGAAGGCGCGGCTGACTTCGCGGCTTACCCGACGACCAGCCCGGAGGTGACCCTGGCCGAGGAAAACCTGGCCTACGTGATCTACACCTCCGGCTCCACTGGTTTGCCCAAAGGCGTGGCGGTGTCCCACGGTCCGCTGGCGATGCACAGCCTGGCTACTGGCGAGCGTTATGAAATGAGCCCGGCGGATTGCGAGCTGCATTTCATGTCCTTCGCTTTCGACGGCTCTCACGAAGGCTGGATGCATCCGCTGATCTACGGTGCCAGCGTGCTGATCCGTGATGACAGCCTGTGGTCGCCGGAATTCACCTACGAACAGATGCACCGTTATGGCGTCACCGTGGGCGTGTTCCCACCGGTGTACCTGCAACAACTGGCGGTGCACGCCGAACGCGACGGCAACCCGCCGGCGGTGCGGGTCTACTGCTTCGGCGGCGACGCAGTGCCCCAGGCCAGCTACGACCTGGCCTGGCGCGTGCTGCGGCCCAAGTACATTTTCAACGGTTATGGCCCGACCGAAACCGTGGTCACTCCGCTGATCTGGAAGGCCAAGGCCGGCGATCCGTGCGATGCGGCCTATGCGCCGATCGGCAATATCGTTGGCAATCGCAGCGCCTACGTGGCCGATGCCAACCTCAACCTGTTGCCGGTTGGCGTGGCGGGCGAGCTGTATCTGGGTGGCCTGGGCGTGGCCCGGGGTTACCTGGATCGGCCAGGGCTGACAGCGGAACGCTTTATTCCCGATCCCTACAGCACCAGCGGGGCGCGGCTGTACCGCAGCGGCGACCTGACCCGCTACCGCACCGACGGTCTGGTGGAATATGTGGGCCGTGTCGACCATCAGGTGAAGGTACGGGGCTTCCGTATCGAACTGGGTGAAATCGAGGCACGGCTGCTGGAACAGGAGCCGGTACTGGAAGTGGCGGTGATCGCCCAGCCCGGGCCGAGCGGCCAGCAACTGGTGGGCTATATCGTGCCGGTGGACGCCGACGTGGCGCACAGCGCCGAACGTCAGGCGCAGTTGCGCGAGAGCATCAAGGCCCGCCTGCGGGAAAACCTGCCGGACTACATGGTGCCCACCTACCTGCTGTTCCTCGAAGCGCTACCGCTGACACCGAACGGCAAGCTGGACCGCAAGTCGCTGCCGAAAGTCGATGCGCAGCTGATGCAGCAGACCTATGTGGCGCCGCAAAACGACCTGGAGCAACAGATCGCGGCGATCTGGGCCGATGTGCTGAAGCTGGAACAGGTCGGTGTCACCGACAACTTCTTCGAGCTGGGCGGCGACTCGATCATCTCGATCCAGGTGGTCAGCCGCGCCCGTCAGGCCGGTATCCGTTTCAGCCCGAAAGACCTGTTCCAGCACCAGACGGTGCAAGGACTGGCCACGGTGGCGGAGCAGGGCGAGGGCGGGTTGCAGATCGACCAGGGCCCGGTGCGTGGCCAGATGGCGCTGCTGCCGATCCAGCAATGGTTCTTCGACACCCCGGTGCCGGAGCGTCAGCACTGGAACCAGTCGGTGCTGCTCAAGCCGCTGAAAGCCCTGAGTGCCAAGGCGCTGGAGCACGCCTTGCACGCCTTGCTCGAACACCACGACGGCCTGCGCCTGAATTTTGTCGAAGCGGGCACAGCCTGGAGCGCGACTTATGCGCCGTCGGCGCCGGTGACTTCGGCGCCGTTGGCCGCGATGCAAGCCGATGCGCTGCTGTGGCTGGTGGACGACGCCACTGAGGATTCACTGCAAACGCTGTGCGACGCGGCGCAACGCAGCCTCAATCTGCAACAGGGGCCTTTGCTGCGCGCCGTGCTCTGCACCTTGCAGGACGGCAGCCAGCGTCTGCTGCTGGCGATCCATCACCTGGTGGTGGACGGCGTGTCCTGGCGGGTGCTGCTGGAAGACCTGCATCGGGCCCTGGTGCAGCAAGCGGCCGGGCAAGCCATCCGGCTGCCGGCCAAGACCAGCTCGACCCAGGCCTGGGCCGGGCAACTGCAAGCCTATGCCAGCAGCACGGCGCTGCAGCAGGAGCTGGGTTACTGGCAGGCGCAGTTGCAGGGCGTCGAGTCGGGCCTGCCCTGCGACCGGGTAACGGACCGGGTGGCGATCAAGGATGCCCTGAGCGTCAGCACCGAGCTGGATCAGGCCTACACCCAGCGTCTGCTGCAGGATGCCCCGGCGGCCTACCGCACCCAGATCAACGACCTGTTGCTGACGGCATTGGCGCGGGTCATCACCCGCTGGACCGGCGAGGCCAACGCCCTGGTGCAACTGGAAGGCCATGGCCGCGAGGAGCTGTTCGACAGCATCGACCTGAGCCGCACTGTGGGTTGGTTCACCAGCGTGTTCCCGGTCAAGCTGACACCGCAGGCGGCCCTGGCCGACTCGATCAAGCAGATCAAGGAACAACTGCGCGCGGTGCCGAACAAAGGCATCGGCTTCGGCGCCCTGCGTTACCTGGGGGATGCCAATGCCCAGGCAACCCTCGCGGCCCTGGCGGTGCCGCGCATCACCTTCAACTACCTGGGCCAGTTCGACGCCAGCTTCGACGAGCCGGATGCCTGGTTTGCCCCAAGCGCCGAAGCCAAGGGCCAAGACCAGAGTGCCGAGGCGCCGCTGGGCAACTGGCTGAGCATCAATGGCCAGGTCTATGGCGGTCAGTTGAAGCTGGGCTGGAGCTTCAGCCAGACAATGTTCGAGCGCTCGACCATCCAGCGCCTGGCGGATGACTATGCCGAGGAACTCAAGGCGCTGATCGAGCATTGCAGCCAGCCGCAGCACCGTGGCGTGACACCGTCGGACTTCCCGCTGGCGGGCCTGAGCCAGCAGCAACTGGATCGCCTGCCGCTGTCCCTGGCCCAGGTCGAGGACCTCTACCCGCTGTCGCCGATGCAGCAGGGCATGCTGTTCCATACCCTGTACGAGCAGCAGGGCGGCGATTACATCAACCAGTTGCGGGTGGATGTGGACGGGCTCGATCCCGAGCGCTTCCAGCAGGCTTGGCAAGAGGCCATCGACCGTCACGATATCCTGCGCAGCGGTTTCCTCTGGCAGGGCGAGTTGCCGGCGCCGATCCAGGTGGTGCACAAGCGCATCGCCCTGGATTTTGTCGAGCATGACTGGCGTGCCGTGGCATCGGCGGCCGAGGACCTGGACGCCCTGGCCGAGCAGGAGCGCCAGCGCGGTTTCGACCTGGCGGCGGCGCCGTTGCTGCGCCTGACCCTGGTACGGATCGACGACCAGCGTTATCACCTGATCTACACCAACCATCACATCCTCATGGACGGCTGGAGCAACTCGCGGCTGTTGGGCGAAGTGCTGCAACGTTACTCGGGGCAATCGGCGGGGGCGGCGCCAGGCCGCTATCGCGACTACATCGCCTGGTTGCAGCGCCAGGATGCCCAGGTCGGCGAGGCCTTCTGGAAAGAGCAACTGGCGGCCCTGGACGAGCCGACCCGCCTGGCCCAGGCCATCGGCCGCAGCGGGCCGAGCACCCTGGACAAAGGCCATGGGGCTTACCAGCAGCAGTTGGACGAGCAGCAGACCCAGCGCTTGAGCGAGTTCGCCCGCCAGCAGAAGGTCACGGTCAACACCCTGGTGCAAGCTGCCTGGCTGTTGTTGCTGCAACGCTACACCGGGCAGGACACGGTGGTGTTCGGCGCCACGGTGTCCGGGCGTCCCGCGGAACTCAAAGGCGTGGAGCAGCAGATCGGCCTGTTTATCAACACCTTGCCGGTGGTGGCCTCGCCGCGTCCGGACATGGCCGCCAGCGCCTGGCTACAGCTGGTGCAGGAACGCAACCTGGCCCTGCGCGATTTCGAGCACACGCCGTTGTATGACGTGCAGCGCTGGGCCGGCCTGGGGGGCGAAGCCCTGTTCGACAACATCCTGGTGTTCGAGAACTACCCGGTGTCCGAAGCCCTGGCCCAAGGCGCTCCGGCGCAGTTGAGCTTCGGCGTGGCGGCCAACCACGAGCAGACCAACTACCCGTTGACCCTGTCGGTCTACCTGGGGCAGACCCTGGCCTTCGACTACAGCTATGCCCGCGAGCATTTTGCCGAGGCGGACATCCAGCAACTGGCCGGCTACCTGGAGCAACTGCTCATGGGCATGCTGGCGAGCCCGCAGGGCAGCATCGGCGAGCTGTCGTTGCTTGGCGCCACCGAGCGTCGGCTGATCGACGAGCAGCGCGGCCGGACCCCGGCGCGGGACCTGGCGCCGCAGTCTGTCCATCAGTTGATCGAGGCCCAGGCCCAGCGCACCCCGGATGCCGTGGCACTGCTGTGTGATGGCCAGCAACTGAGCTACGGCCAGTTCAACCAGCGGGCCAACCAGCTGGCCCACAAGCTGATCGAGCAGGGCATCGGTCCGGATGTCCGGGTCGGTATCGCCGTGGAGCGCGGGCTGGACATGATTGTCGGCCTGCTGGCGGTGCTCAAGGCCGGTGGCGCCTACGTGCCGCTGGACCCGGAATACCCCCAGGACCGCCTGCACTACATGATGCAGGACAGCGGCATCCAGCTCTTGCTGACCCAGGCGCCACTGCTTGAACGCTTGAAGGACGGCGTAGCGGTGCCGTACCTGTGCCTGGATCTGCATGAGCACAGCCTGCGCGGCTACCCCCTGGACAATCCGCGCTCGCGGGCCCAGGCCGGCAACCTGGCGTACGTGATGTACACCTCCGGTTCCACCGGGCGGCCCAAGGGCGTGGATATCAGCCACGCTGCCTTGAGCCGGCACGCCCAGGTTTCCCGGGATTATTTCAAGATGACCGCCGAGGACCGCGGGCTGCAGTTCTCCACCTTCAACTTCGACGCCTTCGTCGAGCAGCTGTACCCGGCGCTGATCTGCGGCGCCTCGGTGGTGATCCGTGGCAAGGACCTGTGGGACAGCGAGACCTTCTACCGTGAGCTGATCGGGCAGGGCATCAGCATCGTCGACTTGAGCACCGCCTACTGGTTCATGCTCGGCAAGGATTACGCCAGCCGCGAACCCCGGGACTTCGGGCGCCTGCGCCAGCTCAACCTGGGCGGCGAAGCCATGGCGGCGGAAGGCGTGGCCGCCTGGAAAAAGGCCGGGTTGAAGGACGTTTGCCTGCTCAATACCTACGGGCCCACCGAGGCCACGGTGAGTGTCACCGCCCATGACTGCAGCCGCTACCTGCGGGACGAGGCAACCCTGCCGAGCCAGATTCCCCTGGGCAAGGGCCTGCCGGGCCGTTCCATCTACCTGCTGGACAACAGCGGCAACCTGACCCTCAAGGGCGCCACCGGCGAGCTGATGATCGGCGGCGAGCTGCTGGCCCGGGGTTACCACGATCGTCCAGGTCTCACGGCGGAGCGTTTCATCCCCGACCCGTTCAGCCAGGACGGCGGGCGCCTGTATCGCTCCGGTGACCTGGCGCGCTACGACGCCGAGGGCGTGATCGATTACGCCGGGCGTATCGACCATCAGGTGAAGATCCGCGGTTTCCGGATCGAGATGGGCGAGATCGAAGCGCGCCTGCTGGAACTGCCCCAGGTGCGCGAAGCCGTGGTGCTGGCCCAGGAGGCGGCCGGTGGTCCGCAGTTGGTGGCCTATCTGGTCGCCGCCGAGGGCGTGTTGGCGCAGCGCTCGGAACAAAACAGCCAGGACGACCAGGCCCGGTTGCGCGACGAGTTGAAAGCGGCGCTCAAGGCCGTGCTGCCGGACTACATGCTGCCGGCGCACCTGCTGTTCCTGGAAGCGCTGCCGCTGAGCCCCAACGGCAAGCTGGACCGCAAGGCCCTGCCCAAGGCCGACGCCAGCCTGCTGCAGCAGGCCTATGTCGCGCCGCAGAGCGAGCTGGAACAACAGGTCGCGGCGATCTGGGCCGAGGTGCTCGAAGTCGAGCGAGTGGGCATGAACGATAACTTCTTTGAATCAGGTGGGCATTCCTTGTTGGTAACCGCGATGGTCTCTCGAGTCCAGCTCAAGCTTGGGCGTCAAGTCAGTGTGCAGATGGCGTTCGAATTTCCAACCCTGGGGCTGTTCGTCAGCCAGTTGCAGCAGGCCCCGGGCCAGGCGCAGGGCGCCGACCTGAGTGCGCTGGCGCTGTTGCTCGACGAAATGGAGGCTGTGTAATGGATAACGCCACCGCGCTGAAGATTGTCAAAGGCTTCATCCTGCTGCCGCTGGAGAAGCGCAAGGTCTACCTGCAGAAGATGCTGGAGCAGGGCATTTCCCCGGCCAACCTGCCGATTCCGCAGGTGCGCCTGGGCCAGGCGCGTCTGCCGCTTTCCTATGCCCAGCAACGCCAGTGGTTTCTCTGGCAGCTGGCGCCGGACAGCACCGCCTATCACATCCCCAAGGCCCTGCGCCTGCGTGGCCGGCTGGACGTGGAGGCCTTGCAGCGCAGCTTCGACACCCTGATTGCCCGCCATGAAAGCCTGCGCACGCATTTCGTCGAGGACGCTGACGCGGCGGTGCAAGTGGTGCTGCCCGAGGTGCGCCTGGAAGTCGCCCGCCAGTCGTTGCCGGCCATGGCCGATGAACGCGAGATCGACACCGCGGTGCAGGGCTTCGTGCAGGCCCAGACCCGGCAGTTGTTCGATCTGCTGCAAGGGCCTTTGCTCAGGGTCGGCCTGTTGCGGGTGGCCGAGGACGACCATGTGCTGGTCCTGACCCAGCACCATATCGTTTCCGATGGCTGGTCGATGCAGGTCATGGTGGATGAGCTGATGAGCCTCTACATCGGCTACAGCCAGGGGCAACAGCCCCAGCTGCCGCCGCTGCCGATCCACTACGCCGACTACGCCATCTGGCAGCGCAACTGGATGGAAGCCGGTGAGAAGGAGCGGCAACTGGCCTACTGGACGGTGCAGTTGGGGGGCGAGCAGCCCCTGCTGGAGCTGCCGCTGGACCGTCCGCGCCCGGCCGTCCAGAGCCATCGCGGCGCGCGCCTGGAGCTGATCCTGGAGCAGCCGTTGAGTGAAGCCCTGGGCAGCCTGGCCCAGC
This sequence comes from Pseudomonas sp. GM17, assembly GCF_000282175.2. Taxonomy (NCBI): domain Bacteria; kingdom Pseudomonadati; phylum Pseudomonadota; class Gammaproteobacteria; order Pseudomonadales; family Pseudomonadaceae; genus Pseudomonas; species Pseudomonas sp. GM17. The sequence continues at coordinate 5,313,488 of NZ_CP124732.1, read as the reverse complement.
GTGAAGGGGTGACCCTCTTCATGCTGTTGCTGGCCTCGTTCCAGGTTCTGCTGCACCGCTACAGCGGCCAGGCCGATATCCGCGTCGGTGTGCCCATCGCCAACCGCAACCGGGTCGAGACCGAGCGCCTGATTGGCTTCTTCGTCAATACCCAGGTGCTCAAGGCCGAGATCGACGGGCAGATGTCCGTAAGCCAACTGTTGCAGCAGGTGCGGCAAACCGCCCTGGCGGCCCAGGCGCACCAGGACCTGCCTTTCGAGCAATTGGTGGAGGCGCTGCAACCGGAGCGCAGCCTGAGCCACAACCCGCTGTTCCAGGTGATGTTCAACCATCAGGTCGAGGCCGCGGCTCCAACCGGCGCCCTCAACCTGCCGGGCCTGAGCATCGAAGCCCTGGACTCGGCGGGGCAGTCGGCGCAGTTCGACCTGACCCTGGACACCGTCGAGACCCAGGGCCGGATCGCCGCCGCGCTGATCTATGCGACCGACGTATTCGATGCCGCGACCATCGAGCAGATGGCCGGCCACTGGCGCCAGTTGCTGCAGGGCATGGTCCGCCAGCCCGAGCAGCGCATTGGCCTGTTGCCGATGCTCGACGCCGGGGAGCAGGCGCGGATCGTGGCCCAGTGGAATCCGCCGCCGCAGGCATTCCCCTCGACGGCCTGCGTGCACCAGTTGATCGAGGCGCAGGCGGCGCAGGCGCCCGAGGCCATCGCCCTGACGTTCCAGGGGCAGCACCTGGACTACCGGCAGCTCAATGAACGGGCCAACCGCCTGGCGCACAAACTCATCGAGCAGGGCGTGGGGCCCAATGTGCTGGTGGGGCTGGCGGCGGAGCGTGGCCTGGAGATGCTGATCGGCCTGCTGGCGATCCTCAAGGCCGGCGGTGCCTATGTGCCGCTGGACCCGGCCTATCCCCAGGACCGTCTGCAACACATGATGCAGGACAGCGGCATCAGGCTGCTGCTGACCCAGGCGTCTCTGCGGCAGGTGCTGCCGGCATTTGCCGGCAGCACCCTGTTGCTCGAGCAGCCGCTCGAGGACTACGGGGTGCACAACCCCGAGGTCGGGGTGACCCCGCAGGACCTGGCCTATGTGATCTATACCTCCGGCTCCACCGGCAAGCCCAAGGGCACCTTGCAGCCCCATCACAACGTGCTGCGGCTGTTCGCGGCGACCGCCGACTGGTTCCGCTTCGGCCCGCGGGATGTCTGGAGCCTGTTCCATTCCTATGCTTTCGACTTCTCCGTATGGGAGATCTTTGGCGCCCTGATGCATGGCGGGCGCCTGTTGATCGTGCCCCAGGAGGTGGCGCGTTCGGCCCAGGACTTCTACCCGCTGCTCTGCGCCGAAGGGGTCACGGTGCTCAACCAGACGCCGTCGGCCTTCCGCCAGTTGATGCACGTGGCCTGCGCCGCCGAGCAGGGGCATGCGCTGCGCTACATCGTGTTCGGCGGCGAGGCCCTGGAGGTCAATACCCTGCAACCCTGGTTCCAGCGTTTCGGCGACCGCCAGCCGCAGCTGGTGAACATGTACGGCATCACCGAAACCACGGTGCACGTGACCTACCGCCCACTGTCCCGGGCGGACGTGGCGCTGGCGGGGGCCAGCCCGATCGGCGAGCTGATCCCCGACATGTCCTGGTACCTGCTGGACGGCAATCTGCAACCGGTGCCCAAGGGCTGCATCGGTGAGCTGTATGTCGGGCGCGCCGGGCTGGCCTGGGGCTACCTGAACCGCGGCGACCTGAGCGCCGCGCGGTTTGTCCCGGACCCCTTCGGCGAACCTGGCGCGCGCCTGTACCGTACCGGCGACCTGGCGCGTTACCAGGCCGATGGTTCGATCGGCTACATCGGCCGCATTGACCATCAGGTGAAGATCCGCGGTTTCCGTATCGAACTGGGCGAGATCGAAGCACGCCTGCTGGAGCTGCCGGCGGTGCGCGAGGCGGTGGTCCTGGCCCAGGAAGGGCCGGACGGTCCGCAACTGGTGGCCTATGTGGTGCCCACCGGCCTGGACTGGCACAGCCAGGACCCGGTTGCCGAGCAACTGCCACTGCGCGACGGCATCAAGGCCGGGCTGCGCGAGCACCTGCCGGGCTACATGGTTCCGGCCCATGTGCTGTTCCTCCAGGCGCTGCCCCTGACCGCCAACGGCAAGCTCAATCGCGCTGCCTTGCCGGCCATTGACGGCAGCCTGTTACAGCAGGTCCATGTGGCCCCGCGCAGCGAGCGCGAACAGCAAGTGGCCGGGATCTGGGCCCAGGTGCTGAAACTGGAAAAGGTCGGCTTGAGCGATAACTTCTTCGAGCTCGGTGGCCATTCGCTGCTGGCCACTCAGGTGATGTCCCGTATCCGTCAGGAGCTGGGCATCGAGGCACCGCTCAAGCTGTTGTTCGAAGGCGAGTCGCTGGAAGATTTCGTCCGCCTGCTGGGGCCGGAAACTGCCCAGCCACTCCAGCCGATTCCCCTGGTGGATCGCCAGCAGCCCCTGGCGGTCTCCTATGCCCAGGAACGCCAGTGGTTCCTCTGGCAACTGGATGCCGACAGCAGCGCCTACCACATCCCCATGGCCTTGCGCCTGCGCGGTGCCCTGGATGACGCGGCGTTGCAGAGCAGCTTCGATGCCCTGATCGCTCGCCATGAAACCCTGCGCACGCGCTTTGTCGAGGGCCCCCAGGGCCTGACTCAGGTGATCGAGGCCCAGGCCCGCTTGCGGATCGAGCGACAGGACCTGTCCCTGCTGGTGCAAGCCGGCAACGCCGAGCAATTGATCCAGCAGGTGCTCGAGGCCCAGGTACGCCAGGCCTTCGACCTGCGCCAGGGGCCTTTGCTGCGGGCCACCCTGGTACGTCTGGCGGCGGACGAGCATGTGCTGGTGCTGGTGCAGCACCATATCGTCTCCGATGGCTGGTCGATGCAACTGATGGTCGAGGAACTGATCCAGCTGTATGGCGCCCATGCCCAAGGGCAGCCGGCACAGCTGCCGGCGCTGGCGCTGCAGTACGCGGACTACGCGGCCTGGCAACGGCAATGGATGGACGCCGGCGAGCGTGAACGTCAATTGGGCTACTGGCTGCGGCAACTGGAAGGCGGCACCCAGGTGCTGGACCTGCCGCTGGACCATCCTCGCCCCTTGCAGCAAAGCCACCGCGGCGCGCGCCTGGGCATCAGCCTGGACGGCACGTTGCCGGGCGCCTTGAAACAACTGGCGCAGCGTGAAGGGGTGACCCTGTTCATGCTGTTGCTGGCCTCGTTCCAGGTGCTGCTGCACCGCTACAGCGGCCAAGCGGATATCCGCGTTGGTGTGCCCACCGCCAACCGCAACCGGGTCGAGACCGAGCGCCTGATCGGCTTCTTCGTCAATACCCAGGTGCTCAAGGCCGAGGTCGACGGGCAATCGAGCTTCAGCGACTTCCTTGGTCAGGTCAAAGGCCGTGCCCTGGAAGCCCAGGAGCACCAGGACCTGCCTTTCGAGCAATTGGTGGAGGCCCTGAACCCGGAACGCAGCCTGAGCTACAGCCCGCTGTTCCAGGTGCTGTTCAACCACCAGGCCGCCGCCCGTCAGGGCGCCCGGGGCCTGGTGGTGCCCGGCTTGCAGGTGGAGATGCTCAGTGGCGAGGAGAGCAGCACCCAGTTCGACCTGAGCCTGGACACCTTCGAGTCCGACGATGGCCTCTGGGCGTCCATGACCTACGCCACCGACCTGTTCGAACCTTCGACCATCGAGCGCCTGGCCCAATCCTGGGTGCAGTTGCTGCAGGGCATTGTCCAGCAGCCGCGCCAGCGCCTGGGGGACCTGCCGCTGCTGGGCGCTGCCGAGCAGAACCAGCTGCTGCACGAGTGGACCCCGGCGTCTGTCGAGTTCCCGGGCGATCACTGTGTGCATCAGTGGGTCGAGGCCCAGGCGCGGAAAACCCCTGAAGCCGAAGCCCTGCTGTTCGCCGGGCAAAGCCTTAACTATCAGACACTCAATGCCCGGGCCAACCGCCTGGCGCACAAGCTGATCGAGTTGGGTGTGGGGCCCGAGGTCCGGGTCGGCGTGGCCATGCAGCGCACCCCGGAAATGGTCGTGGCCCTGTTGGCGGTGCTCAAGGCCGGTGGCGCCTATGTGCCCCTGGACCCGGATTATCCGCAGGACCGCCTGGCCCATATGCTGCGCGACAGCCAGGCGCAGATTCTGCTGACCGAGAGCGCACTGTTGTCGCTGCTACCGGCTGTCGAGTCCCTGCAACCCCTGCAACTGGATGCGCAACCGGGCTGGCTGGACGCTTATTCACTAGAAAACCCGGCGCCGCGAGCGACCGCGGACAACCTGGCCTATGTGATCTACACCTCCGGTTCCACCGGTTTGCCCAAGGGCGTGGCGATTGCCCATCGCAACGTGCTGGCGCTGATCGACTGGTCGAATCGGGTGTACAGCGCCGACGACCTGCAAGGGGTGCTGGCCTCGACCTCGATCTGCTTCGACCTGTCGGTGTGGGAGCTGTTCGTGACCCTGGCCAGCGGCGGCTCCATCGTCCTGGCGCGCAACGCCCTGGAACTGCCGGAACTGGCCGATCGTGACCGGGTGCGGCTGATCAACACCGTGCCGTCGGCGATTGCCGCGTTGCAGCGCAGCGGGCAGATTCCAGCCAGCGTGCGGATCATCAACCTGGCGGGCGAGCCGCTGAAACAGGCGCTGGTGGATAGCCTCTACCAGCAGCCTGGGCTGGTGCATGTCTACGACCTGTACGGCCCTTCGGAAGACACCACCTACTCGACCTACACCCGCCGCGAGGCTGGCGGCCAGGCCAATATCGGCCGGGCCATCAGCAATACCCAGAGCTATATCGTGAGTCCTGATTTGCAGCCGGTACCGGTGGGCAGTGCTGGCGAGTTGTACCTGGCCGGCGCCGGGGTGACTCGCGGCTACCTGGCGCGCCCGGGGCTGACCGCCGAGAAGTTCGTGCCCAATCCGTTCTCCAGCGACGGTGGCCGCCTGTACCGCACCGGCGACCTGACCCGCTATCGCGCCGATGGAGTGATCGAGTACATCGGGCGCATCGACCATCAGGTGAAGGTCCGTGGTTTCCGTATCGAGCTGGGTGAAATCGAAGCGCGGCTGGTGCAGCAAGCCGCGGTGCGCGAAGCCTTCGTCCTGGCCCAGGACGGCGATAACGGCCAGCAACTGGTGGCCTATATCGTGCCGAGCGAAACCACCGCGGCCGTCGAGGCCCAGGCCGCGCTCCGGGAAAGCATCAAGGCTGCCCTGAAAGAGCATTTGCCGGACTACATGGTGCCGACCTACCTGCTGTTCCTCGAGGCGTTGCCGCTGACGCCGAACGGCAAGCTCGACCGCAAGGCCCTGCCCAAGGTCGACGCGCAGTTGATGCAGCAGGTGTATGTGGCGCCGCAGAGCGAGCTGGAGCAGCAGGTCGCGGCGATCTGGGCCGATGTATTGAAACTGGACCGGGTGGGCCTGAGCGACAACTTCTTCGAATTGGGCGGCCATTCCTTGCTGGTGGCCCAGGTCGTGACCCGGGTCAAGCAGCAGTTCGGGGTGGATATTCCCATCAAATCGCTGTTCGGCGCGGAGAGCCTGTCGGCCTTTGTCGAGAAGGTTCAGGCCCTGCGGGAAACAACCTCTTCGCTGCAGGATGAATTGGCTAAATCTTTGGAGGCCCTCAAACGTTTATCTCCTGATGATCTTGAAAAAATAATTTCTTAGGAGAGGTAGTACATGCAAGCTTTAATCGACTCGGTAGGCACGCTTTCTGCCAAAGAAAGAAAAGCCCTGGCGATTTTGCTTAAAGAAAAGGGCATCAACCTTTTTGGTATCGCTCCTATCTGCAGCCGCGGCGCCGATGAGGCGCCGGTTCTCTCCTATACCCAGGAAAGCCAATGGTTCCTTTGGCAACTGGAGCCCGACAGCAGCGCCTACCACATCACCACGGCGTTGCGCTTGACCGGAGAACTGGACCTCGACGCGCTGCGCCATGGGTTCGACAGCCTGATTGCCCGGCATGAAACCCTGCGTACTACCTTTTGCGAAGAAGATGGCATCGCGGTGCAGGTGGTTCATCCACCGGCGCCGCTGGACATCGAGGTCATCGATCTGCAAGCCGGCGGCCTGTCTTATGAGGAACAGGTCAACGCCCTGACCGACAGCAAGCGCCAGCCTCCCTTCGACCTGCGTAACGGCCCGTTGCTGCGAGCCAGCCTGTTGCGAGTGACGGCGGACGAACATGTGCTGGTCCTGACCCAGCACCATATCGTCTCCGATGGCTGGTCGATGGGGGTGATGGTCGATGAGCTGATCCAGCTCTATGCCGGCTACCGCCAGGGACGCACGGTCAACCTGCCGGCCCTGCCGATCCAATACGCCGACTATGCCAACTGGCAACGGCAGTGGATGGACGCTGGCGAGCGTGAGCGGCAACTGGGCTACTGGCTGCAGCAACTGGGCGGGGAGCAGCCGCTGCTGATGCTGCCCCTGGACCATTCGCGCCCGGCGATCCAGAGCTATCGCGGTGCGTTGTTCGACATCCCGCTGGGAGATGAACTGCGGGTCGGCCTCAAGCAACTGGCGCAGCGTGAAGGGGCGACCCTGTTCATGCTGTTGCTGGCCTCGTTCCAGGTGCTGCTGCACCGCTACAGCGGCCAGACGGATATCCGCGTTGGCGTGCCCACCGCCAACCGCAACCGGGTCGAGACCGAACGCCTGATCGGCTTCTTCGTCAACACCCAGGTGTTCAAGGCCGAGGTCGATGGCCAGCTGGGCTTCATTGACTTCCTGCAACAGGTCAAGCAGACCGCCTTGATGGCGCAGTCCCATCAGGACCTGCCGTTCGAACAGCTGGTGGAGGCCCTGCGCCCCGAGCGCAGCCTGAGCCACAGTCCGCTGTTCCAGGTGATGTTCAACCATCAGACCGCGGTCAAGAAGGGCGCGCAGAGCCAGCGCCTGGACGACCTCGGCATCGAGACCCTGAGCTGGCAGGGGCGCGCCGCGCAGTTCGACCTGACCCTGGACACCTTCGAGTCCGAGGATGGCCTGTGGGCTTCGCTGACCTACGCCACCGACCTGTTCGAACCCTCGACCATCGAGCGCCTGGCCCAGTCCTGGGTGCAGTTGCTGCAGGGCATTGTCCAGCAACCCCGGCAACGCCTGGGGGACCTGCCGCTGCTGGGCGCTGCCGAGCAGAACCAGCTGCTGCACGAGTGGGCCCCGGCCACCGGTGAATTCCCCAGCGATGGCTGTGTGCAGCAGTTAGTGGAAGCCCAGGCACGGAAGGCCCCCGAGGCAGAGGCTCTTCTGTTTGCCGGGCAAAGCCTTAACTATCAGACACTCAATGCCCGGGCCAACCGCCTGGCGCACAAGCTGATCGAGTTGGGTGTGGGGCCCGAGGTCCGGGTCGGCGTGGCCATGCAGCGCACCCCGGAAATGGTCGTGGCCCTGTTGGCGGTGCTCAAGGCCGGTGGCGCCTATGTGCCCCTGGACCCGGATTATCCGCAGGACCGCCTGGCCCATATGCTGCGCGACAGCCAGGCGCAGATTCTGCTGACCGAGAGCGCACTGTTGTCGCTGCTACCGGCTGTCGAGTCCCTGCAACCCCTGCAACTGGATGCGCAACCGGGCTGGCTGGACGCTTATTCACTAGAAAACCCGGCGCCGCGAGCGACCGCGGACAACCTGGCCTATGTGATCTACACCTCCGGTTCCACCGGTTTGCCCAAGGGCGTGGCGATTGCCCATCGCAACGTGCTGGCGCTGATCGACTGGTCGAATCGGGTGTACAGCGCCGACGACCTGCAAGGGGTGCTGGCCTCGACCTCGATCTGCTTCGACCTGTCGGTGTGGGAGCTGTTCGTGACCCTGGCCAGCGGCGGCTCCATCGTCCTGGCGCGCAACGCCCTGGAACTGCCGGAACTGGCCGATCGTGACCGGGTGCGGCTGATCAACACCGTGCCGTCGGCGATTGCCGCGCTGCAACGCAGCGGGCAGATTCCGGCCAGCGTACGGATCATCAACCTGGCGGGCGAGCCGCTGAAACAGGCGCTGGTGGATAGCCTCTACCAGCAGCCGGGGCTGGTGCATGTCTACGACCTGTACGGCCCTTCGGAAGACACCACCTACTCGACCTACACCCGCCGCGAGGCCGGCGGCCAGGCCAATATCGGCCGGGCCATCAGCAATACCCAGAGCTATATCGTGAGCCCTGATTTGCAGCCGGTACCGGTGGGCAGTGCTGGCGAGTTGTACCTGGCCGGCGCCGGGGTGACTCGCGGCTACCTGGCGCGCCCGGGGCTGACCGCCGAGAAGTTCGTGCCCAATCCATTCTCCAACGACGGTGGCCGTCTGTACCGCACCGGTGACCTGACCCGCTATCGTGCCGACGGGGTGATCGAGTACATCGGCCGTATCGACCATCAGGTGAAGATCCGTGGTTTCCGTATCGAGCTGGGTGAAATCGAAGCGCGGCTGGTGCAGCAAGCGGCGGTGCGCGAAGCCTTCGTCCTGGCCCATGACGGTGAAAACGGCCAGCAACTGGTGGCCTATATCGTGCCGAGCGATGCCGGGGCGGCGGTTGCCGGTGACGCGCAAGTGGCCCTGCGCGAAAGCATCAAGACCGCCCTGAAAGAACATCTGCCGGACTACATGGTGCCGGCGTACCTGTTGTTCCTCGAGGCGTTGCCGCTGACGCCGAACGGCAAGCTCGACCGCAAGGCCCTGCCCAAGGTCGACGCGCAGCAGCTGCAACAGGTCTATGTGGCACCGCAGAGCGAGCTGGAGCAGCAGGTCGCGGCGATCTGGGCCGATGTGTTGAAGCTGGAACAGGTGGGGGTCACCGATAACTTCTTCGAACTGGGCGGCGACTCGATCATCTCGATCCAGGTGGTCAGCCGCGCGCGCCAGGCCGGTATTCGCTTCACCCCGAGGGACCTGTTCCAGTACCAGACGGTACAAGGTCTGGCGGCGGTGGCCGAGCAGGGCGAGGGCGGGGTGCAGATCGACCAGGGCCCGGTACGCGGCAGCACGGCGCTGTTGCCGGTGCAGCAGTGGTTCTTCGAGGCGCCCATGAGCGAACGCCATCACTGGAACCAGTCGGTACTGCTCAAGCCGGCCCAGCCGTTGCGCGCCGAGGTGGTGGAAAACGCCTTGCAGGCGCTGTGGGTGCAGCATGACGCCTTGCGCTTGCAGTTCAGCCAGGAGGCTAATGGCTGGTCGGCGCGTTTTGCCGATGCCGGCCAGCGGCCGGAGCTGCTCTGGCAGATCGCGGTGGATAGCGCCCAGGCCATGGAGCAGTCGGCGATCGAGGCACAGCGCAGCCTGAAGCTGCAGGACGGACCGCTGCTGCGGGCCGTGCTGTTCAGCCTGGCGGACGGCAGCCAGCGCCTGTTGCTGGTGATCCATCACCTGGTGGTGGACGGGGTGTCCTGGCGGATCCTGCTGGAGGATCTGCAACTGGCCCACGCGCAACTGAGCGCCGATCAATCCCTGGCATTGCCGGCCAAGACCAGCTCGACCCAGGCTTGGGCCGAGCATATGCAGGCCTATGCCCAAGGCGCGGCGCTGCAACAGGAACTCAAGTACTGGCAGGCCCAGTTGCAAGGCGTCGAGTCGAGCCTGCCGCTGGATCGCCCCGTGACCGCGTTGCAGAACCAGCACGCCAGCAGCCTGAGTTCGCGCCTGGACAAGGCCCATACCCAGCGCCTGTTGCAGGACGCCCCGGCGGCCTACCGCACGCAGATCAACGACCTGCTGCTCACGGCCCTGGCCCGGGTCATCACCCGCTGGACCGGCGAGGCCAACGCCCTGGTGCAACTGGAAGGCCACGGTCGCGAAGAGCTGTTCGATGACCTGGACCTGACCCGCACTGTGGGTTGGTTCACCAGCATGTTCCCGGTCAAGCTGACGCCGCAGGCGGCCCTGGCCGACTCGATCAAGCAGATCAAGGAACAGCTGCGCGCCGTGCCGAACAAGGGCATCGGCTTTGGCGCCCTGCGTTACCTGGGGGACGAGGCGGCCCGGCAGGCCCTGGCGGCCCTGGCCGTACCGCGCATCACCTTCAACTACCTGGGGCAGTTCGACGGCAGCTTCGACGAGCAGGATTCCCTGTTCAAGCCAACCGGTGAAGCCAAGGGCGAAGACCAGAGCCCGCTGGCCCCGCTGAGCAACTGGCTGAGCCTGGATGGCCAGGTCTATGGCGGCGAGCTGAGCCTGAGCTGGACCTTCAGCACGCAGATGTTCGACGCCGCGACCATCCAGCGCCTGGCGGACGACTATGCCGAGGAACTCAAGGCCCTGGTGGCGCATTGCTGCGAGCCGGGCCAGGGCGGCGCGACGCCTTCGGACTTCCCGCTGGCCGGCCTGGACCAGCAGCAGCTGGACCGCTTGCCGGTGGCGCTGGCCCAGGTCGAAGACCTCTACCCGCTGTCGCCGATGCAGCAGGGCATGCTGTTCCACACCCTGTACGAGCAGGCCGCGGGCGACTACATCAACCAGCTGCGGGTGGACGTGGACGGGCTCGATCCGCTGCGCTTCCAGCAGGCCTGGCAGGCGGCCATCGATCGGCACGACATCCTGCGCACCGGCTTTATCTGGCAGGGCGAGGTGTCGACCCCGCTGCAGGTGGTGCACAAGCACATCGCCCTGGAGTGCAGCGAGCACGACTGGCGTGGCCAGCCACAGCCGCAGGAAGCCCTGGACGCCCTGGCCGCCGCCGAGCGCGAGCGTGGCTTCGAGCTGGATGCGGTGCCTTTGCTGCGCCTGACCCTGGTGCGTATCGACGACCAGCGTCATCACCTGATCTACACCAACCATCACATCCTGATGGACGGCTGGAGCAACTCGCAGTTGCTCGGCGAAGTGCTGCAGCGTTATGCCGGCCAGGCGCCCAGCCACGCCCCGGGCCGCTACCGGGACTACATCGCCTGGCTGCAACGCCAGGATGCCCAGGCCTGTGAACGTTTCTGGAAAGAACAATTACAGGCGCTGGACGAACCGACCCGCCTGACCCAGGCCCTGTCCCGGGTCGCGCAGATGCCAGCCGGCGCCGGCCATGGCCAGCATCATCGTGAGCTGGATCGGGCGCAGACCGCGGGCCTGGGCGAGTTCGCCCGCCAGCAGAAGGTCACCATCAATACCCTGGTGCAAGCGGCGTGGCTGCTATTGCTGCAACGTTGCACCGGCCAGGAAAGCGTGGTGTTCGGCGCCACGGTGGCGGGGCGTCCGGCGGAGCTTAAAGGCATAGAGCAGCAGGTGGGCCTGTTCATCAACACCTTGCCGGTGGTGGCCACGCCACGTCCGGACATGACCGTGAGCCAATGGCTGCAGGCGGTGCAGAGCCGCAACCTGGCGCTGCGCGACTATGAATACACGCCGCTGTACGAAGTGCAGCGTTGGGCCGGGCTGGGTGGCGATGCGCTGTTCGACAACATCCTGGTGTTCGAGAACTACCCGGTGTCCGAGGCCCTGGAAAAAGGCGCGCCGGCACAACTGCAGTTCGGCACGGTGGGCAACCATGAGCAGACCAACTACCCGCTGACGGTCGCGGTCAATCTGGGCGAGAGCCTGTCGTTCGAATTCATCTACGCCCGCGAGTCGTTCTCCGAGGCTTCGATGGTGCAGTTGGGCGGGCACTTGCAGAGCCTGTTGCTGAGCCTGATGGCGCATCCGCAAACGGGCCTGGGCGAGTTGCCATTGTTGACCCTGGAAGAACAGCGCGGCATCCGCCAGGACTGGGATCACACTGATGTGGTCTATCCGACCAACCGCTTTGTCCACCAACTGTTCGCCGACCAGGCGGCCAAGGCGCCGGAGGCGCCGGCGGTGTTGTTCGCCGAGCAGCGCCTGAGCTATCGCGAGCTGGACATTCAGGCCAACCAGCTGGCGCACAAGCTGATCGAGCTGGGCGTCGGCCCGGAAGTGCGGGTGGCCATCGCCATGCCGCGTTGCGCGGAAATCATGGTGGCCTTCCTGGCGGTGCTCAAGGCCGGTGGGGTTTATGTGCCGCTGGATATCGAGTACCCCCAGGACCGTCTGCGTTACATGATGCAGGACAGCGGCGCGTGGCTGCTGTTGACTCAGAGCCATCTGCTGGACCGCTTGCCGATCCCGGACGGTTTGCCGACCCTCAGCGTCGAAGGCGCGGCTGACTTCGCGGCTTACCCGACGACCAGCCCGGAGGTGACCCTGGCCGAGGAAAACCTCGCCTACGTGATCTACACCTCCGGCTCCACTGGTTTGCCCAAAGGCGTGGCGGTTTCCCACGGTCCGCTGGCCATGCACAGCCTGGCTACTGGCGAGCGTTATGAAATGAGCCCGGCGGACTGCGAGCTGCACTTTATGTCCTTCGCTTTCGACGGCTCTCACGAAGGCTGGATGCACCCGCTGATCTACGGCGCCAGTGTGCTGATCCGCGACGACAGCCTGTGGTCGCCGGAATTCACCTACGAGCAGATGCACCGTTATGGCGTCACCGTTGGGGTATTCCCGCCGGTGTACCTGCAACAACTGGCGGTGCATGCCGAACGCGACGGCAATCCGCCGGCGGTGCGGGTCTACTGCTTCGGCGGCGACGCAGTGCCCCAGGCCAGCTACGACCTGGCCTGGCGGGTGCTGCGGCCCAAGTACATCTTCAACGGCTACGGCCCGACCGAAACCGTGGTCACCCCGCTGATCTGGAAGGCCAAGGCCGGCGATCCGTGTGACGCGGCCTACGCGCCAATTGGCAATATCGTCGGCAATCGCAGCGCCTACGTGGCCGATGCCAACCTCAATTTGTTGCCGGTTGGGGTGGCGGGCGAGCTGTACCTGGGCGGCCTCGGTGTGGCCCGGGGTTACCTGGATCGGCCGGGGCTGACGGCCGAGCGTTTTATCCCCGATCCTTACAGCACCAGCGGTGCGCGGCTGTATCGCAGCGGCGACCTGACCCGCTACCGCACCGACGGTCTGGTGGAATACGTTGGCCGTGTCGACCATCAGGTGAAGGTACGGGGCTTCCGTATCGAACTGGGCGAGATCGAGGCACGGCTGCTGGAACAGGACCCGGTACTGGAAGTGGCGGTGATCGCCCAGCCCGGGCCAAGCGGCCAGCAGCTGGTGGGCTATATCGTGCCGGTGGACGCCGAGGTGGCGTTGAGCAACGAGCGTCAGGCGCAGTTACGCGAGAGCATCAAGGCCCGCCTGCGGGAAAACCTGCCGGACTACATGGTGCCCACCTACCTGCTGTTCCTCGAAGCGCTGCCGCTGACACCGAACGGCAAACTGGACCGCAAGTCATTGCCCAAGGTCGATGCACAGTTGATGCAGCAGACCTATGTGGCGCCGCAAAACGACCTGGAGCAACAGATCGCGGCGATCTGGGCCGATGTGCTGAAGCTGGAACAGGTGAGCGTCACCGACAACTTCTTCGAGCTGGGCGGCGACTCGATCATCTCGATCCAGGTGGTCAGCCGCGCGCGGCAGGCCGGTATCCGTTTCACCCCGAAAGACCTGTTCCAGCACCAGACGGTGCAAGGACTGGCCACGGTGGCGGAGCAGGGCGAGGGCGGCTTGCAGATCGACCAGGGCCCGGTGCGTGGCAGCACGGCGCTGCTGCCGATCCAGCAGTGGTTCTTCGACACCCCGGTGCCGGAGCGCCAGCACTGGAACCAGTCGGTGTTGCTCAAGCCGGCCCAGCCTGTGCAAGCGGCTGTCCTGGAGACGGCCTTGCAGGCGCTGACGGTGCAGCACGACGCCTTGCGCCTGCGGTTTGTCGAGGGTGAGGGGGGCTGGAGCGCAGCCTTCGCCGAGTTCGACGAGCAGGCGCAACTGCTGTGGCAGGCCAGTGTGGCCAACGATCAGGAGTTGCAGCAATTCAGTGAGCGCGCCCAGCGCAGCCTGAACCTGCAGGACGGCCCGCTGCTGCGTGCCGTGCTCTTTACCCTGGCTGACCAGAGCCAGCGCTTGCTGCTGATCTTCCATCACCTGGTGGTGGACGGCGTGTCCTGGCGGATCCTCCTGGAAGATCTGCAGGCGTTGCTGGGCAACCGGCCGCTGCCGGCCAAGTCCAGTTCGACCCAGGCCTGGGCCGGGCAGTTGCAGGCTTATGCCAGCAGCGCGGCCCTGCAACAGGAGCTGGGTTACTGGCAGGCACAGCTGCAAGGCGTCGACTCGAGCCTGCCCTGGGATCACGCCAGCGACGGGCTGCAGAACCAGCACGCGCGCAGTGTCGATACCCGGCTGAACAAGCGCGATACCCAGCGCCTGCTGCAGGATGCCCCGGCGGCCTATCGCACCCAGATCAACGACCTGCTGCTGACCGCGCTGGCGCGGGTCATCACTCGCTGGACCGGTAGCGACAGCGCCCTGGTGCAACTGGAAGGCCATGGCCGCGAAGAGCTGTTCGACAACATCGACCTGAGCCGCACCGTGGGTTGGTTCACCAGCGTGTTCCCGGTCAAGCTGACGCCGCAGGCGACCCTGGCCGGCTCGATCAAGCAGATCAAGGAGCAACTGCGCGCCGTGCCGAACAAGGGCATCGGCTTTGGCGCCCTGCGTTACCTGGGGGGCGAGGCTGCCCGGCAGACCCTGGCCGCTTTGGCGGTGCCGCGCATCACCTTCAACTACCTGGGCCAGTTCGATGCCAGTTTCGCTGAAGAGCAGGCGCTGTTCACGCCGGCCCGTGAAGCCAAGGGTGAGGACCAGAGCCCGCAGGCACCCCTGGGCAACTGGCTGACCCTCAATGGCCAGGTCTATGGCGGCGAGCTGAGCCTGGGCTGGAGCTTCAGCCAGGCGATGTTCGAGCCGGCGACCATCCAGCGCCTGGCGGATGAGTACGCCGAGGAGCTCAGGGCGCTGATCGAGCATTGCAGCCAGCCCGAGCACCGTGGCGTGACGTCGTCGGACTTCCCGCTGGCGGGCCTGAGCCAGCAGCAACTGGATCGCTTGCCCGTGCCGGTGGCGCAGATCGAGGACCTCTACCCGCTGTCGCCGATGCAGCAGGGCATGCTGTTCCATACCCTGTACGAGCAGCAGGGCGGCGACTACATCAACCAGCTGCGGGTCGACGTGGACGGGCTCGACCCGCGGCGCTTCCAGCAGGCCTGGCAGGACGCCATCGATCGCCACGACATTTTGCGCAGCGGCTTTATCTGGCAAGGCGAGCTATCGACGCCGGTTCAAGTCGTGCACAAGCAGATCGTGCTGGACTGTGTCGAGCATGACTGGCGGGGCCAGCCTCAACAGCAAGAGGCCCTGGATACTCTGGCCGATGCCGAGCGTCAGCGCGGTTTCGAGCTGAGCGCTGCGCCGTTGCTGCGCCTGACCCTGGTGCGCATTGGCGAACACCGTCATCACCTGATCTATACCAACCACCACATCCTGATGGATGGCTGGAGCAACTCGCAGCTGCTCGGCGAGGTGTTGCAACGTTATGCCGGTCAGTTGCCGAGCCATGTGCCCGGTCGCTACCGCGATTACATCGCTTGGTTGCAGCGTCAGGACGCCCAGGCCGGCGAGCGTTTCTGGAAAGAGCAACTGGTGGCCCTGGACGAGCCGACCCGCCTGGCCCAGTCCATGGTGGCGGCTGCGCAGGGGTTGAGCGCCAGCGGCCATGCCACCCATCTGCACAGCCTGGATGCGCAGCAGACCCGACGCCTGGGCGAGTTCGCCCGCCAGCAGAAGGTCACGGTCAACACCCTGGTGCAAGCCGCCTGGCTGCTGTTGCTGCAACGCTGCACCGGGCAGGACACGGTGGCGTTTGGCGCCACGGTGTCCGGGCGTCCCGCGGAACTCAAAGGTGTGGAGCAGCAGATCGGTCTGTTTATCAACACCTTGCCCGTGGTGGCCACGCCACGTCCGGACATGACGGCGCGCGACTGGCTGCAAGCGGTGCAACGCCACAACCTGGCCTTGCGTGACTACGAACATACGCCGCTGTATGAAGTGCAGCGCTGGGCCGGCCTGGGTGGCGAAGCCCTGTTCGACAACATCCTGGTGTTCGAGAACTACCCCGTCTCGCAAGCCCTGGAGCAGGGCGCGCCTGGACAATTGCGCTTCGGTAGCGTGGGCAACTTTGAGCAGACCAACTACCCGCTGACCTTGCTGGTGGGCGTGGGTGAAAGCCTGTCCCTGGAGTTCAAATACGCCCTGGCGTCGTTCTCCCCGGCGGCCATGACCCGGTTGGGCGAGTACCTGGAAAACCTGCTGCTGGGCATCATGCTCGACGCGCAACAGTCCCTGGGCGAGTTGCCGTTGCTGGGGGCCGCCGAGCAGTCGCGGATCCTCCATGAATGGAATCCACCGGCCAGCCATTTCCCGAGCGAGCGCTGTGTGCATGAGCTGATCCAGGCTCAAGCGGTTAAAACCCCGGATGCCCAGGCACTGATCTTCGGTGAGCAACGCGTCAGCTATCAGGCATTGAATGCTCGGGCCAACCGCCTGGCGCACAAGCTGATCGAACTCGGCGTCGGGCCTGAAGTGCGCGTCGGCGTGGCCTTGCAACGCTCGACGCAAATGGTCGTGGCCTTGCTGGCGGTGTTGAAGGCCGGCGCTGCCTACGTGCCGCTGGACCCGGATTATCCGCAGGATCGCCTGGCCCATATGCTGCACGACAGCCAGGCGCAGATTCTGCTGACCGAGAGCGCATTGTTGGAGGTCCTGCCGACCCTTGAGTCCGTGCAAACCCTGCAACTGGATGCCGACGCTGGCTGGCTCGATGGGTACTCCGCGGAGAATCCACAGGCGGTGGCGACCCCGAATAACCTGGCCTATGTGATCTACACCTCGGGTTCGACCGGCCTGCCCAAGGGCGTGGCCATCGCTCACCGCAACGTGCTGGCGCTGATCGACTGGTCGCTGCAGGTCTACAGCCCGGCGGATCTGCAAGGGGTCTTGGCTTCGACCTCGATCTGTTTCGACCTGTCGGTGTGGGAGCTGTTCGTTACCCTGTCCGCTGGCGGTTATATCGTCCTGGCCCGTAATGCCCTGGAATTGCCTGAGCTGCCGGCGCGCGACCAGGTGCGCCTGATCAATAGCGTGCCGTCGGCGATTGCCGCTCTGCAGCGTGGCGGGCAGATCCCGGATGGCGTACGCATCATCAACCTGGCCGGCGAACCGCTGAAGCAGAGCCTGGTCGACAAGCTTTATCAGAACCCGGGGTTGCAGCACGTCTATGACCTGTATGGGCCGTCGGAAGACACCACTTACTCGACCTATACCCGTCGGGAAAAAGGCGGTCGGGCCAATATCGGCCGGGCGATCAGCAACACCCAGGGCTACATCCTCGGCGCGGACCTGCAAGCGGTGCCGGCGGGTAGCGCGGCAGAACTCTACCTGGCCGGTGCCGGGGTCACCCGGGGTTACCTGGCCCGCCCGGCGCTGACCGCCGAGAAGTACGTGCCCAATCCGTTTGCCACGGACGGCGGTCGCCTGTATCGCACGGGCGATCTGACGCGTTATCGCGACGATGGGGTGATCGAGTACATCGGGCGTATCGACCATCAGGTCAAGGTGCGCGGTTTCCGCATCGAGCTGGGCGAGATCGAAGCGCGACTGGTGCAACAGGAGGCGGTACGCGAAGCCTTTGTCCTGGCGCAGGATGGCGAAGGTGGCCAGCAACTGGTGGCGTACATCGTGCCGGCCGATGCCGAGGTAGCGCTCGATGTGGCGCGCCAGGCCAACCTGCGTGAGGCCATCAAGGCGCGGCTCAAGGACAACCTGCCGGACTACATGGTGCCGGCTTATCTGTTGTTCCTTGAGGCCTT
Source organism: Pseudomonas sp. GM17 (assembly GCF_000282175.2). Taxonomy (NCBI): domain Bacteria; kingdom Pseudomonadati; phylum Pseudomonadota; class Gammaproteobacteria; order Pseudomonadales; family Pseudomonadaceae; genus Pseudomonas; species Pseudomonas sp. GM17. The sequence continues at coordinate 5,295,760 of NZ_CP124732.1, read as the reverse complement.
GCCACTGACGCCGAACGGCAAGCTGGACCGCAAGGCCCTGCCCAAAGCCGATGCCAGCCAGGTGCAACAGGCCTATGTCGCGCCGCAAACCGAGCTGGAGCAACAACTCGCGGCGATCTGGGCCGATGTACTGAAACTGGACCGGGTCGGCCTGACCGACAACTTCTTCGAGCTGGGCGGCCATTCGCTGGATGCCTTGCGACTGGTCAGTGAGATCAGGCAGGCCTTGGGGCTGGAGTTGAGCCTCAACACCGTCTTCACCTCGCCCGATGTGCAGCAAATGGCCCGGTTCGCGACCACGCGCCAGGCGTCCAAGGCTGACAACATCATCGCGCTGGGCGGAACCGGGCAGCCGGTTTTCTGCTTCCACCCGGCGGGCGGGACCGTCTATTGCTACCTCTCGCTGGCGGCGCGGCTCAAGGACCGTTATGCGGTCTACGGGGTGCTGAACGAGGCCTATCTGCAGGAGGACTGGAGCGAAACCTCATGGCAGGCGATGGTGCAGCGTTATGTCGGCAATATCAGGAAGGTCCAGCCGCACGGCCCTTATCGTTTGCTGGGTTGGTCCCTGGGCGGCTCCATCGCCATGGACGCCGCCAGCGAACTGGAGGCCATGGGCGAAGAGGTCAGCTTCCTCGGACTGTTCGACCCAACCCCGCCCGAGGATGCCGCGCATCAGCAGGTCGAGCTGCAGGTACCTGCCGCAACATTGGCCGCCGAGTCCGAATGGCGGGCCGTGATCGACCAGCTGAGCCTGCTCTATCCGGCACAGGCCGGGCTGATTGGCAGTCGTTTGAGAGACGAGGCGCAACTGTCCTGGGACAGCATCTTTGCCTGGATGGTCGCCCATACTGACCTGCCGCGCGCGGAGCTGGACCGGGCGGTGACGCTGTTCAAGGCCGAGTTCGACAGTGCGCTGGTGAACACGGTGTTCAACGACCTGCGTCGTCTGTTTGCTGGCTATAGCTACCAGCCGCTGCGGGTCAGCCCGCATCTGTGGTGGTCCGCGGACTACAGCGAGGCCCGGGTCATGCGGCTGGAGGAGGCCATCAGTGCCCTGGCGGGAGGTCAGCGTCCAGGCAGTTCGTTCAGGGTCGAGTCTTGCCATGAAGACATGATCGGGTCGCCTGCCTTGCTCGACAGCCTCAGGGAGCGCTTTCTGGCTCAGCGTTAAGTGCCACGCCAAAGGCCCGGATCAGTGATGATCCGGGCCTTTTTCATTGCGCTCTGCTGAGTTTGCGGCCGCCCCGCGGGTGCCGATGACTTCCGGCACCTGGGGTGGGCTCGGCGATAGGCGCACAGGCATTCGGCGGCCGCTGCAACAACGGATGAGGTGTGGTTCGGTCGAGCGGGAAGGGGAGCGAGGCGGGGAGGGAAGCCCAGGATGAGCGCGGTCATCCTGGGTGGAGCCCTGGGTCAGCCGGTGGGCCGGGCAGGGCGGGCAGCGGGGTTCAAACGGGGTTCAAAGCGACCAGCGTACCGTCACCATGGCATTGCGCGGATCGCCATACTGGTTGGTGCCATAGACCGTGTTGAGGCCGATGCTCTGATAGTACTTCTTGTCGAAAACGTTATTGATGTTCAGGCGGATATCGACATTTTCGCTGGCCTTGTAGCTGGTCATCAGGTCGACCAGGGTGTAGGCCTCTTGTTCGATGCGGAAGTTGGTCGTCGGGGCATAGAAGTTGCTGCCCTGGTTGTAGATGGTGTTCTGGCGATACACGCCGCCACCGATGGTCCAGCGATTGAGATCGCCGGGCAGCTGGTAGGTGGTGAAGGCCTTGAACACATGGCGCGGGATATCGGTGTCGAACAGGCGACCCTTGTTGTCCGGGTTGGAGTCCTTGGTGTATTTGACGGAGGCGTAGGTGTAGCCGGCCCCCAGTTCCCAGCCCGGGGCCAGGGATCCGTTGATTTCCAGTTCGATACCTTGGCTGCGGACTTCGCCCGCGGCTTCATAGCAGGTAGTGCCTGCCGGCGTGCACTGGTTGGGGCTCACTTCCTTGGCGCGGTTTTCCTGGTCGATGCGGAAGATCGCCGCGCTGGCATTCAGGCTGCCGTCGAAGTACTCGCCCTTGATACCCAGTTCGTAGTTTTTGCCTTCGATGGGCTTGAGGGCGTTGTTGGAGGTATCGAGTTCGGTCTGCGGCTTGAAGATGTCGGTGTAGCTGACATAGACCGAGTGATGTTCGTCCAGGTCATAGATCGCCCCGGCGTAGCGGGTCAGGTGCCGCGTTACCTTGTTGGGCAGGCTGGAGGCATACGGCCTGCCGTTCCAGGCGGTGGTGACGTCGTATTTGTACCAGTCCAGGCGGCCGCCGAGGATCAGCTTGAGGTCATCGGTGAGGTTCAGGCGCGTGGTGACATAGGTGCCTTCCAGCTCGCTGGTGCGGTGCTGAGTCCAGGGGTTGGCGCTCATGTCCGGCTTGGGAATGCCGCTGGGGTTGTTCAGGTCGGTATGGGTCTCCAGGTCGATGGGCAAGCCCTTGCCGTTGAACGTCAGTTCGCGCTTGCTGGCGCCCACCACCAGTTCATGGGTACGACCGAACAGCGAGAACGGCCCGGTGACATAACCGTCGTAGCTGCTTTGCTTGTCCTTGTAGTCGTACCGGCCGATGTTCTGGCCGAACTCATTGTAGTCGGGGCCCATGCGCTCCGGGATGGAGCCGAGCATGCTCAGGTCGGACCAGCTCCTGCTGGCGGCCAGGAGCATTTTCCAGTTGTTGGCGAAGCGGTACTCCAGGCGGGTGAACGCGGTGGTGTTGTCCTGGTCCCAGTATTCCCAGTCGCTGCCCAGGTAAGTGGAGCGCTTGAGGTGCAGGTCGCTGCCGTCCTTGGCCACGGGCAGGCCGCCCCAGGCAGTATTGTTATTGGCGTTCTGGTTGGAGATGCCGAAGGTGAAGGTGGTGTCTTCGTTCAGGTCGGCCTCGGTGATGCCGTAGAACACCGAGCGCTCGGAGCTGGTGAAATCCTGGAAGCTGTCCTTGGTCTGGTAGGCGGTGACTATCCGCCCACGCAGGGTGCCACTGTCGTTCAAGGCATTGGAGGCGTCGAATTCGGTGCGGTAGTTGTCCCAGCTGCCGGCGCTGCCGGTGAGGGTGACCCGCGGGGTGGCGGTCGGGCGCTTGCGCACCATGTTGACCGCCGCCGAAGGGCTGCCGGCCCCTTGCATCATGCCGGTGGCGCCACGCACCACTTCCACCCGGTCGAAGATCGCCATGTCGGGGGTGGAGTTCATGTCCCGGCTGAGGTAATGGCTCAGGTCATTGGGCAGGCCATCGGTCATCAGGTTTTCGATGGCAAAGCCGCGGGAGTAGAAGGTCGGCCGCTGCGGACCGTCCTTGGTCATGGAAATCCCCGGGGTACTCTTGAGCACGTCCTCCAGGGTTTTCATGTTCTGGTCATCCATGCGCTGGCGAGTGATGACCGTGACCGATTGCGGCGTTTCCCGGGCCGTCAGGGCCAGCTTGCTGGCGGTCTGCATGGCCCCGGTGGTGTAGGAACCGGTGTCCTCGGTGGTCATGCCCAGGCCCTGGGCGGTGATGGTGCTGGCCCCCAGTTCCAGCGAGCCTGCGGAAGCACGGTTGAGAATGGTCACCGAGTTGCCCTTGAGGGAATAGGCGACCCCCGTGCCATTGAGCAGCACCGCGATGGCCCGCTCCGCCGAATAGCTGCCGGTGAGCGCGTTGCTGCGCTTGCCTTGCACATCGTCAGGGCTGTACAGCACTTGCAGGTTGGCCTGGCGCCCGAACTCCTGCAGGGCCGACGCCATGGATTGCGAAGCGATGTTGAAATGGACTTCCTGGGCCTGGACCTGCGCCATCAAGGGCAGGGTCAGGGCCAGGCCCAGGGTGCGCGAAGCCATTCTCGGCGAGAACGCCTGGCAAAGGAGGGCTTTGGCCAGAGGAGTCAGTCGATGTTGTGCGGGCATGCTCATGTGCTCTTAGAAGTCCGGCAGATGTAATGATTGTTAATGCTAGTAATTCTCAGTTCTGTCTGTATGACGCACCAGTGGCCATAAACCGGAAACAATCACGCCGGTTGCAGATCAGTCATCACTTTGCCGGCCTTCATGCGCACCAGCTGGTCGGCGATATCGAAGTAACGATCGTCGTGACTGATGACGATGATGGTCTTGCCCAGGCGCTTGAGGTCCGGCAGCAGCTCGGTGTAGAAAATCCGCCGGAAGGCCGGGTCCTGGTCCGCCGCCCATTCGTCGAACACCAGCACCGGGCGCCCTTCGAGCCAGGCATTGATCAGGGCCAGGCGCTTGCGCTGGCCGGTAGAGAGATCGGTGGTGGTGAAGGCGCCATCCTTGACACTGACCTTGTGCGCGATTTCCAGGCGGTCCAGGTATTGGCTGGCGCTGTCCAGTGACTGCTGGCCGCCGCCCTGGACCAGGTCGTCGAACAGGTAGTAGTCGGCGAACACGGTGGTGAACAGCTGGCGGTAGTCGTCCCGGGTCGGGTCGGTCACGGCCTCGCCGTTCAGGCGTATTTCCCCGGCCTGGGGTGGGTAGAGCCCCAGCAGCAGCTTGATCAGGGTGGTCTTGCCACAGCCGTTCTCGCCGACGATGAACACGATGTCGCCCTGCTTGATGTCCAGGTTGATCGGCCCCAGGTGGAACGGCTCGCTGCCTTCCACCGCGGGCGGGCTGTAGCTCACGCCACGCAGTTCGAGGCTGTGCACCACGGGTTTCGGCGCTTCGGTAGCGTCCAGCAGCAGGTGGGGTTCGGGGGAAGAGAAGCGCTGGGACAGCTCGCTGATGCGGCCGAAGGCGATCTTCGCCTTGCCCACCACCGGCAGGTAGGACACCAGGTTTTCCAGCGGGCCTTTCATGTACAGCAGCACCAGCACGAAGCCGGTGATCACGGTCGGGTCCGGGTTCGGGTTGTAGGCCTGCATGGCCAGGGCCAGGCCGATGACCACGAAGAACAGCATCGAGCCGAAGGTCTTGGCCAGGATGTAGATGTTCACCGAACGCACCTGGATCGAGGCGATGCGGTCCGCGGTTTCCCGGATCCGGTGGGTGTTCATCCGGTAGCGGCGCGGGCGGTGCATGCGCAGTTCCTTGGCGCCCGAGGCAATGGCGTTGTAGTAGCGCTGCAGTTCGTCTTCCTGGTCGCGGGCCAGGTCGAAGCCGCGGATCCCCTTGCCGCCGGCCACGTACTGCACGCTGATGCCGATGATGATGGCGACCACCATCATCAGGAACATCGGCACCGACAGGTACGCCAGGTAGCCCAGGCAGCCCAGGGTGACGGTGGCGGCGATGGCCAGCGGGGTGAAGGCGAAGGAGAAGTCGCTGATGGTGTCGACGTCGTGGGTCAGCACCGGGATCAGGCGGTGGGAGCGGTAGCGCTCGATCTGGGTGATGGGCGCCGAGAGCACTTTTTCCCCCAGGTCCTTGCGCAGGGCGGCGATGATTCGCTGGCCCACGTAGTTGGTGCCGATATCCGAGACGATCGAGCTGGTCAGGGCCAGCAGGCACAGGGCGGCGAAGGTCAGCACCACGCCCTGGGTCATGCCGGTCGCCGAGTGCAGGGCGTTGTTGATGGTGGCCAGCAGCAGGGTGATGGCCAGGCCGCCTACCATGCCCAGGGCCACGGAAATCACCACAGTGGTACGAAAGGGTCTGAGCAGGGCGAGCAGTCCGTGAAAGGCTCCGCGCTTGGGGTCGGTCATAAGGGGTTCCCGGCAGTGAATGAAGGGTCGAGGCAGAAAGACCCGTACCCATGACAGACGAACCGTTGGCGGGAGTATTTAGCGCGGCCGCGGGCGTGGATAAATTGCCCGGCGCCTGATTCGTTCTTGTTCTGCAGGTGCACGCGTAACGACGTCGTGCCTGGCCCATTCAGCGAGAGCGAGCAAATGACGAAAAAGAATCTGGTGTATGTCTGGTCCCTGAGGAACGCGGCGGCCGACAAGGCCGGGCAGCCGGTGGCCTATAAGGATCACGAGCGCTACATGAAGTCGGTGCTGGAGTTCCTGGTGGAGACGCTCAACCAGACGCCCCTGGGCGACGCTTATAACCTGGTCGGGGTGGTGTATGACGACGACGAACAGTCGCCACGGGACCGGCAACTGGTGAGCGACTACGGCTTCGCCTATCAGCCCGGCCGGCAATGGCTGTACCCGGCGAACCTGCGCGTGCAGGGGCGCCTGGTCAATGACCTGCTGCTCAGCGTGCCGTCCACCTATCGCCGCCATCCGCGCGGCTCGGCCGAGCACATCGCCGGCAAGCAGGATTTCGAGCGTCGCCTGCACGACACCTTGGTGGAACTGAAAGCCGACATCGTGGTGCTCGACGGCCTGCTGGTGATCCTCGACGAGCTGGTGCGTCCGGGCGCGCCTTTCGCGCGGCGGATCATGAACATCCATCCGGGCATCACCCGCCTCGAATCGCCCTACGAGCGCCGCGGTGCCTATGCCACCTGGAATGCGCTGTACGGTGCCCGGGGGCAGAAGGTGGTGGACTGGACCACCCGGGAAACCGAGCCGGTCGAGCCGCTGTACATGACCGGTGCTTCGTTCCACTACGTGGACAACGGCATCGATTCCGGCGAGGTGTTCCACGACGTGCTCAACACCGAGATCGCGCCCGAGGACACCATCCTCGAACTGCGCTGGAACAACTTCAACAACAGCCTGTTCCCGGCCTTGCATGAAGGCCTGGCGCTGCTGGCCGAGCAGCCGGTCGGCGAGTCCCGGGCCGGCGCCTGAGGCCCGCGGTGATCAAGCGCGACAGTCGCGCTTGATCGCTGTCGATCGGGCCTTTTACTGGTGCTGGGCGCCGGGCTGTTCCAGTTCGCGCACGACACGGAAGCTCAACCAATCCCCACGAACCTCGCGCTTGCGGCTGTTGCGGTTGCCCGAGCGGGAGAACACCGGGGCCTCGCCCCAGTCGTTGCCGCGAATCTGCGCGTCGAGACACACGCCGCCCGAGTCTTCCATCCAGGCACTGCCATCGGTGGGCGCGCCGACATAGTCGGGGTGCCAGCAGTCGGCGACCCACTCATAGACATTGCCGTGCATGTCATACATGCCGAAGGCGTTGGGCGGATAGCTGCCCACCGGGGAGCTGTAGCTGTAGCCGTCCTTGGGGCCGTAGGTGTTGGCGTGCTTGCTGATCTGGTACTGGCCTTCTTCATCGAACGGGAAGGGGAAGGAACCGGTGCTGCCGGCGCGTGCGGCGTACTCGCGCTCGGCCTCGCTGATCATCCGGTAGTGCTGGCCGGTCTTCTTCGACAACCACTGGGCATAGGCCTGGACCTCGGCATAGTCGACGCAGACCGCGGGCTGGCGCGGGCCTTGTTGATAGCGCGGCTTGCTGGCCTGGCACAGGCGACCGGGCCGGTCGTCACCGTCCTTGATCACCGTGCCGGTCTCGCGGATGTAGGCATCCAGCTCGCCGGCGGTCACGTGGAAACGGCTGATGGCGAAGGGCTTGCTGAAGGTCACCTTGTGCTGCGGGCCTTCGTCGGGTTCCCTGCCGACCTCGCCTTCGGGGGAGCCCATGACGAAGCTGCCGGCGGGCAGCACCACCATTTCCGGGCAGTTCTTGCAGTCCTTGAACACGCTGCCGGGCTTGGCGGGTTCGGCGGCCTGGGCAGTGAGGCTGACCAGGCAGCCGAGCAGCGCGGCGAGTGAGGAGCAGGCGATAGGTTTCATCATCAGTAACCTTGTGCGATGTAGAGAAAAGAGGTGGACGAGGCTCAGGCGGTCTTGCCGCCGCGCAGTCGCTTGCCCAGCAGGTCCATGGCGCGGTCGATATCCGCCTCGCTGTTGAGCAGGCCAGGCGCCATGCGCACCACGGGTCCCGCGTCGCGGTCCACCGCGTCCACCAGGATGCGGTTCTCGATCAGCCAGGCGGCGGTGGCGTCGGTGTCCAGGTTCGGGCCTCGGAAGAAGGTGAAGCCGGCGGACAGCTGCGGGCTCAGGGGCGTCACCAGCTCGATGCCCGGCAGTTCCTGCAGGCGTTGCTTGAGGTAGCTGTTGAGTTGGTGGATCCGCGCCTGGACGTTGGCCTTGCCCAGTCGCATGTGCAGTTCGAAGGCCTGGTCCACGGCCCAGCGGTGTTCGAAGCTGTGGTAGCCGCCAGGGGTCATGGTGGTGGCGAAGTCCTGGTTCTCGGAGAAGGTCGCCACCATCGGCGTCAGGTGCTCGAGCTTTTCCGAACGCGAGCAGAAGATCCCGGTGCCCCGCGGGCCGAACATCCATTTGTGGGTGCCGGCGACGAAGAAGTCGCAATTGAGGTCGGCAAAGGTGACGTCCTCCACCCCCAGGCCGTGGACGCCGTCGACGCAGTAGAGAATCCGCTCGCCCTCGTCGCGATTGCGGTTGTGCTGGTCCACCAGCTTGCCGATCTCGCCGATCGGCAGCTTCACGCTGCTGCCCGATTGCACCCAGGTCATCCCCAGGACGCGAGTGTTGGGGCGGATGCTGCGGTCGATATTGCCCAGCACTTCGTCGATGGAGACCTGGTGGGGCGACTTGAACAGCTCGATGGTGCGCACCTGGGTGCCGTCGCGTTGGGAGCGGTACTTGAGTGCGTTGCGGGTCGAGTAGTGTTCATGCACCGTGGTCAGTATTTCCTGCCCGGGGCGCACGTGGATGCCGCCATACATCATGGCCAGGCCTTCGGTGGTGCTGCCGGTCAGGGCCACCTGGGCGGGCTTGATCTGCAGGTAGCGGCCGACGCTCTCGCGCACCTGGGCCTCGTGCTTCCAGGTGTACTGGGTGTCGTAGTCCATGGCCATGGCCGGGTTGCGATCCAGCACCGCGCGGTACTGTTCGATGGCCTCGCGCACGGGCTTGGGGTGCGAGGTGATAAGGAAGTTGGCCAGGTGCACATAGTCCGGGTCGAGGTCGAACAGCTGGCGCAGTTGGGCCCATTGCTGGGGGCTGGTGGCGGGCGTGGCGGCGGCCCGGGCCTGGCCGATGGCGAAGCTGCCCAGGGGCAGGGCGGCGGCCAGCAGGCCCGCGTGCTTGAGGAAGGTCCGGCGATTGGTCACGGGAGGGTTCTCGTTCAGGGTTCGGTCGGTCATGGTTCAGTCGGCGACGGCGGCGTGTTCGGTCGAGGCATGCTCGACGGCACGATCGACGGCATGTGCGACAGGTTGCGCGGTGGGTTGCGCCGGCTTGGCGAGTTTGCGCACCTGTTCCCAGACGCGCAGGTAGTTCTCGCCCCAGAGCTTGGCGATCTCGATGTCGGTGTAGCCGCGCTGGATCAGCTCGGCGGTGACGTTGCGGTTGTCCGCCACGCTCATCCAGCCGTTGACGCCGCCGCCCTCGTTGAAGTCCGAGCTGATGCCGACGTGATCGATGCCGATCTTTTTCACCGTGTAGTCGATGGCGTCGACATAGTCCTTGAGGCTGGCTTTGGGCTCTTCTTCAAGGATGCCGTACAGGGAGCTGGCGTACTCGCCGAAGCGCTGTTCCGGCCAGATGGTGATGACCGAGTCGCCCGGCATCAGGGCGTTTTCCAGGCCTGGCAGCGGGGCCAGGTCGAAGCGCTTGCGCAGGGCGTTGAGCTTGTCCAGGGTCGGCTGGCTGAGGGGCCGCAGGTAGGTGGAGAAGCCCACGACCTGGACCACCCCGCCGGTGGCCTTGATGACCTGCAGTTCCTTGTCGCTGAGGTTGCGCGGGATGTCCACCAGGGCCCGGGGCGCGGAGTGCGAGGCCACCAGCGGCGCGCGGGTCAGGGCCGCGACATCGTCCAGGGCCTTGCTGGACATCTGCGAGACGTCGATCACCACCCCCAGGTCATTGAGCCGGTGCACGGCCTGCTTGCCGATCGGCGAGAGGCCGCCGAGGGTGTCCCGGGTGTCGTTGAAGAACGGCAGCGGGCGCGAGGAGTCGGCCCAGTCGTTGTTGCCCACATAGCTGAAGCCGAACAGGCGCATGCCGCGGGCGGCCCACTTGTCCAACTGGTCGAGGTCGTCGCCCATGGCATAGGCATTGAGCAGGCTGACCACCACCGCTAGCTTGCCTTCGGAGGCGATGCGGCGCAGGTCGGCGGGGGTATAGGCGATGGCTACCTGGTTGGGGAAGTCGCGCACCAGGCCCTGGATGATCCGGTAGCGGGTCTCGCGCTGGTGCCGGGCTTCTTCGACGAAGCCGGCGGTGGGGCGGTGCGGGGCGTTGGGGCCGTTCCACATTTCCGGCCAGGCGAGAATGCTCAGGGCCACGCCGGACATCCTGCCGCGACCGGCCTTGACCAGGTCGAACTGACGATGGGTGTCCTTGTCCGCCTCGGTGCCTTCGGTGCCGAAGTCCAGGGGCACGGTGACATGGCTGTCGAAGGAGATGATGCGCTCCTGCAGGTCGTTGGCGCGCTTGACGATGTCGCTGGGGTAAGACACCCGGCCTTTCCAGTAGTAGTGCCAGGCGGCTCCGGTACCGACACCGAGTACGGCGACAATAAGTACCAGCAGGCTCAGGTAGAGGGTTTTCTTACCAGGTAATTTGATCATTGCTATCCCAGTCGCAGGCGGGCTGATGACGGGGTCGGGGCTGCAAGCGCAGGGCTTCCAGGTCCGACCTTTTGTGTACATCTATCCGCGATAAACGAGCTGGCCGGCGGCAAATTTAGCGGCCCGGGAGTGGCTCGCCGGTAAATTTCCGTGCAAATCCAACGTTCTAGCTAGATGCGTGACGCGCCACTGGATATAGGTAGAGCGATGAGGTTTTCGAGACGAGGATTTTTGACCGGTCTGGCGGTGACGGGGGCGGCTATTCCTGTGGCGCTCTACACCCGCAAGGAGTTGCAGCGCCAGGACGTGCGCCGTCAGGAAGAGCTGGAAATCACCCCGGGGGAAGCCAAGCTGGAAGTCGCCCTCGATCCGGGCGTGCGTCTCGCCGATCACCTGCGGGGCATCTGGGATATCGAGTTTCTGGACGCCCAGGCACCGCTACCGCGTCGCGGCTGTGAGCTGGTACTCGATGTCGGTCCGACCGGGCGCGGCCTGCGCGGCTTTCTGGGGCATCCGCAAAGCCTGCGCGGTGACGGTCCGGTGGAGTTTCGGGTGCAGGGCGAGCTGGCGGCGGTGGACGCCGCGAAGTTGTGCTGGCGGCTGTTCGCCGCAGGCCAGATCGGCGGCGCGCCCAGCCATGAGTGCCAGGTGGCGCTCGACGAGGTCTGGGCGAGCTGGGGCAATGCCGGCAGCGGCACCCTCAGCGGCCGCCTGCAGTCGTTGCAGGTCTCGCCCCTGGCGCCGGTGTCCGCGGTGCGCTTCGTGGCGCGCAAGCGGGCCTTTCCCGCGGCCCGGGAGCAGAACGGCCTGAGCCCTGAGTTGCTGGCCTGGCTGGTGTCGCCGCAGCATCGCCTGTTCCACCAGCTCTGGCATGCCTCCCGGGATCGCTGGCATTCCTTGCCCAAGGACAAGCAAAACAGCCTGCGGGGGCTTGGCTGGCAGCCGGGACCGCTCAAGCACGAGCGCGATGCCCGTGGACGACGCAAGCATCGCAACGCCTCGGGAGTCGACTTCCTCTTCATGCACCGGCACATGCTGTTGCAGGCCCGTTCGCTACAGCCGGACCTGGTGTCCTGGCAGCAGCTGCCCTTGCCGTCGCCGCGCCTGGAGCAGGATCGCCAGGGCTTTATCCGCTACTACGAAAACCACGACGGCTGCTCGGTGCCGCCGGCCTGGATCGCCGACGACGATGAAGAGTTCACCCGATGGCTGCATGGCTTGAAGAGCGACGCGGCCTTCTATGGCAATTTCCAGGTCTGGGAGTCGCAGTACCAGGACCCCGAATACCTCAGCCGCCTGACCCTGGGGCAGTTCGGTTCGGAGGTCGAGCTGGGCCTGCATGACTGGTTGCACATGCGCTGGGCCGATGTCGCCCGGGACCCTGCCAACGGCATGCCGGTCATGGAGGCCCGGGTTTCCTCGGACTTCGCCGGACGCTGGTACCTGGCGCAGAACGACTTTCTCGGCGACCCGTTCTCGTCCCATGTGCATCCGATGTTCTGGAAGTTCCATGGCTGGATCGACGACCGCATCGACGATTGGTTCCGCGCCCATGAGCGCTTCCATCCCGGCGAAGTGCTGCGCCGCGAGGTCAACGGTGTGCCGTGGTTCGCGCCCGGGCGCTGGGTCGAGATCGACGACCCGTGGCTGGGGGCCTCGACCCATGGCTGCGGCCCTTTGGGCAACGCGCCTGGCGAGATGTCGCTGGAGATGGACCAGGAGGTCATGAAGCTGGCCCTGCGTATCGCCCTGAGCCGTGACGAGGAGGTGCCACAGTTGCTCAAGCGGGCACCGCGGCGTCCCTGGTACGCCCAGCACCTGAAGTTGTGAGCCGGTAAGGCCGCGGCGCGGGTCCTGTCGCAGGGCCCGCGCCGTTGGGTTTTCTGGAGCGCTTTATTGGGAGACTCTGTTATTGAGAGGCTCTTTATTTACAGGCTCTGGGTTCAGAGGCTCTTGGTTTCGAGCGTCTTCCAGCCACCGCCCAGGGCTTTGTACAGGGCAATGCTCGACTGCACCCGGGACAGCCGCAGTTGCACGTTCTGGTCCTGGGCGGCGTACAGGGTGCGCTGGGTTTCCAGCACGGTGAGCAGGTCTTCGGCGCCAGCCTGATAACGGCTCTGGGCGATCTCGAAGGCCCGCTGCGCCTGATTCAGTTCTTCGCCTTGCCATTGCCGCTGCTGGTCCAGGCCGCGAATGCTGGTGAGGGCCTTTTCCACATCGGCGAAGCCATTGATGATCGCCCCGCGGTAGCTTTCCAGCAGTTCCTGCTGGCGTGCCGTGGCCCTGTCGCGCTCGGCGCCCAGGCGGCCGTTGTTGAAGATCGGTGCCACCAGTGCGGCGGTCAGGTTGTAGAAGGGGCTGCGTAGCACGTCATTGAACGTGTTGGCGCCGGAGCCGAGGTTGGCGGTCAGGGTCACGTTGGGCAGCATCGCCGCCCGTGCCACCCTGACATCGGCCCGGGCCGCCGCCAGCCGGGCTTCGGCGCTGGCGATATCGGGGCGGCGGGCCAGCAGGTCGCTGGGCACTCCGGCATCGATGTCCGGCCAGTTCAGTTGGGCGAAAGGCTGGTCGCTCAGGGTCAGGCTCTGCACTGGCCGGCCGAGGAGGGCGGCGAGGGCGATCAGGGCTTCTTCGGCCTGTTGCCGGACCTGCGGCACCTGGCGCTGCTGGGCCGCCACCAGGCTTTTCTGCTGGGCCAGCTCGAGGGCGGTGGCCGAGCCCGCGTCGTAGCGGGTCTGCACCAGCCTGAGCACGCTCTGCGCATTGGCCAGGTTGAGCTCGGCAATCCGGCCCTGTTCCCGCAGCGACAGTACCTGGGCGTAACTGTTGGCCACGCCGCTGAGCAGGGTCAGTTCCACGGTGGCCCGGTCGAACTCGCTGGCCTGCAGGCCCAGCAGGGCGCTGTCCCGGGCGGCGCGCTTGCCGCCCCAGAAATCGATTTCATAGGTGGCGCTCAGGCCGGCATTGAAATAGTCCACGGCCTTGTTGTTGCTGTTGGTATCCAGCTGGCTGTAGCCGCTGCCCCGCAGGAGCTTCTGCCGGTTGGCGTTGAAGGTGCCGTTGACGGCGGGCAGCAAGGGCGCGCCGGCAATGACGGCGCTGGCCTGGGCCTGCCGGACCCGGGCCATGGCTGCCGCCAGGTCGTGGCTGCCGGCGCGGGCTTCGGCGATCAGGCGGTCGAGTTCCGGGCTGCCGAATTGCAGCCACCAGCGTGGATCTTGCTGGCGTGGCGCGAGGCTGGCGGCGGAGTGCCAGGCGGCGGGGGCTTGCAGGCCGCTGTCCGGGCGCGGCGCCGGGCTGCTGCAGGCGGCCAGCGCCAGGCTGGCGGCCAGGAGGGTCAGGTGCACTTTCATAGGTCGATCATTCACTGGTAAGGGCCTTGACCGGATCGAGCCGGGCAGCTTTACGGGCTGGCATGAAGCCGAAGGTGACGCCGGTGATCAGGGCGCAGCCGAAGGCCCCCAGTATCGCGGCCAGGGAGAAGGCCACGGCCACCTCGCTGAGGATCAGGATGCCGCCGATGATCAGCGCCACGCCGATCCCGGCCAGGCCGCCGACCACCGAGAGCATCACCGCCTCGGTGAGGAACTGGCGCAGGATGTCGCGCTGGCGGGCGCCGGTGGCCATGCGGATGCCGATCTCCCGGGTGCGTTCGCGCACGGTCATGAGCATGATGTTCATCACTCCGATGCCGCCCACCAGCAGCGAGATCGCGGCGATGGCGCCGAGCATCAGCGACAGGGTGTTCTGGGTCCGCGCCTCGGCCTGGATCATGGCGGCGTTGTTGGTCAGTTCGAAGTCGCGCTTGCCGCCGTGCATGCGCAGCATCAGTTCGTCGATTTCGCGTTCGGTCTGCTTGACCCGGCTGGCATCGGCGGCGGCAATCGCCACGTACTGCGGGTTGTGGTCGCCGAACAGGCGAATGCTGGCGGCGGAGTAGGGCACGGCGATGCGGTCGTCGCTGTCGCTGTCGCCGGAACTGGCGCCCTTTTCCGAGAGCACGCCGACCACCTGGAACGGCACGTTCTCGATCAGGATGTATTGGCCGATGGGGTTGGCCACGTCCTTGAGGAGTTTTTCCCGGACCTTGTGGCCGATCACCGCCACCGCCGCCGCCGAGCGTTCGTCGGCGTCGCTGAAGTAGCTGCCCTGGGCCACGGGCCAGTTGAAGATCTCCGGGAAGTTGGTGTCGTTGCCACCCACATAGCTCATGTAGTCGGCGTTGCCGAAGCGGACCCCGGCCTGCGCGCCATTGACCGGCATGATGCGTTTTACCTGGGGCAGGTTGGCCAGGGCCGCGACGTCGTCCAGGGTGACGATGCCCTCGGGCGTGCGCGGGTTGGGCGAGTAGCCGCTCAAGTAGATGATGTTCGAGCCGAAGGCGCCCATCTGCGCCATGACCTGGCGTTTGCTGCCTTCGCCCACCGCCAGCATCACCACCACCGAGGCCACGCCGATGACGATTCCCAAGAGGGTCAGGGCGGTGCGGAAACGGTTGATCCACATCACCCGCCAGGCCGCCTGCACGGCATCCACCAACTCGCCTTTCCAGGCGCCGTTGGGTTCGCTGCCGTCGGCCAGGCGCTGGCGCAGGTCCACTGCCTGCAGGGCGCCGCTGTTGGCGCTGGCCTGGACCTCGGGGTGCTCGTCGGCGGTGTCGCTGATGATCTCGCCGTCGCGGATTTCAATGATGCGCTTGGCCCGCGCCGCGACTTCGCGGTCGTGGGTGATGAGGATCACCACGTGGCCCTGGCTGGCCAGTTCGTCGAGCAGGCTCATGACCTCGGCGCCGCTGTGGCTGTCGAGGGCGCCGGTGGGTTCGTCGGCGAGGATGATATGGCCGCCGTTCATCAGCGCGCGGGCGATCGACACCCGCTGCTGCTGGCCGCCGGACAACTGGTGCGGGCGGTTGCCGGTGCGGCTGGCCAGGCCCAGGCGGTCGAGCAGGGCGGCGGCGCGGGCGTGGCGCTCGGCCGCCGGGGTGCCGGCATAGATCGCCGGCATCTCGACGTTTTCCTGGGCCGAGCCAGAGGGAATCAGGTGGTAGCCCTGGAACACGAAGCCGAAGGCCTCGCGACGCAGCCAGGCCAGTTCGTCGCTGTCCAGCCGGGCGACGTTTTCCCCGGCGAACAGGTACTCGCCCGAGGTCGGGCGGTCGAGGCAGCCGAGGATGTTCATCAGCGTCGATTTGCCGGAGCCGGAGGCGCCGACGATGGCGACGAACTCGCCGGCGTGGATCGACAGGTCGATGCCACGCAGCACGTCCACTTGCGGCGTGTCGCCGCCGCCATAGGATTTGCGGATGCCCTTGAGGTCGATCAGCGGGGTTTGCATTCAGCCTCCGCTGCTTTGCGCGGGACCGATCAGCAAGTGATCGCCTTCGGCGAGGCCGTCCAGGACCTGGATGCGCAAGCGGTCGCTGATGCCGACCCGTACCTTGCGCTCCTCGATCGAGCCGTTTTTCGCCACCACCCGGGCCAGCTGGACGCCGCTCTCGGTGCTGCCCTGCAGGGCGGCGATCGGCGCGGTGAGAACGTCCTGCGCGCGCTCGGCGACAAAAAACACCTGGGTGGTCATCTCGGCCATCAGCGCGTTGTCGGCGTTATCCACATCCAGCAGCACGGTGTAGAGCACCACGCGGCCGCTGCCGCTCTTGCTCGAACTGTTGGGGCTGCCGCTGCCCTGGCTGCTTTCGTTCAGCGGCTTGGGCGGGATCGGCAGGATCTGCCGCACGGTGCTGGTCCAGCGCCGGGCGCCGCCGCTCAAGGTGGTGAAGTAGGCGGTCATGCCCGGCTTGACGTGGCCGATATCGGCTTCGGAGACCTCGGCCCAGACGGTCATCGGCGACAGCCGGGCGATGCGCAGGATCAGTGGCGTCTGCTGCTGGGCGTTGAGGGTCTGGCCTTCGCGGGCGTCCACCGCGACCACGGTGCCGGACATCGGCGCGTAGATCCGCGTATAGCCCAGCTCGGCCTGGTCACTGCGCAGGCTGGCCTGGGCCTGGCGGATCTGCGCCTGGATCATGTCGATCCGCGCCTGGGTGGCCTTGAGTTCGGCGCGGGCGGTCTGCACGTCTTCGTCGCGGGTCGCGCCGCCGGCGGCGAGGTTCTGCTGGCGCTGGTACTTCTGCCGGGCCAGTTCGTTCTGTGCCCGCTGCTCTTGCAGCTGGGCCTGCAGGTTCTCGATGGAGAAACGGCTGGCATCGAGCTTGGCCTGCTGGGTGGCGGGGTCGATCTCCACCAGCAGTTGGCCTTCCTTGACCGGGTCGCCGGCCTCGACATGGATCTTGCGGATCTGCCCGGACGCCTGGGCACCGACATCCACGTAACGCCGCGGTTGCAGGGTGCCCAGGGCGGTCACGCTGCTTTCGATGGTGCCGCGGCTGACTTGTACGGTGGCGAGCTGGTCGCGCCCCGGCGGCAGGAACTGCCAGGTGGCGAAGGCAACGACAGGAATCAGACACAGGGTGACAAGCAGGGCGCGTCGGGTATGACGGGGACGTTTCATGCAGGGTTCCGGCCAATGGAAGTCGGCCCGTCGTCCGGCCTGGCCCAGGGGGTGGGCAGGGCTGGAGGCTGCCGCCAGAGCGACAGATACGGGGAGCTGTCAGGTAGACGAGAAGCGCCGGAGGGAATTTAAGTCATGACACATGGCGTTACAGGTGCGGGGTTACAGGTTAGGCGACGAAAATAAAACCGGCGAATCGACACAGCACTTTAAATCTATATGAGAATTACTATAAATTACGCCACTTCTAAACTGCCATCATCGAATCGCCTGCCCAGGGGCGGAGTGCCAGTTGTGCTCAAGGACAAAAGCCGCGTATCGCGGTCGGGAGTCATGTTGGAAAACTACTATCGCGAGCTGGTGTGTTTCCTCAACGCCAAGCTGGGCAACCTGCAGGTGGCCGAAGATGTGGTGCATGACGCTTATGTGCGGGTGCTGGAGCGTTCCAGCGACACGCCGATCGAGCAACCGCGGGCCTTCCTCTACCGCACGGCGCTGAACTTGGTGATCGACGGCCATCGGCGCAATGCCTTGCGCCAGGTCGAATCCCTGGATGTGCTCGACAACGAAGAGCGCTTTTTCAGCCCCTCGCCACACACCTGCATCGACCACGGCCAGCGCCTGGACATGCTGCAACGGGCGCTGGCGGAGCTGCCGGCGCTGTGCCGGGAAAGTTTCCTGCTGCGCAAGCTCGAAGGCCTGTCCCACCCCGAGATCGCCGAGCGCCTGGGGATTTCCCGCAGCCTGGTGGAGAAGCACATCGTCAATGCGATGAAACATTGCCGGGTGCGGGTCCGGCAGTGGGACGCCCATTGATCCTTCTTTGTTAAATTTTTTTTCACTGTCCTCGTTCCTACTCAACAGACGACCTGCTGCCTCGCCATGGGCCGATCAGGTCACCGTCGATTTCTCCCCGCGTTGAGGGATTTATCCAGAGGACACTGGAAATGACACAGGCAATTGCATCGACCATCGTTCACGACCTGATCGGTATCGGTTTCGGCCCCTCGAACCTGGCGCTGGCTATCGCGCTGGAAGAACGTGGCCAGATTCAGGGTCCGCTGGACGCGCTGTTTCTCGACAAGCAGGCCGACTACCGCTGGCACGGCAACACGCTGGTGGCCCAGAGCGACTTGCAGATTTCCTTTCTCAAGGACCTGGTGACCCTGCGCAACCCGACCAGCCCGTATTCCTTCGTCAACTACCTCAAGCACCACGGCCGCCTGGTGGACTTCATCAACCTGGGCACCTTCTATCCGTGCCGCATGGAGTTCAACGATTACCTGCGCTGGGTCGCCGGGCACTTCCAGGAACAGAGCCGCTACGGCGAAGAAGTGCTGGCCATCGAACCGGTGCTGCACAACCAGCAGGTCGAGGCACTGCGGGTGATTTCCCGCGACAGCCAGGGCCAGGAATTCGTCCGCACCAGCCGTTCGGTGGTGGTCAGCCCTGGCGGTACGCCACTGATCCCGGACACCTTCAAGGCGCTCAAGGACGACGGCCGGGTGTTCCACCACGCGCACTACCTGGAGCGCATGGCCAGCCAGCCGTGCTCCAGCGGCCAGCCGATGAACGTGGCGATCATCGGTGGCGGGCAGAGCGCCGCCGAGGCCTTTATCGACCTCAACGACAGCTTCCCTTCGGTGCAGGTGGACATGCTGATGCGCGGTTCGGCGCTGAAACCGGCGGACGACAGCCCGTTCGTCAACGAAGTGTTCTCGCCGGCCTTCACCGACCTGGTGTTCCAGCAGCCGAGCGGCGAGCGCGAGCGCCTGGTCCACGAGTACCAGAACACCAACTACTCGGTGGTGGATGTCGACCTGATCGAACGCATCTACGGGATTCTCTACCGGCAGAAAGTCTCCGGCATCGCGCGGCATGCCTTCCGCACCCTGACCACCGTGGAAAAAGCTACCGCCACCGCCCAGGGCGTCGAACTGGTGCTGCGCAACACCTCCACCGGCGAGCTGAGCACCCGCCACTACGACGCGGTGATCCTGGCCACCGGCTACGAGCGCCAGACTCACCGTGCGTTGCTGGCGCCGCTGGAAGCCTACCTGGGCGACTTCGAGGTGGACCGCAACTACCGGCTCATCACCGACGAGCGCTGCAAGGCCGGCATCTACACCCAGGGCTTCAGCCAGGCCAGCCACGGCCTGAGCGACACCTTGCTGTCGGTGCTGCCGATCCGCGCCGAGGAAATCGCCGCCTCGCTGTACGAGCACGACAAAGGCCGCCACAGCCGTTCGGTGCGCGACCTGCTGCTGGCCACCGCCAGCTGATTGCCCGGGTAACTTTGTAGGAGCGAGCTTGCTCGCGAAAAAATGGCCCGGCTTGCACGCTCCGTCGACTACTCCGACGCCTCGCGAGCAAGCTCGCTCCTACAGGATCGCGTTATCGTTGTAGGCGCGAGCGTGCCCACGACAGGGGGCATGACGTCCCCGCATTTCCTGCCTTTGGGGCCTGTCCGTAGCCCCTTCCTGAACCATCGCTGAAGAACTTTTCGATTCCCCCGCCAGCGCCTTGCCGTCGATTTACTCTGCAAAAACCGCGGCGTAAGCTGCGCGCGTTTTCCATCAAGCGGAGACCCACAGTGGGTACTTGTTCGAGTGACAGTAGTCGGCCGGTTTCGCTAACCGGCACCTTCCCGGCAAGATAACGCGCCCGCCTTGTGTGCCGTTGTCTCGCCATGACAGCGAGCGGCGGCTTCCCGATCGTGGCCTTCAGGGCCCGTTCCCGATGTCCTTCTCATCGACACTGCAACAGTGGGTGATGCCTGGCGCATCGCCGCGCTACGGCTGCGCCTGTTTGCGCGGCCGGCGAACCAGACCTGGCTGTGAGTTTCCCGGCGCCGACCGTTAGGGGACACACCATGAACCTCACCCTGCTCAAAGAGTTTTTTGCCGGCTTCCTGCGGACCCGGCACTTCGCCCGGCACTTTCGCCGCCTGGCCTTGCTGGAGAGCTTCAGCGACGCCAGCGTCAGCCGCGACCTGCCGCCGAGCCTCGCGCACACCCTGGTGGCCGCGGCCAACGACAATGCCACGGACCTGCTGCAACGCCTCGGCAGCCACACCGATGGCCTGAGCGAGGCCGAGGCCCAGGCCCTGCGCGAGCAGCATGGCCTCAACGAGGTCGAGCACGAGCAGCCGCTGCCGTGGTGGACGCACCTGTGGCATTGCTACAAGAACCCCTTCAACCTGCTGCTGACCCTGCTGGCGGTGATCTCCTGGCTGACCGAAGACATGAAGGCGGCCACGGTGATTTTTTCCATGGTGGTGCTCTCCACGCTGCTGCGCTTCTGGCAGGAGGCCAAGTCGAACAAGGCCGCCGATGCCCTCAAGGCAATGGTCAGCAACACCGCCACTGTGCTGCGGCGCAACGTGGTCGACGCCGCGCCGTCGGTGTTCGCCCGGCTGCATGGCGCGGCGGTGGCCAGCCAGGGCCTGCAACGCCTGGAACTGCCGATCCGGCAACTGGTGCCGGGCGACCTGATCCAG
The DNA here is from genome assembly GCF_000282175.2 of Pseudomonas sp. GM17. Taxonomy (NCBI): domain Bacteria; kingdom Pseudomonadati; phylum Pseudomonadota; class Gammaproteobacteria; order Pseudomonadales; family Pseudomonadaceae; genus Pseudomonas; species Pseudomonas sp. GM17. The sequence continues at coordinate 5,275,279 of NZ_CP124732.1, read as the reverse complement.
CTCTCGGCCGGCGACATGATCCCCGCCGATTGCCGGGTGCTCAGCGCCAAGGACCTGTTCGTCAGCCAGGCGGCGATGACCGGCGAATCGATGCCGGTGGAGAAATTCCCGCGCCAGCAGGACGCTGCCATCCTCAACCCGCTGGAGCTGGACAACATCCTGTTCATGGGCACCAACGTGGTGTCCGGCGCGGCCACCGCGCTGGTCCTGGCCACTGGCAACGCCACCTATTTCGGCGCCCTGGCGCAGCGGGTCGGGGCCACCGACCGGGCGCCGACTTCGTTCCAGAACGGGGTGAACAAGGTCAGCTGGCTGCTGATCCGCTTCATGTTCGTCATGGCGCCGCTGGTGCTGTTCATCAACGGCTTCACCAAGGGCGACTGGATGGAAGCGCTGCTGTTCGCGCTGTCGATCGCCGTGGGCCTGACCCCGGAAATGCTGCCGATGATCGTCACCTCGACCCTGGCCAAGGGCGCGGTGTTCCTGTCGCGCAAGAAAGTCATCGTCAAGCGCCTGGACGCGATCCAGAACTTCGGCGCCATGGACGTGCTGTGCACCGACAAGACCGGCACCCTGACCCAGGACAAGATCTTCCTCGCCCGGCATGTGGATGTCTGGGGCGAGGAGTCCGACGACGTGCTGGAAATGGCCTACCTGAACAGCTACTACCAGACCGGCCTGAAGAACCTGCTGGACGTGGCGGTGCTGGAGCACGTCGAAGTGCACCGCGAGCTGAGGGTCGGCACGGCGTTCCAGAAGGTCGACGAGATTCCCTTCGACTTCAACCGGCGGCGCATGTCGGTGGTGGTGGCCGAGAAGGAGCGTGCGCACCTGCTGATCTGCAAGGGCGCGGTGGAGGAGGTGCTGGCGGTGTGCACCCGGGTGCGCCATGGCGCCGCCGAGGAAATGCTCAGCGACGAGCTGCTGGCGCGGATCCGCCAGGTCACCGCCCAATTCAATGGCGAAGGCCTGCGGGTGGTGGCCGTGGCCGCCCGGCTGATGCCCCGGGGCCGCGGCAGCTACAGCCTGGCGGACGAGCAGGGGCTGACCCTGATCGGTTACGTGGCGTTCCTCGACCCGCCCAAGGAAAGCACCGCGCCGGCCCTTGAGGCCCTGGCCGCCCATGGCGTGGCGGTGAAGGTGCTGACCGGCGACAACGAGCTGGTGACGGCGAAGATCTGCCGCGAAGTCGGCCTGGAACAACAGGGCCTGCTGCTGGGCAACGACATCGAGCGCATGAGCGACACGCAGCTGGCCAAGGCCGTGGAAACCACCAATGTCTTCGCCCGGCTCACGCCCTCGCACAAGGAACGCATCGTCCGTCTGCTCAAGGGCAACGGCCATGTGGTCGGCTTCATGGGCGACGGCATCAACGACGCGCCGGCGCTGCGCACCGCGGATATCGGCATCTCGGTGGACAGCGCCGTGGACATCGCCAAGGAAGCGGCGGACATCATCCTCCTGGAGAAAAGCCTGATGGTGCTGGAGGAGGGCGTGCTGGAAGGGCGGCGGACCTTCGCCAACATGCTCAAGTACATCAAGATGACCGCCAGCTCGAACTTCGGCAACGTGTTCTCGGTGCTGGTGGCCAGCGCCTTCATTCCGTTCCTGCCGATGCTGCCGATGCACCTGCTGGTACAGAACCTGCTGTACGACATTTCCCAGATCGCCATTCCGTTCGACAACGTCGACGAGGAAATGCTGGCCCGTCCGCAGCGCTGGCAGCCGGTGGACGTCGGGCGTTTCATGCTGTTTTTCGGGCCGATCAGTTCGATCTTCGACATCAGTACCTTTGCCCTGATGTGGTACGTGTTCGACGCCAATACCCCGGACCACCAGACCCTGTTCCAGTCCGGCTGGTTCGTGGTCGGGCTGCTGACCCAGACCCTGATCGTGCACATGATCCGCACGCCGAAGATCCCGTTCCTGCAAAGCCGCGCAGCCATGCCGCTGCTGGTGATGACCGGGTTGATCATGGCCATCGGCATCTTCCTGCCCATGGGCCCGCTGGCGCACTACTTCAAGCTGCAGGCGCTGCCGTCGCTGTACTTCGTGTTCCTGCCGGTGATCCTGCTGGCGTACATGGCGCTGACCCAGGCGGTGAAGGGCTTTTATATCCGTCGGTTCGGCTGGCAATAAGCTGCGGCTCGCGGCCGACGTTGCACAACATCCTGTAGCCGCTGCCGCAGGCTACGATGGTCCGGGCCACGCTGTTCGCAGGGCCTCCGGCGTTGGCGGGATCGCCGCGGCCCTCCGGGCCGATCGCAGCCTGCGGCAGCGGCTACAGGGTTAACCGGTAATCGCCATCTGCTCGTAATGCCAGCCGGTGCAAGATACCCGGCACCCTGGCCGGCCTCATCGCGGACCCGTCGGATCGCCGCCCGCTCGCACCGGCAAAGTGCACCTATCCTTAACGGCAGCCGACCGCCGCGTACTCAAGGACTCCCTTCATGCAAGCACTCCAGAACATCAACCTGACCTCCCTGGTGGACACCCTGGTCAGCCTCAGCGCGGCCTTTATCCTCGGTGGCCTGATCGGCTTCGAGCGCCAGTACCGGCAACGCACCGCCGGCCTGCGCACCAACGTGCTGGTGGCGGTGGGCGCGGCGATTTTCGTCGACATGGCCAACCGCCTCGGCGGCGCCGAGGGCGCGGTGCGGGTGGTGGCCTATGTGGTGTCCGGCATCGGTTTTCTCGGCGCCGGGGTGATCATGCGCGAGGAGGGCAATGTCCGTGGCCTGAACACCGCGGCCACCCTCTGGGCCTCGGCGGCGGTGGGTGCCTGCGCCGGCGCCGACCTGATTCTCGAAGCCTTTCTCGGCACTTTGTTCGTGCTGGCGGCCAACACCCTGCTGCGGCCGATCGTCAACAACATCAACCGCCAGCCGCTGGATGTGATCTCCGCCGAGGTCACCAACATCGTCTATGTCATCGCCCATCGCTCCAAGCAGAAGGCCGTGTTCGCCCTGCTCGAAGCGGAACTGGAACGCAGCAACTACCCGGCCAGCGACATCGATGTCCATGCCTTCGGCAACGACGACGTGGAGATCGAAGCCACCCTGGCCACCACTTCGGTGGACGGCGACGAGCTCGACGCCCTGGTGGCGCGCCTGTCCACCTCGGCCCTGGTGGAGCAGGCGTTCTGGAGCCCCAGCACCACCGAATAAAGCGCCCGTGCAGGGGGCTTTCCTGGGAGAAATGTCTTGTGCGCGGTAATTTTTGGGAATTGTCTTAAAGAGTCGGCCAGGGGCCATCGGATAGTCTGTCGAGCCTCTGTGTTCAACCGATAGTTGCCACGCCGATGCCCAACAAGCGCTTGAGAATATTGATTGCCGATGCGTCCCGGGAGCAGTGTGGGCGCATTGAGCGTTTGTTGAATGGGCTGGGGTATTTCCGCGTCGCGGCGGTGGAGTCTTTCCGCGAACTGGTGACCCTGACTCACTATTCCTGCGACCCCTTCGAGAACTTCGATCTGTTGCTGCTCAGCGGCGAGCTGGCGTTCGCCGCCGGGGTGGACGCCGGCGCGTTCTGCCAGGGCAACCCGCAGATCCGCCATGCCATGATCTATGGCGGTCGCACCGAACAGGCATTGCCGGTGGTCCTCGGTGCCTCTGCGCTACAGGAGATTCTCTGGGTGCAGGGCGCCACGCAAGAGATCCTCCAGCGCTTCATTGCCCATATCAATCCTCCCGCGTCCTCGGGCAAAGACCGAACCTTCTGAATGCTGAATAGCCCTCCGCAGTTGCTGGGAACAGGGCTTGCGTCGTGCTACTGGAGGTGGAATCACCACCTGGCCAGCGGTTCTCCGATGGCCGCTACCGGGGCCGGGCGGGGTCTTTTGTCTCCATCCGGAGCGGGCAAAAAGCAGGATTCATGGCCGCCCATGGATAGCCGATGAGTGCCGCCGGTGTGGGCGGAAATACCAGGGAAACGAGCATTTCGGGCTCGAAAAGTAGGGGAAAGCCGCATTTTAGTAATTCGGAGTAGGGCTTTTCAGAAAACCCTTAGAGAAAACTATCGGCTGCTCCCCTAGCCTTTATTCATAGGCTTGGAGCCTGTCATCTCAGACTTTTTTCATGGTCGCGAACAAATGCCGAATAAAACGTTACGAATCCTGATCGCCGATGAACAGCATTTTCATCGAATGAAGATCGAGCGGGTGCTGAACCAGCTGGGCTATTACCGGATTGCACCGATGTATCGACTCGTCGAGGTGTTGAACGTCGTGGAATATGGCAGTGAGCCAATGGACCTGCTGATCATCAACGCTTCGCTGGGGTTGCAGGCCCGGCTCGATATCGTGGCGTTCTGCATGGATAACCCGCAGATCCGTCATGTGCTGGTCTATGACTCCGAGCTTCTCGGCGTACCTTCGATTCCACTCGGTCCGCAGCGCAAGCTGTATATCAGCAGCCTGCCGCTGCCGGACCACGAGACCCTCAGCCGCTTGATGGCGGCCATCGACACCGGCCACCGGAGCAAGATCCCGGCGGCCGGAAAGTTTCCCAGCAGTTCCAATGAGGAAGAGATCGCCCCCGATGGCATTCGGTTGAATGCCGTGGTGCGTTAAGGCTTCAGTCCCACGCCGGTGCAATGCCGGCGGGGCTGGTCAGACGATGACCGCGCTCCAGACTGGCGATGCGTTGCATGTCTGCCTCGCTCAGGCTCAGGGCACAGGCCTTGAGGTTGCTTTCCAGGTTCGCGCGCCTGGTCGAGGAGGGAATCACCGCATGACCCGATTGCATGGCCCAGGCCAGGGTCACTTGGGCCGGCGTTGCCCGATGCTGCTGGGCGATCTGCTGGATGACCGGGTCCTCGAGCACTTCACCGTAGGCCAGCGTCATGTACGAGGTGATGTGAATCCCCTGGTTTTGCGCGAACTCCACGACCTTGCGGTTCTGCAGGTAAGGATGCAGTTCGATCTGATTAGTGGCGATGTGCTCGGCACCGACCGCGGCGATGGCCTGCCGCATCAGGTCGATGGTGAAGTTGGAAACACCGATCTGCCGGGTCAACCCCAGTTGCCTGGCCTCCAGCAGCGCCGCCATGAACTCTTCGACCGGTACCTGGTTGTCCGGTGACGGCCAGTGGATCAGGGTCAGGTCCAGGTAGTCGGTCCGCAGCTTGCGCAGGCTGTCCTTGAGGCTGGGGATCAGCTTGTCGCGGGCGAAATGGGCGACCCAGATCTTGCTGGTGACGAACAGCTCGTCGCGGGGGATGCGGCTGTCGGCAATGGCCTGGCCGACCTCGGCTTCGTTCTCGTAGATCTGTGCGGTGTCGATCGCCCGGTAGCCCAGTTCGAGCGCGGTGCTGACCGAGTCGATGACCACCTGGCCTTGCAGGCGAAAGGTGCCGAGGCCGAAAGCAGGTACAGACATGGATGACTCCAGATGGCAGTGGAAAGGCCACGAGTATCCCGATCCGCACCCTTGAGAAAAACCGCCGGACAGGCAAAGCAATATTTACCGCGAATCACGAATGCGCGGGCAGGCACGATCCCTGGTAGGCGCGAGCTTGCTCGCGAGACCTCCTTCCGGCCACCGCTGAGCGCAAGCCGTAGTTTTTTCGCGAACGAGCCCGCTTCTACAGACGCAGAGGCGGTTTCAGCCACGCGCTTGAAGAATCATGCAGGTGGTGGAGCCGGTGGCGTACAGGCGGCCATCGATGTCGTAGATCCGCCCTTCGGCCAGGGCGGTGGAGCGGCCCAGGTGGACGATCTTGCCTTCGGCGCGGATCGGCCCGCTGCTGCCGGTCAGGGCCCGCACATAGCTGATGCGCAGGTCCAGGGTGGTGTAGCCCTGGCCCTTGTTCAGGCGGGTGTGGATCGCACAACCCATGCAGGAGTCCAGCAGGGTTGCGGCATAACCGCCGTGCACGCTGCCCAGCGGGTTGTAATGGCGGGCATCCGGGGTGCCCTGGAACACGAAGTGCCCGGCGGACCATTCGATGGGGATGAAATCCAGCAACGTGCCGATGGGCGGCGAGGGCAATTCGCCGTTGCCGATGCCGTCGAAGAACTCGGCGGGCGAGAGGGCGCTGACCTCGGCCAGGGACAGGCTGCCCGGACCGGCCAGGCGCGCGCGCATGGCCTGTTCCTGGGCAATCCACTGGGCCAGGGTGGCCTCGCGTGATGGGCTTTGCATGGGCGTTTCCTCACTGGGCGGAACAAGATGATGAGGAAAATATTATGTTCGAAATATTATTTCGGCCAGTGTCAAAAACGCCACAGGTCGGAAGATTCGGCCAGGCTTCACCTTGCGCGCATCCTCAGGTGATATCGCTGCGGCTGAACTCCTCGCCGAGAAAGTCGATCAGGGTGCGCACCGACGGCAGCAGGCCACGGCGCGACGGGAAGATCGCATGGACGATCCCGCACTTGGGCGCCCAGTCCGGTACCAGCTGCACCAGGCGTCCGGCGGCCATATCGTCGCGCACCACCACGCTGGGCAGGTGGACGATGCCGATTCCCGCCAGCGCCGCCTGGCGCAGGGCAATCAGGTCGTCGGTGACCATCCGCGGCTTGTGGCGAATCTGCGCGAGCGTCTCGTCGGGGCCGAACAGCTCCCACTGGTATTCGCGTTGCGCCGCGCCCCAATGCAGGCTCGGCAGGCCGCTGAGGTCGGCGGGCGAGGCGGGGCTCGACAGGCGCGCAAGAAAGTCCGGGTGGCCGACCAGGCACTGGGTGCTGTTGCCCAGCACCTTCATCACCAGGTCGCTGCTTTCCAATGGCGGGAAGCGCACCCGCAGGGCGATGTCGAAACCTTCGTGGATCAGGTCGACCCGGCGGTTGGTGCTCTCGATGAACAGCTCCACCAGCGGGTACTTGAGCATGTAGCGGGTCAGCATCGGCCCGACCCAGGAGTTGAGCAGCGCGGTCGGGCAACTGATGCGCACCAGGCCCTGGGGCTCGGAACGGTTGCGCTCGATGACTTCCGCGGCGCTTTCCGCTTCCACGCGCATGGCCAGGCAGCGCTGGTAGTACTCATGGCCGATCTCGGTGAGCGAACAGTGGCGACTGGTGCGGTGAATCAGGCGCACGCCGAGGCGTTCCTCGAGCTGGGCAATGCGCCGGCTGAGCTTGGACTTGGGCATGTCCAGGGCGCGTCCGGCGGCGGCAAAGCCGCGGTGTTCGACGACCTGGGTGAAGTAGTAGAGGGTATTGAGGTCTTCCACCATCGTTCTCCAGATAGAACGCTAAGAGCGATTTTTGCAGTCTAGTGCATCAAAGGTATGGGTTTTAAGGTGTATCCAACGAAATAACTCACCCATTTCGGAGGCACCCGCATGAAAAACATCATCGGTATCTACACCAGCCCACGGGCCCATTGGGTGGGCGACGGCTTCCCGGTGCGCACGCTGTTTTCCTACGACAACCTGGGCAAGCACATCAGCCCGTTCCTGCTGCTCGACCACGCCGGCCCGGCTGAATTCACCCCGACCCAGGGACGGCGCGGCGTGGGCCAGCACCCCCACCGCGGCTTCGAAACCGTGACCATCGTCTACAAGGGCGAGGTGGAGCACCGCGACTCCACCGGCAGCGGCGGCAAGATCGGCCCTGGCGACGTGCAATGGATGACCGCGGCCTCGGGGATTCTCCATGAGGAGTTTCACTCCGCAGCGTTCGCCCGGTCCGGCGGCACCCTGGACATGGTCCAGCTGTGGGTCAACCTGCCGGCGCGGGACAAGATGGCCGCGCCCGGTTACCAGACCATCCTCGATGGCGACATCCCGGCCATCGCCCTGAAGGACAAGGCAGGCACCCTGCGGTTGATCGCCGGCGAGTACGACGGTGTCAAGGGCCCGGCCCGCACCTTCACGCCCATCGACGTCTGGGACATCCGCCTGAATGCCGGCAAGCCCCTGACCCTCGACCTGCACGAGGGGCGCAACACCGCCCTGGTGCTGCTGCGCGGCACGCTCCAGGTCAATGGCCAGGAAGTAGTGCGTGAAGGCCAGCTGGTGCTGTTCGAACGCGACGGCGACCAGCTCAGCCTGGAGGCCAACAACGACGCGGTGGTGCTGCTGCTCAGCGGCGAACCGATCGACGAGCCCATCGTCGGTCATGGTCCGTTCGTGATGAACAGCGAGGCCGAGATCCACCAGGCTTTCGTCGACTTCCAGTCCGGTCGTTTCGGCCAGATGCCTGGCTGACTCCCGCTTACCGACTTGCACAGGACGTGTCGGCCGGTTCAGGGCCAGGGATGGCTGTTGCCTTCAATAAATGCCCTAGACGAAAGAGGAACTGCACATGAACAACTTCAATGCTGCCAACTTCAATGGCGCCAAGCCGACCATCGACCCCAACGACGCAGCGATGCTGCTGATCGACCACCAGAGCGGGCTGTTCCAGATCGTCAAGGACATGGACGTGCCGCAATTGCGGGCCAATGCCATCGCTCTGGCGAAAGCTGCGACCTTGCTGAAGATGCCGGTGATCACCACCGCCTCGGTGCCCCAGGGCCCCAACGGCCCGCTGATCCCGGAAATCCACCAGGAGGCGCCCCATGCCCAGTACGTGGCGCGCAAAGGCGAAATCAACGCCTGGGACAATCCCCAGTTCCGGGCGGCGGTAGAAGCCACCGGCAAGAAAACCCTGGTGATCGCCGGCACCCTGACCAGCGTTTGCCTGGCGTTTCCGTCGATCGCCGCGGTGCATGAAGGCTACAAGGTGTTCGCGGTGGTCGATGCCTCGGGCAACCATTCGCGGCTGGCCACTGACCTGACCATCGCCCGCCTGGCCCAGGCCGGGGTGGTGCCGATCGACATCATGGCGACGCTTTCCGAGCTGCAGGGTTCGTGGAACCGCCCGGATGCCGAGCAGTGGGCCGCGGTCTACGCCCAGGCCATGCCGCATTACCAGTTGCTGATCGAGAGCTACCTCAAGGCCCAGCAAGTGGCGAACGAGCACGAAGTGCTGGACTCCCAGCGCTGAAGCTGCACCCCCACGCCGACGTCCAGTCGGTATCGACAAGAAGCGAGGACTACCCCATGACTACCGCCTACAAGCGTCTCGACAAAGACAACGCCGCCGTGCTGCTGGTGGATCACCAGGCCGGCCTGCTGTCCCTGGTGCGCGACATCGACCCGGACAAGTTCAAGAACAACGTGCTGGCCCTGGCCGACCTGGCCAAGTACTTCAAGTTGCCGACCATCCTCACCACCAGCTTCGAAACCGGCCCCAACGGCCCGCTGGTGCCCGAGCTCAAGGCGCTGTTCCCGGACGCGCCGTATATCGCCCGGCCCGGGCAGATCAACGCCTGGGACAACGAAGACTTCGTCAAGGCGATCAAGGCCACCGGCAAGAAGCAACTGATCATCGCTGGCGTGGTGACCGAGGTTTGCGTGGCCTTCCCGGCGCTGTCGGCCCTGGAAGAAGGCTTCGAGGTGTTCGTGGTCACCGACGCCTCCGGCACCTTCAACGCCCTGACTCGCGATTCTGCATGGAACCGCATGTCCACCGCCGGCGCCCAGTTGATGACCTGGTTCGGCCTGGCCTGCGAGCTGCACCGCGACTGGCGCAACGACATCGAGGGCCTGGGCACCTTGTTCTCCAACCACATCCCGGACTACCGCAACCTGATCACCAGCTACACCACTTTGACCCAGGGCAAGTGACCTGCCAGCGGCGGCTACACAAGGCAGCGAGCACGACCGGGCTATCGGAGGTGTCGCCATTCCCGGTAGCCGCTGCCGCAGGCTGCGACAGGACCGAAGGTCCTCCAGCGGTTTCAAGACCCTGCGCCTGCTGCGCAGTCGATCGCAGCCTCGCAAGCTCGGCAGCGGCTACAGGGTTAGCGCCGATCGGTAGGTCACAACCCCTGTAGCCGCTGCCGCAGGCTGCGACAGGACCGAAGGCCCTTAAGCGATCTCAAGATCCTGCGCCCCCTGCGGGGTCGATCGCAGCCTCGCGGGCTCGGCAGCGGCTACAGAGTGAGCGACATCGTTGCAGACAGGGGCCTCCCATGAGGCCCCTGTTTTTGTTTCTGCGGCTATACCTGCAAGGTCGCTTGTGTGAGATTGTCGCGCCTCTGACCGTGCTGGAGTTGCTTGATGCCGAACCTGTTCGCCGACCACCCGCTGTTCGCCGCGCTGGTCCTGATCCTGCTGGACATGCTGCTGTGGCGCCTGATCGGCGCGCGGGGCGGTTACTGGAAGCTGCTGGTGCGGGTGCTGATCTTCACCCTGTACAGCGTGCTGCTGTTCAACCAGGGCCTGAACCCGATGCAGGCGGCGCCCTGGCCGGAGGACGTGCCGCTGCACCTGGCCGCCACCGGGTTGCAGATCGGTTGGTGGCTGTTCGGTGCGCGGACCCTGACGGTGTTGCTCGGCACCCTGATGATGCAGCGGGTCGGGCATACCGGGCGGCTGTTGCAGGACTTGATGGGGGCGGTGATTTTCCTGATCGCCATCATCGCCGCCATGGCCTATGTGCTGGAGCTGCCGGTCAAGGGCGTGCTGGCCACCTCCGGCGCGGTGGCGATCATTGTCGGCCTGGCGCTGCAAAGCACCCTCAGCGACGTGTTCTCCGGCATCGTGCTGAACACCACCAAGCCGTATCAGCTCGATGACTGGATCTCCATCGACGGCACCGAAGGCCGAGTCACCGACATCGACTGGCGCGCCACCCGGCTGCAGACCTCCCAGGGCAGCATGGCGGTGATCCCCAATTCCCTGGCGGCCAAGGCCAAGATCATCAACTTCAGCCGTCCCGCCGATATGCACGGGCTTTCCATCAGCCTCCAGGTCAGCCCCCATGCGCGGCCGCAAACGGTGATCGAAGCGCTGGAACGGGCCATGCTCGGTTGCCGTTTCCTGCTCCCCAAGCCGGCCCCCAGCGTGGCCCTGAAAAGCTCGGGCAACGCCGGGGTGGAGTACGAGATCAGCGGTTTCGTGGCCTCCATGGGCCAGAAGCGCGAAGTGCGCAACCAGCTGTTCGACCTGGCCTTCCGGCACTTGCAGGCGTCCGGCGTCAGTCTGTTGTCCAGCGGTGAAAGCAGCGTGGCGGCCCACCTGTCGCGCCCGCGGGCGCTGCTGGACAGCTCGAGCATCTTCTCCACCCTGCGCCAGGAAGAGAAGGAAACCTTCAGCCAGAACATGACCCTGCAGACCTTCCGCGCCGGCGAGACCATCCTGCCGGCGGGCGAGGTCAGCGATCACCTGCTGATCATCGAATCGGGGGTGGTCTCGGTCAGCCTGATCCGCGATGGCAAGCCCTTCGAGGCCGGGCGCATGGGGCCGGGCGAAGTGATAGGCGAGGCGGGGGTCGCCGATCAGGCGACCGCGGCGGACTTCTCGGCCAAGACCTTCTGCACCCTGTACCGCATCGAAAACGAATACCTCAAGCCGTGCCTGGATGCGCGGCGCGACATCAGCGACGCGATGAAAAACCTCCTGGATTTCCGCCAGCACATCGCCCAGACCCTGACCCAGGAAAGCCCGCGGCCGGCGGTGAAAAAAGGCTTTATGCAGTGGCTGCGCCGGCGCGCCTGAGCGTCCATGCACGCCCCCTGCAGGCGGGCAGCTTGCGCGCGATAGCGTCATCGGTGAATGGCCGCTGCGCGGATCGCGCGCAAGCTGCGCTCCTACGCAAGAGGGGGGGCATTGGTCACCTGGTCTTAGCCGGAATTGGTTATTGGTTGGGACCGGGCCCGGGCTTAACGTAGCGCCACATTCATTTGATCTGGAGCCACACCATGCAACCGCGTATCGACTTCTACACCGCCTCGCCGGACGCCCTCAAAGCCATGATCGCGCTGGAAACCGCGGTATCGAAACTGCCCCTGGAAAAGTCGCTGATCGAGCTGGTGAAGCTGCGCGCCTCGCAGATCAACGGCTGTGCCTTCTGCGTCGACATGCACACCGCCGACGCGCGCAAGAGCGGGGAAACCGAGCGCCGCCTGTACGCGGTCTCGGTCTGGCGCGAAGCGCCGTTCTTCACCGACCGCGAACGGGCCGCCCTGGCCTGGACCGAGTCCCTGACCCGGGTCAGCGAAACCCACGCGCCGGATGCCGACTACGAGCTGCTGAGCAGCCAGTTCAGCCCCAGCGAGCAGGTCGACCTGAGCCTGGCCATCGCCACCATCAACAGCTGGAACCGCCTGGCGGTGGGTTTCCGCAAAATGCCCCAGGCCTGATTCCCGGGCTCACTGGCCGTCGGCTGGCGGATGGAGTGGGCCGCCAGCGCGGCGTCTGGCGAGAAGGGATCAGGGCCCAAGCGGAAGCAGTTGGCGCAATGCGTGGCGAAGACTATTGTTGGCAATCTGAATAACTGCCCGAAGAGAGCGATGCCATGAACACCAGTGATTTGCTTGAACAGTTGCTGCGCGCCGGCCAGGCTTCGATGACGCAGCAGGGTGGCGGGGCCTCGGCACCGCAGGATGGCCTGGGAGGCCTGGGTGGCTTGCTCGGTGGTCTACTGGGCGGTAGCAGCGGCGGCGGAGCGCCGGCCGGCGGGCTGGGTGGTCTGCTGGGCGGCTTGCTGGGCGGTTCCGGGTTGGGCGGCGCGGCTTCCGGTGGAGCCCCGCAGGGCCGTTCCGGCGGTGGCGCGAACTACGCGGCGCTGGCCTCCCTGGGGATGATGGCGTTCCAGGCTTATCAGGCCTGGCAGCGCCAGCAGCAATCGGCGGCGCCGCAACAGGCGTTGCGTACCGTCGACCAGCTGGCCGGCCCGGAAGTCGAAGAACACAGCCATGCGATCCTCCGTGCCCTGATCGCCGCGGCCAAGGCCGATGGCCGCATCGACGAGCAGGAAAAACAACTGATCAGCGCCGAGATCGGCCGTCACACCGATGACCCGCAATTGCAGCAATGGCTCGACGACGAAGTCGCACGTCCCCTGGACGCCGCCGACGTGGCCCAGTCGGCCGCGGGCGAGCCGGGCATGGCGGCGGAAATGTACCTGGCCAGCGTGATGCTGGTGGACGATCAGCAGGACGCCGAGCGCGCTTACCTGGACGAGCTGGCGGCGGCGCTGCGGATCGACCCTGAGCTGCAACTGCACCTGGAGCAACAGGCCAAGGGCCAGGTGGCCTGAGCCACGAGGACCGGCTCCGCCAGGGGCCGGTCCATTTGTCCGCGTCGGGCATGCCATTCGACGCCCGGCATGCTCGATCCGCATTCCTCCCAATCTCTGCTTGGCTCCGACGGCACGCCCCGGTGGCCGAGGTGGATTGTCGCAGCGTGGATTTATTCGCCATCTCCGGGTGCGGGCAGGGTGATAATGCCGGCCTGTCCATCATGCGAGCGCACCGTCGCCATGTTCGAGATCCAGCCGCAGAACCCCGAGCTTTTTCGTCAGCAGACCCGCCGCAGTACCCTGTTCATTGCCCTGATTTTCCTGTCCCTGGCCATGCTGCTGTCCAGCGCCGCGGTGCTGCTGTTCGGCACGCCGGGCGGCGATAACTTCAAGCTCAATGTCGCCGGCGTGCTGGCCGGGCTGGTGCTGAGCATGGTGCTGATGCGCGTGCGCTTCTGGTCGCAGCCGTGGATGGCCGCAGCGGTCTACGGCTGGCAGCTCAAGCGCAGCCTGATGAGCGTGACCAACGTCATGCACCACGTCACCGCGGGCGTCGAGGCCCAGGACCCGACAGCGATGAAACTGCTGCGCTTCTACCACCTGGGCCTGACCCAGATGCACCAGCTGGATGCCAACTCCAGCGCGTTGAGCCAGGCGGTGCATGAGATCGACCGGCACAAGGAGCGGATGCAAGCCCTGGGCATGGACACCGAGCAGAAGCGTTTGAATCCGGACTGGATCGAAGCGGTGAAGCGGATTCCGCTAGCAAAGTGACCTGCAAAGGGCGCGCGGTTTCGAAGGTTTCCCCCGGCCGTTTCCGAGTCGATTTCGACATGTGATGGGTGCATGCAATCCGCGGGTTGTATGCGCCGAATACATGGCAAAAAGGCAAAGAGTTATAACGTTAGATTTTATTTATATAAATGGACATAAGCATTAGCGCTATGCTGCCGCCAGTTTTTTACCTGGCCGCGGTTGATGCGTAGGGCTTATTGATGGATGTGGGTAATTTTGGTTTTGTAATCGCGGGCCTGTTGGTGGGTTTCATCGTGGGGATGACGGGGGTGGGAGGCGGTTCGCTGATGACCCCGATCCTGTTGTGGTTTGGTATCAACCCGGCGACCGCTGTCGGCACCGACCTGCTGTACGCCGCCATCACCAAGTCCGGTGGTGTGTTGGTCCATCAGAAAAACCGCAACATCGACTGGAAGATCACCGGCTGGCTGACCCTGGGCAGCGTGCCCGCGGTGCTGGCCACCCTGTGGTTCCTCAAGAGCCTGCACACCGACCCGCAAGCGCTGAACAGCGTGATCAAGCAGGCCTTGGGTTTTGTGCTGCTGCTCACCGCCCTGGCGATCCTGTTCAAGAAAAAGCTCCTGGCGTTTGCCCAGAAGCACGCCGGCGATCACTACCACCTGAAGGATTCCAGCCTCAACGGCCTGACGGTGGTCACCGGCGTGGTCCTCGGTACCATGGTCGCCCTGACCTCCATCGGCGCCGGCGCCCTGGGCACCGTGGCGCTGTTCATCCTTTACCCCTTCCTGGCCACCAAGCGCCTGGTCGGCACTGAAATCGCCCACGCCGTGCCGCTGACCCTGGTCGCCGGCCTGGGGCACGCGAGCATGGGCAACATGGACTGGCAACTGCTGGGCTTTCTGCTGATGGGCTCGCTGCCGGGGATCTGGCTCGGCAGCCACATGACCGGCCGCGTCTCGGACGAACTGCTGCGGCCGTTCCTGGCGGTCATGCTGTTTTCCATCGGCTACAAACTGGCGTTCTGACCCCGCGCTGGCGGGTCGAGCCAAGAGCCTCCTGCGGGAGGCTTTTGTGTTTTTGCGGTTTGAGTGCGCACACTTGGGGCGGGCCGTGATGGACCCACCCCCAGGCCTCTCTCAGCGTTGCGCCAACCAGTAATCGTGCAGCCCACGGGCGGCCTGTTCGACGCTGGCCACGGTCTGGCGATGCTGAGCCAGATCGAGGTCGGCCGGCAGTTCGAAGTTGTCCTGTTCGGCGCAGGTGATGATGGCTTGCAGTTGGGCGGCCTGTTCGGCGGGCAGCTCGGGCCAGTTGCTCACGGCCATGGCGCGGATGTAGCCGAAACACCATTCTTCCGCCAGCGTCAGCGGCTGGTCCTGATGCTCGGTCTGTTCGAAACGCGGCTGAAAACTCGCCGAGTCGCTCGCCAGCGCCGTGGCGAGGGCGTTCAGATGGCGCACGCTCAGCTCGATGAAGCGCTTGCACTCCTCGGGGTCCTGCCAGTCCGGGTTCTGCCCGCCCCAGATGGCCGGGAACCATTCGGCGATGTCCACCTGGGCCGGGCCGGACACCAGGGCGGTGCAAAAACCGTCGAGCTCGGCCAGGTTGAGCACGGAGTGGTCGTCGCCATACTTGAGCAGGGTGTCTTCGATGAATTCGAACTCGGCGGGGCTGAGCGGCTGGTTGTGCATGGAGGGTTTCCTTGGAAAAACGTGCAGCCCCAGGGGCTGCGCGGAAAAAAGACGCGGAGGATGGCGCGTTCCGCGGCTTTTATCCAGCGCCGATCATCGTCGCGGAGCGCGTTGTCATGGCTGCGACGCGCTCCTGGCCACTCCAGCGACCGGCCCGTTAACCGATCCGGTCGCTGTTGTTCTCAGGGTTGCGCGTCATCCAGTGCCTTGAGCAGGGCATGGGCGACCTTGACCCGTTCGGCGTTGGGGTAGTTCTTGTTCGCCAGCAGCACCAGGCCGATGTCCTTGCCGGGCACGAACAGCACATAGGCGCCGAAACCGCCGGTGGAACCGGTCTTGTTCAGCAGGGTATCGGCCCGCGGTGCCTGGGGCGGGGTGAACCAGCGGGTCGGGTGCGGTTCGAAGGCCATCTGTGACGAGTTGCCGGCCAGCAGGGCGTCCAGGCTGAGCGGGTAAGGATAGAGTTCCCAGCCCAGGCCCTGGGTCATGCCCTCGACCTGGTAATAGCCGGTGTGGGTGAGGGCGATGGCCTGCGGCCAGGGTTGCGCCAGCGACTCGGGCTTGAGGTTGGCCTGGACGAAACGCAGCAGGTCGGCGGCGCTGGTCTTGACCCCGTAGGCCTCGGCATCCAGGGCGCCGGGGCTGACCCGCACCGGCTTGCCGTCCTTGCCGTAGCCCTGGGCGTAATTGTCCATCTGTGATTTCGGTACCTGGACATAGCTGTGCTGCAGGCCCAACTGCGGGAACAGCCGCTGCTCCATCAATTGCTCGAAGGGCTGCCCCAGGCTTTGCGCGGCCAGGTAGCCGAACAGGCCGATACTCGGGTTCGAGTACAGGCGCTGGGCGCCGGGGGCAAAGGCCGGTTTCCAGCCCTGGTAGTAGCCGAGCATCTTGTCCTGGCTGTCCCATTGTTCCGGGAACTGCAACGGCAGGCCGCCGGCGCTGTAGGTCCCCAGTTGCAACAGGCTGATGTGCTCGAAGGCGCTGCCTTTCAACGCCGGCAGGTAGCGGCTGGCCGGGTCGTTCAGGGACAGCTTGCCGCTGGCCTGGGCATAGGCCCCCAGGGTCGCGGTGAAGAGCTTGCTCACCGACCCGACCTCGAACAGCGTGTCGGCGTCGACGGCCTTTTTCCCTTCTTTGGAGGCCAGGCCGTAGTTAAAGTAATGGGGCTGGCCCTTGAGAGTGATGGCCACCGCCATCCCGGCGATGTCCTGTTGTTGCATCAACGGGCGGATCGCCGCGTCGACCAGGGGTTTGAGCGCGCTGTCCGGCTGGCTGGCGGCCAGGCAGGTGCTGGCGCCGGACAGCAGCAGGGAAATGGTGAAAAATCCGGATAGGGCTAGGTTTTTGTTGTGCATGATGGGCTGGCATTCCATGATTTTGCAGGGTGATGGCCGCTGCACTCCGAGCGGCTTTTGCCAGCGCCTGCCCTTGCAGTCAGGGAACAGGGCGCTGCGAGCCGGCTCAATGTAGGCGGTCGGCGAAGGATCGGCAAACGACGATATTTCGCAGGAGCCATTAGAAAAACTAGGGAGTGGTCATGATCCGACCCCATCTGCCGCTGAATGCCCTGCGCGCTTTCGAGGCCTCGGCGCGGCATTTGAGTTTTACCCGCGCGGCCATCGAGCTGTGCGTGACCCAGGCGGCGGTCAGTCATCAGGTGAAAAGCCTTGAGGTCCAGCTCAACGTGACCCTGTTCAAGCGCTTGCCCCGCGGGCTGATGCTGACCAGCGAGGGCGAAACCCTGCTGCCGGTGCTGTGCGAGTGTTTCGACCGCATCGCCGAAACCCTCGGCCGCTTCGAAGGCGGGCACTACCGCGAAATGCTCAGCGTCGGCGCGGTCGGCACCTTTGCCGTCGGCTGGTTGTTGCCGCGCCTGGAGGACTTCCAGGCCCGCCACCCGTTTATCGACCTGCGCCTGTCGACCCACAACAACCGGGTCGACGTCGCCGCCGAAGGCCTGGACTACGCCATCCGCTTCGGCAACGGCGCCTGGCACGGCACCGATGCTGTCCAGCTATTGGAAGCACCGCTGTCGGTGCTCTGCGTGCCGGAACTGGCTCGGCAGTTGCGTAGCCCCGCCGACCTGCTCGGCCAGACCCTGCTGCGCTCCTACCGCACCGACGAATGGCCGGAATGGTTCAGCGCCGCCGGCTTGCCGGCCAGCACCCTGCCTGCGCGCAGCATCGTCTTCGACTCGTCCCTGGGCATGATGGAAGCCGCGCAGCAGGGTATAGGCGTGGCCCTGGCGCCGCCGCTGATGTTCTCCCGGCAGTTGCACGCTGGCAGCATCGTCCAGCCGTTCGCGGTGGGCATCACCACCGGCAGCTATTGGCTGACCCGCTTGCAGTCCCGGGCGCAAAGCCCGGCGATGCTGGCGTTCAAGGAATGGCTGTTGGGGACCGTGCAGGAAGGTTGAATAGCTTGATTCAACATTAAGTTGAATATTCAACTTGGTGTTGATATTTTCGCCGAATTCTTTTTTCGCGAAACCGCCATGAAAACCCCCGACAGCCGTTTTTCCCCCGAGTGTGCCGCCGAACGCCAACTGGTGTTCAAGGTGCTGCACAGCACCCTGAGCATGCTCGGCAGCGTGGTGGGCCGGCACACCGAAATCGTCCTGCATGACCTGAGCCGGCCCGAGGCCTCCATCGTCGCCATCGCCAATGGCCATGTCACCGGTCGCCGGGTCGGCAGCCCGGTGTTGGCCGGGCCGCGCGAAGACCTGGGGTTTATCGCCGTGCGCCGGGCCATGGAGGATCGCTCCAGCAGCGAACCGGTGCTGGTGGAGAACTACCCGACCACCGCGCCCGACGGTCGCCCGTTGCGCAGCTCGACGGTGGTGTATCGCGACAGCAGCGGCCAGCCCTTCGCCACTCTGTGCACCAACGCCGACCTCAGCGGCATCGCCGCCGCCCATGCCTGCCTGGGCGAGTTGCTGGGCCTGGGCCCGGCCCCCGAACCGCGCCACGACGAGCCTCAGGATATGGAACATCTGATGGCGGAAATCATTCAACAAGCCTGTCCCGGCGGCCGGGCCTTGATGAAGAAAACCCAGAAGCTCGAAGCCGTGCGCCAGATGCAGGACCGCGGGCTGTTCATCGTCAAGGGTGGCATCGAGAAGGCCGCCGCGGCGCTGGGCGTCACCCGCTACACCATCTACAACTACCTGGACCAGATCCGGGCCACAGACCAAGCCAGTCAACAGGAGTGAACCCGATGCAGCTCGACATCTTTCAGGTGGACGCTTTTTCTTCCACGCCTTTCGGCGGCAACCCGGCGGCGGTCTGCCCGCTGGACGCCTGGTTGCCCGATGCCACGCTGCAACGGATCGCCGAAGAGAACAACCTCTCGGAAACCGCCTACTTCGTGCGCAACGGCGAGCTGTTCGAGTTGCGCTGGTTCACCCCTACCGTGGAAGTTGACCTCTGTGGCCACGCCACCCTGGCGGCGGCCTGGGTGCTCTTCGAACAGTTGAACGAGCCCAGCGAACTGCTGCGCTTCAGCACCCGTAGCGGCGAGTTGCGCGTACGCCGGGATGGCGAGCGCCTGTCCATGGACTTCCCGGCCAAGCAGCCGGCGGCCGTGGAGATTGCGCCGAGCCTGCTGCAAGCCCTCGGCCTGCCGCGCGCAGAAGCCCTGTACCGTACCGACGACTATTTGCTGGTGGTCGAGGACGAAGGAATCATCGCCGGCCTCAAGCCCGACTTCGCCGCCCTGGCCAAGTTCGATGTGCGCGGCATCGCCGTCACCGCGCCGGGCCAGCAATTCGATTTCGTCTCCCGCTGGTTCGGCCCGAGTGTCGGGGTCAACGAAGATCCGGTTACCGGCTCGGCCCACACCTCCCTGGCACCCTACTGGGCCCAGCGCCTGGGCAAAACCCGACTGAGCGCGGAGCAGGGCGGGGCGCGCAAGGGCCAGCTGTGGTGCGAGGTGCTGGATAACGGCCGGGTGCTGATCAGCGGCCAGGGCGCGCTGTACCTGAAGGGCACGATCTTTATCTGACGGCCTGGCGTTTCCTTCGCCAGGATCATCAGTGAACGAAGCTCGCCGGAACCGCTTCATGCGGCTCTGGCGTCCCATTCCGCTCTATGTCTTTACCGAACCCGCCTGCTGCCGGCGAAGACCCAGCGCTTTATCGAGGTTCTGCGGGAGCGGCTGGAGGAGGGATGATCGATTCGGCTCGTGCCTGGGGCCCTCAGGATCGATCACTGCTGGGTGGACGACACGTCTGTCAGGTAGCCCATGTACCCCTGGGAGAAGTCCAGGTACGCCCGCACGATGGCCGAGGGGTGACGGTGGGACGGGTAGAGCAGATTGATTTGCTGCTCGGGCAAGGGATAGTCGGGCAGCAGCGCCAGCAGCCGGCCTTCGCGGATGGCACGCGCCGCGAGGAAGGGCGGCAGTTCCGTCACCAGGTCACCGGCCAGCGCCCGGCTGCGCAGGTGCGCATAGTCGTTGGTGGCGAGCATGGCCTTGGGCTTGAAGGCCACCTCTCCCAACTGCCAGGTCCCCGGGCTGCCCTGGCTCCAGACTCCGCAGGGGTAAGCATTCAGCGCCTCGACGCTGCGGGGCGGGCCCAGCCGCTCAAGCAACGCCGGGCTGGCTACCAGCAGGTGGCGATAGCTCAGCAGGCGGCGGGCGACCATGGTCTCATGGGTAATCGCGCCGACCCGTAACGCCACATCCACGCCGTCTTCGATGAGGTCGATGCGTCGCTCCGTGGTATGGACGCTGACCTCGACCTGCGGGTAGCGGCGCTGGAACGCCGACAGCACATCCCACCAGGGTTCGAACGAGGGCGGCAACGACAGCCGCAAGCGGCCTTTCAACAGGGCCTGATCGCTGATCACCGCCTGTTCCCCTTCGATCAGCGCCTCGATACCGCGGCTGGCGTGTTCGTACAGGCGCACCCCCGAGTCGGTGAGCTTGGTGCCCCGTACCGAGCGTTCGAGCAGTTGCACTTTCAGCTGCTGTTCGAGCTCGCGAATGCGTCGGCTCAAGGTGGGCAGGGGAATCTCCAGGCGCTCGGCGGCGGCGGAAAGGCTGCCGGCCTGCGCCACGCTGACAAACATCCGGACGGCGTTGAAGTCCATGGCTGATCCTCTCGTTTATGAGAGGAAGCCTATCTGTTGTGTGGATTATCTTCCAGTTTCGCTTGAAGGATAGTGACGCCACTGCCTTGACGGCAATCGCTCCGACCCACAGCGTACTTGAGGAATTCCAGCATGAAAGCTTATGTGATCGAACAGACCGGTGGCCCGCAAGTCCTGCAATTGCGGGATATCCCGTCCCCCGAGCCGACGGCCGACGAAGTCCAGATCCGCGTCCGCGCCTTTGGTCTCAACCGCGCCGAAACCTATCTGCGCGCTGGCAAGATGGGCGCCATCAGCGCACCTCGGGTGCCGGGCATCGAGGCGGTAGGTGAAGTCATCCAGGACCCCTCGGGTCTGTTGCGCACGGGCCAGCGGGTGGTCACGGCCATGGGCGGCATGCAGTTCACCCGCAATGGCAGCTACGCCGAGCAGGTGACGGTGTTACGCAGCAACGTGATTGCGCTGGATGACACTTCTTTGTCCTGGGAACAACTGGCTACGCTGCCGGAGGCCTACCTCACGGTATGGGGTGCGCTGGACAAGAGCCTGGGCATCCAGAAGGGCCAGACCTTGCTGGTTCGCGGAGGCACCTCATCGGTTGGCCTGGCCGCCATCACCTATGCCAAGGCTCGTGGATTAAAAGTCATCGCCACCACCCGCAACCCGGAAAACAGTCAGCGCCTTTACCAGGCAGGGGCCGACGTGGTGGTGGTCGACAACGGCGATATCGCCCCGCGCATCCGCGAAATCGCGTCTGCTGGGGTCGATGCGGCCCTGGAAGTCGTTGGCGCGCCCACACTGCGAGATACCCTCAAGACCCTGCGCCCCTTCGGTGCGGTGAGCGTGATCGGGCTGCTCGGCGGCGCGCCGATTCTGGAGCAGTTCCACCTGATGCAGGACCTGCCCGCGGGCGTGCGTCTGAACTTCTTCCCGAGCGGCTTGTTCGGTACGCCGGCCCTACCCCTGCAGGACACTCCGCTGCCGTGGCTGGCCAAGGAACTCGCCGCCCAGCGCATACCGTCCATCCATACCCGAACCTTTGCCTTTGACGAAGTCCGCGAGGCGCATCGCCTGATAGAAAGCGATCGCGCACTGGGCAAGCTCGTCGTCGTGCTTTGATCTCAAGGAGAACATCATGGGTATTCGATTGATCACATTGGTGCTTGCCAGCCTGTTGCTGCCCCTGGCGGCCCAGGCTGCCCAGCCAGCCGCCGAGGCAAGCGTGACGGCGGCGGTCACCCAACAGCTCAAGCGCTATGAAACGGCGTTGAACGCATCCGACCTTGACCACGTCATGACCCTGTATGCCGGCGACGCGGTGTTTATGCCGCAGAACAGCCCGCCGGCCGTGGGAAGTGACGCGATACGCGCGGCGTATCGGCAGATCTTCGACCTGCTCAGGCTCGACGTGCGTTTCACCATCGATGAAATCCAACCGCTGTCACGGGACTGGGCGTTCGCCCGGACCCGTTCCAACGGTAGGGTGAAGTTGCTGAAGGGGGATCAGCCTGCCAGCAGTGAAGGCAATCAGGAGGTTTTCCTGTTGCATCGAGAAAGCGATGGCCAATGGCGTTTTGCACGCTATATCTTCTCGACCACCCAGCCACGCAAGTAGCTGAAGGAAGCAGAGGCGCGGCGCTGCCTTGGAACAGGCCACGGATGGGGCTCGGTGTTCAAGCGCGCTGTTAGCGGGTGGGATTGGAACTGGTCATGCTCCATCCCGCCCTTGCTTGTTTACCCGCCGATTACTTGCCCGCCAGCAACGCCGGAGTGCGCGGGGGAATCAGGCGTTTGCTGCCGGTGGACTCGTAGGCCGCCGCCAGGCGCAGCAGGTTCGAATCGTCGTAGGCGCGGCCGGCGAAGGTCAGGCCGATGGGCATGCCGATGTCCGGCATGACGCCCATCGGCACGGTGACCGTGGGCACGCCCAGGTGGCGGATGGCGAGGTTACCGTTGGCCACCCAGACGCCATTGCTCCAGGCAATGTCCGCGGACGCCGGGTCGACATCGGCATTGGCCGGGCCGACGTCGGCCACGGTGGGGAAGATCACCGCATCAAGGCCGAGACGGTCCATCCAGTCCTCGAGGTCGAGCTTGCGGGTTTTCTCCAGGCCGCGCAGGCCGTCGGGCACGGTGGGGATCTGGTCCCAGGGGGTGATGCCGCGCTCGGCCATCTTCACGTACTCGTCCATGCCGGCGGCGAGGTCGCCTTCGCGATTGGGCTGGGTGCCCGGGTCGTGAGGGAAAATCAGCGGGCCGTCGACGTCCACCAGGCGATTGAGCTGCGGGTCGCCGTTGGCTTGCAGGAAGTCATCGAAGGCCCAGGCGGTCAGGTCCCACAACTCATGGTGCAGGAACTCTTTGGACACCAGGCCGCGGTTGAACACCGTCGGCGCGCCGGGGCGATCGCCCTCGCAATTGGACACCAGGGGGAAATCGACTTCGAGCACCTCGGCGCCGGCGGCTTCGAGCGCCTGGCGCGCCTGCTGCCAGAGGCCGATTACCGAAGGGCGGGTGTCGATGCGTTGCCCGGTCGGGCCACCGATCCCCGGCGCCTCGCTGGTGCCCGCCTCGGGGTCGGCGTTGATGTACATGCGCGGCACGCCGAAGCGCTTGCCGGCCAGGGCGCTGCTGCTGGCGGCCAGTTCCTGATAGGACGCCGGGCGCACCGAGGCCACGCTGGGAATCGGCACCCAGGGTTGCAGGCGCCACAGATCGCCACGGGTGTCCGGGTCCTCGGCGACCACCACGTCGAGCACTTCGAGCAGGTCGGCCATGGTCCGGGCATAGGGCACCACCACGTCCATGGTCGGGGTCAGCGGCCAGTTGCCGCGCACCGAGATCACCCCGCGCGAAGGGGTATAGGCACACAAGCCGTTGTTCGAGGCAGGTCCCCGGCCGCTGGACCAGGTTTCCTCCGCCAGGCCAAAGGCGGCGAAGCTGGCGGCGGTGGCGGTACCCGCGCCGTTCGACGAGCCCGAGGCGAAGGGTGCGGTGAGGTAGGCGGCGTTGTACGGGCTTTCCGCGCGGCCATAGACTCCGCGCTGCATGCCGCCGTTGGCCATGGGCGGCATATTGGTCTTGCCCAGGCAGATCGCCCCGGCGGCGCGCAGCCGTTCGATGGTGAACGCGTCGCGATAGGCGATCAGCCTGGCGAAGGCGGGGCTGCCGGAAGCCGCGGTGAGGCCCTTGACCAGATAGCTGTCCTTGGCGGTGTAGGGTATTCCATCGAGCGGACCCAGGGTTTCACCCTTGGCCCGGCGGGCGTCGGAGGCCTGGGCTTCCTTGAGCGCGTCGGGGTTGCGTACCACTACCGCATTGAGGGCGGTAGGCGTATCGGGGCCGTCGTAGGCATCGATCCTGGCGAGATAGGCCTGGACCAGTTCGACCGCCGTGGTCTGGCCAGTTTCGAGCGCGGCGCGCAGTTGGGCAATGGAAACCTCGGTGACTTCGATCATGCTGTTACCGCCGGCTGCTGAGGGGTGATGTAGTGAAAGTTGCCATCACACTGGCGCTGGGGTTGGGGCGGCTTGGGCACATCGCTTATCTCACAATGGGTGTTCATATTGGTTCTCGTTGCGCGGCACGACGCGACTGGGGCTGGGCTACAATCTGAGCGGGGTATTTTGCACCAAGTTGCCGGCGGGGAATCGTTAAAGGTTTCGCCGTCCTTGTTGGCGGCTGATCGGCGACTGGCGCCCGCCGTATAGCGGTTGCCGGGCATCGGCGGTTTTTACCTCACTCAGGCCCCAAAAAGTAAGTAGCTGTTTTAAAAACAAATTTATGCATCTTTGACTTCACAGACGACGAAAAAGTTGATAAATTTCCGCGCGTTCTTGCAGAGGCCCCCACGGGGCTTGCAGTGAAAGCAAGCAACAGCAGAGATAGGGGCGTCGCCAAGCGGTAAGGCAGCAGGTTTTGATCCTGCCATGCGTTGGTTCGAATCCAGCCGCCCCTGCCATCTCTCATCCCTCCCTCTATTTATCAAACGCTCCCCCAAGGTACGGCCTCGGCTCCATCCGGATGCTCAAGCGGCCCGCTTTTGTGTGCCCGGAATATTCCCATCACCTCAGCTCTGGTTCGGCGGCTAGCGAAAGCGCGGCGCGATGGCCTCGGCAAACGGGTAATGGACAAAGTAGGGCCGGGCTTCGTCGATGACCCGCTGGAACGAGGGGCGCTGTATCAGCCGCTCGAAATAGGCGCGCAAATGGCGATGGTCATCGGCAAAGGCCACCAGCGTGCTGGCATAGAACAAGGCCGGGGCGGCGGCGCAATCGGCCAGGCTGAAGTCCGGGCTGGCCACCCAGATCCTCGAGGCCAGGCGCCGTTCGAGCATGGTGTATGCGCTCAGCAGGGCTGCGCGTTCCCGGCTCAGGTCCCCATTGGTGC
The DNA here is from genome assembly GCF_000282175.2 of Pseudomonas sp. GM17. Classification (NCBI taxonomy): domain Bacteria; kingdom Pseudomonadati; phylum Pseudomonadota; class Gammaproteobacteria; order Pseudomonadales; family Pseudomonadaceae; genus Pseudomonas; species Pseudomonas sp. GM17. The sequence goes on along the minus strand of NZ_CP124732.1, from coordinate 5,250,332 downwards.
CATACAGGCGATCGGCGACTATCCGCTGCATCGGCCCCTGGACATGGCAATCGAAAAAACGGTCCCACAGCCGGACTTCCAGTGCGCTGTCCCAATCATCCGGAATCAATGGCTGCCGGCCCCGATAAAACCGGTCCAGGTACTCGATGATCACACTCGATTCCGGCACATCGCGCTGCCGGGCGTGATCGCGGATGACCGGGAACTTGCCCAGCGGCCACAGGCTTTGCAGCTCGGCCCGGTCGGCGTCGTTGGCCAGGTCGATGATGCGTTTTTCAAAGGCGCTGCCGTGTTCGTACAGGGCGATCAGCACCTTGTGGCAGAACGACGACAGGGGATGGAAATACAGGGTCAGCGGCATGTTCCGGTTCCTCGGTGAAGGGTGGGGCGCACGACGTGCCAGCAGGGGAACCCACCTATTATCGGCCGACCCTGGCGGCCACGCGCTGGCAGGCGACGAGCCGGGCTACAGCCCCCCTGAGTATTTCACCGCCGCCGCGGCCCGCGACGGCACGTTGAGGATACGCAGCAGCGACGACACATGGATGCGCACGGTGAAGGGCGAGATCTCCAGTTCGCGGGCGATTTCCTTGTTGGTCTTGCCCTGGGCGATCAGGCGCAGCACCTCGTGCTGGCGCGCGGTCAGGGTGGCGCCGGTGCCCAGCGGCAGCAGGCCGGAAGGGGCGAACTTGACCAGCACTTCGCCTTGGCGAATGGCCAGGACCGCCTGGCCGATCTCGTCCGGGGCGATGTTCTTGCCGATAAAGCCGTCGACGCCGGCGGCCATGACCTCGCCGATCAGCGTCTGGTCATCGACCATCGACACCACGATCAGGGTGGTGCGCGGCAATTGCTTGCGCAGTTCGGCCAGCTGGCTGACGCAGGTCAGGCCTGGAAAACGCAGGTCGAGGATCAGCGTGTCCAGTTCGTCACCGGCCCGGGTCAGGGCGAGTACCCTGTCCAGGTCGCCGGCCTGTTCGATCAGTGCATCCGGCAGCAGGCGCTGGACCGTGCGCAACATGCCCTCGCGAAACAGCGGGTGATCGTCGGCTATGATAATCCGGCATGCCATGGGGTGACTCTCCTTGGGTCGAGCTTTCCTTGAGGCAGCTACTTTAGCAGCGGGCCAGGCAACTGCCTGTGGTTCGTGTCGAGTACGACGACTGGCGCACAAGGATGTTCCCCATGAAATTCGAGAAAAACACCGAGCTCGACCAGGCCAACCTGCGCATTATTGTCGGTTCCTGTGCCGTGGCCTATATCGGCGTGCTGGGTTTCCTGCCCGGGCAGCGGGTCGATACCTACCTGCCGATCGTGATCTATATCGTCCTGTTCCTGCTGCTGTCGATCGTCCTGCGCCAGGCCATCGTGCACTGGCCCGGGCATTATCCGGCGCGAAGGATCCTGAGCATGATCCACGATTACACCGGCACCTCGTTCGGCCTGGTGGTCGGCGGGGAGGCGGCGTTGCCGCTGTACGCGGTGATGGTCTGGGTCAACCTGGGCAACGGCATGCGCTATGGCTCGCGCTACCTGGCGATTGCCACGGCCCTGGCGCTAATGGCGCTGTTGGTGGTCTATCGCCTGACGCCGCTGTGGCAGGCGCAACCCTTCATGGTGCTGATGCTGCTGATCACCAGCACGGTGATCCCGGTCTACGCCCATATCTTGCTGGAGCGCACGCGCAAGGCTTCGGAAGAGGCGATTGCCGCCAACCTGGAAAAGTCGCGTTTTCTCGCCCAGGCCAGCCACGACCTGCGCCAGCCGATCCACTCCATCGGCCTGTTCACCGCCTGCCTGCGCGAGGCGCGCCTGGGCGACGAAGAGCGGCGCCTGGTGGATAACATCGACCGCTCGCTGCTCAACGTCTCGCAATTGTTCCGCTCGATTCTCGACCTCTACACCCTCGACAACGGGCGGGTGCAACCCCGTTTCCAGACCCTGCACCTGGGCGAATTCCTCGCCGACCAGATGCGGCAGAACGCCGAAGCCGCACGCTGGGCCGGGGTCGAGCTGCGCCTGCGCCCCTGTTCGCACTGGGTCCGGGCGGACCCGGCGCTGCTCACCACCATGGTCCAGAACGTGCTGTCCAACTGCTTCAAGTACGCGGCGCGGCGACCGGTGCTGATTGGCGTGCGCCAGCGGGGCGCGGGGCTGGCCATCGTCATCTATGACCAGGGCCGGGGGATTGCCGAGGAACACCTGCCGAACCTGTTCGAGGAGTTCTATCGCGTGCGCGAGCTACGGGACAAGGACGTCGAAGGCGTGGGCCTGGGCCTGTCCATCGTCAAGCGCCTGGGGCAGTTGATGGGGCTCGAGGTGGCGATCCGTTCGCGGCTGGGCCACGGCACGGCGGTGAGCCTGTACGGGTTGCCCCTGGCGCCACCGCAGCTGCAAGCCGCCAGCCTCGACGAGGCGCGGCAGGCGGGGCTGCTGACCGGATTGAAAGTGTGCCTGGTGGAGGATGATCGCAACGTGCTGCTGGCCACCTCGGCCTTGCTGGAGCGCTGGGGCTGCGTGGTCCAGGCCGAGCTTTGCGGTAAGGATCTGGTCAGCGACTGCGACGTCATCGTCGCCGACTATGACCTGGGCAACCACGCCACGGGCATCGAGTGCATCGACAGCCTGCGCCGGCAGCGCGGCTGGGCGGTGCCGGCGCTGATCCTCACCGGGCATGAGGTGGAGAAGATCCAGGCCGCGTTGCACGACCGCAATATCGCCATCCTGTCCAAGCCGGTGCGCCCGGCCGAACTGCGCGGCAGCTTGCGGGCGCTGCGCCAGCATTCTGCGCCGGCGGTCATGCCCGAGGCGTGACAGGGCGGTTCGGCGAGCCCTGGCCGCTTCCTTCGCGCCGCAAAACCGTGGTGCTGGGGGAGGGTGGTCGATTAGCGCAAATGTGCCAGGGCGGTGATTCGCGAACCACTGTGAAAGGCACCGCGAATCAGGGCTCGGCTCCGTGCCGGGCTTTGCGTGTCTCAGGTGCATTGCTGAACATGAAGATTTCTACTCGAGACGGGTCGCTGTACCCGACCTCAAGTGCCACCTGCTCAGTGATTCGCAGGTATTCAAGGTATTGAGAGGGCGTTGGAACGTATCGGTAAGTGGCCATTTTCGCTGTCAGGGACGCATATTCCTGCGGCCTTGTCCGAGTGAGGTACTTATGTATTCTCGAGTCGTATATCTGTGCCCTATGGCCTTCGCTGGTCGTGATACCGCCAAAGTGCAGCAACTTGGTGGTGATGCCGTTCTTGACGTTGGGCAGTGAGTTGACCTGCTCGTATAGCTCGTCGTTCAAGGTGGCGCCTGGGCCAATCTGCTCGAGGATGAACGGGAGAGCGTTCAGTGCGTGTTGAAGTGTTCTGCCGCCCGGCAGCCCGCCACGCGGGAAGCCCCAGGCGATAGCGCTCAGGGCCCCCAGATGGGGATCCTGCTGGAATGCACTGAACACATCCGCTCTGCTCAGGGTGATTGCCTTGGCACCATCGAATACCGGTTGGAAGGCCGCGCCATAACGTTCGAAGCTCGACCACTTCATGCCGATGGACTGTCGCAGGGGGTCGATAGTCCGGGTGCCGCGGAGCAAGTCGACCAGGCTGACAGGAGTGGCAGCCGTCGTGGCTATTTTCTTGTTCACAAGAGTCATTCCAGTGGTAGTGAAATCGTTGAAGCGCTTTTTACCGCGATCCTTCCTGCACGCCCATGGTGAGCATGGCGCAAAGCGCCCGATGACGGCCTTGGATCATCCGTCCCCGTGTTTTTTACCTCACTTTCCACACACCTCCCGCACGCACTCGCGCAACCAGCGATGCGCCGGGTCGCTGTTCATGCGTGGATGCCAGAGCATGGACACGGTGATTTCCGGCGTGGCCAGCGGCAGGGCGAAGCTGTGCAGGCCGCTGCGCAGGTTGTGGGTGTGGCGCTCGGGGACGGCGGCGATCAGGTCCGAGGCGCGGACCAGGGCCAGGGCGGCGGAGAAACCGCCAACGACAGTGGCGATATCGCGCGTCAGGCCCGCCGCCTGCAACGCATCGTCCACCAGCCCGCGACCTGGGCCCAGGCGCGATACCAGCACATGCTCGCCAGCGGCATAACGGGCGGCGCTGATCGGCCCGCGGCTCAGCGGATGGCCGTTGCGTACCACGCCGATAAAACGATCGCGGAACAGCGCGCGGGTATGGATTTCCGGGCTGGCGTTGGCGTCCACCACGCCGGTGTCGAGGTCGACCGTGCCGTCGCGCAGGGGCGTGCTGTCCTTGCTGGTTTTCTGCATGAAATGCAGGCGTACCCCAGGGGCTTCGGCGCGCAGGCGGGTGACCAGGGCCGGGCCGAAGTTCTCGACGAAACCGTCGCTGCTGCGCAGGGTGAAGGTGCGCACCAGGCGCTGCAGGTCGAGCCGTTCGACGGGGCGCAACATGGCTTCGGCGTCCTGCACCAGGTGGCCGACCCGCTCGCGCAGTTCCAGGGCGCGCGGGGTCGGCACCAGGCCGCGGCCGGCGCGCACCAGCAGCGGATCGCCGGTGGTTTCGCGCAGGCGCGCCAGGGCCCGGCTCATCGCCGACGGGCTTAGCCGCAGGCGCTGGGCGGCGCGCACCACACTGCCTTCGGCGAGCAGCACGTCGAGGGTGATCAGCAGATTGAGATCGGGTGTGGACATGGCGGCGGTCCTGTCTGGCACAAAAGTGAGATGGCGTCAGGCGCACGAATAACCTGCAAAGGCTGCGTCTTCCGCCATGTTAGACCGCGGGCTAGATTGGCGACAGCGCCATTTCGCGCGGGTCAGAGCGGGAGTGCAGAGTGAAGCCAGTCAGTAGCGGAACAGAACCGGACGTTGTGTCAGTCGGCTGGGCGCTGGCCAGCCTGTCGTTGTCGATGTTGCTGGCATCGCTGGGCACCAGCATCGCCAATGTGGGCTTACCGACCCTGGTGCAGGCGTTCGGGGCGAGCTTCCAGCAGGTGCAGTGGGTGGTCCTTGCCTACCTGCTGGCGATGACCGCGCTGATCGTCAGTGTCGGCCGGCTCGGCGACCTGTTGGGACGGCGGCGCCTGCTGCTGGTGGGGATCCTGCTGTTCACCCTGGCCTCGATGCTCTGCGCCGCTGCCCCGACGCTGGGGATGCTGATCGGCGCCCGGGCACTGCAGGGCGTCGGCGCGGCGATCATGATGGCGCTGACCCTGGCCCTGGTTGGCGAGACGGTCAGCAAGGCCCGCACCGGCAGCGCCATGGGCCTGCTGGGCACGATGTCGGCGATCGGCACCGCCCTCGGCCCGTCCCTGGGCGGGGGATTGATCGCCGGGTTCGGCTGGCAGGCGTTGTTCCTGGCCTGCGTGCCGTTGGGCGGGCTGACCTGGGTGCTGGCTTATCGGTATCTGCCGGCCGCAGGTCACGCGCGGGCCCTTGAACGAGGCGCGTTCGATCCGCTGGGCACCTTGCTGCTGGCCCTCACGCTGCTGGCCTACGGGCTGGCCATGACCCTGGGCCGCGGCCATTTCGGCCTGCTCAACGCCGGGCTGCTGTTGGCGGCGCTGATGGCGGCCAGCCTGTTTGTCTGGGTGGAAGCGCGGGTGGCCGCGCCGCTGATACGCCTGGCGCTGTTTCGCGATGCGGCCTTGAGCGGCAGCCTGGCCATGAGTGCGCTGGTCTCGACGGTGATGATGGCAACGCTGGTGGTCGGGCCTTTCTACCTGGCCCACGGGCTCGGGCTGGAAACCTTTGCGGTGGGCCTGGCGATGTCGCTCGGCCCCTGTGTCACCGCGCTGAGCGGCGTGCCGGCCGGGCGCATCGCCGATCGTTTGGGCGTGCGGCCGATGATCTTCGCCGGTCTCGGCGCCATGGTCCTCGGTTGCCTGATGCTGGCGTTGCTGCCGGCGAGCCTGGGCATTGGCGGCTACCTGGCGCCCATCGTTGTCATCACCCTGGGCTATGCAACGTTTCAGATCGCCAACAACACCGCGGTGATGAGCGAGGTGGGCGCCGAACAGCGCGGAGTGATTTCCGGCCTGCTCAACCTGTCGCGCAACCTCGGGCTGATCACCGGCGCCTCGCTGATGGGCGCGGTGTTCGCCGCGGTGACAGGGGACCTGAGCACGGCAAGCGCCGAGGCCGTCGGCAGTGGTATGGGCTTCACCTTCGCCCTGGCCGCGGGGCTGGTGGTCATGGCGTTGTCTGTTGCGCTGGCCAGCCAGCTGCGTGGGCGGCAGGCAGTGGATTCGACGGTTTAGCCCGCAGGCAGCGTCAGCCGACCGCAAACATCTTCTGTAGGAGCGAGGCGTGGCGGGGAGCGGCTGCGATTGCGTGGGACAATCGCTGGCCGTTCCTGGTCCGGTGGTTTTATTGGGCACTCTCGACGTTCACCGCGTCGTTGTTTGCGCCTTTCCTGACGGTGCCGTTGGTGGTTGTGCAGTTGGCTTTGTAGGTGCCGACAATGATGTAGTTGCGCTCCAGGTCGTCGTTCTGGCAGCGCTCGCGCCTGGCGTAACCCAGGTTGATCGGGTCGTAGCGGGCCTCGGGTTCGCGCAAGGGATGAGGCGCCTTCAATTGGGGGATGTCCATTCTCAGAAACACACTGGCATGGACCTTGTCTCGTTCCACCGGTTTGCGGCGAATCAGCCCGGCTTCCTTGTAGGCGGAACTGATCACGTATTTGGCATCGTGGAATTCATCATGCAGCGGACCGCCGATGCACTCGGCCGGCCAGCTCGTGCTGTTGGCGAATAGGCCGTCGCTCTCGAGGTTCTTCAGCATCCAGCGCAGCGGAATGGTCTCCAGCCCCTGGCCGCCCTTGGCATACGGGCTTTCACCGCACTTGGCGGTGTCCGGGGCATTCAGGTAACCGCCCCCCACATCGGCATGTGCGCCGGCGAACCATACCTCTTCCAGTACCTGTGATTTCGATTGCTGCATGCCGAAGCGCAGCAGGCGGAACGAGGCCCTCTGTTCGTCCAGGGACATGGCGTGGTAACCGCGCTCGGCATACAGCTCCAGGCGGTGTTCGTCGGGCTCTTCCTTCAGATTGGTGCCCACCGCCGGTACGGTGTCGAATACCCCGATGACTTTGACCACGACTTTTTCAGCGCTCTTGTCGGGGGTGTCGCCATAGACCCTGATGCCGTTGTCGTGCCGGTACTGCGCCAGAAGCTTGCGCAGCTTGTCGTCGAACCCAGGCACGCCATCGTTTCTCGACTTGTAGATGTCGTACATGTCTTCGACCACATCGTGCATATGGCCGGTCCAGCCCCACAGGAAACTGTCGTCGCGGCTATCGGCTTTCAGGTTGCTGGGCAGGCCGGCGACTTCGATAAAACCGTTCAACGAACGAGCGGTGAAGGCGCCGCGGCTGAAACCGAAGATATAGATCTCGTCACCGGGCCGGTAAGCCTCAATCAGAAAGCGGTAGGCCTGGCGGATATTCAGGCTGACCCCGCTGCCGAACAGGGCACCGAAGGGAGTAGTAATGCTGGTGGCCACGCCCTTGTCGTAATAGGGAATGACCCTGGCCCCGTTCCTGGCCTGCTCGAGCGCCTGGTTGTACATGCGCCAGATATTGGTGTTGTCCTCCTTGGTGTTTTCCGTGCCGTCGAGCAGCACCACGAGTTTTCTGGGCTTGGCATCGCTGTACAGGCAGTCGAGGAGTTTCCAGCGCTCCCGGACTTTGAAATAGCCGTCTTCAATACCCTCGGTATCGAACGCATTCGCGCACTTTTGTGCTGAGGCCTGCGATGGGGCCGTTCGGGCTTTGCTCAGTAATTGGGTGTCGAGAGCTTGTGTGGTTTGCAGTTTGATCGCGCTGTTGTGTGGGGTGGAACAGGCTGACAGGAGGGCGAGGCTCAACAGAAGGGTGATGCGCATATCGAAGGTCTCCGTGACCGGATACGGAAGGCGTGGCAATGCAGCCGATGGAGGTCGGTGAGGGTGCCCCGCTGGCTGCTCAAGTGAACCTAGTCGAAGGTTGTCAAAATGCCATCATCGGGTCGGAATCAGGTTCCCCTGAGCGACGCCAGCGCCATGAGCGGAGAGGGCGGCCAGGCGTCACCCCGCGCTTTCCCCCACCAGCAACGCGCTGTAGGCCCGCAACCGCTGCACGAACTCACTCACCGAACCCTGGGGAACATAGGCCTGCTTGAGGAAGAACGCGGCGTACTCGGCCATCCCTGGTTCGGCCGCGGTCAGCAGCTGCGCATGCTCCTCCAGGGTGGTCGGCCAGCCGCGTTCCTGCTCGCCGCGCAGCAGGTTGGCCGAGCGCAGCGCCTTGCGCGCCGCGGCCCGTTGCAGGCGTTGCTGCTGCAACGGTTCGCGGCTTTGTTCCAGCTGCTGAGCGTAGCCTTCCAGCACTTGGGAGAAGTCGCCATTCAGTGCCAGGGCGATGGTCCGGCTCGGACGGAAGGGTTCGAAGCGCAGCCCCAGGTCATTGCCCCAGATGCAGCGGCACTGATGCTTGAGCCAGAAACCCCAGCGGTAGCGATTGTCGGGCGCCAGCACTTCGCTGAGCACACCGATGTCGAAATCGATCTTCGACACCTCCGGGTGCCGCGCCTCCAGCGCCTGCCGCGTCTGCTCCAGCCGCTGGCGCTCCGCGGGGCTCGGTGCCCAGGCCAGGACCAGGGTCACATCCAGGTCGGAGGTGCCCGGCCGCGCGTCGCCACGGGCCACGCTGCCGTACAGGTACAGGCCATCGAGCAGCGCCGGAAAACGCCGCGAGAGCATCGCACGCAACTCATCCACCAGGTGGCTGAACGCTGGTTGCAACGGCTGGTCGGGCAGGGACTGGATAAAACCTTCGGCGTCGACGCCTGGGTACTGCGACATGGTGATCTCGGTGGGGCAATGGCGATGAAAACCGCCCGGGCCAGGCGGGCGGTTGGCAGACAGTCTGGCTGACTTCACGGATCGCGCAAGCGGGCGCGGTTCAACGCCACGCCGTCACGGGTCGAGGCTCGCCAGATCGTTACCGAGGGGCGTCGGCGACTCGCCGTTGATCGCGCACAACAGCGCCGTGATGGCTTCCCCCTCGACCATGCCGCGCTCTTGCAGCAGGTCCGCCACCGCGCCGACCGCCGGCCAGTAGCGATGCACCAGGCAACTGGCGCGGGCCAGGGCCCGGGATTCGGCGTCGAGCAGCTTGCGCGGTGGCAGCAGGCTGATCAGCTCATGAGCGCGGCTCAGGTCGCCGCGGCCGCTGCCTCTTATCAGCCTGTCGGATCGGCCATGGCGGTAGATCGCTTCGGCCACCGGGCCGGCAAAGCAATGCAGTAGGTCGCGTTCGATGGCCTCGACCATCGACGGCAGGTATTCGGCGATCCCCGGGGCGTCGAAGGCCGGGCGCGGGACCAGGTAATCGGCTTCCACCAACCCCTCTACATAGCGCGGGTTGCCCCGCCGATCGAGCATCGGACCCGCGTCGGCTTCGGCCCTGGTGCGCACGGTAATGCGGGCGATCGGCTGACCGTTCCACCAGAAGGCCAGGGCGTGGCCGGCTTCGTGGATGGCCGTGCAACGCGGGCGCTGGTTCATGGTCTTCTCCCGTGCTCTGTACGCGTCGGGCGGACGAAAAGGGCGGGGCATCAGTCGCAAAAGCCGTCAGAGCCCCGCGGGGCTGTCCCTATCATTGGCTTCGGCCTTGGGCCCCGGGTAAAAGTTTGTCCCTATCAACAACCAATAGTCCGGCTATTAGCGATCCGCCACAGAGGGTCTAGCCTTAATTCAGCGCTGGCGCGAGCCGGCCGGATGAGACCTGATCAAGAGATAACGAAGAACGAGTCAGAAGCGTACTGGGCTTACCGTGGGCCACCGTCCTGGCAACTCGCTTGCCGCTCTGCAACATGCCCTGTGGCCACACCCATCAGTTGAGCGAACTGTGAGCCCCGCAACCTATGTCATTGCTTTCGCCTGTCGCTATTTCGTGCCCATCCGGGGCGGATAGCTGGATGAATACGACCAAAGGTAGCTCCTCATGGCAAACGAATCGAAATGCCCGTTCAACCACGCCGCCGGCGGTGGGGTAACCAACCGCGACTGGTGGCCGAACCAACTGAACCTGAAGATCCTGCACCAGCACTCGTCCCTGTCCGACCCCATGGGCGAGGACTTCAACTATGCCGAAGCCTTCAAGCGCCTGGATTTCCAGGCCCTGAAACAAGACCTGCATGCGCTGATGACCGACTCCCAGGACTGGTGGCCCGCCGACTTCGGCCACTATGGGCCGCTGTTCATCCGCATGGCCTGGCACAGCGCCGGGACCTACCGCGTCGGTGACGGCCGTGGCGGCGCCGGTTCCGGCCAGCAGCGTTTCGCCCCGCTCAACAGCTGGCCGGACAACGTCAGTCTCGATAAGGCGCGCCGGCTGCTGTGGCCGATCAAACAGAAGTACGGCCGCAACATCTCCTGGGCCGACCTGATCGTGCTTACCGGCAACGTCGCCCTGGAATCCATGGGCTTCAAGACCTTCGGTTTTTCCGGCGGTCGCCCGGACGCCTGGGAGCCGGACGAAGACGTCTATTGGGGCTCGGAAAACAAATGGCTGGGCGGCGACACCCGCTATGGCAAACCGGATAAAGCCGCCATGCAAGAACCCGGCGGGGGCCAGCTGGTGGCCGAGCCTGGCAATGAAGAAAGCCGCACCGACCAGGGGCGCAACCTGGAACCCCCCCTGGCCGCGGTGCAGATGGGCTTGATCTATGTGAACCCCGAAGGCCCCGAGGGCAACCCGGACCCGGTGGCCGCCGGGGTAGATATCCGCGAAACCTTCGCCCGCATGGCGATGAACGACGAAGAAACCGTGGCCCTGATCGCCGGCGGCCACGCCTTCGGCAAGACCCACGGTGCCGGCCCCGCCGACAATGTCGGCGCCGAACCCGAAGCCGCCGGCCTGGAACTGCAGGGCCTGGGCTGGAAGAGCACCTTCGGCAGCGGCAAGGGCGCGGACACCATCACCAGCGGCCTGGAAGTGACCTGGACCACCACGCCCACCCGCTGGAGCAACAACTACCTGGAAAACCTGTTCGGCTTCGAGTGGGAACTGACCAAGAGCCCGGCGGGCGCGCACCAGTGGACGCCCAAAGGTGGCGCCGGCGCCGGCATCATCCCCGATGCCCACGACCCCTCCAAGCGGCGCAACCCGACCATGCTGACCACCGACCTGTCGCTGCGCTTCGACCCGATCTACGAGCCGATCTCGCGACGCTTCCTGGCGAACCCCGATCAGCTGGCCGATGCCTTCGCCCGCGCCTGGTTCAAGCTGATCCACCGCGACATGGGCCCGCTCTCGCGCTACCTGGGCCCGGAACTGCCCAACGAGGAACTACTGTGGCAAGACCCGGTCCCCGCGGTCGACCACCCCCTGGTCAACCACGGCGATGTCGCCACCCTCAAGAGCAAGCTGCTGGCCTCGGGCCTGTCGGTGTCCCAGTTGGTGTCGACCGCCTGGGCGGCGGCCTCCAGCTTCCGTGGCTCCGACAAACGCGGCGGCGCCAATGGCGGGCGTCTGCGGCTGGCCCCACAAAAGGACTGGCTGGTCAACCAGCCGGCGCAACTGGCGACGGTGCTGCAAACCCTGGAAGACATTCAGCGCGATTTCAACAGCGCGCAAACCGGCGGCAAGAAAATCTCCCTGGCCGACCTGATCGTGCTGGCCGGCAGCGCCGGTATCGAACTGGCGGCGAAAAATGCCGGGTTCAATATCACCGTGCCGTTCACCCCGGGCCGCACGGATGCGACTCAGGAACAGACGGACGTCCACTCCTTCGCTCACCTCGAACCCATCGCCGATGGCTTTCGCAACTACCTCAAGGACCACTACCGCGTACCCGCCGAGGCTTTGCTGGTGGACAAGGCCCAACTGTTGACCCTCACCGCGCCGGAAATGACCGCGCTGATCGGCGGCCTGCGCGTGCTCGACATCAACGTCGGCCACACCCCCCACGGCGTCTTCACCATGCGCCCGGGGGCGCTGAGCAACGACTTCTTCGTCAACCTGCTGGACATGGGCGTGGAATGGAAACCGCTGTCCGACGCCCAGCAAGAGTTCGAAGCCCGCGACCGCAAGACCGGCCAGGTCAAATGGACCGGCACCCGGGTCGACCTGGTCTTCGGCTCCAACGCCCAACTGCGGGCATTGGCCGAGGTCTATGCCAGCGCGGACGCGCAGGAGCAGTTCGTGAAGGACTTCGTCGCGGCCTGGGTCAAGGTGATGAATCTGGATCGGTTCGATTTGAGGTGAGGAGCAGGGTGCCTTCGAGATTTGGAAGTGAAAGCCCTCGGCCTGATTGTTCAGGTCGGGGGCTGGAGCAGGGGGCTTATTTACTGCTGAGTGTTTCTGTAAGTCCGTAACGCCTTCCTGTGGGGAGGCGTTTTTTGTTTGCCTGGATGGAGTGAAGACATACCGACTTCTTCCCTTCGGTTGTAGTCCTGAGTTTGCCGAGCGATTGATGCGTAATTGACCTGATTGTAGAAAAAGTCATCGGAGAGAGCCGCTCACATGGCTTAGGATCATCGAAGGCTGGAATGGACCATCTCGACTAACAGGACGCGACATTTATGGAAACTCCCTTTTCTCAAGTCAGCGAGCGTTTGAACAATCGTCGCTTCATAGTCGCGAACAACACCCAAGGGCTATCCGGCGCAGGCACGATATTTCATTACCATGTCGAGGAAGGTGCCATTTTCAGCACTTACCAAGGCGGGCGGATCCGCATGGGTAATCAAGTCGGGCGCGTGACGGGCCCCGATACCATTGAGCTTCTTTATCAGTGCTTAACTACGGATGGCGAGATGCTTGCCGGCTGGTCGCGTGGCACGGTAGGCGTTGATCAAGCAGGACGTACCACTCTGTCTTTCGTATGGGGTTGGTTGTCGGGTGCGACTGGAGGAGGGGAGTCGAACTACGTCGAGCTTGTCGTGTAGCCGTTAAGGCATTTTTCAACTGCAATACCTCGGCCACCATCGGGAGCCCTCGTGCACGCCCACTGAGCATATCCAACCCCCGAACTATAATTAACAAGTGCCCTCATTTGCCTGGCGAGTACCGCTACGCCCATCTGTTACCTATCACGCTCACCCGCCAGGTAGAGGGCTGTCCAACCAATGGGACGGGATGCCCAGTTGATTACGCGAGAGGGTCCCGCCATGAAACTTCATTCCTTCCAGCATTACTCCCAGGGCCTGGAAACGATCATGCACGACGCGTGGATCACCACCAAGGTGAGGTCGGCCCTGACCTTCGCCGAGTCGACCCGCGGCCTGCCTATCCATATCAAGACCCATGCCGGCACGGTCGCCTTGAGCGGCCGGCTCGCCACCCACAAACAATGCGAACAGGCCGTCAGCCTGACCCGTGGGGTGCATGGTGTGGTCGACATCGATGCCAGCGACCTGCAGACCCATATGTTCACCCCGGGCAGCCTGCCTGAAGCGCCCAACGCCGAAGAAGACAGGGAATACGGGGCGCAGTCGTCGACGAAAAAGGACGATCAATAACCAGCAAGTTGCCACTCGATGTTGCTGCAAAAGCTGAAACGCCTTCCTGTGGGGAGGCGTTTTTTTGTCCGAGTGAAAGAGCGTGGCGCAGCGGATGCGGGCTTAGCGGGCGTACCGATGTTGGCAGGGGAAGAGTGAGGGCGTTTGAGGGGCGGGGGATGGACATAAACGGCGACGGTTTGGTGGTTGTTCCTTTGCGGCGGCAAACCTAGTCTCTCCCTGTCGCTGCAAAAACAGCGACCGGGCCTGAGAACCCGGTAAGATGCAGGCGCACAAGCGCCCGCCCACGATTGCAGGCGCATTTTTTTGTGCCCGCCAACTCGTGTCATGGCGGCTGTGCGTGGGAGACCTTCGGGTCTGCCGGATTCCCGTATCTCCGGTTTCTCAGCCTGCGCACAGCTGCCACCCATTCGCCTGAGAACGAATACGGCAGCTCTCACTTCGATATGGGAGTTCCCATCATGCACGCCCGTAATCTGTCTGGACTTCGCTGTTTTTTGTCTCGTGTTTCCCTGCTCAAAAACACCCGCTTCCTGGCTGTCGCAGGAGGTGACCTATGAGCACTCCAACCCCTGTCAAAACCCTGGGTTTCGTCACCTTCGGCAGTTGCGCCGATCCCGAACAGACCTTGTTCCGCATCAACGCCGACGTGCCCTTGCAGCAAGCGCTGGAGCACGCTTCGACCCTGCTGTACTACGCCAAGAAGCTTGCGCTGGACGCGGCCATGGAAGAGCAGGGCGAGCGTTATGCCTGGGCTGCGCATTTTCTGGCGGAGATGGGGAAGGCGGTGATTGATGATGTGTGTTTGGGGTTGGGGGAAGCGAGTTGACTTTGAGTTAAAGCTTTATGATGTGTCCCCTGTAAAACGTCGCTTATCCTTGGACGATCAGCGACGTTTTTTAAGCGTGTGATGAGACAGTTTTCGGCCAACGGCTTCGTTGATATCGCGAACTCATCAACCTAGCCACTGCCCTGGTAAATCACCCCTAGGCCACGTCGCAACTCTCTGTCTCATTCAAGAATTTACAAGCCGAGTAGAAAATATGAACCGCCAAAAAAACTGCAGCAGTTGTTCAAGGCCAAAGCCAAAAAGGCCAGTGCCAAGCTGGCACCGAAAAAGCCTAAATACATTAGTAAAGCCGAGCGGTTGAAGCTGGCTGCTGAAGCTGCTGCGGATTCAATCACTTCCGCTGAGAGCTGATTCAGTTTCTCGAGGGGCGATTGCAGTCCTTCGAGACAGGCAGCTATCGGCTGTGGATTCAACCGGTCGACGCAACACTCCTTCTGCTTACACAGAATTTAGATATGTTGCGTCGACCGGTTGAGTCCACAGCAAAAAGCGGACTGTCGGCCTAGGTCTGATTTCACCCAGAGAAGGTCATTGAGCGCCTACACTATCTGGGGTTATTCACATGAAAATGGGGCTTATTAAGGCATTCACCTACATTTTTGTCGACACCATCCAGCATCTAAAAAACTGAACCGTTGGAAGAAGGAAAGATAATCTTGGGTGTGGAAAATATTCACTTTCTAGCAAGACAAGATCGAGCGATTGACAACTCAGAAGCCGACGCTTTAGAGCGAGGCCCATTCATTGCGAGCCTTGTAAAAACGCTTGTCCATACGGAATACAGCGAGGACGGTAGCGTCTTGTCACGCAAAGCGACTGGATATGTTGTGGGGCTAACAGGTGAGTGGGGATTAGGCAAATCCAGCGTCCTTAACTTGCTTGGTGAAGAGCTTAAAGGCATGGGGCATGTGGTCATAGCAACTTTGAACCCATGGCTGTTTAAAGGTCGCGATGAGCTAGTGCAAGCCTACTTCAATAGTTTGCGAGAAGCACTCGGTCAAAGCTCAAGTGAGAAGGTTCGAAGCCTGCGGGGACACCTTGAACGTTACAAAGCGTCGATAGAATTTGTCGGAGCGGGGAGTGCGGCGGTCATAGACGTTCTGATTGGGAACGGGGCAGCTACGGCATTCTGGAAAAAGTGGCTAGTAAAAGCCGTTGGTACGTTGATCAAACCCAAAGATCTGACTGCGATGCAAGAGCGCAAGTCTCTTGAGAACAAGCTTGCTGAGGTCAATGTTGCCGTTGTTGTTCTGATTGATGAACTGGATCGAGTGGAGGATGAGGAGGTGCGCGCGATTGCACAACTCGTCAAAGCGGTAGGGGACATCAAGGGCATCTCTTACTTAGTTGCCTACGATCCGGATCGTGTAGCTCAAGCTTTAGGACGAGGCAGCAGTTCTGAGGAGCGGCGCAAAACTGGAGAAAGCTACTTAGAAAAAATTGTCCAATTTCCGATCCCTCTGCGGCCACTGTTCAAAGAGGATGCAAAGGCACTCCTACTCAACGCTATACAATGCAACCGAGTTGAGTTGCCGACAGCAGATCGCCCTCATCAAGTCGAAATCTATGAACAATTACTTCGCGTTGTGCGGACACCACGAGAAATAAAGCGATTGATTGGCGCTTATTCTGTGTTGGAGGAAATCGTCCATGATGAAGTTTGTCCATATGATGTCCTCGCATACAGTTGGTTGGTCACCAAAGCACCAAGTATTCGCCAGCTTATTGCGGATCGCGTTCAGAGGCTTGTGGATGATCCAGGTGTTCCAGAAATGCTTAGGCAGCAACAGTGGATGAGGTCTAATAACAACACCGCTGAAACGCTAAACGATGTGCTTGGAACCATAGAAGAAAGCTACGCAGATATGCTTAGATTATTGTTTCCTCGCTTCGGTGAAAATCGAACAGTCTCTACAATGGCTGATAATAGTGACAGAATTACGAAACGCAGAAACCTGATTAGGTTGCTTTACTTAGGTAATCCGCCTGGAATGATGTCCAAAGCCGACATTGAAAAAGTATGGTCGCTTAACAGCGTAGACGAGATGCTAAGTGTCTTGAAAGCGCTGCAAGATTCCGGGCAGTTTGATCAACTTGTCGACCGTATTGGCGATATTTTTCCGATTTTATCGAAGTCTGGAGACCAAATTTTTTGGGTGGCAATTTCCCGCTCATTGATTCGTGCTCACGACTGGATTTTAGGTGAGGAGAATACAGGCAGTGTCGTCGATGATGCAGGCGCGATACTTTGGAGATTTGCACAAACCACGCCAAATGCCAAAGTACGGGTGAAAGCCATTGTGCAGTCGTTGATAGAGAGCGAGGATCTACTCATTGTTCCTTGGATACTCAGAAAACACCTCTTTGCCCACGGGTTGACGTCATATAATCAGCAAAACCATGGTGAGTTGATTTTTAGTCTTGAGGAAACCAGAGAGCTTCGAGATTTAGAGCTTCCGCGCTATTATGCTGCCGTAATTTCTGGTGTCGCGATTCGTAAACTTCCGGACACTGAGGCGATTTATTGCATACTAAATTGTGACTTCTGGGATGATGCACTCAAACAATCTCTGACCGCACAGCTAGATAGCATGAGTGCAATCTCTACAATCGCCGCTCTGTTAAATCCTCCTAATGTGATCATTGACTTAGAAACTCTTGATCAAATGTTCGATTCGGGTGCGGTACTAGGAATGACTCAAGGGTTCCTTAGAAGCGAAGGCTTTCCTGAAAATGAATGGTTGGCTTCATCAATACGTCGTTTCCGGAACACTCTACTCGGTCGGAATCCACATGTTAGTCATCCAGATGACGATACTTTTGATGAGCAGAATGAATTGGGTGCCGAAAGTGAGGCTCTAGAATGACCATCACAATCTATTTATCTCCGTGAGAAGTGACAAAAAAGTGAAGCAGCGATTTGGCATATTTCTGAATGGCTACCTCTGGCCAAAAGAGGATTAAGGCAGCCCCTTAATCGACCTTAAGTCTCTAACCTCGACCTACTGCCCCCCCATAATCATCAACCCCAAGTTCTCCACCGCCGCCCCGGCGGCGCCTTTGCCCAGATTGTCGAACACCGCCGCCAACAACACTTGCCCCTCACCCTCAAACACCATCAACCGCATCTCGTCCGTGTCATTCAAAGCCTGCGGATCAAGCCCGGCAAGTTCATGCGCCTGTTGCATCGACATCACCTGCACACACCCACTATCGGCGTAATGCTGCTCCAGGCAGGCATGGATCCTTGCCGCATCCACCCCAGGCGCAAGCAGCCGCAATTGCAGCGGCACGGTCAGCACAATGCCCTGGCGAAACGCTCCATAAGCCGGGACGAACAGGGGCCGTTCGCTCAGGCCGCTGTGTTGCTGGATTTCCGGTACGTGTTTGTGCGCCAGGCCCAGGCCGTAGATCTGGAAGGGGGCGGTGTTAGAGGCATCCGGGCCTTCGTGGGCTTGGACCGCGGCGCGGCCGCCGCCGGAGTAGCCGGAGATGGCGTTGATGCTGATCGGGTAGTCCTGCGGCAGCAGCCCGGCTTGCAGCAAGGGGCGCAGCAGGCCGATGGCGCCGGTGGGGTAGCAGCCGGGGTTGCTCACGCGTTTGGAGGTGGCGATGCGTTGCGCCTGTTGCGGGTGCATTTGCGCGAAGCCGTAGGTCCAGTCGGGGTGGGTGCGGTGGGCGGAGCTGGCGTCGATCACCCGCACGGCCGGGTTGCGGATGCTGGCGACCGCGTCGCGGGCAGCGTCGTCGGGCAGGCAGAGCAGGGCGATGTCGCAGGCGTTGATGGCTTCGGCGCGACGGTGCGGGTCTTTGCGTTGGTCGGCGGCCAGGGTCAGCAGTCGCAGGTCGCTGCGCCCGCGCAGGCGTTGGTGGATCTGCAAGCCGGTGGTGCCTTGGTCGCCGTCGATAAAGACGAGGGGTGTGTTCATGCTGTGTGCTCGCAAGCCGGAGGAGTTGGGCAAATCTTCCGGCTGAAGCTGAAATAGAGAAAGTTGAATTTAATAACGCTAAGCTTCAGTTTTTCTGAATCTGGAGCGACCCATGCGCGAAATCAGCCTCGACCGGTTGCGCACTCTGGTGGCGATCGTCGACCTCGGTTCCTTTGCCGAAGCGGCCCGGGCGCTGAATCTGGCGCCGCCCACGGTCAGCCTGCATATCGCCGACCTGGAGGCGCGGGTCGGTGGCTCACTGTTGTCGCGCACCCGCGGCCGGGTGCAGCCCTCGGCCATTGGCGAAACCCTGGTGGAGCGCGCGCGGCGGTTGTTGGCCGATGCCGAGCAGGCGCTGGAGGATGTGCAGCGTCAGGTCCTGGGCCTGGCCGGGCGGGTGCGCCTGGGGGCGTCCACCGGCGCCATCGCCCAACTGCTGCCCCAGGCCCTGGAAACCCTCGGCCAGCGGCATCCGGGGATCGACGTGCAGGTGGCGGTGCTGACCTCCCAGGAGAGTTTGAAGAAGCTCGCCGAAGGCTCGCTGGACATCGGCCTGGTGGCCTTGCCGCAAACCCTGGTCAAGGGTTTGCGCATCGAGCCCTGGCGCAAGGACCCGGTGATGGCCTTCCTGCCGGCCCGCTGGCAATGCCCGGACCCGATCACCCCGCAGTGGCTGGCCGAGCAACCCTTGATCCTCAACGACCGCAGCACCCGACTGTCGCGCCTGACGTCGGAGTGGTTCGCCAACGGCGGGCAGCAGCCCACGGCGCGCATCCAGCTCAACTACAACGACGCCATCAAGAGCCTGGTGGCCGCCGGTTATGGCGCCACCTTGCTGCCCCACGAAGCTGCCACACCGCTACCCGATCCGCGAATCACCATGCGCCCATTGCAACCGCCGCTGTGGCGGCAGTTGGGCATTGCCCATAGGGATGGTGAAGTGGAGCGCTCGACCCAGCATGTGTTGGAGGTATTGTTGGGGCTGAGCGCCGATTAACCCAGCAGATGCCTGGAGATGTACTTCGAGATTTCGACCATCGAGGTCTTGCCGGTGAACTCGAATTTCACCTTGCCCAGCGACGAAAAGTAGATCTCCAGCTCGGAGTCCAGGTCGAAGGTGCCGGAGGTTTCCACCGAGTAGGCGACGATGTTTTTGTAGGGCAGGGAAGTGAAGTCCTTCTTGCTGCCGGTGATGCCCTGCACGTTGACCGCGATGATGCGCTTGTTGGTAAACACCACGCCGTCGCGCATGGCTTTATACGAGTCGATCACCTGCTCACCTTCCAGCAATAGGTCGCTGACCCGTTCGGCGTATTCGTCGTTTTGCTTGAGCTTGAAGAAGCCTTTGTTGTTGAAGTCGATCATGGGGCGGTCCTAATTCTTGACGTGAGCTTCTAGAGTTTTTTGGGGGTAAGGGTAGTTGGTCCAGCTTCCATCCTTTCCAATGTATATATATGTGTCTACCGGAGCGGGGGCAGTCCAGTTACAGGATTGGCCAAATCGCTTCGTACGTTGCTGCAGGAAAGTGAATCTGTCCAAGAGCTGAATAGCTGAGTCTCCGGATCTTCTACCCTACTGGTTGGGAGCTGCATTGGCTGATTACTTGGATAACCGGATTTACTCTCCTGCTGACCAAGAGGTCTCAGAGGCCGCTAACTATCTGCTTTGCGCATTATCAGAAGGTGACTTGGCAGATCCTGGGGCAGATGGTCGGCCAGCAGCGGGATAGCGTGAAGATGTTTCTGAGGCGGTGGCTGGGACGCCGATGAATAGCACTCTCTTCTTACCTCGCTAGGGTGAGATGACGGTAGCTACCACTTAAGAAGTGTGAGAGCGGCTGAGCTCAAACTTCACATTTTTCTGTGTCTTGAAACCGCTCTGGCACAGGCATTTCAGCGTGGTTGTCAGCATAAAGTTGCACATTTAATTTCACATTTTCTATCCGGTCTGCATCGCTATTGGGTATACGCGGACTGTTCGGCTGACAGATACAGAACAATCTCAGAGGACACATAGAGGATCTGTGACCGTCTGGAATTGGTGTGCTAGATTTTATAGTGGCTGCATGCCATCTCGTCAATGAGCAGCAAGGAGGTTGCTATGTATCGTGGATTAGCAGGCGTCATTTCCATAGCGTTTAGCTTGGGTGGATGCTCTCTGATTGAAACCCCATACAGCGTAAGAAATCCAGTTATCCAGGGTGAGCTAAAGAAGGGAGGAACGGACCCAGGAACAGAAGATACGACAATGTTGAGAGAAACAGCTCAGCGGTGGGTTGATGCTTACCGGGAGGTTCTCAGAGCTAAAGATCCTGTTGCTAAGAAGTCGGCTATTTATCACTTTGTCGACTCAGGGCTCACCTACTCAGGTCTTCTCTGTGAGGACTACTTTCTTACGATGAAGCATACGCAAGCCCATCGAGGCTTCTATCAAAAAGAAGCCAATCTCACATCGGGTTTAACTAGTTCATTAATGGGACTTGCTGAGGCCAGCGCAGGCTCAATTGCAGCGACTGGTGCTATTTTTAGCTTTGGAAGTGCCAGCTTCGACTCGTACAACGAGGCATTCTTGTTTTCTGCTGATTTGAATACCTTGGAGTCGCTGGTGCGGGCAAATCAATCTCAGCAGGAGGTAATTATCTTCAAGAAGTTGGACGCGGCCCCGGATGTTGTTGCGCCCAACAGTATTCTCACCTTAGACCAAGCAATCAGAGAGTTGGACAAGTATACGTATACCTGTACGAGAGGAGGAATCGTTGCGCTCCTAAATGAGACTGTGAGTGATACAGCAGGGAAAGTGAGGGGCAATACAGTATTGAAGTCAAAAAGCTCTGCAACTCCAATTGTGTTGGAGAATATTCCAAGTAATACGACGACATTGCAGATACCGAAAGACTCTGCTCCAGAGTCTCAGTAAAGTGCGCCGCAGACTCCATCGCTTCATGAGTTTGGACCGGCGCGGCTGAGGCTGAAGTCGTAAGCCACTGCCGAGTCTTGCAAAACGGGCTGGTGGCGTAACCCCAGACGTAAGAGCGATGGGTTTTCTTTAGCCTGTTCGCAACCTTTGAGCTTACGAGGCACATTAATTTCGGTTTTTTCGCATTTATTTCGAAATTCGACAGTTTCATCAGCCCATATATGTATCCAACTCCTCTTGGCTTAAGAAGCGATTAACTTCGAAATGCATGGGGTCGTTAAACGATTTTCCCCAAGTGAAGCCGAGCGACTGAAAAATCGGTGCGAGTGGGGCAACAGAGTCACCATATCCCGGGTCCTCTTCATTAAGGTCTATGGCAATTCCGAAGGCGTGATTAGAGGGGATTTTGCTTAGTGCACCGCTTGTGGGTTTTCTTAAGCGAAGATTGAGGGTGCCTGCGCAAGTCTTAACATGATGCAGGAGATCGTAGTTTTCAATTAGGATGAATGCTTTTAGCAGTTGGGCATGAGCGCGCTTATGTACTTTTAGTTTCCCTTGTGCAGCGCCGGGAATACTTTTCAACTGAGGTATAATTAGCGGCTCCACCTCGTCAATGTTGAATCCACTCAGGAATATTATTTTGTCCCCTCTTTTCCACTCCAGATTTAAAGTCCTAAATTGAATTTCACCAAAAAGAGGATGCTCGAATGTGCTTTCTGGCATGATATTAGCCTGCTAAGATTGTTGTTGTGTTTCAGGTTGAAACAGCCCTGTCTTTTATTGTAGAGGGTGGACTGCGACTGTAGGGGGAATTAGACCAATGGTAATCGAGTCTGTGGGCTGATTCTTGTTATTAACACTCGCGCATGAAGTCTGTTGAATTGGCTTTGCATCTGGGATATAAGGATTTTTGACGTGGGCGCACTTTAATGCGGAAGAAATCTAATAAAGGGCAGCCCAAACCTCTATTGATCAGTCAACAAGTCTAGCTAGTAGCTTAATAGTTTGCCAGCGTCAAATGAGGAGATGTCATCTACTGGATGGCCAGACGTTTTCGTGTAGGCGCTCGTTTCCGAAATGGTTGGAATAGCAAAAAATTATATGCCTTTGTCTTGAAGTTTCTTCCAATTACAGCATGAATATTCTATTGCGCCGTTGGTGATCAAGGTCACTGTTCATGTAACCTGTCGGGGGGCTTTATGATGTTCTTAACATTGTCGGATGCGGACTTTCAAGCGATTCTCGATGCAGGAAATTGGTCGAGTACTGCAGAAGATCATGAAGCCTTCTATGGAGAAGCATTGCCAGTTTCTCTGGTTGAAAAATGGGTGAAGGATTACGACCCTACGAAGAAGGAAACGACTGCAGGACTGGCTGCCTTGACGCTTATGACGGGAGCAGCGGCTTGGGGGGGGGACCCCCTTGGCTGGTCTGCCCGGTGACCCTGAGAAAAAAAGTGGGCTGGATCCGGCAAGGGGAATGACGGCAAGCACCTGATGAGTTACGCAATCGGAGGTGTTGGAGTCAATCACACGGACAGCAGTGCTCTGATCGAGCTGATGGATTACCTCAAGGAGCAGCATCGCACCCTGGCTCCCGAAGCAGATCGGTTCTTTGCACTGCGTGGCATAAATTTTGATTATATTCGGGCTAATGGTGGAGTCTGCGCTCATCCAAAAAAGGAAATCGCCTTTGATCTAAACGGCATAGCGTTCGGTCATTCCAACTACGGTGCGAACAAGAAATATTGCTTCGGCCGCCAAGGTAAGAAAGCAACAACGTTGGAAGATTGGCAAATTTTCCGCCATTGGATACGGGCCGCCCTGTGGCTACGCGATGTTCAGCGCTACATTATCGAACGCTGGCTCAACAAGACATGGATCCCCTCCTACGATGCGGTGATGGGCGCAGGCGGGAGCGTGGAGGAGGTCATGATCAACAGCCGTATCCGTAACTCTAGTCCCTACACGGCAAAATGCGCTCTTGACAAGGCAAATCAAGTCGCTGCTGCTGATCGAATTCAGAGTCAGTTGGATGCCTATGCAAATATCGGGTATCAGGAATGCAGAGGAAACCCTAAATACAAGGAGCGTTTTGGCGTAATGCAGAGGCCGGTAGTACTTTATCGACACTTTCGTTGAGGTTTCCTGCTGATAGGAGCAGCGTTGGGGGGAGTTCAGGCTGCCTGCCTCGCTATCTATAACTCCAAGGCGTTCGACGACTTCATCAAGACGCAGGACAAGTACATTGCCAAGTGAAGGGGATAATCACTAATCCGGTCCTCTCAGGCTGAGCGCGATATCCAATATCGCGCTCGCCATCCTGCCTTAAAACAACTTCCAGCTATAACTCAGCAACAACCGGTTCTCATTGATATCGGTCCGATAGTTCGACCGCGCCACCACATTGCGTACCTTGATCCCCAACCCGCCCAGCGGCCCTGACTGCACCACATAACCGATATCCAGATCGCGCTCCCAGTCCTTGCCCTCGTAACCCATGCCGGTATCGACGTTGTCGCCGCGGATGTAGCGCACGGTGGTGACCAGGCCTGGCAGGCCGCTGGCGGCGAAGTCGTAGTCGTAGCGCAGTTGCCAGGAGCGTTCGTCGGTGTAGGCGAATTCGTAGGTGGGCACTTCGTTGCCCAGGGGGGTGATGTTGGCGAAGACCCGGGGGAAGGCGCTGTCGCCGAACATGCCTTGGTAGCCGAGGTAGAAGGTGTGGCCGCCGCGCTTGGCCGACAGCAGCGAGAAAAACGCCTGGTTGTCGATGGCGCCGAGCAGCTGTTGGCCGTCTTCCACGCTGTTGTAGTAGCCGAGGTTGGCGCCGAGGGTCCAGCTGCCGACCGGCTGGCTGTGTTTCAGGCCGAGGAAGCGCTGGTGGTAGATGTCTTCCAGCTGGCCGTACCAGGCGCTGACGCTGGTGCGTTTGTTGTTGAAGGCGTAGTCGGCGCCGGCGTAGTTGAAGGCGTCGCTGCTGACCGCGCGTTTCGGCACGTGGCCAAGCATGGCTTGCAGATCGCTCTCGCCGGCCTCGTTGCGCAGGCTGGTGGAGCGCAGGTGGCCGCCTTGCAGGGTCAGGCCGTCGATGTCGTTGGAGACGATGCTTGCGCCCTGGTAGGTCGGCGGCAGCAGGCGGATATCGCTGAAGCTGAGCACCGGCAGGTTGGGTTGCAGTTCGCCGATGCGCAGTTCGCTTTTCGCCAGGCGCAGTTTCAGTGCCAGGCCGAGGCGGCTGTAGTCGTCGGCGGCCTCGCCGTCGCTCTGCACCGGCAGCAGGCCGGTATTGACCCGGCCCTTGCCGCTGTCGAGCTTGAGCCCCAGGGTGCCGATGGCATCCACGCCGACGCCGACGAGGCCCGGGGTATAGCCGGATTTGAAGTTGAGGATAAAGCCCTGGGCCCATTCCTGGGCCATGGACTGCTCGGGGCCGCGGATATCCGAATAGTCGCGGCTGAAGAAGTAGTTGCGGGCCTGGAGGGTGGCGGTGGCGTCCTTGATAAAACCGCCTTCATCGGCCAACAGGGGAAGGGGCGCACTCAGGCACACCGAGCTTGCGGCCAGCACGGCGAGGGGCTTTGCAGGTTTCATTGCTTTTACTCTTATTGTTATGGAAAGCAGTTCACTGCCCGGCAGGCTAGGGGCGGGGGGAGGGCGGGGACTATCCGTTGCGTGCAGACCTGTATCCCTTTTCTGCAGGCGCTACGGCGTCATGGGGCGGTTGGCGCAGCCGCGAACCGGCTGCGCGTCGGGGGGATAGGACTCAGGCGTCGGGGTGTTCGGCGCGCAGTTCGTCGATCATCCGCAAGCAGTGGCTGAGCCCCGCCGACACATCGCCGACCCGCCGGCTGATGATGATCGGCGAGGTGGCGTTGGCTTCCAGCAGCGGGCTGAAGCCGATGTCGTCGCGGTGCAGCAATTGCACCGAGGCCGGCACCAGGGTGATGCCGATGCCGGCGCCCACCAGGCCGATGGCGGTCTGCAGTTCGTTGGTCCACTGCACGATGCGGATGTTCAGGCCGTGGGTGTTGAACAGCGCGATCACATGGTCGGCGTAGCTCGGGCGCGGGTTGCCGGGGTAGAGCACGAAAGGCTCGTCGGCCAGTTGCGCGAGGTTCACCGGTTGGCCGATCAGCGGATGGCCGGCGGGCAGGGCGGCCACCAGGCGATCCTCGGTCTGCACCTTCTGCACGATGGCCGGGTCGTCGATGCGGATCCGCCCGAAGCCGATATCGATGCGCCCGGCCTTGAGCGCTTCCACCTGTTGCAGGGTGGTCATTTCCGACAGCCCCAGTTCCAGGGCCAGGGTCTCGTGGCTGCGCAGGCGGCGGATCAGTTCCGGCAGCAGGCCGTACAGGGTCGAGGGGGCAAAGCCGATGCCGAGCCAGGTCTTTTCGCCGTGGCCGATGCGCCGGGTGTTGTCGCAGACCTTGGCCAGTTGCTCCAGCAGCACGCTGGAATGCTCATAGAAAAAGCGCCCGGCTTCGGTCAGGCGCAACGGCCGGCCGCGCTCCAGCAACAACACCCCGAGTTCTTCTTCCAGTTGCTGGATCTGCCGGCTCAGGGGCGGCTGGGCGATGTGCAGGCGCTCGGCGGCCTTGGTGAAGTTGAGGGTCTGGCCCAGCACCTGGAAGTAACGCAGATGACGCAGTTCCATAAGGCCTCCGCGGGCAAAGGTTGGATACCTTCAAGGTATCGAGCCAGACCAATTCTATATTGGAACCCCGGAAAAAGCCGTACGAGAATCGGTTCCATAACTTCAAGAACCTGATGGGTATGGAAATGCTTTCAAGTGTCATTGAATCGATCGAAACGATCATTGTCGATCTGCCCACCATCCGCCCGCACAAGCTGGCGATGCACACCATGCAGAACCAGACCCTGGTGCTGATCCGCCTGCGCTGCGCCGACGGCATCGAAGGCCTGGGCGAAGCCACCACCATCGGCGGCCTGGCCTATGGCAATGAAAGCCCGGACAGCATCAAGACCAATATCGACCGCTTCTTCACGCCGCTGCTGCTCGGCCAGGACGGCGCCAATATCAATGCCGCCATGCAGCGCCTGGAGCGCAGTATCCGCGGCAATACCTTCGCCAAATCCGGCATCGAAAGCGCCTTGCTCGACGCCCAGGGCAAGCGCCTGGGGCTGCCGGTCAGCGAACTGCTCGGCGGCCGGGTGCGCGACGCCTTGCCGGTGGCCTGGACCCTGGCCAGCGGCGACACCGCCAAGGACATTGCCGAAGCGCAAAAGATGCTCGACCTGCGCCGCCACCGCATCTTCAAACTGAAGATCGGCGCCGGCGAGGTGGACCGCGACCTGGCCCACGTGATCGCGATCAAGAAGGCCCTGGGCGACCGCGCCAGCGTGCGGGTCGACGTCAACCAGGCCTGGGACGAAGCGGTGGCGGTGCGTGCCTGCCGGGTGCTGGGCGGCAACGGCATCGACCTGATCGAACAGCCGATCTCGCGCAACAACCGCGCCGGCATGGTGCGCCTGAACGCCATCAGCCCGGCGCCGATCATGGCCGACGAATCCATCGAATGCGTGGAAGACGCCTTCAACCTGGCCCGCGAAGGCGCGGCCTCGGTGTTCGCCCTGAAGATCGCCAAGAACGGCGGCCCGCGCGCGGTACTGCGCACCGCGGCGATCGCTGAGGCGGCGGGCATCGGCCTGTACGGCGGCACCATGCTCGAAGGCGGCATCGGCACCCTGGCGTCGGCCCATGCCTTCCTGACCCTCAATACCTTGAGCTGGGACACCGAACTGTTCGGCCCGCTGCTGCTGACCGAGGACATCCTCGCCGAGCCGCCGCTGTACCGCGATTTCCAGCTGCACGTATCCCGGGCGCCGGGCCTCGGCCTGAGCCTGGACGAGGAGCGCCTGGCGTTCTTCCGCCGCGACCAAGCCTGAACTGCCATTCATCACGTCTTAAGGAGAGCACCATGCTGTTCCACGTCAAAATGACCGTGAACCTGCCGGTCGACATGAACCCCGAGCGCGCCGCCCAGCTCAAGGCCGACGAAAAGGCCCTGGCCCAGCGCCTGCAGGAGCAGGGCAAGTGGCGGCATCTGTGGCGCATCGCCGGCCTGTATGCCAACTACAGCGTGTTCGACGTCGACAGCGTGCAGGAACTGCACGACCTGCTGATGCAACTGCCGCTGTACCCGTACATGGCTATCGAAGTGAACGCGCTGTGCAGGCATCCTTCGTCCATTCGTGCGGATGACCGCTGAGCCCGCGCCAGCCTGCTCCACACTCTAATAAATACAAGATGAGGAATAACCATGAACGTCCGAATTTCCCACACTGCCAGCGCCCAGAAATTTCTCGAAGAAGTCAGCGGCCAGTTCAACGATCAGGGCAACCCACGCACCAAGGCCCTGGTGTACCGCATCCTGCGTGACACGGTGAACATCATCGAGGACCTCGATGTGACCCCGGAAGAGTTCTGGAAGGCGGTCAACTACCTCAACGTGCTCGGCGCGCGCCAGGAAGCCGGGCTGCTGGTGGCCGGCCTGGGCCTGGAGCACTACCTGGACCTGCTGATGGACGCCGCCGACGAACAGGCCGGCAAGACCGGCGGCACCCCGCGCACCATCGAAGGCCCGCTGTACGTGGCCGGCGCGCCGCTGAGCCAGGGTGAAGCGCGCCTCGACGATGGCGTCGATCCGGGCGTGGTGCTGTTCATGCAGGGCCAGGTGCGCAACACCGCCGGCGAACCGCTGGCCGGGGCCATTGTCGATGTCTGGCACGCCAACACCGGCGGCACCTATTCCTACTTCGACACCACCCAGTCCGAGTTCAACCTGCGTCGGCGCATCGTCACCGATGCCGAAGGCCGCTACCGTTTTCGCAGCATCGTGCCTTCGGGCTACGGCTGCCCACCGGACGGTCCGACCCAGCAGTTGCTCGACCAGTTGGGCCGCCATGGCCAGCGTCCGGCGCATATCCACTTCTTCATCTCGGCCGATGACCACCGTCACCTGACCACCCAGATCAACCTCGATGGCGACGAATACCTGCACGACGATTTCGCCTACGCCACCCGTGACGAACTGATCGCCAAGATCACCTTCAGCGACGATCAGCAGCGTGCGGCGCAATACGGGGTCAGCGGGCGTTTCGCCGAGATCGACTTCGACTTCACCCTGCAGTCGTCGGCCCAGCCCGAAGAGCAGCAACGCCTGGAGCGGGTGCGAGCGCTGGAGGACTGACAGCGCGGCAGATCCCGATTCGGGGCCACGGGATAACGTGAGTGATCCCGTGGTTTTTGCCGTTGTGAGCCGTGGTCGAAGTCTTGCGTGATGGGCCAGCGGTGGCGAACGATCACCGCCCGGCAATAACAATCCCAATAACAAAAACGGGGAGTGACCCGCTTATGGAAACCTATCTGTTGAGTGAGCGCAGCCGGGTATTCGCCCAGGCCGATCCCTACGCTGTGTCCGGCTATGTCAACCAGCATGTGGGCAGCCACTGCATCCGTTTGCCCAAGGCCGGCAGCCCCCAGGCCAGCCTCAATCATCGGCAGTTCGCCAGCCTCGACCTGTGCTCGATCAGCTACGGCGGCAGCGTGCGCGTCACCTCGCCGGCGCTGGAAACCATCTACCACCTGCAAGTGTTGCTACGCGGCCACTGCCTGTGGCGCGGCCATCGCCAGGAGCATTACTTCGCCCCCGGCGAGCTACTGCTGATCAACCCTGACGATCCGGTGGACCTGACCTACTCCGACGATTGCGAGAAGTTCATCATCAAGGTGCCCACCCGCCTGCTGGAGTCGGTGTGTGAGGAGCAGCGCTGGCTGTATCCGGGGCAGGGCGTGCGCTTTGTGGGCAACCGCTACCAGCTGGATGAGCTGGAAGGTTTTATCAACCTGCTGAACGTGGTCTGCCGCGAAGCCGAAGCCGCCGAATGCATCCCCCGGGTGCAGGAGCATTACGCGCAGATCGTCGCGAGCAAGATGCTCAGCCTGATGAAGACCAACATCCGGCGGGTGGGCCTGGGCTCGTCGTCGGCGACCTTCGAGGCCATCGCCGACTACATCGAGCGCAACCTCAAGCAGGACATCGGCTGCGAAGAGCTGGCGCAACAGGCGCAGATGAGCCTGCGTTCGCTCTATGCGCTGTTCGAGCGCAACGCCCGCACCACGCCCATGCGCTACATCCGCCAGAAGAAACTCGAGCGGATCCACGCCTGCCTGCGTGACCCCGGCTGCAACGTGCGCAACATCACCGAACTGGCCATGGACTTCGGTTTCCTGCACCTGGGACGCTTCTCGGAAAGCTACCGCAAACAGTTCGGCGAACTGCCGTCCGACACCCTCAGACGCCGGCCTTGATCCAGATTGTGTTTCTGTAGGAGCGGCCGGTGGCGCTCGATTGCCGGCGATCGGGAACGACGCGTTGGTGTCTGATCCGACGTCATCGCGAGCAAGCTTGAACTGGCCTAATAATTCTGGACACCTCAATCGGGCGCTATGATGGCGCCCAAATCTGAGGTGTTTGGACATGCGCAACTCTTATTCAAATGAGTTCAAGCTCAAAGCAGCCAGCATGGTGCTGGACGAAGGACAGTCGGTTCCCGAGGTCTGCGCCAGCATAAATATTGGTCCTACGGCCTTGCGGCGCTGGGTCGATCAACTGCGCAAGGAAAGAGAAGGTTTAACTCCGATAGGGGCCAAAGCCATCACTGCTGATCAGCGGGAAATTCAGCGGCTCCAGGCCCTGCTCAAGCAGAAAGACCGGGATATCGAAATCCTAAAAAAGGCCAGTGCTCTCCTGCTTTTGGACGCCAAAGATCACTCGCGCTGATCGATGAGTTGGGCGAGCAGTACGGCGTAAATGAGTGCTGTCGTGTGCTTGAGATCAGCCGCAGCAGCTTCTACAGCTGGCGTCAGCGCCAAGGCCAGCAATGCCCTGAGCGAGAAAGGCTCAAGGCGGAGCTGGTCAAGCATCACAAGGCGTCGAGGGCCTCAGCAGGCTCTCGTACCCTGGCCAAAATGCTGCAGGCCGCTGGGCACCAGATAGGTCGATTCAAGGCTCAAAGCCTGATGCGAGAGGCCGGGATAACCTGCCGGCAGCGCAGGCGTCACAAATACCGGTCATCGGGTGTGGAGGCTTTGACGGCACCGCATGAACTCAAGCGTCAGTTTGATGTGAAGGCACCCAACGAGGTGTGGTGTGGGGACGTTACTTACATCAAGGCTGGCAAGCGCTGGTTGTATTTGGCGGCTGTTTTGGATCTGTTTGCCCGCCGTATCGTGGGCTGGTCGTTCTCGTCGATTTCTGATGCGACGCTGACCTGTGAGGCACTGCGGATGGCGACTGAACTGAGAGGACACCCAAAGGGCGTGCTGTTTCACTCTGACCAGGGCTGCCAGTACACCAGTCACAAATTCAGGCATGAATTGAATGAACAAGGCTATCGCCAGAGCATGAGCCGTAAAGGCGAATGTTGGGACAACGCCCCGATGGAGCGTTTTTTTGGAAGCCTGAAGTCGGAGTGGGTGCCTAAGGGCGGCTACGGCTCGGAACATGAGGCCCGAATGGACGTGCAGCGCTACATCACACGCTACAACACCACTCGGCCTCACAGTTACAACGAATATCGATCACCCGTCGCAGCAGAAAGACTGGCTGCGTAAACCTTAAATGGTGTCCAGGATTACTTGACCAGTTCAGCTTCGCTCCTACAGAAGCTGTGTCCGCCACGCCATCCCCGATTCTTCATACGGCTGTAGGACTTGCCCTACAAAACTCTGCAAAAAACGGATAGTGGTCTGCACGCAACGGATATTGCCCCCGCACACCCCGCCCTAGCATGAGCCTTGCCTGAATAAAAACAATGGAGGCGGCGGCCATGACCCTGCGACCCGAATACCTTCACTCCCTGCTTGAAGAAGACCGTGACCGGGGCGTCTACCGCTGCAAGCGGGAGATGTTCACCGACCCCCGGCTGTTCGACCTGGAAATGCAGCACATCTTCGAGGGCAACTGGCTGTACCTTGCCCACGAGAGCCAGATCCCCAACAACAACGACTACTACACCACCACCATGGGCCGGCAGTCGGTGTTCATCGCGCGCAACAAGGACGGCGAACTCAATGCCTTCCTCAATGCCTGCAGCCACCGTGGCGCCATGCTCTGCCGACACAAGACCGGCAACAAGTCGTCCTACACCTGCCCGTTCCACGGCTGGACCTTCAACAACTCCGGCAAGCTGCTCAAGGTCAAGGACCCGGCCGCCGCGGGCTACCCGTCGAGCTTCAACTGCGAAGGTTCCCACGACCTGACCAGGGTCGCGCGCTTCGAGTCCTATCGCGGCTTCCTGTTCGGCAGTCTCAACCCCGACGTACTGCCCCTGGTGGAGCACCTGGGCGAGTCGGCGAAGATCATCGACATGATCGTCGACCAGTCCGCCGACGGCCTGGAAGTGCTGCGCGGTTCCTCGAGCTACATCTACGAAGGCAACTGGAAGCTCACCGCGGAAAACGGCGCCGACGGCTACCACGTAAGCTCCGTGCACTGGAACTACGCGGCCACCCAGAGCCAGCGCAAGCAGCGCGAAGCCGGGGAAGAGATCAAGACCATGAGCGCCGGCAGCTGGGCCAAGCAGGGCGGCGGTTTCTATTCCTTCGACAAGGGCCACATGCTGCTCTGGACCCGCTGGTCCAACCCCGAGGACCGCCCGCTCTACGAGCGTCGCGATGAGCTGGCCCGGGACTTCGGCCAGGCCCGCGCCGACTGGATGATCGAGAACTCGCGCAACCTGTGCCTGTACCCCAACGTCTACCTGATGGACCAATTCAGCTCGCAGATCCGCATTGCCCGGCCGATCTCGGTGGACCGCACCGAAATCACCATCTACTGCATCGCGCCCAGGGGCGAAAGCGACGAAGCCCGGGCCATGCGCATCCGCCAGTACGAGGACTTCTTCAACGTCAGCGGCATGGCCACCCCGGACGACCTGGAGGAATTCCGTTCCTGCCAGATGGGCTATCAGGGCTGCAACAGCGCCTGGAACGACATGTCCCGCGGCGCCGAACACTGGGTCGAGGGCGCGGACGACGCGGCCCGGGAAATCGACCTGCAACCGATCCTCAGCGGCGTGCGTACCGAAGACGAAGGCCTGTTCGTGATGCAGCACAAGTACTGGCAGCAAACCATGCTCGAGGCGCTTGCCGCCGAAGCCGCGCGAACCATTGCCGTGGAGGCTGTGTGATGAGCATTTCCCATGACACCGTGCGCGATTTTCTCTACCGCGAAGCGCGCTACCTGGACGACAAGGACTGGGACAGCTGGCTGGAACTCTACGCCGCCGACGCGACCTTCTGGATGCCGTCCTGGGACGACAACGACGAACTCACCGAAGACCCGCAGCGGGAAATCTCGCTGATCTGGTACGGCAGCCGCTGCGGCCTGGAAGACCGGGTGTTCCGGATCAAGACCGAGCGCTCCAGCGCGAGCATTCCCGACACCCGCACCTCGCACAACCTGAGCAACATAGAGCTGCTGGAGCAGGCCGACGGCCTGTGCAAGGTGCGCTTCAACTGGCACACCCTGAGCTTTCGCTACAAGACCGTCGACAGCTACTTCGGCACCAGCTTCTACACCCTCGATGTGCGCGGCGAGACCCCGCGGATCCTGGCCAAGAAGGTCATCCTGAAGAACGATTACGTTCGTCAGGTCGTCGATGTCTACCACCTCTGAGGCGACCGCCATGACTCATCACATCGCACTCAATTTCGAAGACGGGGTGACCCGCTTCGTCGCCGCCAACGCCGGCGAAACCGTGGCCGATGCCGCCTACCGCCAGGGCATCAATATCCCCCTGGACTGTCGCGACGGCGCCTGCGGCACCTGCAAGTGTTTCGCCGAAGCCGGGCGCTACGACCTGGGCGAGGAATACATCGACGACGCGCTGACCGCGGCTGAAGCCGAGCAGGGCTTCGTGCTGACCTGCCAGATGCGCGCCTTGAGCGACTGCGTGGTGCGGGTGCCGGCTTCGTCGCAGGTTTGCCGCACCGCCCAGGCCACCTTCGACGCCACCATCAGCGCGGTGCGCCAGCTATCCGACAGCACCATCGCCCTGTCGATCAAGGGCGAGGCCCTGAGCAAGCTGGCGTTTCTGCCGGGGCAATACGTCAACCTCGGCGTGCCCGGCAGTGAGCAGACCCGGGCCTATTCCTTCAGCTCGCTGCAGCGCGACGGCGAGGTCAGCTTCCTGATCCGCAACGTGCCGGGCGGCCTGATGAGCAGCTTCCTCACCGGCCTGGCGAAAGCCGGTGACCCCATGAGCCTGGCCGGGCCCCTGGGCAGCTTCTACCTGCGCGATATTCGCCGGCCGCTGTTGCTGCTGGCCGGGGGCACCGGGCTGGCGCCGTTCACCGCGATGCTGGAGAAAATCGCCGAGCAGGGCAGCGAGCATCCGCTGCACCTGATCTACGGGGTGACCAACGATTTCGACCTGGTGGAAATGGATCGCCTGGAAGCCTTCGCCGCGCGCATCCCCAACTTCAGCTTCAGCGCCTGCGTGGCCAACCCCGAGAGTCGCCACCCGCTCAAGGGCTACGTGACCCAGCATATCGAGCCCAGGCACCTGAACGACGGCGATGTGGATGTGTACCTGTGCGGCCCGCCGCCGATGGTCGAGGCGGTGAGCCAGTTCATTCGCGAGCAGGGCATCGCCCCGGCCAATTTCTACTACGAAAAATTCGCCGCCAGCGCGGCCTGACAGCCCCCGCGCCCTATGTAGGAGCGAGGCTTGCCCGCGATGGCGATAGTGGGGCAACGCTGACCTTTCAGCCTGTCGGCTGATCGCGGGCAAGCCTCGCTCCTACAGATGAAGGGTGGTGGTGCGTCGGTACATTGGCATGAGGTTTTGAGATGAGCAGATTCGAGGAAAAAGTCGCCCTGGTCACCGGGGCGGCGCAGGGCATTGGCCGGCGGGTCGCCGAGCGCCTGGCCGAGGAGGGCGCGCGGCTGGTGCTGGTGGATCGCTCCGAGCTGGTGTTCGAGTTGCAGGCCGAGCTGGCCCCCAGGTTCGAGGTGCTGGCGTTGACCGCCGACCTTGAGCAGTACGCCGAATGCAGCCGGGCGATGGCCGCGGCCGTCGAGCGTTTCGGGCGCATCGACGTGCTGGTCAACAACGTCGGCGGCACCATTTGGGCCAAGCCGTTCGAGCACTATGCAGAGCAGCAGATCGAAGCCGAAGTGCGTCGTTCGCTGTTCCCCACCTTGTGGTGCTGCCACGCGGCGCTGCCGTACATGCTGGAGCAGGGCAGCGGTGCCATCGTCAATGTGTCGTCCATCGCCACCCGCAGCATCAACCGCGTGCCCTATGGCGCGGCCAAGGGCGGGGTGAATGCCCTGACCGCCTGCCTGGCGTTCGAGACCGCCGGGCGCGGGGTGCGGGTCAACGCCACCGCCCCCGGCGGCACCGAAGCGCCGCCACGGCGCATTCCACGCAACAGCGCCGAGCAGAGCGCCGAGGAACAGGTCTGGTACCGGCAGATCGTCGACCAGACCGTCGATAGCACCCTGATGAAACGCTACGGCACCATCGACGAGCAGGCCGCGGCGATCCTGTTCCTGGCCTCCGACGAGGCGTCCTACATCACCGGCCTGGTCATGCCGGTAGGCGGTGGCGACCAGGGCTGAAGTATCAGGCGTCATCGAAAATCGCACCCTGACCGTAGGAGCGAGGCTTGCCCGCGATGGCGTCCGGCCTGGCACACCGCAGCGCTCCAATCGCGGGCAAGCCTCGCTCCTACAGGACTGCGCAAACGCACATCCGGTTTCTCATAAAACAACAACAAGAGTCAGATGCCATGCGAAACATAGACAGCAATCAATTGATCGACGGGGCACGCTTCAATGCCTTTCACTGGCGCGTGCTGTTCTGGTGCTCGCTGATCATCATCTTCGACGGCTACGACCTGGTGATCTACGGCGTGGTGCTGCCGGTGCTGATGCAGGAGTGGGGCCTGAGCCCGCTGCAGGCCGGGGCGCTGGGCAGTTATGCGCTGTTCGGCATGATGTTCGGCGCGCTGTTTTTCGGCACGCTGTCGGAGCGCATCGGCTGCAAGAAAGTCATCGCCATCTGCGTGGTGCTGTTCAGCGGTTTCACCCTGCTCAACGGCTTCACCACCACGCCCACCCAGTTCGGCATCTGCCGCTTTATCGCCGGCCTCGGCATCGGCGGGGTGATGCCCAACGTGGTGGCGCTGATGAACGAATACGCGCCGAAGAAAATCCGCAGCACCCTGGTGGCGATCATGCTCAGCGGCTACTCGGTGGGCGGCACGCTGTCCGCCGGCCTGGGCATCGTGCTGCTGCCGAATTTCGGCTGGCAGGCGGTGTTCTATGTGGCGGCGATCCCGTTGTTGCTGTTGCCGCTGATTCTCAGATTCCTGCCCGAATCCCTGGGCTTCCTGCTGCGCCAGGGCCGGGACGACGAAGCGCGCCAGGTGCTGCAATGGGTCGAGCCGGGCTTCGTCGCGCAACCCGGCGACTCGTTCGTCAAGGCTAACCTCAAGACCGCCGGCGCACCGGTGGTGCAGCTGTTCCGCGAAGGCCGGGCGCTGAGCACCCTGATGCTCTGGGTGGTGTTCTTCTGCTGCCTGCTGATGGTCTACGCGCTCAACTCCTGGCTGCCCAAGCTGATGGCCAGCGCCGGTTACAGCCTGGGCTCGAGCCTGATGTTCCTGCTGGTGCTGAACCTCGGGGCGATTTTCGGCGCCGTGGGCGGCGGCTGGATCGGCGATCGCCTGCAGCTGCAAAAGGTCCTGGTGGCGTTTTTTATCGTGGCTGCGGTGTCTATCAGCCTGCTCGGCTTCAAGAGCCCGCACGGGTTGCTGTACGCACTGATCGCGATTGCCGGGGCCACCACCATCGGCACGCAGATCCTGGCCTTCGCCTGCGTCGCCCAGTTCTATCCGGTGACGATCCGCTCCACCGGCATTGGCTGGGCCTCGGGCATCGGCCGCAGCGGGGCCATTGTCGGGCCGCTGCTGGGCGGTGCCTTGGTGAGCATCGAGCTGCCGCTGCACTATAACTTCATGGCCTTTGCCATTCCGGGGGTGGTGGCGGCGCTGGCGATGTGTTTCGTCTACCCGCGGCCCGCCAAGGCGCTGCCGGTCAGCCAGGCCAGCGCGCCGTCCCTGTAGCAGGGCCCGTGACCGGTGCGGGCGCCCAGATGCCTGCGCCGGTGGTTCTGTCATGCCATGCCTCAGGGCTTCGGAGCCTGCATGCAGCCGTTGATCGAGGATTTTTCATTGTCGGCGCTGGTAGCCAGGTTTATCGCCACGCTGATTTCCTATGCCGGGCCGCTGGTGATCATCTTCCAGGCGGCCCTGGCCGGGCTCGCCCTGTTCGCCGCCCTGTTCGCCGCCATGGGCGGCGCCATGGGCGGCGCCCTGAGCAGCGCCATGGCCGTGCCGCGGGATCGCGAGGCGGCGTTGATCACCTTCCTGGTGACGGCGTCGGGCATGTCGCTGTTCGGTTTGTCGGCGGCCTTCTGGGGGCTGCTGTTTGGCCTGGTGGCCCGTGGTGTGCTGACTCTGCGTCGTCCGCAGGGGTTACCGGCGGCGGGGGAGGCACAGGCGCGTAATTGACAGTGCCGCGGCATTGGCCATGTATCGAAATCCTTGCACAGGCCAATCACCTCCGGCCCGGCCAGGGGCTGCGGGGTTGCCGTTCGCTGCTGCCGAAATGAGCGTGCAAGTCCATGGAAATCTGTGGGTTTTTCGATACAACCCTTACCCATTCTTTACCTTCATGTGGTGCTCGATGTCGCACAAACGCTGTCTGAAACGGCGAGAAACTTGTGGTTCTCGTCCTGAAAGAGAGTGAAGCGATGATATTGAGTCGAGTTGCAAAAGTGGCGGTAGTGATCGCGTTGTTGTCGTCCCTGTCGGGCTGCTGGATGTTCTTCCCGCCGGGTGGCGGCGGTGGCGGGCATGGCGGCGGTGGCGGTGGCCCGCATGGCGGTTTTGGCGCAGGTCCCGGCGGTGGCGGTCCACGCTGACCACGACTGACCTGCTTCTGTAGGAGCCAGGCTTGCCGGCGATCGAGGCGCCGCGGTGTATCAGGCCGGACGCCATCGCGGGTAAGCGACTGGTCGGATACGCCGTCGCGAACCCCTTCTCGAGCCTGGGGCGCAAACCCCAGCACCTATACTCAATCCAGGCATGGTCGTGTGGTATCCGGTTGAAGCCTGCCCCGTCGTGAGCGGGTGGCCGTGGTCGACGCTGTGCGAGGGTTGCCATCTTGTACCTGCGTGCGCTGATCGTCGTGATGCTGCTGGTGCTGGCCGGATGCGCCGCGACCCAGCGTGTCCGCGAGGTGGTGGCGCCGGTGGTGGTGCCGGCCAGCACCTGGCGCCAGGTGGACCGGGAGATCGCCGAGGCTTCGCAGCAGGCGGTGATCCAGGTCAAGGTCTTTGCCCGCGGCTCCATGGAGCACTGGCGGGTGCGGGTCTATGCCGTTACCGAGGAAACCTTCATCCCCTGGTTCAGCAGTTACTGGACCCAGGAGTGGATGGCCATGAAAGTCAGTTGGTACAGCCTCACCGCCGGCGACGAGCAGGACGCGGCGGCGACGCGGCTGGCGGAGTACCTCAAGGAACAGTATCAGGAGCAGGTGCTGGCACCGGTGGCGGTGGAGATCGACCCGGATGCGATTCTCAACCAGGCCACGGAGTTCTATATCGAGCTGCTGGACAAGCAGGTGCAGGTTATCGCCCAGCGTTATCGGTTGCCGGCCAGGCAACTCGATCAACGGCTCAATGGCATCCAGGCGATTCGCCTGGGGCCGCCGCCGGCGCGCGATGCGTCGTTGTATCAGGTGTTGCATGCCAAGCCCCTGACTACGCTGCCGGCCTACTCGGCGCTGTACCAGCAGATCCATAGCGCGCCGGCGGGCACCGGCGAGGTGTCGTCCGAGGCCGGGATTGTCTCGGTGGCCAGGCAGGCCAGCGAAAAATTCGAAGCGCAGATGGCCGGCCGTGGCATTGCCGGCGCCGCATCGGCGGTGGCCGGCAAGGTCGCCGGCGCGGTGATCTCCCTGGGCGCCGCGGGGTTTCGCGCGATTGCCCATGAGAGCGACCGGGCCGAGACCGAGGCGCAGATTCGCCAGAGCCTGGGCAAGGCGTTCGACCAGGCCTGGTTCAAGCTGTTGAACAACACCGGCAACGGGGTGATGGCCGGGGTGTATTACCTGGCCGGGCATATCGAGGGCGAACTGGGCCAAAGCGCGGTACCGGAGCCCCCGCTGGAGACGGTACCGGGCACTGTGCATCCGCCCGCGACGCCGGGCCTGAGCGCCCCGCAAACCGGTTGGCAGCCGGAGCCATGAAGTCCGGCGGTCGGCCGATTCAGGTTTTTTCGCGCCGACTTGTCGATTGTCGGCGATGCGGATCGACCAGTTCCCAGAGTGACCGACAGCAAGGTCGGGATCCGATGTTCAACCCCAATCAGCAGGAGCAGGATCATGTCTTATGTCGATGGTTGTGTACTGGCGGTACCCACCGCCAACCGCGAGGCCTTCAAGCAGCATGCGCAGGTCGCGGCGAAGGTGTTCAAGGAGTTCGGCGCCCTGAGCGTGGTCGATTGCTGGGGCGACGATGTGCCCGAGGGCAAGCTGACCTCGTTCCCCATGGCGGTCAAGCTCAAGGTGGACGAGACGGTGGTGTTCAGCTGGATCATCTGGCCGTCCCGCGAAATTCGCGACGCGGGCATGCAAAGAGCCATGGAAGACCCGCGGCTCAAGCCCGATGTCTGCCCGATGCCGTTCGACGGCCAGCGCATGATTTATGGCGGGTTCACGATGCTGGTGAATGCCTGAGGCGTCACCAGCGGAACATCGGTAGCGGCCGCAGCGGCGTACGCAGCAACTGCCGGGCCGAAGCGCGCGCCAGCATCCAGTGAAACCCCTGGTCGGGGTAGCGTGCCTGCACCTCGCGGATAAACGGGCGGGGCAGGCCGAAGTTGAGCAAGCCCAGGGAGACGTCGATCGTGTCGGCCTGCCGGAACGGTTCGACGCTCGCGGCGTGGGCCTGGCGATAGGGGCGCAGTTTGTGATGCTGCTCGATCAGCGCGCTGACCTGCTCCGCCAGCCGTGACTCGCCGCGCTCGGCCAGAAAGGCCCGGGCCAGCTGGATCGACGGCGCCAGGTAGTCGAGGGTGCCGTGGGTCCAGATACCCAGGTCATGAAAGGCCGCGGCGATCTGCACCGCGCAGGACAGCGGCCGGTCCTGCGGATTGAGCGCGGTGTAGAAGCTCAGCACGCGATACACATGATTGCGATAGCCGGGCAGGTCCTTGCCGATCACCGTGGCGAAAGAGGCAAGGATCTGTTCGGTGAGCGGGCATTCGAGAACGACGTCCATGTGGTCTGCTCCGGGTCTGGAAGGGCGACAGTATAAGGCTCGGTGCAGGGCTTGAGGATGCGGGCGTCGCGGTGTATTCGGCAGGTCGCGGATCGATTCAACGCCAGGAACAACGGGCGGACCCGATGCTGGCCCGCCCTTTTTTCATTGCGCCGTTCGCTGGCGGTATTCGGTGGTGGTCATGCCGGCGTAGCCCCAGTTGTCGGTGTCGACTTCTTCGATGACGATGTGGGTCAGTTCCGGGGCCTTGTTCAGCACCCGTTGCAGGGTTTCGGTGATCTCGCGGATCACCTGGGCTTTCTGTTCGCGGGTCACGCCGTCACGGGTGATGCGGACGTTGACGAAAGGCATGGCATTACTCCTGAGGAAAAGGTGGGGGTTGCAAGGGGCGGGAGGCACGCGGGCCTCCCGCCGGGTTTACCATTTGCCGCTGCTCATGCCGCCGTCCACCGGCAGCACCACGCCGGTGGTGAAGCCGGCGCCGGACAGGTAGAGCACCGCGTCGGCGATTTCCTCGATGCGTCCGACCCGTCCGGCCGGTTGCAGGCCGTCGAGGAAGGCACGGTGCGCCGGGTCGTGCATCGGCGTGTCGATGATCCCCGGGGCCACCGCGTTGACCTGGATGTTGAACGGCGACAGCTCCAGGGCCAGGGCGCGGGTCATCTGGTTCACACCGCCCTTGATCAGCACCGGCAACGCCGCCGGGACCGCCAGGTTCGGTTGCAGCGCGACGCTGGCGCTGATGTTGATGATGCGGCCCCGGCGCCGCTCGATCATGTGCCGCGCGGCGGCCTGGGAGGCGTAGACCACACCCTTGAGGTTGGTCTGCAGCAGGCTTTCCAGCTCCTCGGGGCTGTAGTCGATAAACGCCTTGGGCAGGAAGAAGCCGGCGTTGTTGACCAGCACATCGACCTGGCCGAAACGGTCGATGGCGCGTTCGACCAGTTGCGTGGCGGTGGCCGGGTCGGCGATGTCGCCTTCGACCCCGAGAAAACGCTCGCTGTGGCCCAGGGTTTCGGCCGCCGCGGCCAGCCGCTGTGCCGAGCGGGCATTGCCGACCACGTTGTAGCCGCGGGCCAGGTAGGCCTGTGCCAGGCCGAGGCCGATGCCGCTGGAGGCGCCGGTGATGATGACGGTGCTGTTGTGGTTCAGGGTGTGGCTCATGGGGATAGTCCTGTTTTGCGGTGAGAGGGGTTCCAGCGCTGTTGGGCAGAACTATATTTGTGTGCCGAATGCTGATAAACAGCGCGTCAGGTACTTCACTTGATACGTGGTGTAATCAATGACTCGGCAATTCGACGACGTGCTGCTGGGCAGCATCGAGCTGTTCTGCATGGCGGCGGAGATCGGCAGCTTTACCGGCGCGGCGCTGGCGGCCGGGGTCACGCCGGCGGCGGTCAGCCGCTCGGTGTCGCGCCTGGAAGAGCGGCTCGGCGTCCGCCTGTTCGTGCGCACCACCCGCAGCATCCGCCTGACCGACGGCGGGCGTGACTATCACCAGCAATGCCGCAGCGCGCTGAACCAGATGCTCGAAGCCGAGCGCCAGTTGACCGGGCAACAGCTGGCGCCTTCCGGCACCTTGCGCATCAGCCTGCCGACCACCTACGGCCATCTGCGGATCCTGCCGCTGCTGCCGGAGTTTCGCCGGCGCTACCCGCAAATGCGGGTGGAGGTCAACCTGAGCAACCGCAATATCGATTTCGTCGAAGGGGGCTACGACATGGCGATCCGGGTGCGCGCGCAGCCGGATTCCGGGCTGGTCGCGCGGTTGCTGGAGGACGCCGAACTGGTGGTGTTCGCCGCCCCGGATTACCTGGCGCGGGCCGGTACCCCGCAGCGGCTCGACGACCTGGCGCAGCACGAGTGCATCCAGTTCGAGCTGCCCAGCAGCGGCCGGCGCATCGCCTGGCTGTTCAACGGCGCCGATGGCCCCTGCGAAGTGCTCGCCGAGGGGGCCTACGTGTGTTCGGAAGACCTACAGGGGGGCGTGACCTTGGCCAAATACGGCGCCGGCCTGTTCCAGACCTACCGTTTCATGGTCGAGCGCGAGCTGGCCGAGGGTTCCCTGGTGGAGGTGCTGCAGCCTTACGGCGGCCGTTCGCG
Organism: Pseudomonas sp. GM17; assembly: GCF_000282175.2. NCBI lineage: Bacteria > Pseudomonadati > Pseudomonadota > Gammaproteobacteria > Pseudomonadales > Pseudomonadaceae > Pseudomonas > Pseudomonas sp. GM17. The sequence goes on along the minus strand of NZ_CP124732.1, from coordinate 5,208,683 downwards.
GCCCTTCAGCCTGCTGTATCCCCACAGCCGGCACGTGCCGTTGCGCCTGCGCGCCTTTATCGATTTCCTGCTGGAGAAACAGCCGGGCTGGAAGACCTGAAGCAGGGATGGGCAGCCCGGAATGGATTGGTTAGTATGGCAACCGGGCTTCCTGGGCGCCCACCTCGCGAAAGCGCAAGCACCTTCAAATCCCGCAAGCACCACGCTTGCATACCCCCTCCGGGCCAATAGCGAGCAGGCCGATTCTCTTGGAGTTGGTATGCCTATCCAGAAATCCGTTCCCCGTTCACCCGCCAGTCAGGCCGCCAGCCTGGTACTGCGCGAAGCCAAACGCCTGCATCGCACTGCAACCAGTGGTTCGCTGGCCGGCGCCTTGCCGATCCTGCGGCGCTTGCTGGCGAGCAACAGTTTGCCTGGCCTGTCGTTGCCCGAGCTGTATCGGCAGCGCGACAAGGTGCAGCGCAAACACCTGTTGCGCACCCTGGCCAGCGAGGCCGGTTTTGCCAGTTGGGAGACCTACCGCCAGGTCCTCGACGAGCTGGCGCCCGAGCAGTTGCAGCATTTTGAACTGGTCTACCGCCAGGCGGGCCATCTCAACTGCTGGTTCTCGTCACCGGACGAGGCCCGGGAGTATGTGGCCCATCATGGCGGCCGGCTGTTGTGCGTAGGGCAACAGGCGGTGGTGCTGGTGGATCTGCCGGCGGCGTAAGACAGGCACGGCCCCCGGGATTTCCCCGAGTGCCGTTTTTTCATTGGCATGCGGCACCTGCGTGTCCCCGTAGGAGCGAGGCTTGCCCGCGATGGCGGCCTGCCTGAGCCACCGCGGCGCTCCGATCGCCGGCAAGTCGGATCGCCGCCCGCTGGCTCCTACAGGATCGCATCGCTCGCACGATCCTCCTTCATTTACGTGCCTCGAGAATCAGGTTGAACGGCGTCTCCGCGGCCCGGCGGAACTGGCTGAAGCCGGCTTCGCTGAAGACCTGGCGCAGGCGCGCTTCGCCGGCCTGGGCACCGAGCCCCAGGCCGACTTCCTGGGACAGCGAGTTGGGCGTGCAGATAAAGGTCGAGGCGGCATAGAACAGCCGGCCGACCGGGGTGATGTTCTGGTCCAGTTTATCGTTGGCGAACGGCTCGACCAGCAGCACGCTGCCGTCGTCTTTCAGCGCCTGGAAGGCATGTTGCGCGGCGCCCACCGGGTCGCCCATGTCGTGCAGGCAGTCGAAGAAGCAGATCAGGTCGTAGTCGTTGCCGGGGTAGGTCTTGGCGCTGGCCTGGGAGAACTGCACGCGGCCGGTCACCCCGGCTTCCTCGGCCCGTTGCGTCGCGGTGGCGATGGAGGGCTGGTGGTAGTCGAAACCGAAAAACCGCGAGGCGGGGAAGGCCTGGGCCATGATCACCGTCGAGGCGCCATGGCCGCAGCCGATGTCGGCCACCTTGGCCCCGGCCTGGAGTTTTTCCACCGCGCCGTCCAGGGCCGGCAGCCACTCGGCCACCAGGTGCGCCCGATAGCCGGGGCGGAAGAAGCGCTCGGTGCCGCTGAACATGCAGGGGTGGTGATCACCCCAGGCCAGGGCGCCGTCGCCGCGCATCGCCGCCAGCAGTTTGTCCTTGTCGTGAAACAGCGCAGAGACCACCACGGCGCCACCGGCCACGTACACCGGCGAGTCCTCGATGGCCAGCGCCAGGGCTTGTTCTTCCGGCAGGCGGAACTGGCCGCCCTGGTGTTCCATGTAGCCGGACGCGGCATGGGCGCTCAGCCATTCGCGCAGCAGCCGCGCGTTGCAGCCGGTCTTGGCGGCCAGCGCCTCGGGGCTGACGAAATGACTGTCGGCCATGGCCCGGTACAGGCCCAGTTCTTCGCCGACAATCATATTGGCGAGCATCGCCGCGCCGCCCATGTCTGACACCAGCTTGCCCATGAAATCGTTGAGCTTGGCTTCGTCCATGGCCTGGTCCTCCGCTGTGAGGGTCACTGTCGCCGACGGCCCGGCAGTGGCCGGATGGAGATACGCGGCGTGCGCGGGGAGGCCATGTCCCGGCGCTGCCGAATGAGCGGGCCTGGCAGGGCCGGCCCGTGTTCTGAAGAGCTGACGCACGCCTCCCGCGGGGGACGGGGTGCGTGCCTACCGTTCAGGCAGATGAGGCTGGCCATCGGGCCTGGGCGTCGAACCCGTGGCGGCAGGCGAGGCTGCGCGTGGGTTCCGGGACGCCCGGAGCAAGCGATTGCCGGTCGGTAGATGAGTCAGTTTAGTTGCCCGGCGGGGGCGTCGCGGGGTTGGCCGATGAGGGGGCGGGGCTCCGCTGACGGCGCCCCGGGGCAAGGTCGGTCAGGCCGTCAAGGCGTGCCGAACATCGCGGTCCAGTAGATGCCGGCATCGCTTTTCGGATCGACCGCATAGGACGCGCCCAGCTCGCGATACTGCGGGTTCATCAGGTTGGCGCAATGGCCCGGGCTGGCCAGCCAGCCATCGACCACCTTGCGCACGCTGTCCTGGCCGGCGGCGATGTTTTCGCCGATCTGTTGGCCGGCATAACCCGCCAGTTCGGCGCGGTCGCCGGGGGTGCGACCGTCGCGGTCCTTGTGATCGAAGAAGTTGTGATTGGCCATGTCCCGGGTATGGTCCTGGGCCGCGCTGGCCAGGGTGGCGTTCCAGGCCAGCGGGGTGGCGGCGGCGAAGATCTGGTTGCCGCACTGGCGCGGCTGCGCGCGGGCGCTATTGAGGGTTTCCAGGAGCTTCTGGCCCTCGGCCTGCCAGTCGCCGAGGCGTGCGGTCAACAGTGGCCGGGCGAGGACGATGCGCCATTCCTGGCCGGTGCGGCTGACACCGATATCGACGAACTGCGGGTCCAGCACCACCTGGCAGAAACTTTCCTGCACCGCCTTCATGGCCGCCTGGGCATTGCGCGGTCCGGACAGGCTGATGGCCTGCACATTGACCATCGGGTAGGCACTGCTGGCCAGGGCCTGTTGCAGATTGCCGATGCTATTGGCTGGCAGCACCAGGCGCGGGTCGGCGGCCAGCGGCGGCAGTTCCTGGGACACCTGGCCGGCGCAGCGCTGGACCTGGCTGCGGTAGCTATTGATCGATGTCACCAGTTGCGTCTCGTCGCTCGCCACGGCAGCGGTGGCGAAGGCCATGCTCAGCGACAACAGGGTCAGCGGCAGAACGGAGGATAGGCAGCGCATGGAGGTCTCCCTTGAGCGAATTGCGCCCATGATGCGCGATTTTGCCCCGTTCGGCGCAAGGTCTTTTTGCCGAAAACCGGCGCCGTTATCCGTCCTTGCCGTTGCTGGCGCGGTGCAGGTTACGGGCGGACGGCGGCGAACTACACTCAAGTCCAGTCGCTGCCAGCCGGCAGGCTGGCGGCGGCTTTTCCGTGCCCGGATCGGGTTTTTGGCGAAGGTACGAGCATGCGCCCGACAGCGATTGCCGGCGGTTTTCTGATCCTCCTGTGCGGGGGGCTGGCAATGGCCGCGGGTGAAACAGCGGACCCCGAAGTGGCGCAGGACAAGGCCCAGGTCCTGGAACAGAAAGCCGCGGACCAGCAGCCGGCGCCACGCGGCGAAACCATTACCCCTCCCGAGGCCCAGGCGGTGGACCCGGCGGGCGCCGCGCCGCTGGACGACGCCATTACTTGCCTGGCGCGGTCCATCTACTGGGAAGCCAAGGGCGGGGCCGCCGCCGACATGGAAGCCGTGGCCAGCGTGGTGCTCAACCGGCTCGGCCATGAGGGGTTTCCCGATACGGTGTGCGCGGTGGTCAAGCAGGGGTCGGAGCAGCGCGCCTGTCAGTTTTCCTGGTGGTGCGACGGGCGTGCGGATCAGGTGAAGGAAGATGAGCCCTACATCGCGGCCAAGGAAATCGCGCGCAAGGCGCTCAACCAGCAACTCGCGGACCGCACCCACGGCGCCCTGTATTTCCATGACCGGCGCGTGCGGCCCGATTGGGCCAGGCAATACCGCAAGACCGCCGAGACCGGCAAGTTCCTGTTCTACAAGCCACGAGGCGACAGCGCGCGTTAGCCCGGTTTACCCAGGCCATCTGTAGGAGCGAGCTTGCTCGCGATAGCGTCCGTGCTGACACGCCGCATCGCGAGCAAGCTCGCTCCTGCAGGGACTGCGTCAAATACGCGGGCGGAGTATCATGCCGGCCCGCCGCCGACGCCTGCTGTCCCAGGCGTGCCTCAACCTTTGGAGCCCACCGCGCAATGCCGATCATCAGCCACTTCCAGACCCCGTGCCCGGAAGCCGTCAACAGCCAGATCCTGCAAATGGTGGTCGACTACCTGACCGATATCAGCGCGGTAGCGATCCCGCCCAGCAACCTGCTGTACAACATCTACCAGTACGCCATCGGCTTTGAGGTGCATCTGTATCTGCAGGCCCTGGACGGCTCCCGGGGCATCGCCGTGGAACTGCTGGTGGCCACTGACGAGGACGACCCGCAGCAGGTGCTGGGTTTTGTGCTGTACCTGCCGGTCAAGGACGATCCCGAGGCGTGCGGCGTGGCCTATATGGCGGTGCGTGCCAGCCATCGCCGGCAGGGGATCGCGCGGGCGCTGCTGGCACGGATGCGCGAGCGCTACCCCCATGCCGAACTGACCTGCGCGGTGGGCAAGGTGGCCTGGTTCGAAGCGCTGGGTTTCCAGGTGCTGGGCGTGCGTGGCCCGCAGGTGCTGATGAATACCCGCGATCACGCTACCGACGGTTTGATGGGCCTGCTGGACACGGCGCCGATCTATCGCTCGCTGGAGGTACGGCAGATCCACAGCTACCTGCTGCAAAAGCATGGCAAGCGGGCAATGCTCGATGCCGAAAAACAGCGTGACCGCCACCTCGACCAGATGACCCGCAACGCCCAGGCCCTGGTCCGCGAGCGCCTGGGGCAGGGCTGAAGCCGCTCGGTTTCACCTGCCAGGTTTCAGCCGCCAGACCCCTGGTACCGGGCGGTCAGGCTGCTTGTACTGGTCGGCGGCCATGATCGACGGCGTCAGGGAAATCCCCGTGAGCAGGCAGATGGCCGTGAGCGGCACCTTCTGCTTCTGGAAGGTGTTGGCCAGGTCCTGGACGGCTTCCTTGACGTTGAGGCCGAACTCCTTGATGACCTCGCTCTGATCGAACAGGAATCCGTAGGCCAGCAGTTCCGGGGTGCGCGATTCGTCCTTGGGCACTATGACGATTTTCCAGAAGCGGGTCGGGTAGCGCACCGGGCCCTTGCCGAAGTCCTGTTCCACGCAGGAGGTCTGGTCCAGTACCGGGCCGGCGAAGATGATCGCCTGGCCGCCGCCCGTTTCGATCTGTTCGGCCAGCTCGTTTTCGAAGTAACCCCAGACCCCTTTGCGATTGCGGTATTCGGCACCGTCGGGCGATTCCTGGTTGAACAGCTCGTGCTGCGGCGTGCAGTTGGTCCAGTGGTAGGTGTCGGCGTTGGCGTACTCGGTATCGAGCCCCGGCTGCCCCCAGCAGCTGTCTTCGCGGCGCACGATATGGCCACGATCGAAGTTGCCGGCCGGCCCGTAGATATCGCCGTTGGTGAGCTGGTAGCGGCTCGGCACCCGGCGGTCGAGGCGCCAACTTTCGCCACCGTACTTCTTGCGCGCGCGGGTATCGCCACGGACCTCGGGCCGGTAGTCGACATTGCAGGCGGTCCACATCGGCATGCGGTAATCCTTGTTCATCACCAGCGAATAGTGGTGGTAGGGCAGGGCCAGCGGCGCCTCGTCATCCAGGCCGGCAAGCGGCACTGGCGGTACGTTGCGGGCCGAGGCGAGGTGTTCGCGGTAGTCGCCGACCCGGTAGAGCTGGGCCAGCCGCATGCCCTCGATAGCGGGCGGCGGGACGGGCACCCCAAGAAAATCCGGGTCGTAGCCTTTGCGGGCGGCGTAGTCGAGGTCGAAGGTCAGGGTCTTTTCCAGCGCCGCGGCTGCCGGAGCCGGCGCGGCAGGCACCGGCTCGGCAGGCGCCAGGTTGAGGATGGGCATGACGCTGGCCGGGCTGTCCGCGGCGTGGCTGACGATGTTGATGGTGGCGGGGCCGGAGATATGAAAGATGTTCTGCGACATATCGGGCGCTCCTGGGCGGTGTGGCGCCGCGGGCAGGGTTTCGTTGGTGCTGAGCACGGCTAGCGGGTCGGGGGTCAGCTCCATGAGCTGGGCCAGCAGCTCGGCCGGCCTGCCACTCAGTTGCAGGGCCTTGAGCGCGCCAATGATGCTGCTGACCCGGGTGCCCTCGTTGGCCACCCAGTCCACCGTGCTTTCCTCGTCCCCTTCGGGGTTCCAGATGCTGTGGTCGGTCTTGAGGATGTTGCCGGCTTCGTCGGTCCTGGGGATGCCGCAGTGGTGCAAGGCGATCAGCTCCCAGTTGTCGCTGAACACCGGGGAGCCGGAAGCGCCTTCGGCGGTGTCGGTTTCGTAATGCAGGAAGCCCTGGTCGAGGATGTCCAGCAGCCGGTTGTGGGTGGTGGCGTACTGGCGCGGGCCGCCATCGGGGTGCTGGATGATGTTCATCGGCCGGCCACGCAGGGTCTTGCCGGTGGCTTCGATCAGGCGGATGCAGCCGTAGTCCGACAGCGCCTCGCCGCGTGAGCCCTGCGTGGAGATGGCCACCAGGCAGAAGTCCAGCGCCTCGTCGGCGAAGTAGAACTGGTCCGGCTGCAGGTTGAAGTAGGTGCCTTCGTTGATGCCGCGCTCCTGCCTTTCGTAGAGAAAGTTGGCGGCGCAATCCACGGCATCCACATACCGGGGAAACACATGCTGGTTGGTCAGCAACAGGCTGGGCGAGACCAGGAAACCGGTAGCGAAACCCTCGACCACCGTGCCCGGGCGTGGCGCATTGACCAACCGCGCCACCGGCCTTGCCGCCTGGCGGGCGGCCTCGCTGGGGGCGTAGAAGGTTGGGTCCCAGGTGCCGATCCGGCGTTCCAGCCCGGCCCGGGTCAACAGGGCACGGGCGTTCTCGCGGGCGATCCACTTGGCCAATTGTTGCGGTGAGTCGCCGGCGCCCGGGCCCAGTTCGCGGATGCGCGACTGCGATTCGCTGCGTGCTCCGGCCTGCTGGTTCCAGCGTTGCAGGGCTTTGGCCATGTTGCTTCGGCGGGCAGTGGCAACGGCATCTGGCGTCTTGCTCATGGGCAGCTCCTGGCGAGTACGGGATTCCTTTCAGGCTAGCCATTTGAGCGTAGACAACCAGCGCGCTGGCAGACGGCTGGCGGCATGCCGGCTCGTCGGATCCACCGGCCTTTACGCGCCTTTGCCGGCACGCTCCTGCAAGCGTTCCAGCAACACCTTGGCCACGCCCTGGGCCGAGCCCGGGTTCTGCCCGGTCACCAGCTCGCGGTCGATCACCACGTTCTCGCTCCATGGCGAGCGGTTGCTGCGGTACAGGCCGCCGGCCTGTTCCAGGGCGGTTTGCGGGTAGAAGCGCATGGCGCCGCCGCCCAGCAGGCCCTTGGCCAATTCCTCTTCCTGGTTGCTGATCACCGTGAACCGGTAGCCGGCGTAGATCCAGCCCGGGGCGCTGGCCTTGCCGCCGCTGGCCAGTTGCCGGGTGAAGTCCTGCGCCTGGGGCAGGGTCGACAGCAGGGCGATCGGGCCGTGGCAGACCAGGGCGGTGGTTTTGTTGTTCTGATGGAAATTGCTCAGCAGCCGGCCCAGCTCGGGGCTGTGCAGCAGGTCCTGCATCGGCGCGTGGCCGCCGGGCACATACAACGCATCAAAATGCTCGTAGCCGATCTGCTCGACCCGGGCCAGGCTGATCACCGGCGATTCGCCGGGGGAGGTGATTTTCAACTGGTCGAGCAGCGCCTGGTGCGCCTGCAGCGCGGCGACATCGTTGTTGAAATACATCTTGTCGGTGGACGAGCGGTCCAGGGTCGGGGCCTTGCCCTGCGGGGTGGCGAAGGTCACCGAGTGGCCGGCGTCGAGCAGCTGTTTGACCGGCTGCATCAGTTCGTTGAGGTAGAAGCCGGTGGCAAACACCTTGCCGTCCTTGAGGTCGAGGTGGTCGGCGTCCGAGAGCACCACCAGGACGTTTGCGGCCTGGGCGTTGAAGGTGGCGGCGGTGATGCTCATGGCAAGAGCGAGGGTACTGAGTGGGCGCATGTGGGTTTCCAGGGTGTGAGGTCAGGGAGCCGGCGGTGGTCGACGGGTGATTCACTGTATTCATGCCTTTGTGGGCGATAAACTCGCGCCACTGGAAATCACTTGTTCCCTGGAGATAAAGGTGAGCCGTCGATTCGATTATCTGGCTGACGTCGAGGTGTTCGTCAGCGTGGTGGAAAAGGGCTCGTTGAGCGCCGGCGCGGTGGCCTTGGGCACCACGCCTTCAGTGGTCAGCCGGGCGATTTCCCGGCTGGAGGCGCGCCTGGGCGTGCAGTTGCTACGGCGTACCACCAGACGCCTGAGCCTGACCGAAGCCGGTCTGTTGTACCTGGAACAGTCGCGGGCGGCGTTCGAGTTGATCGACGGCGCGGAGCGCAGCATCCAGGGCCAGGACGGCGAGCTGAACGGGCGAGTGCGCCTGAGCGTGCCGACCACCTATGGCCATTACCGGCTGCCGGCGCTGCTCGGCGGCTTTGCCCGGCACTACCCGCAGGTGCGCATCGAGCTGAGCATCAGCAACCGCAATGTCGACCTGGTGGCCGAGGGTTACGACCTGGCGATCCGCCTCGGGCCACTGCCCGACAGCGGCCTGGTCGGGCGCAAGCTGGAGGACGCGCCGCTGTGCCTGGTGGCGTCCCCCGACTACCTGCGCCGCGCCGGCACGCCCCGGCGCCTGGAGGACCTGGCGGCCCATGCCTGCCTGCCGTTCATCATGCCCAGCAGCGGCCGGGTCGGTGCCTGGCTGCTGCGCGAGCAGGGGCGGGACCTGGAGTGGACGCCCCAGGCGAATATCCAGGTGGCCGACGATGTGCTGGGCATCGTGTCCCTGGCCGAACACGGCATGGGTATCTGTCAGACCTACGAGTTCATCGTTCGCGAGCGGATCGCCAGCGGCCGCCTGGTGGAACTGCTGCCGCAGGCGGGCGGACGTTCGCGGCCGTTCTCGGTGATCTACCCGCCGCACCGCCAGCTGTCGGCAGCGGCGCGGGCCCTGATCGATCACCTGACCCAGGCCGTGGCGCAGTGACAGGCCGACTGGCCATCAGTCCCGCCGTTGCTCGGGAGAAGGATTAAAAAAGCGCCAACTCCCGTGGGGTAGGGGATTTACTGAGAATCAGGCGCTGATTACAATGATAATCATTGCTATTTATGTCCTTCCCTCCCTTGAGTGCACACCTTGAAGTCATCCTGTCCGCGTGCCCGCCGTAAAACCCTGATCAAACGCCTGTTACCGACACTGTCCTGCTGTCTGGTCGCCAGCCCGCTGTGGGCCCAGGAGGCGGTCGAACTGCCGACCACCGATATCCAGGCCGATCGCCTCGGCCAGGACACCGGCTACACCACGTCGCAAGCCAGCACGGCGAGCAAAAGCAATGTGCCGATCAAGGAGGAGGCGCAGTCGATCAACGTGGTGACCCAGCAGACCCTGGCCGACTATCAGGTGCACTCGCTGAACGACGCGATGAAGTTCGTCAGCGGCGTCAGCCAGGGCAATACCCTGGGCGGCTCCCGGGACTCGCTGGTCAAGCGCGGTTTCGGCACCAACGACGACGGCTCGATCCTGCGCGATGGCGTGCGTTCCAACCTGGGGCAGAACTTCAGCGCCACCACCGAGCGGGTCGAAGTGCTCAAGGGCCCGGCGTCGATGCTCTACGGCGCCCTGGAACCTGGCGGCCTGGTGAACATCATCAGCAAGCAGCCGCAGTATTCCCAGAGCACCACCCTCAGCGGCTCGGCCTACAGCGAGGGTGGCGGCAGCATGGCCCTGGACACCACCGGGCCGCTGGGCGATACCGGCCTGGCCTACCGCCTGATCGCCGAGCGCGGCCATGAGGACTACTGGCGCAACTACGGAGTCAACGAGCACACCCTGGTGGCGCCGTCGCTGACCTGGACCGGCGAGCGCGCCAGCCTGACCCTGAACTACGAATACAACGACTACTCCAGCCCCTTCGACCGCGGCACCGTGTTCACCAACGGGCACCCGGCGGACATCGACTACGACAAGCGCCTGGACGAACGCTGGGCGAAAAGCGTGGGCATCCGCGAAGTGGCCAGCGCGCGCTTCGAGTACCAGTTGAGCGACGCCTGGAAAACCCGCGTCACCTACGGCTGGAACAACGACCGCTACAGCCTGTCGATCGCCCAGCCCAACAGCCTGACCGGCAACACCCTGCGCCGGGCCGCCAACGGCGCCCACTACGACGACGAAACCCGCTACGCCAGCTGGGACTTCATCGGCCAGCAGGAGCTGTTCGGCCAGCGCCACGACCTGCTGGTGGGCGTCGACAGCGAGCACTCCGACCAGTACCGCGGCAAGACCTACCGCAATACCGCCCAGGGTGGTTTCAACATCACCGCGCCGGTCTACGGCAACCTGGCCGAGCCGAGCCTGGTCAGCGCCGCCCAGAGCAACCTGCGCAACCAGCTGACTTCGAGCTCGCTGTACTTCAAGGACAACTGGCATTTAAGTGAACAGTGGATCCTGGTCTTCGGTGGTCGCCAGCAGCATTACGACCAGTACAGCGACCAGGGCCTGGGCAAGAGCTACAAGGTCAACCGCGACAGCAATGGCGATACCTTCGTGCCGTTCCTCGGCCTGGTGTTCAAGGCCACCGACAGCCTGTCGCTGTACGGCAACTACAGCCGTTCGTTCAAGCCCAACACCGACGTCGACGACGCCGGCAACACCTTCGATCCGGAAGAGGGCCGCAGCTACGAGGTGGGCGCCAAGTACGATCCGCTGCCGGGCCTGAACATCAACCTGGCGCTGTACGACATCGAGAAGAAGAACGTGGTGACCACCACCACGGTCAATGGCGTGAGCCTCTCGGAAGCCGCCGGCAAGGTCGGCTCCCAGGGCGTGGAACTGGACGTCACCGGGCGCATCGCCGAGCGTTGGGACCTGATCGGCACCTACGCCTACAACCACACCGAGATCCTCGACGACCCGAGCAATGAAGGCCACCGTCTGGCCAACGCGCCCAAGCACACCGCCAGCCTGTACCTCAGTCATCACCTCAACGTACCGGCCGAATTCGGCGCCTGGCATGCCGGCGGCGGCGCGCGTTACGTCGGCGAGCGCGCGGCCAACAACGCCAACGACTTCTGGCTCAGCAGCTACACCGTGGCCGATGCCTTCGTGCGTTGGGAGTCGCCGCTGTTCGGTTACCAGACCAGCTTGCAGTTCAACGTCGACAACCTGTTCGACAAGCAGTACTACCCGTCGTCCACCGGCAGCCAGTTGCAGGTTAATGTCGGCGAGCCGCGCACCGCGCGCCTGAGTGCCAGCGTGACCTTCTGATCCTGTTCTGAGCGGTGCCCGATCGACCTGTTGCGCCGCCTGCGTTGCGCGCCCAACGCAAACGATAAAAAGCCCCGCATTCGCGGGGCTTTTTCATGGGCGGGAACGGATCAGCCGGGTGGCAGGCTGGCGCGGATGTGGCCGACGCGTTGTTTCACGCCTTGCCACGGCGCCTGGCCTGCCAGGTCCTGGCGCAGGAAGCCCAGCAGGTCGGCGATCTGCTGGTCGTCGAGGCTGTAGCGAAAGGCCGGCATGTAGCCCAGCGCTGGGTTGGCCGGTTGGGCGATGCCTTCGAGGATCACGCGGATCGCGTTGTCGGGGCTGTCGGCGTAGAGGTTGCTGTTGAGGGCCAGGGAAGGGCGCACGCCGGTCAGGGTCGGGCCTTTTTCCTGGGCGTGGCAGGCCATGCAAGCCCCCGAGAACAGGCGGGCGCCGGGGGAGCCTAGGGGGTCGGTGCGTTGCTCGGCCTGGTGGTTCAGGGTGGCGGCGCTGGCTTGCGTGGCGCTGGCCGGCTGCAGGCTGGACAGGTAATGGGCGATGGCCTGCAGGTCGGCGTCCGGCAGTTGCGCCAGGCCTTCGTGGATCACCGGCGCCATCGGGCCGGCGGCGACGCCGTGGCGCGGGCTGTAGCCGTGGCGCAGGAAGTCCAGCAGGTCCTGTTCGGTCCAGGCCAGCGGGGCATTGCCGCCGACCAGGGCATGGGCGCTCCAGTCTTCGGCAACGCCGCCGCTCAGGTGGCGCCGGCCGCCGCGTTCGCCAAACAGCGGGTCGCGGGGCGAGTGGCAGGCGCTGCAATGTCCCAGGCCCTCGCTCAGGTAGGCGCCACGGTTCCACTGGGCGCTGCGCCCGGGATCGTCGGCCATGGCGCCGGGCCTGAGGTAGAGCCAGTTCCAGGCGAGGATGCCCGGGCGGATATTGAAGGGGAAATTCAGGTCGGTCTGCGGTGGCTGGTGGCGGACCGGCGGCTGGCTCATCAGGTAGGCGTAGAGCGCCTTGAGGTCTTCGTCGCGGGTCTTGGTGAAGGCGGTGTAGGGGAACGCCGGGTACAGGTAGCGCCCGCTGCGGTCGATGCCGTGGCGCATGGCGCGCTCGAAGGCCGGATAGGGCCAGCTGCCGATCCCCGTCTCGGGATCGGGGGTGATGTTGGTGCTGTACAGGGTGCCGAACGGGATGCGCATGGCCAGGCCACCCGCGTTGCGTGCTCCGCCCGGCGCGGTATGGCAGACCGCGCAATCGCCCACGGCCGCCAGCTGCTCGCCCCGGGCGACTTGCTCATGGCTGAAGTACTGGGTGTCGTGATTGTCCAGCGGCGCGATAGCCGGCTGCCAGCTGAGAAAGGCGCCCGCGGTGGCGACCAGGCTCAAGGCGGTCAGGCTCCAGCCGGCGATGCTCTTGAATTTGCTCATGGGCGAGCCTCCTGGCCAGGGCGGTCAGTCTCGGGAGCTCGCTGCAAGGCTTGCAACACCCGCTCCGGGGTAAAGGGCACTTGTCGCAGGCGCACGCCCACCGCGTCGAAAATCGCATTGGCGATGGCCGCCGCGCTGGGTACCGAGGCCGATTCGCCGGCGCCCATGGACGGTTCTTCCGGGCGGTCCAGCAGCTGCACATCGACCTCGGGCAATTCGTCGAAGCGCAGGATCGGATAGCCGCCCCATTCCAGGGAGGTGCTGCCGGAGCGGTCGAAGCTGACGTATTCCTTGAGCACCCGGCTGCACGACTGGACGATGTTGCCGTGCACCTGGTGACGCACGCCGGCCGGGTTGACCATGCGCCCGCAGTCGTGGCTGACGAAGATCTTGTCCAGGCGAATCTGCCCGGTGCGCCGGTTGACGCTCAGGTCGCAGACCCACGCGGCCCAGGCGGCGCCGAAGCCGGGGAACTTGCTGTGGAAATACCGGGCATAGGCAAAACCCCGGCCCTTGGCCCATTCCTGCGAGGCCGGCGCCGGGTAGCGGTGGGCGCTGCCGTCCTGCCAGCCGGCCTGTTTTTTTAGCGCCGCGATCAGCGCCAGGGCCCGCGGGTCGTCCAGGTAGCGCAGGCGGAAGGCGATCGGGTCCTGCTGGGCGATGTAGGCCAGCTCGTCGATCCACGATTCGTGGGCGAAGACATTGGGCAGCGCGGAAACCCCGCGCATCCACGAGGCGCGAACGATCGGCGCGGCGTCCTGGCAGACGATGCGCATCTGCGGGAAGCGGTATTGCGGGATCGCCGTGCGGTCGCCCATCTGCTGGATGTCGGGGCGGTTGGCGACGGTGCCGGTGAGCAACAGCGCCAGGGTGCGGGCGTTGTTCGAGGGGTAGCAGGTCTTCAACTCGTAGGCGGCCACTTCGCGTTTGCCGTCGAGGCCACCGCGGACCTGCATCAGCTGCGCGGTGCCCTTGGGTTCCCAGCCGGCTTCCTGTTCGCGCATCAGTTGCACCCGCACCGGGCGCCCGACCGCCTGGGAGAGCAGGGCGGCGTCGGCGGCCACGTCGTCGGCGCAGTTGCGTCCGTAACAGCCCGAGGCCTCCATGCGGTTGATCTGCACCTGTTGCGGCGCGCGCCCCAGCAGCAGGGCGATGTCCTTGCGCAGGTCATGGGGGTTCTGGCTGCCGGTCCAGACCTCGGCGCGCTCGGCGTCGATCATCGCCACCGCGCAGGACGGGCCGATGGAGGCATGCAGGTGGTAGGGCCAGACATAGTCGACATCGAGCGGGCTGTTGAGCGTGCCCAGGCTGCTGTCGATACCGGGATCGTCACGCAGCACGCGGTCCTGCTTGGGGTGGGCCTGGAGCGTTTCACGCAGGATGTCCGGCCGCAGGTCGGGCAGCGCGTCCCAGGGTTTCCACTGGACCTTGAGCTGGCGCATGGCGTCGATGGCCTGCTCCTCGCGCTCGGTGACGATGCCGACAAAGTCACCGATCACCACCAGTCTGACGATGCCCGGCAAGTGCGCGATGGACGCTGCGTCCACCGCGATCAGTGCGTGGCCCAAGGGCGCGCTGGCGTCGGCGCCGGGGTAGGGCGGGCGTACCACGCGGCCGTGGAGCATGCCGTCCAGGCGCAGGTCGTGGACATAGGTCAGTTGGCCGGTGACCTTGGCCGGGATGTCCACGCGCGGGGTGGACTGGCCGACATAGCGACCGGCGCCGACCGCCTTGAGTTTGACGCGCGGGTCCAGGGGCAGGTGCAGGTCCTGCCCGCGGGCCAGTTCGGCGTAGCTCAGGCGCCGTTTGGGGCGCGCACTGGCGTAGATCTGCCCGCGCTCGACCCGCAACCCGGCAATCGGCTGGTCGAGGATTTCCGCTGCGCCTTCCAGCAGCCACTGGCGCAACTGGGCGGCGGCCTGGCGCAGGGGCAGGGCGCTGACCTGGAGGGTCGCGCTGGCGATGGTCGGGCCCTGGTCCGGGGTGCTGGCGGTGTCGCCGAGGATCATCCGCACTTGCTCGAAGTCGACATCCAGTTCGTCGGCGACGATCTGTGCCAGCGCGGTGCGTACCCCGGTGCCGAGATCGACATGACCGCAGAACGCGGTGACGTGGCCGTCGGCGTCCAGGGCGATAAAGCTGTCGACATGGTCCGGCGTCGGGTCCGCTGGCAATGCGCTCGAGTTAAGAATCTCGGCCGTGGCCAGCAAGGGTTTGGACAGCAGGGTGCTGATCATGATCAGGCCGCCGGCCTGGAGCAGGCGGCGACGGGTCAACGGCAGGTCGTTCATGGCCGCCCCCGCTCTGCCAGCAGTTGGCGGGCTCGTGCCGCCGCTTGCAGGATCTCGAAGTGCGCGCCGCAGCGGCAGAGGTTGTAGGCCAGCTCGTTCTTGATCCGCTGCTCGTCGGCCTCGGGTTCGCGCTCGAACAGCGCCACCAGGGTCATGATCATGCCGTTGCTGCAATAGCCGCATTGCGCGGCCTGCTCATCGATGAACGCCTGTTGCACCGGGTGCAGGCGCTCTTCCTGCACCAGGCCTTCCAGGGTGGTGACGTGTTTGCCTTGCACGCTGGACAGCGGCAGGGTGCAGGAGCGGGCGGCGATGCCGTCCACCAGCACCGTGCAGGCGCCGCATTGGCCCAGGCCGCAGCCGTACTTGGGGCCATTGAGGCCGAAGTCGTTGCGCAGGGCATACAGCAAGGGAGTGTTCGGCGGCAACTGATCCAGTAAAAGGCGGCGGCCGTTGAGGGTAAAAGTCATGGCGGCTTGGGTCCTGTGGCTGAGTGACGTGGCGCTGTTCTCGTCCAGACGCGAAGCGCGACAGCGCCTGGAAGCGGCAACGTGCTCCGGTAAGGGGCTGGACCGCGGGGAGGGCGGTCAGGTTCTGGGCAGGTTTGCGGAGGCGAAGCGTGCGGGTTTTGCGGCGGGGGGATAAATCAGACATTTCTTATTTTTTGGTAGGGCTAACGGCAAGGGATAAGTCTGTTTTGTCTGATGTGTTGAGGAAGGTTGGGACAGGTTGCAGAGCATCAGGTGAATGAGCGGAGGTCGCTTCAGTAACCTAATGGGTACGTGCGTGTATTTCCGGGGCGGGGCTACTCTGCCTTTATCTTGTTAATCGAGTGTTTGCTCAGTTTTAGCGCGGAATCCACTATGAGCGACGATCGCATTGACTCATGGTTTCGCCTTGAATGCCGGGTAGCCAGACAACCAGTCTGTCCCCGTACCAGATGCGCACCCAGTTCGCCGGCCAGGAGAACTCCGCACCAGAGTTTAGCCGTGTAGATCAACGGACTTTCCAGGTCCTTCCGCGCCTCAGGGGATAAGTTGTTATAGCCCTCCATCTTGACCAGCGAATCATGAACTCTTCCCGTGATTTTTCAGGGAGTCTTGCAATGTCAAAAGTAAAGTCTCTGGGGGTGAGTTTATAGCGGGGCGGGATCAATCTATCTATATCCTTGTGCTTGGCGCTTCTTGTGCTCTATCAACGAAGTAGGCTGCAGGGCTTTTACTCGACTCACTATTTCCTCCTTTTCTTAGCTCATGTGCACTTGGTCAAGCTGCGAACCCAGAGATCTCTAATCTCTGCTGGTCACGACTGTTAGTTGAAGTCGAGCGGCGCAAATATATCAAGCATTTCAGGTGTCAGGCACAAGGCGTAACCCCTGTGGGATTCCTCCTACCACATCTCAAGAGTCCCTCCTACAGACCAATGTTCTGCACTCGAAATAGTCTGATGCCTACAGAGAAGTTGTATGGAGACGCCTCTGTAAAAATGAATCATGAGCGTTTCCTGTTCGGCTGATTGTCAGTTTCTATTGTCCTGAGAGGTAAGCATCGAAAACGGAGAGTGCCATGCAGAACAGTTTATAACCTAAGCAGGGGAGGCTGTTGTGCAGTTCATGATCACACTTTCAGTGCGTGTAGCATTGAAATTAATGCAGGTATCGACTGCGACTCAATACTTTGCACTCGACATTGGCAAGTGAAAATAATTTTTGATGAGTGAGGAATAAATATGACTGTTTGGGATAATGTAACCTCAATCGCAGATGTAGCTATCGACGCTAACAATGGGACATCAACATCCGGTACGGTGTTTACTAACGGAAACCATCAACTACCACTCTCCTTCAAAGTCCTTTTCAATCTTAAGGATGAGACCCAGCCAGGACCCAGTGATAAAGATGTTATAGATGCTCTCACTTGGATAAACTACGATGATGCCACTCCAGTGAACGGTCTGTCTATTGAGACGGGTAACTCTGGTGAGTACTGCCTCTACTACTACGACGGTGCTTCTCTCTCCAACAATAAAGATAACCTTGAAAGCGACTATGGCAACACCATAGCCTACCAGATAAAAGCCACATCTGGAGCTGCTGGCAGCAAGTATAAGCTCGCTATTAAGCTACAAGGGGACAGATCCAGTGGTGAGCCATTCATATATCAATCGAATTCCACGAGTGGTTCGCTATCTGCATTCTTCAATGTAAACCTTGTTCCAAATAAAACCTATGCAGCCCCGAACGACTCCGGCAGCACTTCACACAGGTTGAAGTTTGATAACGTTACTTATTCATATAATTATTCAAATAATGGGCGTCAAGACTATGCTTCACTTTCTTCCCGCTTGTATAGAGTGTATATAGACACCGTCGCTGACCACGGCTCATCATTTTATCTCTCTCATATTGATGATATTGAGAATTATCACACGGCAAAAGATATCTACTTTGCTCCATGCCGTATGAGTGAGTTTAAAGACAAGACGATGTGGAACTATTTCAAGCAGCTTGTATTCTGGTCGATGGATCGGAAAAATACAGCCGACAATGCTGATATCAATAATAACAGTAGCATTCAAAACGACCAAGTCATCGCCAAGCTTTACATGTGGGACGAGGGCGGTCTCTTGTATGAGGGAGGGACTATTACATCAAAGGGCGTCAATAGCTTGCAGCCTTACAGCTTTGTCATGGCGTGGGCGAATATCGAGTATGAACATACATCGGACAATGTTTCAACTTTTGGGCAGGATACATATACAGTTCCATTTCTCGATAATTATGGAAATAAGTTGAGTGTCATCGTTGGTTTCAATGACGACAATACGCCAAAAATAAACTCCGTAGCTTAATCAACAAAGATAAAAGCACCCTGCCTCTCTAAAGGCAGGGTGCTTGACCTTAATGGGGCTCCGATCAGATGAACTCAAGCTATTACACTCAAACCCCTAATTTCATCAGCGCAACATCTAATGATGTCGACCCCCGTACCCGCCTTTTCGGCTTCCAGCAGTCGTTGGGCAAGGTCACCGGAAATAACGGTATGGGGCCTGAGTTAGACCTGATGATGACCTATTCACCAACCTCTTCCACTGACGATTTTCTACTCGGTATTGGGGTTGTGTTTTCGTTCACGACGTATGATAAAAACAGTTCGACACTAAGTCTGGATACTGGAGAAGTATTCAAGGTTCTTGAGAATACGGGAACCGCCGACACTTATTTTGAAATAAAACAACAAAAGATCAAGACCTTTGTTGCCCAGAAGCTGGATGCAAAAAACTACCGCGTCATCAGTCGGAACGGCAATGTTACGGACTTGCGGGATATTGGTGGAGGCAGTTGCCGGCCGATAAAGATTTACTCACCTCTCGGAAATATCCTGACACTGGATTGGGGGTACGATAATTTTGGTCGATCCTATCTGGCTAGGATTACAGATAGCACTGACACATTATATTCTGCGGTCTACGATAATAAATACAAGTATCTCACCATCACGTTTTGGCCAGAAACCTCTGAGTCCTATTCTCTCGTATGCTATACCGGCAATGGGTACCTTACTCAAATCACCAGCACTGCACTTCCTACCAATGCCAGTTGGCGTTATTTTTATAAGGAAGTAGGGGTCAGTGGCCTGTACACACTATTCAAGACTCAGACGCCGACAGGGCTGACAAAAGAAGCCATCTATAATAACGGGCTGACCGACTGCATTATGGCGTTTCCCGATGAAGCCAACTTACCGCCGCTTCCAGCTGTAACGTCGCTTACAGTCAACCCAGGCCAAGGGCAGAGTCCTATAGTGACAACCTATGCCCCCACCAAAGGATACTTCCCAAATTACCTGGGGTATGGCGGGAAACTAGGTGCCTCTTGGTCTCCCGATAGTGATAATTTATACGGGGTTTTGGATGCGGATTACCAATATCAGACTACTGTTACGCAGCTAGCCGTCGACGGCGGTAGCGACCTCGTTACTAAGTACACCTATGATAGTTATCATCTGCTGCTCTCCACCGAGGCGAACCAAGGTAGTACCCGCCATGTCACCGAGATGAGCTACTATGCGCAAGGGTATGCCAGTTTTGACGAACAGCCCGCGCAGTTTCAATATCCCTTTAAGCAAGTCGAAACTTGGACAGACACTTCATTGCCCGCTGGGGGGGATTCTCGCAGTGAAACCACTTTGTTTGAGTATGACGTCGATGGTAACTTGATCAAACAAACTAGTCCGGACCAGGCTGTGACAACTTGGGAGTACTATGCGGCTGCCGGGGAAATTAACAATGCAGACGAATCGACAGGATGTCCGGCTGACCCAAATGGTTTTGTTCGTTGGATAAAAGCTCAGACTACGTATCCGCCACTACTGTCTGGGTACTACGATGTTCCAACAAGAGCAGTTCGTTATCGTTATACGAGCGCTACCACAATCAATGATAGTCCACTAGGTTTTGCTGTGCTCCCTGCGCAAGAGACCTTCATGCAACTAGCCTCTGCCAGCACTCTTGAAAAGACATTGCATCGCCAATTGCTGTCATATCAGACTGATACGACTTCGCCGGACTATGGCAAGGTTAAAAAGGTATTGCTCAGCATGCCCAGCACCGCTGGTGATGACTATGTACAGACAATAGACATCGGCTATCTGCTGCAGAACGACACTCTGATCCAAAGCACTACGTTAACCACTCACGATAATCTGTGTCTGAGTAGCTCTCGCAGTAACTCGCGTTTTACCGATCAGCTACGGTCCCATACTGACGAATTGGGTAACAAAAAAGATTTTACCTACGACGACCTTGGTCGCCTGTCCTCTTGGACACATAATGCTGGTACAGACTATGAGGTGAGCTATAAACAGACTTATTCCCTGAATGTCGGTAGCGATGGTATCGCTTCGGCGATTTACACCATCCATACTGATGAGAAAGGTAATGCCTGGGAGGAACATGTTGATGGCATGGGACGCCCGATCACACGCAAAAGCAATGATGTCGACAATGGTATTGTTGAGTGCCAGTTCACGATCTCGACTGTAAATTACGACGGCTGGGGGCGACCGTACGAACAAGTAGCAACGGATTACCTCGACACTTCAGATGCAAGCAGAACTGTCGCTATTAGTACCAGCGCGCTATTCGACGACTGGGGGCAACAGTATTTGGCGCAGTACACATCGGGACAGAGTGCATGTCAGCTATTTGATCCAGTTAACCACCAGTCAGTAACGAACTTGCAGGTTATTTCTGGAAATCTGACGTTAGGCTCACAACGTACTGATTTTAACGTGCAGGGACTCCCGATCGCCGTAAGCAACTTGGATAGCACTCAGGCTCAGTACTCCCAGTCCTTCAGCGAGTTCGATGGTCTGCAACGGTTACGTAAACAAACAGATGAACTAGGGAATATCACCCTGTATTCATACGATGAATTTGACAGGCTGATGACCCAGACCCTGCCAGACCAGTCGACGGTGACTCGAACCTACGCGCCATTTTCAACCAGCGAGTTGCCGATAACGATCACGGTGACCGATCCGTTGACTCAAAAAACGGTGACGATGGGACAACAAACATTTGACGGGCTGGGACGCCTGACAGGGAGTTCCTGTGGTGGACGAACTCTGGCCAGTGTCTACAGTGGGGTCAATCAAGTCCCGACCACAACCACCGATGCAGCAGGACAAACACTGACCTACAGCTATATTCCCCAGCTCGGCAACGCCCTCAGCACGGTGGCAGGTGGGGCGCTGGCACAAAGTTTCAGCTATGAAAAAGCAACCGGGCGACTCTTGTCTGCCAGCGAGAGTGGAAGTCAGAGCGAATCGCGGACGTGGTCTGCCTCCGGACAGCTCAACGATCAGCAGTTCACACCAATCAGTGGCCTCGCCCGCGAGGTGGGATATGCCTGGTCACTGCAGGGGCTACCGCTGAGTTACTGTGACATCAGGGGTAACACACAGACTATTACCTATGATGCATACGGCCGCCCTCAGACCCTGGTAGACCCCCAAGTCACTGTTGCGCTGACCTATGACGATGCCGGCCGCCTGAGCACCCAAATCGTCACAGCCAATAGCGCAGGGGACACCTTGAAAACTGTTCTGTCATGGGACGATTTCAGTCGGGAGGTCCAGCGCGATATTGTCCCATCGACAGGCGAAACCCTGACCATCAAGCAGGCTTATCGAAAGAACCATCAATTGGAGTGCCGAACGGTGTTACAGGGCAGCACTAGCACTTCCCTACGGCACGAGCTTTTCTCCTATGACAACCGCAACCGGCTGACTCAATACACATGCAGCGGCAGCGTGCCGCCGGTGGATGCCTACGGTAAACCCATCGCCGAGCAGAAATTCACCCTGGATGTTTATAGCAATATAAAAACATGCGTCACCACGTTGGCGGACGGCAGCATTGATACTGCCAGTTATGAGTTCACCAACGCCGACGATCCGACTCAGTTGACAGCAGTCACTCATACGCTGACAAGCCATTATCCGCTCAGGATTGACCTTAAATACGACGCCAACGGACGCATGACGGTGGATGAAACCGGACGGGTGCTGACCTATGACGTCGCAGGCCGGTTATCCAGCATCAGTGGCGAAGATGGCATGAGCCAATACGGGTATGACGGTTTTGATCAGTTGGTCATGCAGTCCCTCAATGGCAACGAAACGCGACAACTTTATTACCAGGGTAGCCATCTGGTGAATGAGGTGCACCTGGAGCAAAACCAACACAGTCGCTTTATCCCCGGGGCCACCGGACATGCTGCGGTCAGCGATGAGCCACTGCAATAAACCGTAATTGGCGTCTCCGAGAGCATTTCAGAAGACGGGACGCCTATATCACCGGAGTTTCGATATGAACTTGCAATTAACCGGTAGTGACAACCGTGGCAGCCTGGTGCTGTCCTCGAGTGGCGGTGTCATCTCAACCTTTGCGTATTCACCATTCGGGGCCACGGCCCCACGGACCGGCTCGGCAGCGTCCTTGCCGGGTTTTAACGGGGAGCGCGCAGATCCGTTCTCCGGGGTGACGCACCTGGGGAACGGCTACCGGGCGTACAGCCCGGCATTACGGCGTTTTACCTGCCCAGACAGTGAAAGTCCGTTCGGCATCGGAGGGGTTAATCCCTACGTCTACTGTGACAGCGACCCTATTAACCTGAGTGACCCCAGCGGGCATGGCCCGATTACCTGGCTACTAAGGAAGGCGACGACATTGGCCATTCGATGGGGGATGAAAGCCGCCATGGCTGACAGCCTTACCGCAGCGGCTGCCGTGACTGCAAATGTTGAAAGTGGATTCGCCATCGCCGCAGGAGCCGCCTCAGCGGCAACAGGAATAGCCTCTGAAGCAACAAAACAAAGTAATCCGGAAGTGTCCCAGAAACTGAAGTGGGCATCGTTGGGGCTGGGTGTGGGTTCGGCAGTGTTCGGGATGGGGGCAGGGGCGGCCAAAGTACAGAAAGGTCTACGCGGGCTCTCTGGGCGGTTGGGGCGAATCAAGGAGCAGGGGCTTAGTGGCCGAGGGGCCACAGCTGCCGGAAGGGAGATGGCAGCTGAACGCAATTCACCATTACGCTTACGGGGTGGTGGTAATGATGAGACAGTTCTCTATCGTGGCGACTCTCGCTCACCAGGTGCAATAAGAAGTGCAGGGGGATTCACTCCCAAAAGCGGTAAAAGTGCTTCAGGTGTTCGGCAAGAATATTATGACAAATTAAGATCGTCGCCTGACGGTGTTGCTCGAGGCCATGTCGCTTTCAAAAATCCAGATTTCGTTTCAACGGCTGTTGACGAGCAATGCGGCGGTTATTCCAGTGGCTATATATATAAAATTAAAATGCCTAATTTCAATGTTCATAAGTTTGGCCCCGATATCTTAGGCGCTGGAGCCAAGCCATTGATGTCAGGCAGATTGTTTCCGCACTTGATGGTGAGTGGAGAAACGTACTCTGGGTCAGAACTTGTGGCTATACAGCAACCTCTTCAGTCCGACTCGCCTGAGGTTTCCTTTCTAACCTCTATACCCAATAGGTACATAACCAACTGGCGTGAAGGCAATAGTAATGAATGGAATGTCTTTTAACCCCCGAAGCCCTTTCAAGACGTAGGGAACTTCCGCAGGAGGTTTAATATGAACTTGCAATTAACCGGTAGTGACAACCGTGGCAGCCTGGTGCTGTCCTCGAGTGGCGGTGTCATCTCAACCTTTGCGTATTCACCATTCGGGGCCACGGCCTCACGGACCGGCTCGGCAGCATCCTTGCCGGGTTTTAACGGGGAGCGCGCAGATCCGTTCTCCGGGGTGACGCACCTGGGGAACGGCTACCGGGCGTACAGCCCGGCATTACGGCGTTTTACCTGCCCAGACAGTGAAAGTCCGTTTGGCATCGGAGGGGTTAATCCCTACGTCTACTGTGACAGCGACCCTATTAACCTGAGTGACCCCAGCGGGCATGGCCCGATTACCTGGCTACTAAGGAAGGCGACGACATTGGCCATTCGATGGGGGATGAAAGCCGCCATGGCTGACAGCCTTACCGCAGCGGCTGCCGTGACTGCAAATGTTGAAAGTGGATTCGCCATCGCCGCAGGAGCCGCCTCAGCGGCAACAGGAATAGCCTCTGAAGCAACAAAACAAAGTAATCCGGAAGTGTCCCAGAAACTGAAGTGGGCATCGTTGGGGCTGGGTGTGGGTTCGGCAGTGTTCGGGGTGGGGGCAGGGGCGGCCAAAGTACAGAAAGGTCTACGCGGGCTCTCTGGGCGGTTGGGGCGAATCAAGGAGCAGGGGCTTAGTGGCCGAGGGGCCACAGCTGCCGGAAGGGAGATGGCAGTTGAACGCAATTCACCATTACGCTTACGGGGTGGTGGTAATGATGAATATCCAACTAGGTTGCCATTGGATAATAAAAGATATCCACCGTCCGAAGAAGTTGAGTTCATAAGGGGCAGGTTTAATGCCGAGCCTGGAAGAAATATCGCTTTTATGGACTACGACGTTGAGGGGCAGCTAGGTACTTTTGCCAGTGTAAGTGGTCAGGTCAAGAGGTTGGGGACAGTCAGCCCACCGGTAAGACGCAGGTTCAGAACCTTTGCCGTTGGACATTCTCGGGATTACGACACCGAGGTGAAGCTGCTTGAAAAATTCCAAAGAGTATTTCCGGATACTAATGCAAGAGGAGCAATCTACTTACACTCTCAGCTTCCCATGTGCAAATCATGTCTTTCTGTATTGAGTCAATTCAGTAGGCAGTACGAAAAAGTAGCCGTTTACGTTGGGGAGGGAACTAAATCTGCAACTAGGTTTCGGCCATCTTAGCGGGTGTCCATAATCATCAAGTTCTCATGAGCTCTTCAATGTTTCTTGGGCTTCTTGGGGTCTTTACAGGCCCTGAGGAGCAAGAAACAAGAGCACCGACTTTGTTGAAGGTGCTCTTTCTGAGTCCTGGGAGAACGAGATTTTGGCTGAAGATTATCGGTCAGCTAATTTTTATCTGTGAAGACCTGGTGTTTTTCAGGTGCTGGTTGCTCTCTGGAAAAACACGAGCGAATGCCTTATTTGCAATGATTGAAGAGGCATCCACTATATTTGCCCACGGTCAGTCATATCCAATGCCCCACAGATCATCCCTATCAGGTCTCCGTTATGATCATGAATGGGTGTAGTCCAGTACTGGACAATCATGCGTCGTCCACCAATATGCAGCACTAGATTGTCGTTGTTAGTCTTGATCTGACGAATCATAAGAAAGTATTGGGTTTTGAAATTTTCTATTTCATCAAATGGTGGCCAACCTAGATCAGCGATCTGCTTGCCATATATTTCGGCTTCGCTCTTGTCGATAAAGTCACAGAACGCTTGGTTGCAAAATATTAAACGTCCTTCCGTGTCGCATGCATGTATCTGCAAGAGCATGGAGCTGACGATGGAGTGGGATATGTAAAGCTCATTCTCGGCTTTCAATGTTTCATGCAGGGCGGGGCGAATCTTGCGTGTGTTGTTTTCTCCGTGAGCAAAGCTGTTTCGATTGTAAACTTCGATAACTTCAATCAATGAGGTTACGTTAAGCTTCTGCATCAGCCGGGTCTTGTACGTGCTGACGGTTTTAAAACTGATGGACAACAGGTTGGCTACACCTTGATTCGTCAGTCCTTGTGCCAAATATTGCAATACTGTCAACTCGCGTTCAGATAACTGGTGCAAAGCCTCATTCTCCGAGGGCTTGGTTGCGAGCAATCCCTCGGCACCGACAGGAAAATAACTGCGCCCAGAGAGGGCAGCCTTCACACCCCTGTCCAGTTCTTCCAAATCATCGTCTTTACTCACAAAGCCGACAGCTCCTGCTTGTAGGCAGCGCCCTGCAAAATATTCCGCATTCTGAGAACTGAAAATCAATATCTTGAGACTGTTATGGTGTATTCGCATTCTGCGAATCAAGTCCAATCCGCCAATTTTTCGAGTATTGAGCTCCAGGATTACCAGGTCAGGGTGCAACTCTCGATGTACTGTAAGAGCCTCTAGCCCGGTTCCTGATTCAGCGACAATTTCGTGTCCCAGACTTTCAAGTCTTGTGCGAACGGCATATCTGATAACTGGATGTGAATCGATAATCATGATTCGGCACATCTATCCACCCCTTTATTGATCTTTGCGCTTCTGCATACAGCTAGGGATTAAGCAATTGACCTGTAGGTTAATTGTGTTGCGGTTGTTGTCTGGAATAGCAGGTCTGGCATTGTACTCAATATTTTTAGTGCACTCTACAAAGTTGGGGTGGGATTACTCCTACAGACTTGTTCTGAGTGCTTGTGGATACTAATGTCTATTTCAGGTTTTTATGGGGGGCAATCTTTATTGCTCCGCCCAAAGAACAGTGCTTGATTCCGTGAGCTCGTTCCGGGTTTACCCACCGTGCCTGCTCCAGCACTTCTCACTGATATTAAACATTCAGGTATCGGCCTGGCGCATAAAGGTTCTCGGCAGCACTGGCAGCTATAACTCCGACGTAATGGGGTACGGGCTTTTGTTGATTATCTGCTGACCGTATTCTGCTGGCCGGGTGTAGTCAGGTCGCGCTCCGTCACCGGCTATCCTTCCATCCGAACCAATTGCCGCCTTTAATAAGAAGCATTACTATTCACGCCTCCCCACCCTCAGCACACCGCAATGACCCCCAAGCTGCCTCGCCGACCAGGCTTTTTCGAGCACTACGAAGAGTTGATCGGCACCTGGACGCGTCGGCTGAAGAACCGTTCGCAGGCGGAAGACCTGGCCCACGACACCTTTGTCCGGGTGCTGGAGTCGGATGCGGCGGCGGTGCAGCAGCCGCGGGCGTATCTGCACCAGACGGCGCGCAATATTGCGGTGGATGCTTACCGTCGCGAGGACCGGCGCGGCGCCATGGAGGCGGAGGCGATGTATCCAGTTGCGTCGCCCGGCGGCGACCCGGAGCATTTCATGCATGCGATCCAGCTGGCCGACTCCATCGAACGGGCCCTTGGCGAGTTGCCGTTGAACTGCCGCAAGGTGTTCGTCTGGCAGAAGCTCGAAGGGCTGACCCAGGCCGAGATTGCCGAGCGCCTGGGGCTGTCAAAAAACATGGTGGAAAAGTATATGATCCGCACCCTGCGGCATCTGCGCGAGCGTGTGGACGGGCCGCAGTGATGAATGCCATGACTTTTTCACCCCCAGCCCAGCAGGATGTTCCATGACGCAGATTCGTGAGTGCGCGTGCGGGCAGGCGACGGTTCGCGACGAGGCGGCGCTGTGGTTTGTGCGCCTGCAAGAACCGGCGATCGCCGCCGAGGAGCGGCAGCGTTTCGACGCCTGGCTGGCGCAGCACGACGCGCATCGGGACGAATTCCAACTGCTGCAATCGCTGTGGGCGGCCACCGACCTGGTGCCCAAAGAGCGTTTGCAGGCGCTGTGCGCAACCCCCGTCGCTTCCCTCAAGCGCCGCCCGCTGCTGCGTTACGCGGTGGCCGCCAGTGTGCTGGCGGCGGCGCTGGGCCTGGGGCTGTTCAGCGGCCTGGGCCGCTCCGGCATCTACAGCGCCGAGTTCGCCACGGCCTTGGGCGAGCGCCGGCATGTGGCCTTGCCCGACGGTTCCCAGGTCGACCTCAACAGCCGCAGCCGCTTGCTGGTGCGCTTTGAAAGAGGCCAGCGCAGCGTCGAGCTGAGCGAGGGCGAGGCGATGTTCAGCGTCGAGCACGACAGCAGTCGGCCCTTCGTGGTGGCGGCAGGCCCGGGCAAGGTCACGGTCACCGGCACGCGTTTCGACGTGCGCCGCGATGCCACGCAGACCCGGGTGGCGGTGGAGCAGGGCACGGTGAAGGTCCAGGGCCGCGAGGCCGCCGACGGCGAGTTCGTCAGCCTGACCGCGGGCCTGGGCACCGCGGTCGATGCCCGGGGGCGGGTGGCCGCGGCTTATGCGGTCGACTCGCAAGCGTTGACGGCATGGCGCAGCGGCAAGCTGGTGTTCAACAACGCCAGCCTCAGCGACGTGGCCGCCGAAGTGTCGCGTTATCGCCAGCAGCCGCTGCGAGTCGGCAACGAGGCAGTGGGCCGGCTGCGCCTGACCAGCGTGTTCAAGGCCGACGACACCGACGCGCTGCTCAAGGCCTTGCCGAGCATCCTGCCGGTGGCGGTGAAGACCCATGCCGACGGCAGCCAGGAAATAATTGCGCGATAGATTCAGGTTTTTTTCGAGCTCTTCGTCTTCTTGTCCAACTGCAACTGGTTTGCATTAACAGCCGCATCTTCTTGCGATCAACAGGACTGCTCGAACTTGAAACGCCACGACCTGAATAACAACAATCCGTCCCTGCCTTCCACCCGCTGGCTGCCGCTGGCCTTGGCCCTGGCCCTGGCGGTCAGTGTCGCGCTGCCCCAGGCCCATGCCGAGCAGGCGCCGAGCGCCATTCATATCCAGGCCCAGCCCCTGGGCGAGGCGCTGAGCCAGCTGGGGCTGCAAACCTCGCTGCAGGTGTTCTTCAGCCCCGAGCTGGTGGCCGGCAAACAGGCCCCGGCGGTGGACGGCAACCTGTCGCCGGAGCAGGCGTTGCGCCAGTTGCTGCAAGGCAGCGGCCTGCAATATCAGATCGATGCCGGCTCGGTGACCCTGAGCCCGGCGCCGTCGGCCGCGGCGGGCGCCCTGGAGCTGGGCGCCACCAGCATCAGCGTGGTCGGCGACTGGCTGGGCGACGCCAACGAGGCGGTGGTGCAGAACCACCCCGGCGCGCGCACGGTGATCCGCCGCGAAGCCATGGTCGAGCAGGGCGCGATGAACGTCGGCGACGTGCTGCGCCGGGTGCCCGGGGTGCAGGTGCAGGACGCCAACGGCACCGGCGGTAGCGATATTTCCCTCAACGTCGGCGTGCGCGGCTTGACCTCGCGCCTGTCGCCGCGCTCCACCGTGCTGATCGACGGCGTGCCGGCGGCCTTCGCGCCTTATGGCCAGCCACAGTTGTCGATGGCGCCGATCTCCTCGGGCAACCTCGACAGCATCGACGTGGTGCGCGGCGCCGGTTCCGTGCGCTATGGGCCGCAGAACGTCGGCGGGGTGATCAACTTCGTGACCCGGGCCATCCCGGAAAAAGCCACCGGGGAAATCGGCACCACCCTGGAAACCTCCCAGCGCGGCGGCTGGAAGCATATCGACACGGCGTTCCTCGGCGGCACCGCGGACAACGGCATCGGCGCGGCGCTGCTGTACTCGGGGGTCAACGGCAACGGTTATCGCGCCAGCAACAACGGCAACGACATCGACGACGTGATCCTCAAGACCCATTGGGCGCCCACCGACCAGGACGATTTCAGCCTCAACTTCCACTACTACGACGCCAAGGCCGACATGCCCGGCGGGCTGACCCAGAAGCAGTACGACGCCGACCCCTATCAGTCGGACCGCGACTGGGACAACTTCAGCGGCCGCCGCAAGGATGTGTCGTTCAAGTACCTGCGGCAGATCGACGATCGCACCCAGTTCGAAGTGCTGACCTACTACTCCGACAGCTTCCGTGGCAGCACCATCGCCGCTCGCGACCAGAAGACCCTGGTGTCCTATCCGCGCACCTACTACACCTTCGGTATCGAGCCGCGGGTGTCCCATGTGTTCGACCTTGGCCCGACCACCCAGGAAGCCAGCGTCGGCATGCGCTACCTGAAAGAAGGCATGCACGAAGAGGCCAGCCGCCTGGCCCTGGTCAACAACCAGCCGGTGGTGCGCCCGGGGTCCGACGGCCATGTGTACCAGGACCGCACCGGCGGCACCGAGGCCACGGCTTTCTATATCGACGACAAGATCGACGTCGGCAACTGGACCGTCACCCCGGGCATCCGTTTCGAGAACATCCGCACCGAATGGCACGACCGCCCGGTGCTCGGCACCAATGGCGCGCGGGTCGAGGAGAAGCGCCGGGAGATCAACAGCAACGAGCCGCTGCCGGCGCTGAGCGTGATGTACCACCTCTCCGATGCGTGGAAGCTGTTCGCCAACTACGAGACGTCGTTCGGCAGCCTGCAGTACTTCCAGCTGGGCCAGGGCGGCGTCGGCGACCAGACCGCCAGCGGCCTGAACCCGGAGAAGGCCAAGACCTACGAGATCGGTACGCGCTACAACGATGAAGTGTGGGGCGGCGAGCTGACGGCGTTCTACATCGACTTCTCGGACGAGCTGCAATACATCAGCAACGATGTCGGCTGGACCAACCTCGGCGCGACCAAGCACCAAGGGATCGAGGCATCGGTGCACTACGACCTGGCCGCGCTGGACCCGCGCCTCGACGGCCTGACCGCCAACGCCGGTTTCACCTACACCCGTGCCACTTATGAAGAGGGCGGTTCGGCGTTCAAGGACCGCGACCTGCCGTTCTACTCGCGCCAGGTGGCGACCCTCGGCCTGCGCTACGACATCAACCGCTGGACCTACAACCTCGATGCTTTCGCCCAGTCCAAGCAGCGTTCGCCGGGCAGCATGGTCAACACCGACGGCAGCTTCAACAACAACTACATCACCGAAGGTACCGCCGACGGCCAGTACGGTGACATACCGGGCTATGTCACCTGGAACGTGCGCGGGGGTATGACTTCGGCTCGCAGCTGTCGAACCTCAAGCTCGGCGCCGGGGTGAAGAACGTCTTCGACAAGCAGTACTTCACCCGCTCCAGCGACAACAACGCCGGCATGTACGTCGGCGCGCCACGGACCTTCTTCGTCCAGGCCAGCGTCGGCTTCTGACCGACCGTGTCGCGCCCATCGCGGGCAAGCCTCCCGAGGATTGCCCGCGATTTTTTATGCCCGGCGCAAATCCCTGTAGCCGCTGCCGCAGGCTGCGCAAAGGCCCGCAGGGCCTTCCTGCAATCTTGAAAACACAGTGGGCGCTCGATGGCCCGCGAAAGGGCTCACACCTTCAACACTTTCCCACTGGCCGCCACGCCGATCAGCATCACCGCGATAAGGCCGAAGGCGATGCTCAGGCTGCTGCCGTGGGCGATAAAGCCGATCAGCGCCGGGCCGGCGAGGATGCCGGCGTAACCCAGGGTGGTGATGGCCGGCACGGCGATGGCTTCGGGCATGACGGTCTGTTTGCCCACCGCGGTGTACAGCACCGGCACGATGTTCGAGCAGCCGACGCCCACCAGCGCGTAACCCACCAGCGCGGCTTCCCAGGCCGGTGCCAGGGTCGCCAGCAGCAGGCCCGCGGCGGCCACCGAGCCGCCCATGACGATCACCCGCGTGGCCCCCAGCTTGTGCACGATGGCATCGCCGGTCAGGCGGCCGACGGTCATGGTCAGGGCGAAGGCCGCGTAACCCAGGCCGGCATAGGCGGCATCCACCTGGCGCTCGGCGCTGAGGAACACCGCGCTCCAGTCCAGCACCGCGCCTTCGGCGAGGAACACCACGAAGCACAGGCAGCCAATGAACAGCACCACGCCGTGGGGCACGGCAAAGGCCGGGCCCGAACTCCGGCTGCCATACGGCAACATGTGCGGCGCCGCCTTGAGCAGGGCGACGACCAGCAAGGCCACCACCACCAGGGTCGCGCCCAGCGGCGACAGGCCCAGGCCGAGCATGGCGCTGACCCCGGCCGCGCCGACGATGCCGCCGAGGCTGAACAGGCCATGGAAGCCCGACATCATCGGCCGGCCGCTGGCCCGTTCGACGATCACCGCCTGCAGGTTCACCGTGGAATCCACCGTGCCCAGCCCGGCGCCGAACATGAACAGCCCGGCGATCAGCAGCGGCACCGTGCTCACCGTGGCCAGCAACGGCAGGGCCAGGCAGATCAGCAGGCTGCCGGCGGCCATCACCCGCCGGCAACCGAAGCGCCCGGCCAGCACCCCGGCGATCGGCATCGCCAGGATCGAACCCACGCCCAGGCACAGCAGTAACAGGCCCAGGGTGCCTTCATCGAGCCCGGCCCGGGCCTTGGCGTAGGGCACCAGCGGCGCCCAGGCGGCGATGCCGAAACCGGCGATGAAAAAGGCGATGCGCGTGGCCATCTGTTCCAGGCGGCCGGGGCTGATCTGTTGCTCTGAGGTGTGGGTGTTGAGGGCTGTCATAAAAATCCTTGGCGGTCAGCTCCAGGCGCCTGTCGGGCAATCGGCGGTTGCCGCTGGAGGACCGGGCCGGCCGTTTCACCGACCCGTTGTTGATACACCGCCGGCGACATGGCGCCTTCGGTGTGGATAAGCAGGACGCGCGAGTGGGCGTCGAGGTGCGCGACTTTGCGCCGCGCGCCATCCTTGCACATCAGGCTCAGTCCCGCGAGGCCCGCGGCAGCGGATTCGCCGGCCAGCAGGGGAATGTCCCGGGCGCTGCCGGTGGCCAGCTGGCACATGGCGCCGGCGGTGAGCGCGTCGGGGAGTGTGACCAGGCAATCGTTCGAAGGTTGCAGGAAGCGCCAGGCCGGGCCAGCCATCGACGAGCCCAGCGCGCCACTGGCCAGGCCCCGGCTCGCAGCCCTGGAAATAATATTGCGTGGCTGGCGAATTTGTTTCGCATAATCGCCAGCCTTTGCACAATTTCATTCCATTGATTGCCCACCACTGATTGCCCGCCCATGGATTGCCCGCATGACCACCAGCCTGGATGCCTACGACCTGAAACTGCTCGCCGAACTGCAACGCGATGCGCGCACCCCGCAAAGCGAGTTGGGGTTGCGGGTGAACCTGTCCACCGCGGCGGTCAACCGGCGCCTCAAGCGCCTGAGCGATGAAGGGGTGATCGAACGCTACAGCGCGGTCATCGCTCCCGAGGCCCTGGGCTATGAGTTGAGCATCATTGTCGAGGTGGAGGTGGAGAGCGAACGCATCGATCAGCTCGATGCGCTCAAGCGCAGCTTCCAGGCCTGCCCGCAGGTGCAGCAGTGCTACTACGTGGCGGGCGAGTGCGATTTCGTGCTGATCTTCGCCGTGCGCAACATGGCCCAGTACAACGAATTGACTCGTGAGCTGTTCTTCGAGAACAACAACGTCAAGCGCTTCAAGACCCTGGTGGCCATGAGCCGGGTCAAGGTCGGGCTGGATGTGCCGACCCAGCCTTGATGAGTGATTGGCCCCGGTTTGCCAAAAACAAAAGTTCTTCTGTAGGAGCGAGCGGGCGGCGATTCGACTTGCTCGCGATAAACGAAAACGCGGTCTGTCAGGCGGACCGCGTCGTTCTTATCGCGAGCAAGCTTCGCTCCTACAGAACCCAGGGTAGTTCTGGCTGGCTGGTAAAAACGACAACGCGGCGCCCTTGGGCGCCGTGTTGTCGTGGGGAGGCCGA
The DNA here is from genome assembly GCF_000282175.2 of Pseudomonas sp. GM17. Taxonomy (NCBI): domain Bacteria; kingdom Pseudomonadati; phylum Pseudomonadota; class Gammaproteobacteria; order Pseudomonadales; family Pseudomonadaceae; genus Pseudomonas; species Pseudomonas sp. GM17. The sequence continues at coordinate 5,175,795 of NZ_CP124732.1, read as the reverse complement.
TCAGCCCTGGCGACGGGCATCCAGGCTGAAGCGACCGGCGCCGAAGGCCACCACTTGCAGCAGGCCGCCGGCCATGGCGATGTTCTTGAAGAAGTGGATGAACTGGTTCTGGTCGCCCAGGTTGTTGTGGAAGGCCAGGGCGGTGGCCACGCTGAACACGGCCAGGCCCAGGGCGACCAGGCGGGTGCGATAGCCGGCGATCAGCAGCAGGCCGCCACCCAGTTCCACGGCGATGGCGATGCCCAGGGCCAGTTGCGGGAAGGGCAGGCCGACCGACTGGATGTAGCCGACCATCGCGGCCGGCGCGGCGATTTTCGAGAAACCGGAAAGGATGAAAATGGCGCTGAGCAGGACGCGCCCGATCAGGCTGATGCTGGCGTTGCTGTTCGAGGTAGTGGACAGGCTGTTGGTCAGTGTGGACATGCTGGATTCTCTCGGTGGATTCGGCCTCACCACCTTGGTGCGCCGCGATGGAGAGAAGTTTGCCACTGGCGTTATGAACGTAATAGCCGAATAATTTCGAGTGTCAGGTTCGATTTTTTAGAACGTAGCCTTTGCGAGAACAGCCCCATGTCCAGCAACCCCGGTACGCCCACCCTCGATCAATTGCGCATCTTCCTCACCATCGTCGAGGTCGGCAGCTTTGCCGGCGCGGCGCGCAAGCTGCATCGCGCCACCTCGGTGATCAGCTATTCCATGGCCAACCTGGAGCTGCAACTGGGGGTCAGCCTGTTCGACCGCAAGACCACCCGCAAACCCCAGCTCACCGAGGCCGGGCGCACGGTGCTGGCCGAGGCGCGGAGCATCTATAACGGCATCGACGGCCTGCGGGCCAAGGTCAAGGGGCTGCTGCAAGGCCTGGAAGCAGAGGTTCACCTGGTGATCGACGTGATGTTCCCGGCGGCGCGCATCGTCGATGCGCTGAAAAACTTCCGCCGCGAGTTCCCCACGGTGCAGCTGCACCTGCACATGGAGGCCCTGGGCGCGGTGGCCGAGATGGTGCTGGCGGGGCGCGCCGCGGTGGGTGTCAGCGGCATGGTGAACCGCAATATTCCCGGTATCGAGCGGGTGCAGGTGGGGTTCGTCCGGTTGATCCCGGTCGCCGCCCCGGAACACCCGCTGGCGCAAGCATCGGTCAACCTGCCGGGGGCTGGTCGCGAGCATGTGCAGTTGGTGCTGTCAGACCGTTCCGAGCTGACGCGCAATCAGGATTTCGGCGTGGTCGGCACCCACAGCTGGCGCCTGGCGGACCTGGGCTCCAAGCATATGCTGCTCAGGGAAGGCATCGGCTGGGGCAACATGCCGGCGCCGATGGTCGAGGAGGACCTGGCCGGTGGGCGCCTGGTGCAACTCGATCTGCCGGGCGGCCAGGGCCTGCCTTATGGCTTCGACGCCATCTACCGTCTCGACACGCCACCGGGGCCGGCGGCGTCCTGGCTGATCGCTTGGCTGGTGGCCCAGGCTCAGTCCGCCTGAGGCATTGCCTGATCGGCTTCCTGGAGCGGGCCGAGGGCCTGGGCCAGGAAGTCGACGAAGAAGCGGATCTTCTGCGACACATGGCGATTGCTGGCATACACCGCGTAGATGGTCCGACGCGGCATGGAGTGACAGGGCAGGACCCGCTGCAACTGGCCGCTGTCGAGCAGCGGCTGGGCGATGAACGAGGGCAGGGCGCCAATGCCCAGCCCGGCCTGGAGCATGTCGCTGAGCATCAGGCTGTTGTCCACGGCAAAACGCACCGGCAGTTCCAGGCGGCTGCTGCCTTGCGGGCCTTCCAGCTGCCAGTGGCCGGGGTGTTCGGCCAGGCGATAGGCCAAGCAGCTGTGCTCGCGCAGCTCATCGACCGTCTGTGGGCTGCCCTTGGCCTGCAGGTAGGCCGGGGCGGCGCAGATCACCTGTTCGATTTCCCCCAGGCGCCGGGCGATCAGCGACGAGTCGCTCAACTGTCGGCGTATCCGCAACGACACGTCGAAGCCTTCGCTCACCACATCCAGCAGGCGGTCGTCGAGGGTCAGGTCGATGTGAAATTGCGGGTAGCGCCGCATGAAGTCGGCCAGGATCGGCGACAGCACCTTGAGGCCGAACGACAGCGGCGCGTTGACCCGCAAGCGGCCGCCGGGCTCGCGGGTGCCGGCGCGGGTCGCGCATTCCAGGGCCGTCAGTTCGTCGAGCAGGTGGCAGCACTCGCTGAAGTAGGCCTGGCCGGCGTCCGACAGGCTCATGCGGCGCGTGGTACGCAGCAGCAACAGGCTGCCCAGGTGTTCCTCCAGCTGGCGCACCTGCTTGCTGACCGCGGCGGTGGATTGCCCCAGGTCGTTGGCCGCGAGGCTGAAGCTGGCGCGCTCCACCACTCGACGAAAGGTGCGCATGGCTGCCAGCACATCCATATTGTTTCTCCTGGGTTGAATATGTCTTAACGAAACGGCTGATTATCGCCGAATTGTTAATCCATACCATGGACACTTCATTTCACAGGAGTGTCGTCATGGCTGTTTCCCGTTTGTTGCCTGTCATCCCCGGCCTGGCCGCCTTGTCGCTGTTCAGTGCGCTGTGCGGCGCCGCGCCCCAGGCCGAAGTCGGCGTCAGCCCCTGGGGGCCGAAAGATGAGATCGGCCGCCTGAACCTGATCACCGAGCAGTCGCGGGCGGCGATCATGGCCCGGGTCAGCGGCAGCCAGGCCTACGACCTGGCAGTCGAGTATTTCGTCGGCATGCCCAGCTGGCAGGCGGCGGGCGATCCGCCGTACCAGATGTGGATGACCCACACCCCCCACGGCAATGTGATCGCCGACCCGATGCAGGTCGGCGAACCGATGAACCGGCATGTCAGCTATACCGGCTCGGCGGTGTCGATGTACGCCCATATGGGCACCCATATCGATGCGCTTAACCACTTCGGCCTCGACGGCAAGATCTGGAACGGCTTTCGCGCCGACCAGCACCTGGGCGACCGTGGCTGGAACGTCACCGGCGCGGAAAAACTGCCGCCGATCGTTGCCCGCGGGGTGCTGATCGACGTCGCCGCGGCCAAGGGCGTGGACATGCTGGCGGACAATTACCGGGTGACCCGCGCCGACCTGCAACAGGCGCTGAAGGCGCAGAAGGTCAGCCTGGAAAAGGGCGACGTGGTGCTGATCCGCACCGGGCGCATGCGCGACTACGAAAAGGCCCAGGCCTATATGGCCAACCCGCCGGGCATGAGCCTGGACGCGGCGAAGTTCCTGGTGGAGGAGGGCGGCGCGATGGTGGTGGGCGCCGATAACCTGAGTTTCGAGACCTTCCCGTCGGAGGTGGAAGGCAACTACTTGCCGTTGCATACCTACCTGCTGGCGATGCAGGGCGCGCCGATCCTGGAACTGGTCAATCTCGAAGGCCTGTCGCGGGACCGGGTGTACCAGTTCGCCTTTATCGGTGCGTCATTGAAGTTGCGCGGTGCCGATGCCGCGCCGATTCGGCCGATTGCCTTGCCGATTCGCTAAACGCCTGCCGTCCGGTCAGCCCGATGTTTGTGTAGCCGCTGCCGCAGGCTGCGATCGAGCGGCACGCTCGCGGGGATCTTGCGGGCGCCGAGACCCTGCGGGTCTATCGCAGCCTCGCGGGCTCGGCAGCGGCTACAGGGAACGGGGACTCCCTCGATATTCCGGTCAGGCTCGATGCTTGTGTAGCCGCTGCCGCAGGCTGCGATCGAGCGGCACGCTCGCGGGGATCTTGCGGGCGCTGGAGACCCTGCGGGTCTGTCGCAGCCTCGCAGGCTCGGCAGCGGCTACAGGGGCTGTTGGCGTTAGTCTTGCTCGCACAACGTCCGTAAGGCCGGGTCGCGCACGCGCATCAGCTCGAACAGCCCCAGGGCCCTGAGCGCCGGCAGGGCGGCCAGCAGATCTTCTTCGGCCACGCGGCGCTGCTGCGCCGAGGTGCCCGGGTCGCTCCACAGCCGGGCATTGATCAGGAAGGCCCCCACCGTACCCTTGCGTACCTGGGTGCCATTGAAGTCGCCATGGTTGAGTTGATCGGGTAACAGGTCTTCGGCGCGCATGGAGCAATCCTCGTGTGAATGAGCGTTCAGTCTGCGGCCCGAGGATTGGCTAAACTGCCTGGTTCTTGCCGTTGAATAACGTGAAACAGCCAATGTCCCAACCTTTGGTTTCCCCCTTGCTCGCTCAAGCCGAGAGCGGCCCGCTGCTGGTCGCGGCGTGGCAACACAGCCCGATCGAACGGCAGACCGCCGCCCACAGTCATGCCCGCGGCCAACTGCTCGGCGCCCGGCGCGGCCTGTTGTCGGTGACGGCGGCCGACAGCCAGTGGGTGGTGCCGGCGACCCATGCGGTGTGGGTGCCGCCCCGCTGCGAACACGCCCTGCGTTCCCATGGCCCGTTCGACGGCTGGAGCATCTATGTCGAGCCCGAGGCCTGCCACGAACTGCCGGCGCAACCACGGATCATTGCCACCTCCGGGTTGTTGCTGGAGGCGGTGATGCGTGCGGCGAGCTGGCCACAAGGCGCGCTGGATGAGCCGCAATTGCGCATCGCCCGGGTGATCCTCGATGAACTGGGCAGCCTGCCGGTGGAACCCTTTGGCCTGCCATTGCCTGTGGACCCGCGGTTGCGGCGGATCTGCCAGGTGCTGGCCGACGACCTGGCGGACAGCCGCGGCCTGGAGGCCTGGGCGCAATGGGCGGGGATCTCGCCACGAACCCTGGCCCGGCGTTTTGTCGCCGAGACCGGTTTTGCCTTCAGCCAGTGGCGGCAGCGCGCGCGATTGCTGCGGGCCCTGGAGCGCCTGGCGGCGGGCGATGCAGTGACCCGGGTGGCGCTGGACCTGGGCTACGACAATGTCAGCGCCTTTATCGCCATGTTCCGACGTCAGTTCGGGGTGACGCCGGGGCGCTATTTCGCCCGGCACGGAACAGGCTGAGCGCCGCTACCCCGATAGACGCGGGCGCATGCCCTCACCCCGCCGAAAACCGCTCCCGGCTGTTGCTCAGGTGGGTCCACATCGCCGCCCGTGCGGCATCCGGGTCCTGGCGGCGGATGGCGGCGTAGAGGGTTTCGTGTTCCTGGTTGGCCAGGGTCGCCAGTTGCGCCAGGTCGACATCGCCGCGCTCGGCGTCGCGCACCCGGGTCCGGGGGATCAGGGCGTTGCCCAACGATTGCAGGATCTGCACGAAATAGGGGTTGCCGGTGGCTTCGGCGATCAGCAGGTGGAAACGCTGGTCAGCCTCCACGCAACTGTCGTTGTTGGCCAGCAGTTGCTGGTAGTCGTCCAGCGCCTGGCGCATCTGCGCCAGTTGCTCGGCGCTGCGCCGGCGGGCGGCGAGAGCCACCGCCTGGGTTTCCAGGCCCAGGCGCAATTCGAGGATGTCGCGCACGCTCAGGGCGGTATCGACGTTCAAGCGCAGGCCGTGAGTGTCCTGGCGTTCCAGCACGAAGCTGCCGACGCCATGGTGGGTTTCCACCCAGCCGGCGGCCTGCAGTTTGGAGATGGCTTCGCGCACCACGGTGCGGCTGACGCCATGGGCGCGGACGATGGTGCTTTCCGACGGCAGCTTGTCACCGGGCTTGAGCAGGCCGCGCATGATCTGTTGGGTCAGGTCGCTGACCAGGTCATGGGCCAGGTTGGTGGAAGGGCGACGGCGGCCCGGGGCGATATCGGATTCGGTGCTCATGGCAAGGTCGCGCGGGGAGGAAGCAAAAAGCTTATCACCGAAGTGGCCGGGCAGGGCTCAACTTGTCTGACATGTATGACAAGTTATCGGATAAGTCACTTCAGGGTTCAGTGCAGGTTCTCAGCGCGAGTGCAGCCTGAAAAATATTTCTGTGCCTATATTTTTTATTTATATGAATTAAATCAATTGGTTGAGTTTATTTCTCAACATTCTCTTCGATCAACAAAGCCTCGAGTACCGACTTCTGCGACGAGTCTGCGCTTGTGACGCTATTTTTCTACTTGTATGATGACTGTCAACTAGGGCGCTCGCCCAGTCACCCGCACACAACAACAAACAAGTGGGAGAGGCATCGTGAATACCACCCTCAATCCGGCCGGCGACGATTCCCTGCTGGCCATCGCCGTGGCGAAGGTCAAGCGCCATGTGCTGCCGCTGTTCGTCATCATGTTCATCGTCAACTACATCGACCGGGTCAACATCGGCTTCGTCCGCACCCACCTGGAACATGACCTGGGCATCGGCGCCGCGGCCTACGGTTTTGGCGCCGGGCTGTTCTTCATCGGTTACGCGTTGTTCGAAGTGCCGTCCAACATGCTGTTGCAGCGGGTCGGCGCGCGGATCTGGCTGACCCGCATCATGTTCACCTGGGGGCTGGTGGCCACGGCCATGGCCTTCGTGCAGAACGAAACCCAGTTCTATGTGCTGCGCTTCCTGCTGGGGGTGGCCGAGGCCGGGTTCTTCCCCGGGGTGATCTATTACTTCACCCGCTGGTTGCCCGGGGTGGAGCGGGGCAAGGCGATCGCCATTTTCCTAAGCGGTTCGGCCGTGGCTTCGCTGGTCTCCGGCCCGCTGTCCGGAGCGCTGTTGCAGATCGAGGGCCTGGGCTGGCACGGCTGGCAGTGGATGTTCATCATCGAGGGCATGGCTTCGGTGCTGCTCTGCGGTTTTGTCTGGTTCTGGCTCGACTCCACGCCCCGTGACGCCAAGTGGCTGAGCCCCGGCGAGCAGGAGGCGCTGGTGCGGGCGATCGACGGCGAACAGCGCGAGCGCGAAGCGGCGATGCCGGTCAAGCCGTCGCTCTGGACCCTGCTCAAGGACCGGCAGATCCTGCTGTTCTGCCTGATCTACTTCTGCATCCAGCTGACCATCTACGCCGCGACCTTCTGGCTGCCGAGCATCATCAAGAAGATGGGCGACCTCAGCGACCTGCAGGTGGGCTTCTTCAACTCCATTCCCTGGCTGATCTCGATCATCGCCATGTATGCCTTCGCCGCGGCGTCCGGCAAATGGAAGTTCCAGCAGGCCTGGGTCGCCAGCGCCTTGCTGGTGGCGGCCGTCGGGATGTTCCTGTCCACCACCGGCGGGCCGGTGTTCGCCTTCGTCGCCGTGTGCTTCGCCGCTATCGGCTTCAAGTCGGCATCCGCGCTGTTCTGGCCGATTCCCCAGGCCTACCTGGATGCGCGCATCGCCGCCGCGGTGATCGCCCTGATCAACTCCATCGGCAACCTCGGCGGCTTCGTCGCCCCGGCCACCTTCGGCCTGCTGGAACAACGCACCGGGTCGATCCAGGGTGGCCTGTACAGCCTGGCGGCGACCTCGATCATCGCCGCGATCATCGTGTTTTTCGCCCGCACCCGGCCCAAGGCCCATGTCATGCCGACGCCCTTGGACGATGCCCGCCCGCTGCTGGACAAAACCCACTGACCTTTGCCGACAGGAACCGCCCCATGACTTTTGAATCCACCCATCATCACCCTGGCCAGACACCGCTTGTCACCCGACTGCAAGTGGTGCCGGTGGCCGGGCATGACAGCATGCTGCTCAACCTCAGCGGCGCCCACGGCCCGTTTTTCACCCGCAATATCGTGATCCTTACCGACAGCGCCGGTAACACCGGGGTCGGTGAAGTGCCGGGGGGCGAGCGGATTCGCGCGACCCTCGAAGAGGCCCGGGAACTGCTGGTCGGCCAGCCCATCGGCCATTACCAGAAGCTGCTCAACCGGGTGCGCCAACGTTTTGCCGAGCGCGATGCCGGCGGGCGGGGCCAGCAGACTTTCGACCTGCGCATCGCCATCCATGCGGTGACCGCGCTGGAAGCGGCGCTGCTCGACCTGCTCGGCCAGTTCCTCGGGGTGCCGGTGGCGGCGTTGCTCGGCGAAGGCCAGCAGCGCGAATCGGTGAAGATGCTCGGCTACCTGTTCTACATCGGCGACCGGCGCCAGACCGACCTGGCCTACCGCAACGAAGCCGAGGCCGACGATGCCTGGCTGCGCCTGCGCCATGAACCGGCGCTGAACGCCGAGAGCATCGTGCGCCTGGCCGAGGCGGCCAAGGCGCGGTATGGCTTCAACGACTTCAAGCTCAAGGGCGGCGTGCTGCGCGGCGAAGAGGAAATGGAGGCCGTCACCGCCCTGGCCGAATGCTTTCCCAAGGCGCGCATCACCCTCGACCCCAACGGTGCCTGGTCGCTGAAACAGGCGATCGCCCTGTGTCGCGATCAACACCGGGTGCTGGCCTATGCCGAAGACCCCTGCGGCGCGGAAAACGGTTACTCCGGGCGCGAGGTGATGGCCGAATTCCGCCGCGCCACCGGGCTGCCCACGGCGACCAACATGATCGCCACCGACTGGCGGGAAATGGGCCACGCGATCCAGTTGCAAGCGGTGGACATTCCCCTGGCCGATCCGCATTTCTGGACGATGCAGGGTTCGGTGCGGGTGGCGCAGATGTGCCATGAATGGGGGCTGACCTGGGGCTCGCATTCCAACAACCACTTCGACATTTCCCTGGCCATGTTCACCCATGTGGCGGCCGCGGCGCCGGGCGAGATCACCGCCATCGACACCCACTGGATCTGGCAGGACGGCCAGCACCTGACCCGCAATCCGCTGCAGATCGTCGAGGGCTGCGTGGCGGTGCCGCAGACGCCGGGGCTGGGCGTCGAACTGGACCTGGACGCGCTGGCCCGCGCCCATGAGCTGTACAACAGCCGGGGCCTGGGGGCGCGGGACGACAGCGTGGCCATGCAGTTCCTGATCCCGGGCTGGCGCTTCGACAACAAGCAGCCGTGCCTGGTGCGCTGAGCCAGGCAGGAGAAGCTTGGCCGGGCCGCTGCATTCACAGTAATGTCAGCGGCCCGTCTGCTTTTGGAGCCCTGCAATGACTGCTTTCTACGATGCCCGCGGCAATCTTTACGGCGTGGTGGCGCCCGAGGCGGTACGCCGGTTGGGGATCGCCTTGCCGGCCAGCGCGGCCGAGGCGGCGCTGGCCCGGGCCAATTGGAGCGAGCAGGCCATCGAAGCCCTGTGCAGTTGGCCCTCCGGCACCCGGCCGGAAGGGGCCAAGGCCCATCGCAGCGACGGTTTGCTGGTCGGGCCGTTCCAGGACGCGCCGCCGTTCGACCTGCTGATCGTCAACACCGACGGCACCCTGGCCGAGCGCAGCGGCAACGGCCTGACCATCTTTTCCCAGGCCTTGACCGAGCAAGGGCTGCTGCCGGCCCAGGGGCCTGCGCAGCTGCGGGTGCATCACGACAAGCCGGACGGGGTGTCGCCGCTGGCGACCCTGGTCGAGCCGGCGCAGGTGGCCGGGGTGTCCGGTTTCTGGCTGGACCTCGGGCAACCGGCGTTCGGCCCGCACGCCGTGGGTGCGCAACACGGGGTCGAGCATGACGGTTCGAGCTGCGTCGAGCTGAGCCGGGTGCGCGGGCTGGCGCGGTTGCACCCGCAATGGTGCCGTAGCCAGTTCGTGCGTATCGGCAACCCCCATTGCGTGACCCTGGTCAGTGACGCCAGCGCCTTGCCGGGCAACCGGCAGATGAGCGAAGCGCCCCTGGCCGAGGCCCTGACCCGTATCGCCTACGCCCTGCCCACCGGCAGCGGTGAACCCTGTCCGGCCGGGGTGAACCTGCAATGGGCGTGGCTGGAGGGCCCGCAGCGCATCGCTGCACGGGTGTTCGAACGCGGCGAAGGCCCCACGGCATCCTCCGGCACCAGCGCCAGCGCGGTGGCCAGCGCGGCGTGGCGGGTCGGTTGGGTCAAGGCCGGCGAAGTCGCGGTGGTGATGCCCGGCGGCACCGCGCCGCTGCGCCTGGAGGAGCGGGGTGGGGAGCTGGTGCGGGTGAGCCTGTTCGGGACGGCGCGCCTGATTCCGTAGCCGCTGTTGCAGGCTGCGCAATAGTCCGCAGGACTTTTCGGAGAGCTTGAAGAGCGTCTGTAGAGGTTCAGGCACGATGATGCTTGGGATAACAACTCAAGGGTGGCGATTGTGTGCCGATTAGTGTGTTGTGAAAGGCATCTCGTCTTTTGTGCTGATCTTCGGAGTATTTGTGACGCTCAGAGTAATTATTGCCGCATTGGCGATATTGGCCGGATGTGTGATTGCTGTTCTTAATGCTTGCGATAGTGCCTGGTTTTCCGCTGCGGTGGCGCTTGAAGCAGGTTTTCTGGCTGGCTTCTGCGTGCTCTTGGGGTTCTCCGGGTCCAGAGAGTCCGTGTGGGTCAAGTTGGGCGGTGGTCTTTTGCTGTTGTTGGGCATTCTTGCCGTCGTTAACGAAAAACCTGCTTTTGATCTTGACCGATCGAAAGCCAATCAGCAGTTGGCCCTGGCTTTTGCAAACCGAGACGTTGAATGCACCAGTGAATATGCAGAGATGCAGCGGTTGCGTGATAGGGGGATCTCAGCCTGTTCTACTCAAGGGGCCAAGGATATACGGGAGGCGGCGACAGAGCTGTCCAAGGCACAGCATCTAGGTGCCGGGGCGACACTGGCCGATGGTGCTTATACGCAGATAAAAGGTTCCGCCTCGGATCATTGTTTTGAGGCGTATTTGGCAGCCAAGAAGCTATGCCCGAATGCGTTCTCTTCGCTTGAAAAGCCTGTCCGGATCATTCTGGAAAAGTACGAGTCCAGTCGTAAACCCTGATTCGAAAAAGTGTTGAGTCAGATGCCGCCTTCGCGGGCAAGCCTCGCTCCTACAGAGGAATATGCAACCTGCTTCTGTAGGCGCGAGGCTTGCCCGCGATGATGTCAGCGGCCGTTACACAAACCCCGCATCACCTGGCAGCTCGACCTGGGCCATCTGCCGTTTCATCAGCACCTTGCCGTCGCGGATCGAGTACAGCGGCAGGCCTTGGCTGCGGATCATTTCGTAGTCGCTGTCGGCCGACAGGATCAGCAGGTTGGCCGGCCGGCCTTCCTCCAGGCCGTAACGCTCACCCAGGGCCAGGGCCTTGGCGCTGTTGTCGGTGACCAGGTCGAGGGCGCTCTGCAGGTTGCGGTAGCCGAGCATGTGGCAGATATGCAGGCCGGCTTCCAGCACCCGCAGGATGTTGCCGTTACCCAGGGGGTACCAGGGATCGACGATCGAGTCCTGGCCGAAACACACGTTCATCCCGGCTTCCAGCAGCTCGTTGACCCGGGTCACGCCGCGGCGTTTCGGGAAGCTGTCGAAGCGCCCCTGCAGGTGGATGCTTTCGGTGGGGCAGGAGACGAAGCTGATGCCCGAGTGGCCGAGCAGGCGGAACAGCTTGGCGCAGTAGGCGTTGTCGTAGGAGCCCATGGCGGTGGTGTGGCTGGCGGTCACCCGCGAACCCATGTCGCGGCTGCGAGCTTCCTCGGCCAGCACTTCGAGAAAACGCGAATGCGGGTCGTCGGTCTCGTCGCAATGCACGTCCACCAGGCAGCCGGTGCGTTCGGCCAGGTCCATGAGGAACTTCACCGAGCTGACGCCCTGGTCGCGGGTGTACTCGAAGTGCGGGATACCGCCCACCACATCGGCGCCCAGGCGGATCGCCTCTTCCATCAACTCGCGGCCGTTGCGGTAGCTTTCGATGCCTTCCTGAGGGAAGGCGACGATCTGCATGTCCACCAGGTGCGCGCTTTGCTCGCGCACTTCGAGCATGGCCTTGAGCGCGGTCAGCTCCGGGTCGGTGACATCGACATGGGTACGCACGTGCTGGATGCCGTGGGCGGCGAGGGCGCGCAGGGTTTTCCGGGCGCGGGCCTTGGTGTCTTCCTGGGTGATGGTGACCTTGCGCTCGCCCCAGCATTCGATGCCTTCGAACAGGGTGCCGCTCATGTTCCAGCGCGGCTCGCCCGCGGTGAGGGTGGCGTCCAGGTGAATGTGCGGCTCGACGAAGGGCGGCACCACCAGGTTGCCGCCGGCGTCGAGGTCGTCGGGGCCCAGGGTCGGGGCTTCGGTCTGCCGGGCGATGCTGGCGATGCGACCGTTCTCCAGGTGCAGTTCGTGCAGGCCTTCGCGGTTGCGCAGGCGGGCGTTGATGATGAGCATCGGAGCGATTCCTTTTTCAATCCTGGCGGTCAGGGTACGGCGCTCGGGCCGGCGGCCGCAACGTCGCGTGGCCCGGGCTCATGCCTGGATGTCCGCGGCGGTGGTGGCGCGTGCGCCGAGCAGGCTGCTCAGCAGCATGTAGCTCAGGGCGGCGGCCGCGATGCCTACCAGCGGCGCGACCCAGGGCGAGCCGAAGGCCGCCACGGTGCCGATGGCATAGGCGCCCAGGCCGGCCCAGTTGAACGCCGGCAATTTGCTGTCGGCCAGGCGCGGGTACTGGCCGCGGTAGCGATAGAAGAAGTCGGCCATGATCACCCCGCCAATCGGCGGGATCACCGTGCCCAGCAGAATCAGGTAGGGCACCAGCATGTCGTACATGCCCAGCAGCGCTAGCAGGGTGCCGATCACCGCCCCGGCCAGGGTCACAGTCTTGCGTCGGCCAGTGCGCAGCAGGTTGCAGCCGGCGACGGCGAAGTTGTAGATGGTGTTGTCCTGGGTGCTCCAGATATTCAGCAGGAGCATGGCCATGGCGGCCATGGCGAAGCCCTGCAACAGCAGCACTTCGACCACGTCCGGCTGCTGGTAGACGATGGCGCCGTAGGCACCGATCAGCACCATCAGGCCGTTGCCGATAAAAAAGCCGATCAGGCTGGCCAGCACGGCGACCCTGGCCGAGCGGGAAAAACGCGTCCAGTTGGTAGCCTGGGTGGCGCCGCTGACGAAGGTACCGAACACCAGGGTGATGGCCGTGGACAGGTCGAGGCTGGCGCTCGGCACCACGGCCAGCAACCCCTCGAGGCCGCCGACCTTGACCGTGGCCACCCACATCGACAGCAACAGCAGCAGGGCCATGGCCGGCACCGCGATCCAGGAGAGAATTTCCAGCCCGCGATAACCGACGTAGGCGGTGGCGCAGAACACCAGACCGAACAGCACCATCAGCCCCAGCACGGTGCCCTGGCCCAGCTCGAAATACTTGCCCAGTACCACTGCGGCGGTGGCGGTGCCCCAGGCGTACCAGCCGATCTGGGTGAAGCCGAGGATCAGGTCGCTGAGCTTGCTGCCCACCTCGCCGAAACAGAAGCGCCCCATCAGCACCGAGTTCAGGCCGCTCTTGAAGGCGATATAGCCCAGGCCCGCCGCGTACAGGCCCAGCAGCAGGTTGCCGAGGACGATCACTCCGAGCATCTGGCCAAAGCTGAAGGCCACGCCGAGCTTGCCGCCGGCGAACATGGTGGCGGTGAAAAAGGTGAAGCCCAGCAGCACCATGGCCGTGGAGGCCAGGCCCTTGCGCGCGTGCATCGGCACTTCGCTGAGCGGGTAGTCGTTGCCTGGATCGTTCTGCGTCATGTGCCTTCCCCTGATTGGCCCAGGCGTGGCCTGGTGCGTAAGCGACGCAGGCATCTGCTGCAGTCGCCGTGCCAACGCCCCCAGGGTCAGGGGCGTTCGGCTGGCGCTGTGCAACCTGCAGGAGATTTATAGACAAGCAGGGGATTTTTGCTTTCCGGCGCGGCCGATTGGCCGGCTCAGGCGCGAAAGCGGTGCGCCGGTGAGACAAATTGGATCACGGACGCCCGATCAATCGAACAGGGTCAGGCGGGTTTCGCCGCGGTGGAAGGCAAAGGCGGCTTCGATATCGCTTTCCACGGTGCGGCCGCGGGACAGTTCGGGCAGGGCGTCGAGGGCGAAGAACCCGGCGTCGCTGACTTCCGAGCCGGCCACCGGGGCGCTGCGCTCACTGCGTTCGCAGAGAAAATACAGCTTGTAGAAGTCCCGGGTGTCGGGGGTGAAGGGGCCCTTGGCCTTGTGCCGGACGCTGTAGAGGGCGCGGGCCGAGACGCTGAGCCCGGCCTCTTCGTGGATCTCCTTGACGATGTTTTCGGCGGCCGACAGGCCGATGTCGGCATACCCGCCGGGCATGGCCCAGCGCCCGTCGGTCTGTTCGCGGACCAGGAGGATGCGCTCGTCTTCGATCAAGGCGCCGCGCACATCCACCAGGGGTGTCGAGTAGCGTTTGGCGAAGTCCGACACCAGGCCGGCGATGCGTTCCAGGGGCACGTCGGCCAGTTGCGCGAGCATGCTGTGGGCGATGTCGGCGACTTCCTGGTAACGCTCGCGATCGAACGGGTCCTTGCAGAAATGCAGCCCGGTGGAGGCCAGGGCCTGCAAGCGTTTGGCGTGGGTGAGCCAGGTGTTTTCCATGGTGCGTGTCCTCAGGTAATCGCCGGGGCTGAATCCGTCACTGTAGGAGCGAGCTTGCTCGCGATGAGGCCCTTGAGTATTGCATCGGCCTTGAAGACTTATCGCGAGCAAGCTCGCTCCTACAGGGGACGGGGCGGTGGTTGCTGGGCGAGGTAGGCGGCCAGGCGCGGCAGGGCTTCTTCGGCGCTGCCGCTGTGGCCGGCCCAGGTGCAGGCCAGCATCAGGTTGCGCGGCAGGTGGAAGTCCTCCACCAGGAAACCTTCGGCGTCGCGGCCGTCGGCGTCATGGGGCACCTGTTCGCGCAGGGTCGCGGGCGCCTCGAACCAGGCCCACACCGGTTTGCCCAGGGCGATGGCCATGCCCACCTCGAAGGCGGTGCCGGAGTCCGGCTCCAGGCCGCGAAAGTCGTTGAGGTTGGCCAGCACCGCGTCGCAGCCGCGGATTAGCTGCATGTTCTGCTGGCAGATCAGCTGCGCGGTCTGCTCCGGCGTCGGCTGGGCCGGCACCTGCTGGTCGAAGGGGTAGAGGCCTTGCAGGCCCTGGGCCTGGCACAGGTGCTTGAGGTATTCGCCGCGGGCGATGGCATCGCGGCGAAACAGGTCGAAGCCGGCGAGGTAGATACGTGGGCTCATGCCTGGCTCCCGGCCTGGGGCAGAAAGCGCAGCAGCGCGGCGATGATGGCTTCCGGTGCGTCTTCCTGCAGCAGGTGGCCGGCGTTGGGCACCGCCTGGAACCGTGAGCCGGGGATCAGCCGGTGCAACTGGCGCCCGCGTTCGATGGGGATCCACTGATCGTCCTCGCCCCAGAGGATCTGGGTCGGGCAGCGAATGCCGGGATAAAGCCCGGCCACCTCCGCGGTATAGCGCTCGTCCATTTGCGCGATCTGCCGGTAGAAGGCGGCCTGGCCGCTGGCGCCGAGCCAGGGCTGGACGTAGGGCGCCAGTTCCCGGTCGGGGATCTCGCGCTGGATCGCCCCACGAATGTAGGCCGGCACTATGGCGCGCTGGATATAGTCCGGCACCCCGCTGAAGGCCTGTTCATGCTGGCGCACGTGCTGCACGAACGGCGAGCCCCAGGGCGACAGCGCCACCGGGTCGAGCAGGGTCAGGCTGCGGTAGTCCTTGCCGTTGAGCAGGTGGGCGCGCAGGGCGGTGGCGCCGCCGAAGTCGTGGGCCACCACGTCCGGGCGCTCCAGGCCCCAGTGCTCCAGCAGTTCGGCCAGCAGCTGGTTCTGCACGCCGAGGGACACATCCTGGCCGGCGGCCTGTTCCGATTGGCCGTAGCCCAGCAGGTCGAAATAGTGCACCCGGTGGCTGGCGCTGAAATGCGGGGCGATGCGGTGCCAGACGTAGGAAGAAAACGGCGTGCCGTGCACCAATACCAGAGGCGGGCCGTCGCCGTGAATGGCGTAGCGCACCGTTTGCCCCTTGAAACGATATTGCCGATCCAGCAGCCAGTCGGTCATGGCGATCTTCCTCTGGGCACAAGAGGCAAGAGCATAAGCCAAAACGACGGGTTATCTGTAGGAGCGAGCTTGCTCGCGATAAATCCGCAAGGGCGATGCCGTCTTCGAGGACCTCATCGCGAGCAATCGAGCGTCGACCGGCTGCTCCTACAAGGGTAGGTTGGGGCGTTACTCGCCGCGATAGATGCAGCCGCTGGTGCAGGTCTCGTGAATGCGGATCGCACTCAACTCCGGCAGCAGGGGTTTGAGCTCGTTCCAGATCCACTTGGCCAGCACTTCGCTGGTGGGGTTTTCCAGGCCGGGGATGTCGTTCAGGTAGTTGTGGTCCAGGCGCTCGTAGAGCGGCTTGAAGATCTCCTTGATCTCGGAGAAATCGCGAATCCAGCCGGTGTGCGGATCGAGGTCGCCGCTCAGGTGGATGGCCACCTTGAACGAGTGGCCGTGCAGGCGCCCGCACTTGTGGCCTGCAGGCACATGGGGCAGGCGGTGGGCGGATTCGAAGGTAAATTCTTTGAAGATTTCCACAGTGTCGGTCAGCTCGGTCAGGTGGCTATCGCCGCGGGCGATGTAAGGCAGGCGGCGAGTTTACCAGCTTGGTTATACGGTTGCGGGAAAACACTGACTAAAGGGTCAATAGCTGTTCGCCGAGACGACCGCTACCGGCCAGCTCAAGGAACTCGTCGCCCAGGCGCCGGCTTTCGTCCATCGCGCTGCGCCAGTATTTCTGGCGGCTGGCGTCGTCGCCCATGAAGCGCTTGAAGTCGTTGCGGTCCGGCAGTTTGCCGTAGGGCAGGCGCGCCAGGTATTCCTTCGACGGTGCCAGCAGCAATACGTCCTGCAAACGGCCCGGGTTGCCGCGGCGCCAGGGCAGGGTCTTGTCGAACCAGCCGGGAATCACCCGGTCGGTGAAGTGCGGGTAGAGCACGATATCGTCGCCGCTGTAGGGCAGGTCGAGGTGGTAGTCCAGCAGGCCGCCGTCGCGGAAGGTGCCGGCCCCGGCCCCGGGCAGGTCGCGCACGCCTTGCATGACCATCGGGATCGAACCCGAGGCCAGCAGGGCCTGGCGCAGGTTGCCGGTGTCCAGCGGCACGAAGCGCGAGGGGAAGTCGTCGAGGGCATGCAGCGGTGGCGCCAGGCGCGGGTCATGCAGCACCAGGCGTTCGAAGTGCCGCGCCAGGCGCGCGCGACCACGCAGGTTGTCGGCGATCACCGAGGACAGCCCCAGGCCCAGCCGCCCGCGATGGTCGTCGGCGAGCAGGCCGTGGCTTTTCACCACCATGATGTTCAGCCGGTAGTGCGGGTTGTCGAGAATGCTCGCGTCGCGGCCGTCGAGCAGCTCGTGCAGCATGCGCTGCGAGCTCTGGCTGATCTGCGCCATGCTCACGCCCTTGGCGAAACTCTGGGCGTTGTACAGCTGGCCCAGGCGGCGGATGCCTTCGGCGGCGTCCGGCAGGCAGGCGCTGGCGAAGCGCCAGGAACCCACCGAGGCGCCAATCAGCGAACGTTCCCGTGGCGCCGCTGGCAGCCATTCGCCGAACAGCGCCAGGTCCAGCCCCTGGATGCCCAGGGCTTTCGGCCCGCCGGCGGCGCCGGGCAGGGTGCCGACTTCGGCCGCGCTCAGGCCGTTGGCGCGAATGCGCGCCAGGGCGCGTGGGCCGGCCTTGAGGGTCAGGGCGGGGAACTTGATGTGGATAGCGGTCATACCGGCCTCAATCTCGAGCGACAGCCGAGTATAAAAGTTCGGGCCCGCGGCGCCGAATGAAACCTGCGCGGCGCCGATGATGGCCATTCAGTTTCAATTAAGTTCGACCGGCTATCGTGAGCCCCGTAGCAACACATAACGAGAAATTCGGAGACACCCCATGAAAACCCTGACTGCCCTGTTCACCGCGACCCTCATCGGCATGACCGCCAGCCTGGCCCATGCCCGCGACCTGGGGCCCGACGAGGCCCTGAGACTGCGCGACGCTGGTACCATTGTGTCCTTTGAAAAACTCAATGCCACGGCATTGGCCAAGCACCCGGGCGCGACCATCACCGAAACCGAGCTGGAAGAGGAGTACGGCAAGTACATCTACCAGATCGAGATGCGCGACCCTCAAGGGGTTGAGTGGGACCTGGAATTGGACGCAGTGAGCGGCCAGGTGCTCAAGGATCATCAGGATACGTAATGAAGGTGAATCTACGCGCCGGCAGCAGGGTGGCCCTGGCGCTTCTGGCTTTTTGCTCGGTGGCGCTGGCCCGCGACCTGGACCAGGACGAAGCCCTGCGCCTGCGCCAGCAAGGGGTGATCCTGCCGCTGGAGCAATTGCTGCAGCAGGCCCTGGACCGTTACCCCGGGGCCAAGTTGCTGGAAGCCGAGCTGGAAGAAAAACACGACGTCTACATCTATGAAGTCGAGCTGCTGACCGCCGAGGGCGTGGTCCGCGAGCTGGACCTGGAGGCCACCACCGGCCGCTTACTGAAAGACAAGGAAGATGACTGATGCGCCTGCTCCTGGTGGAAGACCACGTCTCCCTGGCCGACGAACTGCTGGCCGGGCTCAACCGCCAGGGCTACGCCGTGGACTGGCTGGCCGATGGCCGTGACGCGCTGTACCAGGGCGCCAGCGAGCCCTACGACCTGATCGTGCTCGACCTCGGCCTGCCGGGGGTGCCGGGCCTGGAAGTGCTGGCCAAATGGCGCGCCGGCGGCCTGGCGACCCCGGTGCTGATCCTCACCGCCCGCGGGTCCTGGGCCGAGCGCATCGAAGGCCTGAAGGCCGGTGCCGACGACTACCTGACCAAACCCTTCCACCCGGAAGAATTGCACCTGCGCATCCAGGCGCTGCTGCGCCGTTCCCATGGCCAGGCCAACCAGCCGACATTGCAGGCCGCCGGGCTGCACCTCGACGAAGGCCGCCAGTGCGTGCTGCGCGACGGCGTGGACATCCAGCTGACCGCCGCTGAGTTCCGCCTGCTGCGCTATTTCATGCTGCACCCGGAGCAGATCCTCTCGAAAAGCCATTTGGCCGAACACCTCTACGACGGTGAGACCGAGCGCGATTCCAACGTGCTGGAAGTCCACGTCAACCACCTGCGGCGCAAGCTCGGGCGCAGCGTGATCGAAACCCGCCGCGGCCAGGGCTACCTGTTCGGCGGGAACGCCCAGTGAGGTCGATCCAGCGCCGCCTGAGCCTGGGCCTGATCAGTGTGATGGTGATTGTCGGCCTGGTGCTGGCGCAGACCAGCCTGTGGCTGTTCGAGATGGGCTTGCAACGCTACCTGGAAGCCGGCTTGCGCAATGACAGCGAAAGCCTGCTGGTGGCGCTGGTCCGGGGCCCCCAGGGTTTGCAGCTGGACGAGCGGCGGTTGTCGCCGGCTTATCAGCGGCCGTTTTCCGGGCATTACTTTCGCATCGACTTCGATGACGTGCACTGGCGCTCCCGCTCGCTGTGGGACCAGGACCTGCCTGCACTGGCACAGACCGGACTGCACAGCAACCTGCAACTGGGGCCGGAAGGCCAGCGCCTGCTGGTGCTGCGCACCGACTACCGGCGCCTCGGGCAATCGATTTCCATCAGCGTGGCCCAGGACTACACCCCGGTGCGCGAGAGCTTCCTGCGCATGCAACAGGTGGGCTTGGGCCTGGGCCTGGCCGGCCTGCTGCTGATCCTGATCCTGCAGCGGGTCACCGTGCGCCGCGCCTTGCGCCCGCTGGAGCAGGCCCGCGAGCAGATCGCCCAATTGCAGCGCGGCCAGCGTTCGCAACTGGACGAGCAGGTGCCGCTGGAGCTGGAACCGCTGGTGGCGCAGATCAACCATTTGCTGGCCCATACCGAAGACAGCCTGAAGCGTTCGCGCAATGCCCTGGGCAACCTCGGGCACGCGCTGAAGACCCCGCTGGCGGTGCTGCTGAGCCTGGCGTCCAACCCCAAGTTGCAGGCGCACCCGGAGCTGCGCCAGTTGCTCGAGGAGCAGTTGGAGCAGGTGCAGCAGCGGCTCAACCGCGAGTTGAACCGCGCGCGCCTGGCCGGCGATGCCTTGCCCGGCGCGCTGTTCGATTGCGACGCCGAGCTGCCGGGGCTGCTGGCGACCCTGAGCATGATCCATGGCGAGCACCTGGACCTGAGCTATCAGGCGGCCCCCGGCCTGCAACTGCCCTGGGACCGGGAAGACCTGCTGGAACTGCTGGGCAACCTGCTGGACAACGCTTGCAAGTGGGCCGATGCCGAAGTGGCGCTGAGCGTGTGGCAGACCGCCGAGGGTTATGGCCTGGCGGTGGACGACGACGGGCCGGGGATTCCCGAGGAACAGCGCAGCCAGGTGTTCAGCCGTGGCACGCGCCTGGACGAACAGACCGACGGCCACGGCCTGGGCCTGGGCATCGTGCGCGATATCGTCGAGAGCTGGGGTGGGGTGCTGCGCTTGCTGGAAAGCCCGCAGGGCGGCCTGCGGGTGTTGATCGAGTTGCCTGGGCGCCAGTAGCGGTTGCCCCCGAGCCTGGCGATGACAGGTGGGTCGCTATCGCGAGCAAGCTCGCTCCTACACTGACGGCGCCGTCCCTTTAGGAGCGAGCTTGCTCGCGATGAGGGGCGTCAGACCCGGAACTGGTCCATCAGGCTCTGCTGCTGGTTGGCCAGGCTGTTCAGCGACTGGCTGACCCGCGCCGATTCGTTGGCCTGCTCCGACAGCGATTCGGTGACGTCGCGAATGGTCGCCACGTTGTTGTTGATCTCCTCGGCCACCGCGCTTTGCTCTTCGGCGGCACTGGCAATCTGCAGGTTCATGTCGCTGATCACCGTCACCGCGTCGCCGATCTGCCGCAGGGCGGTGACCGCCTGGCCGACCTGCTCGACGCTGCCCTGGGCCTGGCGATGGCTGTTGCCCATCGAGCCGACTACTTCCTGGGTGCCGCTTTGCAGCTGCTCTATGACCTGGCGGGTTTCCTCCACCGATTCCTGGGTGCGCCGGGCGAGGTTGCGCACTTCGTCGGCGACCACCGCGAAACCACGCCCGGCCTCGCCGGCGCGGGCGGCCTCGATGGCGGCGTTGAGGGCCAGCAGGTTGGTCTGCTCGGCGATGGCGCGAATCACTTCCAGCACCGAGCCAATCTTTTCACTGTTGGCGGCCAGGCCTTCGACCTGGGTCATGGCGGTGCTCATATCGGCCGCCAGGTGATCGATGCTCGCGGTGGTGCGGTCGATCACGCTCAGGCCCTGGCGCGTGGCCTGGTCGGCATCGCGGGCGGCCTGCGCGGCCTGGGCCGCGCTGCGGGCGACGTCCTGGGCGGTGGCGCTCATCTCATGGGAAGCGGTGGCCACCTGGTCGACCTGGTGATACTGCTGCTCCATGCCGGCGCTGGTCTGGGTGGCGATGGCCGAGGACTGGTCGGCGGTGCCGCGGGCGTCCTGCACCGAGCGTTTCACCTCGGCGATGATCGGTTGCAGCTTGTCGAGGAAGCGGTTGAACCAGCCGGCCAGCTGGCCCAGTTCGTCTTTCTTGTCGTAGGCCAGGCGCCGGGTCAGGTCGCCTTCGCCGCTGGCGATGTCTTCCAGCATGTGCGCCACGCCGAGGATCGGCCGGGTCACGCTGCGCGCCATCAGCCACACCAGCAGCAGGCCGAGCACCGCGGCCAGCAGGCCCAGGCCCAGTTCGACCAGGGTGCCGGCTTTATTGCTCTGGTCCAGCTGGTTCTTCAGGGCTTCGGCCGGGCCCACCAGGACCCGCTCCGGCACTTGCAGCAGCACGCCCCAGGGCTTGCCGCCGGGAATCGGGGTGAAGGGCGCGAGCACTTTCAGGGCGTTGTCGTTGTGCAGGCTCTGGGTCTGGGTGCTGGCCGACAGCAGGCGGATCAGTTCGCCACCGTTGGTTTTGTCCAGTTGGTCCAGGCGCTGGCTGAGCTTGCTGGCGTCGGCGCTGTAGCCGGCGAGCAGGCCGACCGGGCTGATGATGCTGACCATGGTCTGGCCGTCGTAGAGCTCTTTGCTCGCTTGCTGGCTGACCGATTGCAGGCTGTTGAGGTTGATGTCCACCGACAGCGAGGCGATGACTTTGCCGTTCACCAGCAGCGGGAACACGATGCTGGTCATCAGCACGTTCTGGCCGTCGATCACATAGAAGTAAGGCTCGATCACACAAGGCTTGAGGGTGCTACGCGGGCAGGTGAACCAGGCGTTGGCCGGCTGGCCGCTGGGGCCGGTGGTGGTGTCGCTCATGTCGCTTTCCGGCAGCGCCATGGAGGTCAGCTTGCCCGGGGTCGGCTGCGACCAGTACAGGGCGAAGCGGCCCTTGTCGTTGCTGCCCAGTTCGTTCTGGTCGCTGAAGAGTTCGTCCTTGCCGTCCAGCGCGTTGGCTTCGAACACCAGCGACAGGCCGAGCAGGTCGGGGTTGGCCTGCAGCGCCGACTTCACCTGGCGGGTCAGGTCCTCGCGCAGGTCGAAGGCATCGAGGAAGCGCTTCTCGGCCTGCTCGCGCAGGAACAGCACCTGGCGCGAGAAGCCGTGGCCGTATTGATAGGCGTCCATGAATTGCTGGCGGATGCCCAGCGCCTGGACCTCGCCCTGGGCCTCGATGCGGGCCTGGGCGGCTTCGTTGAGCATCTCCATGCTCGAGGCTTTCACCAGGGCGGAGCTGTGCTCCATGCGGTACAGCGAAAGCCCCACCAGCAGGGTCACTACAGCGGCCAGGCAGAGGCCGGCGAGCAGGGTGATTTTCCACTGGATGGAAAGTTGTCTGAGCGACATGGAGACGTCCTTATTCGATATTTATTTGAGACTTTGCAGCGTATCGGCTGAAGAACGGCCTTCTTTAAACGCTCGTTCGAATGCCGCTCCCTGTAGCCGCTGCCGCAGGCTGCGATCGAGTGCGCAGCACTCGCAAAGGCACGCAATGCGACTGGCCTGGAAGACTCGATCCTCAGCCCGGCGTCCGCTGCGCGGCCGATCGCAGGCTGCGCCAGCGGCTACAAGTGATGGCGGAGCTGCCGGCGCAGGCGGTAGTCGGTCGGGCAGCGAATGCCCGCCGGTTTTGACAAGCGTTGCCCGCTGCTGCAAAGTGCGCGCCCTCTAATAAGACCCTCCTTTTTCAATCCGGCGTCGGCAATGGTTGCCCTCTGGCCGGACTCATTCCTTTTGCGGCGTTTTCCCGCCGCAGTGCCATGAGGTAACGATGATTAATGCAGTAATTGCCGCGGTTGGCGTCATGCTGGTCCTCAGCCTGTCCGCGTGCATGTGGTGATCGCGCTGATCGTAGGCGCGCTGGTGGGAGGGCTGACCGGTGGCCTGGGCATCGAGGCGACGCTCAAGGCTTTCAATAACGGCCTCGGCGGCGGGGCGACGGTGGCCCTGTCTTACGCCTTGCTCGGCGCCTTTGCGGTGGCGATCGCCAAGTCCGGCCTGGCCCACGCCCTGGCGGACAAGATCCTGCTGCTGGTGGACCGCCAGGACGCCAACGGCGGCGGCAACGTCAAATGGCTGCTGATCGGCCTGTTGTGGGTGGTGGCGATCGCCTCGCAGAACATCCTGCCGATCCATATCGCCTTCATCCCGCTGCTGGTGCCGCCGCTGTTGTATGTGCTGAGCAAACTGCAGTTGGACCGACGGTTGATCGCCTGCGTCATCACCTTCGGCCTGATCACCCCGTACATGTTCCTGCCGGTGGGGTTCGGCAACATCTTCCTCAACGAGATCCTGCTAGCCAACGTCGCCCGCAGCGGTGTGGACATCAGCAACATCAATGTCACCCACGCCATGGGCATTCCGGCGCTGGGCATGGTCTTCGGCCTGCTGCTGGCCTTTGTCAGCTACCGCAAGAAGCGCGTGTATGACCTGGAACTGATCGAGAAAGTCGAGCAGGTAACGGTGCAATACAACCCGCGCACGCTGTTGGTGGCGGGCCTGGCGATTGTTGCGGCCTTTGTCATCCAGCTGCTGCTGGACTCGATGATTATCGGCGCGCTGTCCGGCTTCCTGATCTTCTCGGTGTCGGGCATCGTGCGCTGGCGCGAGACCGACGACCTGTTCACCGAAGGTATGAAGATGATGGCGATGATCGGCTTCATCATGATCGCCGCCGCCGGTTTCGCCGAAGTGATGAAGGCCACCGGCGAGGTGAAAAGCCTGGTGGAGTCCTCGGCCAGCTGGATCGGCCACAGCAAGGGCGTGGGTGCCTTGCTGATGCTGCTGGTGGGGTTGCTGGTGACCATGGGCATCGGCTCGTCGTTCTCCACTGTGCCGATCCTGGCGACCATCTTCGTGCCGCTGTGCGTGCAGCTGGGCTTCAGCCCGCTGGCCATCGTCTGCATCGTCGGCACCGCCGGCGCATTGGGCGACGCCGGCTCGCCGGCCTCGGACTCGACCCTGGGCCCGACCTCCGGCCTGAACATCGACGGCCAGCATCACCACATCTGGGACACCGTGGTCCCGACCTTCCTGCACTACAACCTGCCGCTGCTGGCGTTCGGCTGGGTGGCCGCCATGGTGCTCTGAGCCCGCGGGGGGTTCAGTTGCAGCGCGTTGTTCCTATCGCGAGCAAGCTTCGCTCCTACAGAAGCATCAGATATCTGTAGGAGCGAAGCTTGCTCGCGAAAGATCTCAAGGGCGCTGCGCGTCCGCAGATTCCGTTCATCTTCCTGCCGGGCTCAACTTTTGTGGCGGCGTGCCGTTAAGGCTGTATCACGCCAACAACATCAAGAGTGAACCTCCTATGCGCTTAAGTCTGAAGGGCAAAGTCCTGTCCCTCGCGGTCCTCCCGGTCCTGTTGTTTGCGCTGGTGATCAGCCTGACCACGGTCGTCATGCTCAAGGAGCAGGCGCAGAACGAGGTGGACGAGACCCGGCAGCGCCTGCTCGGCGAGGCCAAGACCACGCTGCAAAGCTATGTGGAGGTGGCCCTGAGCACCGTCAAGCCGCTCTACGATGCGGCGGCGCCCGGCGATACCGCGGCCCGCGCCCAAGTGGTGAAGCTGCTGTCGAACATCACCTACGGCAAGGACGGTTACTTCTTCGGCTACGACTCCGAGACGGTGCGCCTGTTCAAGGGCAACAGCCCGGACGGCGTCGGCAAGAGCTTCAAGGACAACCGCGACCCCAACGGCGTGTACGTCAACCGCGAGCTGGTCAAGGTCGGCAAGGACGGCACGCATTATGTGCAGTACAGCTCGACCCAGCCGGGCAGCGACGTGCTGGTGCCGAAGCTGGGCTACACCGAATACCTGCCCAAGTGGGACCTGATTGTCGGCTCCTCGGTGAACCTGGACGGCATCGACGCCCAGGTGGCCGAGGTCGAGGCCAGCGTCAACCAGCGCATGCGGGGCATGGTCCTGAGCATCATCGGCATCGCCGTGGTGGTGCTGCTGGTGATCGCCGCCATCGGCCTGCTGGTAGCCAACACCATCCTGCGGCCGCTGAACCTGATGAAGCTCAACCTCGACGATATCGCCGCCGGCGAAGGCGACCTGACCCGCCGCCTGGCCATCACCAGCCAGGACGAGCTGGGCGACCTGGCCAGTTCCTTCAACCGTTTCGTCGACAAGATCCACGGCCTGGTGCGGCAGATCACCGAGATGACCGGCCAACTCACCGGCCTGGTGACCCAGGTGTCCGAACAGGCCCAGCGCTCCGAGCAGGCCATGGAGCGCCAGCGTCACGAGACCGATCAGGTGGCCACGGCGATCAATCAAATGTCGTCGGCGGCCCAGGAAGTGGCGCGCAGTGCCCAGGGCGCGGCCGTGGCGGCGCAGCAGACCGACGAGGAAGGCCAGGCGGCCAAGCGCGTGGTGGATGGCAGCATCCAGCAGATTCACGCGCTGGTCAGCGATATCCGCAGCAGCGGCACCTCCCTGGACAGCCTGCAGAAGGACGTGGCGTCGATTGTCAGCGTGCTCGACGTGATCCGTTCCATCGCCGAGCAGACCAACCTGCTGGCCCTCAACGCCGCCATCGAGGCGGCGCGGGCCGGTGAGGCCGGGCGTGGCTTCGCGGTGGTGGCCGACGAGGTCAGGGCGCTGGCCAGCCGCACCCAGCAGAGCACCCAGGAAATCCAGGGCATGATCGACCGCCTGCAACAGGGCACGCGCACTGCCGTGGAGGCCATGCGCCGCTCCAGCGATGCCGGCGACGGCACTTCGCACCAGGCCAACGAGGCGGGGGCTTCGCTGGATGCCATGGCGCAACTGATCGGCACCATCAACTCGATGAACGCGCAGATCGCCAGTGCCGCGGAAGAACAGACCGCGGTGGCCGAAGAGATCAACCGCAGCGTGCACCAGATCGCGGTGGCGGTGGACAGCGTCGCCGACGAAACCCAGCTCGGCGCCCAGACCTCACGCAGCCTGGCCGACCTCGGCCAGCGCCTGGGCAAGCTGGTGGGGCAGTTCCGCATTTGACGCTGGAGGCTCTCTTGTAGCCGCTGCCGCAGGCTGCGATAGGCCGGGGTCGCGCTCGACCCGCAGGACCTTACGAGGCCCTCAAGAGCACGGCTCCTTCGGAGCCGATCGCAGCCTGCGGCAGCGGCTACAGGGGCTGTCAGGCATTCACATCGAGCCAGCCCCTGTAGCCCGATAAAAACCGCCTCACGGCTTGCGCGGTTTGCCGCTGCCCGGGATATGCAGGTAGGACATCACGCTTTCGGTC
The DNA here is from genome assembly GCF_000282175.2 of Pseudomonas sp. GM17. NCBI lineage: Bacteria > Pseudomonadati > Pseudomonadota > Gammaproteobacteria > Pseudomonadales > Pseudomonadaceae > Pseudomonas > Pseudomonas sp. GM17. The sequence goes on along the minus strand of NZ_CP124732.1, from coordinate 5,149,561 downwards.
AGCTCGGTCGCCAGCTTGACCGCTTCCTTGTTGCGCGCCATCACCCCGGCCACCAAGCCTTCGATCAGGGCCAGCACCGCGATGTTGGAGCTGGTCATCACCGGATGGTCGGCGGGGCGAACAGCACATGTTCGGCAATGCTGGCCAGCGGCGAGGCGGGCGAATCGGTGATGGCCAGCACTGAGGCGCCGCGTTCGTTGGCGAAACGGGCGAGTTGCAGGGTATCGAGGGAGTAGCGCGGCAGGGAGATGGCCAGCAATACGTCCTGATCGGTGATCGCGGCCAGGCGGTAGGCGGCATTTTCGTTGCCGCCCTCCATGCTGATGGCGGTGGCGTCGGCACAGAAAGGCATCAGGGTCGAGGCGGCGAGGCCGGCGAAGTAGACGCTGTTGCCAAAGCCCAGGATGTAGATCTTGCGCGCCTGGACCAGGCTGGTGACGAAGGCGTCGAAGGTCTGGGCATGATTGTTGGTCGCCGCCATGGCGAGGTTGCTGCTGGCGCTCTGGATCTGCTCGTGCAGGCCGAAGGCGCCACCGGGACGATGGGCCAGTTCGTTGCGCAGCTTGTCGACCGGCGAGACCATTTGCTGCAGCGTCGTCACCAGCTCGGCCTTCATGCCGGTGTAGCCGCCGAGGTCGAGGGTCTTGGCCAGCCGGTTGACCGCCGCCGGCGAGGTCGAGGTTGCGTGGGCCATCTCCTCGATGGTCAGCGTCGCGGCCTTCAACGGATGGCGCAGGATAAAGTCCGCGACCTTGCGCAGCGACGGCGGCAGGTCGGCAACGATTTGTGCCAGTTTGCGCATCACCGGCGCGGCATAGACCGTGGTGTCTTTCAGTGGGGTCGGCATATCCGGCTCAACATGTCCTGAGGATGGGAGGAGGGGCACAAGGTTGGCGGAGTGTATCCGAAGCCGCCCCCTGGCGTGCAGCGCCAGGCCAGGGGGCGCCGCGTCGGGTTATTTCAGGCTGCCGGCGAGGAACTGCCGCAGGCGTTCGGACTGGGGCCTGGCCAGCACTTCGCGCGGCTCGCCGCGTTCTTCGACCAGGCCCTGGTGGAGGAATACCAACTGGTTCGAAACCTCGCGGGCAAAACCCATTTCGTGGGTCACCACGACCATGGTCCGGCCTTCCTGGGCGAGGTCCTGCATCACCTTGAGCACGTCGCCGACCAGTTCCGGGTCGAGTGCCGAAGTCGGCTCGTCGAACAGCATCACTTCCGGTTCCATGGCCAGCGCCCGGGCAATCGCCACGCGCTGCTGCTCGCCGCCCGACATATGGGCCGGCCAGGCGTCCATACGGTGCGCCACGCCGACCTTGTCCAGGTAGTGCCCGGCCTTTTCCCGGGCCTCCTGCTTGCTCAGGCCCAGCACATGCACCGGTGCTTCCATGACGTTTTCCAGGGCGCTCATGTGCGACCACAGGTTGAAGTGCTGGAACACCATCGACAGCCGCGAACGCATGCGTTGCAACTGCCTGGGGTCGGCCGCCTTGAGGCTGCCGAGTTTACTGGCGCGCAGTTCGAGGGGTTCGCCATTGAGCACGATGCTGCCTGCGCTGGGCTGCTCCAGCAGGTTGATGCAGCGCAGGAAGGTGCTTTTGCCGGAACCGCTGGAGCCGATGAGGCTGATCACATCGCCGGCTTTCGCCTGCAGGGACACACCCTTGAGCACCTGGTGCGCGCCGTAGCTTTTGTGCAGGTCCTGAATTTCAAGTTTGTACATGGTTGCGATTCTCTGGAGTCAGTCGCTGAGCAGGCGACCCTGGCGGATGGGGGTATTGCCGGCCACCTTGGCCAGCCACAGACCGGGTTGGGCAAAACGCAGGCGCTCGCGGGCATAAAGGATGCCGTTGGTCTCGGCGCGCACCAGGCTGTGGTGATCGGTCAGCGGGTCGATGACCTCGAACAGCGGGTCGCCGACCTTGACCCGGGCCCCAGGGGTTGCAGAAAACTCACCACCCCCGGGTGCGGCGCATAGGCGTACTGCGCGCCGGCGAAGGGCGTCGCTTCGCAGATGCACGGTGGCGCTGGCGGCCAGCCGCCGCTGATCAGGCCCTGGTCGGCGAGGTAGCCGAGAATGGCCTGGGCGCTGTCGGCGCAGGGCTCGCGCTCGGTGTCGGCCATGCCGCGCAACTCGATGGTAGTGGCCACGCACGCCAGCGGAATATCGGCCGCCGGAAAGCGCTCGGCCAACTGTAGCCAGGGGATCGCGCAGGCTTCATCGAAGGCGCTGCCGCCCGCGGCCTCGGCCAGCAGGGCGGCCCCTGCGTACAGGCGCGCGGCCAGAGAGCGCAGGTGTGGCCAGTTCTGCGGCATGGCGTACAGCAGCATCACCGACTCGAAGTCGCAGTGCAGGTCCAGCACCACATCGGCATCGCAGGCATGCTGCAACAACAGGCGGCGCAGGCCGTCGAGTTCCGAGGCCGGCGCCGGCATGTCTGCCAGGGCATCGAGCAGGGCGCGGCGGATCAGCGCGATGTTGGCGCTGGCGTCGTCGCCCAGCCGGCCTTCCAGCAACGGCGTCACGGCCTCGGTCAGCTCCGGGAAATCGCGATTGAAGTTCTTGCCGCTGCCGAACTCGAAGCGGCCTTGGTGGGTGGCCTGGAACATCTGGGCGATGCCGATCGGGTTGGCCATCGGCACCAGCTCGATCACCCCCGTCAGGCGGCCTTGTTCTTCCAGTTCGAGCAGGCGCCGCTTGAGTTCGACGGCCACCCGCATGCCCGGTAGCTCGTCGGCGTGCAGGGATGCCTGGATGTAGGCCTTGCGCGGCCCGCTGCCGAAACGAAACAGCGTCAGCTGGCGTTCGGTGCCCGAAGCGCTCCAGGGCAAGCGGTATTGAATGTGTTCCATAACAGCTCCTCAGTGCTTGCGCGGTGCCAGGTACGCCAGCCAGCGGCGCTCGGCGAGCTTGAACAGGCGGACCAGGATGAAAGTCAGGACCAGGTAGATGAGCCCGGCGGTGATGAACGCCTCGAACGGCAGGTAGAAGCGCGAACTGACGGTGCGCGCTGCACCGGTGATGTCGACGAGGGTGACGATGGAGGCCAGGCTGGTGGTTTGCAGCATCATCAGCACTTCGTTGCTGTACTGCGGCAGCGCCCGGCGCAAGGCCGAGGGCAGGAGAATGCGCCGGTACAGGGTCAGGCGCGACATGCCCATGGCCCTGGCGGCCTCGATCTCGCCGTGGGCCGTGGCCTTCAGGCTGCCGGCCAGCAGTTCGGCGCTATAGGCGCCGGTGTTGAGCGCGAAGGCCAGGCAGGCACAGAAGGTGGCGCTGGAGAGGTAAGGCCAGAGCAGGCTCTGGCGTACCGCTTCGAACTGGGCCAGGCCGTAGTAGATCAGGAACAGCTGCACCAGCATCGGCGTGCCGCGGATCACGTAGGTGTAGAGCCACGCCGGGAAGTTGATCAGCGGCGAGCGGGACACCCGCATCAGCGCCAACGGAACCGCCAGCAGCAGGCCGCAGGCCAGGGAAATCAGCAGCACTTTGAGGGTCACCAGTACGCCACCGAAATACAGCGGCAGGTTCTCCCAGATCAGGTGGTAGTCGAGAATCATGGGGGCTCCCAATCACAGTTCGGCGGCTTTGAGGCCGACCGAGTAGTGTTTTTCCAGATAACGCAGCACCAGCAACGACAGGCTGGTCAGCAGCAGGTAAAGCGCCGCCACGGCGAGAAAGAAGGTGAAGGGTTCATGGGTGGCGTCCGCCGCGTTCTTGGCCTTGAACATCATGTCTTGCAGGCCGATCACCGAAATCAGCGCGGTGGACTTGGTCAGTACCAGCCAGTTGTTGGTGAAGCCGGGAATGGCGAAGCGAATCATCTGTGGCACCAGGATTCGCCAGAACACCTGGGCGCCATTCATGCCATAAGCCGCGCCGGCCTCGGCCTGGCCCTTGGGGATCGCCATGAAGGCGCCGCGAAACGTCTCCGAGAGATAGGCGCCAAAAATGAAGCCCATGGTGCAGACGCCGGCGATAAACGGGTTGATGTCGAAATAGCGGGTGTAACCGAGCGCCAGGGCAAGGCGGTTCACCAGATCCTGGCCGCCGTAGAAGATCAGCAGGATCAACACCAGGTCGGGAATCCCGCGAATCAGGGTCGTATACCCTTCGCCCAGCATCGCCAGCCATTTCAGCGGCGACAGGCGAAAGGCCGCGCCGACCAGGCCCAGGGCAATGGCCAGGGTCATGGAGGTCAGCGCCAGGTTGATGGTCAGCCAGGCGCCATCGAGAATGCTCGATCCGTAGCCGTGGAGCATGATGAAGTTCCTCAAGCGAGCGCCGCGAGGCGCAAGGCGGGCGCGGCACCGGCAACGGGCCGGCGCCAGGGCCCTGGGTCAGGCTTATTCGCCGTAGATATCGAATGCGAAGTAACGGGCCATTACCTGCTGGTACTTGCCGTTGGCGCGGATGGCGTCGATGGCCGCATTGAGGCGCGCGGCATTGGCGCTATCGCCCTTGCGCACGGCGATCCCGGCGCCCCTGCCGAAATAGTTCGGGTCGCTGATGTCCGGCCCGACCAGGGCGAAACCCTTGCCTGCCGCGGTCTTGATAAAGCTCTCGTCGGTGTTGACGATGTCGGCGAGGGTGGCGTCCAGACGGCCCGAGGCGAGGTCGAGGAAGGCTTCGTTCTGCGAGGCATAGCGAACCACCTCGATCCCGGCGTTGGCCAGTTGCTCGGTGGCGAAACGGTCGTAGGTCGAGGAGCGTTGCACGCCGACTTTCTTGCCCTTGAGGTCCTGCACCGGGTCGTTGATCACGTTGCCGGCCTTCATCGCGAACTTGCCCGGCGTGTGGTAGTACTTTTTGCTGAAGTCGACCGACTTCATCCGGTCCTCGGTGATCGACATCGACGACAGCACGGCATCGATCTTGCGCACCTTGAGCGACGGGATCATGCCGTCGAATTCCTGGATGACCCACTCGCATTTCACCTTCATCTCTGCGCACAAGGCGTTGCCGATGTCGTAGTCGAAACCACTGACGTTGCCCTCTGGCGTCTTGAAGGAAAAGGGCGGGTAGGCGGCTTCGATGCCGATACGCAGGCGGTCTTCGTCGGCGTGGGCCAGGAAGCTTGCGGCGCACAGCGCCAGAGCACCTAGAAGTTCTGTCTTGTTCATATTGTTGACTCCTTGGAGGGGCGTTGGGGTGGTACGGGTACAAGCCGTCCGGTCTGGCGTGCTTCGGTCCTGGTGATTTTGGTGTGGCTATAAATGACATGTATTATTTCATAAATCAATATTGTGAAAATAATAATGTCAGAATGGCCCGTGCGGATATCTGGCCGCACCGGTCGGCGCAGCCTGTTGGGATGGATTTGGGGGAGGGGGCGTACGTGATGCAGGGGCAGGGTTATTGCGGTGTAGAAGCGAGCGGACGGCGATCCGGCTTGCCCGCGATGGCGTCATCAGCGACGCCACCTCAATCAGGATTACACCGCGCTGTTCGGCGTCACGTCGCGCATCAGCAAGGCAAAGCGCAGATCCACGGCGTCCGGGATCGGCAGGTACACGGTGTGTCCGTCCCCCGGCGCGACCTCGATCGGCTCGCCGCGCACGTTGTGCAATTGGTGCAGGTCGAAGTGGAAGTTACCCTTGGGGGTCATCAGTTCCATATGGTCGCCCAGGGCAAAGCGGTTCTTCACCTTGACTTCCGCCAGCCGGTCGCGGCGTTCGCCGGTGAGTTCGCCGACGAACTGCTGGCGTTCCGACACCGAGCTGCCGTTCTGGTAGTTCTGGTACTCGTCATGCACGTGGCGGCGCAGGAAACCTTCGGTGTAGCCACGCTGGGCCAGGGACTCCAGGTCGTTCATCAGGCTGCGGTCGAACTCGCGGCCGGCCACCGCGTCGTCGATGGCCCGGCGATAGACCTGGGTGGTGCGGGCGCAATAGAAGTGCGACTTGGTGCGGCCCTCGATCTTCAATGAGTGCACGCCCATGCGCGTCAGGCGCTCGACATGCTGCACCGCGCGCAGATCCTTGGCGTTCATGATGTAGGTGCCGTGCTCGTCCTCGAAGGCTGGCATCGCTTCGTCCGGGCGATTGGCCTCGCGCAGCAGGAACACCTGGTCGGTCGGCGCGCCCAGGCCCAGGGTCGGTTCCGGCTGGAACTGCCGGACGATCTCGCCGACGGTATTCTCCGTGGCTGCCTCGGCCTGGTATTTCCAGCGGCAGGCATTGGTGCAGGTGCCCTGGTTGGCATCGCGCTTGTTCATATACCCCGACAGCAGGCAGCGCCCGGAATAGGCCATGCACAGCGCGCCGTGGACGAATACCTCGAGCTCCATGGCCGGCACTTGCTGGCGGATTTCCTCGATCTCTTCCAGGGACAGCTCGCGGGACAGGATGATCCGGCTCAGGCCCTGTTGCTGCCAGAACTCGACGCTGGCCCAGTTCACCGTATTGGCCTGCACCGACAGGTGGATCGGCATCTGCGGGAAGTGCCGGCGCACCAGCATGATCAGCCCCGGGTCGGACATGATCAGCGCGTCCGGGGCCATGGCGATCACCGGCTCCAGATCCTTGAGGAAGGTCTTGAGCTTGGCGTTGTGCGGGGCGATGTTGACCACCACGTAGAAGCGCTTGCCCTGGGCTTGGGCCTCGCGAATGCCGAGGGCCAGGTTGGCGTGGTCGAATTCGTTGTTGCGCACCCGCAGGCTGTAGCGCGGTTGGCCGGCGTACACCGCGTCGGCGCCATAGGCGAAGGCGTAGCGCATGTTTTTCAGGGTGCCGGCGGGGGCGAGCAGTTCGGGGCGGGTCAGGGGCGTCATGGCGATTGTCGATGGCAAAAGGTCGCGAGGGTAAGGCCAGGGCCGGTTGGCGGCATTGATCTGGGTCTATGCTCGACGAATAAAACAGGGCACTTGGCCGAACGCCGGCGGACTAACGCTGTAGGAGCGCTTTGCGGCGTCCTGGACTTTATTGACGGGGAGCGGACATGAACCAGCACCTCATGCAACACAAAAGCCTGTTGCTTCTGCTGACCCTGGTGACCGTCGCCTTTATCTGGCTTCTGCTGCCCTTTTACGGCCCGGTGTTCTGGGCGGTGATTCTCGGCATCCTGTTCGACCCGCTGCAACGGCGCCTGCAACTCAAGTTCGGTTGGCCACGCAACCTGACCGCCCTGTGCACCCTGAGCATCTGCCTGGTCATCGCCATTCTGCCGGTGGCGATCATCAGCACCTTGCTGGTGCAGGAGGGCGCCAACCTCTACCAGAGCATCGAAAGCGGCAAGCTGGACATCGCCGGTCACCTGGACCGGTTCAAGCACAGCCTGCCGCCGTACTTCCAGCAACTGCTGGACCGTTTCGGCCTGGGTGAGCTGGAGAGCGTGCGCGAGAAAATCGTCAAGAATGCGCTGCAAGGCAGCCAGTTCTTCGCCACCCAGGCGTTCAGCGTCGGCCAGGGCACCTTCAAGTTCGTGGTGAGCTTTTTCGTGATGCTGTACCTGTTGTTCTTCTTTTTGCGCGATGGCCCCGAACTGGTACGCAAGGTGCGCATCGCGGTGCCGTTGGCCGAGCACCAGAAACGCCGGCTGCAGCTCAAGTTCAATCGGGTGGTGCGGGCCACGGTGAAGGGTAACGTGCTGGTGGCGATCAGCCAGGGGCTGCTGGGCGGGTTGATCTTCTGGTTTCTGGAGATTCCCAGCCCGTTGCTGTGGGCGGTGCTGATGGCCCTGCTGTCGTTGTTGCCGGCGGTGGGCGCGGCGATCGTCTGGGGCCCGGTGGCCCTGTACTTCCTGTTCAGCGGGGCGATCTGGCAAGGGGTGCTGCTGGGCTTGTACGGGGTGTTCGTGATCGGCCTGGTGGACAACGTGCTGCGCCCGATCCTGGTGGGCAAGGACACCAGGATGCCGGACTACCTGATTCTGATTTCGACCCTGGGGGGGCTGGCGATCTTCGGCCTGAACGGCTTTGTCATCGGGCCGTTGATCGCCGCGCTGTTCATCTCCAGCTGGGGCCTGTTCGTCGATACCCGGCCGCGGCCACAGCTGCCGTTGCCTTAGGCATGCAGGACGCGCTGCTCGATCTTTTGCGACAGGGCCTGGGCGGCGGTCAGCGAAGTGAGCGGGCCGCTGACCGGCTCGCCGTCGCGCACCAGGTACCAACACGCCAGCAACCCCAGTTCCCTGAGCGAGGTGGGAACGGCGCTACCGATAACGGACATGATCTGAACCTTGGGCATAAGTACCTCCATCAATCTGTGGAGTTACCTTACGGACCGGCAGGTGCTACGAAAAATCACCGCGCTCGATAGTGGACATCGATACCGGCGAAAAAAGCGCCAGCCCGATCAGTCGACGACCTGATCGAGCATGTAGACCACTTCCGGGTCGTGCAGCAGGCCCTTGCGCACCAGGTGCTCGGCCAGCAAGGCCAGGAACTTGGCGCTGCGGTGGCCTTCCAGGTGCTTGAGTTCGGTCAGGGCGCTGTACACCTTGCTCGCGGTACCCAGGGTGGGGGAGTGATGGGGGTTCTGTGTCGGCATGGGAGTCGTCCTTGTTGTTATGGGGCTGTTTTGTGGACAGATCCGATCTTGCGGACCTGGCATGACATAAATATGACAGTCGTGGGCTCGCCTGCACGGGCTGCCGTTGGGCAACACTATTGCCGGATTGAATCGCAAAAACTGTTCCAGCAACGACCTTTGCAAGATTTATTCAGACGTTTGGCAAAACGCAACAGGCCCCGCTGGCGAAGGCGGGGCCTGTAGGTGTGTGGTCGCCTGGCTTACCAGCGGCCGGGGCCATAGTAGTAATGGCGGGGCGGGCCGTAGTAGCCGCGGGGTGGGCCGTAGTACACCGGGGCCGGGCGGTAATAGACCGGCGGGCCTTCCACGTACACCGGCTGTGGCTGGTAGTAGACCGGTGGCGGCGCGGCATAGACCGGCTGCGGCTGGACGTAGACTGGCTGTTGCACGTAGACCGGGCGGCTGTGGCTGGCGATCACCGAACCCACTACCGCGGCGCCGACCACCGCACCGACTACCGCCGGGCCACCCCAACCACCGCCACCGTGGGCGGACGCTTGACCGGCGACAGCAAGTGCACCAATGAGCAAGGCTATCTTGGGGATTTTACGCATCATGGCTATTCCTCGGTTCCGACCCCAGCGCTCGGTCTGCAATAGACGCGAGGACTGTCGCGGGGATACTTCTAAGACCGCTTTTTTCTGAAAAACTGCACAGCCGCCGGGTAAATTTTGTGTAAGGTCTGTACCGGTTTATTGACCCTCGTCCGTGGGCGGCAGGCCCGTTTTTCAGGCACGTCGATATGATCGGGCAGAACCCGATGACTGGCTAATCCCGTCTATCCGAAAGTGCGTTCCAAGGAGATCAACATGCAGATGAACCCCAACAAAGACACCCAATTGTGTATGTCGCTGTCAGGGCGTCCGGGGAATTTCGGCTTGCGCTTTCACAATCACTTGTATGAACAGCTGGGCTTGAACTTCTACTACAAGGCCTTCAGCAGCCAGGACCTGCCAGGCGCCGTCGGCGGGATCCGCGCCCTGGGCATTCGCGGCTGTGGCGTGTCCATGCCGTTCAAGGAAGCCTGCATTGCCCTGGTGGACGAACTGGACGCCTCGGCCAGCGCCATCCAGTCGATCAACACCATCGTCAACACCAATGGCCACCTCAAGGCCTACAACACCGACTACATTGCCGTCGCCCAGTTGCTCGAACACCATCGGATTCCCAAGGACACCCGCTTTGCCCTGCGCGGCAGCGGCGGCATGGCCAAGGCGGTGGCCAGTGCCTTGCGCGATGGTGGCTACCGCGATGGCCTGATAGTTGCCCGCAATGCCCAAGCCGGGCAGGCCCTCGCCGACTCCCTGGGGTATGCCTGGCAGGCGGAGCTGGGCGAATTGCGCCCGCAGATGCTGATCAACGTCACCCCGATCGGCATGAGCGGCGGTCCCGAGGCCGATCAGTTGGCATTCCCGGTCGAGGCGATCGAGGCCGCGCGCACGGTGTTCGACGTGGTGGCGGTGCCGGCGGAAACCCCGCTGATCCTGCGCGCCCGGATGGAGGGCAAGCAAGTGATCACCGGCCTGGAAGTGATCGCCATCCAGGCCCTGGAGCAGTTCGTGCTGTACACCGGTGTGCGCCCCAGTACCGAGCAATTCCAGCGGGCGGTGGCCTTCGCCAGGGCCTGATCGGTGGGTGGAGCGGGGCAGGTCGGTGGGACGCAAAGCCCTGCCTATACTGGTCGCCAGCAAGCTCAGACTTGCCCCTGTTCCCTGCCACCGTGATCGAGGTCTGTATGCCACCTGCCATTCTCAATCTGGATCAGGCGGACCTTCAGCCGCTGCCTGAAGCCCTGAGCCCCACCGGCGAGACCGCCGGCCGTTATGTCCAGCGCATCGCCCGCATCGGCCAGCAACTGGGCGCCCAGAAGCTCGGCTACCGGCTGATTGCCCTGGGCCCGGGGATGCGTGCCAGCCCCTTCCATAACCATCGCGTCAATGAAGAGATGTTCTACATAGTCGCCGGCGAGGGCGAGATCCGCCTCGGCGCCGAGCGTTTTGCCATCCGCGCCGGCGATGTGATCGCCTGCCCGCCGGGCGATATGGACAGCGCGCACCAGATCATCAACACCAGCCAGGGCGAGTTGCGCTACCTGGCGGTCAGCACCCAGGAAGCGCCGGACATCTGCGAATACCCGGACTCCGGCAAGTATGTGGTGATGAAGGACTTCAAGATCGACGATGAGGGCAACGCCTCGGGATTCGTCGCGGTGGCGCGGCATGCGGATGGGGTGGATTACTGGGACGGGGAGTAGCAGGAAGTCTTCTGAGGCGTTACCCCGACTGCGTCGGCGATCGCAGCCTGAGGCAGCGGCTATAAGGCGCTGCCGCAGGAGCGGGGATCAGCCTTCGAGTTTCGCCAGGCGTTCTTCGAGGGCGGCGATGCGCGCTTCCAGCTCTTCGATGCGCTCCACCGATACGCCGCTGGCCGAGCCGCGTTCCACCGGGTTCTGCCGGGCGGCGAGGATCGCTTCGATATCCGCCGGGTCGCCCAGGGCATGCATGTAGCGATCTTCGCGCTGGCCGGCCTGGCGCGGAATCAGCAGCGCCAGGCCACGGGCGATCAGGCGTTCCAGTTGGTGCACCACCTGTTCGCTGTCTTCGAAGTCGTGCATGCGGCCGCTGCGGGTCAGCAGTTCGTTGACGGTCTGCGGACCGCGTAAAAACAGCAGTCCGGCCAGGGCCACCTGTGCCGGTACCAGCTCCAGCGCCTTGTCCAGGCGATGCTCCCAACGATCGGCGCGGCTGCCCATCACCAAGCGGGCGAAGCCGCGGTTTTCCAGGGCGCGCAGGCTCTGGCCGACCTGGCCCTGGGTGAGGTTCATCACCGGTTCGCGGCTGGTTTTCTGGTTGCAGGCGATGACCAGGGCATTGAGGGTCAGCGGATAGGTTTCCGGGCTGGTGGCCTGCTTCTCGATCAGCGATCCGAGAATGCGTAGTTCGGTGCTGCTCAGTTGCAATTGCTCGCTCAAGGTTTCTTGCTCGATGCTCATCGCGCGTTCCCTATGCTGTCGAAGGCGACTAGCCTAATCCTTGCTGGATAAAAGACAAGCCGCCGGCGGCACCCAAGCAGGTCTATAATCGCGCCACCTTTGTTTGTGCTTTTTTCCGTCAGCCTGTCGAGATCACCATGACTATTTCCCTGTACGCCGCCTCCGTTCCTGTCTTCAAGCAAATGCTCAACGCCCTGAGCGATGTCCTGAACAAGGCCGAAGCCCACGCCACCGCCAAGAACATCGACCCGAATGCCTTCCTCCAGGCGCGCCTGTACCCGGACATGTTCCCGCTGATCCGCCAGGTGCAGATCGCCGTCGATTTCGCCAAGGGCGTTTCCGCTCGCCTGGCCGAAGTCGAGCTGCCGAAATACGACGACACCGAAACCACCTTTGCCGAGCTGCAGGCGCTGCTGGCCAAGGTCCTGGCCTTTATCGACGGCATCCAGCCAGCGCAGATCGATGGCAAGGAAGGCATCGAGATCGTCACACGTCCGGGCACCCCGAAAGAGAAGCGCTTCAGCGGCCAGTCGTACCTGCTGACCTACGGCCTGCCGCAGTTCTTCTTCCACGTCACCACCACCTACGCGATCCTGCGCCACAATGGCGTGGAAATCGGCAAGCGCGACTACATGGGCGCTTTCTGATGTAGTTGGGGGCCAAGCCCATAAAAAAGCCCGGCAAGGTGCGAGCCTTGCCGGGCTTTTTAGTGCGCGCTATTCGTGCAGGATCAGGCGGTCTGGCGGACCTTCTCTTCCTGGGCCATGCATGCGGCGGCGGTGAAGAGCACATCGGTGGAGGAGTTCAGCGCGGTTTCCGCCGAGTCCTGCAGCACGCCGATGATGAAGCCGACGGCGACCACCTGCATGGCGATTTCGCTGGGGATGCCGAACAGGCTGCAGGCCAGCGGAATCAACAGCAGCGAACCGCCGGCCACGCCGGAAGCGCCACAGGCACAGATGGCGGCGACCACGCTGAGCAGCACGGCGGTGGGCAGGTCGACGGCGATACCCAGGGTATGCACGGCCGCCAGGCTCAGCACGGTGATGGTGATGGCGGCACCGGCCATGTTGATGGTGGCGCCCAGCGGGATCGACACCGAATAGGTGTCTTCATGCAGGCCCAGGCGCTTGCTCAGCTCCAGGTTGACCGGAATGTTGGCCGCCGAACTGCGGGTGAAGAAGGCGGTGATGCCGCTTTCGCGCAGGCACATGAGCACCAGCGGGAACGGGTTGCGGCGGATTTTCCAGAACACGATCAGCGGGTTCATCACCAGCGCGACGAACAGCATGCAGCCGATCAGCACCGCCAGCAGGTGCATATAACCGAGCAGGGCGCCGAAGCCGGAGGTGGCCAGGGTCGAAGCCACCAGGCCGAAGATGCCCAGCGGGGCGAAGCGGATCACTACCCGCACGATCAGGGTCACGCCGTTGGACAGGTCGTCCAGCACGGTGCGGGTGGTGACGCCGGCATGGCGGATGGCCACGCCCATGCCGATGGCCCAGGCCAGGATGCCGATGAAGTTGGCGTTCATCAGCGCGCTGACCGGGTTGTCCACCACGCTCAGCAGCAGGCTTTGCAGGACTTCGCTGATGCCGCCGGGGGCGGAGATGGCGACATCATGGGTGCTCAGCACCAGGGAGGAGGGGAACAGGCTGCTGGCGATCACCGCCACCACCGCCGCGGCGAAAGTGCCCAGCAGGTAGAGCCAGAGGATCGGGCGGATATGGGTTTCCTGGCCGTGCTTGTGGTTGGCGATGGAGGCCATGACCAGCACGAATACCAGGATCGGCGCGACGGCTTTCAGCGCCGAGACAAAGACCTTGCCGATAAAGGCGGTGGATTTCGCCAGTTCGGGGGCCAGCAGCGCCAGGGCGATACCGGCGATCAGGCCAATGACGATCTGCGTGACCAGGCTGGTGCGTTTGAGTTTTTCCAGGAGCGACGGGGGCGAAGCAGTCATAGCGGTATCTCTGATTTTTTTAATATGCCGTGCGTCGACGTGGGACGCCGTGCTGATGAGTTGCTGAAGGTACGGGGTGTTGCGGCAGGGGGCGGACTTTATCACACGGGGTTCGCCCACGGATGTGACGATCTGCCACCTGAGCCTTCAGGGTAGCCTGCGGTTTTTTCGCCGCTGCCCCAGACATGGGCGGACACATTCTGTTAGGATTCGCCATCCTCTTCTCATCTCCAGTCAGCGGGCCACCAGGCCATCGCTGATGTCGTCGTTTCCGGAGTTTTCCATGCTGTTGCCCATTCTGCTGTTGTCAGCCGCCGGTTTTACCGTGCTGACGACGGAGTTCATCATTGTCGGCCTGCTGCCTTCGATTGCCCGGGACCTTGCGGTCAGCGTGCCCCAGGCCGGCCTGCTGGTGACCTTGTTCGCCTTCACCGTGGCGGCGTTCGGACCGTTCCTGACGGCCTACTTTGCCCGCTTCCAGCGCAAGCGCCTGTTCATTTCGGTGCTGGTGATGTTCGGCCTGGCCAATACCCTGGCGGCGCTGGCGCCGAATATCTGGGTAATGGCGGTGGCGCGGTTGATCCCGGCGCTGGGCTTGCCGGTGTTCTGGGCTTTGGCCAGCGAAACCGCGGTGGACATCGTCGGCCCCGACTACGCCGGGCGGGCCATCGCCAAGATCGGCTTCGGCATCGTCTGCGCCACGGTGTTCGGCATTCCGGTGGGTACGCTGATTTCCGATGCCTTCGGCTGGCGCGCCGCGTTCGGCATCCTGGCGCTGGTGGCCTTTGCCAAGGCGTTGCTGCTGTATGTCTACCTGCCGCAGACCCGCGTGCACAACGAGCAGGCCAGCCTGCGCTCGCAGTTCGGCATCCTGCGCAGCCCTTTGATGCAGGGGCATGTGCTGCTGTCGATCCTGGTGTTCAGCGGCATGTTCACCGCCTACACCTACCTGGCGGATATCCTCGAGCGCCTGGCCGGTTTCAACGGCACGCTGGTCGGTTGGTGCCTGATGGGCTTCGGCGCGGTGGGGCTGATCGGCAACTCGCTGGGCGGCCGTGCGGTGGACCGCCATCCGTTGCTGGCTTCCATGGGCTTCTGCGCCTTGATGATCGGCGGCATGGTGGCGCTGGTGCCGAGCATCCACTCGCCGCTGGGCCTGGCCGCGGCCATGGGCATCTGGGGCGTGACCCAGGCGGCGCTGTTTCTGGTCAGCCATGTCCGCCTGATCAAGGCTGCGCCCCAGGCACCGGCGTTTGCCGCTTCGCTGAACATCGCCGGAGCCAACCTGGGCATCGGCCTGGGCGCCATGGTCGGCGGCCGGGTGATCGACACCCTGGGGCTGGGCAGCCTGGGGTTCGCTGCCGCCGGTTTTATCCTGGTGTCGATCCTGCTGGCCCTGCTGTTGATGACCCTCAAGCCACAGGCCAGCTGCGCCTGACTCTCCTCAAGCGCCCATGGCGGTGAACAGCTCGCGGCGGGCGCCTTCGGTGATCGCCACGATGCCGGGGTGCTTGACCTTGCGTTCGACCGAAATGGCGTAGAACGACTCGCTGACCGCATCGGTCTGGCCGATCAGTTGCACGCCGTATTGGCGCCGCACTTCGTCGGCGATCACGCTGGGGCTGATAAAGATCCCGCTGCCTGATTGGCCGAATGCCTGCATCAAGGCACTGTCGTCGAACTCACCGATGATCCTGGGCTGTATCTGCTGCTCGGCCAGCCAGCGCAGCAGCCGGCTGCGCACCACAGTCTCCTGCCCGGGGATCAGCAGCGGAGCGCCATGCAGGCTATGGGGAAAGTTCGTTCCATAGCGCTCGGCCAGTTCTTCGGTGGCGAAAAAACTGATACCGCATTCGCCGAGTTTCTGGCTGTAGCCCTTGATGTCCAGGTGCGAAGGCATGGGGCTGTCGGAAATCACCAGGTCCAGGCGCTGGATGGCCAGGTCGGCCAGCAGGCGTTCGAGTTTGTCCTCGCGGCAGGTGATGCGGATCGGTTCGTTCAGTTCCATGGTCGGGGCGATCAGGCGGTAGACGATCGATTTGGGCACTACATCGGCCACGCCGACCCGAAACAGGATCTGCTGTTCGTTGGGCTGGGCCTGGAGCATGGCTTCCAGTTCGCCGCCGAGCTGGAACATCTGCTCGGCGTAGGGCAGGGTCTGGCGCCCGGCTTCGGTCAGCTCCAGTTGCCGGCCGACCCGGCGAAACAACTCGATGCCGTAGGTTTGTTCGAGCAGGGTGATCTGGCCGCTGATGGTTTGCGGGGTCAGGTTCAGTTGCTCGCAGGCCCGGACGATGCTGCCGGTCTTGGCGACGACCCAGAAGTAGTGCAGTTGGCGATAGTTGAGCATGGCTGGCTTTAATTCGTAAAAATCGAAGTATAGCTGTTAAAAATACGAATTTTCCTGAAGTGTCAGCCTCCATAGAATGCCTCGCTATTGACGGGTCATCATCTCGGCCCGGTCTGTTCTAACGAGGAAAGCGCAATGACCTATAAATCCATCGCCGCATCGTTGCTGGCGTTGTCGTTGATCACCCTTGTCGGTTGCGAGCAGGCGGAAAAAAGCGCGCAGCAGCTGTTGGGCAAGGCCGCGGAAAACGCCAAGCAGGCGATCGACGACACGCACAAGGCCGCCGAACAGGCGATCAGCGACGCGACCCAAGGCTTGATCAGCAAGCAGGAAAAGCCGGCTGACGAGGCCAAAGAAGCCACCTCGTCGTCCCAGGAAATCTGATTCCCCCATACCCCGACTCAGGACTGAGCCATGGAATACCTTTTACAACTCGCCGCCAGCCCCACCGCCTGGGTCGCCCTGGCAACCCTGGTGGTCATGGAAATCGTGCTCGGCATCGATAACCTGATCTTCATTTCGATCCTGACCAACAAGCTGCCCGAGCAGCACCGGGCCAAGGCCCGGCGGATCGGTATCGGCATGGCCCTGATCCTGCGTCTGGCACTGCTCAGCACCATCGCCTTCATCGTGCAACTGACCGAGCCGGTGATCGATGTCTTCGGCCAGGTCTTCTCCTGGAAGGACATGATCCTGATTGCCGGCGGCCTGTTCCTGCTGTGGAAGGCCACCACGGAAATCCATCACAGCATGGACCCGGAACCGCAGGACAGCAAAAGTGAGACCGCTGGCGTGTCCTTGGGGTTCGCCGCGGCGATCGGCCAGATCCTGATGCTGGACATGGTGTTCTCCATTGACAGCATCATCACCGCGGTCGGCATGACCGAGCACTTGCCGATCATGATCATTGCGGTGGTGGTGTCGGTACTGGTGATGTTGCTGGCGGCCGAGCCTCTGGCCAAGTTCATCAATGACAACCCGACGGTGGTCATGCTGGCCCTGGGCTTCCTGATCATGATCGGCATGACCCTGATCGCCGAAGGTTTCGGTGCCCATGTGCCAAAAGGTTATGTGTACGCGGCCATGGCCTTCTCGGCGGCCATCGAGGGGCTGAATATGCTGGCTCGTCGTGCCCGGCAGAAGCGGGTGGCGGCGGAGGCGGAAGTCGAAGCCTGATTCGCGGCAACAACCGACGGCGGCCTGTGTTCAAGGACACAGGCCGCCGTTTCTTTATTGGGCAGAAGAAAAAGTGCCAGTCAGTGCGCGGTGGCGTGATGCCGGGACGGTTTTGCGGTTTTCGCCGCGGGAGTCGGCAAACGCGGATGATGGTGCCGGCGAACGATCCGCAAGACACCCCAGAGCATGGCAGCGGCAACGGCCAGCCAGCCGCCGATCAGCATCAGGATTGTCGTTGTCAGGCTCATGTATGCCTCCTTGTTGCCCTGTCCAGGGCAAACACTCTTCGCAATGGACAGTCTAGTCGCGGATGTGTTTCAAGCCATTGACCAATAGTCGAGTGTCATCGACCGCTTTGCTCTATGGGGCGCAAATTACCGCAGCTTAACGCTATACCCCTGCATCGCGGCGCCCTATGATCAGCGTTTCGGCCGGGGCTCCTGGCTTGGCGTCTGCACAAGAGAGTCATGATGGAACGGATGTTTCTGCGATTTCGAACACTGTTGTTGGCGGGCGCTTGCGCCCTGACGCTGGCCGGTTGCGCCAGCAGCGTGCAGCCGGAGATTCAGCGCCTGCCTGAGCGGGTGGAACTCAACGGCGTGCCGTTTTTCCGCGGCGAAACCTATCAGAGCGGCCCTGGCACCTTGGCCAGCATGCTGTCCCAGCAAGGCATCGCGATCACCCCAGGTCTGCTGGACAAGCCGCTGCATCTGCCAGGCGCCGAGGCGAAGTTGCAGCAGAACATGCTGACCCTGGCGCGTGAGTACGGGATGGTGGTCTATCCGCTGGACGGCAATTTATCGGCGCTGCTGACTCAGGTTGCTGTCGGATACCCGGTGATGGTGCGTTACACCGAAGGTTCGGCGTTCTGGGCCGAACCTCGCTATGCCGTGCTAGCGGGCTATAACCGGCACAAACAGACGGTGCTGCTGCGAGCGGGAATGAATCGTCGTCTGTTGATGGACTTTGCCGAGTTCGAGTCGGCCTGGAGCAGTGCGGGGCGCTGGGCGGTGTTGATTCAGGGGCCGACCCAGGTGCCAGCCCAGGTCGATCGCCAGCGTTGGTTGAAGGCAGCCGATGAGTTGGCCCGGGCCGGGCAGGAGAACGCGGCGGCACGGGCGACCAAGGCGTTGAGCGCCAACTGAGGTTGCAGAAACGCTGACGGCGCCCTTGGGCGCCGTCCTTTGAACTGGCTGCGATCGACGGATCTGCAGCCTTTTTTGTATCTGCCGGGTTCTATTCGGCAGTCTGGGCGACGCCGCTCTGACGGCTTTTCAGGTTTTTGCCGGCCTTGTAGCTCAAGGCGGCATTCGGTACCGAGCCGCTTTTACCGGTTTCCAGCCACTGGCGGATGCGGCTGGCATCGGCGAAGTGCGTGTATTTGCCAAAGGCGTCGAGAATGACCAGGGCGACCGGGCGGTTGCTCATGCTGGTCACCAGTACCAGGCAGTGGCCTGCTTCATCGGTAAAGCCGGTCTTGGTCAGCTTGATGTCCCAGTTGGCCTTGTTGACCAGGTGATCGGTATTACGAAAACCCAGGGTGTAGTTGGGTTTGCGGAACGCCACGGTCTTTTCCTTGGTAGTGCTCAGCTCGCTTAGCAGCGGGTATTTGCGTGCCGCCAGCAACAGTTTGCTCAGGTCGCGGGCGGTGGACACGTTATGGACCGACAGGCCGGTCGGCTCGACATAGTGCGTGCTGGTCATACCCAGTGCCTTGGCCTTGGCATTCATGGCGGCAATAAAGGCTGCGTACCCGCCCGGGTAGTGGTGGGCGAGGCTAGCGGCGGCACGGTTTTCCGACGACATCAGGGCGATCAGCAGCATCTCTTTGCGCGGGAGTTCACTCTTGAGCTTGACCCGGGAAAACACGCCTTTCATTTCCGGGGTGTTGCTGATGTCCACGGAAATGTACTCATCCAGTGGTTGTTTGGCGTCGAGTACGATCAGACCGGTCATCAGCTTGGTCACCGAAGCGATGGGTACGACCACGTCGGGATTGCTGGAGTAGATGACCTTGTTGGTCTGCAGATCCAGCAGCATGGCGCTGCCGGAGGCGATGTGCAGTTGGGAGGGGTCGCGTGGCGCTTCGGTGGTTTCGCGAGCGACGGCGCTCTGCGTGATAAAGGTGCCTGTAAATGCAAAAAATAGGCTCAGGATAGAAAGACGGATTTTCACGCGGGCGGACTCATGAAGTGGATATGCCGTTCTGCAACGGGCTGCTTTCAGAAAAACGTTACATTTTATGAGTATGTGCCAGGAAAGAGCTACACGCCCGTAGGTAAAGGGCTTCAGGTAAATTAAATTTCATCCTGTATCAGTTTTGTATCAGTTCGGCTCCCTCCTTTCTGATGAGTTGATCGTCACTGCAAGCGGGGGCTACTCGCTTCAGGCTTTCGGCGAGCAGAAACAAAGAACCCCGCCAGTGGCGGGGTTCTTTTATCCGGGCTATTTCCCAGCGTCAGTCGTGTAGCGTTTCTGCCGCATACAAGGTGTTTTCCAGCAGGCAGGCGCGAGTCATCGGGCCAACACCGCCCGGTACCGGGGTGATCCAGCCGGCGCGGGGCAGGGCGGTCTCGTAGACCACATCGCCCACCAGCTTGCCGTCTTCCTGGCGGTTGATGCCGACGTCGATGACGATGGCGCCTTCCTTGATCCACTCACCCTTGACCAGGCCCGGCTTGCCGGCGGCCACGACCACCAGGTCGGCACGCCCGACGTGGCCGGCCAGATCCTTGGTGAAACGGTGGGTAACGGTAACGGTGCAGCCGGCGAGCAGCAGCTCCATCGCCATCGGGCGCCCGACGATGTTGGACGCACCGACCACTACCGCATCCATGCCGTACAGATCGGCACCGGTGCTTTCCAGCAGGGTCATGATGCCTTTCGGCGTGCATGGGCGTAGCAGAGGGATGCGTTGGGCCAGGCGACCGACGTTATAAGGATGGAAACCATCCACGTCTTTATCCGGGCGGATGCGCTCCAGCAGCTTGGAGGCATCGAGGTGTTCGGGCAGTGGCAGTTGCAGCAGGACGCCATCGATGTTCGGGTCATCGTTGAGGCGGTCGATCAGGCCGGCCAGTGCTTCTTGAGTGGTGTCAGAAGGTAAGTCATAGGCTTGTGAAAGAAAGCCGACCTCTTCGCAGTCTTTACGCTTGTGCGAGACATAAACCTGAGAGGCCGGGTCGCTGCCGACCAGGATCACCGCGAGGCCTGGAGTACGCAGACCTTGCTGGCGACGCTCGGCGACACGTTTGGCGATCTGCTGGCGCAGGCTAGCGGCGATCGCTTTGCCGTCGATTAGTTGTGCAGTCATGACGCGTGATTAACCATCGAGAGGGAGAGAAAAAGAGAACGCATTCTCGCATGCCAGGACGTGAGGGCAAAGGCGCTTGGTCTGCAAATTCCCCTAACTCCTTTAATTAAATGAATTTTTTTCAAAAAAGAGTTGACGACCTAACGGCTCGTCTATAACATTCGTCGCACTTGTCGGGCACAGCCTAGCACTGGTTAAGAAGGTCGGGCAGAGTTGATGTTTAACTCGTAACGACTGAAAGCACTTAGTTTGTAGTCATTAAAGAATACAGATTAATAAGGCGCCCGTAGCTCAGCTGGATAGAGCATCCGCCTTCTAAGCGGATGGTCGCAGGTTCGAGTCCTGCCGGGTGCGCCATTAGGCAGCTTTGGCACAGGTAACGCAACAACGCAATATGGTGGGCGTAGCTCAGTTGGTAGAGCACAGGATTGTGACTCCTGTTGTCGTGGGTTCGATCCCCATCGTCCACCCCATATTCCGAAAGGCGCCAGATTAATAGTCTGGCGCCTTTGCTTTAAAAGCTTGATACGCGGACGTGGTGGAATTGGTAGACACACTGGATTTAGGTTCCAGCGCCGCAAGGTGTAAGAGTTCGAGTCTCTTCGTCCGCACCAATTAAGTAGCTATTTATATAGCAGATAACGGCGCAGCACCTGAAAAGGGCTGCGCCGTTTTCGTTTCAGAAGTCTGTATTTCCAGCAGGTCGCAGGTGGTGGGCCGGGGAGGCGACGAAACACTCGTCCTTTTGTCGCTGGAATGCTGAAGGTTTACCGGTCGGGCTGTGGTTTGGTCCGGTCATCCGGGGTGTGACGCGCCGTTCCTTCTATATATAGAAGCACGGGTGCAGAGGCCCTGGTTTGATTCGCTGTATTTGCTCTCAGGGCGCGGCTCAACCGTTGGTCCCCGCCTTTAAATCGCCAGCTGTTTTTTTACCCGTTTTCAGTAGGGTGACTTCTTGAGTTTGACCCACTAGAATGCATGCCCTTGATTCTGGGGTCGGAAACGGCCGGCTAACGTCTGTGCAACGAGGAATATCCATGCAAGTTTCTGTTGAAAATACTTCTGCTCTTGAGCGCCGCATGAGCATCACCGTGCCGGCTGAGCGCATCGAGACACAGGTCAACAAGCGTCTGCAGCAGACTGCCCAAAAGGCCAAGATTCCAGGCTTCCGTCCTGGCAAAGTCCCAATGAGCGTGATCCGTCAGCGTTATGAAGCTGATGCGCGTCAAGAAGCTGTGGGCGACGTGATCCAGGCTTCCTTCTACGAAGCTGTTGTCGAGCAGAAGCTGAACCCGGCTGGCGCTCCTTCGGTTGAGCCAAAGGTTCTGGAGAAGGGCAAGGATCTGGAATACGTTGCAACCTTCGAGGTGTTCCCTGAGTTCACCGTTGCCGGTTTCGAGTCCATCGCCGTTGAGCGCCTGAGCGCTGACGTGGCTGATGCCGATCTGGACAACATGCTGGAAATCCTGCGCAAGCAGAACATTCGCTTCGAAGTGGCCGACCGCGCCGCCCAGAACGAAGATCAACTGAACATCGATTTCGTCGGCAAGGTCGACGGTGAAGTGTTTGCTGGCGGTTCCGCCAAGGGTACTCAGCTGGTGCTGGGTTCCGGCCGCATGATCCCAGGCTTCGAAGAAGGCCTGGTTGGCGCCAAAGCGGGTGAAGAGCGTGTTCTGAACCTGACTTTCCCAGAGAACTACCAGAACCTGGACCTGGCTAGCAAAGCCGCCGAGTTCACTGTCACCGTCAACACCGTTTCCGAGCCTAAGCTGCCAGAGCTGACCGAAGAGTTCTTCGCTCAATTTGGTATCAAAGAAGCCGGTCTGGAAGGTTTCCGCGCCGAAGTTCGCAAGAACATGGAGCGCGAACTGCGTCAGGCCATCAAGTCGAAGGTCAAGAACCAGGTAATGGACGGCCTGCTGGCTGCCAACCCGATCGAAGTGCCTAAGGCTCTGCTGGACAACGAAGTGAACCGTCTGCGCGTTCAGGCCGTTCAACAGTTCGGTGGCAACATCAAGCCTGATCAACTGCCGGCCGAGCTGTTCGAAGAGCAAGCCAAGCGTCGCGTTGTACTGGGTCTGATCGTGGCCGAAGTGGTCAAGCAATTCGACCTCAAGCCTGACGAAGCCCGCGTGCGTGAGCTGATTCAGGAAATGGCTTCTGCTTACCAAGAGCCAGAGCAGGTCGTGTCCTGGTACTACAAGAACGAGCAGCAACTGAACGAAGTCCGTTCGGTTGTGCTGGAAGAACAAGTTGTGGATACTGTTCTGCAGAAAGCTAGCGTGACCGACAAATCGGTCTCTTACGAAGAAGCGGTCAAGCCGGTAGAAGCACCACAAGCCGACTGATTTTTTACTCGTTCGAAAATACACACCATAAGCCAGCCTTCGTGCTGGCTTATGCGTATTCAAGACATGACTATTTGGGAGTGACTGCAGGACATGTCCCGCAATTCTTATTATCAGCAGAGCTCTGACATCCAGGCCGCAGGCGGCCTGGTCCCGATGGTTATCGAGCAGTCCGCCCGTGGCGAACGCGCCTATGACATCTACTCGCGCCTCCTCAAGGAGCGGGTGATCTTCCTGATTGGCCCGGTAGAAGACTACATGGCCAACCTGGTCGCGGCACAATTGCTCTTCCTTGAAGCGGAAAACCCGGACAAGGACATCCATCTCTACATCAACTCGCCAGGCGGTTCGGTGACAGCAGGCATGTCGATCTACGACACCATGCAATTCATCAAGCCGGACGTTTCCACCATCTGCATCGGCCAGGCCTGCAGCATGGGGGCCTTCCTGCTCGCCGGTGGCGCAGCGGGCAAGCGTCATTGCCTGCCTAACTCGCGGATGATGATTCACCAGCCATTGGGCGGTTTCCAGGGGCAGGCGTCGGATATCGACATCCATGCCAAGGAAATCCTGCACATCCGTTCGCGTCTGAACTCGCTGCTGGCTCATCACACCGGTCAGAGCCTCGAGACCATCGAGCGCGACACCGAGCGCGACAACTTCATGAGCGCAGAGCGTGCGGCTGAATACGGCCTGATTGACTCCGTGATCACCAAGCGTCAAATGCCTGCCTAAGCAACTCAAATGTAGGTGGTTGGTTTAACCGGCTACCTGTGGGCTTGAAAAAGCCCGCAATTGCCTTCATCTTGTGTTGCAAGCCTATCGGATTTGGATCGATCGAATGACTGACACCCGCAACGGCGAGGACAACGGCAAACTGCTTTATTGCTCCTTCTGTGGCAAAAGCCAGCATGAAGTACGCAAATTGATTGCCGGCCCCTCGGTCTTTATCTGCGACGAGTGCGTCGACCTGTGCAATGACATCATCCGTGAGGAGGTGCAGGAAGCACAGGCCGAAAGCAGCGCGCATAAATTGCCTTCGCCTAAAGAAATCAGCGGCATCCTTGATCAGTATGTGATTGGTCAGGAACGTGCGAAAAAGGTTCTGGCAGTAGCGGTATACAACCACTACAAGCGCCTCAACCAGCGTGACAAAAAGAATGACGAGGTCGAACTGGGCAAGAGCAACATCTTGCTGATCGGCCCTACAGGTTCGGGCAAGACTCTGCTGGCAGAGACCCTGGCACGCCTGTTGAATGTACCGTTCACCATTGCCGACGCCACCACCCTGACCGAAGCCGGTTATGTGGGTGAGGACGTCGAGAACATCATTCAGAAACTGCTGCAGAAGTGCGATTACGATGTAGAGAAAGCTCAAATGGGCATCGTCTA
Source organism: Pseudomonas sp. GM17 (assembly GCF_000282175.2). Lineage (NCBI taxonomy): Bacteria > Pseudomonadati > Pseudomonadota > Gammaproteobacteria > Pseudomonadales > Pseudomonadaceae > Pseudomonas > Pseudomonas sp. GM17. The sequence continues at coordinate 5,125,498 of NZ_CP124732.1, read as the reverse complement.
TATCGATGAAATCGACAAGATTTCCCGCAAGTCTGACAATCCTTCGATTACCCGTGACGTTTCGGGTGAAGGCGTTCAGCAGGCCCTGTTGAAATTGATCGAAGGTACTGTGGCTTCCGTTCCGCCTCAAGGTGGTCGCAAGCATCCGCAGCAAGAGTTCCTGCAGGTCGATACGCGCAACATCCTGTTCATCTGCGGTGGTGCGTTCTCGGGTCTGGAAAAGGTTATTCAGAACCGTTCGACTCGCGGCGGCATCGGCTTCAATGCCGAAGTGCGCAGCAAGGAAGAGGGCAAGAAGGTCGGCGAATCCCTGCGTGAAGTCGAACCGGACGATCTGGTCAAGTTCGGCCTGATTCCGGAGTTCGTGGGTCGTCTGCCGGTTCTGGCAACCCTGGACGAGTTGGATGAAGCAGCGCTGATCCAGATCCTCACCGAGCCGAAGAACGCCTTGACCAAGCAGTATGCCAAGCTGTTCGAGATGGAAGGCGTCGATCTGGAGTTCCGTACCGATGCCCTCAAGTCGGTCGCCAAGCGTGCGCTTGAGCGCAAGACCGGTGCTCGCGGATTGCGTTCGATTCTCGAAGGCGTGTTGCTCGACACTATGTATGAGATCCCCTCGCAGTCCGAGGTGAGTAAAGTAGTGATCGATGAAAGCGTTATAGAGGGTAAGTCCAAGCCACTGTATATCTATGAAAACAGTGAGCCGACTGCCAAGGCAGCCCCGGACGCTTAAGCGCCGGACTGCTGGTTTGACAGAAGGGGCCTTCGGGCCCCTTTGCTTTTACTGCCTTTAAAGTACTGTCTTTGAGCTTGTTTTTTTTTGAGGCAGCCCCCATCTTGGTTTCAAGCTTACTTCCATCTGTTTACGGCCTTATGGCCGCCGTAGAGGCGAAATCATGAAGACAACCATCGAATTGCCTCTCCTGCCATTGCGTGATGTCGTGGTTTATCCGCACATGGTTATCCCGCTGTTCGTGGGGCGCGAGAAGTCTATCGAAGCCCTCGAGGCCGCGATGACGGGCGACAAGCAGATTCTTCTGTTGGCTCAGAAAAATCCTGCTGATGATGATCCCGGTGAAGATGCACTCTATCGCGTAGGTACCATTGCCACTGTTCTGCAATTGCTCAAGTTGCCCGACGGCACCGTCAAAGTACTGGTCGAGGGCGAGCAGCGGGGCGCTGTGGAGTGTTTCAGCGAAGTGGATGGCCACTGCCGTGCCGAAGTCTCCCTGATTGACGAGGTGGACGCTCCTGAGCGCGAGTCGGAAGTCTTTGTCCGCAGTCTGCTGTCCCAGTTCGAGCAGTACGTGCAGTTGGGCAAGAAAGTCCCCGCCGAAGTGCTGTCGTCCCTCAACAGCATCGATGAGCCGAGCCGCCTGGTAGACACCATGGCCGCCCACATGGCGCTGAAAATCGAGCAGAAGCAGGAAATTCTCGAAATCATCGACCTGTCGGCGCGTGTCGAACACGTGCTGGCGTTGCTGGATGCGGAAATCGATCTGTTGCAGGTCGAGAAGCGCATTCGCGGTCGTGTGAAGAAGCAAATGGAGCGCAGTCAGCGCGAGTACTACCTGAATGAGCAGATGAAGGCCATTCAGAAAGAGCTGGGCGACGGTGACGAAGGTCACAACGAAGTCGAAGAGCTGAAAAAACGCATCGACGCCGCCGGCTTGCCAAAGGATGCCCTGGCCAAGGCCCAGGCTGAGCTGAACAAGCTCAAGCAAATGTCGCCGATGTCGGCTGAAGCCACAGTGGTGCGTTCGTACATCGACTGGCTGGTTCAGGTGCCCTGGAAGGCCCAAAGCAAGGTTCGTCTGGACCTGGCGCGTGCCGAAGATATCCTCGATGCCGATCACTATGGCCTGGAAGAAGTCAAAGAGCGGATTCTCGAATACCTCGCCGTGCAAAAGCGCGTGAAGAAGATTCGTGGTCCGGTACTGTGCCTGGTCGGACCTCCAGGGGTCGGTAAAACCTCCCTGGCAGAGTCGATTGCTCACGCCACTAACCGTAAATTCGTACGCATGGCCCTTGGCGGCGTGCGCGATGAAGCGGAAATTCGCGGCCATCGTCGTACCTATATTGGTTCGATGCCGGGAAGATTGATTCAAAAGATGACAAAAGTGGGCGTTCGCAACCCGCTGTTCCTGCTCGATGAAATCGACAAGATGGGCAGCGACATGCGCGGCGATCCGGCTTCGGCATTGCTCGAAGTGCTCGATCCCGAGCAGAACCACAACTTCAACGACCACTATCTGGAAGTCGATTACGACCTCTCCGATGTGATGTTCCTTTGCACCTCCAACTCGATGAATATTCCGCCAGCGTTGCTGGACCGGATGGAGGTGATTCGTCTGCCGGGTTACACCGAGGACGAGAAGATCAACATCGCGGTCAAATACCTGTCGCCGAAGCAGATCCAGGCCAACGGCCTGAAGAAAGGCGAGCTGGAGTTCGACGAAGAAGCCATTCGCGACATCATCCGCTACTACACCCGCGAAGCCGGTGTACGTGGGCTGGAACGCCAGATTGCCAAGGTTTGCCGCAAGGCGGTGAAGGAGCATGCGCTGGAAAAACGCTTCTCGGTGAAGGTCACTTCCGACCTGCTGGAGCACTTCCTCGGCGTGCGCAAATTCCGCTACGGCCTGGCCGAGCAGCAGGATCAGATCGGTCAGGTAACGGGCCTGGCCTGGACCCAGGTCGGTGGCGAGCTACTGACCATCGAAGCCGCCGTGGTACCTGGCAAAGGTCAGTTGATCAAGACCGGTTCGCTGGGCGACGTGATGGTCGAATCGATCACCGCGGCACTGACGGTGGTGCGTAGCCGTGCGAAGAGCCTGGGAATCCCCCTGGACTTCCACGAGAAGCGCGACACCCATATCCATATGCCGGAAGGGGCGACCCCGAAAGACGGCCCTAGCGCTGGCGTAGGCATGTGCACGGCTCTGGTTTCTGCACTGACCGGTATTCCGGTGCGGGCTGATGTGGCCATGACCGGGGAAATCACCCTGCGTGGTCAGGTGTTGGCTATCGGTGGTTTGAAAGAGAAACTTCTTGCAGCACATCGTGGTGGAATCAAGACCGTCATCATTCCAGAAGAGAATGTGCGCGATTTGAAGGAAATTCCTGACAATATCAAGCAGGATCTGCAAATTAAGCCAGTTAAATGGATTGACGAAGTCCTCCAAATTGCGCTGCAATACGCGCCGGAGCCCTTGCCGGATGTGGCTCCAGAGATAGTTGCAAAGGATGAAAAACGCGAGTCTGACTCTAAGGAAAGAATTAGCACGCATTAGTACGCATTAGCCTGGGGGGCTTCCTTGACAGCTTTTTAGAGCCCTTGTTATAAAGCGGCTCTTAAGTGTCTGTAGGCCATTCAGCACTGGTTTTTGCTTTCACCAAAAAACTTAGAATCATACTCAAATAGATATATAAGGGGACTTAGAGTGAACAAGTCGGAACTGATTGATGCTATCGCTGCATCTGCTGATATCCCGAAAGCTGCTGCTGGCCGTGCGCTGGATGCAGTAATCGAATCCGTCACTGGCGCTCTTAAGGCTGGCGACTCCGTTGTACTGGTTGGTTTCGGTACTTTCTCTGTTACCGATCGTCCTGCTCGCATTGGTCGTAACCCACAGACCGGTAAGACGCTGGAAATCGCTGCAGCCAAAAAACCAGGTTTCAAAGCCGGTAAAGCACTGAAAGAAGCCGTTAACTAAGCCTCCTTCAAGCCTTTGCCTACCCGGGTCGGGGTCTTTCCCGACCTGGCAGCGGAGCGGTAGGGCAGCCGGTTAGAAATCCGGTTTGTCACATCGGGGATCGAAGGTTCGAACCCCAGTCCGCTCCGCCAGTTACGAGAAAGGCGCATCCTCGGATGCGCCTTTCTTCTATCCGGACTCTACCCACGCTCCACGGTTGCTTAATTTGAAGTACAACCGTTTCTGGGGGACGCATGCTGCAGAATATCAGGGACAATTCACAAGGCTGGATTGCCAAGACCATTATCGGGGTCATCGTCGCACTGATGGCGCTGACCGGTTTCGATGCCATTTTTCAAGCCACTTCCACCAGTCAGGACGCGGCCAAGGTCAATGGCGAAGAAATCACCCAGAATGAGCTGAGCCAGGCGGTTGATATGCAACGCCGTCAGCTCATGCAACAACTGGGCAAGGATTTCGACGCTTCCTTGCTCGACGAGAAGCTGCTGCGTGAAGCCGCTCTCAAAGGTCTGATCGACCGCAAGCTGCTGCTGCAAGGTGCGGAAAACTCCAAGTTCGCTTTCTCTGACGCCGCTCTGGATCAGGTGATCCTGCAAACGCCGGAATTCCTGGTGGACGGCAAGTTCAGCCCTGAGCGTTTCGACCAGGTGATCCGTCAGCTGGGTTATAGCCGGATGCAGTTCCGTCAGATGCTGGCTCAGGAAATGCTGATCGGCCAGGTACGCGCCGGTCTGGCTGGCAGCGGTTTCGTGACCGATGCCCAGGTGCTGGCATTCGCTCGTCTGGAAAAGCAGACCCGCGATTACGCTTCCCTGACCATCAAGGCCGACCCCGCGGCAGTCAAGCTGACCGACGATGAAGTCAAGGCTTACTACGACGAACACGCCAAGGAATTCATGTCGCCGGACCAGGTGGTTATCGACTATCTGGAGTTGAAGAAGGCTTCCTTCTTCGATCAGGTCAGCGTCAAGGACGAAGAGCTGCAGGCGCTGTATCAGAAAGAAACCGCCAACCTGTCCGAGCAGCGTCGTGCCGCGCACATCCTGATCGAAGTGAACGACAAGGTGAACGAAGCGCAGGCCAAGGCCAAGATCGAAGAGATCCAGGCGCGCCTGGCCAAGGGCGAAAGCTTCGAGGCGCTGGCCAAGGAGTTCTCCCAGGATCCGGGTTCGGCGAACAACGGTGGCGACCTCGGTTATGCCGGCCCTGGCGTCTATGACCCGGCCTTCGAGGAAGCGCTGTACGCCTTGAACAAGGACCAGGTATCGGCACCGGTACGCACCGGTTTCGGTTTCCACCTGATCAAGCTGCTGGGCGTCGAGGCACCTGAAGTGCCAAGTTTCGCCAGCCTGAAAGACAAGCTGACCCGCGAGCTGAAAACCCAGCAGGTCGAGCAACGTTTTGTCGAGGCAACCAAGCAGCTGGAAGACTCCTCGTTCGAAGCCTCGGATCTGGCCCAGCCGGCTCAAGAGCTGAAACTGACCGTACACACTTCCGCACCGTTCGGGCGTGAAGGGGGCGAGGGCATCGCTGCCAACCGCGCCGTGATTCAGGCTGCTTTCAGCCCTGAAGTGCTGGATGAGGGTGCCAACAGCACCGCTATCGAGCTGGACCCGGAAACCGTAGTGGTCCTGCGCGCCAAAGAGCACCGCAAGCCAGAGCAACTGCCGTTGGAAAGCGTCGCCAGCAGCATCCGCGCGCAATTGGCCAAGGAGCACGCCAGTGCTGCTGCCAAGGCCAAGGCCGATGCCTTGATCGCCAGCCTGCGTGAAGGCAAGACTGCGCTGAAGGCGCCTGTCGACGGTCAGAGCTGGAAGGTTTCCGAAGCGGTGACCCGTGGCCAGGAAGGCGTCGAGCCGATCGTGCTGCAGACCCTGTTCCGCATGGCCAAGCCAGCGGCCAAGGACAAGCCGACCTTCAGCAGCGTGACGCTGCCGAACGGCAGCCTGGTGGTCTTGCAACTGAGTGGTGTGAACGAAGCCGCTGCTCCAACCGATGAAGAGAAGGCTCAGTACCGTCGCTTCCTCGCGTCGCGTGCGGGTCAGCAAGACTTCGCCGCGTACCGCAAGCAGTTGGAAAACCAGGCTGACATCAAGCGCTTCTGATGTCCGACTGAAGTGACAAACAGGGACCCCGGCCAACGCGCCGGGGTTTTTGTTTTCAGCGTATGGCGGGAAACCCATGGCGTCGGGCGTTCACGGCCACCAGCAGGCAAGCCAGCAACAGGCCGATGATCACCCAGGGAAACGACAATACGCCCGGGCCTTCCAGCAGCACGCCACCCACCAGCCCGCCCCCGGCGATCGCCAGGTTCCAGGCGGTCACCAACATCGACTGCGCGGCATCGGCAGCGCTCCCGGCAGCCTTGGCCAGCGCGGTTTGCAGCAACGTGGCCAGGCCTCCGAACGACAATCCCCAGAGGGCTATCGAGGCATAGACCGCCATCGGCGTATCGGCCTGGAACGCCAGCAGCAGCGCCGAAAGAGCGAACAGGACGCAACTGACCAGTACCAGTTGACGCAACCAGCGATCGATCAGCAGGCCGACGGTCCAGATGCTCAGCAGTGCGCTCAGGCCGAACGTCAGCAGCACCCGGTCAATTTGCCCGCCGATGCCAGCCGGCTCCAGAAACGGTGCGATATAGGTGTACAGGATGTTGTGGCCCAGGACATAAGCGAAGGTCACGAACAGCACTGGCTTGACTCCGGGCAAAGCGAACACGCCCGTGAGCGGCAAGCGTTTGTCGGCGCGCTGGCCGGGAAAGTCCGGCACCTGCCAGCGCACCCAGCCGAGCAACAACAGCGTCAGCAGAGTCATCAGGGCAAAGCTCACCCGCCAGCCCACCAGCGTACCGAGCAGTGTGCCCGCGGGGATCCCCAGGGACAGTGCCAGTGGTGCGCCAAGCATGGCCACGGCGATGGCCCGCCCCTGCAGGTGCGGTGCGACCATGCGGCTTGCATAGCCGGCCAGCAGGGCCCAGAGCAGCCCGGCAAATACCCCGGCGAACAAGCGGGCGACCAGGGTCAGGCTGTAGTTGGTGGAGATCGCGGTGACACTGTTGACCAGGGCAAAGCCGCCGATTGCGATCATCAGCAAAGGGCGGCGGCGCCAGCCTTGGGTGAGGATCACCAACGGGATCGCCGCCAGCAGTGAGCCAATGGCGTACAGGGTGACCAGTTGGCCGACCAGCGCCGGGGACACCGCCAGGTCCTGGCTCATCTGCGGCAGCAGGCCCGCGGGCATGGCTTCGGTAAGAATGGTGATGAAGCCGGCGGTCGCCAGCGCCAGCAGGCCACCCAGTGGAAGTCGGTCGCGACGCCTGGACTCGATGTCCAGCAGGTCGGCGGTGCCAAGAGGTTTGGTCATGGTGTCAGGCTCGCTACAGGTTTCAGGAAGTAGGGAGGCTGAGGGTAGGGCGCTGTGGTAAAGAGAAAAATAGGCTAAGGTTCCGAACTTATCGGACATCTGTGTCCGTAATGGTGAGGTCGGCGATGGACTGGTTGAGCAATATCTCGGTCTTCCTGCATGTGGCGAAAACCCGCAGTTTCACCGAGGCGGGGCGGTTGTTGGGGGTATCCTCGTCGGCTGTCGGCAAGAGCATCGCGCGACTCGAGGAGCGCCTGGAGACCCGGCTGTTCCATCGCAGTACCCGCAGCATCACCCTGACCGCCGAAGGCGCGAGTTTTCTCGAGCGCTGTCGCAGAATTGTCGCCGAGGCCGAGGCGGCCGAATTCGATCTGTGCAAGTCTTCCAATGCCCCGCGGGGCAAGTTGCGAGTCAGCCTGCCGCAGGTTCACGGCCTGGTGATGCCAGTATTGGTGGAGTTCATGCAGCGTTATCCGCAGATCGAACTGGATATCGAACTGACGGACCGCATAGTGGATGTCGTGGAGGAGGGCTTCGATGCCGTGATACGGACCGGCAGCCCCGGCGACTCACGGCTGATGGCCCGGTCGCTGGGCCAGTTCCGCCTGGTGCTGGTGGGCACGCCTGGGTACTTTCGCGAGCGGGGCGTTCCGCAGGCCCCCGCGGACCTGGCTAATCACGGGTGCTTGCGGCATACCTTCCATAACACCGGCAAATTCGAGCATTGGCCGCTGCGACGAGCGGTCGATGCCCCGGAGCCGCTGTTGCCGACGCGTTTTGTCAGTACCTCTATCGAAGCGGTGGACCACGCCGTGCGCAGTGGGCTGGGGATCGCCTGCCTGCCCGATTTCATGGTGCGCGAGGCGGTTGCACGGGGCGAGTTGCAGCAGGTACTCGATGAGCATCTGGAGCACAGCGGCACCTTCTGGCTGCTCTGGCCTGCGAGCCGGCACACCGCCGCCAAGCTGCGGGTGTTCATCGATCATCTGTGCGCGCGACTTTTTCCGGCAAACCGTGGTCAGTAACCTTGTATTGATTTTTAAGACACTAATCCGCGCGCCCTGTGGCCTCGAACTGTTGCACAATACGCCCCGGACCGTTTTCCTCAGGATTTTCGATGCATAGATCATTTCACCTGCGTGCTGCCGGGTTGACGCTGCTGCTGGCGGCCGTCGCCGGTTGTTCGTCGCAGAAGACCGCCATTTACGAGCATGAAAACTTCGATGATTCCGGCACTTTTTCGCGCAATTACCCGGTGAATGAGACGGCGTCCTGCGAGGCCGCCCGTCGCGCCTTGCTCAGCCAGGGCTACATCATCACCAGCAGCGATCCGAAGCTGGTCAGTGGTCACAAGAGCTTCCAGCAGACCGGCGAAACCCACATGGAGATCAGCTTCAGTGTGGTGTGCGCCCAGGATGGCAACAGCGGCCACCGTTCCACGGTGTTCGCCAACGCCCTGCAAGACCGTTATGCCCTGAAGAAGGTCAACAACTCGGCAAGCCTGGGGGTGGGTGTGCTGGGTTCGGTGTCGATGCCGATCGGCTCGACCGACGACTCGATGGTCAAGGTCGCCAGCGAGACGGTTTCCTCGGCGAAGTTCTACGAGCGTTATTTCGCCCTGGTGGAGCTGTTCCTGCCGCAGGAAGCGAAAAAGGCCGCGCACATCATCGAGAAACCCAAGACCGATCTGGGCGTGCCCGAACCCAAGCCCGCCGAGCCTGCCGCAGCGCCGGCCCCGGCGCCAGTGACGGCACAACCGGCGCCTGTCGTACCGGCCGCCGAGCCGACTCCGGCCACTCCGTCCGTAGCGCCAGCCGAATCGAACCTCTCGCAACCGCTGGCACCACCGGCGGAAGCGGCGCCCATTGCGCCGGGCGCACCTGCCGAGCCGACGCCGCCCACCGAGATCGTTACCCCGCCTCCCGCCAGCACCTTGCCGGCCCCGACAGAGCCGATTCCGGCGCTGCCACAGTAAGCATCTGCAGATAGCTGCGAGATCGACCCAGGTGTCGATCCCGCGGTTGCCGAGCCTCTCTGAAAATTTCTTTGCCAGCTCGCGGGTAAATCCGTTGCCAGCTGCTACGTTCCATTTGAGGGACGCAGATTGCGCACGGTATTTTTTCTGTCACACCGGCACTTTATGCTGGTGGCCAAGGTCAGTAAGAAGACCACTCAGCGAGCAGATTACCTACACTCCACACACAAGGAGTCCGCCATGGACGATTACCAAGAAGAACTGCTGGAATTCCAGGCTTTCGAACTGGACCCGCTGGAACCCGCAGAAGACGCCACCGAGCTGTAACGCCGGTGGCGTTTTTTTTAGGCGGACTGCCGGTGGCTGCGACGAAATTCACCCGGTGTCTGGCCGCTCCAGCGCTTGAAGGCGCGTTGAAAGGCCTCGGCTGAGGCAAACCCCAACAGATAGGCAATTTCCCCGAAGGCCAGTTCGGTATCGCGAATGTAGGTCATGGCCAGGTCGCGACGGGTGTCGTTGAGAATGGCGCGAAACTGCGTGCCTTCCTCGGCCAGTTTGCGGCGCAAAGTCCAGGTTGGCAGCTTCAGGCGTGCCGCCACTTCTTCCAGGTCGGGTTCCCGGCCACCATTGAGCAAAGGCCCCAGCAACTGAGTGATGCGTTCACGCAGGCTGCGGGTACGGGTCAGTTGCTCCAGTTCCCGTTCACACAGTTGCAGCAGATGGCGCCAGGTACTGGGGCAGTGCTCGACATTGCGCTGGGCCAGGGTGGCCTGGCTCAGGCGTAGCTGATTGTGCTCGGCGCCGAACTGGATCGGGCAATCCCCCAGGCTGGTGTAGCGTTCGCGGTAATCAGTCTGGGCAAACTCGATCTCGATGCGTTCGGCCTTGACCGGTAAACCGAGGCTGCCCAGTTGCTGGAGCCAGCCGGCCAGGATCGAATCCACCACAAAGCGGTTGTAGGCGTTATAGGGGCTGATGGAGTAGAAGCGCAGCCAGGCGCCGTCGGCGTCTTCGTGGAAGCTCGACTGGCCGCGATAGTTCGAGCCATACAGGGCCTCGAAGCGGGTCAGGCAGCGTGCGGCTTCACGTACGGTCGGCGCCTGGGCGGCGGTGACGCCCGCCAGCCCGGCCTGGCTCAGGCGGCTGAGCTGGCCCATACGCAGCCCCAGCGCCGGATCGCCGGTCAGTTGAATCGCCGCGTGGCCCAGGCGCATGTAACGGGGAATCGACAGCCGCGCCCCGGCCTCGGCCAGGCGTGCGGTATCCAGTCCGTATTGTTCCAGCAGCGGCTGCGGGTCGAGGCCATGGCTGCGCACGGCGTCGGCCAGGCTATGGACGAAGCCCACCGACAGGTCTCCGAGGCGCATCGGCTGGGGCTTCATGGATTTACAACCAGATATTCAGCAAGCGCGCGCCACGGGCATCGCCATCGGCGAAGTGCTCGCCGTTGCTGTTGATGAAGCTTTGTCCGGCGCTGCCCTGATCCCAGAACTGGCCGCGCAGAAACACGCTGACACCGGCGCTGGCCAGGCTGCTGGGCGCGCGGCTGGTCAGGGTCAGGCGGCGCCAGGCTTCGCCTTCGCTGACTTCTTCCGGCTTGAGGCTGACCTCGCTCGGGGTCGAGAGATTCTTGTAGCCACGCCACGGCCGGTCCCAGGCGCCACGGCCCATGACGAAGGCCGGGACCGCCACCAGTTGCGCGCCCTGGGCGTTGAGCTTGCGGTAGTTGTCCGGGTACCAGCTGTCGCTGCCGATCAGCACCCCCAGGCGACCGGCCGGGGTGTCGACCACCTGGACAGCCTGGTCGGTGCTGGCCTGGATAAAACCGCGCTCGTCGAAGGTCGGGTACAGCTGGCGTTGCGGCTGGCCGATCGGCAGGCCGTCGCTGCCGAAGACCAGGGTGGTGTTGTACAGCGCGCCGCTGCCGATGCGCAGGTTACTGCCTTCGATCACCGGCTCGGGCAGGACAATGGAGCCGGCCACCAGGGTGATGCCAAACTCCTTGGCCAGGCCGCCGAACAGCCGCTGGTATTGATCGGCCATGCTCCTGGCCTTCATCCGCAGGTGCGCGTCGTCCAGGCGATTGTCACCCTTGGCGGTGATCAGCGCGCGCAGGAAGGGCAGAGGGTTGCTCACCGCCAGCCAGTTCATCGCTTCTTTCAGGCTGGCGGCCTGGTACAGCTCGTTTTTCTCGCCGCTGACCATCAGCCAGGTGCCAATGTGCTCCGGCAGCACCACCACGGTCTTTTCATTCAACAGCCCCTGGTCCCGGGCCTGCTGCAGGTAGGCCGCAAGCTTGCGGTGCAGGCGCTCGGGGCTCTGGTAGTCGGTGGGGAACAGCTCGGGCTGGATGCCCAGCAGATTGCCGTGATCGGCGGGGGTGCCCTGGTCCACCGCGAGCTGGATGCGCAGGTCGGACAGGTAGTGACCGATCGGCCGCTCGCGGGTCCACAGGGCGTAGCTGGTGATGGCGGCAATCAGGGCCAGGGTGAAGGTGAAATAAAGAAGTTTGCGCATGGGAAGACAGTCGGCAGCCGTGTGCGGGATTCGCTGACTAGGGTAGGGCCCATGTCCGCGATTGCCAAGGCCGGGCTGCGCATTTGGATCAATAAGTTGTCAGTTACGGTCATTGAGCGCCTTGGGGGCTGCTCTTAGTCTGTCGAACATGACCGACGGAGGCCGCAGAGCTTCCGCATTTTTTCCGTGATCGTTCGATGTGGAGTTACCGATGGCCGCCGCTCACTACCCGCATTTGCTGGCCCCGCTGGACCTGGGCTTTACCACCCTGCGCAACCGTACCCTGATGGGCTCGATGCACACCGGCCTGGAAGAAAAGCCCGGTGGCTTCGAGCGCATGGCCGCCTACTTCGCCGAGCGCGCCCGCGGCGGCGTTGGCCTGATGGTCACCGGCGGCATCGGCCCCAATGACGAAGGCGGCGTGTACTCCGGCGCGGCCAAGCTGACCACCGAGGAAGAAGCGCTCAAGCACCGCGTTGTCACCCGTGCGGTCCACGAGGCGGGCGGCAAGATCTGCATGCAGATCCTCCACGCCGGGCGTTATGCCTACAGCCCGAAACAGGTGGCACCGAGCGCGATCCAGGCGCCGATCAACCCGTTCAAGCCCAAGGAGCTGGACGAAGAAGGCATTGAGAAACAGATCCGCGACTTCGTCACCTGCTCCAGCCTGGCGCAGCAGGCCGAGTACGACGGCGTCGAGATCATGGGTTCCGAGGGCTACTTCATTAACCAGTTTCTCGCCGCGCACACCAACCACCGGACCGACCGCTGGGGCGGCAGCTACGAAAACCGCATGCGCCTGCCGGTGGAAATCGTCCGCCGCGTGCGCGAAGCGGTAGGCCCGAACTTCATCATCATCTTCCGCCTGTCGATGCTCGACCTGGTGGAAGGCGGCAGTACCTGGGAAGAAATCGTGCAACTGGCCCAGGCCATCGAGCAGGCCGGCGCGACCCTCATCAACACCGGGATCGGCTGGCACGAAGCGCGGATCCCGACCATCGCCACCAAGGTGCCGCGTGCCGCCTTCAGCAAGGTCACGGCCAAGCTGCGCGGTTCGGTATCGATCCCGCTGATCACCACCAACCGCATCAACACCCCGGAAGTGGCCGAGCAGATCCTTGCCGAAGGCGACGCCGACATGGTTTCCATGGCGCGGCCGTTCCTCGCCGACCCGGAGTTCGTCAACAAGGCGGCCGCGGGGCGTGGCGACGAAATCAATACCTGCATCGGCTGCAACCAGGCCTGCCTGGACCACACCTTCGGTGGCAAGCTCACCAGCTGCCTGGTCAACCCGCGGGCCTGCCACGAGACCGAGCTCAACTATTTGCCGGTGCAGCAGATCAAGAAGATCGCTGTGGTCGGCGCCGGCCCTGCCGGGCTGTCCGCCGCGACTGTGGCGGCCGAGCGCGGCCACCAGGTGACGCTGTTCGATTCGGCCAGCGAAATCGGCGGCCAGTTCAATGTCGCCAAGCGCGTGCCGGGCAAGGAAGAGTTCTTCGAAACCCTGCGCTACTTCAAGCGCAAGCTGCAGACCACCCACGTCGAGCTGTGCCTGAACCGCCGGGTCGATGTCGAGCAACTGGTGGCCGGCGGCTATGACGAAATCATCCTGGCCACTGGTATCGCCCCGCGCACGCCGGCGATCCCGGGCGTCGACAACGCCAAGGTCCTGAGCTACCTGGACGTGCTCTTGCAGCGCAAGCCGGTGGGCCAGAAAGTGGCGGTGATCGGGGCCGGCGGCATCGGCTTCGACGTCTCCGAATTCCTCGTGCATCAGGGCGTGGCCACCAGCCAGGACCGTGAAGCGTTCTGGAAGGAGTGGGGCATCGACACGCACCTGGAGGCCCGTGGTGGCGTCGTCGGCATCAAGCCTGAGCGTCATGCCCCGGCGCGCCAGGTGTTCCTGTTGCAGCGCAAGACTTCCAAGGTCGGCGACGGCCTGGGCAAGACCACCGGCTGGATCCACCGTACCGGCCTGAAGAACAAGCAGGTGCAGATGCTCAACAGCGTCGAATACCTGAAGATCGACGACGCCGGCCTGCACATCCGCATCGGTGAGAGTGGCGAACCGCAAGTCTTGCCGGTGGACAACATTGTTATCTGCGCCGGCCAGGACCCGCTGCGCGAACTGCACGAAGGCCTGGTGGCCGCCGGGCAGAACGTGCACCTGATCGGTGGCGCCGACGTGGCCGCCGAGCTGGACGCCAAGCGCGCGATCAACCAGGGCTCGCGCCTGGCCGCTGAACTCTGATCCAGCGGTAATCATGGCCACTGCGATTCCGGATCGCGGTGGCCTTGTTGCGTCCGCTGCGCGGCCGATCGCAGCCTGCGGCAGCGGCTACGAAGTAGGGGTGTAGCCGCTGGCGAAGCCTGCGATCGGGGCCGTAGGACCCGCTATCAGGGACTCCGCGGTTTTGCTGATAGACTCCCGCCTCACTCCTTCCAAACCTCCCCATCCATGGCGTTTCCTGCTTCCTTCGACTGGCTGCCCAGCGCACCCTTGCAACCCCTGGACCTCGACTGGCTGACCGAGGCCGGGGTCGAGGTGGCGGTCCTGCGCCTGGACCAGATCGACCCGCTGATCTCCGGCAACAAGTGGTTCAAGCTCGCCCCGCATCTGGCGGCGGCTCGCCAAGCCGGCGCCGAGGGCATCATCAGCCTGGGCGGCGCGCACTCCAATCACCTGCATGCGCTGGCGGCCGCCGGCAAGCGTTTTGGTTTCGCCACCGTGGGGCTGCTGCGCGGCCATCCGCAGGACACGCCCACCGTGCTCGACCTGCAAGGCTTTGGCATGCAACTGCACTGGCTCGGTTACGCCGGCTACCGGGCGCGGCATGAGCCAGGGTTCTGGCAACCCTGGCAGGCGCAGTACCCCGGGCTGTTCCCGGTGGCGGAGGGTGGCGGTGGCTTGCTCGGGGCGACCGGCTGCATGCCGCTGGTGAAGCAGCTGCGCAGCCAGCTGGATGCCCTGGGTTGGGACGACTATCACGGCTGGTGGCTGGCCGCCGGCACCGGCACCACCCTGGCCGGACTGGTGTTGGGGGAAGCCGGTGCCCACCCGGTGTATGGCGCCCTGGCGGTGCCGGACGATCATGGTGTCGCGCAACAGGTAGCGGCGATTGTGCGGGAGGCGGGGCTGCAGGCTGCGGGCTATGAACTGCTCGATAGCAGTCGTGGCGGTTTCGCCAAGGTCGACCCGCTGCTGCTGGCGTTTATCGAGGAGAGCGAACGGCACAGCGGCATCCCCCTGGAGCCGCTGTACACCGGCAAGGCCTTGCTGGCCCTCAAGCAACAGGTCGAGGCCGGGCGGTTTGCCGCCGGCAGCCGCCTGCTCTTCGTGCATACCGGTGGCTTGCAGGGCCGCCGGGGGTTCGCCGCGCCGGCGCAGCCTTAGCCGCGCTTGGGCAGCATGCGTTGCAGGGTGTTGTCGCGCATAAAGTAGTGGTGATAAAGCCCGGCCACCGCATGCAACCCGATCAGCCAGTAGCCGACGGTGCCCAGCAGCACGTGCCAGCCTTCGACCTGCTTGGCGAATTGTTTGTCTTCAGCCACCAGCAGCGGCAGGTCGATGCCGTAGAACATCACCTGATGGCCTTCGGCGCTGGTGATCAGCCAGCCGAGGATCGGCATGGCGATCATGAACAGGTACAGGGCCCAGTGCATCAGCTTGGCCAGGACCGTCTGCCAGCTCGGCGGGGTCGGCAGGATCTTCGGCGCCACCCCCAGGCTGCGGGCGAACAGGCGTAGCCAGACCAGCACGAACACGGTCAGGCCGAGCATGAAATGCGCTTCCTTGATCAGCGTCCGGCCACCGCTGCCCTTGGGGAAAATGCCGCGCAGTTCGATGCAGGCGTACACCGCGATCAACAACACCAGCATCAGCCAATGCAATGCAATCGACACCGTACTGTAACGGCTGTCGGAGTTCTTCCAGGGCATAGATCCTTCCTCGTTCATCAGGTCAGTTGTCTCCGTTCTTAACGACGGAGTGCTGTAACTGTAATCCTGTTTCCGAGGCTCTGCCCGGGGCAAATGCGCGGTTTGAGCGGGTAGCGGAAAAAAACGGCAGCCGCGGATCGGGGCTGCCGTTGGGGGGCAAGTGGCTGATCAGCTGCTTTGCGGCATCTCGCCGTTGGCCAGGCGCTGGTTGATGTCGGCGATCACCTGCGGCAGGTCGCTGATGGTGTCGATCATGTAGTGCGGGCGCGAGCCTTCGAACAACGCGTGGATGCGCTGGCGCTCGCTGGCCAGGGTGTCGCTGCCCAGGGCGCGATAACCTTCGTAGGTCAGCCCCAGGGCATTGCCGGAGCAGATCAGGGCCACGGTCCACATGCCGGCGCGACGGCCTTCGAGAATGCCCGGCACGGTGTCGTCGATCTTCACGCAGGCGGCGACATCGTCGATCCCCAGGGCGATCACGTTGGCCAGGGCCTGGGCCGGCCATGGGCGGCCGTTCGGCACTTCATCGGTGGCGACCACATGGTCGGCGACGTAGCCATGGGTCGCGGCCAGTTCCACCACCTTGTCCATGACCTGCTTCGGGTAGCCGGAGCAGGAGCCGATCTTTATGCCTTGCTGGCGCAGGTTGGCGATGGTCTCCAGGGCGCCGGGAATCAGCGCCGAATGTTCGGCGATCTTTTCGATCTGCAGCGGCATGAAGCGCTGGTAGATGGCGGTGACATCCTCATCGGTCGGGGTGCGGCCGAACACCTGGCGATAACGCTCGGCAACCTGCGGCAGGTCGCACAGGGTGCGGATATGGTCCCATTTGCCCATGCCCATCGGGCCGCGGGCTTCCTCGATGGAGACCTGCACATCGAACTCGGCGAAGGCTTCGACGAAGATCTGGGTCGGCGCGAAGGAGCCGAAGTCGACCACGGTGCCGGCCCAGTCGAGGATGGCGGCTTGCAGCTGGTTGGGGGTGTTGTAGTTCATGTGTCGAAGACCTGTGTGGGGGAGAGGCTTGCCCGCGATGATGAGGTTGACCTGATGAAAGAGCGCGGTGCCCGCATTCGCGGGCGAGCCTCGCTCCTACAGGTTGTGTGTCGGGGTCAGATATCCAGTACTTGCATTTCCCGCAGCACGTCGGCGATGGCCTGGACCGCGGTGCGCATCCCGGCTGGGTCGACATGGCCGATGCAGCCGACGCGGAAGGTTTCGACCTGGGTCAGCTTGCCGGGATAGAGGATGAAACCCTTGGCCTTGACCCGTTCGTAGAACTCCTTGAACTGGTAGCGCGGATCTTTCGGCGCGTGGAAGGTGACGATGATCGGTGCCTGGATCGCCGCCGGTAAAAAGCTGCGCAGGCCCAGTCGCGCCATGCCGTCGAGCAGCGCCTGGCAGTTGGCGGCATAGCGCTGGTGGCGCGCCGGCAGGCCGCCTTCTTCGTGGTATTGCAGCAGCGCTTCGTGCAGCGCCGCGACCACATGGGTCGGCGGTGTGAAGCGCCATTGCCCGGTCTTGACCATGTAGCCGTGCTGGTCGTGCAGGTCCATGGCCAGCGAGTGCGAGTTGCCGGCGGCCGCGGCCAGGGCTTCCTTGCGGGCGAAGACGAAGCCCATGCCGGGGACGCCTTCCAGGCATTTGCCGGACGCCGCGATCAGCGCGTCGAACGGCACGTGCCGGGCATCGATCGGCAGCGCGCCGAAGGAACTCATGGCGTCGATGATCAGGCGCTTGCCATGCCCGGCCACGACCTGGGCGATCTCCGGCAGCGGGTTGAGGATGCCGGTGCTGGTTTCGCAGTGGATCAGCGCCACATGGGTGATGGTGGCATCGGCGCGCAGCAGGCGATCGACGTCGGCGGCGCTGGTCGGCTGGTCCTCGGCGGTTTCGAAGGTGCTGAAGTCGCGCCCCAGCACTTCGCAGATCTTCGCCAGGCGCTTGCCGTAGGCACCGTTGATCAGCACCAGCACCTTGCCGCCCCGTGGCACCAGGGTGCCGATGGCGGCTTCCACGGCGAAGGTGCCGCTGCCTTGCAGGGGCACGCAGTGGTGGCTGGCGGCGCCGTTGACGATGGCCAGCAGCTGTTCGCAGAGGCTGGCGGTCAGTTGGTTGAAACGGTCATCCCAGGAACCCCAGTCCACCAGCATCGCCTGGCGGGTGCGGGCCGAGGTGGTCAGGGGGCCGGGGGTGAGCAGGATGGGCGCGGCAGTACTCAATTCGGGTGTCCTCGCAGAAGCGCTGTGGGATGCGCTTGGGATAAAAACTACGGGGCCTAAATTGCAGTTTGGCTCTTTATCAATCAAATTGTTTATCGTTATGCCAGCCATAAGTGAGGCCGATAGATATGAACCTGTTCCAACTGCGCGCATTCGATGCCGTGGCCCGTGAAGGCAGCTTCACCCGCGCTGCGGCGCGGCTGTTCATCAGCCAGCCGGCGGTCACCGGGCATATCAAGGCGCTGGAGGAGCACTACCAGATCACCCTGCTGCGCCGCACCGCGCGCCGGGTCGAACTGACGGAAGAGGGCACCAGGCTGGCGGCGATCACCCGCGCCATGTTCGGCCTGGCCGAAGAGGCCCAGGCCATGCTCGAAGCCAACCGGCAACTGCTCACCGGGCGCCTGGAAGTGGCGGCGGACGGCCCGCACCTGGTGATGCCGATGCTTGCCAGCCTGCGCGAGCGCTATCCGGGGATTACCGTCAACCTGCGCCTGGGCAATGCCCAGGAAACCCTGGCGGCGCTGCTTTCGGAGCACGCCGATGTGGCGGTGCTGACCGAGGTCGAACCGCGCAAGGGCCTGCATCTGCAGAGCCTTGGCGAGTCGCGGATCTGCGCGCTGGTGCCGCAGGGCCATTCATGGCTGACCGAGCCCGAGGGCGTGCGCCTGGAGCGACTGGACCAGGTGATCATGGTCCTGCGCGAACCCAGCTCGATCACCCGCCGCACCTTCGACCAGGCCTGCGCCCAGGCCGGGGTCAACCCCAAGGTGCTGCTGGAACTGGACAGCCGCGAGGCGGTGACCGAGGCGGTGGCGGCGCAGCTGGGGGTGGGTGTGGTGTCGTCGCTGGAACTCAGCCCCGACCCGCGGGTGCGGGCGGTGCCGATCATCGGCGAGGGGCTGTTGAACCGGCACATGCTCGGCTGTATGGAGCGGCGCCGGGACTTGCGCTTGATCCAGGCCTTTCTGGGGCTGGCCCCCACAGGCTGACACTGAACCTGTAGCCGCTGCCGCAGGCTGCGATCGGCCCGGAACGGGACGCGCTCTTGAGGCCCCGGGAAGTTTGTCGCAGCCTGCGACCGCGGCTACAGGTCGCGGATCTGACTTTTTGGTCGATTGGTGCCTTCAGGCCGTATAAACTTGCCCATCGCGTCGGCCACATCCAACTCGACGCCACAGATCAAAGAGAGTGAGTAATGGGCGCACAGTGGAAGGTTAAACACAAAGAAGCAGCAGCCAACGCCAAGGGCAAGATCTTCGGCAAGCTGGTCAAAGAGATCACCATTGCTGCCCGCAACGGCGCTGACGTCGCCACCAACGCACACCTGCGTCTGGTGGTGGAGCAGGCGAAAAAGGCCTCGATGCCCCGCGAGACCCTGGAGCGTGCGATCAAGAAAGGTTCGGGCCAGCTCGGCGAGACCGTGCAGTACCACCGCGTGACCTACGAAGGTTTCGCGCCGCACCAGGTGCCGCTGATCGTCGAATGCGTGACGGACAACATCAACCGTACCGTGGCGGAGATCCGCGTGGCCTTCCGCAAGGGCCAGCTGGGCGCTTCGGGTTCGGTGTCCTGGGACTTCAACCATGTCGGCATGATCGAAGCCGCGCCGGACAGCCCGGACGCCGATCCGGAGCTGGCGGCCATCGAAGCCGGGGCCCAGGATTTCGAGCCGGGGGACGAGGGCGCGACCCTGTTCCTGACCGAGCCTGCCGACCTCGACGCGGTGCAGAAAGCCCTGCCCGAGCAAGGCTTCACCGTGCTCTCGGCCAAGCTCGGCTACCAGCCGAAGAACCCGGTCAGCGGCCTGTCCGACGAGCAGATGGCAGAAGTCGAAGCCTTCCTCGAAGGCCTGGACAACCATGACGACGTGCAGGACATGTTCGTCGGCCTGGCGGGTTGAGCCCGGCCCGGTGAATCGCGCTACCTGAGCGATTCTTGCGCCAGCCGGCAAGCTCCAGCAGGAGCGAGTTGGCTGGCGATGCTCTTCAAATCCCCCGCAACACGTCCCCGACTTCGGCAAATCCCGGTCGCGCCAGCACCTGCGGCTGACAGCAGTCGTTGATCAGCGCCGCCAGGCGTTCATGCTGCTGCGGGCTCAGGCCCGACTCGATCCTTGCCAGCAACTCCTCCAGCAGAATGCCGAAGGCCCGTACTTCGATGCGTTGCAGGGCCCGGGTTTCCTCGGTGTCGGCCAGCGCATGGAAGGACGCCGCGCCAAAATCCCCCAGCAGGCACTCGCCCTGTGGGTTCCACAGAATGTTATGGCCGTACAGGTCGCCGTGGGTGATGCCCTGGTGGTGCAAGTGTGCGCCGACCGAGGCGATGCCACGGGCCATGCGCAAGGCCGCGTCGGCGCTGAAGCGGGTGCGCTCGTCGTAGATGTCCCGGGTGCAGGAGGCCAGGCTCGGCAAGGCCGCCAGGTTGCGGTAGCTCGGCTCGATCAACTGCATCACCAGGCCGTTCTGCCCTTCGGGATGATCGCTGATCCGGCCTTCGACCCGAATCAGGTTCGGGTGCCGGCCGGCGCTGATGCAGGCGTTCATTTCATGCAGCGGCGAGCCGTCGCTGGTCATGCTGCCCTTGTACAGCTTGACCGCCACCTCGCTTGGCGCTTGCCCGGGGGGCTGCCAGCGGGCCTGGTGAATCACTCCGGACGCGCCTTCGCCCAGGCGCTGCTGCACTTCCAGCTCGGCCCAGGGAATGCGTGCCACCGATTCCAGCGCCGCGGCGTCGGCCTCGGATTCCAGCGGGTTGCCGGCATAGGCCAGCCAGGTCAGGCGCGGCAGGCCAAGCAGGAAGGCCGGCAGTGCGCTGAGCCGGTTGGCGGCGATGCGGATCAGCTCCAACTGCTGGCATTGGACGAGGCTCTGGGGCAACCGGGTCAGGCGGTTGCCGGAGAGCATCAACTTTTGCAGGTGCGGGCGCTGGCCCAGCTCGTCCGGCAGTTCCTCGATGCGGTTGTCGGTGAGGATCAGCCAGCGCAACAGCGGCGGCAGGGCGGCGGCGGGCACCCGCTCGATGCGGTTGGCCTTGAAGCCGACCATGCTCAGTTGCGTGCACTGGCCGACACAGGCCGGCATCTCGGTGAAGAGGTTATCGGAGCAGAACAGCACCCGTAGGCGGGTCAGGCGGTGCAAGTCGTCCGGCAGGCGGCTCAGGGCATTGCCGCTGAGGTTGAGGACTTCCAGCGAGTCCGCCAGGTCGAAGATTTCCCGGGGGAATTCGCTCAGCCCGCAAGACAGGTCCAGACGCTTGAGCCCGGTCAATTGGCCGGCTCGCAGTTGGGCAAGGGTATCCATGAACAGGTTCGACACTCAGGCAGGAGGAGGGCGCATGGCCCTGGAAATGGCCGCCATGATAGCGGCGTGGAGCGGCGGGTGGCGACCGCCGGTTCAGCCCGGCGGCGTATCCGCGCTGATTTCCTGCAGCTGGCCCAGGCGGCTGCGGGTGCGCGCCAGGTCGATGGCGTTACCGCCCAGGCTTTCACGCAGGGAGCGTTCGCCGATCAGGGTCAGGTGCTTGTCCTGGTCGTACAGCACGTCGATCAGGTTGATAAAGCGTTGCTGCACGGCAATCGGGCATTCGCCCAGCTCGGGCAGCTCGTCGATGATCCAGTGGTCGAAACGTCGGCTCAGCTCCAGGTAGTCCATGACCGCGGTCGGCTGTTCGCACAGGTCACTGAAGGCAAAACCCACGCTGTGTTGTTCGCACAACCGTACCTGGAGTTGACGCGCGCCGACCATCAGCGCCGAGGTCGGGCCGTTGCGCCGCGGCAGGCCCAGGCTCAGGCGTTGCTGCTCGCTGCCGGGCCATAGGTAACGGCCCTGGGTGAACACCTGCTGCGAATGGCTGCGGGGCTGGTTGCGGTAGTCGTGGGGGCCGCCGACCTCCATCACCTGCATGCGGCTGGCGATCAGGTCGATCACCGGTTTGAAGCGCGCATGGTAGAGCGGGTTGGGCAGCAAGCCCTGGGGCGCGTAGTTGGAGGTCACCAGCAGCAGGATGCCGCGCTGGAACAGGGCCTTGAACAGCCGCGTGATCAGCATCGCATCGCCGATGTCGTGGACATGGAACTCGTCGAAGCACAATACGCGGCAGTCGTTGAGCAGTTCGTCGAGGGTGGCCTGCAGGGCGTCGGGCTGCTCGCGGTGGCGGAACATGCCCTGATGCAATTGGGCGAAGAAATCGTGGAAATGCAGGCGCTGTTTTTCCGCCAGCGGGATGGCGCGGAAGAAACCGTCCAGCAGCCAGCTCTTGCCCCGTCCCACCGCGCCATACAGGTACAGGCTGCGGCTGGCGTTTGGCTTGGCGTCTGGCTGGAGCAGGGCGTTGGCCTGCTGGGCCATGTAGTCGATCACCCGCTGCTGGCTGTGGCTCAGGGTGTAGCCCTGGTCGTGGGCCTTGTGCCGGAAATACTCGTGAATCACTCGGCCGTGGCTGGTGCTGGCGGCGGGCCGGGCGAAGGCCTTGCCGAAGAACGCGCGCAGCCTGGGCCAGCGCGATGGGCGTAGCGAGCGGTTTGGCGGTAAAGCGGCCAATGGTGTCACCCCGATGGTTCCAGGCCCGCTCCCCCCCTGGAACCGGCGCGGTAATTTAACCAATCCCCGGCCCGGCATCCAGCGCTGTCTGAAGGCGCTGATTTATTCTACGAAAAGTTCTGGTCGGTACAGTTTTTTGCCCGTGTCACTGTGTTCGACCCTGGTGCATCGGGCACCCAAGGGGTTGTTTCATTGGCGGGCGGCTTGCCCCCGGCGCTGGCGATTTCCCCGGCGCTGACTAACCTGAGCTGTACCTATCGTTCCTCAAAAGGATTGAGGCGTTGAATGGCAAGCCGGTTTTTTGCAGTCATGAGCATGCTGCTCGCCGCAACAGCATCGGCCGTGGAACTCCAGGTGGAGGTCCGGGTCGACGTGCAGCGTGGCTGCCAGCTGGTGGGACAGCAGCGCGACGCCGGCGTCGAGCAACTGGGCGTGCTGGATTTCGGCAGCAGCCCGCGTCTCGACAACCCCGCCGGCCCCCTCAGTGCGGCGTTGCTCGACACTCGCCTGCCCAGGCTCGAGTGCAACCCGGACACCCCTTATCAAGTGCGCGTCGATGGCGGGCAACACGGGGGCGTCGGCGAAGTGCGCTACCTGGCCGGCAGTGCCGCACACAGCAAGCCCATTCCCTATCGCCTGTACCAGGACGCGGCCCGGCGCATTCCGCTGCCGGTGAATGTGCCGGTGAGCGGCCGGGTGCCGGACTCGGGTTCGGTGGACCTGCCGTTGTACGGGCGGATCGAGCCGCTGGCCGAGATCCCGCGGGTCAGCCGTTATTCCGATCTGCTGAAAGTGACGGTCACCTGGTAGTGGCGGCGCGGGAGCTGCCCGGTGGATCCGGGCAGCGCAGGGAGACCGCGCACCAAGGGCGGTCAAGGTGAGAGAACCCATGGCTCCAGGAGGGCGGCGATGACGATCAGAAGCTGGGCGCTGGCCGCCCTGGGTTCGTTGCTCCTGCCGGCTGGCGATGCGCAAGCGGCGATCAGCGGGCAGATACACGCGCGGCTGACCATCATCGCCGGCTGTGAAGTGACCAATGGTGCGACCCGCACGCCCGAGAATCCAGTCGACGACTTCGGCCTGCTGGATTTCGGCCAGCATGGCCCGACCTGGAGTGCGCCCCTGAGAGCCAATGTCAGCGGTAGCGGCAGCGGGCGCCTGGAGGTGGCCTGCAACCCTTCGGTGACCGGTTTCACCGTGACCATCGACGGCGGCCGCAATGGCGACGGCAACACCCGGCGCTTGAGCAATGGTCGCCAGACCATTGCCTATCGGCTGTTCCTCGATGCCTCCGGCAGCGACAGTTACAGCATCGGTCAGCAACGCAATTTCGCCGTTACCAGTGGGGCCCAGGTACCGATCCCGGTGTTTGGCTCGGTGGTCGCGAATAGCCATGCGCTGCCGGCGGGGGTCTACACCGACACCCTGACGGTGACGCTGGATTGGTAAACCCAAAGAGGACGAATGTCATGCACATGCTTGTATCCCGGATCGCCTTGTCGCTGCTTGGACTGGCTATGTTTTCCGTGGCCCAGGCCGCGACGGTCACCGGCCAGATCACGTCCAGCCTGATTCTCACCAGCAGTTGCCAGGTCAATGGCGCGGGCGGCAGCAGCGGCCTGAACTTCGGCGCCCTGAACTTCGGCACCACAGACAGCCTGTTCACCCAGGCCATGGCCCAGGTGCTCGGTGGTGGCGGCGGGGCCTTGTCGATCCTCTGTTCCAGCGGCACCAGCCCGGTGGTGACGGTCCGCGCGGGCGCCCATGACGGCCAGTCTGCCGGCGGCACCCGGGCCCTGGCCGATGGCAGCGGCAACTTCGTGCCTTACGACTTGTACACCGACTCCGGGCACACGCAGCTCCTGGCCATCGACGATGCCATCAACCTGGCTACCAGCACCGGTGTGGCGCAGACCGTCAATATCTACGGCAAGGCGCTCGGCAAGGCTGGCCTGCCGGCGGGCACCTACACCGATACCGTCGCCGTCGAACTGACCTTCTGACGCCATGGCCCGTCACGCGTGCGCGGTGCTGGTGCTGCTCGGTGCCAGCAGCCTGCCGTTGCCCCTGGCGGCGGTGACCAGCCAGAGCTTCCAGGTCAGCGCCACGGTGGTCGCCGGGTGCCTGGTGGTGGGTGGCGTGAGCAATTACGGCAACCTGAACTTCGGCAGCCAGTCGGCGTTGTCCACCAGCACGCTGCAGGTCGCGCTGGCGAACAGCGTGCAACTGCAATGCACGCCGGGGGTGACTCTGAACATGAGCGTCGACGGCGGCCAGTACAACAGCAGCGGACGGCACATGCAGCTCGACGGCGGCAGTGCGCGGGTGGCTTATCAGCTGTTTCGCGACGCGGCATTCAGCCAGAGCCTGGGCATCGGCCAGAGCGTGGCGGTGGCCTATAGCGACGCGAACAACATCAGCCTGCCGATCTACGGCCAGGTGCAATTACCGGGTAATCAGCCTGGGGGGACGTACAGCGATGTGCTGCAGGTGCAGCTGTCGTGGTGATGGGGCAAGACCATAAGGAGTAGCGGTATGTATTCGACTTCCCGGCGGTTGCAGGTCGTTGGTTGTGCCGTGCTGGCCATGGCGTTGCTGGGGGCGGTTCAGGCCAGGGCCGCCAGCTCGGTGCTGATCTGGCCGATCGACCCGGTGCTGGAGGCCGACCAGCAGGCCAGCGCGCTGTGGCTGGAAAACCGCGGCACGGAAACCGCGAACCTGCAGATCCGGGTCTTTGCCTGGAGCCAGAGCGGCTTCGAGGACCAGTACCAGAACCAGCGGGAGGTGATCGGCAGCCCGCCGGTGGCGAAGATCGCGCCCGGGCAGAGGCAACTGGTCCGCCTGACCCGGACCCGCGAAGTCCCGCCCGGCCAGGAGCTGGCCTACCGGATCATCATCGATGAAATCCCCTTGGCGCAGCCGCCGATTGCCGAAGGCGAGGGCAAGACGGCGGCGGCCATCCGTTTCCAGATGCGTTATTCGGTGCCGCTGTTCGCCTACGGTGCCGGGCTCTGGAGCAAGGAAGACAGCACTCGCCAGCGTGATCCGAAAAGCGCCGGCGTGCCCCAGCTGAGCTGGCGCAAGGTGGCGGTGGATGGCCGCAATTACGTCGAGGTACGCAACCAGGGCGCGGTGCATGCGCGCCTGACCGACGTGGCGCTCAAGCAGGCGGGGCAGACCCGGCCGCTGGTGGAAGGGCTGCTGGGCTACGTGCTGCCGGGGGCGATCATGCGTTGGCCGGTGCCCGCCGCGCCAACCGCGGACGCGGCGTTGCAGGTGCGGGTCAATGGCGCGCCGCAGGTGCAGAACGTTGCGCCGGCCCGCTGAGGCCATCTACCGCTGCGGGCAGACAAGGTTGCGGGGCTGTCCGGCGATCGGCGATTCAGGCTGACCGGTAGCGGCAGTCACTGCAAGCCATGGAAGAAAGGTGTCCATCGATGGGCGTAACGCTTCAATGAACCTCGGCGCGGCTCGTCGTTTCTGGCGCCCGGGGTGGGCGGTGAGCGGGCTGTGTTGCTGGGTGTTCGCCTCCGGCAGCCTGGGTGGCGAACTGCCGCCGCCGCCCAGCGGCATGGAAGCGATCAGCGATGCCCAGCTGTTTCTGGAACTGGTGGTCAATCAGATGAATACCGGGCGAGTGATCGCCGTCGAGCAACGTGCCGGACGCCTGTTCGTGCCGGCTCAGGCTCTGCGGGAAAGCGGGATGAAATTGCCCGACGGGCTCGACGCCCAGGTCGCCCTCGACAGCCTGCAAGGGCTGCACAGCGACTACGACAGCCAGGGCCAGCGGCTGTTGCTGGAGGTGCCGCCGGACTGGCTGCCGGAGCAATTGATCGGCAGCCGCCAGGCCTATCCACGAACCCCGGCGCTGAGCAGTTTCGGCGCCTTGCTCAATTACGATCTGTACCTCAACGACACCGACGATGCCGGCACCTACCTGGCGGCCTGGAACGAGGTGCGGCTGTTCGACGGCTGGGGCACCCTGTCCAACACCGGCCAGTACCGGCGGACCTTTTCCGGCCTGGGCGAGGGCACGCTGAACAACGGCTACCGGCGCTATGACACCACCTGGCGTTACTCCGACGACGAGCGTTTGCTGACCTACGAGGCCGGCGACCTGGTCAGTGGCGCCTTGCCCTGGAGCAACTCGGTGCGCCTGGGCGGTGTGCAACTGTCGCGCGATTTTGCCGTGCGCCCGGACCTGGTGACCTACCCCTTGCCGCAGTTCGCTGGGGAGGCGGCGGTGCCGTCCTCGGTGGACCTGTTTATCAACGGCTACAAGTCCAGCAGCGCCGACCTGCAGCCGGGGCCCTACACCCTGACCAATATCCCGTTCATCAACGGTGCCGGCGAAGCCGTGGTGGTGACCACCGATGCTCTGGGGCGACAGGTGTCCACCACCGTGCCGTTCTATGTCACCAGCAGCCTGCTGCAAAAAGGCCTGAGCGATTTCTCGGTGGCCGCCGGGACCCTGCGCCGCGACTACACGCTGCGGGATTTCAGCTACGGCCCCGGCGTCACTTCCGGCAGCCTGCGCTACGGCCTGAGCGACAACCTGACCCTGGAAGGCCACGCCGAGGCGGCGCAGTCCCTGACCCTTGGCGGCTTCGGCGGCAACCTGCGCCTGGGCAACTTCGGCGTGCTCAACAGCGCCATCAGCCAGAGCCGCTTCGACGGCCAGGGTGGGCAGCAGGTCAGTCTCGGTTATCAGTACAGCAGCCAGCGCTACAGCCTGTCCTACCAGCGCATGCAGCGCCGCGACGGCTACGCCGACCTGACGGTGGTGGACAGCCCCTACGCCAGCCTCAGCCAGCGCAGTGAGCAACTGACCCTGAGCCTCAACCTCGAGCGCTACGGCAGCCTCGGTGTTGGCTATTTCGATGTGCGCGCCACGGACGATTCGCGCACCCGCCTGCTCAACCTGACCTGGAGCAAGCCGCTGTGGCGCAGCAGCAGTTTCTACCTGTCGGCCAACCGCGAGATCGGCGACAGCAACTGGGCGGTCCAGGCCCAGCTGGTGATTCCGTTCGACCTTCACGGCAGCCTGAGCCTGAGCAGCGAGCGCAGCAAGGACGGGCAGGACCGACAGCGGGTCAACTACAGCCGGGCGGTGCCCAGCGAAGGTGGCGTCGGCTTCAATCTCGGTTATGCCCAAGGCGATGCGCCGGCCTACCGCCAGGCCGACCTGACTTGGCGTTTGCAGTCGGTGCAGTTGCAGGCCGGGGTCTATGGTTCCAGCGAGGCCGAAACGCGCTGGGCCGATGCCAGTGGTTCGCTGGTGTGGATGGACCATCAGGTGTTCGCCGCCAACCGCATCGACGACGCTTTCGTGGTGGTCAGCACCGACGGCTACCGGGATATTCCGGTGCGCTATGAAAACCAGCTGGTAGGACGCACCGATAAGAACGGTCATCTGTTGGTGCCCTGGAGCAGCGCCTATTACCGCGGCAAATACGAGATCGACCCGCTGAACCTGCCGGCCAACGTGCAGAGCCCGCTGGTCGAACAGCGGGTCGCGGTGCGTCGCGGCAGTGGCTACCTGGTGGCGTTCCCCTTGACCCGCATCGTCGCCGCCAGCGTGGTCCTGGTGGACGCCCGGCACCAGGAGCTGCCCCTGGGCAGCCTGGTGACCCACGAGCAGAGCGGCGCCCAGGCGGTGGTGGGCTGGGATGGCCTGGTGTACCTGGAAAACCTGGCGCCGAACAACAGCCTGCGGGTCAGCCTGGCCGACGGCAGCAGTTGCCAGGTGAGCTTTACCCTGGAGCCGGAGCAGGAACAGGTGCCGTTGATCGGGCCTTTGGTGTGTCAGTGAGGATTCATGAACGGAATCGGGAGGCGGTGAACATGGACAGGTTGTGTCGCTATTGGGGCCAGGGGCTGTTGCTGATGGCGCTGCTGTCGCCGGGGGCGGCCCAGGCCCTGTGTTCGGTGGTCAGTACCTCGCCGGCGAGTTTCGGCACCCTCAGCTCGATCCTGGTGCGCACCACCTCGCAGTCCGCTTCCAGCACCAACGCCGGCCTGGCCTGTACCGGCTCGTTGGCGACCCTGATGGCCAGCAACGACCATTTCTACGCCACCATCACCTCCTCGCAGAGCGGGCTGCTGGGCCCCACCGGCGATGTCATCGGCTATACGATCTACGGCGACAACAGCACCAACTACCCCATCAACCGCGGCGTGCAGTTCGACTTCGCGCGCAACTCCATCGTCGATGCCCTGGGGCTGCTGGGCAGCCCGACCGTGGCCAAGGCCATTCCGGTCTACCTGGGTAGCATCACCGGCAGCAACGTCGCCGCCGGCATTTATACCGAGACCCTGAGCATTGCCTGGAGCTGGAACTACTGCGCGGGGATCGGTGTGCTGGGCGCATGCCTGGGGCGCGATATCGGCAGCGGCGTCGCCAGCCTGACGGTCAACCTGACGGTGGCCAACGACTGCGTGATCACCGCGCCCAATATCAGTTTCGGCAGTGCGCCGGTGATCAGCGCCTTCGCCACCGTCAGTGGGCAGACCATCAACCTCGCCTGTACCAAGGGCAGTGCCTACACCGTGGGCCTGGACGATGGCCAGCATGCCGTCAGCGTCGGCGGGCGGCGGCGGATGATCTCGGGGAGCAATTACCTGGCCTACGACATCTTCAAGAGTGCCGGCACCACCCGCTGGGGCAGCGTGGGCGCGGCGCGGCGGGCCAGTTCCGATGCCGAGGTGAACCCGGGCAACGGCCTGGGCACTGGCAGCCAGGTGTTCAACTACAACGCCCGGATCTACACCGACCAGGCCACGCCGCCGGCGGGGACCTATATCGACAATGTGGTGCTGGATGTGGGGTTTTAAGGGAGGAGGGACCCTATTGCGCTAGTCGCAAGTGTTTGTGGCGTGGCGCAGATCCTGCGGCTGCTTCGCTGCCGATCGCAGCCTACGGCAGCGGCTACAGGAGGGGTAACGGCGTTCGGGAGAGGTGTAGCCGCTGCCGAAGGCTGCGATAGGTCCGAAGGACCTTTGGCGGTTTCAAGGCTGGCCCACGGGGTGCGGGCACTGTGGCTCAAAATTTCTGGGTGTCCTGCAGCCGCTGCGCCACCGCCGAACCACTGGGGCTGACCATGGCGTAGTTGTAGCCGCTGTCGGACCAGTAGTCGGCCTGCAGTTCGCCATCGCTGCGGCTGCCCCGGGGCAGCAGGTAGTTTTTCGGTCCCGGCGGACGGATATAGAAACTGATCCTGTGCCCGCCCTGGTCCTCGTACAGCACCATAGCCGCCGGCCCTTGATCGGTGCTCAGCAGCCGCCCGCTGACCGCCTGGAACCCGGATTCGCGCAGGTCCGGCAGGCGCTCGGCCTGGGTGAAGTAACGGTCGAGCCAGGCCTGCATGGCGCCATTGCCCTGGACCTTGAGGTCGGCCGGGAGGACGCCTTGCTGGGCAAACAGGCGGTAGGCCTGCAGGGCGTCGGTCATCGGCAGCGGGGCGCTGGCCAGGGTCATTTCCCGCGCCTGCCAGCCACTCAGGCCGCCGATGCCGAGGGCGATCAACAGCAGCGCGGCATTGGCCAGGTGGCGGCGCGACTGGCGCTTGAGGCGTTGGCGAATCAGCGCCGGGTCGAGGCCGGGGTTGTCCGGTTGTTGCAGGGCGCCGCCGAGGGCCGCGCGCAACTGCTGGGCGTCCTGCTGCCAGGCCTGGACCTGGGCGGCGAGCTGCGGGTGGCTGCTCAGGTAGATTTCCAGCAGGCGCCGGTCGCTCTCGTTGAGCCGATGATCGACGTAGGCGTGCAGGTCGCGTTCGCTGGGGGGCAGGCTGATCATTTGAGTATCCGCAAAGAAGGGCTGCTGATTTCGCCGTCGCTGAGCTGGCGCAGGGCCTGGCGCGCCCGGGACAGGCGAGACATCACAGTGCCGGTGGGCACCTCGAGGATGGTGGCGACTTCCTTGTAGCTCAGGCCTTCCACCGAGACCCAGAGCAGTAGCGCGCGCTGTTCGGCGGGCAGGCGGTCGAAGGCTTCCAGGGTCGATTGCGCGACCACGCTGCGTTCCACCGAAGGCTGGGCGTCGTCACGCCCGGTGAAGAATTCCAGCATGCGTGCATAACGCCGTGAGCGGCGGTGCGCGTCGAGAAACTGCCGGTAGAGGATGGCGAACAGCCAGGCCCGCAGATCGCCCTCGGGGCGTTTTTCGCTCCAGCTCGACAGCGCCCGTTCCAGGCTCGCCTGCACCAGGTCGTCGGCGCTGCTGGGCTGACGGCTCAGGGACAGGGCGAAGCGCCGTAGCCGGGGGATGATTTCACGCAGCTGTTCGTCGATATCGTTCATGGGTTCCTGCGGGTCGTTGGCCAGTCGCTACGCTTGCAACAGCACACTTGCGCCAGACGCCCGGCAACGCAGGTTATTCCCGTGCCGGAAAAATAAATAGCGGGCCAGGGAATAACCGCCGCCGGGGCTCGTCTGACCTGTCCTTTCCACCTGTGGCCTGCGGCCCTGGAGATATTCATGGTAGATCGCCCATCACCCCCTGATCGTCCGCCCTTGAGCGCGGCCAGCCTGAGCCTGCGTCTGGCCGGGATCGCCCTGGTGGTCGCGGCCCTGGCCGGCGCCATGGCTTATGTAAACGGCACTTTCGATCCGCAGCGCCTGACCCCCAAGGCCCTGGTGGATGTGCTGGAGAAAAACAACGGCGTGCATCCGGGCTTTCGTCGCAACCACGCCAAGGGCGTGTGCGTGGCCGGTTATTTCGAGAGCAGCGGCGAGGCCCGCAGTTATTCCAGCGCCCAGGTGTTCAACGAAGCGCGGACCCCGGTGGTCGGGCGTTTCGCCTTGCCGGCCGGCAACCCCTATGCGCTTGACGGCAGCGTGCCGATCCGCAGCCTGGCCTTGCGTTTCACCCAGGCCAACGGCCAGCAGTGGCGTACCGGGATGAACAGCATGCCGGTGTTCCCGGTGGGCACCCCCGAAGCGTTTTACCAGTTGCAGCAGGCCAGCTCGCCCGACCCGGCGACCGGCAAGCCGAACCCGGCCAGCGTGCCGGCGTTTTTCGCCGCCCACCCCGAAGCCATGCCGTTCCTGCAATGGATCAAGGGCGCCAAGCCCTCGGCCAGCTATGCCACCGAGACCTACAACGGCATCAACGCGTTTTACCTGGTGAGCGCCAGCGGGCAACGCCAGGCCGTGCGCTGGGGCGTGGTGCCGCTGACCCAGGACGCACCCGGCGCGATAGCGCCAGAGGGTAACGACTTCCTGGAAAAAGACCTGGTGCAGCGCCTGGCCGCGGGACCGTTGCGCTGGCGCTTGAACATCACCCTGGCCAACCCGGGCGACCCGACCGACGACGCCAGCAAGGCCTGGCCCAGCGAGCGCAAGGTGCTGAACGCCGGAACCCTGGTGCTGGAGCGCAGCCAACCGCAGAACGATGGCGAATGCCGCGACATCAACTACGACCCGCTGGTGCTGCCGAGCGGCATCGCCGCCTCCGACGACCCGCTGCTGGCGGCCCGTTCGGCGGCCTATGCCAGTTCTTATCTGCGCCGCACCAGTGAAGTCGGCCAATTGCCCCGCGCTGCCCAGGAGTCCCGCCCATGAGCGCCCAACCGAACCACTTCGCGCCACTGGCGCGCCTGCTGCACTGGCTGATGGCGCTGATGATCATTGCCATGCTGTTTATCGGCGCCGGCATGGTGGCCTCGGTCTCCGAGCGTCACCAATGGCTGATCCACCTGCACAAGCCGCTGGGCATTGCCATTCTGTTGCTGGTGATCGTGCGTCTGGTCGTGCGCTTTTCCACCCGGCAACCGCCGTTGCCGGCGGACCTGCCGGGCTGGCAGGCGGTGGCGGCCAAGGCCTCCCATGTGCTGCTGTACGCGCTGATGCTGGTCCTGCCGCTGCTGGGCTGGGCGATGATTTCGGCGGCGGGCGACCCGGTGATGCTTGGCAGTTCGCTGCGGTTGCCGGCGATCCTGCCGGCCAATGCCCAGCTGTTCGCCTTGCTGCGCAAGGCTCACGGCGTTCTCGCCTACCTGCTGTTTTTGACGGTGCTGCTGCATCTGGCGGCGGCGCTGTTCCATGGCTGGGTGCGCCGCGACGGGGTGTTGGAGAGCATGCTGCGCGGCAAGGAGTGAGGGTGGGGGCGGTGCGGTCGAGAAGGACCGCACGGGCCCCGTCTCAACCGGCACACACCAGGGCTTTGCGCGGGTTCAGGCTCCACAGCCAGTACAGCAGCGCCACGCCATTGATCGCGGCGCCCAGCAGGCACACCCCGGTCCAGCCCGCCCAGGCGTACATGGCGGTGGCGCCGATCGAGCCGCTGGCGCTGCCGATCGAATAGAACAGCATGTAGCCCGCGGCCAGGCGGCTCTGGGCCTCGGGGCGGGTGCTGTAGATCAGGCTCTGGCTGGTGACATGCACCGCCTGCAAGCCCAGGTCGAAAACGATCACCCCCAGCAACAGGGCCCAGAGCGACGACTGGGTGTAGGCGATCGGCAACCAGGAGGCCAACATCAGGCTCAGCGCCAGGCCGCTGGTCCACTGTCCCAGGCCACGGTCGGCCAGGCGTCCGGCGCGCGAGGCGCCCAGGGCCCCGGCCGCCCCGGCGAGGCCGAACAGGCCGATCTCGGTATGGGACAACGACAGCGGCGGGGCGCTCAGGGGCAGCACCAGCGGGGTCCACAACACGGTGCCAGCGCCGAAGATCAGCATCGCCAGCACCGCCCGATCGCGCAGGATCTTTTCTTCGCGAAACAGGCCGAACAGCGAGCGGATCAGCTGGCCGTAGCTGTGCAGCGCCGCCGGTTGCTCGACCTTGGGCAGTACCCGCCACAACAGCAGCGCCATGATCAGGGTCAGCCCGGCCGACAGCAGGTACACCGAACGCCAGCCGGCCAGGTCGGCCATGGTGCCCGATACCGTGCGCGCCAGCAGGATCCCGAGCACGATGCCGCTGGTCACGCTGCCCACCACCCGGCCACGTTCGCCCGGCGCGGCCAGGTTGGCGGCATAGGCCACCAGCACCTGGGTCACCACCGCGAGCAGCCCGGTCAGGGCCATGCCCAGCAACAGCCAGGTGCTGTCCGCAGCCAGCGCCACCATCAATAGCGCAGCGACCGACAAGCTCGTCTGGCCGACGATCAGCCGCCGCCGGTTCAGCAGGTCGCCCAGCGGCACCAGGAACAGCAGGCCGAGGCCGTAGCCGACCTGGGTCAGGGTAATGACCAGGCCGATGGTCGCCGGCGGCATGCCCAGGCTGTGGGCCATGGCATCGAGCAGGGGTTGGGCGTAATAGACATTGCCCACCGCCAGCCCGCAGGCAATGGCAAAGAGCAACACCACCGACGCCGGAATGGTGGCGGATGGCAGAGGGGCGATGGCGGCGGTCATGCTCAGCTCCATGAGTTATGGTTGCGTTATGAAACCAGTTGTACGGTAGAGAGGCTGGTTTTATATTGCAACCACTTTCCTGTCGCGAGTCTGCATCATGGTCAAACGCACAAGCCTGGAGGGCGCCGAATGCCCGGTGGCCCGTTCGCTGGACGCTATCGGCGACTGGTGGTCGCTGCTGATCATTCGCGATGCCTTCGATGGCATCCGTCGCTTCAGCGAGTTCCAGCGCAACCTGGGGATGGCCAAGAACATCCTCGCCGCCCGCCTGCGCACTCTGGTGGCCCATGGCATCTTCGAGGTGCTACCGGCGTCGGATGGCAGTGCCTATCAGGAGTACGTGCTGACGCAGAAGGGCAACGGCCTGTTCAACCTGATCATCGGTTTGCGACAGTGGGGCGAGGTGTATTTCTATGAGCCGGGGGAGGCGCATTCGCTGATGGTCGACCGCGAGCAGGGGCAGCCGCTGCGACCGCTGGAATTGCGCTCGGCGGACGGGCGCCTGCTCGGGCCCGAGGATTGCCGGCGGGTGCCGGTGCAATAGACGCTGGCCGCGGTTCGAGCCGCGGCCAGTGCAGCAGGATCAGCGCAGGATGCCGACCATGTCGGCCACGGTGCTGAGGACGTCCTTGCCCAGCTGCATCGAGCGTTTGCCCGACCAGCCGGTGAGCGGGTTGGGGTTGTCGTCGTGGTCCTTGAACGGCATTTCCAGGGTCAGCGACAGGCAGTCGAACTTCTCGCCGACGCTGTTGCAGGCCAGGGTCATGTTGGCTTCGCCGGGTTTGTCCCTGGTGTAGCCGTGGGTGGTCTGGAAGTCCCGGGTCTTGTGTTTCAGGTGGCTGCGGAAATGCTCCTCGAGCTTGGCCAGGCGCGGCGTGTAGCCCGGGTTGCCTTCGCAGCCGGCGGTGAACACGTGAGGGATTTCTTCGTCGCCGTGCACGTCGAGGAACAGGTCGACGCCGTACTGCTCCATCTGCTGCTGGACGAACAGCACTTCCGGGCTGAGCTCCTGGCTGGCGCTCTGCCAGGCGCGGTTCAGGTCCTGGCCCATGGCGTTGGTGCGCAAATGGCCGTGGAAAGCGCCGTCGGGGTTCATGTTCGGCACCAGGTACAGGTCGGCGCTGGCCAGCAGCCTGTTCAGCTCGGCATCGTCACGGTGCTGCAGGCGCTCGATCACGCCCTCCATGAACCATTCGGCCATGTGCTCGCCAGGGTGCTGCTGGGCGATGATCCAGACCTTGCGCCGGCCTTCGCCGCCGTTGCCTTTGCGCAGCAGCTGGATGTCACGGCCCTCGACACTTTTGCCGGTGGCCAGCAGTTCGGCGCCGGCCTTGGTCAGTGCCTGATCGATCAGCCAGTCGTGCCGACCGCGGCTGTAGGGTTCGAAGTAGGCGAACCAGGCGTGGGTCTGGGTGGCTTCCAGGCAGAAGCGCAGGGTGTCGCCTTCAAAAATCGTTGGCACGCGGAACCAGTTGACGTGATCGTAGGAGGCCACCGCCTGGTAGCCGCTCCAGGCCTTGTTGTACGAGGATTTGCTGGCATTGCTCAGGCGGAACCAGTGTTCCTGGCCGACATGCAGGCCGCTGGCCTTGAAGTGGAACCACTGGAAATGCGCGCTGCGGGTGTCGGGCTTGATGGCCAGCAGGACTTGCGAGGGGTTGCTGGCATCCAGTACTTCGATATTGCCGCTGTCGAAATTGGCAGAGATTTGAAACGAGCTTTGGGCCACGGTCATGATTCCTGAGCAGGATTTTTATGGCCGTTACTTTAGCAAGGCGGGGGAGTTACAGGGGGCAATTTCGGCGGGAGAGGGGGGCGTCGTCCTTGACGCGAAAGCAGCTTAGAAGCTATGCGATTGATTCTCAAGCGCTGTTTTTGCATTTGCGAGCCGTTGCGGCGGGCGTCGGCTTGCAATGAGGCATTCTTTTGCTATCATCGCCGCCAATTTAGCGGTACCCAGTCTTCATTAGCCTGAAGCCAAGCCAGAAAAACTGGCAGAAAAAAAAGACCCGGCAAAAAGCCGGGTCAAAAACCGTGATTAGCCTGATGAGGAGATAATCCAGGAGTCCGACCTAAGGTCTCTTGGGTTATCGACTGATCTCGCGACCAGCTGCTTGCAATAATAATCATTATCATTTGCAAGTCAAATGTTTTTCCCCGCCTTTTAGAAAATAATTTCCTGCCCCTGTTGCCAGCCCTGTTCATCGGCCGGATCGCCCGTGGGCGAATTCTGCCGTGGCGCTCATTCCGGGCGATGGCTATCCAGCGAGCGATCCACCAGCGCCTTGGCCATGTCGATCATGTGCACCACGGAAAACGCCAGGTCGCGGCGGGTACCCCGCAGGTGGTCGGCGGCCTCGTAGGCACTGGCCGCGGCGCAACGCAGCAGGTCGGAAGCGTGGATCATCGCTTCCTCGCTGCTGATGCTGTGTTTGACCTCGAAGAACTTCTCGTCGATCGACGATTCTGCAATAGCCGGTTTCAAGTAGTAGTCCATGGCCCGGCGAGCGGCCTCGCTGTCCTTGAGGGCGTTGAAGCCGACATCGGTTTCCAGTTCCGGTGCATCTTTGCTGGTTGTGCTCATGAGCGGTTCCATCCTTTGACGTGGAATAAGAGGGTCTGAGGAATGGTAATACTTAATGTATTTGTGATTATGTTTCAAATACTACAACTTGTGTGTTGAGGGCCGAAATACACAACGTATTGTTCCGCTCCATGGACAAATGGATCGAGTTGGTTAAATCCAACATGAAGGACCGCAAGGTCACACAAGAAAAGCTCGCGGAACGCCTGGGCATGTCCCAGGGCGGCATCGGCCACTGGCTGAGCAAACGGCGCCAGCCGAAGATCGAAGACATGAACCGGGTGCTGGAAGAAATCGGCCTGGGTTTTCTCGAAGTCGCGCTGGTGATCCGCGAAAAACCACAGGTGGATGACGAGGGCCAATTGCTGCTGGAAGGGCCGTCGTTGGTGCAGAAGTACAACCCGTACTTCCGCTATCCGGTCAGCGACTGGCGGGGCGTTGGCGAGGTGCGCGAGGCCGGTGGCGTGGGCTACGCCAGCGAGCGTTACGAGCTCTCTGACTACCAGGCCGAAGGCTCGGCTTTCTGGCTGGTCGTGGTGGGCGACGCGATGATTGCCCCCAGTGGCCTGAGCATCGCCCAGGACATGTTGATCCTGGTGGATCCGGCGGTGGAGGCGGTTCCCGGCAAGCTGGTGATCGTGCAGTGCCCGGGCAGCACCGAAGCGATTTTCCGCAAGCTGGTGGAGGAGGGTGGGCAACGTTATCTGGTGCCGCTGAATCCGACTTACCCGAAGGCGCTTTACAGCGATGACTGTCGGATTATTGGTGTCGTGGTGCAGGCTACCGCTAAATTCTGACGTAAAAATACGATCGTTCCCGCAAGGCTGCGGGAACGATCTTCTGCCTCAGGAGCTTATTCCAGCTCCACCAGGGCACTTCCCTCACTGACCATCTCGCCTTCCTGGCAATACAGCGCCTTGACCA
This sequence comes from Pseudomonas sp. GM17, assembly GCF_000282175.2. Taxonomy (NCBI): domain Bacteria; kingdom Pseudomonadati; phylum Pseudomonadota; class Gammaproteobacteria; order Pseudomonadales; family Pseudomonadaceae; genus Pseudomonas; species Pseudomonas sp. GM17. The sequence continues at coordinate 5,088,362 of NZ_CP124732.1, read as the reverse complement.
CCCCGGCTTGCGGTGCGCGGATGCTGTGTTCCATCTTCATCGCTTCCAGGACCACCAGTTGCGCGCCGGCTTCGACACTCTGCCCGGCCTGCACCAGGACCCGCACGATGCTGCCGTTCATGGGCGCGGTCAGGCCGCCATGATGGCTGTGGCTGGCCTCCACCGCGGCAATCGGGTCATAGGCCGTGACCCGGTGCATCTCGCCCTGCCACTGCAGGTACAGGCTGTCGCCCTGGCGAATCGCCCGGTGCTGCTGGCGCAGCCCCTTGTGTTCGATCGACAGCTGCTCGCCATGCAAGGCCATGGCCGCGTTGTGGGGGGCCAGCTTGATCGCCCGGTCCTGGCCCTCGCAGTCGAGGTGCAGCACTGTTTCCCGCGGCAGGCCGATGCGCAGGCCGCTGGCCTTGGCCCAGGGCGAGTGACGGTCGTCGGTGCGCGTCTGGTCCGGCTGGCTCTGGGCGAACGCCTGGGCGGCGGCTTGCCAGAACTCGTCGCTCAAGGCGCTGGCCGGTGGCAGCAACTGGTCCTGATAGCGCGGGATAAAGCCGGTATCCAGCTCGGCGGCGGCGAAGGCCGGATGGGCGATGATGCGCCGCAGGAACGCCAGGTTGGTCTTCAGCCCGCCAATGGCGAACTCGTCGAGCATGCCCAGCAGGCGCAAACGCGCCTGCTCGCGGTTTTCGCCCCAGGCGATCAGCTTGCCGAGCATCGGGTCGTAGAACGGCGACACGCTGTCGCCTTGCTCGACACCGCTGTCCACCCGACGTCCAGGACCCGCCGCCGATTCGCGGTACAGCGCCAGGCGCCCGGTGGCCGGGAGGAAGTCATTGCCCGGGTCCTCGGCGTACAGCCGCACTTCGATCGCGTGCCCGATCAGCGGCACCTGGTCCTGGGTGATCGGCAGCGCTTCGCCCTGGGCCACACGGATTTGCCAGGCCACCAGGTCCAGCCCGGTGATGGCTTCGGTGACCGGGTGCTCCACTTGCAGGCGGGTGTTCATTTCCATGAAGAAGAATTCGCCGCGCGAATCCAGCAGGAACTCCACGGTGCCGGCGCCGACGTAACCGATGGCCTGCGCCGCGCGCACCGCGGCTTCGCCCATGGCCTTGCGCTGCTCGACACTCAGGCCGGGGGCCGGGGCTTCTTCGACGACTTTCTGGTGGCGCCGCTGGATCGAGCAGTCGCGCTCGTTGAGGTACAGGCAGTTGCCGTGCTGGTCGGCGAACACCTGGATCTCCACGTGACGCGGCTTGAGCACGTACTTTTCCACCAGCATCCGCGAATCGCCGAAGGACGACTGCGCCTCACGCTGGGCCGAGGCCAGGGCTTCGGCCAGCTGGCTGACGTCCTCCACCACTTTCATGCCCTTGCCGCCACCGCCGGCGGTGGCCTTGAGCAGCACCGGGTAGCCGATGCGTTCGGCGGCGACGCGGAAGGTTTCCAGGTCCTGGGCTTCGCCGTGGTAACCGGGGACCAGGGGCACGCCAGCGGTTTCCATCAGTGCCTTGGCCGCCGATTTGCTGCCCATGGCGTCGATGGCCGACGCCGGCGGGCCGAGGAAGATCAGGCCAGCGGCTTCGATGGCGCGGGCGAAGCCGGCGTTCTCCGACAGAAAACCGTAGCCCGGGTGAATCGCCTGGGCGCCGCTGGCCTTGGCGGCGGCGATCAGTTTGTCGATCTGCAGGTAGCTGTCGGCGGCCTTGCTGCCGCCCAGGTCGATGCGCAGGTCGGCTTCGCGGCTGTGGCGGGCGTCACGGTCGGTGGCGCTGTGCACGGCCACGGTGGTCAGGCCCAGGGCCTTGGCGGTGCGCATCACGCGGCAGGCGATCTCGCCGCGGTTGGCCACCAGCAGAGTGGTCAGGACAGGGGCGCTCATTAACGCGACTCCTTGGTGATCTGGTCGGGCTGCCAGCTGGGCGAGCGCTTTTGCAGAAAGGCGCGCAGGCCTTCCTGGCCTTCGGGGCTGACGCGGATGCGGGCAATGGCGTTTTCGCAGTAGCGGCGCAGGGCCGGGGTCAGGGCGCCGTTGCCGACTTCGCGCAGCAGGTCCTTGCTGGCGCGCATGGCGCACGGGCTGTTGAGCAGCAGGTTGTCGATCCACGACGCCACTTGCTGTTCCAGCTCGGTCGCCGGGTAGCTTTCCGCCAGCAGGCCGATTTCCCGGGCCCGCTGACCGCTGAAGCGCTCGGCGGTCAGGGCATAGCGGCGCGCCGCGCGTTCGCCGATGGCTTGCACCACGAACGGGCTGATCACCGCCGGGGCCAGGCCGATGCGTACTTCCGACAGGCAGAACTGCGCGTCGTCGGCACCGATGGCCATGTCGCAGCAACTGATCAGGCCCAGGGCCCCGCCAAAGGCCGCGCCTTGTACCACGGCCAGGGTCGGGATCTTCAGCTTGGCCAGGTTGTACATCAGCTCGGCCAGCTCGCGGGCGTCGTCGAGGTTGGTGTGGTAGTCGAGTTCGGCCGACTGCTGCATCCAGGCCAGGTCGGCGCCGGCGCTGAAGTGCTTGCCGCGGCCGCGCACCAGCAAAAAGCGCAGGGCCGGATCGCTTTGCACCTGATCCAGGGCGAGGATCAGCTCGCGGATCATTTCGGCGTTGAAGGCGTTGTTCTTTTCCTCACGGCTGAGCCACAGGGTGGCAAAACCACGCGGGTCCTTCAGCAGTTCCAGGGTGTTGAAGTCGTTCATGTCGGTTTCGCTCCGGGTCACATGCGGAACACGCCGAAGCGGCTCTGTTCGATAGGGGCGTTGAGGGACGCGGACAAGGCCAGCGCCAGGACGTCGCGAGTCTGCGCCGGGTCGATGACGCCGTCGTCCCACAGCCGGGCGCTGGAGTAATACGGATGGCCCTGGTGTTCGTACTGGTCGAGGATCGGCTGCTTGATCTCGGCTTCCTGGGCGGCGCTGAACGTCTGTCCGCTGCGTTCGGCCTGTTCGCGCTTGACCTGCACCAGCACCCCGGCGGCTTGTTCGGCGCCCATCACGCCGATCCTCGCGTTGGGCCACATCCACAGGAAACGTGGGTCGTAGGCGCGGCCGCACATGCCGTAGTTACCGGCGCCGAAGCTGCCGCCGATGATCACCGTGAACTTCGGCACCTTGGCGCAGGCCACCGCGGTCACCAGCTTGGCGCCGTGCTTGGCGATGCCGCCGGCTTCGTATTTCTGCCCGACCATGAAGCCGGTGATGTTCTGCAGGAACAGCAGCGGGATGCCGCGCTGGCAGGCCAGTTCGATGAAGTGCGCGCCTTTCTGCGCGGCCTCGGCGAAGAGGATGCCGTTGTTGGCGAGGATGGCGATCGGGTAACCGTGCAGGTGGGCGAAGCCGCACACCAGGGTGGTGCCGAACAGCGCCTTGAACTCATCGAAGACCGAAGCGTCCACCAGCCGCGCGATGACTTCGCGCACATCGAAAGGTTGTTTGGCGTCCGCCGGGATCACTCCGTACAGCTCGTCGCTGGCATACAGCGGGGCGATCGGCGCGCGTTGCTGCAACTCGCCCTGTTTGCGCCAGTTGAGGTTGGCGATGCTGCGCCGGGCCAGGGCCAGGGCGTGTTCGTCGCTGTCGGCGTAGTGGTCGGCGACACCGGAGATCTTGCAGTGCACATCGGCGCCGCCGAGGTCTTCGGCGCTGACCACTTCACCGGTGGCGGCTTTCACCAGCGGCGGGCCGGCGAGGAAGATGGTGGCCTGCTCGCGGACCATGATCGCTTCGTCGGCCATGGCTGGCACGTAGGCGCCACCGGCGGTGCAGGAGCCCATGACCACGGCGATCTGCGGGATGCCCTGGGCGCTCATATTGGCCTGGTTGAAGAAGATCCGCCCGAAGTGCTCGCGGTCGGGGAACACCTCGTCCTGGCGCGGCAGGTTGGCGCCGCCCGAATCCACCAGATAGATGCAGGGCAGGCGGTTCTGCTGGGCGATGGTCTGGGCGCGCAGGTGTTTTTTCACGGTCAGCGGGTAATAGGAGCCGCCTTTCACCGTGGCGTCGTTGGCCACGATCATGCATTCGACGCCTTCGACCCGGCCGATGCCGGCAATCACCCCGGCGGCCGGCACGTCTTCGCCATACACCTGATACGCCGCCAGCTGGCTGACTTCGAGGAAGGGCGAGCCCGGGTCGAGCAGGCGGTTGATGCGCTCGCGCGGCAGCAGTTTGCCACGCGAGGTGTGCCGTTCCTGGGCCTTGGCGCCACCGCCTTGCTGGACCTGGGCGAGCAGGGTGTGCAGGGCGTCGACCTGTTTGAGCATCGCTTCGCTGTTGGCGACGAACTCCGCCGAACGGGGGTTGAGCTGGGTATGCAGGATAGCCATGGACAGCTCCGTTAGCGGGTTTCGTTGAACAGTTCGCGACCGATCAGCATGCGGCGGATTTCGCTGGTGCCGGCGCCGATTTCATACAGCTTGGCGTCGCGCAGCAGGCGGCCGGCGGGGAACTCGTTGATGTAGCCGTTGCCGCCGAGGATCTGGATCGCGTCCAGGGCCATCTGGGTGGCGCGTTCGGCGCTGTAGAGGATCACCCCGGCGGCGTCCTTGCGCGTGGTCTCGCCGCGCTCGCAGGCCTGGGCCACGGCATACAGGTAGGCGCGGCTGGCGTTGAGCTGGGTGTACATGTCGGCGACCTTGCCCTGGATCAGCTGGAACTCGCCGATGCTCTGGCCGAACTGCTTGCGGTCATGGATGTAGGGCACCACCAGGTCCATGCAGGCCTGCATGATCCCGGTCGGGCCGCCGGAGAGCACCACGCGCTCGTAGTCCAGGCCGCTCATCAGCACCTTAACGCCGCCATTGAGCACGCCGAGGATGTTCTCTTCCGGCACTTCCACATCGTCGAAGAACAGCTCGCAGGTGTTGGAGCCGCGCATGCCCAGCTTGTCGAACTTGTTGCTGCGGCTGAAGCCTTTCCAGTCGCGCTCGACGATGAACGCGGTGATGCCGTGCGGGCCCTTTTCCAGGTCGGTCTTGGCGTAGATCACATAGGTGTTGGCGTCGGGGCCGTTGGTGATCCAGGTCTTGCTGCCGTTGAGCACGTAGCGATCGCCACGCTTGTCGGCGCGCAGCTTCATCGAGACCACGTCGGAGCCGGCGTTGGGTTCGCTCATGGCCAGGGCGCCGATGTGTTCGCCGCTGATCAGCTTGGGCAGGTAGTGGCTTTTCTGTTGGTGGTTGCCGTTGCGGTTGATCTGGTTGACGCAGAGGTTGGAGTGGGCGCCGTAGGAGAGGGCGACCGAGGCCGAGCCGCGGCTGATTTCTTCCATGGCCACCACGTGGGCCAGGTAGCCCAGGCCGGCGCCGCCGTATTCTTCCGGCACGGTGATGCCCAGCAGGCCCATGTCGCCGAACTTGCGCCACATGTCGGCGGGGAACAGGTTGTCGATGTCGATCTGTGCCGCCCGTGGCGCCAGCTCGGCCTTGACGAAGGCCTGCACCTGGTCGCGGAGCATGTCGATGGTTTCGCCGAGGGCAAAGTTCAGGGTCGGATAGCTCATGGGGGCACCTTCAAACTTGTTTTTATGTAAGGGAGTCGGGCTGTGGAGAGCGGCTGATTCGGCTCTCACCTTTACGTTAACGTAAGCCTGCGACGGGTGGCTGTCAATCACCCTTTACGTAAACGTCAACTTGCGCGAATCTGTAGGAGCCGAGCTTGCTGGCGATGAAGGATAACGCGGTCGTATAGCGACACCGCGGCACTCCAATCGCGGGCAAGCCTCGCTCCTACAATAAAGACAATAGGGGGTCATCATGGATCAACCCGCATCCGCGCCGGGGCGCAGCTACACTCGCGGCACGCAGGACAAGGCCTTGCTGGCGCTGACCATCGGTCAGGCGTTCGATCGCACGGTGGCGTCATACCCTCGGGGCGAAGCCCTGGTGGTGCGTCATCAGCAGCTGCGCTACAGCTGGCAGCAACTGGCCGAAACCGTCGATCTGCATGCCCGGGCGCTGCTGGCCCTGGGGCTCAAGACCGGCGACCGGCTGGGCATCTGGGCCCCCAACTGTGCCCAGTGGTGCATTAGCCAGTTCGCCAGTGCCAAGATCGGCGCGATCCTGGTGAACATCAATCCGGCCTATCGCAGCTCCGAACTGGAATACGTGCTCAAGCAGTCCGGCTGCCAGTGGCTGGTGTGCGCCGGCGCGTTCAAGACCTCCGACTACCACGCCATGCTCCAGGGCCTGGCGCCCGAACTGGCGCAGCAGTCCATCGGCCAGCTGCAAAGCGAGCGCCTGCCGGATTTGCGCGGCGTGATCAGCCTCGATGCCCAGCCGCCGTCGGGCTTTCTGCCCTGGTCGCAGCTGGCCGACCTGGGGGCCGGCGTCAGCGTCGAAGCGCTGCGCGAACGCCAGGACAGCCTGGACCCCGACCAGGCGGTGAATATCCAGTACACCTCCGGCACCACCGGTTTCCCCAAGGGCGCGACCCTCAGCCACTACAACATCCTCAACAACGGTTACATGGTCGGCGAGAGCCTGGGCCTGGGCCACGAGGACCGCCTGGTGATCCCGGTGCCGCTGTACCACTGCTTCGGCATGGTCATGGGCAACCTGGGCTGCGTGACCCACGGCACGACCATGATCTACCCCAACGATGCCTTCGATCCGCTGCAGACCCTGGGCGCCGTGGCCGAGGAAAAGGCCACCGGGCTGTACGGTGTGCCGACCATGTTCATCGCCATGCTCGACCAGCCACGGCGGGCCGAGTTCGACCTGTCGAGCCTGCGCACCGGGATCATGGCCGGGGCCACCTGTCCGATCGAGGTGATGCGGCGGGTGATCAGCGAGATGCACATGAGCGAAGTGCAGATCGCCTACGGCATGACCGAAACCAGCCCGGTGTCGTTGCAGACCGGCCCGGCGGACGACCTTGAGCTGCGCGTGACCACGGTCGGCCGCACCCAGCCGCAGCTGGAAAGCAAGATCATCGACGAGGCGGGCAATATCGTGCCGCGCGGCACCATCGGCGAGCTGTGCACCCGCGGTTACAGCGTGATGCTGGGCTACTGGAACAACCCCCAGGGCACGGCCGAAGCCATCGACCAGGCCGGCTGGATGCACACCGGCGACCTGGCGACCATGAACGAGCAGGGTTACGTGTGCATCGCCGGGCGTAACAAGGACATGATCATCCGCGGCGGCGAGAACATTTATCCGCGCGAGCTGGAGGAGTTTTTCTTCACCCACCCGGCGGTGGCCGACGTGCAGGTGATCGGCATCCCGTGCTCGAAATATGGCGAAGAGATCGTCGCCTGGATCAAGTTCCACCCCGGCCATAGCGCCAGCGAGGAGGAACTGCAGGCCTGGTGCAAGGCGCGTATTGCTCACTTCAAGACGCCGCGGTACTTCAAGTTCGTCGAGGAATTCCCGATGACCGTGACCGGCAAGATCCAGAAGTTCAGGATGCGCGAGATCAGCATCGAGGAGTTGCGCGGGCGTTCCTGATCCTGTTCCAGCAGGCTCCCGCACGTGAATACCTGCGGGAGCGGCCCGCGAGCCGTTTTGGAGGCCGCAGCCGAGCCAGGAGAGGGGAGGGAAACAGGAAGGCCGGAAAGCACAAAGGGGAGCCGAAGCTCCCCTTTAATTTTTGTCGTTGCGTGCTCTTTTTTTATTATTGAGGGGCGGTCTGTTGTTGTTTTTGGCAACCGTTACCCTTTACCGCTGTTTTTGGCGATCCCCATCCGGGATCAAGAGCAAACGTATTTTTTTGAGCGCTGATCTATTTTCTCGCTTGAGCGACCAACCAGTTCGGGAGCTACCTTGGGGTAGTTTTATTGTTCTCTGCCCGGTTGCGGGTGGCTCTTATTGTTAAAGACACCCTGGAAAACACATCCTCTCCAAAAAAATCTGTTAGCTGCGTCTCTGCCGTGTTGTTTTTGTTATGTCAGAGTCGTTTCGTCTTATTTTTATTAGCTTTGCTGCTTTTTATTCTTGTTATGCCAGAGATATAGCAGAAGCCATGCCAACTTTTTAAAATCCTTTAAAATCAATGGTTTGATAAAATTGGTCTTTCATCTGTACCGCTAGAAAATCGACAAACTGTTTCCGTGTTACCCGTTTCGAGCGTGCGCCAGGGCGGCCGGTAACACCCTGAAACAGGCGTGCCCCTCAACCTGGGTAACGGGCCTTGGCGACGCGCGAGCCGGTGGGCCGCCCCAGCACCGAGCAGATCTGCTGGCCGGCGAGGATCAGGCGCTCCATGTCGATACCGGTTTCGATGCCCATCCCGTTGAGCAGGTACAGCACGTCCTCGCTGGCGACGTTGCCGCTGGCGCCCTTGGCATAGGGGCAGCCGCCGAGCCCGGCGATGGAGCTGTCGAACACCGCGATGCCTTCCAGCAGGCTGGCGTAGATATTGGCCAGGGCCTGGCCATAAGTGTCGTGGAAGTGCCCGGCGAGCTTGTCCCGCGGAACATGGGCGGCCACCACCTCGAACATGCGGCGGGTAGCGCCGGCGGTACCGGTGCCGATGGTGTCGCCCAGGGACACTTCGTAGCAGCCCATGCTGTACAGCTCGCGGGCGACCACGGCGACCTGTTCCGGCGCTACCTCGCCTTCGTAAGGGCAGCCCAGCACACAGGACACGTAACCGCGCACGGTAACGCCGTGCTGTTTCGCTGCTTCCATGATCGGCACGAAGCGTTCCAGGCTCTCGCTGATGGAGCAGTTGATGTTGCGCTGGGAGAAGGCCTCGGAGGCGGCGGCGAACACCGCGACTTCCTTGACCCCGGCGGCCAGGGCGTCTTCGAAACCGCGCAGGTTCGGGGCGAGGGCGCCGTAGGTCACCCCCGGCTTGCGCTGGATCTGCGCGAATACCTCGGCGGATCCGGCCATCTGCGGCACCCATTTGGGCGAGACGAAACTGCCGACTTCTATATAGCCGAGCCCGGCCGCGCTCAGGGCATCCACCAGTTGCACCTTGTGGGCGACGCTGATGGGCTGGGCTTCGTTCTGCAAACCGTCGCGAGGACCGACTTCGACCAGGCGGACATGGGTGGGGAGGGACATGAGAGCTTTACCTATATTAAGTGGGCACTAATGTAGCCGCTGCCGCAGGCTGCGCTCGGCGACGAAGTCGACGCAAAACCAGGCGCTACGGTCTGTCTGGCAGATTGTCTGTGTTGCTGGCGCGGCCGCTTTGCGAGCGATCGCCGCCTGGGGTGGTTACTGCACGGCGCTTTTCTGATTCTGGATGGTCTGCTCCAGCGCCTGGGTGCAGCGCTCTTCCGCGGTGTCCAGCTCCAGCTTCATCTGTTCGATGTCCAGCAACTGTTGCTCCAGCTGCTCACGGCGCTCGGCGATTTTCGCCAGCATGCTGTGCAGCTGTTTCAGGTTGCCGCTGCTGGGGTCGTAGAGTTCGATCAGCTCGCGGCATTCGGCCAGGGAGAAGCCGATGCGCTTGCCGCGCAGGATCAGTTTCAGGCTGACCTTGTCCCGTGGCGAGTAGATGCGTTCCTGGCCACGGCGTTCGGGGGCGAGCAGGCCTTGTTCTTCATAAAAACGGATGGCCCGGGTGGTGATGTCGAGCTCGCGGGCGAGGTCGGAAATGCTGTAGGTCTGGCTGCTCATGGGGGCACTCGAAAAAGGTCTTGGCGTTAAGCTAATTCGAGGTTGACGTATACGTCAAGCAGGATGCCGCCCTATCCGTAGGAGCGAGGCTTGCCCGCGATGGGTCCGCAGAGGTTTCCCTGAACCACCACGTTCTCCCTGATCGCGGGCAAGCCTCGTTCCTACCGGTCACTTCTCGAGTTTTTTCTCGTGGGCCGTCACCTGCTGGCACAGCTCGATCATCTGCTCGCGCATCCAGCGGTTGGCCGGGTCCTGGTCGGTGCTTTCGTGCCAGTAGAGGTGGGTTTCCAGCGGCGGCACGTCGTTGACCGGCAGGTTGAACGCCAGCAGGTCATGGCGGCGGGCGAAGCGCTCGGGCACGGTCATGACCATGTCGGTCTGCTGCAGCACTTGCGAGGCCATCAGGTAATGCTGGGAGCGCAGGGCGATCTTGCGTTGGATGCCCATCTTGCCCAGGGCCAGGTCGACGTAACCCAGGCCGCTGCGACGGCTGGAAATATGGATGTGGGTCAGCGACAGGTAGTCGTCGAGGCTGAGTTTTTCCTTGTTCGCCAGCGGGTGGCTCTTGCGCATGGCGCATACATAGCGGTCTTCCATCAGCTTGACGTGGCGGACCTGCGGGTCGGTGTTGAGCGGGGCATCGACGGCGAAATCCAGGCGGCCGGCGGCCAGTTCCTTGGTGGTTTCCCGGCGTTTGGACAGGAAACTCTCGATGATCACCGTGGGCGCCAGGCGCCGCAGGCGCTGGAACAGCGGCGGCAGGATCACTGCCTCGGTCAGGTCGGTCATGCTGATGCGGTAGGTCTTGACCGCCTGCAAGGGGTTGAAGATGCGGCTTTCCTGCACCGACACCCGCAGCAGCGAAAGGGCGTTGCGCACCGGGCCGATGATGTTCTGCGCCATGGGCGTGGGCACCATGCCCTGGGCGGTCCGCACGAACAGCGGGTCGTTGAAGGTCTCGCGCAGGCGGGCCAGGGCGTTGGAGACAGCGGGCTGAGTGATGCCGACGATTTGCCCGGCGCGGGTCAGGTTGGCTTCGGTGTAGATCGCGTCGAAGACGATGAAAAGGTTGAGGTCGACCTTGCTCAGATTCATTGCGCTGCACTCTTATTGTTAGGGGCCGGTATTGTTAGGGGCCGGAGGCTGGACTGATTGGCCTGCCCAATCAGTCAATCATATATCGGTGATGAATGTTAATACACGCCGAGAATAGGCTAGGTAAATTTTCGTAAGCTGTTCTAGCATCGGTTCCATGCCCTCAACCACCTCGCCAAGAAGGTAGCTGCCCATGGATTTCGCCTATTCACCCAAGGTTCAGGAACTGCGTGAGCGCGTGACCGCGTTCATGGACACCTATGTCTATCCGGCTGAAGCGGTGTTCGAGCGCCAGGTCGCCGAAGGCGATCGCTGGCAGCCGACGGCGATCATGGAAGAGCTCAAACTCAAGGCCAAGGCCGAGGGGTTGTGGAACCTGTTCCTGCCCGAGTCGGAACTCGGCGCCGGCCTGACCAACCTGGAATACGCGCCGCTGGCGGAAATCATGGGCCGCTCCCTGCTGGGGCCGGAACCCTTCAACTGCTCGGCACCGGACACCGGCAACATGGAAGTGCTGGTGCGTTACGCCAATGAAGAGCAGAAGCAACGCTGGCTGGAGCCGCTGCTGCGCGGCGAGATCCGCTCCGCCTTCGCCATGACCGAGCCGGACGTGGCGTCGTCCGACGCCACCAACATGGCGGCCCGCGCCGTGCGCGATGGCGACGAATGGGTGATCAACGGCAAGAAGTGGTGGACCTCGGGGGCCTGCGACCCGCGTTGCAAGATCCTGATCTTCATGGGCCTGAGCAACCCGGACGCGCCGCGCCACCAGCAGCACTCGATGATCCTGGTGCCGGTCGACACCCCCGGGGTGAAGATTGTCCGGCCGCTGCCGGTGTTCGGTTACGACGACGCACCCCACGGCCATGCCGAAGTGCTGTTCGACAATGTGCGGGTGCCGTACGAGAACGTGCTGCTGGGCGAAGGCCGTGGTTTCGAGATCGCCCAGGGCCGCCTTGGCCCGGGCCGGATTCACCACTGCATGCGTTCGATCGGCATGGCCGAGCGCGCGCTGGAACTGATGTGCAAGCGTTCGGTAAGTCGTACCGCATTCGGCAAGCCGCTGGCGCGCCTGGGCGGCAATATCGACAAGATCGCCGACTCGCGGATGGAGATCGACATGGCACGCCTGCTGACCCTGAAGGCGGCGTACATGATGGACACCGTCGGCAACAAGGTGGCGAAAAGCGAGATCGCGCAGATCAAGGTGGTGGCGCCGAACGTGGCCTTGAAGGTGATCGACCGGGCCATCCAGATTCATGGTGGGGCCGGGGTCTCCAACGATTTCCCGCTGGCCTACATGTATGCGATGCAACGTACTTTGCGCCTGGCCGACGGCCCGGACGAAGTGCACCGCGCGGCCATTGGCAAATTCGAAATCGGCAAGTACGTGCCCAAGGAAATGCTGCGCAGCGGGCATTAAAGCGATCGCGGGCAAGCCTCGCTCCTACGGAAGAATCTGTAGGAGCGAGGCTTGCCCGCGAAGCGGCCTCGATTACACCGCTGGTTTCTCTCTCAATACACCCAGACTTCCACCCGCCGATTCTTGATCCGCCCCTCGTCCGCGGTATTGGCCGCGACCGGCATCTGCGCGCCAAAACCGCGGATCTCGCGCAGTACCACACCGTTTCTCACCAGTTCCCGGCGCACGGTCATGGCTCTGAGCTTGGACAGCAGCGCCGCGCGTGCCGGATCGTTCTTGGCATCGCCGAAGCCGACCAGGGTCACGCGCTTGGCCAGCTTGTCGTGGCGCTTGAGAAAGTCCAGGACCCGTGGCAGGTCCTGGCGCGCCTTGTTGTCGAGGGTGGCGCTGCCTTCCTCGAAGCGGAAGTTCACGGTCAGGCGCTGCGCCTGCCGGGCGATGGCCTGGTAACCCTCGGGCATCTGCGGGGCGGGGGCGACACTCATGGCCAGCACCGTCTGGGCAATAAAACCGTTGGCCGCGACTATGGCCTGGCCCCTGGCGCTCTGGGCGAAACGCACCAGGGCCCTGGCCCAGGGGTTTTGCTCATCGGGCGGCAGGTAGAAGTACAGGCGCCGTGACAGTGGGTAGTCCTCGGTGGCGATCAGGCTGTCGAGGGGCAGCATCGGTTGCGAGCCGCCGTCGACAATCGCCACGGTCTTGGCCTGGCGCACATAAGGCAGGCCGATAAAACCGATGCCCTGGGGATCGCGGCTGACCGCGTCGGAGAGTCGTTCGCTGGACTCGAAGCGTTTCGCCGTGGCGCTCAGGTTCTTGTTGCGGCGTGCCAGCACCAGTTCCTTGAAGGTGTCGTAGGTGCCGGAGCGGTCATCGCGGGCGTACAGGTGAATGGCGCCGCCGACGCCGCCCAGTTCTTCCCAGGTTTTCACCTCGCCGCTGAACACCCGCGCCAATTGTTCGGTGTCCAGCCGCGCCAGCGGGTTGTGCGGGTGGAGGATGATGGCCAGGCTGTCGATGGCGATCACCTGTTCGGCGTCGGGGTCTTTCAGGTCGCCGAGGGCTTCCAGCTCCACCAGTTCGCTGTCCTTGATCGGCCGTGACGCGGCGGCGAGGTCGGCGCTGGCGTTCTTCAACGCGGCAAAGCCGGTACTGGAGCCATGCGCGGCGATCTCGACGACAACGCGCTGGCCTTGGGCACTCTGGCCGGTCACCCGACGTTCGTTGTCTTTACCCGTCGCCTCGATCCGTATGTCGAGCAAACCCTGTTCTTGCATCAGGCCCTTGACCAGGGCCGGGCCCAGCGCGGCACCGATGGTGTTGGAGCCCTGGATGCGCAGCACCGGCTGGTTGTCGCCGGCCAGGGGCAGGGCGGCGAACACCGACCAGGGCAGGGCGTAGCAGACGAAGCCGACCAGCAGCAGGAAGAGGGTTCGGCACCAGAGGTCCGGTTCACTGACGGTACAAACGCGTGACATGCGGCAATGGCCTTCTATGGCGGGAGCGAGTGCGGCGAGATTAAGTCAGGGAGGTGACGGGGATGTGACGGTTGATGGGGGTAATCGGAGCGTTCCCCTGGCTTTTCAGAATGCTCTTAAAGACCCGGCACGGCGGGCTCAGTACAGTTGAAAACTTTGTCTGGAGGGGAATTGGCGCACGCTGACTCTCGTCGTCACCAGGCGTCGATGCAGCCCTGGCTGCAATTTGCTTGTGTCAAAGGAGTATGAAATGAGTGGCTGGTTCGAGCTGAAGCAATATGGCAGCGGTGGTTTCAGGTTCTTGCTGAAGTCCAAGGACGCGCAGACCATGCTTCAAAGCGACCGTTACCCTTGTCGTGAGAGTGTCGAGGCAGCCATTGCGCTGCTCCGCAAGCACTGCACGTCCCCGGGTAGTTACGAAAAGAAGATCGCCCCCGGTGGCAAACCTTACTTCAATCTCAAGGCCGGCAAGGAGGTGATCCTGGTCAGCCACTTGTATGACTCGGAGCCGACCCGTGAGTCCGCCATCGAGGCCATCATGCAGGCTGGCACCAGCACCCGGATCGAGCTGTGTTGAGACGCTGAAGCCATAAAAAAGCCCATCTCAGGATGGGCTTTTTTGTGCCGGGCGATCAGCTCAGCTCGAGCCAGATCGGTGCGTGGTCGGAAGGTTTCTCCATGCCGCGCAGGTCGTAGTCGACCCCGGCATCCTTGATCCGTGGCAGCAGGCCGCGAGAGGCCATGATCAGGTCGATGCGCAGGCCGCGCTTGGGCTCGTCCTCGAAACCGCGGCTGCGGTAGTCGAACCAGCTGAAACGATCGGCCACCTCGGGGTTGAGGTGGCGGAAACTGTCCACCAGGCCCCAGTTCTTCAGGCGGGCCATCCACTCACGCTCTTCCGGCAGGAAGCTGCACTTGCCGGTTTTCAGCCAGCGTTTCATGTTGTCCGGGCCGATGCCGATGTCGCAGTCTTCCGGGGAAATGTTTACGTCGCCCATGACCACCAGCGGCTGCTCATTGCTGAAGCGGGTTTCCAGCAGGTGCTGCAGGTCGTTGTAGAAGCGCTGCTTGGCTGGGAACTTGGTGGGGTGGTCACGGCTTTCGCCCTGGGGGAAGTAGCCGTTCATGATGGTCACCGGGGTGCCATCGACATCGGCGAAGGTGCCCCAGATAAAACGCCGCTGGGCATCTTCATCGTCGCCATCGAAGCCTTTGTACAGGTCCAGCGGCGCCTGGCGCGAGAGCAGGGCGACGCCGTAGTGGCCTTTCTGCCCGTGGTAATGCACGTGATAACCCAGCGCCTGGACTTCGGCCAGGGGGAACTGGTCGTCCGACACTTTGGTTTCCTGCAGGCCGATGACGTCCGGTTGATGCTTTTCGATCAGCGCCGCCAACTGATGGGGGCGGGCGCGCAGCCCGTTGATGTTGAACGAGACGATCTTCATGGTCGGCAGTCCTGGCAAAACTGCGATGCTAGCCGACAAGTCGCGCGGCGGCCAGCGTGGCGGCAGGGCAGATGCGCTGCTAAGGTCCATGGGCGGTGGAACGATCATGAGCCTGAAAGGTTCGTAGCTATAACAACCGCGCAGAAGAACGCCGCCGCCCAGCGCGGCCACTTCAAGCCGGGCCCAGGGGGAGACCAATCGCCATGCCTGAAACCTCGACTGCCATCGCCGACATTCACATGCTCGACAGCGGCTACGCCCGCGAAGCCCGCTCCCTGCTGTACCAGGCTTATCGCCACGAGCCGACCTTCGCTTATCTGTTCGAGTCCGAACGCCCGGGTTACGAACAACGGGTGCGGGCCACGGTACGGGAGCTGGTCAAGCAGCACTTCATTCAGGACCTGCCGGCCATCGGCCTGTTGGTCAATGACCGGCTGATCGGCATCGCCCTGATCGCACCGCCCCAGCGTCGCCTGGGCATTACCGAGAGTTGGGCCTGGCGCCTGCGCATGGTGCTCAGTACCGGTTTCCGTTGCACCCGGCGTTACCTGGACTATCACGCCGCGGTGCTGGGTTGCCTGCCCAGCGATTCGGTGCACGTCCTGCCCTTGCTGGGGATTCATCCGCAATTCCAGGGCAGGCACTTCGGTGAGCAGTTGCTGCAGGCGGTGCACAACTGGTGCGCGGTGGACGAACACTCCCAGGGTGTGGTGCTGGACACCGGCAACCCGCGTTACCTGGCGTTCTATGAGCGCCAGGGTTATGAAGAGATTGGCGAGATCGCCGTCGGTCCGGTCCGCGAGCACGTTTTCTTTCACGCCAACCCGCAGGTTCTGCAAAGCGCGACCGGCTGAACAGAACTTTCCTCACATTTGTGCGCTCTATCGGGCTCCCAGCTCGTGATAGCATTCGCGCCTATGAAGTTTTCAGGAAGATTCACCAGCGGCTTGTTGCTGCTGTTCACAAGCTGTGCGGCACTGGCGCAAAGCGAATTGGACGTCAGGGTCAAACCCTCCAACGATGAACTCAAGGCCAATGTGGAAGGCTACATCGGCGGGGTGGGCGATCGCGACGAGGAAGCCCTGCTGCGTTTCAGCCGTGGCGCCGAGGAGCAGGCCCGCAAGGCCGCCCAGGCTCTGGGCTACTACCAGCCGCAGATTAGCAGCGAAGTCAAAGGCGGCGAAAAGCCGCGTTTGGTGCTGAATATCGATCCTGGCGAGCCGGTGCACCTGCGCAACGTCACCATCCGGGTCGACGGCCCGGCGGCCTCCCTCAAGGGCTTTCGGGTGCCCAGGAGCGACCAGCTGAAAAGCGGCGCGGTTCTCAATCACGGTCATTACGAAGACGCCAAGCGGCTGATCCAGAACCAGGCGTCGCGCTACGGCTTTTTCAGCGGGCGTTTCACCCGGCAGAAGCTGGCCGTGGACCCCCAGGCCGGGGTGGCGGATATCGAGCTGGTCTACGAAAGCGGTCCGCGTTATGCCCTGGGCAAGGTCAGTTTTGCCGGCGATACACCGTTCGACGAAGACCTGCTGCAACGCATGGTGCCGTTCAAGGCCGGTACTCCCTACGATTCCGAGTTGATCGCCGAGCTTAACCAGGCATTGCAATCGAGCGGTTACTTCGAGGGCGTGCGGGTCGACGCGGCGCCGACCGCGGCCGCCGCCGAGGTGATTCCGGTGGCGGTCCAGCTGGAAACCCGCAAGCCGCGCACCATGGGCCTGGGCCTGGGCTTTTCCACCGACGTCGGGCCGCGGGCCAAAGCCAACTGGACCCGGCACTGGGTCAACGCCCAAGGCCACAGCTACGGCTGGGAGGCGGAAGTCTCCGCGCCGCGACAGAACGTCGGCCTGTTCTACGACATACCGCTGGACCCGCCGCTGACCGACAAGCTGCGTTTTGCCGGCGGCTACCAGAACGAAGAAATCGCCAATACCGACACCCTGAGCAAGCTGCTCACCCTCGGTCCCGAGTGGCACAGCAAGTTGCCCAGCGGCTGGCAGCGAGTCATCTCGTTGAAGTGGCAACGCGAGGAATACCGCCTGGGCGACGACTCGGGCCTGAGTACCCTGTTGATGCCCGGCATCAGCTATTCCTACCTGCGCAGCGATAACCGCATCGACCCGCACAACGGCTATCGCCTGCAATTCGACAGCAAGGTGGCCAAGGAAGGGCTGGGTTCGGACACCAACCTGTTATATGGCACCGTGCTGCTCAAGGGCCTGACCACGGTGTGGGACAACCATCGCTTCCTCGGCCGGGTGCAGTTCGGTGGCAGTGCCACCAACGGTTACAAGAAGATCCCGCCGTCGCTGCGCTTTTTCGCCGGTGGCGATCAGAGCGTGCGCGGTTACGACTACCAGAGCCTGTCGCCGGAGAACTCCGACGGCGACCGGATCGGCGGGCGCTACATGGTGGCCGGCAGCGTCGAGTATCAGTACTCCATCGCGGAAAAATGGCGTCTGGCGACCTTTGTCGACCAGGGCAACTCCTTCGACAAACTTGAACTGCCGAACCTCAAGACCGGGGTCGGTGTCGGCGTGCGCTGGGTGTCCCCGGTGGGGCCGATCCGCCTTGACCTGGCCCATGCGCTGGACGATGACGGCGGCATTCGCTTGCACTTTTCCATGGGGCCTGAGCTGTGAAGCGTGGTTTGAAGATCGCGGCGCTGGCGCTGCTTGTGCTGGTGGCGGTGCTGGTACTGGCGCTGGCTTCGATACTCGGCACCCAGGCCGGCAGTCGCTGGGCCCTGGGCCTGGTGCCGGGCTTGACGGTGGAGAGCTTCGCCGGCCGCTTGGGCGGACAGTGGAGCGCCGATCATCTGCTGTGGCAGCAGGACAGCAGCCGGGTCGAACTCCAGGCGCCGAAATTCGCCTGGTCGCCGGCGTGCCTAATGCGCATGACCCTGTGCATCGAGCAACTGGACGTGGAGCAGGTCAGCCTGCAATTCCCGCCGGGCGCAGAAGAACAAAGCAGCGGCCCGATCAGCCTGCCGGATCTGCAGTTGCCTGTGGCTATCGAGCTGGGGCAGGTACGGGTCGGCAGCCTGCAGTTCAATGGCAGCGAGGAACTCAAGGGCTTGCAGCTGGCGGCGCAGTGGACGGCCAAGGGCCTGCAGATCGACTCGGTGAGCCTGCAACGCGACGACCTCAGCCTCAAACTTTCGGGCTTGTTGTCGCCCAGCGGCGACTGGCCACTGAGTGCCACCGGTACCCTGACCCTGCCGGCGCCGGGCAGTGAACCCTGGGCGCTGGCGCTGAAGGTCGATGGCGACCTGTTGAAGACCCTCAAGCTTGCGGCCGACAGCAGCGGTTACCTGCAAGGCCAATTGAGCGGTGAGCTGCAACCGTTGGCGGAGAACCTGCCGGCCGAGGTGCGGATCACCGCCGATGGCTTCAAGGCCAGCGCCGAGCTGCCCGATACCCTGATGCTCAACCAGCTGGAACTGACTGGCAAAGGCGACCTCAAGGCGGGTTACCAACTGCTGGGCAAGGCCAGCCTGCCGGCCGAGCAGGGGCCGGTGGCCCTGGCGCTGCAAGGCAAGGTCGACGCCAAGGGCGCGCAGATCGCCGCGCTGGACCTGAGCGCCAACGACAAGCAGAACCTCAAGCTGACGGGCCAGCTGGACTGGAGCCAGGGCCTGAACGCCGAAGCCAGGCTCGACTGGCTGGACTTCCCCTGGCATCGCCTGTACCCGCTGATCGAAGAGCCCGCGGTGGCGGTGCGCCGCTTCACTGCCGAGGTCGCCTACCGCGATGGCAACTACCTGGGCAACTTCAAGGGTGACCTCGATGGCCCGGCGGGGGCGTTCAGCCTCAGCAGCCCGTTCAGCGGCGACCTGACGAAAATCTTCCTGCCCCAGTTCAAGCTGGCCGCCGGCCAGGGCAAGGCCGAAGGCCACCTGAACCTGCAATTCGCCGACGGCATCGCCTGGGATACCGCCCTGGATCTGTCGGCGATCAACCCGGCGTACTGGGTCGCCGAGCTGCCGGGCACTTTGGCCGGGCCGCTGCGCAGCCAGGGCGAAATGAAGAACGAGCAACTCAAGCTCAACGCCGACCTCGACCTCAAGGGCAAGCTGCGCGGCCAGCCCGCGGTGCTGCAGGCCAAGGCCGATGGCGCTGGCGAGCAGTGGAACCTGAACACCCTGGACATCCGCCTGGGCGACAACCGCATCAACGGTTCCGGCCGCCTGCAACAGCGTTTGGCCGGGCAACTCGATATCAAGCTGCCGCGTCTCGGCCAGCTGTGGCCCGAGCTGCGTGGCCAGCTCAACGGCCGCCTCGATGTGGCGGGCACCCTGAAGGCGCCGCAGGGCAAGCTCGACCTGCAAGGCCAGCAACTGGTGTTCGCCGACAATCGCCTGCAGAGCCTCAAGCTCGATGCCAACCTGGACAGCGCGCAACGGGCGCAAATCGACCTCAAGGGGGCCGGCATCCAGGTCGGTGAAACCGCGCTGGGCACACTGACGGCCAGCGGCCAGGGCGATATCAAGAGCCAGAAGCTGCAACTGCACCTGCAAGGCCCGCAGCTCAAGCTGGCACTGGGCCTGGACGGCAAGCTGGACCAGGGCAACTGGCGCGGGCGCCTGGCCAGCGGCGATATCCAGACCGGTGGCCAGGACTGGAGGCTGCAAGCCCCGGCCAAGCTCGAATACCTGGCCGACGGCAAGCTCAACTTCGGCGCCCATTGCTGGGCCAGCGGCGATGCCAGCCTGTGTGGCGAGGATCAGCGGCTGATGCCCGAGCCCAAGTTGCGCTACCACCTCAAGCAGTTCCCGATCGACAGCCTCGCGCAGTGGTTGCCCAAGGACTTCGCCTGGAAGGGCCGGCTCAATGCCGATATCAAGCTGGACGTACCGGCCGGCGGCCCGCAGGGGCGGATCCTGCTGGACGCCAGCGGCGGCACCTTGCGGGTCAAGGAAAAGCAGCAGTGGCTGGACTTCCCGTACCAGACGCTGAAACTCGACACCACCCTCAACCCCAAGCGTATCGACACCCAGCTGGCGTTCAGTGGCGGCAAGCTCGGTGAGCTGATGCTGCAGGCGCAGATCAATCCGCTGCCGAAAAACAAGCCGCTGTCCGGCGAGTTCCGCCTCAGCGGCCTGGACCTGGCGGTGGCGCGGCCGTTCGTGCCGATGGTCGAAAAGCTCACCGGCACCCTCAATGGCAGCGGGCGCATCTCCGGCGGTCTGCTGGCGCCGCAGGTCAATGGCAACCTGGCCCTTAGTGGTGGCGAAGTTTCCGGCCCTGAATTGCCCATCAGCCTCCAGGACCTGCAATTGCAGGCGCTGATCGCCGGTGAAAGCGTGCAGTTGAACGGCGGCTGGAAGAGCGGCAAGGCCGGCCAGGGTAGCCTGAACGGCAATATCGCCTGGGGCCAGGCGCTGGTGGTGGACCTGAGCCTGAAAGGCTCGCAACTGCCGGTCACCGTCGAGCCCTATGCGGTGCTGGACGTGGCGCCGGACCTGAAGATCTCGATGAAGGACGACAAGCTGGCGATCGCCGGCAAGGTCCATGTGCCCAAGGGTGAAATCACCATCCGTGAATTGCCGCCATCGACGGTCAAGGTGTCGGACGACACGGTGATCATCGGCCACCAGACCGAGGAGGGCAAAGCACCGATGGCCATGGCGATGGACATCGATGTGGTGGTCGGCGAGGACAAGCTCAGCTTCACCGGCTTCGGCCTGACCGCCAACCTGCAAGGCCACGTGCACATCGGCGACAACATGGACACCCGTGGCGAACTGTGGCTCAACGACGGCCGCTACCGCGCCTACGGCCAGCGCCTGACCGTGCGCCGGGCGCGCCTGCTGTTCGCCGGGCCGATCGACCAGCCGTACCTGGACATCGAGGCGATCCGCCAGACCGATGACGTGATCGCCGGTATCCGCCTCAGTGGCAGCGCCGAGCAGCCGACCACGCAGATCTTCTCGGAGCCGGCCATGAGCCAGGAGCAGGCACTGTCCTACCTGGTGCTCGGGCGTCCCTTGAGCACCACCGGCGAGGACAACAACATGCTGGCGCAAGCTGCCCTGGGCCTGGGCCTGATGGGCAGCTCGAACATCACCGGCGGGCTGGCCAAGGACCTGGGAATCGACGACTTCCAGCTCGACACCCAGGGCAGCGGCAACACCACCAGCGTGGTGGCCAGCGGCAATATCTCCGAGCGGCTCAGCCTGCGTTACGGGGTGGGGGTCTTCGAGCCGGCCAACACCATCGCCCTGCGCTACAAGCTGAGCAAAAAGGTCTACCTGGAAGCGGCCAGCGGCGTCGCCAGTTCGCTGGACATCTTCTACAAGCGCGACTTCTAGCTCGTCGACAATCCAGTCCCCTTTGGCGAGGGGGCTGGTGTTCACCACGCCGCTCCTCCAGCCGGTAATTCTCCCGCCGATTCTTGACTTCAAGGCTTTCCCATTAATTAGCTTAATAGTAAGCATGCTAATTATTGTTTGGATATTGGCTGCCTAGGCAGTAACATCTCGACATACTTTCGCTGCCTAGGCAGCTAACAGGTGGTCAGATGAAGCACTTCACCCCAGACGATTTCCACAATTGCCACCTCGGGCTCTTGCTGGGCCGCGCGGCCCTGCTCAAGGACCGGATCATCGACACCCACATGGAACCCCACGGCATCACCGCCGCGCAGTTCAAGGTGCTGATCATCATGGCCCAGTTCGGCGTCGACACCCCGGCCGAGCTGTGCCGCCACCTGTCCCTGGACAGCGGTTCCATGACCCGAATGCTCGATCGCCTCGAGCAGAAGGACTTCCTCGCCCGCCAACGCTCGGAGCACGACCGCCGCCAGGTGCGCCTGGTGCTCACCGAGGAGGGCCAGAAGCTCGCCGACTGCCTGCCGCACATCGGCGCCAACGCGATGAACCAACTGGCCGGCGCCATCACCCCCGAAGAGTTGAAAACCCTGGAACAGATCCTCAAGAAAATTTTGCTGGCGGCCGGTGACCCGATCACCGTGTTGCGGGTAGGTGATAAGTAAATGAGCAGTAAAACCTTGCGTGCCCGTTTGAGCCTGGTGCTGTTGGCCATGAGCCTGGCGGGATGTGCCAACTACAGTGGCCTGACAACCGAAGGGGTGAGCCTCGATGCCAAATCCCTCAAGGCCGGACAATCCCTGAGTGGCGTGACCCTGTCGCCGGCGGCCTGGCCGAAGAGCGACTGGTGGAAGAGCCTGGGCGATCCACAGCTCGATGGGCTGATCCGCGAAGCCCTGCACGACAGTCCCGACATGCAGATCGCCAGCGCCCGGGCCCACCAGGCCAGCGCGGCGGCCTATGCCGCGGACGCGGCACGCATGCCGACCCTGGACGCCAGCGGCAGTGTCAGCCGCTCGCGCTTGTCCCGTTCGCAGGACCCGAGCGGGCAGGGCGACAACTACAGCACGATGCGCAGCCTGACAGGCAACTTCAATTACACCTTCGACCTCTGGGGCGGCCAGCGCGATACCTGGGAAGCCGCCCTGGGCCAGGCGCGCGCCGCCGAGATCGATCGCCAGGCCGCGCAACTGACCCTGGCCGCCGACGTGGCCCGGGCCTACAGCGACCTGGGCCAGGCGCATATCGTCCATGACCTGGCCACTGAAGACCTCAAGCGCACCCGGCAGATGCTCGACCTGAGCCAGAAGCGCCTGAGCTCGGGCATCGACAGCCAGTACCAGTACCAGCAGACCGAAAGCCTGGAGGCCAGCTCCGAAGCCAGCCTGATCGACGCCGAGAAAAACCTGCAGAGCGCCAAGATCGCCCTCGCGGTATTGCTCGGCAAAGGCCCGGACCGGGGCAACGAAATCGCCCGGCCGAAAGTCCTGCAGGCCAGCGCGGTGGCACTGCCGTCGGTGCTGCCGGCGGAACTGCTGGGCCGCCGTCCGGACCTGGTGGCCGCGCGCTGGCGGGTCGAGGCGGCGAGCAAGAGCATCGACGCCGGCAAGACTAACTTCTATCCCAACCTCAACCTGAGCGCCGCTGCCGGCACTCAAGCGTTGCTGGGGGACGCGATGTTCGGATCGGCCAGCCGCTTCTTCAATATCGCCCCGACCGTGTCGCTGCCGATCTTCGACGGTGGCCGCCTGCGCGCCGACCTGGATGCCCGGGACGCCGACTACGACCTGGCCGTGGCGCAGTACAACAAGAGCCTGGTGAATGCCCTGGGGGATGTCAGCGACACCCTCTCCCAACTGCGTGACATCGGTCGGCAGATCGCCGCCCAGCAACACGCTACCGACATCGCCCAGGACTCCTACGACACCGTGGTCCAGCGCTACGGCTCGGGGATCGGCAATTACCTGGACGTGCTCAGCATCGAGCAGCAATTGCTGCAGGCCCAGCGTCAGCTGGCGACCCTGAATGCCCAGCAGATCGACCTGTCGATCCAACTGATGCAGGCCCTGGGCGGTGGTTTCCAGACCGACAATCTGGCCGCGGCCGCCCCGACCCCAGCCTCGCGCACTCAATAATTCAAGGTACTCATCATGGCCACTGCCGAAACCAACAACGCTCCTGAAAACACCCCGGACACCGCCAACCCGCGCAAGCGCAAGGTCATGCTGCTGGGCCTGGTGGCGCTGATCGTCCTGGGCGGGCTGGGGGTCTTTGCCTGGTATGAACTCTACGGACGCTGGAACGAAGGCACCGACGACGCCTATGTGAACGGCAACGTGGTGGAAATCACCCCGCTGGTCACCGGTACGGTGGTCAGCATCGGCGCCGACGATGGCGACCTGGTCCACGAAGGCCAGGTGCTGATCAACTTCGACCCCAACGATGCCGAGGTCGGCCTGCAAAGCGCCGAGGCCAACCTGGCCCGCGCCGTGCGCCAGGTGCGCGGGCTGTACAGCAATGTCGACGGCATGCGCGCCCAGGTGGCGGCGCAGAAGGCCGAAGTGCAGAAGGCCCAGGACAACTTCAACCGTCGCCGGACCCTCGCCAGCAGCGGGGCGATTTCCCAGGAAGAACTGTCCCACGCCCGCGACGACTTGACCTCGGCGCAGAACGCCCTGGCCAATGCCCAGCAGCAGCTCAACACCACCAACGCGCTGGTGGACGACACCGTGGTCTCGAACCATCCGGACGTGCAGGCGGCCGCCGCGCAATTGCGCCAGGCCTATCTGACCAACGCCCGCAGCACCCTGATCGCCCCGGTGACCGGTTATGTCGCCAAGCGCACCGTGCAACTGGGCCAGCGGGTGCAGCCGGGCACCGCATTGATGGCGGTGATCCCGCTCGACCAACTGTGGATCGACGCCAACTTCAAGGAAACCCAGCTGCGTGACATGCGCATCGGCCAGCCGGTGGACATTGAGGCCGATATCTACGGCAGCGAGGTCAAGTACAGCGGCACCATCGACAGCCTCGGCGCCGGTACCGGCAGTGCCTTCGCCCTGTTGCCGGCGCAAAACGCCACCGGCAACTGGATCAAGATCGTGCAGCGGGTACCGGTGCGCATCCATGTGAATGCCGAAGAACTGGCCAGGCATCCGCTGCGGGTCGGTCTGTCGACGGTGGTCAACGTCGACCTGCATGACCAGAGCGGCCCCGTGCTGGCCCAGCAGCCGCCACAAAAGGCGTCGTTCAGTACCAGCGTCTACGACCGCCAGCTGGGCGAGGCCGATGCCCTGATCGCCCGTCTGATCCACGACAACAGCGCCGCTATCGGCAAGACCGCGCAGCGCTGATTCGCCGATCCCTCTGCTGCGGCCGTTAGCGGCCGCGGCACCTGCCTCGCTTCATAGGATTCGCGATGAGCAATAACGCCTCTTTCACGCCGCCCAGCCTGTTGCTCAGCACCATCGGCCTGTCGCTGGCGACCTTCATGCAGGTGCTCGACACCACCATCGCCAACGTGGCCTTGCCGACCATTTCCGGCAACCTTGGGGTGAGTTCGGAGCAGGGCACCTGGGTGATCACCTCGTTTGCCGTGAGCAACGCCATCGCTTTGCCGCTGACCGGCTGGCTGAGCCGGCGCTTCGGCGAAGTGAAGCTGTTTATCTGGGCCACCCTGCTGTTCGTGCTGGCCTCGTTCCTCTGCGGGATTTCCACCTCCATGCCCGAGCTGGTGGGCTTTCGTGTGCTGCAAGGGGTGGTGGCCGGGCCGTTGTACCCGATGACCCAGACCCTGCTGATCGCGGTCTACCCGCCGGCGAAAAGGGGCATGGCCCTGGCGCTGCTGGCGATGGTCACGGTGGTGGCGCCGATTGCCGGGCCGATTCTCGGCGGCTGGATCACCGACAGTTACAGCTGGCCGTGGATCTTTTTCATCAACGTGCCGATCGGCCTGTTCGCCGCCTGGGTGGTCAAGCAGCAACTGAAGGCGCGGCCGGTGGTGACCAGTCGCCAGCCGATGGACTACATCGGCCTGCTGAGCCTGATCGTCGGCGTCGGTGCCTTGCAGATCGTGCTCGACAAGGGCAACGACCTGGACTGGTTCGAATCCAACTTCATCGTTATCGGCACGCTGATTTCGGTGATTGCCCTGGCGGTGTTCGTGATCTGGGAAATGACCGACCGCCATCCGGTAGTCAACCTGCGGTTGTTCGCCCATCGCAACTTCCGCATCGGCACCATCGTGCTGGTGGGCGGTTATGCCGGTTTCTTCGGTATCAACCTGATCCTGCCGCAGTGGTTGCAGACCCAGATGGGCTATACCGCGACCTGGGCCGGCCTGGCGGTGGCGCCGATCGGTATCCTGCCGGTGCTGATGTCGCCTTTCGTCGGCAAGTACGCGCACAAGTTCGACCTGCGCTTGCTGGCCGGGCTGGCGTTCCTGGCGATCGGCCTGAGCTGCTTCATGCGCGCCGGCTTCACCAACGAGGTGGACTTCCAGCACATCGCCCTGGTGCAACTGTTCATGGGCATCGGCGTGGCGCTGTTCTTCATGCCGACCCTGAGCATCCTGATGTCGGACCTGCCGCCGCACCAGATCGCCGATGGCGCCGGCCTGGCCACCTTCCTGCGGACCCTGGGCGGCAGCTTCGCCGCGTCGTTGACCACCTGGATCTGGATCCGCCGGGCGAACGAGCACCATGCCTACATGAGTGAACACATCAGCAGCTTCGAGCCGGCCACCCGCGATGCCCTGAACTCCTTGGGCGGTGCCAGCAACCAGGCCTACGCGCAACTGGACCAGGTGCTGACCGGGCAGGCGTACATGATGTCCACCGTGGACTACTTCACGTTGCTGGGTTGGAGCTTCATGGCGCTGATCCTGTTGGTGTGGCTGGCCAAGCCACCGTTCACCGCCAAGGCCGGGTCGGCGTCGGCGGGGCATTGATGGTGCGGTAGGGCAGAGAAATTATCGCGAGCAAGCTCGCTCCTACAGGGGAGGTACCTTTTTGTAGGAGCGAGCTTGTTTGCGATAGAACGCGCAGCGTTCGCCTGGAAGGCCTCGCAAGGCCCTTCGGGCCTTATCGCAGCCTGCGGCAGCGGCTACAGGCGGGGCAATGCCTGCTGTGACGGCACGAAGTCGAAAGCCGCCAGCTGGAAACCCTGTTCATCCACCTGCAAGGCCCAGCCCTGACGGTCCCAGTCCCCCAGCACGATGCGCTTGGCGGCCTGGTCGCCGATCTGCAACTTGTGGATGGCCGGGCGGTGGGTGTGGCCGTGGACCAGGGTCCGCACCTTGAACGCCTGCATGATCCGCGGCACTTCGTCCGGGGTCACGTCGACGATGTCGTTGGCCTTCATGCGGGTTTGCGCGCGGCTTTCATTGCGCAGCTTGCGCGCCAGCTTGTGCCGGGTGCGCAGCGGCAGGTGCCTGAGGATCCACAACGAAACCGGGTTGCGCAGGTAGCGGCGCATGCGCATGTAGGCTTCGTCGCGGGTGCACAGGCTGTCGCCGTGCATCAGCAGCACCGGCTCGCCGTAGAAGTCGACCACGCTCGGGTCCTTGAGCAGGGTCGCGCCCGCGGCCTTGCAGAAGGCCTTGCCGAGCATGAAGTCGCGATTGCCATGCATCAGGAAAACCTGCGTGCCGCTGTCACTGAGCTCGCGCAGTGCCTGGCAAATGGAAAGTTGGTAGGGGGTCATGGCGTCGTCGCCGATCCAGACCTCGAAGAAATCTCCCAGGATATACAGCGCTTGCGCCGAGCGGGCACGCCCGCCCAGTAAATCCAGAAACGCCCGGGTAATGTCCGGGCGTTCCTCTTCCAGATGCAAATCTGAAATCAGCAGTATCACTCAACGATCTCGGCTTTCTCGATGATCACGTCTTCTGCCGGTACGTCCTGGTGGCCGGCCTTCATGGTGGTGGCCACGCCTTTGATCTTGTCGACCACTTCGGTGCCGGCGACCACTTTGCCGAATACCGCGTAGCCCCAGCCCTGCACGGTCTTGCCGCTGTGGTTGAGGAAGCTGTTGTCAGCGACGTTGATAAAGAACTGTGCGGAAGCCGAATGCGGCTCCATGGTGCGGGCCATGGCGACGGTGTACTTGTCGTTGGAAAGACCGTTGTCGGCTTCGTTCTGGATGCTTGGACGCTTGTCTTTCTTTTCTTTCATGCCTGGCTCGAAACCGCCGCCCTGGATCATGAAGTTACCGATGACGCGGTGGAATACGGTGTTTTCGTAATGACCGGCTTTAACGTATTCGACGAAGTTGGCCACGGTGACCGGGGCTTTCTCGGCGTTCAGTTCCAGCACGATGTCGCCGTGGTTGGTGGTCAGTTTGACTTGGGTCATGATCGGTACTCTTTATAAGGAGGAGCGTTTTCAAGGAATTCCCGGGTTCCGGGAGGCAGGCCTGGGGCCCGCGGGCCGGAACCGCGCTGGCAAAAATCCGCCAAGGTGCGCAGTTTAGCGTGACGGGCGTGAAATTCGAGGCTGTTTTTTCATTTGCGACGGATTAATCGCGGCAGATTTAAAGCCCGCTCTGTCAGGGGCTTGACCGCATCGGCTATGATATCCGTTTTGATTTATCAGGCCGCACCGGCCGCGCACTTGTACGTTCAAGGATCCTATGAGCAAGCCCACTGTCGACCCTACCTCGAATTCCAAGACCGGACCGGCCGTTCCGGTCAACTTCCTGCGCCCGATCATCCAGGCGGACCTGGACTCGGGTAAGCACACACAGATCGTGACCCGCTTCCCGCCGGAACCCAACGGCTACCTGCACATCGGTCACGCCAAGTCGATCTGCGTGAACTTCGGGCTGGCCCAGGAATTCGGCGGCGTCACCCACCTGCGTTTCGACGACACCAACCCGGCCAAGGAAGACCAGGAATACATCGACGCCATCGAAAGCGACGTCAAGTGGCTGGGCTTCGAGTGGTCCGGTGAAGTGCGCTACGCCTCGCAATACTTCGACCAGCTGCACGACTGGGCGGTGGAGCTGATCAAGGCGGGCAAGGCCTATGTCGACGACCTGACCCCCGAGCAGGCCAAGGAATACCGTGGCAGCCTGACCGAGCCGGGCAAGAACAGCCCGTTCCGCGATCGCAGCGTCGAAGAGAACCTGGACCTGTTTGCCCGCATGCGCGCTGGTGAGTTCCCGGACGGTGCACGCGTGCTGCGGGCCAAGATCGACATGGCCTCGCCGAACATGAACCTGCGCGACCCGATCATGTATCGCATCCGCCATGCGCATCACCACCAGACCGGCGACAAGTGGTGCATCTACCCGAACTACGACTTCACCCACGGTCAGTCGGACGCCATCGAAGGCATCACTCACTCGATCTGCACCCTGGAGTTCGAAAGCCATCGCCCGTTGTACGAATGGTTCCTGGAAAACCTGCCGGTGCCGGCACAGCCGCGCCAGTACGAGTTCAGCCGCCTGAACCTGAACTACACCATCACCAGCAAGCGCAAGCTCAAGCAACTGGTGGACGAGCAGCACGTCAACGGTTGGGACGACCCGCGCATGTCGACCCTGTCGGGCTTCCGCCGTCGTGGCTACACGCCGAAATCCATCCGCAACTTCTGCGAGATGGTCGGCACCAACCGTTCCGACGGCGTGGTGGACTTCGGCATGCTGGAGTTCAGCATCCGTGACGACCTCGACCACAGCGCCCCGCGCGCCATGTGCGTGCTGCGTCCGCTGAAGGTGGTGATCACCAACTACCCGCAAGACCAGGTCGAGAACCTCGAATTGCCGCGTCACCCGAAAGAAGACATGGGTGTGCGGGTACTGCCGTTCGCCCGTGAAATCTACATCGATCGCGACGACTTCATGGAAGAGCCGCCAAAGGGCTACAAGCGCCTGGAACCGGCCGGCGAAGTGCGCCTGCGCGGTAGCTACGTGATCCGCGCCGACGAGGCGATCAAGGACGCCGATGGCAACATCGTCGAGCTGCGTTGCTCGTACGACCCGGACACCCTGGGCAAGAACCCGGAAGGGCGCAAGGTCAAGGGCGTGATCCACTGGGTGCCGGCCGCCGCCAGCGTCGAGTGCGAAGTGCGCCTGTACGATCGCCTGTTCCGTTCGCCGAACCCGGAGAAGGCCGAAGACAGCGCAAGTTTCCTGGACAACATCAACCCTGACTCCCTGCAGGTCCTCACTGGTTGTCGTGCCGAACCCTCGCTGGGCAACGCACAGCCGGAAGACCGTTTCCAGTTCGAGCGCGAAGGTTACTTCTGCGCGGATATCAAGGACTCGAAACCGGGCGCACCGGTATTCAACCGTACCGTGACCCTGCGCGACTCCTGGGGTCAGTGATCAGTTAAGGAACTCCTTGTGCTAACGATCTACAACACGCTCACCAAGAGCAAAGAAGTCTTCAAGCCGCTCGATGGCAACAAGGTGCGCATGTACGTGTGCGGCATGACCGTGTACGACTATTGCCACCTGGGCCACGGCCGCAGCATGGTCGCCTTCGACCTGGTGACCCGCTGGCTGCGTTTCAGCGGCTACGACCTGACCTATGTGCGCAACATCACCGACATCGACGACAAGATCATCAATCGGGCCAACGAGAACGGCGAGTCGTTCGAGGCGTTGACCGAGCGCATGATCGCGGCGATGCACGAAGACGAAGCGCGCCTGAACATCAAGAAGCCGGACATGGAACCGCGTGCCACCGACCATATCGCCGGCATGCACGCGATGATCCAGACCCTGATCGACAAGGGCTACGCCTACGCGCCGGGCAACGGCGACGTGTACTACCGGGTCGGCAAGTTCCTCGGTTACGGCAAGCTGTCGCGCAAGAAGATCGAAGACCTGCGCATCGGTGCGCGGATCGAAGTCGACGAGTCGAAGCAGGACCCGCTGGACTTCGTGCTGTGGAAAGCCGCCAAGCCGGGCGAGCCGAGCTGGGAATCACCATGGGGCGCCGGGCGTCCGGGCTGGCACATCGAATGCTCGGTGATGTCGACCTGCTGCCTGGGCGAAACCTTCGACATTCATGGCGGCGGCAGCGACCTCGAGTTCCCGCACCATGAAAACGAGATCGCCCAGAGCGAGGCGGCCACCGGCAAGACCTACGCCAATGCCTGGATGCATTGCGGCATGATCCGCATCAATGGCGAGAAGATGTCCAAGTCCTTGAACAACTTCTTCACCATCCGCGACGTGCTCGACAAATACCATCCGGAAGTGGTGCGTTACCTGCTGGTGTCGAGCCACTACCGCAGCGCGATCAACTACTCGGAAGACAACCTCAAGGACGCCAAGGGCGCCCTGGAGCGTTTCTACCACGCCCTCAAAGGCCTGCCGGCTGTACCGGCCGCCGGTGGCGAAGCCTTCGTCGAGCGTTTCACCGAGGTGATGAACGACGACTTCGGCACGCCGGAAGCCTGTGCGGTGCTGTTCGAGATGGTGCGCGAGATCAACCGTCTGCGCGAGAGCGATCTCAATGCGGCGGCCGGTCTGGCGGCGCGCCTGCGGGAACTGGCGGACGTGCTGGGTGTGCTGCAGCTGGAAGCCGATGACTTCCTGCAGGCCGGTGCCGAAGGCCGGGTCGACGCGGCGCAGGTCGAAGCGTTGATCCAGGCGCGCCTGGCTGCCCGGGCCAACAAGGACTGGGCCGAGTCCGACCGCATCCGCGACCAGATCACCGCCATGGGCGTGGTGCTGGAAGACGGCAAGGGTGGGACCACCTGGCGCCTGGCTGACTGATCGTTGTACTGGCGACAAACAGAAACCCGCCTTGTGCGGGTTTTTGTTTGCCTGCGATTTATCTGTGCGGGATCAAACCAGAATGGCCAGGGAGCTGTACTTGGCGACTAGCGGGTCGGCGGTCAGCAGTTTCATCGGTTCGCTGATCGCGGTGGCCACAATCAGCCGGTCAAAGGGATCGCGGTGGTGATGTTCAAGGTCTTTGACCGCAATGGCGTGTTCCGAGGTGATGGCCAGTTCGATGAAACCGCTCGCCAGGCAATATTCGCGAATCTCTTCCAGGTCCACATCAAGCTTGCCCAGGCCAACCTTGATGGCCATCTCCCAGAAAGACGCGGCGCTGATATAGATTTCGGCAGCGCTTTCAATCAGCTTTCGGGCCTTGGCCGACAACTTCGGATCGTCGCTGAGGGTCCAGAGCAGAATATGCGTGTCGAGCAGGACTCTCACTCCTGAGTACCTTCGAAGGCGTCGAGCATGTCGTCCGGCAGCGGGGCGTCAAAGTCGTCGGGAAGCACCAGTTTGCCTTTCATTGCACCAATGCGCTGCCCCGACGGTTTGCCGACGGGAACCAGGCGGGCGAGGGCACGACCGTGTTTGGCGATGGTAATGACCTGTCCTGCCGCGGCATCGTCGACCAGTTTGGACAGGTTGTTTTTGGCTTCTGCCAGCGGGACAGTGATCATGAGGTTTCTCCAATATTCTGGACAAATATAGCCAGAATATTTGATCCCGGCCAAGCCGAGGCAGACGGCAGGTCAGGTTTTATGTATCCAGCTGTCGCAAGCGCTTGTACAGGGTATTGCGACTCACCCCCAGGCGCCGGGCCAATAGGGAGATGTTGCCGCCCACGGCCTTGAGCTGGCGGTGCAGGTCGGGGGTGTCTTGCAGGTCGATGTCGCCGGGCGGTTCGTGGCTGGTGGCTGGCTCCATGTCCAGGTCGACAAAAAAGTCGTCCGGCAAGTGCTCGGCGCGGATCGGCTGTTCTTCGGCCATGGCCAGCGCTACCTGCATCACGCTGCTGACCTGGCGCAGGTTGCCCGGCCAGGGATGGCGCTCGAACAGTTCCTGGACGTCGCGGCTGAGCCCGGCCCATTGGCCGGGCTCGCGATGCTGTTCCCAGATGCGCTTGAACAGCGCCTGTTTGTCGCTGCGTTCGCGCAGGGGCGGCAACTCCAGGGTCAGGCCGCCGATGCGGTAATACAGGTCCTCGCGAAAACGCCCGAGTTGTACCTGTTCGCGCAGGGAGCGGTTGGTCGCCGAGATGATGCGGATGTCCACCGGGAACAGCTCGCTGCTACCCACCGGTTGCACGCAGCGCTCCTGCAGCACACGCAACAGGCGGGCCTGGGTCGGCAAGGGCATGTCGCCGATTTCGTCGAGGAACAGCGTGCCTTTGTCGGCCTTGCGGATCAGGCCGATGCTGCCTTTCTGGCTGGCGCCGGTGAAGGCGCCTTTCTCGTAGCCGAACAACTCGGACTCCACCAGTTCGGCGGGAATCGCCGCGCAGTTGACGGCAATGAACGCCTGTTTGCTCCGCGAGCTGGCTTGATGCAGGGCCTTGACGAAAACTTCCTTGCCGACGCCGGTTTCGCCGTGGATCAGCAGCGGAATGTCCTTTTCCAGCAGCCGTTCGGCCTGGCGCACGGCTTTCTCCACCCGGCTGTCGCCGAAGTGCAGGGTGTTCAGGCTGATGGCATCTGTGTTGGCGGGAGCCGGACGGGAAGCTGGCTCGACGAAGACTCGGGCCTGGATCGGCATCTGCCTTGGACGCTTGAGCAGGCAATGGAAGCGGTTGCGACCGGCGGCCTGCAGGGCGAAGGGCAGGCCTTCGGGCTGGTTGAGCAATTCCAGCAGGGACACCTTGAACAGGCTTTCGATGCCGACCCGCGACAGGCTGATGCCCAGCAGGTTGTCGGCGCGGCGGTTGGCCGAAAGCACCTGGCCGCTGTCATCGAAGATCAGCAAGCCGGCCCACTGGCTGTCGAGGTTGTTCAGGCCGGTGTTGAAGGTCAGCTGGAAATGCCGGCCTTCAAACAGGTTGAGGATCAGCCGGTTCTCCACGGTCTGGCTCATCATCTTGACCATGCCCAGGGTATGGGAGGGCGGCAGGTAGCTGTCGCTGGAGACGTCCAGCACCGCGATCACCCGGCGCTCGGCATCGAAGATCGGCGCGGCCGAGCCGGTCATGAAGCGGTTGGCCTTGAGAAAGTGTTCATCGTGCTCGATATGCACCGCCTGTTCGCAAGCCAGGGCGGTGCCGATGGCGTTGGTCCCGCTGCAGTGTTCCAGCCAGCTGGCGCCGGCGCTGAAACCACGGGCCAGGCTCGGCTGGATAAAACGCTGGGTGCCCCAGGACGTCAGCACCTGGCCCTGGTTGTCGGCGAGCATGATCAGGCAATTGGAGTTGCTGAGGATGTTCTCGTAGTAGGGGAGGACTTCCTGGTGGGTGGTCTGCACCAGGGCATGCTGGCTCTCCAGCAACTGGGCGATGCGCTCGGCGGGCAGTTGATCGAAGGCCGGTGTGCTCTGGTGGCTGAGGCCAAAGGCCCGGCAGCGACTCCAGGAGTCCTTGATGATGGTCTCGTGAGACAGCGGTGAGGCAGGTGCGCTCATGGCGGTAGGTCTCTGAAAACGCTTTTATTGTTGTTATTGGCCTATGCCCGGAACTGTGGCGTTTACGGGCAAAAGCGTCCATCCAGTGTTGTTCACTCTTGTTCATTGTCAACCGCCGGATTGTTCAGTTGTTCAGTGCGGGTTGTTCATTTCTGTTCAGCTGTGAACCTTCCAATAGCCGGTCTTTTAATAAATATCAGGCTTATCAAGGGCTTGGTTTGGTGCCACGGTTCTGGCACGAAAGTCGCTCTGCTGCTGCGGTCGCTTGACTCCAATAATAAAAAAGGCCGAGCCATGTCATTAACGCTGGAGCACGTCAGCCGTGTCGTCGAGGGCCAGACCTGGATCGATGACATCTCGCTGCGCTTTGAACCCGGTTCCTTCAATGTCCTGCTGGGGCGCACGCTGTCCGGCAAGACCAGCCTGATGCGCCTGATCGCCGGGCTCGACAAGCCCGCCAGTGGGCGCATCCTGATGAACGGCGTGGACGTCACCGGGCGCCCGGTGCGGCTGCGCAATGTGTCGATGGTCTATCAGCAGTTCATCAACTACCCGACCATGACCGTGTTCGAGAATATCGCCTCGCCGCTGCGCCAGGCCGGCGTTTCGGCGCAACTGATCGAGAGCAAGGTGCTGGAGACGGCGAAGATGCTGCGGATCGAGAAGTTCCTGCAGCGCCATCCGCTGGAGCTGTCCGGCGGCCAGCAGCAGCGCACGGCGATGGCCCGGGCGCTGGTCAAGGATGCCGAGCTGATCCTGTTCGACGAGCCGCTGGTCAACCTCGACTACAAGCTGCGCGAAGAGCTGCGCCAGGAGATGCGCGAGCTGTTCCAGGCCCGCCACACCATCGCCATCTACGCCACCACCGAGCCCAACGAGGCGCTGGCCCTGGGCGGTACCACCACCATCCTCCACGAGGGGCGCCTGGTGCAGAGCGGCAAGACCGCCGAGGTCTATCACCAGCCCCAGACGGTGCTGGCCGCCGAGCTGTTCTCCGAACCGCCGATCAACCTGATGCCGGGGCGCATCGCCGGCAATGAAGTGAGCTTCGCCAATTTCGTGCACTTTCCGCTGAACGTCGATCTGCGCCCGGTCGGCGAGGGCGAGTTCCGCTTCGGCGTGCGGCCCAGCCATATCTCCCTGGTGCCGAGCAACGACGACGACCTGGAGCTGGCGGTGACCGTCGAGGTGGCGGAAATCAGCGGCTCGGAAACCTTCCTGCATGTGCGCAACGAACAATTCCTGTTGGTGCTGCACCTGCCCGGCGTGCACGAATACGACGTCGACGCGCCGATCCGTATCTATATCCCCACCCACAAACTGTTCGTCTTCGATGCCCAGGGCCGTCTGGTCCAGGCGCCGGGGCGGCGCGTCGCGAGGGTTGCCTGATGGCCGAGATCCGTTTGCACAACCTCGCCCACAGTTACACCAGTACCCCGGCCGGTCCCGAGGACTATGCGATCCGCGAGATGAACCACGTCTGGGAGCAGGGCGGCGCCTATGCCTTGCTCGGGCCGTCCGGCTGCGGCAAGTCGACCTTGCTCAACATCATTTCCGGGCTGCTCAGCCCTTCCCAGGGGCAGGTGCTGTTCGATACCCGGGTGGTCAACGAGCTGACTCCCGAGAAGCGCAACATCGCCCAGGTTTTCCAGTTCCCGGTGGTCTACGACACCATGACGGTGTTCGACAACCTGGCCTTTCCGCTGCGCAACCAGGGCCTGGCCGAGGCCAGGGTGCACAGCAAGGTGCAGGAGATCGCCGAGGTCCTCGACTTGCAGGCGCTGCTGAACAAGAAGGCGCGCAACCTCAGCGCCGACGAAAAGCAGAAGGTTTCCATGGGCCGCGGCCTGGTGCGCGACGACGTATCGGCGATCCTGTTCGACGAGCCGCTGACGGTGATCGACCCGCACTTGAAGTGGAAGCTGCGGCGCAAGCTCAAGCAGATCCACGAGCAGTTCAACATCACCATGGTCTACGTCACCCACGACCAGCTCGAAGCCTCGACCTTCGCCGATAAGATCGCGGTGATGTACGGCGGGCAGATCGTCCAGTTCGGTACCCCGCGGGAGCTGTTCGAGCGGCCGAGCCACACCTTTGTCGGCTACTTCATCGGCAGCCCGGGGATGAACCTGATCGAGGTCCGGGCAGAGGCCGGCGGTGTCGGCTTCGCGGGCACCCACCTGCCATTACCTGAAGCCTTGCAGCAGCGAATCGCCGAGATCGATTACCAGAGCCTGAAAGTCGGCATTCGCCCGGAGTTCATCCATGTCTGGGACGAGCCTTACGAGGAGGCGCTGCAGGCCGACGTGGTCCACATCGAGGACCTGGGTACCTACAAGATCATGACCCTGAACCTCGACGGCGCGGTCTTGAAAGTGCGGCTGGCCGAAGACAAACCGGTGCCGCAGGGCAGGGCCTGCATCAGCTTCCCAGCGCAGTGGCTGATGGTCTACGCCGACGAATACCTGCTGGAGGCCCACGTCACGAACGAGGTTCAGCCATGAACAAAGTGCAGAACAACAAAGCCTGGTGGCTGGTATTGCCGGTGTTCCTGCTGGTGGCCTTCAGTGCGGTGATCCCAATGATGACCGTGGTCAACTACTCGGTGCAGGACATTTTCGACCAGTCCAGCCGCTATTTCGTCGGCGCCGACTGGTACCGCCAGGTGCTGCTCGACCCGCGCCTGCACGACTCGCTGCTGCGCCAGTTCATCTATTCCGCCTGCGTGCTGTTGATCGAAATTCCCTTGGGCATCGCCATCGCCCTGACCATGCCAAGCAAGGGACGCTGGTCGTCGGTGGTGCTGATCATCCTCGCCATTCCGCTGCTGATTCCGTGGAACGTGGTGGGCACCATCTGGCAGATCTTCGGCCGAGCCGACATCGGCCTGATGGGCTCGGCGCTGAATGCCCTGGGTATCGATTACAACTACGCGGCCAACACCATGGATGCCTGGGTCACGGTGCTGGTGATGGACGTGTGGCACTGGACCTCGCTGGTGGCGCTGCTCTGCTTTTCGGGGCTGCGGGCGATCCCGGACGTGTATTACCAGGCGGCGCGCATCGACCGGGCGTCGAACTGGGCGGTGTTCCGCCATATCCAGTTGCCGAAGATGAAAAGCGTGCTGCTGATCGCGGTGATGCTGCGCTTCATGGACAGCTTCATGATCTACACCGAGCCGTTCGTGCTCACCGGCGGCGGGCCGGGCAACGCCACGACCTTCCTTAGCCAGACCCTGACCCAGATGGCGATCGGTCAGTTCGACCTGGGCCCGGCCGCAGCGTTCTCCCTGGTGTACTTCCTGATCATCCTGCTGGTGTCCTGGCTGTTCTACACCGCCATGACCCACTCCGACGCCAATCGCTGAGGACGGCCGCCATGACCAAGCGCAAGCTGATACCGCTGCTGATCTACATCCTGTTCCTGCTGGTGCCGATCTACTGGTTGCTGAACATGTCGTTCAAGAGCAATAACGAGATTCTCGGCAGCCTGACCCTGTGGCCCCAGGACTTCACCTGGCATAACTACAAGGTGATCTTCACCGACCCCAGCTGGTACACCGGCTACCTCAACTCGCTGTATTACGTCAGCCTGAACACGGTGATTTCCCTGAGCGTGGCGCTGCCGGCGGCCTACGCCTTTTCGCGCTACCGCTTCCTCGGCGACAAGCACCTGTTCTTCTGGCTGCTGACCAACCGCATGGCGCCGCCGGCGGTATTTCTGCTGCCGTTCTTCCAGCTGTATTCGTCCATCGGCCTGTTCGATACGCACATTGCCGTGGCCCTGGCCCACTGCCTGTTCAACGTGCCGCTGGCGGTATGGATTCTCGAAGGCTTCATGTCCGGGGTGCCGAAGGAAATCGACGAGACCGCCTACATCGACGGCTACAGCTTTCCCAAGTTCTTCGTGAAGATCTTCGTCCCGCTGATTGGTTCGGGGATCGGCGTGACGGCGTTCTTCTGCTTCATGTTTTCCTGGGTCGAGCTGCTGCTGGCGCGGACTTTGACCTCGGTGAACGCCAAGCCGATCGCCGCGGTGATGACCCGCACCGTGTCCGCCTCCGGTATCGACTGGGGCGTGCTGGCGGCCGCCGGGGTGCTGACCATCCTGCCGGGCATGCTGGTGATCTGGTTTGTTCGCAACCATGTGGCCAAGGGCTTTGCCCTGGGCCGGGTATGAGGAACCGTTGATGGAATGGATGAACTGGACCGCCCCGACGGCGGCATTCTTCGGTGTCATTGCCTTGATCCTGCTGGGCATGACCACGTGGGAATTGCGTTCGCCGAGCATCCCTCGGCGCGGCTTCCTGCCGATTGCCACCACCCGTGGCGATCGTCTGTTTATCGGTCTTCTCGGCAGCGCCTACCTGCATTTGCTGGTAATCGGCGCCACCGAATGGAGCATCTGGGTGGCGTTCGTGCTGTCCCTGGTGTGGCTGTTGGCTGTGATGCGTTGGGGCTAGCCGGGCGCGTGCGCGGCAGTCCTGCTTCGAAATTCAACCGGGAGGTCTCTATGTTCGACAAAAACAATAAGCTGCGACATAGCGTTTCATTGGCGGCCATGCTGGCATTGAGCGGCCTGAGCGCGACGGCCTGGGCCGACGCCTATGAGGACGCCGCGAAAAAGTGGATCGGCAGCGAGTTCAAGCCATCCACCCTGACCGCGGAACAACAGCTGGAAGAGCTGAAGTGGTTCATCAAGGCGTCCGAGCCGTTTCGCGGGATGAAGATCAACGTGGTCTCGGAAACCATCGCCACCCATGAATACGAGTCCAAGGTGCTGGCCAAGGCTTTCAGCGAAATCACCGGGATCAAGCTGACCCACGACCTGCTGCAGGAGGGCGACGTGGTGGAGAAGCTGCAGACCCAGATGCAGTCGGACAAGAACATCTATGACGGCTGGGTCAACGACTCCGACCTGATCGGCACGCACTTTCGTTATGGCAAGACCGAATCCATCACCGACCTGATGGCCAACGAAGGCAAGGACTACACCTCGCCGACCCTGGACATCAAGGACTTCATCGGCATCTCCTTCACCACCGCGCCGGACGGCAAGATCTATCAGTTGCCCGACCAGCAATTCGCCAACCTGTACTGGTTCCGCGCCGACTGGTTCGAGCGGGCCGACCTGAAGGCCAGGTTCAAGGAGAAGTACGGCTACGAGCTGGGTGTGCCGGTGAACTGGTCGGCCTATGAGGACATCGCCAAGTTCTTCAGCGAGGACGTCAAGGAGATCGACGGCAAGCGGGTCTACGGGCATATGGACTACGGCAAGAAGGACCCGTCCCTGGGCTGGCGCTTCACCGATGCCTGGTTCTCCATGGCCGGCGGCGGCGACAAGGGCTTGCCCAATGGCTTGCCGGTGGACGAGTGGGGGATCCGCGTCGAGGACTGCCATCCGGTGGGCTCCAGCGTGACCCGCGGCGGCGACACCAACGGCCCGGCGGCGGTGTTCGCCACCACCAAATACGTCGACTGGATGAAAAAGTACGCGCCACCGGAGGCGGCGGGCATGACCTTCTCCGAGTCCGGGCCGGTGCCGTCCCAGGGCAATATTGCCCAGCAGATCTTCTGGTACACCGCCTTCACCGCCGACATGACCAAGCCGGGCCTGGCGGTGATGAACGCCGATGGTACGCCGAAATGGCGCATGGCGCCGTCGCCGCGTGGACCGTACTGGGAAGAGGGCATGAAGCTGGGGTATCAGGACGTGGGTTCCTGGACCTTCATGAAGTCCACCCCGGAGAAGCAGAAACTCGCGGCCTGGCTCTATGCCCAGTTCGTGACCTCGAAAACCGTGTCGCTGAAGAAAACCATCGTCGGCCTGACACCGATCCGTGAGTCGGACATCAACTCCCAGGCGATGACCGACCTGGCGCCGAAGCTCGGTGGCCTGGTGGAGTTCTATCGCAGCCCGGCCCGCGTGCAGTGGACGCCGACCGGCACCAACGTGCCGGACTATCCACGCCTGGCG
Source organism: Pseudomonas sp. GM17 (assembly GCF_000282175.2). NCBI lineage: Bacteria > Pseudomonadati > Pseudomonadota > Gammaproteobacteria > Pseudomonadales > Pseudomonadaceae > Pseudomonas > Pseudomonas sp. GM17. Next base: position 5,048,706 of record NZ_CP124732.1, on the reverse strand, counting down.
CAGTTGTGGTGGAGCCATATCGCCGAAGCCGCCAGCGGCGAGAAAACCCCGCAACAGGCGCTCGATGGCCTGGCCAAGGACCAGGACGCGATCATGACCCGGCTCGAGCGCTCGAAAGCCCAGGCCACCTGCGCGCCGAAAATGAACCCCGAGCGCGACGCGCAATACTGGTTCGACCATCCGGGCGCGCCGAAACCGAAACTGGCCAACGAGAAACCCAAGGGGGAAACCGTGAGCTACAACGAACTGCTCAAGTCGTGGGAGGCAGCGCGCAAATAAGGTTGTGGATCGGTAATACGCAACGGCACCTTCGGGTGCCGTTGTGTTTTGGGAATGGCTGTTGTGCTGTCAGGGCAATCGCTGTCGCGGGCAGACCTGGTGGCGAAGACACTGCTTGTCTGTAGGAGCGAGGCTTGCCCGCGATGATGTCCCTCGAACCGGCGCAGATCTTCAGGCCAGTGCTGCCAGCCGCTCCACCGTATCGGGAAAGCGCTGTACCAGGCGGATCAGGGTGGTGGCCTGAGCGTTGGGTTTTGCCCGTCCTTGCTCCCAGTTCTCCAGGGTTCGAGTGTTGGTGCGCAGGTACATGGCAAATACCGATCTGGACAGGTTCAGCTGCTCGCGCACGGCCAGCACTTCTTCGGCGGTGATCGGGAGCAATGCGCTCAGCTTGACCTTGTGGCTACGCAGCGTGAGCTTGCCTTGGCGCTCTTTGGCCAGGGCGTCGAAACCTTCGACCAGTTCGGAAAAGATGTCACGTTTCATGATGGGTCCTTGCCTCGACTTCTCTGTTCAACAGTTGCTTGAGCAGTTTTTTCTGTTGGGGTGCCAGGTCGCTCTGCTCGTTCTTTGCGTAAAGGGTGAAGAGCCAGAACTGGGCGCCTCCGGACCACCAGTAATAGATCACCCTGATTCCGCCGCGTTTGCCCTTGTGTCTTCGTTCATCGACAAAACGGATCTTGCGCAAGCCACCGGTTCCTTCGATGAGATCTCCGGCTTCGGGGGCTTTGAGCAATTCAAGCTGCAGGCTACGAAAAAGCTCGTCGTCCAGATAGTCCTGTCGATAGCGCTGGAACGGGGGTAACTCAATAAAAAGCGCGTCCATTCTTTGTACGTAACCTGCGTATATTTTTGATTGGATAGGTCAAGAGGTCAAGGCGTTGCGCATGACGCTCGTCGCCTTTTAATGACCTTAGACTTAGCAATCAGGATGAGACGTAGGACGCGTCTTTAAAGCCTGAAAGGCAATTCCTTTCAGGCGGCAGGAGGAAGGGCAGGGCGGTTTTCTTCGGAAAACAAAACGGCGCCCGAAGGCGCCGTCTTGTTTTACTGCGGATCGTGCTTGAGCGATCAGCCCGCCAGACCGGATTGCTGGACCAGGATCAGCAGCGGTTGTGGGTAGACGCCGAGGAAGAACGCCAGGACCGCGATGGCCAGTAGCATCACGCCGCCGGCTTTCTGTTCCCAGTGCAGCTGGGCGTCGACGCGGCGCAGGTTCGGCTCGATCAGGTAGAGGGTGACCATGACGCGCAGGTAGTAGAACACGCCGATGGCGCTGCCCAGGACCAGGGAACCGACCAGCCACCATTGGTGCGCTTCGACACCGGTGGCGATGATGTAGAACTTGCCGATGAAGCCCGCGGTCAGCGGGATGCCGGCCAGGGACAGCATCATCACGGTGAGCACGGCGGTCAGGTACGGACGGCGCCAGAACAGGCCGCGGTACTCGTACAGGGCATCCGCGTCGCGACCCTTGTAGGGCGAGGACATCAGGGTGATCACACCGAAGGCGCCGAGGCTGGTGATCACGTAGGTGACCAGGTAGACGCCGATGGCTTCCATCGCCAGGCCCTTGCTCGCCACCAGGGCGATCAGCAGGTAACCGAAGTGGGCGATGGACGAGTAACCCAGCAGACGCTTGAGGTTGCTCTGGGTCAGCGCCAGCAGGTTACCGAACAGGATCGAGGCAATCGCGATCAGGGTCAGCACGGTGTTCAGGACACCGCTGCTGGCCACCGGCGAGATCTGGAACAGACGCACCATCACCGCGAATACCGCCACCTTGCTCGCGGTGGCCAGGAAGGCCGCCACAGGCGCCGGGGCCCCTTCGTAGACGTCCGGGGTCCACAGGTGGAAGGGTACCAGCGACAGCTTGAACGCCAGGCCGATCAGCATCATGCCCAGGCCCAGTTGGGCCAGCGGGCTAGGCAGGCCGGTCGCGGCCAGGGCCTGACCGATGCCGTTGAAGCTCAGGCTGCCGGCTTCGGCGTAGAGCAGGGCCATGCCGAACAGCAGGAACGCGGAACCAGCGGCCGACAGCACCATGTACTTGATGCCGGCTTCCAGCGAACGCTTGTTGAAGAAGGCATAAGCCACTAGGCCGTAGACCGGTACCGAGAGCAGCTCCAGGCCGATGAACAAGCCGGCCAGGTGCTGTGCGCTGACCAGGACCAAGCCGCCGGCGGCGGCCATCAGGATCAGCAGGTACAGCTCTTCGCGGTTGCCCGGGTAGCCGGTGCCGCCGTCGCCCAGATAGGCGTGGGCGAGGGTGACGCAGGCCAGGGTGGCCACCAGGATCAGCGCCATGTACAGGCAGGCGAACTGGTCGATCTGCAGCAATGGAGTCACCGCCAGAGGGGTGACTTTCAGGGCCGGCAGAATCGACAGCAACGCCAGGTTCAGACCGGCGACCGACAGCAGGAAGGTTTGCGAATGGTTGCGACGCCAGGCGATAGCCAGCATCACCACAATGATGGTGAGGCTGGTGATCAACAGCGGCGCAAGCGCGATAAAGTGTTGAATCGTAAAGTCCATAGCGCTCTTACCGGGCCGAAGCGAGTTGAGTGAAGGCGGTGCCGAGCCATTGCTGCACGCCACTCATGGTGGCGGCAGAGGTATCGAGGAACGGTTGCGGGTAGATGCCGATGTAAATCAGCAGCGCCGCCAGTCCGACCACCATGATCAGTTCGCGAGCGTCCATGCCGTGCAGGACCGCGTCCGACTTGGCCGGGCCGAAGTAGGCGCGGTGAATCATGATCAGCGAATAGACCGAACCGAACACCAGGCCGGACGTCGCGAGCACGGTGACCCATGGGGCACGGGCGAAGGTGCCGATCAGGATCAGGAATTCGCCGACGAAGTTACCGGTTGCCGGCAAGCCCAGCGAGGCTGCTGCGAAGAACAGGCTGATGGCTGGCAGGTAGGCGATCTTCGACCACAGGCCGCCCATTTCACGCATGTCGCGGGTGTGGGTGCGTTCGTACAACTGGCCGCAGAGGATAAAGAGTGCCGCCGCCGACAGGCCGTGCGCCAGCATCTGGATCACCGCGCCCTGCAGGGCCAGCTGGCTGCCGGAGTAGATGCCGATCAGCACGAAGCCCATGTGCGAAACGCTGGAGAATGCCACCAGGCGCTTGATGTCGGTCTGGGCGAAGGCCAGGAAGGCACCGTAGAAGATGCCGATCAGACCCAGGGTCATGGCGATCGGCGCGAACTCGGCCGAGGCATTCGGGAACAGCGGCAGGGCAAAACGCAGCAGGCCGTAGGCCGCGGTCTTCAGCAAGATACCGGCGAGGTCCACGGAGCCCGCGGTCGGTGCCTGGGCGTGGGCATCGGGCAGCCAGGAGTGGAACGGCACCACCGGCAATTTCACCGCGAAGGCGATGAAGAAACCGAGCATCAGCACGTACTCGGTGGTGGTCGACATCTTGGTCTTCAACAGGTCGGCGTAGTTGAAGGTAATCACGCCGGTGTCGTTGAAGTTGACCAGCACCAGACCGAGGATCGCCACCAGCATGATCAGGCCGGAAGCCTGAGTGAAGATGAAGAACTTGGTCGCGGCGTAGATCCGGGTTTTCTTGCCGTCCGAAGAACTGTGACCCCAGAGCGCGATGAGGAAGTACATCGGCACCAGCATCATTTCCCAGAAGAAGAAGAACATGAACAGGTCGAGGGCGAGGAACACGCCGACGACACCGCCCAGGATCCACATCAGGTTCAGGTGGAAGAAGCCCACGTGACGCTGGATCTCTTTCCAGGAACAGAGGACGGACAGCACGCCCAGGAGGCCGGTCAGCAGGATCATCAACAGCGACAGGCCATCGAGGGCCAGGTGCACGTTGATGCCGAAGCGCTCGATCCAGACGTGCTTGAACTCCAGGGTCCAGGTCGGATCGGCGCCAGGTGCCGGAGCGAATGAATAGTCGCCATGGGCCCACAGCCAGAGGCCGAGAGCGAGTTCCAGGGACATGGTCAGCAGCGCAATCCAGCGGGGGAGGGTGGCGCCGAAGCGCTCACCCATCCAGCACAGCAGGCCGCCGATGAAGGGGATCAGGATTAGCCAAGGCAGAATCATGACGGGCTCAATTCCTTTCGCAAGTTCGCAAGGTTCATATCAGACCGCTACCAGCACGACGGCGCCGATAACCAGCACGGCACCAGCAGCCATCGAGGCGGCGTACCAACGCAGTTGACCGGTTTCCGTACGGCTCAGGGAGTTGTGGCCCCCTTTGGCCAGGCGCGGGATCAGACCGATGGTCTGGTCGAGCGGGTCTTTGCGCAGTACATGGCTGATCGCCAGATATGGCTTGACGAACAGTTTGTCGTAGATCCAGTCGAAGCCCCAGGCAGCGAACCACCAGGCCGAGAGGATGCGGCCGATGCCACTGTTGGCGACGGCGGTAACGAAGCGACGCTTGCCGAGGAACAGCAGCGCGGCCAGCAGGATACCGGCGATGGCGATGGCGCCCGACGCCAGTTCCAGGCTGTGCTTGGCTTCGCCACCGGCATGGCCGACGCTTTGCGGCAGTACGCCGTGCAGCGGTGGAGTGATCATGGCGCCGACGGCGGTCGACAGAATGATCAGCACCGACAGCGGCAGCCAGTGGCTGATGCCGTGGCCGGCATGGGCTTCGGTCTTGGCTTCACCGTGGAAGGTGATGAAGATCAGACGGAAGGTGTACAGCGAGGTCATGAAGGCCCCCACCAGACCGGCATACAGCAGGCCGTGGTTACCGCTGGCGAAGGCTTCCCAGAGGATCTCGTCCTTGGAGTAGAAACCGGCGGTGACCAGTGGCAGGGCCGCCAGGGCCGCGCCGCCGACGATGAAGCTGGCGTAGGCCAGTGGCAGTTTCTTCCACAGGCCGCCCATCTTGAAGATGTTCTGCTCGTGGTGGCAGGCAACGATCACCGCACCGGAGGCAAGGAACAGCAGGGCCTTGAAGAAGGCGTGGGTCATCAGGTGGAAGATCGCGCCGTCCCAGGCGCCAACGCCCAGGGCCAGGAACATGTAGCCGATCTGGCTCATGGTCGAGTAGGCGAGAATCCGCTTGATGTCGGTCTGGACCAGCGCGGCGAAGCCGGCCAGGACCAGAGTCACGCCACCGACGACGCCCACCAGGTGCAGGATATCCGGCGCCAGGGCGAACAGACCGTGGGTACGGGCGATCAGGTAGACACCGGCAGTCACCATGGTTGCGGCGTGGATCAGTGCCGAAACCGGAGTAGGACCGGCCATCGCGTCCGCCAGCCAGGTCTGCAGCGGCAGCTGGGCGGATTTACCGACCGCGCCACCCAGCAGCATCAGGGTCGCCAGGACGATCCAGAAGTCGCCGGCCTGGAACTTCGCAGGCGCCGCGACCAGCAGTTGCTGGATATTCAGGGTGCCCAGCTGCTGGAACAGGATGAACAGGCCGATGGCCATGAACACGTCGCCGATGCGGGTGACGATGAAGGCCTTGAGTGCCGCGTTACCGTTGTTGCGGTTGCTGTAGTAGAAACCGATCAGCAGGTACGAACACAGGCCCACACCTTCCCAGCCGAAGTACAGGAACAACAGGTCATCGCCGAGCACCAGGAACAGCATGCTGGCGATGAACAGGTTGGTGTAGGCGAAGAAGCGCGAGTAACCGTCTTCACCGCGCATGTACCAGGACGCGAACAGGTGGATCAGGAAGCCCACGCCCACCACCACGCCGAGCATGGTCACGGACAGGCCATCCAGATACAGGGCGAAGGTCGGCTTGAAGTCGCCTACGGTCATCCACTGCCACAGCACCTGGGTGTAGTGGCCACCTTCCGGCGGGGCGACGTTGAATTGCCAGATCACATAAGCCGCGACAATCGCCGACAGGCCAACGGAGCCGACACCGATCAGGGCGGCGAGGTTTTCCGAGAGGCGTCCACGGGAGAACGACAGCAGCAGGAAACCGATCAGGGGGAACAGGAAAGTCAGATAGAGAAGGTTCATCCGCGCATCTCGCTGGCAGCGTCGATATCGAGAGTGTGGAAGCGGCGATACAGCTGCAACAGGATCGCCAGGCCAATGCTGGCCTCGGCGGCTGCCAGGCTGATCACCAGGATGAACATGATCTGTCCATCCGGCTGCGCCCATCTGGCACCTGCGACGATGAAGGCCAGGGCGGAGGCGTTCATCATCACTTCCAGGCTCATCAGCACGAAGAGAATGTTGCGGCGCACCATCAGGCCGACCAGGCCGAGGCAGAACAGGATGCCGGCAACGGCCAGGCCATGCTCCAGAGGGATAGTTCCGATAGTAGGCATGGTCTTACTCCTTCGCCTCGTTGCGGCCCAGGTGGAACGCCGTGACGGCTGCGGCGAGCAGCAGCATCGAGGCGAGTTCGACCACCAGCAGATAAGGACCGAACAGGCTGATGCCCACGGCCTTGGCGTCCACGGTGGTGTGGCCGACACCGGTACCGCTCTGGTGGCTGAATAGCACGTACAGCAGTTCCACCAGCAGCAGGGCGGCAAGCACCACCGGCCCCAGCCAGATTCCCGGCTTGAGCCAGATGCGTTCCTGCTGAACCGAGGCAGGCCCCAGGTTCAGCATCATCACCACGAACACGAACAGCACCATGATGGCGCCAGCATAGGCGATCACTTCCAGTACGCCGGCGAACGGCGCGCCGAGGCTGAAGAAGGTCATCGCCACGGCGATCAGCGAAATGATCAGGTAGAGCAGGGCGTGCACAGGGTTGGTGTTGGTCACCACGCGGAGCGTGGAGACAACGGCGACACCTGACGCGAAATAGAAAGCGAATTCCATCTTTCTTCCTTAAGGCAGCAAGCTCTTCACGTTGATCGGCTCGGCTTCGTTTTGCGCGGAGCCTTTTGGCTTACCGGCAATGGCCATACCTGCAACACGATAGAAGTTGTAATCAGGGTTCTTTCCGGGGCCGGAGATCAGCAGATCTTCTTTCTCGTAAACCAGGTCCTGACGTTTGAACTCGGCCATCTCGAAATCCGGGGTCAGCTGGATCGCGGTGGTCGGGCAGGCTTCCTCGCAGAGGCCGCAGAAGATGCAGCGCGAGAAGTTGATGCGGAAGAAGTCCGGGTACCAGCGACCGTCTTCGGTTTCAGCTTTCTGCAGCGAGATGCATCCCACCGGGCATGCCACGGCGCACAGGTTGCAGGCTACGCAACGCTCTTCGCCATCGGGGTCGCGGGTCAGCACGATGCGGCCACGGTAGCGTGGCGGCAGGTAGACCGGCTCTTCCGGGTATTGCAGGGTGTCGCGCTTGCGAAAGCCATGGCCGAAGACCATCACCAGGCTGCGCAGTTGGGTACCAGTACCCTTAACGATGTCGCCAATATATTTGAACATGGGTCAAATCCTCACTGAACCGCGCCTGCTGGCGTGTTCAACAACACAAGCGCAGCAGTCACCAGCAAATTGATCAGGGTCAGCGGCAGGCAGAATTTCCAGCTGAAGTCCATCACCTGGTCATAACGCGGACGCGGGATGGAAGCGCGCAGCAGGATGAACAGCATGATGAAGAACGCGGTCTTCAGGGCGAACCAGACGAAGGACAGTTGCGGCAGGATGCCGAACGGACCGTGCCAGCCACCGAAGAACAGGGTGACCAGCAGTGCCGAGATCAGGATGATGCCGATGTACTCGCCAACGAAGAACATGCCCCATTTCATTCCGGCGTATTCAATGTGGTAACCGTCGGCCAGTTCCTGTTCCGCTTCCGGCTGGTCGAACGGGTGACGGTGAGTCACGGCCACGCCAGCGATGAAGAAGGTACAGAAGCCGAAGAACTGCGGAATGATGAACCACAGGTTCTGCGCCTGGTAGTCGACGATGTCGCGCATGTTGAACGAACCGACCTGGGCCACGATGCCCATCAGCGCCAGGCCCATGAACACTTCATAGGACACGGTCTGGGCCGAGGCGCGCAGGCTGCCGAGCAGGGCGAACTTGTTGTTGCTCGACCAGCCGGCGAACAGCACCGCGTAGACCGACAGGCCGGCCATGGCGAAGAAGAACAGCAGGCCGATGTTCAGGTCCGCCACGCCCCAGGTCGGGGTGATCGGGATGATCGCGAAAGCGATCAGCAAGGCGCTCATGGCCACGACCGGTGCCAGGGTGAAGATCACCTTGTCGGCAAACGGCGGGGTCCAGTCTTCCTTGAAGAACATCTTCAGCATGTCGGCGGCGATCTGGAACATGCCGAACGGGCCAACGCGGTTCGGACCGTAACGGTCCTGCCACCAGCCCAGCAGGCGACGTTCGACAAAGCTGAGCAAGGCACCTGCGACCACCACGGCCAGCATGATGACCAGGGCTTTGACGACCGCCAGGATCACGTCGATCACTTCAGGGGTGAACCAGGTCATTGCGCTGCCTCCTGCAGACCGTCAACGGATTTGCCAAAGAACGCCGGTGGAATGCCCGCCAGGCCTGCCGGCAGGGCCACCAGGCCAGCGCCCAGCTCTTCGTTGATGCGCAGCGGCAGACGCAGGGTCTGGCCCGCCACGCTCACGGCGAGCAGCGCGCCATCGTTGACGCCCAGGCGGTCGGCTTCGGACTTGGCCAGGGAGACGTAGGCGGCCGGGATGCGTTCCTGGACCGGAGCGGCTTTCGAAGAGTTCTCCTCGCTGCCGAACAGGTGGTAGAACGGCACCGCCTGCCAGGTGCCCTGGGCAGGGGAGAAGGCGCGCGGCACGCTGGCGAACCAGCCGAGGCTGTCGCCCTGGCTTTCGATCAGGCGGGTGCCCGGATCGCCGGCACGCAGATGACCACCGACTTCGTCCTGGAACTTGTTCCAGGCTTGCGGCGAGTTCCAGCCCGGCGACCAGGCGAACGGCACCTGGGAGCGCGGTTCCACGGAGCCCGAGTAACCTTCCATGGAGAAGGAAAACGCGGTGTCCTGGTCCTGCGGGGTACGTGGCTCGTGCACGCTGATATCGGCGCGCATGGCGGTACGGCCGCTGTAGCGCAACGGTTCGCGGGCCAGCTTCAGGCCCTTGATGCGGAACGACGCCGATGGCGCGGCATCGACGATGTGCGCCAGTTGCGGGTTGCTCTGGGCGCAGGCGGCGGTCACGTGGTCCAGCTGGGTCCAGTCCACCGGCTTGTTCAGCAGGGTAGAGCGCAGGGCATGCAGCCAGCGCCAGCCTTCGTGAACCAGGATGCTGGCATCCATATAGGTTGGATCGAACACCTGGAAGAAGCGCTGGGCACGGCCTTCCTGGCTGACCAGGGTGCCGTCGCCCTCGGCGAAGCTGGCCGCTGGCAGGACCAGGTGCGCGCGATCGCTGGTGGCGGTCTTCTGGTGGTCGGCGACGATCACCACTTTCGCGGCGTTCAGCGCGGCATCGACCTTGGCAGCGTCGGTGCGGGTGTACAGATCGTTTTCCAGCACGACCAGGGCGTCGGCCTTACCGTCGATCACCGCTTGCAGCGCGGCGTCCACCGATTCGCCACCGAGCATGGCCAGGCCGAGGCTGTTGGCCTCGGGCACGATCAGGCTGATGGAACCGTTCTTCTCGCGCAGCTTGAGGGCCTTGGCAATGTTCGCCGCGGCTTCGATCAGCGCCTTGGAACCCAGGGAGGTGCCGGCGATGATCAGTGGGCGCTTGGCGGCGAGGAGGGCGTCGGCGATGCGCTTGGCCAGCTCAAAGGCTTCGCTGTCCAGGCCTTCGACGGCCGGGGCGCTGGCATCCAGGGCGTGGGCCACGGCAAAACCGATGCGCGCCAGGTCGTCGGGAGCGGCGTGTACACACTCTTCGGCGACGTCGTCGAGCTTGGTTTCAGCGATGCTTGCAATGAACAGCGGGTTCAGCGCGTGCTGGCCGATGTTTTTCACCGCGGCGTCGAGCCATGGCTGGACGCGCATGGCGTCGGCCATCTCTTCGGCCTTGCCCTTGACCGACTGGCGCAGGGCCAGGGCCATGCGGGCGGCGGTCTGGGTCAGGTCCTCGCCGAGGACGAACACCGCATCGTGGTCTTCGATGTCGCGCATGGTCGGCACAGGCAGCGGGCTGTTTCTCAGCACTTGCAGGACCAGGCGGATGCGCTCCAGTTCGGCGGCTTCGATACCGCTGTAGAAGTGCTCGGCGCCTACCAGTTCACGCAGGGCGTAGTTGCTTTCCAGGCTGGCGCGAGGCGAACCGATACCGACAATATTGCGCCCGCGCAGCAGGTCGGCGGCCTTGTCCAGCGCCTGGTCCAGGTTCAGCTTGGTACCGTTGTTCAGCAGCGGCTGGCGTGGACGGTCTTCGCGGTTGACGTAGCCGTAGCCGAAACGGCCACGGTCGCACAGGAAGTACTGGTTCACCGAACCGTTGTAGCGGTTCTCGATGCGCCGCAGTTCGCCGTAGCGCTCGCCCGGGGAAATGTTGCAACCGCTGGAGCAGCCATGGCAGATGCTCGGCGAGAACTGCATGTCCCATTTGCGGTTGTAGCGCTCGGAGTGAGTCTTGTCGGTGAACACACCGGTCGGGCAGACCTCGGTGAGGTTGCCGGAGAACTCGCTTTCCAGGGTGCCGTCTTCAACACGACCGAAGTACACGTTGTCGTGGGCGCCGAACACACCGAGGTCGGTGCCGCCGGCATAGTCCTTGTAGAAACGCACGCAACGGTAGCAGGCGATGCAGCGGTTCATCTCGTGGGCGATGAACGGGCCGAGTTCCTGGTTCTGGTGGGTACGCTTGGTGAAGCGATAACGGCGCTCGTTGTGGCCGGTCATCACGGTCATGTCTTGCAGGTGGCAGTGACCGCCTTCCTCGCAGACCGGGCAGTCGTGCGGGTGGTTGGTCATCAGCCATTCGACGACACTGGCGCGGAAGGCCTTGGATTCTTCATCGTCGATGGAGATCCAGGTGTTGTCGGTGGCGGGAGTCATGCAGGACATGACGATGCGACCACGGGTGTCGTTCTCGTCGGTGTACTGCTTGACCGCGCACTGGCGACAGGCACCGACGCTACCGAGAGCGGGGTGCCAGCAGAAATAAGGGATGTCGAGGCCTAGTGACAGACATGCCTGTAACAGGTTGTCCGCCCCATCGACTTCGAGCGCTTTGCCGTCTACGTGGATAGTGGCCATGGTTCAAAGTTCTTCGTTGGCCCGGTGTCAGCGGGCGTGGCTAATGGAATCTTGGTGCTCGCCTGGCGCGTCGCGGCGTCTTCAGGCGATACGAGGGCGGCACGGACCACCCTCGTTCGATACGTTTACGCGCCGACTACGATCGGCCGGGCCAGGGGCGGGACGGCTGCAGCACTGGTGGCTGCGATGCCGGCCTCGAACTCTGGACGGAAATACTTGATGGCACTGCCCAATGGCTCCACGGCGCCCGGTGCGTGAGCACAGAAGGTCTTGCCTGGGCCGAGGAAACCGACCAGACCCAGTAGGGTCTCGATATCGCCGGCTTGCCCTTCGCCTTTCTCGAGGGCGCGCAGCAGCTTGACGCTCCACGGCAGGCCATCGCGGCAAGGGGTGCAGAAGCCGCAGGATTCGCGGGCAAAGAACTCTTCCATGTTGCGCAGCAGCGAGACCATGTTGATGCTGTCGTCGACCGCCATGGCCAGGCCGGTACCCATGCGGGTGCCTACCTTGGCGATGCCGCCGGCGTACATTTGCGCATCCAGGTGTTCAGGCAACAGGAAACCGGTACCGGCGCCGCCGGGCTGCCAGCACTTGAGCTTGAAACCGTCGCGCATGCCACCGGCATAGTCTTCGAACAGCTCGCGCGCGGTCACGCCGAACGGCAGCTCCCACAGGCCAGGGTTCTTCACTTTGCCGGAGAAGCCCATCAGCTTGGTGCCGTGGTCTTCACTGCCTTCGCGAGCGAGGGATTTGTACCACTCCACGCCGTCGCCGATGATCGCCGGCACGTTGCACAGGGTCTCGACGTTGTTCACGCAGGTCGGCTTGCCCCACACGCCGACGGCGGCAGGGAAGGGCGGTTTGGAGCGCGGATTGGCACGGCGGCCTTCGAGGGAGTTGATCAGTGCGGTTTCTTCACCGCAGATGTAACGCCCGGCGCCGGTGTGGACGAACAGCTCGAAGTCGAAGCCCGAGCCCAGGATGTTCTTGCCCAGCAGGCCTGCGGCCTTGGCTTCTTCCACGGCACGGTTGAGGTGCTTGGCGGCGGTGGTGTACTCGCCCCGCAGGAAGATGTAACCGCGGTAGGTTTTCAGCGCGCGGGCGCTGATCAGCATGCCTTCGATCAGCAGATGGGGCAGTTGCTCCATCAGCATGCGGTCTTTCCAGGTGTTGGGTTCCATTTCATCCGCGTTGCACAGCAGGTAGCGGATGTTCATGGATTCGTCTTTGGGCATCAGGCCCCACTTCACACCAGTGGGGAAGCCCGCGCCGCCGCGGCCCTTGAGGCCGGCGTCCTTGACGGTCTGGACGATGTCGTCCTGGGACAGGTCGGCGAAGGCCTTGCGCGCGGCGGCGTAGCCGTTCTTGGCCTGGTACTCGTCGAGCCATACCGGCTCGCCGTCGTCGCGCAGGCGCCAGGTCAGCGGATGAGTTTCCGGGCTGCGCTGGATGCGGTTGGCAGGGCCGAAGGATGTCAGGGTCATACGTAGCCCTCCAACAGTTTGGCCACGCCAGCAGGCTGCACGTCGCCGAAAGTGTCGTCGTCGATCATCAGCGCCGGGGCCTTGTCGCAGTTGCCCAGGCAGCATACCGGCAGCAGGGTGAAGCGGCCGTCGGCGGTGGTCTGGCCGAGGCCGATGCCCAGCTCGCTCTGGATCTGGCTGACCACGGACTCGTGGCCGCCGATGTAGCAGACCATGCTGTCGCAGACACGGATGATGTGACGGCCGACCGGCTGACGGAAGATCTGGCTGTAGAACGTCGCCACGCCTTCTACGTCGCTGGCCGGGATGCCGAGGATCTCGCCGATGGCGTAGAGCGCGCCATCAGGCACCCAGCCACGTTCCTTCTGGACGATCTTCAGGGCTTCGATAGACGCCGCGCGCGGGTCTTCGTAGTGATGCAGCTCGTGCTCGATGGCCGAGCGCTCGGTTTCGCTCAGGGCGAAACGGTCTGTCTGGATAAGCGTGCTGTTCATGCTTAGCGGTCCACGTCGGCCATAACGAAGTCGATACTACCCAGGTACGCGATCAAGTCCGCGACCATGCTGCCGCGGATCACCGAAGGGATCTGCTGCAGGTGGGCGAAGCTCGGAGTGCGGATCCGGGTGCGGTAGCTCATGGTGCCGCCATCGCTCGTCAGGTAATAACTGTTGATGCCCTTGGTCGCTTCGATCATCTGGAAGGACTCGTTGGCCGGCATGACCGGGCCCCACGAAACCTGCAGGAAGTGCGTGATCAGGGTCTCGATGTGCTGCAGCGTGCGCTCTTTCGGTGGCGGCGTGGTCAGCGGGTGGTCCGCCTTGTACGGGCCTTCCGGCATGTTGCGCAGGCACTGGTCGATGATCTTGATGCTCTGGCGCATCTCTTCGACGCGGACCATGCAGCGGTCGTAGGCATCGCCGTTGGCCGCCAGCGGAACTTCGAATTCGAAGTTCTCGTAGCCGGAGTAGGGGCGCGCTTTACGCAGGTCGAAATCGCAACCGGTGGAACGCAGGCCGGCACCGGTGACGCCCCATTCCAGGGCTTCCTTGGTGTTGTAGGCGGCGACGCCGATGGTACGACCCTTGAGGATGCTGTTCTGCAGGGCGGCCTTGGTGTATTCGTCGAGGCGCTTGGGCAGCCAGTCGACGAAGTCTTTCACCAGTTTTTCCCAGCCGCGCGGCAGGTCGTGGGCGACGCCGCCGATGCGGTACCAGGCCGGGTGCAGGCGGAAACCGGTGATCGCTTCGATCACGGTGTAGGCGCGCTGACGGTCGGTGAAGGTGAAGAACACCGGGGTCATGGCGCCGACGTCCTGGATGTAGGTGCCCAGGAACAGCAGGTGGCTGGTGATCCGGAAGAACTCGGCCATCATGATGCGGATGACGTCGACCTTCTCCGGCACCTTGATCCCGGCCAGTTTCTCGACCGAGAGCACGTACGGCAGGTTGTTCATCACGCCGCCGAGGTAGTCGATACGGTCGGTGTACGGGATGAAGCTGTGCCAGGACTGACGCTCGGCCATCTTCTCGGCGCCACGGTGGTGGTAGCCGATGTCCGGTACGCAGTCGACGATCTCTTCGCCGTCCAGCTGCAGGATGATGCGGAAGGCACCGTGGGCCGAAGGGTGGTTCGGGCCCAGGTTGAGGAACATGTAGTCCTCGTTGGCGCCGGAACGCTTCATGCCCCAGTCTTCCGGCTTGAAGCGCGCGGCTTCTTCTTCCAGTTGTTGCTTGGCCAGGGTCAGGCTGAACGGATCGAACTCGGTGGCGCGCGCCGGGAAGTCCTTGCGCAGCGGGTGACCTTCCCAGGTCGGCGGCATCATGATGCGCGACAGGTGAGGGTGGCCGGCGAAGTCGATGCCGAACATGTCCCAGACTTCACGCTCGTACCAGTTGGCGTTCGGCCAGATACCGGTCACGGTCGGCAAGCTGAGGTCGCTCTCGGACAAGGCGACCTTGATCATTACGTCACTATTACGTTCGATCGACAGCAGGTGGTAGAACACGCTGAAGTCGGCGCCTGGCAGCCCTTGACGCTTGGTGCGCAGACGCTCGTCCACGCCATGCAGGTCATAGAGCATGACGTACGGCTTGGGCAGGTTGCGCAGGAAGGTCAGGACTTCGACGAGTTTGGCACGGGTAACCCACAGCACCGGCATGCCGGTGCGGGTGGCCTGGGCGGTGAACGCCTCAGGGCCAAAACGGTTATTGAGTTCGACGACCACATCCTGGTCGTCTGCCTTATAAGGCGGGATGTACAGAGCACTGCCTGTAGTCATGGTTTTTTATCGCTTTCGGTCAACGTAAAGAATGAAGCCAGTTTTTCGTTCTTTGTAAGAAGCGTTCTGGAATCAGACTTCGTCGGGGCTGCGCAGGTTGGTTACCTGAATACGCTGTTCGCGGCGCTGTTCCTTTTGCGACGGCATTTCGGCGCGATACACGCCTTGGTCACCGACGACCCAGGAAAGTGGGCGACGCTCCTGGCCAATCGACTCCTGCAAGAGCATCAGGCCTTGCAGAAAAGCTTCAGGGCGGGGCGGGCAGCCAGGCACGTAGACGTCCACGGGCAGGAACTTGTCTACCCCTTGAACGACGGAATAGATGTCGTACATGCCACCGGAGTTGGCGCACGAACCCATGGAGATGACCCACTTCGGCTCGAGCATTTGCTCGTAGAGACGCTGAATGATCGGCGCCATCTTGATGAAGCAGGTTCCGGCAATAACCATGAAATCCGCCTGACGCGGTGATGCCCGGATAACTTCGGCGCCGAAGCGCGCGATGTCGTGGGGCGCCGTGAAGGCGGTGGTCATTTCCACGTAGCAGCAGGACAGGCCGAAGTTGTACGGCCACAGGGAGTTCTTACGCCCCCAGTTGACCGCGCCGCTCAGCACGTCTTCCAGCTTGCCCATGAAGATGTTTTTGTGGACTTGATCTTCTAACGGATCGGAAACGGTTTCCCGTTCGCCGATCGGATACTGCTCGTTAGGAGCATCGGGGTCGATCCTGGTGAGATTGTATTGCATCGCCAAAGCCTCATTGTTTTAGCTTCGCCTGCCGCTTACGGCGACCTTCCGGAGCCCAATCAAGAGCCCCCACCCGCCAAAGGTAGACAAGACCTGCCAACAGAATTGCTATGAAAACGAGAGCTTCGACGAATCCGGTCCAGCCGCTTTCGCGGACGGACACAGACCAGGCAAAGAGAAAGAGGGCTTCGATATCGAAGATCACGAAGAGCATCGCGACCAGATAGAATTTGGCTGAGAGCCGCAAGCGGGCGCCACCGGTAGGTAGCATGCCGGACTCGAACGGTTCGTTTTTGCTGCGGCCCCAGGCTTTTGACCCGAGGAGGCTGGAGACGCCGAGCATGAAGGCGCAGAGGCCGCCTACACCCAGAAGGAAAATGGCAAAGCCCCAGTTGTGGGCCATGAGTCCTGTCGCTTCGGGCATGCTGGTAATCCTTAACAGAGAGCAAAGGTCTCTGAGCTTGATAAAGAAATAAAGCAGTGACGATATGTCGCAGTGCAATCAATCGCCGTGATTTTATGGCTAAACACCGGGCAAGTAAATTTTCATGGCGAAATTATTTAGCGGAATAAGGACATAGCTCCCCTTGCAAGCCCCGTAAGCCACGGCCTGTGGGCATTAGCGGGTGTTTTGTTAATTATGTTTTGTCCTCGCTGTAACGAACATTATTGCCTATAAATGATAATCAATATTATTTAGCGCCGCTTTTAAACAATGGTTTCCATGAAGAGCCGCTAAGTTGTCTTTTATATGCTCGTTACTGCAAGTTGCGAGCGAGCCCCTTTTACCCGCTTTTTTCTCCACGCATACCGCTCTGGATCAATGTTTTGCCTGATTGGCAGGGTGTCCGGGCCGATGTCGTCGCGAGCAGGCTCGTTGCAGTCGCAGCTTGGGGTTGCCGGTGATGCCTGCAAAAGCTGCAGGCAAAAAAACGCCCCGAACCAGTCGGGGCGTCAGATGTGCAGCACTGCAGTTAGCTTTTACCGGGTCTGCAATGGCCGTTTTTCAGTGCGAAGTCGAATCAGTGGAACTGTTCTTCTTCGGTGGAGCCGGTCAGTGCGGTTACCGAAGACGAGCCGCCCTGGATCACGGTGGTCATGTCGTCGAAGTAGCCGGTGCCCACTTCCTGCTGGTGAGCCACGAAGGTGTAACCCTTGGCGGCGTCAGCGAATTCCTGCTCCTGCAGCTTCACGTAGGCGGTCATGTCGTTGCGGGCGTAGTCGTGCGCCAGGTTGAACATGCTGTGCCACATGTTGTGAATGCCGGCCAGGGTGATGAACTGGTGCTTGTAGCCCATGGCGGACAGTTCGCGCTGGAACTTGGCGATGGTCGCGTCGTCCAGGTTCTTCTTCCAGTTGAAGGAAGGCGAGCAGTTGTACGACAGGATCTGGTCCGGGTATTCCTTCTTGATCGCTTCGGCGAAGCGACGGGCTTCGTCCAGGTCCGGCTTGGCGGTTTCGCACCAGATCAGGTCGGCATACGGCGCGTAGGCCAGGCCGCGAGCGATGGCCTGGTCGAGGCCGGCGCGCACTTTATAGAAGCCTTCCTGGGTGCGGGTGCCGGTCACGAACGGCTGGTCGTACGGGTCGCAGTCGGAGGTCAGCAGGTCGGCGGCGTTAGCGTCGGTGCGGGCCAGGATGATGGTCGGTACGCCGGCAACGTCGGCCGCCAGACGGGCAGCGGTCAGCTTCTGCACGGCTTCCTGGGTCGGAACCAGTACCTTGCCGCCCATGTGGCCGCATTTCTTCACGGAAGCCAGTTGGTCTTCGAAGTGAACGCCAGCGGCGCCTGCTTCGATCATGCTTTTCATCAGCTCGTAGGCGTTCAGCACGCCGCCGAAACCGGCTTCGGCGTCAGCCACGATCGGTGCGAAGTAGTCGATGTAGCCTTCGTCGCCCGGGTTCTTGCCGGACTTCCACTGGATCTGGTCGGCGCGACGGAACGAGTTGTTGATGCGCTTGACCACGGTTGGCACGGAGTCCACCGGGTACAGCGACTGGTCCGGGTACATCGATTCGGCGGAGTTGTTGTCCGCGGCAACCTGCCAGCCCGACAGGTAGATCGCCTGGATGCCGGCTTTGACTTGCTGTACAGCCTGGCCGCCGGTCAGGGCGCCCATGCAGTTGACGAAATCTTTCTCAGGACGGAAGGACGGTTTGGCACCCTGGGTCACCAGGTTCCAGAGCTTCTCGGCGCCCATGCGTGCCAGGGTGTGCTCAGGTTGAACCGAGCCACGCAGACGGACAACGTCGGCAGCGGAATAAGTGCGAGTCACGCCTTTCCAGCGCGGGTTTTCAGCCCAGTCTTTTTCAAGGGCTGCAATTTGCTGTTCGCGTGTCAGTGCCATGGAGATAAACCTCGTCGCGTCTTGTGTGAAAAGTCGTTCTTGGGCGGAAAATTCCGACTCGCCAGATACGCAGGTCAAAGGGTGCGTAGTTGGCTGCTCGCTGACCAGAAGCTTAGGCGGTCAAGTCGGGTATGACGCGATGGCGACGGTTGAACGATGGGCTCAAGGGGAAAGTGAGCAGGTGAGGGCCAGCTGTCGGGCGCATTCGGGCGTCGTGGGCCTTCATACGAACCATCAGTGTGTTGCCGATCTACCTAATTAGCTTCCGTCCCTCGGGACAACCTCGTTCCAGTCGCAATCTCGTCAAACACACCTTGTGGGCGGTACAGACACGAATCGGCTCAGGTGGGTAGGTTAGAGCTGCGATCCGAAGGCCCTTGCCAGGGCCCCTGATTAGCGGGAGCGAGGCCATCATGCCTTCGGTTTTTTGCCTCGTCAAACGTTTTGTAGTGCTTTTTTTATACCACTACATCTTTGGTCTAATACGACTAATCAGTCAGTTTCCGGTGCTTTAGTCCAAGGCGTCGACTTTCACTCGCAAGGTCATGTCATCCCGGCCCTGAGTCGAGTAGCTGCGGGTTGTAGCCTGTTTGTCGGCCTGGCTCTGGCGATTGACGCCGGCCAGGGTGATCCACTCGCCAAGACGGCCGCTGACAGTTGTGTCGGTACTTTGCACATTCACTACATCGGGACGTTCCTGGCTCATGCGGTCACGGTTGGTACTGATGCTCAGGTGGACGGTTTCGCCGGTGACGCTGGCTGTGACGTAGAAACCCTGGGTGACGTTGCGATACTGGGTCTGGTTCTGCAGGCGGCCGTAAGGATCGGTCTGGGTGGTGGTCAGCGGCACGCTCTGGCCGACCTGGATCAGGGCCGGTATGCCTTCGCTGGCCTGGATCTGCTGGATGCCGCCATCGCGGCTGACGGTGCTGCGGCTGATGATGCGGGTTTGCGGCGCGCCGTTGAGCGAATAACCCTGGTTGTTCTGGGTGTTGTTTTCGTTGGTGTCGACCGTGATCAGCAGGCGTTTGGCGGCGGTATCCAGTTGCGCGATCAAGGCACGCAGTTCCTCGATCTTCTCCGGTTCCGCATTGACGATCAGCTGGTTGCCGTAGGCGCTGACCTGGCCTTCCTTGCCGAGGAAGTTCTGTGCGACGGGCAGCAGGTCGGCGCTGGTGCGGTTGTTCAGGGGCACGATCTCGGTCGCGGCCGAGACTGAAAAGCTTGCAGTCAGCAGCAGCGTCGTGAGCAGGGTGCGTAGGGACATGTCCGTTATCTCCGCTAGGGGTGGAAGCCTTGAGTTTGACAGTTTGTCGGCCTGCGGTGGGGCAAGTTGAATCGCCGATGGCAAAACGCCCCAGCCTCCCTGGAGCCAGCTTAGCTTGCTGGATCCGGGGAGACTGGGGCGTTTTGTGACGCTTGGCAGGACATCGTCAGCAGGTCCGCTGCTGCGCGGGGCTTGCTCAGGCGTTGCCGCGAACCATGTCGACGTGAGGAATGCCCGCTTCCAGGAACTCCTCGCTGACGATGCTGAAACCCAGGCGCTCATAGAAGGCGGTAGCCTGGACCTGGGCGCTGAGCATCAGCTGCTTGAGGCCACGTTTCTCGGCTTCGCCGATCACTGCCTGCATCAGCGCATCGCCGACCTTCAGGCCGCGCCAGTCCTTGAGTACCGATACCCGGCCGATCTGCCCATCGGGCAGCAGGCGTGCGGTGCCGATCGGAAAGTCGCCTTCGAGCGCGAGGAAATGCACCGCGCTGTCGTCGTCGGCGTCCCACTCCAGTTCAGGGGGGACGGATTGCTCGATGATGAACACCGCTTCACGAATGCGCCGGATCTCGGCGTTATCCTTTTGCCAGTCTGCGACACGTACGCGAATCTTATTCATCGGCAAATCCCAGGCTTCCTTGCTTGACCAGTTCGCACAGCAGGCTGCGTCCATCGTCGTCCGCCAGCCATGGGCCAAGGTTGTCGAGGTGCAGCGCGTCGGCGGCGCAAATCATCTTCAGCAGTTCGCGCAGCTTGCCCGGCAGGTAGCGGCTCTGGCCGCTGGCGAACAGCAGCAGGTCGTCGTCGACTTCGGACCAGGCCAGGCGCGCGCTCGGGTTGCGGATCAGGATGGCGCCCTGTTCGAGGCTGCCGAGCAGGTCTTCTTCTTCCAGCTCGGGGCCGACCACCAGTTCCGGGTAGCGCGGCTCGGTCATGAACTGGCCGAACCAGGTCAGCAGCATGCGCTCGTCGCTCATGTGCTCGGCCAGCAGGCCCTTGAGGCGATCGAGGGCATCGTGCTGGATCTGGTGCGGGTCGCTGACAGGTTGCACGTCGGCGTCGGTATAACGCTCTTCATCCGGCAGGTACTGGCTGAGGAAGTCGGTGAAGTGGGTCAGCACTTCGGCGGCGCTCGGCGCGCGGAAGCCTACGGAGTAGGTCATGCAGTCGTTCACTGCTACGCCGTAGTGGGCCAGGCGCGGTGGCAGGTAAAGCATGTCGCCGGGTTCCAGGACCCAGCTTTCGGTTTCTTCGAACTCGGCGAGGATGCGCAGGTCCGCGTGCTGCAGCAGCGGGCTCTCGGCGTCGCACATCTGGCCGATCTTCCAGTTGCGCTTGCCGTGGCCTTGCAGCAGGAACACATCGTAGTTATCGAAGTGCGGGCCGACGTTACCACCGGGAGCGGCGAAGCTGATCATCACGTCATCGATGCGCCAGCTCGGCAGGAAACGGAAATGCTCCAGCAGTTCGGCGACTTCCGGAACGAACTGGTCGACGGCCTGGACCAGCAGGGTCCAGTCACGCTCCGGCAGCTTGCTGAACTCGTCTTCGGCGAACGGGCCGCGGCGCAGTTCCCAGGGGCGTTCGCCATGCTCGATGACCAGGCGCGATTCGACCTCTTCTTCCAGCGCCAGGCCGGCCAGTTCGTCGGCGTCGATCGGGCTTTCGAAGTCGGGCAGGGCCTGACGGATCAGCAGGGGCTTTTTCTGCCAGTAGTCACGCAGGAATTCCCGTGCGCTGATGCCGCCCAGAAGTTGAAGAGGAATATCAGGATTCATGTGTAACCTATTGAAAAAATGCACTTTTCATACGGGAATAAAAACGCCCGGCGCTGCCGGGCGTCAAAGGTCTTGCCATCGATCAGATGCGTTTGGCTTGCGCCGCGGCATTGCCGATGTAGCTGGCCGGGGTGAGCTTTTTCAGCTCGGCCTTGGCGGCTTCAGGCATTTCCAACGCGTCGATGAAGGTCTGCAGTGCTTCAGGGCTGATGCCCTTGCCGCGCGTCAGTTCCTTGAGTTTTTCGTACGGGTTTTCGATGTTGTAGCGGCGCATCACGGTCTGGATCGGCTCGGCCAGGACTTCCCAGCAGGCGTCCAGGTCTTCGGCGATCTTCTGGGCGTTGAGCTCCAGCTTGCTGATGCCTTTGAGGCTGGCTTCGTAAGCGATCACGCTGTGGGCGAAACCGACGCCCAGGTTACGCAGGACGGTGGAGTCGGTCAGGTCGCGCTGCCAGCGGGAGATCGGCAGTTTGCTCGCCAGGTGCTGGAACAGCGCGTTGGCGATACCCAGGTTGCCTTCGGAGTTTTCGAAGTCGATCGGGTTGACCTTGTGCGGCATGGTCGAGGAACCGATTTCGCCGGCGATGGTGCGCTGCTTGAAGTAGCCCAGGGAGATGTAACCCCAGATATCGCGATCGAAGTCGATCAGAATGGTGTTGAAGCGCGCGATGGCGTCGAACAGCTCGGCGATGTAGTCGTGCGGCTCGATCTGCGTGGTGTACGGGTTGAAGCTCAGGCCCAGCTCGTCTTCGATGAAGGCGCGGGCGTTGGCTTCCCAGTCGATTTCCGGGTAGGCCGACAGGTGTGCGTTGTAGTTGCCCACGGCGCCGTTGATCTTGCCCAGCAGTGGCACGGCGGCGACCTGAGCGATCTGGCGCTCCAGGCGGTACACCACGTTCGCCAGTTCTTTGCCCAGGGTGGTCGGCGAGGCCGGCTGGCCGTGGGTGCGCGACAGCATCGGCACGTCGGCGAAGCGCAGGGCCAGTTCGCGGATAGCCCCGGCGGTCTGGCGCATCAGCGGCAGCATCACTTCGTCGCGGCCTTCGCGCAGCATCAGGGCGTGGGACAGGTTGTTGATGTCCTCGCTGGTGCAGGCGAAGTGGATGAATTCGCTGACGTTGGCCAGTTCAGGCAGCTTGGCGGCCTGTTCCTTGAGCAGGTACTCGATGGCCTTGACGTCGTGGTTGGTGGTGCGTTCGATCTCTTTGACACGCTCGGCGTGCTCCAGAGAGAAGTTTTCCGCCAGGGTGTTCAGCACGGCGTTGGCTTCGGCGGAGAACGCCGGCACTTCGCTGATGGCGGAATGGGCGGCCAGGCGCTGGAGCCAGCGCACTTCGACCAGGACGCGAGCACGGATCAGGCCGTATTCGCTGAAAATGGGGCGCAGGGCCTGGGTTTTGCCGGCGTAGCGGCCGTCAACAGGGGAAACCGCAGTGAGCGAAGAGAGCTGCATGGGGTGTTCTCGGACAGTCGGGCAACGAAATGGGGCGCGTATCATACATGAAAATATCCGCCGGTCCGTTGCCAACTGACCAGCGTCTTACGCGTTACTGACTACAAAAGGTCTTGCGGGCGCAGTTCAGCTGCTGCGCATCAGCGGATAAAGCTCTTTGAGCAGTTTGCGGCGGCTGATCACCAGTTGCCAGCGATGGCCGCCCAGTTGGCGCCACAGCCGCGCCGAACGGATGCCGGCCAGCAGCAGGGCGCGGATCTTCGAGGCATTGCTCGGTTGCTGCAGGTTGCGCATGTCGCCATGCACCTGGATCCGCTGGCGCAAGGTGCTCAGGGTGTCCTGATACAGCGAGCCGCAAGCGGCAACCACGTTTTCGTGGGCCGGGCCGAAATGTTCGACCTGGGACTGAATCTGCGGCAGGCGCTTGCCGATGATTTCCAGCAGGTCGTCGCGCTTGGCCAGCTGGCGTTCCAGGCCGAGCATCGACAGGGCGTAGCGCAATGGCTCGCGCTGCAGGGTGCTGGGGTCGCGCTCCAGGGCGCCGATCAGGGCGCGATAACCTTCACGCAGGTTGATGTCGTCGCCACCGTAGACTTCCAGGGTGTCTTTCGGGTCGCGGATCAGCAGGCTGCCAAGCATGCAGCTCAAGGCTGCTTCGGTGACCTGGCCGGTCTTGGCGATCTTGTCCACCAGCACGGCGGCGAGAAACACGCCGCCCAATGCCGTCAGTTGCTCCTGGGTCGGGCTCATGCCTTGCTGCTCCAGGGCTCTGCGACTTCGATCACGCCGCCGCCCAGACAGATTTCGCCGTCATAGAAGACTACGGATTGGCCGGGGGTGACCGCGCGTTGCGGGTCATCGAAGGTGGCGCGGTAGCCACTGACGGTCTGTTCCAGGGTGCAAGGCTGGTCGCTCTGGCGGTAGCGCACTTTCGCGGTGAGGCGGCGCGGTTGGCTCAGGTCGATCGGGTTGACCCAATAGATGTCGGAGGCGAGCAGGGCGCGGGAGAACAACCACGGGTGATCGTTGCCCTGGCCAACGATCAGCTCGTTGTGTTCCAGGTCCTTGATCAGCACGTACCACGGCTCATCGCCGGCGTCCTTGAGGCCGCCGATGCCCAGGCCCTGGCGCTGGCCGATGGTGTGGTACATCAGGCCGTGGTGGCGGCCGATCACTTCACCTTCGGTGGTCTTGATCTCGCCGGGCTGGGCTGGCAGGTATTGCTTGAGGAAGTCGCTGAAACGCCGTTCACCAATAAAGCAGATACCGGTGGAGTCCTTCTTCTTGGCGGTGGCCAGGTCGTGTTTCTCGGCGATCGCGCGGACTTCGGGCTTTTCCAGCTCGCCGACCGGGAACAGGGTCTTGGCGATCTGTTCGCCGCCGACAGCGTGCAGGAAGTAACTCTGGTCCTTGTTCGGATCCAGGCCCTTGAGCAGTTCGGTGCGCCCGTCGATGTCGCGGCGGCGCACATAGTGGCCTGTGGCGATCAGGTCGGCGCCAAGCATCATGGCGTAGTCGAGGAACGCCTTGAACTTGATTTCACGGTTGCACAGGATGTCCGGGTTCGGCGTGCGGCCGGCCTTGTATTCGGCCAGGAAGTGCTCGAACACGTTGTCCCAGTACTCGGCGGCGAAGTTGGCGGTGTGCAGCTTGATGCCGATCTTGTCGCACACGGCCTGGGCGTCCGCGAGGTCGTCCATGGCGGTGCAGTACTCGGTTCCGTCGTCTTCCTCCCAGTTCTTCATGAACAGGCCTTCCACCTGGTAACCCTGCTCCATCAGCAGGAGGGCGGAAACGGAAGAGTCCACGCCGCCGGACATGCCGACGATGACGCGCTTCTTTTGGGTGTCAGAAGGGGCTGGATCACGCATAGGAATTCAACGGGTGTCTTGAAAAAGGACGCGATTCTAACAGGCTGAGGCCTGCAAGGCTAAAACTGCGGTTAAAGCGACGGACGGATCAGCTCGAGGCTGTGCAGTTGGCCGGCCAGATAGTCGTCGACACAGCGGATAATCAGCTCGCTGCGCCATTGCGGGCGCAAGGCCAGCAGTTCGTCGCGGCTCAGCCAGCGCGGGCCGATGATGCCGTCGTCCAATTGATAGTCAGGGTGGTGCCTGAGCGGTTTGCCGGCAAAGCAGACGCGTTGGTAGGTCACGCCATTGCTGGGGGCGGTGTACAGGTAGATGCCGACCACGCCGGTCAGCTCGATGTCCCAGCCGGTTTCCTCCAGGGTTTCGCGAATGGCCGCCTGGAGCAGGCTTTCGTCCGGATCCAGGTGCCCGGCGGGCTGGTTGAGCACCGCCTGCTCGCCCTGGAACTCCTCGACGAACAGGAAGCGCCCCTGATCCTCAACGATGGTGGCGACGGTGATGTGGGGTTGCCATTCCATATACAAAGCTCTGTCTTGAGTGGGTGGTCATCATAAGGCGAACGCCAGTCCTACGGGTGTTGTCCAAAAAGCACAAACCCCGGCACTTGGCCGGGGTTTGTATGACAGCGGTGTTGCTTAAACCAGCGCAGCGATAGCCGCGTTGAGGGTGGCGCTTGGGCGCATGGCCTTGCTCACCAGCTCAGGGTTGGCGCTGTAGTAGCCGCCGATGTCCACTGGCTTGCCTTGAACGCCGTTGAGTTCGGCGACGATGGTCGCTTCGTTCTCGGTCAGGGTCTTGGCCAGGGTGCTGAACTGCGCTTGCAGGGCGCTATCTTCAGTCTGGGCGGCCAGGGCCTGGGCCCAGTACAGCGCCAGGTAGAAGTGGCTGCCGCGGTTGTCGATGTTGCCGACTTTGCGCGATGGCGACTTGTTGTTGTCCAGGAACTGACCGGTTGCCTGGTCGAGGGTCTTGGCCAGTACCAGCGCTTTCGGGTTGTTGTAGGTGTTGCCCAGGTGCTCCAGGGAAGCGGCCAGGGCCAGGAACTCACCCAGGGAATCCCAGCGCAGGAAGTTCTCTTCCAGCAGCTGTTGTACGTGCTTCGGAGCCGAACCGCCGGCGCCGGTTTCGAACAGGCCGCCACCGTTCATCAGCGGCACGATCGACAGCATCTTGGCGCTGGTGCCCAGCTCCATGATCGGGAACAGGTCGGTCAGGTAGTCGCGCAGCACGTTGCCGGTGACGGAGATGGTGTCCTTGCCTTCGCGGGTGCGGGCCAGGGTGAACTTCATGGCATCGACTGGCGACATCACGCGGATGTCCAGGCCGGCGGTGTCGTGATCCTTCAGGTAAGCCTGGACCTTCTCGATCATCACGCCGTCGTGGGCGCGCATCGGGTCCAGCCAGAAAATCGCTGGCGTGCTGCTGGCGCGAGCGCGGTTGACGGCCAGTTTGACCCAGTCCTGGATCGGCGCGTCCTTGGTCTGGCACATGCGGAAGATGTCGCCGGCTTCGACGGCCTGTTCCAGCAGCAGGTTGCCCTTGCTGTCGGTGACGCGAACGACACCGTCAGCCTTGATCTGAAAGGTCTTGTCGTGGGAGCCGTACTCTTCGGCTTTCTTCGCCATCAGGCCAACGTTCGGTACGCTGCCCATGGTGGTCGGGTCGAAGGCGCCATTGGCCTTGCAGTCTTCGATCACGGCCTGGTAGATGGTGGCGTAGCAGCGATCCGGAATCAGCGCCTTGGTGTCGTGCAACTGGCCGTCGGTGCCCCACATTTTGCCGGAGTCACGGATCATGGCTGGCATCGAGGCGTCGACGATCACGTCGCTCGGCACGTGCAGGTTGGTGATGCCTTTGTCGGAGTTGACCATGGCCAGGGCAGGGCGCACGGCGTAGACGGCCTGGATGTCGGCTTCGATCTGTGCTTGTTGCTCCGCGGGCAGGGCCTTGATGCGGGCGTACAGGTCGCCAATGCCGTTGTTCAGGTTGAAGCCGATCTGGCTCAGCACATCAGCGTGCTTGCTCAGGGCGTCCTGATAGAACTCGGCAACGATCTGGCCGAACATGATCGGGTCGGAAACCTTCATCATGGTGGCTTTCAGGTGCACCGACAGCAGTACGCCTTGCTTCTTGGCGTCTTCGATCTCGGCGGCAACGAAAGCCCGCAGGGCCTTTTTGCTCATGACTGCGCAATCGAGGATCTCGCCGGCTTGTACGGCGGTTTTTTCCTTCAGGACGGTAGCGCTACCGTCTTGAGCGATCAACTCGATCTTCACAGTGTCCTGGGCGTCGATCAGGGCGGCTTTTTCGCTGCCGTAGAAATCGCCCTGGCTCATGTGAGCAACGTGGGACTTGGAGTCTTTGGCCCAGGCGCCCATTTTGTGCGGGTGCTTGCGCGCGTAGTTCTTGACCGACAGCGGAGCGCGGCGGTCGGAGTTGCCTTCACGCAGGACCGGGTTCACGGCGCTGCCCTTGACCTTGTCGTAGCGCGCCTTGGCGTCTTTGTCGGCGTCGCTGGTCACGGTTTCCGGGTAGTCCGGCAGGGCGTAGCCCTTGGCTTGCAGCTCTTTGATCGCGGCCTGAAGCTGCGGTGCCGAAGCACTGATGTTCGGCAGCTTGATGATGTTGGCTTCAGGGGTTACAGCCAGGTCGCCCAGCTCGGCCAGGTGGTCCGGTACGGCTTTGTCGCCCAGCAGCTCCGGGAAGCTGGCAAGAATACGCCCTGCGAGAGAGATGTCGCGGGTTTCCACGGCAATATCAGCGGAAGCGGTGAAGGCTTCGACGATAGGGAGCAGCGAGTAGGTGGCGAGGGCGGGGGCTTCGTCGGTGAAGGTATAGATGATCTTCGAGCGGGTGGGCATATTCGGATTAACTCTCTTCTTTGCTAAAGCGTGCGCAGAAACTCGAGGGGGCGCCGGGTAAGCGCGTTCGTTCAAAGTCATCCGTGAACCGAATGTCGAGGTTTCTTCGCGGTGATGTTGGGTGCATCAGTCGAGCGTCAAGCGGGTGGGCTGCGGTAACAACCCGGCTTTGGGCGGAAAGTCTCGGCTCCTTTTTTCCAGTAGCAGAGCGCTCAGCCGTCGTGACTCTGTGGTCAGCGGCGGCATTATACATAGGTAGCTGGCAAAACGCCGACGGTTCATATGCAACCGATCTCGTCCATTGGTCTAAAGGTCGCAGGCGGGGTGGCGGCGTAGAGTCCTGCGCAGTGCTCAAGTTTGGCGCTTTTCCCTTTGCTTTCAGGCTTGTAGACCACGAACTGCGCAGCCTGCACGGCATATGAGCGGAACATGAGGTTCCCGTCCAGATTCAACTGGGGTACGCTCGAACGCAGCCAGATGTTCAATCCACACAACGGAGTTCAGCATGGGATACAAGAAGATTCAGGTTCCAGCAGTCGGCGACAAAATCACCGTCAACGCAGACCATTCTCTCAATGTTCCTAACAACCCGATTATTCCTTTCATCGAAGGCGATGGTATTGGCGTTGATATCAGCCCGGTCATGATCAAGGTTGTCGATGCTGCTGTTAAGAAGGCCTACGGCGGCGAGCGCAAAATCTCCTGGATGGAAGTCTATGCCGGCGAGAAAGCAACTCAAGTGTACGACCAGGACACCTGGCTCCCTCAGGAAACCCTGGACGCAGTCAAGGATTACGTGGTTTCCATCAAGGGCCCGCTGACCACTCCGGTAGGTGGCGGTATCCGTTCCCTGAACGTGGCCCTGCGTCAGCAGCTTGACCTGTATGTGTGCCTGCGTCCGGTGCGCTGGTTCGAAGGCGTGCCGAGCCCGGTGAAGAAGCCTGGCGATGTCGACATGACCATTTTCCGTGAGAACTCGGAAGACATTTACGCCGGTATCGAATGGAAGGCCGGCTCCGCCGAAGCCACCAAGGTCATCAAGTTCCTCAAAGAAGAAATGGGCGTCACCAAGATCCGTTTCGACGAAAACTGCGGTATTGGCGTCAAGCCGGTTTCCCTGCAGGGCACCAAGCGTCTGGCGCGCAAAGCGCTGCAATATGTGGTCGACAACGATCGCGATTCGCTGACCATCGTGCATAAAGGCAACATCATGAAGTTCACCGAAGGTGCCTTCAAAGAGTGGGCCTATGAAGTGGCTGCGGAGGAGTTCGGCGCGACGCTGCTCGATGGCGGCCCGTGGATGCAGTTCAAGAACCCGAAAACCGGCAAGAATGTGATCGTCAAGGACGCCATCGCCGATGCGATGCTCCAGCAGATCCTGCTGCGTCCGGCCGAATATGACGTGATCGCGACCCTCAACCTGAACGGTGACTACCTGTCCGACGCACTGGCGGCTGAAGTGGGCGGGATCGGCATCGCTCCGGGCGCCAACCTGTCCGACACCGTGGCCATGTTCGAGGCGACCCACGGTACGGCGCCGAAGTACGCGGGCAAGGACCAGGTGAACCCGGGTTCGCTGATCCTGTCCGCGGAAATGATGCTGCGTCACATGGGCTGGACCGAAGCGGCCGACCTGATCATCAAGGGCACCAACGGCGCCATTGGTGCCAAGACCGTGACCTACGACTTCGAGCGCCTGATGGAAGGCGCCACGCTGTTGTCGTCTTCGGCGTTCGGCGATGCGCTGATCTCTCACATGTAAATTGACGCGCTCCAAATGAAACGGCCGGCTCAATCGATTGAGCCGGCCGTTTTTTTATGACTGTTTTTATGACTGGATGCTGAAGATTTTCAGCTCAGGGCCGTTTCCTGGTAGGAGGGGGCTGCGACGGGGGTGTTCTGGGTCTTGATGGATTGGATTTTCACGGCGTGCAGGCCCTTGGGTCCTTGAGTGATCTCGAAGCTCACGGCCTGGCCGGCTTTCAAGGTTTTGTAGCCTTCCATCTCGATGGCCGAGTAGTGGGCGAAAAGGTCGTCGCTTTTACCCTCCTCATTAATGAAGCCATAACCCTTGGCGTTGTTGAACCACTTGACCTTGCCGCTTGCCATGCTCATATCCCTCTGCAACAGACTCCATCACTGGAGTATCATCCAGTTCATCCGTACCGGAATCCGAAAATATAGGATTGACGGTACGGACCTTTATTACCCAATGTGGGCTCTATTGGTTGTAACACCGTTTTGCCGATAGTCAAGGTGACCCGGCGGTCGGAGTTGAAATCCCCCTGGAGTGCCCCCACCACTGTATTTGCTCAACTAACGAACCTTTCTTTCCATGCATGCAATCAGCCAGATTCGACTAACATTCAATCAGGATCGCCCGGATTTCCAAGACGACGATTCCGCTGGCTTGGCTGTACAGGAAGCTAAGCCGACGTTGCAGGCTCCGCCGATGTACAAGGTGGTTTTGTTCAATGATGACTACACACCGATGGATTTCGTCGTCGAAGTGCTCGAGGTGTTTTTTAACCTGAATCGCGAGCTGGCGACCAAGGTAATGCTGGCCGTTCACACAGAAGGACGGGCAGTATGTGGATTGTTTACCCGCGACATCGCCGAGACCAAGGCCATGCAGGTCAACCAGTACGCCAGGGAAAGCCAGCATCCGCTACTCTGTGAAATCGAGAAGGACGGTTAACGCCGACCACTTGGGTATGAGGTGAAGCTATGTTAAACCGCGAGCTCGAAGTCACCCTCAATCTCGCCTTCAAAGAGGCTCGTTCGAAGCGTCATGAGTTCATGACCGTCGAGCACCTCTTGTTGGCTCTTTTGGATAATGAGGCCGCCGCCACCGTTTTGCGTGCCTGCGGAGCAAACCTCGACAAACTCAAGCACGACCTGCAGGAGTTCATCGACTCCACCACGCCGCTGATTCCTGTGCACGACGAGGATCGTGAAACCCAGCCAACCCTGGGCTTTCAGCGTGTGCTGCAACGTGCTGTCTTTCATGTGCAGAGCTCGGGCAAGCGCGAAGTGACCGGCGCCAATGTGCTGGTTGCGATCTTCAGTGAGCAAGAGAGTCAGGCGGTGTTCCTGCTGAAACAGCAGAGCGTTGCCCGCATCGATGTCGTCAACTACATCGCCCATGGCATCTCCAAAGTGCCGGGGCATGGCGATCATTCCGAAGGTGAGCAGGATATGCAGGACGATGAAGGCGGTGAGTCTTCCTCTTCAGGTAATCCGCTGGATGCTTATGCCAGCAATCTCAATGAGCTGGCGCGCCAGGGGCGTATCGACCCGTTGGTCGGTCGTGAGCAGGAAGTCGAGCGTGTGGCGCAGATTCTTGCGCGCCGGCGCAAGAACAACCCGCTGCTGGTGGGCGAGGCCGGGGTCGGTAAAACGGCCATCGCCGAAGGTCTGGCCAAGCGCATCGTCGACAGTCAGGTGCCTGACCTGCTGGCCAGCAGCGTGGTGTACTCCCTGGATCTCGGCGCGTTGCTGGCGGGAACCAAATACCGCGGTGATTTCGAGAAGCGCTTCAAGGCGTTGCTGGGCGAGTTGAAGAAACGTCCGCAGGCGATCCTGTTCATCGACGAAATTCACACCATCATTGGCGCCGGTGCGGCGTCCGGTGGGGTGATGGATGCCTCGAACCTGCTCAAGCCGCTGCTTTCCTCGGGCGACATCCGTTGCATCGGTTCGACCACCTTCCAGGAATTCCGTGGAATTTTCGAGAAAGACCGGGCCTTGGCTCGCCGTTTCCAGAAGGTCGATGTGTCCGAGCCTTCGGTAGAGGACACCATCGGCATTCTGCGCGGCCTCAAGGGGCGTTTCGAGCTGCACCACAGCATCGAGTACAGCGATGAGGCATTGCGCGCCGCCGCCGAACTGGCGTCGCGTTATATCAATGACCGGCATATGCCCGATAAGGCGATCGACGTGATCGACGAGGCGGGCGCCTATCAGCGTCTGCAGCCTGTCGACAAGCGCGTAAAACGCATAGAGGTCGCTCAGGTCGAGGACATCGTGGCGAAAATCGCGCGGATTCCGCCGAAACACGTCACCAGTTCCGACAAGGAGCTGCTGCGTAACCTCGAGCGCGACCTGAAGTTGACGGTGTTCGGCCAGGATGCAGCGATCGACTCGCTGTCGACCGCGATCAAGCTGTCCCGTGCTGGCCTGAAGTCGCCGGACAAACCCGTCGGTTCGTTCCTGTTTGCCGGGCCTACCGGTGTCGGTAAGACCGAGGCTGCACGGCAGTTGGCCAAGGCGCTGGGTATCGAACTGGTGCGTTTCGACATGTCCGAGTACATGGAGCGTCACACCGTGTCGCGCCTGATCGGTGCGCCTCCGGGTTATGTCGGTTTCGACCAGGGCGGTTTGCTGACCGAAGCGATTACCAAGCAGCCTCACTGCGTATTGCTGCTCGATGAAATCGAAAAGGCCCACCCGGAAGTCTTCAACCTGCTGCTGCAGGTGATGGACCACGGTACCTTGACCGATAACAACGGGCGCAAGGCGGATTTCCGCAACGTGATCGTGATCATGACCACCAACGCAGGTGCCGAGACCGCGGCGCGGGCTTCCATCGGGTTCACTCATCAGGATCACTCTTCCGATGCCATGGAAGTGATCAAGAAGAGCTTCACGCCGGAATTCCGTAACCGTCTGGACACCATTATCCAGTTTGGTCGCCTCAGCCATGAGGTCATCAAGAGCGTGGTGGACAAGTTCCTTACCGAACTGCAGGCGCAGCTGGAGGACAAGCGCGTTCAGCTGGAAGTCACGGATGCGGCCCGCAGCTGGCTGGCGGCTGGTGGTTACGATGTGACCATGGGCGCTCGTCCTATGGCGCGCCTGATCCAGGACAAGATCAAGCGTCCGCTGGCGGAGGAGATACTCTTTGGCGAACTGGCCGAACATGGCGGTGTGGTGCACATCGACATCAAGGATGGCGAGCTGACCTTCGAGTTCGAGACCACCGCAGAAATGGCCTGACCGGCCGTAATAAAAAAGGCGCCGCAAGGCGCCTTTTTTATATCTGTTCTGTAGGCAGGCAAACAAAAACGCCCGGCATGGGCCGGGCGTCTTGTATTGACTTGCTTAGCGAGCGCGGTAAGTGATGCGCCCTTTGCTCAAGTCATAGGGCGTCAGTTCGACGCGCACTTTGTCACCGGT
Organism: Pseudomonas sp. GM17; assembly: GCF_000282175.2. NCBI lineage: Bacteria > Pseudomonadati > Pseudomonadota > Gammaproteobacteria > Pseudomonadales > Pseudomonadaceae > Pseudomonas > Pseudomonas sp. GM17. Next base: position 5,016,084 of record NZ_CP124732.1, on the reverse strand, counting down.
AAGAATACGAATGTAGTTCTTGCGCATCTTGCCGGAGATATGCGCGGTTACGACGTGCCCATTTTCCAACTCCACACGAAACATGGTGTTGGGCAGGGTGTCGACGACAGTGCCTTCCATTTCGAAGCTGTCTTCTTTCGACATGCAGTAAAGCCCTCGGTGTCCAATGAATGGCCCGGTGCAACTGCGCCAGGCAAAAGCGGCGTGCATTGTGCCCGAAAAGTGGGGTTCAAGCCAAGGGCTTCTAGTTCAGGATGACCCATCTCTGGTTAATCAGCAGCTCAATGGGCCGATATTGGGTCTTGTAGTTCATCTTTTTGCAGTTCTTGATCCAGTATCCGAGGTAGACCGCGTCCAGGCCCAGGCGCAAGGCTTCGCCGATCTGCCACAGAATGGCGTAGCGGCCGAGGCTGCGGCGCTCTTCATCGGGTTCGTAGAAGGTGTAGACCGCGGAAAGGCCATTGGGCAGCAGATCGGTGACGGCCACGGCGAGCAGGCGCCCATCGAGGCGGAACTCGTAGAACCTGGAGAAGGGCAGGTCGCGAACCAGAAAGGTCGAGAACTGATCGCGGCTGGGTGGGTACATGTCGCCATCGGCGTGGCGTTGCTCGATATAACGCTGGTAAAGGTCGAAATACTCTTCGCTGAACCCCGGTTTGACAGGCTGGACCTTCAAGTCGGCATTGCGTTTGAGGATGCGTTTTTGCTGACGATTGGGTACAAACTGCGCGGCAGGAATGCGTGCCGGAACACAGGCATTGCAGTTTTGGCAATGCGGCCGGTACAGGTGGTCGCCACTGCGGCGAAAGCCCATTTCCGACAGATCTGCGTAGACATGCACATCCATGGGCTGGCTAGGATCGAGGAACAGCGTGGTCGCCTGTTCTTCGGGCAGGTAGCTGCAAGAGTGGGGCTGAGTGGCATAAAACTTCAAACGCGCCAACTCGGTCATGAATCAACCCTCGGGATTAGCTTTGAATTAAGTGTAAGCCACGCCGGCAAAACCCGCCTAGGAAACCCATATGGCGCGGCTGGGCTGGTCCAGATGGCGCTGCAGATAACCGGCGAACTCCTGGCGAGGGATGGCGCGGGCGCCCAGGCTGTGCAAGTGGTCGGTGGGCATCTGGCAGTCGATCAGGGCGAAGCCCCATGCCCGTAAGTGTTGGACCAGCGTGACGAAGCCGAATTTCGACGCATTGTCGGCCCGACTGAACATCGATTCGCCAAAAAACAGCTGGCCCATTGCTAGCCCATACAGCCCGCCCACCAGCAAACCCTGATCCCAGACTTCGATCGAATGGGCATAACCGCGCTTGTGCAGTTCAAGGTAGGCATCCTGCATCGATTCAGTGATCCAGGTGCCGTCGGCATAAGGGCGTGGCGCCGCGCAGGCGCTGATGACCGCGGCAAAATCCTGATCGAAGGTGACCTGGTAGCGTTGCTGGCGCAGCAGCTTGCCCAGGCTGCGGGATACATGCAGTTCGTCTGGAAATAGCACCGTGCGCGGGTCGGGCGACCACCAGAGGATGGGCTGGCCTTCGGAAAACCAGGGAAAGCAGCCGTGGCGATAGGCCTGGATCAACCGGTCGGCCGACAGGTCGCCGCCGGCGGCCAACAGGCCGTTGGGGGTGCGCAGGGCCTTTTCCAGCGGGGGAAAGTCGAAGGTGTTGCGTTGTAACCAGGTCAGCATGGCATTCAGACTTGCGGAAGGGGAGGGCGGTGGCGGGCCTGCAAGGCCCGCCGCAAGCGTAGGTCGGGAGGTCAGTTGTCGTCGAGGAATTTCTCTGCATCCAGGGCCGCCATGCAGCCCGCGCCCGCGGAAGTGACGGCCTGGCGGTACACATGGTCGGCCACATCGCCCGCGGCGAACACGCCCGGGATGCCGGTGGCCGTGGCGTCGCCTTCGCTGCCACCCTTGACCAGCAGATAGCCATCGCGCATTTCCAGCTGGCCCTTGAACAGATCCGTATTGGGCTTGTGACCGATGGCGATGAATACGCCGGCCAGCGCCAGTTCCTGGGTCTCTCCGGTCAGGCTGTCGCGCAGTCGGGCGCCGGTGACGCCGCTGGCATCGCCCAGCACCTCATCGAGATTCTGGTTCCAGTGCAGGCGGATATTGCCCTTGGCGGCTTTGTCGAACAGCTTGTCCTGGAGGATTTTCTCCGCGCGCAGCTTGTCGCGCCGGTGCACCAGGTGAACCTCTTTGGCGATGTTGGAGAGGTACAGGGCTTCCTCCACGGCGGTGTTGCCGCCACCGATTACGGCAACTACTTGATTGCGATAGAAAAAGCCGTCACAGGTAGCGCAGGCGGATACACCCTTGCCGGCGAAGGTTTCTTCGGAGGGCAGGCCCAGGTACTGGGCCGATGCACCCGTGGCGATGATCAGTGCGTCGCAGCTGTAGGTGCCGCTGTCGCCCTTGAGGATAAAGGGTCGCTGTTGCAACTCCGCAGTATGGATGTGGTCGTAGACGATCTCGGTGTCGAAGCGTTCAGCGTGTTTTTGCATGCGCTCCATCAGCACCGGGCCGGTCAGGCCTTCGACATCGCCTGGCCAATTGTCGACCTCGACGGTGGTGGTCAGTTGACCGCCTGCTTGCAGGCCGGTGATGACGGTCGGTTTGAGGTTGGCGCGGGCGGCATAAACGGCAGCGCTGTAACCGGCAGGGCCGGAGCCCAGAATGATCAGGCGTGAATGCTTCGCTTCGGTCATAAAAACACCTCATAAGCCTTTGTCACAAAAGAGAATGCATGCTCAAATTGAATACTGCGTAAAGTGTTCCTGATTATGCTACACCCAGTATTGAGCAGCGTGGCACGGCGCTTACAAACCCGTACAATGCGGGTTTGTATCCCTATGTGGAATACATCGGCATTGCACGCGGCAGCTCTTACAGTTTCGCAATGCGTGGGCAGAATGTTAAAAGTAGCCCCAGTTACGCTCGTCAACTTTTTTACCTGCCTGGATTGGGCAGTATTTTTTAGTCGATCAACAGTTGGACGCGCCCATGGCGCAGGAAAAGACGCGTTTTGAAGAAATCCACCGCAGCACCTAAAACAGTAGTCCCACTCTGGCGCCAGCAATTGCACTACCGGCTCAAGGAAGGTGCGTTGATCGCCATTGGGGCCTTGTGCCTGTTCCTGATGATGGCATTGCTGACATATGGCAAGGACGATCCGGGCTGGAGTCATAACAGCAAGATTGAAGATGTACAGAACTTCGGTGGTCCCGCCGGTTCTTACAGCGCCGATATCCTGTTTATGGTGTTGGGTTACTTCGCCTATATCTTCCCGTTGTTATTGGCGATCAAGACTTATCAGATCTTCCGTCAGCGCCATGAGCCGTGGCAGTGGAGCGGCTGGCTGTTTTCCTGGCGCCTGATCGGCCTGGTATTCCTGGTGCTGTCCGGTGCCGCGTTGGCGCATATCCATTTCCATGCGGCGACCGGCCTGCCGGCTGGCGCAGGCGGGGCACTGGGTGAAAGCCTGGGCGACCTGGCCAAGAACGCGCTGAATATCCAGGGCAGTACCCTGATGTTTATCGCGCTGTTCCTGTTCGGCCTGACCGTTTTTACCGATCTTTCCTGGTTCAAGGTCATGGATGTGACCGGCAAGATCACCCTCGACCTGTTCGAACTGTTCCAGGGCGCCGCCAACCGCTGGTGGATGGCCCGTACCGAGCGCAAGCAACTGGTCGCCCAATTGCGTGAAGTGGATGCCCGGGTCGACGAGGTGGTTGCTCCGACCGTGACCGACAAGCGTGAGCAGGCCAAGGTCAAGGAGCGCCTGATCGAACGCGAGCAGGCCCTGAGCAAGCACATGTCCGACCGTGAGAAACAGGTCCCGCCGGTGATCGCCCCGGCCCCGGTAAAAGCGCCCGAGCCAAGCAAACGCGTGCAGAAAGAGAAACAGGTCCCGCTGTTCATCGACAGCGCGGTCGAAGGCACCTTGCCGCCTATCTCTATTCTCGATCCGGCGGAAAAGAAACAACTCAACTACTCCCCCGAGTCGCTGGCCGCTGTCGGCCATCTGCTGGAAATCAAGCTCAAGGAGTTCGGGGTCGAGGTGTCGGTGGACTCGATCCACCCGGGCCCGGTGATTACCCGTTACGAAATCCAGCCGGCCGCCGGTGTGAAAGTCAGCCGTATCGCCAACCTGGCCAAGGACCTGGCGCGTTCGCTGGCGGTGACCAGCGTGCGGGTAGTGGAAGTGATTCCCGGCAAGACCACCGTGGGTATCGAGATTCCCAATGAAGACCGGCAGATCGTGCGCTTCTCCGAAGTGCTGTCGACCCCGGAATACGACAACTTCAAATCCCCGGTCACCCTAGCCCTGGGCCACGATATCGGCGGCAAGCCGATCATCACCGACCTGGCCAAGATGCCTCACCTGCTGGTGGCCGGTACCACCGGTTCCGGTAAGTCGGTGGGTGTGAACGCGATGATCCTGTCGATCCTGTTCAAGTCCGGCCCGGAAGACGCCAAGCTGATCATGATCGACCCGAAAATGCTCGAGCTGTCGATCTACGAAGGCATCCCGCACCTGCTGTGCCCGGTGGTGACCGACATGAAGGACGCCGCCAACGCCCTGCGCTGGAGCGTGGCCGAGATGGAGCGGCGCTACAAGCTGATGGCGAAGATGGGCGTGCGTAACCTGTCGGGCTTCAACGCCAAGGTTAAAGAAGCGATCGAAGCCGGTACGCCGCTGACCGACCCACTGTACAACCGCGAAAGTATTCACGACGAAGCGCCGCTGCTGACCAAGCTGCCGACCATCGTCGTGGTGGTCGACGAATTCGCCGACATGATGATGATCGTCGGCAAGAAGGTCGAAGAACTGATCGCGCGGATCGCCCAGAAAGCCCGTGCCGCGGGGATCCACCTGATCCTGGCGACCCAGCGTCCGTCGGTGGACGTGATCACCGGCCTGATCAAGGCCAACATCCCGACCCGCATGGCGTTCCAGGTATCGAGCAAGATCGACTCGCGGACCATCATCGACCAGGGCGGCGCCGAACAGCTGCTGGGGCACGGTGACATGCTCTACATGCCGCCGGGCACCAGCCTGCCGATCCGCGTCCATGGCGCCTTCGTCTCCGACGATGAGGTGCACCGTGTGGTGGAGGCCTGGAAACTGCGTGGCGCACCGGAGTACAACGACGACATCCTCAACGGTGTCGAAGAAGCCGGTAGCGGCTTCGACGGCGGCAGCGGTGGTGGTGACGGTGACGACGCCGAGACCGACGCGCTGTACGACGAGGCGGTGCAGTTCGTCCTCGAGAGCCGCCGGGCATCGATCTCCGCGGTTCAGCGCAAGCTCAAGATCGGCTACAACCGCGCGGCCCGCATGATCGAAGCCATGGAAATGGCCGGTGTGGTGACCGCCATGAACACCAACGGCTCGCGCGAAGTGATAGCGCCGGGTCCGATGCGCGACTAATGACCCGACACAGGCGGCGCGCCCCAGCGCCGCCGGTTTTTTCCACGAATCTAATGAGGACTCCCATGCGTCTTATCCGCATGTTGCTGGTACCGGTACTGGCTTTAACGACGCTGTCGGCCCATGCCGATCAGAAAGACGTGGCGCGCCTGACCCAGTTGCTCGAAAAGTCCCAGACCCTGACTGCGCGTTTCTCGCAACTGACCCTCGACGGCAGCGGCACCCAGCTGCAGGAAACCGCTGGCGACATGGCGCTGAAGCGCCCGGGCCTGTTCTACTGGCACACCGATGCGCCGCAGGAGCAACTGATGGTCTCCGACGGCAAGAAGGTTTCCCTGTGGGACCCGGACCTGGAGCAGGTCACCATCAAGACCCTGGACCAGCGCCTGACCCAGACCCCAGCCTTGTTGTTGTCGGGCGATGTGTCGAAAATCAGCGAAAGCTTCGACATCAGCGCCAAGGAAGCCGGTGGCGTGGTGGACTTCATCCTCAAGCCGAAAACCAAGGACACCCTGTTTGACAGCCTGCGCCTGTCGTTCCGCAATGGCCTGGTGAATGACATGCAACTGATCGACAGCGTTGGCCAGCGCACCAATATCCTGTTCACCGGGGTCAAGGCCAATGAGCCGATCGCCGCTTCCAAGTTCAAGTTCGACATCCCCAAGGGTGCCGACGTGATCCAAGAATAAGTCGCCGCCAAGAGGTTTCAATCGTCCGCCATGGATCTGTTTCGCAGTGACCCGATCGCCCAACCCCTGGCCGCGCGCCTGCGCCCGGCCAACCTGGACGAGTACGTCGGTCAGGAACATGTGCTCGCCCGCGGCAAGCCTCTGCGCGAAGCGCTGGAGCAGGGGGCCTTGCACTCGATGATCTTCTGGGGGCCGCCGGGCGTGGGCAAGACCACTCTGGCGCGGCTCCTGGCGAAAGTCTCGGATGCGCACTTCGAAACGGTCTCGGCGGTACTGGCCGGGGTCAAGGAGATCCGCCAGGCGGTGGAAATCGCCAAGCAGCAGGCGGCCCAGTACGGGCGTCGGACCATCCTGTTCGTCGACGAAGTGCACCGTTTCAACAAGTCGCAGCAGGATGCCTTCCTGCCCTATGTCGAAGATGGCACCCTGATTTTCATCGGTGCGACCACCGAGAACCCGTCCTTCGAGCTGAACAACGCACTGTTGTCCCGGGCCCGGGTGTATGTGCTCAAGAGCCTCGACGAGGCGGCGCTGCACAAGCTGGTGCAGCGGGCCTTGGCTGAAGAACGCGGGCTGGGCAAGCGCCAGCTGAGCCTCAGCGACGAAGGCTTTCAGATGCTCCTGGCGGCGGCGGACGGCGATGGCCGGCGCCTGCTCAACCTGCTGGAGAATGCTTCCGATCTCGCCGAAGACGGCACGCAAATCGGCGTCGAGCTGCTGCAAAGCCTGCTGGGCGATACCCGCCGGCGTTTCGACAAGGGCGGCGAAGCCTTCTATGACCAGATATCGGCGCTGCACAAGTCGGTCCGCGGTTCCAACCCGGACGGCGCCCTGTACTGGTTCGCGCGGATGCTCGACGGTGGTTGCGACCCGCTGTACCTGGCACGGCGCGTGGTGCGCATGGCCAGCGAAGACATCGGCAACGCCGATCCACGGGCATTGAGCCTGTGCCTGGCGGCCTGGGACGTGCAGGAGCGCCTTGGCAGCCCCGAAGGCGAGCTGGCGGTGGCCCAGGCCATCACCTACCTGGCCTGCGCGCCGAAAAGCAACGCCGTGTACATGGGCTTCAAGGCCGCCATGTGCAGCGCTGCCGAGCATGGGTCGCTGGAAGTGCCGCTGCACCTGCGCAATGCGCCGACCAAACTGATGAAGCAACTGGGTTACGGCGACGAATATCGTTATGCCCATGATGAGCCGGATGCCTACGCGGCCGGCGAAGACTACTTTCCCGAGGCGCTGGAGCCGCAACCCTTCTATCAACCCGTGCCCCGTGGCCTGGAACTGAAGATCGGCGAGAAGCTCAAGCACCTGACGGAGCTTGACCGGGCCAGCCCCAAGCAGCGGAGAAAACCGTGATCCCGTTGATCCTTGCCGTCTCGGTGGGTGGTATTGCCGGAACCCTGTTGCGCTTTGCCACCGGTAACTGGATCAGCGCCAATTGGCCGCGGCACTTCTATACCGCGACGCTGGCCGTTAATATCGTGGGCTGCCTGCTGATCGGCGTGCTGTACGGCCTGTTTCTGATACGCCCGGAGGTGCCCATCGAGGTGCGCGCCGGGTTGATGGTGGGCTTCCTTGGCGGCCTGACGACTTTTTCATCCTTTTCACTGGATACAGTGCGTCTGCTGGAAAGCGGACAGATACCGCTGGCCCTGGGCTATGCGGCCATCAGCGTATTCGGCGGGCTGCTCGCGACCTGGGCCGGCCTGTCCCTGACCAAACTTTGATAAACGAGAGACCGACATGCTCGATTCCAAACTGTTACGTAGCAACCTTCAGGACGTAGCGGACCGCCTGGCATCCCGTGGCTTTGCCCTGGATGTAGCACGCATCGAAGCGCTGGAAGAGCAGCGCAAGACCGTCCAGACCCGCACCGAACAACTGCAGGCCGAACGTAACGCGCGCTCCAAGTCCATCGGTCAGGCCAAGCAGCGCGGCGAAGACATCGCGCCGCTGATGGCCGACGTCGAGCGCATGGCGGGCGAGTTGGCGGTCGGCAAGGTTGAGCTGGACGCCATTCAAACCGAGCTGGATGCGATCCTGCAGGGCATCCCGAACCTGCCCCACGAATCGGTGCCGGTTGGCGACGACGAAGAGGGCAACGTCGAAGTGCGCCGCTGGGGCACGCCGACGGCGTTCGACTTCCCGATCCTGGACCACGTCGCCCTGGGCGAAAAACACGGCTGGCTGGACTTCGAGACCGCGGCCAAGCTGTCGGGCGCGCGTTTTGCCCTGCTGCGCGGACCGATCGCCCGTCTGCACCGCGCACTGGCGCAGTTCATGATCAACCTGCACACCAGCGAGCACGGCTACGAAGAGGCCTACACCCCTTACCTGGTGCAGGCACCGGCGTTGGTGGGTACCGGCCAGTTGCCGAAGTTCGAAGAAGACCTGTTCAAGATCAGCCGTGAAAACGAAGCCGATCTGTACCTGATCCCGACCGCCGAAGTGTCGCTGACCAATATCGTGGCCGGCGAGATCCTCGATCCGAAGCAGCTGCCGATCAAGTTCGTCGCCCATACCCCGTGCTTCCGCAGCGAAGCCGGTTCGTCGGGCCGCGACACCCGCGGCATGATCCGTCAGCACCAGTTCGACAAGGTCGAGATGGTCCAGATCGTCGAGCCATCGACTTCCATGGAAGCTCTGGAAGGCCTGACCGCCAACGCCGAGAAAGTCCTGCAACTGCTGGAGCTGCCTTACCGCACCCTGGCGCTGTGCACCGGCGACATGGGCTTCAGTGCGGTCAAGACCTATGACCTGGAAGTGTGGATCCCGAGCCAGGACAAGTACCGCGAGATTTCGTCGTGCTCCAACTGCGGCGACTTCCAGGCCCGTCGCATGCAGGCGCGCTTCCGCAATCCGGAAACCGGCAAGCCGGAACTGGTGCATACCCTGAACGGTTCCGGCCTGGCGGTCGGTCGTACCCTGGTGGCGGTGCTGGAGAACTACCAGCAGGCCGACGGTTCGATCCGTGTGCCTGAGGTGCTCAAGCCTTACATGGGCGGCCTCGAGGTCATCGGCTAAATGGAATTTCTGCCGCTGTTTCATAACCTGCGCGGCAGTCGTGTGTTGGTGGTCGGCGGCGGGGAGATTGCCTTGCGCAAATCCCGTCTGCTGGCCGACGCCGGTGCGCTGCTGCGGGTAGTTGCACCTGAAGTGGAACCCCAGTTGCGCGAGCTGGTCACCGCCAGCGGCGGCGAATGCCTGTCGCGCGGTTATGTCGAGGCGGACCTGGACGGCTGCGTGCTGATCATCGCCGCCACCGACGACGAACCGCTCAATGCCCAGGTCTCCGCCGACGCTCATCGGCGCTGCGTGCCGGTCAATGTGGTGGATGCGCCGGCCTTGTGCAGTGTGATCTTCCCGGCGATCGTCGACCGTTCACCGCTGGTGATCGCCGTCTCCAGTGGCGGCGATGCACCGGTGCTGGCGCGCCTGATCCGGGCCAAGCTGGAAACCTGGATTCCCTCGACCTATGGTCAGCTGGCCGGCCTGGCCGCGCGTTTTCGCAATCAGGTCAAAGGCCTGTTTCCGGACGTGCAGCAGCGTCGTGCTTTCTGGGAAGACGTGTTCCAGGGCCCGATCGCCGACCGGCAGCTGGCCGGGCAGGGCGATGAGGCCGAGCGCTTGCTACAGGCCAAGATCGCCGGCGAAGCGCCCCATGCGCCGGGCGAGGTGTATCTGGTGGGGGCAGGGCCGGGCGATCCGGATCTGCTGACCTTCCGCGCCTTGCGCCTGATGCAGCAAGCCGATGTGGTGCTCTACGACCGCCTCGTAGCTCCGGCGATTCTCGAGCTGTGCCGGCGCGATGCCGAGCGGGTGTATGTCGGCAAGCGCCGCGCTGATCACGCCTTGCCCCAGGAACAGATCAACCAGCAATTGGTGGACCTGGCCAAACAGGGCAAGCGCGTGCTACGTCTGAAGGGTGGCGATCCGTTCATCTTCGGCCGTGGCGGCGAAGAGATCGAAGAACTGGCGGCCCAGGGCATTCCGTTCCAGGTGGTGCCGGGGATTACCGCGGCCAGCGGCTGCGCGGCCTATGCCGGCATTCCTTTGACCCACCGTGACTATGCGCAGTCCGTGCGTTTCGTCACCGGGCATCTGAAGGATGGCACCACCGATCTGCCCTGGGCCGACCTGGTCGCGCCTGCACAGACCCTGGTGTTCTATATGGGCCTGGTGGGCTTGCCGGTGATCTGCGAGCAACTGATCCAGCATGGCCGTTCGGCGAATACGCCGGCCGCCTTGATCCAGCAGGGCACGACCGCCAACCAGCGAGTGTTCACCGGCACCCTGGCGGATCTGCCGAAGCTGGTGGCGGAGCATGAAGTGCATGCGCCGACCCTGGTGATCGTCGGCGAAGTGGTGCAGCTTCGCGAGAAGCTCGCCTGGTTCGAAGGCGCGCAGTCGCAGGTCTGAAAGCATCGCGGGCAATCTCACTCCTACACAGAAAATCTCTTCTGTAGGAGCGAGGCTTGCCCGCGATAGCGATCTCAAGAACGATCGCTCTCCTGAGTTATTTCTTGTTGCCTTGCCAAACCCCACGCCCGCTCAAACGCTCGCGATCATGCGCCGCATCGAAGTCCTGCGCCGGCCCTTTCGGCACGATGCCGGTCGGGTTGATGGTGCGATGACTGGCGTAGTAGTGCCCCTTGATATGGGCAAAGTCCACGGTTTCGCCGATCCCCGGCCATTGGTACAGCTCGCGCAGCCAGTTCGACAGGTTCGGATAGTCGGCGATCCGCCGCAGGTTGCACTTGAAGTGACCGTAATACACCGCGTCGAAGCGGATCAGCGTGGTGAACAGGCGGATGTCCGCTTCCGTCAGGTATTCGCCGGCCAGGTAGCGTTGGCCGCCCAGGCGCCGTTCCAGCCAGTCGAGTTCGGCGAACAGATCGTCGAAGGCCGCTTCGTAGGCTTGCTGCGAAGTGGCGAAGCCGGCGCGATACACACCATTGTTCACCGCGGGGTAGATACGTGCGTTCAGTTCGTCGATTTCACCGCGTAGCGGCTCCGGATAGAAGTCCAGGCCGTTACCGCTCAGGCCATCGAAGGCGCTGTTGAACATGCGGATGATTTCCGCCGACTCGTTGCTGACGATGCGTTTCTGCTGCTTGTCCCAGAGCACGGGCACGGTGACGCGGCCGGTGTAGTCGCGGGTATCGGCGGTGTAGCGTTGGTGGAGGAAATCCAGATGATCCAGCTGGTCGCCGCTGGAGCCCAGGGCCCGGTCGAAAGTCCAGCCCTGTTCCAGCATCAGCCAGCTGACCACCGACACATCGACCAGGCTTTCCAAACCCTTGAGCTTGCGCAGGATCAGCGTGCGGTGAGCCCAGGGGCAGGCCAGGGATACGTACAGATGATAACGGCCGGCTTCCGCGCGAAAACCGCCTTCGCCGCTAGGGCCTGGTTTGCCGTCAGCGGTCACCCAGTTGCGGCGTTGCGCCTGTTCGCGCTGGAAGGCGCCGTCTTTGCTGCTTTCGTACCACTGGTCGTGCCAGCGTCCTTCAATCAGCAGGCCCATAAAAAACTCCTCGGTCAGTGTGCATTGGAGTGCAGTCTAATCCGAGGGGTTCGAACGAATTACGCAAAAGTCCGGCAGTTATGATCGGTTAAATCGATCTTTCGCGCGCGTCCCAGTAGTGCTGAGCTTGCTCGAAAGCCTGTTCCCGGGGCATGCCGAGCCCGCGCAGGGCCAGGGCCATGGTGGCGATCAGCGCCAGTTGCGGGTAGCTGTCCTGCACATCGCCGCGCCAGACGGCTTTCAGGTGCTCGGGGTCGAGGCTGGCCGGTTTGACATGGCGCTGCTCGGACTGGGCCGGCCATTCCTCATCCCAACTGATACCGCCAGTGGTGCCGTACAAGTGGCTGGCGCTGTCCGGGTTGATCTCGATTTCGCCGCCGTCGCCCTTGATCACAATGACGTTGTCCCCCAGCAGGCCGCTGGCATCGCGATGCACGCCCTGATAGCCGGGGTGGAAGATGCTTTGCAGGCAGCAGCGCGCGCCCAACGGGTTGAGGATGCGCGCCAGGGAGTGGATCGGCGAGCGCAGGCCCAGGGTATTACGCAAGTCGATCATGCGTTGCAGCTGTGGCGCCCAGTCGCCCAGGGGGATGAAGGCCAGGTTGCCCTGGGCCAGCGCGGCATCGACCGCCTGCCAGTCGCGGCACAGCGGGATGTGCAGCTGCTCCAGCAATTGCTCGGTGTACAGCCGGCCGGCGGTGTGGGCGCCGCCACCGTGCATCAGGATACGCACGCCGTTTTGTGCCAGGCACTTGGCGGCCAGCAGGAACCAGGGCAGGTGGCGCTTTTTGCCGGCGTAGCTGGGCCAGTCCAGATCGACCTTGATCGGTGGCGCCTGCAGGCGCTGGCGCAGGGCTTCGGTAAAGCCCGCCAGCTCCTCGGGGCTTTCTTCCTTGTGCCGCAACAGCATCAGGAAGGCGCCGAGCTGGGTGTCCTCGACCTTGTCGTCGAGCAGCATGCCCATGGCTTCCCGGGCTTCTTCACGGGTGAGGCTGCGGGCGCCGCGTTTGCCTTTGCCGAGAATGCGCACGAACTGCGCGAAAGGATGCTCGGCGGGCGTTTCGGTGGTCAGCGGGGTGTAATCGGTCATAAGCAATTGGTCGGCTTGGGCAGGCCCGCCAGCTTGGCGGCAAGTTTGGCGGGAGTGCCTTTGAACAGTCGGTTCAGGTGCAGGCTGTTGCCCTTGTCCGGGCCCAGCTTCAAGGCGGTGTATTTGATCAGTGGGCGGGTCGCGGGCGACAGCTGGAACTCCTGGTAGAAGCCACGCAGCAGCTCGAGGATTTCCCAGTGCTCGGGGGTCAGTTCGATCTGTTCCGCCGCGGCCAGGGCAGCGGCCACTTCGCTGGACCAGTCGCCCAGTTCCACCAGGTAGCCGTCCTTGTCCAGGGCGATGGCGCGTTCGCCGACAGTCAGTGCGTTCATAACCAGCTGTTGACCTTGTCGTACTGGATCGACAGCGCGACGAACGCCGGGTAATCGACACTCGTGGCCCAGGCCGGAACCTCCAGGCCTCGGGCCTGGTGGTCTTCCGCCAAAACGTAGAGCGACAGCGTCTCGCCGCGTGCCTGCAGGGCCGCCAGCGGCGCGCTGCCAGGCTGCAGGGCGTACACCGCATCGCCGCACAGGAGGATGCCATCCTGTGGGCCGAGCAGGCGCAGGCAACTGGTCAGCCGGGAGTCGGTGAAGGGTGAGTGGGACAGCACGTGCAAGGTCGACATCAGAGGGTGATCACCTGGTCAAAACGGTCAATAAGTGCGCCGAGTTCGGCCGGGGCCAGGACCTGCACCTCGTCCAGGTTCAGCGCGGCCGGGTCGAGGCCGCGTTCCGCCACGCTGGCGCCGCAGGCGAACAGCTGCTCCACACCAAACAGCGGCAGGGCCTGCAGATTGGCGCTGAGGTCCTTTTGCTGCACGGCAGCGGCTTTTTGCCCGGGGGTCAGCTGAAACACGCCATCGTCAAGAAACAGCAGGCCGATCGGCAAGTCGAAGGCGCCGCCCGCCAGCACGATATCCAGGGCTTCGCGGGCACCGGGGCCGGACCAGGGCGCCTGGCGGCTGATGATCAACAGGGATTGCGCCATGTTTCATGGCCCTCCGAAACAGATCAGGCGGTCGGCCGCCTGTACGGCGTCGTGCAACTGGCCGAGCCCGGAAAGCTCCCAGGGCGCGCTCAGGTTAACGGCCGGGCGCTGGTAGCGCGCGGCTTCCTCCTGGTTCAACACCCCGCGGCGCAGGGCGGCGGCAATGCACACCACGCCATCAAGCTGGTGCTCGCTGACGAAGGTTCGCCATTGCGCGGGCAGGTCCGGTTCGTCCTGCGGGGTGACGATGTTGTCCGATGCGCTGTGCACGCCATCCTGATAGAAAAACAGCCGCACGATCTCGTGGCCGCCAGCCAGCGCTGCCTGGGCGAATGCCAGGGCGCGGCGCGAGGAGGGCGCGTGAGCAGCGGAAAAAAGGGCAATGGCGAACTTCATGTAGAACTCTGTCTGCAAACCTGGGGCCATGATAAAGCTTTATGCCGGGCCCGGCGAAGTGGCTTTAGCGCGGCATATAGCCCAGCTGCCAGCGATGGGGGATCTTCAGCGACAACAGCCCCAGCAGCGCCGACAGCAGGCCGCTGACGAACAGGGCCGCGAGGCCCAGATGCTGCTCCAGAACGGCGCCCAGCACGGCGCCGGCGAACATGCCGCTCCAGGGCACCAGCTGGATGCGCCAGCCATTGCGCCGCTCGCCGAGCATCCAGCGGCCCAGGCCGCGGCCAAAGCGCGACAGGGCGCCGGTGACATAGGTCAGGCCCACGGGCAGCCCGTTCACTTCCTCGACGGCAGCATTGAGCATGCCCATGGCGATGATCGCGGCCAGCACCGCCGGTAGCTGTTGTTCAAACGGCCAGGCGGCTGCCGCGCACAGCAGCGTGGCAATGCACAACAGCAGCGGCAAGGCCCGGCGGCCGCTCAAGCGGCTGACGACGATGCCCAGGGCGTTGCCGGCGATGAAGGTGACGACCAGCAGCACCAGATGCAGGGTCAGGGCCAGGTCGGCATCGCTGATGGCGACGGCCAGGCGCGTGGTGTTGCCGCTCATGAAGGAGACGAAGTCCCCGGTGGCCATGAAGCCGATGGCGTCGGTCATGCCGGCCAGCACCGACAGGCTGGCGACCAGGCACAGGCCTATGCGGCCGCGCCATTTCTGGCGCCGCAGCAGCTCCGGGTTACTGCGAAGGCTGGTGGAAGAGGGCAGCATCAGCGTTGACTCATGGTGACAATGATCCTTTATCGAAGGCCCGAGCTGTGCTCAACCGCGTGGCAGGCCGTGTAGCTCGCAATACTCGCTCCAGGGAATGCCGGCCATTTCCGCCACTTCCCGGTGCACTTCGAGCCGCCGCGCGGCGAATTCTTCCGCGCTCTGCACGGTCAACTGCAGGCTCAGTTCCCAGGCAAACAGACCCTGGCGTTCCGCCTCGGCCTCGAAGGCTTCGTGCAGTTGCTCCGCGCGGTATTGCTCCTGGGTTTCGCCCCTGGCCTGGGCGGCCAAGGGATTGAGGTGATCGAGTGCTTCACGAAGCTCCGGGCGCGCTGCGAGAAACTTTTGCAGGGCCACTTCATGCGGGTGTTCGGGGGCGGCCATCGGCGATCCTGGATGGGGTTGAAGGAAGTCGTTTCGGATTTGGGAGGTGCGAAAGCCCAGCGACCATAACGCCTGGCCGGTCCAGCGTCAAAATGCTCCCGGGTGGAGTTGCCGCGACGGAAGGTCAGGGCCGTGCTCGCACCGTGCCACTGAGCGGATTGGCCAGGTAAAAATGCGTGCTGGATAACACTTCCAGTGAATGCCTGGGTATGAGCCCCGTTCTTGTGACCTACTCTCAACGGGCACTCTCTCCAAATGGCGCCGCCAAGGAGGAATTTCTCATGCTCTCGATGGACGAGCTTCGCCAGATCCTGGAGTCCGGTTTCCTGCCGCTTTCCTGCACTTGCACCGTCAATCCCGACGGCTCCCTGGCAATCAAGGTTTTCGAGCCGCAAAGCGGACGGATCGATCTGTTCATTACCGGGGTATCGACCGAGCATCTCACCAGTGTTCGCTCGGCGGCCAATTTCGTCGGTGAGTTGCGGATTGAAATCAGGGCGGGGCGTCGGGCATTTGCCGGCGGTTTCTAGTCGTTGTGCAAGTGGATTATCGGGCAGGTTGAGCGCTTCCTTGCGCCAGTGTCGGACGTCTGAGTTGTGCGGGGAGGGCTAGTTTTCAGACAACTCTCTCCAGTTCGCCAGCGTGACGCCGCTGCGCTCGGCGAATATCTGCATGGTGCGGTAGGTCCCGCCGCAGGGGGTGTCGTGGGTAATCAGGCACCCGGAATGCAGAAAGGCCAGATACCAGGTGTCGCTGTCGCTCAATCGCGCGCCCTGGTAAGTGAAGGTTCTTTGCGAACCTGCGAAACAGTAGCGAATTTCGAAAGTCTTGATGCTGTTCATCGCCGCGTCCTTTGGGCTGTGTTGGGTGGTGGCGATTCAAGATTATTCCCAAAAGGACGCGTTGACTTGCACCACTCATCCGAACTGCATGGACAGTCGCCGTTCGTTCCTCAAATGCCTCGCGGCATTCTCCTGTATCCCAAACGCCGCTGGCTGAAACCGCCCTCAATGGGTGTCATGTTACGCCAGGCAGCGGGCGTTTTCCGTCAATCGAGGCCTTTGTGGACAAACTGTCATTTGCCTGTCCGGGACGTGATGGGGTTAACGTTTTTTTGACCGGTATCGGGTGATGATCGCGGGGCGGGAATACCGTTCGGCGAAAGAAGCAAGTGTTTCTAACGATAAGCCCGGGCAAGTGATACATTTCTCGATTTTTTAGGGATGAGGAAGACATATGCGAGTTTGGCTAGGCGCGTCGCTGATGGGACTGTTGGCCGGGTGTTCGTTACCCACGGCTTTGGCACCGGGCAAGCCGAATGTCAGTGAGCTGACTGGCAAAACGCCGAAAGATTACGCGCAGTGTGTCCTGCCGGCCTGGCAGCGCGAGACGCCCAGGAGCACCCAGTCCGATATCTCCAACGGCTATCGGATCACCGCTCCTGGCAGCCTGGCATCGGATGAGATCGTGGAAGTGGTGAAATCGAAGAACGGCAGCCTGGTCTCGCTCTACCAGGGAACACCCTGGGCCAAGTCCGCGGTGCTGAAAAAGGCCGTGCATGATTGCCTGTAGGCCGCTTCATGCCTTCTGTGAAGGGCTTGTCAAAGTGACAGCCCGTTGCTGTTGAATCGCGCGTTCCTGCCCACAAAAAAAGCCCTGACTAATCAGGGCTTTTTTTGTGCCGGGTATTCGCCGGGTCTTGTCCGGGCCTCACCTTGCTCGCATCCAGGCGAACTCTTGAATTATCAAGGTACTTTTCTGCATAAAAACAGGACAAATCTGACAGTTTTTTTGACGGCTTTATCCGTCCAGTAGACAATGGCGCGTTAGCCACCACCCATGATGGCCATTATGTCCGTTTTCAGCAGGAGGGCTGCCAGGGTTGGGGGCGATCCCTGTATGCGATACCCGTGGCCTTGCCGCTGTCAGGCGGTGATCGAGGGCGTTGGCAGCAGGTCGATCGTAGTACCGGGTGTTGTTGACTCACTCCTTTGGTTACACCCGACTAGTCTCTCTATGGGAATGTGGATTTAGCGGGCGTTTCGGACCGTCGATCGACGCTGTCCGAAGGCGTCCCAACAAAATAGTGTCACTCAAGTAGCTGAAGCCAATAGCGAATAAGAAGTCAGCGCAGGAGCGACATATAAACTGAGGTCGACAGTGTCATGTCGGCCTTGTGTGCCCACCCTTCAGTTCTTCTGAGTGCGGGAACCCATGGCGGTGCCGGGGCGACTGATGATCGAGAATGGGGGGCGGATGGCGTTCTATCGTAGGAACTACTGTATGTTGAAAAAAGTGAACACGGCCCTGCTGGGCTTGGCGATGACGATGGGGCTCAGCTCCGCGTACGCCGCCGAGACCAAGAAAGTGGATGTGCTGCTCATCGGTGGCGGCATCATGAGTTCGACCCTGGGTGTCTGGCTCAATGAGCTGGAGCCGGGCTGGTCGATGGAAATGGTCGAGCGTCTCGACGGCGTTGCCGAAGAAAGCTCGAACGGCTGGAACAACGCCGGTACCGGTCACTCTGCCCTGGCGGAGCTGAACTACACCCCGGAAAACAAGGACGGCAAGGTCGAGATCGCCAAGGCCATCGAGATCAACGAAGCGTTCCAGATTTCCCGCCAGTTCTGGTCGTGGCAAGTCAAGAACAATGTCCTGAAGGACCCGCGTTCGTTCATCAACTCCACTCCGCACATGAGCTTCGTGTGGGGCGATGACAACATCAAGTTCCTGAAGAAGCGCTACGAAGCACTGCAGGCGAGCCCGCTGTTCGCCGGCATGCAGTACTCCGAAGACCCGGAGCAGATCAAGCAGTGGGTCCCGCTGATGATGCAAGGGCGCGATCCGAAGCAGAAGATCGCCGCCACCTGGTCGCCGCTCGGCACCGACGTGAACTTCGGCGAGATCACCCGTCAGTTCGTCGGCCACCTGAAAGCCCAGCCGAACTTCTCGCTCAAGCTGTCGAGCGAAGTGGAAGACATCAAGCGTAACGAAGATGGCTCCTGGCGCGTGGTGTACAAGAACCTGAAAGACGGTACCGAAACCCAGACCGACGCCAAGTTCGTGTTCATCGGCGCCGGCGGCGGTGCCCTGCACCTGCTGCAGAAGTCGGGCATCCCTGAAGCCCAGGAATATGCCGGTTTCCCTGTGGGCGGCTCGTTCCTGGTGACCGAGAACCCGGCGATCGCCGAGCAGCACCTGGCGAAGGCCTACGGCAAGGCGTCGGTCGGCGCTCCACCGATGTCGGTTCCGCACCTGGACACCCGCGTGCTGGACGGCAAGCGCGTGATCCTGTTTGGCCCGTTCGCGACCTTCTCCACCAAGTTCCTCAAGGAAGGTTCGTACCTCGACCTGCTGACCACTACCACCACTCACAACATCTGGCCCATGACCAAGGTCGGCATCAAGGAGTACCCGCTGGTCGAGTACCTCGCCGGCCAACTGATGCTGTCGGATGAAGATCGCCTGAATGCCCTGAAAGAGTACTTCCCTAACGCCAAGGCTGAAGACTGGCGTCTGTGGCAGGCCGGCCAGCGCGTGCAGATCATCAAGCGCGACGAGCAGCTGGGTGGCGTGCTGAAACTGGGCACCGAGATCGTCAGCGCCAAGGACGGCAGCATTGCCGGCCTGCTGGGTGCTTCGCCAGGTGCTTCGACCGCCGCGCCGATCATGCTCAGCGTGCTGGAGAAGGTCTTCAAGGACAAGGTCGCGACTCCGGCCTGGCAGGCGAAGCTGCACCAGATCGTGCCGAGCTACGGCACCCAGCTCAACGGCAGTCCTGAGCGTGTAGCTCAAGAGTGGGCCTACACCAGCGAAGTGCTGCAATTGACGCCTCCGCCAGCCATCGGCACCATCGCCGCACCTGCGCAACCTGCGGCTGAAAAGCCAAAGGCGCCAGCGAGCAACGCGTCGAGCGACATGGCCCTGTAATACCCGGTCGCGCCACGTCGGTGTTGCCACTACCCGGAACCGCGGTTTGCGGCCCAGGTTAAAAAAACGCCGCTCTCAGGAGCGGCGTTTTTGTTTGCGCAGAGTGGGGGCCGATGCGTTCCCGGCGCTACGTCATTATGGCCAGGCCAGGACGTCTGATATCAGGATAAGACCCATTAAGGTCCACCCTCACAGAGGGATGTCTTGGCCTTGGCATTTTCCGGATGCCGTCGCTGCCCGGCCTGAGATCGCTGAGCGCCTGTGTCACGCCTTCCCGCGCGTGCCGGTCAATGTGCGGCAGGACGCCAGGTCCGGTGACATAAGCCTGGTTGCAGGGGCGGCGAGGTTTAATGCAACAGGATCGGGATGTTCGGCTATTTGCTGTTCCTCGCCCGCCCCATAGGCTTTCCTCTCGTAACGATACGTGCTCTGCCCACGAGCCAAAGGCGGGAGGGCGGTGCCGGCAAGATCACCAAGAACGTGTCGTGATTCTTGATGGGGGAAAAGTGATGGGACCACTGGCTGGACTTAAAATCGTCGAGTTCGAAGGGATAGGCCCGGGGCCGTTGGCGGGGATGCTGCTCGCCGACATGGGCGCCGAAGTCACGGTGGTCGCCCGCAAGGGGGGCGTCGCTCTGGCGAAACAGCTGGGGGGCGACGTCGGCCTGGATATCCTCCAGCGCGGCAAGCACCGGATGGTCATCGATCTCAAGCAGCCGGAAGGCGTCGCGCTGGCCCTGGACCTGCTGGCCCAGGCCGACGCCCTGATCGAGGGCAACCGCCCTGGCGTGATGGAGCGCCTTGGGCTGGGGCCCGAGCAATGCCTGGCGAAGAACCCGCGCCTGATCTACGGTCGCTTGACCGGCTGGGGGCAGGACGGCCCTCTGGCTCAGACCGCCGGGCATGATCTGAATTATCTCGCGCTGACCGGCCTGCTCGGGCTGACGGGTGGCCGCAGTGTGCCGCCACGTCCTCCGGCGACTTTGGCGGGGGATGCCATCGGAGCACTTGGCATGGCCTTTGGCATCGTTTCGGCGGTGTTCGAGGCACGTAATTCCGGCAAGGGGCAGGTGGTCGATACCGCAATCGTCGATATGGTTGCCGTGCTCGGTTCGATTGCCCATTTCATCCATGCCGCAGGGCAGATCGGTGGCCCGCGCCCCAGTGCGTTCTACGACTCGCCGTTCTACGATCTGTTCCAGTGCGCCGACGGCGAATGGATCTCCTTGGCGCCGCTGGAGCCGCAGTTCTACGCGGAGCTGGTGGGGCGGCTGGAGTTGGCCGATGTCTTGCCCGCAGCGCAGTACGATCTTGTGCATTGGCCAGCGCTGAAGGAGCGCCTGACCCTGCTGTTCGGCAGCCAGCCGCGTGCCCACTGGTGCGCCCTGCTCGAAGGCAGCGATGCATGTTTCGCTCCCGTGCTTTCGCCCAGTGAAGCCGCCGTCCATCCACACAATGTCGCGCGTGGGATTTTCCAGGTCGAGCCGGTCATTCAGGCCAATCCGGCGCCGCGCTTCTCGCGAACGCCCGGCACGGTCCGTCATGTCGACAGTCGGGAGCCGGCGCCGCTGCTGGCCACTGTGGCAGCGCAACGGCTGGAGCGATTGCGTCAGGCGGGTGTACTGGCCTGAGGCTTCTGCGCCGTCTCTTCCAGGGAAAGGGCACCGTGAAAAGAACAAGTCCGCTCGAGGAGCGGGCTTGTTATCAGGCCATCAGCAGCCCTTGCGAACCTGTCCCGGGGTCAGTCCGGTCCAGCGCTTGAATGCGCGCTGGAAGCTGGCGCTGTCGGCGAAGCCGAGTTCCTCGGCCAGCGCCGGGGTGGAGAGCGTACTGGTTTTCAGGCGGTAGGTCGCCCAGTCGCGACGCAGGCTCTCGCGGATGTTCTGGAACGAGGAACCTTCCTGGGACAGGTGGCGCTGCAGCGAACTTGCCGAGCAGTGCAGGGCGGTACTGGTCTGCTCCAGGTCGGGCCAAATGGAGTGGCGTGCGCGCTCTTCCCGCAAATAGGCGCGCACCCGGTCGCTGACGCGGGTGGGTATGGCCGGCACCAGCAGGTCGAGCAGCGCCTTGTCCAGGTAATCGTCCAGATGGGAGCTGTCCCGGCGCACCGGCGCTTGCAGGGCGACTGAATCGAAGCAGATGGTCGAGCAGGGCATACCGAAACGCAGCACGGTGGGGAAGAGTTTCCGGTAGGACCCGATGGACTCGGACTGCGCGAACGCCAGGTCGATCCCCACGGGGCGCAGATTGCCGCCTTCCAGCCAGGCCATGACGCGCCAGAGCAGGCGCAGCAGCAACACATGGGCGAATTGCCGGGACCGCACCTGCTCGCTGATGAAGTGCAACTCGACCCGCAGGTGACGCCCGTCGTCTACCAGCAGCGGGTTGAGGTCATCTTGCAGCAGCCGCAACGTATGGGTGAATTCGTGCAAGGCAGCGGCCAGGGTGTTGCCTGTGAGGGCCGAACGCATCATCAGCAGGAAGCTGCCGCGACGCAGCTTGCGCGAGAACAGCGCGACACCTTCGTCATCCAGCCCTTTGATGGTCTTGCGCAGCAATGTGACGTACTGGTCGACGGTGACATGGTGCTCAAGGTCCTGGGGCTGCTGTGGGTCGATGCCCGCGTCGCGCAGGAAACCCTCGATCTCGTAACCCCGCTCACGGGCAGCGGCGAGCAGGGAAGAGACAAAGATGGAAGCGAAGACGACAGGGGTTGGATTCGACATTGGTGGATTCTGCAAGACATTTGCGGCGCCACGACATTGGCGGTTTTTGGGATGGCCATAACATTAAGCCTACAAAGCCACACCTTGTCGCCACTTAAATCAGGAACGACGCTATGAGCCGCAATGTCTATGTGATCGGGGTCGGCATGATCCCTTTCGTCAAGCCGGGCGCCAACGCTCCCTATCCGCAAATGGCAGCCACCGCCCTGCGTGCCGCGTTGGCCGATGCCGGCGTGGGCTACCCGCAGGTTGAACAGGCCTATGTCGGCTACGTCTATGGCGACTCCACCTCAGGCCAGCGCGCACTGTACGAAGTGGGCATGAGCGGGATCCCGGTGATCAACGTCAACAACAACTGCTCCACGGGTTCCAGCGCGTTGTTCCTGGCCAACCAGGCCGTTCGCAGCGGGTCGGCGGAGTGCGCCCTGGCGCTGGGCTTCGAACAGATGAGCCCAGGGGCGCTGGGCACGCTGTTCGATGACCGGCCCAGCCCTTTCGAACACTTCGATCGGACCACCGGTGAGCTGGTCGGGCAGGCCAACGTCCCGATGGCGCTGCGCTATTTCGGTGGTGCCGGTCAGGCACACATGCAGGCGTTCGGCACCCGCCTGGAAACCTTTGCCAAGATCCGCGCCAAGGCCAGCCGCCACGCCGCCAACAACCCGATGGCGCTGTTTCGCAATGTGCTCAGCGTCGAGGACGTCATGAACTCACCGGTGGTCTGGCCCGGCGTAATGACCCGATTGATGGCCTGCCCGCCGACCTGTGGTGCCGGTGCGGCGATCCTCTGCTCGGAGGACTTCCTCAAGCGTCACGGCCTGAAGGGAACCGTGCGGATTCGTGCGCAGTCCATGACCACCGATACGCCGAAGACCTTCGCTGCGCATGACATGCGTGAAGTCGTCGGTTTCAGCATGGCCAGGACTGCCGCGCAGAAAGCCTACGAGGTGGCCGGAGTCGGTCCGCAAGACATCCAGGTGGTCGAACTGCACGATTGCTTCGCCCACAACGAGTTGCTCAGCTACGAGGCCCTGGGCCTTTGCCCGATCGGTGGGGCAGAGCGTTTCGTCGAGGACGGCGACAACACCTATGGCGGCAAGTTTGTCACCAACCCCTCCGGTGGGCTGCTCTCCAAGGGGCATCCACTGGGCGCCACCGGCTTGGCCCAGTGCACCGAGCTGGTCCAGCAACTGCGTGGCCAGTGCGGCCCGCGTCAAGTGGAGGGCGCGCGTCTGGCCCTGCAGCACAACCTGGGGCTGGGCGGCGCATGCGTCGTCACCCTCTACGAAAAAGTCTGAGGAGCCACAGATGATCGACAAGAAGTGGATCGGCCATGAACTGGCTGCCACCACGCTAATGCTCGAACGTGGGCGCCTGCGCGCTTTCGCCCGGGCCATTGGTGAAACCGACCCGCTGTATACCGACCTCGCTGCCGCCCGGGCTGCCGGCCATGCCGACCTGCTGGTGCCGCCGACCTTCCTGTTCGGCGCCGAGCTGGATGCCGGCACCCTGGACTGCATGCTGGCGGACCTGGATATCCCGATTGCGAAGATTCTCCATGGCGAACAGAGCTTCGATTACCACAAGCCGGTGTGCGCTGGCGAAACGGTCACCGTGAAATCGCGAATCGCCGATATTTTCGAGAAAAAGAACGGTGCCCTGGAGTTCCTGGTCAAGACCTCGCACATCCACAACGACAACGCTGAGTTGGTCGCCGAGTCGCGCACCGTGCTTGTGGTTCGCCACTGAGGAGTTCCAGTCATGAATAACGCATTGCAAAACGCGCAGGTCGACGACCTGCTGCCCACGCTGACGCTGGCAGCGGTCGACCGCGTCACGCTGGCGCTGTTCGGTTGTGCCTCGGGCGATCTCAATCCGATCCATCTCGATGTGGACTTCGCCCGCAAGGCCGGCATGCCGGACGTGTTCGCCCACGGCATGCTGAGTATGGCCTGGCTCGGTCGTCTGTTGACCAACTGGGCTCCACAAAGCCGGTTGCGCAGTTTCGGCGTGCGCTTCCAGGGCCTCACTCATCTGGGCAACGTCATCACCTGCCAGGGCAGGGTGAGCGAGATTGTCGAAGTCAATGGCGAACGTTGCGCCAGGGTCGAGGTGTCCACGAGCAACCAGTACGGCCAGATCAAGATCGTAGGCGACGCGTTGATCGCCATAGCCATCGGTTAAGCACATTTTCCAAACTTTTCGCAGGATAGACAGATGAGCAAGAAACTCGAAGGTAAAGTCGCCTTGATTACCGGTTCCGGTCGTGGCATCGGCCGCGCCATTGCCTTGAAGCTGGCCGACGATGGTGCCCGGGTAGTGGTCAACGACCTGGACGCCGGTCCGGCGCAGGAAGTGGTGGAGGCTATCCAGGCCATCGGCGGCGAAGCTGTCGCCTGTGTCGGCAGCGTTTGCGCGCCGGACTTCGCCGAGCGTTTCGTCGGTACGGCGGTCGAGCACTACAAGGGGCTGGACATCATCGTCAATAACGCGGGCTACACCTGGGACAGCGTCATCCAGAAAATGACCGATGAGCAGTGGTACGCCATGCTCGATGTGCACCTCACCGCTCCCTTTCGCATTCTGCGCGCGGCGCAGCCGGTCATCCGCAATCTGGTCAAGGCCGAGCAGGAGGCCGGGGTTCGCACGATGCGCAAGGTGGTCAACATCTCCTCCGTCGCCGGCCTGTTCGGTAACGCCGGGCAAGCCAACTACGCCACTGCCAAGGCCGGGATCACCGGCATGACCATGACCCTGGCCAAGGAATGGGGGCGCCTGAACACCACCGTCAACTGCGTGGCCTACGGTTTTATCAAGACCCGCCTGACCGAGGCCAGCGCCGACGGCAACGCCACCGCCGAGATCGAAGGCCGCGAGATCAAGGTCGGCATCAACCCCGACCTGATGAGCATGCTCGAGCGCAGCATTCCGCTGGGGCGCGCCGGTACCCCGGAGGAAGCCGCCGGCTCGGTGTACCTGTTCTGCATCCCTGAGTCCGACTACGTCAGCGGCCAGACGCTGATCTGCAGTGGCGGCCTGACCGGGATGTAGGCGCACCAGAGCGTTGCGCTACGAGAAGAGCTCCAACTGGGAAGGCAAGCAGGTGGATATGCAGCTTGAAGCGAAGAGGCGACTACCGAACGCACAGCGATGAATCGAATGCCGCCTTCCAGGGCGGCATTCTGGTTTTCCAGGCGCCGGTTTTCTTGGACGCGGCCGACGGCGGTGAGGCTCAATGCAATAGCTTTGGGGCTTACGGCTATTTGCAGCCAGTTGCCTCGGTCATACGCTGTTCTCTCGCAACGATACCCGGGTGTCGGTACGCCCGAGCAGTGTTGGCAGTCTTCAAATGAGGGGACCCGAAGCATGATCCATGAGACGGCCGCCCAGCGTGTGGCCCGTGTATTCGATACTCAGCGTGAGACTTTCCGCGCTCGGACACAGCCCTCGCTGGCCGAGCGAAAGGCCAGGCTACGTGCGCTGCGGACCCAGTTACAGCGTTATCAGGACGCCATAGTCGCCGCGATGAGCGCCGATTTCGGCCACCGTTCTGCGGTCGACACCAAGTTCCTGGATCTGATGGGCTGCATTCTGCATATCAACCATACCCTCAGGCATCTGCGTGGCTGGATGAAGCCGAGCCCACGCCGCACGGAGCTGCTGTTCAAAGGCAATCAATTGTCGGTGGAGTACCAGGCCAAGGGCGTGGTGGGCGTCATTTCGGCCTGGAATTTCCCGATTTACATCGCTGTCGCCGGGTTGGTCACTGCACTTGCTGCCGGCAATCGGGTGATGCTCAAGATGTCCGAGTTCAACCCGCACACCAACGATGTCCTGAAGCGCCTGCTGGCGGAGATATTCGACGAGCAGGAAGTGGCCCTGGTCGGCGGCGAGCTCGAAGACCCCGGTTTCTTTTCCTCGCTGCCGTTCGATCACATCATCTTCACCGGATCTCCCGGGGTAGGGCGGCTGGTGATGCGGGCCGCCGCGGCCAACCTGACGCCGGTGACCCTGGAACTG
Organism: Pseudomonas sp. GM17; assembly: GCF_000282175.2. NCBI lineage: Bacteria > Pseudomonadati > Pseudomonadota > Gammaproteobacteria > Pseudomonadales > Pseudomonadaceae > Pseudomonas > Pseudomonas sp. GM17. The sequence goes on along the minus strand of NZ_CP124732.1, from coordinate 4,990,128 downwards.
GGCGGCAAGTCACCCGCCGTGGTGCTGGCCGACTACGACCTGGCCGATGCCGCACGGCGTATCGTGCATGGCAAGGGCACCAACTGCGGGCAGATATGCATTGCGCCGGACTACGTTCTGCTGCCACGGCGTGACGTGGAAGGGTTTGTCGACGAGTTGCATGCCCAGTTCCAGGCGCTGTATGGCGCACGGCCGGCGCTTAACGATGACTACAGCTCGATCATCGACGAACGCCAGTTCCAGCGCCTGCAGGGGCTGCTTGACGATGCGCGGTCCAAGGGGGCCGAGGTCAGGGTGTGTGGCGAAATCGTCCCGGGCCGCAAGATGCCGCTGCACGTGCTGACCCGGGTGACGCCCGAGATGCGAGTGATGCAGGAGGAGATCTTCGGTCCGTTGCTGCCGGTGCTGGGCTATGACGACCTGGCCGAGGCCATTGCCCACATCAATGGCGGACAACGTCCCTTGGCGCTGTACATCTTCTCCACCGACAGGACGAACGTCGACCGGCTGCTCAGGCACACCCATTCCGGCGGGGTCACCATCAACGATTGGGGATGGCATGCCCTCAATCATGGAGCGCCGTTCGGCGGCGTAGGAAATTCCGGCATGGGCAACTACCACGCCGAGGAAGGGTTTCGCGAGCTCAGCCATGCGCGCACTGTGTTCAAACGGCGTACCTGGTTTCCCACCCACCTGTTCCATCCGCCCTATGGAGGCCGGCTTCAGAGCCTGGCGCTGAGGTTGTACCTGGGCAGGGCGGATTCGAATGTGAAGTCTTAAGGAAGATAGACATGACCCAGAGTGTGTTTGATTACGTGGTGGTTGGCGGCGGCTCGGGCGGCTGTCCGGTCGCGGCGCGACTGAGCGAGGATCCGCAGGTCAGCGTGTGCCTGCTCGAGGCCGGTGGCAGTGACAAGAAGCTTCTGGTCCAGGCGCCACCCGGCGTGGTGGTGATGCTGCGCGAAGGTTTCCATAACTGGTCGTTCGAGACCGTGCCACAGCCGGGACTCAACGGGCGCAAGGGCTATCAACCGCGTGGCAAGACCTTGGGCGGGTCCAGTTCGATCAATGGCATGGTCTATGTCCGCGGCCATCGCTGGGACTACGACCACTGGGACAACCTTGGCAACCCCGGCTGGAGCTATGATGAAGTGCTGCCGTACTTCAAGAAGTCGGAGAACAACGAGCGCTTCGGCGAGAACGAGTTCCATGGTGCCGGAGGGCCGCTGAATGTCGCCGAGCTGAAGTCGCCGAGCCCGCTGTGCGAAGTCTTCATGAGCGCCGCCCAGGCGCAGGGCATTGCGCGCACTGACGATTACAACGGTCGCGAGCAGGACGGCTGTTTCCGTTATCAGGTTACCCAGAAGAATGGCGAGCGTTGCAGCGCGGCCAAAGGGTACCTGTGGCCTGTCCTGGGTCGCGACAATCTGCGGCTCTACCTCAACGCGCCCTTCCACAGCCTGATCTTCGAGGGCAAGCGCTGCGTGGGTGTTCGTTACCATGACGGCAAGCAGATCCAGGAAGTGCGCGCGCGCCGCGAAGTGATCCTCGCCGCCGGTGCCTTTGGCTCGCCACAGGCATTGATGCTGTCCGGTATCGGTCCGGCCGAAGAGTTGACCCGGCTGGGCATCCCGGTGCTGCTGGACCTGCCTGGCGTGGGGCAGAACCTGCAGGATCACATCGACTACACGGTGCCCTACAAGGTCAGCCACCCGGAAGGCTGTCTGGGCCTCACCCTCGGCTCCAGCGTCAAGCTGGCCGCCGCCGCGGTGGAGTGGGCAGGCAAGCGCAGTGGCATGCTGACCACCAACTTCGCCGAGGCCGGGGCCTTCCTGCGTTCCGATCCGGCGCAGAGCAAGCCCGACCTGCAAATGGTCTTCGTCACCGCCGTGGTCGACGACCATGGCCGCCACCTGCACTGGGGTTATGGCTACAGCTGCCATATCGAGGTGCTGCGTCCGAAAAGCAGCGGTCGCGTGACCCTGCGCAGTCGCGATCCGTTGGACGCGCCGGTCATCGACCCGCGCTTCTTCGATCGCCGCGAGGACATCGAACTGTTGATCCAGGCCGCGAAGATCCAGGCCCGCATCCTCGAGTCCGAGCATTTCGCGCGTTTCGGGGCGCAACTCATCTACCCCGTCGACTGGAACGACGATCGACAGATCGAGCAGGACATCCGCAATCGCGCCGATACCCAGTACCACCCGGTCGGCACGTGCAAGATGGGGCCGGCCAGCGACCCGCTGGCCGTGGTCGACGAGCGTTTGCGCGTGCGTGGCGTCGAAGGCCTGCGCATTGCCGATGCCTCGATCATGCCGAGCATCACCGGCGGCAACACCAATGCGCCGACCATCATGATCGGCGAGAAGGCCGCCGACATGCTCAAGGAGGATGCGCGCCGCCAGTGAAGCATCCGGCGCTTCGAGGCTGGCGGGTCGCCGCGTCCGCGGCGCCCGGCCAGGCTTCCCACCCTCGGGCTTGCCCCCGTCTTCATTTTCGAGGGCTGAGCCGCCCTGGCCATGCCCTGCGCCTGCGGAGGAGGAAAGCGATACCGCGTCATGCGGTTTGAGCTGCCCGGAGCAGGGCCGGCCCGCTGTCTATGGGGCAGAGTCCTTCCGGTAACCCGATCGATGCCCCAAGTCACTAGAGGGCGTTGTGCCAAGCATGGAGTGTCACAATGGACAAGAATGATAAAGAACTCTCCCGGCAGGCTGCGAAGTACACCTTGAGCCTGAATCCAGCGTTCGGCCCCCGCGGTCGCGATTTGCTCGGCAGCGCCCGCATGGTCCTGCGACACGTGTTCAGGCAGCCGGCACACAGTGCTCGGCATATGGCCGCATTCGGCGTGGAGCTGACGAATATCCTGCTCGACCGCTCGGCGCTGAAGCCGGCGTCGGGTGACAAGCGCTTCGACGACCCGGCCTGGCAGAGCAATCCCCTCTACCGTCGTTGTATGCAAGCCTACCTGGCCTGGAGCCGGGAACTGAACGACTGGATCACCAGCAGCAATCTCGGCGAACAGGACGCCGCCCGTGGCCAGTTCGTCATCGATCTGTTGGCTGGGGCGCTGGCGCCGACCAACACCCCGGTCAACCCGGCAGCGCTCAAGCGCTTCTTCGATACCGGCGGCAAGAGCGTCCTGAAGGGGGCCACGCACCTGGTCAAGGACCTGATCGAGAACGGCGGCATGCCCAGTCAGGTGGACAAGACGGCTTTTGAAGTAGGGCGCAATCTGGGAACCACCGAAGGTGCGGTGGTGTTTCGCAATGAGTTGCTGGAGTTGATCCAGTACAAGCCCCGCACCGAACAGGTACTGCAGCGCCCCTTGCTGGTGGTGCCGCCACAGATCAACAAGTTCTACCTGTTCGATCTGACGCCGCAGAAGAGTCTGATCCGCTACCTCCTCGACAGTGGCATCCAGACCTTCGCCGTTAGTTGGCGCAACCCGGGCAAGGCTCAGCGCGAGTGGGGGCTGTCCAGCTATATCGAAGCGCTGAAAGAAGCCGTCGATGCGGTGCTTGCGATTACCGGCAGCGCCGACTTGAACACCTTCGGTGCCTGCTCCGGAGGTAGCACCATGTCGTCGCTGCTGGGCCACTACGCGGCTCTGGGCGAGAAGAAGGTGAATGCCTTCACCCTGGTGGTCAGCATGCTGGATATACGCCCCGATACCCAGGTCTCGCTGTTCGCCGATGAGACGACCCTGGAGGAGGCCAAGCGCCGCTCCCACCAGGCCGGCGTACTGGAGGGCCGCGAGCTGGCAAAAGTCTTCGCCTGGATGCGGCCCAATGACCTGATCTGGAACTACTGGATCAACAACTACCTGCTCGGCAATGAGCCCCCGGCGTTCGATATCCTCTACTGGAACAGTGACACCACCAACCTGCCGGCGGCACTGCACGGCGAATTCATCGAGATGTACCAGATCAATCCGTTGGCCCGTGCCGGCGCCCTGGAGGTCTGCGGTACACCGATAGACCTCAGGCAGGTCACCAGCGACTTCTACTGCATGGCCGGGCTCACCGACCACATCACGCCATGGGACACCTGCTACCGCTCGATGCACCTGTTCGGCGGCCAGGGCGAGTTCGTGCTCTCCAACAGCGGGCATATCCAGAGCATTCTCAACCCGCCGGACAACCCCAAGGCCCGCTTCATGACGAGCAGCAGCCTGCCTGAAGAGGCCCAGGCGTGGCTGGAGAGTTCCAGCGAGCACAGCGGGTCCTGGTGGGGCCACTGGCAGACCTGGTTGCATGCGCGCTCAGGCAAGGGCAAGAAGGCCCCCGGCAAGCTGGGCAACAAGGCTTACCCGGCTGCCGAAGCCTCCCCCGGCACTTATGTGCATGGGCGCTGAATCGAGCGCGGTCGGGCAGGGGGCCGGCGTTGTAGCCGGCCTCCGATCCCAAGTGCCAGCCCCATGGCCCAGCGGCCCGGAAGGATCCCTGGAGCATGTCGCGACCCTGTTGTCTGATGACGATCCGCTCATTACGCTGGCCGACATGCGATTGCTGGCCAGGCGGATTGCCAATTCGCAGTTGCACGTGATCGGTGATGGCCACTTGTTCCTGATTGCCAGGGCGTAGACCGTTGCTCCGATCATCTCCTCTTTTCTAACGCAGGAGCGCTGTCGCGCTAAAATGCATCGAGCGTGACATGTATCATTCATTGGTTCGTCAGCCTTATGAAGTGCCCTAATACCATTCTCATCCGCACCAAATGGTCTCCGCCACGCGTCGACCCACGGGCGTTGCAGCGTGAACGCCTGCTGGAACTGCTCGAGGCCGGGCGCGAGCGCAAACTGACCCTGATCCTGGGGCCGGCGGGCAGCGGCAAGAGCACGCTGAGCGCGCAATGGCGGCAGCGCCTGATCCGTGCCGGTCATGACGTCGCCTGGTTCAACCTGGGGCCCGACGACGACGCGTTATGGGCGGCCTACCTGGTCGCCAGCCTTGGGGCCGCGGGGCTGGCGGTCGGCGACGAGATGATCGGCCTGAGTGAGCGCACGGACCAGCGCTCGCTGGAGATTCTGCTGTCGCTGCTGATCAATGCCCTCTACGAGCATCCGCGTTCCATCTGCCTGTTCCTCGAGGATCTGCATTTCCTTACCGCGCAGCCGGCATTGACGATGATCCAGCGCCTGATCGAGCTGGCGCCGGACAACTTTCATCTGCTGATCACCACGCGCCAGCGCCCGGCGCTTGGCCTGCTGGCGATGGGTATCAAGGGGCAGTTGACCCAGATCGATTTCTCCGACTTGCGGTTGACGGCCGAGGAACAGTTCAGCCTGCTCGAACTCAATGGTCTCGACAGCCTGTCCCCGGAGCAGCAACAGCGCCTGTATGAGCTGACTGACGGCTGGGCCGCGGGCTTGCAGATAGGGGTCCTGTCTCTTCGGCACAGCGGTGATTTCGAGCACAACTTCCGCGCCAGCCGCGATACGAACATCGCGGTCGACGGGGTGGGCATCGATGCCTATCTCGATGATTGCATCAGCCGCGTGCTGTGCCCCGAGCAAATCGCCGCCATGGTGCAGGTTTCGACCTGCCGGCGATTCAACCGCGAGTTGTGTGTGGCCTTGACGGGCAACCCCGAGAGCGTCGCGGTGCTTGATATCCTGCTCGAGCAGAATCTCTTCCTGTTGCCGATCGACCTTGAGGGGCGTACCCAGTGGTTGCGTTTCCACCAGATGTTTTCCGGGTATCTGCAGCGGCGCCGCGATGAGCTGCCGCAGCGGGAGGTGAACCGGATCAACCGGGCCGCCAGCCAGTGGTTCGCCGATCAGGGCCTATATGTCGAAGCCATTCGCCACGCCCAGGCGGCCAATGATCTTGCCGGCAGCGTGCAACTGCTGGCGCGGGCGGCGCGGGGCTTGATCAGCGATGCGCATTTCGCGCAGTTGCTGCAATTGGCCGACGAGTTGCCGCGCGAGGCCTGGGGCAGCCAGATCGATCTGCTCCTGGTGGTCGGCTGGGCCGAGCTGACGTGCAATCGCATGGAACGTTTCAAGGTGACGCTTGGCGCGATCGAGGCACACCCTGACGCCGGCAGGCCGGAGATAGAGGTTGAATTGCGGTTGTTGCGTGGCATGTATCTGCTGCGGCGCGACGACACAGCGCACGCCCTGGCACTGCTCGAACCCTTGATAGCGCATCCGCCGAGCCAGCGCAGCTTTCATTTGCTGATGCTCTATACCCTGACCGGCATGGTGTTGCTCAAGGCCGGTCGCCCGGTGAGCGTGCGTGATCTGGTGTACAGCAAGCGGGGGTTGCTCAAGCAAGCGAAGGGCCCCAGGGCACGGCCTTTTTTTGATGCGCTGTGTGGCCTGAGTTTTTTTGTCCAGGGCGACATGAACCAGGCCCGGCGCGACCTCGAGGCCGCCATCGTGCAGATCACGCGCAACGTTTCGTTGGCACAGGATGCCGCCATCCTCATCAAGTCCACCCTGGCCTTGACCTGTTACCACCTGGACAGCCTTGAAGCCGCCGAGGGTTACGTCGAGCAATGCTTCGAAGTCGCTGAAGTCCTGGGAACGGCGGACTGTGTGCTCTTTGCTCACCTTGCCCAGGCGCATTTGCAATGTGCCGCGGGGAGGGTGGAGGCGGCTCATGGGACGCTTGAGCGACTCGGCGAGATCGCTGAAAACATTGGGCTGGACCGCCTTCAGGCGTGGCGTTTTGCGGAGCAGATACGCATTGCCTGCCATCAGCCGGATCTGCCGCGGGCCCGCGAGGCTTTCCGGCGGCTGAGCGTCCTGGCCATGCCCTATCTGGACAAGCGCGGTTGCGCCTGGGCCGAGATTCCCCTGGCCCGTGCCCTGGCGCAAACCGCGTTGGCCCTGGCTGAAGGTGATTACCGGTGTGCGTCGGAGGTGGGGGAGAACTGGGCGCTCATCTGTCAGGAGTGTGGGCAATTACAACCGGCTACGGTATTGCGGATCCGGGCCGCTATCGCGAGAACGCTCCTGAACGAGCCGGATGAGGCGCAGCGCCATGTATCGGTGGCGCTGCGCAGCGCTTGTGAATATGGAATGTTTCGGGTTTTCCTGGATGAAGGGGCGCCAGGGCTGAGCCTGTTGCAATCGCTGCCGGACAAGGTGCTGACCCCGTTGGAGCGCGATTACATAAGGCATTGCCTGATGCGTGCCGCCGACTCGCAGAGCGTTTCCGGCGAGCTGGACGAGGGCGGCCGGGCGCGTCCGGGGGCAAGCGATATTCTCTCGCCGCGAGAACTCGAGGTTGTCGGGCATCTGGCCCGTGGGCTGTCGACCAAGAGCATCGCCAGGGTCCTGGACCTGTCGCCCGGGACCATCAAGTGGCACCTGAAGAATATCTTCGGCAAGCTCGGCGCCTTCTCGCGCGAGGACGCGGTGAGCAAGGCGCGGCAAGCCGGATTGGTCGATTAACGCGAGAGGTCGTCGCCCAGGGAGACTGCTCCGAACCGCTGGCGCGGTGAGCTGCGCACCCCTCCCGAAATGGGAGGGTTGCCGGGGGTGGTCTTGCGATAGGGTGCTGAAGAACGGCGTAGGCGAAACCGTGCCCGCCTGGACCTTTTCGGGAGCCACCTTTTGAGTATTCCACGTACCCTGTTCAGCGAAGAGCACCTGCAGTTCAAAGAATCCGTACAGCGTTTCATCGAGCAGGAGGTCTTGCCTCACTACGAGCATTACGAAGAGCAAGGCTTTATTGACCGCGAGATCTGGAAGAAAGCTGGCGCGGCAGGTTTCCTCTGCTCGAGCATTCCCGGGGAATATGGCGGCGTTGGTGCCGACAAGCTCTACAGTGTGGTCCTGTTCGAGGAGTGCATGCGTCTCGGGGTGGCCAACCTCATGGGGCTCAACCTGCACTCGGAGATCGTTGCCCCCTACATCCTGCACAATGGCAGCGAATACCTGAAACAGGCCTACCTGCCCAAGATGGCTAGCGGCGAGATGATCGGCGCCATTGCGATGACCGAGGCGGGTGCCGGCTCTGATCTGCAGGGCGTGCGTACTACTGCCGTGCGCGATGGCGACCACTATGTGATCAACGGATCCAAGACCTTCATTACCAACGCCATGCATTGCGACCTGGTGATAGTCGTCGCCAAGACCGATCCCTCGGCAGGGGCAAAGGGCATCAGCCTGTTCATCGTCGATAGCGCGATGCCCGGCTTCAGCAAGGGCAAGCGCCTGAAGAAAGTAGGCTTGAAGGCGCAGGACACCGGCGAGCTGTTTTTCGACAATGTCCGTGTGCCGGTGCATAACCTGCTCGGCGTGGAAGGTGGCGGGTTTGCCGCGTTGATGCAGGAACTGCCCTGGGAGCGCCTGCAGATAGCCATCAGCGCCGCGGCAATGGCGGAGACGGCGCTGGAGTGGACCACGGGTTACTGCCGTGAGCGCAAGGCATTCGGCAAGGAGATTCTCGACTTCCAGGTCACTCGTCACAAGCTTGCCCAGATCAAGACCGAAGTGCAGATCGGCCGGGTCTTCATCGACCGCTGTATCGAGCTTTCTCTCCAGGGACAGCTGGATGCGGCGACCGCCTCAATGGCCAAGTACTGGCTCAGCGAACTGCAATGCCGGGTGATCGACGATTGCGTCCAACTGCACGGCGGCTACGGCTACATGTGGGAATACCCCATCACCCGGGCCTGGGCCGATTCGCGGGTGACCCGGATCTACGGTGGCACGACCGAGATCATGAAAGAGCTGATCGCTCGCACGCTGTAAGAAACCTCATGCATCAAGGCGGCAAGCGCCAGGCGCTGCCGTCTCCTGCCGAAAAGGCAAGGACAACAATAATAGCTGTAACCCAGGAGATACCATGTACTTCACTCAGCCCCTGCACCGTAACCTCCAGCGTGCGCCCACGCGCCTGATGACGATCTGCGGCGATCGCAGGCGCAGCCTGCAGCAATTTGTCGAGCGTGTGGCGAGGTTGGCCGGGGCGCTGCGTGAGCTGGGTGTCAAGCGCGACGATTGTGTCGCCATGCTGGGGTTGAACTCCGACCGCTACCTCGAATACTGCTTCGCCGTACCTTGGGCCGACGCCGTCCTCAATCTCTGCAACACACGCTGGAGCGCGGAAGAGAACGCCTATGCATTGAATGACTCGCAAACCTCGATCTTGTTCGTCGACGAGACGTTCAAGGATGTGGCCTTGCAGATGCGCGATCAGGTCGCTTCCCTGCGTCACCTTATCTACGTCGGCGAGGGTGCCACACCGGACGGGATGCATGGCTACGAAGCACTACTGGCCCAGGCGTCGCCCGTCGAGGATGCGTGTCGCGGGGGCGATGCGTTGCTCGGTGTGTTCTATACCGGCGGCACCACGGGGTTCCCCAAGGGCGTGATGATCAGCCACAGGGCTTTCTGGAGCAGCCAGCTTGCTCTGGATGCCGAAGGGTTGGTGCCGCCGGAGGCGATCATGTTGCGCGCGGCGCCGATGTTTCATCTCGCCGACATGTCTACCGGTTATGTCGGCGTGCTCGAAGGCGTGACCCATGTGATTCTGCCCGCTTTCCTGCCGGACGAAGCGATGATGGCGATCCAGCGCCACGGTATCCAGGTGGCCATGCTGGTGCCGACAATGATCCAGTTGCTGATCAACCACCCCGAGGTGGGCAACTATGACCTTTCCTCGCTCCAGCACCTGGTGTACGGCGCTTCGCCGATTCAAGAGCAGACCCTGTGGGGGCTGCAGTCTTTATTGCCGCAACTGCAACTGTTCCAGGCTTATGGCCAGACCGAGATGGGCCCGATCGTTTCGGTGCTAGGTCCGGCCCAGCATACGGCGGCGGCCGCTGCCGCGGGCATGCTGCGTTCCTGCGGTCGTGCCACCCGGGCGGTGGAAGTCCGGATTGTCGATGGCGATGGTCGCGAGGTGCCGCGTGGCAGCGTCGGCGAGGTGGTGGTACGGGGTCCGAACATGATGAGTGGTTACCTGAACAACCCCGGCCAGACCCAGGCAGCTCTGCCGGGCGATGGCTGGCTACGCACCGGCGACGGGGCCAGGATGGACGAAGAGGGCTATATCTTCATTGTCGATCGCTTGAAGGACATGATCGTCACCGGGGGCGAAAACGTCTTTTCGGCTGAAGTCGAGAATGCCCTGAGCAGCCATCCGGATGTCGCCATGTGTGCAGTGGTCGGGATTCCCAGTACGCAGTGGGGCGAGGCGGTGCATGCGGTGGTCGTGCTCAAGCCCGGGAGCGCGCCAGACGCCGAGGCGCTGATCGCGCATTGCAAGCAGCGGATCGCCAGCTACAAGGCTCCCAAGAGAGTGGAATTCCGTACAGCGCTACCGCTTTCCGGGGCGGGCAAGGTGCTCAAGAACGAACTGCGTGAACCGTTCTGGCGGGACAGCTCCCGGCATGTCGGTTGAGCATGGGCAGGATCATTGATAGGCGGCCTTCGCCAGCGTTCGAGTCCTTGGGTGGCGATAGTCGCCTGGGGGCTGGCACGGACAACACGAGACTCACCCTGTCTGCATTGGAAGGCCCTGCCTGTCTGCATGACGGCGGCGTGGTGTTCGGTGGTACGCCGCGGGCGCAGTGGGCGCAATGGTTCAAGCCCGACAGCGACAACCTGGTCGAGCTGGCCGGTCGGGTCCTGCTCGTTCAGGGGCGCGGGAAGAACACGCTGGTGGTCGCCGGCAGCGAGGCCCTGCTGGCACCGCCGCCTTTGATGGGGCATGGCCAGGAGCGTGTCCCTCGGGGACTGCTCGGCAGTCTGGCGCAGGTGGGGCTTGGCGAGGAGGATATCCACGCGGTCGTGCTTGCCCATTTACGCGTCGGGCCTTCAGCGCAACGGCTGGCGACGGCCCAGCAGGGGAGTGTGCCGCGGATCCTTTTCCCCAGGGCCCGTTACATCGTTTGCAAGCGGCAATGGCGTCGGGCGCGCCATCCGCATCCCGGGGACAGGGCCTCATTTCTTCCGCAGGTTCTGGCGCAGCTCGAATCCAGCAACCGCCTGGATCTGCTTGACGACGCTACCAGCGACTTCCTCGGCAGCGATTGGTGCTTCCACTTCAGCGATGGCTACACGCCAGGGCAACTGCATCCGGAAATCGCCATGCCGGGCGGCCCGGTCCTGTTCGCCGGGGACCTGGTTCCTGCGCGTCATTGGCTGCAACTGCCGCTCACCACGGGGTATGACCGTAACCCGGAACTGCTGATCGAAGAGAAGGAACGGTTGCTGGATTACGCGGTGGCCAAAGGTTGCCGGTTGTTTTTTGCCCATGACCCGCAGATTGCCTGCGCCAGCGTAATGCGGGACAGGCAATCGCAGTATGTTCTCCATGGTTGCTCGCCGTCCTTGAGCGGGATCGCCAGGTGATACCCAGGGGCGGTACCGGCCGGTCTGTCCGGTTGCCGACAGTACAGGCCGGCCGACGGGTGTCGGCCTGTGCATAGCACGGCTTTTCTCGGACCCTGAGCTGCCTGCGGCCTTGGCCGTCGGCTGGCATCATGTCAGGCGCTTGTGCGCCGACGCCGCTGGGGCCTGTTCTTGATTTCGCTATCCCTTCACACCTATCCCCCCCCCTCCCATTTCGGGAGGGGTAACGGCTATGCGCTCGCTGTTTACTGGAGGGGCCAGTTTCTAGCGGTCGAGCGGTTGAAGAGGGAGATTTTTCTAGGGATTCCAAGACGCCAGGAGTTGGTGGGTTTACCCATAGAGTCGGGATTATTCAGGAATGTGAGCAATGATAAGAATAAATACGCCACAAACAGACGTTATCCGGCACACGCTTGGTCAGGCGGTCGTGCTGGGGATTCTTGGCACGGGTGCCGGTCAGGCGCAGGCCTTCAATTTTGATACCGATAGCGGCTGGTCGGGGAGTCTCGATACCACGCTTTCAATCGGGAGCAGTTGGCGGGCCGAAGGGCGCGACAACGGGTTGTACAGCCAGCTCGACGGTCAGGTGATCGGCAAGACCGACGGTCTTGGCGGCTCCAATACGGACGGCGGCAACCTCAATTACGATCGGGGCGATCGTTTCTCCACCATCGGCAAGTTCCTCACTGAACTGAGCATGCACAACGGCGACCTGGGCGGCATGGTTCGCGTCAAGGGTTGGTATGACCAGGCCCTGGAAGACGAAGACGTGCATTTCGGCAACCAGGCCAACGGCTACCAGAAGAAGCCACTGTCCGACGACGGTTTCGAGGACCTGCAGAAGAACAAGGGCATCTACTTGCTCGACGCCTATGTCTACGACACCTATTACGTGGACGAGCGGCCGTTGCAGCTGCGCCTGGGACGTCAGGTGCTGAACTGGGGCGAGAGCGTTTTCGTCCAGGGCCTGAACCAGATCAACCCGATCGACGTGCCTTCGCTGCGCCGCCCAGGCACCGAGGTCAAGGAAGCGTTATTGCCGGTGGGGATGATCTCCGGCAGCTTCGGCATCAGCGACGGGCTGTCGCTGGAGGCCTTCTATCAGTTCAAGTGGGAGCCCACGGTCGTCGAGGGTTGCGGCAATTACTGGTCGACCACCGAAACCATCATTTCGACCCATCCGGGCGGTTGCACCATGGCGACCTCGCTGCCCAGCGTCAACAACCCGACCGGTTTCACCAATGGCCTGAATGTTCCACTGAGCAGCGGCAAGGATGCCCGGGATTCGGGGCAATGGGGCGTGGCCCTGCACTATCTGGTCGAGTCGATCGATACCGAGATCGGCGCCTATGCGATGACGATCCACTCGCGCACACCGATCATTTCCGCCCAGAGCGGCGACTGGGGGCGGATCCCCGCAGGGGCACGGCCACCCTTCCTGAACCCGGTGGAAGTCCATGAAAACCTGCCGCTCGGCGCGACCTCGACCACGGCCTTCTGGGAGTACCCGGAGGACATCCACCTGTACGGCCTCAGCGCGGCCACCACCCTGGCCAGTTGGTCGGTCGGGGCGGAGCTGAGCTACTCGCCCAATACACCAGTGCAGCGCAACGGTAACGACTTGCTCAGCGCTGCTGTCCAGGGGGTGGGGCCGCAAGGCGAGCAGGCGCGTGCGGCGGGCCCGGATGCCTATATCCGCGGTTATGACCGTTTCGAGAAAACCCAGCTGCAGATCAACGGCGTCAACCTGTTCCCCAACGTGCTGGGAGCCTCGAACCTGCAGGTGGTGGCCGAGGTCGCCTTCCAGTGGAACGACATCCCTCAGGGTGACGACGACATCCGCTATGGCCGCGGCTTCATCTTCGGACCGGGCTCGTCGGCCAGCTATGGCGGCAACCTCTGCGGTACGCCGGTCAACCGGCAACCCGACGGCTGCAAGGACGACGGTTACATCACCGATTTCGCCTGGGGCTACCGTGTGCGCGGGCAATTGGAATACCCGGACCTGCTGGGCGTTGGGGTCAGTACCTATCCGAGTCTGTTCCTGGGGCAGGACGTGGAAGGGGTTTCGATGGACGGCCAGTTCAACGAAGGCCGCTTTACCGTTGGCGCCGGGGTGCGTTTCGACTACCTGAAGGCCCACAGCCTGGAGTTCAACTATGTGACGTTCAACAACGACGCCAAGTATGACCCATTGCGCGATCGGGACTACTACTCGATGAATTACAGCTACAAGTTCTGATGAGGAACAAGGCATGAAAACAATAAAGACTTGCCGCATTCCGCGGACCCTGGCGATTGCCGTCGCGCTGCTGGTCGGGGGCAACGATGCCTTCGCCAAATTGACCGAAGCCGAGGCGGCCCGCCTTGGCAACGACCTGACCCGGTGGGGGCCGAGAAGGCCGGTAATGCCGATGGCAGCATTCCGGCCTGGCAGGGCGGCCTGACGTCGCCTCCCGCGGGCTGGAAGCCGGAGCAGGGGTATATCGATCCGTTTGCGCAGGACAAGCCGCAGTTTACGATCACCGCGGCCAATGCCGACCAGTACAAGGACAAGCTGACGCCCGGCACCCTGGCATTGCTGAAGAAGTACGACAACTTCAAGATGCCGATCTACCAGACCCGACGTACCGCGGCATTGCCTGCCGAAGTCACGGCCAAAGCCAAGGCGCAGTCCACCCAGGTCGAGTTGCAGGGCTTCGGCCTGAGCAACCTCAATGGCTCGAACATTCCCTTCCCGATTCCGAAGAATGGCCAGGAGGCGATCTGGAACCATCTGGTGCGCTACCTGGGCGGCGGCTTCGATCGTACCTATCACTGGTTCCCGGTGCGCAGCGGCGGCGAGTTCTACAAGGTGGGTTTCCGCGAGAATCGGGTGTTCGACCAGAACATGGACCGCAGCGTGGACAACCATCTGTTCTCCTTCCTGGGCTACTTCCTGGAACCGGCCACGTTGCAAGGTACGGTGTACCTGGTGCGCGAGCCGGTAGACCAGGTCAAGGAGGCGCGTTCGGCATGGATCTACAACGCCGGCGCACGCCGTGTGCGCCGCGCCCCGGACCTGGCCTACGACAACATCAGCGACGGCACCGAGAGCATGCGGGTGACCGATCAGTACGACGGCTATAACGGCGCCCCCGACCGCTATGACTGGAAGCTGATCGGCAAGCGGGAAATCTATGTTCCGTACAACAATTACAAGTTGTCCGACAAGTCGCTGAAGTACGAAAACATCCTGCAAAAAGGCACCGTCAACGCTGACCTGATGCGCTACGAACTGCACCGTACCTGGGTTGTGGAAGGCACCCTCAAGGCCGGGCAGAAGCATATCTACGGCAAGCGCGTGATGTACCTCGACGAGGACAGCTGGACCTTGCTGATCGAAGACGCCTATGACACCCGTGGCCAGCTGTGGCGTATCGGTGTGCATCCGCTGATCCAGTTCTACGACGTCGGCGTGCCTTGGTACCGCGCCAATATCTGGCACGACCTGAGCAACGGCAACTACATGGCGTCGGGTCTGGACAACGAGGTCAAGCAGCCCTGGAAGTTCGGCATCAAGGGACGCCAGGCCGAGTTCCAACCCGATGCCCTGCGTCGCGCTGGCCACTGAGCCCTCATGCAGCCTCAAGGCGACCCGGTAGCGGGTCGTCTATTCCCAATAATAAGAGAGGAGCGGCCAATGGCTATTTTTGCAAAGCCCATTCGCGGGTTGCTGTGGGCAGTCTTTATCGCTGCATCCGCCGTACGTGCCGAGACGCCTGGCTTGCCCCAGGCATCGATCGATCCGGGGCGGATCATCCTGCTGGATATCCAGCGCGTCGGCAGCCAGTTGTTCAGCGCGGGCGAGCGCGGATGGATCCTGCGCTCGACGGACGACGGTGGGCATTGGCAGGCCATTCGCACCCCGGCCGATCGTACGCTGACAGGGCTGGCTTTCGCCGACGAGCGCCTGGGCATTGCCGTCGGGCATGGCGCGACGCTGCTGCGTACCACCGACGGCGGCCAGCAATGGACGGCGATCCCGGTGGAGGATATTGGTCATGATTCGCTGCTCGGCGTGACCCACCTGGGCGGCCAGCATTTCGTCGCCTATGGCGCATTCGGCCACTACCTGGAGTCCTTGGACGGCGGCTCGAGCTGGAGCAGGAAAACGGTACTGAACGAGGACTTCGATCGGCACATTGCCAAGGTACTCAAGGCGGGGCCCGATCTGTTCCTGTTCGGCGAGTCCGGCACCCTGTTGCGTTCGCGTGACCTGGGGCAGAACTGGGAAGCCTTGCAATCGCCCTACGAGGGCTCTTTTTTCGGCGGGCTGCAGACTCCCAGCGGGGCGCTGCTGGCCTTCGGCATGCGCGGCAACCTGTATCGCTCGAGCGATCAGGGGCAAAGCTGGCAGTTGATCCCCCTGTCGGTCAAGGTCGCCGTCCAAGGCGGCCAGGTCTTGTCCGACGGGCGTATTGCCCTGGTCGGCAATGCCGGGTTGCTGGCGCTCAGCCAGGACGATGGCCGCAGTTTTTCCCTGAGCAAAGCCGCCCATGGCGGGCTCTCCCAGATCGTTGCGGTGGCCGACGGCGCTCTAGCCGTGGGCGAGACCGGCGTCCAGCACCTGAGCTTGACGAAAGTGACAGCCAATTGAGGTTTCTATGAGCAAATACCACGACAGCCGGGGGCTCGAACCTGTGGCCAACGATCAGGTGCTCGACCGCCACAACTTTTCCCAGGGTCTGGTCGGTCGGGTGTCCTACTGGATTTTTCACGTGCGTCGGCCGCTGCTGATTTTTTTCATCCTGCTGACGCTTTTGTTTGGCCTTACCGCCACACAGCTGCGGGTGGAGTCGGGCTTTTCCAAGATGATCCCGCTGCAGCATGAATACATGCAGTCCTTCTTCAAGTACCAGACGGATTTCGGCGGCGCCAACAAAGTGCTGCTGGCGTTGAAGAACGAAAAGGGCGAGATCTTCGACCCGAGGTTCATGGACAGCCTGCGCCAGGTCACCGAAGAAGTGTTCTACATCAAGGGCGTCGAGCGCAGCTCGGTCACTTCGCTGTTTACCGCCAACGTACGTTACAACGAGGTGGTGGAGGACGGCTTTCGGGGCGGCAATATTGTCGCCGCCGACTTCACCGGCACCCCGAGCAACTCCAGGCCGTGCGTGACAATGTGCTTAAGTCGGACTGGGTCGGGCGTATCGTCGCCAATGACTTGAGCGCGGCGATGGTGGTGGCGAACCTGCAGGAGGTGGACCCAGACACCGGTGCACGCCTCGACCTGCAGGGTGTGAGCAGGGCGCTCGAAGCGATCCGCGCCAAGCACGAGAAAGAGGGCATCAGCGTGCATATCATTGGTTTCGCCAAGTCGACCGGGGATATCGCTGACGGTGCCGCGGGGGTGTTGCTGTTCTTCGCCGTGGCCTTCGTGATCACCGCGCTGCTGCTCTACTGGTATTGCGGGTCGCGCATGCTGACGTGCTGGGCGTTGATATGCGCCATGGTGCCGGTGGTCTGGCTGCTGGGGCTGCTGCCGCTGCTGGGCCTGGCGCTCGATCCGATGTCGATTCTGGTGCCGTTCCTGATTTTCTCCATCGGCGTCTCCCATGCGGTGCAGATGACCAATGCCTGGAAACTGGAAACCCTGCGTGGCCACGACAGCATTACCGCCTCGCGCAACTGTTTCCAGAAGCTCTTCATCCCGGGGGCCATGGCGCTGCTGGCCAATGCCCTGGGTTTTCTGGTGATTGCGTTCGTGCAGATCGAGATGGTCCGCGAGCTGGCGATCACCGCCACCCTGGGGGTCAGCCTGATGATCCTCACCAACAAACTGCTGCTGCCGATCCTGCTGTCTTACATGGGGTTCTCGGCCAAGGAAGCCGAACGTTTGCGGGGTAAGGAAACCGCCGGCAACCGGCTGTGGGAGCGAATTGGCGTACTGGCCACCCGCAAAGGCAGCATACCGGTCATCCTGATCGCGCTGGCGTTGCTCGGCGTCGGCCTCTGGCAGGCCGGCAAGTTGAAGGTTGGCGATACCGGGCAGGGCGTTCCGGAGCTGCGCGCCGACTCGCGTTACAACCAGGACGTGGCCATGATCACCCGCAGTTTCGCCATCGGTGTCGATCTGTTGCAGGTGGTGGTAGAAGCCAGCGGCAACGAGTCGCCCTGTGTCGACCGGCATATTCTGGGCAAGGTCGAAGAGTTTGAGTTCGACATGAAACAGACCCCGGGTATCGGTACGGTGCGTGGGCTGGCCGGTTATGTCGGGCAGATCACCCAGGGTTATGCCGAAACCTTCATCAAGTGGCGGACCATTCCCGAGGAGCGCGCGCAAATCGCCCAGGGCGTGGGGTTCGCCACGCGTCTTGGCAACGAATTGATGAACTCCACCTGCACCGCCATGCCGATCTCGCTATACACCGAGGATCACCAGGCTTCGACCATCGACCGCATCATCGAGCGGATCAAGGCGTTCAAGGCCACCCACGACGGCAGTGAGCTGCGCTTTCAATTGGCCAGCGGCAATGTCGGGGTCATGGCCGCGACTAACGAGGCGGTCGCGGCGGCGGACAAATGGGTCAACCTCGCGCTGTTCGGTTCGGTGACCTTGCTCTGCCTGCTGAGTTTTCGTTCGCTGCGCATCACCCTGTGCATCATCCTGCCGCTGGCGCTGGTCACGGTGCTGTGCAACGGCCTGATGGCGTTGCTGGGCATCGGCCTCAAAGTCAACACCTTGCCTGTGGTGGCGCTGGGGGTGGGGGTCGGCGTGGATTACGGCATTTACTTGTTCGAGCGGATCAAGCACGAGATGCACTCACGTCATCTGGACCTGCGCTCAGCGTTTGTCGAAGCGCTCAAGCAGCGAGGGACGGCTTCGCTGTTCACCGCAGTGACCATGACGGTGTCCGTGTCCACCTGGGTGTTTTCCATCCTCAAGTTCCAGGCCGACATGGGGGTGCTGCTGGCGTTCATGTTCCTGGTCAATGTCTGGGGCGCCATCCTGCTGTTACCGGCCCTGGCGGCCTGGCTGGTGCGGCCGGTGCCCGCCGTCAGGCAATAGGCGGGCATGCCGCAATCACCGCTGGATGAACCTCTTGGCGGCCTTCGGGCCGCCTTTTTTGTTCTGGCTCGCTTCGGCCGAAATGGCCTCGCTGGGGGGACAGGCACTGGGCAAGAGATGCCGCAACTCAACTGGCCTTTCTGTTCTGACGCACCGGAAGCTCGACGCGGAAGGTGGTGCCGACACCGACCTCGCTGCGCACCGAGATGTCGCCGCGGTGTTTCTTGACGATGCCGTAGGACAGCGACAGCCCCAGCCCCGTGCCCTGGCCCACGGGTTTGGTGGTGAAAAACGGGTCGAAGATTTTCTGCAGGCTGTCCGGCGGGATGCCCGAGCCATTGTCGGCCACTTCGATCCACACGTTCTCGCCCTCGACGCCGTTGCGCAGGGTGATGGTGCCCCGTTCGTTGCCCATGGCCTGGGAGGCGTTGACGATCAGGTTCATCACCACCTGGTTGATCTGCGAAGGCAGGCACTCGACCTCCGGCAGCTCGGCGTACTCCTTGATCACGTCGGCCTTGTACTTGATCTCGGCGGCGACGATGTTCAGGGTCGAGTCGATGCCCTGTTGCAGGTTCGCCCATTGCCATTCCTGGGTCGAATCGACCCGGGAAAAGTCCTTGAGGTCCTTGACGATCTGGCTGACCCGGCCGATGCCGTCCTTGGACTCCTTGATCAGCAGCGGAATGTCCTCGAGGAGGAAATCCAGCTCGATATCCGTGCGCAACTGTTTCAGCCGATCGCGCAGCTCGCTGGCGCCGATCCCGGTTTCGGCATTGCCGTAAGCCTCGAGCATCTCCTGCAGGCGCTTGAAGTAGTTGTCCAGGGCGCCGAGGTTGGAGGAAATGAAGCCGACCGGGTTGTTGATTTCATGGGCGACCCCGGCGGCCAGCTGGCCCAGGGAGGCGAGCTTTTCCGATTGCACCAGTTGGCTTTCCAGCAGCTTGCGCTCGTCGATTTCCCGTCGCAGCGCGGCGCTGGCCTGCTTGAACGCCAGGGTACGTTGCTCCACCCGTTCTTCCAGCTCGCTCATCTGCAGCTGCGCGCGCATGGTCATTTCCCATTTGGTGGTGAGGGTATTGGCCATCTGCTGGACTTCGATATTGTCGAAGGGCTTTTTCAGGATCAGCAGCCGGTCGTGGCCGTTCAGGCGATCGAGCAACTCGTCCCAGGAATAGTCGGAGTAGGCGGTGCACACCACCACTTGCAGCAGTGGGTCGTGCTTCCACAACTCTTCGATGGTTTGCGCGCCGTCCCAGCCATCGGGCATGCGCATGTCGACGAAGGCCAGGGCATAGGGTTGGCCCTTGCCCGCCGCTTCCAGCAGTTTGCCCAGGCCTTCCTGGCCACCATAGGCCGAATCCAGTTCGAACACTGTGGCGGCGGTTTTTGGCGCGCTGCCGAACAGCGCGCTTTCCATCGCATCGAGGTCGGCGCTGTCGCCGGTCTTGGGCGTAAGGATCTTGCGGAAGTCGTCGTGGATCGCCGGGGTGTCGTCAATCAGCAGGATGCGCCGGTTTATCGGGTTGTTCATGCCTCAACCTCGGCGGTGATCAGGGGGATCTGCAGGACGAACAGCGCGCCTTTGCCCGGGCCGTCGCTGTGGGCAGTCAGGTGGCCATTCATCTCGATGGCCGCCAGGGCGCAACTGTGCAGGCCGAACCCATGGCCTTCCTTGCGGGTGGTGAAGCCGTGGGCAAAGATGCGGGTCATGTTTTCCGGAGCAATGCCTTCGCCTTCGTCGCGCACGCTGATCTGCAAGGTCTCGCCGTCGACCACCGCTGCCGCCAGGGTCATGTTGCGCGTCTGGTTGGACAGGTCGGACATGGCGTACTTGGCGTTGCTGATCAGGTTGATCAGGATCAGCAGCAGGCGGTGCTTGTCGCCCATGATCAGTGGTACGTCGGCGTATTCCTTGCGCACGGTCACATGATGGCGGGTGAGGGCGCCGGAGTTCATGCGCAGCGCGTCTTCGAGCAGTTCGCTGACCGACAGCGGTTCCAGCAGGCTGCTGGCGCCCGCATAGGATTGCTGGGTAGCGACGATGTCCTTGATGTGATCGACGCTTTTGCTCAGTTGGCTCAGCTCCTCGGTCATGCCTTGCTGTTCCAGGTCGATGGCCTCGACCAGCTGGTTCAGGTAGCCGGGCAGCAATTTGCCCTTTTCGTCCTCGGTGAGATAGCTGCCCAGGTCCTGCTTGTGTTGGTTGATCAACTGCATCGCCTTGCCCAGCCCCTGGGCCTTGCTGTTGCGCAGCTTGCGGCTGACCAGGTCGGCGGAGATGTTCACACTGTTGAGCACGTTACCGACGTTGTGCAGGACATTGGTGGCGATTTCCGCCATGCCGGCCTGGCGGGCGGTGTCGAGCAGTTCGCTCTGGGTGTCCTTGAGCTGGCGCGTGCGCTCTTCGACCCGTTGTTCGAGTTCGTCGTTGGCGGCCACCAGGGCGCGGTTCATCTGGTTGATCTCGGCAAAACTGCGGATCAGGCGAATGCCCAGCCAGATCAACAGCAGTACCAGCAGCGCGGAAAACAGCAGCAGGTAGAAATGGTATCGCTGGTCGACGGCCTCGGCCTGTTGCTGGTCGCGGTTGAGCAGGACGGTGATGTCGTCCAGGCGCTCGTCGACCGGCACCACTTCGATCTCCTCCAGCAGGCGGTTGACCTTGGGTTGCTCGCGCAGGATCAGCTCGACGTGGTTGCTGAGGGTATCGATCAGGCCATGGAAGTCCGTGGGCAAGCGCTCCTTGTTGACCGTCAGCTTGTTCAGGCCCACCAGGATGTCCGCGGCCCTGTCGTCGGAGGTGACCTGGGCGAACTCCAGGCTGCTGAGCAACAGGTCGTAGGTATCGGTGGCGATGTTCTGCAGTTGCAGTTTGTCCGCGTCGTGCAGTTGGGCGAGCTCCTGCTGGATATCGTCCTCGGCGGTCGGCAGAAAGGCCAGGGAGTTGCGCAGCACAGAGTTGTGCGACTTGAACTGTTCCACCAGCCGGGTCTTTTCCTTTATCGCGTTCAGGTAGCCGTCATGGGCATTGCGCCACAGCGGCGAATCGTTGCGCTGGTTCTGCGCCTCCATCGAGTCGAATTTCTGCCACAGGCGCATCATCTCGCCCAGGGGTGAAACCAGCGGATCGTAGTTATGGGTGATGGCCACCCTGGCCTTGAGTATTTCGTTTTCCCACAGCGAGTCCTGCTGCTTGATCTGGCGGATCAGGTCGCGCGATTCGGTGTAGGTCACGGTCTGGTCGGACCTGGACTTGAGGTAGAGAAAGAGCAGGATCGAAGCCATCAATACCGCCAGGGCGGCCAGCAACAGGATGCTTACGCGACGGGATACTTTCATAAGGGGTTGCCTTCCCATTCGCCGGTCAGGGTCTTGAGGAATTTGACGATCAGGCGTTTGTCTTCCTCGGACGGCGTACGTCCCAGCTGGTACTTGAACATCACCGCCACCGCGCCTTCGAGGGTGGCTTGCGAACCGTCGTGGAAGTACGGCGCCGTGACCGCGACGTTACGCAGGCTCGGCACCTTGAACACATTGCGGTCGTCTTCTTCGCCCGTGACGTTGAAGCGCCCCAGGTCGGCCTCGGTAGGGTTGCCCCGGGCCGCGAAGTAGTCGCCGAGCACGCCGAACTTCTGGAACATGTTGCCGCCGATATTCACCCCCTGGTGACAGGCGATGCAGCCGTATTCCTGGAAGCGCTGGTAGCCGTACTTTTCCTCGATGTCGAGGATCTCGGTGTTGCCCGCCAGGTATCGGTCGAAGCGCGAGTTGGCGCTGAGCAGGGTGCGTTCGTAATCGGCCAGGGCGCCCTGGATGTTGGCCTGGGACACACCACCGGGGTAGGCATCGGCGAAGGCGGTGCGATAGGCCGGGTCGTCGGCGATGCGCTGTACCACGACTTTCCAGTCGCTGCCCATTTCGCTGGGGCTCTGCACCACGATGTGCACCTGGTCTTCCAGGGTTTCGGCCCGACCATCCCAGAACTGGTGGAAGTTCAGGCTGGCGTTGAACACGCTCGGGGTGTTGACCCCCACGGGCTTGCCATCGAAACCCAGGGAGTGCGGAACGGTATCGGCACCGCCTCGATCAAGGCGATGACAACTGGCGCACGACAGGCTGTTGTTCACCGACAGGCGCGGGTCGTTGAACAAGCGTCGTCCCAGTTCGACCCGCTTGCTGTCCAGCGCCGGTGCTGCGGGGAGGGGTTTGAGCGGTCCTTCCAATGGCGCGGCCTCGGCGCCTGGAGCGAGCAGCAGGTTGGCCGAAAGGAGTAATGCAAGTGACGACATGGTCGGTATCCTTACCAGGCACAACTTCATGGATGGGGCAGGTGAGGTCGCTGGGATTCGGTCAGGAAGCGGGCGAACTCCTCGGGTTCCACGGCCTTGCTGAAGTAGAAACCCTGGCCTTCCTCGCAGTGGTGACGCTTGAGAAAGTCCAGTTGTTCGGCGGTCTCCACGCCTTCGGCGATGATGCTCAGGTTGAGGCTTTTACCCAGGTCGATGATGCTGCTGACCAGTTTCGCGTCGTTGCTGTCGGTGCCCAGGTCACGCACGAACGACTGGTCGATCTTCAACACGTCGACCGGGAATTTCTGCAGGTAGCTCAAGCTCGAGTAGCCGGTGCCAAAGTCGTCGATGGCCAGGCGAACCCCCAGCTGCTTGATGGCATGGAGCGTGGCGATGGTGGCGTCGACGTTCTGCATCAGCACGCTTTCGGTGATTTCCAGTTCCAGCAATGTCGGGTCGAGCCCGGTCTCGGCCAGCGTGCGGGTGAGGCGTTCGACATAGTCGTGCTGACGGAAGTCGATGGCCGACACATTCACCGACATGCAGATGGGCGGCAGGCCTTGCGCTTGCCAGGCCTGCGATTGCAGGCAGGCACGGCGCAATACCCATTGGCTGAGGGCGGCGATCAGCCCGCTGTCTTCGGCCACCGGGATGAAGTCCGAGGGGAACACCCAGCCATGGCCGGGCCGGTTCCAGCGCACCAGAGCCTCGGCACCGACCACCGTGCCCCGCGCCAGGTCCAGCTTGGGCTGGTAGTGCAGGACGAACTCCTCACGCTGCAACGCCAGGCGCAGGCCGGTTTCCAAGGTCTGCTGCTGGCGCGCGCGCAGGTTCATGTCTTCGATGAAAAAGCTGAAGTTGTTGGGGCCGCAGTCCTTGACGTTGCGCATGGCCGTCTCGGCGTTCTTGATCAGCGTTACGGCATCGGCGCCGTCGTAGGGATAGATGCTGATGCCCAGACTGGCGGTGACCGTCAGGTCGTGGCCCGCCACGGAATGAGGGGTATTGATGGCGGCCAGGATTTTTTCGGCCACCCCTCGGGTCTGCTGTGGGTGCAGGATGTCGCCGATAATCACCACGAACTCGTCCGAACCGTAGCGAAATACCGAGTCGGTTTCGCGCACCGTGGTCGCCAGGCTGCGGGCGACGAGCTTGAGCATCTCGTCTCCCGCCGGGTGCCCGAGTGCGTTGTTGATGCGCTTGAAACGGTCCAGGCCGATGAACATCACCGCCAACTGGCGGTCATGGCGGCGGGACTGGGACAGATGCTGGGTCAGGCGATCACCGAGCAAGGTACTGTTGGGCAGCCCGGTGAGCACATCGTAGTGCAGCAGGTGCGACACGCTCAGCAGTTCCTGGACCCGTTCCTCGATGGTCTGTTCCAGGTTGCGCATCTTGCTCGCCGCGTCCTGCGCCAGTTGCCATTTCCAGGTCAGGGCGCTGGCCATCTGGCGAATTTCGAGGCTGTCGAACGGCTTTTTCAGGATCAGCAGCTGGTCGCCGAACTCGATACGTTCGGCCATGGCTTCCCATGAATAATCGGAGAACGCGGTACATAGGGCGATCTGCAACTGCGGATCGGTTTTCCACAGATGCTCGATGGTCTGCAGGCCATCCCAGCCGGGTGGCATGCGCATGTCGATAAAGGCCAGGGCATACGGCCGGCCTTCGGCCTGGGCGCGCTTGACCAGTTCCACGGCTTCCTCGCCCTGGTAGGCCGAGTCAAGCTCGAAGTGCTGATGGGGTCTGCGGCTGGCGCCCAGCAGCAAGGCTTCGGTGTTGCCCAGAGGCCCTTCGTCTTCGGGGCTGAGAATCTTGCGAAAGTCCTGATGGATCGCCGGTGTGTCGTCGATGATCAGAATTCGCCGATTGGGCACCACGGATAACGGGCTCACCTGAAATTCTCCGACGTCGGATCCGCCGACCTGGTGCTGCCATCCACAGCAGCAGACCTGGCCTTGAGCAGTTCGCCAGCCTGGTCGCTGTCGACCGCCGCACCGAGCGAGTGCCCCAGTGACGTGCCGCTGGATATCAAGGTCGTGCGCTGCTCCTGGGTTTCCACCCCATCAGCGGTGACCCCGATGCCCACCTCGCGGGCGAAGTTGAGGATGGCTCGGAGCGTCATGGCGTTGTCCGGGTCGCTGCTGGCGCTGTCGAGAAAGCGCTGGGCCAGCTTGAGGTGGTTGACCCTGTAGGTCTTGAGGTAGTCGAACGAGGAATACTCGGTGCCGAAATCGTCGATGGCGATCTTCACGCCCAGCTCGCACAGCCTGGGCAGGATGTCGTTGTGGGTCCACTTGGTCTGGGCCAGGGTGCCCTCGGTCACGTCGAATCTCAGGTCCCACGGGCACAGGTCCCAGCGCGCGGTGGTGCGTAATACGTCGTAGATCAGTTCTGGCCCGGTCTTGAGCTGGACCAGGGACAAATGGATCGCAATCAATGGCGGTGCCACGTTCTGGTCGCGCCAGGCGCGCATCTGCCGGCAGGCCTGGTCCAGCAGCCAATGACCGAGGGCGATGACGATGCCGGTCTTCTCGGCCGCGGGCATGAAATCCTCGGCCTCGAGCCAGCCGCGCAGGGGGTGGAGCCAACGAACCTGGGTCGCCATGCCGAGGATCCTGCCGGTGCCCAGATCGACTTCCGGCAGGTAATGCAGGTGCAGTTCGTCGCGTTCCAGGGCCAGCTTCAGGTCGTTGGCCAGGGTCACCCGCTCCGTGACCTCCTGGTTGATTTCCTCGCTGTGGAAATGGAACTGGTTGCGGCCCTTGTCCTTGGAGCGATACAGCGCCATGTCCGACTGCGCCATCAGGCTGTCGGCACTCAGGGTCTGCGGGCTGTAGAGGCTGATGCCGATGCTCACCGAGATGCGCACCTCGTTGCCTTCCAGGGAGTAGGGGAGCAGCAGGGTGTCGCGGATTTTCGTCGCCAGCGCGGCGCAATGCGTGGCCTCGTCGACGTCCAGTTGCAGGATCGCGAACTCGTCGCCGCCCAGGCGCGCCACCACATCGTTTTCCCGGGTGCAGGCCTTGATGCGCCGGGCCACTTCCTGCAGCAGCAAGTCACCAATGGGGTGGCCGAGGGTGTCGTTGATGCGCTTGAAGTGGTCCAGGTCCAGGTAAAACATCGCGAAGGGCGCGGCTCCCCGTCGGGCCGCGGCGAATGCCTGATGCAGGCGCTCGATCAGGGTGGCGCGGTTGGCCAACCCGGTCAGGCTGTCGGTGCGGGCCATCAGGGCCATTTTTTCTTCGGCCAGCCTGCGTTCGGTAATGTCGAGGATGATCCCTTCCACCTCGACCAATTGGCCCTGGTCGTTGCGTACCGGAATATAGCGGTTTTCCACCCAGCGAAAGGCGCCATCACCGGTGCGCATGCGGAACTCGATGGAGGCTCCCGCCACATCCCGATCGAGGATCCGCAGCATGGCGTTCTTGACCTTGGCCTGGTCGTCGGGGTGGATCAGGGTCTGGGCCCAGTCGGCCGAGGCCACCAGTTGCGCCGCCACATGGCCGAACTTGGTGATGTTGTGGGAGATGTACATCAGCGTGAACGATGGCTCGCCCCGCAGACGATAGAGGATGGTGGGGCTGTTCTGCACGATGATGTTGGCGTCGGCCAACTCGCGGGTGCGTTCCTCGACCGCTTGCTCCAGCTGATCCATTTTCAGCTCGGCGTCTTCGGTCATCTGCCATTTTACGGTCAGGGCGCTGGCCATCTGGCGGATCTCGATGGCGTCGAAGGGCTTTTTCAGGATCAGCAGGCGGTCGCCCAGTTGCAGGCGCTCGGCGATGTCTTCCCAGGAATAGTCGGAGTAGGCGGTGCACAGGGCGATTTGCAGCTTGGGGTCGACCTGCCACAGCCGCTCGATGGTTTCCAGGCCGTCCCAGCCGGGCGGCATGCGCATGTCGATGAACGCCATGGCATAAGGCGCATCGTGATCCAGCGCTGCCTGCACCTTGTCCAGCGCCTCCCGGCCCTGAAACGCCGAGTCGAGGAAAAAATGCTCCAGCGAGGCACTGACGGGCGTACCGAACAGGGCGGCTTCGGCGTCGCTGAGGCTGTCCCCGGGGGCATCCGTGCAGGCGAGGATCTTGTGAAAGTCCTCATGGATCGACGCCGTGTCGTCGACGATCAGAATTCGCCGGTTGGTCCGGTCTGCCGACACCATCATCGGCGTGCTCCAACTCGGTGCGGGCACCTTGTATATAAGCTCATCGGGCTTCCCTTCCTGCTTCCTGAACATGCAATCCATTTTGGCCTTGAGCATAGTCAGGCTCCCCCGTATGCGCTAATCGGGCGGCGTCGAATTCATGCCGAAACACTACAAGTCATCTAGCCTGTCCCAGAAGGCGGGTCTGATCGAAGTCAAAGGGGAGGGGGAACCATGGAAGAACATACAGCGGGCGCAGCCCAGGACAGACCGACGGTACTGCTGGTCGACGATGAGGAATCGATTCTCAATAGCCTTCGTCGGCTGTTACGCAGCCAGCCTTACGACATCCTGTTGGCCGACAGCGGTGCCAAGGCCCTGGAGATCCTCGAACAGCGGCCGGTCGACGTGGTCATGAGTGACGCCCGCATGCCGAGCATGGACGGCGCGACCTTGCTGGCCCATATCCATCAGCGTTATCCATCGACGCTGCGCATCCTGCTCACTGGTTATGCCGACATGGCCTTGATCGCCAAGGCCATTAATGAAGGGCAGATCCATCGGTATATCAGCAAGCCCTGGAACGACGAGGACATGCTGGTGACGCTGCGCCAGGCCCTGGCCCATCACAATTCCGAAAGCGAGCGCCAGCGTCTGGAAGCCCTGACCCGGCAACAGAACGAGCAATTGAAAACCCTCAACTCGACCCTGGAAAAGCATGTGGCGGCGCGCACCGCCGAACTGCAACAGACCGCCGACATGCTCGATCTGGCGTATGAAGAGCTCAAGCGCAGCTACGTGACCGGTACCGAGGTGTTTTCGCTGCTGGCCAACCTGCGCTTGCCCAAGGCCAAGCAGACCAACCGGCAGATCATTGAGCTGATTCGTGTCTATTGCATCACCCATGGCCTGGACGAAGCCGACAGCCGCAACATGACCATGGCCGCCGCGCTGTACAACATCGGCAAGCTGAGCTGGACCGACAGCATGATGACCGCGCCCGCGGACCTGCTGCACCACAACGAGCGCGACCTGTACCGGGCTTACCCGAAGCAGAGCGAGTCGCTGCTGATGACCCTGGAGCCGATGAAGGACGCGGCGCGCATCATCCTGCATCACCAGGAACGCTGGGATGGCAGCGGTTTTCCCGATCATCTCAAGGGCGAGGCCATTCCGCTGGGCTCGCGCTGGCTCAAGCTGGCCGTGGACTTCATCGAGCTGCAACGCGGGCTGATACTCGAACGGCAGATGAACAGCGATGAGGCGCTGCTGTTCATTCGCAAATACGCCGGCAAACTCTACGACCCCGACCTGGTGGAGGATTTCGTCGGCGTCTGTGCGGCTTATCAGAGCGATGTCACCCTGGCCGATCCGACGGTCAGGGTCCTGACGACGCGCGACCTGGCCCCGGGCATGACCCTGGCGCGCAACCTGAATGCCGACAATGGCATGCTGTTGCTCAATGCCGGCAAAGTGCTGAGCGGCCCGCTGGTGGACAAGCTCATCGCCTTTGAAGCGATGGAGGGAGCGAAATACAGCATCTTCGTCAAAATACCCGAAGAGCCGGAAACGGCGGCCTCGGCCGCCGGTTAAGGAGCGAACGGGTTAACCACCGCTGGCGGCGACAATGCTGGCCACCTGGCGTGGCTGGCAGTTGAGGTAGGGCGAGGATTTCAGCCAACGCTGGTCGGGGTACCAGGAAAACATGAACTGACCGTCCTTGAGGCGGTCGATCACCTGGCGCGCCACCTGCGGACGCACGGCCGGGCAACCCAGGCTGCGGCCGATGCGCCCTTGGCGTCGGCTCCACAGGGGGCTCACATAGTCGGCCGCGTGAATCACGATATCCCGATCGCGGGCGAGGTCATTGAAACCTGGCTCCAGGCCGTCCATGCGCAGCGAATAACCGTGGCTGCCTTCATAACTTTCCTGGGTGCGGAACAGGCCGAGGCTGGACTGGAAACTGCCCATGCGATTGGAAAACTGGGTGGCGAAGTTCTCCCCGGATTTCTGCCCATGGGCGACCAGGTCGCGCAGCACCAGGGTTCTTTTATTCAAGTCGAAGATCCACAGGCGGCGGGCGGTGGAAGGTTGCGAATAGTCGATGACCGCCAGGTGCCGGGCCTGCCTGGCGCCACTGTTGACTGCGCATTGCATGGCGCTCAAGGCACTTTTCAGCACTTGGGGATTGAGTTCTGGAGCGGCGTGGGCGAGGCTGTTGTAAAGCAGCGGAATCGTGTTGTTGGCGGCGAGCGCGGGGCTGCAGATCGCGCCTAGGGTGGTCATTGCCAGACAGAGCCGGCGCAAGAAGGTCAGCATTCTAGAGTGTCCCCACAGTCACTTTGGCTCCTGACGTCCTGTCGCTCTCCTGGCAGTTCTGGTTACAGGTGGTTGGATGATTTTTCGCAGCCACTGCCGAGGTTGACCATCACAATGATGGCCATGATTGGAGTAAAGCAGTTGTTCAAAAAACACGCATGTTACTTGAGCCTTTTCCTGCTCGCTGCGCCGTTGGTCGCGACTGCTCAGGATGTACTGGTCGATCATGAGAATCCTGTGCAACAGGTATTCACTCGATTGTCCGATGCCTGTCCGGTGTTGGCGGTGCACCTGGACATTCCCGCCCAGAGCCTGTTACAGGCTTTTTACCAACAGCAGGGTGACCAGCCGGTCTGGTCGTCCAGCGCACGTTTGGAGGCGTTGCAGGCCCAGTTGCAGCAACTGGCCGACGATGGCCTGGACCCGGCCGACTACCGTTCGCCGGCCAGTGCGCTCGCGGGCGACGCGCTGTGCGCCGACCTGAGCTTCAGCCAGCATTACCTGCAGGCCTTGCATGACCTGCATTACGGCCGTCTGTCGCAGGCCCGTTTCGAGCCGATGTGGCACGCCCATCCCTCACAGCTGGATCGCCAGGCGCAGGTGCTTGCCATCGCCGGGCCCGGCCTGCAGGACATCCCGGCGGCCTTCGCGCTGGCGCGGCCGAGCCTCGAGCAATATCAGAACCTGCGCCAGCTGTATGCCCAGCAGCGCCAGCTGGCGTTGCCCCATTGGCAGCCGCTTCCCAGCGGGCCGCTGTTGCGTCCGCAGATGCAGGACGCGCGAGTGCCGGAACTGGCGCAACGGCTGTTCAAGGAGGGGTACCTGAGCACCCTCGCCAACGAAGGCGACACCCTTTACAGCAGCGACCTGGTGAGTGCGGTGAAAAGCTTCCAGCTCAGCCATTCGCTGCAAGCCGATGGGGTGATCGGCGCGGGGACCTTGAATGAACTGAACATCAGCCCGCAGATGCGCCGCGAACAGCTGCGCATCAACCTCGAACGCTTTCGCTGGCTGGCGCAGGACATGGAGCCCGACAGCCTGCTGGTCAACCTGGCCGCGGCGCAGTTGATCGTCTATCAGGGCGGCGTGCCGGTCTGGCAGACCCGGACCCAGGTGGGGCGTGCCGAGCGCCAGACGCCCCTGTTGAAATCCCAGGTCACGCGCCTGACCCTGAACCCGACCTGGACGGTGCCGCCGACCATTTTCCGCGAAGACAAACTGCCGGAAATTCGCCGCGACCAGTCCTTCCTCAATCGGCAGAACCTGCAGGTGCTCAACAGCGAAGGGCATCCCCTGGCGGTGGAGGATATCGACTGGGACAACCCTGGCAATATTCTCCTGCGCCAGGAAGCCGGACCGAGAAACCCGCTGGGGCAGATGGCGATCCGCTTCCCCAACCCGTTCTCGGTGTACCTGCACGACACGCCCAGCCAGGCGCTGTTCAACAAGGGGCCAAGGGCCTTCAGTTCGGGCTGCGTGCGGGTCGAGCATGCGTTGCAGCTGCGCGATCTGCTGGTGAGCCCGGCGGAACGGGTGCGCACCGACGAATTGCTGAGCACCGGGCTCACTCATGAGTTCAGGCTATCGACGCCGGTACCGATCCTGCTCACGTACTGGACGGCGCAAGCCGACAGTCATGGCCAGCTGTCCTATGCCCCGGACATCTACGGACGGGACGCGGCCTTGCTGGTGGCGCTGGACAGCAAGCTTTGAGGGCTTGGCCACTGGCATGGCACGCTGTGCCTTTGGTCAGGAACCGCTGAACATCTGTCGGCGCGCGACGATCTGAATAAGTAAGAGGGCCATGAAGGAGAATCGGAAATGGTTCAGCGTCGCCGTCATCACATCTCGCAGTTGTCCCTTCGTATCGAAGGCCTGCGGGCCAATGTCCTGCAATTCAGGCAGGATGAGTTCCAGATCCAGCAAGCCCTGTGCGGCGCTTCGGCGACAGCGAAGGTGCGCGATCTGGAGGATGCCTTCGATGAGATCCGGGAATCGATCAATCACACCGAGGCCTTGCTGGAAGCCCTGGTCCAGGTCGCAGTTGGAGCCGGGGAAGAGGGTGCAGGAGCTTGCCAGGCCGCTGGACGTTAAGGAAGGCCGGCGCTGGGGCCGCCTACGGGCACCGTTAAACGATTGATGAAAACCCGGCCGCTGCGCCGGGTTTTTTATGGCGACACGAATGGCTATCATCGTTCGGTGATTTTTCAGCGTAGGGCGCCATGGCCTTTTTCGAGTTATTCGACCAATTCATGAGAAGCATGCTGGCGGCCTGGCTCTTTGTCGGTATCTGCCAGCTGGCCCGGTTCGTCTTCTCGCAGTCTCCGTCCAGGTTGTCCGGATGGGTCACCCTCGCCGGGCTGGCCTTCTTGATGGTCTACCCCTGCGGCTGGGACTGGGCTTCCGGCTTCATGGAAAACGCCTGGGTGGCGATGTGCAGGGTCTACCAGCATTCGGCCTCTCAACTGGCGCTGTTTCTGGCCGATGCAGCGGGCGCGGCATTGGGCGGCCTGGTCGCCTACCTGATGTCCCGCTATGTCATGGCCGCCCCGGCGCCACTGAAACCTGCCGGCTGAAGTGCTGATAGATACAAAAACAGCCTCGCCACTGTGCGGGGCTTTTTATTGCCTTCGCAAAATCGGACCTGTCGTCTCTAACTCTTGATGGGGGCCTATCGACTGGCATGAATCAATGGGCTGTGCCTTACTCGAACTTCATCTACTGAGGGATGCGGCCATGACTGAGCGTCATTTGAACCACAGTGAAACCCTTTCCAATGGGTGCAAGATCAAGGTGCGATCAGAGATCCTCAGAGATGGCTCGCTCAAGATGTTCATCGGCATCTACAAGCCGGATGGCAGCGTTATTGTCGAAGACAACGACCTGGCCCCGGATGGCCTGGACATGGAAGATGCGTTTGAGTGGGGGATCGACAGGGCCAAGAAGATTGGCAGCGGGCAGAAGGTTCAATGACAGGTCATGCCGAGTGCCAAATAAGCCGGCAATGACTGAGAACCAGGGTAAATTGGCCGGCCAAGGAACTGAATGGATACAAGAACATGTTCAAGTTGAACGCCCTGGTGCCGGAATTGATCGTTTCGGATCTGAAACAGAGTCTGTATTTCTACTGTGATGTGTTGGGTTTCAGGGTCGAGTACGACCGGCCCGAGGACCAGTTTGCCTTTCTCTCCTTTGGCAACAGCCAGATCATGCTGGAGCAGGACTGGCATGACGATTCGCCCTGGCGTGTCGGCCCCCTGGAGCCTCCCTATGGCCGAGGCATGAACCTTTCCATCGAGTGTCCGGATGTGTCGGCCCTGGTTTCCGCGCTTGAGGCCGCCGGTTGCCCGATCAGGAGACCTGTCGAAGAACATTGGTACCGCAGCCATGATCGACAGTTCGGGCAGAGGAATTTCCTGGTCCTGGATCCCGATGGCTATCTGCTTCGTTTTGCGCAGAATATTGGCGTGAAATAGCTGCCAGGCGGCGCCGGAAACCTGTGTAGTCCAATTGGCTCCACACCGTTTGCCGGCTATCCGCTAGCGCGGGGGCTGTTGGCGATTGAGGCGTAAAATGACGGTGCTACCTCGTCAAAAGGAGCCCCCATATGATCGCCGACCAAGTAAGCAAACAGGCGTCTGAGCAAAGAGTCTGGGATCAATACTTCTGCGCTGCGTTGATTGCCGAAAGTAATCTGACGGCACCGGTCGTAGGAGAGGCCACTCATGAAGACAGGCAGAACCTGTTGATCGAAAGAGCCAAAACTCTCGCCGACAAGATGATGGCATGTAGAAAATAATCGAAGCCCAGCCAGAGTGCTGGGCTTTTTGTATCCTCCTCCTTCTTCTTGCACAGGGACGCGATCATGAATTGGCAAATCAGACAGGCCGTCTTGAGCGATATCGAATGGTTGGTGCGTGTGGATCCTATCGCGGCAAAAGATCACGGCCGTCGAGCACAAATAGAAAGGGTAGTAGGCACGGGCGAATGCTGGGTTGCTTGTGAGACGAACGATCCCAGTGTCCCGATCGGTTACGGCTGTTTGGACACAAGTTTTTCGGGGAGTGGTTCATCCCGCTTGTAGTCGTCTCAAACGCTCATAGACGTTCTGGTGTAGGTCGGCAAATCGTTGCTCACTTAGAGCATTGTTCCTCTGCCAGAAAGATCTTCACTTCGACCAACACGTCCAATACACCCATGCGGCAATTGTTGGTACAGCTTGGATATCAATACAGCGGGACTGTGGAGAATCTTGACCCTGGTGATCCAGAGCTGATTTTTGTGAAGTTTTTGAATTAACTCCGCACAACAACGGCGGCAAGGTCTTCACCATCCATGTTGCGCTGTCGACGCTGGTTACCTTTGTGGTGGGACTCCCAAAAGCAGCGTCGATCCTCAAGCCCCAGAAACGAAAAAGCCCCGAAAGATCGGGGCTTTAGCGTGACGAATATGGCGGAGGCGATGGGATTCGAACTCATGGACCTGTTACAGTCGACGGTTTTCAAGACCGTTGCCTTAAACCACTCGGCCACACCTCCGTTTTTGTTGCGGGCGCCATAATACCTGAATGAAACACACTGTCAAACTCTGTACATAGCTTGTTGCAGAGCGTCTGTTATGATCTTTGCCACTGAACGTTTCAAACCAACAGGAGTGTCGCCATGCGCGAACAGGATTACGCAGTTAATAACAGCGTGCAGGCCGAGCAGCTAGAAGTTAGCCGCGTCCTGCGCAACACCTACGGCTTACTCGCTCTCACTCTCGCCTTCAGTGGCGTGATGGCTTACGTGGCCCAGCAGATGCGGGTCGGTTATCCGAACATTTTCGTGGTGCTGATTGGTTTCTACGGTCTGTTCTTCCTCACCAACAAACTCCGTGATTCGGCCTGGGGCCTGGTGTCGGCGTTTGCCTTGACCGGTTTCATGGGCTTCCTGCTCGGCCCGATCCTCAACCGTTACCTGGGCATGCAGGGCGGCGCGGAAGTGGTCAGCTCGGCCTTTGCGATGACCGCGCTGGTGTTCGGTGGTCTGTCGGCCTACGTGCTGATCTCCCGCAAGGACATGAGCTTCCTCGGTGGTTTCATCACCGCCGGTTTCTTCGTCCTGCTGGGGGCGACGCTGGCCAGCCTGTTCTTCCAGATCAGCGGTCTGCAACTGGCGATCAGCGCGGGCTTCGTGCTGTTCTCCTCGGTGTGCATCCTGTACCAGACCAGCGCCATCATCCATGGCGGCGAGCGTAACTACATCATGGCGACCATTAGCCTGTATGTATCGATCTACAACCTGTTCGTCAGCCTGTTGCAGCTGTTCGGCATCATGGGGCGCGACGACTGATCGTCAAGCCTGAAACAAAAAGCCCGCTTCGGCGGGCTTTTTGTTGTCTGCGATCTGAACGTCCGGGACGCTATTCGGCAATGATCAGGCTGCCATCGGTTTGTTGCTGATAGATGGTGTAGGGCAACAGCAAGGTGTCGAGCACGCCTGAGACGGCCATGTCGAGCAGCATGGCTTGGTTCGAGGCCGGGCCGGTATGAGTTGTGCCGTTCTCTGGCTCAGGGGCGTGCAGGCTGCAGAAATCGTAAGTCACGCCACTGTAGATACGCGGGACGCCACCGCAGTACGATTTTCGCTCCTTGAGTTTCTCGCTGGCCACCGCATCCTCCCTGAAGACGGTATCGATGGTTCCACAACCTGAGAGCATCAATGCCGCCAGCAACAGAAAAGAGGTTTTCACGGTGCGAATCCTTCGTCGATGAGGCCCTGAGTCTAGCCAGTTTTTGGGTGCCAGGGGGCAAACGCCGTGTGTGAGCCCAGGCATTACGCCATCGGCGGCAACCGCCGTTTCACCGGGCTTTTCTTGACGATCGCGGTGTTGGTTTCCGCGCAGTTGTTGAGGTGGTCGAGCAGGCTGTCCAGTTGCTCCATGTCGCGTACATGCAGGCGGGCGATAAAGCAGTCCTCGCCCGTGACCTTGTCGCATTCGGTGAACTCGGGGATGGCCAGGATCTGTCGTTCGACTTCCTGGAGTTTCCCCGGCAGCGGCCGGATGCGCACGATGGCCTGCAATTGATAGCCGAAGAACTTCGGGTCGACTTCGATGGTATAGGCCTTGAGCACGCCGCGCTCTTCCAGACGTCGCAGGCGTTCGGCGACGCTGGGCGAGGACAGCCCGCTGATCTGCGCCAGGGCCTTGAGCGAACGGCGTGAATCTTCCATCAGGGCGCTGATCAGTGCCTGGTCAATTTCGTCGATCATGTCAGCCTCATTAGGTAAAACCTAAGAAATACCTTGATAAAAAAGGTGTAAGCCGATTTTAGCCTACCGTTGAGTCTTGAGCGGGGCAGGAGCCGATTGTCATACTTTTGGCTCTTGTTGAGGAGAGTGATCATGGACAAATTGTTACGCCGCGGCTCACTGGAAATGACCGCCGCCATGTTGATTTCCGGCACCATCGGCTGGTTCGTGCTGGTATCCGGGCAGCCGGTGCTGGACGTGGTGTTCTGGCGCTGCGTGTTCGGCGCGGCGACCCTGCTGCTGATCTGTGCCGGCTTCGGCTTTCTGCGCCCCGGCATCCTGACGCGCACCACCTTTCTCCTTGCCGTGCTCAGCGGTGTCGCCATCGTCGGCAACTGGGTGCTGCTGTTCGCCTCCTATTCCCGGGCCTCGATCGCCATCGGCACCGCGGTCTACAACGTCCAGCCGTTCATGCTGGTGGGGCTGGCGGCGCTGTTCCTCGGCGAGAAAATCACCGCGCAGAAACTGTTCTGGCTGAGCATTTCCTTCGCCGGGATGCTGGCGATCGTCAGCGCCCATGGCGAGCAGGGCGCGGCGGGCAATGACTATCTGCTGGGAATCGCCCTGGCGCTGGGGGCGGCCCTGCTGTATGCCTTCGCCGCGCTCTGGATCAAGCGCCTGACCGGCACGCCGCCGCACCTGATCGCGTTGATCCAGGTCTGCACCGGGGTGTTGTTGCTGGCGCCCTGGGCCAACTTCTCCGCGCTGCCCACGGCACCGGAGGCCTGGGCCAGCCTGCTGACCCTGGGCATCGTCCACACCGGAGTGATGTACGTGCTGCTGTACGGCGCGATCCAGAAACTACCGACCGCGCTGACCGGCGCGCTGTCGTTCATCTATCCGATCGCGGCGATCTTCGTCGACTGGTTCGCCTTCGGCCATCGCCTGGAGCTGCTGCAATGGATCGGCGTGATCGCCATCCTGCTGGCGGCGGCTGGCATGCAGCAGGGCTGGAGCCTGGGCTTGCGCCGTCGGGTGGCGGCGCAGTGAGCGCTGCGGTCCACTCAGGCGCTGTGACTGGGCGATTGTTTGCTACTCTGCGGTCCTTCCATCCCGTTCCGCCGAGTACAGAACATGCCAATATCCGACGCCAGTCCTGAACCGCAATCCGTCTGCAACCCGATTACCAGCAGCGCGATCTTTATCGTCGCCACCCTGGCCCCCGGCGGTGACGCCGCCGCCAAGGTGCGGGGCTGGTGCGAGGATGTGGCGGGCCTCACCCGTTCGGTCGGCAAGCGGGTGCCCGCGGGTAACCTGTCGTGCGTCTGCGGTTTTGCTTCGGCGGCCTGGGACCGGCTCTTCGGCGGGCCGCGCCCAGCCTCGCTGCACGCCTTTCGCGAGTTCGGCCCGCAAGAGCGCCGGGCCGTGGCGACCCCCGGCGACCTCCTGCTGCACATTCGCGCGGACCAGATGGACCTGTGCTTCGAACTGGCGACGCAACTGATCGGGGCATTGGGCGATGCGATCTCGGTGGTCGATGAGGTACAGGGTTTCCGCTATTTCGACATGCGTAGCATCATCGGTTTTGTCGATGGCACGGAAAACCCGGTGGGGCGCAAGGCCATCGAGTTCACCCTGGTCGGCGATGAAGACCCGGCGTTCAGCGGTGGCAGTTATGTGCTGGTGCAGAAGTACCTGCACAACATGAACGCCTGGAACGAGCTGTCGGTCGAGGCGCAGGAACGTATCATCGGGCGCAAGAAGCTGTCCGATATCGAACTCGACGATGCGGTCAAGCCGACCTCTTCCCACAGTGCCTTGACCACCATCACCAAGGACGGCGAGGAGGTGAAGATCCTGCGCGACAATATGCCGTTCGGCCGGCCCGGGGCGGGGGAGTTCGGCACCTACTTCATTGGCTACGCGCGTTCGCCGGAGCCCATCGAGCAAATGCTGGAAAACATGTTCGTCGGTCGGCCGGCGGGCAACTATGACCGTCTGCTGGATTTCAGCACGGCGGTGACCGGCGGCCTGTTTTTCGTGCCTTCGGCCGATCTGCTGGAAGCGTTGGCCGAACGCCAGCCCTGATCCGGATGCAACGAGCCCGCGAGGTGAGGGCCTCGCGGGCTCGTTGCATCTGGCGGATGCTATTCAATGGTTGCCGGGACCGCGCACCGGGAAAGGCACCGGGCCTTTACCGGTGCGATCAGCAATCAGTGAGTGGTCATGCCGGCCATGTGCATCATCAGCCGCAACAGACTGGCCACCGCACCCAGGGCCAGCACACTGCCCAGCCAGATGCCCACCAGCCATGCCAGCCGCCGATACCAGGGGGCGCTCGGGTGGCCGGTGGTCGATACCTCAGAGCGTTCCATAAGCCAACTCCATCATCAGTGCGGTGGCGGCGGCCAGCATCACCAGCCCGCCGAGGAACAGCAGGCTCAGCTGCGCCACCTGCTGGTAGAAAGGCCTCAGCCTGGCAGGGGGGCGAAGGGTTTCGCTGTCAATGGTAACCATCGCCGATCCTCACTTTGCCGCGGAACACGTAGTAGCTCCAGCAGGTGTACATCAGGATGATCGGCAGGATGAACAGGGTGCCGATCAGGATGAACAGCTGGCTGGACGGGGGCGATGCAGCCTGCCACAGGCTGATGGAAGGCGGCACGATGTTCGGCCAGATGCTGAAGGCCAGGCCGATGTAGCCCAGGAACACCAGCGCCAGGGTGAACACGAACGGCCAGTGCGAGTGATGCTGGCGCAAGGTGCGCAGCAGCCCGAACAGCGCCAGCAGCGCGAGAACCACAAGAGCGCCGAAGACCACGATATGCGCGTGGGTGAACCAGCGGCTGGCGATCTCCGGGTGCAGCATGGGCGTCCACACACAGAGCACCGCGACCACCGCCATCAGCACGAACGCCAGCGGCCGGGTGTAGTGGCGCATACGCGATTCGAGCATGCCTTCGGTCTTGACCAGCAGCCAGGTGCTGCCCAGCAGTGCGTAGGCGACGATCAGGCCCAGGCCGCAGAACAGCGGGAACGGCGCCAGCCAGTCCAGGTTGTCGCCGGCGAACTGGCGATCGACCACCGGGATCCCGGCGATATAGCTGCCAATCACGATGCCCTGGCAGAAGGTCGCCAGCAGCGAGCCGCCGATGAACGCCATGTCCCAGATATGGCGTTTTTCCGGGCTGGCCTTGAAGCGGAACTCAAAGGCCACGCCGCGGAAGATCAAGCCGGCCAGCATGAAAATCAGCGGCAGGTACAGGGCCTCCAGAATCACCGAATAGGCCAGCGGGAAGGCCCCGTACAGCGCCGCGCCACCGAGGATCAGCCAGGTTTCGTTACCGTCCCAGACCGGCGCCACAGTGTTCATCATCACATCGCGCTCCTGCGCGTCCGGGATGAGCGGGAAGAGGATCCCCAGTCCCAGGTCGAAGCCATCCATGATGACGTACATCATCACCCCGAAAGCGATGATCACGCCCCAGATCAACGACAGATCTATACCTTGAATGCCCATGGGCAAGCTCCTTGTTCAGTTGGCGGGGTTGCCGGACGCGAAGGTCTCGGTGACCGCGGACAGCGGCCGGCGCGGCGTGCGGTCCTGGCCGGGGCCGCCTTGTGGCGGATGATCGTGATGCGGCTGCGGGCCTTTGCGG
Source organism: Pseudomonas sp. GM17 (assembly GCF_000282175.2). Lineage (NCBI taxonomy): Bacteria > Pseudomonadati > Pseudomonadota > Gammaproteobacteria > Pseudomonadales > Pseudomonadaceae > Pseudomonas > Pseudomonas sp. GM17. Next base: position 4,951,113 of record NZ_CP124732.1, on the reverse strand, counting down.
ACCAGCTTCATCATGTAGGCGATGCCCACGGTGAACACCGAGAAGTAGATCAGCACGAACAGCGCGAGCGAGATGCTCAACTGGCTGACCGAGTGGTTCGACGCCGCATCGGCGGTGCGCTGCAAGCCGTACACCACCCACGGCTGGCGGCCGACCTCGGTGGTGATCCAGCCGGCCAGCATGGCGATCAGGCCGGTCGGGCCCATGAACAGCACCAGGCGCAGGAACAGCCGGTTGCGGTACAGCGCGCCGTTGCGACGCAAGGCCAGGCCGAGCAGGCCGGTGAGGATCATCAACATGCCCAGCCCGGCCATGATCCGGAAGCTGAAGAAGATGATGGTCGCGTTCGGCCGGTCCTCTTTCGGGAAGCTCTTGAGCGCCGGGATCTGCTGGTCCAGGCTGTGGGTCAGGATCAGGCTGCCCAGGTAAGGCACTTCGAGCGCATAACCGGTCTTCTCGGCGTCCATGTCGGGGATGCCGAACAGCACCAGCGGCGTCGGTTCATTGCCGATGTTTTCCCAGTGGCCTTCGATGGCGGCGATTTTCGCCGGCTGATGTTCCAGGGTGTTCAGGCCGTGGGCATCGCCGACCACCGCCTGGATCGGCGCGACGATCAGGGCCATCCACATCGCCATCGACAGCATCTTGCGCACTTGTGGCGTGTCGTTCTTGCGCAGCAGGTGCCAGGCCGCGGACGAGCCGACAAAAAACGCCGTGGCGACGAACGCGGCGATCGCCATGTGCGCCAGGCGGAACGGGAACGACGGGTTGAACACGATGGCCAGCCAGTCCATCGGCACGATCCGCCCATCGACGATGGAGAAGCCCTGTGGCGTTTGCATCCAGCTGTTGGAGGCGAGGATCCAGAAGGTCGAGATCAGCGTGCCGATCGCCACCATGACCGTGGAGAAGAAGTGCAGCCCACGGCCGACCCGGTTCCAGCCGAACAGCATCACCCCGAGGAAACCGGCCTCGAGGAAAAACGCGGTCAGCACTTCATAGGTCAGCAGGGGCCCGGTAATGCTCCCGGCGAAGTCCGAGAAGCGACTCCAGTTGGTGCCGAACTCGTAGGCCATGACCAGCCCGGAGACCACCCCCATGCCGAAGTTGACGGCAAAGATTTTCGACCAGAAGTGATACAGGTCCTTGTAGACCGAGTTATTGCTTTTCAGCCAGAGGCCTTCGAGCACTGCCAGGAAGCTGGCCAGCCCGATGGTGATGGCGGGAAAGATGATGTGGAACGAGACCGTGAACGCGAATTGAATTCGCGCCAGGTCGAGCGCTTCCAGGTTTGACATGACGATACCCTCAGAGTGGTTCGATACCTGTGCACAGCCCGGCCGACCGCGTGAGCCTCGCGGCTCGCGGTCAACGGCAGTGCAGGTTTCGAAAGGGCCGGGGCGACGCGCGCCGCCCCGGGCAGGTTCAATCGACGGAGGACTGGATCAGGTTGCTGACCGGCGCCGGTTCAAGGCGAATCGCAATGAACTTCGAGGTCGGGGTGAAGGTGCGGTCGCCGTAGCTTTCCAGTGGCACCAGAGGGTTGGTTTCCGGGTAATAGGCAGCGGCCTGGCCGGCTGGAATGTCGTAGGCGATCAGGGTGAAGCCGCTCACCCGGCGCTCGCGACCGTCGCCCCACAGCGAGATCATGTCGACCTTCTGCCCCGGCTCGTAGCCCAGCTTGCGAATGTCCTGCTCGTTGACGAAGACCACGTCGCGCATGCCGTAGACCCCGCGATAACGATCGTCCAGGCCATACAGGGTGGTGTTGTACTGATCGTGGGAACGCATGGTCTGCAGGATCAGCTCCGGCTTCACGCCCAGGTCGCGCACGCCCTGGCTCACCAGGTGTTCCGGCAATACGCCGGGAGTGAATTGGGCTTTGCCGGTGGCGGTTTTCCAGATGCGCTGGGCGGCGTCGTTACCCAGGTGGAAACCACCGGGGTGCAGCAGCTTCTGGTTGAAGTCCTTGAAGCCGGGAATGGTGTCGGCGATCAGGTTGCGGATGCGGCTGTAGTCCTCGATCACCCAGAGCCAGTCGATGGGGTGGCTGCCGAGGGTGGCGTTGGCGATCCCGGCGATGATCGCCGGTTCCGAACGCATCAGCGGCGACTTGGGTTTCAGCTGGCCGTGGGAGATGTGCACCATGCTGAAGGTGTCTTCCACGGTGACGCCTTGCGGGCCCTGGGCTTGCAGGTCGATATCGGTGCGCCCCAGGCATGGCAGGATCAGCGCCTCGCGGCCGGTGACCAGGTGGCTGCGGTTGAGCTTGGTGGCGATGTGCACGGTCAGCTCGCAGTTGCGCAGCGCGGCATGGGTGCGCGGGCTGTCGGGGGTGGCCTGGGCGAAGTTGCCCCCCAGGCCGATGAACACCTTGGCCCGACCTTCTTCCATGGCGGCGATCGCCATCACCGTGTTGTGCCCGTGCTTGCGCGGCGCCTTGAAGGCAAAACGCGCTTCCAGGGCATCGAGCAACTCGGTGGGGGCCAGTTCGTTGATGCCCATGGTGCGGTCGCCCTGCACGTTACTGTGGCCGCGCACCGGCGACAGCCCGGCGCCCGGACGGCCGATATTGCCGCGCAGCAGTTGCACGTTGACCACTTCCTGCACGGTCAGCACCGAGTGGGTGTGCTGGGTCACGCCCATGGCCCAGCACATGATCACCCGCTTGGCCTTGCGGTACATGCGCGCGGCCAGCTCGATGTCCTCCAGGGACAGCCCGGACTGTTCGAGGATGTGCTCCCAACTGGTGGCGTCGACTTCGGCCAGGTAGGCGTCCAGGCCCGAGGTGTGCTCGGCGATGAAGGCGCGGTCGAATACCGCCTCGCCGTTGTTGGCCAGGGCTTCGCGTTCCCACTGCCAGAGGAACTTGGCGATGCCGCGCATGGCTGCCATGTCGCCGCCCAGGGCCGGGCGGAAGTAGGCGGAGGAGGTGGGCTCGGAGCCGTTGGTGAGCATCTCCAGCGGATGCTGCGGGTGCTGGAAGCGTTCCAGGCCACGCTCTTTCAGCGGGTTGAAACAGATCACCTGGGCACCGCGCTTCACCGCTTCACGCAGCGGTTCGAGCATCCGTGGGTGGTTGGTGCCGGGGTTCTGGCCGATGACAAAAATCGCGTCGGCTTCCCCCAGGTCCTCGAAGGTCACCGTACCCTTGCCCACGCCGACGCTGTCGTCCATGCCCAGGCCGCTGGCCTCGTGGCACATGTTCGAGCAGTCGGGGAAGTTGTTGGTGCCGTAGGCGCGCACGAACAGTTGATAGAGGTAGGCGGCTTCGTTGCTGGCCCGGCCCGAGGTGTAGAACTCGGCCTGGTCGGGCGACTCCAGCCCGTTCAGGTGCCTGGCGATCAGGGCGAAGGCGTCGTCCCAGCTGGTTTCGACGTAACGATCCAGGCTGGCGTCGTAACGCATCGGGTGGGTCAGGCGACCCTGGTATTCGAGCCAGTAGTCGCTTTGCGCCGCCAGTGCCGACACCGTGTATTTGTTGAAGAAGGCCGGGTTGACCAGGCGCCCGGTGGCTTCCCAGTTGACCGCCTTGGCGCCGTTCTCGCAGAACTTGACCATGCCGTTTTCCGGCGACTCGCCCCAGGCACAGCCCGGGCAGTCGAAGCCGCCGTTCTGGTTGGTCTTGAGCATGGTGCGAATATTCTTGAAAGCGTTTTCGCTGCCCAGCCAGTTCCTGGTCACGGCAATCAATGCGCCCCAACCGGCCGCCGCCCCCTTGTACGGTTTATAGCGTTCAACTTCGCTCATGATACTTCTCCAGGACATTGCACGTAGGCTGCGCCTAATGCCGAGTCATTGTTAATGACTGTTTTCTTGTGTGCATGAATAACCAACTTTAAGTGGCCGTTAATTACAGGCTGCACAGGTTTATGCACTTCGCGGATATTGCTTCAGGACTGCGGGGTCAAGCCTAAGCCGCTTATAAAGTGCCTGTCTAATCGCAAATAATGACCGGATGATCGAAATGCTCTATCAAGGAAAAAATCGATACTAATCAATAAAATAACTACTTAATCCGGTCCGGAATTGGATGATTTTTCTTCTGATAAATCCCATCGATCAACCGGTTGTTAATAGCAATTAGACGGTGATTTGAAATGTCCTTAGTCTTGCCTCAAACAAGGCCCTCTATAACGGTGGCCTTCCAATAACGGCACTCGGGTCGATACATCTGAAGTGCTGACGGAGGCGGTAATGTCAGATCGAATCCTGCAGGATGGTTTTTCCAGGCGAGTCGACTATCTGCGAATGTCGGTGACCGATCGCTGCGATTTTCGCTGTGTGTATTGCATGGCCGAAGACATGCAGTTCCTGCCGCGGCAACGGATCCTGACCCTGGAGGAGCTCTATCAGCTGGCGCAAAGTTTCGTCGCCCTGGGCACCCGGAAAATCCGCCTGACCGGGGGCGAACCCTTGATCCGCCCGGGCGTCGTCGAGCTGTGCCGGCGCATCGCCGCGCTGCCGGGGCTGCGCGAGCTGTGCATGACCACCAATGGCTCGCAGTTGGGCAAGCTGGCGGCGCCCTTGTTCGAGGCCGGGCTCAAGCGCCTGAACATCAGCATCGACAGCCTCGATGCCAGGCGCTTTCGCGAGCTGACCCGCACCGGCGACCTGGCCCAGGTGATCGCTGGCATCGATGCGGCGAACGCCGCCGGTTTCCAGCACACCAAGCTCAACTGCGTGGTGATGAAAGGGCGCAACGATCACGAGATCAACGACCTGGTGGGCTTTGCCATCGACCGTGGGCTGGACATCTCCTTTATCGAAGAGATGCCCCTGGGGGTGATCAGCGAACACAGCCGCGCCGATGCGTTCTTTTCCAGCGCCCAGGTGCGCGAGCGCATCGCCGAGCGCTACACCCTGATCGACTCCACCGAATCGACCCAGGGGCCGTCGCGTTACTGGCGCCTGGCCGAGGCACCGGAGATTCGCCTGGGGTTCATCTCGCCCCACAGCCACAACTTCTGCGCCACCTGCAACCGGGTGCGGCTGACCGTCGAGGGCCGGCTCCTGCTGTGCCTGGGCAACGAGCATTCGGTCGATTTGAAGCAGGTGCTGCGCAGCCATCCGGGCGAGCCGCAGCGCCTGGAGCGGGCAATCATCGAGGCGATGAAAATCAAGCCGTACCGCCACAACTTCGCACTCAATGACGAGGTGCAAGTGGTGCGGTTCATGAACATGACCGGCGGCTAGCCCGCGCGGTTTTCCCCTCTGCAAAAAGGCTGTCTTGCGATGATCGTCAGATCCAAACCCAACCTGATCAATGTGCTGATCTCCCTCAAGGGCTCGATTGCCAAGCGCATCGCCCTGCGCAGCCTGCTGGTGACCCTGCTGGCCTCGGCGATCGTGTTTATCGAGACCCTGTACCCGACCTATTTCTCCAGGGTTAATGCCACGCCGTTCACCCTGTTGGGCCTGTCGCTGTCGATCTTCATGAGCTTTCGCAACAACGCCTGCTACGACCGCTGGTATGAAGCGCGCAAGGCCCTGGGCACGCTGGTGACGGAGGTGCGTTCGATGATCCGCGAAACCCAGGCGATCAAGGATTCGCGGCAGCGCGGCAGGATCCTGCGCGACCTCTGCGGCTTCGCCCATGCGCTCAACGCCAGGCTGCGCCAGGAAGACCAACTGAGCGCGGCGGGCACCTGGCTGAGCCAGCTGCCGTCGGCCCAGGCGCCCAACGTGCCGGACAGCATCCTGCGCCATGTCGGCCAACAGTGTTCGACCCTGGCCGAATCCGGGGCGATCAGCGAATGGCGCTACACGCTGCTGGCCAATCACCTGAGCAGCCTGACCAACGCCCAGACCGTCTGCGAGCGGATCAAGGGCACGCCATTGCCTTTTCCCTACACGCTGTTGCTGCACCGCACCAGCTACATGTTCTGCATCCTGCTGCCCTTTGCCATGGCCGAGCCCCTGGGCTGGCTGACGCCGATCTTCACGGCCATCGTCAGTTACACGTTTTTCGGCCTGGACGCCATTGGCGACGAGCTGGAAGACCCTTTCGGCCGGGACGAGAACGACCTGCCGACCAATGCCCTGGTGCGCACCATCGAGCGGGAGGTGCTCGATGCCCTGGGGGCCACCCAGCTGCCGCCGGTGCTGCAACCGGTGGACTTCGTGCTGAGCTGACCGACGCCCATGCATTCGCCCCGGTTCCCCCGGGCCACATCACTCAACCCAGCCAACAGGCTGCGAGGATAACCATGAACCACGATTCCACGATCCTGACTCACCTGGACGCCGAAGGGCGGGCCAACATGGTCGATGTCAGCGACAAGCCGCCCACCGACCGAGAAGCCCAGGCCCAGGCCTGGGTGCGCATGCAGCCCGCCACCTTGCAACTGATCCAGCGCAACGGCCACCCCAAGGGTGACGTGTTCGCGGTCGCGCGCATCGCGGGCATCATGGCGGCGAAGAAAACCCATGAGCTCATCCCGCTGTGCCACCCGTTGCTGCTCAGCTCGATTCACCTCGAACTGAAGGCGGTCGAGCCCGACAGCGTCAGGATTGTCGCCACCTGCCGGCTCAACGGCCGCACCGGTGTCGAGCTCGAAGCCCTCACCGCGGCCAGCGTCGCCGCGCTGACCCTCTACGACATGTGCAAGGCGGTCGACCGCGGGATGGTCATCGACAGCATCCAGCTGCTGAAGAAACAGGGCGGGCGATCGGGCAGCTTTGACGCGGGAGTCACAGCATGATCCTGGTCAACTACTTTGCCCGTTATCGCGAGCAGCTCGGTATCGGCGGCGAGAAGATCGCGCTGGATGATTCGTTGCGCAGCGTCGGCGACGTGAGGACGTTGCTGATGGCCAGGGGCGAGACCTGGCAGGCGGTGCTCGGCGAAACCAGCCTGATGTGCGCGCTGAACCAGGACCTGTGCAACCTCGACGCGCCCATCGAGGACTTCGACGAGATCGCGTTTTTTCCGCAAGTCACCGGGGGCTGAGCCATGACCGTGTACGTCCAGGCCGAGGCCTTCGACCTCGATCGACTGCACCGCGAGGTGCACGGCGGGGACCCCGGCGTTGGCGCGCTGGTGACCTTCGTCGGCTATGTGCGTGACCTGAACCTGGGGGAGCAGGTCGGCAGCCTGTTCCTCGAACATTACCCGGGCATGACCGAGCGTTCGTTGCAGCGCATCGTCGATGAGGCCCATGAGCGCTGGCCATTGCAACGGGTAAGGGTGGTGCATCGGGTGGGGGCGTTGCAGGTGGCTGAGCCGATCGTGTTTGTCGGCGTCGCCAGCGCCCATCGGCAGGCGGCCTTCGAGGCCTGCGCCTTCCTGATGGATTACCTGAAAACCCGCGCGCCGTTCTGGAAGCGCGAACAGACCTCGTCCGGCGAGCGTTGGGTGCAGGGCCGGGAGAGCGACCAACTGGCCGCCAGTCGCTGGTAGGGCGGGGATGCGCCCTGCGGCGCAGCACTTTCAGTCGGCCGTTGGCGCTTGCCCGGCAAACAGTTTCCTGGCTTCGGCAAAGCACTTTTCGGCAATGGCTGAGCGCGGTTCGGTCTTGCGCATCACCAGGCCCAGGGGCGCCAGCACACTGGCATCCGGCAGGTTGATGAAGGCCAGGTTCTCGATCGGGTTTTCCAGGGTGCTGGACAGCGGCATGATCGAGCAGCAGAAGCCTTCGTGAATCGCCTGGAACAGCTGATAGGTCGAATCGCTTTCGAGGATCGGCTGCGGGTCGAGGCCGCGGCTGCGGAAACTCAGGTCGATGGATTTGCGGTAGTGCATGCCATTGCTGATCATCCCCAGGGGCAGCTCGGCGGCCTCTTCCCAGCTCATTTCGCTGCCTTCGAAATGGAAGTGGCGGGTGTCGTACAGCAGGCCGACGCGGGTTTCACCGATCTCGAAAAATTCGAAATAGTTCGGGTTCACGTGGTCCAGGTAACACACACCCAGGTCCAGCTGGTTGTTGCCCAGGCCTTCGATGATCTGGTCCGAACTCATGGACGACAGGGCGAACTTGAGCTCCGGGAAACTCCTGGAAAGACCCTGGACGTAGCCGATCGGGTTGAAGCTGCTCAGCGGCACCAGGCCCAGGCGCAGGCTACCGACCAATTGGCCACGGCACGCGGCGGCCTCGGCGAACAGCCCGTCATGGGCGGCGAGCAGGGTCCGCGCCCAGGCCAGCACCCGTTCGCCGGCCTCGGTGAAACCTTCGAAGCGCTGGCCGCGCTTGACCAGCACCAGGTCCAGCTCGTCCTCCAGGTTGCGCAAGCGCATGGACAGGGTCGGCTGGGTGATGTGGCAGCGCGCCGCGGCCTGGCCGAAGTGTCGGGTCTGGTCCAGGGCGATAAGGAACTTGAGTTGTTTGATGTCCACGATGGCACCTGTTGAAGAAGGGGGTTGATGTCAGGGGTAAGTCCAGGATGCACGAAGCGCCGGGAAATCCCGATCCGACCTTTGGAGGAAAAGACTGTGCATCCGTTCGGTGACACGCGGAGCTGCTAAAAAAGCCGTTAAAAAAATGCCGTTAAAAAAGTAGCTCAGGGGTATTGAAGTTGCTCAGGCGCGGGTCGTCCTCGGCGCAGACCAGGGCCTGCGGCCGGTGCTTCGACAAGGCACGTTGCAGGCTGCGTTCGCCGGCGTCCCAGTCGTGTTGCAGGCTCGCCAGCAAGGCCTTGGGGATCAGGCTGAACATGGGTTGCCAGTGGCCGGCCTGTTGCACCATCAGCACCGAGTCCGCGGCGGGGCGCGCCGCCAGCATGGCGCCGATCAGCGCGCCGTCGATTTTCGGCGCGTCGCAGGCGAACACCAGCAGCCACGGATGACGCGCCACGGCCAGGCCGGCGAGCACGCCCGCCAGGGGCCCCGGGAAATCCTTCTGCGAGTCTTCGACCAGTTGGTCGGCATAGGCCCGATACTGCTCGGCGTTGCGGTTGCAAGAGATGATCAGGTCGTCGGTGAAAGGTCGGACCGCCGCCTGCACATGGGCGATCAGCGGCTTGCCCTGCCAGGGCAGCAGGCCCTTGTCCCGGCCGCCCATGCGCGCGCCACGGCCGCCGGCCAGCAGCAGCACCGAGCAGGGGTTGGACGAAGGGGCGGCGGGGCAGGTCGGGGTCATTGTTCGAGGCACGCTGGTTGGGGGCTCAGACGATCTCATTGTCGCCCCTTCGAGTCCAATCGGAAGTATCGAATGAGCGATCAAAAGGCTCTATCGGCCGCGGATTTCACCGGCGCGGGCCGGCACGTCAGGGGGAAAAATTCCTTGATAGATGGGCTCGATAAAGTGGTCGGCCAGAGTGATTAGACACCGACGGTTTCAGCGCTTTAGCCTCTGGCCATGGTTTTTATGACTGCCCGCCGGAGAAAGACATGAGTGTGAAATCGGATGCATTGTTTGTCCCCCTGAATATTGCCGTGCTGACCGTCAGCGATACCCGCGAATACGCCACCGACACCTCCGGGCAATTGCTCGTCAGCCGCCTGCTGGAAGCTGGCCATACCCTGAGCGAGCGCAACCTGCTCAAGGATGACCTGTACAAGATCCGCGCCCAGGTCGCCCTGTGGATCGCCGATGAAGCTATCCAGGTGGTGCTGATTACCGGCGGCACCGGTTTCACCGGGCGCGACAGCACGCCCGAGGCGGTGAGCTGCCTGCTGGACAAGCGGATCGACGGTTTCGGCGAGCTGTTCCGGGCGATTTCCATTCTCGATATCGGCACCTCCACCGTGCAGAGCCGGGCCCTGGCCGGGCTGTCCAACGGCACCCTGGTGTGCTGCCTGCCAGGCTCCACGGGCGCTTGCCGGACGGCCTGGGAAGGCATCCTCGCCGAGCAACTGGACGCCCGCCACCGGCCGTGCAATTTCGTGCCGCACCTCAAGCAGGTGCAAGCCTGCGGGACTCGCGGATGAGCGCCTCAGCGCTGATGCCGGTGGAGGAGGCCATCGCCCGCTTGCTGGCCATGGCCGAGGCGCAACGTTTGCAGGACAGCGAGCCGGTGGCGCTGGGCGAGGCGCGGCAACGGGTGCTGGCCAGCGACCTGGTGGCGACCCTGGATCTGCCGCCCTGGCCGAACAGCGCCATGGACGGTTATGCCTTGAACCTCGATGCCTGGGACGGCCAGCCGCTGGCGGTGTCGCAACGCATTTTCGCCGGCCAGGCCCCCGAGCCGTTGCGGCCGGGCACCTGCGCGCGAATCTTCACCGGCGCGCCGCTGCCCGAGGGCGCCAACAGCATCGAGATGCAAGAGAACGTCGAGCTGCTTGACGACGGTCGCGTGCGCTTCAAGCAGCCGCTCAAGGCCGGTCAGAATATTCGCCCGCAAGGCCAGGAGAACCGCGCCGGGCAAGTGCTGCTGCGCGCCGGCAAACGCCTGGGGCCTTTCGAACTGGCCATCGCCGCGGCCCAGGGCTGTACCCATCTGCCGCTGGTGCGGCGGCCGCGGGTGGCGTTGCTGTCGACGGGCGATGAACTGGCCGAGCCGGGCACCGCCTTGCGCCCCGGCTGCATCTACAACAGCAATCGCACCCTGCTCAGCCACTGGTTGAATGCCCTGGGCTGCGAGGTGATCGATGCCGGAATTCTCCCCGACCAGCCGCAGCAGACCCGGCTGCGCCTGGAACAGCTGCAATGCGCCGCGGACCTGATCCTGACCACCGGCGGCGTGTCCGCCGGCGACGCCGATTGCCTCGGCCAGGTACTGCGCGAGTGCGCCACCCCGGTGTTCTGGAAGCTCGCGATAAAACCCGGCAAGCCGCTGACCGTGGGGCGCTTCGGCACCGTGCCGGTGATCGGCCTGCCCGGTAACCCGACCTCGGCCCTGGTGACCTTTGGCCTGCTGGCCCGGCCGTATCTGTTGCGCATCCAGGGCGTCGAAGAGGTCATGCCCTTGAGCTTCCCGGTCAGCGTCGGTTTCGACTGGCCGAAAGCGGGAGGCCGCCGCGAATACCTGCGGGCCAGGCTGGAGGAGGGCCGCGCCGTGCTTTATCCGAACCAGAGTTCCGGTGTGTTGCTGGGCGCTTCATGGGCCGATGGGCTGGTGGAAATCCTTGAGGGCAGCACCTTGCGGGCCGGCGAGCCGGCGCGCTTCATTCCGTTCAGCGAGTTGTTCTAGCCGGCGCGGTCTGGCGGCAGGCGTGGCGCACTCAGATCTTCCAGTGCTCCGCGCTTTTCGCCAGGCGCTGGCGCATCTCGTCGAGGGTGGCCACCAGTTGCCGGGTCAGCAGGCGGTAGCCGTCCAGCGCGCTGTAGACCGAGGTGTCGAGGGGCGAGGAGGCCGGGCCATCCAGGGGCCGCCCCAGGCGTCTGGTGGCGCCGGATTGCAGGGCGCGGGCCATGCCCACCAGCTGTATGCGCACCTGCCGGTGCTCATGCTTCATGAGCTGTTGCAACTGTTCGCGGGCCTGTGGGGCACTGAGGTCCGGCCGGGTATTGCCGAGGATTTCCAGGGTGCTGAAGCACATGCGCAGGTTGCGCTGGATGGCGTCCAGTTCGGTCATGGAGATCCGCACTTCCTTGGACACCGAGGGCATCAGCGAGCGCAGTTGCAGCAAGGTGCTGTTGAGGCGCCCGAGCAACTTCAGGTGTTCGTCGTCGGTCACCGACTGGCCGCCGATGATGCGTCCGTAAAGGGTGGCGCAGTCGCGCAAGGCGCTGGCCAGGTTGTAGCGCCAGGAGTAGACCGCATACAGCGGAATGGCGAAGGAGAACGCCAGGGCCAGGGCGATACCGATGAGGATATCCACGGTGCGCCACAGGCCATCGCTGACGTGGTTGTCGCCGTGGCCGGCGACGATGAACACGGTGATCGCCGCCAGCAGCGCGGTGTAGCCGCCCTTGCCGATAGCGTGATAGGAGAAATACCCGCACACCACCGACATCCCCAGGTAGGTCAGCCAGGACAGGCCCAGGTAAGCCTGCTGCACCACCAGCACCAGGCCGACGCCCGCGCCGATCAAGGTGCCGATGGCCCGTTCCGCAGCCTTCTTGCCAATGTTGCCGTGGTGCTGCAAGCCGCCGATCACCACCAGCATGGTCACCGACGCCCATTCGCCGTGGGGCAGATTGAGGCCGGTGGTCAGCGCGATGGTGGCCAGCAACCCCAGGGCCACGCGTACCGCATGGATCAGCTTGGCGTAGCGGTAGCGCCGATACGGGTCCAGTACCGGGAGCAGGAAGCGGCGCAACAGCGGTGGCAGGCGGAAGGTCTGGCCCAGGGGAAGTTCTCCGTTTCTAGAAAATGTAATCGGTGGTCAGGAAGCTCGACTCGCGGTTACGGATGATGTCGCTGATCAGCTCCTTGTTGCTCTCCTGGAACTTGGTGGCCACCAGGGTGCGGATCGAGAAGGTGCGCAACGCGTCATGCACCGACAACGTACCTTCGGCGGAGTTCTTGCGCCCGTTGAACGGGTAGGTGTCCGGGCCGCGCTGGCACTGGGCGTTGAGGTTGATCCGCCCGACCTGGTTGGCGAAGGTGTCCACCAGATGCCCGACTTGTGCCGGCTCGGTGCCGAAGATACTCAGCTGCTGGCCGAAGTCCGATTCCAGGACATAGTCGATCACCGTTTCCAGGTCGCGATACGGCACGATCGGCACCACCGGCCCGAACTGCTCTTCCTGGTACACGCGCATCTGGCTGTTCACCGGGTACAGCACCGCCGGGTAGAAGAACGACGCCCGCGTTTCGCCGCCGCCGGGGTTGACCACTTTGGCGCCCTTGTCGATGGCGTCGGCCACTAGGGCATGCAGGTAATCGACCTTGCCCGACTCCGGCAGCGGCGTCAGCGCCACCCCCGGTTCCCACGGCATGCCGGGTTTGAGGCTGAGCAGCTTGGCGTTGAATTTCTCGATAAAGGCATCGACCACGGTTTCGTGGACGAAGAGGATCTTCAGCGCGGTGCAGCGCTGGCCGTTGAACGACAGCGAGCCGGTGACCGCCTCGTTGACCGCGTTATCCAGGTCCACTTGCGGCAGCACGATGCCGGGGTTTTTCGCGTCCAGGCCCAGGGCGGCGCGCAGGCGGTGCGGCTTGGGGTGCAGTTTCTTCAGGTCGCTGGCGGCCTTGTTGGTGCCGATGAAGGCGAAGATATCGATCTTGCCGCTGGCCATCAGCGCGCTGACGGTTTCCCGGCCGCTGCCGTAGATCACGTTGATCACCCCGGCCGGGAAGCTGTCGCGGAAGGCTTCCAGCAGCGGGCGGATCAGCAGCACGCCGAACTTGGCCGGCTTGAACACCACGGTGTTGCCCATGATCAGCGCCGGGATCAGGGTGGTGAAGGTTTCGTTCAGCGGGTAGTTGTACGGGCCCATGCACAGGGCCACGCCCAGGGGCACGCGGCGGATCTGGCCGAGGGTGTCCTGTTCCAGCTCGAAGCGGCTGGAACGGCGGTCGAGTTCCTTGAGGGCGTTGATGGTGTCGACGATGTAGTCGCAGGTGCGGTCGAACTCTTTTTCCGAGTCCTTGAGGTTCTTGCCGATTTCCCACATCAGCAGCTTGACCACCGCCGAGCGCTGTTCGCGCATGCGCCCGAGGAAGGTTTCGACGTGCTGGATGCGCTCGGCCACGCGCATCGTCGGCCACGCGCCCTGGCCACGGTCGTAGGCGCGCACGGCGGCGTCGAGGGCGGTCAGCGCGGTATCGGCGTCGAGCAGCGGGGTGCTGCCGAGAATCACTTGTTCGTCGCCATGGGCGGTGGCCAGGTACACCGGGCTGCGCACCAGGGCCAGGGGTCCGTTCCAGGTCTGCAACTGACCGTCGACCAGGTACTCGCGTTGCTCGACCTGGCCGTCCAGGCGGTACTGCGCGGGGATGTCGGCGGCGACGGGAAACAGCGTGTTCAACAGATGGGCTGTGGTCATGACTCTATTCCGTAATGGCAATGGGCAATGCACCGGCGGGCTGGAGCGCGCCGGCGCTGACGGGCGAGACAGGTCTCCAGGAGTTTGGTTCTACGGGTATACGCCCTGGTGTCTCGGGTCTTTAGCAAAAAGCTGAGCCAAAATGGCGGAAAGTCGTGCAGCAGAGGTGTGAAGGTGTGGTTCTTTGGGCCAAGAGTAGCCGTTTTTTCCCTTGGAAAAACAGCCTTTGTTTCAACCGGCGCTGAACAATTGGCGGATCAGGTTGGGTAGAGCGCATCTGCTTCTGTAGGAGCGCAGCTTGCGCGCGATAGCCGCATAGCGGCGATTCAGTCAACGCATCGCGCTCACAGGCCTGGCCGCAGATGCCCCCCTCGCTGGCCCGCAATGCCCTCAGGCCGTGGCCGCGCCTGCCTTAGTGTTGGCTCTGGGTCGATCCCGACCGTCACCCGAGAGGAACACCATGCCGGCACCGACTGCCTCGCTGCGGTTTTCATCCGTCGTCACGCTGTATCGCCTGGGGCGCGTCGCCCTGTGGCTGGCACTGGGCGGGCTACTGGTGGCCTGCGGCGACAAGCCCGCGCCGCCATCGGCGGCCACCCTGCAACAGCTGCCTGACGATCCGGCGCTGGCGCGGATCTATGACAGCAGCTGCAAGCTCTGCCACGCCAACCCGGCGTCCGGCGCGCCGCTGACCGGCGATATCCAGGCCTGGCGCCCGCGCATCGTCCAGGGCGCCGACACTCTGCTGGACCACAGCATCAACGGCTATAACGGCATGCCGCCGATGGGCCTGTGCATGCAGTGTTCCGAGGAGCAGTTCCTCGGCCTGATCCGCTTCATGTCCGCACAAGACCTCCAATAATCCGGCACAAGGACACTGGCATGAGCATGCCCCTCACACGACGTCAGCTGTTGCAACGCGCTGCAGTGGCCGGGACCTTCAGCGCGCTGGCCAGCAACCCGCTGCTGGCCGAGCTGGCGCGGGCGCCCCGGCTGATTCCCTGGCGCAACTGGTCCGGCGCGCAAAGCTGCCTGCCCCTGGCGCGGCTGGCGCCCAAGGACCTGGACGAGCTGGTGCAGGTGATTCGCCAGACCCCGGGCAAGATCCGCCCGGTGGGTTCGGGGCATTCCTTCAGCGCCCTGGTGCCCACCGACGGCACGCTGCTGTCGCTGAGTTTTTTCAGCGGCCTGCTCAGCCACGATGCCGCCACCTTGCAGGCCGAGTTCGCCGCCGGCACGCCGATGTCGCGCATGGGCGCGCCGCTCAAGGCGATCGGCCAGGCCCTGCCGAACATGGCCGACATCGACTACCAGACCCTGGCCGGGGCCATCGCCACCTCGACCCACGGCACCGGCGTCGGCTTCAAGTCCTATTCGGCCCAGGTGTGCGGCCTGCAACTGGTGACCGCCAGCGGCGAGGTGCTGGACTGCGACAGCCGCCGTAACGCCGAAATCTTCAACACCGCGCGGGTCTCCCTCGGTGCGTTGGGCGTGGCCACCCGGGTGCGTCTGCAGAATCGCCCGGCCTATCGCCTGCAGGAAAAACAGTGGATCGCCAAGACCGAGGAACTGCTCGAAGACCTGGCGAAAAACACCCGCGAGAACCAGCACTGGGAAATGCTGGTGGTCACCCATTCCGACTACGCACTGTCGATCGCCCTGAATGAAACCGAAGACCCGGCGACCCCGCCCGTGGACCCGGCACAAGAGGGCGGCAACGAGTTCGTCAGCCTGATCGAGAACCTCGATAAATACCTCAGCGACTTTCCCGAAACCCGCCGCACCCTGCTCAACAGCCTGCGGCATTTCGCCCGTTTCGACGACCGGGTCGGCGACTCCTACGAGGTCTACGCCAACGTGCGCAACGTGCGCTTCAACGAAATGGAATACTCGGTGCCGGCCGAGCACGGCCCGGCCTGCCTGCGGGAAATCCTCAAGCTGATCCGCGACAAGGACCTGCGCACCTGGTTTCCCATCGAGTACCGCTATGTCCAGGCCGACGACATTGCCCTGAGCATGTTCGAGGGCCGCGACAGCTGTTCGATCTCGGTGCACCAGCACTACGCCATGGACCACCACAACTTCTTCGCCGCCATCGAACCGATCTTCTGGAAGTACGCCGGCCGCCCGCACTGGGGCAAGTTGCACAGCCTCAACGCCCGGCAGTTGCAGGCGTTGTACCCGCGCTGGCGGGAATTCACCCGGGTTCGCGAAGCGCTGGACCCCGGCGGCAAGTTCCTCAATGCACACCTGTCGTCCATCCTGGGCGTGGTCTGAAGGGAGATAAAAAGCATGAATCGACGCAACTTCCTGCTCGGTACCGCGGGTGTCGGCGCCTTGTTGGCGGGGGTGGGCGCCTGGCTGCGGCCCGCCGACCGGGGCGGGCCCTACAGCGACTATTTCCGCGCGCTGAACCAGGAACTCAAGGCCCACGGCCCGATGCGCCCGGTGCTGCTGATCGACCTCGATCGCCTGGACCACAACATCGATGTGGTGCTGCAGTCGGTCAAGCGCGGCGGCAAGCAGCTGCGGCTGGTGGAGAAATCCCTGCCGTCGCCGGGGCTGCTGGCGTACATCGGCCAGCGTGCCGGTACCCAGCGCCTGATGTCGTTCCACCAGCCATTCCTCAATCACGATGCCCTGCGTTTTCCCGAGGCCGATATCCTGCTGGGCAAGCCGCTGCCGGTGCGTTCGGCCGAGCTGTTCTACCAGGGCCACAAAGGCCGGTTCGACCCGAGCCGGCAGTTGCAATGGCTGATCGATACCCCGGAACGTTTGCAGCAATACCTGGCCCTGGCCCGCGGCCTGGGCACCCGGCTGCGGATCAATATCGAGCTGGACGTCGGCCTGCACCGCGGTGGGGTGAAGGACAGCAGCGGCCTGGGGCCACTGCTGACCCTGATCGCGGCCAACCCCCAGCACCTGGAGTTCGCCGGTTTCATGGGCTACGACCCCTTTGTCGGCATGGGCGTGCCGGGCATTCTCGGCTCGCCCGAAGCGCTGTTCGCCAAGGTCATGCAGCGCTACCAGAGCGCCGTGGACTTCACCCGGCAACGCCATCCGGCGCTCTGGCAGCCGGGGCTGACCCTCAATACCGCCGGCAGCCCCAGCTACCGCATGCATGAGCGGGAACAGTTGAGCAGCGAGGTGTCGGTGGGCACGGCGATGCTCAAGCCGACCCATTACGACCTGCCATCCCTCAGCGAACATCGGCCCGCGGCCTACATCGCCACCCCGGTGCTGAAAAACACTGGCCCGGTGCGCATCCCGGCGCTGGACGACAAGTCGAAGCTGTTGGCCTGGTGGGACCCGAACCAGCGCGAGACATTCTTCATCTACGGCGGCAACTGGCAGGCCGAGTTCGAGTCGCCGGCGGGGCTGCAAAGCAACGGTCTGTTCGGCCGCAGTTCCAACCAGGAGATGGTCAACGGCTCGCCCGCCGTGGGCCTGGGACCGGACGACCAGGTGTTCCTGCGGCCAATGCAGAGCGAAGCGCTGCTGCTGCAATTCGGCGACCTGCTGGCGGTGCGCGGTGGGCGGATCGTCGAGCGCTGGCCGGTCTACAGCTAGGTTTTTGCGCTGTCCTCGAGGCCTTTCGCGGGCAAGCCTCGCTCCTACGGCGTGCGCGTTCTGCTTCTGTAGGAGCGAGCGGGCGGCGATCCGACTTGCCCGCGATGACCGTGACGCGGAATGTCTGAACCACCGCGTTATCGTTCATCGCGCGCAAGCTGCGCTCCTACATTACAAAGAGAACGGAATCGTCAGCTTGGCCCACAGCATCTCGCCCTCGGGCCGGTTCTCCACGTCGAACTCCTTGGCCCAGCGGATCTCCGCGCTGGCGTACTTGAGGAAGGTCAGGTACAGCGCCGGGCCGATGGCGAACACCTGGCCGCGCACGCCGTCGTCCACGTCCTCGCCGAGAAACTGCACGGTGCGGCCGTACTGTTTGTCGTCGCTGGTCTGCTTCAGGTAGTAGCCGTTGAGCCCCAGGCTCAGGTTATCGGTCACCTTGTAGCTGGTGGAATAGTCGAAGTGGAAAATCTGCCCGGACTTGTAGTCGGTGGCGTGGTTTTCCTCGTTGAAGCTGTAGGTGGTCTTCAGCGACAGCTCGGTGCGCGGGGTCGGCAGCCAGGTCACCGAAACCAGCGGCTTGTAGGTGTAGAAGTTGTTGCTGGTGTTGGCCAGGCGCGTCGCGTCGTACTTGCCGGTGGGAATGGTGATTTCCACGGCGGCGCCCAGGGTCAGGTTCTTGCCCAGGTCCCACAGGATGATCGGCGCGATGGTGGTGTCGCCCATGCTTTCGCGCTGGTCCTTGAGGCCGAAGACCCCCACCTGCTGGCGCAGATAGGGCTGCGCCACGTAGCCGCCGAGGCGCCCGCCGAATACCCGCAGCGGGCTCAGGTAGTCGAGGCGGGGAATGATCGCGTCGGAGACGATCCGCACGTCCGGCACCTTGCCGCCCAGGGAACTGATATTCAGCTTCCGCGCTTCGTAGTGGTTGTAATACAGGTTGAAGGCGAACATGTGGTCCGGCAGGCCGTTGACATCCAGCGGCAGGATGAAAAAACCGTCGGTGCCGGGGCCGATATTGTCGACCCCGGATTCGCTGGCCGGGGCCAGGGCGGGCAGGGCGGCGAGGCAGGCCAGGCTGGCGGCGAGGCGCCGGGGGAGAGGGGGGCGGGTCGAATTCATGTTCGGGCTCTTATTATTGTCAGTGGGCGCGCAGTGGGCCGGTTTCCGGCCGCCCCATAGGAATAAGCCTTCGACGCCCGGGCAGGCAGGGTATTGGCGGCCACTGAGGGGGACTTTCGCGGCCAGCCTGCAATGACTTGTTACATCCTTCCGTGAACGCGAGCGGAAAACGCTATGCTGAGCGGGCGCTCGCCTCGCCCTGGCGGTGATGGGAGCGGGGCGCATAACCAGAATAAGCATTGCAGCCGAACCGGCTCGGGACCCGATGCCCATGCAGACGAAAGCCGTCGATCCACAGTACCAACTGGCCCTGGTTTCACCCTTCTTGTTGCAGACCCTGGCCGAAGTCGCCGGCAGCCACGGCGTCGATCCGCACGCCCTGTGCCGCGGCCTGGGCTTCACCCTCGACGACCTGCAGGACCCTGCGCAACGCATCTCCTACCGCCAGGCCGTGGCGATGATCCAGCGCGCGCTCAAGGCCTTGCCCCGGCAGGGCCTGGGCCTGTGGGTCGGGCACCAGAACGTGCTCGGCACCCTGGGCCTGCTGGGGCATGTGCTGTCGCTGTGCAAGACCCTGCGCGATGCCTTCGACATCGGCATCCGCCACCAGCACACCTCGGGCGGCATCGTCAGCTGCACGGTGCGGCAGCAGGGCGACGAGTTTTTCGTCGAGGCCGAATGCCGGCTGCCCTACAGCGAGGTGCAGATCTTTGCCGTCGAAGAGTTCTTCGCCAGCCTGCCGGTCTATGGCCGCGCCCTGGTCGGCGCCGATTTCAAGGCGCTGCGGGTCGAGTTCATGCACGCCGCCCCGGCCTACCAGGATGAGTACCAGCGCCTGCTGGGGCCGGACGTGCACTTCGGCTGCCTGCACAACCGCATGGTCATCGCTGGCGAATGGCTTGATACGCGTCTGCCCAACCACCACGCCGTGGCCCTGCGCCAGGCGCTCAAGCTGCTGGAACTGGAAAGCGCCCAGGTGCACCGCAAGCTGGACCTGATCCAGGCGGTGGAGCGGGCCATTTCCCGCGACCTGACCCAGGGCAGCCATATCGACCAGGTCGCCAGCGACCTGAACATGAGCGGGCGCACCCTGCGCCGGCGCCTGAGCGAGCACGACCTGACCTTCGACGCGTTGCTGGAGCAGGTGCGCCGGGCGCGCACCCTGAGCCTGTTGGCCAACCCGCAGCTGTCCATCGAGCGCATCACCGAGGCGGTGGGCTACAGCGACGTGCGCAGTTTTCGCCGGGCGTTCAAGCGCTGGACCGGCCTCAGCCCCAGTGCCTATCGGGAGGAGGGCGGTCAGACGTAGGGCAGGGGCGTGGCCATTCACCGCATCACTTCATGGGTGTCTAAACCCCCACAAATTGTGGTGCTCCGGGTAAACTCCGGGCTTTCTTCAAGGAGTCGCTATGAGTTACTACCAGCCGGGCATTCTTGCCACCCCCGTTCCGAGCCAGGCTCGTCACCTGTTTTTCGCCCTCGAATCCATCGAGGCGCTGCCGGCGGCGATCGATCGTCTGCTGACGCTGGTGGATGGGAAAACGGCGGTAGCAGGGTTTGGCGCGTCGCTGGTCAAGGCGCTGGGCGCCCGCGTGCAGGGGCTCAAGGCCTTCCCGGCGCTGACCGGCGTCGGCGTCGACAACCCTTCGACCCAGCATGCGCTGTGGGTCTGGCTGCATGGCGAAGACCGCGGCGAGCTGCTGCACCGCGGCAACGCCCTGGCGGCCGCCCTGGCCCCGGCGCTGCGCCTGGTGCAGATGAACGAAACCTTCCGCCACAAGACCGGCCACGACCTGACCGGTTACGAGGACGGCACCGAAAACCCCCACGATGAAGAGGCAGTTTCCGCGGCCCTGGCCGATGGCAGCGACGGCCTGCGCGGTGGCAGCTTCGCCGCGATCCAGCAATGGCAGCACGACTTCAAGGGCTTTGCCGCGATGCATCAGGAGGAGCGCGACAACATCATCGGCCGCCGCCTGAGCGACAACGAAGAGCTGGACGACGCGCCGGCCTCGGCCCACGTCAAGCGCACCGCCCAGGAGAGCTTCACCCCCGAGGCCTTTATGGTGCGCCGTTCGATGCCATGGATCGAAGGCGACAAGGGCGGCCTGATGTTCCTCGCCTTCGGCCACAGCCTCCAGGCCTTCGAAGTCCAGCTGCGACGCATGAGCGGCCTGGAAGACGGCATCGTCGACGGCCTGTACCGCATGAGCCGGCCGATCACCGGCGGCTACTACTGGTGCCCGCCGCTGCTGGACGGCCGCCTCGACCTGCGCGCCCTGCAAGCGGTCTGACCGGCCCATGGGCACCGCAGGAGAGGGCATGCCGCCTGTGCGCTGGGGCATGATCGGTTGTGGCAGCGTCACCGAGCGCAAGAGCGGCCCGGCCTTCTACAAGGCACCGGGTTCGGCCCTGGTGGCGGTGATGGGCCGGCGCCTGGAAGCGGTGCGGGACTATGCGGCGCGCCACGGCATCGCGCGTTTCTACACCGATGCCCAGGCGCTGATCGACGACCCCGAGGTGGACGCGGTGTACATCGCCACGCCGCCCGACAGTCACCACGCCTACAGCTTGCGGGTGGCCGCCGCCGGCAAGCACTGCTGCGTGGAAAAGCCGATGGCGTTGAACGCCGCGCAAAGCCTGGAGATGCAGCAGGTTTTCCAGCGGGCCGGCTTGCACCTGTTCGTGTCCTATTACCGCCGTTCCCTGCCGCGCTTCCAGCAGGTGCGGCAATGGCTGCGGGACGGGCGCATCGGTGAGGTCCGCCACCTGAACTGGACCCTGACCAAGGCGCCGTCCGAGGCCGATCGCAATGGCGGCCGCAATTGGCGTACCGACCCCCAGATTGCCGGCGGCGGTTACTTCGCCGACCTGGCGAGCCACGGCCTGGACCTGTTCCAGTACCTGCTGGGGGACATCACCGAGGTCGCCGGTTTCACCGCCCGGCAGGCCGGGCTGTACAGCGCCGAGGACGCGGTGAGCGCCAGCTGGCGCTTCGCCTGCGGCGCCTTGGGCACGGGGGCCTGGAACTTCGTCGCGGACCGTCGGGTGGACCGGGTGGAGATCATCGGCAGCCAGGGGCGTATCGCTTTCTCGGTCTTCGACGAGCATCCGCTGCACTTGGACGCCGATGAACAGCTGAGCCTGTTCATCGACAACCCCGAACATATCCAGTGGCATCACGTGCTGGGCATGAACGCCCATATCCGTGGCGAAGCGCAGCACCCGGCGCTGGCCGCCGAGGCGATGAAAACCGACCGGGTCATGGACCTGATCCTCAAGCGCGGTTAGACCCTACGGAACGTGCACGATCTTCTTCTGTAGGAGCGCAGCTTGCTCGCGATGAACGATAACGCGGTGTATCAGATACCCCGCGTCGCAGCCTTCGCGAGCAAGTCGGATCGCCGCCCGTTCGCTCCTACAGAAGCCAAGCGCTATCCAGCGGCGCTAGTGCGCCGCGGTCATGTTCGGCCGGCACGAATGGAAGATGTCCAGCTGCGGTTGGTACAGGCTGGTCTTGACCTCGAACAGCCCGAGCACCGAGTGGAACAGGTTGTCGTGGCTCAGGTCCGGCTCGCCGCTCTTGCCTTGCAGGCAGTCGCGCTGGATGCCCAGGTCATTCAGGGCCTGCTGGCCGAACCACATCAGCATCGGCACATGGGTCTGCGCCTGCGGCGCCAGGGCGTAGGGCGCGGCGTGCAGGTACAGGCCGTTTTCGCCGAGGGACTCGCCATGGTCGGAGACGTACAGCATCGAGGTGTCGAAGCGTTGCTGGTTGTGCTCGAGCAACTCGATGACCCGGGCCAGGAAGTGGTCGGTGTAGAGGAGGGTGTTGTCGTAGACGTTCACCAGTTCCTCGCTGCTGCAACTGCCCAGCTGGTTGGTGTGGCAGATCGGGGTGAAGCGCTCCAGGCTCTTCGGGTAGCGCTCGTAGTACTCCGGGCCGTGGCTGCCGTCGGCGTGCAGGACGATGATCGCGTTGTCGCCGAGGCGGTCGATGTACTGCTGCAGGTCCACCAGCAGGGCTTCGTCCAGGCAGTTCTTGCCGTCGCAGAAGGGGCTCGGCTGGGTCTTGGGAATGTCGCGGTTCGGCACCCGCAGGCAGGTGTCCTTGCAGTCGCTGTTGTTGTCCAGCCACAGCACCTGCACGCCGGCCCGTTGCAGCACATCCAGCAGGCCTTCGTAGGTCTTGCCCTTCTTGTCGCTGTAGTCCTCGCGGGGAAACATCGAGAACATGCACGGCACCGAGACCGCAGTCGAGGTGCCGCAGGAGTGCACCTGGGTGAAGTTGAGGATGTCCAGCTTGGCCAGCTCCGGGTTGGTGTCGCGGGCATAGCCGTTGAGGGAGAAATGGTCGGCGCGGGCGGTCTCGCCGACCACCAGGATCATCAGCGACTTCTTCTCCCGGGTGCTGGCCTGGGCGCTCATCGTCGCGTCCTGGCCGATCGGCTGGATCACCAGGTGTTGCTTGATCCCCAGGCTCTGCTTGGCGTATTTGCCGAGGGCGTAAATGTAGTTGGTCGGGTTGATGAAGTGGGTCAGCTTGTCTTCTTCGCGAAAGATCGGCGCGTAGGTGGAATAGAAGGCGCCGACCGAGACCGCGATCACCAGCACACAGCCGGCGATCACCAGCAGCTTGTTCAGCAGGCCGCGAAAGAACGGCCGGTAGCGCACCGGGGTGCGCCAGATCAGCACCACCGGCAGCAGGCCCAGCACCAGCAGGTAGCCCAGCAGCTTGAAGTTGAACAGCGCGGCGGCTTCGTCCGGGTTGGTCTCGAACACGTTCTGCACCATCACCGTGTCGATGGTGATGCCGTACTGGTTCATGAAATACGCGGCGGCGGCCGAGGTCAGGGCCACCAGGGTCAGCGCTGGCTTGAGGGTCCAGCGGAAGGACACCAGGGTCAGCAGCAGGGTGATGGCGGCCCACAGGAACAGCCCGAAGGAAGCGAAGAACGCCAGCTTGTGCAGGCCTTGCAGGCTGATCAGGTTGCCCAGGGCGTGCCAGGTGGCGAAGTTGTAGAGCAGCACCAGCGCCAGGGAAAACAGCAGCACCAGGCGGGTCGATGTGAGTGACGCGAATCGCAGTCCTTTGCCCAAGACCATTTCAGTTCGTTCCTCTACCTGTGATGAAGACGCCAGCAGTTGCACTGCCGACTATAGAGAGGGATTGGTAAAAAAAATGTCGAAAGGGCGCTGCTTTTCGTATCGGTTCACGCCAACCAGCGCCCGCGGGATTCAGAAGGTCTTCCTGGCACTGGCGACCCAGGTCGCGCCACACAGGTCGCTGAACCCGTAATTGCCGGTGCACTGGCTTTTCGACAGGTCGGTATCGATATAGCTCAGGCCCAGTACCACGCCCGCCACTTCACGGGTCAATCTGGCTTCCCATTCGTGGTAGGCATCCTCGCCCTGGCCCGAGGCCGAGATCAGCCGCGGGTCCTTGAAGTCCATCTCGCCGTAACGCAGCTTCAAGCCCAGGCCAGGGGCAGCTCGGTTTCGTAGCCGAGGTAGCGGTACAGGGTGCTCTGCTGGCTGTCGATGCCCGGCGCATCGTTGGAGTAATAGGCCGCCAGGCTGAACCCGTAGGCGCTGAAAATCCCGTAGACCTCGCTCTGGTTGAATTGCCCTTCCCTGGGGTAGCTGTACTTGAGGTAGCCCAGGTCGAGGCTGACCGCGTCGCTGGCCTGCCACAGCCAGCCGGCGTAGTAGTCGACTTCCTGGCGGGTCTTCAGGCCGCCGCCGAAATCGACGTTGGAGGTCCAGGCGCCCAGGTACAGGCCGCTGCTGTGCAGCAGGGTCGCGGCGGCCTGCGCGGCGGGGTCGTTCTGGGTCTGGGAAATGCCGCGGGTGCGGTAGTCGCTGGCCAGGGTCAGTTCCAGTTCCACGGCAACATCATCGGTCAGGGGCAGGGCCTGGCTGCCCGGGGGCAACAGGCTCAAGGCACCGATGGCGAACAGGCTGAGGGTCTTCATGTGGGCGTCCCGTATTGTTGTGATTGTTATGGGCAGGTTTCGGGCAAGGCTGCGCCGGCCCACACGCGCAAGGACGTGGGGCGGGGCAGTGGATCAGCTGGTTTTCAGACGGATCGGGTTAGAGAGGCCGGGCGTAGACTTCGCGGCCGGCGAACCAGGTCTGCAGCACCTGGGTTTCGTGCAGGGCCTTTTCGTCGACCTTGAACACGTCGCGGTCCAGCACGATGAAATCGGCCTGTTTGCCGGCGCTCAGCGAGCCGATCCGCTGTTCCAGGCCGATGGCGCGGGCGGCGTTGAGGGTGTAGGCGTAGAACATGGTTTCACGGTCCAGGCGCTCGTCGGCGTTGAGCACCCCCAGCGGCCCCTTGCGGGTGATGGCCTGGGCGATGGCGTTCCACGGGTTGGGCGAGGACACCGGCCAGTCGCTGGCCCCGGCGAGGGTCGCGCCTGCTTGAGCAGGGAATGCGCCGGGTACTGGTAACGGAAGGCCAGGGCGCTGACGTAGGGCTTGATCATGTCCAGGGTGTAGTCGTCCGCCGAGGCCCACAGCAGTTGCATCGAGGCGATGACCCCCAGCGGCTTGAAGCGGGCGAACTCTTTCGGGTTGACCATCTGCAGGTGGGTGATGGAGTGGGCGATGCCGCTCTGGCGGTCCTTGCGCGCCTGGGCGATGCCATTGAGGGATTCGCGCACCGCGCGGTCGCCGATCGCGTGGATATGCACCCGCCAGCCGCGCTGGTCGATGGCGCTGACCAGTTCGCCGAAATGCTCGGGATCGATCAGCAGTTCGCCCTGTTTGTGCGAGTTGCTGTAGGGATCGATCATCGCCGCGCTCTGGGCCGGGTACTCAATCACCCCGTCGGCGAAGATCTTGACCCCGGGCAGGGTCAGGTTGGGGATGCCCTGGAATTGCTGGCGCACCTGCTCCAGGACGTCGAGGTCGGCAGGAAGGCTTTTCGGGTTGGCCACCAGCAGCGCGGCGACATGCGCGCTCATGCCGCCGCTCTCGGCCAGCGCCTTGTAGGCCGGCAGCACACCGACGGTCTGGGCGGTGGGCTTGAGGGCGAACACCGCCTCGCCGGGAGCAGCGTTGGCCGCCGGGTCCATCCAGGCGGTGATGCCCAGGCTGTTGTTGTAGCGCACCGCCGACTGCGCCGCATTGAGCAGGGCGGCAGCGCTGGGCACCGGCATTTTCGCCGCGACCCGGTCCCAGCCGGCGTCCACCAGGAAGCCGTTGGGGCGGCCGTCGGCGAGCTTGCCGATGGTGTCGCGCTCGGCCTGCGGCAGGTTCTTGAGCAGGGCGGCGTCGATGCCGGCGCGCTCGAGCATCGCATTGTTGGCCCAGGCGGTATGGTGATCGCTGCCGGTGAACACCACCGGCACCCTGGCCCATTCGCCGGCGTTGAAGCGCTGGCCCAGGGCTTCGGCCTGGGCCCAGTAGGCCGAGCTCATGCCGGCGATGCCGAGGACATCGCCATGCCTGGCCTTGCCGTCGTCGCGCCAGGCACGCAGCTTTTTCTCCAGCTCGTCGAGGCCGACCACCTCGTCCTGCATGTTGGCCGAGGTCATTTCCAG
The DNA here is from genome assembly GCF_000282175.2 of Pseudomonas sp. GM17. Classification (NCBI taxonomy): domain Bacteria; kingdom Pseudomonadati; phylum Pseudomonadota; class Gammaproteobacteria; order Pseudomonadales; family Pseudomonadaceae; genus Pseudomonas; species Pseudomonas sp. GM17. The sequence goes on along the minus strand of NZ_CP124732.1, from coordinate 4,925,057 downwards.
GCCGCCGAAGATCGCGTGGGAATGGCTGTCGATCAGGCCGGGCATCAGGGTCTTGCCGCCGAGGTCGATGACCCGGGTGCCGGTTTCGATCAGGGCCTTGATCTGCGCGTCGCTGCCCACCTGCAGCACCTTGCCGTCGGCCACCGCCAGGGCCTGGGCCTTGGGTTGGGCGCGGTCGGCGGTGAACACCTGGCCGTTGAACAGCACCAGATCGGTGGCGGCCATGGCTTCCATTGAGGCAAAACTCACTGCAATCGTCAGCAGATTCGGGATGAATCTTTTCATTGAGTATTTCCTTGTTATTGCGTCTGATGGCCAGCTTATTGGCTTGCCAGAGCCGACAGAACGCCTCGCTGATGAAAAACGTTTTTGCCTGAATGGAAAAAGCATGGACAAGTTGAGTGCACTGAAAATGTTCGTGGTCACCGCGCAGCTGGGCAGTTTCAGCCGCGCCGCCGAGCAGTTGGGCAAGACCCCTCGGCCCTGACCAAGGCGGTCAATCACCTGGAGGTCGAGCTGGGCGCGCGCTTGTTCGAGCGCAGCACCCGACGGATCCTGCTGACGGAAGTGGGGCGGCTCTACCTGGACACCGCGCGCCAGGTCCTGCAGCGGCTGGAGGAGGCCGGCGAGGAAATCGAGCAGTTGCAGCATGGCCTGCGCGGCAACCTGAAGATCACCGCGCCGCTGGCCTATGGACAGGCCTTTCTCGACCAGGTGTGTGGCGGTTTCCTCGAGCAGTACCCGCAGATCGACCTGCAGGTGGACCTGTGCGACGAGTTCGTCAACCTGCTGGAAAGCGGCTACGACCTGGCCCTGCGCGAAGGCCATGACGACCTGCCGGGGCTGATCGCCCGGGTGGTCGGCAGCAATTGCCTGGCCCTGTGCGCCAGCCCGGCCTACCTGGCGCGCAAGGGTGTGGCGGTGACGCCGCAGACCCTGGATGAACACGAATGGCTGCTCTATCGCCATCCCTTGCTCAGCCGCGAGTTCTGGTGGGTCGAACGGGACGGGCAGCGCCTGAGCCTGCTGCAACCTCGGGCGCCACGCTTGCGCAGCGACAATTACGACCTGTTGCTGGCCAATGCCCTGGCCGGGCGCGGGCTGCTGCACACCCCGTTGTGGAGCGCGGCGCCTTACCTGGCCGACGGCCGCCTGGTGCGGGTGATGGCCGACTACGCCATCGACCCGGACTGCTTCGGGCCGCACATCCTCGCGGTCTACCCCAGCCATCGACGGGCCACGGCCAAGGTGCTGGCGTTCATCGATTACATCAGCGCGTTCCTGGCGAGCCGTGGCCTGGGCTGACTGGCGGTTCTTGTCAGGAAAACCCGGGTGGAGTACAAATGTACTCCATGACCACTTTATCTCCCCGCCGCAGTGCCATCCTGACCTTTATCCGCGAGCGCATCGCCGAACATGGCCAGCCCCCGAGCCTCGCTGAAATCAGCGAGGCCTTCGGCTTCGCCTCGCGCAGCGTGGCGCGCAAGCATGTCGTGGCCCTGACCGAAGCCGGCTTCATCGAGGTCAACCCCAACCAGGCCCGGGGCATCCGCCTGCTCAACCAGCCGCCGCGCCCCGAACTGCTCGACATCCCGGTGCTCGGCCGGGTCGCCGCCGGCCTGCCGATCGGTGCCGATGCCGAGGTGCACAGCCGTTTGCTGCTCGACCCGGCGCTGTTTTCCCGCACCCCCGACTACCTGCTGCGGGTCCAGGGCGACTCGATGATCGAGGACGGCATCCTCGACGGCGACCTGGTGGCGGTGCGCCGCGACAGTGAGGTGCGCAACGGCCAGATCGTGGTGGCGCGGCTGGACGGCGAGGTCACCATCAAGCGTTTCGAACGCCTGGCCGATGGCGTGCGCCTGCTGCCGCGCAACCCGGCCTATGCGCCGATCCTGATCGGCGAGGACCGCGACCTGGCCATCGAAGGGGTGTTCTGTGGCCTGGTGAGGCAAGGCTGATGGGCGCCGTCGTGGCACTGGAGACGCTGTTCAATGCCGGCCGGGTGTGGAAGGGCCGCCCGACGGCGCCCGCGGCCAGCCCGCAACCCACCGGCCACGCCATGCTGGACGCGGCCTTGCCCGGCGGCGGCTGGCCGGAAGCGGCGCTGACGGAAATCCTCATCGCCGCCCAGGGTGTCGGCGAGCTGCAACTGCTGTGGCCGACCCTGGCCCGGCTCTCGGCCGCCGGCGAACGCATCGTGCTGGTGGCGCCGCCCCATGTGCCGTATCCCCAGGCCTGGCAGAGCGCCGGGGTCGACCTGCGCCAGTTGGCGGTGATCCAGGCCGGCGAGCGGGATGCCCTGTGGGCCGCCGAGCAATGCCTGCGTTCGGGCAGTTGCGGGGCCGTGCTGTGCTGGCCGCAACAGGCCGACGACCGCGCCTTGCGGCGTTTGCAGGTGGCGGCCGAGACCGGCCAGACCTTGGCCTTTGCCTACCGCTCCCTCAAGGACGCCATCAACCCTTCGCCGGCGGCCCTGCGCCTTGCCGTGGAGGCGCGGCCGGCGCAGCTGCGGGTGCTCAAGTGCCGTGGCGGCCTGGCCCATTCGGCACCGATCGCCTTCGCCCCGGGGCCCTGAGGTTGCCATGCGCTGGGTCTGTATTCTGTTCCCGCAATTGGCGCTGGACGCGGCGCTGCGCCAGCGCCCCGAACCGGAGGCCGCGCTGGCGCTGCTCAGCAGGACGCCGCAGCGCCGGGTGATCCAGGCGGTGAATGCCGCGGGCCGCGAGCTGGGGTTGCGCCCCGGGCAGTCGTTGACCGCCGCCCAGGCCCTGAGCAAGGACTTCGCCAGCGCCGAATACGACGCCGAGGAAATCGCCCGTTGGCAGCAGTTTCTCGCGGCCTGGGCCTACCGCTTCAGCTCCCAGGTCAGCGTGCATTACCCGCGCACCCTGGTGTTCGAGATCGAGTCGAGCCTGGGCCTGTTCGGCCCCTGGCCACAGCTGGAGGCGCGCCTGCGCCAGGAGCTGGGCGAGCTGGGTTTTCGCCACCGCATCGTCAGCGCGCCGAATCCGGCGGCGGCCCGGGTGCTGGCCAATGCCTACGACGGGCTGGCGGTGACCGACCTGGAACCGTTGCGCCAGGCCCTGGGGCGCATGCCCGTGGAGCGTCTCGGCCTGCCGCCGGGCACGGCCACAGCCTTGTCGCGCATGGGCCTGCGCACCTTCGCCCAGGTGCGTGGGCTGCCGCGGGACACCCTGGCCCGGCGTTTCGACGCGGGCCTGCTCAAGCACCTGGACACTCTGTTGGGCGAGCGCTCCCTGGCGCTGGCCTTCTATCAGCCGCCGGATCGTTTCGATCTGCGCATCGAATTGAATTTCGACGTGCTGTCCCATCAGGCCCTGCTGTTTCCCCTACGCCGCCTGGCCAGCGACCTGGCGGCGTTTCTCTGTGGCCGTGACAGCGGGGTGCAGCGCTTCGAGCTGCACCTGGAGCATGTCGAGCTGCCCGACACCCTGGTCAAGGTCGGCCTGCTCAGCGCCGAGCGCGAGCCAAGGATGCTGTTCGAACTGGCGCGCGGGCGCCTGGAGCAGGTCCAGGTGCCCGCGCCGGTGCGTGGCGTGCGCCTGGTGGCCGAGGATTTGCCGCGCTTCGTGCCGCAGCACCGCGAGCTGTTCGACGAGCGCCCGCAGCAATCCCTGCCCTGGGAGCAGTTGCGCGAGCGCCTGCGCGCCCGCCTGGGGGACGAGGCGGTGCATGGCTTGCGCTTCCACTCGGACCACCGCCCCGAATGCAGCTGGCAGCCGGTCGGCGACAGCCAGGCCTGCCCGCTGCTGCCTGGGCCCCGGCGTCCGGGCTGGCTGTTGCGCGAGCCGCTGGTGCTGGCGGAGGGGGCGGCGCGCATCCTCATGGGGCCGGAGCGCATCGAGTCCGGCTGGTGGGACGGCGGCGACGTGCGCCGCGACTATTACCTGATCGAAACCCGCGGCGGCCAGCAGGGCTGAGCATATCGCCCGGTGGGCGAGGCGGGGCCCTTGCTGTTGCAGGGCTGGTTCGCATGAAGGGCTACGCCGAACTGCACTGCCTGTCGAACTTCAGTTTCCAGCGCGGTGCCTCCAGTGCCCGCGAGCTGTTCGAGCGGGCGGCGGCCCAGGGCTACCAGGCCCTGGCGATTACCGACGAGTGCAGCCTGGCCGGCATCGTCCGGGCCTGGCAGGCCTCGAAGGACTGCAATCTACCGCTGATCGTCGGCAGCGAAATGCGCCTCGACGACGGCCCGAGGCTGGTGTTGCTGGTGGAGAGCCTGGAGGGTTACCAGGGCCTGTGTCGGCTGATCACCCGTGGCCGGCGCCGGGCGCAGAAGGGCCAGTACCAGCTGCTGCGCGAAGACTTCGAACAACCCTTGCCGGGGCTGCTGGCCCTGTGGCTGGCGGACGGTCAACCAGAGGGTGAGCAGCAAGAAGCGGGGCGCTGGTTGCAGCAGGTGTTCGCCGACCGGCTATGGCTGGCCGTGGAGCTGCACTGCGGGCAGGACGATCAGCGGCGCCTGGGCGAGTCGCTGGCGCTGGCCCGCGGGCTGGGCATTGCCGCCGTGGCCTGCGGCGATGTGCATATGCATGTACGCGGGCGGCGGGCCTTGCAGGACACCATGACCGCGATCCGCCATCACGTGCGGGTGGCCGAGGCCGGCCAGCGCCTGCACCCCAATGGCGAACGGCATTTGCGCAGCCTCGAGGCCTTGCGCGGGCTATATCCGCCGGCCTTGCTGGAGGAGTCGCTGAGGATTGCCGAGCGCTGCCATTTCGACCTCGGGCAGTTGCACTACCAATACCCCCGGGAACTGGTGCCCCAAGGGCAGACGCCGGCCAGCTGGCTGCGCGAGCTGACCGAGCGCGGCATCGTCAAGCGCTGGCCCGGGGGCGCCAAGCCCAAGGTGCTCAAGCAGATCGACGATGAGCTGGAGCTGATCACCGAGCTGGGGTACGAGAGCTATTTCCTCACGGTGCACGACATCGTCAACTTTGCCCGCGGCCAGTCGATCCTCTGCCAGGGCCGGGGCTCGGCGGCCAACTCGGTGGTGTGTTTCGCCCTGGGCATCACCGAGATCGACCCGGACCGCTCGACCCTGCTGTTCGAGCGTTTTCTCTCCCGCGAGCGCAACGAGCCGCCGGATATCGACGTGGACTTCGAGCACGATCGTCGCGAGGAAGTCCTGCAGTACGTGTTCCAGCGTTACGGCCGCCACCGCGCTGCGCTGACCGCGGTGGTCAGCACCTACCACGGCGCCGGCGCGGTGCGCGATGTGGCCAAGGCCCTGGGCCTGCCGCCGGACCAGGTCAACGCCCTGGCCGATTGCTGCGGCCACTGGAGCGATACGCCGCCGGCCGTCGAGCGCCTGCGGGAGGCCGGTTTCGATCCGGACAGCCCGGTGCTGCGCCGGGTCCTGAGCCTGACCGGGCAACTGATCGGCTTTCCCCGGCACCTGTCCCAGCACCCCGGCGGCTTCGTGATTTCCGAGCAGCCGCTGGACACCCTGGTGCCGGTGGAAAACGCGGCCATGGCCGAGCGCACCATCATCCAGTGGGACAAGGACGACCTGGACGCGGTCGGGCTGCTCAAGGTGGACGTGCTGGCGCTGGGCATGCTCAGCGCGATTCGCCGCTGTTTCGATCTGATCCATGGCTATCGGGACCAGCGGCTAAGCCTGGCCAGCATCCCCGCCGAGGACCCGGCCACCTACGAGATGATTGGCCGCGCCGACACCATCGGCGTGTTCCAGATCGAGTCGCGGGCGCAGATGTCGATGCTGCCCCGGCTCAAGCCGAAGGATTTCTACGACCTGGTGATCGAGGTGGCCATCGTCCGGCCGGGACCGATCCAGGGCGGCATGGTCCATCCGTACCTGCGCCGGCGTGACAAAAAGGAGGAGGTGACCTATCCCTCCAGGGCACTGGAGGTGGTACTGGAGCGGACCCTGGGCGTGCCGCTGTTCCAGGAGCAGGTGATGCAGATCGCCATCGTCGCCGCCGACTACACCCCCGGCGAGGCCGACCAGTTGCGCCGTTCCATGGCCGCCTGGAAACGCCACGGCGGCCTGGAACCCCATCGCCTGCGCCTGCGTGACGGCATGCGCGCCAATGGCTACAGCGACGAGTTCGCCGCGCAGATCTTCGAGCAGATCAAGGGCTTTGGCAGCTACGGTTTCCCCGAGTCCCACGCCGCCAGTTTCGCCTTGCTGACCTATGCCAGCTGCTGGCTCAAATGCCACGAGCCGGCGGCCTTCGCCTGCGCCCTGATCAACAGCTGGCCCATGGGTTTCTACAGCCCCGACCAGATTCTCCAGGACGCGCGCCGGCATCAGTTGGCGATTCGTCCGGTGGACGTGCGCGCCAGCACCTGGGATTGCAGCCTGGAGCCGCTGGCCGGCTCGCAGCCGGCGTTGCGCCTGGGGCTGCGGATGATCAAGGGCTTTCGTGAAGACGACGCGCGGCGGATCGAGGCGGCGCGTGGGCATGGCCCGTTTGTCGACATCGCCGACCTCGGGCAACGGGCGTGCCTGGACAGCCGCGCCCAGGAGCTGCTGGCCGATGCCGGCGCCCTGCACGGACTGGCCGGGCACCGGTATCGGGCGCGCTGGGAAGTGGCGGGGGTGCAGCAACAGCTCGGCCTGTTCGCCGGCCTGCCGCGCCAGGAGGAAGCGCCGGTGGTCTTGCCGCGGCCGACGGTCGGCGAAGACCTGCAGGCCGATTACCTGAGCGTCGGCACCACCCTGGGGCCGCATCCGCTGGCCTTGTTGCGGGGCGAGCTCAAGGCCCGGCGCTGCCGCAGTTCCCGCGAGCTGCTGGAGGTCGAGCACGGGCGCCCGGTGAGCATCGCCGGGCTGGTCACCGGGCGCCAGCGACCGGGCACCGCCAGCGGCGTGACCTTCGTCACCCTGGAAGACGAGTTCGGTAACGTCAACGTGGTGGTCTGGCGTGACCTGGCCGAGCGCCAGCGCAAGGTCCTGGTGGGCGCGCAATTGCTCAAGGTCGATGGCACCCTGGAAACCGAAGGCGAGGTCCGCCACCTGATCGCCGGGCGCCTGAGCGACCTCAGCGACCTGCTGAGCGGTATCACCGTGCGCAGCCGCGATTTCCGCTGATGTAGCCACTGCCGCAGGCTGCGACAAGGCTGAAGGCCTTCAGCGATCTTGAGACTTTTACGGCCGTTGCGGCCGATCGCCGCCTGCGGCAGCGGCTACAGGCCGGGGTTGTTTGCCCGGCGTCATGGCGATTTGTCCGACAATCGCGAAAATGCGGTGAAACCATCCGCGTGGCCTGTGCTCCAAATCTTGAGTACCTGTCCGTGGCGTTCGGGGCGCGGCCGGGAATGCCGTCATTCAATCGTGTTCACTGGGTCAAGCGATGCCGTTCTTATCCGATCCTCATGGTTGCCAGGGCTGGAGAGGCGAGATGGCCGGGCGCATCCAGGCGTTCGACTGGTCCGTCACCGAGCTGGGCGCGCTGGAGCAGTGGTCGTCGAGCCTGTGCAGCGCCGTGCAGCTGCTGCTGGCCTCGCCGGTGCCGCTGGTCATGCTCTGGGGCCGCTCGGGCTACATGATCTACAACGATGCCTACGCCGAATTCGCCGGCGGCCGGCATCCGTACCTGCTCGGCCGCCAGGTGGAGCTGGGCTGGCCGGAAGTGGCGGATTTCAACCGCCATGTGCTGGACACCTGCCTGGCGGGCGGGACCCTGTCGTACCGCAACAAGGAGCTGGTCCTGCTGCGCAACGGCCAGCCGGAACATGTCTGGATGGACCTCTACTACAGCCCGGTGGCCGGCGACGACCAGGCCCCGGCCGGGGTCATGGCGATCGTGGTCGAGACCACCGCCCACGTGCTGTCCGAGCAGCGCCGCCAGGAAGTCGAAAACGCCTACCGCGCGGAAAATGAACGGGTGCAGCTGGCGCTCAATGCCGGAGCGCTGCTGGGTTCCTTTGTGTGGGACATCAAGGCCGATCGGCTGTCGGGCGACGAGCGTTTTGCCCGGACCTTTTCCTACCCGCTGGAGCAGCCGCTGGACGACCTGTCGATGGCGGTCGCCGACGGCCGGGTGCACCCCGAGGATCTGCCGCGGATCAAGGAACAGGCAGCCTACAGCGTGAAAAAGGGCGTGCCCTACAACACCGAATACCGGATCCGCCGGGAGGACGGCAGTTACCTGTGGGTCATGGGCTGTGGCCGTTGCGAGTTCGACGACGCAGGACAGGCCTTGCGCTTTCCCGGCGTGCTGATCGATATCCACGAACGCAAGATGGCCGAAGAGTCGCTGCTGCAACTGACGCGCAACCTCGAGCAGCGGGTGGCCGAGGAGGTCAACGCGCGGGTCTCGGCCGAGGAGCAGTTGCGCCAGGTGCAGAAGCTCGAAGCCATTGGCGGCATGACCGGTGGCGTGGCCCACGACTTCAACAACCTGCTGCAAGTGATCGCCGGCAACCTGCACCTGCTGGCGCGCCATGAGCCGGACAATGCCAATGTGCAGCGCCGGGTCGGCGCGGCCATTACCGCGGTCGAGCGCGGCGCCAAGCTGTCCGCGCAACTGCTCGCGTTCGCCCGGCGCCAGCCGCTGTCGCCCGAGGTCTACAACCCTCGCCGGATCCCCGACAGCCTGAGTGAGCTGCTGCAACGGGCCCTCGGCGAAACCATCGACATCGATGTGCAACTGCCGGCGAAGCCCTGGTACATCAAGGTCGATCGCAGCCAGCTGGAAAATGCCTTGCTCAACCTGGCGATCAACGCCCGCGACGCCATGAAGGGCGAGGGCACCATCGGCATCCGCGGCGAAAATGTGGTGCTCGACCGCGGTTTCTGCGCCGGCAAGGGCATCAGCCCCGGTGACTACCTGTGCCTGTCGGTGGCCGATACTGGCGATGGCATGCCCCCCGAGGTGCTCAAGCAGGCGTTCGAGCCGTTCTTCACCACCAAGCGCGACGGCCAGGGCACCGGGCTGGGACTGAGCATGGTGTTCGGTTTCGTCAAGCAGAGCGGCGGCCATATCGAGATGCTCAGCACGCCGGGGCAGGGCACCACGGTGCGCATGTATTTCGTGCGCAGCACCGAACCGGAACCGGGCGCGGTGCCCCGGCGCGGGCAGCGGCCTGGCCACGGCCAGGAAACCATCCTGGTGGTGGAGGATAACGAGGATGTCCGCGCGGCGGCGGTCGAACTGCTGGAGAGCGCCGGCTACAAGGTGCTGGTGGCGGCCAATGGCGATGCGGCCATGCAACTGCTGTTGAGCGGCGCCCGGGTCGAGCTGATCTTCACCGATGTGGTGATGCCCGGCCTGATCAAAAGCACTGACCTTGCGCTCTGGGCCAAGACCCAGTCGCCGGCCGTGGCGGTGCTGTTCACCTCGGGGCATACCCGCGACATCATTTCCTGCAATCACCAGCTCAGCCCGGACACCCACCTGTTGAGCAAGCCCTACAGCCCGGATGCCCTGACCGCCATGGTCAGGTCGGTGCTGGAGGCGTGAGGCCATAAGCGGGGAAAAGTCCGCCATACGTTCGACATCCGCGGTTGCTCAAAACCCCGGGCCCATGCACCCTGCACCTCGGTCGGGTGGCTGCCGGTCGCCGGTGCTGGCGCCGTGGGGCTTTCTGACTTGACCTCTGTTCCGATACCTCCGATACAAGGCTGTCCCATGACTTCAGCGCGCAACACGCCTTCGCCACAGGTTTTGTCTTCCTTGCCCGCGAACAGCTCGGGTTTTGTCAGGGTGCGCGGTGCCCGCGAACACAACCTGCGCAACGTCGACGTGGATATTCCCCGCGATGCGCTGGTGGTGTTCACCGGGGTTTCCGGCTCCGGCAAATCGTCCCTGGCGTTCTCGACCCTGTATGCCGAGGCCCAGCGCCGCTATTTCGAATCGGTGGCGCCCTACGCCCGGCGCCTGATCGATCAGGTCGGGGTGCCGGATGTCGACGCCATCGAAGGCCTGCCGCCGGCGGTGGCCCTGCAACAGCAGCGCGGCACGCCGAGCACCCGCTCTTCGGTGGGCAGCGTCACCACCTTGTCCAGCCTGATCCGCATGCTCTATTCCCGGGCCGGCAGCTACCCGCCGGGGCAGCCGATGCTCTACGCCGAAGACTTCTCGCCCAACACCCCGCAAGGGGCCTGCCCCAACTGTCACGGCCTGGGCCGGGTCTACGAGGTCAGCGAGGCGTCCATGGTCCCGGACCCTTCGCTGACCATCCGCCAGCGCGCGGTGGCGTCCTGGCCGCTGGCCTGGCAGGGGCAGAACCAGCGCGACATCCTCGTGACCCTGGGCTACGACGTCGATATTCCCTGGCGCGACCTGCCGCAAGAACAGCGCGACTGGATCCTGTTTACCGAAGAAACCCCGACCGTGCCGGTGTACGCCGGGCTGACCCCGGAGCAGACCCGCGAGGCCCTCAAGCGCAAGCAGGAGCCGAGCTACATGGGCACCTTCAGCGGGGCCCGGCGCTACGTGCTGCACACCTTCACCCATTCGCAAAGCGCGCTGATGAAAAAGCGCGTGTCGCAGTTCATGCTCGGCAGCCCGTGCCCGCTGTGCGAGGGCAAGCGCCTGAAGCGCGAGGCGCTGTCGGTGACCTTCGCCGGCCTCGACATCGGCGAGCTGTCGCAGATGCCCTTGCTGCAACTGGCCGAGGTGCTCAAGCCGGTGGCCGCCCAGGCTTACCTGGAACAGGCCGAGGAGGCCGGCGAGGTCTGGAGCCACGAACAGACCCAGGCCGCGCGCCAACAACGGATCGCCCAGGGTGCGCCGGGGCATGTCGGAGGGCCGGATGTGCGGCACACGCCGAACCTGTCCCTGGAAAAACGCCTGGCCGCGCAACGCATCGCCCAGGACCTGCTGGATCGGGTCAGTACCCTGACCGGCCTGGGCCTGGGTTACCTGGCCCTGGAACGCAGCACGCCGACCCTGTCGTCCGGCGAGTTGCAGCGTCTGCGCCTGGCGACTCAATTGGGTTCGCAGCTGTTCGGGGTGATCTATGTGCTCGACGAGCCTTCGGCCGGCCTGCACCCGGCGGACGCCGAGGCGTTGTTCGAGGCCCTGCAGCAGCTCAAGGCTTCGGGTAACTCGCTGTTCGTGGTCGAGCACGATCTGCAGACCATGCGCCGCGCCGACTGGCTGATCGACGTCGGCCCGGCGGCGGGCGAGCAGGGCGGCCAGGTGCTGTACAGCGGTCCGCCGGCGGGGCTGGCCCAGGTCGCGCAGTCGCAGACCCGCGCCTACCTGTTCGCCGAACAGGCGCCGGCCCGCCGCACCGCGCGCCAGGCCCAGGGCTGGTTGCGCCTGGAGGGCATCAGCCGCAACAACCTGAAGGACCTGAGCGCGCAATTCCCCCTCGGCTGTTTTACCGCGGTGACCGGGGTCTCCGGTTCCGGCAAGTCGAGCCTGGTCAGCCAGGCCTTGCTGGAACTGGTGGGCGCGCACCTCGGGCGGCCGCAGAGCAACGAAGAGCCGGAGGAGCTGAACCTGGAAGACGACGCCCCGCAGGCCAGCAGCGGCGAAGTCACCGCCGGGCTGGAGCGGATCAAGCGCCTGGTGCAAGTGGACCAGAAACCCATCGGCCGCACCCCGCGCTCGAACCTGGCGACCTACACCGGGCTGTTCGACCACGTGCGCAAGCTGTTCGCCGCCACCCCCGAGGCGCGAGCGCTGGGCTACGACGCCGGGCAGTTCTCCTTCAACGTCGCCAAGGGCCGCTGCCCGGCCTGCGAAGGCGAAGGTTTTGTCAGCGTCGAGCTGCTGTTCATGCCCAGCGTCTATGCGCCGTGCCCGACCTGCCACGGCGCGCGTTACAACCCGCAGACCCTGGCCATCCAGTGGCAAGGCCTGGACATCGCCCAGGTCCTGCAACTGACGGTGCAGGAGGCGGTCGAGGTGTTCGCCGGACAGGCGAGCATCCGCCGTTCCCTGGAAGTCTTGCGCGATATCGGCCTGGGCTACCTGCGCCTCGGCCAGCCGGCCACCGAACTGTCCGGCGGCGAAGCGCAGCGGATCAAGCTGGCCACCGAGCTGCAGCGCAACCCCCGCGGCGCCACCCTGTATGTGCTGGACGAGCCGACCACCGGCCTGCATCCGCGGGATGTCGATCGCCTGCTGGAGCAACTGGACAACCTGGTGCGGGCCGGCCACAGCGTGGTGGTGGTCGAGCATGAAATGCGCGTGGTGGCCCAGGCCGACTGGGTGATCGATATCGGCCCGGGCGCTGGCGACCAGGGCGGTAAAGTAGTGGTCAGCGGGACGCCACAACAGGTGGCCAGGCACCGCAAGAGCCGCACTGCGCCGTTTCTGGCCCAGGCGCTGGGGTGAGTCGCGGCACCCTCCGCGGGGCTTCGCTCGTGGCGGGTTGTGAGGCGGGCGGTGGGGCGCGGGAAATGTCGCTGAAGGCGACGAACGGTTAGCGCTGTGGTCTGATTGACGGTCGACAGACAGCGGTGGTGGAGGTCATTCTGGTAACTGGCGAGTGCCTGTAAGTGCGCTTGCTACCGATCAACAAACGGAGGTGTTTCATGCCGGTGCCCCATGACCTGTATCAGGACCTGAGCTACAGCAAAGAAGACATTCAACAGCGCCGGGCCAGTGACCCGCACTTGAATGCCTTGTTCGACAAATACTCCAGCATTGATGATCAGGTGCTCAAAGCGGAGGCCGCGGCGGCCGCTGACGAGGAGCTGAAACGACTCAAGGAAAAGCGGCTGCTGATCAAGGACGAAATCTCCGAGAAGCTGACCGCCCGCTTCTGACCCCGACCCTGTCCTGAGCGAGATGTCCCGAGGCTTCGGGCGTCTCGCCAGGTTCTACGCAATCCAGAGCATTGGCTGCTCTTTCCGCTATTTGCCCGTTTACTCCCCTGTATCGACCCGCACCCTTGGCGAGACGCGCCCGAGTCGGGCGCGCCTGTTTCAGCGCCTGCCTGCCTCAAGGGCACTCGCAGGTGCTCGGGCCGAATACCGGGCCTGCGCAGGGATCCTCGGACGGTCCGAACACCGGGCACGCGGCCAGCGCCGACAGGGATGAAGTGAGCAGCAGGGAAGCCAGGAGGATTTTGATTTTCATGGGGGATCCACTCTCAATGTGATGGGAATCAATCGGATTCGATTGTTTGTCTTTCCTTGGTGGGCGCCGGTGACGGCGCCGCGCGGGACAGCTTAGATCAGAATCTGGCGAGCATGCCGGTGCCCATGCCGTTATCGCATCAAGGCGCCTTTGACAGCGCGACGCTCAGCGGCAGGCGCGCCATGTGCGTGGCCTTGAGCGAGCCGAAGTACAGGGCGTCGCCGTATTCGCGCACCGTGGTGATCGGCGCGTAGTTGCCGGCGCTGGCGTCCTGCAGGTTGGCGATGACCTGGCCCTGGGTATCCAGGCCGAGGGCGAAGCCGCGTTTTTCCACCGGCTTGGGCAGCACGGTCATGGCCCGCACGATCATCTTGCGCACCAGCGGGTAGGGCGCGGTACCGTCCAGCAGGACATTGCGCGGGGCGTAGAGCGCCACCCAGAAACGCCCCTGGCCGTTGAAGCTGAGGTTGTCCGGCAGCCCCGGCAGGTTGTCGATGAACAGGTCGTGGGTGCCGGCCTTGGCGCCGCTGAGCCAGTAGCGGCTGATCCGGTAGGCGCCGGTTTCGTTGACCAGCACATAGGCTTCCTGAGGCCCGAGGGCCACGCCGTTGGCGAACTCCAGGCCGTCCAGCAACTGCTCGGTCTGGCCCGTCTGGAAGTCATAGCGCAGTAAGCGCCCGTCGCCGCCGTGCTCGATCACCGCCTCGCCATCCTGGCCGTAGCCCCAGCGGCTGGTGGCGTCGCTGAAGTAGGCATAACGCCCGGTGGCGTCCACCGCCACGTCGTCGGTAAAACCGAAGGGCAGGCCGTTGGCGGAGGTGGTGAGGGTGCTCAGTTGGCCCTTGGCGTCCAGCGCCAGCAGGCCCTTGACCGCGTCGGCGATGATCAGCCGGCCATCCGGATGCCGGGCCAGGCCCAGGGGGCGTCCGCCGGTATGGGCCAGTACCTGCAGGGTGCTGCCGTCCAGGGCGGTGCGGATCACCCGCCCGTCATGCAGGCCGCTGATCAGCGAGCCGTCTTCCAGCAACAGGGCTTCCGGCCCGTCGATATTCAGCGCGCCCACCGTCTGCACGCCCTTGAGTTTCTGGTTTTCGGCGTACAGGCCGCTCTTCAGCGAAGGCGCCACCGGCGGGGTCCAGGCCAATGGCTGGACCTTGGTCGGCATCAGCAGCAGAAAGGCGCCGATGGCGATGACCACGACCAACAGCAGATGGCGAAACTTGATCCGACGGGGTGCGACGGGCTTCATTGAGGGCGGCTCCTGGGTGATAGGTTCAGGTCGCGCTCTGCGGCGCGACGTCGGCGCCCCGGGGAATCGCCCGTTGCGCCATCTCGCACAAGGCTAGCAGGGAGTCGGCGGACTCCCGTTCTATCCGCCTGCTGAATAGCAGGCGATTGCCCAGGCGCATCAGCAAGCCGTCGAAGCGGTATTCCAGGGTGCGGATAAAGCGCGTGCGGTGGGCGTCCAGCGCCTGGCACTCGTAGGTGACCACCAACTCCAGGCCATGATCGCCCTTGGCCGCGGCGCTCCAGCGATGCCCGGGCAGGTACTCGTCGACCCGCCAGCTCAGGTGCCCGCTGCGCCCGCCGGCGTGGATGTCTTCCTCGAAGCGCGCGCCGGCGGGCAGGGCCCCGGCCGGACCCTGGACCTTCAGCGACGAGGGGTGCCACTCCGGCCAGCGGCTGGAGGCGCAGGCGTAGTCGAGCAGGGCCACCGGGTTGCGCGGAATATCGATCTGATGCTGCATGCGGGTCATGGACGAGGACCTTGTCGATAGAGAGGAGGTGGTGGGTTCCGGCTCCCAGTACAGGGTGCCGAACAGGTAATCCATCAGCGGCAGGACGATGTTGAAATTGCGCTCTTGCATCAGCTCGCGACGGTGATGCAACTCATGCAGGCGGCGCATCTGGCGGATCCACGGCAGCCGCGCCAGCGGGTGCTCGGCCGGCAGGTGTTCGCAGGCATGGAACACCTCGTAGGCCAGGTAACCGATCAGGGTGCAACTGGCGAACAGCGCCGCGACATTGGCATTCCAGAACTTCAGCAGCCACCACAGCGGCAGGGCGAACAGCAGGCTGTGGACCACGATCAGCCAGGCCGGAAACAGGATCACCCGCCAGTCCCGGGGGCCGTCGTATGTCATGTGTCCGGGCACGAAGAAACTGTGGTGATCGCCGCTGTGGCGGGCGTAGAACATCCGCGCGAAGGCCTGCTTGTGGTGGCCCAGCCAACGGTGCACGACGTAGATGCACAGGTTGAAGAACAGCAGCGCCACTGGCACCGCCAGCCACTCCAGGGGCTGTACCTGGTGCAGGGTGCTCCACAGCAGGGCGATGCACGCCATGCCATAGGCCAGCACGAAACCGCCGTGCAGCCACGGGTTGTAGCGCGGATGAACCGCGGCGCGGTAACGCTCGCGAAATGCCAGGGTGGTTTGCCTCAAGGCCGTTCTCCTGTGGGTTTTATTGTTCTTGTTGACAGAAGATTAGTCCTGCTCGAATTATCCAGCTAATGGATATTCGGAATGGGCATTATTCATGAAGCTGAATTTGCGGCACCTGGATCTCAACCTGCTCTTGGTGTTCGACGCGCTGATGCAGGAGCAGAACCTGTCCCGCGCGGCGGTGCGCCTGAACCTCAGCCAGCCGGCCGTGAGTAACGCCCTGGCGCGCCTGCGCAGCCAGCTCGACGAGCCGCTGTTCATCCGCACCGCCCGGGGCATGCAGCCCACGCCGCGGGCCCATGTACTGCACGGTTCGGTGCGCCAGGCCCTGCGGCTGCTGCAGGAAGGCCTGGACCCGGGCAGCGAGTTCGACCCGGCGGCGGCCGACCAGACCTTTACCCTGTCGATGAACGACTACGCCCAGGCGCGCCTGTTGCCGGCGCTGTCGCGGCGCCTGCAAAGCGCCGCGCCCAAGGTGCGCCTGGCGGTGCGCAGCGATGCCGCCGACTCCCTGCCGGCCTGGCTGACCACCGGGATGCTCGACCTGGCGGTGGACTACCTGTACTTCGACGACCCCGACCTCTGCTACCAGCCGCTGCTGGAAGAACAGCTGGTGGTGATCGGCCGTATCGACCACCCGGCCTTCGAGCCGCAGCTCGGCCTCAAGGCCTATGAGCAGAGTCGGCACGTGGCGATTCCGGACCGGGGCGGGCGCGGCTCGCCGCTGGAGATCGTCCTCGGTTCGGCCAAGGTCCAGCGCCATGTGCAGCTGTTCGTCCCGCATTACCTGAGCATTCCCTTGATCGTCGCCCAGTCGGATTTGCTGGGCACGGTGCCGCGGCGCCTGGCGGAGCACTTCTGCGCGCTGATGCCGATCCGCATCGCCGAGCTGCCCTTGGTGGCGCCGCCGGTGCAGGTCAGCCTGATCTGGCATCGCCAGCAGGAGCGGGTGCCGGGGCATCGCTGGCTGCGCGAGGAAATCATCGCCCTGGCCGCCCGGTTCGCGCAGCAGCCGGAGCTTTCCGGGCGTTGATGACAAAAAACCAACAAAAGATTGGGATTGGTCCGATTGGCACCGTGGACACCGCCTGTATCCTTTGGGGCCCGCTTGACGAGCAGCCGTGCTGACTCAGAGGCGTCAACCCATTGGAGATTGCATGCGTCACTCGATTCTGAACATTGCCCTGGCAGCCAGCTGCCTCTTTGGCTTGGCCGGGCAGACCGCCATGGCGGAGGTGGATGCCAGCCAGTACGTGGAACTCAAGGATGCCGTGCCGCAGGTCGTGCCCGGCAAGATCGAAGTGGTGGAACTGTTTTCCTACGGCTGCGGCCACTGTTACAACCTCGAAGCTTCGATCAACCCCTGGGCCGCCCAGCTTCCCGAAGACGTGAACTTCGTCAAGCTGCCGGCCATGTTCGGCGGGATCTGGGATGTCTATGGCCAGCTGTACCTGACCCTGGCGACCATGGACGCCAAGCCCGAGGCGCATCACGCGGTATTCGAGGCGATCCACGGCGGCAACCGCCTGAAAACCCCCGAGGCCATGGCCGAGCTGCTCAAAGGCCAGGGCATCGAGCCGGCGAAGTTCCTCGCCACCTACAACTCCTTCGCCGTGCAGGCCAAGGTGATGGACGCGAAAAAACGCACCGCGGCCTACCAGGCCACCGGCGTGCCGTCGCTGGTGGTGGACGGCAAGTACCGCTTCGGCATGACCAACGACGGCGCCAAGGGCCTGTTCGCGGTGGCGGACCAGTTGATCGCCCAGGTGCGGGCAGCAAAATAAGCCCTCGATCCCTTGGCCGCTGTCCAGCCGGCGAGGCTCGGCAGCGGCCCAAGGGCATCGAGCGGTAGTCAAAAAGGGCATCGCTAGCGATGCCCCTCATGAGTGCTGTCAGTCCTTGATCCGCGGCGCCTGCGGATGCGGGCTCGGGAACGCCTGCTCATAAGCCCGGCACAGGCGCAGCACCTGATCATCGGCAAACCGCGCGCCCACCACCTGCAGGCCCACCGGCAAACCGTCCTCGGCGAAGCCGCACGGCACCGAGGCGGCCGGTTGCTGGGTGAGGTTGAAGGGGTAGCTGAAGGGCGTCCATTCCATCCATTCGCCCAGGCCGGAACCCGGTGGCACGTTGTGCCCGGCGGCGAAGGCGGTGAGCGGCAGCATGGGCGAGACCAGCAGGTCGTAGCGCCTGTGGAACCCGGCCATGTGCGCCACCAGCGCCGCGCGGGCTTCCAGGGCCAGGGTGTAGTCGTGAAGGCTGATGCCTTCACCCTGCCGGGCAATGCGCAGCAGGCCCGGGTCGAGCTGCTGGCGTTGCTCCTGGCTCAGTTGCCCGGCCAGCCGCGCGGCGCCGGCGAACCACAGGGTATTGAACAGTTCCAGCGGGTCGCTGAACCCCGGGTCGACCTGCTCGACATCGGCACCCAGTTGCGCCAGGCGTTCCACCGCCCGGGCCACCACCCGCGCCACCTGTGGCTGCACCTTCACGTAGCCGAAATCGGCGCTGTAGGCGATACGCAGGCCTTTGAGGTCAGTGCTCTGCGGCAACCAGGGCGTGCTGCGTGGGGCCCCGGCAAGGCCGTCGCGGGCATCCGGGCGAGCGACGGTTTGCAGCATCAGCAGCGCATCGTCGACGGTGCGGGTCATCGGCCCCAGGTGCGAGAGGATAGTCATGGCGCTGGCCGGCCACTGCGGCACGTAGCCGAAGGTCGGCTTGATCCCGAAGGTGCCGGTGAAGGCGCAGGGAATGCGGATCGAACCACCGGCATCGCTGCCCTGGTGCAGCACGCCGAGGTTCAGCGAGGCCGCGGCGGCCGCGCCACCGGAGGAGCCACCGGCGGTGGTGCGGGTGTCCCAGGGGTTGCGGGTGATGCCGTACAGC
Organism: Pseudomonas sp. GM17; assembly: GCF_000282175.2. NCBI lineage: Bacteria > Pseudomonadati > Pseudomonadota > Gammaproteobacteria > Pseudomonadales > Pseudomonadaceae > Pseudomonas > Pseudomonas sp. GM17. Next base: position 4,906,699 of record NZ_CP124732.1, on the reverse strand, counting down.
GGGTTGTCGGTCACGCCTTTCCAGCCGAACTCCGGGGTGGTGGTCTTGCCCAGCAGCACCGCGCCGGCGTTGCGCATAAAGGCCGGGAAGGGTGCATCGACGTCCCAGGGGCCGCTGGCGGAGGTGGTTTTCGAGCCCTTGCGGGTGGGCATGCCACGGGTCAGGGTCAGGTCCTTGATCGAGGCCGGCACGCCGTCCAGCGCACCGCAGGGCTGGCCCTTGAACCAGCGCTGCTCGGAGGCTTTTGCCGCGTCCAGCGCGCCTTGCGGGTCGACATGGCAATAGGCGTTGACCTGCGGGTTGAAGCGCTCGATGCGCGCCAGGGCGTCCTCGGTCGCTTCCACCGGCGACAGGCGCTTGTCACGGTAATGGGCGAGCAGTTCGACGCCGCTCATCTCGGCGATTTCGCGGTGTCGGGTCATGCCGTCGCTCCTGCTTGCGCCGCGTTGACCATGGCCCGCAGCAACACGGCGCAACCGTCGGCCAGGTCCTGGGGCGCGGCGTTTTCGATTTCGTTGTGGCTGATGCCGCCTTCGCAGGGCACGAAGATCATTCCGGCCGGGCCCAGCTCGGCGATGAAGATCGCGTCGTGCCCGGCGCCGCTGACGATGTTCATATGGCTCAGGCCCAGCTGTTCGGCGCCCTGGCGTACCGCGGCGACGCAGGCGGGGTCGAAGTCCAGCGGCGGGAAATCGGCGGTGGGGGTCAGCTCGAAGCCCAGGCCGTGCTGCTGGCAGGTGTCCTCGATCACCTGGCGCACCTCGTCGACCATGGCTTGCAGTTTGTCGGCATGCAGGTGGCGCAGGTCGAGGGTCATCTGCACCTGGCCGGGAATCACGTTGCGCGAGCCCGGGTGCAGGCTCAGGCAGCCGACCGTGCCACAGGCGTGGGGCTGTTGCTCGTGGGCGATGCGGTTGACCGCGCTGATCACCTGGGCGGCGCCCACCAGGGCATCCTTGCGCAAGTGCATCGGCGTCGGCCCGGCATGGGCCTCGACCCCGGTCAGGGTCAGGTCGAACCACTTCTGGCCGAGGCAGCCCATGACCACGCCAATGGTGGTCTGGCGGTCTTCCAGCACCGGGCCCTGTTCGATGTGCGCCTCGAAATACGCGCCCACCGGATGGCCGAGCACCGCCCGCGAGCCGGCATAACCGATGCGCCGCAACTCGCTGCCCACCGACAGCCCCTGTTCGTCCTGCTTGCGCAGGGTGTCGTCGAGGTCGAACTTACCGGCAAACACCCCCGAGCCCATCATGCACGGCGGGAAGCGCGAGCCTTCTTCGTTGGTCCAGACCACCACCTCGATCGGCGCCTCGGTCTGCAGGCCGAGGTCGTTGAGGGTGCGGATCACCTCCAGGCCGGCCATCACCCCGTAGCAACCGTCGAACTTGCCGCCGGTGGGCTGGGTGTCGATATGGCTGCCGGTCATCACTGGCGGCAGCTGCGGGTTACGCCCGGCGCGGCGGGCGAAGATATTGCCGATGCCGTCGATGCTGACGCTGCACCCGGCCTCTTCGCACCAGCGCACGAACAGGTCGCGGGCCTGGCGGTCGAGGTCGGTCAGGGCCAGACGGCACACGCCGCCCTTGGCGGTGGCGCCCAGCCGCGCGAGGTCCATCAGCGATTGCCAGAGGCGTTCGCGGTTGACCAGCGGGGTGCTGTCTTGCAACGGGGGTACGGACACAATCGGACGGTTCATTTCATCTCTCCCCTCAGGCGCTCAGGGCCAGGTAGCGGTTCTTGATGCTCGGGTCGGCGCGGAAGTCGGCGGCGCTGCCCTGGTAGACCACGCGCCCCTGTTCGAGGACGTAATGGCGGTCGGCGAGCTTGTCGCAGACCATCAGGTTCTGTTCCACCAGCAGCACCGGCAGGCCGTCGTCCTTGATCTTGCGCAGGATCTTCACCAGCTCGTCGACGATCACCGGGGCCAGGCCTTCGGTGGGTTCGTCGAGAATCAGCAGCTTGGGATCGTTGAGCAGGGCACGGGCGATGGCGAGCATCTGCTGCTCGCCGCCGGACAGCGCGTGGCCGGCGTTTTTGCGCCGCTCCTTGAGGCGCGGGAACATGCCGTAGACATCCTCCAGCTGCCAGCGGCTGCTCTTGCGCTGGGCGATGCGCAGGTTTTCCTCGACGCTGAGCAGGCGGAAGATGCCGCGGTGTTCCGGCACCAGCGCCAGGCCCTGGCGGGCGATCTCGAAGATCTTCTTGCCCACCAGTTCCTGGCCGTTGAAGCGGATCTGCCCCTGGCGCGGGCAGATGATCCCGAGGATGCTGCGCAGGGTCGTGGTCTTGCCCGCGCCGTTGCGCCCCAGCAGGGTCACCAGCTCGCCGGCGTCGACCTGCAGCGAGACGCCTTCGAGGACGTGGCTCTTGTCGTAGTAGGAATGGATATTCTCGACGGTCAGCATCAGGCGGCTTCTCCCAGGTAGGCGATGCGCACGCGCTCGTCGGCGCGGACGAATTGCGGTGTGCCCTCGACCAGGATCTGGCCGTGGCTCATGACGGTGATGCGTTGGCTGATGGACATGACGATGCTCATGTTGTGTTCGATCAGCAGCACCGTGTGGTCGCGGCCCAGGTCGCTGATCAGCTGGGTCATGATCGGGATGTCGTCGATGCCCATGCCGGAGGTCGGCTCGTCGAGCATCAGCAGCTTCGGCCTGGAGCAGATCGACATGCCGACTTCCAGCACCCGCTGCTGGCCGTGGGACAGTTCGCCGGCGAGGGTGTCGGCGCGTGCCGTCAGTTGCAGGCGTTCGAGCACCTGGTCGGCCATCTCCAGATGTTCGCGGCGGCTGTCGACGTGGCGCCAGAAGTTCAGCGCCGCCAGGCCATCGCGGCCCTGGGCGGCCAGGCGCAGGTTTTCCCGCACGCTGAGGTTCTGGAACAGGCTGGTCAGTTGGAACGAACGGGCCATGCCCAGGCCGACCCGGCCGTGGGCCGGTTTCTTGATGATGTTCTTGCCGTTGAACAGGATCGCCCCGGCGGTGGCCTGACGTTCGCCGGTCAGGCAGTGGAACAGGCTGGTCTTGCCGGCGCCGTTGGGGCCGATGATGGTGTGGATGGTGCCGGCCTCGACCTTCAGGTTGACGCCGTTGACCGCGTGGAAGGCGCCATAGGCCAGCTCCAGGTCCTGGGTTTGCAGCAGGTACTGCGTCATGACAGTTTCTCCTCGGTCGGCAGGGCCGCCTTGCGTGGCCCCCGGATGCGTTCGAACAGGCTTGACAAGCCGCCCCACAAACCGCCGCGCATGAACACCACCACCAGGATCAGGATGATCCCCAGCAGCATCAGCCAGCGTGGCCAGAGGTCGGACAGGAACTCGCCGAGCAGCACGATGGAACCGGCGCCCAGCAGGGAGCCGAACAGCGAGCCGGTGCCGCCGACTATGGTCATGATCAGGATGTTTTCCGACATCGCCAGGTCGATGTTCGACAGCGGCACGAAATGCAGGAGCATGGCGTACAGTGCCCCGGCGATCCCGGTGACCGCGCCGGACAGCATGAACACCAGGATCTTGAAGTGCCGGGTGTCGTAGCCGATGGCGGCGGCGCGGGTTTCGTTCTCGCGGATCGCCATCAGCGTGCTGCCGAACGGCGAGGCGATCACCCGGCGGGCGCCGATGAAGATCAGCAGGAACAGCACCGCGACAAAGGCGTAGAAGTAGCGCGCGTCGCCGAGCGACAGCAGCACGCTGTCGCCGAGGCGGATCTCCGGGCGCGGCACGCTGAGCAGGCCGTTGTCGCCGCCGGTCCAGTCGCTCAGGGTGTAGGCGATGAAGTAGGCCATCTGGCTGAAGGCCAGGGTCAGCATCACGAAGTAGATGCCGGTGCGCCGGATTGCCAGGGCGCCCACCAGCAACGCCAGCAGCGCGCCCACCAGGGCCGCGCCGAACAGGGCGCTGAACAGGCCCAACTGCAGGTGGATCATCAGCAGCGCGGCGCAGTAGGCCCCGGCGCCGAAGAAGATGCCCTGGCCGAACGACAGCAGGCCGGTGTAGCCCAGCAGCAGGTTACAGGCCAGCGCCGCGAGGGCGAAGATCAGGATCTCGGTGGCCAGGGTCGCCGACGGCAGCACCAGCGGCAGGCCGATCAGTACCGCGACCACCAGCCACGGCAGGGCGCGCGACTGGGTCTTGGCGAACGGCAGGGGATTTTTCTCGCTCATGTTCATGCTCTCCCGAACAGGCCGTAGGGACGGACCAGAATCACTGCCGCCATGGCGCCATAGATCATCAGGCTGGCGCCTTGCGGCCAGAGGGTGGTCATCAGGCTCTGCACCACGCCCACCAGCAGGCCGCCCACCAGCGCGCCGCTGAACGAACCCATGCCGCCGATCACCACCACCACGAAGGCCACCCCGAGGATTTCCGGGCCGACAAAGGGCTGGGCGCCACGCAATGGGGCGAATAGCACCCCGGCGATCCCGGCCAGGGCCACGCCGAGGGCGAAGGTCATGGAGAACAGGCGAAAGATGTTGGTGCCCAGCAGCGACACGGTCTCGGTGCTTTCGCTGCCGGCGCGCACCAGGGCGCCGAAGCGCGTGCGCTCCAGCAGCAGCCACAGCGCCAGCCCGACTAGCGCCGAGAAGACGATGAGGAACAGGCGGTAGTAGGGGTAGACGAAGTCGCTGACGATCAGCACGCCGCGCAGCAGTTCCGGCACCGCGACGCTTTTGCCGACGGGGCCCCAGATCAGCACGCTGGCTTCCTGGATGATCAGCGCGATGCCCAGGGTCACCAGGATCTGGAAGGTGTGGGGCAGGTGGTAGATGCGCTGGATCAATAATCGCTCGATGGCCCAGGCCAGGGCCGCGACCACCAGCGGCGCGACCAGCAGCGCCAGCCAGAAGCTGCCGGTGAGGCTGACGGCGGTGTAGCAGATGTAGGCCCCGAGCAGGAAGAACGCGCCGTGGGCGAAGTTGACGAAGTTCAGCAGGCCGAAAATGATCGTCAGGCCCACCGCGATCAGGAAGTAGATCATCCCCAGGCCGAGGCCGTTGAGGATCTGGAACAGGTAAAGATTGAGCATGCGGGTACCCTCGGCAGGGGGCCGGCGACTGTCGTCGGGCGGCCCGCTGCCTCTAGCCAGCGATGAAAAGGTCGGTCGGGGTCAGGCCAGGTTGCAGCCGGTGGCGCCGACATCCGGGAACGAGCGCCCGGAGCTGAGCACTTCGGCCAGGTCGTCCTTGTCGCGCATGTTGGCCGTGGCCTTGCCCTGCAGCAGGTAGTAATCCTTGATCACCTGATGGTCGCCGGCGCGGATGCTTTCCTCGCCGGTCGGGCCCTGGTACGTCAGGCCTTGCATGGCCTTGGCCACGGTCGCGCCGTCGAAACTGCCGGTGGCGACTATGGTGTCGAGCATGATCCGGGTGCCGATGTAGTCGGCGGCCAGCGGGTAGGTGGGGTTGATGCCGTACTTGGCCTGGGTCAGCTTGACCAACTCGCGGTTGAGCGGGGTGTCGACCTGGTGCCAGTACTGCGCGCCGAGGTAGACGCCTTCGAGCACGTCGCTGCCCAGTTCCTGGAACTGGTCGAGCCCGGCGGACCACACCAGCAGCACTTTCATGCGTTCCTTGATGCCGAAGTTGACCGCCTGGCGCAGGGCGTTGGAGGACTGGCTGCCGAAGTTGAGCAGCACCAGCACGTCGGGCTGGGCGGCGATGGCGTTGGTCAGGTAGCCGGAGAACTCCTGCTCCTGCAACGAGTGATAGCTGTTGCCGACGTGCTCGATGCCATGCTCGGCGCAGACCTGTCTGGCGCCTTCCAGCAGTGCTTCGCCGAATACGTATTGCGGGGTGATGGTGTACCAGCGCTTGGCCTCGGGCAGGCGCTTGATCAGCGGCACCATGGTTTCGCGAATGGCGCCGTAGGTCGGCACCGACCAGCGAAAGGTCGAGGCATTGCAGTCCTTGCCGGTGACTTCGTCGGCGCCCACCGGGGTCATGAACACGCCATTGACCTTGCCCACCTCCTTGGCCACCGCCAGCGCCGAAGACGACAGGGTGCAGCCCTGGAAGAATCGCGCGCCGTCCTGGGCAATCGCCTCCTGCACCTTGCGCACCGCCTTGCCGGCGTTACCTTCGGTGTCGATCACCTTGTAGTTCAGCGGGCGGCCGAGCAGGGTCGGGTACTGCTCCACCGCCAGGCGCGAGCCCATGTCGGCGAACTTGCCGTAGCTGGCGAAGGCCCCGGACATCGACTTGAGCCCGTAGAAGGTAAAGGGTTCGGCGGCAAAGGCGTTGCGCACCCCCAGCGGAAGGCTGAGGCCTGCGGCAACGGTCAGACTGGCTTTCAACAACGTACGACGCTGCATGGGGTAACTCCCTGGTTTAGTTATTGGCAGGAGTGGCAATGGCAAAACGGCGCAGCAGCCTGTGTTCAGGCTTTGTTATTGGCGAAGCGGTGTGTGGCGGGTGCGGCGGTTATCAATGGTGGTGGTCGAACTCCAGCAGGAAGTGTTGGGTGACCTCGCCCTCGAGGGCGCTCATATGGTGTTCGGCGTCGCACATGTGTTCGTGCATCAGCTGGCGTACCGCGGTTTCGTCCTCGGCTTTGAAGGCCAGCAACAGGCGCTTGTGGTAATCGAGGTTGGCGGCGTCGAACTGCTTGCGCTTGGGCTTGTAGGCTTTCTTCAGCACCACCAGGTCGCGCAGCAGGTCGTTGAGGAACTGCGCCATGAAACTCAGCAGCGGGTTGGGGCAGGCGCGGCCCAGCAGGTTGTGGAATTCCAGCTCGGCGATGCGCTGTTCGCGCTGGCCGGCCTCGCTGTCTTCCGGGGCGCTGCAGAAGTCGATATTGGCCTGCAGCGCTGCAAAATCGTCAGCACTCAGGCGGCCGATCACCGACACCGCCAGCTCCACTTCGATGACCTTGCGCAGCTGGTACACCTGCTCGCCATCCATGTGCTGGAAGTGCAGGTAATTGCGCAGGGCGCGACTCGCCGGCTCGGTGCCGGCCTGGTTCAGGTAGGCGCCGCCGCTGGGGCCGGTGCGGGTGTTGACCAGCCCTTCGACCTCCAGCGCCTTGAGCGCTTCGCGGGCCGAACCCTTGGAACACTGAAAGCTTTCCATCAGCTCGCGCTCGGTCGGCAAGCGATCGCCGGGACGCAGGGCGTTGATCACAATGGAACGCTTGACCGACTCGACAATCACGTCGGAAAGCTTCTGGCGTTTGCGGCGAACAGGTCGTTTGAGCATGTTTTCGATTTATCGTATTAATGCGGATAAATAGTACTTAATAGGGCTGGGCCCGCTGCGTCAATCGTCCGGGAGGCGAGCTGTCGTTTTCAATGTGGGAGGGTCGTAATCAGAACCAGGGTGAGTGGCGGCGGGGCACTTGTCGAAGGTCATCCACCCTGTGTCCAGTCACTAAGCTGATGGCAGGCCATGCGCTGCCATAGACGGGAGGAAATCATGATTCTGTGCAAACGCGCCTACGAGCCGGCAAGCCCTGACGACGGCTATCGGGTGCTGGTGGACCGGCTGTGGCCGCGCAACTGTCGCAAGGACCGGTTGCCGCTGGATGAGTGGTTGAAAGACCTGGCGCCGTCCAGCGGATTGCGTCGCGCCTTCAAGTCCGGCGAGCTGGATTTCGCCACCTTCCGCAACCGTTACCGCCAGGAACTGGCGGCCCGCCCCGAGCATTGGTGGGCGTTGCTGGAACGCGCGCAAAAGGGCCGCCTGACCCTGGTGTACTCGGCCCACGATGAAGCGCACAACAATGCCCGGGTGCTGGCCGAGTGGCTGGAGGACGAGCTGGACCGCCAGGGCGAGGGCAGTTCGCCGGTGTGCTATGCGCACCTGTCGCCGCCTGAGTGAAGGTGTTGCGCTTCAGGGCTGCTTCAACATCACATAGGCCTCGCCGCCGCGCCGGTCGTGCATCAGCAGGAAGGTCTGCTGGTCGAGGGTGATTTTCGCCGGCAGGTGCTGCGCCACCGGGGTGCTGGAGAACTGCTCGGCCAGCTTGAGAAATTGCGCGGTCAGGGTCTTGTCCCGCTGCGACGGCGTGGTCACCGCGCATTGCTTGCCTTTCTGCACCTGGACCCCAAGGCTGTGGTCCGGCCTGAGCCCCATCCGCGCATACCCGGCATTGTCCAGCCTGGCGATGCCATAGGCCTTGGCCGCGCTGTCGGCCCCGGCGAAGGAGGGCGCGGACTTCAGGCAGATATCGCGAAAGGCCAGCACGCCTTCGGCGATGGCCGCCGCTTCCTTGTCGATGACTTCGGGCGGACTGGCGCAGCCGGCCAACAGGGCCAGGGCCAGGCTCAAAGGGCTCAGGATCGCGCGGTTCATCGGACCTCCCAGGCATTCACGGGGCATGCTTATAGCCTAGCCAAGCTTCTGCCTGCGGGAGGACCTGGGTGATGGGCGCCTCGCACCATGAAACATTTGTCATGGGCCGCCGGCGCCATCAGCCCCTACACTGGCTTTCACCTCCATGGCTCACGGACACCCCCATGACGGCAGCAGCGGCGGCAAGCATCCTCGAAACGGTCGAAGGCCAGCGCCTCAATGGCGAGGCCTGCGAACCCTGGCGCGAGTGGGGGCCGTACCTGAGCGAGCGGCAGTGGGGCACAGTGCGCGAGGACTACAGCGCCGATGGCGATGCCTGGGCCTACTTGCCCCACGACCATGCGCGCAGTCGTGCCTACCGCTGGGGCGAGGACGGGCTGGCGGGGTTCTCCGACAAGGCCCAGCACTGGTGCCTGGGGCTGGCCCTGTGGAACGAGCGCGACAGCATTCTCAAGGAGCGCCTGTTCGGCCTGAACAACGCCGAAGGCAATCACGGCGAAGACGTCAAGGAGCTGTATTTCTACCTCGATGGCGTGCCCAGCCATGCCTATATGCGCATGCTCTACAAATACCCGCAGGCGGCCTTTCCCTATGAGGACCTGCTGCGGGAAAACGCCCGGCGCGGCCTGGACGATACCGAGTACGAGATCCTCGACACCGGGGTATTCGAGGACGATCGCTACTTCGACGTGACCGTGGAATACGCCAAGCACGCGGTCGACGACATCTTCATGCGGGTCACGGTGCACGACCGTTTTCATCAGCCGGCGCGTTTGCGGGTCTTGCCCCAGGTATGGGCGCGCAATACCTGGAGCTGGGGCGGCGACTCGCGCAAGCCGAGCTTGCGCCTGGAGGGCGAGCAATTGTTGGCCCGGCATCCACGGTGCTCGCCGATGCAGGTCAGCGCCTGGGGGCCGGAGCGTTGCGAGTGGCTGTTCTGCAACAACGAAACCAACTTCCCGAGACTCGATGGCCTGGCCGCGCCCGGTCCGTTCAAGGATGGGATCAACGACTACCTGCTGGGAGGTTCCGCCAGCGCCATTGCCCGTGACGGCGGAACCCGCGCCGCCGCCCACTTCACCCTGGAGCTGGCCGGGCTGGAGAGCAAAAGCGTATACCTGCGTTTTGCTCCGGCTGGCTCGCCCCAGGTCAGCGCCCGGCGCCTGTTCGAACAACGGCGGGCCGAGGCCGACGCGTTCTACGCCGCGCTGCAACAGGGCATCGCCGATGCCGACGCACGCAATGTGCAGCGCCAGGCCCTGGCCGGGCTGCTGTGGTCCAAGCAACTCTACGATTTCGACGTCAACCGCTGGCTCGATGGCGACCCCGGCCAGCCCGCGCCGCCGGCGTCACACGCCCATCTGCGCAACAGCCATTGGCGGCACCTGGCGAACTTCGACATCGTGGCCATGCCCGACACCTGGGAATACCCCTGGTACGCCTCGTGGGACCTGGGTTTCCAGGCGGTGGCTCTGGCCTTGATCGATCCGGGCTTCGCCAAGCACCAGCTGTTGCTGCTGGTCAAAGACCGCTTCATGCATCCCAACGGGCAGTTGCCGGCCTACGAGTGGCGCTTCGACGACGCCAACCCGCCGGTGCATGCCTGGGCCAGCTGGCGGGTGTACCAGCGGGAAAAAGCCCTGACCGGCCAGGGCGACATGGACTTTCTCGAACGGATCTTCCACAAGCTGCTGCTGAACTTCTCCTGGTGGGTCAACCGCAAGGACGCCGAAGGGCGCAACCTGTTCCAGGGTGGTTTCCTCGGCCTCGACAACATCGGGCTGTTCGACCGCTCGGCGCCCTTGCCGCCGGGCTACACCCTGGACCAGGCCGACGGCACCGCCTGGGTCGCGGCCTATGCCCTGGACCTGATGCGCATTGCCCTGGAACTGGCCAGGCGCAACCCGGTGTACGTGGACATCGCGGTGAAGTTCTTCGAGCACTTCCTGTACATCGCCGGCGCCATCAACCGGCTGGACAACGGCGACACAGGGCTGTGGGATGAGCAGGACCGGTTCTTCTACGACGTGCTGCATCGCCCCGACGGTGGCAACGAACCGCTGCGCCTGCGCTCCATCGTCGGCCTGATGCCGCTGTTCGCCGTGCAGGTGCTGGAGCAGCATGAACACGAATGCCTGCCGGGGCTGCGTGAGCGTTTGCTGGAGTTCATGCACCATCGGCCGGACCTGGCCAGCCTGGTGTCGCGCTGGAACGAGCCGGGGCAGGGCAATCGCCTGTTGCTCGCACTGCTGCGCGGCGAGCGCACCAAGGACCTGCTCAAGCGCATGCTCGACGAGGCGGAGTTTCTTTCCGAGTTCGGTATCCGCTCGCTGTCCAGGGTCTTCGCCGAACACCCCTTCGCCCTGCAGGTCGACGATCATCAGTTGCGCGCCCGTTACGCGCCGGCCGATTCCGACTCACGGCTGTATGGCGGCAACTCCAACTGGCGCGGGCCGCTGTGGATGCCGATCAACTACATGCTGATCGAGTCGCTGCGCGAGTTTCATCGCTACTACGCCGACAACTTCTCGGTGGAATACCCCAGCGGTTCCGGCTACCTGGCGTCCCTGGAGGAAGTCGCCGACAGCCTGAGCCAGCGCCTGACCCGCCTGTTCCTGCGTGACGAGGACGGGCGCCGCCCATCGATGTGCGCCTACGCGCAGTTGCAGGCCGATCCCCGGGACCGGGATCTGCTGCTGTTCCATGAATACTTCCACGGCGACACCGGCCGCGGCCTGGGGGCCAACCACCAGACCGGCTGGACGGCGCTGGTGGCGTTGTTGTTGCAGCCTGTAGCCGCTGCCGAGCCTGCGAGGCTGCGACAAGGCCCGCAGGGCCTTCAGCGATCTTGAAAACGCCGCGCCCCTGCGGGTCGATCGCAGGCTGCGCCAGCGGCTACAGGGGCGGGGGGATCAGGCGCTCAAGGTGTCTGGCTGTGGCACGGCCCAGTCCTCGATCAACCGCTGCGGGGTGCAGCAGGTCTTGCGCTTGTAGACGAAGCCGGCGCATTTCTCGGCGAAGCCGTGGCGGTTCTGCACCATGTCCAGGTGCATCTGTTCCAGCTCGGCGTTGCGGCAGTGCTGCATCAGTTGCGGGTCGGCGTTGGCCTTGCGCTCGCGCAGGGCCTGGTATTTCGGTTCGGTCAGCACGGCGTTGGCCCGCTGCAGCAGCCACAGGCCGAACTCGTCGGGGCAGCGCGGGCCGACTTCCTGGACCATGCCCATCTGCAGGGCCTGGAAAGCGTTGATCGGCAGGCATTGGTCGGTGAGCTTGTGCGCCATGGCCTGGCCGACCGCGCGGGGCAGGCTGTAGGTCCAGTATTCCGAACCGTACAGGCCCATGCTCTTGTAGTGCGGGTTGTAGACGGTATTGGCCCGGGCCAGCACCACGTCGGCCGCCAGCGCCAGCATCAGGCCGCCGGCCCCGGCATTGCCGGTGAGGCCGCTGACCACCAGCTGGCGGGCGCTGAGCAGCTCCTTGCAGACGTCGTCGATGGCCTGGATGTTGTTCCAGGCTTCCAGGCCCGGCACCGGCGCGGCCTGGATTACGTTGAGGTGCACGCCGTTGCAGAACGCGCCACGCCCGCCCTTGATCAGCAGCACCTGGGTGTCCCGGGCCTTGGCCCATTGCAGCACGCTGACCAGGCGCTGGCAGTGTTCGGTGCTCATGGCGCCGTTGTAGAACTCGAAGGTCAGCTCGCCGACGTGGCCCGACTCGCGGTAGCGGATCGGCTGGTAGGCCTCGTCGCTGAACGGCTCGCTGGCGACCGACCAGTGCAGGTGAGGCACGCCGTCCAGTTGGCCGGCCAGCACATGGCGGGCCGGTAGCTTGAAGTGTTCCGTGCCCGGCCGGGCCTTGCGCTTGAGGGAGCCGATCCACAGGCTGCGGTCGCCGCAGGCCACCAGCACCGCATCGTCGTGCACTGCCAGCAGTTCGCCGGGGATGCCGCTGCGGCTATCCAGGTGCGCGTCATACAGGTAGTACTGCCCGCCGGCGAGGCTGGCCAGGACCCCGGGCTGGCCGTCGGCGGCGTCGATGCAGCGCTTGATGAAGGCGGCGCTGTCGTGCCAGCTGAAGCTGCGGTCGTCCTGTTTCATGTTCGGTTGCAGGCGGCCGCGCACTTGCGGCTGGCTGTAGTCCAGGGGCACAGGGACGAAGTCGCTGCCGAATTTCTCCACCACATCGCGGATGCAGTAGATCGCCGCGTCGGCCACCGGCCCGTTGTACAGCTCGGACTTGCGCACCTGCACGGGCACCTTGAATTCCCTGGTGGACCAGACCGGTCCGGCGTCCATTTCTTCCACCGCCTGCAGGGCGGTGACGCCCCAGCGCTCGAGGTTGTTGCTGATGGCCCAGTCCAGGGCGCTGGCGCCGCGGTCGCCGACGATGCCCGGGTGGATGATGATCACCGGGCGGGTCGGGTGGCGCCACAGTTGCTCGGGCACCCGGTCCTTGAGGAAGGGGCAGATCACCAGGTCGGCGTCCGCCTGTTCGATCTGCCGGCAAACGTCTTCTTCGTTGGTGAACAGCACCACGCTGGGACGATGGCCGGACTGGCGCAGGTCCAGCCAGGCGCGCTGGGTGAGACCGTTGAAGGCGGTGGACAGCAGAATGATCTTCAGCGATTGCATAGCGACTCTTCCTTGAGGATGAAGCGGGGCCGGCCGTTCCGAAAGCCGTCCCTGGCCGATGGAGGCGCCAGAGTAGAGAGGACCTTTGGGCGTCCTGCTGACCGAGATCAATCAAGTGCGTCGGGCGGCGCCGCGAGGCGCCGGATTACATATATTCGTTAGTTAGCCTGGGTAAATTTTTAATTACTTCCAAATGGATTCAGCCCTGTTGCACAGTCGCTCCCCTAATCCTGGGTCGGCAATGTCCCGAACCAGCCAGACGATTTCGAGAGGGGGAGCTGTCTTGTGAGGGAGCCAGGCATGGGTGCGAATCGGAACCCTCATTACTCACTGATCGGGCAGATGTTCAAACGCGACTATCAGTGGCTGTGTGCCTCGGTGGGTCGCGTCCTGGGCTGCCATCACAGCGCCCAGGACATTGCCTCGGAAACCTTCGTGCGGGTGCTGGCCCTGCCGGACCCCGCGGCCATCCGCGAGCCCCGGGCACTGCTGACCACCATCGCCCGGCGCCTGGTCTACGAAGGCTGGCGGCGCCAGGACCTGGAGCGCGCCTACCTGGAAAGCCTGGCCCTGGCGCCAACGCCGGTGCACCCGTCACCCGAGGAGCGGGCGCTGGTGATCGAAGCGCTGCTGGCTGTGGACCGCTTGCTCAACGGTTTGTCCGCCAAGGCCAAGGCGGCCTTTCTCTACCATCAGCTCGACGGCCTGACCTACGCCGAAATCGGCCAGCAGCTGGGGGTGTCCACCAGTCGCGTGCAGCAGTACATGGCCGAGGCGTTCAAGCGCTGTTATCAGGCGATGGTCGACGCATGAGCCGGCCGCGCGCGAACGAGGCGCTGGTGGATGAAGCGGCGCAATGGATGGCCCTCCTGCAATCGGGGCAGATGAACGCCCAGGAACGCCAGGCATTCCACGACTGGCGCGCCGCCGACCCGCAGCACGAGCAGATCATCGCGCTGATGGGCGGCGGCCTGGGGGCGCTGCGCAGTCAGGCGTTGCGCAACCTGTCCCGGGACAGCCTGCTGCACAGCCTGAATGCGCCGTCGAGCCGTCGGCGTTTTATCGGCGGCAGCCTGAGTGTGATGGCCCTGGCCCTGGCCGCGACCTTGCTCGGCCGACGCTACAACCTGCTGCCCGAGGCGGGCGCCCTGTACACCGGCACTGGTGAACGCCGCGATTTCTCCCTGGCCGACGGCAGCGCCCTGACCCTCAACGCCCGCAGCCAGGTCGTGACCTGTTTCGATGCCCAACAGCGGTTGTTGCAACTGCGCAATGGTCAACTGCTGGTGGACGTGGCCAGGGACCCGCAGCGGCCCTTCGTGGTGGAAACCGAACACGGGCGCATGCGGGCTTTGGGCACGAAGTTCCTGGTGGAGCGCGGCGAGGACTGGACGCGCCTGGTGATGCTGCATTCGCAGGTCGAGGTGCTCACCGCCAGTGGCGCGCGGCAGGTGGTCGAGGCCGGCGAAAGCCTGCGTTTCGACGCTCGGCAACTGTTGCTGCTGGAGCGTGCCAAGGGCCATGAAAGCGCCTGGACCTCGGGGGTATTCGAGGCCCGCGACCGCCCCCTGAGCGAGGTGATCGACAGCTTGCGCGGCTACCGGCGCGGCATCATCCGCCTCAGCCCCCAGGTGGCCGACCTGCGCCTGAGCGGCATCTATCCCCTGGACGACAGCGACCGCAGCCTGCAGTTGCTCGAGCGTTCGCTGCCGATCCGCGTCAGCTACCACAGCCCATATTGGGTCAGCATCGAGCCGCGCTGAAGGGCGCGGTTATAACCCCATAACCCCTTGGCCTAACCGCCACCCTATAAAAACCCGTCAGTCGCTGCTCATTCCCTGCAACCGCATTCAACAGGGAATCGCTCCATGCACTCATCGAACCTTTTCAACCCGCCGCGCCTGTCACTGGCGTTGGCCCTGGCGTTCGGCGCTTGTGGCAGCGCCGCCTGGGCCCAGCAGGCAGAATCCCGGCAGCTAGAGGCCAGGCAGATCACCTTCGACATTGCCGCCGGCCCGCTGGACGAGGTGCTGCTGGATATCTCGCGGCAGAGCGGGGTGCCGATTTCCTTCCGCCAGGACCTGGTGCAGGGCAAGCGCAGCCCGGCCATTCGTGGTGCCCTGGGCGGCCAGCAGGCGGTGGACAAGGCCCTGCAAGGCAGCGGCCTGGAGGCCCAGCACAGCGAGCAGGGGCTGACCATTCGCAATGCTCCGGCCAGTGCCAAGGCCAGCCCTAAAGTCAGCACCGTGGCGCCGGTACGCGCGCCGGACCCGCAGCTGGAAAAGGTCACGGTGACCGGCTCGCGCATCGCCCGCGCCCAGTCCGACGGCGCCACTCCGGTGAACGTGATTACCCATGAAGAGATGGAGGCCCGCGGTTACCGCAACGTCTACGACGCCCTGGCGACCCAGACGCAGAACACCGGCATGACCCAGGGCGAGGACTACGGCAACACTTTCCAGCCCGCCGCCAGCGCCCTCAACCTGCGGGGGCTGGGCCCCAACCACACGCTGGTGCTGATCAACGGCCGGCGGGTCGCGGACTATCCGACGGCCTATGGCGGCCAGGTCAACTTCACCAACCTGGCCAACATCCCCTCGGCGATCATCGACCGCATCGAGGTTCTCAGCAGCGGCGCCTCGGCGATCTACGGCTCTGATGCGATTGCTGGGGTGGTCAACATCATCCTCAAGGAGAAGGCCAGCGGCATCGACGTCAACCTGCGTGGCGGCACCACCGAGCGCGGCGGCGGCGATAACCAGCGCCTGCAGATCAGCGGCGGTGGCAGTTGGGGGGATTTCGATGGCCTGTTCGGCCTGGAACTGACCCATCGCCAACCGATCTGGGCCGACGACCGCGGTTTCATGGATCGCGGGCCGGCCCTGGACGTTGGTTATCGGCGCAACCTCGACAGCGGCAAATACATCGGCCCTGGCTGCGGCGCCTACTCCGGGGTGTTTGCCAACCACCTCAGTGGCAGCGGCGGGCGCTGCACCACCGACCAGGTCTACAACGATTACTGGACCTTGCAGACGCAGAAGGAAAACTACGACGGCTACACCCGCGGCACCTGGCATTTCAGCGACAGCGGCAAGGTCTTCGCCGACCTGATGTATGGCCTGGACCATATCCAGAACAACACCCGCGGGCCGAGCTTCACCTCGCCCGACTTCATCAACCGGAACACGGGTAACCTGGAGCGCTGGTTCCGGCGTTTCTCCGAGGAGGAAATCGGCGGCCGCACCAGCAACAACAGCAAGTGGCGCGACACCTCCTGGACCGGCACCCTGGGCCTGTCCGACCGGATCGCCGACACGGCCTGGAGCTATGAGCTGGCGGCCAACCGCTCGGAGTACCGCAGCGTGCGCACCACCCGCTATACGCCGTCGGCCACTATTCGCGATTTCTACCTGGGGCCGCAGCTGGGCGAGCAGGGCGGGTATCCGCTGTTCGCCCCGGATGCCTCACGCCTTGACCGGCCGCTGACCGAAGAGGAATGGCGGCAGTTTCGCCGCAACCTGACCCAGACCAGCAAGTCGGTGTCGCAGAGCTACAACGCCTCGCTCAACGGCGAGCTGTTCGACTTGCCGGCCGGGCCGGTGGGCTTCGCCGGCATCCTTGAGCTGGGCAAGCAGGAATACCGCGTCGACCCGGACGATGGGCTCAACGACGGCAGCTTCTACGGCACCACTCCGGCGCAGAGTTCCGGTGGCTCGCGCAAGCGTTATGCCGCCGGCGGCGAGTTCAGCGTGCCGATCAGCGACAGCCTGCTGGCGTCGCTGGCGGGGCGCTGGGACCAGTACAAATTCAGCGGCCGCACCGAGCAGCAGAAGACCTACAACCTCGGCCTGGAATGGCGCCCGCTGAACAGCCTGCTGCTGCGCGGCAGCTACGGCACCAGCTTCCGCGCCCCGGACCTGAACTACATCTACCAGGCCGACACCAACGGCTATGTGCCGGACCAGATCGACTACTACGGGTGCAGCCAGGGTGTCGAGGGCGCCTGCGATCGCGGGCGGGTGGACTACACCCAGAGCGGCACCGCCGACCTCAAGTCCGAGCGGGGCAAGTCCTGGACCTACGGGTTCGTCTGGTCGCCGTCGCGCAACTTCGATGTGTCGGTGGATTACTGGCGCGTGCAGATCGAAGACCTGCTGACCACTGTCGACCAGAACCGCCTGTTGCAAGAGGAAAACGCCTGCCGCAGTGGCGCCATGGACATCAATTCGGCCAGCTGCCAGGCGACCCTGGCGCGCATCCAGCGCAACCCGGGCACTGCCGCGGTGGACCCGAACCGCTTGCAGCGGGTGCAGATCAATGCGATCAACGCCGCCAGCGAACGGGTCAGCGGGCTCGACCTGAAAAGCAATATCCGCTGGGGCGCCGGGGAGTACGGGGCCTTCAGTTCGACCCTGGGCTACACCCTGGTGCTCTCGCATTTCTACAAGGAATCGGACGACGCGCCGACCCAGGACTGGCGCGTGGACCGCAGCAATCACGACTGGCGCAGCAAGGTCAACGCCAGCCTGACCTGGGATTACCAGCACTACACCGCGACCCTGCTGGGCATCCGCTATGGCAGCGTGACCAACGGCAACTCGGACGGGCGCCTGTCGCCCTGGACCGTGTTCAACGCCAGCGCCCGCTACAAGGTCAACGACCGCGCCAGCGTCGGCCTGACCGTCAACAACCTGCTGAACCAGGTCAAGCGCGACGACTCCGGTGGCTGGCCGTATTACCCCACCGGCAACTACGACCCCTACGGCCGCCAGTGGTGGCTGGATGTGAGTTATCACTTTGGCGGCTGAACCCTCCCTATGGCTGATGGTGTCTGGCCTGATGCACCGCGGCGCCTGCATCGCGAGCAAGCTTCGCTCCTACAGGTTTTGTTGCGCCTGCAAAAATGGAGGCCTTTGCGTGATTCCTCTGTAGGAGCGCAGCTTGCTCGCGATGGCGTCGTATCTGACCCGCCGCTATCGCGAGCAAGCTGTGCTCCTACGGGGCAGACGAACAGGCATAAGCTCATCACCCAACGGTCTAGACCGGCCTCTATAAAAACCTCCGGGCCGTTGCACATCCCTGCATACACCTAATGCAGGGATGGTTGTCCATGAGTCTGTTCGTACCCCGTAGATCCCCTTTGAGCCTGGCCTTGCTGGCGGCGCTGAATGTATTGCCGGCCTGGGCCGCGACCACTCCGTTCAACCTGCCCGCGGGGCCGCTGGACCAGACCCTGCTGCAGATTTCCCGACAGACCGGCCTGCCGATTTCCTTCGAGCAGAAGCTGGTGAGCGGCCGTTATGCGCCGGCGATCCAGGGCCAGCTCGACCAGCACCAGGCGCTGACCCTGGCCTTGCAGGACAGCGGCCTGAAGGAGCAGCAGGACACCCAGGGCGTGACCCTCGTGGCGGACACCAGCACCGCCAGCAGCGCCCCGGCGTTTACTGAGCCCACCACCCAGTTGCAGCGGGTGGAAGTGACCGGCACCGCGATCCGCCGGGTCGATGCCGAGACCGCGGTGCCGGTCACCGTGCTGCGGGTCGAGAAGCTGCGCGAGCAGGGCGTGACCACCACCGAAGAGCTGATCAACCGGATTTCCGCCAACCAGTCCTCGGTCGGCTCCGGGCGCTCAGTGGGCTCCAGCAGTGGCGGCGCGGCCTATGCCGACCTGCGCGGCATAGGCCCGAACAAGACCCTGGTTTTGCTCAACGGCCGGCGCCTGAGCAACAACGCGACCAATGCCATCAACGGCTCCGGGGTCGACCTCAACACCATTCCGTTTGCCGCCATCGACCGGGTCGAGGTGCTGCGCGACGGCGCGTCCGCGCTGTACGGCACCGACGCCATCGGCGGGGTGATCAACTTCATCACCAAGAAGAGCCTGACCCGCGGCCAGGTCAGTACCGGCTACGACACCCCGAGCCATTCCGGCGGTGGCCAGAGCAGGAACTTCAGCGGCAGCTGGGGCATCGGCGACCTGGAGGAAGACCGCTTCAACGTGTTCGGCGTGGTCAGCTACGACAAACAAGAGCGCCTGGCCGCCAAGGATCGCGGCTACACCTACAACTACCAGCCGGGCCGGGGCCTGGACTACACCTCCGGCACCGCTTCGCCGGCCAACTGGAGCCAGGGCGCCAATGCCACCAACCCGCTGGCCGGCTCCGGCTGCAACGCGCCGGGCTTGCTGTCGCGCAACGGCATCTGCCGCCAGAGCCTGTGGAGTTACCTGGACCTGGTGCCGGAAACCGAAAAGACCTCGGCCTTCGCCAAGGCCACCGGCAAGCTCAGCGACGATCACAACGTCAGCCTCGAATACTTCTGGGCGCGCAACGAGAACCGCACCCAGATCGGCCCCGGCACCCTGATGGGCAATCAGGTCAACCCGGGCACGGCCTTTTATCCGGGCAATGGCATCACCCCGGGGCCCAGCGGCTTTGCCCTCGACCCGACGCAACCGGTGGCGGCCAACTGGCGGGAAACCGATGTCGGTGCGCGGCGCCATGAGGATGACAACACTGGCCAGCGTCTGCTGCTGACGTTCGACGGCAGTGTCTCCGGCTGGGATTACAACATCGGCGCCTCGTACAACCAGAACAAGGTGGTCAGCACCATCCGCAGCGGCTACGTGAACGATGTGGCGGTGTCCCAGGGTATCGCCAATGGCGTGATCAACCCCTTCGGCCCGCAGACCGCGGCGGGTAGCGCGCTGTTGGCGGCAAATACGGTGGACGGCGATTACGCCACGGCGGTCGGGCGGGTCAAGGCCATCGACGGGCGGGTCAGCCGCGAGATCGGCGACTGGTTCGGCTCGGGCCCTTCGGCCCTGGCCCTGGGCGGCGAGTACCGCAAGGAAGACTTCCACCAGGATTTCGCCCAGTTCGCCGGCAATGTGCAGAGCCTGGGCATCGACCCCAACGGCAGTGTGTCGGGCGACCGCAGCGTGCAGGCGCAGTACGCCGAACTCAACGTGCCGGTGCTCGACAGCCTGGAGCTGACGGCGGCGATCCGGCATGACAAATACAGCGACTTCGGCAGTACCACCAACCCCAAGTATTCGTTCCGCTTCCAGCCCTTCAAGGAACTGGTGCTGCGCGGCGCCTATAGCGAAGGCTTCCGCGCGCCGTCGCTGTACGAGCTGTACAACCCGACCTTTACCACCTTCACCAACGCCAACTACAACGACCCGCGGCTATGCCCCGGTGGCACCCCGGCCAATGGCGGGATCGGCAACCGCGACTGCGCCCAGCAGTTCAACCGCAGTACCGGCGGCAACACCGAGCTGAAGCCGGAAACCGCGCGCAACGTGACATTCGGCTTCGTCTACCAACCGTTCGAGCGGCTCAATGCCGGGCTGGATTTCTGGTGGATCAAGGTCGCCAACCAGATCGCCGAGTTTCCCGAGTCGGCGCCGTTCGACAATCCCGACCTGTACGCCGACCGGCTGGTGCGCAAGGCCGACGGCTCCATCGATCACGTGGTCACGGGCATGGCCAACCTGGGCAAGCTCAAGACCAGCGGGGTCGATGTCAGCCTCGACTATCGCCTGCCAGCCACTGCCTGGGGCGAGTTCGGCCTGGGGCTGCAAGGCACCTACGTCACCCGCTACGACTACCAGCAACAGCTCAAGGGCGAATACATCGACAAGCTCGGGGATTTTCGCGGCGGCGACTTCGCCTCGGCCGGCGCGGTGGCGCGCTGGCGCCACAGCCTGACCGCGACCTGGAACCAGGGGCCGCTGGGCGCGACTCTGACCAACCGCTACACCAGCGGTTACCACGACTCCGACCGCGACAGCCATAACCGCGTCGGCTCCTACAACGTCTGGGACCTGGCCGGCACCTACACCTGGCGCCAGGCCCTGGGCGTGACCCTCGGGGTGAAGAACCTGTTCGACCGCGAGCCGCCGTTCAGCAACCAGACCTACACCTTCCAGAGCGGCTACGACCCACGCTACTCGGACCCGTTCGGACGGACCCTGTATACGCGGCTCAGTTACAACTTCTGAGTCGACCGGCAATAAAAGGTCCGGACGCTTTTTAGTAACCAAAGGTTCTAAAACCCGCTCTATAAAAATGCCCGGTCAGTTGCACATGACAGGCAGGAGCGGGGTGTTTCGGGTGGAGAGATAAGGCTGGGAGTCGAGTGGCGGCTGGACGATCTTTCGCGAGCAAGCTCGCTCCTACAGAAGTGCACAGGTCCTCTGTAGGAGCAAGCTTGCTCGCGATGACGCCGGTACAGACACCGTCATCCTGGCCCCTGTTCAAAGAGGCATCATTCCATGCTGTTGCAACGCGCTGTGCTGTTCTGGCTCTGCCTGCTGCCGAGCCCCGTGCTGCTGGCCGCCGTGCAACCGTCGCTGACGGTCTACGGCGAAGCCCCGAAATACCCCGCCGGCTTCCAGCACTTCGACTATGTCAACCCGGACGCGCCCAAGGGCGGCAGCCTGCGCCGTTCCTCCCTGGAAAGCGGGCCCTTCGATCATCTGCTTCCGTACATCGACAAAGGCACCGGCGTGGCCGACATCGACGGCTGGCTGTACGCGCCGCTGGCCTATCGCTCCAAGGATGAGCCCTACACCGTGTACGGCCTGGTGGCAGAAGGCCTGGAGCTGGCCGCGGACCGTTCCTGGCTGCGCTTTTACCTCAACCCGCGGGCGCGCTTCGACGATGGCAGCCCGATCACCGCCGAGGACGTGCGCTACACCTTCGAGCTGCTGATGACCCAGGGCAGCTTCAAGTACCGTCAGCAGTTCGCCGATGTCGCCGAGGTGCAGGTGGAATCGCCGACCCGGGTGCGTTTTGTGTTCAAGAACACTGAGAGCCGGACCTTGCCCCTGGACCTGGCATCGCTGCCGGTGTTGCCCGAGCACTGGTGGCGCGGCCGCAATTTCGCCGACGGTGGCGGCTTCGAAGCGCCGCTGGGCAGCGGGCCGTATCGGGTGAGCGTGGTGGACGCCGGGCGCAGCGTGGACTTCGAGCGGGTCAAGGACTGGTGGGGGCAGGACCTGCCGGTGGCCCGCGGACGCTACAACTTCGACCGGCTGCGGGTGGAGTTCTTCGCCGACACCGATGTGTCGCGGCAGATCCTCAAGGCCGGCGGCTACGACTACAACCGCGAGTTCTCCGCCACCGGCTACACCATCGGTTATGCCGGCGCTGCACTGGAGCAGGGGCGGCTGGTGCGCGAACACCTGGCGCCGGGTTCGGCCCTGGGCGCCCAGGGCTTTATTTTCAACTTGCAGAAACCGCAGTTCCGGGACCGCCGGGTGCGCCAGGCGATCGCCATGCTCTGGGACTTCGAGTGGAGCAACCGGCAGATGATGCGCAGCCTGTATCTGCGCCAGCAGAGCTTCTTTTCCCACAGCGAACTGGCGGCAGCGGCGCTGCCGGACGCGCAAGAATTGAAGATCCTCGAACCCTGGCGCGGGCAGGTCCCGGACGAGGTCTTTACCCAGGTGTTCCAGGCGCCGCGCACCGACGGCAGCGGGATCATCCGCCCGCAGCAGTTGCAGGCCCTGAAGCTGCTGGAACAGGCGGGCTGGAAACCCCAGGGCGATCAGTTGCGCAACGCCGCCGGCGAGCCCCTGCATTTCACCTTTCTCAACGGCCAGAAAGGCCTGGAGCGTTTGCTCCTGCCGTTCAAGCGCAACCTGGCGCAGATCGGCATCGGCTTCGATATCCGCCAGGTCGACACCGCGCAATACACCAACCGCGTGCGCAGCCGCGACTACGACATGATCATCGCCGCCTACCCGGTGTCCCAGGCGCCGGGGCGCGAGCTGTTCAACTACTTCGGTTCGGTGAGCGCCGACGACCCGGGCTCGAACAACTACATGGCGCTGCGCGATCCGGCGGTGGACGGGCTGATCAGCGCCCTGGTGCAGGCCGACAGCCGCGCCAGCATGCTGGCCCACGCCCGGGCGCTGGACCGGGTGTTGCAGTGGGGCTACTACTGGATTCCCAATTACTACCCGCCGGGCATTTCCTCGGTGTGGTGGAACCGCTTTGGCCGGCCGGCCATCGCCCCCCTGTACGACGCCGGGCTCGACACCTGGTGGGAGGTCAGCGCCGAGGCACTGACCCTGAGCCAGATGCGCCAACGTAGCGGGGAGGTGGTCCATGCTGGCTTATAGCGCGCGGCGCCTGCTGCTGATCGTGCCCACCTTGCTGTGCATCCTGCTGGTGAACTTCGTCATCGTCCAGGCGGCGCCCGGCGGCCCGGTGGAGCAGGCCATCGCCCGCCTGCAAGGCATTGGCGGCGCCGCGGCGGTGGCCGGCGGGCATGTCGAGACGGTGGGCGGCGAGTCCCGCGCCACCCGTGGCCTGGACCCCAAGCTGCTGGCCGATATTGAGCGCCAGTACGGCTTCGACAAACCCGCCGGCGAGCGTTTGTGGCTGATGCTCAAGCACTATGCGCGGCTGGATTTCGGCGACAGTTTCTTTCGTGGCGCCAAGGTCACCGAGCTGATCGCACAGAAACTGCCGGTGACCTTGTCGCTGGGCCTGTGGGCGACGCTGATCACCTACCTGGTGTCGATCCCGCTGGGGATTCGCAAGGCCATTCATGACGGCTCGGCCTTCGATGTCTGGAGCAGCGCGGCGATCGTCATCGGTTATGCGATGCCGGGGTTCCTGTTCGCCCTGCTGCTGATCGTGGTGTTCGGCGGCGGCACCTTGCTCGACTGGTTCCCGGTGCGCGGTTTGGTCTCGGAGAACTTCGCCCAGCTCTCGGCCTGGGGCAAGGTCGTCGATTATTTCTGGCACCTGGTGCTGCCAGTCAGCGCCCTGGTGATCGGCGGTTTCGCCACCTTGACCCTGCTGACCAAGAACAGCTTTCTCAACGAGATTTCCCGCCTGTATGTGGTCACCGCCCGGGCCAAGGGCCTGAGCGAGCGGCAGGTGCTGTACGGCCATGTGTTTCGCAACGCCATGCTGCTGGTGGTCGCCGGCTTGCCCCAGGCCCTGGTCAATGTGTTCTTCGGCGGCTCGCTGCTGATCGAGGTGATCTTCTCCCTCGACGGCCTCGGGCGCCTGAGCTACGACGCCACGGTGTCGCGGGATTACCCGGTGGTGTTCGGCTCGCTGTTCATCTTCACCCTGTTCGGTCTGCTGATAAAACTGCTCGGCGACCTGTGCTACACCCTGGTCGATCCGCGCATCGACTTCAGTGCAAGGAGCGCCTGATGTTGACCTTGTCTCCCATAGGCCAGCGGCGCTGGCAGCGCTTCAAGTCCCACCGGCGCGGCTGGTGGTCGTTGTGGCTGTTCGTCGCGCTGTTCGCCCTGAGCCTCGGCGGTGAGCTGATCGCCAACGACAAGCCTTTGCTGGTGGCTTACCAGGGCCAGTGGTATTTCCCGGCGTTCAAGCGTTACACCGAGCAGCAGTTCGGCGGCGAGCTGCCGTTCCAGCCGGATTACCGCAGCGCTTCGGTGCGCCAGTTGATCGAAGGGCAGGGCGGCTGGTTGCTGTTCGCGCCGATTCCTTTCGCTTTCGACACGGTCAACTACGACCTGACGCAACCGGCGCCCAGTCCGCCTTCGGCGCAGAACTGGCTGGGCACCGACGACCAGGCCCGGGACGTGCTGGCGCGGGTGATCTTCGGCACCCGGGTGTCGCTGCTGTTCGCCCTGGCGCTGACCGCCGCCAGCGCGCTGATCGGCATCGCCGCCGGCGCCCTGCAGGGCTATTACGGCGGCTGGATCGACCTGTTGGGGCAGCGCTTGCAGGAGGTCTGGTCGGGGCTGCCGGTGTTGTATCTGCTGATCATTCTCTCAGGGTTCGTCGAGCCGGGTTTCTGGTGGCTGCTGGGGATCATGGCGCTGTTTTCCTGGCTGGCCCTGGTGGATGTGGTGCGCGCCGAGTTCCTGCGCAGCCGCGGCCTGGAGTACGTCAAGGCGGCGCGGGCCCTGGGTGTCGGCGATACCCAGGTGATGCTGCGGCACATCCTGCCCAACGCCATGAGCGCCACCCTGACGTACCTGCCGTTCATCCTCACCGGGGCCATCGCCACCCTGTCGGCCCTGGATTTCCTCGGCTTCGGCATGCCCGCCGGCAGCGCGTCCCTGGGCGAGTTGATCGGCCAGGGCAAAAGCAATCTGCAGGCGCCCTGGTTGGGGCTGACGGCGTTTTTCGCCCTGGCGCTGATTCTGTCGTTGCTGGTGTTTATCGGCGAAGCCTGCCGCGACGCCTTCGATCCGAGGCATTGAGATGAGTGAACGACTGATTGAACTGCGCGGCCTGCGGGTGGCGTTCAAGGCCACTGAGGTGGTGCATGGCATCGACCTGGAGATCCGCGGCGGCGAATGCCTGGCGCTGGTGGGCGAATCCGGCTCCGGCAAGTCGGTGACGGCCCACAGCCTCCTGCAATTGCTCGACCCGGGCAGCACGCGCATCGCGGGCAGTATCCGTTATCGCGGCGAAGAGTTGCTCGGCGCCAGCCCGGCGCGCTTGCGCCAGCTGCGTGGCAACCGCATCGCGATGATCTTCCAGGAGCCCATGAGCTCGCTGAACCCCCTGCATAGCCTGGAGCGACAGCTGGGGGAAACCCTGCGCCTGCACAAGGGGGTGGCCGGCAGCCAGGCCCGCGAACGGATCCTGGAACTGCTGCATCTTGTGGGCATCCAGCAGCCGGAGCAGCGCTTGCAGGCCTATCCCCATCAGCTCTCCGGCGGGCAACGCCAGCGGGTGATGATCGCCATGGCCCTGGCCTGCGAACCGGAGCTGCTGATCGCCGACGAGCCGACCACCGCCCTCGACGTGACGGTGCAGCGCAAGATCCTGCTACTGCTCAAGGATTTGCAGCAGCGCCTGGGCATGGCCTTGCTGCTGATCAGCCACGACCTCAACCTGGTGCGCAGCATCGCCCAGCGGGTAGCGGTGATGCGTGCCGGGGAGATAGTCGAAACGGCCGGGTGTGCGCAGCTGTTCGCCGATCCCCGGCATCCCTACAGCGTCCAGCTGCTGAATGCCGAGCCCGGCGGCCAGGCGCTGCGCCGCGGGCCCAGCGAGACTCTGCTGGCAGTGGAGGGGCTGAAGGTCTGGTTCCGCCAGGGCGGTGGCTGGCTGCGGCCCAGGCGTTACCTGAAGGCGGTGAACGGCATCGACCTGCAACTGCAACGGGGCAAGACCCTGGGCATTGTCGGTGAATCCGGCTCGGGCAAGTCGACCCTGGGCCAGGCGATCCTGCGGCTGATCGAGTCCGAAGGCCGCATCCGCTTCAAGGGGCAGGACCTGCACAGCCTCGACGGCAAGCAACTGCGGCCATTGCGTCGGCAGCTGCAAGTGGTGTTCCAGGACCCCTTCGGTAGCCTCAGCCCGCGCCTCAGCGTGCAGCAGATCATTGCCGAAGGCTTGCTGGTGCACAGCGAGCTGAATGCGTGGCAACGCGAGCAGGCGGTGATCGAAGCCTTGCAGGAGGTCGGCCTCGACCCGGCCAGCCGCCATCGCTATCCCCATGAGTTCTCCGGCGGCCAGCGCCAGCGCATTGCCATTGCCCGCGCCCTGGTACTCAAGCCGGAACTGATCCTGCTCGACGAACCGACTTCGGCCCTCGACCGCACGGTGCAGAAACAGGTGGTGGCGCTGCTACGCCGCCTGCAACAGGAGCATGGTCTGACCTACCTGTTCATCAGCCACGACCTGGCGGTGGTGCGGGCGCTGGCCCATGACCTGATCGTGATGAAGGAGGGCGAAGTGGTGGAGTGCGGCGAGACCGAGCAACTGTTCGGCATGGCGCGCCATCCCTATACCCGGGAGCTGCTGGCGGCGTCCTCGGTGATGGCGGCTCCCGTCACCGGTTTGCCGCTGGCCGAGCCCCTTTGCGCCGACTGAAAGCGCGGGCCTGAAACGACGAATCCCGCCGGAAGGCGGGATTCGTGGGCAAGACAAGGGCTTCCCTGGGGAAGCGCTTACTTAGGCCGGGAACAGTTCGCTCAGTTTCATCGCCAGCATCATGTCGCCTTCGGCGCGCAGTTTGCCGCCCATGAAGGCCTGCATGCCGTCGGTTTCGCCGCTGACGATGCCTTGCAGGGTTTCGCCGTCCATTACCAGCGTGACCTGGGCGTCCGGGTTCTCGCCTTCCTTGAGCTCGCAGGTGCTGTCTTTGACGATCAGCGAGAAGTTCTTGGTGTCATCGATACGGAAACCGAAAACCAGGTCCAGGCCGGCAGCGGCAGCTGGGTTGAACTTGGCTTTCATGGCTTGTACGGCGTCGGCTACGGAGGTCATGGTTCGATCCTTTTATGGGTTGTTACAGCAAGGGTCACAGTGATCCGGACTCAGCGGAAAGTGATGAGTTCCGGGGCCTTCAGCAGTTGCAGGTGGGCATGGCTGTTGAAGGAAGCCAGGGCAACCTCGCGACCGCGAAACTTCAGCTGGTTGAGCGAGGTATTGACGATTTGCCAATTCAGTTCGAAGGCCTGGGCGGCAGGCATCCGGGTAATCAGGTGGAGCAGGGCGGTGATGGTGCCGCCGGAGGTGAACACGGCGATTTTCTGGGTGTTGTCGGCCTGTTCCAGAATGCGCTGCAGGCCGGCCTGCACCCGTTCGACAAACCCCAGCCAGCTTTCCAGCCCCGGTGGATCGTAGGTGCCGGCCAGCCAGCGCTCGATGATCAGGGCGAAGATGCGCTGGAATTCGGCGCGGTTCTGCGCGGCGTTGCGCAGGATGTCCAGGGCGTTGGGCTCCTCGGACAACATATCGGGCAGCAAGGCGCGGATCACCGCGTCGGCATCGAATTCGTTGAACGCCGAATCGGTTTCCAGGATCGGCGTGGGCAGGCCCGCGGCGCTGAACTGTTGCAGGGTGGAATTGGCGGTGTGTTGCTGGCGACGCAGGTCGCCCGCCAGGCAGCGATCGAAGTTCACGCCCAGTTCGACCAGGTGTTGACCGAGCACTTCGGCCTGGCGCACACCCGTGGTCGACAGGACGTCGTAGTCGTCCGCACCGAAGGAGGCCTGGCCATGTCGAATCAGATAGATGCTGCCCACGTCCGCGTCATCCCGGTACGTTGAAAGTTTTGCGAGGTTATGAGGATGCCGGTGAGCTGTCAATGAAAAAACATACGCTTGTTTGAAATGCCCGTTAGAGCACGGTAACAGGAGGTTTCGCGACTGGTCGACGCCTGGCTGCGCCGGTATGCTGGAGCCATTCCGCCACGTGTTGGCAGTGATGCACGTCTTTAAGGAGTCCCTGTGGAGTTTCTCTCCGAGTACGCCAGTTTCCTGGCCAAAACCGTCACCCTGGTCATCGCCATCCTGGTGGTGCTGATCACCGCTGCCTCGCTGCGCAGCAAAGGCCGGCGCAAGGGCGCCGGGCAGTTGCATGTGAGCAAGCTCAACGATTTCTATAAGGGCCTGCGTGAGCGTCTGGAGCAGAGCCTGCTCGACAAGGACCAGCTCAAGGCACTGCGCAAGTCCGAGGCCAAGGCCGAGAAAAAACACAAGAAGCAGCACGAGGAAAAACCGCGGGTGTTCGTGCTGGATTTCAGCGGCGACATCAAGGCCTCGGCCACCGAGGGGCTGCGCCACGAAATCACCGCGCTGCTGAGCCTG
Organism: Pseudomonas sp. GM17; assembly: GCF_000282175.2. Taxonomy (NCBI): domain Bacteria; kingdom Pseudomonadati; phylum Pseudomonadota; class Gammaproteobacteria; order Pseudomonadales; family Pseudomonadaceae; genus Pseudomonas; species Pseudomonas sp. GM17. The sequence goes on along the minus strand of NZ_CP124732.1, from coordinate 4,878,226 downwards.
GCCACGCCCAAGGATGAAGTGGTGCTGCGCCTGGAAAGCGCCGGCGGCATGGTGCACAGCTATGGGCTGGCCTCGTCGCAACTGGCGCGGATTCGCCAGGCCGGCGTGCCGTTGACGGTGTGCATCGACAAGGTCGCGGCCAGCGGCGGCTACATGATGGCGTGCATTGGCGAGAAGATCATCAGCGCGCCGTTCGCCATCCTCGGCTCGATCGGCGTGGTGGCGCAGTTGCCCAACGTCAACCGCCTGCTGAAAAAACACGATATCGACTTCGAAGTGCTGACTGCCGGTGAGTACAAGCGCACCCTGACCGTGTTTGGCGAAAACACCGAAAAGGGTCGGGAGAAATTCCAGGAAGACCTGGATGTCACCCATCAGTTGTTCAAGAACTTCGTTTCCCGTTATCGGCCGCAACTGGTCATCGACGACGTGGCCACCGGTGAAGTCTGGCTGGGTGTCGCGGCGTTGGAAAAGCACCTGATCGACGAGCTGAAAACCAGCGACGAGTACCTGGCCGAGCGCGCCAAGAGCGCCGAGCTGTTCCACCTGCACTACGCCGAGCGCAAGAGCCTGCAGGAGCGGGTAGGGCTGGCGGCCAGCGGTTCCATCGACCGCGTGCTGCTGACCTGGTGGAGTCGCCTGACCCAGCAGCGTTTCTGGTAAGGGGCACCACGGGAACGTGTTTCTTCTGTAGGAGCGAGGCTTGCCCGCGATCGCGGGCACCGCGTTAAAAATGCCGCGCTTAAAGATGCTGCATTTAAAGATGCCGGATACAAAAAAGCCCTGAACCGGTTTCCCGGTCCAGGGCTTTTTGTTGGCGCGGGCCTTAGCGGCGACGGAACAGCGGCAGCGGTTCGTCGGTGGCGGCCTGGTAGGTCACGGAGAAGTCCTTGAGGCTTTCCAGGGCTTCGTACGGGTCCTTGTCGGCGCGCAGGGCGTAAGCGTCGAACCCGCAGCGGCGCAGGTAGAACAGCTGGTCGCGCAGCACATCGCCGATCGCTCGCAGTTCGCCCTTGAAGCCGTAACGGTCGCGCAACAGGCGGGCGTTGGAGTAGTTGCGGCCGTCGGTGAAGGCCGGGAAGTTCAGGGCGATGACCTGGAAGTGCTGCACGTCATCGCCGATCTCTTCGGCTTCTTCATCGGCGTCCAGCCACACGCCCAGGCCGCCGTCGCGGGCCTTGAGGGCGTGAGCGTGCTCGCGCCACAGGGCCAGAGGTACGATCAGGTCGTCGCAGTTGGAAATACCGTCGAGGGTCGCATCCTTGGGCAGCAGGTGCCAGGTTTCGTCGATGACCTCGTTGTTCTTAATGATTCGCTGCATAGACGCGCTCCTTGAAGAGGTCGATGCCAATACGTTGGTAGGTGTCGATGAAGCGCTCGTCTTCGGTACGTTGTTCCACGTACACGTCGATCAGCTTCGAGATCACATCGGGCATGTCGTCCTGGGCGAAGGACGGGCCGAGGATCTTGCCCAGGCTGGCGTCGCGGCTGGCGCTGCCACCGAGGGAAACCTGATAGAACTCTTCGCCTTTCTTGTCCACCCCGAGGATACCGATATGGCCCACGTGGTGGTGGCCGCAAGCGTTCATGCAACCGGAGATGTTCAGGTCCAGCTCGCCGATGTCGAACAGGTAGTCCAAGTCATCGAAACGGCGCTGGATGGACTCGGCGATCGGGATCGACTTGGCGTTGGCCAGGGAGCAGAAATCACCGCCCGGGCAGCAGATGATGTCGGTCAGCAGGCCGATGTTCGGCGTGGCGAAACCTTGCTCGCGCAGCTCGCCCCACAGGGTGAACAGTTGGCTCTGCTCGACGTCGGCGAGAATCACGTTCTGCTCGTGGGAGGTGCGCAGCTGGCCGAAGCTGTAGCGGTCGGCCAGGTCGGCGATGCCGTCCAACTGCTTGTCGGTGACGTCGCCCGGGGCTACGCCCGTGGGTTTCAGCGACAGGGTCACGGCGACATAGCCCGGCTTCTTGTGGGCCAGGGTGTTGCGCGTGCGCCAGCGGGCGAAGCCCGGATATTGTTTGTCGAGTTCGGCCAGCTCGGCGTCCTGGTTGGCCAGGGCCTTGTAGTCCGGATCGACGAAGTGCTTGGCCACGCGATGCACTTCGGCGTCGGTCAGGGTGGTCTGGCCACCGCGCAGGTGAGCCATTTCCGCTTCGACCTTCTCGGCGAACACCTCTGGGGTCAGGGCCTTGACCAGGATCTTGATCCGCGCCTTGTACTTGTTGTCACGCCGCCCGTAGCGGTTGTAGACCCGCAGGATGGCGTCGAGGTAGCTCAACAGGTCCTGCCACGGCAGGAACTCGTTGATGAAGGCGCCGACCACCGGGGTCCGGCCCAGGCCGCCACCGACCAGGACCCGGAAGCCCAGCTCGCCAGCGGCGTTGTGCACCGGCTCCAGGCCGATGTCGTGGACTTCGATGGCCGCGCGGTCCGAGGTCGAACCGTTGATGGCGATCTTGAACTTGCGCGGCAGGTAGGCGAACTCAGGGTGGAAGGTGGTCCACTGACGGACGATTTCACACCAGGGGCGCGGGTCGATCAACTCATCGGCGGCGACGCCGGCGAACTGGTCGGTGGTGACGTTGCGCAGGCAGTTGCCGCTGGTCTGGATGGCGTGCATCTGCACGGTCGCCAGCTCAGCCAGGATGTCCGGGATGTCTTCCAGCGCCGGCCAGTTGAACTGCACGTTCTGCCGGGTACTGATGTGGGCGTAGCCCTTGTCGTAGTCGCGAGCGATCCTGGCCATCATCCGTGCTTGGCGCGAAGTCAGCTGGCCATAAGGCACCGCCACCCGCAGCATCGGGGCAAAACGTTGGATATAGAGGCCATTCTGCAGGCGCAGAGGGCGGAATTCTTCTTCGCTCAGCTCGCCTGCCAGATAGCGCCGGGTCTGATCACGGAACTGCTTGACGCGGTCCTCGATGATCCGCTGATCGTACTCGTCGTATACGTACATATAGATCCTGTTCTCAGGCTTATCAGGTGACGCAGAGGCGGATGTCACCCAAGAAATTCTGCGCGCACGGCCGCGCACTCCCAACGGAGCCGGGCGAAGATACCAGTTTGCAGTTATGCGCAAAAGTGATGTTTGAGTATATGCAAAGAACCAAAACGACTAACGGTATCCGGCCGGCTCAAACCCACATTTGTGGTGAGGGCAATCCTCGGCTTAACTGTGCTCGAGTCTTTGTGCAGTCACCGATAAAACCGACAAGAGGCGATGCTATGAGCAATCCAACCAAGGCAAGGAAAAGCGACAGTGCTGTCGATGCTTGGGCCATTCTCTTTCTGATCATTCTGGTCGTGGGAACGGCGGTGTTCTGGGTCAGTCATCAATAGTTGCGGTCAAGCGATGAGCAGAGTCCGAATTGTCTGTGGGAAATGACGATTTGCCGATATAGGCCAGTATTTTGCCAGTTATACTGCGGGCAATATTCCGGGACTCTGGTCGCAATGTTCAAGGCGTTTGGTAAGTGTCTGCTGCTGGTGCTGCTTGTACTGAGTCCAACGTTCTGGGCCATGGCCCATGCCACCTCGGTAGTGTTTTTGAATCCGGGCTACTCCACTGAAAACTTCTGGGTCGGGTATTCCCAATTCATGCAGGCCGCGGCCAATGACCTCGGCCTGGATTTGCGCGTGCGTTATTCGCAGCGCGATTCGCAAACCACCATCCGCCAGGCCCGGGAAGCCCTGCAGGGCCCGGACCGGCCGGATTACCTGGTGGTGGTCAACGAGCAATATGTCGCGCCGGAGATCCTGCGCCTGTCCCAGGGCAGCGGGGTGAAGCTGTTCGTCGTCAACAACGCGCTGACCGCCGATCAGCAACGCTTGCTGGACGAGCACCAGAGCCGTTATCCCGACTGGATCGGCAGCATGATCGCCAACGACGAAGAAGCCGGCTACCTGATGCTCAAGGAGCTGATCCGTCGTCACGGCCCGTTCGCTCCCGGGCAGTACGTCGACCTGCTGGCGTTCTCGGGCGTGAAGAACACTCCAGTGGCGCAATCACGCGAGCAAGGCTTGCGGCGGGCATTGGCGGAGCATCCCGAGGTGCGCCTGCGGCAGCTGGTGTATGGCGAGTGGAATCGCCAGCGCGCCTTTGAGCAGGCCCAGCAGTTGCTCAAGCGCTATCCGCAGACGCAGTTGATCTGGTCGGCCAACGACGAGATGGCCCTGGGAGCGATGGAGGCGCTGGAGCAGCAAGGGCGGCGGCCGGGCAAGGATGTGCTGTTCAGCGCCCTGAACAGCTCGCCGCAGGCCTTGCAGGCATTGATCGACGGACGCCTGACGGCGTTGATCGCCGGGCACTTCACCCTGGGGGGCTGGGCAATGGTGGTCCTCAACGACGATGCCCGGGGGCTGAACCCTGCGACCCATGGCGGCCCGGACTGGCAACTGGACGTGTTCCAGTTCCTGGACAAGGTCCAGGCGCAGCGTCTGCTGGAGTTGCAGGGGACACAGCAATACGGCGTGGACTTTCGCGGGTTGTCGGCCGAGGGCAAGCCGGCCGGCTACCGTTATCCCTTCTCGCTGAATCTGTTATTGCACTGACAGGCGTTCAAAGCCCCGCCAGGTGCACTACCAGCTTGACGATACCGAACAGGGTCAAGGCGAACACCGCGGTGAACAGAATGCCCAGGATCACGAAATGGCTGGGTTTGCCGTGGGTGAAGTCGCGCTTGCGGTTCTTCCCGCTCTGCACGCCAAAGGCGGCAGCGGCGACGCTTTGCAGCATCTGCCAAAGGGTCGGCGGCTTGTCGTTGATGGGGTCGTCCATAAATCCCTCGACACAAGTGGGTGTGGGGAAAGCATAGACAATTTTCGCGTAGCTCCCGCCCATACACCCTGTAGGAGCGCGCTTGCTCGCGATCAAAACGTCAAGACAGCGCGATTCTTCAGATTCACCGCGTCATCGTTGACGTCTATCGCGAGCAAGCTCGCTCCTGCAATTTAGTTGTCGTAGCCCAGGTTCGGCGCCAGCCAGCGCTCGGTCACGGCCAGGTCCTGGCCTTTGCGTGCGCTGTAGCTGCTGACCTGGTCCTTGTCGATCTTGCCCACGGCGAAGTACTGCGCCTGCGGATGGGCGAAGTACCAGCCGCTGACCGCCGCCGCCGGAAACATGGCGAAGTGTTCGGTGAGGAACACGCCGCTGCGCCCGGCCTTGCCTTCGGATGCCTCGGGGTCGAGCAGGGCGAACAGGGTGCTCTTCTCGGTGTGGTCCGGGCAGGCCGGGTAACCCGGGGCAGGGCGGATACCGCTGTACTGCTCCTTGATCAGCGCCTCGTTGTCCAACTCTTCGTCCTTGGCATAGCCCCAGTAGTTTTTACGCACTTGCTGGTGCAGCCACTCGGCGCAGGCCTCGGCCAGGCGATCGGCCAGGGCCTTGACCATGATCGAGTTGTAGTCGTCGCCCTTGTCCTGATAGGCCTTGGCCACTTCTTCGGCGCCGATGCCGGCGGTGGTGATGAAACCACCGACGTAGTCGGTCACGCCGCTGTCCTTGGGCGCGACGAAGTCGGCCAGGGAGAAGTTCGGCTTGCCGTCGGTCTTGATGGTCTGCTGGCGCAGGTGGTGCAGCCTGGCCAAGGGCTGGCCGTCGGCGCCATAGACTTCCAGATCGTCGTCCTGCACCTGGTTGGCCGGCCAGAAGCCGAATACCGCGCGGGCGCTGATCAGCTTTTCGTCGATCAGCTTGTCGAGCATTTCCCGGGCGTCCTTGTACAGTGCGGTGGCGGCTTCACCCACCACTTCGTCCTCGAGGATGCGCGGGAACTTGCCGGCCAGGTCCCAGGAGATGAAGAACGGCGTCCAGTCGATGTATTCGGCCAGGACCCGCAGGTCGATATTGTCCAGCACCTTGGCCCCGGTGAAGGTCGGCACGGTCGGCTGGTAGCTGCTCCAGTCGAACTGTGGCTTCTTGGCCACGGCCGCCGGGTAGCTCAGGCGCTCGGTGCGGGCACTGCGGTTGGCGGTACGCTCGCGGACTTCCACGTACTCTTCGCGGGTGCGCTCGACGAAACCGGCCTTGAGCTCCTTGGACAGCAGCTGGGTGGCCACGCCCACGGCGCGCGAGGCGTCGGTGACGTAGACCACCGCGTCATTGCTGTACTTGGGCTCGATCTTCACCGCCGTGTGCGCCTTGGAGGTGGTGGCGCCACCGATCATCAGCGGCAGGTGGAAGTCCTGGCGCTGCATTTCCCGGGCGACGTGGACCATCTCGTCCAGCGACGGGGTGATCAGGCCGGACAGGCCGATGATGTCGCACTTCTGTTCCTTGGCCACCTGCAGGATTTTCTCCGCCGGCACCATCACACCGAGGTCGACGATGTCGTAGCCGTTACAGCCCAGGACCACGCCGACGATGTTCTTGCCGATGTCGTGCACGTCGCCCTTGACCGTGGCCATGAGGATCTTGCCCTTGGCTTGCGGCTTGTCGCCTTTTTCCAGCTCGATGAACGGGATCAGGTGGGCCACGGCCTGCTTCATCACCCGGGCGGACTTGACCACCTGGGGCAGGAACATTTTGCCGGCGCCGAACAGGTCGCCGACGATGTTCATGCCAGCCATCAGCGGGCCTTCGATCACTTCGATCGGGCGGGCGAAGGACAGCCGCGACTCTTCGGTGTCTTCGACGATATGGGTGGTGATGCCTTTGACCAGGGCGTGCTCCAGGCGCTTGTTGACGTCCCAGTTGCGCCACTCTTCGGTCTCGGCTTCCTTGACGCTGCCGTCGCCCTTGTACTTGTCGGCGATGGCGAGGAGGGCATCGGTGCCTTCCGGGGTGCGGTTGAGGATCACGTCCTCGACGGCGTCGCGCAGCTCCTGCGGGATCTGGTCGTAGATCTCCAGCTGGCCGGCGTTGACGATACCCATGGTCAGGCCGTTGCGGATCGCATACAGCAGGAACACCGAGTGGATCGCCTCGCGCACCGGGTTGTTGCCGCGGAAGGAGAACGACACGTTGGACACGCCGCCGGAGCTCAGCGCATAGGGCAGCTCGTCGCGGATGTAGGCGCAGGCGTTGATGAAGTCCACCGCGTAGTTGTTGTGCTCCTCGATACCGGTGGCCACGGCGAAGATGTTCGGGTCGAAGATGATGTCTTCCGGCGGGAAGCCGACGTCGTTGACCAGGATGTCGTAGGAACGCTTGCAGATTTCCTTCTTGCGCGCCTCGGTGTCGGCCTGGCCGGCTTCGTCGAAGGCCATCACCACCACGGCGGCGCCGTAGCGCTTGCACAGCTTGGCGTGATGAATGAACTGCTCGACGCCTTCCTTCATGCTGATGGAGTTGACGATGCCCTTGCCCTGGATGCACTTGAGGCCGGCTTCGATCACTTCCCACTTGGAGGAGTCGATCATGATCGGCACGCGCGAGATGTCCGGCTCGCCGGCGATCAGGTTGAGGAAGGTCACCATGGCCTTCTTCGAGTCCAGCATGCCTTCGTCCATGTTGATGTCGATCACCTGGGCGCCGGCCTCGACCTGCTGCAGGGCGACTTCCAGGGCTTCGGTGTAGTTTTCTTCACGGATCAGGCGGGCGAACTTGGCGGAGCCGGTGATGTTAGTGCGTTCGCCGACGTTGACGAACAACGACTGGCGATCGATGGTGAACGGCTCCAGGCCCGACAGGCGGCAGGCCTTGGGAATGTCCGGGATCTGCCGCGGGGCATAGCCGGCGACGGCCTTGGCGATGGCCTCGATGTGCCCCGGGGTGGTGCCGCAGCAACCGCCGACGATGTTCAGGAAACCGCTCTGGGCGAACTCTTCAATGACCTTGGCGGTTTGCGCCGGCAGTTCGTCGTACTCGCCGAATTCGTTGGGCAGGCCGGCGTTGGGGTGCGCGGAGACGTGGGTGCTGGCCTTGTTCGACAGCTCTTCCAGGTAAGGGCGCAGTTCGCTGGCGCCGAGGGCGCAGTTGAGGCCGACGGAGATCGGCTTGGCGTGGGCCACCGAGTTCCAGAAGGCTTCGGTGGTCTGCCCGGACAGGGTGCGGCCCGAGGCGTCGGTGATGGTGCCGGAGATCATGATCGGTAGTTCGAGGCCCAGCTCTTCGAACACGCCCTGCACGGCGAAGATCGCCGCCTTGGCGTTGAGGGTGTCGAAGATGGTCTCGATCAGGATCAGGTCGGCGCCGCCCTCGATCAGGCCCTTGGTGGCCTCGGTGTAGTTCTCCACCAGTTCGTCGAAGGTGACGTTGCGGTAGCCGGGGTTGTTGACGTCCGGCGACAACGAGCAGGTGCGGCTGGTCGGGCCCAGTACGCCGGCGACGAAGCGCGGCTTGTCCGGGGTCTCCAGGGTCTTGGCGTCGGCCACCTTGCGCGCCAGGCGCGCGCCTTCGACGTTGAGCTCGTAGACCAGCGCTTCCATGCCGTAGTCGGCCATGGAAATCTGCGTGGCGTTGAAGGTGTTGGTCTCGAGGATGTCGGCGCCGGCATCCAGGTAGGCTTTCTCGATGCCGCCGATCACGTCCGGACGGGTCAGCACCAGCAGGTCGTTGTTGCCCTTGACGTCGCTCGGCCAGTCGGCGAAGCGTTTGCCACGGTAGTCCTGCTCCTCGAGCTTGTAGCTCTGGATCATGGTGCCCATGCCGCCGTCGAGAATCAGGATGCGCTCTTTGAGGGCTTGCTGAAGGGCTTGGAGGCGCGTGCTGCGATCGGACATGAAAGACTACCTGGAAGGGCCATTACGAAGGGCGAGGATCATAGCAAACCTGTGCGCTTTTAGAGCATGCGGCGCTTTTGCATGAATATCGCTCATGTTGGTGGCCGTGCTGGCCCGGTAGAATCGCCGGATTTTCTTATGGATTGGACCAGGGATATGTCTTACCGCGTTGTCATTGGCAGTGTGCTGCTGCTTTTAAGTTCGCTCGCCAGCGCCCAGGGTCCCGCGCCAGTGATCTCCTACACCCGCGATATCCAGCCGATCTTCACCGAGAAGTGCGTGGCCTGCCACGCCTGCTACGACTCGGCCTGCCAACTCAACCTGGGCAGCGGCGAGGGCGCGGCCCGCGGCGCCTCGAAGATCCCGGTGTACGACGGCGAGCGCAGCAAGGCGCAGACGCCGACCCGCTTGTTCTACGATGCTTCCGGCAAGCACGCCTGGCAGGGCATGGGCTTCTACTCGGTGCTCGACGCCCAGGGCAGCCAGGCGGCGCTGATGGCGCGCATGCTCGAGTTGGGCCACAAGACGCCGTTGCAACCCAACGCCAAGCTGCCGGACAACATCGTCCTGGGCCTGAACCGCGAGAACATGTGCGCGCAACCGGCCGAATTCGACGGTTATGCCCGGGCCCATCCGCGCGAAGGCATGCCGTTGGCGGTGACCGGCCTGACCGATCAGCAATACCAGACCCTGCAACGCTGGCTGGCTTCCGGTGCGCCGATCGACGAGCAGGGCCTGGCGCCGAGCGCCAGGGAAGCGATGCAGGTGCTGCAGTGGGAAAACCTGCTCAACGCCCCAGGCGCCCGGGAAAGCCTGGTGGCCCGCTGGCTGTTCGAGCACTGGTTCCTCGCCCATATCTACTTCGAGGGCGGCGAGCCGGGGCATTTCTTTCAGTGGGTGCGTTCGCGCACGCCGAGCGGCCAGCCGATCGACCTGATCAACACCCGCCGGCCCAACGACGACCCGGGCACCCAGGTGTATTACCGCCTGTGGCCGGTGCAGGGGGTGATCGTGCACAAGACCCACATCACCTACCCGCTGAGCGCGGCGAAGATGGCGCGGATCAAGACCCTGTTCTACAGCGGCGACTATCAGGTCACCGCGCTGCCGGGTTATGGCCCGGGCCGCCGCGCCAACCCGTTCGAAACCTTCGAGGCGATTCCGGCCAAGGCCCGCTACCAGTTCATGCTGGATAACGCCGAGTACTTCGTGCGCACCTTTATCCGCGGCCCGGTGTGTCGCGGGCAGATCGCCACCGACGTGATCCGCGACAACTTCTGGGCGCTGTTCCAGGCCCCGGAGCACGATCTCTATATCACCGACCCGGCCTACCGCGGCCAGGCCACGCCGCTGCTGGCCATGCCCGGGCAGAACGACGACGTCGGCAGCGTGCTGAGCCTGTGGCTGGCCTACCGCGACAAGCGCAACGAATACGAGATCCTGCGTCGCGATTCCTACGCCGATGCGCCGCCGCCAAGCTGGTCGACCCTGTGGGCGGGCAACGACAACGCATTGCTGAGCATCTTCCGTCACTTCGACAGCGCCTCGGTGACCAAGGGCCTGATCGGCGAGGTGCCGCAGACGATGTGGCTGTTCGACTATCCGCTGCTGGAGCGCACCTATTACCAGTTGGCGGTCAACTTCGATGTGTTCGGCAATGTCTCGCACCAGGCGCAGACCCGGCTGTACTTCGACCTGATCCGCAACGGCGCCGAGCAGAACTTCCTGCGTTTGATGCCCGCCGACACCCGCGGGGATTTCCTCGACGATTGGTACCAGAACAGCGGCAAGTTCAAGATGTGGCTGGACTACGAGTCCATCGACGACGACAAGGCCAGCGCCCTGGTGCTGGACGAAAAGGACCCGAAACGCGACTTCGCCAACCAGTTGCTGAACCGTTACGGCGACCTCAATGCGCGGCCCGATCCGATCAACCGCTGTGACGGCGCCTACTGCTCGCGGCCGAATATCGACCCGGCGCTGCAGGATGCCGAACAGGCCCTCAGCGGCCTGGTTTCGCGGCCAGCGGCCGGCATGCGGGTCATCGACCTGTTGCCGGAGGCCACCATGCTGCGCATCCAGGCACCGAGCGGCAAGCGGGTGTTCTACAGCATGCTGCGCAACCGCGCCCACAGTAACGTAGCGTTCCTGCTGGGCGAGTCGCTGCGCTACCAGCCGGGCCTGGACACCCTGACCATCTATCCGGGCGTGCTCAGCAGCTACCCGAACTTCATGTTCAACATTCCCGCCGGGCAGGTGCCGGAGTTTGTGGCCGAGATGGAAAACGCCAAGGACGCCCACCGTTTCGAGAAAATCGTCGAGCGCTGGGGGATCCGTCGCAGCCATCCGCAGTTCTGGCAGTACTTCCATGACCAGACCCAGTACATCCTCGAGACCGATCCGAAAGAGGCGGGCGTACTGGACATGAACCGCTACGAGAACCTCTGAAGGCACCAGGCCCTTGAAATTCCGGGCCGCAGCCCTCAGGTTGCGGCCAGGCCCATCCCGGAAAAGCCTTGTAAAAAATCCCAGGCGTTGCGTCGACCACGCAGCGTGGGCCTATCGACCAAGGTCTATCCCGACAAAAATACTAGGACTTTGTCCGGCACGCCGATTGGCGTAAACTGCGCCCACGCCTGCGAGGAATTTCCATGACCGCTATTACCATTACCGACGCCGCCCACGATTATCTGGCTGATCTGCTCTCCAAGCAGAACACCCCGGGCATTGGCATCCGCATCTTTATCACCCAGCCAGGGACTCAGTACGCCGAGACCTGCATTGCCTATTGCAAGCCGGGTGAAGAAAAGCCCGAAGACAAAGCCCTGGGGCTGAAGAGCTTCACCGCCTACATCGACGCCTTCAGCGAAGGTTTCCTCGATGACGCGGTGGTCGACTACGCCACCGACCGCATGGGCGGCCAGCTGACCATCAAGGCACCCAACGCCAAGGTGCCGATGGTCAACGCCGACAGCCCGGTCAACGAGCGCATCAACTACTACCTGCAAACCGAGATCAACCCGGGGCTGGCCAGCCACGGCGGCCAGGTCAGCCTGATCGATGTGGTCGAGGACGGCATCGCCGTGCTGCAGTTCGGTGGTGGTTGCCAAGGCTGCGGCCAGGCCGACGTGACCTTGAAGGAAGGCATCGAGCGCACCCTGCTCGAGCGCATTCCCGAGCTCAAGGGAGTACGTGACGTCACCGACCACACGCAGAAAGAAAACGCCTACTACTAAGGCGTTCGCTGCGAACATGAAAAACGGCGCCCCGTGAGCGCCGTTTTTTTATGCCCATTATTCCAGGTGTCTTGCGGCGCCTTGCTCGCGATACACCCTCAAGGCCGATACAAATGCGCATGCCCCGCGCGATACAACGACGACTCACTGAAACTGTCCGTGGCCAGCACCCGGCCCACCAGGATCAGCGCCGTGCGCCGAAAACCCTTGGCCTGGACCTTTTCGGCGATGTCCGCCAGGGTGCCCAGCACCCAGTCCTGATCCGGCCAGGTCGCCCGGTGCACCACGGCAATCGGGCAGTCGGCGCCGTAGTAGGGCAGCAGCTCGGCGACAATCTTTTCCAGGTGGTTGACCCCCAGGTGAATCGCCATGGTGGTGCCGTGGGCGGCCAGGCTGGCGAATGCCTCGCCGGCGGGCATCGAGGTCTTGTCGGCATAACGGGTCAGGATCACGCTCTGGGCGACGTCCGGCAGGGTCAGTTCGGCCCCCAGCAAGGCCGCGCAGGCCGCGGTGGCGGTCACGCCGGGGATGATCTCGAAGGGGATGCCCAGCTCGCGCAGACAGCGAATCTGCTCGCCGATGGCGCCGTACAGGCTCGGGTCGCCGGAATGTACCCGGGCCACGTCCTGGCCTTTGCCATGGGCGTCCTTGATCAGCTCGATGATCTGCTCCAGGTGCAGCTCGGCGCTGTTGACCAGCTGTTCGGCGCGATGGCCCTGGAGCACCGCTTCGGGCACCAGGGAGCCGGCATAGATAATGACCGGGCAGCTGTGGATCAGCCGCTGGCCCTTGACGGTGATCAGTTCCGGGTCGCCGGGACCTGCGCCGATAAAAAAGACGGTCATGGCGTTCTCCTGTGAAAAAAGGGGCGAGGCAACCTCACAGATGAAGATTGCTCATGATCAGTGGCGGGGATTATCGAAGATTTACCCGGAGCAGGCCAAGGCGAGGGTTGCCTGGGCGTATTTCTGCCGTGGGACCAGCAGCTTTGCCGGGCTTCGGGCCAGCTGTTCGGCCAGGGCCAGGGCGGCGCTTTCGGCGACGCCGTAACAGCCGGTGCGTTCGTAGGCGATCTGCGAACGATGGCTGAGTTGCAGCACATAAGGCGTCAGCTGGTTACTGCTGAAACAGGTCAGGGGCAAGTCCAGTTGCGCGGCCAGGGCCAGCAGCCCGGGCTCCTCGCGTTTCAGGTCGATGCTGGCCAGGGCCTTGATCTGCCCGGGGTCGATGCGGTGGGTGCTCAGGGTCTGGTCGAGCAGGGCGCGCAAGGTCTCCACCGGGCAGCCCCGCTGGCAGCCCAGGCCGACCACCAGGGTCGGCGCTGTGCTGGCCTGCGTCATGCCGAGTACTGATCGTCGCTCTTGCGGCGGAACAGCCAGGCGCTGATCAGGCCCAGGGCCAGCCAGAACGCGGCGTTGGTCAGCTGCGAAGCGATCTTGAACTGCGCCTCCAACTCCTCCGGGGCGAGCATCGAATGCACTTGCGGCTGTGGCGCGCCGATGAGGTGCGGCACGGCGAGGATGGCCACGCCCAGCGCTTTCAGCAGCCAGTTCCGGGCGAAGACGATCAGGGCAATGCCGACCGCGGTGGAAGCGGCGGTACCGACCCACCAGACCTGCCGTTGCGCCAGGTCCGCGGCGGCGGTGCCCGGCAGTTCGGGCGGCAGGCCGAGGGTCGGCGCCAGGCAGAAAGTGGCATAACCGGCCAGGCCCCAGAGCAGGCCCTGGGAAGTACGGTTCGGCGCGCGCAGGGTGTAGAGACCGGCGAGCATCAGGGCGAACCCCACGGCGACCACCAGGTTGCCGCCGGTGGTGGACAGCACGCGCTGCCAGCCGTCTTCCGGCTCCCAGGCTTCGGCGTCGTGGCTGTGGGCAGCGGTGCCGGCGGCATGCTCATGCGCTTCTTCATGCTGGGTGGCCGGGGCCTTCTCATAGGTTTCCGCCTCCAGGATCAGCGGCGCGACCCAGAAGCTTTGCAGCAGGGTCAGCAACAGGGCCGCCAGCAACCCGGTGAACCCCGCGGTTTGCGCGATACGCTTGATCATGTCGGCAGGTCTCAGTGGCAAGGGAAGGCGGCGCTGTGACGGGTATCGTGGGCGGCGTTGTGCACCGCTTCGATATGGGAGAAGCCGGCGAAATACACAAGGCACGCACCGAGGATCGAGGCGCCGATGGCGGCGACCAGGCGTTGGCTCAGGGTGGCGGTACTGCTGCTGGAATGGCTGGTGCTGCTGATGATCGACATGGCGCTTCCCTCTGGTGTGTCAGCGGGTGAATCGAGCGCAGCAAAACCCCGCGAGACGGGCTCGCGGGGAATTAACAGCGCCCGCCCACCGCGGGTTTGTTATGACTGTGTAGCGGGCCGGTCTCCGGGCTCGCGAGGGGCGGGGCTTGCGCCACGCCTGCAAGAATCGCCTTCCCATGCCGGACTGCTGGCACAGTGGATCTGATTCTTCGCTCGCTTACCGTTGCGGGGGCAGCACCGGACTGATCAAGGCTTTTGGCCTGTGACGCACCGGTTTCCCGTTTCACCCTGTGAAGGGCACCCGTAACAAGGTGTGTAGGAGAGCATGGGCGAGGGAGGGGCGTCAATTGGCAAGGGTTCTCGTTTTCGATCGCAATTGGCCTGTCCTCGCGCTGCATGGACATTGACCGCCCCCCAAGCTCTGCGTAGCCTTGCGCTTTCGAGGTTCTTCGGCGTCTGTCGAAGCTAAGAAGGGAACGCGGTCTAAGCCGCGGCTGCCCCCGCAACTGTAAACGGTGATGAACGATGCAAGGCCACTGCCAGGCGGCGGGAAGGCGCATCGTTGGCCAGTCGAACGACCGGCACGCCGTCAGCCAGGAGACCTGCCTCGGACCTGATTCTCACTACAACCGGGCGGGGTGATCCGGTGGCGAACCCTTCCGTGCAGTTGCCTGCGCGGCTCTCGTCCCGTATGCCCGCCACCTTGCCAAAGGGCATCCGATGAAAACACTGGCCAAACTTCCCGTCACCATCGTTACCGGCTTCCTCGGCTCGGGAAAAACCACCTTGCTGCGGCACATGCTGGACAACGCCCAGGGTCGACGCATCGCGGTGATCGTCAACGAGTTCGGCGAGCTGGGCATCGACGGCGAGATCCTCAAGCAGTGTTCCATCGGTTGCACCGAGGAAGAAGCCAGCGGTCGCGTCTTTGAGCTGGCCAACGGCTGCCTGTGCTGCACCGTGCAGGAAGAGTTCTTCCCGGTGATGCGCGAGCTGGTGGCCCGTCGCGGCGACCTCGACCATATCCTCATCGAAACCTCCGGCCTGGCCCTGCCCAAACCTTTGGTCCAGGCTTTCCAGTGGCCGGAAATCCGCAGCGCCTGCACCGTCGACGCGGTGATCACCGTGGTCGATAGCCCGGCCGTGGCCGCCGGTACCTTTGCCGCCTTCCCGGACCAGGTCGACGCCCAGCGCAAGCTCGACCCCAACCTCGACCATGAGTCGCCGCTGCATGAGCTGTTCGCCGACCAGCTGTCCAGCGCCGACCTGGTGATCCTCAACAAGGCCGACCTGATCAGCCCGGCAGACCTGGCCAAGGTGCGCCTGGAAGTGGCCGAGGAGCTGCCGCCGGCGGTGAAAGTCATCGAAGCCAGCAGCGGTCGCCTGCCGCTGGACGTGCTGCTGGGCCTGGGCAACGGCTCGGAAGAACACATCGACGGCCGCCACAGCCATCATGACCATCACCACGATGGCGACGATCATGATGATCATGACCACGACGCCTTCGATTCCATCTCCATCGAGCTGCCCCAGGCCGACGAAAGCCTGCTGCTGGACGCCCTGACCCAACTGGTGGTGCAGCACGGAATCCTGCGGGTCAAGGGCTTCGCAGCGATCCCCAACAAACCGATGCGCCTGTTGATCCAGGGCGTGGGCACGCGTTTCGACAAGCACTTCGACCGCCAGTGGGGCGCCGACGAAGCCCGTACCACGCGCCTGGTGCTGATCGGCCAGGAACTGGACGCGACCCTGCTCGAAGCGCAATTGCGCGCCGCGCTTAGCGTGTAAGTCATGCACCTGCTCAGGACCCAGCCCGGCGGTTTCGTGTCGGATGACAACATTGCCGACCTTGGACAGACCCCCGCCGAACTGGTGATCCTGTGCAGCGGCGACTCCAGCCTGGCGCTGCTGGCCGAAGCGGCGCAGCAACTGCCGGAGGATTACCCGAGCTTTCGCCTGGCCAACCCGATGCAGGTGCAGAACCATGCCTCGGTCGACCTGTATGTCGACCAGGTGCTGCGCCACGCCAAGGTGATCCTGATTTCCCTGCACGGTGGCATCGCCTATTGGCGTTATGGCATCGAGCAACTGGTGCAGCTGGCGCAGCGCGGCGTGCAGTTGATCCTGGTGCCGGGCGACGATCGTCCGGACCCGGAGCTGAGCGACCTGAGCACGGTGCCCGCCGCCGACCGCGAGCGCCTCTGGCACTTCCTGCGCCAGGGCGGCATGGGCAATGCGCTGAACCTGTACCGCTGCCTGGCCAGTGGCTGGCTGGGGCGCGATTACCACTGGTCCGAGCCGCAGACCCTGCCGCGCACGGCGATCTACCACCCGCACAAAAGCAGCGCCGCCCTCAGCGACTGGCACGCCGATTGGCGGGCCGGCCAGCCGGTGGCGGCGCTGCTGTTCTACCGCTCGCATTTGCAGGCGGCCAACACCGCCTTTATCGATGAGTTCTGCCGGCGCTTGTTGGCGGCGGGTCTGAACCCGTTGCCGATAGCCCTGGCCAGCCTGAAAGAGCCCGGTTGCCTGGCGGTGGTCGAGGAGCTGCTGGATGAAGTCGAGGCCGGGGTGATCCTCAACACCACCGGCTTTGCCCAGTCCAGCCCGGAGGCGCCGCACCTGCAGCCGTTCCGCCGCGATATCCCGGTGATCCAGGCCATCTGCGCCCAGGACAACGAACCCGGCTGGCGCGCCAGCGAGCAGGGCCTGGGCCCGCGGGACCTGGCGATGCACATTGCCTTGCCGGAACTGGACGGGCGCATCATCAGCCGGCCCATCAGCTTCAAGGACCTGGCCTGGCGCAGCGAGCGCAGCCAGTCGGACGTGGTCTGCTATCGCTCCGCCCCCGAGCGCATGGATTTTGTCGCCGAACTGGCGCGGCGCTGGGTTGATCTGGCCCAGCTGCCGAATGCTGAAAAACGCATCGCCCTGATCCTCGCCAACTACCCGACCCGCGACGGCCGTATCGGTAATGGCGTGGGCCTGGATACGCCGGCGGCGGCGTTGAATATCCTGCGCGCGCTGCACGTCGAGGGTTATCCGTTGCCGGCCGAGTTGCCGGACAACGGTACGGCGCTGATCCAGCAACTGCTCGGTGGCGTCAGCAATGACCTGGACAGCCTCGACCTGCGCCCGTGCCAGCAAAGCCTGGCGCTGGAGGAGTACCAGGCCATGTTCGACGCGCTGCCCGAAGCCAACCGCCTGGCGGTGACGGAACGTTGGGGCGGGCCGCAAAACGACCCGATGTTCCGCGGCGGGCGGCTGATGATCGCCGGCCTGCGTTTTGGCCTGACCTTTGTCGGCATCCAGCCGGCGCGCGGTTATCAGGTCGATCCGAGCGCGGTCTATCACGACCCGGACCTGGTGCCGCCCCACGGGTACCTGGCGTTCTACTTCTGGCTGCGCCAGACCTACGGCGCCCACGGGCTGATCCACGTTGGCAAGCACGGCAACCTGGAGTGGCTGCCGGGCAAGGGCGTCGGCCTGTCCGAAAGCTGCTGGCCGGACGTGCTGCTGGGGCCGCTGCCGAATATCTATCCGTTCATCGTCAACGACCCGGGCGAGGGCGCCCAGGCCAAGCGCCGGACCCAGGCGGTGATCATCGACCACCTGATGCCGCCGCTGACCCGCGCCGAAACCTACGGCCCGCTGCGCGACCTGGAACTGCTGGCCGACGAGTACTACGAAGCCCAGTTGCTCGATCCGCGCCGCGCCCGCGAGTTGCAGAAGGACATTCTCAAACTGGTGCGGGTGACCCGGATCGACCGTGAACTGCAACTGGACGGGCAGCTCGACGGCGAGGCCGACGCGGCGCTGTGGCTGCCGCGCCTGGACACCTACCTGTGCGACCTGAAGGAGTCGCAGATCCGCGATGGCCTGCATGTGTTCGGCGAATCGCCCGTGGGCCGTCTGCGTATCGACACCTTGCTGGCCTTGCTGCGCATTCCCCGTGGCGATGGCCGGGGCGCGCAGTCGAGCCTGTTGCGGGCCCTGGCCAAGGCCTTCGAGCTGGGCTTCGATCCGCTGGACTGCGCCTTGGCCGAACCCTGGAGCGGGCGCCGGCCACAGTTATTGCAGGACCTCAGCGAGCAGCTGTGGCGCACTGCCGGCGATACCCGCGAACGCCTGGAACTGTTTGCCGGGCGCTTGATAGAAGCGGCCTTGGCCGGTGAGGTCGAGCAACTGAACGAGCCCGGCTGGAGCGAGGTCAAGGCGATCATCGACAGCCTGCGCGAAGTAGTGGCGCCGCGCCTGGATGCCTGCGGCCCGGCGGAAATGCGTGGCTTGCTGGATGCCCTGGGCGGGCGTTTCGTGCCGGCCGGGCCCAGCGGCGCACCGAGTCGTGGACGCCTGGACGTGCTGCCCACCGGGCGCAACTTCTACTCGGTGGACGTGCGCAACCTGCCGACCACCACCGCCTGGCGCATCGGTTTCCAGTCGGCCAACCTGATCCTCGAACGGCACCTGCAGGACCATGGCGACCACCTGCGCCAACTAGGCCTGTCGGTGTGGGGCACGGCGACCATGCGCACCGGCGGCGACGATATCGCCCAGGCCATGGCGCTGATGGGCGTGCGCCCGGTGTGGGCCACCGGCAGCCAGCGGGTCGACGACTTCGAGATCCTGCCGCTGAGCCTGCTGGACCGCCCGCGGGTGGACGTGACCCTGCGGGTGTCCGGGTTCTTCCGCGATGCCTTCGCCAACCTGATCCGCCTGTTCGACGCCGCGGTGCAGGCGGTGGCCGCGCTGGACGAGCCGGACGACCTCAACCCGCTGGCGGCCAAGGTCCGCGCCGAGCGTGAAGCGTTGCTGCAGTCCGGTCTCGATGCCGAGGCCGCGCAGCGCCAGGCCGGCTGGCGGATCTTCGGCGCCAAGCCCGGGGCCTATGGCGCGGGCGTGCAGGGCGCTATCGACGCTCGCTTGTGGCAGAGCCGCGAGGACCTGGCCGAGGTCTACCTGAACTGGGGCGGCTACGCCTATGGCGGCGCCGACGAAGGCACCGCGGCCCGTGGCCAGTTCGCCCAGCGCCTGAGCCAGGTGCAGGCGGTGCTGCAGAACCAGGACAACCGCGAGCATGACCTTCTGGATTCCAACGACTACTACCAGTTCCAGGGCGGCATGCTCGCGGCGGTGGAAAGCCTCAGCGGCGAAAAGGCCGCCAGCTACCACGGCGACCACAGCCAGCCGGACCTGCCGAAGATCCGCAGCCTCAAGGAAGAGCTGAACCGGGTGATCCGCTCCCGCGCAGCCAACCCGAAGTGGATCGAAGGGGTGAAGCGCCACGGCTACAAGGGCGCCTTTGAAATGGCCGCCACCGTGGATAATCTGTTCGCCTTCGACGCCACCACCGAACTGATCGACGATCACCAGTACGCCTTGCTGGCCGACGCCTATCTGCTGGACCCGGCGACCCGCGAATTCATCCGGCAGCACAACCCCCATGCGTTGCGCGACATGACCGAGCGCCTGCTCGAAGCCCAGCAGCGCGGGATGTGGCAGGCGCCCGGCGAGTACCGCGAGGCCCTGGAAAACCTGCTGCTGGATATCGAAGAAGATGGCTGACGCCCCTGTAGCCGCTGCCGCAGGCTGCGATCGGGTCCGCAGGGCCCGCTGGGGCAGGCGAAGCGGCCCGTCAGATAGCAATGCGTCGTCTGTTTTATGCCGACTGCGTCGTCAATCGCAACTTGCGGCAGCGGCTACACCGATTGATGTTCGTGCATCCCTTTACCGAGAACCGACATGAGCGATACCCCACATTTCCCGCTGTCCGCCGTGGTCGGCGCCGATGACCTGAAACTGGCGCTGTGCCTGACGGCCATCGACCCGAAAATCGGCGGGGTGTTGATCGAAGGCCCGCGGGGCATGGCCAAGTCCACACTGGCCCGCGGCCTGGCGGACCTGCTGGCCAGCGGGCAGTTCGTCACCTTGCCTCTGGGCGCGACCGAAGAGCGCCTGGTCGGCACCCTGGACCTGGACGCGGCGCTGGGCGAAGGCCGGGCGCAGTTTTCCCCGGGCGTGCTGGCCAAGGCCGATGGCGGGGTGCTCTACGTCGACGAGGTGAACCTGCTGCCGGACCATCTGGTGGACCTGCTGCTGGACGTGGCCGCCAGCGGCACCAACCTGATCGAGCGCGACGGTATTTCCCACCGGCATTCGGCCCGGTTCGTGCTGATCGGCACCATGAACCCGGAGGAGGGCGAGCTGCGCCCGCAACTGCTGGACCGCTTTGGCCTGAATGTCGCCCTGAGCGGCCAGACGCCGCCCACTGAACGGGGGCAGATCATTCGCCGGCGGCTGGATTTCGACAGCGACCCCCAGGGCTTCTGCCAGCAGTGGGCCGCCGAGCAGGAGGCGCTGCGCCAACGCTGCCAGCAGGCGCGGGGGTTGCTGGCGGAGATTGCCCTGGACGATCGAGCGCTGGAGCGGATCACCGAGCGCTGTTTCGCCGCCGGTGTCGACGGCCTGCGCGCGGACCTGGTATGGCTGCGTGCCGCCCGCGCCCATGCGGCCTGGCGCGGTGCCCGGGCCATCGAGGAGCAGGACATAGACGCCGTGGCCGAATTCGCCCTGCGCCATCGCCGTCGTGACCACCCGCCGAGCGCGGCCCATCAGCCGCAGCCATCTCCCGCGCCATCCCCGGCCCAATCCAGCCCCGCCGAAGGCCAGGGCCAATGGGGCGAGCTGCCGGCCCAGGCGCTGGCCACCGGCGCCCGGCGTGAAGTGCCGGGCTGGCCAAAAAAGCCCTAGGCATTCGCCCCCGGTCCGACGCGGGGGCGAATGCCAAGTCCCGCGCCGGGCGGTTGGACAAGGGCAGGCAAGGCCGCGCGCGCGCGGCCGTCCATGGCTCGATCAACTGGCCGGGCACCTTGCTCAACGGCCGGCCCCGCCAGCGTGACGATCTGTTGTGGCACCTGCGCAGCCGTTCGCCCCATGAGCTGTGGCTGGTGATCGTCGATGCCTCGGCCTCGACCCGCCGCCATCAGGCGCTGAGCGATGCCAAGGGCCTGCTGGCCCAGCTGTTTGACGATGCCTACCGGCAGCGCGCGCGCCTGGCCTTGCTGACCGCCAGCGGCCGCGCGCCGAACTGGCAGGTGCAGGGCCTGAAGGCCTCGAAGGATCTGCGCGACTGGCTCGACGGGCTGGGAGCAGGCGGCGGCACGCCGTTGCTGGCGGCCTTGGCCGAGGCAGGGCGGTGGCTGCTGTCCCGGCAGAAACGTTACCCGGCCGAGCAGCAGCGGGTGCTGCTGCTCACCGATGGCCGGCTGAAAAGCCTGACTCCCCTGGCGCGCCTGGGTTGCCCGACCCTGTTGGTCGATATCGAACGCGGGCCGATCCGCCTCGGCCGCGCCCGCGAACTGGCGCAGCAACTCAACGCGCAGTACCAGCATATCGACGACCCTTCGCAGCCCCAGCTTCCGTAGGAGCGAGGCTTGCCCGCGATAGCGCTGCACCTGACCCAGCGCAGCGCTTGCATCGTGCGCAAGCTGCGCTCCTACAGGTTCGGCGGTGCCCACGATTATCGTATTTACTTGGCCATTTCCTGTCGGTACTGGCGCGTGCGCCTGGCGCTGTTCAACTGGTCGAGCAGCAGCGCCAGCCAAGGGCGTACTTGAGGTTTGGGCGCGCGCCCGCGACTCAGGCGATGCATCTGCAGGCGGACGATGGCCATGGTCGCCAGGGAGGCCAGGGGCTTGCGTTTCCAGCGTAGCGGCGGCAGTTGCGGATGGCTGTGCTGGCCGCTGCGCCAGAGCCGGGGCAGGGCTGGCTCGAGGGCCAGGGCGGTGGCGATGCCGGCCATCGCGATACCGCTGTCCAGCACTTGCTGCACCACCGGCAGGCGGCGGATGCCGCCGGTGACCATCACCGGCATCCGCGCCACGGGCGCCAGTTCGCTGGCCATTTCGATGAAGTAGGCTTCGCGCGCCAGGGTCCGGCCGTCGCGCACCTCGCCCTGCATGGCCGGGGACTCGTAGCTGCCGCCGGACAGCTCCAGCAGGTCCACCGGCAGGCCGTTGAGCATCTCGATGACCTGGTGCGCGTCCCCGGCATCGAAGCCGCCGCGCTGGAAGTCGGCGGAGTTGAGCTTGACCGAGACACAGAACGTGGCCGAAACCCTCTCCCGTACCGCCTTGATCACCTCTACCAGCAGACGCGCGCGGTTCTCCAGCGAGCCGCCCCATTGATCGGTGCGGCGATTGGTCAGGGGCGAGAGGAACTGGCTGATCAGGTAGCCGTGGGCGGCATGGATCTGCACCCCGGAAAAACCGGCCTGTTCGGCCAGCCAGGCACTGTTGGCGAAGCGCTGGATGATCTCGGCGATGTCCTCTTCGCTCATGGGCCTGGGTTCGGCGAACATTTTCGAGAACTGCCCCATGTCCAGGGCCACCGCCGATGGCGCCAGGGCCTGCTGGCCGAGGTTGGCCATGGTCTGGCGCCCGGGGTGATTGAGCTGCATCCAGAACTGCGCGCCCTTGGCACGACCGGCACGGGCCCACTGGCGGAACTGCTCCAGGTGCTGCTGGTCTTCCAGGGCCACGCCGCCGGGGCCGGTCATCGCGCGGCGGTCGATCATCACGTTGCCGGTCAGGATCAGCCCGGCCTCACCCTCGGCCCAGGTCTGGTAGAGCCGGATCAAAGCCGCGGAGGGTGCCTGCCGGCGGTCGGCGAGGTTCTCCTCCATCGCCGCCTTGGCGATGCGATTGCCGATCGTCTGGCCGTTGGGCAAATTCAAGGCTTGAAAGGGTGACATGCTTGACTCCTCATCAGTGGAGGCCTGAGGCTAAGCTTAAAGTTAACTTTAATGTCAAGCAGGTTATCGAGGTCGAAATGAACATTGGCCAATTGGCACAACTCAGCGGGCTGGCGGCATCGCGCATCCGTTTTTACGAAGCCCAGGGCCTGCTGCCCCAGGTCCAGCGCCAGGCCAACGGCTATCGCCGTTACCCTCCGCAGATCCTGCAGACTCTGGAGATCATCCAGTGCGCCCAGCAGGCCGGGTTCAGCCTGGACGAACTCAAGCAACTGCTGCCGGGCTGCGAGTCGAGTGACCTTGACCATCAGGCCCTGCTGCAAAGCCTGGAGCGCAAGGTCGGGCAGATCGAGGATATGCAGCGGCATCTGGCCCAGAGCAAGGCGCAACTGCTGGAGATCATCGACAACATACGCGATCGTCCGGAAGGCATGGATTGTTCCGAGAACGCCGAGCGGGTCATGGCGTCGATCAAGGGGGGGAAGTCCTGAGCGCTGATCGGGCCATGTCCTTACTCCACGCTCAGGGTCAAAGGCCGCGGCTGCGGGATGGGATTGCGCATCAGCGTACCCACCGTTACCGCCGCCAGCAGCGCCAGCAAGCCGGCCACCCCGAGCACCACGCCGAAACCGTCGACGAAGGCCTGGCGGGCCAGCGGTTCGACCAGCTCTTTCGCCGAGTCGGGCAGCAATGCCAAGGCTGCGGGCATGTCGCCGGCCACCACCCGGGAGGCGATGGCCTGGGCCTGGTCTAGCCATTGCGCGGCGCTTGCGCCCAGGCTGGCGTGCAGGCGTTGCTGGGTATGGCTGCCGAGCAGGGCGCCGAACACGCCGATGGCCAGCATGATGGCGCTGAAGCGCATGGTGGTGCTCAGGCCCGAGGCCATGCCGGCGCGGTCGCGGGGCACGCAGGCCATGATGTTTTTCTGCGTGTCGCCGTTGAGCAGGCCGGCGCCGGCACCGGTCACCGCGATGGCCAGGGCAAAGCTCAGGTAGCCGCCAGCCTGCACGGCCCAGGCGGCGAGCAGGTTGCCGCAACCGACCAGGCTCAGGCCGGCGGCCATCAGGGTCGCCGGGGCATAACGCGTCGCCAGGCGCACGCCGATGCGCGGGCAGATCAGCATGGTCAGGGCGAACGGCAGCATGCCCAGCCCCGAGGCGATCGCCGAGAAGCCCAGGCCGTTCTGCAGGTAGAAGGGCAGCAGGGTCATCATCACCTGGGCGCAGCCGGCGTAGGCGAACATTCCCAGCAGGGCACCGATGAAGCGCGGATGGCGGAACAGCTGCAGGTCGACCATGGGCCGGCGCTGCACCCGCTCGATCAGCACGAACAGCCCGAGCAACGCCACGCCGCCCAATAGTCGGGCGTAGGTCAGCGGGTGGCTCCAGCCGATGCGATTGGCTTCGATCAGGCCCCAGATCAGGCACAGCAGGCTGGCGCTGAAGGCCAGGCTGCCCCAGGGATCGAGGCGGGCGGCCTGGGTGTCGCGGGACTCGGGTATCGCGCGCAACACCATCAGCACCAGCAGCCCGCCCACCGGCAGGTTGAGGTAGAAGATCCAGCGCCAGCCGATGAACTCGGTGATCAGGCCGCCGACGGTGGGCGCGGCGGTCATCGCCACGCCCATGCAGGCTCCCCAGAACGCCCAGGCCTTGGCCCGTTCGACCTCGTCATGGAAGGTGTGGCCGATGGTGGCCAGGGCCGAGGTCAGCAGCAGCGCCGCGCCGACCCCCTTGATCGCCCGGGCGATGTCGAGCAACAGCACGTTGGGCGCGGCGCCACAGCCGAGGGAGGCGAGGATGAACAGCCCGAGGCCGCAGAGCAGGGTACGCTTGCGTCCGAAGCGGTCGGCCAGGCTGCCGGCCGGCAGCAGCAGCGCGGCGAAGGCCAGCATGTAGGCGCTGACCACCCATTCGATATCGGCGAAGTTGGCCCCCAGATCGCGAGCGATGCTCGGCAGGGTCACCGCGACTATGTTGGTGTCGAGCACGATCAGCGAGCACACCCCGGAAGCGGTGAGCAGGGTCAGGCGCGGGCTGGCCGGCCTCATGGCTGCACCCGTTGACCCAGCGCGGCGAGGGCGGCCTGGGCGATTTCATCGTCGTGGGCCGGGGTGTCGGCGCTGATGCCGATGGCGCCGATCACCTGGCCGTCGACGCGGATCGGCTGCGCGCCTTTCATCATCAGCAGGCCCGAGGTGATGGCCGCCTGGCGCCCGCCATTGATGGCGTTTTCCAGGTCGCCGGAAGGGCGCTTGAACAATGCCGAGGTCCGCGCCTTGCCCTGGGCCAGTTCGATGCCGGCCACCACCGGCGCACCGTCCATGCGCGCGCTGAGGATCGGCCAGCCGCCGTCGTCGACGATCGCCACGGCGCAGGGCCAGCCCTTGGCCGAGGCGGTTTCCTGGGCGGCCTTGAGCAGTTGTTGGGCGGTGGCGAAATTGAGGATTGCCTTCTGGGCAACGTCGGCGTCTTTCTCGGCGGCGAAAGTCGTGGGCACGCTGCAGCAAGTGATCATGGCCAGAAACAGTGGTTTGACGTGCATGGCGTGGGCTCTCTACTGTGAAGGTCTGGCCAGCTTATCCCGGGCTTTCGCCCGTTCTGTTAGGCGAGCTGGAGCACTTTATTACCTTTGAGCTAATGCACTTATGGAAATCCGTCATTTCCGCTATTTCCTGGCGGTGGCCCGGCAACGCAATTTCACCCGCGCCGCCGAACAGCTGGGCATCGCGCCGCCAACCCTGAGCCGGCAGATCCAGGACATGGAACAGGCCCTGGGCACCCGCTTGTTTGTGCGCCAGCAGCGCGAGGTCAGCCTGACCGAGGCCGGCGCGGCCCTGGTGCGCGAGGCCGAGGCCACGGTGCGCCAGTTCGAGTTCGCGCAACGTAACGCCCAGCGCGCCGGGCGTGGCGAAATCGGCCATATCGAGCTGGGATACGTGGCCTCGGCGGTGTATTCGGGGCTGCTGCAAAAACAGGTGCAGCGCTTCAGCCAGGACTGCCCGGACGTCAGCCTGAGCGTGCGCGAAAGCCCGATGGCGGCATTGCCCGGATTGGTGGCCGAGGGGCGGTTCGACATCGGTTATATCCGCTCGCCCATGACCCTGCCCGAAGGGGTGGAGGCGGTCCGCCTGGATGGCGAAGGTTTTGTCCTGGCGCTGCCCGCCGAGTCGTGGCTGGGGCGCTTGCCGGAGATCGCCCCGGCCCATCTGCACAACGAGACCTTCGTGCTTCCGGAACAGATCAGCGGCACCTTGCAGGTCGCCGCCGAGGGCGGTTACGCGCCGAAACTGGGGCCGCAGCCCGGCGGCCTGGTGGCGGTGCTGGCCCTGGTCTCCCTGGGGCAGGGGGTGGCCGTGGTGCCGGAATCGGTGGTCGGGCACGTGGGGCTGCCCAATGTGTTGTACCGGCCGATCCAGGGCAGCACGGCTGCGTCCTGGCTGTCGCTGATCCACCGCCGCTTCGAAAAGGCCCCGGCGGTGGCGCGGTATATCGAGCAGGTCAGAAGCCCATTGCGGGGGTAGGTGAATGATGCCCGCGATGCGGCGTTCTATCGGTGTTTCTTGCGCCTACGCAAGATGACTTGAGACCGTACGGAGTGCTCATGGACACATTCAAGCGTTTCAATTTCAAGCTGAGCTTTGATAAGCAGAAGATTGCCCAGGTTACCGAGCAGGAACAAATCGACAGGAGCCTGGCCTTTCTCAAGGCGATAGGCGAGATCGACCCCATTCTCAAGAACTGGTTCTTGTGCGCCGAAGGCAAGGATGACGGCCTGACGCACAATGTGCTCCTCGATCCGAGCAACTTGCGGCGTGAAACAGCCTCCTGGAAAGACTCGGACTTCGACGTCAACGACATGAGTTTTGTGTTGTGGAACGGGATACCCGACCCGCTCAAGGGCGGGCTTTCGATCACCTATCACGCACGAAGCGGCGGTTCGTTGCCCGCGGGCATCGAGTTTTCCGAAGCCGGGACACTGGTCCGTTGCTTGCGGGATCCTCGACAGGGCATTGTCGAGTTGATGAACGCAGTGGTCGATCTCTGGCCGGAAATCTATTGGGGCGTGGTCGCTCCCAACGAGTACTTTCGCAAGCAGCGGGTGTTCCAGGATCGGCAGACCATCGGCTGGATCGGTTATTGCCCGTACCCTCTATCGGCGGCCGATTTTCCGGAAGTCGCCGAGCTGCGTCCCACTCAATCGAAGGGCGCTATTGTCGTTGCCTGCCCCGGCATCATGGACGAGAAGAACGTCCAGCATGTGCAGGTGGTGGGTGACACCGATATCAAATTGGTGGAACTCGGGCTGTTGCCCGGACGCTATTGAGTCGCACGGGCAGGCTGGCTTTTGCTGGGGCGAGCTTGCCTGCGATGGCTGTGGCCAGACACCCCGATAAGATTTTGAAATGATTTCCCCATGGGAAATTCCCCTTGGGGTTGTAGGATTCAAGTCCGTTTTTCTTCACAGGACTTGCATGAACACCCTCTCGGAGCCTCCCAGTCGTCCTTATCCCTGGACGCCTCAGCCTTTCCCCGCTCGATCCGCCTCACGGTGCCTTTCGCCAGTCATAAGGCGCGGACGTTACCCCGAACTCGCTGTTTTTCGCTGCTCGCCGCCGGTCGTCGCGACCGTTGGGCGCTGGCCTGCGTTCGCCGTTCAAAGGCCTTGTGGCCTTGCCTTGCCGTGTCCGGCTGCCTGAATTCACTGGAGAGATAGAGTCGTTTTTATGGAATGGATAATGGACCCCACGGCCTGGCTTGGCCTGTTGACCCTGATCGTGCTGGAGCTGGTGCTGGGGATCGACAACCTGGTGTTTATCGCGATCCTCGCGGACAAGTTGCCGCCCCACCAGCGTGACCGCGCGCGGATCATCGGCCTGTCCCTGGCGCTGATCATGCGCCTGGGCCTGCTGGCGAGCATTTCCTGGTTGGTGACCCTGACCGCGCCGCTGTTCGAGGTGTTCGGCAAGAGCTTCTCCGGTCGCGACCTGATCATGCTGTTCGGCGGTGTGTTCCTGCTGTTCAAGGCCACCATGGAGTTGCATGAGCGCCTGGAAGGTCATATCAGCCAGCGCGCCGGCAATGCCGCTTACGCGCTGTTCTGGCCGATCGTTGCGCAGATCGTGGTGCTCGATGCGGTGTTCTCCCTGGACGCGGTGATCACCGCCGTGGGCATGGTCGACGAACTGGCGGTGATGATGATCGCAGTGATCATTTCCATCGGCCTGATGATCGTCGCCAGCAAACCGCTGACCCGCTTCGTCAACGCCCACCCGACGGTGATCATGCTGTGCCTGGGCTTCTTGATGATGATCGGTTTTGCCCTGACCGCCGAAGGCCTGGGTTTCCACATTCCGAAAGGCTACCTGTACGCGGCCATCGGTTTCTCGATCCTGATCGAGCTGTTCAACCAGATCGCCCGTGCTCGCCGCAAGAAATCCATGCAGGGCCTGCGGCCGATGCGCGAGCGCACGGCCCACGCGGTGATGCGCCTGCTCGGCGGTCGCCAGTTGGCGGTGGAGGAGGTGGGCGAAGAGATCGCCGACCTGCTGGACAATGGCCAAGCGCCGAGCACCGAGCTGTTCGACCGTCGCGAGCGGGTGATGATCAGCGGCGTGCTGCAACTGGCCGAGCGACCGATCCGCACCTTGATGACGGTGCGTGCCGACGTCGACTACATCGACCTGGCCGACGATGCCGAAGCCATCCGCAACAGGCTGATGCATTCGTCCTACTCGCGCCTGCCGCTGATTCGCGACGGCGCGGTGGAAGAGCCGCTGGGCTTCGTGCACAAGAAGGAGTTGCTCAAGGAATACCTGGCCGGCAACGAGCCGAACCTGGAACACCTGGCGCGCACGGCGATCAACCTGCTGGACAGCTTCTCGATCCTCAACGCCCTGGAGCAGATGCGCAAGGCCTCCACCCACATTGCGTTCGTGATCAACGAATTCGGCGATTTCGTCGGCGTGCTGAGCATGACCGACATCCTCGAATCCATCGCTGGCGAGCTGCCCGACGCCAGCGAAATCGAAGGCCCGGACATTGTCGAAGAGCAGGGCGGTTTCATGGTCAGCGGCGCCTTGAACCTGGCGCAGATCCGCCAGCGCACCGGTTTCGACGCCGAGCCGACCGAGGACTACCAGACCCTGGCCGGGCTGGTGATGAGCCTGCTGGACCGCTTGCCGGTGATTGGCGACCGACTGCAATGGCAGGGCTGGACGCTGCAGGTGGTGACGGTGGAAGAGCGGCGAGTGACCCGGGTGCTGCTGCACCGGCAGGATGCCGCCTGAGCCATGAGCTGACAGAAAGCCGGACGCGAGTCCGGCTTTTTTTGGCCTGGAACATGACCCGAGCCAAGGCCAGGCTCCGGCTGATTAAGTTTTACTTAAAAGCTTTCAACCCCGTGGCTGATTATCATTGCCGGGTAGCTGCCGCAGACTGGTTTCGTATCTCCATGCACCCTCGTTCTTGCAGCGCGGGTCTTGAAACGAGCGGTCTATGTCAGTCAATCCCGCAATACCCCCGCAGCCAGCCCTGGTCGAATGCCCGGCCATGGCGGAGCTTTCCGCCACGGCGGCCGTCCACTCGGCCCTGGCCTGTTGCCAACTGCTGCTGCAACTGACCCAGGAGCGTGCGCCACAGGCCGCCGACCCGGGAACCGAACACAACCTGCGCCGGGCGCTCAAGGACTACGCCCGGGACGCCGGTGCCGACCTGCGCCTGGAGCGTCTGGCGCTGGCCCGGCTGACCCCGAAGATGCTGCCCCTGGTCTGGCGCGACCGCAGCGGCGCGTTCATCCTGCTGGCCCGGCTGTCCGACGCGCAGGCGCTGATCCAGCGACCTGCGGCCCACACCCCGGATGTGCTCGACCGTGTGCAGTTGGCCGAAGAGTGGAGCGGCGAGGTGATTCGCCTGCGCCAGGGCGGCCTGCGCTTCGATCTGTCCTGGTTCGTTCCGGAGCTGCTGCGCCACCGGCGGATACTCGGCGAAGTGCTGCTGTGCTCGCTGCTGCTGCAAGTGCTGGCCCTGGCGACCCCGTTGTTCTTCCAGGCGGTGATGGACAAGGTCATGGTGCACCGGGCGCTGTCGACCCTCGACGTGCTGGTGATGACCCTGGTGGTGGTCGGCCTGTTCGAGGTACTGCTCAAGGGCCTGCGCGAATACCTTTCGGCGCACACCGCCAATCGCATCGATATCGGCCTGGGGGTCAAGCTGTTCCGCCATCTGCTCGGCCTGCCGTTGCTGTACTTCAAGCAGCGCCAGGTAGGCGCGATCATCACCCGGGTCCAGGAGCTGGACAGCATCCGCGAGTTCCTCACCGGCTCCTTGCTGACCCTGTGCGTGGATGTGGCCTTCACCCTGGTGTTTTTTGCGGTCATGGCCTGGATCTCCTGGCCGCTGACGCTGCTGGTGCTGCTGACCCTGCCGCTGTATGTGCTGCTGGCCTGGGCCAGCAGCGGCCCGCTGGAGAAGCGCATCGAGCGGCAGTTCTACAGCGCCGCGCGCAACACGGCCTTTCTCAATGAGACCGTGAGCAGCAGCGAAACCATCAAGAGCCTGGCGGTGGAGCCGCGCATGCAGCGGCGCTGGGAGGCGCAGACGGCGGAGATGGTCGAGGCCGGTTTTGCCAGCCAGACCCTCGGCAGCGCGATCAGCCAGATGGTCACGCTGTTGCAGAAAGTCACGGCGGTGGCGGTGATCTGCTGGGGCGCGAGCAAGGTCATCGACCTGCAGATGACCATTGGCCAACTGATCGCCTTCAATATGATGCTGTCCCACGTCAGCCAGCCCCTGGCCAAGCTGATCGAGGTCTGGCAACAGTTCGTCCGGGTGCGGGTGTCGGTGGACAAGCTGGGCGACATGCTCAACCTGCCGGTGGAGCAGGCCGAGGGCGACCAACGCCCGGCGCAGGCCCTGCGCGGCGAGGTGCGCATCGAGCAAGTGACGTTCCGCTACCGCCCGGAACTGGAGCTGGTGCTGCGCGGCCTGGACCTGCACATCGCCGCCGGCCAGACCCTGGGCATCGTCGGGCCGTCCGGGTCGGGCAAGAGCACGCTGACCCGCCTGCTGCAAAAACTCTATACCCCCGATGCCGGGTGCATCCTCATTGACGGCATGCCGCTGCAACAGCTGCAACCGGCCTGGTTGCGCAGCCAGATCGGCGTGGTGCTACAGGAAAACTACCTGTTCAACCGCAGTGTGCGGCACAACATCGCCCTGCGTCATCCCACGGCGTCCCTGGAAAGCGTGATCGCCGCGGCGCGCCTGGCCGGCGCCCACGATTTCATCCTGCGCCTGCCGCTGGGCTACGACACGGTGCTGGCCGAAGCCGGCAGTTCCCTGTCCGGAGGCCAGCGGCAACGCATCGCCATTGCCCGCGCGCTGATGGGCGATCCGCGGATCCTGATTTTCGACGAAGCCACCAGCGCCCTGGACGACGAATCCCAGGCGCTGATCCAGGACAACATGGTGCGCATCGCCGAGGGCCGCACGGTGATCATCATCGCCCACCGGCTGTCCGCGGTCCGCCATTGCCAACGCATCATCGCCCTGGAACAGGGGCGTATCAGCGAGTCGGGCAGCCATCAGCAACTGCTGGCCAACGGCGGTTGTTATGCGCGCTTATGGGCGCTGCAACAGGCGCTGCGCAAGGAGGCCCAATAATGCGCGGCGCATTGACCCATTTGCGACGCGCCTGGCAGCAGATGCGCGAGGTGCCGGCGCTGCGGGGGCGCAGCCGCGACGAATACGAGTTCCAGCCCGGTTACCTGGAGATCGTCGAGCGCCCGCCCGCGCCCTGGGCCCGCGGCACGGCACTGCTGTTGATCCTGTCGATCCTGCTGGCCCTGGGCTGGGCAATCCTCGGTTTCCTCGACATTCATGCCAGCGCCGCCGGGCGCCTGATGGTCTCCAGCTACACCAAGGTGATCCAGGCCCATGAGGCCGGCGAAGTGCGGGCCATCCATGTGCGGGACGGGCAGCGGGTCAAGGCCGGCGACGTGCTGGTGGCGCTGAACCCGATCGGCATCGACGCCGAGTTGAGCGAGTTGCGCGCGCAACTGGCGTTCAAGCGCCTGGAGCTGGCCCGGGCCCGCGCGCTGCTGACCACGGACCCGCTGGGCAGCTACCAGGCGCCTGACGGCCTGGACGCGGAACAGCTCGCGGCGGCGCGGGAACAGTTGGCGAGCACCTGGAAGGAGATCCGCGCCAACCTCGACAGCCTCAATGCCGAGATCGCCATTAACCAGGCCAGCCAGCGGGCCCGCAACAGCGAGATCGCCGCCCTGGGCAAGCTGGCCAGCAACGTCCGCCGGCGCCTCGATGCACGGCGGGCGATGGCGGCCGAACAACTGATGCCCCGGGTCGAATTGCTCGAACAGGAAAAGGAGCAACTGGAGGTCGAACGTTCCCTGGCCCAGCAACATGCCGAGCTGCAGGTGCTCAAGGCCCAGGCGCAGAACCGCCGGGAGCAGCGCGACAGCTTCCTGGCCAGGACCCAGCGCGAACAGCACGACCTGCTCAACCGCAGCCACCAGGATGTCGCCGTGCTCGAACAGCAACTGATCCGCGGTCGCGACCGGCAGCGCCTGCAAACCCTGCTGGCGCCGGTGGACGGGGTGGTCCAGCAACTGGCGGTGCATACCCTGGGCGGCGCGGTGCAGCCGGCGCAGCAACTGCTGGTGATCGTGCCCGAGGGCGCCGAGCTGGATGCCGAGGTCATGGTGCTGAACAAGGACGTCGGTTTCGTCAGGGCCGGGCAGCCGGTGGAGATCAAGGTCGACGCCTTTCCCTACACCCGCTACGGCACCTTGCGTGGCACGGTCGAGCATGTCTCCGGCGACGCCATCAAGGACGAACAGCTGGGCCTGGTATTTCCGACCCGGATCCGCCTGGAGCGCGCCGCGATCGCCGCGGGGCAGGAGTGGATGCCCTTGCAGGCCGGGATGAGCGTGACCGGCGAGATCCGCACGGGCGAGCGGCGGGTGATCAATTATCTGCTGAGCCCGATTCGCGAGTATCAGTCCGAAGCGTTGCGGGAGCGTTGAGCATGACCACAGCCTTCAATCCCGCGGCCGAACAGTCGCCGACTATCCTCGATACCGGCCTGCATGCACTGGCCTGGGCCGCCCGACGGTTTGACCTGAGCATCAGCGTGGCGCAACTGAACCACCGCCTGGGGCGGGTCGAGGGCCTGGCCGACAGCCTCGACTTGCGCCGCTGCGCCGGCTGGATCGGCCTGCGGGCGCGGGCGCTGCAAAGTCAGGTGCAGCGTTTGCAGCACCTGCCGTTGCCGGCCCTGCTGGAAACCTCCCAGGGCTGGGCGGTGCTGGACGCGGTGGACGGCGACCAGGTGCGGCTGTTCTGGCCGTTGCAGGGGCAGTGCCAGAGCTTGTCACGTGAGGAACTGGCAGCGCTCTGGCAGGGCCAGGTGCTGCTGCTGGCCGAGCGGCATGTAGAACCCAGGGCGCGCGGTTTCGGCATCGGCTGGTTCCTGCCGTCGATCCTCAAGCACGCGCGGCAGTTTCGCAGCGTGCTGCTGGTGTCGCTGATGCTGCAACTGGTGGCGCTGGTCACGCCGCTGCTGTTCGAGAACATTATCGACCGGGTCCTGGTCAGCCGCGGCCTGTCCAGCCTGCAGGTGCTGGGCATCGCCATGCTGGCCCTGGCGCTGTTCGAGCCCTTGTTCGGCCTGCTGCGTTCCTGGCTGTTCAGCAACGTGGCGAGCAGGATCAACGCCGAGTTGTCCGCGCGCCTGTACCAGCACCTGATCCAGCTGCCGCTGGGCTATTTCCAGGGGCGGCAGACCGGCGAGATCATCGCCCGGGTCGGCGAGATGCAGCAGATCCGCCAGTTCCTCACCGGCTCGGCCCTGACCCTGGTGCTGGACCTGGCCTTCTGCGGGCTGTTCATCGCCGTGATGTATGCCTACGCGCCACTGCTGACCTGGGTGGTGGTCGGCTCCCTGGCCTTGTACTTCCTGTTCTGGCTGTGCGTGGGGCCCTTGCTGCGCAGCCGGGCCTTGCGCGAATACGAGTTGAACGCGGCCAACACGGCCTTTCTCACCGAGGCCGTGACCGGCATCGAGACCATCAAGACCGGGGCCATCGAAAGCGGCTTCCAGCAGCAGTGGCAACGCCAGCTGGCGGCCTATGTGCGCGCGGCGTTCTACACCCGCATCGTCGGCATCTGGGCCGGCCAGGGCATCGGCGTGATCCAGAAACTCACCGCGGCGCTGTTGCTGTGGTGGGGGGTGATGCTGGTGCTGGACGGCCAGTTGAGCCCCGGCCAGCTGGTGGCCTTCAACATGCTGGCCGGCCATGTGGTGGAGCCGATCCTGCGCCTGGCCCAGGTCTGGCAGGACTTCCAGCACACCCTGATTTCCCTGCGGCGCCTGGGCGACATTCTCGACACCGAGTGCGAAAGCGGCAGCGGCGGCCTGGCTTCGGTGCCGGCGTTGCAGGGCGGGGTGAGTTTCCAGGGCGTGCGCTTTCGCTATGAGGAGGACGGCCAGGAGGTCCTGCGCAGCCTCGACCTGGAGATCCGGCCGGGGGAATTCGTCGGCATCACCGGGCCTTCCGGCTCCGGCAAATCGACCCTGACCCGCCTGTTGCAGCGCCTCTATGTGCCCCAGCACGGCCGGGTGCTGGTGGACGGCATCGACCTGGCCATCGCCGACCCGGTGGCCCTGCGCCGCAACATGAGCGTGGTGCTGCAGGAAAGCGTGCTGTTCGCCGGCAGCGTGGCCGAGAACATCCGCCTGTGCCGGCCCCAGGCCAGCGATGCCGAAGTGCAGCATGCGGCCAGCCTGGCGGGAGCGGCGGCCTTTATCGAAGCCCTGGCCCAGGGCTACGAGACCCAGGTCGGCGAGCGCGGCGGCCAGCTTTCCGGCGGCCAGCGCCAGCGCATCGCCCTGGCCCGGGCGCTGCTGAGCAACCCCGGGATCCTGCTCCTGGACGAAGCCACCAGCGCCCTGGACTACGAGTCGGAAGCGGCGGTGATGGCCAACCTGCAAGGCATCGCCCAGGGCCGCACGGTGATCAGCGTGGCCCACCGGCTCAATACCCTGCGCCACGCCGACCGGATCCTGGTCATCGATCAGGGCCGGGTGCTCGAACAGGGCACCCACGAACAACTGCTCGCCCTGGACGGGCTGTATGCCCGGCAGTGGGCCTTGCAGATGAAGGATTGAACCCACTGACGGCAGGAGTACGCACGAACCAGGCATGTCTCCCCATCCCGGATATTCATAGCGACAGGCAGCCTTTCGCGACACGAAGGGCTTCGCTCAAAACAGACAAAGGATCACTGCAATGGCTTCCATGTCCAAGGACTTCACGCGCCTGCTCAATACCCTGATCGATCAACAGGTCAAGGCGGCAGGCAGGCAAACCGAATGGTTCAACATGAGCGCCGACGAGCGCGCCGCGTACATCGCCCAGGTCGGCGAGCGCCTGCTGGAAATGCAGCAGAGCACCCTGAGCGTGCTGGCCGCCCAGCACTATCAGATGCAGGACAATCCGGTCTCGGTCGGCGACCAGTTGCAGACCCTGCAACAACGCCGCAAACAGATGAACGCCATTCCCGACACCCCGGCCACCAGCGCCTACAAGCTGCAACTGGACCGCGACATCCAGCTGTACAGCCGCCAGCAGACGGCGATCACCCACTATGACAGCACCTGGAACAAGGCCCTGGGCATGCTCAGCCCCGGTGGCGCCAAGCAGTTGGACATCAAGGGCCTGAAGGCCGATGCGCTGGCCAAGCAGGACAAGCTCGACGGGCGGATCAAGCGCCTGGAGCAGCAGTTGACCATCCAGGTGGCCGACTCCACCTTCAGCCAGGCCTACGTGAGACTGTTCTCCGAGCTGCAGGCCTACAAGGACGTCAGCGCCCGCTACCACACCTTGCTCAAGGCCGCGCCCGAGCAGCAGGCCGCGAGCCTCGGCGCGCTGGCCAAGGCGCCCCGGGCCTCCGACGATCTGCCGGTGAACATTTCCCTGCTGATGATGGAAGAGCGCCCCGGCTATATCCGCATGAACGTGGCGCTGGTCAATGCCAGCACCGATGGGCGTTTCAAGGACTTCTTCCTGGAGAACGGCAGGCTGGTGGTGCCCACCGACGGGGTGCTGAACTTCTCCTTCGGCACCGCGGCCCGCTCCCTGGCCTGGCAGCAACAGTACCGGCTGAAGAACGAGCCGCCGTCCTTCCGCTCGCCGACCCACGCGCCGATTCGCTCGGTGCTGGTCAAGACGTCCTTTGTCGAACAGTACTTCACCAATCACCTGGTGTCGGAAAGCTCCTTGCGCGAAGGCTTCAAGGCCCAGGTGCTGGGCAACGGCCACAAGCTGCTGTTGACCAGCGTCGATCGCAAGGTGCCGAACCAGGTCGGCATCCAGGTTTCCGGCCAGTCGCCCAGCACCACCGTCACCCGCGAAGTGCCCCTGGCCGGCGCCTTGAGCGAGCTGATCAACCAGAACGCGGACATCGCCAGCTTCCAGACCATTGGCCTGGAGGGTTTTCGCCAGAACAGCTACCACCCCGACCGTGACGGGGTCTTCGTCAATATCCACGAGCTCGAAGGCTCGGTGGGCCTTGCCGAGCGCCAGTACCTGCTGGAAATGCCTCAGGGCGGCGAGTACCGCGCTGCGACGCCTTTTGCGCTGATGACCGTCGACGGCGACAAGGTCAGCAGCAGCCACCTGAGCAAGGCGCAGACCGACGCCCTGTATCAATACAACGCGGCGTTTTTCGACAAGCTGGAGCAGCTGCGCGATGGTGGCATCAAGGCCAGCCGCCTGTTCGAAGGCAGCCGCGAACGCGCGGCCTTCACGCAGCAGCTGACCCGCTTGCTCGAACGCAACCACATCACCCCGGCCGGGGTGCTGATGCCGGAACACAGCCGCGCCAGCCTGCGCGATATCAAGGGCAACAACCTGAACAAGGTGCTCTGGGAGCAGGCCTTCGCCGCGTCGGTCTGGCTGAGTCGCGACAACGACGCGCTGCTGGAGCAGGCGGCCAAGGACCTGCAACTCAAGACCGGGCTGGCGTCCCTGGGCGCCGGGTTCGAACCGCGCCAGGGCAGCGCCGACATTCGTCAGTTCGCCGCCGACCCTGTGCAGTTCGCCAAGACCCATACCCTGAGTGCCGAGGCGCTGGTCAAGTCGGGACGCCTGCCGGCCCAGGGCAACGTGCAGTTGGTCAAGGTCGCGCCGAACCTGTACGAGCTCGAATACACCGAGCACAGCGCCAATGACATTGCCGGCAGCGGCGTCGACAGCGTGCCGGCGTATTTTCTCGGCTACAACGGCCCGAACCAGGCCAATGCCGCGCCGGCCTATGTGGACATTCCCAAGCACGCGGCCGCGGGCAGCTTCCTCTTCACCGGCACCTTGTCGGGCTGCTCGCTGGTGGTGACCAGCCTGGACGCCAATACCTTCCGGGTCTACCACGACGGCCGGGTCAACAGCTCGCTGCTGTACGACAACGTGGTGATGGCGGTCGACTACAAGGACTATCAGGTCGCCGGCACCGCCGAGGGCCTGGCCGCGGCCTACATGCAGTACGTCGACGGCCAGTGGCAGCTGGTGTTCCAGCGCCAGGAGTACCAGCGCGACGGCCAGATGGTCTGGCCGAAGCTGCGCGACGGCGCGCAACCCCTGCAGATCCAGAACGCCGACCCTCAGGTGGTGGAACGCAACCGGGCCGAGTTCGCCGCCTACCGCGAGCAGGTGCACCAGAACCTGAAGAAAGTCGCGACCCAGTTCGGGGTGTCGGTCGACGGGGTGGCCGACGGTGTCTACCGCGATGGCGCCTTTTCTCCCGAGCATCCGGCGATCGCCGCCTGGAACCAGCTGCGCGAAGCGGTCCAGGCCAAGATCAACGCCGATATCCAACAGTTGGCCGACAAGCGCTACCAACTCCAGCAAGACCGGCGCGGGGCCAGCGACAAGGGCCTGATCGACCAGCAGATCAAGCAGCTCAACCTCACCCAGGACTACTACCGGGCGCAGTACGACCCGGTGTTGCGCGAAGCCGGCTCGGTGGAAAAGACCTGGCTCTGGCAGCAGATCAAGGCCAAGGACGGTAGCGCCGCGGTGGTGCGCACCGACGATACGGCGATCCAGGGCGCAGGCGAGGAGCGCGCCAGCAGCGTCGGCGAGCGTTATGCGATTGCCGAGGCCTATCAGCGCGGCGCGCGGGGCACGGCGTTCAGCGACGGCTTGCGGGATTTTCGCGAGATCAAGATTCCCGGGGTGGACGACCGGATGTCGGCCCTGAAGATGAAGCAGCTGTTTCTCGACGGCACCCTCACGCCCCGCGAGCGTGGCGCCCTGAGCGGGCGCATCACGGAAACCGCCCAGGCCGAGTACATCGACAAGGTGCTGCGCCAGACCGCGGTGTTCAGTGAAGACTTCCACAAGGCCGGCAGTGTCTTCGACCGGCTGGCGCCGCAGGACTTCTACCTGTCGCTGGTGGGCGACCGCTCCGGCGGCCGTTGCTACCCCCTGGTCCGGGCGATGGCCGTGGCCCTGGCCAGCGGTGGCGAGGCGGGCGTCAACAGCCTGGTACAGAAGCTGTTCCTGGCCTCCGCCGACCCTCAGGCCGGCAGCTCGACGCTGCTCAAGAACAGCCTGATCCGCCTGCATTCCAATGTCGAAGCGGTCCAGGCGTCGAAGGAACTGGGACAGTTCAAGCTGGCCGAGGTGGTGTCGCGGCTGGCCGCCGGCAGCGGCACCTCGATGTTCGCCCTCAATACCCAGAACCACTCGATGATGGTGGGCAGCACGCAGACCGCCGAAGGCCGTCGCTACTACTTCTATGACCCGAACGTGGGGATCTTCGCCTTCGACTCCACCAAGGGCTTGTCCAAGGCCATGCAGCAGCACCTGGTGACGCGCAACCTGGCCGCGCACTATGGCTCGCTCGGCACAAAGTCGCTGCCGGCCTTCAACCTGATCGAGATCGACACCGGCAAGATGGCCGAGGTGCCGGTGGGCAACGGGCTGAATGTGGCCGATCTGTCACGGCCCGAAGAACTGGCCGGGGTCATCGGCCAGCGCCGCCAGGTCGAGCAGGCAGTAGACGCCCGGCAGCGCGTCAGCGAAGACCTGCGCCTGGGGGCGGCGTTGACCACCTTCGACGCCGAGCAGTGGGGCGCGCGCTTCGAAGTCGCCAGCACCCGGCTGGCCCGGGAACATCAGTTGGGCAGCCAATGGATACCGATCATTGCCAACACCGAGGAGCTGAAGGACGGTGGCTACCGGGTCCAGTTCATCAACCGTGACCAACCGGAGCTGCAGCCGCGCTGGCTGGACACCCGGGACGGCACCTTCGTTGAGTTCCGGCGTTTCGTCGATGAGCACATGCGGGTGTTCAACGAACACTTCACCCTGGAGCATGGCCAGATACGGCCCCGTGCCGGTGTTAGCGAAGCATCGCCGGTGGACGGCCTGAATGCCGGCTTCGCGGTACAGACGCTGATCCAGTGGTTTGCCAGAAAGAGTCGTAGCGATGAGGCCCAGGGTACGGTTTCGCCGGACCTGGCCACCGCGCTGAAGATCCACAGCTACCTGGGCCTGGCGCAGATCGGCCATGGCACTTTGCAGGACGTGGTCAAGGTCACCGAACTGGTACAGACCGCGTTGCGCGGCGAAGCCATGGCCGCCCAAACCTCGCTCAAGGACTTTGCCTCGACCCTGGGCCACACCGTCAACGAAGGCGCGGGCGTGCTGTTTGGCGGGGCCATGGTCGGCCTGGATGCCTATGAACTGGCCCATGCCGAGAACGACGTGCAGAAGGCGGTGTTCGGCACCCAGCTGGCCTTCGATTCGGCCAGCTTCGTCACCGGCGCGGCCGGGGTCGGCGCCGGGCTGCTCGGCGCCTCGACGGCGGCCGCGGTGCTCGGCGGCGCAGGGGTGATCCTCGGCGGCCTGGCAGTGGGCTTCACCGCGCTGGCCCAGGCCTTTGGCGCGGTGGCCGAAGACGCCAAGGCGGTCGGGCGCTATTTCGATACGGTCGACAAGGCCTACAAAGGCAACGGCTACCGTTATGACGCGGACAAGAAAGTGCTGGTGCCGCTGGCCGGCGCGGTGGTCAAGCGCCTGGACCTGCGCAACAACCAGATCGGTTTCGACAGCCAGTACATTTACCGCACCCACCACGGCTCCACCGGTTCCGGGGCGATCAACTACTTCTTCTGGGCCGGGGATTTCCCGCGGATGATCCACGACCGTGGCCAAGCAATCGAGGTGCGCAGCGGCATCGGCTACAAGGACGCCACGCGCACGCTGGAGCATGGTGACAGCACGGCGGTGATCCTGCCGGGCACGCCCAAGTCCTACATCAGCTACGAGTACATGATCCTGCCGGGGTCCACCACCCGGCATGACACCGGCTTCGACGTGATCCGCCGGCTCGAGGAGGACCGGCGCTTCGACTACGACTTCTACATCTTCCCGAGCGAGGAGACGATCCGACGGATTCGCCAGGAATACGTCGAGACCCCGATCGAGGTGCTGCTCGACTCGCGCGACCGGCAACTGGTGATACCCGAGCTGCCCAAGGAACTGCACGGCTATCTGAACTACCAGATCAAGGGCGCGGGCGGGCGTTATCTGGTCGGCCTCAATGAAGGCACTCGGGTCGATCTGTCCAGCGAGTCCGGCACGCCGTCGCGCTGGATCATCGACAGCAGCCAGCTGGCGAGCGAGAGCATCAGCGTGTCCAAGGACCAGCTGGTGGTCGGCGGCGTGGTGGTCAAGCTCGACCCGGCGCATAACGGCCAGGTGCTGGTGGTCAACGCCAAGGGCGAGGTGCGCGAAGTCGATTTCGCCGGCATGAGCGCCCGAGTGGTGGAGGAAGACGCGAGCAAATGGCAGCTGCCTGGCCAGCGTATCGAACAGCACCTGAGCGAGCTGGCCAAGGCCCATCAGCTGCACGGCCAGTATGTGGTCGTCGATAACTACAGCCATGAAGGGCGCAATGTCGGCCGGGCGTTCTACGACGTCGCCAAGGACCGCATGCTGTTCACCGACACCCAGGTGGAACAGGCCAGGAACGCCCAGTTGGGGGCGGTCATCGGCGAGCATGCCTACTTCGTCGACGCCGAGAACTCCGCGGCGTGGCGGGTCGAGATTGCCACCGGCAAGGTCGACGCGCAGTTCGCCCCGTCGTTCAACCAGAGCGCGGGCCGGATCAGCCGGTTCTGGCAAGAGGGCGAGGCGGTCTACCTGGCCCGTCGTTATCAGCTCAAGGAGCGCGAGGCCGAGCTGAACTTCCGCATCATCGGTGACCGGATGGAGCTGGTCGGGGTGGTCGGCGATGACGCATTGCTGCAACTGTCGGCCCGCACCGACCAGCATGGCGATGCGCTCAAGGCCCTGCTCCAGGGCTACCAGAGCCAGGCCACGCCGCGGGCCACCCCGGTGTACAGCCTGGGCGCGCCGATGATGGAGCCGAGCGCCGCGGCGCTGGTGACGGTGTTTGGCCTGGATAACGCGAAAGTCGCGCACCGCTACTGGGTGCGCACCAGCGACGGCACGGTGATCAAGCCGAACCTGGCGCCCCCGGCGGGTCAGCAGCCGCCGCTGGATGCCCAGGGCAAGCCCCAGAGCGCCTGGCCGATTCCGGCGGACCTGGTGTTCGCCGGCAGCATGCCGCAGCCGGCTGGCCAGGAGGTGTTTTTCTTCTACAGCCAGAAGCAGAAGGTGCTGTTCCGCCAGGAAGGGCCGGGGCAGAAGGTCCTTGACGGTAGCCAGCCGAGCGCCTTGCGCCTGGCCACGCCGGCCCTGGCCAATGTGCTCGAACTCAACGGCCATCTGGTGGCCGTGACCGAGGACGGGCTGGTCGCGCGGATCGAGGCGACAGGGCGCCTGAGCTATGAAGCGGTCAACGAGCACTGGCTCAAGGGTCGCAGCACCTGGTGGCAGGACCTGGCCAGTGTCAACGGCAGCAACGCCACCCTGGCGGTATTCGGGGCCAAGGCCGCCGACGGCAAGAGTGCGCTGCCGGTGTGGTACCACAACGGCCAGGTGATCGTGGCGGCGTCCTCGCTGCAAGGCAAGCCGCTGCAATTTCTCGGCTTCGACAGCGCCAGCTCCAGCGCGCGGCTGTTCGAGCCCGAGAGCGGCAAGCTTTACCTCCAGGCACCGCTGACGTCCGAGGCGTTGGCCGCTGCGTTCGGCGGCGACGAGGTGCTTGAGGCCTCGGCGCAATTGCCCGCCGCCACGCTGCCGATGCCCGAGGTGCAACTGCGTTCGGCGGTCCAGGTGGATGCCGGGCTGCGGTTGACGACGGTGCAGGGCGAGATCCTGCTGCGCGCCAATAACGGCGATGTGCAGCTGGTGGCGCTCGACAAGGGCTGGCAGCAGCAACACCTGGGCAATCTGTCCCAGGCGCTGGCGCAAGTGGCTGGCCAGTGGCGAGCCAAAGGCGTGCTGACCTTGCAAGGCGCCGAGAGCCAGGGCTGGTTCGATGTCGCCAGCGGGCGGATGTTCGCCAGCACGGGCATTCCCGCCGCGAGCGACCTGCGTTTTGTCGGGGTGGCCGCCGAATCGCAGCGCTCGGCCTACGTCTACAGCCCGACGGATCAGGCGCTGTACAAGGTCAAGGAAGGGGCTGCGCAGAAGCTCGGTCGCTACGCCAATGTCGAGCGTATCGGCTCGTCGCTGCTGCAGGGCGGTGGCGGTCGTCAGGACGATCTGGCGCCGCCGCTGATCGCCGGGGTCGACAGCGTGGTGCTGCATGGCGGCGGTGCCAACGACACCTATCGCTTCAGCCCGGCGATGTGGGCGCATTACCGCACGGTGGTGATCGACAACGATGACCCGGGCCAGGCCCTGGACCGCCTGATCCTGCCGGTGGCCGATGGCAAGAACATCCTCGTCAGCCGTCGGGGCGAGGACGTGCTGCTGACCGACGCCGGCTCTGGCACGGCCCTGGTGCTGCGCCAGGTGTTGGGCAGTGAGGCCGCGGCGCACCGGCATCTGCAGATCGAGCTGCAAGGCGACTCATCGGTGATCAGTGTCGATCATCTGGTGAAGGGCTTTGCCCAGGCGGGATCGGCCAAGGACGGGTTGTTCGAGCTGTCCTCGCGCGAGCGCCAGGCCGTGCCGACGGCGAACGACATCGTCTCGGTGACGGAGGCCGAAGGGCCCAGCCTGGCCAAGCTGAGCGGGGCCATGGCGGCCTTCGCCGACACCGGCGGGGCGCGTGAGCACCTGCCGCAAAACCGTCAGGCCGCCCAGGCGGTGCTGGTGCCTTCACTGACCTGACCCCGCGGGAGCAACCACAGGAGGGGCGCCAAGCCTCTCCTGTCTCCTGGCCCACCTTGTTTGGAAACAGAAACAGACCATGACCAACCCCATGATTTCGCGGCAGCGAGCCCTTGCCGGCTGGCTGCCCGTCCTGCTATCGCTGGCCGCGTTGCCGGCGGCCTCCCTGGCGGTGGCCGCCGAACATCCGCGCCAGGCCCTGCCCAGCGACCTGTGGCGGGTGTACCTGGATGCCCAGCACAACAACA
Organism: Pseudomonas sp. GM17; assembly: GCF_000282175.2. Classification (NCBI taxonomy): domain Bacteria; kingdom Pseudomonadati; phylum Pseudomonadota; class Gammaproteobacteria; order Pseudomonadales; family Pseudomonadaceae; genus Pseudomonas; species Pseudomonas sp. GM17. The sequence continues at coordinate 4,834,806 of NZ_CP124732.1, read as the reverse complement.
GCGAACTGGCGGCGGCCCGTGCCGACCAGGCCGCCCGCGCCGAGGCGGTGCCCCAGGCCCGGGCCGGGCTGCTGCCCACGCTGTCGGCCAGCGCCGAGCTGAACGGCACCAGCACCTCCCTGCAACAGCCACGGCAGGACACCCGGCGCAGCGGCACCAGCTACCAGGCGGTGCTGAACCAGCCGATCTTCCGTGCCGATCGCTGGTTCAGCCTCAAGGCCGCCGAAGCCGAGGACCAGCAGGCCCAGCTGGAGCTGGCGGCAGCCGAACAGAAACTGATGCTCGACAGCGCCCAGGCCTATTTCGGTCTGCTCAAGGCCCAGGACGCCCTGGCGGCGGCCAAGGCGGAAGAGGCGGCGCTCAAGCGCCAGCTGGAACTGGCCGAGAAGGGCTTGCAGCTGGGCCTGTCGGACCGTACCGATGTGCTCCAGGCCGAGGCCGGGCATGACACCGCGCGGGCCAACCGGATCGTCGCGCAGAAGCGCACCGACGATGCCTTTGAAGCCCTGGACACCCTGACGCACCAGCAATACGCGGCGATCCAGGGCGTGCGGCATGACATGCCGGTCTTGTTGCCCGAGCCCAACGATGCCCGGCGCTGGGTCGATACCGCGGTGCAGCAGAACCTGACCCTGCTGGCCAGCCAGCAAGCCCTGGATGCGACGCAGCAGACCCTGAGCGCGCGCAAGGCCGGGCACGCGCCGACCCTCGACGCGGTGCTGCGTTACCAGACCGGCGACAACGACAACCTGGGGTATGGCAACAGCGATATCCGTGGCAGCGGCTACGGCGGCAATGTCGAGCAGCGCTCCGTCGGCCTGCAGTTGAACATTCCGCTGTTCAGCGGCGGCCAGACCTCTTCCCAGGTGCGCGAGGCCCACCAGCGGATGAATCAGCGCGAGTACCTCAACGACAACCTGCGGCGCCAGGTGGTGGAGCAGACCCGCAACCTGCATCGCGGCCTCAACAGCGGCGTCGATCAGGTCAAGGCCCGGCGCCAGTCGATCATCTCCAACCAGGGCGCGGTGCTGGCCTCGCAACTGGGCTTCCAGGTCGGCACCCGCAATATCGTCGATGTGCTGGAAGCCCAGCGCCAGTTGTATAACGCCGTGCGCCAGTACAACGACAGCCGTTATGACTACATTCTCGACACCCTGCGGCTCAAGCAGTCGGTGGGAACCTTGTCGCCCCAGGACCTCAAGGCGCTTGGTAATTACCTCAAGGCCGACTACGATCCCGACCGCGATTTCCTGCCGCCGGAGTTTCCACGCCGGCTGGCGGCGCGTTGAGCTGTTTGTCAGGGCACAGGCGTATGCGCACGGGTTTATCAGGTAAAGGGGCGAGGTGTTGCACAGGCTAACCAACTTCTTCGACAGCCACAGACGGTGTTGCTACGCCCTGGGCGTGGTGCTCGCGGTCGGTGCCGCGGTGGCGCTGGGCAACTACTACCGCCTGCAGGTCGAGGACATCTACCAGGCCAGTATCGAGATGCAGACCCAGGAGTACGCGGCGGATCTGCAGCAGTGGAAGTCCGACGGTTTTGCCATTGGCGCGCTGTCGATCCTGGGGCGCTACAACCCCTCGCTGAAACGGGTGATCCTGGAGCGCGAGCCCTCGGCAGAATTGATGGCGCAGGCGGCGATCCCGTTGAAGACGCTGTCGATGGTGGTGGGCGCCAACCACGCCTTTGTCCTCAACCGCGACGGGGTGGTGGTGGCGGCCCACGATCACCAGGGCCAGGTGCCGCTGGGGCTGAATGTGGCCTTCCGGCCCTACTTCAAGGTGGCGCTCAACGGCGGCAGCAGCGTCTATGGCGCGATCAGCGTCACCACCGGCACCCGCATGTTCTACATGGCGGTCCCGGTCTACGAGTCGCGCACGCGCCAGGACCAGGTGATCGGGGTACTGGTGGCGCGTTTCGACGGCAAGATGCTCGACACCAGCCTGAGCAAGCAGTATGGCGACGACCTGAAAATGATCCTGTCGCCCAGCGGCGTGGTGCTGGCCGCCAGCACCCCGGATTTTCTGCTCAAGGCCGATCGCGCCTGGTCGCTGCGCGAATTCGGCGGCGAGATCCGCCGCCAGTTCGGCGACTACCCGTTCGCCCACGGGGTGCCCGAACGCTTGCCCTTCGATGTCCATCAGCCGCAGGTCAAGCTGGACGGCCGGCGCTACAGCCTGTCCCGGGCCGATTTCGACTGGAACGACCCCAGCGGTCCCTGGACCCTGGTCACCCTGGGCGACCTGGATACGGTGCTGCCGGCCGAGCAGGTGCTGCTGATCAAGGGCTTGAGCGCCGTGGTGTTCCTGCTGTTGCTGTGGGGCGGCCTGCGGCGCCTGGCCGATGCCCGGCAGCACAAGGCCGACGTGGCGCGGATCGAGCAAAGCGAGCGACGCCTGGACATGGCCCTGCAAAGCGGCGCGCTGGGGCTGTGGGACTGGAACGTCAGCCTGGGGATCGTCATCAACAACGATGTCTGGCTGCGGATCCTCGGCTACAGCAAGGAGGAGCTGGACCAGACCTTCGGCAATGGCCTGGATCGCTGGGCCTGCCTGGTCCATCCCCAGGACCATGAGCCGGTCATGGCCAGGCTCAGGGCGCACCTGAACAACGAAGTCGAGGAGTACCGCGCCGAGTACCGCATGCGCAGCAAAAGCGGGCGCTGGTTGTGGGTGCTGGACATCGGCCGGGTCATGCAGCGCGATGCCCATGGCACGCCGACGCGGGTCACCGGCGTGCTGCAGGACATCACCCAGGCAGTCGAGGTGCAGCAGTCGATCGTCGACAGCCAGACCAAGTTGCAATCGATGATCGCCAACATTCCGGGGGTGGTGTTTCGCAGCCTGCCGGACGTCTCGCGGACCATGGTGTTCGTCAGCGAGGCCATCGAGGGCCTGAGCGGTTTTGCGGCGGCGCATTTCCTCGCCGGGCACAGCTATCGCGACCGGGTCCACCCCGACGACCTGGAGATTTTCGCCGGCTGCCTGGGCAGCGCCAGCTACATGCTCGAATACCGGATCATCACCGCCAGCCAGGAGGTGCGCTGGGTCTACGACAAGGGCCAGACCATTATCGTGGACGGGGTGCCGCAGTACCTGGACGGGGTGATTTTCGACATCAGCGAGCGCAAGGCGGTGGAAGCCCAGGTCCAGCAATCGCGGCGCGACGCCGAGCTGGCGACCCAGGCCAAGTCGGAGTTTCTCGACAGCATGTCCCATGAAATCCGCACGCCGCTGAACGCGATCATCGGCATGGCCCACCTGGTGCAGGACATGCCCCTGGAGCGGGTGCAGCGCGACTACATCGAGAAGATCGACCGCGCGGCGCGCAACCTGGTGGGCACCATCAATGGCGTGCTCGACCTGTCGAAGATCGAAGCCGGCAAGCTGAGCATGGAGCAGGTCTGCTTCGACCTGCGCGAGCTGGTGGACGATGTGTTGCTGCTGGTGCGCCAGCGCGCGGAAGAACAGGCGCTGCAGCTGCGCCTGGACATTCCGGCCCTGCTGCCGCGCAGCTATGTCGGCGATCCGCTGCGCCTGGCCCAGGTGCTGACCAACCTGGTGGACAATTCGATCAAGTTCACCGAGGCCGGCCATGTGTGCATCGGCGTGTGCCTGGTGCGCCAGTGGAACGACAAGGCCCTGCTGTGCTTCAGCGTCACCGACACCGGGGTGGGCATCAGCGACGAGCAGCAGGCGCGGCTGTTCAATGCCTTTGTCCAGGCCGACCTGTCGATCAGCCGGCGTTACGGCGGCAGCGGCCTGGGGCTGACCATCTCGAAAAAAATCGTGCAGATGATGCAGGGCGACATCTGGGTGCACAGCAAGCCGGGGCAGGGCGCAGTGTTCAAATTCACCGTGCAGTTGAACGTGCCGCAACAGCGGCCGCAGGCGTTGCCCGCGGCGAGTTGCAGCGCGCCGGCCACGCCATCGGTGGCCGGCGCGGCGGGGCTGTGCACGGTCAACGACTATGCGCGGTTGCTGGCGGGGACGCGGGTGCTGGTGGTCGAGGACAACCGGCTGAACCAGGATGTGTTGCAGGGGCTGCTGCAGCGCGCCGGGGTCCAGGTGGTGCTGGCCGCCAACGGCGCCGAGGCCTTGCAGCGGTTGCTCGAGGACGGGCGCTTCGACGGGGTGCTGATGGATTGCCAGATGCCGGTCATGGACGGCTACGGCACCACGCGTAAGATCCGCGGTTACCCGCACCTGCGCTCGCTGCCGATCATCGCGGTGACCGCCAGCAGCCAGGCCGATATCCAGGGCCGGGTGCTGGCCGCCGGCATGAGCGACCTGGTGAGCAAGCCGCTGGAGGTCACGGCCTTCTATCGGACCCTGGTGCGCTGGATCAAGCACCTAGAACTGCCACCGGGGGAGATTGCGACAAGCCTGCCCAGCGCCGTCTCGACCCCGAGCTACGAGGGCATCGACTCGGCGCTGGGGCTGGCGGTGGTGAACCAGGACCTGGCGCTGCACCAGAAGCTGCTGGCGGATTTTCGCGATGACCAGCAGCAGGTCATCGAGCGCCTGTGGCTGGCCCACGCCGCCGAGGACTTGCAGGCCATCGGCTTTCTGGCCCACAGCCTGCAAGGGGCGGCCGGCAACATTGGCGCCACCGCGGTCCGGCAGGCCGCCAGGCAACTGGAGGAGCAATGTGTCGGGCAGGCCGACCTGGTGCCCTTGATCCGCCAGCTGGCGCGGTGCCTGGAACCGCTGCTGGCCGGCCTGGTGGGCTTGCCAACGGCGGGTGCCGAGCCTCCGGTCCGGGAGAACGAGGCACTGGGCACTGAGCAGCTGTTAAAACTGGAGCGGCTGGCCAAGCTGCTGCACAACCATAATGCGCAGGCCCTGGCGCTGATCGATGAGCTGTGTGAGCAGAGCCGTAGCGGCGCCCTGCGGGCGATTCAGGAGCGGATCTACCGGCTGGAGTTCCAGCAGGCTTATGCGCTGCTGGTCGAGTTGCGCGCGGCCCAGGGCTAGCGCGCGGCGCGGGTCAGTTCGAGGTAGCGGGCCATCCGGTCCGTGCAGTGCTCCACCAGGCACTGGTGCAGGGCCCGCAGCGACTCGGTGATTTGCGAGCGGTGCGATACCACCAGGCTCAGCGGCGCGGCGTCGGCCTGCCAGCCGGGGAGCAGGGGCAGCAGGCGCCCGGCGAGCAGGTCCTCGACCACGTTCAACAGCGGCAGGTAGACCACGCCGTGGCCGGCCACCGCCCAGCGCCGCGCGGCATCGCCATCGTCGCAGCAGAAATGCCCCTGTACCCGCACGTCCTCGACCTGGCCCGGCGCATGGAAACGCCAGCGGCTCTCTGGCCGGCCAATGCTGTGGCAGATGATGCACTCGTGCTCGCTCAGCTGTTCCGGCGATTCGGGCGTGCCATGTTCGGCCAGGTAGCCGGGCGCGGCGCAGGCGATGAAGTGGTGCTGCTTGAGCACCGGCAGTTCGACCAGGTCCAGCGCCAGGCTTTTGCCGTAGCGCAGCGCCGCGTCGAAGCGGCCCTTGAGCAGGTCCTCTTCCTTGTCGCTCAGGGCCAGCTTGATATACAGCCGCGGGCGTTCCTGCTTGAGCCGGGCGAGCAGCTCCAGCAGCAGGTTGCGGCCCAGGTCGGAAGACACCGTGAGCTCCAGCATGCCGTCGTCGTGGGTCAACGAGCGCTTGCCGTTGGCCAGGATCTTCAGGGCGTGCTGCGCGCTTTCCAGGTAACGCACGCCTTCGGGGGTGAGTTTCATGGTGCGGGTGGAGCGGGTGAACAGGCGCACGCCGAGACGGTTTTCCAGGCGCTTGAGCGCCAGGCTGGCGGCGGCCGGGGTGATCGACATGATGCGCGCCGCGGGCGACAGGCCCTGCAGCTCGGCAATCAGCACGAACAGTTCCAGGTCGGCGAGGTTAGGCATGGGCAAGGCTCACTGTCCGTTCACAGGCCGAAAAAGCTCTGTGACGAACTCAGCAAGGCCGCCGAGAGCGACGCCGGGCCGCAGGCGATGCATTGCTCGAACCCCGGCTGTTCATACATCCGCGCCATGGCCTGGGCGTGCCGGCCGGGAAGGTCGCCGCCGGGTTGCAGCAGGCTCAGGTGGTAGTCCAGCGCCAGGGCGAACAGGCGGGCCGAGAGCGGGAGATCGAGGCTTGCCGGGCTGCGGTCGCCCTGGAGCAGCGCCTCGGCATGGGTGATTTTCCAGGCGAGGTTGAGGATGCGGTCTTCCGGGTCGGCGTGGGCGAGAATCTCTTCGATCAGCACCCGGCTGTGGGCCAGGGCCTGGCCGATGCTGCCGCCGGGCTGGTTGAGGCCCATCAGGGCCAGGCAGGCGGCGCTGCGAAACGCCGCGGGGTCGCTCTGGGTCACGCCGCTGTCGAGCAGGATTGACAGGGTGTCGAGCAGCGCCTCGAGGCGGATCCGTGGGTTGCCGGCCAGCTGCAAGGCCAGGGCGCCGACGAAGCCGTCGCGCATGTCGCTGCCGGCCGAGGGCTCGGCCGCCGGTTGCGGGCTGTGCAGGGGTTTGTCGCGGTAACCCAGTTGTGTCGCCACCCGGGCCAGCACCACCGGCGGCGAAATCGGCTTGGCGATGTAGTCGGCGGCGCCGAGCAGCAGGCCCAGGCGCTCGTCTTCGACGCTGCTGCGCGAGGTCAGGAAAATCACCGGAATGGCCGCGGTCGCCGGGTGGCTCTTGAGTTCGCTGAGGACCTGGAAACCGTCCATCTCGGGCATCAGGATGTCGAGGATGATCAGGTCGGGGCTGGCGCTGCGCGCCAGTTCCAGGCCACGCTCGCTGTTCTTCGCCAGCAGCACTTCGTATTCGGTCGTCAGGGTATTGGAGAGCACGATCAACGACTGCGGGTCGTCGTCGATCGCCAGGAGGGTGTAGGGTTTGGGGACGTGCTCTGCGGGCATGGCGCAAGTGCCTGAACAAGATAGGACGGCAGTCTATCTTATTTGACCCGGTGGTCGCGCTGGTGCATTGCCGCGGGCCGTGCTGCGCAGCCGTCACTGATGAAAGGTATAACGATCCTTCCCCGTATGTTTTGACCGATACAGCGCCCGGTCGGCCTTGACCAGCGCCTGGTTCAGGCTGTCGCTGTCCTCCACCCGGGCCAGGCCGATGCTGATGGTCACCGGGTGCCGGCCCGGTGCTTCGCGTACTGTCCGGCACAGGCTGGCGGCCAATTGCTCGACGTCGTCACGATGCACCCCGGACAGGTAGATGGCGAACTCCTCGCCCCCCAGGCGCGCATAGTCGAAGTCGGCCATGACCGCCTTGATATCCGCGGCCACACGCTTGAGCACTTCGTCGCCGATATCGTGGCCGTACACATCGTTGACTGTCTTGAAGTTGTCGACATCGATCATCGCCAGGTAGTGGTCGTGCCGCCGTGGCAGGGTTTCCAGGCGCTCGCTGGCCTGGGCCATGAACGAACGCCGGTTGGGGATACCGGTCAACGTATCGTTGTAGGCCTGCTCCAGCAGCAGCTTGGACATGATGTAGTTGTGCAGCTTGGCCTGGCGCAGGCGCAGAAAGCTGTAGTAGATCAACGAGGTCAGAAACGTCGTATAGAGCAGCGTCAGGGGGGCCCTGGAATCGAATATCGAGATTTCGGTCAGGTAAAACGGATTGAGGATGCTCCAGGTGATCAGCACGCAGATGAAGAACGACCGGCGACTCAAGGGCAGTGCCGAGGCGCTGTAGAGCATGTTGGATGCGGCGAGGATCAGCCATCCGTACTGGAAGTCCGTGGGCAACTGCGTGATCACCAGGCGCAGCGCCAGGGTGAGGACCAGGACGAAGCTCAGGTTGATCCACTGGAAGTGCCGGGCCTGGCGAGCGATAGCCAGCAGGAGGGTAAGAACGCTCAGCGTCGCCAGCAGCAGCCCTGATTGGAGCGTGAACCCCTGGCCGTCGCGAAAACTGACGGTCAGATTGACGGTCAGCCAGATGCCGATGCTGGCGATATAGACAAACAGGCAAAAACTGCGCAAGCGCTCGAAGTCATGTTGGACGAACTCCTTTCTGAAAGCAGGTGTAGTGGTCTGGTTCAGCACTTGCGCTTCAATGGTCTTGAACATTGCAGGCTCTGGGCGTGAGGGGCAGGCAAGCGACTGGCCCGATGGGGAAAGCAGGGATCGTAACGGGCCGGGAACCTCCACCCTCCTGGGGTTTCGAAATCGCTCGGTTACCGCTGTTTCAACGCAGTCTCCTGGGCATTGAACTGCCGCGCGGCGGCCACGACATCCTTGCTCACGATGGTCTTGCCGATCGGCGCCAGGGCGATGCCCGCCAGTTTCAGGTGCTGGATGCCGAAGGGAATGCCGATCACGGTGATAAAGCATAGCAGCGCCGACATCAGATGCCCCAGCGCCAGCCAGATCCCGCCGAACACGAACCAGATCACGTTGCCGATCACCCCCAGGCCGCCGGTACCGATATCGTCCTTGTTGTTCAGCTCGCGACGGCTGATCGCTTCCTTGCCGAACGGAAAGAACGAGAACGCGCCGATCACGAAACAGGCCCGGCCCCAGGGAATGCCGACGATGCTGATAAAGGCCAGGATGCCCCACAGCCACCAGCACAGGCCCATGAAAATGCCGCCGAGGATAAACCAGAGAAAGTTGCCGATGGCGCTCATGTGAAGCTTCCTTGTTGGGTCCATTCAATGTTCGAGACAGCGGGGCATTGTGTGGCCTGGCGGCTCATTATTCATTGTTTCTTTTGCGTATCAGTCCGGATGCCATGCCTACCAGTACCAGGCTGATGCCCCAGCCGATAAGGGTCTGGATCCATGCCAGCAAGCGTGTCACGTGCCCCCAGGTAAAGTTGTCGAACTCTTCCAGCGGGTCCTTCTTGGGGGTAGGCGTCATCGGCCCCCACGACTTTTCCTGTTGCAGGTCAATCAGTGGCAGCAGGATATCCAGCGAATATCCCAATGGGCTGAACCCGGTGTACTCACCGCGAAGCACCTCGCAGGTGTACCAATTGCCGGCGCCCTCGGGTTTTTCGGGCTGGGGTTCGGGCTTTGAAGGAAAACGCCTGGCCCAGGCGGCCTTATGTTCGGGCTGGCAGGTGAGATAGTCGTCGTGTTGAAAAACCACGGGGTCGCTCGGGGCGAAGACCGCTTGCTCCAAGGCCACGTACCAATAAAAGGCCGCCCAAGATAACCAGGTTAAAAAGAAGAACAGAACCAGGCGCATTGGCTTGTAACCGAAGCCGAGCAGAATACCGTACAGATGATGCACCAACGTAGGGTGGGGGCCTATGGTCGAACGACCGGCTAGGCCAGCCTTGTGCAATCGACGTTCAAGTTCCATGCCGAGTTGGTTGGCTTCCTCCGTACGCCCCATCTCCTCAAACACTTTCTGTATCTGTTGCCAGGGTTGTTTCTTGAACTGACTGGCTACTCCCTTTTTTTCGTCGGTTCCTGCATCTCTTGGGTTCTGTTTATCGAGCCACTGGATGCGATCCCGTGCTGTCAGTGGTCTGCTCGTTAACAAATTGTTGTAGGTAAACCTGCTTAGATACAGGCGATCGCCCCAGGAGTCGGGAGAGTCATTCAGAGTTTTGACATTAGCATCGGTAAGAATCACCCAGTCCAGTGGTGTCTCCAGTTTTGTGAGGCGCAATTCTTGCTCGACCTGGAGATTTCTTGCTGATAACGAGGCTCCTTTTTTTCCTTGCAGGCTAGCCCCCGTGAGGCTCAAGGTTCCTGCGATACGAGCATTGGTAAGACGAACGGTACCCTCTGATTTAAAGCCTGGAGACAGGAATACACCACCTCTGGTGGTGGAGTCGGTGATGTTTAAGGTTATCCGATCCATACAGCGGAAATAGCTGTTCTGGATGATCAGCTGATTGTTGAGGGTTGCCCCGCAGAATCGAACTTCACCGATAGCCTGGAAATCGTCTTGTAAACGCACACTGCCCTCGATTATCGCCCGATCTGCGGTGAAGGCGATTCCGTCGGGACCATTGAGCTGGCTACCTCTGCATAGCAGTGATCCACCAATTCTTGAATCTCGCAGGTTGATGGTTTCGGAGGAGACCACTTTGTCGAAACACAATATTCCATCAATCGAAAGCAGCGTCGCAGAGAAACCACGTAGCGCGCTGTGAGACAGGTCGATAAGACCTCGTACTCGTGCGTTTGCCAGTAGAATTTTTTCTGCGAATCGACAGTTACGGAGTTTTAAGTTGCTGGCTATAGTCGCCGACTTGAGATTAAGAACTCCTTCAATGCAGGCCCCACTCAGCAAAATGCCACTTTCGTGAATCTTGACGTTATGGTCCCCACCCAGAATCAAGAAGCGCAGGAACTTAGCACGAATGCTGTTTTGCTTTGTCGCTTCGATCGGGGTGTTTTTATCGAGCCGGGTGAGTTGGCCCAAGGTGCAGCGTGCGAGCAGTTTTTCTTCTGCTTCTCGTAACGGCAGGAAGTGTTCGAGAAGACGACCTTGTACAGCGCTCATTGAGTCATCTCTTTTGTTGATGCAGCACAAGGTACGAGTGGGGAACGCATAAAAACTTCCATGTAGGATCACTGATCGGAAGATAAGTGGCATTATGCCATCTTCTTGTTGGCCCAGACAAAAGCAAAAATCCTCACGCTTTGACGGAGCAACCGCTTGATATTCCTGTAGATCGGCGTCGTCCGATCGACATAGTGATCGACGATGGTTGCTGAGCTGAGTACTAAATAGTGCGCGCTTCAATCGTTAGTGACGTAACGCACTGAGTCTTGTGTCCCCACGCTACTTGCCTGTTCAGCTGAGAGTTTCGAACAAATGGAATTGAGCCTGTCGTCCAGTCCATCGCGCGTTATCGCATCCCGGCTGGCGCTACCGTTGATCCTGGCCAGCCTGTTGTCCCTGGCCGGTTGCCAGACGCCAAAAAGCACCGCGCCGGCCCTTCAGACCACGGCAGAAGCATCGCTACAGCAGAACGCCCGGGCCTTCAGCGATCAGTTCAGGGCCTTGATGGTGCGCAATGCCTTTGCCGCCAACAGCCAGGCGTTGGTAGGGACAGTGGATCTGGTGGTGAAGATCGATCGCCAGAACGAGCTGCGCAGTTGCGAGATCCAGCCCAACGCCCATCTGGCGCCGGTCCCGGCCCTGGAAAGCCTGGCCAGGCAAGTGTGTTGGGACAGCCTGTTTCCCAAGGTGCCGGTCGAAATGTACGGAACCGAGGAGGAGATGGTGATAGTCGCGCCGCTGGTATTTCCGCCCCTCGACGAGCCCGAATCTGAGCGTCAGTGGCGAGCGCGGACGGTCCAGGCTTATGCGCAAAGCCGCTTCTTCTGGACCCAGGCCCTGGGCAAGCAGCCCGTCGACAGCATTGGCAAGGCCCATGTGCGCTTTGTCGCCAATGCCCAGGGGCAGGTGCAGGAGTGCCTGGTGAACCTCGATCCGGTTGCCGAGCGGCGGGACGCTTTCAAGCTGGACAGCAACCTGCAGGCGCGCCTGACTGCGCAGTGCAAGCAGCTGAACCTGAGGCAGATGCCCGGCTTCAAGGTGGATGACAAGGGGCTGGCGCGGGGCAGTGTGCTGGTGGAATACGCGCCGTGGAAAGGCGGTCCGAAATACAACTGACCGCCGTCACAGGGATCTGCAGGAGGAGCCGCTCGACCCTCGATGGCTTGCGATCAGCGAAGCTGAGGCGGTCAGGCGCAGCGCGTTTTCGTTGACGATTTATCGCGAGCAAGCTCGCTCCTACAAAGGCGACATGCAGTTTAGGAGCCGCACTCAGGGATCGACTTGGGCCATCAGCTCCGGGATCGATTCCGGGCGTTTCGCGTAACGCTGGGCCAGCACCGCGCAGACCATCAGCTGGATCTGGTGGAACAGCATCAGCGGCAGGATCAGCACGCCCATGGTGCTGCCGGCGAACAGCACCTGGGCCATGGGCACGCCGGTGGCCAGGCTTTTCTTCGAACCGCAGAAGAGGATGGTAATGCGGTCTTCCTGGTTGAAGCCGAACAGCTTGCTCAGCAGGCTGGAGGCCAGCAGCGCCAAGGCCAGCAGCACGCAGCAGGCCAAGACCAGCCCGCCCAGGTTCCACAACGGAATCTGGTGCCAGATGCCTTCGTTCACCGCCTCGCTGAAGGCGCCGTAGACCACCAGCAGGATCGAGCCCTGGTCGACGAATTTCAGCCAGTTCTTGTTGCGCCCGACCCAGGCGCCGATCCAGCGGCGGGCGATCTGCCCGGCGATAAAGGGCAGCAGCAATTGCACGCTGATCTTGACGATGGCATCCACGGTCGAGCCGGCATCGCCGTGTACATTCAGCAGCAGGGTCACCAGCAGCGGCGTGAGGAAAATCCCGAACAGGCTGGACGCCGCGGCGCTGCAGATCGCCGCCGGCACGTTGCCCCGTGCCAGCGAAGTGAAGGCAATCGCCGACTGCACGGTGGCGGGCAGGGCGCAGAGGTAGAGCATGCCTAGGTACAGCTCGTTACCGATCAGCGGCGACAGCAGCGGCTTGAGCGCCAGGCCCAGCAGCGGGAACAGCACGAAGGTCAGGCTGAAGATCAGCAGGTGCAGGCGCCAGTGGCCGGCCCCGGCGATGATCGCCTCGCGCGACAGCTTGGCGCCGTGGAGGAAGAACAGCAGGGCGATGGCGGCGTTGGTCAGCCAGCCGAAGCCTAGCGCCACCTGGCCGCTGGCGGGCAGGAAGCTGGCCAGCAGCACCACGCCGATCAGGGTCAGGGTGAAATTGTCGGGCAAAAGACGTGAGCGACTCATAACGGGATCATCCAGGGGTTGCCAGGGCGGTGGGCTGACTCTAACGTGATGGCGGACTGCCGACTAACGCCAATGAGCCAGTAAATGCCGCCTAAAGGACATGAAAAGATCGTCCAACGCAGTATTCCCGGTCTGCCGAGCTTGCCGCGACCGGTGTACGGGCGCACCGAATCCCTGCCTAACCGGGCGCTGACCCGGCGCCACAGCCACCCCTGGGTGCAATTGTCCTACGCCATCCAGGGCGTGCTGGAAGTGCAGACCAGCGCCGGGCGTTTCATCGCCCCGCCGCAACGGGCGGTGTGGATTCCCGCTGGCATGCCGCACAAGGTGTTCAGCTCGCCGCGCACTGAAATGCGCAGCCTGTACCTGGATTGCCGTGTCACCGCCTGGGCCGGCGAAACCTGCCAGGTGCTGGCGGTGAGCAGCCTGCTGCGCGAATTGATCCGCGCCTTCAGCGAGCTGCCGGTGGAATACGCCGAAGATGGCGCCGACGGGCGTCTGGCCCAGGTCCTGCTGGATCAACTGGCCGCCGCGCCGCAACTGGACTTGATGCTGCCGTTGCCCCAGGACCCGCGCCTGCGGCAGATCTACCGCAGCCTGCAAGCGCACCCGGACCAGCCGACCACCCTGGGGCAGTGGAGCGAGAAACTGGGGGTGACGGAGAAAACCCTGAGCCGCCTGTTCCTGCGGGACACCGGCCTGACCTTCCGCGCCTGGCGCCAGCGCTTGCGCCTGCTGGGCGCCCTCACGCCCCTGGAGAACGGCGAGCGGGTGACGGACGTGGCGCTGGCCTGCGGCTACGACTCGACCTCGGCGTTCATCGCGGCGTTCCGCCAGCAGTTCGACGCCACGCCCGGGGAGTTTTTTCGCTAGCGCTTTCTTCTGATGCTTCTGGTCTGCTCTCAAGGTACTTGTCTGCACAAAGGTGCTATTTTGAGTGCTCTTAACAGCACTCATGAGAGCACTCCATGACCCATGTCCTTCTGTCCAACGTCGTTGCGAGCATTTCCGAACTCAAGAAAAACCCCATGGGCACTGTTGCGGCCGGTGGCGGCTCCTCCGTGGCCATTCTCAATCGCAACGAACCGGCGTTTTACTGCGTTCCGGCCAAGGAATACGAAGCCATGATGGAGCGCCTGGAAGACATGGAACTGCTCGCCTTGTGCCGTGAGCGAGAGAACGACCCGACCGTCAGGGTTTCGCTCGATGACTTATGAGCTGGAGTTCTCCGAGAAAGCCTGGAAGGAATGGCAAAAGCTGGGCCCCACGCTGAAAGAGCAATTCAAGAAGAAGCTGCAGGAACGCCTCGTCAACCCCCATGTCCCGGCCGATCGCCTGAGCGGTTTGGGCAATGCCTACAAAATCAAACTGCGCACGGCTGGCTACCGTCTGGTGTATCGGGTGGTGGATGAGGTGTTGGTGGTGACGGTCATTGCTGTGGGCAAGCGGGAGCGGGGGAGTGTCTATCAGCAAGCCAGGAAGCGTTAGCCGGCCAGGAGAGCTTCAAGACGCCGCCCAGGCTGTGCGCAATCTAGCCGCTGCCGCAGGCTGCGATCGGGCGCTTGCGCCCGGCACGATCCGGCTTCTGGAGTGCACTGGCGTCGGTGGCCGCCCCTCAACCCTGGACTTTGTACCCGTCATCCAGCGCGAACGGCCACCTCGTCATGCAAAAAACTAAGCCGGCGTCAGCCGCTCGGCCCTGGACGGCGCGGCCACGGCCAGTGGCGCGAAGCTGTGGGGTTGGGCCATGTTCCACATGCGCGCGTAGAACTCCGAACTGATGGGGCGTTGCAGCAGCTCGCCGGGTTCGAGGAACACGTGGATCTGCGAGAACAGCCGGACCTCGGTGGTGGTCAGGCGCCGTACCAGGTGCTTGGCCTGCAACTGCGCCGGGTGGTCGAGGCCGGCGGCGCTGAGCATCTCGCCGAGGGCGACCAGGGTGTTGCGATGGAAGTTGTGCACCCGCTCGGCCTTGTCCGTAACCTGCAGCGCTTTCTGGCGCAGCGGGTCTTGGGTGGCGACGCCGGTGGGGCATTTGTTGGTGTGGCAGCTTTGCGACTGGATGCAGCCGATGGCGAACATGAAACCGCGCGCGGCGTTGACCCAGTCGGCGCCGATGGTCAGCACGCTGGCGATGTCGAAGGCACTGACCACCTTGCCGCTGGCGCCCAGCTTGATCTGCGAACGCAGGCCGGCGCCGACCAGGGTGTTATGCACGAACAGCAGGCCCTCGCGCATGGGCATGCCGATGTTGTCGGTGAACTCGCGAGGCGCGGCGCCGGTGCCGCCTTCCTTGCCGTCGACCACGATAAAGTCCGGCTGGATGCCGGTCTCGAGCATGGCCTTGACGATGGCCATGAACTCCCAGGGATGACCCACGCAGAACTTGAAGCCCACCGGCTTGCCACCGGACAGGTTGCGCAGCTTGACGATGAACTCCAGCAACTGCATGGGTGTGCTGAACTCCGAGTGCCGCGCCGGCGACACACAGTCGTGGCCCATCTGCACGCCTCGGGTCTTGGCGATTTCGGCGGTGACCTTGTGCTTGGGCAGGATGCCGCCATGCCCCGGCTTGGCGCCCTGGCTGAGCTTGATCTCGATCATCTTCACCTGCGGATGGCTGGCCTGCTCGGAGAAGCGCTGGGCATCGAAACGGCCGTCCAGGGTGCGGCAACCGAAGTAGCCGCTGCCGATTTCCCAGATCAGGTCGCCGGCGAATTCCTGGTGATAGGGGCTGATGCTGCCTTCCCCGGTGTCGTGGGCGAAGCCACCGAGCCTGGCGCCTTTGTTCAGGGCGCGGATGGCGTTGGCGCTCAGCGCGCCGAAGCTCATGGCCGAGATGTTGAACACCGAGGCGCTGTAGGGCTGCAGGCAATCCGGCCCGCCGACCACCACGCGGAACTGGCTGGGGTCGCAGGCATCGCCCGGGACCATGGAATGGCTGATGAATTCGAAGCCGGGCTGATAGACGTCGGCCAGGGTGCCAAAGGCCTTCTCCGCGGGCTGGTTCTTGGCGCGGGCGTAGACCATCGAGCGTTGCGAGCGGGAGAAGGGCAGCTTCTCGTCGTCGCCTTCCAGCAGGTACTGGCGGATCTCCGGGCGAATCGACTCGATCAGGTAACGGATATTGCCGATGATCGGATAGTTGCGGCGCACCGCATGGTGGCTTTGCAGCAGGTCGTTGAGGCCGACCAGGCTGAGCACCCCGGCCAGCACGATCAGCCCCTGGCCCCAGAGGCTGGCGGGCCAGAACAACAGGCCGAACAAGGTGAGGGCAAGGCAAAGGATCAGGGTCGCGTAGCGACTGAGCAGCGATATCTTCATGGTCGTTCCTTGGGCAAATCGCAAGACATGGGTTCAGGCGGGCAGGGCGGGCTCAATCCGAGTTGCGGATCTGCCGATAGCGCTCCTGCAGCTCCTGGCGCTGCTGTTTGCGCAGCAAACCCTGGGCGTAGCGGCGTTGTTCGGTGGCGGTTTCCGGCACGAAGGCGCGCACCGGGTGCGGGCGCCCGTCGGGGTCGACGGCGACCATGGTGAAGTAGCAACTGTTGGTGTGGCGCACCGTGCGTTCGTGGATGTTCTCGGTCATCACCTTGACCCCGACCTCCATCGAGGTGCGCCCGGTGTAATTGACCGAGGCGAGGAAAGTCACCAATTCGCCGACATGGATCGGCTCCTTGAAGATCACCTGATCCACCGACAGCGTGACCACATAGCGCCCGGCGTAGCGCTTGGCACAGGCGAAGGCCACCTCGTCGAGCAGCTTCAGCAGGGCGCCGCCGTGCACGTTGCCGGAGAAATTGGCTTTGTCGGGCGTCATGAGCACGCTCATGCTCAATTGATAACTGCCTGGTTCCATGGGTGACCTCATCAGTAATCGATGCTGTCCGCATAGGCAGGCTAGAGCCCCGCGGACAGCATTTGGCTGGAGATCGGAGGGTAATAAGAAGTCTTGATAGTTAGCTAGCTATCTTTTGCAATGAGCTGTTGTGGGGATTGCAATAATGCGTGGGGAGGGGGCGATACCTAGCGCTTGTTATTCAACGGTGAGTCGCTTTGGTTGCAGTCAGGGCTAACAACCCTGTCGAGTTCACGCGCATGGGTAGCAGATTCGTTCACGCCTATCGGTAATACCGCGAACTCTGTAGCCGCTGCCGCAGGCTGCGATCAGGCGCTTGCGCCTGCCAAACCTGATCCACGACTTGAACGACTGTTTCTTTGCATGACACCGACCTGTAGGAGCGAGCTTGCTCGCGATAGAGTCCGTGCTGGCGCTGCCGTTTTTTGGACGGTGTCATAGGTAGCCAAAGAATCGAATACAGGGTCAATAATGATAACGACGGATTGCTTGTTCAAGACGGAATTCCGTCTTCGGAGGATTGTCCACGAGCCGCGCAACAATGAAGAGCTTATCGACATCATCGACCATGTGTCGCATGTAACAGTTGACCATTCGATAGCGTTCTATGGCGAAATAGGTGTTCATTATTTTGATTTTTTCGTCCATATCACCGTCATCGCCTACGTTGCCAGCACCTGGCCCGAAAACATTGTGGCTTTCAAACAGTAGGTAGCCACCCGGCTTTAGAAACGACACCAGGCGCTTCATGTAGTTTTCAAACCCCATATTGAGGTTGCCATCAATGGTGTGATGATTGGAAAACGACAGCACCACATCAAATTTTTTATCTGTGGCAAATACCGAAAAATCGCTTTCTATAAACTCTATATTGTCGCGCTTCAAATAACGCGCGGTATCCTTCGCCACTTTATTGAGAAAAGGGTTGAGTTCGACGGCTGTCACGGATTTTGCCAGTCGCGAACAATAAGCTGAGACGAAACCGCAGTTGCTGCCGATGTCCAGTACGTCAGCGCCCTTCAATTCTTCATCGATGGCGTATTGCTTGAACCGAAAGCCCGTAGGCTTCAGGCCTGTGATTCCCAGTTCTTCCAAGCCCTGATAGAAATATCCTTGGCTGTATTGTTGCTTCTTTGGCCAGTTCTTCTGCTGCTCCTTCAAATGCCCTCGCAAACGTTTCTGGATGAAAAGCGTGCCTTTGAAGAGCCCCTTCCAGAAATCAAAAAATGAAAGCCTGACGCTGTATGGAATTTCCATTGATAACCCTGAAATAAGACGTCGATACTGGTGAACCTTCCAGACTATCGGCCGCAGGTGGATTCACATTAGGCGTGCAGCCTTAACAAGATGACCACGGCGTTGCCGGATCGGCTGACACACCGTCGAAACAGGCAGCAACGAGTCCTACCGCCTGCAACACAGCAGGTTGGTCGCCCAGACAAAGATCAAACACGACATATCCATTGCTGCGGTCACGGCGGCTTATGGTTTCGCTCTTACGGCGGGGCACTTTTTACACGCTTCTGTAGGAGCGAGGCTTGCCCGCGATGGCGTCTGTGCTGGCGCTGCATTTTTTGGACGGGGTACATATCCATTTCCGCGGTCACGGCGGCTTATGGTTTCGCCCTTGCGGTGGGTCACTTTTTACAAGCTTCTGTAGGAGCGAGGCCCAGTTCAGGCTTGCCCGCGATGGCGTCTGTGCTGGCGCTGCATTTTTTGGACGGGGTACATATCCATTCCTGCGGTCACGGCCGCTTATGGTTCCGCCCTTACGGCGGGTCACTTTTGGCAAACGCCCGGAATGCCGGCCCAGCCAAAAGTAACCAAAAGGTCTCGCCCCTGGCGTACGGCCTTCGCTGCGCTCAGGTTCCCTCGCTCCGGCGTCCATCAGGGGGCATCGACTCCGGTCGGCTTCGCTTCGACCTCCATACGATGTCCTCGACTACGTCGAGGGGCGCTGCGCGCCATCCCCCTGATGAACGCCTCCACTCGGCCTCCCGATGGGGCGGGTGGATCAAAGGCCAAAGCCAAAGCACAGCAAGAGCAAGAGCAAGAGCAAGAGCAAGAGCAAGAGCAAGAGCAAGAGCAAGAGCAAGAGCAAGAGCAAGAGCAAGAGCAAGAGCAAGAGCAAGAGCCAAGGCGGTTCGGTTAAGGCTCTGGCAACTCCATCGCCCGTTGTTCAACCACGTGCAACACATCGCACCCGTCCTGCAACAACAAGGTTGCCACGCTGGAGAAGCGCATCAGGTCGAGGTCGTCGGCGTTGCGGCTGGTCATGCCGGACACGCTGTCCAGCATGTCCCGGGCAGCGCGGATGCGCAGGCCGGCGTAGGTCAGCAGGTCAAGCAAGGGGGCTTGAGGGTTGATAAAGGCGACGGGGTGGTCGGTGGTGTTGGAGGAGGTGAGAGGTTGGAAATCCATAACGGTGACGCTCCATGAAGGAATTTTAGGGTGTGCTCATGGAGATTCGGACGGCCAAATCCGGTCGCAGCGTTGGGAGCGACGAAACGGAATATAGGAGGCGTATCGCGGGGTAACAAGCCTGGAGGGCATGTTTACACCAGATACAGAAACGCCTTACACGAACCATCATTAATGGCCGAATAAATGGGGGTAGTAGCATTTATTTCAGGCCTGTTCTCTATCTCCTTGGTTCCAGATGTGTTGCCTATCCTCTGTTATCCCTCTCTTTCCCATGGCACACTCTTCGTGAATTTTCCGTTATTGCATATCTTGATCCGTTATAGTGGAATAAATGTCTCCTGGAATTACGCGAAGCGCCTTTTTAGGAACGGCTTATTCTGCTCAACCTTTCCTTTACTTAGGAGAACACCCCATGAGCATCACTCGCTACGGCACCGGCAGTACCGCCGGCGGTGGTCAACCCCGTCCTTTCGCTCGTGCCGTTGAGGCCGATGGTTGGTTGTATGTGTCCGGCCAGGTGCCGGCACTGGATGGCGAAATTATTCATGGCGGGATCGTTGAGCAGACGCATCAGACGATGCGCAATGTGGTGGCGATTCTGGAGGAGGCGGGGTACGGGCTGGAGGATGTGGTGCGGGTTGGGGTGTGGTTGGAGGATCCGCGGGATTTCTGGAGTTTCAACAAGGTGTTCGGTGAGTACTTCAAGCCGGAGCATGCGCCGGCGCGGGCCTGTGTGCAGGCCAGCATGATGGTGGATTGCAAGGTTGAGATCGATTGTGTGGCTTACAAGAAGAAGTAGGACTGTAGGCCGCTGATCGCGAGCAAGCTCGCTCCTACAGGGGCGGGTTTGTAGCCGCTGCCGAGCTTTGGCGAGGCTGCGATCGACCCCGCAGGGGGCGCGACGATTTCAAGAGCTTGCGCCCGCGTTGCAGTCGATCGCAGCCTCGCGGGCTCGGCAGCGGCTACGGGGATAGGGGCAATGCCGGGGTTTTGGGGCGCCGGAAATTTCGCAGTTTTTTGCAAAAGGCACAAAGATGACCGAAGACACCATCAAGCGCCGGGCCAAGGGGTTGGACCGGGCGTTCGATATTCTCGATTTCCTCAAGGAGATCGGCCAGCCGTTGCGCCCCAACGATATCGCCAAGGGGATCGGCAGCCCCAAGTCCACGGTGTACGAGCTGGTGGCGTCCCTGCTGGAGCGGCGGGTTCTGGAGCCGGTGGGCCAGGATGGGCATGTGTACCTGGGGCGTCAGCTGTACTTTCTTGGGCAGGCCCATCTGCGCCATTTCGACCTGACCCGCGAGGCCGACTCGGCCTTGCAGGAGATCGTCAGCCAGACCCGCGAGACCGCGCAGATGTGCCTGCTCAACGGGCGCAAATACACGGTGGCGCTGATGAAGGAGGGCGAGCGGCATTTCCGCATTTCCTCGAATATCGGCGAGAACGTGCCGATTCCCTGGACCGCTTCCGGGCGGCTGTTGCTGGGGCATTTGAGCGATGAGCAGATCGTCGAGTTGATCGACGAGCGCGACTTCATGCTCCCCGACGGGGAACGCCTGCCTGTGGCGACCTTCCTCAAGGAAATCCGCCAGGCCACGCAGGACGGTTTCTTTTCCTTCGACAGTGTGGCCGACACCTTTACCCATTGCTTCGCCGCCCCGGTGCGGGACGAGCGCGGGGTGTGCATCTGCACCCTGTGCATCGTCGCGCCACGGGCCGATGCCCAGAACAATTACGCCGACTACCGCCGGGTGCTGATCGACAGCGCGAATCGCCTGGCCCGTCGCATCAACGACTAATGTCAGCCCCTGTGGCTGCGCCGTAAGGAGTTCGAATATGCCTTCTGCCTTGATCAATGCCGTGGTGGAAAAGGGCGCCGCCCAACCGGGCGTCAGCCTGGTGCGCGATGTCAGCCTGCCGGCCCTGGTGCTGCACCGCGCGGCGCTGGAACACAACATCCGCTGGATGCAGAAGTTCGTCAGCGACAGCGGCGCCGAGCTGGCGCCCCACGGCAAGACCAGCATGACCCCGGCGCTGTTCCGTCGGCAGTTGGAGGCGGGTGCCTGGGGTATCACCCTGGCCACCGCGGTGCAGACCCGCGCGGCCTATGCCCACGGTGTGCGCCGGGTGCTGATGGCCAACCAACTGGTGGGTACGCCGAACATGGGGCTGATCGCCGAGCTGCTGGCCGACCCGACGTTCGACTTCTATTGCATGGTCGATCACCCGGACAACGTCGCCGACCTCGGGCAATTCTTCGCCGCGCGCGGGGTGCGCCTGAACGTGATGATCGAGTACGGCGTGGTCGGCGGCCGTTGTGGTTGCCGCAGCGAGCAGGAAGTACTGGCGCTGGCGCAGGCGATCCAGGCGCAACCGGCCCTGGCCTTGTGCGGCATCGAGGGCTACGAAGGGGTGATCCATGGCGATCACGCCGTCAGTGGCATCCGTGAGTTTGCCGGGTCCCTGGTGCGCCTGGCGGTGCAGTTGCAGGACGACGGGCTGTTCGCCATCGATAAGCCGATCATCACTGCCTCGGGGTCGGCCTGGTATGACCTGATCGCCGAGTCCTTCGAGGTGCAGAACGCCCAGGGGCGTTTCCTCAGCGTGCTGCGCCCCGGCAGTTACGTGGCCCACGACCATGGCATCTATAAAGAGGCACAGTGCTGCGTGCTCGACCGGCGCAGCGACCTGCACGAAGGCCTGCGCCCGGCGCTGGAAGTCTGGGCCCATGTGCAGTCCCTGCCGGAGCCGGGGTTCGCGGTGATCGCCCTGGGCAAGCGCGACGTGGCCTATGACGCCGGTCTGCCGGTGCCGTTGTTGCGCTACAAGCCGGGCGTGCTGCCGGCCAAGGGCGATGATGTCAGTGCCTGCAAGGTCACGGCGGTGATGGACCAGCATGCGTTCATGACCGTGGCGCCGGGGGTTGAGTTGCGGGTGGGGGACATTATTGCCTTCGGTACTTCGCACCCGTGTCTGACCTTTGATAAGTGGCGCACCGGGTTGCTGGTGGATGAGCGGCTGGATGTGTTGGAGAGCATGGAGACCTGTTTCTAAGGTGGGGCTGGCACCTGCTGCGCAGGTGATCGCGGGCAAGCCTGAACTGGTCAAGTAATCCTGGACACCATTTAAGGTTTACGCAGCCAGTCTTTCTGCTGCGACGGGTGATCGATATTCGTTGTAACTGTGAGGCCGAGTGGTGTTGTAGCGTGTGATGTAGCGCTGCACGTCCATTCGGGCCTCATGTTCCGAGCCGTAGCCGCCCTTAGGCACCCACTCCGACTTCAGGCTTCCAAAAAAACGCTCCATCGGGGCGTTGTCCCAACATTCGCCTTTACGGCTCATGCTCTGGCGATAGCCTTGTTCATTCAATTCATGCCTGAATTTGTGACTGGTGTACTGGCAGCCCTGGTCAGAGTGAAACAGCACGCCCTTTGGGTGTCCTCTCAGTTCAGTCGCCATCCGCAGTGCCTCACAGGTCAGCGTCGCATCAGAAATCGACGAGAACGACCAGCCCACGATACGGCGGGCAAACAGATCCAAAACAGCCGCCAAATACAACCAGCGCTTGCCAGCCTTGATGTAAGTAACGTCCCCACACCACACCTCGTTGGGTGCCTTCACATCAAACTGACGCTTGAGTTCATGCGGTGCCGTCAAAGCCTCCACACCCGATGACCGGTATTTGTGACGCCTGCGCTGCCGGCAGGTTATCCCGGCCTCTCGCATCAGGCTTTGAGCCTTGAATCGACCTATCTGGTGCCCAGCGGCCTGCAGCATTTTGGCCAGGGTACGAGAGCCTGCTGAGGCCCTCGACGCCTTGTGATGCTTGACCAGCTCCGCCTTGAGCCTTTCTCGCTCAGGGCATTGCTGGCCTTGGCGCTGACGCCAGCTGTAGAAGCTGCTGCGGCTGATCTCAAGCACACGACAGCACTCATT
Source organism: Pseudomonas sp. GM17 (assembly GCF_000282175.2). Taxonomy (NCBI): domain Bacteria; kingdom Pseudomonadati; phylum Pseudomonadota; class Gammaproteobacteria; order Pseudomonadales; family Pseudomonadaceae; genus Pseudomonas; species Pseudomonas sp. GM17. The sequence continues at coordinate 4,811,866 of NZ_CP124732.1, read as the reverse complement.
TACGCCGTACTGCTCGCCCAACTCATCGATCAGCGCGAGTGATCTTTGGCGTCCAAAAGCAGGAGAGCACTGGCCTTTTTTAGGATTTCGATATCCCGGTCTTTCTGCTTGAGCAGGGCCTGGAGCCGCTGAATTTCCCGCTGATCAGCAGTGATGGCTTTGGCCCCTATCGGAGTTAAACCTTCTCTTTCCTTGCGCAGTTGATCGACCCAGCGCCGCAAGGCCGTAGGACCAATATTTATGCTGGCGCAGACCTCGGGAACCGACTGTCCTTCGTCCAGCACCATGCTGGCTGCTTTGAGCTTGAACTCATTTGAATAAGAGTTGCGCATGTCCAAACACCTCAGATTTGGGCGCCATCATAGCGCCCGATTGAGGTGTCCAGAATTATTAGGCCAGTTCAGCCTCGCTCCTACGGATATGAGGCGTACACGCCTTGGCAAACGACACCAACCTTGTAGGAGCGAGGCTTGCCCGCGAAGACGTTCTTTCTCACAACAAAAAACTCTCAGAGACACCCCACCATGAACACCTGCACCACCGGGAAACGCATCGCCCTGATCGGCGAATGCATGATCGAACTGCAACACCGCGCCGACGGTAGCCTGCAACAGAGCTTCGGCGGCGACACCCTGAACACCGCCGTGTACCTGGCCCGTGAACTGGGCGAGGGCGCCCATGTCGACTATGTCACCGCCCTCGGTGACGACAGTTTCAGCGATGCGATGTGCCAGAGCTGGGCCGAGGAAGGCATCGGCCTGGGCATGGTCCAGCGCCTGCCGGGGCGCTTGCCCGGGTTGTACTGCATCCAGACCGACGCCAAGGGCGAGCGGCGCTTTCTTTACTGGCGCAACGAAGCGGCGGTGCGCGACTGTTTCACCACCCCCGCGGCCGAGCCGATCCTCGCGGCGTTGCCGACCTACGCGGTGCTGTATTTCAGCGGCATCACCCTGGCGGTGCTCGGCGAGTTGGGGCGCAAGAAGCTGATCGAGACCTTGGTTGAAGCACGCAAGCGTGGGGCGCAGATCGTCTTCGACAACAACTACCGGCCACGGCTCTGGGCCTCGGTGGAGCAGGCGCAGGCGGCTTATCGCGAGGCGCTGGCCTATGTCGATCTGGCGCTGTTGACGGTGGATGACGAGCAGGCGCTGTTCGGTTATGCCGACAGCCAGGCGGTATTGGCGGCCTACGCGGACACCCCGGAAGTGGTGCTCAAGCGGGGCGCCGAAGCGTGCCTGATCCGCTGTGGCGGCGAGTCGTTCGAGGTGCCGGCGCAGCGGGTGGAGCAGGTGGTGGACACCACGGCGGCGGGGGATTCGTTCAGTGCGGCGTATCTGGCGTGCCGCTTGAAAGGCGGCAGTCCGCAGCAGGCGGCGCAGGCCGGGCATCGCTTGGCGAGCCGGGTGATCCAGGTGCCGGGGGCCCTTGTCCCAAGACCCTGAGGCAACCCTGTAGCCGCTGCCGAGCCTGCGAGGCTGCGATCGGCACCGCAGGGGCCGCAAAACCTGGCGACGCGGTCTACCTGAAAAATTGGGGATACCGCCCTTGCGCCGGCTGCGCCGTCGATCGCAGCCTCGCAGGCTCGGCAGCGGCTACAGGGGCGTGGTCGAAGCGTGGTGAGCGACGCGGTCAATCGCGGTAGAACACCTGCACCAGGTGATAGCCGAACTTGCTCTTGATCGGCCCGTGCACGGTGCGCAGGGGTTTTTTGAAGATCACCTGGTCGATGGCCCCGACCATCTGCCCCGGCCGCACTTCACCCAGGTCGCCGCCGCGTTTGCCGGAGGGGCAGGTGGAGTACTTCTTCGCCAGCACGTCGAAGGCTTCGCCCTTGGCGATGCGCTGCTTGAGCTGTTCGGCCTCTTCGGCGGTTTTCACCAGGATGTGGCGGGCTTGGGCTTTCATGGGGCAGTTACCTTGGAACGGTGCGGACGGCGGGGGCGGATTATGCCTGAAATCAGCCCTGCCGGCCGATCATCTGACGAATCTTCTGGGCCAGCGCCTCGATGGAAAACGGCTTGGCGATCAGGTCCATGCCAGCGTCGAGAAAGCCCTGGCGCTCGGCGGCCTTTTCCGCGTAACCGGTCATGAACAGCACCTTGAGTTGCGGTCGCTGCTGGCGGGCGATCTCCGCCAGCTGCCGGCCGTTCATGCCCGGCAGGCCGACGTCGGTCACCAGCAGGTCGACGCGCCGCTCGGACTCCAGCAACGGCAAGGCGCTCTTGGCATCCTCGGCTTCGAAGGCGCTGTAGCCCAGTTCGCTCAGCACGTTGAGCACCAGCATGCGCACCGCCGGGTCGTCCTCCACCAGCATCACCGATTCGCCGGCCACCGCGTACGGCGCTTCGACGCTGGCCGGTGCCGGGCTGTCGGTTTGGGCACCGCTGTACAGGCGCGGCAGGTACAGGCGCACGCAGGTGCCCTGGCCCGGTTCGCTGCTGATGGTCAGGTGGCCGCCGGATTGCTGGGCGAAGCCGTAGATCATCGACAGCCCCAGGCCCGTGCCCTGGCCGATGGGCTTGGTGGTGAAGAACGGGTCGAAAGCCTTGGCCAGCACTCGCGGGGTCATGCCGGCGCCGTTGTCGCTGACGCCGAGCATCACGTAGTCGCCGGCCTTGACCGGTTCCAGGGTGCCCAGGTCGCTGCCGTTGAGGTAGCTGTTGGCGGTCTCGATGGTCAGCACGCCGCCGTCGGGCATGGCGTCGCGGGCGTTGATCACCAGGTTGAGCAGGGCGTTTTCCAGCTGGCTGGCGTCGCTGTTGATCGACCAGACGTTGGCGCCCAGGTTCATCTTCAGCTCGATATGCTCGCCCTTGGTGTGGTTGAACAGGTCCTGCAGCGAACGCACCAGCTGGTTCGGTTCCAGCGGCCGGCGGTCCAGCGACTGGCGCCGGGAGAACGCCAGCAGGCGGTGGGTGAGGGCGGCCGCGCGCTTGGCCGAGGACATCGCGGCCTCGGTGAAACGGCCGATCTCCGCGCTGCGGTCGGCGTCGATGTAGCGCTGCATCAGCTCCAGGCTGCCGATGATGCCGGTGAGCATGTTGTTGAAGTCGTGGGCGATGCCGCCGGTAAGCTGGCCCACGGCTTCCATCTTCTGCGCATGGCGCAGGGCGTTTTCGGCGCGCTCGCGTTCGAACATCTCGCTCTGCAGGCGCTGGTTGGCGGCGGCCAGCGCCTGGGTGCGCTCGGCCACCCGTTCTTCCAGGGTTTCGTTGAGGTTGCGCAGGGCTTCCTCGGTCTGTTTGCGCTCGGTTTCGTCGATCACGAAGATGTAGAAACCATTGATCGCGCCGTCGGCGCCGTAGCGCGGCAGGTACTTCATCAGCGCGTGCCGCGCGCGCCCGTCGCGGTGCGGCGAGTTGGCTTCGAAGCTGCAGGGTTTGCCGGCCAGGGCGGCGGCGATCTTGTCGGCGCGGGTGGCGTAGATCTCGTCCCCCACCACTTCGCGGATGGTCCGCCCGTACAGCTCTTGCGGGGTCAGGCCGTACCAGTCGAGGTAGGCGCTGTTGTTCAGGCGAAAGCGCTCTTCGTGGTCGACGTAGCCGATCAGCACCGGCATGGCGTTGATGATCAGCTGCAATTCGGTCTGGCTCTGGCGCAGCGCCTGTTCCATCTGCTTGCGGTCGGTCAGGTCCAGGGCGGCGCCGAGGAAGCGCACCGGCCGGCCATGGTGATCCTTGTAGCAGCGCCCGCGGGCGAAGACCCAGCGGATCTGCCCGTCGGGCTGTTGCAGGCGGTATTCCTCGGCGTATTCGGTGCCGTGGGTGATGCAGTGCTTGATGCTGCGCGCCACCATGCTGCGGTCTTCCGGGTGCACGCCCTTGAGGTAGTCGCTGATGGGCAGTTGCCCGGCCTGGGCCGGGTCGATGCTGTGCAGCTGGGCGAAGTGGGCGTCGGCGATAAAGCGGTCGTCGCCGATGTCCCAGTCCCAGGTGCCGACCGCGTCGGTCGCCGCCAGCGCCAGTTGCAGGCGCTCTTCGGTTTCGTGCTGGGCCTTGAGGCTGGCCGCCGAGCGCTGCTCCAGTTCCAGGGCGATGCGCCGGCGCTCGTTGGTTTCGATGCTGGTGACCAGGATCCCGGCGACTTCGCCGCTTTCGTCGCGGATCGGGCTGTAGGTCAGGTCCAGCCAGACGTCCGACTCGCGGCCGTGGCGCAGCAGGGTGAAGGGTTTTTCGCTGAAGGTGCGCACCTGGCCTTGCAGCACGGCTTGGTAGATCGGCGCGGTGAAGTCCTGGAGTTCCGGCCAGGTCAGGTGGGTCGACTGGCCGAAGGCGCCAGGGTGCTTGTTGCCGGCCAGCAGGGCGAAACCGTCGTTGTAGATCTGTGTCAGTTGCGCGCCCCACAACAGCAGCATCGGCATCGGCGAGTGGATCACGATGTCCACTGCGGTGCGCAGGCTCTGCGGCCAGTGGTCGACCGCGCCCAGCGGCGTGGCGGCCCAGTCCAGCCGGGCAATCAGGGTTTCGGCTTCGCTGCCGGAGGGGGAGGCGTTCATGTCGGGGGTGTCCTGAGCGTGCATCACGCCGGCATTGTAGCCGCTGCCGCAGGCTGCGATCGACGGCGTAGCCGGCGCAAGGGCGGTTTTCCCGATCCAGCAGGTGGACCGCGTCGCCAAGTTTTGCGGCCCCTGCGGTGCCGGGCGCAGCCTGCGGCAGCGGCTACAGGGGCAACGATCAGTCGCGCAACTCGGGGCGATCGCGAAACTGCTCCAGCGCCTCGGGGTTGGCCAGGGCGTCGGTGTTTTTCACCGGCAGGCCGTGCACCACGTTGCGCACCGCCAGTTCGACGATCTTGCCGCTGATGGTCCGCGGGATGTCGCTGACCGCGAGGATCTTCGCCGGCACGTGCCTTGGCGTGGTGTTGGCGCGGATCACCTGGCGGATCTGCTCCTGCAGGGCGTCGTCCAGTTGCACGCCGTCCTGCAGGCGCACGAACAGCACCACCCGCACGTCGTTGTCCCATTGCTGACCGATGGCCAGGCTTTCCAGGACCTGCTCGAGTTTCTCCACCTGGCGGTAGATCTCCGCGGTGCCGATGCGCACGCCGCCGGGGTTGAGCACGGCGTCCGAGCGGCCGTGAATCAGCCAGCTGCCATGGGCCAGTTGCTCGGCGTAGTCGCCCTGGGCCCAGACCCCGGGGAACTGGCTGAAGTAGGAGGCGCGCAGCTTCTCGTGCCGCGGGTCGTGCCACAGGCCGATGGGTATGGCCGGGAAATGCCGGGTGCAGACCAGTTCGCCCTTTTCGCCGACCACCGCCTGGCCCTGGTCGTTCCACACCTCGACCGCCATGCCCAGGCCCTTGCCCTGCATTTCGCCGCGGTGCACCGGCAACAGCGGGTTGCCGATGATGAAGCAGGAAATGATGTCGGTGCCGCCGGACATGGAGGCCAGGCACAGGTCCTGTTTGAACGCGCGGTACACGTAGTCGAAGCTTTGCGGCGACAGCGGCGAGCCGGTACTGAGCAGGGTCTTGAGGCTGGCCAGGGAATGGCTTTGCCGTGGCTGGATGCCGGCCTTTTCCAGGGCCACCAGGTACTTGGGGCTGGTGCCGAAAACGCTGATGCCTTCCTGGTCGATCAGGTCGATCAAGTGTTCGGGCGCCGAGTGGAACGGCGAGCCGTCGTACAGCAGCACCGTGGCGCCCACCGCCAGGGCGGAGACCAGCCAGTTCCACATCATCCAGCCGCAGGTGGTGTAGTAGAACAGCACTTCGCCGGCGCGCAGGTCGGAGTGCAGGCCGTGCTCCTTGAGGTGCTGCAACAGCACGCCGCCGGTGCTGTGGATGATGCACTTGGGCACGCCGGTGGTGCCGCTGGAATAGAGGATGTACAGCGGATGGGCGAAGGGCACGGCGACGAACGCCGGCTCGCCGCCGGGGCGGTAGAAGTCGTCCCACAGCGCGACGCTGGCCGAGGTGCGAAAGTCTTCGGCGCGGGCTTCGGGCCGCGCGTACGGCACGATGATCAGCTGTTGCAGGGACGGCAGGCGTTCGAGGATCTCGTTGACCTTGGCCGTCTGGTCGATCTGTTTGCCGGCGTAGCGGTAGCCGGCGCAGGTGATCAGCACCTTGGGTTCGATCTGGCCGAAACGGTCGATCACCCCCTGGGTGCCGAAGTCTGGCGAGGAGCTGGACCAGACGGCCCCGAGGCTGGCGGTGGCGAGCATGCCCACCAGGGTCTGCCAGGTATTGGGCATGCAGGCCGCGACCCGGTCGCCAAGGCCGACGCCGGCGGCCCGCAGGCTCTGTTGCAGGCCGGCGACATGGGCCGCCAGCTGGTTGTAGGTCAGCTGTTCGCGCTGGCCGTTCTCGTTGATCGCCACCACCGCGACGCCATCGTCACGCCGTTTGAGCAGGTGTTCGGCGAAGTTCAGGGTGGCGTCGGGAAACCACTGGGCGGCGGGCATGCCGCGGCCTTCGATCAGCACCGCGCTGGGGGGCGCATGGAACTCGACATCGAAGAAGTCGACTATGGCCTGCCAGAAGGCTTCGCGCTGCTCGATGCTCCATTGGTGCAGGGCGGGGTAGCCGTCGAGGTCCAGGTCGTGACGGTGATTGATCAAGCGCCGGAAGGCTTCCATGCGGGTCTTGCTGATGCGCTCGGCACTGGGTTGCCAGAGTAATTCGGACATGGGTGGCCTCTTGTTTTTCTAATGCACGCAAAGCGATTTTCAAACGCCCTGTAGCCGCTGCCGCAGGCTGCGATCGACCGGAACGGTCGTGGCGATATCACTGGCGCTGAAAGACCCTTCGGGTCTTATCGCAGCCTGCGGCAGCGGCTACAACGGCTTACTGCGCCAGCCAGCCGCCATCGATATTCCACGCCGCGCCACGCACCTGGCTGCCGGCCTCACTGCACAAGAATAGGACCAACTCGCCCAGCTGCGAAGGCGTGACGAACTCCAGGGACGGCTGTTTTTCCGCCAGCAGGTCGTGCTGTGCCTGTTGCGGATCGACCCCCGCGGCGATGCGGTCGTCGATCTGCTTTTGCACCAGTGGGGTCAGGACCCAGCCCGGGCAGATGGCGTTGCAGGTGACGTTGCTGGTGGCGGTCTCCAGGCCGACCACCTTGGTCAGGCCGATCACCCCGTGCTTGGCCGCCACATAGGCGGCTTTGCCCACCGAGCCGACCTGGCCATGCACCGAGGCGATGTTGACGATCCGCCCCCAGCCCTTGGCGCGCATGCCGGGCAGGCTCAGGCGGGTGCTGTGGAACACCGACGACAGGTTGATGGCGATGATCGAGTCCCAGCGCTCCACCGGGAACTCCTCGACCGCCGCCACATGCTGGATGCCGGCGTTGTTGACCAGGATGTCGACGCCGCCGAACTCGCGCTCGGCGTAGGCGAGCATGTCGGCGATCTGCGCCGGGTCGCTGACATCGGCCGGGTGATGGCCGACCTTGCCGCCGCTGTCTTTGTTGAGACGCGCGACCTCGGCGAGCACCGTCGAGGCATCGCCGAAGCCGTTGAGGATCAGGTTGGCGCCGGCCTTGGCCAGGCTCAGGGCGATCCCCAGGCCAATGCCGCTGGTGGAGCCGGTGACGAGGGCGGTCTTGCCCGCAAGATTGCTCATGAATACCTCACACAATGCCGGTGGCGTAGAAAGTGGCGATCACGACGAAGACGGCCAGGGTCTTGATCAGCGTAATGCAGAAAATGTCCTTGTAGGCTTGGCGGTGGGTCAGCCCGGTGACCGCCAGCAGGGTGATCACCGCGCCGTTGTGCGGCAGGGTGTCCATGCCGCCGCTGGCCATGGCGGCCACGCGGTGCAGCACTTCCAGCGGGATGTTGGCGGCATGGGCGGCGCTGATAAAGGTCTCCGACATGGCCGCCAGGGCGATGCTCATGCCGCCCGAGGCGGAGCCGGTGATGCCGGCCAGCAGGGTCACGGTGATGGCCTCGTTGACCAGTGGGTTGGGGATGCTTTTCAGCCAGTCCGACAGCACCAGGAAACCCGGCAGGGAGGCGATCACCGCGCCGAAACCGTATTCCGAAGCGGTGTTCATCGCCGCCAGCAGGGCGCCGCTGACCGCGCTCTTGCTGCCCTCGGCGAGCCTGCCGCGAATGGCCGAGAAGCCGAACACCAGGACCATGATGATGCCCACCAGCAAGGCGGCCTGGACCGCCCAGATGGCGGTGAGCTTGGCGACGTCGGTCTGCACCGGGGCGGCCATGCCGGCCAGGGCCAGGCTGTGGGTCTTGCCGTACCACTGGGGAATCCAGTGGGTGAACAGCAGGTTCATCAGGCCCACCAGCAGCAGCGGCGACAGGGCGATCCAGGGGTTGGGCAGCTGGATGTCGGCGGCGGTTTCCGGCTCGTTGCGCAGGTCGCTGCCGTAGCCTTCACCGGCCTTGTGCGCCTTGTTGCGCTGGCGCTGGAGAAACAGCATGCCGGCGCAGAACACGAAGACGGTGCCGATCACCCCCAGCCAGGGCGCGGCCCAGGCGGTGGTGTTGAAGAAGGTGCTGGGGATGATGTTCTGGATCTGCGGGGTGCCGGGCAGGGCGTCCATGGTGAAGGAGAACGCGCCGAGGGCGATGGTCGCCGGGATCAGGCGCTTGGGGATATTGCTCTGGCGGAACATCTCCGCGGCGAACGGATAGACCGCGAACACCACCACGAACAGCGACACGCCGCCGTAGGTCAGCAGGGCGCAGACCAGCACGATCACCAGCATCGCCTGGCGGGTGCCGAGCAGGCGGATGGCCGCCGCGACGATCGAGCGGGAGAAGCCCGACAGCTCGATCAGCTTGCCGAACACCGCGCCGAGCAGGAACACCGGGAAGTAGAGTTTGATAAAGCCGACCATCTTCTCCATGAACACGCCGGTGAAGGCGGGCGCCACGGCGGACGGGTCGGTGAGCAGGACGGCGCCGAGGGCGGCGATGGGGGCAAAGAGGATAACGCTGTAGCCACGGTAAGCAGCCAACATCAGCAGCGCGAGGGCTGCTAGGGCAATGATCACACTCATGGTGTGTCTCTCCAGGATTGTTATTTTTGTAGGGTGTTGCGGGTGTGAGAGGGGCTATAGCGAGTTTTGTGCCATATGGTTAAGTGTTTGATTTATAAGGGTATTATTATTTTTATTAGAAGGCTTTTAGGATTTTTGTCTCTGATCTGAGACGTGTTGGCCGGGAGATTTCTATCGCGAGCAAGCTCGCTCCTACAGGTACGCTGCAAACCCCTGTAGGAGCGAGCTTGCTCGCGATGAGCGCGAAGCGCTCAAGGCTGTCTCTACATGGAGATTGATATCTCTTTATTGAGACTCTTCGATCCCCAGCGCCGCCATCTTCTTGTACAGGGTCGAGCGCCCCAGCCCCAGGCGTGCCGCGGCTTGCGCCACTTTGCCGTTGCATTGCGCCAGGACCGACTCGATCACCTGGCGGTCGAAACGCTCCCGCGCGGCGGCGAAGGTTTCGTCGGGCTGCACTTCGGCGGCCTGGGGGCTGGCCGCGCGCGGCACCGGGCTGAAGGTGCCGATGGCCGCGCGCAGGTCGCCGGCGTTGAGCATCAGGTCGTCGCTGAGCAGGGCGGCGCGTTCCAGCACGTTGCGCAGTTCGCGGATATTGCCCGGCCAGGCGTGCTGGCCGAGCAGGGCCAGGGCATCGGGGGTCAGTTCGTGCTGGCTGCGCAGTTCTTCGAGGATGGCTTCGCTGAGGGCCGGCAGGTCGTCCAGGCGTTCGCGCAGCGGCGGCACCTGGATCGGCAGCACATTGAGGCGGTAATACAGGTCGGCGCGGAATTCGCCGCGCTTGATCGCCGCTTCCAGGTCGGTGGAGGTGGCGGCGATCACCCGCACGTCGCTCTGGATCACCTCGTTGGAGCCCACTGGCTCGAACTCTTTCTCTTGCAGCACCCGCAGCAGCTTGCTTTGCAGGGGCAGGGGCATGTCGCCGATCTCGTCGAGAAACAGCGTGCCGCCCTGGGCGATCTGCAGCTTGCCGGCGCGACCCTTGCGGTCGGCGCCGGTGAAGGCGCCGGGGGCGGTGCCGAAGAACTCGGCCTCCAGCAAGGCCTCGGGAATCGCCGCGCTGTTGATGCTGACGAAGGCCTTGTGCGCCCGTGGCGACGCGGCGTGGATGGCCTGGGCCAGCAGCTCCTTGCCGGTGCCAGTCTCGCCTTGCAGCAGCACCGGCGAGTCGGCGCTGGCGCTGCGCCGGGCGCGGCGTTTGACTTCCAGGCTGGCGGCGCTGGTGCCGATGAAGTGGGCGAAGTTGTATTTGGCCTGCCGCGCCCGCAGCAGCGAGCGCGTGGAAGCAAGCTCTTCCTGCATGCTCAGGTAGCGCTTGAGCATCGGCGACAGGCTGCGCAGCTCGTCGAACAGGGCAAAGCCGATGGCGCCGATCACCGCTCCGGCGTCGTCGTGGATCGGCAGGCGCATCACCACCAGCGGGTCCTTGGGGGTGTCCTGCATGTCCAGCAGGATCGGCCGCCCGGTGCGCACCACTTCGCGCAACAGGCTGCCGGGGATCACGCTTTCGCAGGCCTTGCCGATGGCGAACGCCGCCGACTCCAGGCCGAAGCGCCGGGCGTAGCGCTCGTTCATCCAGACGATATTGGCGTCGCGGTCGACGATCACCGTGCCCTCGCTGGATTGCTCGATGATCTCGAACAGCGAACGGATCGCCAATTGGCGGACCCGCTGGTAATCCTTGAGGCTTTCGGTGTCGTTCATGGGGGAGGTCCTGAAGGGAGCGCGGCGCCGATTATGCCGGGAATCCTCGCGGCTGGCTCTTGCCTTGTAGCCGCTGCCGCAGGCTGCGATCGACCGCGCAGCGGGCGCAGGGTCTTGAGGCCGCCGGAGGTCCTTCGGACCTATCGCAGGCTCCGCCAGCGGCTACAGGGATAGCGTCTGTAGGAGCGAGGCTTGCCCGCGATAGGCTTGACGCGGTGGGCCTGCAATACCGCGGCGCCTGAATCGCGGGCAAGCCTCGCTCCTACGGAACAGGGTCAGGCGGGGTGGGCGGCGGCCAGCAGTTCCTGGGTGTAGGGATGCTGCGGCGCGTCGAACACTTCGTGGCTGGGGCCGCGTTCGACCACCTTGCCGTCCTTGATCACGATCATGTCGTGGGCCAGGGCGCGCACCACCGCCAGGTCGTGGCTGATAAACAGGTAGGTCAGGCCGTGGCGTTCCTGGAGCTGGCGCAACAGCGCCACCACCTGTTTCTGCACGGTGCGGTCGAGGGCCGAGGTCGGTTCGTCCAGCAAAATCAGCGCCGGCTTGAGCACCAGGGCCCGGGCAATGGCGATGCGCTGGCGTTGGCCACCGGAAAACTCGTGGGGGTAGCGATGGCGGCTGGCCGGGTCCAGGCCGACTTCTTCCAGCACCTGGATCACCTGCTGCTCGCACTGCTGGGCGGTGGACTGGCTGTGCACTTCCAGGCCTTCGCTGATGATCTGCGCCACCGACATCCGCGGGCTGAGGCTGCCGAACGGGTCCTGGAACACCACCTGCATCTGCTTGCGCCACGGCCGCAGCTGCTTCTGGTTGAGGCCGTCGAGGGCCTCGCCCTGGAAGCGGATGCTGCCTTCGGAATCCAGCAGGCGCAGGATCGCCTGGCCGAGGGTCGACTTGCCGGAGCCGGACTCGCCGACGATGCCCAGGGTCTTGCCCCGTTGCAGGCTCAGGCTGATACCGTCCACCGCCCGCAGGTATTGCTTGCGGCGGAACAGCCCGCCGCCGATCTGGAACTGCACATTGAGGTCGTCCACCTGCAGCACCACTTCGCGCTCGTCCCGGGGCAGGGCTTCGCCTTCCGGCTCGGCATTGAGCAGCACGCGGCTGTAGGGGTGCTGGGGCGCGCTGAACAGGGTTTCGCACGGCGCCTGCTCGACAATCTGCCCGGCCTTCATCACACAGACGCGC